>CBDBJS010000002.1:0-1385000 GCA_965206455.1 Longimicrobiales bacterium | reverse complement strand
TGTTAAGCACGCCGCCAGCGTTCGTCCTGAGCCAGGATCAAACTCTCCATGATAGAATAGCTTGAATAGCTCTGTCGAACATCGAATCCTGTGGATTCATTGTTCGGAATCTGCGTTATTGAACCCCTTCGTCCGTCGGGCATTCATACCCGGACGACACGAAAACCGACGAGACACAGTGCTCGCCGGCGAAGGGCCCGCCCGCTTCTCATGACCTCGATTGTCAAAAATCACCGGAGGCCGCAGCCTCCCGGAAAACCGAAGCGGTCCGGCTCGGGATCGAATCCCATGGTGAACCGACCGCTCCAGAGATGCTCTGTAGACCTATATCGTAAACCCAACCGCCTGCCCTGTCAACAGGTCCGGAAAAACCGGGAAGCTGTCGACGCGGTGCGGACCGGGAGGGCGCCAGCGCGCTCGTGCTGCCACTGCCCGGCCCAAGGGTGGACGACCGGAATCGAACCGGCGACCTCCGGAACCACAATCCGGCGCTCTAACCGACTGAGCTACGCCCACCGTGGGGTCCCGCGGGGCCGCCATATCGGGCTCCGCAGGGGCTAACGGGATAGAAAGATAAACGATTCGGACACGATGGTAAACCGCTCCCCGCACGGGTGTGACCCACCGGCATGGAGCTTGCCGCGCGCCTGGAATGCCCTATCCTGTCCGAACACAGTGAACCCCGTCCAACCCTGCTCGGAGCACCTACATGACACACCGCCTCCTCCTCTCCGCCGCGGCCCTTTTCATCCTTGGCTGCGGCCAGAGCGACCAGCCGGCCGACGACGCCACGGCCGAGGACCCCACCGCCGCCCTGATCGCACGCGGGGAGTCCCTTGAAATCCCCGGCGACTGGGTGGTCCCTCCGGGTGATCCGCTCGTTCACGCCACCGCCGGCTTCGCGAAGATCCTGTGCTCCAATGTCTTTCTTTCGGGACTCGATCCCGACTTCGCGGCCGCGAACACCGGGTTCTTCAGCTCCCCCCGCGAGCTCCGCGGCGCCGTGACCGACACGGTCGTGGACCATGAAAACCGGAGGGTCCATCTCACTCTTCCGGACGGCACCGTGCGATCCGCAAAGGTGCATGGTGACCAGGGGTGTGTGGCGCTCCCGGTCGGCGAGTCGGAGCCCTACTACGAAGCGGTCGAGGTAACGACGAACCTGCCCGACCCCGAGACGACCCCGTGGCCCCTGGGCGACATGCTTTCCGATGACCCGTTCCCCGAGGACGTGGACATGGACAAGGTCGCGGAAGCGGTCGCCGCCGCCTTCGATCCGCCGGAAGCGCTCACCGCTGCGTTCGTGGTGACGCACCGGGGGCGCCTGCTGGGCGAGGGCTACAGGGAAGGGATCAGCCACGACACACCGCTCGAGAGCTGGTCGATGGGCAAGAGCCTCACGGGCACCCTCATGGGCATGCTCATCCACAAGGGCGTGTACGACCTGTGGCAGTCGGCGCCGGTTCCGGAGTGGCAGGGCGAAGGCGACCCCCGCCAGGCCATCCGCATCGGCGACATCATGCGGATGTCTTCGGGACTGCGCTTCCGCGCTCCCCAGGATCCGGACTTCGACCCCGAGGTCGGGTACGCGGACCACATCTATGTCTATGCGGGGACGGTCAACTCCTTCGCGTGGGCCGCGAGCAAGGATCAGCAGTGGGAGCCGAACACGGTAGGCCGCTACCGGAATTCGGACCCCGTGATCACCAACTACATGGTGCGGCTCGGGATCGAGCAGGGGCTTGGCGAGAACTACCACCAGTTCCCGCAGCGGCATCTCTTCGACAAGCTGGGCATCCGCAACCTCATCCCCGAGACCGACCCTTACGGCAACTTCCTCCTGCAGGGCTACGAGTTCGGCAGCGGCCGGGATTGGGCCAGGCTCGGAAACCTCTACCTGACGGATGGCGTCGTGAACGGCGAACGCCTCCTGCCCGAGGGCTATGTGGACTACGTTTCCACGCTGGCTCCCGCGTGGGAAGCCGACGGACGCCGCCAATACGGGGGAGGTTTCTTCTGGGTCAACCAGGCGGGGCAATACCCCGTACCCTCGACTGCGTTCTTCATGGCCGGTGCCGGGGGACAGACCACCCTGGTCATTCCGTCTCACGACATGGTGGTCGTCCGCCTCGGTCACTACAGCGGGAGCGGCCCGGGACGTGGAGCCCTGAGCCGGGCCCTCGAACTCCTCATGGAGGCCGTGCCGGAGCGGTGACAATCGGTCCGGCGCATCGAAACGCGCCCGCCAGGACTCGAACCTGGGACCCTCGGCTTAGAAGGCCGATGCTCTATCCAGCTGAGCTACGGGCGCTGGGAGAAGCGGCGCTGCCGCCTCGCGGGGAAGCTAACCGCGGCTCGGGATCCGCTCCAGAGGCGGGCGCGGGCGGCACATCCGGGTGCCGGGTGCTGGTGGCCGGACCCGACAGATACCAGATTGCGAGCCCGCATCGGGTGCGCACTCACATCACACGGATTTGAAAGCGGCGAAATGAGCAAGCGAAGGTCCCAGTGGGAAGACACCGCGTTCTTCATCGGAACCCTTCTCCTCGTGGCGGGTGGCGGGCTCGTCATTCAGGCCGGCCTGGACCTGCCCCCGATGTACGCCAGGCTGGTGTGGGGTGCCGTGGGCCTGGTCTGGGGAGCCGTGCTGCTCCGCGTGTGGATCCTGCGGGAGGGCGGCTAGCACGGCGTCCGGCGCAAGGCTGGCCACGGACCCTACCCTCCCCCGGCGGCGGCCCTGGCCTTGTCCTTCTTTTCCCCTCCGGAACCCAGACTGGCCTTCAGCGCCTCCATCAGGTCGATGATCCTGGTCTCGGGCTCTTCCTGGGGTGCGAGGGTGATCTGCTCACCCTCGATCTTCCTGTCGATCAGCGCCTGAATCCGTTCCTTGACCTCGTCGCGGTACCGGGCGGGGTCGAACGCTTCGCTGGCGGCCTGCTCGATGAACTGCTTCGCCAGTGCCAGTTCGGCGTCGCTCACGTCGCCGTCCTCCTGCGGCACTTCGTCGAACGACCGCACCTCGTCCGGGTAGAGAAGATGCTCCAGAATGAGCCCGTCCCTCATCGGACGAATCATCACCAGCCGCTGCTTTCCGCGCGCCGAGTAACGGGCGATGGCCACTCTTTCCATTTCACGCAGGGCGGCGGACAGAAGTCTGTAGGCACGCGCGCCACCCCTGGCCGGTCCGAGGTAGTAGGCCTTCTCCAGGTATACCCGGTCGATGTCGCGCGCGGGGACGAACTCGGTGATCTCGATCATCTCGGTCGCCTGGGCTTCGATGGCCTTCAGCTCGTCGGGCTCGAAGGTGACATATTGGTTCTTGGCGAACTCGTAGCCCTTGACCAGGTTGCTGCGCTCGACCGGTTCTCCGCTCTGGCTGTCCACGTACTGGTACTTGACCCGTGCGCCGGTTTCGCGGTTGATCCAGTTGAAGCTCACTCGGGACGAGGATCGGCCGGTCGAGTACAGCTTGACCGGCAGGGAGACCAGACCGAAGGAGACGGTCGACGTGGAGATCGGGCGGGCGCTCATGCCGATAACGTATAGAAATCCGGCTCATGGGATCAACAGGATCTGACGACGGACGCGCCGAACCCGGCGGGAAGCTGGGCGCCTATCGGGCGAAGCGCTCGGCGTCGGGAACCAGCGAGCCCTTCGGCGGAACGAGCGCTGGCGGAGGCAGTCTCTTCGTGGTCCACAAGCATCACGCGTCCTCTCTCCACTGGGATCTCCGCCTGGAAATGGACGGCGTTCTCGTCTCGTGGGCGGTTCCGAAGGGCCCCTCGCCGAATCAGGCCGACAAGCGCCTCGCCGTGCACGTCGAGGACCACCCGCTGGAATACGCCGACTTCGAGGGTGTGATCCCCGCCGAAAACTACGGCGCCGGCCCGTCCATCGTGTGGGACCGGGGGCTGTGGACGGCGGTCGAGGACGCCGCCGAAGGGATGAGGAAAGGGAAACTGCTCTTCGACCTGAAGGGGTACAAGCTGCGGGGGCGCTGGACGCTGGTGCGAACGAAGGGGGGCGCGGACAATCACTGGCTCCTGATCAAGGAGCGCGACGCCTACGAGGACCCGGACGGGGGCACCGGGGACTACCCCGACGACTCGATCCTCTCGGGGCTGACCGTGGAGGAACTGGGCACGGGAGGCGACTTCGGCGCGCGAATCCGGGAGCGCTGCGCCCGCGCTGGAGCCGCTCGGGCGTCCGTGGCCGCGAGCGGGGTGAAGGTGATGAATGCGGAGCCGTGCGAGGAAGCGTTCTCGTCACCCGGATGGGTGTTCGAGCTGAAGTACGACGGGTACCGCCTGCTGGGAGAGGTGGCGGGCGGAACGGCGATGCTGATCTCGAGGAACGGCAACGATCTCACCCGGGTCTTCCCGGAGGTCGCGCTGGCGCTGTCCAGGCTCCCCTACTCGTCCGTGGTTCTCGACTCCGAGGTGGTCGTGAACGACGCCGGCGGACTCCCCAGTTTCCAGCTGATCCAGAAGCGCGGCCGGTTGCGGCGCGTCTCCGACATCGATCGCGCGGCGGTGGCTCTCCCCGCCACCTGCTACGTGTTCGACCTGCTCGCCTTCGAGGGCTACGATCTGCGCGCGCTGCCGCTCCTCGAACGCAAGGCCATCCTGCGGGACGTCCTCCCGTCCACGGGTCCGCTACGCTACTCCGATCACATCCCCGAGAAGGGCGAAGAGATGTTTCGGCGGGTCGCCGGGATGGGCCTGGAGGGGGTCGTGGCCAAGCGCGCGGACTCCATTTACGTCGGGGGTCGGAGCCGTTCATGGCTGAAGGTTCGCGTCACGCACACCTGCGACTTCGTGATCCACGGCTTCACGGAGCCCGACTCGGGAAGGACCGGGTTCGGGGCCCTCCTCCTGGCCAACTGGGACGGCCGCGCTTTCGTCTATGCCGGCCGCGTGGGGACGGGGTTCTCGGCCCGGTTGCGGAACGAGCTGGGCGAGCTGCTGCGAGACCTTCCAGCGGCTCCGCCACCGACGGGAGCGGAAGCGACCGGAAGCGGGCGGCACCACTGGGTGGCCCCGGAGCTGATCGCCGAGGTACGCTACAAGGAAATCACCGGTGCAGGTGTCCTCCGCCACCCCTCGTTTCTGCGGCTGCGCGATGACAAACCGCCTGAAGACTGCGTCATGAGCGACGCGGGACGCCCCCTTGCCGAGCCTGACGGGGCGGTCGAGGCGGCTCCCGAGCGGGTCGTCCACTTCACCAACCTCGACAAGCCGTTCTGGCCCGAGGACGGATACGCGAAGGGTGACCTGGTCGACTACTACCGCGAGGCTGCGCCCTGGATTCTGCCGTACCTCGCCGACCGCCCGGTCGTGTTGACCCGCTTTCCGGACGGCATTCGCGGCAAGTCGTTCTTTCAGAAGAACGCCCCCGCGTTCGCGCCGGCCTGGATCCGCCGCGTACACCTTTACAGCGAGGGATCGGAGCGCGAGCTGGACTACTTCGTTGCCGACGACCTCGAGTCGCTGCTGTACGTCGCCAACAGTGCCAGCATCCCTCTCCACATCTGGCAGAGCCGGGTCGCCGACATCTCCCGCCCCGACTTCACCGTCCTCGACCTCGACCCCAAGGAGGCGCCCTTTGCCGACGTCGTCAGGATCGCCCTCTTTCTGAAGGAGCTGTGCGACGAGATCGGCCTGCCTTCGTTCGTCAAGACAAGCGGCTCGACCGGACTCCACGTGCTGATCCCGCTCGGACGGCAGGTGACCTACGAGCAGTCCCGCTCGATCTCTCAGCTGCTGGCCCTCATGGCCGTGAAGGAGTTGCCGGACATCGCGACCGTCGCCCGGCTGCCTTCCCGGCGCGAGGGCAAGGTCTACGTCGACTTCCTGCAGAACGGTCACGGTCGGCTGATCGTGGCCCCCTACTGCGTCCGGCCCAACCCCGGTGCTCCCGTGTCGGCTCCCCTCGACTGGGCGGAAGTGGACGGCAGCCTCGCGATCTCGGACCACACGATCAAGACGATGCCCGACCGCATGGCCCACCGGGAGGATCCGATGCGGGACGTGCTCGGCATCAGGCCCGACCTGGGAAGCAGTCTCGACCGGCTGCAGCGCCTGTTCGGCAGATAGCGCAGCGGTCGGCGGGAGGGGGGAAGGGCGGTACTGGGCGCGAGGGGGCGCCGGGGTGGAAGGGTCGCACTGGGCGCGAGGGGGCAGCCGGGAGCGCGCCGTCTTCAGATGCTCCCGAGATTCCGCCGGATCAGCGCGGCCGGATCCGGGTCGCGTCCCATGAATTCCCGGAACAGCTCCTCCGGGTCGCGGCTGTCTCCCTGCGCGAGAATGCTCTCCCTGAAGGCGCGACCAACCTCCGGGTTCAGGACCCCTTCCCGTTTGAAGCGGGAGAACGCATCCGCCTCCAGCGTCTCGGACCAGATGTAGGAGTAGTACGCCGAAGCATAGCCGCCAGCGAAGAGGTGGGAGAATGATGGCAGGATGTGCCGCTCGACGAAGCTTCGCGAGGGCACGAAGGATCTCAGCAGGCCGGCGGCGTACTCCATGACGGGCGCGTCGCCCCGGTAGCTGCGGTGCAGTTCCAGGTCCAGGTTCGCGAAGGAGAGCTGCCGCATCCGGACCCAGCCCCCCATGAAGCGGCGTGCCGCCATGAGACGCTCCAGCATCGCATCCGGGAGTGCCTCGCCGGTCTCGTAGTGGCGGGCGAAGAGGTCGAGCGCTTCGCTCTCCCACGTCCAGTTCTCCATGATCTGGGAGGGGACCTCGACCCAGTCCCAGGCCACGTTGACGCCACCCCGGGAGGGGATCTCGACCTGCGAGCAGGTGTGGTGCAGAAGGTGGCCGAATTCGTGGAACAGCGTCTGGACCTCCCTGTGGGTCAGTAGAGCCGGACGGGTCCTGGTGGGCGGGGTGAAGTTCCCGCCAATGAAGGCAAGGTGAGGACGAAACCCGTCCGCCGAGGGGCCTCCCGAGACGAGGTTGTCCATCCAGGCACCCTGGCGTTTCGTCTCCCGGGGAAACCAGTCCGTGTAGAAGGAGCCGAGATGGAGTCCGGCCGCGTCCCGCACTTCGAAGAAGGACACGTCGGGGTGCCAGACGGCGGGGTTTGCGACCTGTCGCACCGACAGCCCGAAGATGCGCTCGGCGATGTGGAAGAGGCCGGATTGCACTTCGTCGAGCGGGAACCAGGGTCGGAGCATCTCGTCGTCGAGCTGAAAGCGCTCCCTGCGGAGCTTCTCCATCAGGTAGGAGACGTCCCAGGGCTCCAGGGCGTCGAGGCCAAGGTGGCTGGCGTGCGCCTCCAGCTCGGCCGTGTCGCGCTCGTGGTATGGGCGGGTGCCGTCGATGAGTTCGTCCAGGAAACCCCGCACCCGACCACCCGAGCCCGCCATCAGGGTTTCCAGGCGGTAGTCCGGGAAGTCGGGGTAGCCGAGGATCGTCGCGAGCTGCCGGCGGAGTTCCAGGATGCGCTCGACCAGCGGCCGGTTGTCACGTTCACCTCCGGCGCAGCGGTCCAGGTACGCGGCGTGAATCTCGCGGCGCAGGGCGCGGTCGTCCGCGTGCTGGAGCACCGCCTGCACACTCGGCATGTCCAGGGTGAGGACCCAGCCGTCTTCGCCACGATCGACCGCGAGCTGGGCCGCGCGTTCCAGTGCCGTCTCGGGAAGTCCCGCAAGGGTCTCTTCCCGCGACACGACCCGGGCGTAGGCCGCGGTGGTCTCGAGGAGGTTTTCGTCGAACTGACGGCTCAACTCGGAGAGCTCGAGGCGCAGCGTCTCCAGCGTCTGCTTCTCGGCCGGGCCCAGCTCCGCTCCCGCGCGGCGGAAGTCCCGCAACGTCTTCTCCAGGTGGCGCTTCCGCAGTCCCGTGAGGCCCTCGCCCCGGGGCGACGCCGCGAAGTCGCGCAGGCGCCGGAATAAACCCTCGTGGTGGTGGACGCGGCTCGCAAATCGGGTGACCTCGGGTAGCGCGGCCGCGTAGGCTTCGCGCAGACCGGGGGTTGCGTGCACGTTGTTCAGGTGGGAGACGGGGGACCAGGTGCGCTCCACATCGTCGATGATGTCGTCCAGTTCCCCCACCACCTCGGAGTAGGACCCGCCGGTCGCCGCGCCCAGCGCCTCGACGCGCCCGCGGGCCCGCGTGAGGGCGTCACCGACGGCGGGTTCCACATCGCCCGGGGCGATCCGGTCGAAGGGAACCGGGAAGCCGCGCTCGAGGAGCGGATTGGTGCCGCTCGTGCGCGTTTGGCTCACGGCGCCAGTACCCCGTCCACCCAGCGGCGAGTGACAAGGGCGACCTCGGCCAGCACGTCGTCCTGGGTGCGTCCCGAGCGCTTGAGCATGCCGAGGGAGTGGTCGCCGCCCTCGACAACGTGCAGCGTGGCTCTCGGCCCCACATCCTCCAGGAGGGGGCGGAGCAGGTCCAGGTCGGCGAGGCGGTCCCGGGTGCCCTGGTGGAAGAGCATGGGGCACGGCACCCGCGCCAGGTGCTCTCCTCGCAAACTCTCGCGGCGCCCCGGCGCGTGGAGGGGGAAGCCGAAAAAGACGAGGCCCGAGACGGTGTCGGTGCCGCCGGGGCCCGCCTCGAGGTGGTCGGCGACCAGTGTGGAGGTCATCCTGCCACCCATGGATTTGCCGCCGGCAAACAGAGGCATTCCGTCGGCGCACTCCCACCCCGAGCGCAGCGCCGACGCCACCACCGCCAGAAGGCGGCGCAGGTGGTCCGGTCGCCGGCGGCCAGCCTCCATGTAGGCGAAGTTGTAGCGCAGGGTCGACATCCCCTCCTGCGCGAGTGCCGCCGCCAGCGCCCCCATGAACGGATGGGTCATGGGTGCCCCTGCGCCGTGCCCGAGTACGAGCAGGCAGGAGGCGGAAGGCGCCTTCGCGAGCAGGCCCGACACGGCGGGGTGGCCCTCGCCGTCGATCATGACGCGGCTCTGTGAGGTCACGTCCAAGCGGTCCCTGAAGTCACCCCCGTGCGGCTCCTCCGGCGCCGTGCCCGTGCCAGCTGGCGCCACAACGGTGAGGGCGCGGGCGGTGGGTGTAGCCATCGGTCACCACGCGATCCCGTAGTCCTCGCCGTGGTTGCTGGATCCGCCCCACATCGTCCCTGTCGCCGCGTCGAAGAAGATCGCATTGATGGGTCCGGAGGTGCGCGAAGCGAAGGTGGGCTCGTACCCCATCTCCTCCAGCTCGGCGCGGACCCAGGCAGGCACTCCGTCGTTGAGCAGGATGCGTCCCGCCTGTGACTCGTGCGCGCCGAAGGAACTCCGCATCTGGTAGCTGTTGAAGTTGGCCGCCTCCGCCGCCTGCTGAACGTTCATGCCGAACTCGACGACGTTCAGGAAGAACTGGAGAAGGTTCTGGTCCTGCCCATCGCCCCCTTGCACGGCGAACGTGAGGAAGGGCCGTCCATCCTTCAGGGCCAGCGACGGCGTGAGGGTAGCTCGTGGCCGCTTCCCGGGCTCCACCACGTTGTAGGGGCCCGCCCGTTCGTCGAGCACGAAACTCTGCATGCGCTGGCTCATTCCAATCCCGGTCCGGCCGGCGATGACCGCGGGGATCCAGCCCCCGGAGGGTGTCACGGACACCACCCATCCATCGGCATCGGCGGCCTGGATGGATGTCGTTCCGGCGTAGAAGGCTTCCTCGAAGTCCATTTCGGACACCTGGGGCGCCGCCACCGGGGTGGTGTTCCACGATTCGATGAGGTGGAGGAACGGGTTCGTCCCGCCCTGGAACGGATACGGATCTCCGGGCAGTACCCCGGGGTCGTTTCGCTCCCAGTTGATCCCGGCCGCGCGCGCCTCGGCGTATTCCTTCGAGAGCAGGCCCTCGATGGGTTCCGCGGGTGGGTAGTAGGGGTCGCCGTAGTAGAAGTCCCGGTCGGCAAAGGCCAGGTTCATGGCCTGGTAGAGGGCGTGGATGTAGCGCGTCGAGTTGTAGCCCATGGAGCCGACCTCGAGGCCTTCGAGGATGTTCAGGGCCTGCAGGAGAACGGGGCCCTGCACCCAGGTGGTGAGCTTGTAGACATCGATGCCCTTGTACGATGCCATGACCGGCTCCTCCAGGTACACCTGCCAGTTGGCGAGGTCCTCGACGGTGTGGAGTCCGCCTTGCTCCCGGGATCCGCGAACGAACTCCTCGGCGATGTCCCCCCGGTAGAAGCGGTCGTAGGCGGCCATGATGGCGTCGCGTCGCGACGCTCCTCCGGCCAGCGCTTCGGCCTCGGTCGCGACCAGCTTCTCCAGCGTGCGCGCCAGATCGTCCTGCACGAAGATCTCGCCGGCTTCGGGTGCGGCCCGCTCTTCGCCGTAGTGCGGCAGGAACACCTCCCTGGAGTACGGCCATTCGGCCATTCGGTCCTTTTCGCGCTCGATCGAGTTGGCCGTCTGCGCTTCGATCGGATAGCCGCGCGCCATGTCGATCGCCGGCTCCAGAACCTCGGCGAGACTGAGGCGTCCGTACTCGGCAAGCATGACCATGAGTCCCCCCGGGGTGCCCGGGGTCACCGCCGCGAGCGGGCCATAGGCCGGCGGGATCGCCATCCCCTGCTCGTGGAAGAATGCCGGCGTGGCGCCGGCGGGCGCGGCCCCCAGCGCATTGACCCCGACAACCTTGCCGGTCTCCGGGTTGTAGATGAGGGCCTGGGTTTCGCCGCCCCAACCCAGCACGTCCCACATGGTGGCCGTGGCTCCCAACATGGCCGCGGCTGCATCCACCGCATTGCCGCCCTTGATGAACATCATTGCACCCGCCGTGGCGCCGAGCGGCTTACCGGTGATGGCGACCCACTCCTTGCCGTGAAGGACGGGCTTCTGGGTCTGCTGGGCCTCCGCGCGGAAGGGCGAAGCCGCCAGAACAACGAAGAGCAGCGTGCTCGACCAGATCGACCGATGGGACTTCATACAACTCCTCCTGGGTTTTCGGGGTCCGCCGTGGCACGGCCTCCCTGCGGCACCGGGATCGTAGCCTACCAACGGCAGGCCCGGTGCGCCAGTCGCGGTTGACGGCGCGCGACCGGTTGGACAGGGTAGAAGCGCACGCCGCCGGGACGGGCCCGACCGCGCCGTGCGATGGAGGGGTGGAATGGATTTCATAAGAACCAGGATTTCGAGGGACCTGAAGACGGGAAAGTACGGGGGCCGGGTCGTCACCCGCTTCCCTCCCGAACCCAACGGGTTTCTGCACATCGGTCACGCGAAGGCGATCTGCCTGAACTTCGGGATTGCCGCGGAGCACCCCGGGGGACGCTGTCACCTCCGCCTCGACGACACCAACCCCGACACCGAGAAGGCCGAGTACGTCGAGGCCATGAAGCGCGATATCCGCTGGCTCGGCTTCGATTGGGGCGAGCACCTCTACCACGCGTCCGACTACTTCGAGGAGCTGTACCGCCATGCGATGGTCCTGATCGAAAAGGGCCTCGCATACGTGGATTCGTCGTCGGAGGAGGAGATCCGCGAGCGGCGCGGCAGCGTCACCCGCCCCGGGGTGAACAGCCCGTTCAGGGATCGGCCGCGCGACGAGAACCGCGACCTCTTCGTGCGCATGCGGGCTGGTGAACTCCCCGACGGCAGCCACGTGCTCCGTGCGCGGATCGACATGGGGCACCACAACATGGTCATGCGCGACCCGCTTCTGTACAGGATCCGCCACGCCCGTCACTATCGCCACGGGGACATGTGGCCGATCTATCCCATGTACGACTTCGCCCATTGCCTCTCCGATTCGCTGGAGCGGGTCACACATTCGTTCTGCACCCTCGAATTCGAGAACAACCGGGAGATCTACGACTGGCTGCTCGAGCACACGGATGCGCAGGCTCCAAGGCCGGAGCAGACCGAATTCGCGCCGCTGGTCCTGGACTACGTGGTGACCAGCAAGCGCAAGCTGCGCCCCATGGTTGAAGAGGGGCTCGTGCACGGCTGGGACGACCCGCGCATGCCCACGCTCGCGGGGCTGCGACGGCGCGGGGTCACACCCGAGGCAATCCGTACGCTTTGCGAGATGGTGGGTGTGGCCAGGGCCCAGTCCCGGGTGGACATCGCCAAGCTCGAATTCGCGGTACGCGACGACCTCAACCACAAGGCGCCCCGGGCCTTTTGCGTCCTGGATCCCCTCCGGGTGGTGCTCACGAACTATCCGGAAGCGCGGGAAGAGGTTTTCAGGGCTCCGTGTCTGCCGGGTGGCGCCGGGGAGTCAGGCACCAGGGAGCTCCCGTTCGGGCGGAGCGTGCTGATCGACAGGGAAGACTTCCGGGAAGATCCGCCATCAGGATTCCGGCGGCTGTCGCCGGGTGGCGAGGTGCGCTTGAAGTACGCCTACGTGATCCGCTGCGACGAAGTCCTGAAGGATTCCGCGGGCCGCGTCGTCGAACTGCGGTGCACGATCGACCCCGGGACCAGGGGAGGCGTGGCCCCGGTCGGACGCCGCGTCCGGGGCGCGATCCACTGGCTGAAGGCGGGCAGTGCGGTCCCGGCGCAAGTCCGGCTCTTCGATCGGATGTTCAACGTGCCGGAACCACCGGACGACGATCTCGCCACCGCTCTGAACCCGGACTCGGAACGGGTGGTGACGGGTGCGCTGGTGGAACCCGGTCTTGTGGGGACGCCCCCGGCGACGCACTACCAGTTCGAACGTCTGGGGTACTTCTTCTCCGATCCCGAAGACTCGCGCGACGGAAGCCTCGTCTTCAATCGCACCGTCGCGCTGCGGGCCAGCTGGGAAGGACGTGCGCTCCAGGCGAAGGCGACTGGCGAAGAACAGGTGAAACCGGCAACCCATGCGGCCCGCGCGGAGCGAGGCAAGGCGCGCCCGGGTCCCTCGTCACCCTCCGGATCCCTGCGCACGGCGAAGCAGCGCCTCGATTTCGGGGAGCTGGTGAGGCTCGGCGTCTCGGAGGCCCCCGCCGTGAGCCTTGTGCGATCACCACGTTCCCTCGACGTGTTCCATTTGGCCCGAGCCAGCTACGCGGAGGGTGTCGATTCGATCGCGGGATGGCTTGTGAACGAATTCACAAGGCTGCTCGGAAGCGATGACCGAGCAGAGCTGGGGCGCCTCGAGCCGGCGGCCCTCGCCGACCTGGCCCGCGCGGTGGACACGGGCGAAATGTCGCATCGTCGGGGCCGCATGGTTGTGGCCGAGCTTCTCACCCGGGGAGGCAGCTTCGAGGACGTGTGCTCGGAGCTGGACCTGGAAGAGATCGATGACGAGTCCGTGCTGCGTGCGATGCTGGAGGAGATCGTCCGCGACTACCCGGACAAGGCCGCCGCGTACCGGGGCGGGGAGCGCCGCCTGCTGGGCCTGTTCGTCGGCGAAGTGATGAAGCGCAGCCGGGGGAAGGCGAATCCCCGGGAGGCAAGCCGGCTGGCCCGGGCCATGTTGGAAGGGTAGGCGGCCATGCCGGCGCGGCGCTCCGCCCCTCTCGGTGCGGCGAGGAGCCTGGCCCCGAATCGGGCGGGACCTCGTCCGGAGGCGTCATGAGTCCGGTCATTGCGCCGGAAAGCGTTCTGGCCATCACCGGTACTCTCTTCGCCGTCGTGGGGGCCGCCCTGTACCTGGAGGGCAGATTTCTGTGGGCCCGCACGCTCTCGGCCGCGTTGCTGGCGCTCGTTGGAGGGCTGTTCCTGTCCAATACGGGCATCCTCCCGTTCGCGTCTCCCGCCTACGATTTCGTGAACGACCACTTCATCCTGGTCTCCATTCCACTCCTTCTCTTCAAGGCGGACATGAGGGTGATCTTCCGGCAGGGAGGCCGGGTTCTGGTGGCGTTTCTGATCTCCGCGACCGGGATCATCGCGGGAGCCGGACTCGCCTTCGCGCTGATCGAAGTGCCCGAGTCCGCCAAGTATGCGGGGATGCTGGTCGGGGGCTACACCGGAGGCGGCCTCAACTTCGTGGCCGTGTCCCAGGCAGTGGAGATGGACCCGGGGCTTGGCGCGGCCGCGCTGGCTGCCGAGAGTCTGGCCGGCATCTCCTACCTCTTCCTGCTCGCCCTGCTGCCCACCTTTGCCGCAGTGCGCCGGTGGCTTCCCCTGCGTGGCCCCGAAACGGAAGCCGTGGAGGCGACCCACGCAGGCGAAGAGCCTCCGGCTTCCGCGTCGCGGTCACTCCCGATCCTGCACATCGCCGCGGGTATCGGCATGAGCCTCCTGGTGTGCGCGGCGGGCGTCCAGCTCGCCGCGGCCGTGAGCCAGCCCCGTTTTACCATTCTGGCCGTGACCGCGCTCGCCGTGCTGGTTGCAAATGCCCTTCCCCGCCGGATGGCAGCGCTCAAGGGCGATCAGGAACTCGGGATGCTGCTGCTGTACGTCTTCTTCGTGGTCTACGCGGCGGGAGCCGACCTGAGTGTGCTCCTCGGGGCCGCCGCGATGATGCTGACCTACGCGTTCGTCGTAATACTGGTTCAGGTCGCGGTCTCGGCCGCGGGTGCCAGGATCTTCCGCTTCAGCTACGCCGAGATCCTCATCGCCTCCAACGCATGCGTCCTGGGGCCACCGACGGCGGCGGCCCTCGCAGCCGGACGAGGATGGCACGGTCTGGTGACGCCCGGCATCCTTACGGGCGTCTTCGGTTACGTCGTCGGGAACTTCCTGGGGTTCAGCGTTTTCGCATGGCTCGGTTAACCCCGCATACGCCGATCTCCACCCCGCAGCCCCGCTCCCCGTTCAGTACCCTGCCGCGGCCCCGTCCGTGTCCCGGGGGTCCGGCATTCCCACCAGATCGCCCGAGGCCGGGTCGACGAAGATGCAGTGCGCGATCCCCTGCCCGCGCCCCCAGCTGATCGCGTGACCCATCGCCTCGAGCTCCGCCGCGTCCTCTGCGCTCATGTACCCGTTCTCCATGCGAGCCACGTCGGGAAGCCATTGATGATGCAGCCGCTTCGAAGCAACCACCTCTTCCGGGGACTGTCCGAAGTCAACCAGGTTGACGACCAGATGGAGCACGGTGTTGATGATCGTACGCCCTCCCGGACTGCCGATCACCGCCACCAGTTCGCCGTCGCGCGCCACGATCGTGGGCGTCATCGACGAAAGCATGCGCTGTTCGGGACGCGCAAGGTTCGGTTCCGTTCCGATCAGACCGCGCTCGTCGGTGAGTCCCGGCCGGCCGTTGAAGTCGCCCATCTCGTTGTTGAGGAGGAAGCCGGCCCCCGGAACCGTGATATAGGATCCGTAGCCTCCCTCCAGGGTGTACGTGACGGAAACCGCCATCCCATCCCCGTCCACCACCGAATAGTGGGTGGTCTCGGTACTCTCCCATCCGGGCATGGCGTCCACGTCACCCGCGTCGGACACACTCGCCGAGCCAGCCTGAATCGTGCCCCGTATTTCATCCGCGTACGCCTTGCTGGTAAGGCGCTCGACCGGAACCTCGGCGAAATCGGGATCCGCCAGGAACACTGCGCGGTCCCGGAACGCCCGCCGCATCGCCTCGATGAGAAGGTGTGCGGTCCCGGGGCTGCCGGGCCCCATCGCGGCCACGTCAAAACCCTCCAGCACGTTTAACATCTCGACCAGGGCGGTCCCTCCCGACGACGGCGGCGCCATGCTGATGATGTCGTATCCGCGGTACGTCCCCCGTACCGGCTCTCGCTCCCGGGCCTCGTACCTGGCGAGGTCCTCCTCGGTGATCCAGCCTCCCCCCCGCTCCATTTCCTCGGCTACGAGGCGGGCAGTGACACCTTTGTAGAAGCCGTCTCCGCCCTGATCCCGGATCCTCTCCAGAGTGGCCGCCAGGTCGGACTGCACGAGTGTCTCGCCCGCCTGGTACGGCTCACCGTCTCTGGAGAATTGCGCGTGGGTCGCCGGATAGTCCTGAAACGCCTCCAGCCGTCCCGCCAGCGAAGCGGCCAGACGTTCGCTCACCTCGAACCCGTGGCGGGCCAGCCCCACCGCCGGGTCGACCAGCTCTGCCCACGAAGCCGTACCGTACTTCTCGTGCGCCATGGCGAATCCCGCGACCGTCCCGGGAACGCCGACCGCCAGATGGCTGCGGTGATGGATCCGGGAGGAGTACTCGCCGTCCTCGCCCACGAACATCTCCGGGTGCGCCGCGAGGGGCGCCTTCTCCCGAAAATCCATGACGGTGGAGGTGCCGTCCGGAAAGCGGATCACCATGAAACCGCCCCCGCCGATGTTCCCCGCCGTGGGATGCGTCACCGCCAGCGCGAGCCCGGTTGCGATCGCGGCGTCGACGGCGTTGCCTCCGGCCCTCAGCACCTCGGCACCCGCACGGCTGGCGTCGGAGTACGCCGAGACGACCATCCCCGTGCCGGAGCTGACCGTCCCCCTCGCAAGTGAAACCTCGGGGGAATCGACGGTGGCCGGTCCGCAGGCGGCGGCCACGCATGCGGCAGTCGCCGCGATGAGGAGGGACGACAGGCGATGTCTCATCTTGAGTATCTCCGTTGATCAGTTCAGGGCCAGCCGGGGCTGCCCCCAAGTCAACTCCGCATGACGGCGGCCACTTCCGGATCACGCTCCGAACCGGGAATCAGGGGTGGTACCAGAATGACGGCACCGGCGTCGGCAAGCGAATCGGCCGCACCCGCCCTGTCGCGCCGGAACAGTTTGGCGAAGTCGTCGACAAGGCTGTACATGACCGGAACCAGGATCAGGGTCAGGAAGGTCGCAAAGATGATCCCGACGATCACCGCTACCGCCATCGGCCCCCACCAGGCCGCCTGTTCCCCGCCCCAGAACAGCTCGGGAGACAGACTGGAGAAGAGCCCGAAGAAATCGAAGTTGAGCCCGATTGCCAGTGGCACCAGGCCCAGAGCGGTCGTGAGCGCGGTGAGCAGCACCGGCCGAAGCCTCGTCTTGCCACCCTGCACGAGGGCCTCCCGCCTGTCCATGCCGTCCCGGTCCCTGAGGACATCGATGTAGTCGATCAGCACGATGGCGTTGTTCACGACGATTCCAGCCAGCGAGATCACACCGACGCCGGTCATGATGATGACGAAGGGCATCCGGAAGGCCAGCAGCCCGATCAGAACTCCGATCGTGGACATGACCACCGATGACAGGATGATCACGGGTTTCACCACCGAGTTGAACTGGGAAACCAGAATCAGGGCGATCAACATCAGGGCGGCCATGAACGCGGTCACCAGGAATTGCATGGCCTCCTGCTGATCTTCCTGCTCTCCCGTGAAGGTCATGAGATACCCGGGGGGGAGCGAAGCGGCCCGAAGTCTTCCAGCACGGTCTCCACTTCAATGCGGACGTTGTTGCTGTTGTACCCTGCGGCGACCTCCGCGCTGACCGTGGCCACACGATCCATGTTCTTCCGGCGTATGGCGCTGTACCCCTCTCCGACCGTCCAGTCGGCAACCGAAAGGAGCGGGATCTGCCGCCCGTCCGCGAACGCCGTGAGGCCGTCCAGGGAGCTCAGCTCACTCCTGTCCTCCTCGCGCAGCCGCACGATGATGTCGTATTCGTCGTTACCGGTTCGGTACTTGGCGGCCTCGAGGCCGTTGATCGCGCCACGCACCACGAATCCCACGTCGTTCGTGGAGAGGCCGTACAGGCTGGCCTTCTCGCGGTCCACCTCGACGCGCAGTTCGGGCCGGGCGTCGTCCATGTCGCTCTCCAGCCCCACCAGCCGGGAATAGACCGGTGCGCTTTCGATCACGTTGATCGCCTCGTTCGCGAGTTCCTCCAGCCGCTTCGGATCCTCCCCGCTGATCTCGATGTTCACCGGTGGGCCGGAGGGCGGCCCTTCCGTGACCTTGTCCACTCGCACTTCCGCCCCCGCCAGATTCCTGCCGACGCGCTCCTGCATGTCCGCGAGCGTGCTGAAGACGTCGAATTGACGGTCCTGGTAGTCGATCATCCCGAGAGTGATGCGCCCGGCTTCGGGGCCCGAAGGCCCGCCACCGTCCATGAAGCCACCTCCCCCTCCCGCCGATCCCACCGTGGTGACGACGGTCTCGGCATCAGCGACCCCGCCGATTCCCGCGAGTTCGGCCTTGAGTCGGCTCGCGTATCCGTTCGTCACCACCGCCGAGGTTCCCACGGGCCCTTCGATGGCGATGTAGATGGTGCTCGGCGGAATGTCCTCCGGGAAATATTCCACCGGGGCGGCAAACCTGCCGTACACCATGACCGTCGCAATCAGCGCCGCCACGGAACCGGTGAGCACCAGCGCCCTGTGGTTGAGCGCCCACCGCAGGCGCCGCTCGTACCAGCGCACGAGGCGGGGGAATCCACCTGCCATGAAAGCCTTGCCGATGCGGTCGAGGATCCGGACATGCAGCAGCCACAATCCCGCGCTCGTCACGACGAAAAGAAGTGCGGTGAGCGGATTGACCAGCGCCAGCAGCAGCAGCGCGAGCACGGCGAGCGCCAGAAGCAGCACCCGCACGTTCCGGTTCATCAGCCGTGGACGTGAGCTTTCCGGACGGAGGAAGAGCGAACAGAGGGTGGGAACGATGATCAGGGCCACGAAGAGCGAGCTGGACAGCGTCACGATGAGCGTCAGCGGCAGGAACCGCATGAACTGACCGGCCATTCCGGGCCAGAACAGCAGCGGTGTAAAGGCGGCCAGCGTGGTCGCGGTTGCGGCCAGCACGGGTACGGCCACCTCTCCGGTCGCCTTCTTCGCCGCCGTCCTGCGGTCCCATCCCTCCTCGATGAAGCGGTGGATGTTCTCCACGATCACGATGGCGTTGTCGACGAGCATCCCCAACGCGAGGATGAGCGAGAAGAGCACGACCATGTTCATCGTGATTCCCAGGAGCCAAAGGACCACGAAGGACAGAAACATCGATGTGGGAATGGAGATCGCGACGAAGATCGAGGTGCGCAGGCCCAGGACGAAGAGCAGAATCCCGACGATCAGCACCAGTCCGGAGATGATGTTGTTCTGGAGGCTGTTGACCATGTCGCCGATGTCGGCAGACATGTCGGACGTGATCGAAACCACCGTCGATGGTGGGAAGAGGGGGCGCATTGCCTCGACTTCGGCTCGCACCGCTTCGGCAGTCGCAATGATGTTCTCGCCGGACCGCTTGACGACGTCGAGCGTGACCACGGGCTCGTCACCCAGGCGGGCATAGGTCTCGGTTTCGGCGAACCCGAACTCCACCTCCGCCACGTCACGAACGTAGATCGGGCGCCCGCCCACAGTCGTCACGACGAGGCTTCCGACCACGGCCGGGTCGTCGAATTCCCCGTCGACCCGCACCAGGTACTTCATCCCGTTGACGTTGATCGACCCGCCAGGGACATTCACGTTTTCCTGACGAATCGCACTGATCACGTCATCGAAGGAGACGTTGTAGTGCTGAAGCCTGGACAGGTTCACATCAACCTTTACTTCACGTTCCAGGCCACCTCTCAAACCTACCCGCAGCACGGCCGGAATAGACTCGATGCGTTCCTGGAGCCTTTCGCCGAGTTCCTTCAGCCGTACCAGCCCGTACCCGCCCGCGAGGTTCACCTGCATGACGGGTGCGTCGCTCATCGTGATCTCGGTGATGAACGGGTCCTCCGCGTCGGAGGGCAGATCCGGGTGGACCAGGTCCACCTTTTCCCTGATCTTCTGCAGCGCCTCGTCCATATTGGTCGATGTCTCGAATTCGGCCGTCACCGACGAATAGCCCTCGACGGAGGTGGAGGTGAGTTCCTTGATGTCCGAGATCGTGTTGAGCTCTTCCTCGATCTTGCGGGTGACCAGGCTCTCGATGTCGGCCGGTGATACGCCCGGATACATGGTGTTGACCATGACCAGGGGTATTTCCGTCTCGGGAAACGACTCCTTGGGAATCGCCTGGTAGGACACCAGCCCCGCGATCGTGATGAACACGAAGAGCACGACCACGGAAGTCGCGTTGTCGACGGCCAGAGAGGTGAGCGCGAATTCCTTGAAGGATTTCCGTCCCCCCGGCGCTCCCGTCTTGTCGTGGTTGTCGGACATCGTGGCTACCCCCCTTCCCCCACCCCTCGCGGGACGATCCGCACTCTGTCGCCGGCGGTCAGACCCTGCTGGCCCACCACCACCACCCGGTCTCCCGCCTCCAGCCCCTCGTCAATGACGGCTTCGTTGCCCTGGCTCACCGAAATACGGATCCGTCGGGCCACCGCCACCGTCTCCTCACCCGTCCCCTCCACCACGAACACGACATGCCCTTCCTCCATCGCCACGAGGGCCTGCCGCGGCACTACGATGGCGTCGGACAGCTCCTCCTGCACAACCGCAATGCTCGCGACCATCTCGGACTTGATCCGGCCCCCCGGATTGGGAAGGATCAGCTCGACCGGGAAGGTTCGGCTGTCCGGATCAACCGCCACCCCCACGTAGGCAATCGAGGCGTCGAGGACCTCGCCTGCCAGAACGTCGAACACAACGGACACCGAGGCTCCGACCGAGATGTCGAGCGCGTACCGTTCCGGGACTCCGGCCAGGATCTTGATGGAATCCGTCTGGATGATCCTCGCGACGGGTGTTCCCGGCGACACCATGGAGCCTACCTCCACGATGCGGGCGTCCAGAATCCCGCTGATCGGCGCCATGATGGTGGTGCGGGCAAGCCGTTCCTGGAGGGCGGTGAGGTTGCCGCGGTTCTGTTCCGCCACGTACTTCGCCTCGAGGTAGCTGACCTCGGAACCGATGTCGTCCTCCTCGTACAGCTTCTTCCTGCGCTCCCACAACTCGTCGGCCAGCCCGGCCTGTGCGGCGGCGGTCTGCACCTGTGCGCGCAGAATGGCGTCGTCGAGCCTGAGGATGGCCTGCCCCGTCCTGATCGGTTGTCCCTTGTCCCGTACGATCCGGCGGACGACGCCCTCTTCCTGGGCGGAGACCACCACGTCCCGCATTGCCTGCGCGACGCCGGTCACGGCGATGATCCGGGCGAATTCCCTCGGTTCGACCGCCTCGACTTCCACATTGACTACCCGTGCATAGCTGGCGCTTTCAGCCTGATCCTGCGCCGAGCCCTCACCTTGCGCACCTCCGCATGCCGCGACGGCGATCAACATTCCGCCAGCGGCGAGCAGCCGGCATGCACCTGACTCGTGTGCCCGTCTCCGTATCACTGCATCGTCGACCATCATCGTACCCGACCCCCCTCTTCCCCATACATGTCCATGTCCACGAGCGGCACCTGCCCGGCTGCCTCGTCGAGACGAGCCCTGGTGGCAAGGTAGTCGTACACCGCCTGCGCGTAGTTGAATTCGCTCTGCCTCAGCGCGACCTCGGCGTCTGTCAGCTCCAGCTGGCTCCCCAGCCCCTCCCTGTACTGGGCACTCGCGATCTCATACCCGCGCTGTGCCTGTGACACGGCCAGACGCTGTCCTCCGGCGCGCTCCCGCGCTTCTCTCGCTTCATCCATGAGGTTGCGGAGCTGCACCTCCGCCCGGTCGGCAGCAACCCTGGTCTGCACCTCGGCCTGTCTCAGCGCGGCGTGCTTCTGGTCGATACGGGCGTCGCGACCGAATCCGGAAAACAGGGGGAACGTGACCCTGAGTCCGACCTGCTTCGACGATCCTCGCTGCGCCTCGGTGCCGAAGAAGTCGGGTGGGCCGTTCTGCTGCGCCGCCAATCCGTAGGTCCCGAACGCGAAGACCTTGGGCAGATACTCTACCTGCTCCAGGCGCAGCTCGGTCTTGCGAAGCTGCTCCGTCATTTCCAGCTGTCTGATGTCCGACCGCTGTGCCGCGCCGCGCCGAACCGCGCTTGTGACGTCGGCCTCCTCCTCGACCGGCACTCCGGTGAAGGAAAGGATGTCCCGGTTGGCCGGGGAGTTTGCACCGATGTCGACGAGGTCGATCTGTGCAAGTGAGCCCGCTACCTCCAGCCCCGCTTCCGGATCCGTCCCGAGTTCGATCGCCAGTGTGCGCCGTGCGGCTGTCTTGCGATTGATCGCACGCCCGAGATTGGGCTCCAGGTTGGCGACTTCCACTTCCAGCCGGAGGACATCGTAGGCCGCGGCCAACCCCGCTTCGTGCATGGCCCTGGTCTCCTTCAACGACTGGCGAACCCGTCGCAACGAGTTTTCGGTCAGGCGCACCTCCTCCTGGGCCAGGAGAAGGTCGTAGAAGCCCACCCGGACCCGGGTGACAACTTGCTGGGTGCGCCCGCGAAGCGCCTCACGCTGCAGGCTCTGGAACCGGGCTGCCGCCCCCAGGCCGACGAAGGCTCTGGGGTCGACCAGCGTCTGTTCCGCGTTCACGGAGAGGCTCCAGATGTTGTCGGCCCCGAATTGCACCGGGATGAACTCGCCGTCGGCTGCACCGGGATCGAAGATCTGTGCCGGCAGAAAGCTTACTTGTGGCGCCACGTTCCGCGTGAAGGAACTCGAGAGGTCCACACTCGGATACACGCTGCTCCAGGCCTCGGACACCTGCTCTCTCGCGACGGCCACCTGATACTCGGCGTCCAACACGTCCCGATTGCGCTCGAGTGCGGTCCGGACCACCGTTGTCAACAGGGCGGGCCCTTCACCCAATACCCTCTCCTGCCCGGCAGCCCCGGTGCCCGGGAGGAGCCCGGCAGCGAGAATCAACAGAGCCGGGAGCGGGAACACTCCGGTGGGCTCGCAACCCTTGCGCCGGCTTCCCGGCCGGCGGTGTCTTGATCTATCCATGTCACCTGTTCATTCGCTGTTGGTGTTCCTGCGTTGGCTTCGTTCGTGCCAGGACCGGGACACCCGCAGTCATGCATTCGTTGCGGGTGCCGGGTGTCCTTGACTGGATGTCTGCAGGCACGTAGGGTCATCATAATCTCATCGGCGGTACGAACGGACTTGTGTCCTCGAGCCGTCGGACGGCCACGCATACGACGGGGTCGGCGGTACGAACAGTTCACCAGGAGTAGAGGATGCGGACCACGGGAACCGTAAAGTGGTTCAACGACGCGAAGGGATTCGGATTCATCAGCCCGGAGGCCGGAGAGAGGGACTGTTTTGTCCACTTTTCGGCGATCTCCGGCGACGGCTTCCGAAGCCTTACTGAAGGCGATCAGGTCGAGTTCGACATGGTCAGCGGTCCGAAGGGACCGTCCGCGGAAAATGTGACCCGCGTCGGAGCGATGTCCTAGACACAACAGCTCCGAGCCACGAGGTTCGCGCCAATCACGACGAGGCCGGCGGGGAGACCCGCCGGCCTCGTTTGCCGTGTGGCTACGCCGGGAAGAATGCTGCATGCCACCGTTCCCGCGCGGGACCCTCCCAGCGACCCGCGCGCAGCTCCGACAGCGCGGTGATGGAGTTGTCGAAGACGACCGAACCGGGCGTGACCCTTCCTTCCTGCGCGAGCGCACGGAACCGGGGACGCGACGCCTTCCGGATGAACCCGGCCTCGTCCCTGTACCACACGGCCTCATTGCCCAGGAAGCGTATCGCCAGCCGCCCCTCCAGCGCTTTCAGAACCTTGACGAGTGCGTCGACCGAGCAGCCTGAGGGGGGTGCGGTCTCCAGGTCGACCCCTACGACGAGAAAGCGCTGGTAGCGCCACGAACGGGCGGCCCTGAGAGGTACCCCGTGAGCGGTCCATCCGTCGAGGAAGTTGTCAACCGTACCGAGGAGATCGTCCTCTTCGGCCCGGTCCAATTCGCGCTCCGCGCTGAAGATCCAGATCCTGGCACTGCCAGCGAACTGTTCCAGTCCGGCTATTCTCATGACGCCTCTCCCGTGCCCGCAACGGCTTCGTCAGGGACATTCTTGTCGAGGAGCACTGCCACCCACTTCAGGTCCTTCGTATTCTCCAGCATGATCTTCACCACCATTGTAAGCGGAACAGAAAGAAGCGCCCCCATCGGTCCCCACAGCCAGCCCCAGAACACCAGGGAAAGGACCACGATTACGGTCGAAAGGCCGAGGCGGCGCCCCATCAGGGTGGGCTCCAGCCAGTTTCCGAAGATGATGTTCACGGCCAGGTACCCGACCCCGACGATTGCCGCACGCTGAACGTCGATGCCCACGAACGTCGCCGTATCGGGGTCGACCTGGACCAGCGCGAGCACGAGGGCGGGTATCGAGGCGATGACGGACCCGATCGTGGGCACGTAGTTGAGGAGAAAGGCGATCAGCCCGAGAAGGAACGGCAAATCCAGCCCAAGGGCCCACGTCCACAGCCCCAGAAGCACCCCCGTCGCCAGGCTGACCAGCGTCTTGATCACCAGATAACCCTGAACTTCTTCAACGATCTTGCCCATGCGCTGGTCCGAGGCGATGCCGTCGCCCGCGATTGCCCGGAGCTTGCGGGGGAGCACGGCCGCCTCGCTCAGACTGAAGGCCAGGATCAGGAAGACCAGGAAGGTGGTCGACAGGAAGGAAAGGGCCCAGGTCGTCGCCCCGGTGGCAAGTACCGCGAGGTTGGAGAGGCTCAGCAGATCCCGTATCGTGTCCGAGAGTTCTCCCTCCTGAACCAGTGGAATGCGTGATTCGATTTGGCTGAACCAGCCATCGAGCGGCCCTTGCAACGCCCCGATCTGCGCCACCACGCGTGACTGCAGTTCCGGGAGCTGAAGACTGGCCACCAGGATGAGCAGGGCGAACACACCGGCCACGCCGAGTACGGTCACGACGATGGCCCCCATGACCGGAACCCGCTTGCTTTCAAGCCAGAAGACGATGGGCATGCAGATCACCGCCAGAAAGGCGGCCACGGCGATCGGCAGCAGCACGGGCTGGGCAAATTGCAGACCCTGGATCAGGATAACCCCTACCGCAAGCGTGAAGAGGAACCGCAGACCCGGGTTTTGATCCAGTTGGTCGAAGACCATCGCGTTACGTTCGAGAAGATGCCTCGCAATATGTATGAGTCTATGAGCAAGCCGCCGTCTCGCAAAGGGGCCGACGCTCCTCCGCCCGTAGAAGAAACGCCCCGGATCCCGCCCCCGGGGGGAGACCTTCTTGCCCAGTGTCGGGTCGACACCTTCCGTTCGGGCGGCAAGGGCGGACAACACCAGAACAAGGTGGAATCAGGGGTGCGACTCACCCACTTGCCGACGGGCATCGTGGTAACGTCGCGAACGCACCGTTCCCAACACCGCAACCGGGAGGACGCCCTCGAGAGGCTGGAACGGAAGATCGAGGACCGGAGCCGCGTCGACCCGCCGCGCGTCCCCACGCGCGTACCGGCGAAGGAAAAGAGGAAGCGCCGGGAACGAAAGGCGAGGCGGTCGCGGCTGAAGCAGCTGCGGAAGAAGCCGGACGGAGAGGCACCTTGAGTACCGCGGGTACGGTTCCCGACGGCTGCGGGTCAGCAGACGATCGGCGTCAGGGGCCGGGGACGGGTTACCGTTCCTTCGACGTATGTGTTGGTGTAGATCCTGATCTGGCCGCACCCGCGGATCACTTCCACCCTGTAGATCGCGGTCGTGGGCAGGCTGGCAAGTTCCGGTACACCGCCGAAGGCAGGAGCGTCGTCGATGAAGATCCTCGGGCGCTGGGGCGTCGCTCCCCGGCCGCGCATGCAGTTGCGTCGCTGCGTGAAGAGTCCCGTCCCCGAGTAGTCTTCGAAACAGGGAACGAATTCGAATCCAGGCTGGCTGTCCAGATACTGGGCGACGCTGAGATCCGGGGCGAACTTGAGCGCGACTTCGCTGTAGGTATTGGTCAGGTAGGGAAGTTCGCGGATGCGTGTCTCCAGGCGGTCCACGTACACTTCGATCCCCTCCAGCACCACCGGCTTCGGGATTACCGCCACCTCGATGAACTGACCTTCCCTGATGTCGAGTACCTGAATCAGGTCCGCATACCCGATCCTCGACACCGAAACCTGGCTGGGCCCGGGCGGCACTTCCGCGATGCTGAAGTTCCCGGACTCGTCGGTCGCGCCCAGGATCAGCGATCCGTCGGGGCGCCGCGTCCCTTCCAGACGAACAACGGCGCCCTCGACCGGCTCTCCCCAGTAGGTGTCGATGACCTGGCCCTGAAAGGTGACCGGCGCAAGCGACCTCTGCTGAGCGACGGCTCCGGTTCCGGCCCCTCCAACCAGAACCGCCAGCGTCGCCACCGGAAACAGCCGGCGGAGGAGCGAGTCGCATCGGGCGGAGCAAGGGTGCATGACGTTCACGGCGGTCAGCTCACGCTGCGGACCGCATCGACGATGTCGTCGAAGGGTGGAAGAACACCCGGATCGTCGCTCACCCAGGCGTAGCTGATCCGCCCCTCCCGGTCGACCACGAAGACCGAGCGCTTGGCGACCCCGTGAAGACCGAAGAAGTCCTCTGCCAGAACCCCGTAGGCGGACGCTGCCCGCTTGTTGAAGTCGGACAGGATGGGGAAAGGCACGCCCATGTCCTCGCGCCACTTCCGATTCACGAAGGGGGAATCGATGCTGATCCCATAGACGCGGGCGCCCAGCGACCCCCACACATCCCAATTCTCCGCGACGTGGCACAGTTCCTTCGTGCAGACTCCGCTGAACGCCAGCGGTACGAACAGCACCACGACCGGCTCGCCCCGATGTCCCGACAAGGTGACCGCGTCGTCACCCAACGCCTCGATCAGAGAAAAATCGGGTGCTGCGTTGCCTATTCCGAGTCCGCTCACCAGGTGCTCCTTCTTCCTTGGAAGAGTAGTAGTTGTCCACAAGGTAGTTGTTGTCCATGCGACCTGAATGGTCCTCGCACAATCAGCCGGTGTCCGAACCCTATCCCGCCGTGCTCTTCTGTCTCGTCCAGATGAGCACGGCCCCGCAGCCATCCCGATGGATCCCCTGGTACTCCACCGGCGTTCGCGGGCCCCAGTACACTTCCGCCAACTCGACCCAGTCGGGCGGGATCTGATCGATGTCGACCGAGCCCTCGATGTCCACGCCCATCGGGACCCCGTCCACGTACACGGCAAGCGCACAGTTCCGGGGCGCGACGAGCACGGATCGATACCCCGACTCGCGAGAGATCCGGATTCCCGGGACGTGCGCGAAGGCGTCCGAAATCCGTATGGAGCCGCGGTCCTGGATCGTCTCGCGGGTCAGGAGGCGCATCACGGCGCCCTGGTCAATCCGGCGGTACACCCCGTGACCCTCGAGGAACCGGGACCGGACCTCCACCTTGAGAGGGCGCAGCGGCACGGCTTCGACCGTCAACGCGACCTCGACGGCCGTCGTCCGGTCGGGGTGCAGCGCAACCGGCTCCTTCCGCACGGCATAGCCGATCATCTCCACTGCAACCTGGGTCAGCTGCGACTCGAGGTCGCGGAATTCGGCGCGTCCCTCGCCGTTGGTCACGCTCCTCCTGCCGTCGATGAGCGATACGGTGGCCCCCTGGACGGGGATGCCGACCTGCGCATCCACAACCCTCACCAGCAGGCGGGATGGGGCGGTCGGATCATCGATGTCCGCCCTGCTCATCTTCAAGGTGAAGTCACCCGGTCGAATGACGCTGAAGTCTCCGCGGATGGTGGAATAGCCACCCTTGCGCACGGTGAGCGTGTAGTCCCCGACAGCGGCGTCGAAGGTCACTCTTCCATCGACGCCCGTCACGTGGCGGTTGGGTACTCCCGACAGTTCGAGGACCGCGCCCAGCAGGTTCGTGTTCGTGTCCACATCCTGTATCCGGGCGGTGATGGGGACGCGCCTCTCCTCCTGGCCCGCCAGGGCTCCGCCGGCACCGAGGAACGGGCCGGCCAGCACAAGGATGGCGGCGGCGCAGGGCAGGCAGACCGTGCGTTTCATCCCCGCGCGCGGACAATTCACGATCCGCTCCTCCCCGGAAGGGCGTCAGGCATCGGGCTCACTCTCGATTGCGTTACACATTCCGAAGGAATATAGTGCCGTCGCCCGGCGGATAGCACAAGCAATGAGTTCCGTACGGCCTTCGACGGGCGGTCAGCGGCCATCCCCGACTGGCGTAGACGGGCCTCTCCCCTATATTTTGGATGCATGACTAAATACACTGCCGTCCTGCTCACAGCAGGAACCATCAGCCTCGGTCTGGCCGGCTCCACCGTTCAGTCCCCCCGTGTGCCCTCGGGCGAGGCAGCTGCCTCGCCGCATGGTACAGCGCCCGTCGCCTCGGGACCCAACGAGGTCGTCGAGCAGTTCTGCACGCGGTGTCACAACGAGCGCTCGCGCCGCGGCGATCTGGTGCTCGAGGGCTTCGACATCGCCGACGCGACCAACCGTCGTCCCACCATCGAGAAGATGATCCGCAAGCTGCGGGCCGGAATGATGCCGCCGATGGGCGCGCGCCGACCCGATGCGGAGGTCGTCGCGGCGATGGCCACCGAACTTGAAACGGCCATGGACGGGATCGCGGCCACCAGTCCCAACCCGGGCAGACGGACCTTCCAGCGCCTCAACCGGGCCGAGTATGCACAGGCTGTGGAGGATCTCCTGGGACTCGATGTCGACGTGGGGGCGTTTCTCCCCCTCGACACCAAGAGCGCCAACTTCGACAACATCGCGGATGTTCAGATGCCATCGGCGACGGTGATGGAGGGGTATCTGCGCGCGGCCGGACAGATCAGCAGGCTGGCGCTCGGCGACCCCGAGGCCGAGGTCTCGTCGACGATCTACCGGATCCCGCGGGTGGCCTCCCAGAAGGAACGGGTGGAGGGGGCGCCGATCGGGACGCGGGGCGGACTGTCGGTCGCCCACAACTTCCCCGCCGACGGCAAGTACGTGTTCCACATCATGCCATACGCCGCCGTCGAAGGAGAGGTCTTCGGCCGCACATTCGGCGTCGAGCAGATCGAGGTCTCGATCGACGGGACACGTGTGGCGCTGCTGACCATCGATCGATGGATGTCGGAATCCGAGCCCACCGGACTCAACATCCGCACCGACTCGATCTACGTTACGGCCGGGCAGAAGCGCGTTTCGGTCGGGTTCATCCGCCAGTTCGAGGGCGTCGTGGACGACCTCATCCGCCCCATCGACCACACTCTCGCCGACGGGCAGATCGGTATCGGGCTCGGCGTCACGACCCAGCAGCACCTGCAGCGGCTCACCGTCCTGGGCCCATTCGACGTTACCGGCGTCTCGGACACCCCTGCGCGGCGAGCGGTCTTCACCTGCCGCCCCACCGTTCCTGAAGAGGCCCTGCCCTGCGCACGCGAGATCATCGGGCGGATGGTCACCAGGGCGTACCGGCGACCCGCGCTCGAGCGCGACATCGAGGGCCTCCTTCCGTTCTATGAGCAGGGAGCAGCCGACGGCGGCTTCGAAAAGGGCATCCGCACGACACTGCAGGCGATCCTGGCGAGCCCCCATTTCATCTTCCGGCTCGAGCGGCTTCCATCGGATGTGGAACCCGGCGGTGTCTACCGGATCGCCGACGCCGACCTGGCGTCCCGGTTGTCCTTCTTTCTCTGGGGGGCGCCGCCCGACGACGAACTGCTGGAGCTTGCCCGCGCGGGCACCCTGTCCGCCCCGGACGAATTGGAGCGGCAGGCGCGCAGAATGCTGGCGGACCCGCGCGCGGAGGCGCTCGCGACCCGTTTCGGTGCGCAGTGGCTGCGCTTGCAGGATCTCGATAAGATCCATCCGGACGCGTTGACCTACCCCTACTTCGACCAGACCCTCGCCGACGCGATGCACCGGGAGACGGTGCTCTTCTTCACCAATCTGGTGCAGGAGGACCGCTCGGTCCTGGATCTTCTGACCGCCGACTACACCTTCGTCAACGAGCGCCTTGCCCGTCACTACGGGATCACCGGAGTCGTGGGACCGGAGTTCAAGAGGGTCAGCTACCCCACCGACCATCGGCGCGGGTTGCTGGGGCACGGCAGCGTCCTCACGCTGACGTCCCACCCGGACCGGACCTCTCCGGTGCTGCGGGGCAAGTGGGTGCTCGAGGTGCTGCTCGGAGCGCCGCCACCGCCGCCACCGCCCGACATCCCCGCCTTCGAGGAGACGGCGGCGGCCGAAGAGGGACGCTTCCTGACCGTCCGGGAGCGGATGGAGGAACACCGGGCGAACCCGGCGTGCAGTTCCTGTCACAACGTAATCGACCCCCTGGGGCTGGCACTGGAGAATTTCGACGTGACGGGGGCGTGGCGGATCCGCGACGGGGGCAACCCGGTCGACCCGGTCGGAGTCATGTACAACGGCCGGGAACTCGCCAACCCCGCCGATCTCAGGACGGCGCTGCTCGATGTCCCGGACGTCGTGCTGCGCACCTTCACGGAAAACCTGATGGCCTACGCGCTCGGCCGCAGGGTCGAATACTACGATATGCCGACCATCAGGGAAATCACGCGCGACGCGGCCGCGGAAGACTACCGCATGTCCGCCTTCGTGCTGGGCGTCATCGGAAGCCCACCCTTCCGGACGGCGCAGGCAGGTGCCGTCGTCGTCGACGGGCCGGCCACCGACCAACCACTACCGAAACGCGACTGAACCACGCAACCAAAGAGCGAGGTCCGACAGATGCACTACCTCAGCGGCAAACACATTTCGCGGCGCACGATGCTCAAGGGAGCCAGCGCGGCGATCGGCCTGCCCCTTCTGGACGCGATGATCCCCGCCGGCCGCCTGTGGGCGTCGACCGAAGCCGGGAAAGCCGCGGACCGAACCCGCCTCGTCTGCATCGAGCAGGTGCACGGTGCAGCGGGATGCAACGACTGGGGCGCCAGCCAGAACCTCTGGTCCCCGGCCGAGACCGGCCGCGACTTCGACTTGTCACCCAGCAGCCTCAAGCCGCTCGAACCCTTCCGGAAATACCTGACCATCGTCAGCGACACCGACGCCCGGATGGCCGACGCCTATGCTCCCAGCGAGATCGGCGGCGACCACTTCCGCACCAGCGCGGTGTTCCTCACCCAGGCCCACCCGAGGCAGACCGAGGGCTCGGACGTAGAGGTCGCGACCTCCTTCGACCAGCTCTACGTACAGCGCTTCGGCCGGGACACGCCGATCCCCTCGCTGCAGCTGTCGATCGAGAACGTCGACCAGGCCGGTGGCTGCGCCTACGGGTACGCGTGTGTCTACACCGACACGATCAGCTGGTCTTCGCCCAGTCAGCCTCTTCCCATGATCCGCGACCCGAGGGCCGTCTTCGAGCAGCTCTTCGGCGCCGGGGGCACGCCCGAACAGCGTGCCGAGCGGCTGACCACGGACCGGAGCATTCTGGACTGGGTCATGGGCGAGATGTCGGCCGTCCGGCGCCAGCTGAATCCGGAGGACATGCACCGGCTCGACCAGTACGCCCACAACATCCGCGAACTCGAGCAACGCATTCAGAGGATCGAGGCCCAGAACACCAGCGGCGAAGAGCGCCGGATTCCGGAAGCGCCCGTCGGCGTCCCCGACTCGTTCGAGGAGCATGTGAAGCTGATGTTCGACCTCCAGGTGCTCGCGTTCCGTTCCGATCTCACCCGCGTCTTCTCGCTGAAGCTGGGACGCGACGCGTCGCCGCGGGTCTACCCGGAGTCGGGTGTGGACAGGCCCTTCCACGCAACCTCTCATCACGGGGGCCGGGAGGACCGGGTCAAGCAGTTCGCCAGGATCAACGAGTACCATGTGTCGATGGTTCCCTACTTCCTCGAGCAGCTGCAGCAGGTGAACGAGGGTGACGGTACCCTTCTCGACAAGACGATGGTCATGTACGGCTCGGCCATGGCGGACAGCAACCTGCACAACCACGCTCGCTGTCCGCTGTTCCTTGTGGGAGGCGCGGGCGGAATCCTGGAAGGGGAGCAGCACATCCGCGCACGCCCCGGCACACCCATGGCGAACGTCATGCTGAGCCTGCTCCACAAGCTGGGCGCGGACGACATCGAGAAGTTCGGGAACAGCACGGACCACTTCGCGATCTAGTACGGGGGTGAAATGAAAACAGGCCGAAGGCTGGACAGATCATTCGCGACGTTCGCGGTCGTGCTGGCGGTGACCGGCGCCTCGCTCGGGGCGGCCCGCGCCGACCTGGCCGTCGCCGATCCCGATGCTCCCGTGGCCGATGCCGCCGAGCGCAGTGACCTCGAGGCGGTGCGCACGCTGCTTCGCCAGGGCGAGGACGCGAACACCGCGCAGAGCGACGGCATGACGGCGCTGCATTGGGCCGCCAGCAACAACGACCTGGAGATCGCGCGCACCCTCCTCTATGCGGGCGCAACCGTCCGGGCAACCACCCGGCTGGGTGGGTACACGCCTCTGCACATGGCGAGCCGCGCGGGCCACCCCGCGGTTGCGGGCGCGCTGCTGGAGGCGGGAGCCGACCCCGACGCATTCACGACGACCGGAGTCACGGCCATGCACTTCGCCGCGGACGCCGACGCGCCCGGCGTCGTGACGGCGCTCGTCGAGCACGGTGGCGACGTCGACGCGCGGGACAGCTTCTCCCGGCGTACTCCCCTGATGTTCGCGGCGGTGCGTGGTGCCGACGCAGCCCTGCAGGCCCTGATGGACTCCGGTGCAGATCCGGCTCTGGTGACGGCTCTAAAGGACTATGAGGCGCTGGACGAGAGCCTCCGTGCCGAACAGCGGCAGCGTGCCCGCGTCCGTGCCGCCGCCGAGGAGCCCGAGGAGGAGGAGGAACAGCCCGAAGCGCCGGGTCAGGGACGCCAGCCTGCTCCCGGACAGCCCCGCACCCCGGCCGAACCGGCCCCCGCGGGCGCGCCCCCGGGCGATTCGGTGGCCGAGCCCGCCCCGGAGCCTCCGGTCAAGGCGCTTAGTTCGGCCCAGCAGATCGGGAACCAGGGGGGCTTTACGGCGCTCCACTACGCCGTTCGCGAGGGGCACCGGTCCACGGCCGCACTGCTGGTTGACGGCGGCGCGGACCTCGACCAGCCGACGGCCGGTGATCAGACCTCGCCGATGCTCGTCGCGGTCATCAACGGCAACTACGACCTGGCGCGGGACCTCCTGGAGCGCGGCGCCGACCCGAATCTGGTCAGCGACGACGGGGCGGGTCCGCTTTTCGCGACGCTCAACATCGAGTGGTCGCTCCGGACCTGGTATCCTCAGCCCCAGGCTTTCCGCCAGCAGGAGACAAGCTACCTGGAGTTGATGCGCCTCCTGCTCGACGCGGGCGCCGGCCCGAACCAGCAAACCACCACGCACATCTGGTACGCGGCGTACAACGCGGGCCGCATGGGGGTGGATTTCACCGGGGCCACGCCCTTCTGGCGGGCGGCCTACGCGGTCGACGTGACCGCGATGCGTCTTCTCGTGGAGTACGGGGCCGATCCGAACATCTGGACGGTGAAGCTCCCGGCTCGGCGGCGCTTCGTCGACCCGAACTTCCCCGACACGCAGCCGGATGAGGAGCCTGCCGATCCTTCCGGACTGCCTCCCGTTCCGGTTGGAGGCCCGGCGATTCACCCCCTGCACGCGGCGGCGGGCGTCGGCTTCGGCACGTCGCGGGTCGCGCAGCAGCACCGCAGCGTTCCGGACGGATGGCTGCCCGCGGTCCGCTACCTCGTGGACGAACTCGGAATCGACCCCAGGCTGCGCGACAAGGACGGATTCAACGCGATCCACCACGCCGCGGCCCGGGGCGACAGCGAGACGATTCTTTTCCTGATCCGCCGGGGTGCCGAAATCGGGGCCATCAGCCGGCGCGGCCAGACCACCGCGGATCTGGCGAACAGCCCCGAGCAGCGGGCCCAGCCGCACCCGGCCACGGTTGCCTTGCTGGAGAAACTCGGGTCGCACAACAACCACCAGTGCCGCTCCTGCGGGGGCAGCCGTTGATGGGACGCCGCTCGATGGCGGCTCTGGGGGCGTCGGTTACAGCGGCGGCCCTTCTGGTCGCGGCGCCCGTTTCCGCCCAGGACACGGAGTGGAACCGTTACACCCTCGAGGGACTTGACGGGGTGTACGTCCGCGGGGAGGCCAACCTGGGGTGCGAGGGCGCCGGAATCTCGGCAGAGGCGGTCCGTGTGGACGCCGTGGCCGTGCTCGAGGCGGCGGAGGTTCCCCTGCTCGCCGAACGCGAAATGCTGGCGAGCCCCGGGCTCCCCGAGCTTCGGGTCTCGCTCGAATGCGGCGGCGGGGTCGCGGGCGTGGTGGCCTACTCGGTTTCGATCCGCGTACAACAGGCCACGCAGATGATCCGCGACACGCAGATCACGCTGTCAGAGGCGGTTACCTGGTGGACGAGCACGGTGGGCGTGGCCGAGGCGGCTTCGACGGGGGAAGCCCTGGACGCGGCCCTGGAAGCCGGGCTGGCCGCGTTCGCCGAAGCGTTCACCGCTGCGAACGCAGAGGACGAAGGGCCGGGGTAGCAGCCCATGGCTTGTCAGGGGTCGTGCGCCCCGATCACGGCCAGGAACTCTTCACCGAAGCGGGCCAGCTTCGCTTCCCCCACGCCACTGAGGCGCGCGAATTCGTCGAGGGTGCGGGGACGCTGCTCCACCATCTCGCGCAGTGTGGAATCGTGGAAGACCACGTAGGGCGGCACGCCCTGGGCTTTGGCCAACTCGGTGCGGCGAGTGCGCAGATCCTCCCATAGGGCTTCGTCCCAGGTGGCGGGATCGGGAGGCGGCGCCGCTTCCTTCGGCTTTCTCTTCGCTTTGGCGCGCAGCGGCCGCAGGTCGCGCCGCATGTGCACCTCGGTCTCGCCGCGCAGCACGGGCCAGCTGGCCTCGGTGAGCCGCAGCGATCCGTACCCCTCGATGTCGACGCTCAGCAGGCCACGGGCCACCAGTTGCCGGAAGACCGAGCGCCAGCTGTACGCGTCCAGATCGGCGCCGACACCGTGGGTCGGGATGCGGTCGTGGCCGAAACGCTGGATGCGCTCGTTCTCCAGGCCCCTGAGCACGTCGATCAGGTACCCTGCCCCGAACATCTGGCCCGTGCGGTAGACGCACGAGAGAGCCTTCTGCGACGCCTTCGTGGCGTCCCAGTCCGCCACCGGCGTCAGGCAGTTGTCGCAGTTACCGCAAGGCTCGGGCATGGTCTCGCCGAAATAGCCAAGCAGCGTCTGACGCCGGCACGCGGTCAGCTCGCAGTAGCCGAGCATGGCGTCGAGCTTGCGCACCTCCAGCCGCTTCCGCATCTCGCCCGCGTCCGAGCCCTCCACCATCTGGCGCAACGCCACGACTTCCTGCAGTCCGTAGACCATCCAGGCATCGGCCGGCAACCCGTCGCGCCCGGCGCGCCCCGTCTCCTGGTAGTAGGCTTCGATGCTCTTCGGCAAATCGAGGTGGGCGACGAAGCGCACGTCCGGCTTGTCGATCCCCATGCCGAAAGCGATGGTGGCCACGATCACCACACCCTCTTCGCGCTGGAAGCGGTCCTGGTTGCGCCGGCGGGTGGACGCATCGAGGCCCGCGTGGTACGGCAGCGCGTCCACCCCGATCCCTTGCAGCCACTCCGCGGTGTCGTCGACCCGGCGCCGCGACAGACAGTACACGATGCCGGCGTCGTTCTTGTGACGCTCCTCGATGAAGCGCCGAAGCTGCTGCTTCGCCCGGTTCTTGGGGATCACGGCGTACCGGATGTTCGGCCGGTCGAAGCCGCTGACGAACATCGGCGCGCCCGCGAGGCCCAGGCGCTGCACGATCTCGCGGCGGGTGGGTTCGTCCGCGGTCGCGGTGAGCGCGATCCTTGGCACCTCGGGGAAGCGCTCGCGCAGGACGGAAAGCTGCAGGTACTCGGGACGGAAGTCGTGCCCCCACTGGGAGACGCAGTGGGCCTCGTCGATGGCGAAGAGGGCGAGCTCCGCGCGAGAGAGCAGGTCCAGGGTGCGCTCGCCCATCAACCGTTCCGGGGCGATGTACAGCAGGTCGATCCTCCCGTCTTTCACGGCGGCCTCGACTTCCCGCACTTCCCCGTAGGAAAGGGTGGAATTGAGGCACGCGGCCCGCACCCCCGTCTGGCGAAGCCCCTCCACCTGGTCCCGCATGAGCGCGATGAGGGGCGAGACCACCACGCCGACGCCGTCCCTGACAACGGAGGGGATCTGGTAGCAGAGCGACTTGCCGCCGCCGGTGGGCATGAGCACCAGGCTATCGCCACCGGCTACCGTGTGCTCGATGATGGCTTCCTGATGGCCGAGGAATTCGGTGTAGCCGAAGACGCGCTCGAGTACGCTCAGAATCTCGTTGGACATGGTGCGGGTTCTCTCGGCCACCTTCAATCCGGCAATGGCCCCCGTCTATTGCACCGCGGCGTGCAGGTGCTGCACGTGGTGGTTCTCGGTGCACCCGTCGAGGGTCGTCTCCACCTGGATGGTGATGTGGTGGATCCCGAAGTCCTCGCTGGCGATCGAGCGCGCCTTCATCAGCACATCCTCCAGTTCCCCGGGGTAGTCCGGGTCGGTCAGCACATGGGCCGTCATGGCGTCGTACCCGGGGGTCAGCGTCCACACGTGAATGTCGTGGACCAGGGTGACCCCCTCCAAATCCTCGATCCGGTGGCAGAGTTTGTGGACATCGATGTGCTTCGGAGTCCCCTCGAGCAGGACGTGCAGGACCTTCACGAGCAGCCTCCATGTACTCGCGAGGATGAGCAGCCCGATGCACATGCTGACGATGGGGTCGGCGATGTCCCACCCGAGAAACACCACCAGAAGGCCGGAGATGACGATCCCGAAAGAACCGAGAAGGTCGGCCATGATGTGCCGGAAGACGCCCTCGACGTTCAGGTTGTGGGCCGCCGACCCGTGGAGGATCCAGGCCGCCAGGATGTTCACCACCAGGCCCACCGACCCCACCGAGAGCATCACCGCGCCGTTGACTTCGCTCACGTTCCCGAGCCGTTGCACGGATTCGACCAGAATTCCGCCGGCGATGAGGGACAGGCTGATCACGCTCACGAGGGCGGCCAGCGTCTCCAGGCGATGGTATCCGTAGGTGCGCGTCGCCGTGGCCGACCGGCCCGCAAAGTGCATCGCGATCAACGCGAGGACCATCGACCCCGTGTCGGAGAGCAGGTGTCCGGCGTGGGCGATGAGCCCCAGGCTGCCGGACACGATTCCACCGGCGACATCGACGAACATGTAGCCGCCGATGAGCACGAGCGCGATCGTCAGTCTCCGCTTGCTTTGCCCCCTCATCTCGACGAAGTCGTCGGGGAGGCCGAAACGGCTATGGTCGTGGCTGTGGTTGTGATCGTGGTGGTGGCCGTGACCGTGATCGTGGCCCCCGGCGGTCTTGCGATCCGTCATCTCTTTCGGCCCGCCTTTTTCGCTATTGTCCGACGCTGACGAAGTCTCGGCTCTTCGAACTAATGGGGCGAGGCTGGTCCGAAAGCAAGCGATTGAGCAACCCCAGGGCTATGGGGTGGCCGCCGGCCGCTTCAGGTCGTACATCGCCACCCGGTGGATCCCCAGTTCGTCCTCGTGCACCCCGAGCACATAGTCGGCGCCGAATTCCCGGATCGTGTAGTCGTCCATGCCGGTGTTCAGGTGACAGACGAAATCTCCGTTGGGATCAAACGCCATCGCCCGGGGTCTCTCGGGCGCCCCCGGTTTACGATAGCGATACACCCATACGGTGCCGTCCAGGCCCACTCGAACACTGGAAACCGCAGGAAAGACGTCCGCCACCGGCCGCCGGTCGCTCGTGCTGAACTCGTCGTAGTCCGTCCAGCCCTCGTCCCCTGGACCTGCGCCAAGGCGAGCGATGTATTCGTCCCTGGACGCCCGCACGTGCGCTCGCGTCACGGTCCGGTCGGAGTCCGCCCACCGCACGATACCGCGCAGAAGGAAGTCGTCGCCAAGAATCCGGACTTCCGGATCCCGGCCGTTGGCGATGGCAACGGTGGTTCCCCGGGCATCAACGGCTGGCGACGGGTGGAAAAGCTGCCTCTGGACAGACGTGGGATTCACCTGGGTGTACTGGACACCGACCAGAGTGGCCACGGTGTCGAGCAGCGAGCCGTCCGTACCGTACGCCTCGACGTACGCGGTGTCGGGTACGCGAAAGTCGTGAAGCCGGCCGAAGGAGCGCCTCACGTTAAGCGAGGCACCGCTCGCCAACACACCTGCCGCCCAGCTCTCCAATTGGTTGTAGACGGGGTTGAACTGCACCGCCCGGATCCAGGATCCTTCGGCGGAGAAAATGCTGTGGCGACTCGACGACATGTCGGTCGCCCACAATGTGTCATCCGCCAGGACACTGATCCCCCACAGAGTGCGGAATTCTCCCGGACCCTCACCCCGACCCCCCATTGTTCGCGAGTGCCTGGCGTCGGAGTCGAAGATACGAACCTGACCGGTACCACGATCGGCAACCGCGACGGAACCGTCCGACAGCCGTGCCACGCCGGCGACTTCAGTGAACCACAGCGCGTCGTCGTCCTCGTCCGCCCCAACCAGAAAGGTCGGCTCCACGCCCAACGCGCACATCGCGTCCGAACCGAGCGGATCGCTGGTGACGATCCTGACCCCGGCGCTGTCGACCTCGATCATCGCAGAGGGTCGCTCGTCAGTCCGGCACCCGACGGTGAGTGCGAGCGCAAGATTCGACAGCGTGGCCATCGCCGGGACCCGTGTACCCAATTGAGCCCTACCCCCCGAACACATTCACCTGCCGCGTGAATTTCAGGTACACCGACCGCCCCAGCGGCCCTGTCAAATCCTCGAGTCCCTGCACCTCGTTGTAGACGATGAAGAGGCCTGTGCCGGCGGTGTTCAGCCAGCCGAAGCGCACGTTGGCGGACCAGGTGTCGATCTGGTTGGAGTACTGGATCAGCGACTGGAGGTAGATCCTCGGCGTGAAGAAGTAGCCCAGGTTGATCCCGGCCAGGGTCGTGGTGAAGTCGCCTTCGGGCAGGCTGACATCGTTGTACACGACCCGCAGCGTGGCGCTGGAGCGGTTACCCCGGCGGATCGTCAGGTCGGCGTTGCTGGTCCGTTTGCTTCCCGAAAGGAAGTTGCCCCAGTTCCAGCGCGAGTTGAACGAAAGGGTCCGGGACTGGTCTGTGAAGAAGACGACCGCCGACTCCCAGCCCGCGTAGACCCCGGTGGGAACCACGACATCGGTGCCCGGGATCGCGAACGACTCGTAGAGGCCTTCCGTGACGTAGTTGGCGCCGCTGTGGAACTCCATCCCCGATGGCCACTGCCAGTGGCTGTCGACGTGCCAGCGCGACGACTCGTTGAAGTTGCTCTCCACCCCGCTGCGGACGCTGCGGTAGGTGTAATACGAGACGTGGGGCCGGATCTCGCGAAAGATGCTCTCCGGCCGATAGTTCCAGAGCCAGAACACCTGGTAGTAGCGGTGGCCGTCGCGGGGCACGAAGCCCACTTCCGGATTGAAGTTCTCGCCAATTTCGCGGACGGTGACGTTGCCCCGGAAGTTTCGGCTGCTCCACGCGGCCGTCAGATCCCAGGCCTGGTCGGCTCCCTCCAGTTCGGGGGTGTCGGTGCGCGCCAGGAAGGACGTGAGGGTCAACTGGTCCCCGATCCCCACACGACCGTCCACCGCGTAGGTGCGGTTGTAGTCTCCGCCGAGGTTGCTCCCCCGGTTCACGAAGAGCCCGCCCACCCGGGCGCGGTTCGGCAGCTCCTTGGCAATGCGGGCCACCGAATACGCGTTCTCCGGGTCCGTCGCCTCCACTCCGCCCGTCCGGATATGGAGGAGTCCCACGTTGAGTCCCGCCATCCGCCCGGACAGCCTGCCTCCGCCCTTGATCGGCACGGGCTGCCCCCCCGAGATGCCGATGCGCCGGCTGAAGAAGAGGTCCGCGCCTCCCGCCCCGACGGTGAAGAAGCCCGCGTTCTCCAGAAAGAAGGGGCGCTTCTCGGGGAAGAGGAGCGAGAAGCGGGTCAGGTTGACCTGCTGGTCGTCCACCTCGACCTGCGCGAAGTCGGTGTTGACCGTCATGTCGAGGGTCATCCCCTGGGTGACCTGTACCTTGGCCTCGCCGCCGAACTCGGCCTGCTGGCCGAAAGAGGTCTGGCCCGCGTCGGTGTAGTCCCGCTCGGTAGACCCCAGCACGTAGGGGGTGACCGTGGCGGCCCGCCGGAAGGGAGGCACGACGCCGGCCAGCTGCCCGGCGAAGTCCAGGCGATAAAGGCCGAATTCGCGAGGAACCGCGGACCAGAAGTCTTCCTCGTTCAGGCGCCGGATGCGGCGCGAGACGTTGAACCCCCAGGTGTCGGTCTCCGATCCGTAGCGCAGCGTGCTGAAGGGGATCCGGAACTCGGCGTACCATCCCTGATCGTCGCGGGATGTGGCGACGGTCCAGCTGCCGTCCCAGTTCTTGTTGAAGCCGCCGCCGGCACCGGCCTGGAAGCGCCGCCGGTTGTTGAAGCCGCCGCCCAGGAAGAAGCCGCCGCCGCTCCCCTGTGCAGCGACCTGGCCGTCGTACTCGATCCCGGCCGGCGTGGTGCCGAAGACGAAACCGTTCTGCTGGTCGTTGTAGGTGTCGAAGACCATGATCACCGCGTCGGCGTCGGTGACCTCGTAGTCCCGGATGGACTCGCCGGTGACGATCCCGTCCGGCTGCGAGTCGTAGGCCCACACCGCGACGTACACCGCGTCCTGGTCGAAGAGGATGCGGAGTTCGGTGGGTTCGGAGGCGGGTTCGCCGTCGGCGGGTTCACGCTGCGTGAAGTCCGTGAGGGGGGAGGCGGCGAGCCATGCCTCCTCATCGGGGATGCCGTCGATGACCGGAGGGGTGTCGGTGGGTGTGGCGATCGCCGTGCCGGGTGCTTCCGCGTCGGTCGCGGGGCCGCCGCCACCGTTGCGGGGAGCTTCCTGGGCCGCCGCACGGGAGAGCGGGAGCGCGAACAAGGCCGCGAGCAACCCCGCGGCCATGAGATTGAGTCCGCAGGCGCGGACGTGGGGACAGGTCATATCGGTTCGTCGCCGGGTCGTCGGTTTTTGGGGGAACGCCAATTCCAACTATAACGACAGCGTCCGCCGGCATCTTGTTGAGCGGGGGTGGGCGGCCGGGTCAACCGGATGGCTGGCCGGACCGGTCGAGGGGGATCGGAGGTCCGAGCCCGAGGGACTCCAGCCGCGCACTTTGTGTCGCCGCGTCGCCCACCACCAGCCAGACCATCCCACCCCCGGTCAGATGACGTTCGGCCAGCTCGCGGACCCGTTCAACCGTCATTTCGCGGACCGTCTGCTCTTGCTGGAGCACGTAGTCCGGCGCGAAGCCGTAGTCGCTGACGTCGCGGATGACGCCCAGCTTCGCCCCCAGCGTCTCGAAAGCGCGCGCGTTGGCGCGCAGCAGGAAGCCCTGCGTGGCCTCCAGGTCGGCTTCGTCGAAGCCGGGGCCGTACCCCTCGACCATCTCCTTGATGAGTTCGAGCGATTCCAGCGTGACGTTGGAGCGCACCGAGGTGCTGATCGCGAACGGTCCCGGGTAGTGGCTTCCCTGGAAGCGCGAACCGACGCCGTAGGTGTACCCCTTGCCTTCGCGAAGCACCTGGGTGAGGTCCGATGCGAAGCCGCCGCCGCCAAGGCGGAAGTTCATGACCGCGGCCGGATGGAAGTCCTCGTCCGTGCGGGCGAGAGCCAGGCGGCCGACGTTGATGACCGACTGGGCCGCGCCGGGAACGTCGATGAAGTAGAGCCCCGCGCGATCCTCGTCCCACTGCGGCGCGGGGGGGAGCGCCGGCGCGGGCGGGTCCGGCCAGCGGGAGGCGAGTCCCGCGAGCGGGGCCGCCGCTTCGGATGGCGAGACCGCGCCCGCGACGTGGAAGGCCGCCGCGCCGGGGACGAGCGCGGAGGCGTGATAGGCGCCGAGGTCGTCCAGGGTGATCGCAGCGACGCCGTCGAGCGTGCCGGATTGGTCCTCGGCGAGGATGTGGTCGCCGTACAGGAGGCGGTTGAAGGCCCGGGACGCCAGAGCGGCGGGGTTGGCGGACTGGCGGCGGATGCCGTTCAGCACACGCTGCCGGGCCAGCTCGAAGCGGTCCGGGTCGAAGCGGGGCTCCAGGAGGATCTCCTCGACGAGGGCGATGGTCGCCTCGTAGTTCCGCGCCAGAACGCTCCCCGAGATGGCGAAGTTGCGTGCTCCGGCCGACACATTGAGGGATGCGCCGAGGAGGTCGATCACCTGCTCCAGTTCTTCCGGCGTTCGCCGCGACGTTCCCTCCAGCATCGTTTCGGCCAGCAGGTTGGCCACGCCCGTGCCTTCGGGCTCTTCAAGGAGAAGGCCGCCACGGAAACGCAGCTCGAACTGCACCATGGGGGTCTCCCTGTCCTCGATCCCCAGGACGCGCAAGCCGTTGTCGAGCCTGTCGCGCCATACCTCCGGGGCCCGCAGGCTGGGAGACGGTCCGAACGGAGGCTCCACGGAACGATCGAACGACCCGCCAGGGGTGCGCTCGTCGCCGCGCACAACCGTGAATTCCCCTTCGGCACCCTGTACGATCGGCTCCTCCACGACTTCCGCGCGCTGCGATCCGGCCAGGGCCAGCTCGGCCTCCCCTCTGGGGACGAAACTCGCCGCGACGTACGGCTGACCGGCCAGGTAGGTGCGGTAGACCCGCATGACGTCCTCCCCGGTCACCGCCAGCGTGCGTTCGAGATCCTCCGTGACGTAACCCGGATCGTCCGCAAAGATCGCGTAGCGAGCCAGCTGAAAGGCCTTGCCGATGGTGCTCGCCAGCCCACGGTGGAAGTCGGTCTCGGTACCCGCCTTGACGCGCTGCAGCTCGTCTTCGTCGACACCTTCCTCCTCGAAACGACGGAAGCCCTCGGCTACCGCAGCCTGCACATCGTCCAGATCCGTCCCCGCGAACGCTCCGACCTGCAGGCTGAAGCTTCCCTCCAACTCCTGGGAACCGTTGAAGGCGGAGACCGCGGGAGCCAACTTCTCCTCTTCGACCAGAACCAGGTGCAAGGGCGTGGACCTGCCGTCGGTGAGAACGGCCGCGAGCACACTCAGGGCGTAGCTGTCGGGGTGAAAGAGCGGCACTGTCGGCCAGGCCATGGTCAGGCGGGGCAGCCGCGCGAAGTTGTCCTCGTGCACCAGTAGACGGCTGTCGGCCAGCTCCACGGGCGGCGGGCCGGCCGACGGGGGCGCGTCGCCGCGCGGAATCTCGCCGAAGTACTTCTCGATCCACGCCAGGGTCTGATCCAGGTCGATATCTCCGGCCACCACCAGCGTCGCGTTCTCGGGTCCGTACCAGCGTGCGTGGAACTCCCTGGTGTCGGCGAGGGTCGCCGCGTCGAGGTCCTGCAGGGAGCCGATGACCTGCCAGCGGTAGGGGTGCCCCTGGGGGTACAGCGCCCTGTCGACCACGTAGCTCGTGTGTCCGTACGGCCGGTTGTCCACACCCTGCCGCTTCTCGTTCTTGACGACCTGCTTCTCCTTGGCCACAACCGATTCCGTCACCGTGTTGATGAAGAAGCCCAGCTTGTCCGCCTCGGCCCACAGGGCCTTCTCCAGCCCGTCGACGGGCACGACCTCGAAGTAGTTGGTGCGGTCGCGGGAGGTCGACCCGTTCGTGGAGCTTCCGATCCGGGTCATCAGCCGGTCGAGTCCTCCGGAGCCCAGGTTTTCCGAGTCCAGGAAGAAGAGGTGTTCGAAGAGGTGGGCGAAGCCCGTGCGCCCCTCGACCTCGCGCGCCGAACCGACGTGAAAGGTCATCGCCACCGCGGCCAATGGATCGGAGTCGTCGACGTGAAGGACGACATCGAGGCCGTTCGGGAGTTGATACCGCTCGAAATCGATCGAGAAGGCGTCGTCGGAGGTGGTCGGATCGCACGCGCCGGCCGCAACCAGCAGGGCGAGAAGAACCGCTGACAGCCTAAGGCGAACCCCCACGTCCCCACCGGGAGCGGAGGAGCGCCCCGCCTGCAAGGTGTGGACTCCGCATGAGCCTCTCCTCCTGGTCAAACACTTCATCGAGTTTCTCCGATCCGCCCGGTGTGCTCCGGGTCCCTGGCAACTGAACAAGATCCTGTTGCGGGTGCCTATGGCCGCACTGCATAATTGGTTTCAGGCGCAGGTTTGACAACAGGAGGGAGCGATGCATCCGCCCGGTCTGCCTTCTCGACGCGAGAGCATTTTTGCAATATCTGTTTTTGTCGTATTGACGCCTGGAATTGTCGCAGTGCCGGTGAAGGCGCAGATTCCTCGGCCTGGGGCGCGGCGGACCTGTCCGGCAGCCGGGTCAGCACAAAGTACATCGGGTCGGTGAATACCCCGTTCATCTTCGAGGAGCCGATCACGATCGACGCGGCGACCATCGTGGACGCGGAGTTCAGCTTCCGGGTGGCCGGCCGGGTGCGGGCGGGCATGGGTGCCAACAACCTCCTCGACCGCCTGCCCAATCGTCTCCCGGACGGCAGCGTGGCGCAGATCTGGTCGATGGAGTACCCGAGCGAGTCGCCCTACGGGGTCGCCGGCCGCATCTGGTACATGCGTGTGAGCGTGGTCGGCGGCTGAGGGAAAGCGCGTCGGCCCGGTCCCGCTACTGCGTGTCCCCGTCGCAGGAAGCGATCACCTGTCCGCCCATGACCGCTCTTTGGGTGCCTGATCGGCGAAACCAGCCAGTCACACCGGGGTGGTAGTCCAAGAAGACCACAAAGCCGCCCGCAAATGGGCCCAGAGGGACTTGAACCCCCGACCGTCGGATTATGAGTCCGCTGCTCTAACCGCCTGAGCTATGGGCCCAGGTAACGTTAACCGATTGCCGGTGTCGGAGGCTATGGGCGCGAAGGGCTACGTCGTCCCGAAGAGCCGGTCCCCCGCGTCACCCAGGCCGGGAAGGATGTAGCCGACTTCGTTGAGGCACCGGTCCACGGCGGCCGTGTAGACGGGTACATCGGGGTGGTCCGCGGCCAGCCGCCGAGCACCCTCGGGAGCTACGACCACGCACATGAGCCGGATGTCGCCGGCGCCCCGAGCCTTCAGTTCGGCGATCGATGCCGTCGCGGTTCCCCCGGTAGCGAGCATCGGGTCGACGAGGAGGCAGCTTTGCCGTTCGAGGTCTGGTGGCAGCTTCGCGTAGTAGCGCGCCGGCTGGAGGGTCTCTTCGTTGCGGTAGAACCCGAGATGACCCACCCGCGCTCCGGGAATCAGGCGGGTGACCCCCTCGACCATGCCGAGACCCGCGCGCAGAATGGGCACGACCACCAGCCGGTCTTCCCGGATGCGAAGGCCCCGCATCGCTTCGAGCGGGGTCTCGAATACTACCTCCTCCCCGGGCAGGTCGCGCGTGACCTCGATGGTCATCAGCATGGCGATCTCCGCCATCAGCCCGCGAAACTCCGTGTGTCCGGTGCGGCTGTCTCGCAGGAGAGAGAGCTTGTGGCGGAGCAGCGCGTGCCCGATCACCGTGAGCGTCGATTCAGGCATGCGATCCTCGTCGGGTATTTTTCGGACGAACGCGCGCCGGTCCCCTCCGCCGCCGGCCACCAGGGTCGACGACCAGGGCCCTCGCCTCCCTGAGCTCTTCGGCACGCGCCGGCCGCCAACCCCCCGCCTTCAGATTGCCCAGACGGAAGGGGCCGAAGCGGACGCGGGCCAGAGACCGCGCCGGGTGTCCGACCGCCTTCAGCATCCGCCTGACCTCTCGCTTGCGCCCCTCGGTGAGCACGAGCGTCAATCCCCACTCGTCTTCGCCCAGCGCTACCCTCCGAACCCGCTTCGGGCGCGCAAATCCGTCTTCGAGCTCGACTCCGGTCTTCAGCGCCTTCACTCCGCGGGCGGTGACCTGCCCCGCTACCCGGGCCAGGTACTCGCGCTCGATCCGCGCCCTGGGGTGCGTCAGGGCGGCGGCAAGGTCGCCTTCATTGGTCAGAAGCAGCAACCCCGAGGTGTCCCGGTCGAGGCGTCCGACGTAGCGGAGTCCCTTTGCCCAGTCAGGAAGCAGGCCGTATATCGTGTCCCCCCCGTGGGGGTCCGTGCGCGTGCAAAGCACCCCGGTCGGCTTGTGGAAGACAATCCAGCGCCGCGGCGCCGGGACCACCTCCCGGCCATCGAGCGAAACCGTGTCGACCCCGGGTGTCACGCGCACCCCCATTTCCGTCACGGGCGTGCCGTTGATCGCGATCCGCCCCTCGCGCATCATGACCTCGGCTTGCCGGCGGGACGCGACCCCGGCCTGGGAAATGTATTTCTGCACCCGCACGGGCTCCCGCGGGGCGGACTGGCCTCTCCTCCCGGTCATTCCTCGCTGCCCCCTCCTTCCCCGTCGCTCTCCTCGTCCGAGCCGGCATGGGCAAGCACGGCCGCGACCGCCTCGTCAGGGCTCATGGGTTCCTCCGCCACTTCCCCAGACTCGTCTTCCAGCCTTTCGTCCTCCTCCGCACGTTCCTCCGGAGGTGCACGCTCCCGCAGCACGACCGGCAGTTCCTCGGGCCTGGGCAGGTGTTCCATCGACGGGAATCCAAAGTGCTCCATGAAGCGCCCGCTTGTACCGTAGAGGACCGGTCGCCCGACACCTTCTCCGCGCCCGACCGCGCGGATGAGCTCACGATCCAGAAGGGTCCGGATCACTCCGGTCGAGTTGACACCCCGGATGTACTCGATCTCCATCCGGCTGATCGGCTGTCGGTACGCCACGATCGCCAGCGCCTCCAGGGCCGGGCCCGAGAGCCGGGACGACTTCGGTACCGTGTCGAAGCGTTCCAGGTAGGGTGCGAATTCGGGGCGAGTCATGAGCTGCACCCCGTCCGCCACCTCACGAAGCTCGAAAGCCCGCCCGGAATCGTCGTACGCCGCCTTCAGGACGGCCATGGCCGCTTCAACCCTGTCCTCGTCGAGGGCCTCGTCGGCGCGGGCAATCTCGCCCGGCGACAGCGGGGCGTCGCTCGCGAAGAGGATGGCCTCGACGATGCCGGCGTCGTTCACGTTGCTTCCTCCCCGGCGCCGGCATACGCGTATTCGGGCTCGTCCCCCGCCAACATGCTCTCGTCCCCGCTCCCCCCCGGGTTCGCGCCCGGATAGATCCAGAGCGGGGTAAAAGGCTGACTCTGCCGGAGGGACACCACGCGCCTGCGCCCCAGTTCGAGCCCGGCGAGCAACGTCATGACCCCGTGGATGCGTTCCCGCCAGGGCGCCACCAGACTTGCAAACTCGATCCGTCGCACCCTTCTCACGGCTTCCACGATGAGCTCGATCTTCTCGCTCATCACGACGGCCCGGGGTGTCACCCGGTGCTCGGCTTCGCCCTGCCCCGGCGGCTCGATTCGCAGGGCCGCAGCGAGGAGATCGTCCCAGGTGACGTGAAGCGGCGCCTCGGCGAGGTGCGGCCGGCGGCGCGGTTCGGCGTAACCCTTGCCAAAGCGCCGGCCCCGGTCGTTCTCGGCGTTACGGAGCCGGTGAGCGACTTCGTGGATCATTTCGTACTCGAGCAGCCTGCGGACGAGTTCGGCGCGGGGATCGTGGTCTTCGTCGCCGGAGGGGCTGGGGAGGAGCATCCCGGCCTTGATGCGCACCAATGCGGCCGCCATCTCCAGAAACTCGCCGGCCTCGTCCACGCCCGAGTCTCCCAACCCCTGAATCGCGGCCAGGAACTGCCTCGTGATCCGGGAAATGGGAATGTCGAAGATGTCGATGTCCTGCGTGCGGATGAGGTGCAGAAGGAGATCGAGAGGACCGTGGAAACGCTCGGTCTCGACGACGAGGAAGCCGTCGTTCATGTGCCCAGGGTGATTCCCAGAATCCACTGGAAGGCCAGGAACACCGGCGACAGCAGAGCGCCAAATGCCCCCGGAAACACGACAACGGTCAGGAAGAGCAACGTGACACCGTAGCGCCCCATCGCGCGGTATTTGGCGCCGGCCGCTGGCGGAAGCAGGTGGTACAGCACATGGGAACCGTCCAGCGGTGGGATCGGGATGAGGTTGAAGTATGCTAGAATAAGGTTTATGAAAACACCATAAGTCAACATTTGTCCGATACTTGTGCCGATCGTTCCACTGGCGAACGACAACCCCTGTACGGCCGTCCAGGCGAATAGCCCCAACGTGCACAGCACCACGAGCCCCAGATTCGACACGATGCCCGCGAGGGACACGCGGATGTCTCCGGCGCGGTAGTCGCGGTAGTTGCGGGGGTTCACCGGAACGGGTTTTGCCCAGCCGAACAGGAAGTTGCCGGGGAGCAGATGCAACAACAGGGGAACGATGAGCGACCCCATGGGATCGAGATGCGGGATCGGGTTGAGGGTGATCCGGCCCAGATCGCGTGCGGTGGTGTCCCCTTCCCGGAGGGCCTGCCACGCGTGGGCGACCTCGTGGACAACGACGGAAAAGAGCAGAACCGGGAGAATCAGTACGATTTCCATACTGGAAGTCTAGCAGTCCGTGGATAAATCCGCACGGGAGCCCGGCGGCCCTTCGCACGAGAGCCCCGGCGGCCCTTCGCACGGGGGGACGGCGGCCCTTCGCGCGGGGGCCGGCATGCCCGCGCTCCCTCGCTCCCCACCCGGGGCCGTTTGATCGCGCGACGTTGATCGCGCGACCCGTTGGTTCTACCTTTCGTGCCGACCCATCGACGGTCGGACATGACGAATACCGAGACTTTGGAAGTCGAACCCGTATGCCGAACATCAAGAGCGCCAAGAAGCGGATGGAACTGGGCCGGGAGGCGCGGAGCCGCAACCGCGAGACCCGGTCGCGCATCCGCACTGCGATCCGCCGGGTCCGGGAAGCCGGTTCAGAGGAACAGGCCGACGAATTCAGGCGCGTCGCCGTCGCCCTCGTCGACCGGGCAGCCACCCGCCGGGTGATCCATCCCAACAAGGCCGGCCACATCAAGTCCCGGTTGGACAGGCTGGTCAGAGCCCACTCGTAGCCACGGCGACGGGCAAGCCCGCGCCCGTTACCGCCCGGCGCCGAGCCTCCACGCGGTCTCGCCCCCAACCAGGGTGCGGATGACGCGTCCCGTAACCTCTTCTCCTGCGAATGGTGTGCTCCGTCCCTTCGACAGGAAGGCGGCCGGATCAATCGTCCATTGCATCGAGGGATCGATCAGCACGATGTCCGCCGGAGCCCCCGGTTCCAACGTGCCGGCCGCCAACCCCAGCGCCCGGGCCGGACCCACGGTCATGCGCTCGACAAGCACGGGCAGGGTCAGATCCCCTTCCAGCACGAGACGGCTGTGCAGGATGGCGAAGGCGGTCTCGAATCCCACGACGCCGAAGGGAGCATCGTCGAAGGCCTGCTCCTTCTCGTCGTAGTGACGGGGAGCGTGGTCGGTGGCGACACAGTCGATGGTGCCGTCGGCGAGCGCCGCGCGCAGCAGCTCCACGTCGCGCCGGGTGCGCAGCGGCGGATCCACCTTGTACTCGGTGCCGTATCCGGTGAGCCGCTCGTGCGTGAGCATGAGGTGGTGGGGGGTGGCTTCGGCCGTGACGCGCACGCCCCGTTCCCTCGCCCGCCGGATCAGAGCCGCCGCCGCCCCGGTCGAGACGCGCTGGAGGTGAAGCCGCCCTCCCGTCGCCGCGGCGAGGGACAGGTCCCGGGCGACGCCGATCTCTTCCGCGACGGCCGGCTTGCCGCGCAACCCGAGCCGGGTGGACATGACGCCCTCGTGCATGACACCGCCCTGCGCGAGATCGGCGTCCTCGCCGTGCGCGAGAACCGGGATGCCGAACGACTGGGCGTAGTCGAGCGCAAGGCGCATCAGAACGGAGGACCGCACCGCCCTGCCGGCGTCGGACACGCCCACCGCTCCCGCCGCCACGACTTCGCCGAATTCGGTGAGGTGCTCTCCCTTGCGCCCCACGGACACCGTCGCTGCCAGCACCACCCGTGCACCCCGCGCACGCCGACCCTCTGCCACGATGAAACCCACCGACGCGGGGTCGTCGACGACCGGGTCGGTGTCGGGCATCGCGCACACGGTGGTGTAGCCACCCGCCGCGGCCGCCCGTACACCCGTACGGATCGTCTCCCGGTGTTCCCACCCGGGTTCGCAGAGGTGTGCGTGCGGATCCACGAAGCCGGGAGCCACGACCAGGCCGCCGGCATCGATCTCGGGAGCGCCGCCACCGTCCAGACCAGCGCCGACTTCCTCGATGCGCCCCTCCTTCACCAGGACATCGGCTTCCTGGTCCACGCCCGCTGCCGGGTCGATCACCCGCCCGCCCCGGATGAGCAGCATCGTCATGACCCCGTCCAGTCCCGGGCCGCCTCGGCGAGGTGCGGCGCACCGCCCGCCAGCAGGTACAGCACCGCCATCCGCACGGCCACGCCGTTGGTCACCTGCCGGAGGATCACGGAGTGTGGTCCGTCGGCTACGTCCGAGTCGATTTCGACCCCCCGGTTGATCGGCCCCGGATGAAGGATCAGCAGATCCCGCGGGGCCAGAGCCAGACGCTCGCGGGTGACCCCGAAGACGCGGTTGTACTCGCGCAGCGACGGCACGAAGCCGTCCTGCATCCGCTCCAGCTGGAGCCTCAGGACGTTGAGCGCGTCGGCCCACTCGACGGCCTCCTCCACGCGGCCGAAGACCCGCACACCGAGCTGCTCGATCCCGGCCGGGAGCAGAGTGCGGGGGCCGCAGACGCCGACTTTCGCGCCGAGCTTCACCAGGCCGTAGATGTTGGAGCGCGCCACCCGCGAGTGCAGCACGTCGCCGACGATGCAGACCCTCAGTCCCTCCAGCCGCCCGAAGTGATCGCGCAGCGTCAGGATGTCCAGCAACCCCTGGGTCGGGTGCTCATGGGCTCCGTCGCCGGCGTTGATCACATTCGACGGGATGCGTGCCGCCAGGAAGGAGGCCGCGCCCGCGGACCAGTGGCGGACGACCACCATGTCGATGCTCATCGCCTCCAGGTTCCGCGCGGTGTCCACCAGCGTTTCTCCCTTTGAGACCGACGAGCCGACCGCTCCGACGTTCACCGTGTCGGCCGACAGCCGCTTCTCGGCGAATTCGAAGGAGATGCGCGTCCGGGTCGACGCCTCGAAGAAGAGGTTGACGATCGTCTTCCCCCTGAGCACCGGAACCTTCTTGACCCGGCGCTCCGTGATCTCCTTGAAGGGCTCGGCGGTGTCGAGGATGACGCGGATCTGCTCGGGCGACAGGGACTCGAGCCCGGTCAGATCCTTGCCCAGGGCCGCCGCGTTACGGATCACGCGCGCTCCATGGCGCTCAGCACCACTGCAAGATCCTGGTCCAGCCCCGGGACGAGCACGTCCACGCGCTGGTTCGGGAGCACCGGGAATTCACGCCCTACGATGTCCGGCTGGATGGGGAGCTCCCTGTCCCCCCGGTCCACCAGCACGCACAGGAGGATGCGTGCCGGCCTTCCCCAGTCCATGAGTTCGTTCAGGGCCGCGCGCGCCGTACGCCCGGTGTAGAGGACATCGTCGACCAGGACGACCTTCATGTCGTCCACCCCCCCCGGCGGAAGCCTGGTCTCGCCGACCAGCGGCCGAGGACCCACCGCCATCAGGTCGTCACGGTAGAGGGTGATGTCGAGGGTGCCGGCGGGAACCGTTTTTCCCTCCGCGGAGGCGATGGCCTCGCCGATCATCACGGCGAGGTCGACGCCCCGGCGGTGGATGCCGATCAGAACCAGCCGGTCCGTGCCGCCCAGCTTCTCCAGGACCTCGTGGGCCATGCGGCCGACGGCACGGCGGACATCCGCGCCGTCCATGAGCACCGTGGCGTCTGAGGGGGTCACCGTTCGGGTTCGCGCTCCTGTCCAGGGCCGCATCTTTCATCGGCCGTCAGCCTGCCGGGCGGATGAAAGGTAATTGCACCCGGAGCGCCCGGCCAACATCATGGTGGGGATGACCGTCGGGGGACCCCCGGCCCGGACCGCACCTCCAAACCGCCAATGGAGCACCGATGCCACGCCAACCATTCCGTCGTTTTCCGCTGTGGGTTCTCCTCCTGCTGGCGGCCCCGCTGACCGCGCGCGCCCAGGAAGAGGTGGAGGGTCCCAGGGTCATCCTGGCCTCGGTCCCCTTCACCGTTACCGTGAGCGGGGCGGAGGGCATCTCGTCGCTGGTAGAGGTACGCGACGCGCGCGGCACCCTGCTGGGGTCGGGGCCGGTGGGGGCGGGTGACGTGCGCGAGTTCAAGGGTATCTCCATCGACTCGCGCGAGGCGCTGCCCATCGAGGTGCGCGTCGGCGACGCAGTGCACGAGATCTCCCCACCCTTCGCGCCGGCCTGGTTTTCGATCCTGCCGCCCCTCATCGCGATCGTTCTGGCACTGGTCTTCAAGGAGGTCATCACTGCGCTGCTGGCCGGGATCTGGCTTGGCGCCCTGGTGGTTGCGGGATACAACCCGGTCCAGGCCACATGGCGACTTGTCGATCAGTACGTGGTTCCGGCGCTCGGCGACACGGACGGGGGCCACACCCAGATCGTGATCTTCAGCATGCTCCTCGGCGGCATGGTGGGGATGATCAGCCGCAACGGCGGCACCATGGGGGTGGTGCGGGCGGTGGCGCCGCTGGCACGGAACCGGCGCCGCGGCAAGATAGCCACGGCCCTGGCGGGGCTCGCCATCTTCTTCGACGACTACGCCAATACGCTGGTCGTCGGCAACACCATGCGCCCGATCACGGACAGGCTGAAGGTCTCGAGAGAGAAGCTGGCGTACCTCGTGGACTCCACCGCCGCTCCGGTCGCGGCGCTGGTCCCCGTCTCGACCTGGGTGGGCTACGAGGTGTCGCTGATCGGTGGAGGTCTGAGCGCGGCCGCGGGCGAGGCCACGGGCGCCGACGCCGCCTTCCTGGCGGGACTCAGTCCGTATACGGTGTTCATCGAGTCGATCCCCTATCTCTTCTATCCCCTGCTGGCTCTCAGCTTCGTCTTTCTGACCTCCTTCATGAACCGGGACTTCGGACCGATGGCCCGGGCAGAGGCGAGAGCGGCGGCCGGGAAGGGGCTGCACCGCAAAGGAGCGATGCTCGCGACGGACACGTCGGCGAGCTTCGTGGACGCCAAGGAGGGAACGCCGCAGCGGTGGTGGAATGCGGGGATACCGGTGCTCACAGTCGTACTCGTGGTCCTGGGCGGGTTGTACACGTCGGGCTCGGCGGTGACGGGCCCGGGCGCCGACCTGAAGGACATCTTCGGCTCCGCCGATCCCTTCAACACCCTCCTCTGGGGCTCTCTCGCCGGGTGCCTGGTCGCGGCGGTCCTTTCGATCGGCCAGCGTCTGCTGACGATCCACGAATGCATCGACGCATGGGTCGGCGGCGTGAAGGCGATGATGATCGCCATGGTGATCCTGACCCTGGCGTGGTCGCTGGGCGCCGTCACCAAGGACATCGGCACGGCCGCGTACCTGTCCGAGCTGCTGAGCGACAACCTCCCCCTGACCCTCCTCCCCGCGGCAGTGTTCGTCACCGCGGGGGCGATGGCGTTCGCGACGGGGACATCCTGGACCACCATGGCCATCCTGATCCCGCTGGTGATCCCGCTGACGGTGTCCCTCGCCGGGGGATCGGGCTTTGCGGACGGCTCCCTCTACGGGATCCTCCTCGGCTCGACCAGTGCCGTACTGGCCGGGGCGATCTGGGGCGACCACTGCTCCCCCATATCGGACACCACCGTACTGTCGTCGACCGCGGCGGGGTGCGACCATGTCGACCACGTGCGGACCCAGCTTCCCTACGCGATGCTGGTGGGGGCGGTGGGCCTCGTCCTGGGCAGCGTGGGGACCGCCTTCGGACTGCCGACCTGGATCGCGCTGCTGGCCGGGGTGGCGGTGCTGGCGGCCTGCCTCAGGGTGTTCGGGACGCCGGTTGCCGAGATCGGGAGCGCCGAGACCGCGGGATGACAGCCTGACGTAACGTCAGGGTTGGCTCCGATGACAGCCTGACGTAACGTCAGGGTTGGCGTGGCGTCCCGCCGCTCTCGGTGTCACGCGGGGTTTCGCCACGGGCGGCCAGGCGGCGGCGCGAGCGGAAGAAGGTGCGCAGCAGCTCGGCGGACTCGTTGGCGAGCACCCCGGAGACCACCTCCGCGCGATGGTTCAGCCGCGCGTCCTGAACGAGGTTGCCCAGGCTCCCCGCCATGCCGGCCCTGGGGTCGGCGGCACCGAAGACGAGGCGCGGAACCCGAGCCAGAACAATGGCGCCGGCGCATTGGGCGCAGGGCTCGAGTGTGGTGTACAGCGTGCAGTCGACGAGGCGCCAGTCCCCCAGGCGCCGGGCAGCCCTCCGGATGGCCAGCGACTCCGCGTGGGCCGTTGGGTCGCACGCGCCCGCCGTGCGGTTGTGGGACTCGGCGAGAACCTCCCTGCCGCGCACGACGACCGCGCCAACGGGCACCTCGCCGCGGATGGCGCCGGCCCGGGCGACTTCCAGGGCACGCGCCATCCAGGCACGGTCGAGGTCGCTGCCGGGCAGGATGCGAGCCCCCGTACCGGGCTCCACGGGCTGCCTAGTGCGCGGTCTGCGCTGTGGATGGCAGCGGATCCACCCGCCGGCATAGCGCGGAGACCCGGCCCAGGAGCACCAGCGAGGCGGGCTCGCTGATTGCCGCGGGGGCGCCTTCACCCCCCGTGGGATGGAGGAGGTTCCGTGAGCCGATCTTTCGCAGGCGGTAGTAGTCGGGAACCCCTCCCACGCGCGCCACAATGAGTTCCCCGTCCTCGAGTTCTTCGGCCACGACGGGGGAAACGACAAGCAGATCCCCGTCGTGGATCCCGGCGTCCGCAAGGGCGTCGCCGGGTGCACGGACCAGAAAACCACCCTCACCACCCGCCAACCGCCGGTCCAACGAGAGATGCGCCCCCGGACGCAGGCGACGTGCCCCTCTTGCCGCGTCCTCCAGAGTGCGGAAACAGGGGAGTGAGACGGTCTCGGGGGCCAGGTCGACGCTGAGGATCCGGACCGCCCGTGAACGCGACGGATCCCGCTCGATGAAGCCCTTGTCGGCGAGTGCCTGAAGGTGCTCCGACACCGTCTTGGTGCTCTTGATGCCGAACTCCTGCCCGATTTCCCGGATCGACGGCTGGTAGGTGTTGGTCCGCAGATAGAGGACCATGAAATCAAGGATGCTCCGCTCGATGCCGGTCAGGCTCGGGGTGGCCCGAACGCCGGAGATTTCGCCTGTGCTGGTGGCGGGTTTGGAGCCGCTTCGCATACTCTGCCGGGATCGGGTCAGGCCGATTTGGGGAGCGGAAATGTTACCGATTCAACCGTGAAATGGCAAGCCGAAGAAGCTCTCAGGACAACCGGGATCGGATCATCGAAAGCGCCCGTTCAACCCTTCTAACCGACCGTTCGCGGCCCAGAATCAGAAGCACATCAAAGATGCCGGGCGAGGCGGACGTGCCGGTGAGCGCAAGCCTTAGCGGCTGAAAAACCTTGCCCGCCCCCACGCCCAGCTCGCCCGCCAGCGCGCGCAGCTCCCTTTCGAGTGGCTCCTCGGCCCAGCGGGCCTCCGAAAGTCGCTCCAACACCCCCGTCAACGTCCTTGCAGCCCCATCGGGGTCTCCGTACCAACTCTTGCGGGCCGCCTTCGGCTCGTACTCGGTCACCGGGCCGATGTACGGCCGCGCCAGCGCCGCCATCTCGGAGAAGGTGCGGCTCCTCGGGGCGAGAGTGGCGGACATGCGCCGGAAAGCCTCTTCGGCCAGCGCGGTCCCCGCCCCCGTCATCCCGTCCCGCGCGAGCGCGCGCCGCAGCCCGGCCGCCAGCTCCTCGGCTTCCATCAGGGCCATGTACTTGCCGTTCATCCAGTAGAGCTTCGCCGGATCGAACACGGAACCCTTCCGAAGAACCCGCCCCATCGAGAAACGCGCGACGAGCTCTTCCCTCGAAAGCAGTTCCTCTCCGGTTCCGGGCGACCAGCCGAGCAGCGCCAGGAAGTTGAACATCGCCCCGGGCAGGACCCCCTCTGCTTCGTAGCTGTCCACGGCCTGCGCCCCGTGCCGCTTGGAGAGACGCCTGCCGTCGGGGCCCAGGATCATGGGAAGGTGGCCGAATCCGGGGACCGCCCTGCCCATGGCCCGGTAGAGGAGGATCTGCTTCGGCGTGTTGGAGATGTGATCGTCTCCGCGCACCACATGGGTGATGCCCATGGCGGCGTCGTCGGACACGACGGCGAGGTTGTAGGTGGGGGTGCCGTCGCTCCTGAGGATCACGAAGTCCTCGATCTCGCCGTTGTCGAAGCGCAGGTCGCCGTGCACCATGTCGCGCCATTCGGTGGCCCCGTCGGGGACAAGAAACCGCACCGCGAAGGGCTCCCCGCCAGCTGCCCTGCGGTCACTCTCTTCCGCGGCGACTCCGGCGGCCAGATCGCGCGACAGACGGGTCACCGCGCCGGAACCCGAGGCCACGGCCTCGTCGCGGATCCGGGCGAATTCCTCCTGGGTCGTGAAGTCGCGGTAGGCCCTTCCCTCGCCCAGCAGGCGGAGCGCGTCGGCACGGTGCCTCTCCACGCCATCGGCCTGGAAGACGGGCTTCTCGTCCCAGTCGATTCCCAGCCAGGAGAGCCCGCCCAGGATCGCCTCCACATGCTCCGGACGGCTGCGATCGCGGTCGGTGTCCTCGATGCGCAGGAGGAAGGCGCCGCCGTTTCGGCGCGCCAACAGCCAGTTGAAGAGCGCCGTGCGGGCCCCGCCGACGTGAAGGTATCCCGTCGGCGAGGGAGCAAACCGGAGTCTCATCGAGTTGTCCCGTTCATCCAGTCGTCCCGTGGGGGTCCCTCCCGGTCTTTCCACCTCGCAAGGCAAGCTCGAAAAGGATATACAGGTTGTACACCGGGACCAACAGGAACAAGGCATGCAGCGGGGAGCGACCCAGATCCCGCAGCCGCTTGATGGTGACGGCGACGAGCGGCCAGAGGAGAACGAGTGCGGCCCACGCCGCACCCACCGCCATGAGTGACCCGCTGACAAGCGGAGGCAGCTCTCCGATGAACGCGAACAGCGAGTCGAAGAGTCCGAAGAAGAACTCGAAGAACTCGACGTCCTCGCGCATGGCGTTGATCAGCCTGCCCCCGACGTCACCCGCCACCAGAGCCCCGAACACGACCCCCCCCAGCACGAACGCATACGTGAGCGTGTGGCCCACCCACGCGAGGGGGCCGACGCGGCCGGCCGGGGAGAAGTAGCCCGCCAGCGACTTCCGGGCCTCCCGGCTCTCGAAGAGCAGGTACAGGGCCGGGGTCGCGGTGAGGACCAGCAGCGTGGACGACGCGAGTCCTCCGATCAGGGCGAAGGCCAACGCGTTCCAGATGTTGGAGTTGGCGGTCTCGCTGAAGAGAACCAGGGGGAGCATCCCCATGATCGTCGTCGTCGAGGTCATCAGGATCGGGCGCACCCGGTCCATGGTGCCCTGCAGAATGGCCTCTCGCAGCGACAGGGATCCGGATCTTCGCAATCGGTTGATGTGATCGACGAGGAGGATCGCGTTGTTCACCACGATCCCTCCCATCATGATCACGCCGATGGACGCTTCGCGCGTGAAGTGCGCGTCCGTGTAGAAGAACATCAGGAAGACCCCGATCAGGGCCATCGGCACCGTGAACAGGACGCACAAGGGCAGCAGCAGCGACTCGAAGAGAGCCGCGGTGACCATGTACACCAGGAAGATCGACACCCCCAGCACCATGTAGATCTGCCTCTGCTCTTCGGTGGACCACTGCCAGCGGTCGGCCTTCTTGACGGTATACCCGGGGGGCACGGACGTGGCGTCGATCACCGTGTTGTGGTAGAGGTCGCCCAGCTTGTAGGGCCCGCGGAATTCGTACGCCACCGTACGCTCGTACTGCTGATTTTCACGGCGGATCGTGGCCAGCACATCACGTGGCCTGATGGTGACCAGTTCTCCCAGCCGCACCGGGTTCCCTGCCGGGGTCAGAACGAGGGTCTTCCTCAGTTCGACGATGTCGACTTCGCGATTGCCCTCCAGCTTGACGTCGTAGCGGACCTCGTCACCCCCGATCTTGATCTGGCTCTCACTCACCTGCCCGCGCACGGCGGCGGAGATCTGACCGACAAGGTGCTCCACGGTGACGTCGTGGCGGGCCACCACATCCCGCCGAATATCGACTGCGAACTCCGAGGCCCGTTCGCGGTCGAAGTAGCCCCACGAGGCATTGGTGTTGACGTCCCTGACCCGGGGGTACCGCTCGAGGCGTCCGCCGAGGTCCTCGGCGATGTCGCGGACCTTTTCGTAGTTGTACCCCAGGACCTGGATCCGGTAGTTGGGTGGCGACCCGCCACCGCCGTAGAAGGACGGCCCGTAGCCGTACACACGCACCTCGGCCCGCGCGAAGCCGAGCGAATACGCAAAGAGCTGCTCCTTGATGCGCACGGGCACGTCCGTGCGTTCGAGCTCGTCGGGGAACGTGACCGTCGTGCGGCTCGACTCCTCAGAGATGTTGGAGACGAATTTTTCGACCTCGGGCATCTGGCGCAGACGCTCCTCGAAGTACCGCGTCAGCTGTTCGGTGCGCTCGATGTCGGATCCGCTGGGAAGCCGGATCGAAATGTTGATGTAGGTCTCCTGTCCCCACCCTCCGCCCCAGACCCTCCCCTTGGTCACGTAGTTCTGGAAGAGGTAGCTGGCGCCGGCCAGACCCGCCACGGAAATGGCCACCACGGCCCACGGCCAGCGCAGCGTGCGCTCCACCAGCCCCCTGTAGAGCCGATGATAGAATGCGGGACGGCGGGCGCTCGTGTCCGACGAACTCTGACGGTCGCGGGAGGGCAGGATTTTTCCCACCAGCGCCGGGATGAAGCTGAATGCGACGAGGAGCGACGCCAGCAGACTCAGCACGACGACGATCGCAAGCGGCAGGTAGTAGACCCGGAGTTCGTCCTGCAGATACACGAACGGGACGAAGACGATCAGCGTCGTGGACGTGGCCGCGATGATCGGAAGTACCACTTGCGACGCACCCTTGAGGGTAGCCTCGTCGCGCCGGGTCCCGGACTGCCATCGCCGGTAGATGTTTTCGAGCACCACGATGGAGTTGTCCACGATGAGCCCGAAGCCCATTGCGAGCCCCATCAGGGTTAGCAGGTTCAGGGAGAACCCGGCGAAATAGATGAGGTTCAGCGCAATGAGGATCGAGAAGGCGATCGTGGTGAAAACCACCACGGCGGAACGCAATGACCCGAGGAAGAGCAGCAGAACTGCGAAAATCACGACTACCGACACGACGGCCCGATTCCGCAGATCGGACATCTGGCGGCGGATTTCCTTGCTCTCGTCCCAATCGAGGATGAAATACGTATTGGGCGGATTCCGGTTCTGGACCGCCTCCATGCGTTCCTTGACCCGGTCGGCCACACGCACGGAGTTGGCGCCGATCTCCTTCGTGATCAGCATGTTGACCGCCGGGCGAGAATTGACCCGGTAGTGACTCCTGATGTCTTCGTACGTATCGCGCACGACAGCCACATCGGAGATACGGATGATACGTCCGGCATCGGTCTTGACCACGGCGTTGCGGATGTCCTGCGCGGATCCGGCACGGTTCCGTATCGTGACGGTCCACTGCCGGTCGCCGGACCGTATCGCGCCGGCCTCGCGGACGAGGTCCAGATCGGCCAGCTTGAGGCGGATCTCTCCGACCGACACGCCCATGGCGGCCATCAATTCACGATCCAGTTCCACCTCGAGGAGGCGCTCCCGGCCGCCGAACGCGGAGACCAGCGCCACCCCCTCGACACGACTCAGCTCCGGGACCACGACATCGTTGAGGTGTTCGCGTAGCGATTCGAGGGTCCGCGCCCCGGTGAAGGTATACCTCAACAGGCCGCGTCCCTGCGTCTCCGCGAATTCCTCCGGTATGTAGGGCAGGACCGCCACGCGGTCCACGCCTGGGGGAAGCTCGGTATCCTCGAGCGTCGCCAGCCGCTCCGAAAGGTCAAGTCGCGCGAAGTCCATATCGGTATCGCGGGCGAACTCGACCTCGATCCGCGCACCGCCCCGACTGCCCTCGGAGGACGTGGAAACGACTTTCTCGACCCCTTCCACGAGCTGAATCGCCGCCTCGAGCGGAGACGTCAGAAACGCCTCGACCGTCTCGGGGGAAGCGCCGCGCCAGGTGCCGGTCACCGTCAGCCGGGGCAGCTGCGTGTCCGGCAGGAGCTCGATGGGAATGTCCTGCCACGCGAGGAAGCCCATCAACCCGACCGCGAGGTAGCCCATCGCCACGGCGACGGGACGGCGCATGCTCATTCTGATCATTGCTGGCTCGCTCCCTGCATGGCGAGATCCGCCGCGGCTTCGACCCCGGGCCTGCTCCACCGCTGGCGTACGCTCTCGACAACTGAATAGACGACCGGTACGACGATCAGGGTGAGTGCGGTGGCGACCAGCAGGCCCCCGATCACCGAAATCGCCATGGGCGCTCTGAGATCCGCGCCGCGACCGATGCCCAGGGCCATGGGGAGAAGCCCCAGCACGGTGGTGACGGTCGTCATGACGATGGGTCTGAGGCGCACCTCACCCGCTTCCAGGATCGCGTCGCGAAGGTTGCGCCCGCGCGCCCGCGCCTGGTTGATGAAGTCCACCTTCACGATTGCGTCGTTCACCACAATTCCCACGAGGATCACCACGCCGATCAGGCTCATGGTGTTGAGCCCCTGGCCCGTCAGCGCCAGAGCCAGCACCGCTCCGACCAGCGCGAGCGGGACGGCCATGAGGATGGTGAAGGGATGCACGAAAGACTCGAACTGGGCCGCGAGGATCATGTAGACCAGGAGGAGAGCCAGCCCGAAAGCAAACGCGAGGTCACGGAATGATCGGCGCATCTCCTCGTTTTCGCCGCCCACGTCCACACGGACCTCGTACGGTGGCTGCATCGTCTCCAGCGTGCCCTCGATCGCGGTGATGGCTCCGGCCAGCCCACCAGACGCCACGTCCGCGTAGACAGTTACGACACGGCCCTGGTCCTCGCGCCGGATCTCCGCCGGGCCCACCGTCTCGCGGACGGTCACCAGTTCGCGCAGGGGGATGCCGCCCACCCGCAGCTTGTCCAGCGTAGCGGCGTCGTACCGCTGGTCGTCGGGGAGGCGCACCATGACGGCGATCTTGCGGTCGAAGTCGACGAACTCGGTGGCCAGGTCACCCCGCATGGCGGCCGCGATCGATTCGGCAACCACCCGCGGATCGATGTTGTAGTTGGCGGCTGCCTCACGGTCGATCGAAATCTGGAACTGGGGCTGACCCCGCTCCGAACCGATCCGCACGTTGCGGATCTCGGACAGTGTGGACAGCCGCTGACGGACCGCCCGGGCAAACCGGTGCGTGTCGTCCAGGTCCTCACCCCGGAGGCGCACGGCGATGTCGGCCTCGCCGCCGCCGAGAATCTGGCCGAGCGCAGTGGCCTGGCCGGTCTCGAAGGAAATGGAGCCCGGCGGAAACTCGCTCTCGATACTCCGGACCCGCGAAACCACCTCTTCCGTGGACGTTCCGTCCTGGACCCGGACCTGGATTGCCGCGGTGTGAAGTCCGGACGACTGTCCCTCGTCGCCCTTCGCCTGGATGTCCCGGCCGATGTGGCTGAATACGGCAGCCACCGCGGGATCGTCCATCAGAGCGGCCTCCAGAACCTCGACGGCCTCGGCGGTAGCCCGCAGCTGCGTACCTTCGGCAAGTTCGACGCGCACGTCGAAGGCGCCCTGGTCGACGTTGGGCAGAAGGTCCCGATCGAGGTATGTGGCCAGGACCAGGCACCCGGCGAGCGCACCTCCGGCGACGGTCAGGACGGTGCCGCGGCGGTCGAGGGAGCGGGCGAGGACGCCGTGATACCAAACGGCGAAGATGTTGAACATGCGGTCGAACACGCGGAAGAACGGCGAGAAAACGGTCGACAGGATGCGCCCCGCGAGTTCGAGCCAGAAGCTGGCCAGTTGCCTGGCGAGCGACAACGCGCCCCGGATGATCCGGAACGGCAGGGACAGTGTCCATGCGGCTACCCGGGCCACCTTGCCCGAGAGCGTGGCGGGGGGCGGTTTTGCCGCGGATGGGGATGCGGCTGCGTCAGGGGACTTCGCCTCGTCCCCCCGGAAGTGCGCGGCCATGGTGGGGAGGAGGGTGAGCGCAACCGCCAGGCTCGCGAGCAGGGAGAACGCCACCGCGAGAGAGAGGGAGGCGAAGAGTTCCCCGGCCACCCCCTCGACGTAGATGATCGGTCCGAAGACGGAGATCGTCGTGAGGGTGGACGCGGTGATCGCTCCCTGCACCTCTTCCGCGCCCCGGGCCGCGGCCTCCAGGGTGCCCATCCCGGCCTGGCGGTGTCGGAAGATGTTCTCCAGGACGATGATCGAGTTGTCGACCAGCATGCCCACCCCGAGCGCGAGTCCCCCCAGGCTCATGACGTTCAGGGACACGCTGAAAGCATCCATGAGCGCGAAGGTGCCGATCACGGAAATCGGAATCGCCAGGGCAATCGCCACCGGGTAGCGAGGGTCGCGCAGGAAGAAGAAGAGGACCACGAAAGCGAGCAGGCCACCCAGGATCAGTGCCTGGACCACGTTGCTGATCGACTCGTCGATGAATGCGGCCTGGTCGGACGCGATCTCGGCAACGAAGTCGGGATACTGCTGCCGGAGGAGGTCGAGGGTCTCCTGCACATCCTCCGAAACCGCCACCGTGTTGGCGCCGGCCTCCTTGAAGACGAGGAGTCCAACCGACTCGGAGGCGTTGTACCGCGCAATTTCCTCCCGCTCGGCAAAGCCGTCCACCACCGTCGCGATATCCCTCAGCCGCACCAGCCGGAACGCGGTATCCTCATCACCCGGCTGGCCGGCCTCTCCCTGGCCCCCGCTGAGCTGCTGCTGGCCGACGACGACGTTGCTGATTTCCTGGACGGTCTGGAACTCGCCCAGCGTACGTAGCGGATAACGGTAGCGTCCGCGCAGGATCGTCCCGCCGAGGTCGGAGTAGTTGGCCTGGTCGAGGGCGCGGGAAACCTCCGCAAGCGTGATTCCGTTCGACTCCAGGAGGGCCAGGTCCACATTCACCTGGATCTCACGGTCGAGCCCGCCGGTCACCGAGGCCTGGGCCACCCCCTCCAGCTGTTCCAGGCGGCGGCGGAAGACATCCTCGGCCACCTCCTTGGTCTCCAGGAGGCTGCCCCCCCCGGTCAGCGAAACCGTCAGGACCGGCTCGGCCTGCGGATCGACGCGCAGGATCGTCGGGCGCTCCGCGGTCTCGGGGAACCGCTCCCGGATGTTGTCGAGCTTCTCCCGCACATTCAGGGCCGCGAAGTCCATGTCGGTGCCCCACGCGAAGCGCAGGGTCACGAGGCTGATGCCCTCCTGGGAGAGCGACGTGACCTTCTCCACCCCCGGCACCGCGGCCGCCTGCTGCTCGATCGGCTCCGTGACCAGCCGCTCGATCTCGGCCGGGGCCACATTGGGGTAACCGGTGTAGACCACCAGCCGCGGGAAACTCACGTCCGGGAGCAGATCGATCGGCAACCGCTCGAACGAGATTGCACCCAGGAGTACGACCGCCAGCACAAGCATCGCGACGGCCACCGGGCGCCGCGTGGAGGTTCTCGGGACGGACATCGGTCAGTTCCCTTCGATTGCGGGGTCCAGCCCGGCTTCCATACCGACAATTCCGGCCGCCTCGTAGAGCCCCACCAGGAAAACCGCGAACTCGAAGCGCTGGTCCACCGCATCCCGTCTGGCCGCTGCCTCGTCGCGGATCGCGGTTCTTAGATCCTCGATGCTCTTGGTCGCCAGTCGATACTCCTCCCGTACGATCTCCAGCCGCTCGCTGGCCACCTCGAGCGCCCGTGACCGCTGGCGGACATTCGCCCATGCGGTCTCCAGGTCCACATACCTGGACCTGATCAGCTCGTCCACGTCGAGTTCGGTCTTCCGGATGGTCTCGCGCGCGTTGCGAAGCTCGATGTTGGCGGTGGCGATCGACTGTGACGTCTGAAAGCGGGTGAAGAGCGGGATGGAAACGCTAAGCGAGAGACCGCCGTTGAACCCTTCCGGGTTGAACTTGAACAGGCTGCTCCGCTCCTGGCCGTAGGAACCACGGCTGATGCTGGAAGAGAGCGACAGGCTCGGCCAACGGTCGGCCTTCTCAGCGCTCAGGTTCGACTGGCTCACCGCCAGCGTGGCTTCCGCCGCGGCGACGGCGGGGCTCTCCCGCAAGGCGCGTGCGACCAGGGCACCGAGGTCCAACGTGGCAGGGTCGAAGGGTTCGGGAAGCGGCTGTTGCACGTCCAGCGCGGCGAGGGACGGGTCTCCGATCTCCCTCCGCAGCGCGAGCATGGCCTTTTCGACCTGTCCGCGGATATCGGTCACCGTCACTCGCTGCGTCTCCAGCTCGAGCTCGGCACCGAGAACATCCGAACGCCCGGTCGCAACCAGTTCGAAGCGTCTCTCGGTCATCTCGTAGTCGCGCTCGCGAGCCGCGAGGAGATCCTCCTCGACAGCCAGGCGGAGTCTGTGACGCTGGGCGACCAGGAACTGGCGCTGTACCTCTGCCAGGATACGGTTCAGGTCTCGTTCGGAACCGTGACGGTCCACGCGCGCCTGGGCTCTGGCCCGGCCGAGCTCGTGGAACCGCTTGCCGCCTTGGAAAAGGTCGATTCCCAGAGAAGCACGCTGGCTCGAGGACGAGCGGGTCACCGTCCGGGGTTCCGGGTTGGTGATCGGGGTTCCGTCAAAGCCGACCCAGGACAATTCCCTCGCAACGCTCTGGCCGGTGCTGTATGACACGCTGAAATTGGGGAGGAAGGCACCCAGCGCCTGTCGCCGCCGAGGACCCTCCAGCTCCAACCGGTTGAGTGCCTGGCGGTACTCGGGGTTGTGTTCGGCGGCGCGCATGAGCGCATCCCGGAGCGTCAGGACCGTGACTTCCTGGTCCTGAAGCGTGCCCTGGGCGGCGAGAGATTGTGCGTTGGCCAACTGGGCGAGTGGCACCGCCGCAACCAGGGCGACCCGCGCGGCGAGCGCGGCCGCGGGCCAGGAAGCGAGGGGCGCGACGGCGCCACGGATCCGGGGTATGATCTTCGTCCTCATCGGGTCGGCCTCCCCCCCGCGGCGGTCGGATCGTCCACCAGTTCAACCGCGGCGTCGTGCGGGAGGTAGTAGTGCCCGTCGACGAGCACCACTTCGCCCGGGGCCACCCACTCCTCGTCGCCCTCGAGCAGTTCGACGAACAGGTCGTTCTCGAGTCCCGTGGTGACGTAGCGCCACTTGGCTCGGCCGTCCTCCATGACAAAGAGGTGCGTGCGCCGGTCCGACGTCTCCAGGATCGCCGTACGGGGGACGAGGATCCGGTCAGGGAACTGCTGGGCCTCCAGGTCGGCTTCCGCGTACATGCCTGGCTTGACCCGATGGTCCGGATTGGCGATGTGGACCACCACGCGGGCCGTGTTGGTCTCCGGGTCGATCATGGGGTTGATGGTCTCGATCCGTCCCGTGAAGGTGCGGTCCGGGAAGGCCGTGAAGTCGAGCGAGGCCGCGCGTCCTTCGTCCAGGTAGACGACCTCGGTGCCGAGGACCTGGACGGCCACCTTGATCGGGTCCAGATCCACCACCGTGAGGAGCTCGTCGCCCTCGCGCACGTACTGTCCCTGCACGACCATCAGGTTGGCCACCCTGCCACCGAACGGGGCGCGCACCGACGCCTTCTCCAGGTCGAGGACAGCACGGCGGTGGGCGACTTCGGCCTCGTCCAGCCCGGTAATCGCGCGGGCCAGCCGTTCCCGCCGGGCGCGGACCTCCGGATCCTGCAGCTCGTCGCCGCCGAGGACACGCACCTGGTATTCGGCTTCGGTCTTCTGCAGCGCCGCGAACTTGGCCGCCACCTCCAGGGCGTACTCGGTGGTGTCGATCTGAATCACCAGCTGACCCGTACGCACGGTCCTGTTCTCCCGCACCGGGACGGACGCCACGATCCCCGATGCCCGGGCCGTGAGCTTCGTCTCGCGGAACGCCTCCGCCCTGCCCTTGGCCGTCACCGAAATCCACAGCGTGTCCTGCACGGCGGCGACGCCGGTGACGGGTTGAGGAAGTTCGGTGTTGAACTGTTCCGTGACCGACTGCACGACCTCGCCGGCCTCTTCCGACAGCTCAGGCGTGTCGGCCTCCTCCTGGGGCTCGGGCCGAAGGCGCCACCAGACACCTCCCGCCATGCCTCCCAACACGATGATGGTGGTAAGCACGCCCAATGTCGACCGCGACTGTGCCATCGCTCAAAGCTCCTCTGAAAAGTGCCCTGTCAGAACACGGGCCGGCAATCCGGCACCCACCACTCTGACACTTGTTGGTCCAGCGGCGGTTGCCCTGCCACCCTGACCCGGCCCCACACCCCGAAGCGGCGATCGCACACCACTTGTTTGACACCACCGGGGCCTACATCGTTCCTGACGCGTCACCCCCGCCAACCGTGCAAGCGCCCCGGGCTTCAGAGTGCTTCGCCGGAGCCCCCCGCTCCCGCACCGGAGGCCACCGCCGCCACCCCGGAGGCCACCACCGCCGGCTCCCCGTAACGGCGGGCCACGTATTCGGCGAGGATCTCCTTGAACTCCTCGACGATTCGGTCCCCCTTCAGGGTCCGCAGGTGGGATCCGTCAACGTACACCGGAGCCTTCGGCGACTCGAAGTTGCCCGGGAGCGAGATCCCGATGTCGGCGTGCCTGGATTCGCCGGGACCGTTCACCACGCACCCCATCACCGCCACCTTCAGATCCTCCACGCCCGGGTACACTTTGCTCCACTCCGGCATCCTTCTGCGGATGTGCCCCTGGATGTCCTCGGTCATCTCCTGGAAAAAGGTGCTGGTCGTGCGCCCGCACCCGGGGCACGCCGTCACCTGGGGCTCGAAGCTGCGGATCTCCAGCGACTGGAGGATCTGCTGCGCGACCCGGACCTCCTGCGTGCGGTCGCCGCCGGGGCGCGGGGTGAGAGACACCCGGATCGTGTCGCCGATCCCATCGATGAGCAGCGGGGAAAGCGCCGCGGCTGTCGCGACGATGCCCTTCGTGCCCATCCCGGCCTCGGTCAGCCCCAGGTGGAGGGGGTAGTCGCGCAGGGGGGCCAGCTGCCTGTACACCATGATCAGGTCACGCACCCCGGAGACCTTGGCGCTCAGCAGGATCCGGTCCGCTCCAAGACCCGTTTCCTCGGCCAGATCGGCCGATCGGATCGCGCTCTCGACGATGCAGTCACGGAGAACCCGGCCGGCGTCCTTCGGGGTCTCGCGCCGGCTGTTCTCGTCCATCATCTGCGTCAGGAGACGCTGGTCGAGCGACCCCCAGTTGACGCCGATACGGATGGCCTTTCCGTTGTTGATCGCGATGCGCACGATCGCCTGGAAGTTCTCGTCCCGCCGGCTCGTCCCGACGTTGCCCGGGTTGATCCGGTACTTGGCCAGGAGCTCCGCCGCTCGAGGAAAGTCGCGCAGCAGCAGGTGACCGTTGTAGTGGAAATCACCGACGATCGGGACGTTGCATCCCAGGTCCGCGAGGCGCTCGAACAGCTCCGGCACGGCCGCGGCCGCGTGCTTGTTGTTGACCGTCACCCGGACCAGTTCGCTGCCCGCGTCGGCCAGTGCCTTGACCTGAGCGGCGGTCGCCGACGGATCGGCCGTATCGGTGTTGGTCATCGATTGCACGACGACGGGGTTGCCTCCGCCCGCCTTGACGCCGCCGACGTCGACCTCGATGCTCTTTCTAAACACGGCTGCCCCGCATTAGGTTCGGACTGATGTACCGTCGGGTTCGTCACGGACCCGGACCATCATACGAAAGCTACCGTAACGCCCTCGCCGCCAACAAGCGACCGGGCCCCGGCGGCCTTGAGCGTATCCCCTGATCGATGGTTGGACTCATGCAGAAGCAACCGACGTACCGGCGCTCCCCGGTCCTCTCCCTGGCACTGACGATCGCGGCCGGCTTCCTTGCGGGGCTGAATGCCCAGGAGAAGCCTGCCCTCGCTGCAGACGACTACGGGAAGTGGGAGAGACTCGGCACGGGTGTCCTTTCGCCGGACGGCAGCTGGCTGGCCGTGGGGGTCAGCCGGGTCGACGACGAGAACGAGCTGCGGGTCCACGCGACCGATTCCGACTCGGTTGTGGTGGTCGCCTTCGGTTCGCGGCCCGCGTTCACCAGTGACGGCAGCTGGCTGGCCTACGCCATCGGCGTTTCGCCCGACGAGCGCGACAGGATGGAGGAGCAGGAGAAGCCTGTACGTAACGCGCTCGGCCTGCTCGACCTCCGAAGTGGAGAACAGGAGCGCATCGACGCCGTCGAGTCCTTCTCGCTCTCGGAGGACGGTCGCTATCTGGCACTTCACCGCTACAAGCCCGAGGGCAAGGCGAGCGCGGGCGTGGATGTGGTGGTGCGCGATCTGGTGTCGGGAGCGTCACTCAGCTTCGGGAACGTCTCGGAGATGGGGTGGCGCGACGAAGGGCATCTGCTGGCGATGGTCGTGGACGCGGACGACCGGATCGGCAACGGCGTGAAGCTGTACGACCCCGAGACGGGGAGGTTGCGGTCCCTGGACACCGACGAGGCCACCTACCGGCACCTGTCGTGGCGCGAGGAGGCCGCGGATCTGGCCGTGCTCAAGACCTACACCGACGACGAACACGAGGACACCGCGCACGTCGCGCTGGCGTGGCGCGGGTTGGACGGCGAAGGCTCGGCGGCGTTCGTTCTGGACCCGCGCGAGGGTTCGGTGCTGCCGGCGGGGACGCGGGTGGTGGAGCACCGCACGCCGTCGTGGTCGGACGACGGAGCGGCCGTTTTTCTGGGCATCCAGGACAGGATCCCCGTGGACGCGCCGGTGGCCGACGACGAAGAGGGCGAAGGCTCGGACGAAGAAGGCGAGCAGGGCGAGGAAGGCGAGGAGACCGACGACCAGGCGGACGAGGAGGACGATCCCCCCGGTGTCGAAATATGGCATTCGCTCGACGTGGACCCCGTGCCGCAGCAGAGAGTGCGGGAACGCCAGCTGAGACAGGTTCACCATATCGGCGCGTGGCGGCTGGACGACGACCGTTTTCTGCAGCTCGGCGGAGATCACGCCGACCGGGCCCAGATCGTCGCTGGCGGGCGCCACGTCGTGGGCCGGGAAGAAACCCCCTACGATGTCGACGCCATGTTCCGGCAGCAGTTCCACGACCTGTACGCCATCGACGCCGCGACCGCGCAACGGGAGCTTGTGCGGGAACGCATCACCATCGACTACGGCGCGAGCCCCGGGGGCCGCTACCTGATCTGGTTCGAAGGCGAGGACTACTGGAGCTACGATCTGGACAGCGGCGAGACACACAACATCACCGCCGGGCTGGACGGTACCTTCATCAATCTCGACCTCACACCCACGCGCGAACAGATGCCTTCGTTCAATGTCGCCGGCTGGATGGAAGACGACGAGGCCGTGCTCGTCAACGACCGCTGGGACGTGTGGGAGGTCCGGCCCGACGGTTCGGGCGGCCGGCGGCTGACACAGGGCGCCGAGGGCGAGGTACGGCACCGGGTACTTCAGCTGGACCGGGAAGCCGACGCGTTCGACCCGGGCGAGCCCCTCTACTACTCGACCTACGGAGAGTGGACCAAGAAGGCGGGGTTCTCGCGGGCCCGCGCCGGCGACGCCCCGGAGCAACTGGTGTGGGACGACCGTGCGTTCGGCGGCTTCTTCGGGGGACTGCTGAAGGCCGAGGATGCCGACACCTACGTCTTCCGCCAGGAGCGCTTCGACGATTCGCCCGACTTCTTTGTGGCGGGAGCGGACCTGTCCGACGCCAGGCAGGTCACCCGCACCAACCCCTTCCAGGCCGACTACGCCTGGGGGCACACCCGGCTGTTCGACTACGAGAACGAGTGGGGGCGCCCGCTGCAGGGGATGCTCATGTACCCCGCGGACTACGAGCCGGGGAAGCAGTACCCGATGATCGTCTACCACTACGAGCTCCTGTCGCAGGGCCTGCACCGCTATGTGGTCCCGGATCCGACCAGCTACTACAACACCCAGATATGGAGCCACGAGGGGTATTTCGTGCTGCAGCCGGACATCGTGTATCGTGACCGGCGGCCCGGGCAGTCGAATGTGGAAACCCTCAGGCCGGCGGTGGCCGCGGCGATCGAAACGGGGATGATCGACCCGGAACGAGTCGGGCTGATCGGCCACTCGTGGGGGGGCTACCAGACGACCTTCTTCGTCACCCAGGACGATCTCTTTGCGAGCGCGGTGGCCGGCGCCCCGCTCACCAACCTCATGAGCATGTACCTGTCCTTCTACTGGAACAGCGGCGGCACCGATGCACGCATCTTCGAAATCAGCCAGGGACGGATGCAGGTGCCCTGGTGGGAGGATTGGGATTCCTACTTTGCCAACTCACCGCTTCACCACATCGAAAGCCTGAACACGCCGCTTCTGATGATGTTCGGCACCGAAGACGGGGCCGTGGAGTTCAATCAGGGGGTCGAGTTCTACAACGCGGCGCGCCGCGCGGGCAAGAACATGGTGCTGCTGGCCTATGAGGGTGAGAATCACGGGCTTCGTCAGGAGGCGAACCAGAAGGACTATCAAAGCCGGATTCTGCAGTGGTTCGCCCACTACCTGAAGGGTGAACCGGCGCCGGACTGGATCACGAAGGGGTTGCCGTACCTGACGCAAAAGGATGGATTGAAGAAGAAGAAACGACCGATAAGCTGACCTACCACCAGGGTGGTTGAGGGGTGGACGTGGATGCGGTGTCAATGACCGATCCGTGATGTTGTGTGTAGACATTACGAGATCGACCGTAGCGCCCTTCTGCATCGGACAGGGAGGAGCAGGTGGACGAGGCAAGAAAAAGCAACAGCGACCGACACGAGACGCGCATCCGGCCCGAGGCGACGCTCGACGACCTCGACCTGGAACTTGTGCATTCGTTCCTGGAGAGGACCCCTGCGGGCGGGCTGAGCGCAACGGAATCACTCCGGCACTACGGGCTGATCGAGCAGGACGGAGACGGTTGGAGGGTCACCAATGGTGCCCTCCTGCTCTTCGCCCGCGCCCCGGCCGACCGCTGGCATCCGGGCGCCGGGGTGCGGGTGTTCCGTGTCACCGGAATCCGGCCCCTGCACGGACGTGAACAGAACGTGACCCGGGTCGGCAGCGCGGATCCGCCTCTGGCCCGTGCCGTTGCGGAGAGCCGCCGAATCGCCCGCGGGCAGATCCGCCACTCCGAGACCCTGCGCGACATCTTCTTCGAGGACCTGGCCGAGTACCCCGACTTCGCGTGGCAGGAGGCCCTGCTCAACGCCATCGTCCACAGGGACTACGAGGTCGGCGACCGCGAGACCGAGGTCTGGTTCTTCGACAACCGCATGGAGGTGCGAAGCCCCGGGGCGCTCGTCGAGGAGGTCACCCTGGACAGCTTGCGGGAGGGCACCGCACCATACGCGCCCCGCAATCCCCTGCTTGCGCGGGTGCTCGCCGACACGGGCTGGATGCGCGGAAAGGGCTCGGGAATCTCACGTATGCGGAGCGAGCTGACGGCCAGCTTCCTGCGCGAGCCGGTCCTGGACGACGCGTCCGGAATGCTGTCGGTCACGCTTCTCAAGGAACCGGTCTTCGCGACCGCCGGCCCCGGGTGGGGCTACGTCGTCCGCCGGCTGCCGGTCACCTCGGACCAGAAGCGGATCCTGCTCGCGCGCCCCGACGGGTTCAGCCACGTCGACTACCAGAAGCTGAACGCCGTGGACGAGAACGAGGCGAAGTGGCGGGTTCAGGAGCTCGTCGAGAAGGACATCGCGTTCCGGGACTTCAACACGCCGGGCGACGTGACCATGTGCTACCTCTCGGCCGAACTCGACGAAGCCCGGTTTCTGCTGGAAGACCGGGTACCGGGGCTGCGAAAGCACTTCCAGAAGGACCCGTGGCTGCGGAGCACCCACTACCGCGCGCTCTTCAAGGCGGACACGCGTACCACCGGACGGGAGCTGCGCAAGCTCGTCAAGCTGGGTTTCCTGCGGGTCGAGGGACAGCGCAGGGGGGCGCGATACTTGCCGACGGCGGGGCTGCGGACGTAGTTGGGGCGCTGGCGGACCGGGGGGTGGAACCGCCTACCGCTCCGGAGGCCGAGCCGCCTCCACCGACCGCCTCACCACCCCCAGCCCCTGCAGCGCCCTGTTTTCCCTCGCGTAGTCGATGGGCGTCCTACCCTCTTCGTCGAGCGCTTCGGGATCGGCACCCAGTTCGAGGAGCGTGGGGAATACGGCCGGATTGGCGCGTGCCGCCACATGCAATGCGGTCAGGCCGCGCGGGTCCCGGGAATCTACATCCGCTCCGGCCTCGACCAGCGCGGCCAGGATCATGGGATTCGGATTGCCGGACGCAGCAAGGCGCAGCGGCGTCAACCCGGTTTCGCCACTCGCATCGACCTCCGCACCCGCGTCAACCAGCGCCGCCACAATTGCGGGGTTCCGGTTCTGCGCCGCCGCTTCGTGCAACGGTGTCCAGCTGCCTGCGCCACCACCAATCCCGGACCAACGTATCGAGTGCGTGTCCGCACCCCATCCGTTCACCTCGGCACCCGCGTTCAGCAGCGCAGCAACGACGGCGGGGTTCTGGTTCCATGCCGCGGCCTCGTGCAGGGGAGTTCTTCCGGCCGTCCCCCTGGCGTTCACATCGGCTCCGGCCTCCAGCAGGACGGCGGTCACGGCGGGGTTCTCGTTTTCCCCCGCCGCGCGGTGCAGCGGGGTCCTCCCGGCCGTTCCCCGCGCCCCGACGTTCGCTCCCGCCTCCAGCAGCGCCGCGACCATGGCGGGGTTCGCGTTCCCGGCCGCGGCCGCGTGCAGCGGGGTGTAGTCCCAGCCGTAGTCGACGTCGAATCCCTCTGCCCACGCGTCCACCTCCGCACCGGCTTCCACCAGAATCCGGATCACGGTGGGGTCGCCGCTGACCTGCGCGGCCCGGTGCAGGGGAGCATAGTCGCGCTCGTCACGCGCGTTGACATCGGCCCCGGCGTCCAGGAGCACCGAGACCGCCGCCGGGTCGCCGGTCCACGCCGCAGCGAAGTGCAGGGGCGAGGCACCGCGCCACAGGCTCCCCCTCCGATTCCCGGACCGTGTGTTTGCGTCCGCCCCGTCCTCGATGCAGCCGGACACCACATTGGCCGTCGCGCGACGGAAGAATGCCGCCGTGTTCCATCTCGCACAGCTCAACGGATCGGCCACAGTGCCCGAATCACTGCGAGCGGCGGGATCGGCCCCCAGCTGCAGCAGTCGGTCCACGACCCACGGAGCATCGTCGGCCAGCGCCACGTGCAACGGGGTCCGGCCAGCGTCGTCGCGTACGTCCACATGCGCTCCCGCTTGCACCAGCAATGAGACCATGGCGGGGTTGTTCGACCAACTCCCGGCGGCTGAATGCAAGGGTGTTCTGCCGGACCGGTCACGGGCCTCCACATCCGCCCCGGCCTCCAGCAGCGCTGCCGCGAGGACAGTCTTGTCACCCGAGGCGCCTGCTACGCCATGCAGCGGTGTGCCACCCCAGTCATCCGTTGTGTTGATTTCCGCGCCAGCATCCAGGAGTGCGACGATGGAGGCCACCGCGTCCCGGTGCGGCCTTACGGGGTCCACCACGTAGTGCAGAACGGTACGGCCAAGTTCGTCCCGGGCGCCGACATCAGCCCCGGCCTCGATACAACCCATGACGCTCTCGAGGGGGGCGTCACGGAAGAAGTTCCTTTCGGTCCATTCACAGACCGGAGCCCCGGGTCGCCTACCCCGGCTGTCCTGCGCCTCGGGGTCTGCGCCCAACTCCACGAGCTTTTCGCTGATGGGCTTGTTGTTGCTGTTCCAGGCAGCGTGCAGGGGCGTCTCACCCGCCTGATTCCGGGCGTCCACGTCAGCCCCGGCCCTGACCAGCGCGGCCACGACTGCAGTGTTCGCATGGACGAGGCTGTCCGCCCGGTCGGGACGTTGACGACCCCAAACGTCGGTCCCCACCACGTGCAAGGGGGTATCGCCATTGAGCGTCGCCACGGTCACGTCGGCTCCGGCCCCCAGCAGCACGGCCACCTTGGCGGCTTTGCTCTCCGAGACCGCAAGGTGCAGAGGGGTCTCGCCTTCGACGTTCTGGATGTCAACCCTGGCCCCCCCTCCCAGCAAAACGGCCAGGACCCGCGGGGGGACGGAAAACCGGACCGCACGATGGAGAGAAGACTCACCCCTCGTGGTCCGCGCATTCACATCCGCCCCCGCATTGAGCAGTTCGACGATCAGAGGCTCGTTTTCGCGGCTTGCCACTGCCAGGTACAGTGGGGTTTCGCCCCGGTCGTCCGCCGCGGTGGGATCAACACCCAACTCCAGAAGCCTGTCGATCACGTTCCGGCTGACGGTGTCGGGTGATTCACGGAAAACCGGGAACTCCAACGCATAGTGCAACGGTGTCCTGCCCCTGTTGTTCGTGACATGAGGGTCCGCGCCCGCATCCAGGAGAGCTCCAGAGACGGCGGAGTTCCTGAACCCTCCCGAAGCCGCCGCATGCAACGGGTTGGATCCGCTCGCATTGAGTGCGCCCACGTTCGCGCCGGCGTCGAGGAGCAGCGTGACGATCGCGGGAGCTTCCCTCTCAGCCGCCAGGTGGAGCGGGGTGTTGCCATCGCTGTTCCGGGCATCGATGTCGGCGCCCGCGTCCAGCAGCAACGTTGCGATTGCAGGATTGGGGGTCGATGTCGCACGTAGGGCCCGGTTGGCTCCGCCCGAGGCCACGAGGTGCAACGGCGTGTCACCATTGTGGTTCCGGGCCTCCGTGTCCGCACCGGCATCGAGCAGGACTGTTACCGCGTCAAGGTCCGTGCCCGACGCCGCGCGGTGCAGTGGCGTGTCGCCGTCCTGGTCCCGGGCATTCACGTCCGCCCCCGACCCGATGCAATCCTCGATTACCCGGGCTGTGGCGGTTCGGGCGAACACCTGGCTGCTCCAGTGGTCGCAGCTCGTCGGGTCTGCCACCAGGCCACGATCGTTGCGCGCCAGAGGATCGGCCCCGAGTTCCAGCAGCGTCAGGGCCACTGCCGGGTTCCGGTTGTCCCAGGCAAGGTGCAGGGGGGTATCGCCGCCGACGACGCGCGCGTCGAGATCCGCCCCGCCCTGCACCAGCGCGGTAACAAAATCGGGGTCCCGGTTCCACTGGGCCGCCGCATGCAGTGGCGTCTGTCCCGACCGATTGCGGGCATTCGCATCCGCCATCGCCGCCAGCAGGACGGCAATGACTGCAGGGTCTTCGCCGAAGGCTACTGCGCTGTGCAACGGAGTGCGGCCGTATCCATCCCTTGCATCGGGATCCGCCCCCTCGTCCAGGCAGGCGGTCACTGTCGCGGCCGTGGCCGATGCAAAGAAGGTGGGCGAGAGCCAGTCATCACAGGTCGGCGGTTCGTCGCCGGGCAACCCGAAGCGCTGCCCTGCTGCGGGAGACGCGAAGAGGAGCAGGAGGGCTAGGAGGCCCATCCTCGACCATTGATTCATCGTTGCTTCCTGGGTTGAATCGTTGCGACTGCAGGGGCGCCAGCCCATTCCGGAGCTTCGCCGGGGGAGACGATGTCAACTCCGGTTGACACGATGACAACTAGAGTACACAGGGTTGAAGAAGGGGGTTCCTGGAACAGGGGCGATTCAACCCTCGTCACTCGCTCGACGCCGAGGGCTCGTCCACGCGCCCCACATGCGTCGCGCCTCCGTCGCTTTTCGCAAAGCGGAGAACGCTTCCCGGCTCGAACAGACCCGACAACTCTTCGGAGCAGGTGGCGGCCAGTAGCTGGGAACCCTGAACCGACGTCAGGGAGTCCCCAATCACCCCCAACCCGGAGGGATGGATGCCGGCTTCCGGTTCGTCGACCAGATAGACACCGCCCCGCTCGGGAAGACTCGGAAGCAGGGCGATGGCCAACAGCCGCATGGTGCCTCCGGACTCCATCCAGGAAGGCACATCCAGGTCACCGTCGTAGCCCAGCGACAGGTACCCGTGCCGGTCCTCCGCCCGCTCGGCCACACGGATGCTCCCGAGCCCCGCCACGGCCGGTCGGACGCGTTCCAGCCATTCATCGAAACCGGCGGGCTGCTCTTCCTTTAGCCGCTTGACCATCCAGGCAAGGTTGGAACCGTCCGCAGCCAGTTCATTGTCCCGAGCGCCGGGCGGGCAGGCTCGGCCCAAGGCGCTGCCCTGGAGCGAGACCCGGCGCACCCCCTTCTCGAGAAACCGCTTCAGGGCGTTGGCCACCGGCATCGTGTCCTCCGACTCGGGCAGGCTCCCCAGCGTCGAACGGTGCGGGCCGTAGTTGATGCGCGTGACCCAACCCCTTCTCGGGTCGGTCTCTCGGTAGAACCAGTCGTTTCCGCCTGGCACCTTGCTCAGAACCGTACTCGTGCCCGGCCTTGACGTAGCCAGGATTGTAGGTGGGGGTTCGGGCGCATCCGGAAACAGGGTCGCCTGCATCGGAGCCGGAGCCGATGGCGGCGCCAAGATGCCCCGCTCCCAGTGGATCCGCGCTCCGCTCCGATCCCCCCTGATCACGAGCTCGTATCGGTAGACCCGGAAGTCCCTGTCCGCCGGCAGCAGCTCCCGGCACTCGTCCGGCACGTCGAACTCGATGGCCAGCTCGAAGCCCTCATCCCCGTCGGGCCTCCCCCAGACCAGATCCCGGAAGTCCCCGGTCCTGCTCTCGACTGCAGCTCCGGGACCATCGCGGACCGCGTCGCCCAGGAATTCCAGCGCGTCGAAGAGCGTGCTCTTGCCGCTGCCCGCCGGACCGGCCAGCACGTGAAACCGATCCAACGACAGGTCCAAATGCCGCAGGCAGCGGTAGTTGAGGGCCTGAATGCGGCGGATCATCCGAAGCGGGTCCTCTTCCTGGGTGTCGTACCGGAGCGGGTGGGACGCGGGGCTGCGGATGATTCTTGTCAGCCCGGGGTGCCGCGTCAAACGAAAGGCGGGATCTCCCCACCCGGGGGCGCCGGGCCCGCGCTGTCCGGCCGTCCCCGCATCTCCCCGGTGACCTCCGTGCGAACCGGGAAGCCGCCGTAGTGGTCGGGGACCTGTCCCGCGAGCCTCTCGGTACCGACAGCTACGAACACCTTGATGCAAGGCTGGTCGTCGCACACGGCCACCGCGGTGCCGACCACGCCCTCCAGCCCCATCACCACCCCGGTCAGGGCCTCCTGGGCCGCGACGATGTCGGGGTAGGCGGTAGTGTCACCCAGCGGTTGCAATTCGGGTGCGCCGGCGGGCGGATCGTCCGCTGTGGCCGAATCGGGAGGAGCCGTGCAGGCAGTGGCCAGGAGCATGGCCGCCGAGAGGTAGAGTGGGAAGAGGGACTTCATCGTGTTGGTGGCTCCTCCCCGCAGCAGGTTCCGAGCGATACCATGAGGTGACGCATGTGATTGTAGATCCTTGTGTCGGGCTTGAGCGAGCCGACGGGATTCACACTGCCACCTGAAGGCCGCACTTCGAGTGTGGGTGCTTCTGGTGCGCTGCGCCCTCAGCTACCCCGTTCGAGGCGCCAGACATCGACGTGGTCGAGGTCCAGGCTGTCCCGGCGGATCGTGAGCAGGTAGTCGGGACCGAACGCAGGAACGACGTATTCCCTGCGGGGGGGCGCGGAAACACTGCCGAGCAGCTTGCCCCCGGTATCAAAGACCTCCCAGCGGTTCCCGCCCGTGCGCACCACCTCGACCCAGAGTTTGCCGTCCGGAGCGACAAAGAGGTCCTCGATGAACGGTTTCGCGTCCGGTCGCGTCGGTTCCCGGGGGTCGCACGAGGCGCCCTGTCTGGTCGCACGCCACTCGTAGTACTCCTCGTTGGCCGCTCTCCACTCGTCGCTTCCAAACGATTCGACCGGCAGCGGCCGCTCGATCACCATGAGGACCTCGGCGCCGTCGTTCCTCGTGACGAAGATGCGGTAGTCGCTGGTGAGCGCCGAATACAGGACGCCGCCCGGTCCCGGATGCTGCAGGAACCGCGGAGCGAAAGGAACCGGGAAGAGGGCGAGGCTACGCTCGTACCGGCACTCGATGTACGCTGGAGGGCCGCTTGACGGCCCGCGCAACGATGCCAGCGTGTCGCCCATCTCGCCGCGGCTGTTCATACCCACGTAGCGCCGCTCAAGATCGCGCCGGAACACCTCGTCCGGGCCGACGGGGTACAGACGGAGGACATCGGGGGCTCCGGTGACACCAGTCTGCGTGTTCCGCTGCCCGAGCCATTCGCCCTCCGCCGACCACTCGCCGATGCGGCCCTGTTCGGGATCGAAGCTCAGAAGCCGGTCACCCGCCCACGCCAGCGAATTGAGGCTCCGGAACTCGCCTGGTCCCTCGCCTTCCCGGCCGAACGTGCGGAGGTGGGCACCGTCCAGCCCGAACACTCTCACTTCGCGGTTGCGGCCGTCGGCAACGAAGACCTCCGCGTCCGGGCCGAGTGCCACGCTGGTCACACGGCCGAACTCGTCGGGCGACCCGGTATCGGTCAGGGTCTTCGGCCCGATCGACACGACCAGATCGAGGCGCGCCGGCGGCGGAGGGCCGGTGTTGGCGACGGGCATCACGCCATCGTAGTTGATGATGAAGTCGGCGGCGGGCGCGTCGTCCTGGACGCAGGCGGCGACGAGGGTGAGCAGCGTGACGGGGATCCTCAGGCAGAGGGGACCGTTCATCATGGTGTTTCTCCTTCGACAGTCTGCCACCTGAAGCGGGGAGACACACGGCATTACCTCTCGTGGTTCCTCGCGGTTTCAACGGAGGGGGTGGGATTGGCCTGCGGGCGGCTGAAGCCGCTCCTCAACCGTCTCCGGCGTTCGCGCCTGCCTCCGGCTCGACACCGTCCGAATCCCCTCCCCCCGTTTCGCTGGCGCTTCAACGGAGGGGGTGGGATTCGAACCCACGAGTCCTTTCGGACGCCGGTTTTCAAGACCGGTGCATTGAACCGCTCTGCCACCCCTCCAGGCTGCGGAAACATCGCCCCGGGGGAAGCGCCCATCAAGCCGAAGTCTGCTCCACGGCGCAATCGCGTGCCACCGCCCCGACCACCCATCCACCCCCACCGCCCCATCCCCGCCTCAGTGCCGGAACAGCCTGCGCCCCGTGAACACCATCGCGATCCCGTGCTCGTCCGCGGCTGCGATCACCTCTGCATCCCGGATCGACCCGCCCGGCTGAACAATTGCGCGCGCGCCCGCCTCGGCGGCCGCATCGACCCCGTCCCGGAACGGGAAGAACGCATCCGACGCGAGCGCACAGCCGTCCAGTTCCGCTGCCAGGCCCGCTTCCCTCGCCTTCCGCACCGCCAGCTTCGACGAATCCACCCGGCTCGTCTGTCCCGTACCGATCCCCACCGTGGCACGGTCCTTCGCCAGCAGGATCGCATTCGACTTGACGCTGGCCACGGCCGCCCACGCGAACGAAAGGTCGGCTCGCTCATCGGCGCTGGGGTGTCGCCGGGTGACCACGTTCCAGTCCGGGTCGTCCACACCGTAGAAGGGCGGTACGGGAAGCGACTGGGACAGAACGCCTCCGTACACGGAACGGAACGACCGGGCGCCGGCATGGCCCGCCGCCCGCGCCAGGAACCGTGCTCCTGCCCCGACCTCCAGGTCCTCCCCGGCCTCCCCCGGAAACGCCAGCAGCCGAATGTTCTTCTTCGCCGTCAGCACCTCCATGGCCTCGTCCGTGAAGGCGGGCGCCACGACGCACTCCACGAACATCGAGCCGACGCCGGTGGCAGTGGCGCGATCCACGGGCCGGTTCACCGCGATCACTGAACCGAAGGCCGAGACCGGATCAGTCAGCCGCGCCCGCTCGAAGGCACTTGCCAGGGACGAACGCACCGCCAATCCACAGGGCGTCGTATGCTTGACGATGGAGACCGCCGGATCGGGCGAAAACGCGAACGGCGCAAGGCTCAGAAGTGCTCCGTCAAGATCAAGTATGTTGTTGTATGACAGCACTTTGCCATGCAATTGTTCAAGTTCTGCAATACCTTCGTCGCCATCACCTGCGGTGTAGAACGCGGCACCCTGGCCAGGATTCTCGCCGTAGCGAAGCGGTTCCCCGCGCCGCCGGAGCTGCAGGGTGACCCGGTTGGCCATTGACTCGCCCGTACCCCGTGCGCCCGCGGAACCCCCGCCGTCCGCCAGATACTCCGCCACAGCCGCATCGTAGCCCGAGATCTCCCGGAAGACCTTGGCCGCCAAGCGCTTTCCGAGGGCGTTCAAGTCCGCGTTTTGCCCCGCCATCCCCTCCGGCCCCTCCCCCGTCACGGCCTCCAGCACCGCACCGTAGTCACCGGGATCGACCACCACCCACACGTCCCGGTGGTTCTTCGCGGCGGCGCGGATCAGCGTCGGGCCCCCGATGTCGACGTTCTCCATGGCGAGGCCGAGCGTCACATCCGGCGACGCGACCGTCTCGCGGAACGGGTACAGGTTGACCGCCACAAGGTCGATCGGATCGTACCCGTGTCGGGCCAGCGCTTCCATGTCGGCCCGGTGGTCCCGGCGCGCCAGCACGCCCGCGTGGATGGCCGGATGGAGCGTCTTGACCCGGCCGTCCATCATCTCCGGGTGACCGGTCACCTCGGTGACATCGGTTACGGGAACGCCCGCTTCCCGGAGCGTTCGCGCGGTCCCCCCGGTGGAGAGCACCTCCCATCCCCGGTCCGCCAACCCACTCCCGAGGGCGACGATCCCCGTCTTGTCCCACACGCTCAGCAGCGCTCTGGGCCTACTCACCGGCACCTCCGAAAGCCTTCGTGATCAGTTCGCCCTGCTCCGCACCATCATCCGCCCACCCGGGCCCCGGCCAGCGGAAGGACGGGGGAGCATTCCCGGCCGCCAGCGCCCGCGCCAATGCGTCCGCCGCCGCCGGGTAGAGCAGGTGCTCCACCTTCAGCACACGCGCGGCAAGGTTGGCCGGCGTATCGCCGGGGACCACCGGGACCGGCCACTGCGCCAGGATCATCCCCTCGTCGTAGCGCTGGTTGACGAAGTGGATGGTGGGGCCGGACAGACTGGCGCCCGAACGCAGGACCGCCTCGTGCACCCGCGTCCCGTGCATCCCCTTCCCGCCGAACGACGGAAGCAGCGCCGGATGGATGTTCAGGATCCTCCCCTCGTACTCCCGGCAGACGTCGGCCGGCAGCAACTTGAGGAACCCGGCCAGCAGGACTCCGCGCATGCCGTGGTGCTTCAGCAGTTCGAGGATCTCCGCACCCGCCGCTCCGCCCGGCCGCACGAAGTCAACGCGGTGCACCGCCCGCCCCTTTGCCCGGGCCCGCTGTTCGGCGGCACACGGCCGGTCGACGATCAGAAGCTCGATCCGGTAGGCGGCGCCGTGGTCTTCATGGTCGAGGAGGGCCTGCATGTTCGTCCCGGACCCCGATGCGAGGACGGCGAACGGTATGGTCACTCGACGCCGCGCCGACGCACGTCGCGAGTCCGCGCTTCACCCCTCGTGACCGTTTCCGGCCGGGCACACCTCACACCGGTTCGCCGCTGTACACGGGGATCAGGAAGGGGTTGGTCTCGCGCTCGTGCCCGACGGTGGTCTCGGGTCCGTGGCCCGGCAGAAGCCGTGTCTCGGCGGGCATGGGCAGCACCTCGGAGCGGATCGAGTTCATGAGGACCTGATAGTCTCCACCCGGGAGGTCCGTTCTGCCGATCGAGCCCATGAAGATCACGTCGCCGACGATGGCGACCGGTTCGGAAACCGACACGAACATGACGTGTCCCGGCGCGTGCCCGGGGGCGAAGACGACCTCGAACTCCGTCCCCCCGAAGGCGAGATTCACCCCGGGCACCAACTGGGCGTCCGGAGGCGGCAACTCGTCGCAGGGGACGCCGAAGGCGGCCGCCTGAGAGGCCACGTTGTCGTAGAGGATCCGGTCCAGGGGATGCAGATGGATGGGCGCCTGCGTGGCCTGCCTGGCCGCTCCCACCCCTTCGACGTGATCGAGGTGTGCGTGGGTGAGGAGGATCGCGGCGACGTCCAGGTCCAGGTCCCGCACTACGGCAAGCGCGTCGGGAGTGGCGGCGCCGGGGTCGACGAGGAGTGCGGTGCGCCCGTCGTCACAGACCACGAGCAAGGTGTTCTGAACGAACGCGCCGCCGGTGAAGGTGAGGATCTCCATGCAAATGCCGAGGCGCCGGGGCCGCGGATCTCCTACACTGTAAAGGAACTGCCACAGCCACATCCGCCGGTGGCCTGCGGGTTCCTGAACGAGAACCCGGAGCCCATCAGCGACGTGACGTAATCGATCTCGATTCCTTCCAGGTACTGCGCACTGAACGGGTCCACGAAGATCCGGATCCCTTGCCGTTCCAGGATTTCGTCGTCCCCTTCGGGCCCCGCGTCAATGTCGACATCGTACTGGAACCCGGAGCACCCGCCGGGAAGAACCGCGACGCGCAACCCGGCCTCGGGGGTGTTCCCATGCTCGTGCAGGAACTCGTGCACCATCTTGATCGCGTTGGGCGTAAGATTGAGATCCATGGCTGCTACTCTGCGCTCCAGCCCGGGTTTTTCGTGTCCATTGCCTGCCGCCGCCGTCACCGGACTTCCGGCAAGTGCGGGACCGGCGGCATCCATAAGCTACCCTTGGGCCGCGAAGGGGTCAACGACCCTGCGGGAGACCCGAGCCCGCCATGTGCCCTGGCCGACGATCCGTGCCGGGGGCGCCTGCAGCCTCCGCCCAGCCAACGCCGTCACCGGGTCTCGAGCCGCTCGATCAGCCCCGCCGCGGCCGCCAGGTCGTCCACGACCCGAAACTCGGGGCCAACCCCCTTCTCCTCCACTTTGCCGTGTCCCGTGCGCAGCAGGATCCCCGTGCCGCCGAACACCTTCGCCGGCAGAACGTCGCTCCGCTTGTCGCCCACGAAGTAGGAGCCCGTGGCAGCCAGGCCCAGGTCGCTGGCGGCAATCCCGTACATGACCGGGCTCGGCTTGCGGCACGTCGTTTCCGGGTCGCCGCCCGGGGCATCGGGACAGAAGTAGGTGCCGTCCATCACGACACCGGCCTCCGCGAGCTGCCGGTCCACCTCGGCGGCGACGCGCTCGTAGTCGCCAAGGGTGTAGAGCCCCCGTCCGATCCCCGACTGATTGGTGACGGTGACCAGTGCGAAGCCCAATCGCCGCAGCCGCTGCAGGGCCTTGGCGGACCCGGCGATGAGCGAGACGTCGGCGGGGTCGGCCACGTACTGACGGTCCTCGATGATGGTGCCGTCCCGGTCCGCAAAGACGGCACGCCGCCCGCGCGCCGTCACGAACCGGCTTCCCCGGCTGCGCCCAGCTCCGCCAGCGCGCCGGCGACGATGGGCTCCTCGCCCGGATGGATCGTACGCAAGTCGAGCAGGATCCATCCCCGCTTGCTGCGCGCAACGACCGGGGGCGTGTACGCCCGGAGCGCCGCCAGCCACCTGTCGGCCGCGGCTCCGGCTCTCACGCGCAGAATCGCGGTCGGCAGGCGCGCGTCGGGAAAGGTGCCTCCGCCCACCAGCGATTCGCCGCGGACGACCTCGGCCACCAGGCCACCGACCCCCCGCCCCTCCCGCAGGTCCCCCACCAGCACGCGCACGGCCACCGCCCGGCGCTCCAGCTCCTCGACGGGCGCGGCGATCATGCGCAGCGCCGGGACCTGCTCCATCGCCCGGGCCGGGTCACGGTACAGGGACAGCGTGGCCTCGAGCCCGGCAAGCGTGACCTTGTCGCAGCGCAGCGCGCGGCACAGCGGGTGCGACTTCGCCCGGGCCACCGCATCCTCCGTCCCGGCCAGGATCCCGGCCTGCGGTCCTCCCAGCAGCTTGTCTCCCGAGAATGCGACCAGATCGACCCCGGCCGCCACACTGTCCGCGGGCACGGGTTCGTCCGGCAGCCCCAGCTCCGCACTGCTCACCAGAAGTCCCGACCCCAGGTCGTGGATCACGGGGACCCCCGCCTCGGCTCCGAGTTCGACCAGCTCCGCCAGCCCCGTCTCTTCGGTGAAGCCCGACATCGAGAAGTTGGAGCGGTGGACCTTGAGGATCGCGCCCACGCCGCCACCCGCAACGGCACGTGCATAGTCGGCGCGCCGGGTCCGGTTGGTGGTCCCCACGGTCACGAGACGCGCGCCCGCCGCCTCGACGACCTCGGGGATCCTGAACCCGCCACCGATCTCGACAAGCTCCCCGTGCGACACCACGACTCCGTTCCCGGCACTGAAGGCCGTCAGTGCCAGGGCCACCGCGCCGGCCCCGTTGTTCACGGCCACCGCGTCCCGGGCGCCGGTCAGCTCCCTGACCAGGCTCACGCAGTGATCGTAGCGCGATCCCCGCTCCCCGGTCGCCAGGTCGAACTCGACGTTGCCGTACCCCGCCGCCCCGGCCATGGCGCGGCGGGCCTCCACGGCGAGGGGGGCCCGGCCCAGATTGGTGTGCAGGATCACGCCGGTGGCGTTGATGACTGCCTGGAGCGACGGGGTCTCGGCGCGCGCGACCTCCTCCCGCAACAACTCGGCGTACCCCTCGTCCGAATCGGGGACGGGGAGCCGCCCCGCGCGCACGTCGTCCAGCACGGAGCGCAGGCAGGCCGTGATCCAGACCCGGCCGCCCGACTCGATGAGCCGGCGGCACCAGGGGCGCTCGAGCATGCGGTCGACGCCCGGGATCGCCCGGCGGGGATCGTGGTGCGCGGCCACCTGCCGGGGTCACCGCGGCGGGGGAACGGGGCGGCGACGCAAGCGCGGCCGGGACCGTGGCCGGGCCGCCGGTTCCGACACCGTGGCATCGCGGCCTCCGGTTCTGCGCGGGACGACGCGGACGGTGTCGGCCACCTGCGTCGTGTCCGGGATGACCTGCGTCGTGTCTGCGGCCTGGGTCGTGTCCGGGACAGGCACCGTGTCTGCGGCCTGGGTCGTGTCCGGCACCTGCGTCGTGTCCGGGATGACCTGCGTCGTGTCCGCGGCCTGGACCGTGTCGGGCACCTGCGTCGTGTCCGCGGCCTGGACCGTGTCCGGCACCGGCACGGTGTCGGGGACCACCAGGGTCGTGTCCACCACAAGGGTGGAATCCAGCACCAGGGTCGTGTCCATCACCAGGATCGAATCCTGTACCAGGGTCGTGTCCACCACGAGGGTCGTGTCGACGACGAACGTCGTGTCCACCACCGGCACCCCGTCCGGCTCCAACACCGAATCCGGCTGCGGCGGTTCCCAAACCACGACCGCCGTCCCCCCGCCGTTTGCCGTCCCCGCAATGCTCACGACGCCGGAAAGCGTTGCCTCGTACGGCGTCCCGGGATACAGGGGTTCCTCGAGCACCCCGATCAGGGTCTGTACCGGCAGAAGCAGGCCTGACAGTCCGACGTCGCCCGCCGGCACCTCGGCCGAGTCCGCGGCCTCACCGGTTTCGCCCGGGTCCGCCGCGCCAAGAGAATCCGCGGCGGCCCTGGCCAGCGAGTCCGTCCGCTCGGCCAGCCACCTCTCGTACTCGAGCTCCTGGAAGACGCGGATGGGAATGGTGTCACCAGGCAGCGGCGGCGATCGTACATCGACGGCCGGTTCGGCGGCAGCGCTGTCGGCGGCGGCAACGACGGTGCTGTCCGCGGCCACCGCAGCAATGTCCCCGGTGGCACCCACCACGGTACTGTCCCCGGCCACGACGCTGTCCCCGGCGGCACCCACACCGACGCTGTCGCCCGCGGCGGCCGCATCCACAGTGTCCTCGGGGGTGGCGACCACCAGCGTCGCGCCGATGATCAACCCGGGGAGTTCGGGTTCCAGGTAGTCGTCGAATTCGAACCTGAGCGTGACGGAGTCTTCCGCCGTCACGCTCGCCAGCCGGGCTGGTGTGGTGTCGGGCTCGATGAGCGAAAGGACCGTGAAGCTCGTATCGGGTGGTTCCGGCAGGAGGCCCGGCATGAAGTCGGTCCGGGGCTCCGTCTCGCCCAGGTCCCGGTCCCGGTTGCGATCGTGCCACGCCCGTACCTCGAAAGGACCGTCCGGCACGTAGCGGAGCGAGAACACCCCGTCATTGCCGGTGAAGTTCCAGTGGGTGACCGTGTCGCCGTCCCTGGGAAAGCGCGCCTCGACGCGCACGCCGGCGACCCCCTGACCCGTCACCCTGTCTTCCACCATGCCCGCGACCACGTTGGGCACCATCTCGTCGCCCGTGGAAAGAACGAGATCGAACGGGTCCCGGAGGCGGTTGCCGAACATGTCGTTGATGACCGGCAATACCGTGACCCGGTACACGCGGCCGGCCGCAAGGCCTTCCTGCATCTCGATCGAAATTCCGTCGCGGCTGTGCTTCACGATGACGTTGCCGGTCGAGGGCGACACCACGACCGCGTCGTTCATGACACCGTTGGCCGGGCGTTCACTGATCCTCTCGCTGAAGCGGAAGCGGATCTCCCGCACACCCGCTTCGACAGCCGCAAAGGTGTCGGGAACCGTCTCCACCACGATCGGCGGCAGGAGGTCCTCGGGACCTCCCGGCGGCAACTCCGGCCGGGCGCAGGCGACCCCCGAAAGCAACACGAGCAGCCCCTGCGCAGTCCGCCGGATCACGGTTGGCGTCCCGCCCCCGCCCGGTTCCGGCTGGCCACGCCATCGCCGGCAGCGAGAGATGTCAACTGAACTTTCCATTTTGTAAACTGGACTTTACATGATGCCAGCTTTTGGCGCTCCCGCTCGACCACAGCTTCCGGCGCACGGGTCAGGAAGTTTTCGTTCGCGAGCTTCCTCTCGATGCCCTTCATCAGCGAAGCGAGCCTGTCCATCTCGCGTGCCACGCGGGTTCGCTCGCGTTCCACGTCGATGACCCCCTCGAGGGGCAGGAACACCTCCGTGCCGTCGCGCAGGACCGCACCGGCGCCCGCCGCGTTCGGCGGAGGCGGCGCCTGTTGCACCGCGGCGATCCGCGCCAGCCGCCGGAGCATCTCTTCGCGCCCCGCCAACAGCTCCGCGCTGGCGCCGCCGGTGACGTAGAGCGCGACTTCGGTACCCTCGCCGACCCGGTACTCCTTGCGCAGCCCGCGCACCCGGACGATCAACTCGCGCAGCCACTCGAACCCCGCCTCGGCCTGCGGGTCGGTCAACCCGGGAGACGGCACGGGCCAGCGTGCCACGATGAGCGGGCCGTCCCGGTCACCGGATCCGGGGAGCATGCCCCACATCTCCTCCGTTACGAAGGGGACCATGGGGTGAAGAAGCCTGCACACACCATCGAGGACATGGACGAGGACCGAGCGCGCGGCCTCGCGGCCCGGACCCCCCGGCCGCAGACGGTGCTTGACGGATTCCAGATACCAGTCGGCGAAATCCCCCCGGAAGAAGTCGCGCAGGACCTCGGCGGCCCCGTGGATGCGAAACGCGTCGAGTTCCTCGTCCACGCGCCGCACGGCGTGCTGCTGGCGCGACAGGATCCACCGGTCCTCGAGGTGCAGATCGTCGGCCACCTGCGCGATTGGCAGGACCGGTTCGTCTCCGAGGCTCATCAGCGCAAAACGTCCGGCGTTCCACAGCTTGTTGACGAAGTTGCGCCCCGGGGCGAACGAGGCTTCCAGGTCCTCGTGGTCGAGACGGATGTCGGCGCCGATCCCTGCACTGGCGATCACCGTGAAGCGCAGCGCGTCGGCCCCGTACAGCTCGACGACCTCCAGCGGGTCGACACCGTTGCCGAGGGACTTGGACATCTTGCGCCCCTGGATATCACGCACGGTGCCGTGGAGGTAGACGCGCGAGAAGGGCGCCTCGCCCATGGCGTGATAACCCGCCATGACCATGCGGGCCACCCAGAAGAAGAGGATTTCGGGGGCTGTGGACAGGGTGTGGCCGGGGTAGAACGCCTTGAGGTCCGGGGTCTCGTCCGGCCAACCGAAGACCGAAAAGGGCCACAGCCACGACGAGAACCACGTATCGAGCACGTCCGGGTCCTGCTCCAGCGATGAACCTCCGCACGCGGCGCACCGCTCCGGGTCTTCGCGACAGACCATCACCTCGTCGCAGTCGCCGCAGTACCACACGGGTATGCGGTGGCCCCACCACAACTGCCTCGATATGCACCAGTCCCGGATGTTCTCCATCCAGTGTTCGTAGACCCGGGTCCAGCGGTCGGGAGCGAAGGTCACGGCCCCCTCGCGGGACGCGTGCAGCGCGGGCCGCGCGAGGGGCTCCATGCGCACGAACCACTGCTCGCTCAGCCGCGGCTCCACGACCGTGTCGCAGCGGTAGCAGCGCGGAACCCCGTGGCGGTGGTCGTCCCGGCCGGCGAGGAGCCCCCGCCCCTCCAGCTCCCGCACCACGGCCTTGCGCGCATCGAAGCGGTCGAGCTCCCTGAACGCCTCGGGGGCGTTCTCGTTCATCGCCCCGCGCGCGGTCATGACGTTGAGGATTTCCAGCCCGGTGCGGCCCGCGATCTCGAAGTCCGATGCGTCGTGGGCAGGCGTTACCTTGACCATGCCCGTCCCGAAGTCGGCGCTGACATGCCGGTCCGCGACCACGGGGATGGTGCGACCCGTCAGGGGAAGCTCGGCCGCCGCGCCGACAAGGGAGCCGTAACGGGGGTCGTCGGGGTTCACGGCGACGCCGGTGTCGCCCAGCATCGTCTCGGGGCGCGTGGTGGACACGGTCAGGTACCAGCCACCCCCGGGGAACCGGCCCACCGCTTCGGCCCCGGCGGCCCTGGCCGCGGCGGCGGCCTCCTCGTGCCCGGGCGCCAGCGGATAGCGGATGTGCCAGAGGGATCCATCCGTCTCCGAGCCCTCGGCTTCCTCGTTGGAAAGAGCGGTGAGACACCGGGGACACCAGTTGATGATGTACTCGCCGCGATAGATGAGATCGTCCTCGTAAAGCCTCACGAAGACTTCCCTTACCGCGCGCGACAGACCCGCGTCAAGGGTGAAGCGGGTGCGACTCCAGTCGCAGCTGCAGCCGATGGCCTTGAGCTGCCCCAGGATGCGGTCGCCGGTCTGGTCCACATGGTCCCAGACCCGCTGGATGAACGCTTCCCGGCCCAGGTCCTGGCGGGTCTTCCCCTCTTCCGCCAACCTCCGCTCGACCACGTTCTGCGTGGCGATCCCGGCGTGGTCGGTGCCTGGGACCCAGAGCGTCGTGCGGCCCTGCATCCTCCGCCAGCGGATGAGCACGTCCTGGATCGTGTTGTTGAGCCCGTGTCCCATGTGCAGGACCGCGGTGACGTTCGGCGGAGGGATCACGATGACGTACGGCTCCCCGCCCGCGTCCACCTCTTCCGGAGACGCGCCGAAGTGGCCGCCTTCTTCCCACATGCGCAGGATTCGGGCCTCGACCGTCTTGGGGTCGAAGGTCTTGGCAAGCACGGGGGCGTTCAACCTTATCGCCGCCCCGGACCGATGGAGGTCGTATCGGGTTTGACCACGGGGGGATTCCTGGCCTTCTCGTCCTCCTCCTCCGCCCGCCGCTCTTCCCGCCGCCGCCTCATGACTTCCACCCGCTCCTTCCAGCTCTGCCGCGCCGCGAGTGTCCCGGCCGCGCGCTCGATGTCGGTCATGCGGAAGGCCCAGTCCGCCTGGTCACCGTTGTAGTCCGGCGGTGGTCCGAAACCGAAGGGCACGGGGATCTCGATATCTCCGAGGTGGATCTTGCCAGGAGACACACCCCACCTCCTGCCCTCGTCGTCGGTGTGTGTCCAGTCCATCGCCTCGGCCAACCGCTCGGCCTCGGCGAACGATGAATCGTTGGCCTGCTCGATCAGAGCCAGAAGCCGGAGCTCGAGGAGCTGCTGGGGGCTGGGCGCCGCGAGCGCCGGGTCGATGGGCTGCCACAGCCGCGGGTCGCCCTCGCCGATGCGCAGCCGCTCGGCCGCGGACCGGTACGGACCCGGAAACCGGACCCTCGGCGTCACCTCGAGCGAGGGAACCTCCGGCGTGACAGCGGGCGCGTCGGGATTCCGGATCACCGTGGGATCATCGGGATCGCCGACTTCGGCGTTCACGACTTCGACAATCCGCACGACCTCCATCCCCTCGGCGGAGGGGACCGGAGGGAGCGCCGGCAGGTCCGCGAGCTCGGGGCGGCGCGCCGAGAAGAACGGGTAGATGACCACCAGCAGGACATGGCCGAGCGCCGAGACCAGAAGGCCGACCAACCAGGGAAGGCGGTTGGCCCGGCGGCGTGATTCACGCCTGGCCGCTCCGCCGTGCTGGTCTCCGACCTCGTGTGTCATGTGACTTCTAACCCGGTTTTCTGCCCGAGCGCCTCGCCTCCTTCGACGGGGTTGCGCACCGATGAACCGCACGACAGCGCTACCTCGACAACATCGCCCGGAGCCACGGGACCGACCCCCTCCGGCGTGCCCGTCGCAATCAGATCCCCGGCTTCGAGGGTCATGACGTGCGAAATGAAGCTCACCAGCCTTGAGATCGAAAAGACCATCTCCCCGGTTGTCCCGTGCTGGCGCACTTCACCGTTGACGCGCGTCGTCACGGTGAGCGTGGCGGGGTCCACCGACGATGCCTCGACGACGTTGCCCACGGGGCAGAAGGTATCCAGCCCCTTGGCCCGGGTCCACTGACTGTCCTTCTGCTGCAGGGTGCGCGCGGTCACGTCGTTGACCGCGACGACACCGCTCAGGTGGTCCCACGCGGCCGCTTCGGACACGCGGCGGCAGCGGCGCCCGACCACCAGGCCGATCTCGCCCTCGTAGTCCACCCGGCCCACGTCGAGGGGCATGCGGACGGGTTCGCCGGCGGCGATGACGGCGGACGGCGGCTTCAGGAAAATCAGCGGCTCGCTGGGGACTGTACCGCCCAGCTCCGCGGCGTGGAGTGCGTAGTTCCGCCCCACACAAACGATCTTGCCGGGCCTGGAGTTCGCGTGAGCCATGGGTTACCGGCTGCCCGGACGGGAGTGGATGGCCGTCCCGACCAACGCTCCCAGCGCGGCGATCGCGAGGAAGCTGGCGATCACGGTCCACCAGAAGCCGATGTCGGTGTGGCCCCCGCCCCACCCGATCGACGCGGTGCGGGCCGCGCCGCCGGCAAGGGCGAGGAGGACGAGTCCTGCGAGGAAGCCGAGGGCCTTCTTCATTGCATTGAGCCAGTGTTGTGGTGAAGGGGTTGGTCGCGGGTCAACACGTGGCGTGACCCCGCGCACGCGCGGGCCGCCACTTCAATCTACCTGTACGGGGCCGTGGAACAAGCGGGAGCCGGAGCCGCCGGGGCGGCCCTGTTCGTAGAACTCCGTGACGCTCCGCTTGACCTCCGCCCACGGCCCCCTGACGAGCGGCATCGGTGGCAGCGCGCCGACGAGTTCCCGGCCGTAGCGCTTCCTGAGCAACCGGTCGTCGAGGATCACAACGGCGCCCCGGTCGGTCCGTGACCGGATCAGGCGCCCCACTCCCTGCTTCAGGCGCATCGCCGCGTCGGGGACCATGAAGCCCCAGAACGCGTTTTCCCCGCGCTCGGTCATCGCCTCGACGCGGGCTTCCGTCAGGGGTTCGGTAGGAACCCGGAAGGGCAGCTTCTGGATCACGAGTGCGCGGAGCGGCCACCCGGGAACGTCCACCCCCTCCCAGAAGGAGGCCGTGCCGAGCAGGATCGCCGAACCGGACGCGGTAAAGTTGCGCAGCAACGAGGTGCGGTCGGCCTCCCCCTGGACGAAGAGCGGCCAACGCCCCTCCGCACCCCGCTCCCGCAGCTCGGCGGCAACGGCCCGCAGCGCCGCGTACGAGGTGAAGAGCGCGAAGAGACCGCCTCCGGTGATCTCCGCCAGCTCGTGGATCACCCGCGCGGTGGCTTCGTTGTAGGCGCCCGCTCCTTCCGCGCCGCGGGGACCCGGCAGGTCCGCCGGGATGGCGAGAAGGCTCTGTACCGAATGGTCGAAGGGAGACGGGAACACGGCCTCCGACAGGCGGAGACCGGCCGTTTCAGGGTCACGCATGGCCGCGGTGGGTCCGGAGGAGAGAGTCCCCGCGGGGGAAAGATTGGCCGTGGAGGAAAGAGCCGCCGTAGAGGAAAGAGCCGCCGCGGAGTGCGTGCCGCTCCCCAACCCGAGACGCCGCTTCAGATAGCCGAAATCATGCTTTGTCGCGAGGGTCGCGGAGGTGAGGACCGTGGTCTCGGTGTTCTTGAAGAGGTGCTCGGCAAGCATCGGGCCCAGTTCGACCGGCGCCGCACGGAACGCGAGGTTCCCCACCCGGCGAATCCCGGAGCGGCGCATCTCCAGCCATCGTACCAACCCGCCCCTCTCGTCACCGGGAAGCAGGCAGAACCGGAGCCCCCGGTCGATGGTGTCCAGCCGGGTCATCGAGCCGCGCAGATCCAGGAGTCGGCCTTCCAGGGCCGATTGGAGATCTTCCTGTTCGCCCAGCTGCTCGGCGAGGGTCTCCAGTTCGCGGTGCAGGTCCCCCAGGGCGATGAGCGTCCCTTCGAGGCATTCGCCGATCCCCGTTTCGGCGGCGGGCTCGGGCCCGGGAGGACCGCCGTCCGGTGACGGCCGCCCCAGCCGCAGGCTTCCCTGCTCCGCCCGCGCCTCGGTCCAGGGCTCGATGAGGTCGAAGAAGGCGTTCAGTGCGGCCCGCAGCGCCAGCACCCGGGGCCGTGCCCGTTCACCGATCCGTTCTCGCAGACGACGTCCCGTGATGGACGTTGGGGCTCTCGCGAGCGCTGCTTCGATCGAGGCCAGTATCCCCTTTCCACGACGGTCGAGCCGTGACAGCGCGGTGAACATCCCGGCCCGCGTGGTTTCGGTGCCGAGACGTGCGGTGGCGGCGTCCTCCAGGTGATGGGCCTCGTCGAAGACCACGCGCTTGTACGCGGGCAGCACGGCCGAGTCACGGAAGTTGTCGGTCGCGATCCTGACGGCCAGATCCGAGAAGAAGAGGGCGTGATTCACCACCACGAGGTCGGCACCCGCCCCCGCTCTGCGGGCCCGCTGGTAGTGGCACTGCTGGAAGTGGGGACACTTCGCGCGCAGGCACGCGTCCGTCTCGCTCCTGACCTCTTCCCACACGTCCCGGCTGGGCACGAAGGGGAGGTCGCTGCGCGATCCGTCCTCCGTCTGCGCGATCCAGTCGAGGAGCGCCTGAAGTTCCGCCGAGCGGTCGTCGGGGAAGAGGTTCGGCGCCGACTGCGCTGCCAGGAATGCGCGGCGGATCGAGATGTAGTTCCCCCTGCCCTTCACCAGCGCCCACTTCAGCTTCTCCCCGAGCACCTCGCCGACGATGTCCAGATCCTTGCCGACGAGTTGTTCCTGCAGATTGATCGTGTTGGTGGACACCACCGTGCGCTCGCCGTTGCGGGTCGCCCAGCGAGCCGCGGGAACCAGGTACGCGAGTGACTTCCCCGTGCCCGTGCCCGCCTCCACCAGGCCCACCCCGCCTTCGTTGAACCGCTCTCCCACGAAGCGCAGCATCTCCCGTTGGGCGCGCCGGTCCTCGTAGCCCGGCAGCGCCGACAGGGGCCCCTGCGGCGCGAGCATGCCCGACAATTCGTCCAGATCGAGCGGCTCGACCCGTCGCGGTTCCGGCGGCTCCACGACGATGTAGATCCGGTCGGCCTCGTTGGTGACGATTGCGGACCCCAGCCCGTCCTCGTAGATCCGGGCCGCCACCGCCAGGTCGGGATCGGACGGCTCGAGGTCCCCCGACGGGTGATTGTGGATCATCACGCCGCCTTCCGGGGCGTCACGGGCCACGGCGAGGACGGCCGATCGGTTGCCCCTCGCCACCGCGCGGGGATTGGAGATGACGCGATCGCGGGTCACCTCCGCCAGAAAGGAGACTTCGCGGCCCCCGGCCCGGGCCACCTCTTCACGGATCACCCGGGCGGCCTCCGGTGCAAGCCGGAGGGGAAGCGACGTCACGTCTTCAGCTTCTTCTTCTTCGCGGCGGGGAAGAGCACGTTGTTGAGGATCAGGCGGTATCCGGGAGAGTTGGGGTGCAGCGCCAGGTCGGTCGGGGGATCACCGATCTGATGCTCGGGGTCCTCGGGGTCGTGGCCGCCGTAGTAGGTCCAGGTCCCCTCGCCGAGGTTGCCATGGATGTACTTCGCCCACACGCCCTCGACCCCGAGCTGCACGACCCCGGGCTTAAGGCGATCCACGGCAAAAGATGTGGTGAGACCGTAGAAGTCCGGGAGTACGGACTCGTGGCTCTGCGTCAACATCGCCGGGACCGGGTCGAACTTGGCCGAGAAATCAAACAGGGTGAACGCCCCCAACTCCTTTTTCCACGGGGTGTTAACCTGGTGCCCGTCGATATCCGAGAAGGCGTTGACCGAGGGTGCAAGCTGGATCTGGGCATCGTGGAAGGCCATCGCCAGCCCCCAGTCGACCTTCGAGCCGGCGTCGGGATCGGGCGGAGTCCCGTCGGAGTACGCCGCCGCGATGTCGACGGAACTCGCGGCCAGCGCCAGCTCGAGCGTCTCGGGCGCCGAGCACATGGCGAAGAGGAACCCGCCGGCTTCGACGTAGTCCCGGATCGCGCGGCTCACGCCCTTCTTCAGGGCGGGGACGTTGGGGAACCCGAGGGTGCGCGCCGCCTCTTCGTTGCGGTTCACTTCGTCTTCCAGCCAGGGTGCGCCGGCGTATGTGATGTAGAACTTGGAATATTGTCCGGTGAAGTCCTCGTGGTGCAGATGGAGCCATTCGTAGTCGTCGAGTCCGCCCTCGACGACGTCATCGTCCCACACCTGGTCGTACGGGATTTCGGCGTAGTCCAGCGCCATGGTGACCGCATCGTCCCACGGTGCGCTGTTGGGCGGCGTGTAGATGGCGATCTTCGTGGCCTTCTCCAGAACGACCGACTCCATGTTGGACCCCGCGACGATCCCCCGGATGCGGGCTTCGTCGGCCACACCCACGGGCTGGATGGTGACGCCCAGGAGTGCGGCGTGGCGGCGGGTGGCCTCGGTGTCGGGCAGCAGGAACGATCCCCCCTGGAAGTTGAGGAGCCACTCGGCGCGACCCCCCTGCTCCAGTACGGAGTAGGTGAGTCCGTACGCCTTGAGATGGTTCGCCTGGGTCCGGTCCATGGGGACGAGCAGCATCTGTGCGGTCCCGTCCGAGGTGCTTGCGGCGGCCAGCAGAAGGCACGCGCTTACCATTAGTCGTTTCATCCGACTGCTCCTTCCCCGGGACCGCTCGCCAGGATGCGTTGCAGCTCCTGGCGCGCCCCCGGAACAACAGGACTGTCCGGCAGGCCGACGATCAGCGCTTCAAGGATGCGAACCGCCTCGTCCCGGCCTCCCGGCTGCGTGGCCACCGCCCTTGCGAGCCGCACGGCCGCCTCCGGAAACTCTCGCGCATCCGAGTGTTCCACGACGATCCTTCGCCGAAAACCCGTCGCGACCTCCCCGTGCCCCACCTCGTCGGCGACGCGCGCCGCCATCGCCAGGATCGTCGGCCTGTCGGAGGCGGGCACCGCGTCGATCCCCGCCGCGACGGCGTCGATCCCGTCCTCGGGGTGGCCACGGTGCCCGGTGATGGCGACGTGCGCAGCCAACCGGGCCCCCGTCGACGTGAGTTCTCCCAGCGCGAGCGACAGCTCGAGGATCTCGGTCGCGTGGGACGGCTCCAGATCGGGAAGCGATGCCTGCAGGGCGGCGATGCCCTCCCCGACCGCCCCGCCTTCCAGCAGCAGGAAGGCCCGTTCCAGCCCCGCACCGGGTCCCTCGATGCCGTTCAGCACCTCCAGCGCGGCCTCGCGCATCCCGCTGCCGAGGAGCCGCGACGCCAACGCGGCCGACAGTTCGTCCAACTCGGCGGCGTCCGGAAACTCGTTCCTGAACGCGCCCAACGCCGCCATCGCGGTCTCGGCGTCCTCGGCGACCACCTGGATGCGCAGCTGCTCCGTCCACGACGACCGCCGCTGGGGCGAGCCATGACCATACGATTCCGTGATCCTCCGTCTGGCGGCGAGGGCGGAAGCCGTATCGGCCACCGCCATCGCGGCACGCGCCAGCCGCTCGTCGTTGGAGCGGGCCTCCGAGGCATCGTCGACCAACTCCACGAGCCGCCGGTAGGCCCACAGGGCGCTTCCCTGCCTGTCCAGGTCTTCCGCCTTGCGCGCGAAGCCCTTCAGGAAGCCGCGAGCCTCGGGGTCGTCCAGACGCTCCCGGGCCGCTCCTGCGAGGGCCTGTGCTTCCACCTCCAGATCCTCGCGCAACGCGAGTTCGGCGCCGGCTTCAAGCCGGGGAACGGTGGTGGGTTCGTCCCCCAGCGCGGCGACGATGATGGCGGCCGAGACGGCTCGCTCCGCTCCCAGATCCGCGACGCGCCGGAAGACCTCACCGTTCCTCGCGCGGTCGCGTCCCAGCGCGCGCGCCCATGCATCGGCTCCGTCCTCGGCGCGCCCGGCCGCCATATGCACATCCCCAAGCTCGATCAGAAGCACGGGCGGGTCGTTGAGCGCAACCAGGCCTTCCTCCAGCAGCTCGGCGGCCCGCCCCGCCCCAAGCACCTCCACGTAGGCCATGGCACCCTCGCGGTACGGATCGGCGGAGCCGGGCTCGGCCAGTATCCACGCCGCGACCGCTCCCTCCAGCGCTTCCCCCGCGCCGGTCTCGGCCAGCACCTTCACCCCGAGTCCCCGGATCGTGCCCGCCTCGGGATCGACCCCCAGGTAGGCATCGACCACGGGCAGGACCTCGGCGACGCGCCCTCCGGCCCTGAACACCCGTTCCAGCCCGAAAACGGCCGCGGACGACAACGGATGCAGACGCAACAGCTCGCGCAGCGTCGCCTCGGCGTCCTCCAGGTTCCCCCGTGCCTCCTGGGCGGTCGCCTGCCTGAGCATGCGGTTTTCCAACCGGGGGTCGGAACGCGACTGACCCGGGGCAGCGCGGGCTGCACCGAGCACCAATGCCGCGGCCCCGAACAGCGTCGCCGCACCCTTCACGGCCGCCCGCATCACCGGCCCCCTTCCCCGGCGGGCGGGGCGGTCCGGTTCAGGCGCTCGAAATAGAGCAGCACCATCGCACGCTGGGCCGGTGGCAGGGCGCGCAGCACCGCGGCACCTGGCAGCTCGAAGCGCAGCGCGTCCAGCTCGCCCGCGGTGAGCGCCCCGACCCCTTCCCGCGTGAACGCACCGGCCCGGTCCGACTCCCGTTCCTCCGACTCCTCGTCCCGCTCGAGGGTGCGTCCGGCGTCGAGCAGCCGGTGGAACAACCTCTCCTGGCGGCGCAACACGTCCGGGTCCAGCCGCCCCTGGGCGAGCGCCTCCGCCAGCCGCGCAGCCTCCTCGGCGAGGGCGGACAGGTCACCCAGGGGGTCCCCTTCCGGGGTGCCGTCTTCCGTCATCTCCCCAAGCTCCTCCGCCACCTCTTCCTGCCGCCCCGCCATCTCCTCGACCTGCTCGGCCATCGTCTCCTGGCCGAGCTTCATCGGTGTGAGCGACGACGCGTCCTGCATGATCTCGCCCTGTTGCTGGGCAAGCTGCTGCAGCTGTTGCATCATCTGTTCCCCGGCCGACGCCGAACCCTGCGCCTGCCCCTGCTGGCCGGAGGTCATGGCCATGCGGGCGACTTCGTTGAGCGTGCGCACCACCCCCTCCGCCTCGGCCATCGGGGAAGGACCGCGTCCGCGCGGATTCTCCATCGCCTCGATGGTGCCGTCGAGCTGCTCCATCGCCTGGCCGACCGCGGTGAGCAGATCGCGCGCCCCCGGAGCGGCCATCTCGGTGTCCTCGGCGTAGTTCTCGGCAAGGTTGCGGATCCCCTGCGCGATGGCCGCCTCGTCCCCCCGGAGTGCGGCGAGTTCGGCCGCGCTCGCGCCCTGCATCTGCTCACGCAACTCCGATTGGCTTCGGGCCAGCGCCAGCGCACCGGTGGCCGTCCGGCCCAGCGCGTCACGGATGGCGTTCATCATCTCCTGCTGCATCTGCATCTGGGCCTGGTTCAGCTGCTGGGACACCTCGGACAGGTCCCCGGCGGCCTGCTGGGCCTGCTCGCCCGCGCTCTGCTGCTGTCCCTGCTGGGCCATCTGAGCCGCCTGCTGCATCTGCTGCCGAGCCTGGCTCAGCTGGTGCCGCGCCTCCTGGACCCCCGCACCGGCATTCTGCTCTCCGGCTTCGTCGAGCCGCTGCTGCAACTCCTCCAGCTGCTCTTGAAGCTGCTCCGCCTGAGCCTCCAGCGCGGCCTGCTGCTCCGCCCGCAAGGCTTCCTCGCCGCCCTCCATCATCGCGTCCGCCAGGATCTCCTGCTCTTCCGCCAGCTCCCGAGCCTCCTCACTGGTGGCGCGAAAGTCCTGTTCGATGGCGGCGTTCCTGAACTGCTCCAGAGAGTCCTCCAGACGCTGCCTGAGGCGCTCCTGGTCGAGCGCCATCTTCTCCAGCGCGGCCTGAAGCTCCTCCGGGTCCATCCCGGCGAGTTCGTCGCCCAGTTCGGCCAGCTCGTCACGTCCCTCTTCGGGAGCCATGTTCTCCAGGAGCTTCTCCAACTCCTGCAGCCGGTCCTGGAGTTCGGGGTCCGCCAGTCCCGCGTCGGTCAGGGCATCGCGCAGCTCGGCAAGTTCCTGCTGCAGCGAGTCCAGGGATTGCATCATCCGTTCCTGGCGCTCCAGGGCCTGCGCGACCTCTTCCTTCTCCTCGAAGTCGGACTGTCCGTTGCGCTGAGCCCCGTCGTTCGCGTCCCCCTCGCGCTCGTTGCGCTGCTGGAGTTCGCGGGTGTCCTCCTCGGCCCGCCGCGCCTCCTCGGCAAGTTCCTCCACGCCGTCGGCCGTGCGGTCCAGCTCTTCCTGGGCCGCGCGCTCCAGTTCGGTGATCCCGCCCATCCACAGCGCGTACTCGACGCTCTCGCGCAGCTGGCGCGACGGATGATTGTCGATCACCCTCGCCAGGTAGCGGATCGTGTCGCCCGGAGAGAGGGTCCACCCCGAGATGTCCAGCACGGGCCGCACGATCGCCGCCGCCGATCCCCCCAGCTCCACCCCGTGCACCACCGGCTCCCCCGCCTCGCCGAAGGAGCTGACCCGCCGCACCACGATCTCGACGCGCTCCACGCCGTAGTCGTCACGGGTATGGATGACCAGCGGCTGGCGCAGATCGACCGGCATGATCGTGTCCACGCCGGGGTACACGATCGTCACTTCGGGGGGCATGTCCGGGACCACCTCCAGCGACAGCGGCTCCGGAATGGCGGCCGCTTCGCCACCCCCCGCGTCGCTGAACGCCCAGGTGTAGGTGCCCGTCCGCGCGGGGATCCAGCTGCCTTCGAAACGCGCGTCACGGACCGCGAATTCGACGACGGTGCGCCCCTCGTCGTCGAGCAGCGCTCCCGCGCCGATGCCCCGGCTTCCCTCTCCGCGCACGCGGATGTGCGTCCCCGCGGGGACGGCCAGCGCGGGCACCTCGTTCTGATACTCCCCGGGCGGAATCCCCGTGTGGGGAGGATACGTCACCTCGATGGTGAAGGTGCTGACGAAGAGGGGGTCGACCGGGGTGAGGACGTGAAGCTCGCTGCGGGCTCCATCGGGCGCCTCGATCCAGTAGCGGGTCTCGGCGTTGACCGGGGGCAGCGACGTCCGGCCGGCCCCGTCGGCCAACGCGACCACGCTCGACCGGGTGACCTGACCCGTCACATCCCAGCGCAGGGTCACGCTGTCGCGGAGCGGCGCCACAGCGGTGACCTCGATGACCGCACCCCGGGCGACGTCGATCGTGCCGGGTTCGACGGACACGGGAGGGAGGGTGGGTTCGGCCAGCACCGCGAGCGGGTTGAGGAGGCCGTCCCAGGCACTGAAGGTGCGAGACGGGGCCAGGGCCAGCACCAGGAGCGCAACGGGCGCGGCCACCAGAAGCGCGGTCATGCCGCGGCGCGCGCGCGCGCCGATCCGTTTGCCCAGCGTGCCGGAAAGTGTCTTCGCGTCGGCGGAGAGCCGCTTCCCGATCCTCAGCAGGGCCAGCTCGCGGAGCGCCTGAGACGTCCCCGGAGGCGCCTCGCGAGACAGCTCCAGGCCCCCGAGCACCGCGCCCTCGTCGAGCCTGGCGATGCGATCCATGGCCCGGGTGACCCGGTGCTCCGCGCACCAGTGCCTGCCCAGCCGGCGCCAGTACCAGATCCCTCCCGGCAGGAGCCCCAGGATCAGGACCACGATGAGCAGGGGGACGGGACTCCCCGCGTTCCAACCGTCGCCCCCGGCGAGGGCCGCCGCCAGGAGGAGGAGAAGGAGCACGGCCGTGCCGCACCACGCCGCCACCATCAGTCCGAGCGAACGGGACAGACGGCCGCGTACACCCTCGACCGCCTGGGCGATTCTGCTCCCGACGGTGATCATGACGCGCGCACCCCCTGAGTCAGTGCGAAGACGAAGATGTTCACGCCCATGCGCAGGGCCTCTTCCCGGACTTCGGCGGCGTCCTCGTGCACGTCCGCATCCTCCCAGCCGTCGCCCAGATCGGATTCGTAGGTGTAGATGACGACCAGCCTCCCCTGATGAAAGATCCCGAACGCCTGCGGTGGGGCGCCGTCGTGCTCGTGAATCTTCGGCAACCCGTCGGGGAATGAATAGGGAGCCCCGAAGACCGGGTGCCCGGGCGGGAGTTCAACGAGCTCCTTCTCGGGGAAGATCCGCGCAATTTCCTGGCGGAAGGACTCGTCCAGCCCGTAGTTGTCGTCGGCGTGGAGAAACCCGCCGCGCAGCAGGTAGTTGCGCAGGGCCAGGCGTTCGTCGGGAGAAAAACGGACGTTGCCGTGGCCGGTCATGTAGAGGAAGGGGAAGTCGCGCAGCGAGGGGTCGGTGGGACGGACCGGGACCTCGCGATCGGCGGTGGGGATGCCTGTCCGCTCCCGGACCGCGGCCAGGAGGTTGGGGAGGGAGGAGGGATTGGCATACCAGTCCCCGCCCCCTTCGTACTGGAGCCGGCCGATGGTGACGGGACCGGAACCCTGGGCGCCGGCCGGGTCCGCCGGGACGGCCTGGGCCAGACCCGCTGCGACCATGGCCAGCACGATGCGACACCCAACCCTCATGCCGGCCCCCCCGCCCCCGTCTTCCCCCTCTTCGCCCTCATCACGGCTTCGTACGCGTCCCGTCTCGACACCCCCGTTCCCCTCGCCACCCGTTTCGCGGCGGCGGTGGGCGCGAGCCCGTCGGCGAGCGCTGCGGCCGCCTCTCTGTCCACATCTTCCGCGTCCGCCATCCCTGCCCCGGCCGGACGTCCCTCGATCACCACCGTGACCTCGCCCCGGGGCGGGTTCTCGGCGTAGTGGCGGACGCCCTCTGCCGGGGTGCCGCGGAACACCTCCTCATGCACCTTGGTCATCTCGCGGCAGACCGCGATGCGGCGGGGCGCCCCGGGCCCCGATCCACACCCTTCCCCACCGGCCCCTTCGACCAGCCCGGCCAGCTCTTCGAGCAGCTGAACCAGCCGCCCCGGCGCCTCGAAGAGAACCGTCGTTTCTCGTGCGTCGATGATCCGCTCCAGCGCTCGGGCCCGCGCCCCCGCCTTGCGCGGCGGGAATCCAACAAAGGTGAACGGGACACAAGGTAGTCCCGACGCCACCAGTCCCGCGAGTATGGCGGACGGCCCCGGAAGCGGCACGACCGTGTGCCCGTCGTCGACCGCGGCGCGGAGCACACGCTCGCCCGGGTCCGAGAGCAGCGGCGTGCCCGCGTCGGACACCAGAGCCACATCGTCGCCGCGTGACAGCCAGCGCCGCACCCGCTCGACGCGGCCGGCCTCGTTGTGAGCGTGGAGCGACACCGGCCGGGCCTTCACGCCGATGTGGGAGAGGAGCACGCGCGCCCGCCGTGTGTCTTCGGCCAGTATGTGATCGGCGGACGCAAGGGTATCCCTCGCTCGCGTCGTCAGATCGGCCAGATTTCCGATGGGTGTGGCGACGATGTAGAGGGTTCCCGCGCACACGCGCTCCTGCTCCAAGCCGGCAGCCCGTGGACTGCTACAGGTGTTGCTCGATCTTCTGCTGCAGCTGGGTCTTCGGCACCGCGCCGATCACCGTGTCGATGTGCTCCCCGTCCTTGAAGAAGAGGATGCTCGGGATCGACCGCACCCCGAAGCGCATTGAGGTGGACACGTTCACATCCACGTCCAGTTTTCCGACGCGGAGCTTTCCGGCGAAGTCGTCGGCCAACTCGCTGACCAACGGCGCGATCATCCTGCACGGCCCGCACCATTCGGCCCAGAAGTCGACCATGGCGAGGCCGTCGTGCTCCTCGATCTCGTCCGCGAAGTTGTCGTCGGTTATCGTGACGAGGTTGCCGTTGTCTGCCATTATCAAAGTCTCCCGCGAAGACTGGTTTCCGCGGTCCCGGCCCGGCCCCGGAGCGGTCGCCCGAGCCCGCCGCGATGATTCCACTCAATTATTCTAACAGAGAGGGGCCGATCCTGGACTGGAATACGCCGGAAACGAGTGGTGCGGAGCATGGGGCGGATCGGGCACCGTCAAGGGCGGATGCAGCCGCACCGGGGGCGGATGGACTCCTGCCGGGGGCGGACGTCGCCGTGCCGGAACCCGCCCGCCGGGCCGTGGCGGGGCTTGCGCTCGATCACGTGGCCATCGCGGTCCGCTCCTTCACCGATTTCCTGCCGCTGCTGGAGCGACTTTCCGGAACCCGGGCGACGGAGCCGGAGCGGGTCGAGTCGCAGGGCGTGGAGGTGTGTTTCGTCGGCGACGTCGAGCTGATCCGGCCCCTTGTGCCGCAGGGCGGGGTGGGCCGGTTCGTCGAGCGGAGAGGGCCGGGGCTGCACCATATGGCGTACCGGGTGGCGGATGTCCGGGGGAAGATGGCCGAACTGGAGGCCGGGGGGTGGGAGTTCACCTCGCCCGAGCCGATGAAGGGAGCCGGGGGACACTGGATCGCGTTCCTGCACCCCCGTTCGACCGGGGGGGTGCTGGTGGAACTGGTGGAGCGGAACGGCTAGCAGCCGAACGGATTCACGAGGACCACGCCGGAGTCTTGATAACCACGGACGTTCCGCGTCACGACCGTGAGTCGGTCCCTCACCTCCCCACCAGCCTCCCCAGCCCCACCTCCTCGACCAGCCACCGCCCGTCGGCCGTCAGGATCACGACGAAGGGGACCTCGACCATCCCGCGGGCACCCACATCCATCTCGACCCGGACGCCTGTCGCGGGCCTCCCCCGCCCCACCACCGCTTCCTCGGTCCGCACGAGGTACGACTCGTGCTTCAGGACTGCGGCCATCAGGTCAAGGCGCTGCTCGACCTCCCGCTCATCGAGGCACCGCTCTCCCAGCCCGATCCATGAACCCAGCTTCCTGACCGCGCAACCGAGCGTACCGCCTCGGTCGCCGATCGGTCCGTCCCCGGTCCCGAAGAGCCGGGCCATGGTCGTGTGGTCCCGCTGATTCGCCGCGTCGAGAAACTCTCCGATCACGCGGGCGGGCTCCGTGGACGCCCCCGGAGGCGGCCCCGGCCCCACCCCGGCCGCAGTCCCGGCCCCCCCGCACCCGGCCACCGTCGCCGTCATGGTCGCCGGCACCATCCAGACCAACCAGGCGAGCCGGAGCGCCCTCGCCCGCCAGCCTTCGCCCCGCACCGCGCGCACCCAGCCACCGTGCCACCCGGCCAGCCGGCAGCGCGCGCCACCAACCCCGGCTCCCCTCATCCCGCACCCTCCCCCACCCCCACGAACACCAACCCGTCACCATCCTTGCCCCTCTCCACCCGCACCCCACTCCCCGGCACCACCCCCCCGTCCAGGATCGCCATCGCCAACGGGTCCTGCACCAGACGCTGCACGGCCCGCTTCAGCGGCCGCGCCCCGAACGCGGGATCGTACCCCTCCCGCGCGATCACCGCCTTGGCCCCGTCCGACACGCTCAGCGCCACGTCCTGCTGCGCCGCCAGCTCGATCACCCGTCCCAACTGGATCTCCACGATCTTCTCCAACTCCCTTGGCGACAATGGCTTGAACACCACCACATCATCCACCCGATTAAGGAACTCGGGGCGGAAATATTCCCCCAGCCGCCCCTTCACCATCTCTTCGACTTCTCGCCATTCCCCCCCAGGCACGCCGCGTGCCCGCGCCAGGATCTCGGGCCCCGCGATGTTCGACGTCATGATGATGACCGTGTTGCGGAAGTCGACCGTCCGTCCCTGGCCATCGGTCAGTCGACCGTCGTCGAGGATCTGCAGGAAAACGTTGAACACCTTCGAATGCGCCTTCTCGACCTCGTCGAAGAGCACCACTGCGTGCGGTCTCCGCCGCACCGCCTCGGTCAGCTGGCCACCCTCGTCGTAACCGACGTACCCCGGCGGCGCCCCCACCAGCCTCGACACCGAGTGCGCCTCCATGTACTCCGACATGTCCATGCGCACCATGGCGCGTTCGTCGTCGAAGAGGAACTCGGCCAGGGCGCGCGCGGTCTCGGTCTTCCCCACCCCGGTGGGCCCGAGGAAGAGGAACGACCCGATCGGGCGGTTGGGGTCCTGGATCCCCGCCCGGGCACGGCGCACCGCGCGAGACACCGCGCCAAGCGCCCGGTCCTGGCCCACCACGCGCCTTCCCAGCAGCTCCTCCAGACGGGTCAGCCGCTTCCGCTCCGCCGCCATCAGGCGCGTCACCGGAATCCCCGTCCACTCGGCCACGACCTCGGCAATGTCCTCGGGCGTCACCTCCTCCTTCAGGAACTTGCCCTGTGCCTGCAGCCCGGCGAGCCGCTCTTCCGCCTTCTCGATGTCCGCCAGCGCCCCGGGGATCTCCGAGTACTGGACCTCGGCCGCCCGTCCCAGCTCACCGCGCCGGGTCGCCTGCTCCGCCTCTGTGCGCAGGCCGTCAACCCGCTCCTTGAGCTCCTGAATGCGGGCGATCTGGATTTTTTCGGCCTGCCACGCGGCCTTCATGGTCTGGCTGGACTCGCGCAGTTCGGAGAGTTCGGCCTCGATCCCGCCCAGACGCTCCCGGGCCCCGCGGTTGTCCTCGCGCGCCAGCGCCTGCTTCTCGATCTCAAGCTGAATGATGCGCCGCTCCAGGTCGTCGATCTCCTGGGGGAGGGAGTCGATTTCGATGCGCAGCCGGCTCCCGGCCTCGTCCATCAGGTCGATGGCCTTGTCGGGCAGGAACCGTCCCCCCACGTATCTGTCGGACAATCTGGCGGCGGCGATCAGCGAATCGTCAGTGATGCGGACTCCGTGGTGGACTTCGTACCGCTCCTTCAGGCCGCGCAGGATGGCGATGGTGTCCTCGACCGAAGGCGGCGCGACGTACACCGGCTGAAAACGGCGCTCCAGGGCCGCATCCTTCTCCACATGCTTGCGGTACTCGGACAGCGTGGTCGCGCCCACCACGCGGAGATCCCCCCGGGCCAGCGCGGGCTTGAGCATGTTGCCCGCGTCGACGGCCCCTTCGGCCGCGCCGGCGCCGACGATCGTGTGCAGCTCGTCGATGAAGAGGACGTAGCGCCCGTCCGCTTCGATCACCTCCTTGAGGACGGCCTTCATGCGCTCCTCGAAGTCGCCGCGGTACTTCGCCCCGGCGAGCATCGCCGAAATGTCCAGCGAGACGAGTTGCTTGCCGTTGAGCGATGTGGGCACGTCGCCCGCCACGATCCGCTGCGCGAGTCCCTCGGCGATGGCCGTCTTGCCGACACCCGGCTCCCCGATCAGCACCGGGTTGTTCTTGGTGCGGCGGCCCAGGACGCGCATGACCCGGCGGATCTCGTCGTCCCGGCCGATGACCGGGTCCAGCTTTCCCCGCCGCGCCCGCTCGGTCAGGTCATGGGAGAAGCGCTTCAGCGCCTGAAACTTGTCCTCAGGCGTCTGATCGGTGACCCGGTGGGATCCCCGGATGGCGTCCAGGGCCGCCTCGAGACGCTTCCCGGTGACGCCGTGCTCCCCGAGGATCCGGCCCGCGTCCCCCTTCTCGGCGGCGAGGCCGACGAGCAGGTGCTCGGTGGAGACGTAGGCGTCGCCGAGCTTGGCCGCCGCCTCTTCGGCCTTGTCCAGCGCCGCGCGCAGATAGCGCGAGGGTCCCGGCGAAGCTCCGCCGGTCACTCTGGCGCGCCGGTTCAGCTCGACATCGGCCGCGTGCACAACCGTTTCGGGCGCGACTTCCATCTTGCGGAACACCGGCACGACGATGCCGTCCTCCTGTTCCAGAAGCGCCTTGAGCAGGTGGACACCCTCCATTTGCGGGTGTTCCCTGCTCCGGGCGTCCCGGGCGGCGGCCGACAGGGCCTCGGCGGCTTTCAACGTCAAGCGTTCGGCATTCAACATCAGGAGTCTCCTGTTGCAATTCGACTGGCAACGTTGCCATTTTGGCAGGGTTCAGGGGCCGGCAAAGCAGAAAGTCGGCCAAAATGGCAGGCCGGTCTGCCAAAATGGCAGCTTTTCATCCCATACCGGACATCACCCCCGATCATACCCGGAAAGATTCGGGCCAGCGCCCGCCTGACCCCACCAACCCGCAAGGGAGCCTCACATGGCATCGGTCGATCCGCCAGCCCGCAAGGGCCTTCCCCCCGAGGCGTACGAAGTCGTTCCCGGCGAGAGCTACCGCCCCTACGTGCCCGCCGAAAGCTCGATGGCCGAGCTCACCGTCAAGGCGGTTCTGATCGGACTCGTCCTGGCGGTCGTCTTCGGGGCGGCCAACGCCTACCTGGGCCTGCGCGTGGGGCTGACCGTCAGCGCCTCGATCCCGGCGGCGGTGATGGCGGTGGCCATCTTCCGAGCGCTCCGGCGCGGCACGATCCTCGAAACCAACATGGTGCAGACGATCGGCTCGGCGGGGGAGTCGGTGGCGGCCGGTGTGATCTTCACCCTCCCCGCGCTCTTCATCTGGCAGCGTTCGGACCCGACGATCGTGGTGGACCTGCTGCAGGTGTCGGTGATCGCGGCCTTCGGCGGGCTGCTGGGTGTCCTCTTCATGATCCCGCTCAGGCGCTACCTGATCTCCCGCGAACACGGCAAGCTCCCCTACCCCGAGGGCACGGCGTGCGCCGAGGTGCAGGTGGCGGGGGAGGTGGGCGGCAGCAAGGCGCGCCTGCTCTTCTCGGGGCTGGGGATTGGTGCACTCTACCAGGTGCTCGCGAACCGGAGCGGACTCGCCCTCTGGAACGAGTCCCCCAGCCTGCCGCTGCCGAAGAAGGCCGAGATCGGGGGCGACTTCACTCCTGAGCTGCTTGGCGTCGGCTTCATCATCGGGCCGCGCATCGCGGCCATCATGTTCGGGGGCAGCGCCCTCGCGTGGCTCGTCCTCATCCCCGCGATCAACATGTGGGGCGGGGACAACACGGTCTATCCGGCCTCCACGCCCATGTCGGCGCTGGGCTCGGGGGATATCTGGGAAAGCTACATCCGCTACGTCGGGGCCGGGGCCGTGGGCTTCGCCGGGATTGTGACGCTGCTCAAGTCGCTTCCGACCATCATCGAGTCGTTCAAGCTGGGCATCGGCCAAGTCGGCGCGGGCGGCGGCGGCGAGCTTCCGCGGACACAACAGGACCTTCCCCTGAAGCTGGTGATGGGGCTCGCGGCGCTCATGGCGATCGCGCTGTGGCTGTGGCCCGGCGTGCCCGTCGGTCTGCTGGGGGCGCTGCTGATCGTCATCTTCAGCTTCTTCTTCGTGACGGTGTCGAGCCGTATCGTCGGACTCATCGGGTCGTCGTCGAACCCCGTGTCGGGGATGACCATCGCGGCTCTGATCCTGACGTCGCTGATCTGGGTCGCGCTGGGGCTGAACGACGGCAGTGCCACGGCCAAGGTGGCGGTGCTCGCAGTCGGCGCCGTGGTCTGCATCGCGGCGGCGGTCGCGGGCGACACCTCGCAGGACCTGAAGACCGGCTTCCTCGTCGGCGCCACGCCCAGGCGCATGCAGATCGGCGAAATGATGGGCGTGCTCGCCAGCGCGGCGGTCATGGGCGGGGTCCTGGTGGTGTTGAACGAGTCGTACGGCATCGGCACGGTGGACGGCCTCGCCGCACCCCAGGCCACGCTGATGAGCCTCGTGATCGACGGGGTGCTGAACGCTTCCCTGCCCTGGGGTTTCGTGCTGCTGGGAATCGCGATCGCGGCGATCGCCGAATTCGTCTTCAAGCTGCCGTCACTGGCCTTCGCCGTGGGCGTCTACCTCCCGGTTTCGCTGATGACGCCGATCCTGGTGGGCGGCCTGATGCGCATGGGTCTGACGAAGAAGTACGAGAACGCCGGGGAGACCGAAGACGGTGTCAGCATCCTGGCCGAGCGGCGGGAACGGGGCGTCCTGTTCGCATCCGGGCTGATCGCCGGCGCGGCGCTCGTGGGCGTCCTTATCGGTGGCCTCGTCTACGCGGTGGCCAACACGACCGGGCACGCGGACCCCGCGTCGATCTGGCATGTGGGACACGGGTGGTCGGAGCTGTTCCCGGGAAGCGGCGTGGCGTTCGGCACGCTGGTCTTCGCCGGGCTGTGCGCGCTGCTCTGGCGGGCCGCCACGCGGGAGGACCCGGCGTGAGGCGCGGTCGCGCGACTGGGGCCGCGTTGTTCGTAGCGGCGGCGCTTGCCGCGGGGTGCGACGATCCCGGCGGGGAAGCGATCAGCCGCGAGCAGTTCGTGGAGAGCTACGTCGCGCTGCGAGTCGCGGAGCTTCGTTCGCCCGGGGCCGTGATCCCGGACGCGGAACGTGAAGCGGTGCTCGCGGAGCTGGAGATCACCGAGGAGGACCTCGTCGGCTTCGCGGAGACGCACGGGGGCGACGTGGGCTTCATGGAGGAGGTGTGGGGCGAGGTGGAATCGAAGCTGAATCAGTTGCGCAGCAGACCCGACACGGTGGGGTGAGGGGCGGGGCCGGCGGCGATTCCGGCGCCTCCTCCCCCCTTACTCCCACTCGATGGTCGCCGGCGGCTTCGAGCTGATGTCGTAGGTGACCCGGTTGACGCCTTCGACCTCGTTGATGATCCGGGTCGACACGCGCGCCAGGAACGCGGGCTCGAAAGGGTACCAGTCGGCGGTCATGCCGTCGCGAGAGGTCACGGCACGGAGCGCGACGACGTTCTCGTAGGTGCGGCTGTCCCCCATGACGCCCACCGAACGCACGGGGAGCAGGACCGCAAAGGCTTGCCAGATCTCGTCGTAGAGGCCGGCGGCTTCGATCTCGTCGAGGTAGATCGCGTCGGTCCTGCGCAGGACATGGAGCCGCTCCTCCGTCACCGGGCCGAGAATGCGGATCCCGAGCCCCGGACCCGGGAAGGGATGGCGGCGGATGAACGCCTCGTCGAGCTCCAGGGTGCGGCCCACGGCGCGCACTTCGTCCTTGAAGAGTTCGCGGAGCGGCTCGATCAGCTCGAAGGGCATGTCTTCGGGGAGGCCGCCCACATTGTGGTGGGTCTTGATGGTCGCCGACGGACCGCGCACCGCGAGGGACTCGATCACGTCCGGGTAGAGGGTTCCCTGCACCAGGAAGCGGGCATCGTCGCCGAGCTCCCGGGTGGTGCTCTCGAAGACGCGGATGAAGGTCTCGCCGATGATCCGGCGCTTGCGCTCGGGATCCGTAACACCCTCCAGCGGACCCAGGAACTCGGCCGCCGCCTCCACCACGACCAGGCGGATCCCCATGTGCTCGCGGAAGGTCTGCTCGACGCTCTCGCGCTCGTTCATGCGCATCATGCCGGTGTCGGCGAAGATGCAGGTGAGCTGATCGCCGATCGCGCGGTGCACCAGCGCCGCCGCCACCGACGAATCCACGCCGCCCGAAAGACCGCACACGACCTGCGCGTCTCCGACCATCGCCCGTATGCGCTCGACCGACTCGGCGACGAACACGCCCGACGTCCAGTCGGCGGCACAGTCGCAGATGCGGAAGAGGAAGTTGTCGACGATTTCCTGGCCGCGCGGCGTGTGGGCGACCTCGGGGTGGAACTGCACGCCGTAGAGTGGTCGCGAGCGGGCCCGGAATGCCGCCACGGGAAGGTCGGCGGTGACGGCGATGGTCACGAAGCCGGGGGGCGGCTCATCCACATGGTCGCCGTGCGAGCACCACACCGTGACGTCTTCGCCGGGGTCGAAGCCGTGGAGGAGGCCGCCGCCCGTGTCCGGTTCCGGCTCGGTGACACGCAAGCTGGCGCGGCCGTACTCGCGCTTGCCGGGGACTACGGCGGCGCCCTCGTGCCGGGCGATGAGCTGCATGCCGTAGCAGATGCCGAGGACCGGGACGCCGAGGGCGAGGAGACCGGGGTCGAGGTCGGGGCCGTCGTCGCCGTACACCGAGGACGGCCCGCCCGAGAGGACGATTCCCTTCGGTGCCCAGGTCCTGACCCAGTCCAGAGACCGCGTGGGGGGGTGGATCTCGCAGTAGACGCCGGACTCGCGCACGCGGCGGGCGATGAGCTGCGTGAACTGGGAGCCGTAGTCGATGAGGAGGACGCGGTCGTGCCCCGCGCCGGCCGCGGCGGTGGTCGCGTTGGCCGCGAGGGTGCCGGCCGGGTCCGGGTGGGTGTCATTCATCGGCTTCGTCCCGGATGAGGCCGCTGTAGCTTTCGCGGCGGCGGACCCGGGTGACGTGGCCGCCGCGTACGAGAACCTCGGCGGGCGCTCAGTACGCCCGCGCCCACACCACTTCCATCCTGGCTACGCCGCCCCCCGCGCACCGGGTCGGCGCCGTGGCCGAGCGGAACTCCTCGTCCGGGATGAGGCGGATGGTGGCCCTGACATCCTTGGCCTTTTCCTCCACGGCGGGGTCCCCGCTCCAACCCGAATAGACGAAGCCGGCGCCGTCGTCCAGGAGGGCGCCGAGTTCTTCGACCGACGAGACCTCGCCGCGATGGGTACCCGCCTCGCGGCGCGCCCGGGCCGCGTGCAGCAGCTGTCCCTGCAACGCCTCCAACCGGCCCCCGATCTCGCCGAGCGCCCGTGCCTCCGGCACCGCCTCCTTGCGCGGCTCTCCCTCGGCCGTCACCCGGCGGACGACCACCACCTCGCCCCTGGCCACGTCGCGCGGGCCCACTTCCAGGCGCATCGGCACCCCCTTGCGCTCCCATTCGAAGAACTTGGCTCCCGGGGACAGGTGCCGGCGGTGGTCCGCGTCGGCCCGGACACCGGCATCGCCGAGCGCGTTCACAATCTCCCGGGCCTTCTCGGCCACGGTCGCCCACTCGTCGTCACTTCTGGCAATCGGCACGACGATCACCTGGGTGGGCGCCAGCTTCGGAGGAACCACCACGCCCATGTCGTCGCCGTGCGTCATGACCAGTCCCCCGACCAGGCGGGTCGACACGCCCCACGAGGTGTTCCAGGCGAACTCCTCGCGGCCCTCTTCGCTCTGGAAGGTGAGGCCGAACTGCCGCGCAAAGTTCTGGCCCAGCATGTGCGAGGTGCCGGCCTGCAGGGCCTTGCGGTCCTGCATGAGCGCTTCGCACGCATAGCTGCGCACGGCGCCCGCGAATCTCTCGGCCTCCGTCTTCAGCCCCGTGAGCGGAGGCATGGCCATCCAGTCCTCCATGAAGGTCCGGTAGATCCCCAGGATCGTGCGCGCCTCCTCCTCGGCCTCATCCTGGGTCGCGTGCGCGGTGTGGCCTTCCTGCCAGAGGAACTCGGCAGTTCTGAGGAACAGGCGGGTACGGAGTTCCCACCGCATGACGTTGGCCCACTGGTTGAGCAGGATCGGGAGGTCCCGGTAACTCTGCACCCACTTCGAGTACATCGAGTAGATGATCGTCTCCGATGTCGGGCGGATGACGTAGGGCTCCTCCAGTTCCTTGCCGCCCGCGTGGGTGACGACCGCCAGCTCCGGCTTGAAGCCCTTCACGTGCTCCTTTTCGCGCTCGATGAAGCTCATGGGGATGAGCAGCGGGAAGTACGCGTTCTGGTGGCCCGACGCCTTGAACATGTCGTCCAGGGCACGTTGCATGTTCTCCCAGATCCCGTATCCCCACGGCCTGATCACCATGCTTCCGCGGACAGGGGAGTAGTCGGCCAGCTCCGCCTGCAGAACCACTTCGTTGTACCAGGCGCTGAAATCCTCGGAGCGGGGTGTCAGACCCTTCTTTTGCGTCTTCTTCGCCATTAGCCGCCGCCCCTCCCGGGCGCATCGTCAGAGGTTCCCTTGATGTCCATCTTCGGCTGCGCGTACCGTCCGCGCTTCTCCATCGTCCACGCCAGCGCCGCCGGAATCGCTAACAGCAGCAGGGACGCGGCCAGCCAGGTGGTTCTGAAGGGGAAGTCGAAGGCCCTTCGTGCCAGAATGGCCGCCAGCCAGCCCCCGGCAAGCGCGGCGATCATCGCGGCCCCCAGGAGGATCGTTTCCAGGAGATTGAGCCGCCTGGTGACGCGACTCATCGCGGCCCGCGCGATGCGGGTCTCCTCCTCGCCGGGGTCGCGCCGTCCGGGTTCCGTCGCCGTCACGTCCTGTCCCCTCTTGACGACGGCGGTCCGGCGTGTCCGGCCGGCGAGCCTCCTGACGGCGCCCGTTCGGACGCGGTCAGCGAGTCCAGCGACACGGTCTCCTGCCGTCCCGTCTTCATATCCCGGACTGTGGCGGACCCTGCCGCGACCTCGTCCGGGCCGATGATGACCGCACGGGCCGCTCCGGTCCGGCTCGCGTCCTTCAACTGCTTGCCCACCCCCCGGGCCCTCAGTGAGTACATCACCGAATGGCCCGCTTCCCGCAGCCGATGGCCGGCCTGCAGTCCCACCGAACGCTGCTCCGGCCCCACCCAGATCACGTAGTAGTCGCAGGAGGGAGCCGCATCAGGCACGAGCCCCTTGCCCCGCAGAAGCTCGCCAAGCACGACGTCGCCCATGCCGAAACCGACCGCGGGGAGCGGTTCGCCCCCCACCAGTTCGAGAAGCCGGTCGTAGCGGCCGCCACCGCAGATCGCACGCAGCTCCCCCGCCCGGTCGAAGAGCTCGAACACGATCCCGGTGTAGTAGGCGAGGCCCCTCACGACGGTAAAGTCGAAGTGCAGATATGCGCCCAGCCCCATCGCGCCCAGGATTGCCGTGTGCTCCTCGAGGGGCTCCATGGCTTCCCGGACCGCCGTCACGTCACGGAACCGGCGCCCCAGCTGTTCCCAGGAACCGTCGGCAACCAGCTCGGTTAGCGTGGCGACCGCCGGCCCGTCAAGCCCGAGCGCTTCCAGGCCGGTCCGCGTCTTCGCCGCACCGGCCCGGCCCGCCTTGTCGATGACGCCAAGACATGCCGCATGCCCGTCAGCCCCGACGCCCGCCGCGGCAAGAACCTCGGCGACCAGCCGGCGGTCGTTCACCCTGGCCACGAAGTCGTCCTCACCCAGCCCGAGGCCCCGCACGGCGTCGATGGCCACGGCGAGGACTTCGGCGTCGGCGGCCACCCCGGCGTCGCCCACGATGTCGACGTTGAGCTGGAAGTGCTCACGCAGCCGGCCACGTTGGCTGCGCTCGTAGCGGAAGAGCTGCGGCACCGAAAACCACCGGATCGGCTTGGGCATTCCGCGGCTGCGGCTCGCCAGTATCCTCGCCAGCGTCGGGGTCATCTCGGGGCGGAGCGTGACCTGGCGCCCGCCCTTGTCGTCGAAGTTGTAGAGTTGCTTGACGATCTCAGGGCCGCTCTTCTCGATGTAGAGGTCGAGTGGCTCCAGGGGTGGCCCGTCGTACTCCATGAAGCCGTACCCCCGCGAGACCCGGCGCCAGGTCTCGAAGATATGATTGCGGAGCGCGAGGTCGCCGGGGACGAAGTCGCGAAAACCGGGAAGCCTGGAGAATGATCTGGCGGCGGGCATGGGCTGCGAATCTAACCGGCGAGGGCGGAAATTCAATGTCGCACCGTCGAAATGGGTGCAGCGCGGCTCATCGGCCCGCCTCACCGCCACCGAAAGGGTCATGTCCCAGAACAAGGAGCGCGTCACCCACCGTGTGGCACGATCCCGTCACAACCACCGTGCCGCTGCCCGCCAGCGCACTCGCCCGCTCGACCGCCGCGCCCACCTCTTCCACGATGTCGATGGGGACGCCGCCACCCACCTCCTCCGCCGCGACACGCGGGTTCCAGTGCCTTTCCGCCGGCGCCGAGGACGGTATGGTGAAAACGACGCGGTCGGCGAGGTCCACCAGGGGAGGCAGCATCCTGGACCAGTCCTTGTCCCCGAGAATCCCGGCGAGGACCACCAGAGGCCGGGGAGGCGCCAGATCGGCCAGGACGCGCGCCAGAGCGGCCACCGCGGCCCGGTTGTGCGCCACATCGAAGATGAAATGGCGACCGGCGAGCCGGTGGATCTGCCCCCGGCCGGGCCACCTCACCGCGGCGACACCATCGCGCACCGCTTTCCGCGACGGGGGCTGCGGGAGGCACTCCAGGGCACGCACCGCAAGCGCGGCGTTGATCGCCTGGTGAGCCCCGGGCAGCGGCGTCTCCAACTCCAGGCCGGCATTCCCACCGGTGCCCAGCCTGAATCGGGTTCCGCCCCGTCCCAGGTGGAGTCCGGAGATGTCGCGCCAGCGCTCGATCCGGTGAAACGGCGCACCGACATCCCTCGCCCGTGCCTCCAGCACGCCCAGGGCGGCGGGTCGGACTTCCGCGGTGACCACGGGGATGCCGGGCTTGATGATCCCCGCCTTCTCGGTCGCGATCTGCTCGAGGGTGTCTCCCAGGTACTCCTGGTGATCCAGCGCCACGTTGGTGATGGCGGTGACCTCGGGCCTGATCACGTTGGTCGCGTCGAGCCGTCCCCCCAGCCCGACCTCGATGCACGCGCTGTCCACCTCTTCCTCGGCGAAGATCTGCAGCGCCAGAAGGGTGCACGCCTCGAAGAGCGACATCCGCTGCCGCCGCGCCACTGGCCGGAGCCGCCGGGCAGTGGCCGTCACCCGGTCGGCAGAGACGGGTGTGCCGTCGATCATGATGCGCTCCCGGAAGGAGCAGAGGTGAGGCGACGTGTACAGGCCCGCGCGATCGCCGTGGTGCCGCAGTACCGACGCCCACGTTGACGCGACCGACCCCTTTCCGTTGGTTCCGCCGATGTGCAGGGTCCTGTAGCGCAGGTGGGGGTTGTCGAGTTCGGCCAGCGCCGCCTGCATGCGATCCAGACCCCATTCGACAGCGCTGGGAGCCCCCGGGAAGAGGGTCTCCATGAGGGGGTCGGCTACCGTGCGGGGTGTCGTCAGCCCCAAGGCCTCCAGCCTTCGCGCGCGTGGCGGAGCAGCTGTGCGATCGCGCCCTTCAGCTCGCGACGGTCGATCACGCGGTCCACCATGCCGTGCTCTTCCAGGAATTCGGCGCTCTGGAAGCCGGGCGGCAGCTCCTGCTTGATGGTCTCGGCGATCACCCGGGGGCCGGCGAAGCCGATCAGCGCGCCGGGCTCGGCCAGGTTGACGTCCCCCAGCATCGCGTAGGAAGCCGTGACCCCTCCCGTCGTGGGGTCGGTGAGGACCGAAATGTAGGGCAGGCCGCGCTCGTGGAGCCGGGCCAGCACCGAGGACGTCTTGGCCATCTGCATGAGGGAGAAGATTCCCTCCATCATGCGCGCACCCCCCGATGCGGTCACCACAACCAGGGGAAGCTCGCGCTCCAGCGCGTCCCGTCCGGCACGAGCGATCTTCTCGCCCACGACCGACCCCATCGACCCACCGATGAAGCTGAAATCCATCACGGCCAGAGCAACCGCGATACCCTCGATGCGAGCCCGGCCGGTGATGACGGCTTCGTTCCGCCCCGTCCGGTGCCGGGCCGCTCTGAGCCGGTCGCCGTAGGCCTTGAGGTCGGAAAAGTGGAGGGGGTCGCCGCTCGTCATGCCGGCGTCCTCCTCTTCGAAGGAATCCGGGTCGGCCAGAAGTTCAACGTAACGGGGAGCCGAAATCCGAAAGTGATTCCCGCACTCCGGGCACACGCCCAGGTTTCGCGCCAGCCGCTCGCCGTAGAGGATCTCTCCGCAGCCGTCACACTTCTCGAAGACGTCCTGCGGGACATCCCGGCGGTCCTCGGAAGTGAGGCGCTTCTTCTGCTTTCGGAACCAGGTCAAATCTGTCCGCCCCTCGCCTTGTGGATCCGGTATCCGGTGATCAAGGGTCCGCGTTGGCCACCGCCACCACCGTAGCAGCGGCCAGCCACGACATCAACAGGAAGGACCCACCGTAGCTGATGAACGGGAGGGGAATCCCCGTGATCGGGACCACGCCTACGGTCATTCCCACGTTAATGAAGACGTGAGTGAACCAGATCCCTAAAATACCAAAGATGAACATTCCGGCAAACGGGGTCCTGGCGGCCTCCGCCATGCGGATCATCCGCAGGAACAGGAATGCAAAGAGCGCCAGGAGCAGCAAGGTGCCGATGAAGCCGAACTCCTCCCCCAGTACGCTGAAGATGAAGTCGGTGTGCTGTTCGGGAATGAACGCCAGGCGCTTCTGGGTACCGGCGGTGAACCCCTTGCCCAGCAAGCCGCCGCTCCCAACCGCTACCTTCGACTGAATGAGCTGCCAGCCGGCGTCGCGCGGGTCCAGCCCCGGATCCAGGAACACGAGCAGGCGGTTGCGCTGATAGTCGGCAAGCGAGTTCCACAGAGGCTGGGCGATGGCTCCCGCGGCGACGTTCGCGAGGATGACGCTTACCGACTCGACCAGATAGAGCCGGAAACGGTAGAGGTACAGCCCGATGGCAAGGAGTACGATGTAGACCGACCACACACGGGCGCTGTAGGCCAGAATGAGTGCGACGCCGGGTGACGCGGCGAAGAGGATGAGCGGCCACGGGGTCCCCGCCCAGAAGATCATGGCGAAAAAGACCCCGACGAATGCCAGGGCCGTCCCCAGATCGGGCTGGAGCAGAACGAGGGCCAGCGGGACGGCCACCAGGGCGGCGGGCGTAAGCAGATCCCTCAGGTACCGGGGCGGATCTTCACGGCGAGCGAGAAGTACGGCCAGGGCGAGCACGGTCGCGATCTTCGCCGCCTCGGCCGGTTGAAAGCGGAAGCCGCCGATCGACAGGAAGCTCTTCACCCCCTCCGCCGTCCCGGTGCCGCTTCCCACGACCAGAGTGACCGCAAGCACACCGAGACAGAGGACATAGGCGGGCATCGCCAACCACTCGAACATCCGGGACGGAAACCGCGAAACCAACAGCAAGCCGACGATTCCCGCTCCGAGAAACACGCCCTGGCGCAACCAGAGACCCTCGGTGATCCGGCTGGGCACCTCCAGAACCCCCGCCGAGTAGATCATCGCCACGCCGAGCAGGGATAGCGCGAGAACGGCGACCGTGAACCCCGCCTCGATGAACCACGCGGGCCTCGCCTTCATCACCCGGCGGGCCGGGAGGTGGCCCAGGCCGTATTTCGCCCCGTCATCAGGTATTCGCCCAACGTCTGGATGGTGTCGCGCGGGATCCCGTGCACACCCCTGAGATAGTAGTCCGCGGCCTTCGCCACCAGAGGAGCCGCAACTCCCGAGCCACTGCCGCCGAATTCGACCAGCGCCACGACGACGATCTCGGCTGCACCGCCCCGGGGACCGGCCATCCCGATGAACCAGGCGTGACTCGGCCGGCCGCCGCCGCTCTGCGCCGTCCCCGTCTTGCCGAGCAGATCGAAGTGCTCCAGAGAGGACAGGTGAGCGGTGCCACCGGGCTGGGTTACACGGCGGATCCCTTCCCGGATGTAGGTCAGATGCTCGGGGGGGATGTCGAGCCGCCAACCCTCGCGGGCGGGGGCCCCGCCGTATAGCGTCGGCGCTGGAGCCGAGCCGTCGCGGGCAATGGCGACGAGGAACTGGGCCATCTTGAGTGGCGTCTGGTCGTTGGGTCCCTGGCCGATTGCGAGACTCAGCACCTCTCCCTCGAGCGCCTGATAGCCGTAGCGCCTCGGCCAAAACCCGACGCCCTCGGGAAAGTTGCCTCCGGCCTCTCGCGGCAGATCGATTCCGCACTGGTCCCCGAACCCCATGCGGTTGCCGTACTCCAGTAGCCGCTCCAGGCCGATTCGTAGTCCGAGCTGATAGAAGTAGACGTTGCACGAGTGCTGGATCGCCCCGGCGAGGTCCAGTGAACCGTGTCCATCCTCATCCCAGCACCGGGCAATGCGGTTTCCATAGACGAACGCTCCCCGGCACGGGGTCGACATGCGGTCCCCGGGAGCCACCACCCCCAGCTCGAGCGCGATGGCGGCGGTGGCCAGTTTCCACGCGGAACCCGGAGGGTACTTGCCCATCACCGCCCGGTGGTACAACGGCGACTCCGAGTCGTTGACGAGCCTGCTCCACTCTGCGTTACTGACCACGCCGGCGAATACGTTGGGGTCGAAGGAGGGTGCGGAATAGAGCGCCAGCACACCTCCGGTCTCGACATCGAGGGCCACCACGGACCCCTTCATCCCCTCGGGGAAGATGTGGTGGATCCACTCCATGAGATCCAGGTCGAGGTTCAGGTCGATATCCGTCCCCGGCTCTTCGGCCACACCTCCCACGCCGCCGAAAGGTCCGACGATCCTGCCCCTGGCGTCGACCTCCACATATCGTGTTCCAGGCTTCCCCTGCAACAACGATTCGTACGTCGCCTCGATCCCGGACCGGCCCACGATCCACCCCGGCTCGGCCCCCTCGAAATCCCCCGATTCCAGCTCCGCTTCGTTGATCTCGCCCACGTAGCCGAGGACGTGGGCTCCCAGCTCACGCGCCGGATAGCGCCGCTTGGGGCGCGACTGGATCAGGAGCCGCGGGAAGCCCGATCTGCGCTCTTCCAGAGCCGCCACGGCATCGAAGGGAGCATCGACCGACACCAGAAGCGGCCTGGGGGGGCGGCCCCGGATCTGCCGGGTCAGATCCTCCACACGCGTGTCGGGCAATTCCAGGTGTTCCCGCAACCGTCGAAGAGTGGAGAGCATCGAGTCCGGCTGATCGGGCACGATGGAGACGGAGTATCCGGGTATGTTGTCGGCCAGCACCCGTCCCGCGCGATCCCGGATGATCCCGCGCGGAGCGGGCACCACGAGAGACCGCAACCGGTTCTCTTCCGATTGCAGGAGCCAGTCGGAAGACCTGAGCACCTGGGCTCGAAACAGCACGCCGACGAGCAGTGCCAGCGGGACTGCGACGAGGACGCGGGCCCGGGTCGCCAGGGCCTTGCGCTGCCGCGGCCGAAGTCGGCTCATCCCCTGCTCCGGCGTGGAAGGAAGAGCGACCGCGCGACGAGGCCGACGATCGTCGCGTAGAGGGCCAGAAGGGGAGCTTCGATCAACAGGTGATCCTGGAAGACCGGCCGGACGGACGCGTCGGTGACCACCCAGGCGAGAAGGTCCCGGCCCCAGGTCCCGAGCAGAAAGAAGGTGACCAGGAACCCTGTCGAATCACCGACGAAGAAGTCACGAGACTTGGCGCCCAGAGCTCCGACCAGTGTCATGGCAAAGGCGCTGGACCCAAAGGCTCTCATCGAGAATGCGTCCTCCACCAGGCCCAGAACGAAGCCGAGCCCGGCGCCTGCCCCGACACCGAGGGTACGGCTCCCGAGGAGGAGAGCCACGATGAACAGGTCCGGCGCGGCCTTTCCGAACCCGAGGGCAGTGCGGAGCACGAGGTGGGTGAGGATGAGGCAGGATACCAGCAGAACTTCCCGGATCCTCACCGGGAACCGTCCTGCGACGGGGCCGCGGCACTGTCCGCCAAGGCGGCGAGCATGTCGCCGGCAACCCCGATGTCCGCCACGGCGTGGGTCACCGCTCCCGGGTAGACCACCGGGTCGACAAAATAGCTCTTGCTCCAGCCGGCCGACGTTTCGGCCACCCCGGCGATCCGGCCAATCGGGATGCCTCTCGGGAAGGCTCCGCCCCGGCCCGAGGTCAAAAGCTCCGTCCCGGGCTTCAGGTCCGAGAGGTAGGCCGTTCCACCGATAATGAGTCGGTCCTGTTCGCGGAAAGCACCCCGCGCCGCCTCGACCAGCCCATGATCCCTGCCATCGGACGTCATCGCCGACACCCGGAAATCGGGGTGCGACCAGTCGTAGGCCAGGGAGTACTCGGGGAACACCTCCTGGACCTGCCCCAGAAGCCCCCTCTCCGTAATCACCGCGTTGAAGGGGCGAATCCCAGCGATCGAACCGGCGTCGAGATGGAACACACTTCCCGAGCCGGACGTCCCGGAGCGGATCACCGTCGCCGGGACAAATCGGTTTGGCGCGCGGTCTCTCAGGGACAGAACTCCGCGCAATTGCCGGTTCTCTTCCGCGAGCGTCCTCTGCGCTGCGACCAGCGCCATCGTCGTGTCCGTCTGGGCACGGAGGATATCGAAGTCCATGGCCCGCGCCTGCGTTCGGGTCAGCAGTGCATTGGCGCTGATGAACGGCCTCAGGGCAGTTTGCCGGATGAAGTGCCCGACGGCGCGCTGGGAACCGGCGGGCAGGTTGATGGCGATGAGGGATGCCACAATGAATCCCGACACGACAAGCAGATCCGCTCGTCCGGTCCGCCTGCCCCGCTTGATGTGACCCCCCATCCTTCTCGCTCCTTCATTCCCGCGGTTGGAAGGTACCTGTCACTGCAGACCCGCGTGGGGTTCCCGGGCTATGCCCTGAGTACCGGTCGGTATTTCGGGAAGTCCTCCAGGATGTGTCCTGCCCCCCGCACCACGCACGTCATCGGCTCGTCGTCCACGTGAATCGGCAGATTGGTCTCGAGTGCGATCAGCCTGTCGAGACCGCGGATCAGCGCCCCGCCGCCCGTCATCACAATTCCGTAGTCGACGATATCGGACGCCAGCTCCGGTGGCGTGATCTCCAGCGCGGATCGCACCGCTTCGACGATCGACCGGAGGGGTTCCTGCAGACACTCACGGATCTCCTGCGAGTGGATGAGCACCATCTTGGGAATCCCGGACACGAGATCCCTGCCCTTCACCTCCATCTCCCGCTCATTGTCCGTTTCGATCGCCGAGCCGATCTGCATCTTGATGGCCTCGGCGGTGGGTTCCCCGATCAGCAGGTTGTAGTTCTTGCGGAGGAATGTGACGATGGACTGGTCCAGTTCGTCCCCGCCGATCCGTATGGAGGTGTCCGCGACGATCCCGCACAGGGCGATCACGGCGATCTCGGTCGTGCCGCCGCCGATGTCGATGACCATGTTGCCCCTCGGCGTCTCGATCGGCAGCCCTACACCGATGGCGGCGGCCATCGGCTCGGCAACCATGTACACCTCGTTGGCTCCGGCGGACTGTGCCGAAGATCGCACGGCTCGCCGTTCGAGTTCCGTGATCCCCGAAGGAACTCCCACCACGACCCTGGGCTTGATCCGAAAGATCCGCTTCGCCATCACCTGCTTGAGGAAGTGCCGCAGCATGAGCTCGGTGACATCGACATCCGCGATCACGCCGTCCTTGAGCGGACGCACGGCTTCGATCCCCTCCGGTGTCCGGCCGAGCATGCGCTTGGCCTCCAGCCCCACGCTCATGATCCGCTTGGTTCCCCGCTCCACGGCGACCACGGAGGGCTCGCTGAGCACCACTCCTTCGCCTCTCACATACACCAGGGTGTTGGCGGTCCCGAGATCCACGCCGATGTCGCTCGTGGGAACCAGCCGCTTCGAACTGAACCAACTGTGAATTGGGGGCAACTGTCACGGTGAGCCGCACGGACTCGGGTTCAAGGGACTTTTCGCCGATGAACACTCGGCCACGTTGTAACCTACCCTATTCGGCAGATCATTTCACGCCCGTGCTCCCGAAACCGCCTGAACCGCGCTCCGTGTCCGAGAGCGTGGAGACTTCTTCGACCCGTGGTGCCAGACAATAGCCGAACACGAGCTGGGCGATCCGGTCTCCACGGCGGATCTCGACCGTCTTCGAGCCCAGGTTCTGGACCAGGACCCGAAGTTCACCCCTGTAGTCGGAGTCTATGGTCCCGGGGCTGTTGGGGAGCGTTACCCCGTGACGGGCCGCCAGTCCGGATCTGGGTCTCACCTGACACTCCATCCCCGGCGGGAGCTCCATCACGAGCCCCGTGAGCGCCGCGTGTATGGCCCCGCGCTTCAGCTGGAAGGTTTCGCAACTGCGAACGTCGAACCCGGCGGCTTCCTCCGTCGCGCGGCAAGGCAGGGGAAGGTCGGGGTTGGCGGGCAAGCGCTTGAAGCGCACGGTTTCCCGGGCACGCAGTCCCTTGCGGGGATGCGCGGCGCCCAGTGGCCGGGCCGTCATCCCGAACGCCTCGGCAACCCCCGGGTGGATCACCCTGCCGCCAGCCACGTTGATTCCCCTGGCAAGATCCGGATCCATCTCGCAAGCGCGTTCCCAGCCGAGGCAGGCGAGCTGCAATGCGTACGGCAGAGTTGCGTTGGTGAGCGCCAGCGTCGAGGTGCGCGGCACCGCCCCCGGGATGTTCGCCACACCGTAATGGATCACGCCGTCGAGCTCGTACACCGGATCCTCGTGCGTCGTGGGGCGGATCGTCTCCACGCAGCCCCCCTGGTCCACGGCCACGTCAACGATGACCGATCCCCGCCGCATCGTGGCAAGGTCCGCACGCGTCACGAGCCCCGGCGACTTCTTCCCCGGCACGAGGACGGCACCAATCACCAGGTCGGAATCCCGCAGCTGCTTTCGTACGGCGTACCGGGTGGAATAGAGAAGGTTGACGTTGGCGGGCATGACTTCGCTGAGGTGGCGGAGCCGGGGAAGCGAAACGTCCATGACGGCGACACGCGCCCCCAGCCCGGCCGCCATCAGTGCCGCTTGCGTCCCGACCACGCCGCCGCCGAGAACGAGCACCTTGGCCGGCAGAACCCCCGGGACACCGCCCAGCAGGATCCCCGACCCCCCCGATGGCCGCCCGAGGTACTTGGCGCCCTCCTGAACCGCCATCCGGCCCGCCACTTCGCTCATCGGCGTCAGAAGCGGAAGATCCCCGTCCTCCGGGCCGACCGTCTCGTATGCGATGGCGACCGCCCCGGTGTCCATGATCCCGCGCGTCAGGGGCTCGGAAGCGGCGAAGTGGAAGTAGCCGAAGAGGAGCTGTCCCTCGCGGATCAGGGGCAGTTCGGAGGTGAGCGGCTCCTTCACCTTCACGATCATCTCCGCGCGCGCCCACACCTCTGCCGCGCTCGGGACGATCTCGGCTCCGGCCCGCTCGTAGAAGTCGTCGGTAAAGCCGCTGTCTTCGCCGGCGCCAGCCTGGATCAGCACCCGCTGTCCCGCCCTGGTCAGGGCTTCCGCACCGGCAGGGGTCAGTGCGACCCGGTATTCGTTCTTCCTGATTTCCGAAGGGATGCCCACGAGCATTTGACGAATCCGTTCAGCAGTTCCCGGTTTCCTCCGGGCCCAGACAAAGCGCGTACTGGTGATCCGGGTCGAAGATTTCGCCGGCCACCCGAACAATATCGCACATCGACACACCGTCGATCAGCTCCGGCAACTCGTCCAGGGAGAAGAAGGGCTCTTCATGGAGGGCGAAGCCGGCAAGCCGGTGAAGCCGGGCCCCCGGCGACTCGAGCGAGAGCATGATCTGGCCCTTCACCTGCTCCCTGGTCCTCCCGAGCTCCTCGGCCGGCAGACCCTCGTCGGCCACGCTGCGGTAGACCTCGCAAATCGCGTCGAGTGCCGCCCGACCCCAGCCCGGACGGGTCCCGGCATACACGCCGCACACTCCGGCACGGGCGTAGAAGGACTGGTACGAGTAGACCGCGTATGCCAGAGCCAACTCCTCCCGCACCCGCTGAAACAGCCTCGAACTCATGCCGCCGCCCAGAGCCGCGGACAGCAGGATGAGGGCATAACGGTCATCGTGAGAGTGGCCCGGCGTTGTACGCCCGAGGACGATATGCACCTGGGCCGTGTCTCGCGGGATCTGTACGGTTCCGGTTTGCGGCTCCGGCGGGTCGGGCACGGCGGGCGCTTTCGCACCCGGTTCGATCCCCCCGAACCACTCCTCCGCGAGCTCGCAGAAGGCGTCGTGGTCCACAAGGCCCGCCGCCGCCACGACCAGGTTTCTGCCCACGTAGCTGCGCCGGTGGAGCGCGGCCAGATCTTCGAGGGAAATGGACGCGACCGAATCACGCGTTCCCAGAATCGAGTTCCCATACGGGTGGCCCCGCCACATCCCTTCGCCGTGAAGCTCGAAGACGAGGTCGTCGGGGGTGTCCTCGACGGCTGCGATCTCCTCGCTCACCACCTCCTTCTCGTGATCCAGATCCTCTTCGGTCAGCAGCGGGCTCCGCACCAGATCCGCGATCACGTCCACCGCGACGGGGAGGTGGGGCGCCAGCACGCGAGCCTCATACCCGGTGTGCTCGCGCGAGGTGTACGCGTTCAGCGATCCACCCAGACTCTCCAGCGACAGGGCGATCTCGTGCCGGGTGCGGCGCTCCGTCCCGCGGAAGACCATGTGCTCCAGGAGGTGGCTGGCACCCAGGAACTCAGGCGGCTCCAGCGCACCCCCCTGCCGGACCCAGGCCCCTACGGCGACGGAACGAGCACCGGCAACGGATTCGCTCAGGACGTGGACGCCGTTCCCGAGCCGGGTGGCTCGACAGTTCAACTCCGCAGGAACTTCCGGCAGCCCGCTACCTTCCGGCTCCGGCCTTCTCGGCGGCAGCCGGAGCCTCTTCCGCATCGGCCGCCTTCTTCGACAGCCGCATGCGGCCCCGTTCGTCGATGGACAGGAGCTTCACCCGGATGACGTCTCCGCGATTGACCACGTCTTCCGTCTTGGCCACGCGGAAGTCGGCAAGCTCGGAGATGTGACACAGTCCCTCGGTGCCGGGCATGATTTCGACGAACGCCCCGAATGTCGTGGTGTTCTTCACCGGTCCCTCGTAGATCTTCCCGACCTCGGGCTCCTGGACGATCGCTTCGATCATCTCCCGCGCCCTCGCCGAGGCTTCGGCCGAAACGGCCGCGATCCTGACGATACCGTCGTCGTCGACCTCGATGGTCGCGCCCGACTCGTCCTGGATGGCCCGGATCGTCTTGCCCTTGGGTCCGATGATCTCGCCGATCTTCTCGGGGTTGATCCTGATCGACTCGATGCGCGGAGCCCACTGGGAAAGGTCCGCGCGCGGCTCGGAAAGTACCGCGTCCATCCGGTCGAGGATGTGCATGCGGCCTGTCTTGGCCCGCTCCATCGCCTCTTCCAGCAGCTCGAAGGTGAGCCCGTCGATCTTGATGTCCATCTGGATCGACGTGACGCCCTTGCGTGTGCCCGCGACCTTGAAGTCCATGTCGCCGAGCGCATCCTCCATCCCCAGGATGTCGGTCAGGACCGCAACCTGGCCTCCTTCCACTACCAGGCCCATCGCCACACCGGCACACGCCGCCTGAACGGGGACGCCGGCATCCATCAGCGAAAGGGACGCCGAGCACACGGAGGCCATGGACGACGAACCGTTCGATTCCAGGATGTCCGAAACGATCCGGATGGTGTACGGGAACTCGTCGCCATCGGGCAGCAGGGGCTGAATGGCCCGCGCCGCAAGGACACCGTGGCCCTTCTCGCGCCGTGAGGTGGAACGGATCGGCCGCGCTTCGCCCACCGAGAACGGCGGGAAGTTGTAGTGCAGCATGAACGACTTGGTGACCTGCTCCGCGCTGTCGATCGAATCGATGCGCTGCTCGTCTCTGGACGTGCCCAGGGTCACCACGCCGAGGGACTGGGTCTCGCCCCGGGTGAAGAGGGCGGAGCCGTGAGTCCGCGGTAGCACGCCGGTTTCGCAGTCGATCGAGCGCACATCGTCGTAGCCGCGCCCGTCGGCCCGGACTCCCTCGCTGAGGATCCGGGCCCTTACACTCTTCTTTTCCAGTGACCGGACGACATCCCGGACATCGCCCTCGCTGGCCTCGTCCCCGGAATCGTCCCCGGCGAGCTGCGCGGTGACGTCACTGGCGATGCCTGCAAGCGCCGCGGTCCGATCCTGCTTGCTGGCAATCCGCACGGCGTCGTCCACCCGGCCCCCCACCGCAGCTTCCACACGGCTGCGAAGTTCGGGCGCGACCTGCTTCGGCTCCCACGACATCTCGGGAACGCGGCGCGGCGCGATCAGCACTTCCTGGATCTCGATCAGCTCCCTGATCGCCTCGTGAGCCACCTTGAGCCCCTCCAGGACGTCACTCTCGGGCACCTGGAGCGCGCCGCCTTCCACCATCACGATGGCGTCGGCCGTTCCAGCCACGACGATGTCCACGTCGGCGTACTCAAGCTGCCGGAAGGTCGGGTTCACCACCCAGTTTCCCTGGATCCGTCCGATGCGCACGGATGCGACCGAGGTCCGGAAGGGGATGACCGACGTGTTGAGGGCGACTGAAGCCCCGATCAGGGTGAGCACGTCGGCATTGTTTTCCTGATCGGCGCTCAGGACCTGTGCGTGGATCTGGGTTTCGTTGAAGAAGCCATCGGGAAAGAGGGGCCGGAGGGTCCGGTCGGTCAATCTGCACGTAAGGACCTCCTTCTCCTGGGGCGCGCCTTCGCGCTTGAAGAAGCCGCCCGGGATCTTCCCGGCCGCATAGGCCTTCTCGCGGTATTCCACGGTCAGTGGAAAGAAGGGGAGGTGGGTCGTCTTGTTCTGGACCGTCGCGGTCACCAGTACTACGGTTTCGCCAAATTGCACGAGGCACGAGCCGTGTGCGAGGCGGGCCATCCGGCCCACCTCGAGCACCAGCCGCCGGCCGGCAAACTGACGTTCGATTCTGTCTATCATTTTCTCATCCGGGGTTGCCGCTGGAATCCCGCGGCGGGAGTGGGCGGTGGCAGCACGAGGTTACGGTCGCCGACAGCCCGTGGTTCAGCCTCGAAGCAGCCGAACCCGTATTCGCTGTCGCCGTCAATGGCGCAGCCCGAGGTCTTTGATCAGTGCCCGGTATCCGTCCACGTCGGTGCGCTTCAGATACTCCAGAAGCCGCCGCCGCCGCCCCACCATCTTCAGAAGACCGCGGCGACTGTGATGATCGTGCTTGTGGGCATCGAAGTGGCTGCGGAGGTGGTCGATTCTCGCGGTGAGCAGAGCGACCTGCACCTGCGTGGTGCCGGCGCCGTTCTCGTGGGGCTGGTGCTTGTTGATGATTTCCTGTTTGTCGATACCCATTCTGTTTTCCGTGTTCCCCCAAACGGGATGGTTGGACGTAATGAACGGAGCAACCGTCAGGCGGACAGCCTTTAAAACTATCCGGGAGTGTTCCGGGAATCAAGTGCGTTGTCAACCTGGCCTCTCGCAACCCGTGGATGAATCCCGCAGGCTGCCGAGCAGTGCCCGGGTTTGGGCCACGTCCGCATGCATCTGTTCCGCGAGTGTCGCAGCCGAGTCGAAGGCAACGACGGGCCGTAGCCTTTCGACGAGTTGCAGGCCGATGTCACCACCGTACAGTTCGCCCTCGAAGTCGAGCAGGAATACCTCCACCGTGTCGTCGGCTCCAGGGAAGGTGGGTCGAGGACCGATGTGCAGGGCACCCATGAACGGGCCGGCCGGCACCTGTACGTGGCATGCGTAGATGCCCGCCGCCGGGATAAGCTTGTCTTCCCCGGAAATCAGGACGTTGGCGGTGGGAAAGCCGATTTCCCGTCCCCTGCCGTCTCCGCGGACGACCGTTCCCGACAGCGAATATGGCCGCCCCAGTCCGCGGTTCGCGTCCGCCAACCGTCCCTCGGAGAGCGCCCTGCGGATCAACGATGACGAGATCGCGGCAGCTCCGGCATGCACCGCGCCCACCACATCCACGGCGAAACCGTGCTCGGCTGCGATCTCTCGAAGTGTGTTCACGTCGCCCGAACGACCCTTTCCGAAACCATGGTCGTAGCCGATGACCAGTTCGCTCATCCCCAATCCACCGAGGAGGATCTCCGTCACGAAGCGGTGTGGAGAGTACTCGCGCAACTCGTGAGTGAATGGCAGGAAGACCACGTAGTCGAGGCGGCTCTCCGAGAGAACCATCTTCTTTTCGTCCGGAGTCGTGAGCAGCTTCGGGGCCACGTCCGGACGGACGATTCGCAGGGGGTGCGGGTCGAAGGTGACGAGCACGCTCCTGCCGCCACGGGCTGCGGCGCGGGCTCCAATCTCCTCGAGAACGCTCCAGTGTCCCCGGTGCACGCCGTCGAAGGTGCCCACCGTAACGATCACGGGACGATCGTCGCGCGGAAGCCCGGATACGCCGCGCCCGAAGCTGGTCATGTCCGTGCCCTCATGCCCGCCGGAACACTTTCCGGGGCGCGAGCACCCCGTCGCGCACAGCGCCCACGGCTACCAGCCGCTCTCCCGGCAGGGCGAATACCGCGGGGTTGGCGTCAGGGGCATCGGCGTGCACCCTTCGCCCCGCGGCCAGCAGCCCGGCCTCGTGCGCACCGACCACGACGTGCGGCAGGTGCGACAGTGCGGACACCGGCCCCACCCAGGCACCGGACGGTGGCCGGGCCGCCTCGATCGATGCCAGCGGCGCAGCGTCCCGGACATGAAAGCCCCCGACCCGCGTGCGTCGCAGGGCCGTCAGATGGCAGGCGGTACCCAACCGTTTCCCAAGTTCCACTGCGAGGCTGCGAACGTAGGTGCCACTCGAACACGTCACCGCAAAGCGCACGTCGGGAAGGTCGACGTCCACAACGCGCAGGGCCAGAACCGTGACCTCGCGCGGGCCGAGCGCGACATCCTCTCCGCGCCGTGCGCGGCGGTGGGCCGGAACTCCCCCTACCTTGACGGCAGAGAACACGGGGGGTGTCTGCTGCAGGGACCCGACCATGCCGGCGGCGACCTCCCGGATCCGGGTTGCGGCAATACCGGTCCAGTGGTCGTCCTCGGCGGTACGAGCCCCCTCCGGATCGTGCGAGTCCGTGGCAATACCCAGACGGGCGGTCGCCTCGTACTCCTTGTCCAGGCCTACCAGGTATTCGAGCAGGCGGGTCGCCCTTCCCGTTCCCAGGACGAGCAGGCCCGTGGCGAAAGGGTCGAGCGTTCCGGCATGACCCGCCTTCTTCACTCCGAGGGCGCGCCGCGCCACCGCGACCACGTCGTGAGACGTGCGTCCGGCCGGCTTGTCCACCAGCAGGACTCCCATCGCCGGGACATGCTCGTTCAAGGTTCGTCTGTTCCCGCTTCCGGGTCGGCCGCGCCGGGGAACGCCGGGTCATCGCCGTCCGGCGCCTCCTTCCCCACCCCCCTCGGGGAGGGCAGGACATCCTGCAGAATAGCCTCGATGCGCTGACCGGCCTCGATGGACACGTCGCGCTGGAAGCGCAGTTCCGGCATCCGGCGTATCCTCAGTTCACGGCCCAGCACCGAGCGCAGGTAGGGCGCGGCCCGGCCCAGCGCCGACAGGGTCTTCTCCTGCTCATCCGGAGATCCCTGTAGCTGCACGAAGACCCGTGCAAGCCAGAGATCCTCGGTCACGTCCACGCCCGTGATCGTCAACGGCCCCACATCCGGATCGCGTACCGAGTAGCGGATCCTCACCGAGAGTTCACGGCGAAACTGCTCGCCCAGACGGGACAGTCGTCGCCCGGCCATCAGTACCGTTCGGTGGAGTACCCGACCACAACAGCTCCCCGCGCCCCCTCGATCCGGCGATCCACCGATTCCAGTATCGAGTCCGCGTGGGCCGGGTGAGCGGCCAGAAACGCCACCGATATCCGAGCCCGGTTGCGCACATCCTGGAGCCCCGATTCCACCACCGAGACGTTCATCCTGGCAAGACGGTCCTTCAGCGACCGGAGCACGGCCCGCTTCTCCTTGAGAGAACCCGAACCGGGGATCGCCAACTCCCACGTCGAGACGGTAACGACCATGGCGGGGTCAGCAGCGGTCGTCCGCCCCGGATCGCCTCAGCCCCGCTCGCCACCGGCCAGGGTGCGCGCGAACTCCTGGACCCGATACGTCTCGACGACATCGCCTGCCTTGAGGTCGTTGAAGTTGGCAATACCGATCCCGCATTCGAACCCCTCCTTGACTTCCCTGGCGTCTTCCTTGAAGCGCCTCAACGATCCGATCTCGCCATCGTAGGTCACGACGCCGTCGCGAATTACACGCGCCTTGGCACCCCGCTGGATAGTGCCGTCCATCACGTAGCTTCCCGCAATGGTCCCGACGCCGCGGATTCTGAAGATCACGCGCGCCTCGGCGGCACCCAGCACATTCTCCCGGCGCTCCGGGGCCAGCAAACCCTCCAGCGCGGCTCTCACATCGTCCACGGCCTCGTAGATGACATCGTAGACCTGGATATCGACGGCCTCGCGAGCCGAAGTCTGGCGCGCTCCCGCGTCAGGACGAACCCGGAAGCCGATCACCACCGCTCCCGCGGTCAGGGCCAGCATCACGTCGGACTCGTTGACCGCGCCGACACCGCGGTGAATGATCTCCACCTGCACTTCCGCGGTCGAGAGCTGCTCGAGAGAATCACAAAGGGCTTGTACCGAGCCGTCGACGTCGCCCTTCACCACCAGGCGGAGGGTGCCCACGTCTCCCGCGGCCAGCAACTGTGTAAAGTCTCCGAGCCTGATCCCGCGTTCCTTGATCCTGAGCTGCTTCTCCCGATCGAGGCGCTGGCGGTTGGAAGCGGTCGAAGCCGCCTTCAACCCGTCCATCACCTGGAAGACATCGCCGGCCTGCGGAACGCCCGCCACACCCACGATCTGGACGGGGATTCCCGGCCCGACGGCGTCCACGTTATGCCCCCGCTCATCGAGAAGCGCCCGGATACGACCGTCGTGAAGGCCAACCACGAAGCTGTCTCCAACCCTGAGTGTCCCGTGTTGCACGAGGATCGTGGCGACCGGCCCCTTGCCGATGTCCAACTCCGCCTCCACCACCGCGCCCACGGCCTCGCGCGAGGGGTTCGCCTGAAGTTCGAGGATCTCGGCCTGCAGGAGGACCTTCTCCAGCAAGTCGTCCATGCCCTCCCCGGTCTTCGCGGAAACCTCCGCCACCAGGGTCTCACCACCGAAGTCCTCGACGGTTACGCCGTGCTGCAGGAGATCCCGCTTGACCTTGTCCACATTGGCGGCGGGCAGGTCGATCTTGTTGATGGCAACAATCATGGGGACGCCGGCAGTCTTCGCGTGGTTGATCGCCTCGATGGTCTGCGGCATGACGGCGTCGTCCGCCGCCACGACCAGCACGACCAGATCCGTGACATCCGCACCCCGCGCGCGCATGGCCGTAAAGGCGGCGTGCCCGGGCGTGTCCAGGAACGAAATCGTGCGGCCGTCGTCCAGCAGGACATGATAGGCGCCGATGTGCTGGGTGATGCCCCCGGCTTCGCCAGCCACCACATTGGTGTGCCTGACCCAGTCGAGGAGCTTCGTCTTGCCGTGGTCGACATGTCCCATGACGGTCACGACAGGCGGCCGCGGGCGCAGGTCCGCGGGATCGTCTTCCACTACGTCCTCGTCGGGCGGCAGGTAGTCGGTCTCCCGGACCGCGGTGAAGCCGAATCCCTCGATCAGCAGCTCGATCTGATCGAAATCGAGGCGCTGGTTGATGGTCACCATCAGGCCCATGTCCCGGAAAGCCGACCCGATGATCTCGGTGGAAGCGACGTCGATGAGATCGGCCAGTTCGGCGACGGTGAGGTACTCGTTGACGCGTACCGTGCGGGCCTCGACCGCGCTTGCCTCGGCTGCCCGTTCCTCGGCGGCCACCCGCTCCTCCTTGGCGGCGGCGACCATGCCCTTGCCCTTCCTGCGCTTCTTGCGGCCACCCTTGATCTCGGCCATCACCCGCTGGATGTTCTGCTTCGCCTTGTCGTGGTCCGCGCCCCGGCGCCGGCCACCCTTCTTCTTGGCCCGTTTCCTGCGACCATCGGATGTGTAGCCCTCGGCCTGGATACGCACCCGACCACCCGGACCGGCACTCGCAGCCGGTTCCGGTTTGGCTCTGCCTCCAGCGACTCCCCGGACGGCCCCATCCGTGACCGGAACCGGCTTCGTTCCCTCACGAGCCGACTTGAGCGGCTGACCCGTGGCCGCAGCCGGGGACAGGCCGGGAGCCGCAGCTTCCCCGACGATCCCGGGTGTGGCCGATTCCCGGGAGGGCGCCGGTTGAACGGCGTCCTGCCGAACCGTCATGCCCGCCGGGTCGCTCCCATCGCCCACCGCCGAATGGGGCTCTGCCGAATCGGGCTCCGCCGAAGAGACGGTGTCCGCCGCCGCACCCTTCCCGGTGGCCTCCGACTCGTCCACGCCCCGAATCTCGACGGGCTCGCCGGTGTCGGCCGCCGGCCGGGCCTCCGCGGAGGGTCCGGTCCCGGACGTCGCGTCCATCTCCGCGCCGGTCGCGCCCTCGACCGACGCGACGTCCTCGATCGCCGGCGCGGCGGCGGCAGGATCATCCGACTCCGATCCGGTGGCGGCGTCCGTCGCCGGTGTGCCCCCATCGACCTCCGCGTGGGCGTCTCCCTCAGCTACCACCGCCTCGACGGCGGGCGCCCTCCGCCGAGCGGACCGGCGACGCACGCGGCGGCGTCGGCTGACCGGCTTGCGCGACTCGACGGCGGCCACCATCACATCGGCGGCAGTCCCGTGACCCGCCCTCCGCTCCCGCTCCAGGCGTGTGCGGATCCGGGCCACGTCCGCGTCCCGTATGGGAGCTTCGGGATGACCGACGCGCACACCCGATTCCCGAAGGAACTCGAGGAGCACATCGGCGCTGACCCTCAGGTCGACTGCCAGTTCACTCACCCGCATCAGGCAGACTCGCCTTTCGCACCATCCGGATTCCCGGCAGCCTTGGCCGACTCCGAATCGATCACGGTCAGGTCTTCGATCAGGGCGAGCAGCTGCGCGGCCGCTTCCTCGGTAACACCGTCGATGGACAGGAAGTCCGCCCGATCGAGATCGATGATGTCCAGGAAGCTCTCGTACCCCGCGGCCCCGAGGGTTGCCAGCGTCTCGGGAGTCAGCGCCAGCTCGCCCAGGGGAAAGTCGGCCGTCTCGTAGGAGTCGACTTCGTTCTCCACCAGGAGTGAGATGTCAGCACCCCGATCCAGCCATTCCCGGGAGCCATAGAGGTCGATCTGCCAACCGATCAACTGGGACGCGAGCCGGACATTCTGGCCATTCCTCCCGATTGCGAGCGACAGCTGGTCCTCGTCGACGATCGCGGTGATCACCTGCCGCGCCGCATCCGAAACCACCTTGGCCACGCGGGCAGGCGCCAGGGCACGACGCGCAAAGATTTCGGGATCCGGGTGCCAGGGGACGATGTCGATCCTCTCACCGCCCAACTCCGACACGACGGCTTGCACGCGGGAACCCTTGAGACCCACGCACGCGCCCACGGGATCGATGGACTCGTCCCGGCTGTGCACGGCGATCTTGGTGCGCCCGCCCACTTCCCGCGTCAGCTCCTTGATCTCGACGATTCCCTGTTGGATCTCCGGGACCTCGAGCATGAAGAGGGCGGCCACGAAGAGGGGGTCGGCCCGGGAAAAGATCAGGCGGGGACCCTTGGGGGTCTCGTCCACCTTCTTGAGTACGGCCCGGATGGATTCTCCCTGGCGGAAACGCTCCCGCGGATTCTGCTCCTTCCACGGGATGATCGCCTCCGCTTCGCGGGAGCGATTCAGAAGCAGCACCAGCTTGCCACGCTCGATCTGCTGCACCTCTCCAGAGAGCAGATGGCCCACCCGATCCACGTATTCGTCCCGGATGCGCTGCCGTTCACCTTCGCGCACCAGTTGCACGATGCGCTGTTTGGCCGCCATCACCGCGTTCCGCCCGAATTGCGAGAAGTCGACGGGAATCTCCATCACGTCGCCGACTTCGTATGTGGGATCGTCCCATCGTGCTTCTTCCAACGTCACTTCCGCGGACGGATCCTCCACCGCCGGGACCACACGCTTCAACACCAGCATCTCGATGTCGCCGGCCATATCGTCGATGATGATTTCGGTGTCGACGTTGGGGCCGTAGATCCGCGCAAGCCCGGCGTGAATCCCGTCGCGGATGAGTTCGTTCACCTGATCGGGCTCGAGGTTCTTGGCCGCTGCGATGTCGCGGAATGCCGCGACTACCAGGCCGGTGTTCATGATGGAGTCTTCCACGCGTGAACCAGGCGAGCGCCTGCGACCCGGGACCGGGGAACCTCGACCTCGTCGCCGCTACCCAGCTGCAACAGGATCGACGCGTCGCCATCGCCGCCTTCCACAAGGCCCAGCAAGCGTCCTTCGAGGCGGGACGCCCTGCCACGGAGCGCGCGGGTTCCCTGCACCGCGATCCGCTGTCCGCAGAATCGCCGGAAGTCCCTGTCCCGGGTCAAAGGGCGGTCCAGCCCGGGCGATGAGACCTCGAGGACGTATTGGTCCGGTACCCGGGCGTCCTCGTCGAGCCACCCTTCGATCCCCCTGCTCACCGTCGCACAGTCATCCAGCGAGACGGGGCGGTCGAGGGCCTCCCGCTCCACCCGAAGTCTGATGACGGGACGATGAGCGTTGCCGGCCCACTCGACCTGCACGAGATCATATCCCAGGCGGGACAACCGTTCCTCGAAGTCCCTCCGGAACTCGGCCTGGTTTGTTTTCACGTCGCCAACCCTGTCCTTGTGGATAAAAAAAGCGGGGGACGCCATCTCCCCCACTTGGAAAGGGCCCACCCCGGAGGCGGCCCACCACCGATTCAATTATAGCTGAAACCCGGTCCGGCGGTCAATCACGGCGCTCGATCCGCGCACCGAGGGCGGTGAGGCGCTCGTCGATCCGTTCATAGCCACGCTCGATCTGACCGACATTGCGGATCACGCTCTCGCCACGGGCGCCGAGCGCAGCGATGAGAATGGCCATCCCGGCACGTATGTCAGGGCTCTCCACACGCCCACCCCGCAGCGGCGAGGGGCCGACCACGACGACGCGGTGCGGGTCGCAGAGGATGATCCTGGCTCCCATGCCGACGAGCTTGTCGGTGAAGAACATCCGCGACTCGAACATCTTCTCGTGGATCAGGACCGTCCCCCTGGCACAGGTGGCTGCAACCACCGCGATCGATGTCAGATCGGCCGGGAACGCCGGCCACGGACCATCGTCGACCTTGGGAAGATGCCCGAAGGCGTCCATCTGGATGACCGGCTCCACCCGTCCGTCCACGACCAGATTCCGCCCGTCCGGACGACAATCGATCCCCAGGCGGCGAAACCCGATCAGAATGGAGTCGAGGTGTTCCATCGGAGCGTCCTCGATCACCAGCCTGCTGCGCGTGACCGCCGCGAGCCCGATGAACGACCCGGTCTCGACGTGATCGGGGCCGATCGCGAAGTCGGCCCCACCAAGAGACGACACGCCCTCGATGACCAGATTGGCGCTCCCGATCCCGCCGATGCGGGCACCCATGGCGTTCAGGAGATGGCACAGATCCTGGACGTGCGGTTCGGCGGCCGCATTCCGGATCACGGTCTCGCCACGGGCCAGCGACGCCGCCATGATGGCGTTCTCGGTAGCCGTGACCGAAGGCTCGTCGAGGAACATGTCCGCGCCCACGAGTTTCGGCGCGTGGATGTCGAGGCCGTGTGAGGTCTCCACTTCGGCACCCAGTGCCCGGAATGCGAGCACGTGGGTGTCCAGCCGGCGGCGCCCGATGACATCGCCCCCCGGCGGGGGGAGTGACAGGGTCCCGAACCGTGCGAGAAGCGGACCCGCGAGGAGGATGGACGCCCGGATCCGCGCCGACAGCGCCGGATCGAGTGCGCCCGCCGAGACGTTCCCTGCATCCACACGGACTACATTGGGGCCGGTCCAGGTCACGTCGGCGCCCATGGCTCGCATGATGTCCACCAGCGTGCGCACGTCCCGGATACGGGGGACGTTGCGGATGGTGACCGGCTCGGCGGACATGAGCGTCGCCGCAAGCACCGGGAGGGCGGCGTTCTTGTTTCCGGCCGGCCGGATGGTCCCACCCAATTCGCGGCCACCGGAGACAACGAATGATGGCATGTGTTCAAGATACCGCTGGATAGCGCCTCGCTGAAGCCCCATATTCCGATCACTGATCACATCGAGGCGGTACCCATGCCAATCCTTCTTGCACAATCGATCCAGGACACGACCGTCGTCGCGGTTGCCCGAGACAGCCTCGGGCTTGCTTCCGCGTGGATGACGGTGGGAATGGGCGTGGCGTTCGTCGCGATCCTCGTCGTCCTGCTCTTCGTCCTTGCAGAACTGCGCCACCTTTCGCGCGCGTGGACCGGCTTCCTGGCCGCAACAACCGACCGGTCACAGCCGCTCGTGGAGCATGCGAACAATGCAGCCCGGAACATTGACCACATCACGCAGGTCGCACGGTCGGAGGTCGACCGGGTGAGCGAGGCGCTGGGGGGGTTCGCCGACGACGTCGGTGACGCATCCGAAAGCGCCCGGGGTCGTGTCGCGGACCTCTCGGCGCTCCTGGATCTGGCCCAGTCCGAGGCGGAGGACGCGGTACTGGACGCGGCGGCCAAGGTTCGGATGCTGCGCACAGGTGCCGGGTTGCTGCGGTGGGCGGGGACGAAGCAGGGCGCCTCGGACGGGAGTACCGGCGACGGTCCCGCGGATGCCCCGCCGGCGAGCGAAGGAGGGACCGGCCCCGAGGACGACACCGGCCCCGAGGACGAGACGGGCCCGGCGGACTAGAAGAAGTCCCTTTCCAGTGCCGCGTACCGGACCAGCAGTCTCTTCCGGCCCGCCGCGCCGAAATCAACCGTGACCTTGAGGTCGCGCCCGAACCCGGACAGCTCCACGATCGTGCCCGAACCGAAGGTCTGATGCACCACCCGCTCGCCCTTCACGTAGCGCGGACGGTCCTGATTGAAGCCGAAGTCCGTGTCGCCGGAGCCACTCTTGAGGGCTGGCCGGGCCGGCGAGACGGGGTCGGATTCCCTCCGCCCGTATGTGGCCCAGCCAGGACGAACCCGGGTGGTGCCCTGCCTTTCCACGGTGTCTTCCAGCACATCCACGAATGACGAGAGCTGCCCGAAGGAGACTTCGCCGGCTCTGCGGCGGCGGCGGGCATGCGTCAGGTAGAGCTTCTCCCGGGCCCGCGTCACTCCCACGTAGAAGAGGCGCCGCTCCTCCTCCAGGAGGCGCGTCTCGTCATACGCGCGCGAAAGCGGGAAGAGTCCTTCCTCCATCCCGCTGATGAACACGACCGGGAACTCCAGCCCCTTGGCGCTGTGCAGCGTCATGAGGGTCACTGTGTCGGCACCGGAATCGTGTCGGTCGATGTCGGTCACCAGGGCTACATGCTGAAGGAAGAGGCCAAGGTCGGTGAAGACATCCCGGTCGTCGTCGTCCAGCTCCAGCACCTGTTCCGCCTCGAAGTCTCGTGCGGCAGCGATCAGTTCCCGCACGTTCTCGGCCCGATCGTCACCTTCCGCGCCACCGGCGCGAAGCAACAGGACGAGGTTCAGCTCCTCGATCAGCTCCTCCAGGACTTCGCCCGCCGTATGGTCGACCGCCATCTCCGAGTACCTCCGGATGAGGTGGACGAGGCCCTTGAGGCCCCGGCGGGCGGAGACCGACAGGCGCGGGACTTCATCGGCACGCGCCGCGGCCTGCAGAAGTTCGATCCCCGACTCGGCGGCGAAACCGAAAAACCTCGTCAGGGAGGTGCGTCCCACGCCGCGGCGGGGATAGTTCACCACACGGTCGAACGCGTCCGCATCGCGAGGGTTCGCGATCAGACGGAGGTAGGCGAGGACATCCTGGATCTCACGGCGTTCGTAGAAGCGGACTCCGCCCACGATCTGGTACGGGAGTCCACGCCGTCTGAAACGGTCCTCGAGAGCCCGGGACTGGGCATTCGTGCGGTAGAGCACCGCGAAGTCCCGGTGGTCGTACTCCGCGTGCGAAAGCATCCGCCGCTCGATCTCCTCCACGATCCAGCGAGCCTCGTCACCCTCGTCACCGGCTTCGAGGCACGTAACGGGCGCGCCCCCGGTGCGGTCGGTGCGGAGAGTCTTTTCCTTCCGGTCGCAGTTTTGCCGAATCACCCTGTTCGCGGCATCCAGGATGACCGGCGTGGACCGATAGTTCTGCTCCAGACGCACCACCCTGGCACCGGGGAAGCTCTTTTCGAAGTCGAGGATGTTGCGAATATCCGCGCCCCGCCAACCGTAGATGCTCTGATCGTCGTCGCCGACGACCATGAGGTTCTCGTGCCCGGAGGCCAGCAACTCCAGCAGCCTGAACTGGGCGCGGTTCGTGTCCTGGTACTCGTCCACGAGAATGAAGGCGAAGCGACGCTGGTAGCGCCGGAGCAGATCCGCGTTTCCCTCGAACAGGCGCACGGGTTGCAACAACAGGTCGTCGAAGTCCATCGCGTCCTGTTTGCGGAGCGCTTCCTGGTATGCCGGATAGACACGGGCGGCCCGGGCGAGAAACATGTCTGCGCCGTCGCCGTGAGCCTTCGCGAATGCCTCCACGCCGATCAGGTGGTTCTTCGCCTCGGAAATCCGGTCGCGCATGGCCCTCGGGGACCATTGCACCGGGTTCACGTCCACGCTCTTCTGGGCCTTCTTGACCTCGCGCAGAGACTGCTCCGCGTCGCGTATGGTAAAGCCGCGAGTCCACCCCATCTCCGGCGCGTGTCGTCGCAGGAAGCGCGCGCCGAGGGCGTGAAAGGTGCCCATCCAGATGCCTCGCGGCTCTTCACCAAGCATCGCAACGACGCGCTCCCGCATCTCCCCGGCCGCCTTGTTCGTGAAGGTGACCGCCAAGATGCGGTCCGGGGGTACGCCATGTTCCATGATCAGGTTGCACACCCGGGTGGTCAGCACGCGGGTCTTTCCGGAGCCCGCTCCGGCGAGCACCAGGCACGCGCCCTCGAAGTGCTCGACCGCCTCGCGCTGTTCCGGGTTGAGCGTCCCGGCAAGGGCCGTGCTCATCCGTGCGTCACCGCTCTTGTGGCGGCCCCGCCGTCATCGGTCGCCAGCGGGAACCACGCCTGAAAGGTCACGCCACGCTCCCCGCGGTCGAGCAGTTCGATCCGCCCCCTGTGAACGCCCTGGACGATCCGGCGCGTCAGGGTGAGGCCCACCCCCCAGCCTCCGGACTTGGTCGTGACCCCGGGATCGAACAGGCGGTCGCGGATCTCGAACGGCACCCCGGGTCCCGTGTCCCGGATCCGGAGAACGACCCAGCGCTTTTCCGCCACCCGGGCCGAGATGGTGATCGAGCCTCCCGTACCGGCCATCGCGTCGAGCGCGTTCTTGACAACGTTTTCGAGCGCCCACGCCAGGAGTACCTCATGCCCCTGTACGTCCGGCAGATTGTCGGGAACGTCGACATGGAGGGCAACGCCGGGACCCAGCCTCGGCAGCCGGGCCTCCATATAGTCACGCAGCTCGGCGACGATGTCCTTCAGGGAAACCGGCCTCAGTTCCGGATCCCTGCCGATCAGTTCGAAGCGCCTGCTCACCCGTTCCAGCCGAACCAGATCTTCGCCGATGGCCGTCGCGACCTCGTACTGGCGCATTTCGCCGGGGCGTTCGCCGCGCGACAGGCCCAGGACTTCCACCCAACCCTGGAGCGAACTGATCGGTGTCCCGAGTTGATGGGCCAACTCCCGCGCCATCGCGGTCCACGCCTGTTCGGCCGCCGTCCTCCGTTGGTAGCGGAACACCGTGACCGCGAGAAGCACGGTAAGGAGAAGTCCCGACGCCCACAGAAACGGGATCCGCTGCAGGCGCGCCGCTTCCGGGGTGATCCCGTAGTGCACCAGCTCGATCTCCGGATCGCCCACCGGCTCGTTGCGTTCATCGAGTTCCCGGGCATAGCGGAGGATGCGGTCCGTCTCCTCCGCCGTCGGCGGATTCGAAACCGAAAAGGGGAGATTGGCGGAGGTGTTGTACCTGTAGCCGGGCTCCGAAGTGACGACGAACGGAACACCGAGTGCTACCAGCTCGCGCTGCAAGTTCGTAAGTGCCGCCAGTTCCGCCCCGGGTTCGAGGCTCGTCAACCCACTCTGCACCAGCGCGTAGATGCGCGTGAAGGCCTCGGCGTCGGCCTGTCGGGAACGGACGATCTGGGCCGTGTAGACCATGTACCACACCAGCAGGGCTCCGAAGAGCACGGCCAGCGCAAATGGCCAGGTGCGTGATGCCACCCCGGTTGCCCTGCGGGTGCTTCCCGCTCCCCTTCTCCCGATCATCGCTCTGTCATGGCTGCGATGGCCGGTCACCCTCCTGGCGCAATCTCGGTGAACCCCAGCGCGGGACCGAGCACCTCGGGCAAGAGAACCGATCCATCCGGCTGCTGACAGGTCTCGAGCAGCGCCACCATCAGCCTCGGCAGCGCCAGAGCCGACCCATTGAGCGTGTGGACGTACTCCGTGCCGGCGCTCCGGGTCCGGCGGAATCTGATCCCCGCCCGACGGGCCTGGTAGTCCCCGAAGGTCGAGCAGCTCGATACTTCCAGCCACTGTTGCACACCCGGGGCCCACACTTCGAGATCATAGGTGAGAGTGGCGGAAAACCCCAGGTCGCCTGCCGCCAGCAGTACGACCCGGTACGGCAACCCCAGCAGCTCGAGGACCCTGCCGGCTTCACCGGTCAACTCCTCAAGAGCTGCGGCCGCGGATTCCGGGTACTCGAAACGGACGAGCTCGACCTTGTCGAACTGGTGGACCCTCAACATGCCCCGGGTGTCCTTTCCGGCGGCGCCGGCCTCTCTTCGGAAGCATGGGGAATAGGCCACATATTTCCGGGGAAGCGAATCCCCGGGCAGAATCTCCCCGCGGTGCAGGTTCGTAACGGGAACCTCCGCGGTCGGGATCAGCCACAATCCGTCACGCCGCGTGACATAGGACTCCTCGGCAAACTTCGGCAGCTGCCCCGTACCGGTCATGCTCTCCTCCCTGACCAGGTAGGGGACGCGAAGCTCCGAGTAACCGTGCTCGGCGGTGTGCAAGCCGATCATCCAGTTGATCAGCCCTCTTTGAAGGGCCGCACCCCGCCCCCGCAGTACGACGAAGCCCGACCCTGCAACCCTCACCCCCCCGGGGAGGTCGAGGATTCCCAGCGATGCGCCCAGCTCCCAGTGGGGCCGAGGTGCAAATCCGAATTCGGCGGGCGTGCCCCAGATTCGCACCACCTGGTTTGCGTCGACGCCGCCTTCGGGAACGCGCGGGTCAGGAAGATTCGGGATGACCGCGAGGGTCTCGGCAATCCACGCGTCGGCGCGGGCCACCGCCGCATCCAGTGCGCCGATGCTCGCGCCGACCTCCCGCATCCGCGCGATCTCCGCGGTCACGTCTCCGCCGGCGCGGCGTGCCGCGCCGATCTCCTTCGATACCCGGTTTCGCAGTGCCTTGAGCTCGTTGACCCGGCCGAGCGCCTCTCGCCGCTCCCGATCCCGGTCGGCGACCGTCATGACCGATGCAGCAGCCCCCTTTTGCCCTCGCCGCCCGAGTGCTGCGGCTACCCCGCCGGGGTCACGGCGCACCTGTTTGATGTCCAGCATCGCGGGGTTGCTAGTCCGGAGGGATCAGGTCGCGACTGTTGCAGACTCGGCTGACATCGAACTGGAAGCGCACCGTGCCGGCGTTGGCGTCCACGGCCAGCGGTTCGATCTTGCCGTAGTAGTTGCAGATCGTGCCGAAGGTCCCCTGGTGGCGCCGTGTGCGGATCGCGTAGACGCGGCCTTGCACGATCGCCACCGGCGCGTCGGACACGTAACGGGCGGTGTCCTCGGGCGCCTCCGTTGCCGACTCGAATGTCTCTCCCTCCAGGATGGCCAGCCCGGCCTCGGACGGGATCCCCAACGCCGCAGCCGGCAGCCACACCAGCTGGCCTTCCCGGATGTCCACCGCGAGATCCCACTCGTCCCCGGTGTCCGGCGCCTCGATCCGTACCGGTCTCCGCAGGTAGAAGTCGAACCCCGACACGAGATTGGGTTCGGGCCGGGAAAGGGCGTACAGACGCACCGTGTCCGGATTCACTTCCCACCGGATCAGGAAGGGGTTGTCGTCACACGCGTTCAACACGCCGGCGGCCGCGATGACGACCAGCCAGAAGTTTCGAATCCTCATAGGTAATTGTACCGGGCACGGTTCCCCGGAGTCAACATACACCGGAGGGGTCGCGTTCCTTGACTTTGCTCCATCACTCGGCTAGGTTACGGCTCCATGCGCCAATTCATGACCGACGCCCGGTGACCTCCGCCCCTTCAGTCTGGGTGACCGTCCTTGCAGGCGGTGCCGGGACCCGCTTCTGGCCCCTCAGTACACCGCGGCAACCGAAGCAGTTGCTGCCCCTCGCGGGTCCGAACCCGCTCATCGCCGACACCCTGGCAAGGGTGCGCGGCTTCGTCCCGCCCGAAAAGGTGCGGATCCTCGCGGGACGCGAGCTGGTCCCCCAGCTCCGCGACGCCACGGGCCTGCCCCGAGGCGCCTTCATGGTTGAGACCCGGCCACGCGGCACGGGACCGGTCCTCGCCCGGGCTGCCTGGGAGATCGAAAAGACCGATCCCGGCGCAGTATTGGTGTCGCTTCACTCCGATCACCTGGTGCGCCCGGCGCACAACTTCCGTGACGTGCTGCGCGCCGCCGTCGAAATCGCCCGGCGCGATCGGATGCTGCTCACCGTGGCGGTACCCCCGGACAGGCCCGAGACCGGCTACGGATACATCAAGCCGGGCAGTCCCCTGAGCGCGCCGGAACACCACCGAGCCTATCGTGTCGACGGGTTCGTCGAGAAGCCGGACGAGGAGACGGCGTCCCGGTACGTGGCGGAAGGCTACCGCTGGAATTCGGGAATCTTCATCTGGCCCGCGGCCGTCTTCCTGGACGAGGTCGTGGCCCTCGCCCCCGAGATTGCGCGCGCCCTGCCCCACCTCGAGCGCGGGGAAGACACCGCCTTCTACGACGCCGCCGAGACGATCAGCGTCGACGAGGCGGTGCTCGAGCGAAGCAGCAGGGTTGCGTCCATCGACGCGACCTTCCACTGGGACGACATCGGAAGCTGGGAGGCCCTGGCCCGCAATCGCCCGGCGGACGCCGAGGGCAACGTCTGTCAGGGACGGTCCTACCTCGCGGATGCCCGCGACAACATCGCTGTGGCGACATCGGGCCAAGTCGTTCTGCTGGGGGTTGAGGGCCTCCTGGTGGTGCAGACGGACCAGACGACACTGGTGATGCCTCGCGCCGAGTCGACCCGATTGAAACAATACTTGAAACATATGGACGCGCATACTATATTTCCTCATACGGATCGGGGGCTCGACTCCGATCCCGCTTGAATGACCGCGCGCCTTTTCCTCTTCGACGACGATGCCGCCCGCCGTTGGCAACCCTTCACCCTGACCCGGCCGGCTGGAGAGATCCTCTTCGGCACCGAATCCCTTCGGGCACGTGCGGAGCGGGTGCTTCGGTTGAAGTGCGAGGGGCACCTGGCGGGCGACCTCCTTCTCGGCTTTGACGAACCCGGTGCGCCGCCCTGCCTGACCCCCGACATGATCGGAGACGCAGGAGACAGGCTCTTTCTCTCCAGCCGCCTCGTCCCCGCCGTGGCCGTGCGCGCCCACCGGAGCCCGACCGTGCTGGTCGCCGGATCCGAACCGGTTGGTGCCTGGGTTCCAGCGGGAATCGAGGCCCCGCCCACCCTTTTCGCGGGGGCCTGGCCGGAGTGGCCTCGGGCCCCGCTGGACGGCACGGTACTCGGATCGGTTTGGGAGCTGATGGCGGCGAACCCGGATCGGATCCGCAGAGATGGCGACCGGTTCCCTGACGACCCGCTCCCCGCACACGTCCACCGGCTGGGCGGGGGCCGGGTCGCTTTGGGCCCGGGTGCCCGGATCGATCCGGGTGCGGTCCTCGACACCACGGACGGCCCCGTGATCCTCGCGGACGGAGCGAGGCTCCAGGCTCCCTGCCGTGTGACCGGTCCAGTCTACGTGGGACCTGGCTCCACCGTGCTCGGCGGCGCGATCCGGAGCTCCGGCATCGGTCCTGCCTGCAAGGTTCGGGGCGAGGTGGAATCCACCGTCATCCTCGGGTACGCAAACAAGGCTCACGACGGCTTCCTGGGCCATTCGGTGGTCGGTCGGTGGGTGAACCTGGGCGCGATGACCAGCAACTCCGACCTCAAGCACACCTACGGCAGCGTCCGAATCGAACTCGACGGGGGAAGGGTCGACACGGGTCTGACCAAGGTCGGGTGCTTTCTGGGCGACCACGTGCGCACCGGAATCGGAACTCTCCTCGATACCGGCACCGTGATCGGTGCGGGATCCGCCATCTTCGGCGGCGGCATGCCACCCAGGCATGTCCCCCCCTTCTCCTGGACAGGGCACGGCGAGCCTGCCGAATACGACATCGAACGCTTCGTCGAGACAGCGGCGCGGGTCATGGCCCGGCGACAGGTCGAGCTCACCGAGGGGATGCGCCGCCTGTATCGCGCAACCTTCTCGGAGACTGCCCCGCTCCGGTCCGCCTCCAGGCGCTCCTGACCCCGTGCTCTTCTCGGTGCTGGGCAGCAGCAGCCGCGGGAACGCTACCCTGATCGCCGGCGGCACGACACGGATTCTCGTCGATGCCGGATTCAGCGGCCGCGAGCTCACGAAGAGGTTGGGCATCGTCGGTGTGGAGCCCGGCGACATCTCGGCAATCTTCCTGACCCATGAGCACGGTGACCACACCAGGGGCGCCGGCGTGTTCGCACGTGCGCACGGCACCCCCCTTTTCATGACCAGCGGCACGCACCGTGCGTGCCGGAAGCTGCTGCGCGGCGGCGAAGTCGTCCACTGTTACCGGCCGGGATACCCTGTGCCGTTCGGGGATCTCCGCGTCGACCCCTTCATCACGATCCACGACGCCGCGGATCCGGTGGCCTTCGCAGTAAGCGAACCGGCCACGGGGCTGCGCCTGGGGATCGCCACCGACATGGGACGGCCCACCGTCCAGGTCAAGCACGCTCTCGGCGGGTGCGACGCGCTGATCATCGAGTCGAACCACGACGAGGTGCTGCTGTGGTCCGCGGAGTATCCCGCCGCGGTCAAGGCCCGCATTGCGTCGAGTCACGGCCACCTCTCCAACCAGGCAGCGGTGACCTTCGCCCGGGAGCTGTGCAGCCCCCGTCTCGCCGTCGTGGTCCTCGCGCATCTGTCCGAGGAATCGAATCGGCCTCATCTGGCCAGAACCGTCATGGAGAGAGGGCTCCGGAAGAAGGGCTTCAAGGGCCTGGTGGAAGTCGCGGGGCCGGACCATCCCACCCCGCTCCTGGACCTGGCGCGGCTCAGAGACCGGACGGGCCCGCGTCAACTCTCGCTCTTCTAGGAGTCCGTGGTGAAACCGGAACGGCTCCTATAGTCCGAGGAATCGCAACAGGTCGTTCCCAAGGGCCCAAACCATGATTCCGACGACCACCACGAGACCCACCTGGCTCCACCGGACACGCTGCTTGACCGTCAACTTCTGACCACGCACCAGCTCGATTCCGAGGAAGATCATGTGGCCCCCGTCGAGGACCGGGATGGGAAGCATGTTCAGAACCGCCAGATTGATGCTGAACAGAGCCATGAAGCGCAGGAACGTGTCCATCCCGGCCGCGGCCGCCTCGCCCGAGGCGACGGCGATCGTCCCGATCGAGCCCACCGAGCGCGGTGACACATTCAAGGTCACCAGGTCGCGCAGAAAGCCGAGGATCAGCCGGGTGATCCCCACCGTCTGCCCCCAACCGAGCGTAATGGCTTCAACGAACCCCACGGGTACGGACAACGTCTCCAGCACCGTCTGGCGCACCCCGAGCCGACCCCGCCGCTCTCCCGTGGGCGACTCGATGTCGTCCAGTTCGACGATGCGGGTCAGAGCCGTGCCGTTCCTGAGAAGGCCAAGCTCCACGCGCTCGCCGGGACGGGCCCCGATCTCCCTCAGCATGTCCGCCCAGCTCTCGACCGGGGCACCTGCGACCCGGGTGACCCGGTCTTCGCGTTCGATCGACGCACCCGCGGCCGGGCTCCCCGGCTCGACGTCGCCGACGACCGGGTCGATCCAGTACCCGAGCGAGGCGGCCAGTGCACGTCGCTCTTCATCGGCTGCCGGAACCACGATGTCGAACACGGCCCGGGGCGAGGCGGTTTCAACTTGCAGCGGACCGGTACCACCCTCCGTCAGCGTGCGCACGATGTCGTTCCAGGAAGCGGGCACGACCTCGCCCAACCGGACGATCTCCGCCCCCGGAGTGATGCCCGCCAGCGACTGCGTCCCGGCCGGAAGTGTGCTCTCCTCCACGGTCATGACCCGTGTCACGGCCAGCTCCTGCACACCCCAGGCAGCGGCGACGACCGTGTACAGAAGGAACGCGAACAGCATGTTCATGATGACGCCCGCCGATATCACGAAGGCCCGAGCTGCCAGGGGCTGCGCGTCGAAGTCACCCGGGCGCGGCTCGGGCGGAGCGTTCGACGCGCCGCCTTCGAGGTGCTCCATCACCTCGTCCTCCATCCCCTGCATCTTCACGTAGCCCCCGAGGGGGATGGCAGCCAGAATGTACTCCGTCTCCCCGCGCTTGAATCCCCAAATCTTCGGTCCGAGGCCGATGGAGAATCGCTCCACACCGACTCCGACGGACTTGGCGGCCCAGAAGTGCCCCAGTTCGTGCACGAAAATCAGCACGCCGAGAAGAACGACCGTGGCCAATATTGTCATGTGCTCATCCCTTTCACCTTCTCGGCCGCGCATCTCCTGGCGGCCCGGTCCGCCCGCAGAACTTCGTCGAGGGTCGTCGCCGTACCGCTGCCCAGCACCTCCAATGCCCATCCGACGACCTCGGACATACCCGGGAAGGTAACCTTTCCTTTCAGGAACGATTCAACGGCAACCTCGTTCGCCGCATTGAACACTGCGGGCGCGGCCCCACCCGATCTTCCTGCGTCCACCCCCAGGCGAAAGAGGGGGAAGCGAAGCTCGTCCACCGGCTCGAAAGCCAGGGGCGACAACGCGATGGGATCGAAGTTGCGGAGCACGGGATCATCGCAGCGACGAGGCCACGTCAGCGCGTGGAGGATCGGCAACTCCATCGTCGGCTCGCCCAGCTGCGCCAGGACGGAGCCGTCGACGAACTCGACGAAGGAGTGAACAATCGACGTGGGGTGCACAACGACCCCGATGTGGTCGTAGGAAAGCCCGTACAGGAAGTGGGCCTCGATTACCTCGAGCGCCTTGTTGGCCAGCGTTGCCGAATCGATCGAGATCTTGGCCCCCATATCCCATGTCGGGTGCTTCAGGGCCATCTCGGCATCCGCGTGCTCAAGGATATCGGCCCCGGTTTCGCGGAAGGGGCCGCCGCTGGCGGTGAGGATCAACCGGTGTACCTCGTCACGACTCGCGGACCCGATACACTGCAGGATCGCCGAGTGCTCGCTGTCGACGGGGACCAACTCTCCTCCACCGCGGCGTGCCGCTTCGAGAACCACCTCGCCCGCCGCGACCAGCGATTCCTTGTTGGCCAGCGCGCAACGCTTCCCCGTCTCCAGGGCCCCGACCGTCGGCCGCAGTCCGGCCGCGCCCACCACCGCATTGACCACGACGTCCACCCCCGGCAGACGTGCGAGACGGGTCACGCTGTCGGGGCCGGTGCGCCAACCCCTGTCCAGGAGATCCGGCCGGTCCTCCAGCGCCGAGGCTTCGGCCACGGCGACGTCCCGCACACCGAACTCCGTGGCGAGCGCTTCCAGGGCTCCGACGGACCGCCTCGCCGAGAGGGCCACGACCTCGAACCGCTCGGGGTGGCGCCGAACAACGGCGAGCGTCGAGGTGCCGACGGAGCCGGTCGCTCCCAGGACAGCCAGGCGCTTCACCTACAGGTACCTGGTCAGGAGGATGAGTCCGTATGCCAACGGTATGGTGAAGAACAGAGCGTCGAACCGGTCTAGTGCGCCACCGTGCCCGGGAAGAAGAGTGCCCGAGTCCTTCACCCCCGCCTCCCGCTTGAACAGGGACTCCGTCAGGTCACCCAGTTGACCGGCCACGCCAAGGATCAGTCCGATGGCGCCCCCCGCGACCGGTGACACCGGGAAGGTCGCAAAGTCCTCCAGGACAAACCCCGCCAGGGTACCCACTGCCGTCGCCGCAACGAGCCCGGCGATGCCTCCCTCCACGGTCTTCCCGGGACTCACGCGCGGCGCAAGCCGGGTCCGGCCTATCTTCCGTCCGGTGAAATAGGCCGCGCTGTCGCCGGCCCAGGTCACAAGCAGAGGCAGGAGAACGAGCAGCGAACCTTCCAGCGCCGGGGGCGACGCCGTCCCCTGCGTCTCGGGAAGGTGGCGCAGAAGTACTGCAAAGGAGAGGGTCCCACCCGTGTAGAGTGCTCCGAAGACGGTCGCCACCACCGAAAGCAGGGGCGATTCCTCGATCCCGCGGCAGAGGATCGTGACGAGGGATGTCAGGAGTCCCAGAATCAACAGAAGGACCAGGGCGCGGTCGCCCCACGCCTCGAAGACGGGTTCGTGAGCCGCGAGAAGGACGAGGAGCGATGCCGCCGGGATTCCGAGCCAGCCGAGCGGGCGCCCTCCCCTGGCCGATGTGATCAGGTAGAACTCGCGCGTGGCGATTGCCGCGACCAGGGCCAGGAAGCCCCCCAGGAACCAGCCACCCTGGTACACGGCGAGAAGCGCGACCGGTATTCCACCCGCCGCGACGAGCAGCCGGGCCCGCAGCTCCGCCGAGATCATGGCCGGATCGGCACGTTTGCGTCAGCCCGTCGTGACCCGGCCGAAGCGCCGTTCCCGGCGTTGGTAGTCGAGGATGGCGGCAAAGAGATCCTCCCGGGTAAAGTCGGGCCAAAGCACTGACGCGATGTACAGTTCGGTGTACGCGAGTTGCCAGAGCATGAAGTTGCTGATGCGAAACTCTCCCGAGGTACGGATGAGGAGGTCCGGGTCGGGCAGCCCGACTGTGTAGAGGGAGCGCTCAAGGGACTTCGAGTCGATCGAATTCGGATCGAGCAGACCCGCCCGGGCCTGTGCCGCCAGCTTTCGAGCCGCGGCAACGAGTTCCTCTCGTCCCCCGTAGGAGACCATCAGGTTGAGCCGCAGCGCGGCTCCACCCCGTGTCGTTTCCTCGATTCGCCGTACGGCCTCCCGCGAAGGGGCGTCGAGGCGTTCGACCTCGCCCAGAATTCTCACCTCCACGCCTTCCCCGGCAAGGTTGAGCCGCTCCTTCTCCGCGTACGTCTGGAGCACGCCCATGAGCGCGTCGATCTCGGTGCGCGGGCGCTTCCAGTTCTCGGTGGAGAAGGCGAACAGGGTAAGGATCTGCACGCCCGAGGCACCCGCTCCCTCCACAGCCTCGCGGACGGCCTTCATCCCCTCCCAGTGTCCGGCGTGCCGAGGCAAGCCCCTCTCGCGGGCCCATCGGCCGTTCCCGTCCATGATGACTGCCACATGACGAGGCACGTGGCTGTTCACCTTGATCAGGTCCAGGCGATCAGACGACATGAAACAGCCGTGACGGCGCGCTCGTGAAGCTCCTCAGATCGCCATCACCTCCTTCTCCTTGCCGGCAAGGATCCCGTCGATCGTCCCCACGTACTGGTTGGTGAGCTTCTGGACATTCGCCATGATGCGATGAGCTTCGTCCTCGCCCACTTCATGAGCCTTCATCTGGCCCCTGACCTCATCATTGGCGGTCTGGCGCGCGCGGCGCACCGAGATCCGGGCTTCCTCCGCCATCTTGTTGAGGAGTCGCACGTACTGCTTGCGACGCTCCTCGCTGAGAGGAGGAATCGGCACCCGCACGACTGAGCCGTCGTTGGACGGATTCAGCCCCAGGTCCGACGTGAGGACCGCTTTCTCGATCGACGCAATCAGTGACGGATCGAAGGGCTGGATCACCAGGAGCGAAGCGTCTTGGGCGCTTATCGTGGCCACCTGTTGCAGGGGCATGCGAGCCCCGTACGCATCAACCCGGACGGTGTCGAGTATCGAGGGGACCGCCTTGCCGGTCCGCACCGTCGCGAACTCCCGGCGGATCGCGGCCACCGTGTCATCCATTCTGTTTCTCGCTTCGTCGACTACAGCCACAGTCGGCTCCTTCCGTACCGTGCGAACATGAGCGCCTGGTCTATGATACCAGCGTTCCCACCCTCTCTCCGTGAATCGCCCTCCGCACCGAACCCGGATCGTCGAAGTTGAGGACGATAATGGGCAGGTCATTGTCCCGGCAAAGGGACACGGCCGCCGCATCCATCACCCGCAGATCCCGGGCAACCACCTCGTGGAAGGAGATGTCCGGTATGAAGCGGGCCGCAGGGTCTCTCGCGGGGTCGGCGGTGAATACTCCCTCCACCTTCGTCGCCTTGATGACCACGTCCGCATTCATTTCCATCGCACGCAACGCGGCCGCGGTGTCGGTGGAAAAATAGGGATTCCCCGTGCCCCCCGCGAAGATGACGACTCTTCCCTTCTCGAGGTGTCGCACTGCCCGGCGCCTGATGTAGGGCTCGGCGAGCTGGGGCATGCGAATCGCCGTCATGACGCGTGTCTCGACCCTCTTCTTTTCCAGCAGGTCCTGGACGGCAAGGGCATTCATGATTGTCGCCAGCATCCCCATGTAGTCGGCCGAGACCCTTTCCATGCCATGCTGGCTGGCAATCGCACCCCTTACGATGTTCCCGCCCCCGATGACCACACCGAGAGAGACCCCCGACTCGTGAATCGCCTTGATCTCCTCGGTGATCCCGTCCACGACCTGGGGGTCGATTCCAAAGCCCTGTTGTCCCGCCAGCGCTTCACCCGACAACTTCAGGAGTATGCGCCCGTAGCCGGGGCTCCTCCGGTCACTCATCGGGGTGACCCCGGCGGAGCGTGGCGGAGGTCATTGCCGCGGAAGGGCAACCGGCACGAACCCTTCACCCCCCGACCTGGAAGCGCGAAAACCGTGCAACCGTGATCTTCTCGCCAGTCCTGGCCGCAGTTTCGGTGATGAGCTCTCCGACGCTCCGGTCGGGGTCCTTGACGAATGCCTGTTCCAGCAGAACGCGCTGCTTGAAGAACTTGCCCAGCTTTCCTTCGACGATCCGGGCCCGGATGTGTTCCGGCTTCCCCTCCATGGCAACCTGCTCCGTGAAGACCCTGCGCTCACGCTCCACGACTGCCGGGTCGACATCGCCGACGTCCACCGCAATGGGATCGGAAGCGGCCACATGCATGGCGACGTCCCTGGCCAAGGTGTGGAAATCATCGGTATTGGCCACAAAGTCGGTCTCGCAATTGAGCTCGACCAGGACCCCGATGCGGCCGCCGTGGTGTATGTAGCTCGCCACGACCCCCTCATTGACGGTACGGTCGGCCCGCTTGGCCGCCTTCGCCTCACCCTTGCTGCGCAGGAGGTCGATGGCTGCCTCGATGTCGGCGCCAGTGACCTGCAGTGCTCGCTTGCAATCCATCATCCCCGCGCCCGTGCGGTCACGGAGTTCCTTGACGGCTTTCGCCCCGATCTTCATTGCTGGCATTTCCTAAGGTAGCGCCCCTGGCGCAGTGGGTTCACGACAGTTATCGAGCAGACGGCGCATCGACCCCGAAGACGTCCCGGGGGACCACCAATCTCTCACAAAGCCGACCCCGCGCGGCATCGGCAACTTCGGCGACCGGAGCCTCAGCCTTTCGGAGACGCGTCGCCGCCGGACCCTGCCGGCTTGCGCCCCGTGCTCCGAGAGCCATGGGAGGCATCATCACTCTCTCCGACTTTCCTGACCTGGGCTATCGCTTCCGGCCTGGGCCGCCGTTTTCGGGGCCGCCGCCGCAACTCCCGGCTGTCCGCCGACTTCTCGCCGGTCTCCGTCGAGTAGGTCGTCGCCTCCAGCTCGGCCTGTCGCCGAAGTTGCTCGTCGGGCACTTCCTGACGGGCGATCCTGATCGCGTCGGCAATCTCGCCCGCGATGAGGCTCACCGACCGAATGGCATCGTCGTTCCCGGGAATGGGGTAGTCGATGAGCGCGGGATCGACATTGGTGTCGGCGATGGAGATGACGGGGATGCCCAGCCGGTGCGCCTCGCGAACACCGATGATCTCGCGCTTCGCGTCCACCACGAAAAGGGCACCGGGCAGGCGGACCATGTCACGAACACCTATGAAGTACTTCTCGAGCTTGACTCGCTCCCGCTCGAGCAGCAGCCGCTCCTTCTTCGTGTAGAACTCGAATGCGTTTTCCTCCTGGCCGCGTTCGAGCTCCTTCATGCGCCGGATCTGGCGGCGGATGGTCTGGAAGTTCGTGAGCATGCCCCCGAGCCAGCGCTCGGTCACGTACATGGCCCCACAACGCGTAGCCTCTTCCTCGACGATCTGCCTGAGCTGCCGCTTGGTGGAGAGAAAGAGGACGTTATCCCCTTTCAGGACCGTGCGGCGCACCGCGTCGCGCGCTTCGTCGAGGCGATCCAGGGTCTTGCGGAGATCGATGATGTGGATGCCGTTCCGCTCCCCGAAGATGAACGGCCGCATCTTGGGGTTCCACCGCCGGGTCTGGTGCCCGAAGTGGACCCCGGCATCGAGAAGTTCGGTCAGGCCGACCTGGTTTTCAACATGATTCATGGATGCGTGGCCTATCGCTTGCTGAACTGGAAGCGTTTGCGTGCCTTGGGCCGGCCCGGCTTCTTGCGTTCGACCTTGCGGGCGTCCCTCGTCAGCATGCCGCTCTCGCGCAGAGGCGGCCTGACGTCCTCGTCCTGGACGACCAGTGCCCGGGCGATGCCCAATCGAATCGCGTCCGCCTGACCGGTCAGTCCCCCTCCCTTCACACGCACCTCCACGTCGAAGTCGCCCTCCGAGTCGGCCACTTGCATGGGACCCGCGATCCTGGCCCGGTGGGCGGGTCTCGGGAAGTAGTCCTCGATGGTGCGTCCGTTGATGGACCAATGTCCACCTCCGGGGCGAAGAAAGACCCTTGCGACGCTGGTCTTCCTGCGTCCTACGGCCTGGATCGGCTGGTTTGCGCCCATGCTTGTTCCTGTGCGGTTCAGATCTCGAGGGCCTTGGGGCCCTGACCCTGATGTGGATGTGCAGCACCCGGATACACCCGGAGCTTGCGACGCATGGCCCGGCCCAGCTTGTTCTTGGGAAGCATGCCCCGCACCGCCAGTTCGATGACCCGGTCGGGAAACCGTTCCAGCATCCTGCTGAAGGGGATGTGCTTTTCCCCTCCCATGAACCCCGAGTGGCGGAAATAGGTCTTCTGTTCGGCCTTCCGGCCGGTCAGAACCACACGCGACGCGTTGATGACGATCACATGGTCACCCGTGTCGAGGTGGGGGGTGTAAATCGGCTTGTGTTTGCCGCGCAGGACCCGGGCCACCTCCGTGGCCAACCTCCCCAGAGGCTTCCCTTCGGCGTCGACGATCCACCAGACGCGATGGATGTCTTCCAGTCTTGGAGTGATTGTTCTGGTCACGATTCCCCGTTCCGCGAAACGAACCCGCCCCCGTGAAACGGCTTTGTCACGGGTGAAGGCCGAAAAAACCACAGCATGGAATGATATCCATGCGCGAGATCGGTGTCAACGGCATTCCGGGAAACCCCGCCCGCAGCCCGTGGATAGATCCGCGCGAGCACCGAGAGCGGTGAGGCGCCGGGCTGGCATCGGGGTGTCAACGGCATTCCGGGAAACCCCGCCCGCAGCCCGTGGATAGATCCGCGCGAGCACCGAGAGCGGTGAGGCGCCGGGCTGGCAAGGCGCTTCGAAGGGTGAATAGCACCGCTATTCGTCCGAGGAGCAACGCAGAGCGCAGCGGTCCAGCGCGGATGCATCGGGGCTCGAATGCCGGGGGGGTCTATTCCGCGGGCTGCCCGCAGCCCGTGGATAGATCCGCGCGAGCACCGAGAGCGGTGAGGCGCCGGGCTGGCAAGGCGCTTCGAAGGGTGAATAGCACCGCTATTCGTCCGAGGAGCAACGCAGAGCGCAGCGGTCCAGCGCGGATGCATCGGGGCTCGAATGCCGGGGGGGTCTATTCCGCGGGCTGCTAGTCCGCAAAGGACTCCAGGAAGCGTGCACGCGACGCATGCCGAAGGCGGGCCAGAGCCCTCTCCTTGATCTGGCGGACGCGCTCCCGAGTCACGCCGATAAGGTTCCCTATCTCTTCCAGAGACATCGCGTCATCGTGGTCCAGACCGAAGTAGAGACGGAGAATCGTCGCCTCCCTTTCCGAAAGCGTCGCCAACGCTGCGTCGAGGGTGTCGGTCAGGGCTTTCTCGAACGTCTTCTCGTCCGGCCCGGGCGAAACATTGTCGGGCAGATAGTCCAGAAGGCGGCCGTCCTCGCCCGGGGCCAGCGGCGCGTCCAGGGAAAGATGCGAACGGGCAATCGCCAGGGTCTGCTCCACCTGCGTGGGGCTCAGGTTCATGCCCTCGGCGATCTCCTTGGCCGTAGGCTCCCGTCCCAGCTCCTGGTGCAGCTTGGCCTTGCGCTTTCCGATGCGGTGGAGCGCCCCCGCCCGGTTCAGGGGTACGCGGACGATCCGGCTCTGCTCCGCGAGGGCCTGCAGGATGGCCTGCCGGATCCACCACACCGCGTAGCTGATGAACTTGATCCCCCTGGTCTCATCGAACTTGTGGGCGGCCCGGATCAGGCCGAGGTTGCCTTCGTTGATGAGGTCGGAGAGCGGAACGCCCTGGTTCTGGTACCGTTTTGAAACCGACACGACGAATCGCAGGTTTGATCGTACCAACTTGTCCAACGCTTCTTCTTCTCCCCGCCGAATCCCCTTTGCGAGGCGTGCCTCCTCGTCCCGGTCGATGAGCGGATACCTGCTGATCTCCCTGAGGTATTGGTCCAGTGAATCGTCAGTGGAGTCCGGGGCTGGGGTGAAGCTCATCGATACCCGTGTAGGCAGAAGTGGAATCGGCAGCGAAGTGCCCGCGCGGCGTCGCAATCGTTCCGGCGGCGGCCTTGCGGCGCCACAACCCGCGGGCGGGATGGAATCTGGCCACGGGACCGCGACTTTGGAAGTCCCGGGCATGAAATCTAACGGCTAGTCCCGCTGCAGTCCGTACCTTTCAATCTTCTTGTAGAGGTTGGAACGGGGCATCCCCATCCGCCTTGCAGCTTCCGAGACATTCCAGTCGTGGTCCCGCAGCTTCCCCACAATGAACGCCTTCTCGGCCGTTTTCTTGAATTCATTCAATGTCTCGAGGGCAAGCATGCTACCCGGAACTCCGGCATCCGGACCACCGGACGACACGAGCTGGTTCACATCGCGCCGCTCGACGGCATCGCCCCCGCTGAGAATCATCAGGCGTGCAACCGCGTTCTTCAGCTGACGGACGTTGCCCGGCCAGTCCGGCGCCTTCAGGGCGTCCAGCGCCCCGTCGGTAAACCGTTTGTAGGGCACCCCATAACTGCCGGGCGTGAGGTCCGCGAAGTGGGCAACCAGCATGCCGATGTCCTCCAATCGTTCCCGGAGGGACGGTACCCGGATGGTGACCATGTTGAGACGGTGCAGGAGATCTTCGCGGAATGCGCCCTTCTCGATCTGCTCACCCAGATCCTTGTTGGTCGCAGCAATGACGCGCACGTCCACCGACACGGGTCGAGCACCCCCGACCGGGGTGATGTCGCCCCCCTGGAGTGCGCGCAGCACCTTGGCCTGGGCCGCGAGCGACATGTCCCCCACCTCGTCGAGGAACAGTGTCCCCCTGTGGGCCTGTTCGAACTTCCCGACCCGGTCGGCCACCGCCCCCGTGAAGGATCCTCTGACATGCCCGAAAAGCTCCGACTCGATCAGCTCGGAGGGGATCGCCGCGCAGTTCACCTCCACGAAACGCTGCTCAGCCCGGCTCGAGCGCCGGTGAAGTGCCCGGGCCGTGAGTTCCTTGCCCGTCCCGTTCTCGCCGGTGATGAGTACGGGTGCGTCCGTGGCACCTACCTTCTCGATGTCCTGCAGAACCCGCTTGATGGCGCGAGACCCGCCCACGATACCGTGGTGGATCTCGATCTCGTGCGTAAGGCGCTCCACGCTGTCGGAAAGCCCGCGGACCATCAGGGCGTTGCGCAAGGTCACCAGGAGACGGTTCGTGTCGAGCGGCTTCTCGAGGAAGTCGAAAGCGCCCTTTCGGGTCGCCTCTACCGCCGTACCGATGGTCCCATGCCCGGAAATCATGATCACCACCGCTCCGGAATATTCGTTACGAATGCGCTCCAGGACTTCCAGACCATCCATCTTGGGCATTTTTACATCCAGGAACGTCACATCGGGGTCGAATTCCGGGTAGTCGATGAGCCCGCTGGGCCCGTTCGGGCTGAGGTGGACCTTATGTCCCTCGTATTCGAAAACCTGCCTGAGAGCGACGCCTACCGATTCTTCGTCGTCGATTATCAGGATTCTTGCCATGGTTTCTGGTACTCCTGGTGGCCGTGCCGATCCCTATGCGGGGACCAGCACGAGCCTTCCGTCTTCGATGTAAGCCACTCTGATGCCCCCAAGGGACGGAACGAGAACAGCGGAAGCGGGCAACCCGGGTGCCGGGCTTCGGCCCACGGCACCGAGGATATCCGGAAACGCTTCCGACGGAATCGGTAAACCCTGAATCTCGATTTCGCCAACCATGAACATGGAGCCGCTCTCGCTGAACGGGGTCAGTGAGCCACTGACGAACACGGGGACCGTATCCGGCAACATCGCCAGGAGGCCCCCAAGCTCGGGGACGACGGGGACGTGCGCCGGGAGTACGGACGCCCGGATTCGGACCTGGTCCCCGTTGAAGGAAACCTCCGGCTCCACCACTCCGCCCGGAAGCATACCCGGAATGGCGTAGCGCAGCAGTGAGGAGACCTCGGCGGGCCCGAGCCGAAGCTCCGGAGCGCCGGATGCACGGAACGTCTCGATCTTGTCCATCGCCGCCCGGGCTACCTCCGGGGTCACCTCCTGCGGCACCACAACCGAGGTGCCGCTCCCCAGAATGGTCTCCACCCGGGGGAACACTGCGGAGCCCCACCTCCACCCGGCGTAGGCCGACACCACCACCACGACCATCAGGACGATCCTGGTGACCAATCTCTTCAGCGCCTTGCCCATCGCTCCACTGCTCTTCCCTCCCTGCAAGAAGGATCTCTTGTCAAACCTTGAATACGGAGGCCGATGCGCGGCTCGGGACGCCGTGCAACCGTGTCCTTCCCTTCTACCGTGAGAGGCGCTGCGAGGGTCCGTCCCTCCGGCGCGCCACCCGCCTGCGAGAGCGAGACGTCCGGAAGCTTCCGGGTTCCGAGCAGCCGCTCCGCAAACAAGGTCAGCCAACCGGCACGGCGACCGGTCCCAGCAAGGCATCCACGCCCGTCACCGCAGCCTCCACATCGTCCGGAGTGGAGGCCCAGCCCAGAGAGAAACGAACGGCTCCCTCGTCGACTGTCCCCAGAATCCGGTGAACCTCGGGCGCGCAATGAAGTCCGGCCCGGGTCTGGACGTTGTGCTCGCGGTCCAGCCGCCCTGCCAGGGTCGCGGCATCCATCCCGCTGGCCTTGACGGTCACCACGGGTACCCCGTCCGGCGCCGGCGGAGACAGCACATCCAGTCCGTGAACCGTTTCCAGGCCGTCGATGAGGCTGGCCTTGAGGGCCATCTCAGCGGCATGGACAGAGTGCACTCCCCGGTCCGCCAGGAAACGGCATCCCGCCAGAAGCCCGGCAATCCCCGGCGAGTTGCCCGTACCCGCCTCCAGTCGGTCGGGCATGGCCCGGGGCATTCGCATGTTGCGCGAGTCGCCGCCGGTACCGCCGCGCAGAAGGGAGGCGACCTCCAGGCCATCCCTCAGCCACAGGCCCCCGGTGCCTTGCGGACCAAGCAGGCCCTTGTGGCCCGTGAACGCCACGACATCGGCACCCTCCGAGGAGAGCTCCCGGCCCAGATGTCCCGCGGACTGAGCCGCATCGGCCACCACGAGCGCGCCGGCGGCGTGAGCCAGAGCCGACAGATCCGCTACCGGCATCAGCGTACCCAGGACATTCGACGCGACGTTGACCACCAATACTCGGGCACCGTCCAGAACGCGGGCCGCCTCGTCCAGGTCAATCGCGCCATCGGGGCTGCCCGAGAGCACGCGGATTTGCACCCCTCGCATGCGTGACAGATAGTGTGCCGGACGGAGCACGGCGTTGTGGTCGTACTGGGAGACAACGAGGACGTCTCCATCGTCCAGGAGCCCCCAGAGGGCCGTATTGAGCGCATGGGTCGCGTTGTGCATGAATGCGATCCGCCCCGGGTCGCCGGGCCAGCCCATGATCCGGGCCAGCTCGCGGCGGCAGCGAAAGGCGATGCGGGCAGCCTCCATCGCGCCCGAGTGCCCTCCTCGTCCCGGCGTGCACCCCACTCCCCGCAGGAACTCGCTGACCGCTTCGGCGACTTCCGGAGGCCGACGCGCGGAGGTTGCGGCGTAGTCCATGTAGTGCTTCATGTCGTGCAGGCTAATCGCTGAGCACGGCAGTAAACAAGGGTCCGGCCCCCAGGCGGGCTGTCCGGATGGCCGAACCGTGAGGGCGGAGATTCCCCCCTCGGCCCGCCGCTCAGGCGGGAGGCGTGGCCCCCGTACCGTGCAACCCGACCCGCAGCCGCAGCGCTTCGGCGATTTCCTGCTCCCCCAGATGCTCCCTGTCCGAGAGGTCGGCGATCGTGCGTGCCACCCTGAGGGTGCGGTGGACCGAGCGAGCGGACAGACGGAATGCCGTAACTCCTCCCTCCAGCAGCGCGCCCCCGGATGCCGTGAGCGCGCAGACCCCCAGAATGTCGCGCGAAGGCAGGAGCGCATTGAGACCACGGTGCCCGGGGCAGCGCGCGGCCTGGCGCCTCCTCGCGACGGCGACCTGCCGCCGAGCCGAAGCCGTGTCCAGTCCCGCCGCATCGTCGGCGCCGGTCAGGTCGTTCCAGCTGACCGGCCCCACAGGCATCTGCAGGTCGATCCGGTCCAGCAGAGGCCCTGACAGGCGGGAACGGTAGAGTGCGACATCACGGTCGGCGCAAATGCACGATTCGCCCGCCGTTCCGCACGGACATGGATTCATGGCGGCAACAACCTGAAACCGCGCCGGAAAGGTGACCGTGTGGCGGACGCGGGCAATCCGGACATGACCGGACTCGATGGGTTGCCGAAGCGCTTCGAGGACTCGCCGGCTGAACTCGGGCAACTCGTCGAGAAACAACACCCCGAGGTGGGCCAGGCTGATCTCCCCGGGCCGGGGTGGGTTGCCTCCCCCGATCAGCCCTCCGGCGGATATCGTGTGGTGGGGCGCCCGAAACGGCCGGATTGTCTTCACCGGGTCGTCGCCGTCGAGGAGGCCCGCGACCGAATGCACACGGGTGACCTCCAGGGATTCGGATTCCGCCAGCGGCGGCAACAACCCCGGGAGCCGCTTGGCCAGCATCGTCTTGCCGGCCCCGGGCGGACCGCACAGTAGGAGACTGTGGCCGCCGGCGGCCGCGATCACCAGCGCGCGCTTCGCCAGCCGCTGGCCCCGGACATCCGCAAGGTCCGGAAGAGGAGGCCGTGACTTCTCCGTCTCCGGTGGTCCTGCCGTCCGGGGCTGAAACTCGCCGCGCAGCAGCCCGATCACCTCTTCCACCGACCACACCCCCACCACATCCACCCCCGGGACGGCCGTCGCCTCCCTCGCATTGCCCCCCGGGACGAACAGCCGCCTCCTTCCCTCGGCTCGACAGCTCATGGCCAGGGCGATCGCCCCCCGAACCGGACGCACGGACCCGTCGAGTCCCAGCTCCCCGACGAATCCGCATTCTTCGAGGGCCACAACCGGGACATGGCCAAGCGCGGCCAGGAGAGCCACGGCGACGGGCAGATCGAAGCCCGAACCTGACTTCGGGAGGTCCGCCGGAGCCAGGTTGACCGTGATACGCCGGGGAGGCAGCCCGAGTCCCGTGTGGGCCAGCGCGGCGAAGACCCGCTCCTTCCCCTCGCGCACGGCACCCGCAGGAAGCCCCACGACGGTGAATACCGGAAGACCCTTCTGGACCTTCACCTCTACTCTGACGGGCTGGCCCTCGACCCCGTGGACCCAGTATGAATGAACGACCGCGAGCATGCGCTTCCTCCGTGAGGGTGGGTTCGGAGGGTAGCCGTGATCCGTGGGCGGAAGCATGGCTGAAAGGGCCAACCGGGCCCGATTCCATTCGCGTGACCCGCCGCACGTCGATGGCCGCGCGCACCCGGTACTGGCGAAACGAGCCGCGGCAGTGCAACTTGTTCGCGTTTTGGCCCGGAAGAGACACTCAATGACAGAAGACACTCAATGACAGAAGACACTCAATGACAGATCATGGCGATCATGGCTGAGAGCCGGACCGGCGAACGCCGGGTGGCTCTCGTACCCGATGCAGTGCGGTACTACCGGAAGCGGGGCTGGGATCTCCGTGTGCAGGCGGGGGCGGGCCTGGCCGCTTCCTTCCCCGACGGCGACTTCCAGGAAGCTGGTGTCGCCATCTTCCCGGACCAGGACACGCTGCTCGACGGAGCTCATGTGGTCCTGAAGGTTCTGCCCCCTTCACTCGAGGAAGTGGCCGCCCTGCCCCGCGGGTCCGTTCTCGTGTGCCACCTTGACCCGCTGGGCCCCACGGAAGCCATCGAGGCGCTCATGGCCCGCGGGGTCACCTCCTTCGCCGTCGAGCTCGTCCCCCGGATCACCCGGGCCCAGAAGATGGATGTCCTCTCGTCGCAGGCGACGGTGGCAGGGTACAAAGCCGTCCTGAACGGGGCCGGCACCATGACCCGCTTCCTCCCCATGCTGACCACCGCAGCCGGCACGGTTCGGCCTGCCAAGGCGATGATTCTGGGGGCCGGAGTCGCGGGGCTGCAGGCCATCGCCACGGCTCGCCGGCTCGGGGCGGTCGTATCGGCCTTCGACATCCGTCCGGCGGTCAAGGAACAGGTCCAGAGCCTGGGAGCGAAGTTCCTCGAAGCCGCCCTCGACGACAGCTCCGAGGACGAGGGAGGCTACGCGAAGGCGCTGTCGGAGGAGCAGCACCAGCGCGAACTGGAGCTGATCGCCGCAAACATCAGGGACCAGGACCTCGTCGTCACGACGGCACAGATCCCGGGCAGACCCGCCCCCGTGCTCATCACGAAGGAGATGGTCGCCTCCATGCGGCCGGGGAGCGTGATCGTCGACCTCGCTTCGGAGAGCGGCGGGAACTGCGAACTGACCGTCGCTGGCCGCAACGTCGAGCTGGGTGGGGTTACGATCATGGGGCCATCGAACCTTCCGGCCGAACTGCCCTTCCATGCCAGCCAGATGTACGCCCGCAACGTGGCCAGTCTGGTCGACCACCTCTTCGACGACGAAGGCGAGATCGACTACGAAGACGAGATCACCGCCGCGACCTGCGTAACCCATGACGGCAGAATCACGAACGACCGGGTCAGAGACAATCTGGCCCCCACCACGGAGTAGACACCGCAATGGGTGAACTTCTGATCGGCCTCTACATCTTCGTGCTGGCCACGCTCGCCGGAAGGGAGGTGATCTCCAAGGTCCCCCCCACCCTTCACACGCCCCTCATGTCGGGCGCCAACGCCATTTCGGGGATCGCCATCATTGGCGCGCTGGTCGTGACCGGAGGCGCGACGTCGCTCTGGGTCAAGGTCCTCGGCACGGCGGGAATCGTGATGGCGACCATCAACGTCGTGGGCGGCTTCATGGTGACCGACCGCATGTTGCGGATGTTCCGGAAACGCTAAGGTAGTCGTGAACATGGAATCCATCGCTCAGATCGCATACCTGATCTCCGCAGTTCTCTTCGTCTCCGGGATCAAGAAGCTCTCATCGCCCGCCACCGCCAGGTCGGGGAACGCCCGCGCTTCGCTGGCCATGCTGGTGGCCATCGTCACCGTCCTCCTGGACAGCCGGATCCTGGACTGGACCACCGTTGCGGCCGCGGTCATCGCCGGCGCCGTTGTGGGAGGCGTCCTCGCGCGCAAAATCCAGATGACGGCCATGCCGCAACTCGTGGCGGTCTTCAACGGCTTCGGGGGCGCGGCGTCGGCCGCGGTCGCCGCGGCGGAGTTCGTCCGCGTTGGCGGCAGCGGCACGTCTCTCGGCCTCGGCGACGGGGTCACCATCGTGCTGAGCACGCTGATCGGAGCCGTCACCTTCTCCGGAAGCCTGATCGCGTTCGGCAAGCTGCAGGGCATCGTGACGGGGAGACCTGTCACCTTCCCCCTTCAGAAGACCCTCAACGCCTTGCTGTTCGTCGGTATCATCGTGGTGGGCGCAAGCCTGGCGGACGCGGGCATCGGCGGGGCCGTCGCCCCCATGTTCGGGGTCAACGCGCTGGACTTCGCCAGCCCCTTCTTCGTGGCCCTCGTTGTTGCCGCCCTCGTGCTCGGCGTCCTGCTGGTCATTCCCATCGGGGGCGCCGACATGCCGGTCGTGGTGTCGCTGCTCAACTCCTACTCGGGGCTTGCGGCCGCGGCCACCGGCTTCGTCCTGGGCAACTGGATCCTGATCATCGCCGGCGCGCTGGTCGGGGCCTCCGGGCTGATCCTCACCCAGCTCATGTGCAAGGCCATGAACCGCTCCCTGGGGAATGTCGCATTCGGCGCATTCGGCACGGAAGGGCAGAAGGCCCGGGTGAAGACCGGGGAGCGGCCGGTGCGCGACGTGGACGCCGAACAGGCGGCCCTGGTTCTCGCCTACGCCGGCTCGGTAGCCGTCGTGCCCGGGTACGGACTCGCCGTTGCCCAGGCACAGCATGAACTCAAGAAGGTGTGCGACCTGCTCGAGGACCGGGGGGTGACGGTTCGTTTCGGCGTACACCCCGTCGCGGGGCGCATGCCCGGTCACATGAACGTTCTCCTGGCCGAGGCCGACGTCTCCTACGACAAGCTGCTCGACCTGGACGACATCAACGCCGAGTTCGGCTCGACCGACGTGGTACTGATCGTTGGCGCCAACGATGTCGTGAACCCGGCCGCCCGCGATCCTGATTCGGTCATCGCCGGCATGCCCATCCTGGACGTGGACAAGGCCCGGACCGTCATCGTCATGAAACGCTCGTTGAGCCCCGGCTTCGCGGGAATCGACAACGACCTCTTCTACATGGAAAACACCCTGATGTTCTTTGGCGACGCCAAGGAACAGATGTCGGAGCTGGTAAAGGAGATCCGGGAGGCCTGACCCCGGTGGAGCCCCCCCCGGGGAAGATCCCGACGGGGCCGGTTACCCGATCAGCAGCCGGCGCCGGCGCCAACTCCCGTCGCAGCCGCGCCCTGAAGCGCACGCCACGCCGCGTCCACATGTTCCACCCTGGTGCGGATGTTGCCGATCGCGAAGCGCAGCCAGGTCTCCCCGTCGATTTCGTTGTGTGACAGGAAGGCCACCCCACTCTCGTTCACACGGCGCATGACGTCCAGATTCAGTTCGTCCCGCTCCCGTCCGCCCATCCCTTCGGGCGAGAAACGCAGCACCACCAACGAAAAGGACGTGGGACGCCATCGCTGCCAGCCGGGGGCGTCGTCCACCGACTCCGCGAGGTGCCGGGCAAGGGCGACGTGGTGGGCCAGAATGGCACGGAGCCCGTCGCTGCCGAAGTAGCGCATCACGAACCACAGCTTCAACGCCCGGAATCTCCTGCCCAGTGCCAATCCGTAGTCCATGAGGTGGGTAACGCCCGTCTCGCCGGTTTCCAGGTAGGCGGGCGTAAGGGAAAACGCCGCCCGCAACTGCGTCGGGCTGCGCACATACAGGACCGAGCAGTCGACCGGGGTAAAGAGCCATTTGTGCGGGTTCAGCACGATGGAATCGGCCCGCTCCCAACCCTCGAAGCGCGGTTGCATGGCGGGGAGCGCGGCCGCGGGTCCTGCATAGGCCGCATCGACATGGAGCCAGAGTTGCCGCTCCGACGCGATCTCCGCCAAGGCCCTGACCGGATCGACCGCAGCGGTTGAGGTGGTGCCGATCGTCGCCACGACCGCCAGGGGCCGGCACCCTGACGTAACGTCATGGTCGATGGCCGCGGCCAGCGCCGACGGGTCCATCGCGAGATCGGGCCCGGTCGCGACCGTGTGCAGCCCGTCGCGTCCGAGTCCCAGGGCATGAACAGCCTTCGCGATCGACGAATGGGTCTCCGGGGTCGCGTAGACCCTTCCCGGAGGCGCCCCCGACATCCCCGCCTCCCGGGCCTCGGGCAGGTAGCGCTCCCGTGCCGCGGCCAGTGCATGAAAGGTGGAAATCGACGCCGTGTCGTTGATGGTCCCGGTGAACCCCGAAGGCAGCCCCACGAAACCGCGCAGCCAGTCGAGCGTCACCTCCTCCAACTCGGTGGCCGCGGGTGAGCTCTTCCACACCATCGCGTTCACGTTCAGGGCCGCCGCCAGCAGCTCCCCCAGGATCCCGGGGCCCGATCCCGAAACGGCGAAGTAGGCGAAGAAGCCCGGGTGGTTCCAGTGAGTGGTTCCCGGCACCACCACCGACTCGAAGTCGCGGAAGAGCGCCGCAAAGGGCTCACCCTGAACCGGGGCCTCGCCGCCCAGTGCTCCCCGCACGTCGCCCGGCTCGACCCTGGCGAGGACCGGGTAGTCGCCCACTCCCTCCAGATAGTCGCCAACCCAATCGATGAACCGGTGGCCCCACTCCCGGAACTCCCCGGTGGGCATATCTCCTGGAGCGGGCTCCGTCACCGGCGACCGACCCGCTCCAGGTGGCGCATGATCCGACCACCCTCCTCCTGCAACGTACGGACCTGCTCGCACACCTCGCTCACATCACCGGGGCTCAACGGTTCCGGCACTCCCGAGCCATGGATCAGGCTGAAGAAAAGCAGGTCCGTGTGACCGACGCTCGCCTGGGTGACGCCGATGTCGACCGCCCGGTTGAGCTGCAGGACCTCCCGAAGCAGCAACCCGCCGTCCAACCCGGCCGGCGGACGCTCGAACATCATCCTGACAATGACTTCCCGGAGAATCTGGAACTCCTCGATCACGTCACCCGCCGACAGTCCCCGCCGCGCCGCCACCGAGCCGAACAGCTCGGCGCACTCCGACCATAGCGGCAGGACCTGGGCGCGATAGGGGCTCAGCATTCCGGGAAGAAAGGACACCAGTCCACGGCAGAACGACCGCGCCATCGGCTCGATGGCCCGGGTCCATGAGCCTCTCCCTGTCAGGAGCCCTTCGGTCCACAGTTCGGCGACTCCGGGGGAGCGGTCCTTCAGCCACCCGCCAAGGTCCGCCGGGTCGGCCAGCCGCCCTCCGGTCGCACGCGAGCCCGTATCGCCCGTCTGGCCGTGAGTCATGTGAAGCACATACTCATACTACCGCCCCGCGACTGCACCGCCAAGACGCTCCATCCCGCTTTCCGGCGGTCACGGCTGTCCCGGAGCGGCGCGGAGAAGAACCCGCACAGTGGTCCCCCGGCCAAGGTCGCTGTCCACTTCGAGCGACCCACCCCAGGAATCCACGAGACGCTTTGCAATGGCGAGTCCGAGTCCCGCCCCCGTGGAGCGCGTCGAGAATTGCGGCTCGAAGATCCGGGGGAGCAGCTCCCCGGGTATTCCGGTCCCCCCGTCTTCGACCACCACGACGACCATTCGCACACCGCCGCCAGGCTCCTTGGCCCCGATCCGGACCATCCCGCCACCCGGCATCGCCGCCCGGGAGTTCTCCAGAAGGTTGAGCAGCACCTCCTTGAACTCGTCGGGACGGCACCGGACGCGCGGCAACGTCGGAGGCAGTTGGCTCTCGACGCGGATGGCGCTCTCGCCACCTCCCCGGTACAGGTCGAGCACTTCCCGCACCACGACAGCGACATCCACCGAGACCAGCGGGCCTGCATCCGCCGCACCGGGCGAAGCCAGCCGGGAGAAGCTCCGTGAAATGGACGCCAGACGATCGATCTCTCCCAGAATCGCCCCGACGTTGCGGTCCAGGATACGGCCGAAGTCGCTGCGCCGGTCCTGCCATGCCCGCCGCAGGTGCTGAACCGAGAGCTTGATGGGCGTCAGTGGATTCTTGACCTCGTGGGCCACCTGTTTGGCCATCTCGCCCCATGCCAGGATTCGCTCGCTGCGGAGTTCGTCCGTCACATCCTCCAGATTCACGACCACGCCGCGCGGATGCCCCTCCTGCACGATCCGCCTGGCGCGCCCCCGGATCCGTCGTTCACCCCACTTGAAGTCCTCATCGGATTCCGCCGCCCCGCTCCGATCGTACGAGTCCAGCCAGTCCGCCAGGTCGGCCGCGTACTTCCCGGTCCTCGGCACGGACACACCGATCTCCAACGGGGTCGCCAACAGCGACTCGGCCCGGGGATTCGCCACCGTCACCCGGCCGCGAGGGTCCAACGCGATCACCCCTGTAGCCGCCTCCTCCAGGATCGCTTCGGTGCGCCGGGTCGTCCGCAGGAGTTCCCGCCGGGCGTCGTCGAGGCGGAGCACCATTCGGTTGAACGCCGTGAAGACGGAGCCGAACTCGTCCACGCGATCTTCCGGCAAGTGCACCGCAAGGTTACCGCTGCCGACCCTCTCCGAGGCCACCTGAAGCGTCTGGATGGGTCTCGTCAACGCCCTCCCGACGAAGAACGCCAGGCCGAGAGACAGGATGGGACCCAGGACAATGGCGAAGCCGAGCAGGTCCGCCACGTCGCGACGGCGCAGCGCCGCAGCGCCCGCGCGCAACGGAACGGGTGACGCGACGATATCACCGTCGGGGAGACGCCTGTAGGAAATGACGTAGCGCCACTCCCCCAGGCTCTCGACCTTGGACGCCCTCAGCCGCTGCCGGGTCTCCAGGGCCGCGTGGATCCCGGGATCGACCCACCCTTCGTACAACCCCAATTCGATGAGTTCGTCAACCGACCCGCCCACAAGCTCCCCGTCGCGGTATTCCAGCAGATCGGCGCCCACCCTGCGTGCGAGGGACTCCATCGAGCCGCTCTCCTCCTGGTAGGCCGCGGCGATCTGCGAAACCACCCGCTCGGCCAGGGCCGTGGCGGTACGCTCGGAAGCGCCGGCAAGGGTGCGGTAGGCCAGGGTCCCGAAAAGCGCGTTCGACAGGATGAAGAAGCCGAACAGGGTCCAGGTAACCCGTGCGCGGAACGAGTTGAACAACCCTCGCCAGTCGAGGGGCGCGGGCAGACGGAACCCGAGGATCCCCACGCTCAGCAGCCACAGCAGCGAGAACACGGACAAGCTCAACGCCAGGAGGAGCGTGGCGCGGGCCAGCATGACCGAGAGGTTCGGGATGCTGATGGTGTAGAAGACCGAGTACAGTCCGTCCGGATACCCGGCCACCCCCTCTCCTCGCCATCCCTCGTCGTTGCGACTCCACTCGACCGAGCCGGCTCCGGCCCCGGAAACACCTTCGCGGGCCCGCACCAACGTCAGGAACTCCTGGTCGCCTTCGCCTTCGACCGAGGCAAAGAGGGGGCCCAGGCCCGATGACATGGTGATCGTCCTGCGCGGCGGAATGGTGCCCGTCACGAGCGCCCCGTCGGCCAGTGGCACGGCTACGAGATGATGAACATCGATCTCGCCCGGCTGATGGAACTCCCTTGCGCCCGCCGCCCTGAGCTCCGGGAGCAACACCCCGACGACCTCGGGACGGTCCCCCTTGACCCCGAGCCTCAGTTCCTGAAGGGGGACGTCGTCCTCCGACCAGAGGGTCAGAAAGATCGGCGTGCCCTGCCCCGCGAGACCGCTGGACGTCCACGCCTGGTACATCATCTCCACGTCGCCCGCGCCTGCCCGGTCCAGAGAATCGACCTGGATGGCGAAGCGTTCAAGCAGCGCGTCGATATCGGGCTCGGACGTCACTCCCAACCGCCCCATCTGCTCTTGCGCGATCCTCATGCGCGCTTCGGTCCGCATCGACCAGGCGAAGGGCAGAACAGCCGTCGCAGCCAGCCACAGCGCACAAAACCAGCGAAAGTGCGACAAGGGGCGCACGCCCCCCAGTCCGCGGACGACCGCCGCCGTGGGAATCGCCCAGACGGCCGCGAAGACCGGAGAGATGGAGGGACCCGTTCGGACACTGAGTCCCGTCGCGATACTCAACGCGGAAGCACCCGCAATGCCCAGCAGCAACAACCCTGGTGCGGTGTTCGATTCCACCCGCGCGGGGGAGACAAGTGCAACCCCGGCGACAAGGGTCAGGATCATCGTCACCGAAGTCTCGAACACAATCCACCTGAGGTCTGTCGTACCCATCAAATCCAGCGAAGTACCGGCTCCCATCCATGCCAGAACAAGCGGGAAGCTGACACCCACGGCGACAGGCGCCGTCCAGGGTCCGACCCGGGGACCCCACCTGGGCACCGCAAGGATGGCGAGAAGAATCCCCGCCGAGCACAGAAGCAGGATTCGGCCGAGCGTCAAGCCGAACGGTCCGCCAAGAAGGAAGGCGGCCGGGTCGACCAGGTCCGGGATCCTGATGAGACCGTCCAGGGGCAGCAGTGCCGCCGCTCCGCCCAGGGCCGCGCCGGAGTAGCCCAGGTGTCTTCCCGGCCCCGGCAACGACTGGAAGAGCCAGGTGAGCACCGCCAGCGCCACGACAATCCTGACGCCACGCCCCCTGTGGTCCGCCCGGCGCACAGCCTGACGGGGTTCCTCGATGGTGATGCTCAGCAGCGCCTCGTCCGGCCACCCGAAGTCGAACACACCCGGCCCGGAGACCCTGTCGGACCGGAAGATCCGGATGCGTTCCCCCGTCTCCTCGTGGAAGCGGGATGCAAAGTCGCCAAGGCCCGATGCAAAGGAGGCGGGCAGTTCGGACCGAAGCAGCGAAGCGACGACCGCCCTACCCCGTTCGCCGGGGAGTTCCGCGGTGAAGTACAGGTATGAGAACAGCGGCGTGCCGGCGTAGGTGTAGCGGCTCTGTCCTTCGAGCACCGATGTGGGAAGGCGGCCGTGGTGGCTCCCCTCCCACGCGATCAGCTTTCCGTCGAGTCCGACCACTGCGGTCGCGGTTAGTCCCTTGTCGTCCAGCACGGACTCCAGCGTGTCCTGGAGGACCGGCCGGGGCTGATCCAGGCTCGCCGCCTGCGCGACCCGCATCACCGCGGCGTCCCCGCGGGTCACAAGGGCGTCGAATTCCATGCCGACCTGCCCGGCGACCTGCTCCCGCCGCTCCTCCCAATACCCGTCCCAGTTGTCGGCCAACCTCCGGTCCATCGCGTCCGCGCGGAGTCCGATCCCGACTCCGGCCGCGAGCAGGATGACTGAAGTGCCGTTGCGCCAGCTGCCTCTCGACCTCAGGCCAGCCCAGCAAATGACGAGGGCGGCCGCGACCAGGACCCATGCCGTCTGAAAGCGTATCCACAGAATCAGGAGGAAGAACCCGCCCCAGATGAGTGGGCCGGCCGCCTGCCGCTTCTTCGAGGAGGCCCCGTGACCCTTCATCGCGCGCTGCGCTTCTACCGGTCCCGGAATCGACATCGCCTCGCCTCATCGATCTTTGTCATTAGGTTAAACGTAATGAATCACGCCACTAGTCCGTCACGCACCGGCCTTGCTGGGGGTCGTACACTCGTCATCGTGGCGGCGGCGATCCTGGCGGCGGCACTCCCGGTCGGCGCACATGGCCAACTTGTCCTCGACCGGGGGACCTTTCGCCTGTTCGTTGATGGCGAAGAGGCGGGCGCGGAGGAGTTCACGATCCAGCGGATCGGCACAGGGGACGCCCAGGTCACGCTCGCGAGGGGGACGGTTACCATGAACGATGGCCGTACCCTGGTTACCGTCTTGCGCCTCGAAAGCCCGGCGATGGTGCTCAACGAATACGCAGCCGAGGTCACCGGCACCGACACACGCGCGGTCAGGGTGGTTCGGAGAGGGGACCGCCTGCGTACCAGGACCGTGGCACCGTGGGGTGAGGAGATGCGGGAGTACAGGGCCCGTGCTACGACAGTCCTCTTCGACGAAGGCGTCGCCCATCACTATTTCCTCCTGGGCCGCTTCCTCGACGGTAGCGGCGAGACGGTGCGCCTGCACGCGTTTGCGCCCCTTTCGGAACGGGAAGGGACGGCAGCCGGGCTGAGCGTCGGCTCCGAAACGATCGTGATCGATGGAGAGCGCGTCGAGGCCACCCGAATCGGCTTTGGGTCGGGCCGGGGAGCGGGCACGGCATGGTTCGACGGCAGCGGGCGTCTGGTGCGGGTATCCCTGCCCGCGCGCGGTTTTGCGGCCGAGCGAAGATTCGAGGGTTGAACCGAAAAGGGCTCTGATCCGTAGACGGAAACTGTACGGTGTCTCGCTGCGTAGGGCGGACGGGGGAATCCGGCATGGCCGCAGTCATCCCGAAGGACGACAACAGAAGGAGATCGAGTTGCGAAAGCGAATGAAGGCCCACACCGGGCAGGTGGCGCTGGTGCTTGGGTTGCTGCTCATACCTGGTATCGCGACGCGCCCTGCGTCGAGCCAGGAACAGGTTCCCGCTTCCCTTTCACTTGAGGAGGCGTTGCGGATCGCGCTCCGGAACAACCCGGGCATGCAGGCGGTCCGAAACGACATCACGGTTGCGGACTGGAACCTCAACTCGGCCTACGGCGCCTTGCTGCCCTCGGCGTCGCTCAGTTCGAGCCTGTCCTGGCAGGGCGCGGGGGAACAGAGGTTCGGGAGCATCACGGCCGATCAGCTCGGTTTCCAGGACCAGCCGTCGTTCCTCTTCAGCTCGTATAACGCCGGGGTGAACTTCTCCCTGAACGGACGAACGCTGATGGCCCCCGGACAGGCGAAGCGGAACCGGGACGCGACACGGGCCCAGGTTCGCACGGCGGAAGCCGGGCTCCGTCTCAACGTGACAAAGGCATACCTGGAGGCGCTGCGGCAGATCGAGGGGCTGAGCCTGGCCGAACAGGAGCTCGCCCGGGCGGAGTTCAACCTTCGCCTGGCCCAGGCGCGCCAGGAGGTGGGATCGGGGAACGCCATCGATGTACATCAGGCGGAAGTCAACGTGGGACGGGCGCAGATCACGCTGCTTCAGTCACAGACCGGAGTCCAGAACGCCCGCATTCGACTTCTTCAGCAGCTCGGCGTGAATCTCCGGGCCGAGCCGACGCTGGAAACAAGTTTCGGCGTGACCGAACCGACCTGGGCGGCGGAAGATCTCTATGAACTGGCGATGGCCGGGAATCCGGACCTTCAGGCCATAAGGGCACAGGAGGAATCGGCCCGGTACGGCGTCCGCATGGCGCGGTCATCCTACTTCCCGAGCGTATCGCTGTCGGCAGGTCTCAGCGGCTTCACGCGCCAGGCGAGCAGCACCGCCGGCCAGGAGGCGCAGGCCGTTGCCGCGGGGGTGGGGCGTGTGCAGCAGTGCCTGTCGCTAAACGCCTTGGTGTCGCAACTGCCGGACCCCCCTCCCCCGCAGAACTGCTCGCTGCTGGCAACCCCGGAATCGGCGCTTGAAGCGATCCGGTCGCAGAATAACGCCTTCCCCTTCAATTTCACCGGACAGCCTCCTTCAGTCGGGTTCCAGATTTCGATACCGGTGTTTCAGGGTCTCGGCCGCCAACGGGACCTCGAGAGTGCACGAGCTCAACTGCACGACAACCGATATCGGGTGATCGAGCAGGAATTGGCGCTCAGAGCCGATATCGACTCCCGCACCGCAATCGTCCGCACCGCCTACCAAAGCGCGCTGATCGAGGTGCGGAACCAGGAACTCGCCGACGAACAGCTCCGTCTGGCGCAGGAGCGCTACCGGCTCGGGCTGTCCAACTTCATCGACCTGGTGGAGGCGGAAACCGTGAAGGCCCGTGCGGATCGGGAGCGTATCTTTTCCATCTTTACCTATCACGACGCAATCGCCGACCTGGAAGCAGTGGTCGGGACGCCATTGAGGAATCCATAGAACCATGCGAACCAGAACCAGAGTGATCATCGGAGTAGGGATACTCGCGCTTCTCGTCACAGCAGCGGGACTCAGCACCGCTGGAAGGCGCGCGAGCGGCATCGAAGTGCGGATGGAAGCCGTCGACAAGCGCAACCTCGTGGCCACGGTTACCGCCAGCGGCAACGTTCGCGCTCGCCGCAAGGTGGACATCAGCTCCGATATCTCGGCCAGGGTCACACAGCTGCTGGTCGACGAAGGCGAAGACGTCGAGGAGGGGCAGGTTCTTCTTCGCCTTGATCCCACACGCTACCAGGCGGCCGTCAACCGCAGCCAGGCCAACCTGAGCCAGTCCCAGGCTTCGGTGACCCAGGCACGCGCCAACCTCCTCCGGTCCGAACGAGACGCCGAGCGCATGGCCTCCTTAAGTGCACGCGACTCCCTCCTGGTGAGCCGTCAGGACGTCGAGAACGCGGAAACGAACCTGCAGGTGCAGCAGTCCCTGATGGAGTCCTCGGAATTCGGAGTGTACCAGGCGCAGGCCGCGCTCGAAGAAGCCCAGGACCAACTGTCCAAGACGATCATCCGCGCGCCCATGGCCGGGCGCATCACCCGTTTGAACGTCGAGCAGGGAGAAACGGTCATTGTCGGCACGATGAACAACCCGGGCAGCCTCGTGCTGACCGTCTCCGACCTCTCGGTGATGGAGGTCGTGCTGGAGGTCGACGAGACGGACGTGCCCGAAATCGCCCTGGGCGACAGCGCAAACGTCGAACTCGACGCCTTCCCGGATCTGGAGTTCCCCGGCGTCGTCAGCGAAATCGGGAACAGTGCCATCCGGCCCCCCTCGCAGGCTGCGGGCACGGGTCAGACACCTACCATCGACTTCGAGGTGGTGGTTACCCTGAGCGATCCGGAGGTCGAGCTGCGACCTGATCTTTCGGCAACCGCCGAAGTCATCACGGAGACGAGGAACGACCAGCTCAGCATTCCCATCATCGCACTGACCCTGCGTGACGAGGAGCAGGACGAGGGGAGTGGAGAGTCTTCGGACAATGGCGTTTCGGATGCGACGCCGGACCCGATCGAGGGGGTCTTCGTTGTGCGGGACGGGCAGGTCACGTTCACGCCCGTGACCGTGGGAATCGCCGGCCAGGAGTATTTCGAAGTCATTTCCGGACTCTCCCTCGGCGACACCGTGGTCAGCGGTCCCTACCAGGTTGTCCGCACCCTTGAGGACGGGGACGCCGTACAACCCGACGAAGGATCGGACTCGGATGACGGAACCGATGGTGCGAACTGATCGTGAGAAACCACGTGGGTGATCGACGGATGCACCGTCGACCACAGCCTGATCTCGCACCTGTCCGCAGGGATACGTAGATGCACTTTCTGGAAGGAATCCGCCTTGCCTGGGAGCAGATCAGGACCCAGAAGCTGAAGAGTTTCTTCACGCTTCTGGGGGTGATCGTCGGAGTGATGTTTCTGATCATCGTGGTCAGCATCGTCGAGGGGATGGACCGGTACATTCGCGAGACATTGACCGAGAAGATCATGGGAGTGAATACCGTCCGGGTGGGCAGGAATCCCAGAGAGGATGTCAACTCATCGCAGGAGCAACGAAGGGCATGGGCCCGGGCTCCCCGGCTGACCTTTGACGACCTCGACCATCTGCGCGAGCGAATCACGCTTCCCGCCCTGATCGCCGCCCAATCCGACGCCTCGGGCGAACTGGAGTCGGATCAGGGCATCAAGGTGGAAAACGTGCGAATTCAGGGCGTATCCGCGGAGATGTTCGAGATTCAGGGCAATTGGAAGATCGAGCGGGGCCGTGCATTCACCCGTCAGGAAGCCGAGCAGGGAAGGCCGGTCGTGGTGCTGGGCAGTTCCACAGCCGAGGCACTCTTCGAGTCGGTCGATCCGATCGGGAGAAGGGTGCGAATCCGGGGATTCCCGTACCGGGTCGTCGGTGTGCTGGCGGAACAAGGCTCCTTCCTGATCGTGTCGCTCGACAACCTGGCTGTCGCGCCCGCCCGTTCGCCGGTACGGACCGTCCTCAATTCGCCCGGCATCGTCGATGAGATCATTCTCAAGGCCAGTTCCCCCGAAAGCGTTCCCGCCCTTCAGGAGCAGGCCGTCGAGATCATGCGGCTGCGCCGCAGGCTGAGGCCATCCGACCTGAACAGCTTCGCCGCCGAGACGACCGAAGAGTCACTGTCCTTCTGGGACACGATCAGCCGGGTCCTGTTTGTTGCTCTACCCGGCCTGGTCGGCATTTCACTCGTTGTCGGCGGCATCGTGATCATGAACATCATGCTGGTGTCGGTCATGGAGAGAACACGCGAGATCGGCGTCCGCAAGGCGATCGGGGCACGCCGTGCGGACATCCTTGTACAGGTGCTGATCGAGAGCGGCACCCTGTCCGGCGTCGGCGCCGTGATCGGCGTCGGTATCGGGGCCGCGTTGACGGTTCTCGTGGGCGCCGTGTCTCCCCTGCCGGCCTTCGTCGCACCCAAGTGGGTGGCGCTCGGCGTAGCCCTCGGCGTCGTCGTGGGGGTGGCCTCGGGCGTGTATCCGGCGTCCCGGGCGGCACGTCTCGACCCTGTTGACGCTCTGAGGTACGAATGACTGGCAAGACCGCGCGCGGGGCCCCCGGCCCTGTGGATTCCCGGCCAGCCTCAACGGGCCGGATCCTTGCCGACGGGATGCGTGTAGCTTCGGACGCCCTCCGCGCCAACTGGATGCGCACGCTGCTGGCGGTCCTGGGAGTGGGCATCGGCGTCGGTGTGGTCGTCACGGTTGCCGCGATGATTACGGGCATCCGCACCGAGGTCGTCAGCGCCTTCGAAGCCTCGAGTCCCGGGAGCTTCACACTGATGCCCTTTGATTTCTCCGATGTCCGCATCTCCGCCGACGGCTCCGGACGACCGCCATGGTGGGACCGCCCCCCGATCTCGAATCGCGAGATACGGAGGGTGCAGGCTCTCCCCGCCGTGGCCGAGGCGGTCGCCGGTTACGAATTCGGAGCGTCCATGCGGTACGAATCGGACTGGGTCAGAGGCGTCAATTGGCGTGGAGCGTCCAGTGGATGGTCTTTGTCTGTCGGGGGTGACTTCGTTGCGGGCAGGGACTTCACGCCTGCCGAAGTGAGTCAGTCCCGGGGCGTCGTGGTGATCACCGAGAAGGTGGCCGAGGCCGTCTTTGGAGAGGTGGATCCCGTCGGCAAACGGGTGCGTGTCAACGCAGGCAGGCGTGCCGCCAATGAAGCCTTTACCGTTGTCGGGGTCTTCAAGCCTCTTGACAACATCTTTGCCGAGGTCACCGGCTACCTTGCGGTGGTACCGTACACGGCGGCGGACAAACGCCTCAAGGCCCGTACCGTCTGGAACTTCATGGCCGTCGACGTGATCCCGAAGGAGGGCGCCTCCGACGAGGCCGAAAACCAGGTGATCTCGGCACTCCGCTCGATGCGCGGTCTGGGCCCCGGCGACGACAACAACTTCGCCATCATGCGCGGGGAGCAGGTCGTTGAGCTCTTCGACCAGGTCTCTGCGATGTTCTTCCTGGTGATGGTCGCGCTGTCCTCCGTCGGCATGCTCGTCGGAGGAATCGGCGTCGTTGGCATCATGCTCATCTCGGTAACCGAGAGGACGCATGAGATCGGCATCCGCAAGGCGATCGGCGCCACGCGCCGCGAGATCAAGTGGCAGTTTCTGATCGAGGCTTCGCTCCTGACGGCAGCCGGGGGAGTGGCGGGACTGCTGGTCGGCTGGGGGGCATCGGAAGCGATCGCCGCCGTGTCGCCCCTGCCGGCTCGCATACCGATCTGGTCGGTCTTCGCGGCCATCAGCGTCGCTGTCGTGACCGGAGTGCTGTTTGGACTTCTTCCAGCCCTGCGCGCTTCGAAACTGCCACCGGTTGACGCCCTTCGCTTCGAATGATCGAACCGCTGGATGTCCTTGCGGTCATGGCGCACCCGGATGACGCCGAGATCTTCTGCGGCGGCGCGCTGATCAAGTCGGCGGAAGCCGGAGAACGCACCGGGGTGCTTGACCTCACCGCGGGAGAGGCAGGGACACGGGGCACGATCCAGTCCCGGGCGCGCGAGGCGGCTGCCGCGGCCGACGTCATGGGCCTGGCCGACCGTCGCTGTGCGGGCCTCCCTGACGCCGCGCTGGTGAACGACGTGCAGTCGAGGGTGATCGTGGCCCGGCTCCTACGCATTCTCAGGCCCAGGGTGATCGTGACGCACTGGACGCGAGGGCGCCATCCCGATCACCGAGCGGCCGCCCGTATGACCCGGGACGCGGCTTTTCTGGCCGGGTTGCGGAAGCTTCCCACTGAGGGCACACCTCATCGCCCCGAAAAGGTGGTATACGCGCTCGCATTCCGTGAAGATCCGGCAAAGCCCACCTTCGTGGTCGACATCACCGCCCAGATGGACCGCAAGATCGAGGCATTGTCAGCCTACGGCTCCCAGTTCCAGGGAAAGAGCGGAATCGGAGAGGTGTTCCCGGGAGGAGACCGCCCGCTCTTCGACCAGATTCGTAGTGTCCATGCTACCTATGGCTCCCTGATCCGCTGCCGGTACGGAGAGCCGTACTGGACCGAAGAGACCACCGAGGCCAATACGCTGGGAAGGTTGCCGATCCCGACGTTCTAGCCCGGAGCGGGTGTTACCGGCGGGCCCCGTGACGGGGCCCGCCGGCTACGCCCTACCGGCTGCTGACCGGAGTCAAAAAAGGATCGGCTCGGGGTATGTGAACCCATCGCAGCAATAGTTGAGTCCCGGAGTGCACTGGATATACAGGCATATTTCGAAGGGACCAAACCGGATTCCCCATCGATTCGGAATGCCCTGGGCCGCCAATGTTCCGTGTTCTGCCACAGCCGGAGCCGCGAAGGACAGCGCTAGCGCCATCCCGACGGCGCATAGCCCGGCCGCTGCCCGTGCACGCCTTGTGCGGGCCTGATTGCGTGAAATTCGTACTGCGTTCTCTCTCGTACTTCTCATTGTCGATTCTTCCTTTTCGTGGATGTTGCGGGTCAGAAGCCCACGGGGCCACAGCATGTTCCAGAGCCCGGGCACGGGTCCCTCGTGCATTTCTTGAAGATCCACCAACCCCGGACTTGGTATTGACCCGTGCCCATGGCGCGCGCTTCCGAATCGAATACCGGCGCCACACCGCCTACCATCGGCACGAGAAAGAAAGATGCCATGGTCATGGCGAACACCTTTGCCCGAATCGCCCTGCGAAGCGCGGAGCGGCGGGTTCCTCTGTGTACGTTTTGCATTGTCTGTTCCTCCGATGCTGCTGTATCAGCATGTTGTCCTGACGAGACGTTGATTCACTGGCGCGGAGGGGGTGACCCTCCTGCTTGTGTGTGTGCTACAATTCGTAGCAGCACCAACCCGTTCCCGGGCAGGTAGTCCAACAGATGTCGAACCGCCAGATACGGACTACCCTCTCCGTGTAGACCTGGGCCTGCAGTTCCGATGCCGCCGGGGGAACCGCACCGAGGTCACCAGTCGTGGGTGCCACGGCGGACAGGATGAGCGCCATCCCGATGGCCATCGTACGCATTGTCCTGCGAATCCTGCTGCCACTGCCATTCTGTTTCTGCATTGTTCCTCACTCCCATATTGAATTGTTGTAGGGGGACCAATCGTTACCCATCCCCTGGCTCGCGCTGATCCCCCGTACCGCGAGCGCCTGCAGGTAGGTGGTCAGATCCAACGAATCCGATGGCGAACGCCAGGCATCCGCTACATCTGAATCCACCTTGGCAACGATCACCGAATTCCGGTTGGTGACATGGAAGACGGCCAGCCGCGCGCTACCAAAGGTGAGGGCATAGTCGGCCCGCGATAGAACCACGACCCTGGCCGAGATCCGCTGGGAGGCCAGAAAGTTGACAACCAGGTTTCGATCCTGGTCGCCCCGCTCGCCAACCGCCACGACCAGAAACTCGACGCGGTCGCCCAGGCTGCGCTGCAGAGCCCTCACCGTCCTGGCCGGATCGCCCAGGTTGCAACCGAGACACTCCCTGGCGTCGAACACCCAAACCAGAGCCGGACGGTCTCCCGACAGGGTTACAGCCGGGACAGGATCGCCCACTGCCGGGGCCTTTCCGCCAGGTTGATCCGGGACCGCGCATGCGCTGAAGAGCGTCGCCACCACCGCTAGCAGCCCGCGGTACGACCCCGCACAACCGCCCCAAGAGCCCGCTGCCTCGCGTAGACGCTCCATCTCTACTCCTGGGTCTTCCGCCGTGCGACCAGCCAGCGATTGGGCAGTACCGACGCGGGGTCATCGAAGTAGAAGAGGTCCTCTTCCAGAGCGAACAGCCTGGGCATGTTGGAGGCGCTCCACAGGAGACGCCCCTGCCGGTCGATGATCAGAAGATCCCAAACGGCGTCGAACTCGCGTGTCTGAAGGGACTGCACGACCAGGTCGCCACCGCGCAGAATGTAGACGCCGAACACCTCGGTCATCCGGTCGAACAGGGATCGTCTCTCTTCGGGATCGGAAACCACGCCGCCAACCCTGGGCAACTCGCCCATGGGTCTCGCCAGCGGCAACGGTAGCCGGTCCAACAACTCACCCTGCGTGTCGAACTTGTAGAGCGTGTCCGACAGGGCCCAGACAGCCCAGATGGTGTCGTGCTCCAGGGTGGCCGAGGCCCCCTGAAACGAGGAAGCGTAGGCACGCGATTCCTCCGGTACCCCCATCGGCAGAAAGGATCGCTCCAGTCTATCAGCCGCGCGGTCCCAGATGTGGAAGAAGCGAGGTTGCTCTTCGCCGGTAATCGTTCCCGCCAGCAGGTACCGGCCACCTCCCAGATCCTGTGCGCCCTGGATCGCCTCCACCGGCGTAGCGACAACCTCCGGATCGCCTTCCGGTGGAAAAAACGTGAGCCGTGACATCTCGACGTCGCCAACCACAACGCCGCCGTCCGAGGTCGGGTGGGCGATCAACGGAAACGCGAATTCCCCGGGCCCCTCGCCTCTGCGGCCCAATACGGCCCGGAGCTCTCCATCAAAGCCGAAGATATTGACCTGGCCCTCCATCGGCTCGGACACGAGCAACTGGCCGCGGCCGTCGTTTGTCACCAGGGGTCGCACGGTCATGGCCTGGTCCGTCTCTTGAAGGATCAGGCTTCGCACCACCTCGAAGGATTCCGAGAATGCGGCCATGTCGACCAACTCGGTATCGGCCGAGACGGTGGGTGCCCCGGAAGGAGCCGCCGGCGCGGGCGGGTCCTCCGCCGTGTCGCAGGCCGGCACGGCGGAGAGCATGAGCAGACAGATGAACCGGCCAGGGAGTTTGTAACGTTCGGGCCCGAATCGGGCCGGGGGATTGATTCCTTGTTTCTGGCGTCTCTGTCTCGTCTCGGCGGTCGCCATCGGGGCGGCTCCTTCCGTTCGCGGGTCACTGGGGCTGTGATCGGGCTGCGCCCGCTTGCCTGCGGCAGGCAGTTCAGCCGGAACGGGTCAGCGTGGAACAAGATGAGGCCACCGGAAGGGCAGACGTATAGCTGGATGGGACAATCTTCCGGGAGCGGGGCTCTCGCGCGGAAAACGACGCGGATGCAGCGGGGATCTCGGCGCGAGGAGCTAGACGCGCACCCCCTGGTCGCGCAGCCACGCTTCCATCGTCGCCTGGATCTCGCCCAGCCGGTCGCGGGTCCGCGCCTCGTACCTGGCCACAACCACCGGCTGCGTGTTCGAGGCACGGATAAGCCCCCATCCGTCTCCGAAGAGGACGCGCACGCCATCGACCGCGATCACGGCATGGCGAGCGCTGAAGTGCGCCCGGGCGCGTTCCACCAACCCGAACTTGACCTCCTCGGGGACATCGATCCGGAGTTCGGGGGTGGACACATAGCCGCGCAAGGCGCCCGTCAGATCCGAGAGCGGGCGGTCCGAAGCAGCGACCAGCTCAGCCAGCCGGCAGGCCGCGTAGAGTGCGTCGTCGAAGCCGTAGTAGTCATCCGCAAAGCAGATGTGCCCGGACAGCTCCCCCGCGATGGGCGCCCCAAGCTCCTTCATCTTTTCCTTGATGAGGGAGTGGCCGGTCTTCCACATGACCGGGTGCCCGCCCGCCCTCTCGAATTCTTCCGCGAGGATCTGCGAACACTTCACATCGAAGACCAGGGTCTGGCCCGATCCCCGCCGCCGGAGGATATCCAGTCCGAAGAGGAGGAGGAGGATGTCACCACGCACGACGTCGCCCCGATCGTCCACCACGCCGATTCGGTCCGCGTCTCCGTCGAAGCCGATCCCCAGATCGGCCCCGTGACTCCGCACGGCGGCGATCATGTCCTGCACGTACTCGTCCACCGTCGGGTCCGGATGATGGTTGGGGAAGGTACCGTCCGATTCGCAGTAGAGGGGGATCACATCGAGGCCCACGGAGCGCAGCAGCTCGACGGCGACGACCGATCCGGTCCCGTTGCCGCAGTCCACGACCACCTTGAGCGGCCGCGCCAGACGGAAGCGCCCGGCGACATCGGCCGCATACGACGGCAGCGGGTCGACCGTCTCCAGGCTCCCGCTACCCTCGGTCAGATCCCGGTTGCGGATGCGGCCCAGGAGCCCCTGGATGGCGTCCCCGTGAACGGACCCCTTCCCCATCGTCATCTTGATGCCGTTGTACTCGGGCGGGTTGTGGGAGCCCGTCACCTGAATCGAGCCGTCGACCCCGAAGTGGTATTCGGAGAAATACGTTACCGGTGTGGGAACCGTACCCAGCTGCACGACATCGCACCCGGCCGATCGCAGGCCGCGGACGAGCCCCGCACGAATCGACGGGGAGGAGGGACGATTGTCGGCCCCTACGACCACACGTGGAGAAGTCCGGGAGGTGCGGCCCCTCAACTCCGACGCGTACGCTTCCCCCACAGCTTCGGCCACCGACGCATCAAGGTCGGAGCCGACCACTCCCCGGATGTCGTACTGGCGGAAGATGTGCTCCCTGAGGTGCATCGGGAAGCCGTCGTGCCCTGGGCGTTCAGGGGCCGGCCGCGGCCGCGGCACCCGCAACGAGGTCCCTGAGGCCATCGATCGAGCCGGCGGCCAGATCGAGGGCCGCGCCCGGGAAGATCCCGGCCAGGAGGATCAGCGCGACACTCACGACGAGCACGACCCGGGTGGCGAAGGGGGTCATGACCCGTTCGCCCGCCCCTGCGGTCTCGGGGGCTTCCTTCATCCACATGTACCACGCCACGCGCAGGTAGTACCAATAGGAGACCACCGTCGTCAGGACGAGGATGACCGACAGCACCCAGAGCCGGGACTCCGCAGCTCCCAGGAGGAGATGGTATTTGGCGATGAAGCCCGCCGTGCCGGGGAATCCGGCCAGAGACAGCAGTAGCACGGTCATGATGACACCAAGCACCGGCTTGCGCCATCCGAACCCGGCATAGTCCTCGATCCGGGAATTGCCCTCGATCCGGGAATTGCCCTCGGTCTGGTTGCCGACCGTGATCACGACGCCGAACACGCCGATGGTCATGACCGTGTACACGAGGAGGTAGAAGAGGAGCCCGGCCGCCGCCGTGTCATTGGCCGCCACCAGGGCGACGAGAAGGTAGCCGCCGTGCGCGATCGACGAGTAGGCGAGCATGCGCTTCACACTCGACTGGACCAGCGCCACAACGTTGCCCGCAACCATCGTGATGGCCGCAATCCACCACAGGATGCTCCACCACTGGGCGTAAAGACCGTCCAGCCCAACCAGGAACACCCGCAGGAAAGCGACGAAGGCGGCGGTCTTCACCGATGCCGCCATGAAGGCCGTGACGGGTGTGGGAGCGCCTTGGTAGACGTCCGGGGTCCACATATGGAAGGGCACGGCCGAGACCTTGAAGGCGAAGCCGATGGCCAGAAGAGCGACTCCGGGCCCCATCAGTCCCATGGCCACCGTGCCGTCCTGAACGGCCACGGCGATGGCGTGGATGTTTGAACTGCCCGCGCCGCCGTACACGAGCGCGATGCCGAAAAGGAGGAACCCGCTGGCGAACGCGCCCAGAAGGAAGTACTTGAGGCCCGCCTCCGCCGACCGGCGATCGCGCCGGTTGAAGCCTGCGAGGGCGTACACCCCGATCGACATGAGTTCGAGGCCCAGGAAGATCACCATCAGATCCCGGGCCGACGCCATGAACATCATCCCCACTGTAGCGAAGAGGATGAGAGAGTAGTACTCCCCGGCCTGAAGCCTCTGCTTCGCGACGTAGGGCAGCGAAATGACGATCGAGAGGGCCGCGCCGATGATGAAGACCCAGTTGGCGAAGAGCCGGAACCGGTCCACGGCGATCATCGCTGTGGCCCCTTCCTCGCTTACGCCCGAATAGAGCCATCCGTTGGCAACGGCCGCGATGGCGAGTCCGGCCAGCGCCAGCCAACCCAGCTCCTGGCCTCCCCCGCCCTCGTGTTTCCGGGAGACCCCCACGATGAGAACCACCATTCCCCAGGCCGAGAGGACCAGTTCGGGGAGCAGGGCCAGGACGTAGTGGAAGCTGGAGGTGTAGTCGAGGACCATCGGCTCAGTCCTCCCGGGCCGGAGTGCCGGCGAATGATGCCACCGGACCCTCGGTGGCCCGGTCAAGCGTGAGTGGGGAGGCCGGGGCGCTGACCGCACGCTGCTCCGCAGCCGCGTCCCGCGGGGCCGCGCCCAGATCCAGGCGTGCTCCTTCCACCCGTTCCAGGACGACCTGGACGCTCGGTTCCATGCGCTCGAGGAACGGCGCGGGGTGGACGCCGATCCAGATCATCAGCGCGACCAGCGGACCCATGATCACCATCTCGCGCCGCGAGAGGTCGGGAAACGTCCTGTTCTCGGGCTTGTCCAGCTTGTTGAAGAGGACCCGCTGCACCATGGGCAGCATGTAGTAGGCCGCGAAGACCACACCGGTGGCCGCCACGGTCGCCGTCACCGCATGGGTCTCGAAGGTCCCGAGCAGGGCCAGAAACTCGCCGACGAACCCGCTGGTCCCGGGGAGCCCGATCGACGCCAGCGCGGTGATCACGAAGGCGGTCGCGAAGAACGGAGCCGCGCGGCCGATGCCGCCGAAGTCCTCGATGAGCCGCGTGTGGCGCCGTTCGTACATCATGCCGAGGAGGAGGAACAGGGCACCGGTCGAGATGCCGTGGCTGATCATGACCACCATGCCGCCCTGAAGGCCGTTCAGGGTGAGCGCGAAGATGCCGATCACGACGAACCCCATGTGCGCCACCGACGTGTAGGCGACAAGCTTCTTCGCATCCGGCTGCACGGCGGCGACCCACGCCGCGTAGACGATCCCCGTCACGCCCAGAACCAGCATGACCGTGACGACCGTGGGGTCCTGGGCGGCACCGGGGAAGAACGGCAGCAGGAATCGCATGAAGCCGTAGGTGCCCATCTTGAGCAGCACCGCGGCCAGGACGACCGATCCGGGTGTGGGCGCTTCCACGTGGGCGTCGGGGAGCCAGGTGTGAAGAGGGAATACGGGCACCTTGATCCCGAACGCGAGCGCGAATGCCGCGAAGAGCCATATCTGTTCACGCAGCGTCAGCTCCGCGTTCAGGAAGGCCTCGTAGCCGAATGAGCCGACACCGCTGCTGAAGTAGATGTAGAGGATCGCAACCAGCATGAGGAGGGAGCCAACGGCCGTGTAGAGGAAAAACTTCACCGCCGCGTAGATCCTTCGTTCACCACCCCAGATGCCCACGATGAAGTACATCGGGACCAGCGTGAGCTCGAAGAAGACGTAGAAAAGGAAGATGTCGGTGGCCAGGAAGACCCCGACCACACCCATCTGCAGGAGCAGCATGAGGGCGTAGAATGCCTTCCGCCGGGTCTTGATGTACTCGAACGAGCCCAGGATCGCGATCGCGCTGGTGAACGTCGTCAGCAGGACCATGAAGATGGAGATACCGTCGATCCCGAGGGCGTACGACACCCCCCAGGACTCGATCCAGGGGGTTGAGGACTCGAGAGCGAAGCCTCCGTCGCCGGGATCGAAGCTCCACCACAACCCCAGGCTGAGGACGAAGACCAGAGCGGACCACCCGAACGCGATGTGCCGGGCCCGGTCCGCCGAGGATACGAGGACGTGCGTCAACCCCGCGGCCGGAAGCCAGATCAGCGCGTGGAGCACCCAGTCCTCGTAGAGGAGCGATGTAAGAATGTTCGTCATGGCGTCACTGCAGGAAGACCGCGGCCCCCAGGACGCAAAGGACGCCCAGGGTGAGCACGAAAGCGTACATGTTCACCTGGCCGGTCTGGAAGAGACTCATCGTCCAGCCGGACAGGCGTGCGAAACTCCCCGTGAGGTTCACGAATCCATCGATGATCACCGTGTCGATCACCTTCCAGCACCACCTCGAAGCGGCGAGCAGCGGCCGAACCACGAGGCTGTCGTACACCTCGTCGAAGTACCACTTGTTGTAGACGACGCGTCGCAGCCCGCCAGCCGGACCGGGATCCTGAGCGGCGGGTACGTACTTGTTCGTGCCCACAAACCGGTAGGCCACGGCCATCGTGACGGCTGCGGCGAGCGTGGAGATCATGGCCCAGGCGACTTCCCCGCCACCCGCTGGCGCGGCGTGAGCAGCCTCTCCGAAGCCGGCGATCTGGATCTGCGCGGCGGCGTGGGTGACCGGTTCCAGCCAGTGGTGGAGCCATTCGCTCATCGGCAGCACGCCGAACAGCCCCGCGAACGACTCCCGGAGCGCTTCCGGCACGTTGATCCAGCCCCCGAACACCGAGAGCAGAGCGAGCACGATCAGCGGCACGGTCATCACGCGCGGCGCCTCGTGGATGTGCGACCTGCCCGCCGCGCCGGTCCGGTTGGCGCCGTGGAAGGTCATGACCATCAGACGGGTCATGTAGAACGCGGTCATGAGCGCGGTTGCGAGCGCCACCACCCAGTACATCGTGTAGAGCGTCCCGAAGGGGTTCGACTCGGCTCCCGCCCATGCCGCCGTGTACCAGATGATCTCGTCCTTCGAGAAGAAGCCGGCGAAGGGCCAGATCCCGGCAATCGCCAGGGTGGCGATCCACATGACGACACAGGTGACGGGCATGTATTTGCGCAGCCCGCCCATGTTGCGCATGTCCTGCTCGTCGAGGTGGCCATCCGCGTGGTGGGCCGCGTGGTGCATGGAGTGGATGACCGCTCCGGCCCCGAGGAAGAGGAGAGCCTTGAAGAACGCGTGCGTGACCAGGTGGAAGACCGCCGCCGTGAAGGCGCCCACCCCGGCGGCGAGGAACATGAAGCCGAGCTGGGAGACGGTCGAGTAGGCCAGCACCTTCTTGATGTCGTACTGCTGCATGGCGATGGTCGCCGCGACGAGCGCGGTGAGCACTCCGATCCCCGCGACAACCGCCTGGCTGGTGGGCGCGAGAGCGTACAGCACGGACGACCGCGCCACCATGTACACGCCGGCGGTGACCATCGTCGCCGCGTGGATGAGGGCGGAGACGGGCGTGGGGCCGGCCATCGCGTCGGGGAGCCAGACGTGGAGCGGGACCTGGGCGCTCTTGCCGGCGGCGCCGAGCAGCAGCAGCAGGGTGACGGCCGTGACCGTCGCGCCGCCTGCGGCCAGTTGTCCCTCCGCCCCGGCGAAGATCGGGCCGAAGTCAAGCGTCCCGAAGTTGTTGAAGAGCAGGAACATCGCCAGCAGGAAGCCGACATCGCCGATCCGGTTGACGATGAACGCCTTCTTGCCGGCGTCCGACTTGTCACGGTCGCTGAACCAGTAGCCGATCAGCAGATAGCTGCAGAGCCCGACGCCCTCCCAGCCCACGAACATCGTCGCGTAGCCGGAGCCCATGACCAGCACCAGCATGAAGAAGACGAACAGGTTGAGGTAGGCGAAGTACCGGGGGTAGCCCGGGTCGTCCTTCATGTAGCCCACGCTGAACACGTGGATGAGGAAGCCCACGCCGGTGACGACCAGCATCATCACCATCGAGAGCTGGTCGAGCTGAAGGGCGGCGTCCACGCTGAGCGTAGCGGTCGCGATCCAGCTCCAGTAGGTGCGGATCACCGGGTCGTGCAGATCCGCGGGCATTCCCGCGAAGTTCACCAGGGCCAGGATGAACGCGAGCAGCATCACCCCCGGCCCGATCAGGGTCGGGAGCGTGTGCGTGCGGGGACGTGACGAGCCCGCAAAGGGGTTCCACTCCTGGCCCGCGCGCACCGCCGCGGACGATCGCCGGGCGGCCCGGAGGGCGAGTATGCCGTTGAGCACGAAGCCCAGCAGCGGCAGCAGAACGATCAGCCCGGGAAGCACCGGCTCCCAGTGCTCGGTAGCCTGGGCCACGACACCGGGCACCGAGCCGGGGGCCGGGATCGACAGGACGCCGGCGAGGGCGGTCACGGCGGATTCGACGGTTCCCACGTGAGTCACCACTTCAGGAGGTTGAACTTGTCCACGTTGACCGTCTCATAGTGCCGGAAGATCGAAATGATGATCGCGAGTCCGACGGCCGCTTCGGCCGCCGCCACGGTCATCACGAAGAAGACGAACAACTGGCCCTCGATCCCGGTGTACCGGGACAGGGCCACGAAGGCCAGGTTGACCGCGTTGAGCTGCAGTTCGATGCAGAGAAAGATGATGATCGCGTTCTTCCGGACCAGCACCCCCAGGGTGCCGATCACGAAGAGCGCCCCGCTCAACAGAAGGGCCTGGGTCAGCATTGGACCTCCGTCACGTGCGGGGCTTGGCGAGGACGACCGCGGCCACGATCGCGACGAGCAGGAGCAGCCCCGTCAGCTCGAAGGCGACCACGTAGTCGGTGAACAGCGGATCCGCGATGACTCCGACGACGCCCTTTTCGGCCACCAGAGCATCGATGGCCGCAGCAACGGCGGCACCGTCGCCCCGGACGCCCGTCTCTCCCGTCCCAATGAATCCCTGCAGAAGCGCCCCCGCCGTGAGGCCGACGACCACAAGCGACAGCAGGTACCAGAGTCCGTACTTGACGTCGGCGCGGTAGTCGTGCCCCAGGTTGAGAAGCATGATGACGAAGAGGAAGAGCACCATGATCGCCCCGGCGTAGACCAGCACCTGAATCGCCGCCAGGAAGTGCGCCTCGAAGAGAACGTAGATCCCGGCGACGCTGCCCAGGGTCGCGATCATGGAGAGAAGGCTCGCAACCGGGCTGCGGCCGACTACGACGCCGATGGCGCCGCCGACCGCGACGACCGCGAACAGGACGAAGAGGATTTCGGTCATTCGGAGCGCGGATCGGAAGGGTCCCAGAGGAGCGTGGTCGGGTGGTCCTGCTCCATGAGACGATCCAGGTCGTAGACGAAGCGGTCGCGCGTGTACTCCGCATTCTCGAAGTGCTGGCCGACGTGAATGGCCTCGACGGGACAGACCTCCTGACACATGCCGCAGAAGATGCACCGGAATTCGTCGATTTCGTAGACGATCGGGTAGCGGTTGCCCTGGTCGTCCTCGCCGCCCACCAGGCGGATGCAGTTCGCGGGACAGACCGTGGGACAGAGCCCGCAGGCCACGCACTTGGGACGACCGTCCGCGTGGACTTCCATGCGGTGGGTGCCGCGCCAGCGGGGACTCAGGTCGGGCTGTTCCTCGGGGTATTGCAGGGTGACATGGGAGGGACGCACGAGGTGTTTGAAGGTCAGGCTCATCCCTTTCAGGGTGGCGCGCATGTACGATGTGCGGCCCGCCTCGGGGCGCCTCATCACCTTGACTGTTATTGCCATAGCTATCGTGCTCCCGTTCGGTTCGAGACGGCCCCGCCGTCGACTCCGGTTGTGGCCGTGACACGCCGGCCGGCCACGTCCCGCTTCCTGTGGGCCCCGGAGATGACCCGGTCACGGTCGACGAAGAAGAGGAACGCCAGCGTCGTGACCCCGCTCACGCCGGTGAGCACGGCCCCGTACAGAAAGCCGAACGGTATCCCCAGCTGTTCGAGGACGAGCATGCTCCCCGCGATCAGCATGATGTAACCGAGCGCCGCCGGCAGCAGCACCTTCCACCCCAGGTGCATGACCTGGTCGTAGCGGAAGCGGGGCAACGTCCAGCGTATCCATATGTAGAGGAGGACGAAGAAGGAGGTCTTGGCCGCGAAGGCGCCCAGGGTGAGAAGGGTGATGAGGACGTGGGGAGTCGCGGGGATCGGTGCCCCGGCCTCGTCGAAGCCGCGAATCCAGCCGTCACCGTGGCGGAACATGTCGTCGCCGGTCCAGAGCGGAATGTCCCAGCCGCCGAAGAAGAGCGTCGCCATGAGCGCCGAGGCGGTAAGAACGTGGGAGTACTCCGCGATGAAGAACATCGAGAACTTCATGGCTGAGTACTCCGTGTGGTACCCCGAAATGAGCTCCGACTCGGCTTCGGGCATGTCGAAGGGAAGCCGGTTCGTCTCGGCCAGCGCGGAGATCAGGAAGAAGATGAAGGCCAGCGACAGCGGGAAGACGAACCACATGCCCAACTGCTGCTGCTGCCACACCATCTCGGTAAGGGTCACGTTTCCGGCGAGCAGGAGCACCGCGATGACGCTCAGCCCGAGGGCCACCTCGTAGGAGATCATCTGGGCCGACGCGCGCAGTCCACCCAGGAAGGCGTACTTGTTGTTGGACGCCCACCCCGACAGCACGATCCCGTACACCGCCAGCGACGAGAGCGCCAGGATGTAGAGGATCCCGATGGGAACGTCCGCCACGATCATGTCCACCGTCCCGACCGGCGTGGGCAGTGGCGCCGCGACGGGGATGACGGCGAAGGTGATCACCGCCGGCATGATCGCCAGGGCGGGTCCGAGGACGAAGTAGAACTTCGCCGCCGTTCCCGGCATGGTTTCTTCCTTGATGATGTTCTTCAGGCCGTCCGCGATCGGCTGCAGCAGTCCGAAGGGGCCGACCCGGTTGGGACCCAGCCGATCCTGGATGAAGGCGGAGACGCGGCGCTCGGCCAGAGTCATGTAGGCTACCGCGCCCATCACGACCGAGAAGAGGGCGATCACCTTCACGGCGCCGATGACCACGAACCAGGTGGTCGTGAGCTCGTTCATCTCACCCATGAACGGCTTCCAACCGGACTCCCGACTCCCCGATCCCGTCATAGGTGAGTCCGGCGAACGCCTCGCGCCCGGCCGCCAGCCCGGCGAACACCTCGGTGGCGCTGACGGGCGTCTTTCCGCCCTGAAGCGCTGCCGCCAGGGCACCCAGAACCAGCCACGCGGGCCGCGCCGAACCGGGGGGGCGGAGCCCGGGCCAGAACCGCTGCACCCTTCCCTGCGCATTCACGAACGATCCCTCTTCCTCCGCGAAGGTCGTCACGGGAAGGACATGGTCCGCGTTGCGGGCGGCGGGCGAATCGAAGCTGCCCAGATACACGAACAGGCTGGCCGAGGCCCCGAAATCCTCGTCCTGGTCGGCGAGCTCGTCACCGAGGACCAGCACGATCCCGTCGTGGCCGGCCACTTCCTCGAGCCCGCCCGCGCCGGTGTCGTCCCCGGTGCGTTCAAAGCCGAGCAGACCCGCACCGTCGACGTTCGGAGCCAGGTCGCGGCGGCGCACCAGCAGAGGGTAGCCCGGCAACGGTTCCTCGTCGTCGGCCCGGAGGGACCGGAAAACCCGCGCCGATACGGTCCCCGCCGCCTCACCCACCCAGCCAAGGGCCGCCAGCCCCTCGTTGGAGGTCTCTGCCGACCCCACCACCATCACGTCACCGTTGCCGCCCTGCAGCCGGACGAACAGGTGCTCGAGAGCTGCCTTCCAGTCCACGGCACGCCGCTCGACACCCCGCCCCGCCATGGGAGACTCCAGGCGTCCCGGCCGATTCATCCACTCGTAGTTGGCCCGTCCGTAGTCGCACATCCAGTGGCCGTTGACCTCCTGGTTTTCGCGAGGCTTGAGTCGCTGCACCAGGTTGTCGCGGGTGTGCAGCTCGACGTTGCAGCCCTGCGAGCAGCTGGTACAGACGGAGGGCGTGTGATCCAGGTCCCACGCCCGGGCCTTGTGCAGAAAATCCTTCGATACGAGGGCCCCGACCGGACAGATGTCGACCACGTTGCCGGCAAAGGACGCCCCTTCCAGGCCGCTGTCGAAAAAGGTGTCGATCACCGCGCGGCTGCCCCGATCCACCACCGTGAGCCGGGAATCCCGCGCGACCTCGTCCATGAAGCGAACGCAGCGCGTGCACATCACGCAGCGGTCTCCGTAGTAGAGCACATCCCCGCCGAAGTCGTCGCGTCCGAAGACACGCTTCGGCTCGCGGCCACGGCCGTGCTCCCTGCCCTCGTCAAAGACGTAGTCCTGGAGCTTGCACTCGCCGGACATGTCGCAGATGGGGCAGTCCAGCGGGTGGTTCACCAGGTAGAACTCGAGGACTCCCTGGCGCATCCGCTTGGCGGCGGGGCTGTCCGTGTGGACCACCTGGCCGTCCTGTGCCATCGTCACGCACGAAGGCTGCAGCTTCGGCGCCCCCTCGACCTCGACCAGGCAGATCCTGCACTGCGCGGGAGCGGAGAGGCCGGGGTGATAGCAGTAGTGCGGCACCTCCGTTCCCTGCGCTTCGGCCGCGTGCAGCAGCGACGTCCCCCTGGGGACCGTGACCTCGTGGCCGTCGATCGTCAGGGTGACCGTATCGACTTTCCGACCGTTATCCGGCATGGGGTTTCCTCGACTGCTTCAGGCTGCCGCCACACGGGTGCGGCGGGGGGTGCGGGGACGGGCAAACACGGCGCATCAGGCTGCCCCGACCCGCTCGCCGCGGCGGATGAGCGCCAGGTAGTCTTCGCGGAACTTCTCGATCGACGAGATGATCGGCATGGCCAACGAGTCCGACAGGACACAGATCGTCGTCCCCGTCATCTGTTCGGAAATCTGCACGAGGGTATCCAGGTCGTCCTCCGTGCCCCGGCCGTCCTCGATGCGGCGCAGGATCCGGGTGGCCCAGGCCGTGCCTTCCCGGCAGGGCGTGCACTGGCCACACGACTCGTGCGCGTAGAAGTGTGCCATGCGACGAACCTGTTTGACGATGTCGGTGGTCTCGTCCATGACGATCACCGAAGCGCACCCGAGCATCGAGCCGGCAGCCTCGACCCCCTCGTAGCAGAGCGTGCACGTCGTGCAGTCGTCGGCGCTCATGATCGGCACGGAACTGCCACCGGGGATGACCGCCTTGAGGGCCCTGCCGTCACGCATGCCGCCGCAGACGTCCTCGATGAGTTCCATCATCGGAAAGCCCAGGGGGAATTCGTAGTTGCCCGGCTTGTTCACATGGCCGGAGACGCAGAACAGCTTGGTACCGGGGCTCTTGTCCGTCCCCCACTGGCGGTACCACTCACCGCCATGGCGGGCGATATGGGCGGTCGCGCACAGGGTCTCCACGTTGTTGATCGTCGAGGGCATCCCGAAGGCACCGACCGCCGCCGGGAAGGGCGGCTTGATCCGCGGCTCTCCCCTGCGCCCCTCGAGCGAGTTCATAAGGCCCGTCTCTTCGCCGCAGATGTAGGCGCCCGCTCCGACGTGCAGGGTGATGTCGATGTCCGCGCCCGAGCCCAGGATATCCCTGCCCACGAGCCCCTCCTCGTACGCTTCCTCGAGCGCTCGCGCCATGACCTGCGTCGTCTCGAAGAACTCGCCGCGCAGGTAGATGTAGCAGTGCGACGCACCGATGGCGTAGGAGCCGACCAGACAGCCCTCGATGAGCTGGTGCGGCGTCCACCGCATGATCTCCCGGTCCTTGAAGGTGCCGGGTTCCGACTCGTCGGCGTTGCAGAGCAGGTAGTGGGGACGGCTCGAATTCTTCGGCATGAAGGACCATTTCAGTCCCGTCGGGAATCCCGCTCCGCCCCTTCCACGCAACCCGGACGCCTTTACGTCCTCGATCGTCGCCTCGCGCCCGATCTCCAGCGCCCGGGCAATCCCCTGATATCCGCCGACGCGCTTCCACCCGGCCACCGTGCGGGCCGAGGGATCCCCGAAGCATTCGCTCAGGATCCGGGTTTCCTTCTCGTGTCGGTAGGGGTAGGCCAAGGTCCGTTCCTTACAATCCGCTCTTCAGGCGATCGAGCACGGCCGGCACATCGGCGGCCGACACGTCCTCGAAGTAGCGCGAGTTGATCTGGACGCAGGTGGGAAACCCGCACGCCGCAAGGCACTCGGCCTCGATGACCGTGAAGTCTCCGTCGCTCGAGGTTTCTCCGAGTTCCGTCCCCGTGTGTTCGAGGAAGGCGGCGAGGACTTCGTCGGCACCGCAGAGATTGCACGAGATGTTGGTGCAGACCTGTATGAGAAAACGCCCGACCGGGCGCTTGTTGTACATCGTGTAGAAGGTGGCGACACCCCGCACGTAGGCGCTGCTCAGCCCGAGCAGTGCGGCAACCTCGTCCATCGTCGCCGGCGAGATGTGGCCGCGGAGCTCCTGGGCCAAGTTGAGCGCGGGCAGCAGGGCGGCACGGGCCGTCGGGTACCGGCTTCTGATCTTCTCGAAGCGTGCCTGATAGGGTCCCTCGAAAAGCGGCGCGTCCGGGTTCTTCTCCACGAGCATGTACGGAAGGCTCGCCGACACCGAGGGATGTCCCCCGTCGAGTGGTGTTTCGCCGACGTATTCGGTCCCGCGCACGTCGGCCTCGGTCAGGTCGAACTCGCCCGTGTTGCCGGCCCAGCCGGGGTTGCGGAACCGGATCTCGCTCAACGGTCGATCTCCCCCAGAACGATGTCCAGGCTCGCGTTGATCACGATCAGATCGGCCAAGAGGTGTCCTTCGGCCAGTCTGGGGATTGCCGACAGGTTCACGAACGACGGGGGACGGATGCGCCAGCGCACCGGCTTGGGCCCGCCGTCGCCCACCACGTACATGCCCAGCTCGCCCTTCGAGCCTTCCACCGAGAACCAACAGTCTTCCGCAGGCGCCGGGATTCCATCGGTGATGAGCTTGAAGTGGTGGATCATCGACTCCATGTCGGACATGCAGTCGGTCTTGGAGGGCAGGCTGATCCGGGGATCCTCCACATCCATGGGCCCGCCCGGAAGCCGGTCAAGGGCCTGGTGAAGGATGCCTATGCTCTGCCGCATCTCCTCCATGCGCACCAGATAGCGGTCGAAGCAGTCGCCGTGGCAGCCGATCGGGACCTCGAAGTCGTAGCTCTCGTAGTCGTAGTACGGCCTGTCCTTGCGCACGTCGTAAGGGACTCCGCTGGCGCGCAGATTGGCTCCGGTGAGCCCGTGATTGACCGCTTCGTCAGCCGAAATGGCGCCGATCCCCTGGGTGCGGCCCGCGTGGATGGCGTTACATGTCAGGAGACCGTCGATCTCGTCGAGGGTGGCCGGGAGGTTGTTGACGAAGTCGCGGACACCGCGCGCCCAACCCTCGGGCAGGTCGGCCATCATCCCGCCGATGCGAGTGGCCGACGTCGTGATCCGCGCCCCGGTGAGCGCCTCGTGCAGCTTGTAGACCTTTTCGCGCTGCTGGAAGGCGTAGAGGAACGGCGTGAACGCGCCCACGTCGATCGACCAGGTTCCGAGCCACAGGAGGTGGGAGAAAATGCGGTCCATCTCCATGCAGATGACGCGCGTGACACGGCAGCGGTCGGTCACCTCGATGCCCATCAGCTTTTCGACCGCCATCACGTAGGCGCAGTTGTAGATCAGCGGCGCCAGGTAGTCCATGCGGTCGGTGAGCGGCACAATCTGGTTCCAGGTGCGGTACTCCCCGAGCTTCTCGAAGGAAGAGTGGAGGTAGCCCAGCCGCGGCACCACGCTCACCACGGTCTCGCCATCCAGCTCGACCACGAGCCGGAGAACGCCGTGCGTAGCGGGGTGCTGGGGCCCGATGTTGACCAGCATCGTCTCGGAGCCGAGTTCTGGCTCGGGGGCGTCGAACGGCACCGTGGGGCTGGCCACGAGGGTGCCTCCCGGTCCCATCTCCGGGTTGCGGCCGACACCGTACTCGACTGTCCTAGAGGACATCGCCCCCTCCTTCCGCCCCGGTCGCGTCACCGACGTCCGCTTCCACCGTCTGGGGAACGCGCCCGGCGATCTCGCCCGGAGCGTAGTCGTCCTCCGGATTCTGGATCAGGGCCCGCCGGGTCTGCTCGGCTCGCGAGAACCGGCCGCGCAGCGGGAAGTCCTTCCGCAGGGGGTGCCCCTCGGCGTAGTTCTCGGGCATCAGAATGCGGCGCGGATCGGGGTGTCCCCTGAAGTGGATTCCGAAGAGGTCGTACACTTCGCGTTCCAGCCAGTTGGCACCGACCCAGATACCCGTAACCGTCTCGATCTCCAGCGCGTCCAGCGGTAGTTCGCACTTGACCCGCAGCGCGGCGCGGTGCGGGATCGACCACAACTGGTAGACCACTTCCAGCGGCTTCCCGCCGCCGTAGTCGACCGCGGTCACATCGGCCAGGTGGTCGTACTGCTGGTCCGCCTCGTCGTGGAGCCACCCCAGGATCTCGGTGATCCGCCCGGGGTCGACGTAGACGACATCCTCGTCGCCGGCACAGATCCGGTTGCGGAAAATCGCGTCCGGGAACTGCTGCCGCAACGCAGTGACCGTGGGGTTCCCCGGGGGAACTTCCTGCTGCTCCGGAGCCGTTTCCGGCCCCTCGCGGGAACGTTCCGGCCCGGCCGCGACGAGGTCGAAGCCGGACAGGGGACCGCCGGAGGACGCGTCCCGAGTCACGTCGAGGGCTCCTCTCGGCGCCGGGCCGACTGCGGGCACGTCTTCAGGGGAGTCGATCCTCGGCACGACCGATGGCGTCGGTCTCGACGAGGCCGCTCACCCGGTTCTGGTGGGTCGAGTTTCCAAAGGGCCCGGTCAGATCCGCGACCTCTTCACTGCTGGCCCGCGGACGCCCCGCCGCCAGCGGATCCTCGGCCCTCAGGGCGGCGTGGTTGGCCAGAGTCTCGCCGCGGATCTTCTCCTGGACCATCATCAGTCCGTAGATCAACCCCTCCGGACGGGGCGGGCACCCCGGGATGTAGACGTCGACCGGGACGATCGTGTCGATCCCCTGCACCATCGAGTACACGTCAAAGACGCCACCCGACGAGGCACAGGCCCCCATCGAGATGCACCACTTGGGCTGCATCATCTGATCCCAGATCCGGCGCAGCACGGGAGCCAGCTTGTAGGGCACGCGGCCCGCGCAGATCAGCACGTCGGCCTGCCGCGGGCTGAAGGACATGCGCTCCATCCCGAAGCGGGCCAGGTCATAGTTACTCGCGGCCGAAGCCATCATCTCGATGGCGCAGCAGGCGGTCCCGAAGGGCATGGGCCAGAGCGAGTTGCGCCGCGCCCAGTTCACCACGAAGTCGAGCCGCGTGGTGAGGAAGGCCGGCGATCCCGTGCCCAGGATACCGGGTTTCTCTAGTCCCATTCCAAGCCGCCTTTCTTCCACTCGTAGACCAGTCCCACTGCCAGGACGACCACGAAGAGGAACACCGCCACAAAGGGTCCCCAGCCGAGCTCGCGCACCCGCACGGCCCAGGGGACCAGGAAGATCGTCTCGAGGTCGAAGACGATGAAGCTGATCGCCACCATGTAGAACTTGATCGAGAAGCGAGCCCGTGTGTCGCCCAGCGGGATCATCCCCGATTCGTAGGGCATCGCCTTCTGAGGGGTGGGACGGCGAGGGTTCAGGATGTGCGAAGCCGCGGCCATCCCGATGGCGTTCACGACCGTGACGCCGAGAATGATCAGAAGCGGTATGTAGCTCTTCGCCATGCTGACTGAAGGTCCCCCTGGTGGTTACCCGTCCCGGCGCCGTTCGCTCGTCCACGTTGGGCCGCCGGAGTCGGGATTCGCTTGCCGGCGCAGCGAACCCGTTCAGGGCGGCCTGGCCCCGTTCGGGTGACCCGGTCGGAGCGAGCTTGTGAAAGTTTTCACGAACTCCTGAATCAAGGCTGTAAGATACGGGCGAACCCGGGGGAATTCAAGTTCGATGGCCATCTCGCACTCCAGCGACCGGAGAGAATCCTCCGATCGGGGGCCCGAGCCGGTCCGTTGCGGCTGTCGCTTGGGGCTGCGTATTGTGCCGGGTCATCTCCCAGACCCCGAAAGGGCCGGTCCGACATGCGAAATCGCCACCCCCATCACGCTCTTCTCCCCCTCGCCGCCGCGGCCTTTGCCCTCGCCGCCAAACCGGCGCTCGCCCCACAACCCGGTCTCGCGGCCCAGGGATTCGGCGGCAGCGTCGTCATCAGCCAGGGACAGGTGCTGATAGGAGAGCCATCGAACGTCCAGTTGCCCGGCGTAGTGTACGTATACGGCCGCAATGCGCAGGGTTGGAGCGAAACCGCGCGGCTCACCCTGTCGCCGGTGACCGCCCCACCCGATGGCTTCGGGGGCGCACTGGCCGCCGACGGCGACCTCGTTCTCATCGGTGCCCCCACCGCTGACGGCGGCAGAGGAGCCGCGCTGCTGTACCGGCGTGACGCGCAGGGTGAATGGAGCGAGGCGGGGCGTCTGGCTTCAGGAGGCGCTGGCGAGGACGCCGGCTTCGGGGGCGCGGTGGCCCTGGACGGGGGTGTGGCGGTGGTGTCGGCTCCGGGCGAGGACGATGGAGCGGGGGCGGTGTACGTCTTCACCCGGACGGGAGACACCTGGTCCGAGCGCAGCCGGTTCCAGCCGGACGAAGGAGGAGGTGGCTTCGGAAGCGGGATCGCCCTCGACGGCGCCTCGTTGCTGGTGAGCACCGCGCTATCACGCGAAGTGTTCATGGCCGAAGTCCACGCCTTCCGGCTGGACCGGGCAACCGGCGGCCTGGAACCCATGGCCCGGCTGGAGCCGGAGGAGGACCTGGGCGAGCGGAACATGTTTGGAACGGCGCTCGCGGTGAAAGGATCGCTCGCGCTGGTCGGGGCGCCCTGGGCGGACAACGTCGGCAAGGTGATCGTCTTCGAGCGCGACGATGGCACGGGGGCCTGGGCCCAGACGGGCGCGCTCGCGGCATTCGACGGACGGAGGTACTCCTCCGGGTTCGGTTCCGCGATTGCCTTCGACGGCGACGGCGTGTGGATCGGAGCACCCGACGCCGACGAGTGGTCGGGGAGCCTCTATCACTTCACGCACGGCGGGGAACGGGGCTGGACGCGGGTGGTCAAGTCCGGGCCTGACGGCCTCGGCGACCGCGCCTCCTTCGGCAGTTCGCTGGCGCTCGCCGGGGACGTCTCCGTAGTGGGGGCCGGCGGCATCGACAGCGGGGCGGGGGGCGCGGTCCTCAGGACTCGAAGTGCGGACGGGGCATGGACCGGCGGCGACCTCGTGATCGGGGACAACCGCGGGCTGCCGGCAATCGTCGGCCTCGACGAAGAAATTCCGTGCACCGAGAACCTGGCTGCCGGATTCGAGTGCGACAACGTGAACGTCATCTCCTTCCTGCCGATCATTGAGCTGGCCGGAGGAAGGGGCGCGATGGTGAACGATATCTGGGGCTGGACGGACCCCGAGACCGGGCACGAGATCGCCATCGTGGGGCGCAGCGACGGCACCGCCTTTGTGGACCTCACCGACCCGTACAACCCGGTGATGCTGGGCGACCTGCCCAAGACCCCCGGCTCGCGGAGCAGCGTCTGGCGGGACATGAAGGTCCACCGCGACCACGTCTACATCGTGGCCGACGGGGCCGAGGAGCACGGGGTCCAGGTGTTCGACCTCCGGCGGCTCCGGGAAACGGGCGCCGAGTCCGTCACCTTCGAGCCCGACTTCCTCTATGAGGGCATCGCCAGCGCGCACAACATCGTCATCAACGAAGACGAGGGATTCGCGTACGTGGTGGGAGCCGGCGGCGGCGGAGAGACCTGCGGCGGCGGACTTCACATGCTCGATCTCGGCGAGCCCGCCCGGCCCGGTTTCGCCGGGTGCTTCTTCGACGCCCGCACCGGCCGGAGTGGAACCGGGTACTCTCACGATGGTCAGTGCGTGACCTACCACGGTCCGGACGAGGACTACCGCGGCCGGCAGATCTGCCTCGGCTCCAACGAGAACGCGCTGAGCGTCGCCGACGTGACGGACAAGGACAACCCGGTCGCGATCGCGATGGCGACATACCCCGACGTCGCCTACGCGCATCAGGGCTGGCTGACCGAGGACCATCGCTTCTTCTACATGAACGACGAAGGCGACGAGGGAAGCGGGACGGTGGAGGGCACCCGAACGCTGATCTGGGATCTGGAGGACCTCGATGACCCGATCCTTGCGGAAGAGTACATCGCCGAGACTCCGGACACCGACCACAACCTCTACATCCGCGGCAACCTGATGTACCAGTCGAACTACGGCGCGGGGCTGAGGATCCTGGACATCACCGATCGTACGCACCCCGTCGAGATCGCCTCGTTCAGCATCTCGCCGTCCGGCGCGTCCTGGAGCAACTACCCGTACTTCGAGAGCGGCGTTGTGGTCATGACGAGCATGAGCGACGGCCTCTTCATCGTGAGGAACATGGGGCGCCGGAACCTGATTCCGTAGCAGCCGGCGGGTAGGTCTAGGTCCCCGGAAGGGGTCATGGGTGAGTGTGGAAGGAGCGCCCAGGTGGTCAACCCGAACCACCATCCCTATACTTCCTCCGTCACTGTCGACCCCCTTCCTGGCGCCGCGGCCCCGGCCCCGGCCATTCCGGTCACCCTTGCCCCCCACAATCCATGCCCGTCAAGAACGACCGCTGGATCCGCGAGATGGCCCTCGAACACGGCATGATCGAGCCCTTCGAGGGCGGCCAGGTCAGGAACGGAAGCATCTCCTACGGACTCTCGTCCTTCGGCTACGACATCCGGGTGGCCCCCGAGTTCAAGGTCTTCACCAACGTCCACAACCTCGTCGTGGACCCGAAGGCGTTCGACGAGCGCTCCTTCGTGGACGTAAACGACCGCGAATGCATCATCCCGCCCAACTCCTTCGCACTTGCGCGCACGGTCGAATACTTCCGCGTCCCACGCGATGTCCTGGTCCTCTGCGTGGGCAAGAGCACGTATGCGCGCTGCGGGATCATCGTCAACGTGACCCCGCTGGAACCCACCTGGGAGGGCTATCTGACGCTCGAGATCTCCAACACGACCCCGCTTCCGGCAAGGATCTACGGGGACGAAGGGATCGCGCAGCTGGTGTTTTTCCAGGGGGACGAAATGCCCGAGGTCGCGTACGCCGACCGGAAGGGGAAGTACCAGGGTCAGGTGGGAGTGACGCTGCCCAAGTTGTAGTCGTAGCCGGGGGTTGCAGGATCACCCGCTTTCGCGGACTTCCAGCCTCGGGTAGGGAACAGGCCGAACCACGGCATACCTGTCGGCACTGCCGGCCCAACGTGTCATCGGTCCTGGACCGCCGCTCACGGCTCCACCGCCAGCAGCTCGAAGACGTACACCATGACCGCGTTGCCGGGCACCCGCCCGTCCGCCGATCCGGCACCGCCGAAACCCAGCACGGGAGGGACCACGAGCTGACGTGTGCCGCCGACGCGCATGCCGTCGAGACCAAGATCCCAGGCGGCGATGGTCTCGCCGCTCCCGACCAGGTAGTACACCTCCCCGTCGAAGGGACTGATGAAGGCCCCCGGCGAGAACTGGTTGGCCGGGTACACGCCCTTGTCCACTTCGGTGCCGTCGTGCAGCCAACCCTGGTAGTTGAAGCGCACGCCGACTTGCTGGCCCGCCCGCGGACCGTCCCCGTCCACGAGGTCCCGGAAATACAGACCGGAGGCCATCAGCGTCATCTGCGAGAGGTCGACGTTCAGTTCCGGAGCGAAGACCAGCGACTCGATGTCGGGCGGCTCCGGAGCCACAGGTCCGTCATCCCCGCAGCCCGTCATCGCGGTAGCGAGAAAGACGATGGCCGCGAGCAGCTTCGGTACGCTGGGGGCGATCGCACCGGTAGCGGACGGGCGCGAGAGCGTGCGATAGCGTATCATGGTCGCAGTATGCGGCGGGCCATCGCCGGGGAACAAGGACCAGGAGGAAGATCATGAAGAAGCATCGTACGGGAATCGGGGCCCTCACGGCCGTGTTCGTGTCGGTAGCCTGGGCCGCACCGATCCGGACGCCGATCGCCGGCTCCTCGCCCCACGCCGCGCAACCGGCTGGCGACGAGACGGCCGAGGCCCTGGTCGACGGCTGGATCGAGGCGCTCGGGGGCATGGAAACGTACTGGAAGCTGCGGAGCGCCTCCTTCACCCTCACCACGGAAATCCGGGACCCCGAGAGTGGCCGCCTGCGCCGCACACGCCCCCGCTACGTCAACATCGCACGCCTCGATACCGGACAAGCGGCCCGGATCGAGCGCTGGGAAGGAAACGACTTCATCCAGCACGGCTTCGACGGCGTCGCCGAGTGGGCGGTGATGAACGGTGAGACCCTCGGCCCCGGCGACAAGGACTACGACGAGGCACGCTACGTCTCAGGGGATGTCTTCTACTGGATCGGGCTGCCCTTCAAGCTCAGGGACCCGGGCGTCTTTCTCCACTACGACGGGACCGACGCCGAAGGGCGGCACAACGTCCGTGTCACCTTCGGGGAGGGCGTGGGCGACCACAGCGACACCTGGTACTACACCTTCGAGGAAGGCCGCGCGATGCCCGTCGCCATCGGCTACCGCGAGGACGGCCGGCAGAATATCAGCCGCACCTACTGGGAAGACATCCAGGAGGTCGACGGATACATCTTCACGGGCCGCCGGGTCCACATCAACGCCGACGGCAAGATCTGGAAGGTGCTGGTGACCTCGGACTTCGTGCTCAATCCGGCTATCGATCCGGCGATGTTTCGGGCGCCCTGACCGCCGCAGCCCGATCCCGCCATCTCTCGGAGTCCCTCTGCCTACAGGGCAGCCATCGTCCCCCGCACATGGTCGGCGCTCCTTGCCAGGGCCGCGGCTTCGCCGTCGGTGAGTTCCACCTCGACGATCTCCTGGAGGCCGCCCTCGCCCAACTTGCAGGGCACGCCGAGGTAGATCCCTTCCTGGCCGTACTCGCCCTCGAGGTACGCCGCCGCGGGCAGGATCCGACGCTTGTTCCTGACGATCGACTCGGCCATCTGAACCGCCGCCGCCGAAGGGGCGTAGTAGGCGCTTCCCGTCTTGAGGTAGCCGACGATCTCGGCGCCGCCGTTGCGGGTGCGCTCGATGAGCGCTTCGAGGCGGTCTGGAGAGATGAGGCGGGAGACCGGGATGCCGCTCACGGCCGTGTAGGATACCAGCGGCACCATGGTGTCGCCGTGTCCGCCCAGGACCATGGCCTGAATGTCCTCGACGCTCACGTCCAGTTCCATCGCGATGAAGGAGCGGAAGCGGGCCGTGTCGAGGACCCCCGCCATGCCGATCACCCGCTCACGCGGGAAGCCGGTCGCCTCCTTGGCCACGTAGGCCATCACGTCGAGGGGGTTCGAGACCACGATCACGACGGCGTCGGGCGCCACCCGTGCGATCTGTTCGCCCACCGAGCGCACGATCCCGGCGTTGGTCCGTAGCAGGTCGTCGCGGCTCATGCCCGGCTTGCGGGCGATCCCCGCCGTCACGATGAAAAGGTCGGATCCCTCCGCCGGACCGTAGTCGTTCGACCCGGTGACACGGGTGTCGAAGCCCTCGACCGGCGCGCTCTCCCACTGATCAAGGCCCTTGCCCTGGGGGATCCCCTCGACGATATCGATCAGTACGACTTCCCGGCACAGCTCCTTCTCGGCGAGACGCTGGGCACAGACTTCGCCTACATGCCCCGCGCCGACGACGGTGATCTTCCTGGCCATCTACGGTTTTCTCCATTGGTGTGAAAGGGTACGGATCCTGGGGATTCCGGGTGTGGAGGCACGTGCGAAACGGGTCGCGGGGACCGCTCGGGTGATGGACGTCGATGTACGCGGTGATCCCCTCATCCACCCGTCTGCGAAAGGGCGATCAGTCCCCCGGACCCCGCCGACGAGCCCTGCACCAGCAGGTGCTTTTCGGGCTTGATGCGGAGCGTCTCGTTGATGAGGGGCTCCAGCGGTTCGCCGCGCCTCAGTGCATCCCGCAGCGGGGTCTGCATGGCGCCGAACAGACACGGCCGAAGCTGGCCGTCGGCGGTGAGGCGCATCCGGTTGCAACGGCTGCAGAAATTGTGGCTCATGGGCGTGATCACACCGATGGTCCCTTCCGCGCCCGGGAAGCTGAAGTACGTCGCCGGGCCGTTGCCGGGAGGACCGGGAACGGGCTCGAGCGCGTCCACCTCGGCCACGCGGGCCAGCGCCTCGTCGCAGGACAGGAAACCGGATGCACTCAGCTCCAGGTTCGACTCCGTCGGCATGACTTCGATGAACCGCACATGGAGGGGACGGTGCCGCGAGAGCTCGGCGAAGTCGGCGATCTCGTCGTCGTTCTCACCGCGCATCAGCACCACGTTGATCTTGATGGGATCGAAGCCGACCGCGTGAGCGGCCTCGAGGCCCTCCATGACTCTTGCCAGGGTGCCCCGGCGACGCGCGATGGCATCGGCGCGCTCGGGACGGAGCGAGTCCAGGGAGATGTTGACCCGGCTGATCCCCGCGTCGCGGAGCCGGCGGGCAACGGGTGCGAGGAGGACCGCGTTCGTCGACAGCGCGATGTCCTCGATCCCGGGTACCGCCGCGAGCATGTCGACCAGCTGCGGCAGATCCTTTCGTACCAGCGGCTCCCCCCCGGTCAGCCGGAGACGCCTGAGCCCCATGCGCGCCATCACCCGGACGATCCCGGTGATCTCCTCGTAGGTGAGGATCTCGCCGCGCCGCAGCCAGGGCAGACCCTCCTCCGGCATGCAATAGACGCAGCGCAGGTTGCACTTGTCGGTCACCGAAATGCGCAAATACTCGACGCGACGTCCGAAGCCGTCCATCATGGCCGGGACCGACCCGTGCGAGGATGACCTGGATGACAACACGCCGTAGCTCACTGTGCCCCTTCGCGCGTCAAGGGAAGATGCCCCTCCAACCACTCCGCCTCCCCATCTAGATAGCGCTCCCGCTTCCAGATGGGAAGTCGAGTCTTGATTGCCTCGATCACGAACCGGGCCGCATCGAACGCTTCGGCGCGGTGAGGTGCGGAGACCGCGATCGCCACACTCACCTCGCCGACCGCCAATTCGCCCAGCCGGTGAACCGCGGCCACCCTGTCGCTGTCGGCTCGCTCGGCAGCCTCCCCGACGATCGCCGCCAACTGCTCCCGCGCCATGTCTCCGTAACCCTCGTACTCCATTCCGGACACCGGACGACCGTCGTTGGAGTTGCGCACAATACCCAGGAACAGCGCCACGGCTCCGTCCTCCGGCGTCCCCACTCGCTCCAGGACGGCGGAAGGCTCGATGGGATCGGAGGTTACGTCGCTCCAGCTCATTCGTTGCTCCGTCACCTTCATCCCCCCGCGACGGGAGGAATCAGGGCCACTTCGTCTCCGTCGGACAGGACCGTTCCGCCGTCCGCATACTTCCGGTTTACGGCCACCGCCCCCTGCAGGGGAAGGCCGGCCCAGTTGCCACCCCGGCCCCGCAACTCCACAAGGAGTGTGCGGACGGTCGCCCGGTCCGGCAAGGAGACGACCGTCTCCGGCGCACCGACCAACTCCCGGTGGGCCGCGAAAAGAAGGACGATAACTTCCAACGGAAATCCGGTTCCTAGCGGGACTGTCCGCGTCCCGGTGGGTCGGGCGCGCGATAGGAGGCATAACCGGATTCGCGTGGGGAGGGCTGTGCCGGGACCTCCTCGGCGAGGTCGAGGAGCGCGACCTGGGCGCGAAGGTACTTGGATGGCTTGAACACCGGATACGTCCGCGCCGGCACGCCAACCGCCTCGCCGGTCCTCGGGTTTCGGGCCATGCGTCCCTTGCGGTGCTTCAGCTTGAAGCTGCCGAATCCCCTGATCTCGATTCCGTTTCCCTGGGCCAGGGCCTGCTTCATCGCGTTGAGGAACCCGTCCACCACCAAGGCGCAGTCCTTCTTCGTGATCCCGGGGCCGATCGCATCGGCCACCTGTTCAACGAGGTCTGCTTTGGTCATTGCGGCCTCCTCGGGAGCAGGGCTACGGCGCACAGGCAGGCCGCGCCAATGGGTTCCGTTCGGCATCTGCCGTCCTGCAACCGACGTCGGGTCCCAAGGGGCAAGCAATCGGGTTCATGTCGCATCGTCAAGTCGTGCCAGCGGATGGAGGGTTATGAATGACGGTTCGTCGCAGCCATCATGGCTACGAAGTCGTCGAAGAGATAGCTGCTGTCGTGGGGCCCGGGCGCCGCCTCCGGATGGTATTGGACGGCGATCACCGGGAGCGTGGCGTGGGAGATCCCCGCCACCGTCCCGTCGTACAGATTGCTGTGAGTTACTCTGAGCGCAGGGGCGCCCGGCACCTCGTCCCCCTCCCCGCCCCGCACTGCGAAACCATGGTTCTGGGAAGTGATCTCAACGGTCCTGCGGTCGTGATTCATCACGGGGTGGTTGCCGCCGTGGTGGCCGAAGGGGAGCTTGAATGTCTCGGCTCCGAAGGCTCTGGCGATCAACTGGTGACCGAGGCATATCCCGAAGACGGGAATGCCCATCCCGGCCAACTCAAGGATCGTTTCCGCGGCCCGCTCCACCGCCGCCGGATCACCCGGCCCGTTTGAAAGAAACAGTCCATCCGGGTCGAGCGCCAGCACATCGGCCGTATTGGCCTCGGCGGGAAGCACGGTCACACGGCAACCTCGCTCCGAGAGCAAGCGCGGCGAACTGGCCTTCACCCCGAAATCGAAAGCTGCGACGTGATACTCCTCCCGCCCCGTGGCGGGCACGACGTACGGTTGGTCGGTGGAAACACCGCACGCCAGGTCCAGTCCTTCCATGGCGGGGTGGGCAAGCACCCGCTCCAGGAACTGCTCGGGCGGCGTGTCCGACGCCGCAATTCCCCCCCGCATCGCGCCCTCGCTCCGGATATGGCGGGTGAGTGCCCGCGTGTCCACATCCTGGATGCCCACCACGCCGTGTTCCAGCAGGTAGTCCTCCAGAGTGGATCCGGCACGCCAGGAACTGGGGGCCCGCGCCGCTTCCCGCACGACGAAGCCCGCAACCTGGGGGGCGGCAGACTCGACATCTTCGCGGTTGGTCCCGTAGTTGCCGATCAGGGGATAGGTCATCGTGACCAACTGCCCGGCGTAGGACGGATCCGTCAGAACCTCCTGATAGCCGGTCATCGAGGTGTTGAAGACGACCTCGCCGACAACGGTCCCCCCGGATCCCATGTAGAGCCCGTCAAAACGGCGTCCGTCCTCCAGAAGCATGTAACATCGACGGGGGTTTTCGGGCGAAGTGGCTTCCGTGGGATTGCGTTTGGGCATCGAGTGAATGTAGGAAACAACCTACCCGCGTCAACACCGCCGGGTATCTTGCATGTACCTCCCGGACGGGGACCCGAGCCCCCCGGCCGGAGGGGCGAGGGCGGGAGAATCGCCAAAGCTGAGCATGGGAAGGAGCCGCAATGCCAAGGAAACAATCCCGGGTCTACATACACGCTGACGAATCATGTCTGGGCAACCAGTTCAGAGACCGGGATCGGCCGGGAGGCGCGGCGGCGCTGCTCGAGCACTGGTCGGACGAGACCTGGCATCGCCGGGACATGTGGACGTCGGAACCCTCCACGACCAACAACCGGATGGCCATTACCAGTGCCATCATGTCCCTGGGAGCGCTCAGGGCACGGTGTACGGTCAGCTTCCTGTCGGACTCCCAGTACCTGGTTAAAGGGGCCTCGGAGTGGATGCCCGGTTGGAAGAAGAGGGGATGGAAGCGCAAGGGCGGCCCGATCGAGAACCTCGATCTCTGGAAGAGCCTGGACCGTATCGCCGCGAGGCACGACGTGACCTGGCTGTGGGTCCGGGGCCACGCCGGGAACCCCAGGAACGAATACGTGAACGATTTGGCCCAGAGAGCGGCTGCGGAGCTGACGGAAGCACCTGAGCCGGTGCCTTCCGGGTTCGAGGACTGGCTGGAACGCGAACGTGAAGACAGCGAGCGATACCTGGATTTCTTCGAGTTCGCGCCGCCGGAGGAGGCGGCGGGCTGACGTCAAGCCCCGCGTCGCACCCGGAGCGCCGAGGAGAGCCGTCTCGCCCGCGTCCGAGCCCTCCACCATCGGGCGCAGCGCGACGACTTAGCGTTCCGGAGCGCGACCCGGGTCGTCCACGAAGCCGTAGCCGAACCGGCTTGCCATGGCGGCGACGATTTCGGGCGCGGCTGTGGCGGGCGTCACTCGACGATTCAGGAGGCGGCTCACGCTGGTGACCCGGCGCCCGTGAAGGCCGCACGGCACGATCGCATCGAAGTACGAGAGGTCGGTGTTCGCATTCAGAGCAAAGCCGTGCGATGTGATCCAGCCGGATGACACCCGGATTCCTATGGCTCCGACCTTCTCGCCACGGACCCAGACCCCCGTGGCGCCCTCCTCGCGCTCGCCAGGGAGGCCGAAGGCGTCCAGTGCTTCAATGAGCACTCCCTCGAGCTTGCGCAGGTACACGTGGAGATCCTTGAGATCCGGTTTGAGGTCGAGGATGGGATAGCCCACGAGTTGGCCGGGGCCGTGGTAGGTCACGTCGCCGCCGCGCCCCGTCTCGAAGATGCCGATCCGCCGAGCCGCGAGTTCGTCGCGGGACAGGAGCACATGCTCACCCTGGCCGCCCGAGCCCAGAGTGATGACATGGGGATGCTCAAGCAGCAGAAGGGTGTCGGAGATTTCGCCCGATCTTCGCCGCTCCACGAGCGTGGACTGCAGCTCCAGCGCCGCCTGGTACCCGATCCGTCCCGGATATCGCACCGCGAGAGTGCGCTGACCCCAGGAAGCGCCCGCCAACACGTAGGTATCCTGTCAGGCGTCCTCGGGGAAGTCCTCCAGCAGCTCCTTCAACCGGGACAGGAACCGTGCCGAGTCGGCACCGTCGACCAACCGGTGATCGTAGCCGAGGGAGAAGAATGATCGCTTGCGGATCGCCATCAGATCGTCCCCCGTGTCCCGATCTGTCACCACCACGACCCGCTTTTCGATCGACCCGGTCCCCAAGATGGCCGAGGTTCCCTTGGGGATGACGGGCATCCCCACCATGGTGCCGAGTACACCCGGGTTCGTGATCGTGAAGGTGGCTCCCTGGATCTCACCCGGTGACAGCTGCCTGGCTTTGGCCCGCGTGGCCAGATCGATGATCTTCCTGCCAATGCCCACCAGGCTCAGGTTGTCGGCGTCGTGAATGACGGGGACGATCAGCCCGGGGTTCAGGTCGACCGCCATGCCGAGATTGACCGAGCCGCGGTAGATGATGTTGTCTCCCGAGATCACCCCGTTGACCGTGGGGAAGTCCCGCAGGATGCGTGAGCAGGCCCAGGCGACGAACGCGGTGTACGACACCCGCGCTCCGCGCTTTGCCCAGCTGGACTTGTTCTGGCGCCGGATTCGGTCCACCGCGGTGAAATCGATCTCGACGACGGAGTGGACATGGGAATGGATCCGCTTGGCCAGCACCATGTGTTCAGCGGTGAGCCGGCGAACCTTGTTCATGGTTTCGACCCGGTCACCGTCCCGCACGGGGAAGACCGGATGCTCGACCTCGCGGCTGAATCGCCCCCAGAGATCGTCACCGACAGGAGCGGGCGCGGGAGACGGCGGTGTGGGCCGCAGGTCAGGCGGGGCGACAGGGGCCTTCTCCACGACCGGAGTCGGCTCGGGAACTGCGGCGCGGCGCTCGGTCTCGGCAGCCGCGGCACGGAGTTCCGTCTCGGCAGCGGCTCCTCCGCCCTCGATGTAGGAGAGGATGTCCTGCTTGGTCACGCGGCCCTGGTAACCGGTCCCGGAAACCCTGGAGATGTCCACACCGGCCTCCGCGGCGATCCGTCGCACCACGGGCGTGGATCGTGTCCGGAGACGCTCCTCGCTGGTCGCGGTACACGCGACGTCGTCCGGCTCCAGGCTCGTTGCCAAGGGCGTCACCGAGGCGGGCTCGGACGGCGAGGCCGGTGGCGGTGCCTCGTCCCGCGCGGGTTCCGCGGCCGGCTCGGCGGCGGGGGCACCCGACCCTGCGGCCACCCCATCCTTGTCGATGTAGGCGACGATGGTGCCCACCTCGACGGTCTCGCCCTCGGCCACGAGGATTTCGACCAGGGCGCCTGCCGACGGAGAGGGAATCTCGGCGTCGACCTTGTCGGTCGAGATCTCCAGAATCGGCTCGTCCCGCTCAACGGAATCGCCGACCTCTTTCAGCCACTTGGAAACCGTGCCCTCGGCGATGGATTCGCCCATCTGGGGCATCGGAACTTCAATTCGGGACACGAGCCACACTCCATGCGCTTGTTCGCAGGGCGGCCCGCACGTCAGCGGATCGGGGCGTGAACCGACGATCGTCGCTTCCGGTTCGGGGCCGCAGCGTCAGTATTCTACAAGATAACGCGCCGCGGTGACCACATCCTGCGTGGACGGCAGGAAGTAGTCCTCCAATTCGCCGCTGAACGGGACCGGCGAGTCGATGGCCGTAACACGCAGAATCGGCCCGTCGAGCCATTCGAAGGCCCGCTCGTTCATGCGGATTGCGATTTCCCCGGCAATCCCCCCGGTGCGCGTGTCCTCGTGCACGATCAGGAGCTTGCCGGTCTTCGTGACCGAGGCCGCGATGGCGTCCTCATCCAGCGGCAACAGGGTCCGCAGGTCGATGACCTCGGCCCGGATGCCGTCCCGAGCCAGTTCGGCCGCAGCTTCGAGACTGCGGTGCACCATGAGACCATACGTCACGATTGTCACGTGCTCTCCCTCGAGCGCCGTCCGCGCGCGCCCAAGGGGAATCACATAGTCGTCGGGCGGGAGCACCTCGCGGCAGAACGGCGCGCGGTAGAGTCCCTTGTGCTCTTCGAAGATTACCGGGTTGTCGTCGCGTATCGCGCTCTTGAGCAGCCCTTTCGCGTCGCGCGGATTGGAGGGGTAGACGATCTTGAGACCGGGAGTGTGAAAGAAGGCCATCTCCACATTCTGGGAGTGAAACGGTCCCGCCCGGTTGCCACCTCCAACCGGTCCCCGCACGACCAGCGGAAGAGGGCCGGATCCGCGGTAGAGCGAGGTGGCAATGTAGTTCGTCAGGACGTCGTAGGCGGGTGAGATGAAGTCCATGAACTGCATCTCCACGACCGGCCTGAGCCCCATGTGCGCGGCACCCGCGGCCGCTCCGGTGAACCCCCCCTCGGCGATCGGCGTGTCGACGACCCGCGACGGTCCGAAGTGCTCCAGGAACCCGCGCGTGACCTTGAAGGCCCCTCCGTAGGCGCCGATGTCCTCCCCCATGAGGAACACCCTGTCATCCCGCTCCATCTCCTCCCACAACGCCTCGCTGATCGCTTCGAGCACGGTGGCAGGTTGACCGGTACGGGTCCGGGCGACGTGTTCCGGGAGTTCAGCGGACATGGGAACCTTCCACCGCCGCCACTGCGGCAACATGCGGGTGCGGGGGTTCCTGCCGGGTCCACGGCTGCCTCGGATCACACCCGGTGCGAACGGGGGCAAGAGCGTCGTGGGGGTCCGGCCCCGGCTCCTTGCCGATGCGGTCGACGGCATGATCGACTCCCGCAGCGGCCGCCCTGGCAATGGCGGACCTGTCGCTGCGGGAGACGCCACCCTCCCGGACCGCCCAGGCCGCAAAGTCGCGGTGGCCGGCCCACCGATCCGCTCCCGAGGCCTTGAGCTCGATGAGCACCGGTCCCCCGCCGTCCACCGCGCCCCGCCTCGCCAGCGCAACCGCGCGAAAAAGATCGTAGTGGGGTTCGTCACCCACCTCGGTCAATGCGACCCCGTAGCTCCGGGCGACTTTGGCCACGTCGGTGGCATGGGTGTCGCGCCCCCGGCTCCCCGCGTCCAGCACGACGATCAATGGAGCCCTCAGGGCCCCTGCAACGTTGATCCCCTCGTGCCAGCTCCCGGTGTCCACGGCCGAGTACTCCTCGAAGACGAGTGCCGCGCGGTCTTCGCCCCGCTGCCTGAACGCAAAGGCGGCCCCGGCAAGGACCTGGGTCATCACTCCCCGTGGACCTCCCCAGCCAAGCAGTCCCCGCCCGTGTTCCGTCCAGGTCAGCCCACCGCTCCGTGTCGCTGCCGGGCTGGTGCCGCGCCGGGCGGCATGGCGCAGGAACTCCAACGGCGTCGCTCCGAAAGCCAGGGAAGGACCAGGCGACAACGGACCGGGAAAACACAGATCTCCCCTTCCCCCGGGAAGCTGGCGCATGGCTCGCGCGATGACGGTCGACCGCACGTCAATGCGAAACCCGGCGAGAGCGGAGTCGAGTTCGCCCGAACGAGCCAACGTGCGGACACCGGCCTCCAGGGCCAGGGCCTGGTAGCCGAGATAGAGCAGATCCTCCGTGACCTTCCTGCCGAGGGGGGCGGAGCGCCGGGAAGAAGCGGCTGGCTCGGTGGTCACGGACGAGGAAGCCCTATCCGCTGGCCCCGTTCGGAGGCCCGTTCTGGCCGGTTGGCGGGACCTCTTCTCCGGCGGGGGGCTCGTCCTCGGACGGACGCTGTACCGGCGAGGGCGTGGCTTCGGGGAGCAAAGGCTCCGGTGATGTCGACGCCGGCGCGGCAATCCCCTCGAGCACCGACGTCGGCGCGGCGGACTGCGACGACATGATTGCCAGTACCAGGGAGAGTGCCATGAACGCGCTTCCGGCGATCCATGTCGCGCGGGTCAGGAGGGTCGTCGCCTGGCGGCCGCCCAGCACATCGGTCGCCGCCGCACCACCGCCCATGGCGGCCAGTCCCCCGCCCTTGCCCGACTGAAGAAGGATGACAACCCCCAGGAAAAGCCCGTTGAGGACCAGAAGGGTCAGTAGGAATCCATACATGGCGTAATAACGGTTTCGTGTAGAGAGGATGCTCGTCTCAAGCCCCTAAACGTGCGCTGAGGACCAGCGGTAGTCAACCCGCTCCCGAGACTTCCGGCGCGCGCGGCACTTCCATCCCGGCCCGCTGGTCATGACCCGGCGGAAGGTGTCGCCTCGACGATCCCTGCGAAGATATCGGGGTTCAGACTCGCACCCCCAACCAGGACTCCGTCGACATCCGGGGTGGACATAAGAGACGCGGCGTTGCCGGGCTTGACGCTTCCCCCGTACAGGATCGGTGCGTGCCCCAGCTCCCCGAGAGCTTCACGCACGATGCCGTGAGCTTCCCCGGCGTCCGCCGGGATCGCCGTCTCCCCGGTCCCGATGGCCCAGACCGGTTCGTACGCGACCATGAACTCGCGAGCTCCGCCGAGTGACCTCATGAAGGCGCCAACCTGACCTCGCAAAACCTCTTCCAGCCTGCCTGCCCTGCGCTCCTCGAGCAGTTCCCCCACGCACACAACCGGAGTCAGCCCGGCCCGGACCGCGGCGAGCACCTTCCGGTTCACCTCGGCGTCGGTCTCACCGAAGACGTGCCGCCGCTCGGAGTGCCCGATCAAGGCGAGCGTGGCACCGGCTTCCCTCGCCATCTCTGCGGAAGTCTCACCGGTCAGCGCCCCCGCGGCCTCCCAGTGAATGTTCTGAACCCCGAATTCGGCCGGGACTCGGGCACTCGCGATCGACGCCGCCAGAGACACATCGGGAGTGAAGAAGACCAACCGGACCGAACCCTCCTCAACCGGGGGCACGAAGCGAGAAAAGAATGCCGCCGCACCCAACGGTCCGTGATGCATCTTCCAATTGCCGGCTACGATTCTGGTCATGTCGATGCGTCCCTAGTCTTCAGTGTCTTCGCCCCGGAGCCGGTCGGAAAGAGCAGCGACTCCCGGTAGGTTGTTGCCCGCCAGGAGGTCCAGTGCCGCTCCTCCTCCCGTCGAGATGTGAGACATGCGAGCCGCGACCCCCGCTGACCTCGCAGCCGCGGCGCAGTCTCCTCCCGCCACGATCACCGTCGCACCGCGGTCCGCCGCCTCGGCAACTGCCCGGGCGACCCCGAATGTACCCCCTTCGAATCCGGCGACCTCGAACACCCCCATCGGGCCATTCCACAACACCGTGGCTGCGTTGGCCAGATGGCTGGCGAACAGATCGACCGTCACCGGCCCGATGTCGCCAATCGTTCCACCCCGAGAGACGTCCGTTCGATCGACGGTCTGCCTGAGCGCCCCGGTCTCGATGGACCGGGCGGTCACGCAGTCCACCGGCAGCACCAACCGGTCGGCGGAGGTCTCCATGAGGCGGAAGGCGACTTCCGTCTTTTCGGGTTCGACAAGTGACGTGCCCGTCTCCATCCCCATTGCCATAAGGAAGGTGTTGGCCATGGCCCCACCCACGAGCAGCCCGTCCACCTGCGGCAGAAGTACCTCGATGACGTCGATCTTCCCCGATATCTTCGCACCCCCCAGGATGGCCACGAACGGCCCGCGCGGTGCCTCCAGGAGGCCTCCAAGCACCGCTAGTTCCCTTTCCACCAATCGTCCTGCAACCGCCTCCCCTCCCTTCGCCCGCACGGCCCGCGGCAGCTCTTCGGTAGACGCGTGAGCCCGGTGCACCGTCCCGAAGGCGTCCGTCACGAAATGGTCCGCCCAACTCGCCCAATCCGCGGCCAGGTCGGGAGCGTTGGCCGTCTCGCCGGGCAGGAAGCGGGTGTTCTCCAGGAGGAGGACCTGCCCCGGCGTCATCGCCGCCACGGCATCGCCGACCACCGGCCCGGCGCAGTGCGGGAGGAATCCCACGGGGGCTGCGAGAAGGTCGTCCAGGATGCGCGCCACCGGGTCCAGGGTCAACGGCGCCCGGGCCCTCCCCCCCGGACGGCCCAGGTGGGAGAGCACGACGACCTTCGCGCCGGCGGCGAGCAGGTGATCGAGGGTGGGTATCGTACGCTCGATCCTTGCCCCGTCGGTCACGCAACCACCGTCGAGCGGAACGTTGAAGTCGGCTCTGAGCGCCACCACCGCCCCGGCGAGGGACTTACCCGCAAGATCAACCAGGGTCTTCTTCACGGAGCGGTCTTCTTCAGAGAACGCCTGCCCCGTCAGTTGCTCAGCGGAATGTGCAACGCCTGAGACTGCGGATCGGGCTGGTCCCTGGCTCTCTCCGGTCGAAACTCGATGGAAAACTCGACCCAGGTCCCCACCGGCTCGCCCCCCCGCGTAGCCGGCACGAATCGCAGGGAGCGAGTCGCCCGGACCGCCGCCTCGTCAAGCTGCACAACGCCCGAGGAGCCTCCGACCTCGGGGTTCTCCGTGTGTCCGGCAGGATCCACCCACACCAGCACCTTCACGGTTCCACCGATACCCGCGCGCTGAAGAAGCTCGGGGTATTCCTCCGCTACGGCACGCCGAGCACCCTGAGGGTCCAACAGGGCGGGCAGCGTCGCAGGACGGAGAGATGCATCGGTCGCAAGCGTGGCAGTTCCTCCTGCCCTCCCCGACTCGGCCGGAGGAGCCCCGATCGGTGCCGCATCCAACTGCACGGGTTCGGCCGGGGATGTGAACAGCCGTACCAGAGACGCCCGCAGAGGAGGCACGGCCAGCATTCCGGCCAGGAGGACAAGCACGGCAGCCGCCGCCATCCATCCGGGCTGCCCAGAGCGGGGTCCGAGGCGACCCCCGAGCGAATTCAGCCGCCGATTCTCTGCCGCCAGTTCCGCACGAAGCTCGGGCCCAAAGGAGCTTTGCTCCTCGATCACGATCTCCCGCAACTCACGTTCCAGCGCTTCAATGCCCGGTGGACACGGAACGTCGCCGTCCTGCTTCTGCCGCCGGGTCATGGGGTTCCCCTCCTCCGGGGCGGCTCTTCCAGGACCTGCGCCTTGAGCCTTTCCAAAGCCCTCTGAATCCGTACGGCGACCGCGTTCGGCGTAATGCCCAGCGAACCGGCGATTTCCTTGTTTCCGAGCCCCGCGCCATACCGCAGCGAGAGGATTTCCTGGTCGGCCTCCCTCAACGCCGACAACCCATTGAAGACCCTCTGCAGCCGTTCTTCCCGGAGAAGACGCTCTTCCTGCGACGGTGCGCTGGACACGAGGTCGGGTACACGATCGAGCGAGACATGGAGCGATCCCCGCCGCCGCAAGGCACGCAAGTGGTCGGTCACCGCGTTCCTCGCGATTCGGAGCAACCAGGTCTGGGGGGCGGATCGCCTGTGGTCATATCGCGACAGCGACCGAAGCGCCTTCATGAAGACCTCGGACGTGATGTCCTCCGCGACTTCTCTCGTGGCCACGCGGAATCGGACATATCGGTACACCGGCTCGCGATAGTCGCGGAACCAGGCCTCGAAATCCGGAGGAAGATCGCACGGGGCGGCCGGGGCCCTGGCGGGCTCCGGCAGAGCGCGACGCCGGCGCCGCGCCACCATCGGGCGCGGGTCGGTTACTGATTCGGTCGTTTCCATGCTTTCTCCATACGTTCTCGAACCGTCCGGATTACCTGGTTTGGCGCGAAGGCGCGATGTCGCCTGAATCGCGTTGGACACGTACGGGGAGCCGTTCTCCCACGTACTCGACGAGATCGGCCACCCGGGACGAGTAACCCCACTCGTTGTCGTACCAGGACAGCACCTTGACCATGCGCCCGCCCATGACGGCGGTGCTGGGTCCGTCAACGACCGAACTCGCCGCCTCACCTGTAAAGTCGACCGAGACCAGCGGTTCCTCCTCCACCCTCAGAATCCCTGCCAACTCGGACTGCGCGGCCGCACGAAAGGCATCGTTGACTGCCTCGGCGGAAACGTCGGCTTCGACTTCGGCGACGAGGTCGACCAGGGACACGTCCGGGGTCGGAACCCGTATGGCCATTCCGTCGAGCTTCCCTTCCAGCTCAGGCAGAACCAGAGAGATCGCGCGGGCCGCCCCCGTGGTGGTCGGGATCATGCTCAGCGCGGCCGCACGGGCACGCCGCAGGTCCTTGTGGGGCCCGTCCAATATCGCCTGGCCGGCGGTGTATGCATGGATCGTGGTCATCAGGCCACGCACAAAACCGAACCGTTCCGAGAGCACCTTGGCCACCGGCGCCAGGCAGTTCGTCGTGCAACTGGCGTTGGAGATCACATGGTGGTTACCGGGATCGTAGGATCCGTGATTCACCCCCAGCACGAGGGTGACGTCCTCGCCCTTCGCGGGTGCCGAGATGACAACCTTGCGCGCGCCCGCCTCCAGGTGCCTGGAGGCCAGTTCCCTGCTTCGGAAGATTCCGGTGGATTCCACGACCACGTCGACCTCGAGTTCGCCCCAGGGCAGGCTGGCGGGGTCACGCTCCGACAGAACCTGGATTTCGTCACCGTCCACCACCAGTCCGTTGTCGGAAACCTCTACCGTTCCCGGATATCGCCCGTGAACCGAGTCGTGTTTCAGCAAGTGGGCGAGTGTCCTGCTTCCGGTCAGGTCGTTGACCGCCACGAAATCAAGCCTCGTGTTGCCGGACTGCCTGGCGGCCCTGAGGACGTTCCTGCCAATGCGGCCAAAGCCGTTGATGGCGACTCGAATGGACATGTGCTGAGAACTCCCGCGATGGTGCAATCGCCGGTTCAAGTGGATTCGAGAGTGATCGGGACTGTTCTGGAGAATGCGTACGCGACGATGGACTCGGGGCGACCGGGTCCCAGAGCCCGAACCGCCGCAAGTATGGTGGCACCCGTGGTGATCACGTCGTCGACCAGCATCAGTCGGCGACCCGTGATCAGGGGTGTCATGGTCTCCACCATTGCGAACGCACCACTGACATTAGCGCGGCGCTGCATCGGATTCAAGGCAGTCTGCGTACCGACCTGGCGACGTCGCTCGAGGCAGGCCAGAAACGGGATGTCGAGGACCTCGGCGAGGGCGGCGGCGATCACCGCAGCCTGATTGTAGCCACGGCTGCGAAGGTTGCGGGACGAAGTGGGGATCGGTACCACGAAATGCGCGCTCCTTGCGGCCGGTTCCGCCCTGCTGGCCATCTCCGCGCCCATGAAGCGTCCCACGTCACGCCAGCCCTGGTACTTGAGCGCGTGGACGAGTTCACGCGCCGGCGACTCCAGCAGACATGCGGCGTGCGCGCTTGCCAGCTCCCGGGGCCAGTCCATGCATTCGAGACACGTCGGAGCCTCGCCGGTACCCAGGGGGGCTCCGCAGCGGCAGCACGCTGGTTGCGGCACGCGCGCCAACCCGAACCGGCAGTTTCGGCACACCGGGCCGGCTCCATCGCGGACCTCATCGGCCACCGATCCACCGCAGCCAGCGCATGCCGGCGGCAGCAGGTAGTCGACCACAGCCGCAAGCCGGCCGACCCGGCCGCTGGACGTCCCCCGCCGTGCGGCTATGGGAGTACCCGCCTCATGACCTCGATCGGGGGCCGCTCCCCGAACCATCGTGCCTGAGACGCCAGCGCCTGGCGCACCAGCATGTCCCGCCCATCGGTCACGGCGATGTGCAAGTCCTTTGCGGAGCGGCAAAGCGGCGTGTCTTCGGACGCGTACACAAGGTCGATCAAAGCCAGGGGACACCTGGCAAGTTCGTCCAGATCGATCGGCATCCCGGACCCATACAGCCCCACCGATGTCGCGTTGACGACTACGTCGGGCGCGGCGGTGCGCCAGTCCGAGACAATGCGTATGCGGGAATCGTCGAAGTGCCGGACCAGACGCCGGGCCTTGCCGGCCGTTCGGTTCCACAGCAGAATCCGCAATTGCGCCACGGAATCCAGGAGACCGAACAGCACCGCGCGCGCCGCACCGCCGGCACCGAGCACCAGGACCGAGACCGGATCCCGCAACCCGCTCTCCACATCGGACAGGGCACTGCGCCACGAGCCATTGAAGCCCTCGACGTCCGTGTTGTCTCCCCATACCTCCCCGTCGTCGGCCCAGAAGGTGTTGCACGCACCGGTCGCGGACACGGCCGGGGTCCGCCGGTCCAGGAAAGGCACCACCAGCTCCTTGTGCGGCAGGGTGATATTCCCCCCACCACCGGCCAGCGCCAGGTTCCGCACCACGTCTCCGCACTCATCGGCGTCCACCCGGCGCGCCACATAGACCGCGTTGCGTCCGGCAGCGCGAAACGCCGCATTGTGGATGAGGGGCGACAGGCTGTGCGCGACAGGATCCCCAAGCACGGCGTAGATCATCCGCCCGGTCCTTCCCGCGGCCTCCCAATGCGTCATTGCTGCAGCCCGTCTTCCGCTTCGACACGGGCGAGCAGCACCTTCACCAGGTCGTGAAGCTCACCAAACGTCGCCAGGTACACTTCGTCCGGTCCTCCAAACGGGTCTCCCACCTCTCCGCTCCCCCCCGCCATTTCGGAAAGCAAGTGGCTCTTCCGCTCGCTGTTTTCCGCAGCTTCCATGTCCCGCACCCGCGCCAGATGCCGGCTTTCCATGCATAGCACCAGCGTCGATGACGCCAAAACCTCAACGGTCAGCAGCGCACTCGCGTGAGCCTCCAGGTCCAGGCCGGCCCCGGCGGCGGTCCTGCGCGCTCCCCCGCTTGCCGGCGCACCCGGCCACGCGACCGTGCCCGCAGAGCCCACCGTCACCCCGGTCATCCCCTTCTCGGCGATCATCGCCCGGGCAATGACTTCCGCCATCGGTGAGCGGCACGTGTTACCGGTGCAGACGAATGTGATGTGCACGACCCTGTTCGACTCCCTCGGCCTCACCCGGCAGATCCATGCGCATCCGGCATGCGCATGACCACCTTCAATTCTAGTACACTGAGCGGGCCCTGGCGTATCACGATGGGACGATCTTCTCCCAACCGAACCAGCGTGGACGGCGCACCCCCCTTGAGGGGGCCCACATCCAGCCCGAACAGCTCCGAGCCGAGAGCGCGGCCGGCGTTGCGCGCCGCTTCGGCGGTCAGCGCGGGAGGCGCCCCCGGCTGGTTGGCCGAGGTCGACGTGATGGCCCTGCCCGTCTCCCTCAGCAATCTCAAGGTCACCGGGTGCCCGGGCACCCGCAGTGCCACCGAGCCGTCAGCCGCTTTCGCTGCCGGGTGAAACCGGTCCTCGGGGTCGTCCACAATCAGCGTCAGAGGGCCGGGCCAGAATGCTCCCGCGAGTGCGCGCCCCGTCTCGCCGAGCAACCCCGCCGCGCTCCGTGCGGAGGGTATCAGGACCACGAAGCCACTGCTCTCCCGCTGTTTGAGTCGTCTCAGGCGCGTGAGCGGCACATCGTCCAGAAAGCCCCCGAAGCCGTAGATCGACTCCGTTGGATGGATGATGATCTCGCCCCGCTCCAAGCGTCGGCGGGCCGATTCAAGTGTTTTGTCAAATGATGTCACACAAGTCGTTCTGTTAGATATGCTTCAGCGATGACGACGTCTTCCGGACGCGTGATCTTCAGGTTCCTCGCCGAAGCCGCAATCATGCGCACCTCGACACCGAGCTCTTCGACCATCGAGGCGTCGTCGGTGGGGGACAATCCCGACGCCCGACAGCGAGCGACCGCACGTGCGAAGATCTCGCGGGGAAAGACCTGGGGCGTCTGCGCGTACCACAGTGCCTCCCGCGGCGGAGTCTCCACGACCACATCCCGGTTCCCCCCGCCCGTGCGCTTGACCGTGTCCACCGCCTGGACCCCCGCGACGGCCCCTTTGCCGGCGGCGGCAACCCGAATACAGGCTTCGATCGCGTCTGCCGGCGGGAAGGGGCGCGCACCGTCATGCACCGCGATCAGGGATGCGGGTGACTCGACCTTGTCGAGCGCATTGACCACCGACTCGAAGCGGCTTCCCCCACCCCTCACCACACGTACCCGCTCATCGAGGCGGATCAGCGCCGCCGAGCCCGCCTCCCCGCCCAATGCGACCACCACCTCGACCACGTCACGCCGCGCAAGAAACGGTCCCAGGGCCCAATCGAGCACGGGACGCCCCCCAAGCTCGATGAAGGGCTTCCTTAACCCGCCCATGCGGGCACCGATCCCCGCAGCCGGGACGAGCACCGCGACCGTGGGCGCCGCGCTCCCCGGCTCCGTCGCCGGCGTGGACGACGCTGCGCCTCCCGGAGCCCCTCGGCTCACACCGGTGCTTCGGACGACTCGGCCGAGCGCGATATCGAGTCGAACCGGGTGTAGGATTTGTGGAAATAGAGCTCCACCGTGCCCGTCGGGCCATTACGCTGCTTCGCCATGATGAGCTCCGCCTTCCCCTCGATCGAATTCCCGTCCTTGTCGGTGGGCCCCGAGTAGTACTCCGGCCGGTACAGAAACATCACCAGGTCGGCGTCCTGCTCGATGGAGCCGCTGTCCCGCAGGTCGGAAAGCTGCGGTCGCCGGTCCGTACGCTGCTCCGGCGCGCGACTGAGCTGGCTGAGGGCGATGACGGGCACCTCCAGTTCCCGTGCCAGCGCCTTCAGGCCCCTCGATATCTCGGACACCTCGTGAACACGGCTGTCCGTGCGCCTTGACCCCGACATGAGCTGGATGTAGTCGACCACGACCAGCCCCAACTCCGCTTCCGCCTTGAGGCGCCTGGCCTTGGCCTTCATCTCCAGGACATTCGCCGTCGCCGAGTCATCGATCCAGATCGGCGCCGTGTTCAGGTGGCCGGCGGCCCGTGCCAGGCGCTGGTACTCGTCCGGCTCCAACCTCCCGCGCCGCAGCCGCTGTGCGTCGACGCGGCCCTCCGCGCACAGGAAGCGCTGGACCAGCTGTTCCTTCGACATCTCGAGGCTGAAGATGGCCACGGGAACCCCGTTTTCGATCGCGGCGGTCTGGGCCACGTTGAGCACCCACGACGTCTTCCCCATCGACGGGCGTCCCGCCACGATGGCCAGGTCACCCGGCTGAAGCCCGGTGGTCATCCGGTCGAGATCAACGAAACCCGTCGCCAATCCCGATACACCGCCAGGAAACTCCTGCAGGTTCTCAATGTGCTCGAAGGTGGGCCACAGCACCTCCTTGATCCATACGAATCCCTGGCGGTCACGAGAATCCGAGACGCGAAAAATGCGCTGCTCGGCCTGATCGAGGACCTCGTCGACTGCGCGTTCACCCGGCTCGTACACATCACGAACGATCGTCTGGGCCGCGTCGATGAGCCGCCGCAGGAGCGCCTTGTCGTGAACGATGCGGCCGTGGTACTCGATGTTGGCAGCCGTCGGCACCGCGTCCAGAAGAGATGCCAGGTATTCGAGTCCCCCCGCGTTCTCCAGCTCGCCCGCCTTCTTCAGTTCCTCCGAGACGGTGATCACGTCCAGCACGCTGCCACGTTCGAAGAGACGGATCATCGCGCGGAAGAGTCGACGGTGCGCCTCGCGGTAGAACATGGAGTCGTCCAGGAACTCCACCACGCGTGCCACCGCCTCCCCGTCGATGAGCATCCCTCCAAGCACGGACGCTTCCGCCTCGGGGGAGAATGGGGGTTGACGGTCGTATCCTGCCTGCTCCGCCACCGCCTGAATGGTACTGGGCTCGCTCACGTCCTTGTTCCTCGCCCGAAGCCGATGCCGGTCGGCCTGCGGGAGCGGGGACCGGACTGCGCACAACACAACCACTTCATGGTATTGCGGCCGTCACTTCCCGTCCATCACCCGCCGGAGAAGTTGAAGGTCGTCCCATACCGGGCGACTCCAGCCGGGGTTTCGCAAGAGCGCAGCCGGGTGATAGGTGACCACCAGGGGCACACCTTGGTAACTGTATACCGTGCCACGAAGTCGGCCCAGTGTTTTCGTCGACCCGGTCAGCCACTGGGCGGCGAACGAACCCACGGCCATGATGACTTCGGGCGCGACCAGTTCGATCTGTCGCTTGAGGAGAGGAGCGCAGGATTCGATCTCGTCAGGCAGGGGATTCCGGTTCCCCGGCGGGCGGCACTTGAGCACGTTGCAGATGTACACCGAGTCCGTTCTGGAAAGGTCGACGGACGCCAGCATGAGATCCAGAAGCTTGCCGGCCTGCCCGACGAACGGGAGGCCGGTGGCGTCCTCGTGAGCCCCCGGCGCTTCACCGATCACCATGAGGCGCGCGGTCGGATTGCCGTCGGAGAAGACGACGGTTTTCCTCCCGCCGGACAGCCGACAGCGGGTGCACGCCATCGCGGTCTCCCGCAATGCCTCGTAGTCGGCGGTGCCGATGGGGATGCCGCGGCGCTCGGTCTGAACGGCGCGCGACGAGGCCGTCGGAGTCCCGGCAGGTCCCTCCGCGCGTGAAGAAAGCAGCCTGATGAGCTCCCCCGGTTCGAGACCCGCAGGAACGATCCCCGGCTCGCCCATTCGCCTTCGTTGGTCCAGGTACGCGGCCAGCCGCCCCGCACGCCCGCTCACCCCGGCCCCCCATTCCGCAGCCGGTCCTCGATCAGGTCCATGATTTGACCGGCGACGGCGAACTTGCTCATCAGGGGAAGTTCGCGCGGAGGCATGTCACGGCCGAGAATGGTCACGCGGTTGGTATCGGTGTCGAAGCCGGCGCCGGCTTCCCCTGCACGGTTGGCCACGATGAGATCGAATCCCTTTGCCGCTAGCTTCTCCTCCGCCCGCTCGACCAGGTCCGCCGTCTCCAGCGCGAATCCCGCGGACACACTGCCGGCCTTCATACGGCGGGCCGATTCGGCGGCGATGTCCGGATTCGCGACCATTCTCACGGTCAGTTCCTTCCCGGCCACCCCCCGCTTGATCTTGTCCGCCCTCGGGGAACCCGCGCGATAATCCGCCACCGCCGCCGCGTGAATCGCCACGTCGGCCTCCCCGACTTCGGCCAGCACCGCGTCACGCATCTCCAGGGCGGTCTCCACCGCCCGGACCTTCACGCCGTATGGCGCCGCGACCGCCGCCGGACCGGTGACCAACGTGACCTCGGCGCCGCGCAGCCACGACGTGCGCGCGAGCGCGTATCCCATCTTCCCCGAAGAGCGATTCCCGAGGTACCGGACGGCGTCGACCGCCTCACGAGTGGGTCCGGCCGTCACGAGCACCTTCGCGCCCCGGAGAGGCCCCCCGGCCCCCAGCGCCCTCCCCACCGCATCGACGATCGCGCCCGGCTCCGCCATCCGGCCGGGACCACTCCCCTCTCCCGCCGCAAGGCGTCCCGTATCGGGGCCCACACGGTGGTATTTCAGGTTGTCCGTCAAGCGGGTCAGGTTCGCCACGGTACGCGGGTGCGCGAACATCCGCTTGTTCATGGCAGGCGCCACCACGACCGGCGCATCGCTGGCCACCAGGAGGGTGGTGAGCAGGTCACTCGCCCGCCCCGACGCCGCACGCGCGATGAAGTCGGCGGTAGCGGGAGCGACGCACACGCAGTCGGCGTCACGGCCAAGCGTCACGTGCAGCGCGGCCCCACCCACTGCGAACAGATCGATCAGGGGACCGCGGCCCGTCACCCCCTCGAAGGAAAGAGGCGCAACGAACTGCCGGGCCGCCTCGCTGAGCACCACATCGACGGTAGCGCCGAGGAGGGTCAGGTCACGAGCAACCTGAACAGCCTTGTAGGCGGCGATGCCCCCGCAGACACCCAGTACGACACGCTTGCCGCTCCAGGGGTCACTGGGCGACACGGCGGACTATTCCGTCTCCGGCCGCCTGCGTCTCACGAGACGGTAGTCGACCTGGCCCGAGGTGATCGCCTCGAGTGCACGGGTCGAGAGCTTCTTCTGGTCCCCCAGCGGAAGAAGTTCCCGGGGAAGCAGGTTCAGCTCCCGCGCGTACTTGGCGGCGACCAGGACGCCCTGGTACTTGCTGTGGTTGTGCTCGGCGATCTCGGCCGGGGTGAAGACCCTCATGTTTCCTCCTTGTGATCCGCAGAGGCCGCAGTCTCCCCTGCCAAACGCCCGATCTCCAACCGGGCACCGGCTTCCAGCGCGCGGCACAGGGCCTTCACTTCCGAAGACCCAATGCGGGTGACCGTATCCCCGCTCGCCAGCGCATGGACCTGCCGGACAGCCTGGCCCAGAACGGCGTTCACGACAAACTGTTCGAATGACGAAGCCGCCTGAAGCTCCTCGAGCGCCGTGCGAAGACGGCGTGCGATCTCTCCCCGCGACTCCGTACCCCTTCCGACCAGACGGCCGATCCATTCGGCCGGACCCGGGGGAAGGATGAAGATAACCAAGGCGCCGGTACCGTGCTTGATGATCTGCCTGGCGCCCTGGACATCGATGTCGAGCACCGGAGCGGCTTCGGCCCCGGAGCCAACCCGCAGATTCTCCAGCGGAGTCCCGTAGTACTCGCCGTGAACCTCCGCCCACTCCGCCAGTTCCCCGGCGCCGATCATCTCCTCGAACTCACCCCGGGAAACGAAGTGGTAGTCGGTCCCCGGGCGCTCCCCGGGCCGTGGCCCCCGCGTGGTCGCGGACACCGAAAACGCGAAGTGCCCGGGGTGCCCCTGCACCAACCTCCCCGCGATCGTGGTCTTGCCGGCTCCGGAAGGTCCAACCAGGACGACCGGCCTCCGCGACTTGCTCACTCGACGTTCTCCAGCTGCTCCCGGATCCGCTCCAGTTCTTCCCTGATGGCCACGGCCGACGCCGATATTCCCGCGTCGTTGGCCTTGGCCCCCAGCGTGTTCGCCTCCCGGTTCATCTCCTGGACCACAAAGCCCAGGCGCTTGCCCGCCATCCGCCCGGCCGCAGTCTTGTCCGGAACCTCGGCGCCCGGCTTCCGTCTCGCTCGCTCGGCGGCCTCGCGGCCTCCTCCCGCATCCCCCAGCTGTTCGACGAAAAACGTGACGTGCGAGCGCAGCCGCACGACTTCCTCCGCGATGTCCCACTTCTCGGCCAGGTACGCGATCTCCCGGGCGAGCCGATCCTCGTCCACTTCAACCGCATCGGACAGGAGCGCGACCCGCTCGCGGAGCCGGTCCCTCTCCCGGATGAGCCGCTCCGGGGCCCGTGCCTCGATCACTTCGATCTCCGCCTCGATCAGGCCCAGGCTCCGGCGCAACTCCTCCTCAAGCCGACGCCCCTCCGCCTCCCTCATCGCGACGACCCCCGAGAGCGCGGCCTGGGCGCAGCTCAGCAACCCGGCTTCGTCCGGGGGTGGCTGTGCGGGAAGTGCCCCGGTACGCCACACCCCCGGCAACCCCGCCACCGTGTTGAGGTCCAGGCGCCCGTCGACATCGAGTTCCGCCCCGGCCTGGTTCAGCAACGACACGATGCGGCGGACACGGTCCATGTCCAGCCCGGGTGCTCCAGTGTCCTCGTGGCCAGGTCTCTCACAAGCCACCGAGAGCGACACGCTGCCCCTCGACAGGACCGTGCGCACCCTCTCCGTGACCTTGCTTTCAAGCTTTTCCCACCCCCGTGGAAGGCGCACGTTGACGCTGAGGTGGCGGTGGTTGACCGTCCGGATCTCTGCGCGCAGAACGCGGCCGTCCGGAAGCTCCTCTTCAGCCGCGCCATACCCCGTCATGCTGCGGATCATCGCATCTCACCCTTTCCCGTCAAACCGCGTATCATCCCGTTTCACCCTGGCCCGCCGCGCGCGGCGGGTCGTCGACACCTCAGTTCCAGAATGTCCACCTGACCCCGTACATGCTGCGGGTCCGGGGAAGCAATACCCCCGGCACGTCCTGATTGTTCGACCTCACCGACAGGTTCTCCACCGTGGCGAAGATGTTCAGCGACAGGACGCGGATCTGCAAACGGAAATACCAGTTCTGATAGAACGGGACCAGGGAAGGCACCAGGCGGACTTCCCCCTCATCCTCCTCGCCCTCCTCCATCGGATCCGGCTCCGCCTCCTCGGCAAGAGGCACGTTCATCCCGGAGCGGCCCTGAGCGCCAAGGTCGACCCAGAGTTCGAAGTTGCCGCTCTCCCGGAAGGTCCGATGAAAGGAAAGGCTCCCCCGGTAGATGTGATCGGGGAAATAGAGCGCAACGGAGTCCTGTTCCTCCCACTGCTGAAGATGTGCGACGAGGAACAGTCCGGCGGGCCACACGGGAACCCGCCCGGTGACCTCCCACCCCGACCGCCGCGGCTGGGGTAGAACCAGACCCCCGCGGTCGAAGAGGAGTTGGGTCGGCCACACCGAATCCGCCTCCACCGACACCCGGGCACCCGTGAACTCCACCTGCCGCCAGCGGAGGCGGGCTCCGTAGCGGGTGCCGGTCCTGTGGGTGAAACGACTTTGCGGGGCCGGCACTGCATCCACGGAGTCCGGGTCCGTCACGGGGTCCGGGTCCGGCATGGGATCAAGGATGCTGTCCGGCATCTCCTCCCGCAGTGGATTGAGAAAGGGCACCGACCTGCTCCCGTCTCCCCGCTCCACGAATACGGACAGGAGGGAAACGGGCGAGACCCACGCCCTCACGTCGTATCCCGATCCTCCCTGCTCGTCCCACGTTTCACTCCAGGCCCGGCCACTGACCCCACCCCACCTGGACGACACCATCGACAACTCCCCCGAGAGCTCGCGGTCGGCGACCCCGTCGCCGGAATTGAAGCGCGCGGTGGTCCGGCCCCACAGCCCACCTCGGGCGAACGAGAAACGGGTGCCGTACTGTTTGCGGGGGTCCGGAGAGAACGCGAAGACCTCCAGGCTGTCACCGGATTCGACGGACGCTCCCGTGGCCCACGCTTCCGCGAGCAGGCCCTGCGAGGGCGTCCAGTTTCCCTGAAGCGTCCAATCCGACCTGCTGACCGATGGCGGCGACGGAGTGAAGACGGTCCGTTCGGAACCCATGCGCCGAATCTCGAAGCGCACGCCCCCGGTGTCTCCCTTGTGCAGGCTGTACCGGAACCAGCCTCCCGTCAGCGCGCCCGGCGCGCCCCGCCCTCTGGTATCCAGCCTCTCGATTGCCAGCGCCCCCTTCCCCCCGAATACCCGCGGCATCGAAAAGGTGGCGCGCAGGAGGTTCGTGTCGAGATCGCCCGTCCCGGCCTCCACCACCGAACGGGGACGTACATCGGTGTGAACCAGACGGAAGAGGTGGACCTCGACCCCATTGGGACGCTCGACCACACGGACGCGCTCCAACCCCGACAGGGGGACCCGGGCCAGATCCGGGATGGAACCCTCGAGGGGAAGGTGTTCGACCCCGTCATAGTACAGGCGCAATCCCCCCCCCGAATACCCGACCGGGAACACCGTGGCCGCGGAACCGAAGTCCCCGCTGCGCACGGCAAGAAGTCCCGGGATGTCGGCCAGGAGTTCCCACAGCGTCTGGCCGCGGACACCGAGGAGCTCATTGCGGTTCCATTCCCAGATCCCCGAGACGCTTCCCGCAGGTACCGGATTCGGCAGAGTGGGGAGGACCGGGGGCGGCGGGAGGCTGTCCGCCTGCAAGGTGTCGGCGACCAGCGTGTCCTGAGCGAGGGAGTCCACGGCCAGGAGCGAATCGGCCAGCAGGGAATCGGCCACCAATGAGTCCGGGGGCACTTGCAGGGAGTCCGGGGGTTCCTGGCCCACGGCGGACAGGGGCAGAAGCGAGACGGCGAGGACACCGGCCGCGAACGCCGTCCCGGCAAGACGGTGGACGGACCGCGCCCGGCTTCCCGGCAACGCCCGACCGCCACCCGGCCCCACCCGGCCGCTCAGGCGACCGCCCTCGCCCGTACCCACTCGAGCAGAAGCCGGCAGGGATTGCCGGCCGGCCCGTCCCTCAGGTAGGGCTTCTTCGTCTTGCCGTATGCGGTTCCGGCGATGTCCAGGTGGGCCCACGGTACGCTTCCGACGAATTCGGACAGGAAACAAGCGGCAGTGATTGTGCCCGCGGCACGACCGCCAACGTTCTTGAGATCAGCGAAGTCGCTGTCCAGTTGCCTTCTGTACTCGGTGTCGAGGGGCAGCGGCCAGCACGGTTGGCCCGCCGCGTCACCAGCGCCGCGCAGCTCCTCCACCAGCGCATCGTCGCTGCCCATCACTGCGGAACGGTGGTGCCCGAGGGCAATGACACAGGCTCCCGTCAGCGTTGCACAATCGACGATGGCCGCCGGATCCCACCCGGCCGCGTAGTGCAGCGCGTCTGCCAGGATCAGCCTGCCCTCCGCGTCGGTGTTGATCACTTCGATCGTCTTCCCCGCCCGGCTCCGCACAACGTCACCCGGCTTCGTCGCCGATCCGTTCAGCAGGTTCTCGGAGCTGGGGACGACCCCCGTCACGTTCACGGAAAGACCCAGCTGCCCGATCGCCCTCATCGCGCCCAGGACGGCCGCGCCGCCGGACATGTCGTACTTCATGTCCTCCATGCCCTTCGCCGGCTTGAGCGAAATCCCCCCCGCGTCGAAGGTGAGACCCTTCCCCACCAGCACCAGGGGCGCCTCGCCCGGCTTCCCGCCGCGGTGTCGCAGCACGATCAGCCGCGGCTCCTGGTCGGACCCCCTCGCAACCGAGAGGAGGGCGCCCATCCCCTCGGCCTCCATCTCGGCCGGGCCCAGCACCTGGCAGCCGAGCCCCACCTCCTCCGCAACCCGGACGGCCTCGGCCGCCAGGTGGGAAGGCGTCGCGACGTTGCCCGGCCTGGCCTGGAGCGTGCGGGCCAGGTTCTCGCCCCGGGCGAAGGCGTGCCCGACCCGGACCGCTTCTCTCCACTCCGGGGACGGGCTTCCGATCAGGGACGCCGATTCGATCTCCGGAGCGGACCCATCGCCGCCGGCCTCCGCCATCCCCGAGGGCTCCGGCCCGGCCCGCTTTTTCAGCTCGTCGAAGCGCCACGCCCCCAGGACCAAACCCTCGGCGGCGGCCTGCACGAGCCCCGGCTCGGTCGCGGCACCGAGGTGGCCAAGACAAAACGCCAGCGACGACACCTTGTGGCTCTCGGCAGCTCGCACCGCCTTACCGGCGGCCCCGCGAATCTTCTCCGGTGTCAGCGACTCCGAACTCCCGACGCCCAGAAAGAGAACCCGTGCCGGGCCCGCGCCGCCGGCACCGTAGCCGAGCACCCGGTCGCCCGCGCGACCGCGGAAGTCCCCTGCGGAAGCGGCTCGGCTCGCGACCCCGCCGATCACTTCGTCCAGCCCGGAAACCTCCCCGATCTCCTCGAAGGCCCGGTCCGAGGTGAGCGGCACAACCATCAACGGGGTGTCGACTCTCACGGGTGCCGTCGAGCGTATGTCCAGGCGCATGTGCGGGCGTTCCTCAGGGGTGAACGTTACATGTGGGCGACGATGGTCTCGCCGAAGCGCGAGGTGGACACCCGGGTGGCGCCTTCCATCTGCCTTTCCAGGTCGTAGGTCACCATGCGGGCGCCTACCGCCCCCTCCACCCCCCGGTCGACCGCGCGTGCCGCCTCGTCCCAGCCCAGGTGCTCGAGCATCATGACCGCCGAGAGGATCAGGGACCCGGGGTTCACCCGGTTCAGTCCCGCGTACTTGGGCGCGGTCCCGTGGGTCGCCTCGAACAGTGCGACCGAGTCGCCCACATTGGCGCCGGGCGCCATCCCGAGCCCGCCCACCTGCGCCGCACAAGCGTCGGACAGGTAGTCCCCGTTGAGGTTCGGCGTCGCGACGACCGAGTACTCTTCGGGGCGGAGCAGCACCTGCTGGAACATCGAGTCGGCGATGCGATCCTTGATGACCACCCGGCCTGCCGCTTCCTCACCCTCCCACAGTCGCGCCTCGGCGACGGTGTCTTCGGGGAACAGCTCGCGCGCGACCTCGTACCCCCAGTCCCGGAATGCCCCTTCCGTGTACTTCATGATGTTGCCCTTGTGCATCAGCGTGACCGAGTCGCGCCCCCTGCCGAGCGCGTACCGGATCGCTGCCGCGACGTGCCGCTTGGTCCCGAAGGGGCTGACCGGCTTGATCCCGATGCCGCTCGCCTCACGGATCGTCACCCCCATCCGCTCCTGGAGGAAATCCCGGACCGCGTCCGCCTCCGTCGTGCCCGACGCCCATTCGATCCCCGCGTAGACGTCCTCCGTGTTCTCGCGGAAGACGACCATGTCCACCTTTTCCGGCTCCCGCACGGGAGAGGGAACGCCGGGGATCCACCGGACGGGACGAATGCACGAGTACAGGTCCAGGACCTGCCGGATCGTCACGTTGAGCGAGCGGATACCCCCACCTACCGGAGTCGTGAGGGGGCCCTTGATCGCAACCTTGAACTCCGTCAGCGCGTCGAGGGTCTCCCGAGGCAGCCACTCTCCCGCCCGGTCGTTGGCCTTCTCTCCGGCGAACACCTCCATCCACGCGACCGCACGAGCGCCGCCGTAGGCCTTTTCCACCGCCGCGTCGACCACGTGGCGGGTCGCCGCCCAGATGTCGGGGCCGATTCCGTCCCCTTCAATAAAGGGAACAATCGGACGATCGGGGACCACGGGGTTACTGGTGTCGCCGGCGATCCTCTCGCCGTCGGCCGGGATGGTTGCGTATTGATATTCGGACACGCGCGATGGGCTCCGGTTCGGGAAACGGGATGACTACACGCTAATCTGACGCCTGACGCGGTGCATTAGAAGGGGGGCGGTGCGCGGCCGTCCGCGCCGGTCCGGACGGTGCCGTGACAGATTTCCGGACAGATAGTACGTTGAATCTGTCACGGAATCTGTCACGGGGGCCAAAGGGGGGACCGGAAGAGGTGGAATCGCAGCCGCGGTACCGGCGTCACTGGGGAATCTCGCCGAAAACCCGCTACCAGCTCGGCCAGTGCGACGCCCTCGTCTCCGCGATCCGTGCGACGCCCGTCCGTCCCGAACACCACCGCCGCTTTCTGGACGCGTCCCTGGCAAAGGGCGCGATGGCGACCACCGCCATCGAGGGTGGCCCCCTCGACGCGGACGAGGTCGGGCGGCTCGTGGCGGGGCGCCGGCTTCCTCCCGGCAGGAACCACCAGGCGACCGAGGTCATGAACGTCGTCAACGCCACAACCACCCTGCTCGACGAGGTCGGGGCCGACCGCGCCGAACCGGTGACCGCCGAACTCCTGCTCCGTGTACACGGGATGATCGGGGAGGGACTGGACGACCACCTCGACGCCGTGCCGGGACGGTTTCGCACAGAGGGAGAAGGCGGGCAGTACTCCGCGCCTCGCGCCGACGATGTCCCCGGCCTCGTCGATGGCGTCTTCGGGTGGCTGAACCGGGAATTCAGGGTCGCGGAAGGTGGCGGCCACTTCGGCCGCGCGGTGATCCGGGCGCTGGTCACACATGTCTACGTGCTGTGGATCCGTCCGTTCGGTGACGGCAACGGCCGCACCGCCAGACTCCTGGAGTCCTACGTCCTCGCCACCGCCGGGAACCCCTCGTTGGGATCGCACGTCCTCGCGGAGTTTTACAACGACACCAGCCGCCAGTACTTCAGGCAACTCGATCTCGCCTCCCGGGACCGCTCCCTGACGTCGTTCATCGCCTACGGAGTCGAGGGGCTTCGCGATGGGCTGCAGGACACCTTCGACGCGGTCTCGCGCGCCCACCTCGAGGTCGCGTGGCGCGGATTCGTCCTGGAGCGCTTCGTGGAGGAGGACCACCGCAAGCGAACGGTGTTCAGGCGGCGGCGCGAACTCATCCTCGTTTTCCCGCTGGAGGGATCGCTCGAGATCGACGCCGTAGCCCTTCTCAACACGGAGGTGGCGCGGCGGTACGGGGCGCTGTCGAGGCGGACGCTCCGCCGCGACCTGACGGTCCTGGTGGAAGCGGGACTGCTCACCATCGGCGGGGACGGAAGGTATTCGGCCAACACGGGGGCTCTGCGTACCAGGTGATCCTGTTGACCGGGAACGTTGGTGCGTGCACCGTGTAGGGATCAGATGGGCAACTTCCCCCGACGAGGAGCGAAGACGTGAAGACCCGAGGAGAAGACGCACGGAACCTTGCCTTGATCGCCGGTGCGGGAGCCGTTGGGCTTCTCGGCACGCTCGCAGTCCGGGAGATCATGATCTCCGCGATGTGTTGCAGCTTTTCGGCCCCGCCGATGCCGCCGGCGTCAACTGCGCCGATGGTGGGGTCCGAGCGCGTCATCGTCCCGCCGATTGCCCAGCTGCGCCGGATGGACCTAATCCAGATCAGGAGTCGCTCCGGAGGGGAGAGGTCCTACCCGGTCGTCTACGTGGACGACATCCGCGTCAGGGGATCGCTGCAGGCACTCATGCGGGACAAGGCCACCATCGACCGGATCGAGATGATCAAAGGGCCTGCCGCGAAGAGCCTCTACGGGACCGAGGCTTCCGCCGGCGTCGTCCGGATCTTTACGAACGGCGCCCAGGACACGGAGGAAGAGCCCGAGGAGCAGCGGCGGCGCAGGAAACGCGGGCGACGCTAGCAGCCTGCGGTGAATCCCGCGGGCGCTACTCCTCCCCACTCCCGGGCCTGGGCAAGAACTGATCGACCGGCGGGAGGCTATCGCCCCTCGGCTCATGCTCACTTCTCGCTGGAAACCCGTCTCCCGCTCATGCTTACTTGTCATTGGAAAAGACTCCGGCTGGCCGAACCGGGGTTGGATAGGCACATTGGGACACACTCGCCGCGGATCTGCGGCGGGATCCCGGTCGTGCCGAATACGACCGACAACCCGGCGGTTGCCACCGGCGCCCCGGAGAAACGAGATGGACGCGAAGCGACCATGACCTCCGCCACTCCACCCTCCCCCGCCCCACCGGCCTCCCCTCCACCTCAAGGTCGTGCCCTGGGGATCGACTACGGCATGCGCCGCATCGGGATCGCTCTCAGCGACGCGTCAGGCACCCTCGCGACCCCCTTGACCACTCTGAAACGGCGTCCCGGGAAGCGGCCACCCGTCTCCCGGATCCTGGATCTGGCACAACGCCATCGGGTGCTGCGAATGGTCGTGGGACTTCCGTTGAACGTCGACGGTTGCGAAGATTCATGGACAGTGGAGGTTCGGGCCTTCGGCCGCCGGCTGGAAGACCGGAGTGGGCTTCGTGTCCACTTCGTCGATGAGAGCTACTCCTCGGTCGAGGCCGAAAGCAGGATTCGCTCCATAGGGCTGAGGCGGAAGAAGAAGGAAGACAAAGGAAGGATCGATGCGGGAGCAGCGGCAATCATCCTCCAGGACTGGCTCGACGCTCCTGCCTTGGACGTGTCAGCGTGCATGGACGACAAAACGTAGCCAGATCCTTGGCGGTGGCGCCGGTGTCCTGGCGGCTACGATCGTTGCGGCCGGTCTCCTTGGAGGGGTGCCCCCCCGGCCCGAGGGCGAGGTGCTGGTTGACATTCCCTCCGGGACGCCCTTTCGGGATATAGTCGACACTCTCCACCGTCGCGAGGTCATCACGCGACCCGATCTGTTCAGCCTCTACGCCCGTCTGCGAGGGCTGGACCGCGAGGTCAGGGCGGGCAAGTACCGGCTCGCCCGAGGGGCGCGGTATTCGGACATCCACACCGCACTCGCGGAGGGCCGGGTCCATACGTTCCCCATCACGATTCCCGAGGGTCTCACAATCAAGGGAATGGCCGCCAGGATCGCCATGGCTGCGGGGTCCGATTCAACCGGCGTGGTGGCTGCACTGCGCGGCGACAGCCTGCATGTCGATTGGGGCGTGCCCGGTCCGGGACTCGAAGGATACCTTTTCCCCGACACCTACCGCTTTGCCGAAGGGGTCGGCGTAGAGCGGGTCGTATCGGCCATGATCGAGCGCTACCATGGCTACTGGACATCCGAGCGGCGCGAACAACTCGCTGCGACCGGACTGTCGGAACGGGAAGTCGTCACCCTCGCCTCCATCATCCAGGAAGAAGCCGCGCGGACCTCCGAGATGCGCACGATATCGAGCGTCTACCACAATCGCCTTCGAATCGGCATGCTCCTCCAGGCGGACCCGACGGTACTCTACGCCCTCGGTGGCCACCGGCCCCGGCTGCTTTACGCTGCCATCGACTCTGTCGCGGACCACCCCTACAACACTTACCGACAGCCGGGACTGCCCCCCGGCCCCATCTGCGCTCCGGGCGCCCAAGCGCTCGACGCAGCCCTCGATCCTGCCGATACCGAGTACCTCTACTTCGTCGCCCTGTCGAACAGTGAACATGTCTTTTCCCGTTCTCTTCGCGAGCACAACGCGGCTCGCCAACAAGCCCGGCAGGAATCGGAAAGCCGATAGGCCGGAACCGCCGGGCGCGCACCGATGACTTCCGCCACGCCGGCCCCGAACGACCTTGCCCGGCGTCTTCGGCTGATCGTGATCACCGACAGAGCCCTCGCCGGTTCCCGGAACGTCGCGGAGGTCGTCGGCGCCGCCCTGTGGGCCGGCGCGCCCGCGGTACAGCTACGCGAAAAATCCCTGCCGCCACGAGAGGTCCTCCCCCTCGCCCGACGCCTGCGTGCCGATACCACAGCTGCGGGCAGCCTCTTCTTCGTCAACGATCGGGTCGACCTGGCCCTTGCAGTCCGAGCGGATGGCGTCCACCTCGGGCCCGGTGACCTCCCGGTCTCCGCTGCCCGCCGCATCACGCCACCGGGATTCCTCATCGGATACTCTGCCGATGACGCGGCTACTGCTCGCGCGGCTGTGGCCGCTGGCGCGAACTACATCGGCTGCGGCACCGTTTTTCCGACCCGTACCAAGCTGGACGCCGGTGATACCATCGGAGTCGATGGCCTGGCCACGGTGGTGCGCGGTGCGGGCGCACCGGTCGTCGGCATCGGTGGTATCACGGTCCCACGCGCCCGACGCGCATTCGGGACAGGCGTGGCCGGCTGTGCCGTAGTAAGCGCCGTGATGGCCCACCCGGACCCGGCCCGCGCCGTCGAGGAGTTGCTCCGCGCCTCGTCCGGCGACCGGAAGTAGTCACCAATAGCGAACGCCCCGCCCGGTCTCAACCGGGCGGGGCGTTCATATAGCGGCTGGCGGCGACGTACTCTCCCACCGGGTTGCCCCGGCAGTACCATCCGCGCGGCAGGGCTTAACTACCGAGTTCGGGATGGGATCGGGTGTGACCCCTGCGCTCTGGCCACCAGCCAAAAGAAACAGAGTGAAGGAAGAAAGTGCCTTAGCGTGCTGGAAATAGCGGAAAAGGATGCTGGTCAAGCCTCTCGGGCCATTAGTACGGCTCAGCTACACGTGTCACCACGCTTCCACTTGCCGCCTATCAACGTGCTCGTCTCGCACGGCCCTTCTGAGACCTTTTTAGTCTGGGAGTACTCATCTTGGGGGGGGCTTCCCACTTAGATGCTTTCAGCGGTTATCCCTTCCCGACGTCGCTACCCGGCAATGCCCCTGGCGGAACAACCGGTACACGAGTGGTCAGTCCACTCCGGTCCTCTCGTACTAGGAGCAGCTCCCCTCAATACTCCAACGCCCACGACGGATACAGACCGAACTGTCTCACGACGTTCTAAACCCAGCTCATGTACCGCTTTAACGGGCGAACAGCCCGACCCTTGGGACCTTCTTCAGCCCCAGGATGCGATAAGCCGACATCGAGGTGCCAAACCGCCCCGTCGATGTGAACTCTCGGGGGCGATAAGCCTGTTATCCCCGGCGTACCTTTTATCCGTTGAGCGACGGCCCTTCCATTCGGAACCGCCGGATCACTAAGGCCAACTTTCGTTCCTGCTCGACCCGTCGGTCTCACAGTCAAGCTCCCTTATGCCTTTGCACTCTTCGCGCGATTGCCGACCGCGCTGAGGGAACCTTTGCGCGCCTCCGTTACATTTTGGGAGGCGACCGCCCCAGTCAAACTACCCACCTGCCACTGTTCCCGAGGAGGATTCACTCCCCTGGGTTAGAGCCTCAACATTGTAAGGGTGGTATTTCACCAGTGACTCCCTGTCCCCTAGCGAGAACAGTTCACAGTCTCCCACCTATCCTACACATGCAAAGCCAAGACCCAATGGCAGGTTGCAGTAAAGGTGCACGGGGTCTTTTTGTCCTGTCGCGGGTAATCGGTATCCTCACCGATACTCCAATTTCGCCGAGCTCGCGGAGGAGACAGCGCCCAAGTCGTTACGCCATTCGTGCAGGTCGGAACTTACCCGACAAGGAATTTCGCTACCTTAGGACCGTTATAGTTACGGCCGCCGTTTACCGGGGCTTCAGTTCAGAGCTTCGAGTTGCCTCTAACCCCTTCCTTTTACCTTCCGGCACCGGGCAGGCGTCAGTGCCTATACGTCGTCTTAGCCGACTTTGCAGACACCTGTGTTTTTAATAAACAGTCGCTTGGGCCGATTCTCTGCGGCCTGCTTCGGCTCCCCACGCGTCGTGGTTCACCTACCACAGGCTCCCCTTCTCCCGAAGTTACGGGGACATTTTGCCGAGTTCCTTCTCCGCGGATCACTCGAGCACCTTAGGCTACTCGCCTCGCCTACGTGTGTCCGTTTGCGGTACGGTCGTCCAAGCACCTCCCATGCGAGGCTTTTCTCGGCGGTATGGTTACGGACCCTTTGTAGGGAGCAATTTCCCTTCGGCATCGGCGCTCGGCTAAAGAGGTCTTTTCTCCCCTCTCATCGCCTACCACCTTACATCGGATATTCCACCACCCGACGGTCCTGTCACTTCCGCGTCCCCCCTCATGGTCAAACGCTACTTGAACGGTACAGGAATATTGACCTGTTTCCCATCGCCTACGCCCTTCGGCCTCGACTTAGGGACCGACTAACCCGGAGCGGATAAGCCTGGCTCCGGAACCCTTAGGCTTTCGGTGACAGGGATTCTCACCCTGTTTATCGCGTACTCATTCCGGCATACTCTCTTCCCTGCTCTCCACGGATGCTCTTCCGAGTCCGCTTCACTGACCAGGGAATGCTCCCCTACCATGACTTGCGTCATCCGTAGCTTCGGCACTGTGCTTGAGTCCCGACCATTATCGGCGCGGATCCACTTGACTAGTGAGCTATTACGCACTCTTTAAAGGAATGGCTGCTTCTAAGCCAACCTCCTAGTTGTCTCTGCACATCCACATCCTTTCTCACTTAGCACAGATTTGGGGGCCTTAGCTGACGGTCTGGGCTCTTTCCCTCTCGCGAACGGACATTATCGCCCGTACACTGACTCCCAGGATACATCTCTGAGGCATTCGGAGTTTGGTTGGGTTCGGTAACCTGGTGAGGCCCCTAGCCCATCCAGTGCTCTACCTCCTCGAGACAATCCCCTGAGGCTATACCTAAATATATTTCGGGGAGAACCAGCTATCTCCGAGCTTGATTGGCCTTTCACCCCTATCCACAGCTCATCCGAGCAGTTTTCAACCCACAACGGTTCGGGCCTCCACCAGGTGTTACCCCGGCTTCACCCTGGCCATGGATAGATCGCTTCGGTTTCGGGTCTACCCCCATGCACTCGTCGCCCTGTTCAGACTCGCTTTCGCTTCGGCTCCGGACCATAGGCCCTTAACCTCGCGCATGAGGAGTAACTCGCCGGATCATAATGCAAAAGGCACGCCGTCACCCACCCCCGGGAATCCGAAGATCCGGGTCGGGCTCCGACCGCTTGTATGCACACGGTTTCAGGATCTATTTCACTCGCCGTCAGGCGTTCTTTTCACCTTTCCCTCACGGTACTATCCGCTATCGGTCACAGACTCGTATTTAGCCTTGGAAGATGGTCCTCCCGGATTCAGCCAGGGTTTCACGTGTCCCGGCCTACTCGGGGTCCGCACCAGATCACCTACTCGCATTTCGCGTACGGGACTCTCACCCTCTGCGGTCGTACGTTCCAATACCGTTCCGCTATGCTTCGGTTCACTTCCTGTGCGGCCCCACAACCCCCGGTTGGGTCTCCCCACCCGGGTTTGGGCTCTTCCCTTTTCGCTCGCCGCTACTCTGGGAATCTCGTTTGATTTCTTTTCCTCCAGGTACTTAGATGTTTCAGTTCCCTGGGTTGGCTCCCTGTTAAGGGTGACGGGATTGCTCCCGCCGGGTTTCCCCATTCGGACACCCCCGGATCTGAGCTTGCTTGCAACTCCCCAGGCTTTTCGGCTTTTCGCAGCTTGCCACGTCCTTCATCGCCGGTCTGTGCCAAGGCATCCACCGTATGCACTTTCTCGCTTGACCAGCCCTCTTCTTCGACCGAGCACCAACGGACGTTCCTTCCGCCCGCTCGCGCCCAGCTCAAGTCTGTGGGCTAGCCCACCACCGTTTTCGCCTTCCAACACGTACGCTCCACCTACCGCCGACGAGCACCCCACTAAGGGGACACCCGCCACCGATGTGGCTGGAGCGACCTAAGGCACTTCCTTCCTTCTACCCTGGTTTTCAAGAAGCAGGCTCTCCCATGCCCGACACCACGGCGACGATTCCCCTTCGGGGACGCCACGGAGCGTAGCGTAGTTGGGACAGCTTTCGAAGATAGCGAAGTCGGCCAGGAAGTCAACCGGTGAATCGCGAGACCGCCCTATGCCACGTCGAACCCGCTCTCCTCCAGTTCGCAGGCGCCACGACTCGCGCCCTCGTCGACGATCTGTCCGTCGAAGAGGTACACAACCGCCGACGCACGGACGGTCCGGTCCGCGGCGTGGGCGTATCTGGGATCGTGGGTCACCATGCAGATTGTGGCGCCGTCGCCGTGGAGTTGGTGAAGCAGCCTCATAACGACCCTGCCGTTCTCGGAGTCCAGGTTGCCGGTGGGTTCGTCGGCGAGAAGGATGAGAGGCCTGCTCACAATCGCACGGGCCACGGCGACCCGCTGCTGCTGACCGCCCGACAACTGGGACGGGTAGTGGTCGATCCGGTGAGCCATTCCCACACGTTCCAGCGAGGACTGGACGCGATCCCTCCGTTCGGCCCCGGGGATGCCCCGATAGGTCAACGGAAGCTCCACGTTTTCGAAGACCGTCAGATCACCGATCAGGTTGAATGCCTGGAAGACGAATCCGATCGCCTGGTTGCGGATCCTGGCGCGCCGGGACGCGGACAGCCTCTCCACCGGCTCGCCGTCCAGTACGTACGCGCCCCCGGTGGGGGAGTCCAGCAGGCCGAGGATCGAAAGGAGCGTCGTCTTGCCGCACCCCGAAGGCCCGGCGATCGAGACGAATTCGCCTGCCTCGATCGTCAGCGTAACGTTGGAGAGCGCGTGGGTCTCCACTTCTTCCGTGTAGAAGACCTTGCTGAGAGAGTCGAGCCTGATCAGGGATTCACCCATGTGATCCTCTTGCGGTGCGCGGATTGGCAAACAGCTCTACGCGCGGGGCTGTACGCGTAAGGCAGCGCTTCGGTTTCGAGTTGGCAAGGTCGGGCGGGCCGGGCGGGGTTCGGCCGCGGCAGACGGGGCTCCCCCTGCCATGGGGCCGTCCGGTCGCGGTGTTGGCCCCCCGGCTCTGCGACGGGGCACAGGCTCCGGCCGGATCACCACCACACATCTCTGCCGCACGGCCCGAAGGCCACCGACCGGAGCCACCGCGCACGATTCCCCGACTAGAGAAGGGGAAAGAAGCGTGCCAGAAAGTGAAACGCCGCGCTATCTTGCTTTACGGCAATCATTTACGGTGACTTTGACTTCTGATCGTGAAATCCGGGTGTGACCGGTTGTGGGACGGTAGCGTTCGATTTCGCACAGGGGCGGCGAGAGTTGCCCGGCAACGTCACTCGGGCGAAACTTCATCGTTCCCCCGTGGATTCGACCCCTGCCCGGCCCCAACCCTGGTGAATCGCCCAGACCCGTCCGATCTCGACCACTACGTCCGCGCAGTCAGCCCCAGGCGGGTGCAACGGAACGTGCCGTTGGCGCCTCTGACCACCTTCGGGATAGGTGGCCCCGCGGATCTCTTCTATCGGGCGCGTACGGGCGAGGAACTCGCCCTCGCCGTCGCAACCGCGCGCGAACTGGGAGTCCCCAGCTTCGTGTTGGGGCGGGGTGCAAACATCCTGGTGGGTGATCGGGGCTTCCGGGGCGTCGTCATACGATGCGACATCTCCACAATGGAATTCCTGCCCGGAGGCCGTGTCGTTGCGGGTGCCGGACTCGATACCTTCCCCGACCTGATCAACGCGACCGTCGCCCGCGGATTGGGGGGCATCCATCACTTCGTGGGGATTCCGAGCACCGTCGGAGGCGCCGTGTGGCAGAATCTCCATTTCCTTTCGCCCGCCCCGGCACGGGAGCGGACCGTCTTCTGGGACGAGGTCATGGAGGGCGCGACGATCCTTACCCCGGCGGGCGAGGTCCGGCGGGTCACCACGGACTACTTCCACTTCGGGTACGACTACAGCATCATCCACGACACCGGCGATCTGGTCCTGGACGTCTCCCTGAAGCTGGAGCCGACTCCCGTCGATCAGCTGCGGAGGGTGATTCGAGAGAACCTCGCGTGGCGGAACAAGCGTCACCCGGATCTGTCGCTGTACCCCTGTGTCGGGTCGATTTTCAAGAAGATCGAGGGGATCGGCGCGGGGCGGCTGATCGACGAGTGCGACCTCAAGGGATACGTGCACGGAGCGGCGGAAATCTTCCATGGACATGCCAACATCATCGTCAACCTCGGTGGAGCGACCGCGGAGGATGTCCTGACTCTGATCGACCTGGCGCGATCCACCGTCGCCCGCGAGACCGGGTACGAATTGGAGACGGAGATCGGATTGGTCGGCGAGTTCCGATGAGGCGGATGACGGGGGCTGAAGCGCACCGTGACCGGGGCGTGCAAGTGCCTCCGGATGTTGCACGTTGCTACGGCGTGAGCGCGTAGCGGGAAAGCGACCCGCGAAAGCGGACCCACAGCCGTGCAAGGAGCATCACCGCGACAGCTCCCAGGCCGGCGGCCAGCCCCCACCAGAGTCCCACGGGACCCAGATCGAGGCCGAATCCCAGCCAGAGACTTACGGGCATCCCGAACAGCCAGAATCCCAGGAGGTTGTACACCATCGGGCGGAAGGTATCCGCGACACCCCGCAACACGCCCGTGCACACAACCTGCAGCCCGTCGAAGAGCTGGAACATTCCCGCGACCGGCATGAGGGCCGCGGCCACCGTGGCTACTGCCGCCTCCGTTGTGAACTGATCCGCGAGCAACCTCGGGAGGGTGAGGAAGATCGTCGCGGTGCCGAACATCACGACGCAACAGACGACGATGGCCCCTCCCGCGGAACGGCGCGCCCTTCCCGGGTCTCCCCGTCCCACCGCCCTCCCCACGAGAACCGCCGCCGCCTGTGAGATTCCCAACGGTATCATGAAGGCGAACGCGGCCAGATTCACGGCGATCTGATGCCCCGCGATCGCCTCTGTCCCCAACCATCCCATGGAGACACCGATCGCCCCGAACGCGCCGAACTCCATGAACAGCTGCAATCCGATGGGCGAACCCAGGCGCATGATGCGCCAGAGAGGCAGTCGCGCCAGGAGGTCTTTGCGCACACGTCTGAGATACGGTGCCAGGAGGCGCGCACCCAACCCGAGCAAGCAGAGGCACATGAACCACCTCGAGATTGCGGTCGCCCACCCGGACCCCACGGCGCCCATCGCGGGTGCTCCGAGGTTGCCAAAGATCAGGACCCAGTTGGCGGCGGCGTTCAGCACGTTGGCCAGAACGATCGTCCACACGATCGGGGCCACCCTTCCCACAGCCTGCAATACCTGGCGAAACACGACGAACGCGTAGAACGGCAGCATCCCCGGGATGAGTGCACGCGCGTAGCCGGACGCCACGGGCACGACCTCTTCGGGCTGCCTCAGGATCGTGAACACCGGACCCGCAAGTCCAAGCAGAATCGAGGTCACCACCGTGAGGCCGATGCTGAGCACCAGGCCGCGCTGGATCGCGGCCTCGATCTCGTCGTGGTCTTCGGCCCCGAATGCCTGCGAAACCAGTGGGTCGAGTGCGAACAGAAGACCCATGCCGAAGACGGAGACGCCGAAGAAGTAGATGTTGCCCAGAGTGACCGCGCCCAGCTCCGTCGCGGTGAGCCTTCCCACCATTGCGGTGTCGACCAGGCCCTGGGACACCAGTCCCATCTGCACGACCGCAACCGGAACGGCGAGAGCGGCGAGGTCGCGGATCTCCGAGATGCCGGGGCGGAAACTCGAGATTCGGGCCCGCCTGGTGGCCCTGGTCAAAGGGACCAATCAGGAAGGGGCTGCCGTGGCAGCGTAGTGCTTCCGGGGCAGAGTGATTCTGAACTCGGTGAATTCACCGGGCCTCGTCTCCACTTCGATCTCACCCCCGTGTTCCTGGACGATCTCATGGGAAATCGACAACCCGAGGCCCGTGCCTTCAGTACCCGACTTGGTGGTGAAGAACGGGTCGAAGATCCTGCTCACGACATCCTCGGGAATGCCCGTGCCGTTGTCGCGAATGGTGACGCAAACGTTGTGGTCGCGCCCTTCGGTCTTGACGGTGACGGAGGGGAAGTACGAGGCGTCCGCGTCCTTGCGGCGTGCGGCGGTGGCATGGCAGGCGTTCGTCACGACGTTGAGGAATACCCGGCTCAGATCCCGCGCGATCCCCTCGAGTTCGCCCGCGCCCGAATCGAGTTCGTAGACCATGTCGACGTTGAAGTTCGAGTCCGTCCCGCGGATTCCGTGATAGGCGAGCTTCGCGTACTCCTGCACCATCAGGTTGATGGCGACGGATTGGACCTGACCCGCTTCCTCGCGCGAATGCGCCAGCATCCCTTCGACGATCCGGTTGGCGCGCATCCCGTGCTCGTTGACCTTGACGACGTTGGTGTTGAGGTCGTCCAGGAGTTCGTCGATGAACTCGCGGTCCATCTCGCCGTCTCCGTCGCCGTTCTCATGGTCCAGCTCCTCCCGAAGCTCCTCGATCAGTTCCGAAGAAAGCGCGGCGAAGTTGTTTACGAAGTTCAACGGGTTGCGGATCTCGTGAGCGATTCCCGCCGTGAGCGCACCCAGCGACGCCAGTTTCTCCTGGTTGACCACCTGCTGCTGGGTGCGGCGCAGGTTTTCGAGCGTATCCTCGAGCTTCGAGTTCTTTTCCTGCACTTCGGCGGCCAGCTTCTCCACGAGGTTCAGCCGCTGCACCTCCACGGCGTGCTGACGGAATACCTCCAGGGCACCGGCCATGTCCGTCAACTCGTCGTTCCCTTCGAGCTGCACCTGGACATCGAGGTCACCCTTCGACATTCGTCGCGTAGCCCGGGAAAGCGCGCCCATCCGCACCAGCATGCGCTCGCCGAAGAACTTCCACGCGACGTACGCCAATGCGATGGTGAAGGCGGTCACGGCCAACAGGAACCACACCCCCATCTGCACCAGGGCACTGGATCGCTGCGCTGCGTCCTGCGCCGACTCCTCGGCACCGGCAACAAGACCTTCGACCCTTGCCACGAGCTCCGCCGTGGTCTGCCGATTGCGCGCGGCGAGTGCCTCCGCCCTGGCTTCTTCCGCCAGTTCGCCCCTCCGGCTCTCGAAGACGCCGTCTGGCGCCTTGTACAGGTCCTCGAGCTCGGCCACCAGGTTCTCCAGACCCGCCCGGACCCGCGGCCGCATCTTGCCAAGGGCCAGACCTCCCTTGCTCAGCGCGGTTTCGATCCGCTCCCGGTTGGTCAGCAGGACCTCCGGATCGTTTTCGGTCATGGCCTGGGCGATCAGGGCGGTGACCTCGTTCTGATAGGCCTTGAAGTTGAGAAGGCCCCCGTGATGATCGAGCTCGGCGGTCGTCGTCCTCCGCGACACCGGAGCCGGACTGTCCGTCAGTTCGCGCAGCCCGGTGTACATGAAGAACTCCTGGTCGTCGATCTCCTCTTCGAGCAGCTGTTGAATATCCAGCGTAAGCGTGGAAAGCCGCTCCTCGAGCTCCTCCAGTCGCGCCTGGTGGCCCATTCTGCTTCCCACCGACTCACGGATGCGGTCGACGATGTCGACCATGCTCTCCACCAGCAAGACGACGCTCGCACCCACGTCGCCGGAGGAACCTTCATTGGCCTGGGCACGCATCACTTCATCGACCGCGGCCCTGAGAGATCTATCGGTGTAGACTGCTTCCAGCCGGGCAGCGTCAAGCTGCTCAGGGTTGGTGGCGGCAAGGAGCCGGGGAGTGGTCCGCACGAGTTCCGCGCTCCACTGAGCCACGTCGAAGGCACCCACCAGAGCCGGCATGTGCGTTTCGGTGACTTCGCTCTGCCGGCCGTTGAGGAAGCTCATTAGTACCAGGCAAAGGACGATCGCGGTCACGGTGAGCAACACGCCCCCGCCCAATCCCACCACGATCTGACTGCCGATCCCGAATCGCCCACCCGTGGCCTCCCGAACCCGTTCCCCCATTCGGCTGGGGAGCCGTTTGAGAATCCACTCGAAGGCCGAGTGCAGACGGTGGTCAAGGGTCTTGTCCGGAGACGTCATCGGGACAGCCGGTTGACGGGGACGAATCTCCCCTGCTGTATCACGGTCAGAAAGACGTTGTCGGAGCCCTGGTTGTCCTCGGCTCCGAATTCGACCACGAACCCGCCCAGATCGATGGGCCCGGCCTCGTACAGCGTCTGCAGGAACGCCTCGCGGGTGGGCGGATCGCCGGCGTCATTCGTGGATCTGCGCAGGATCTCTACCACCAGACGTCCCGCCAGGTAGCCCTCGAGCGATACGAACCCCGGCTGCGCGGACGTGTCCATTTCACGAAGCGCTGCCTGGTAGCGGGCCACCGCCGGGCGTGACGTGTCTCGCGGAAAAGGTACGACCTGGGTCACCACCACTCCATCGCCCGCGCTGCCCAACGCGTTGAGCAGCGCGTTGCTGCCGACGAAGGAGATGTTCACGAACTTGGCCCGCATTCCGATCTTGTCGGCCCACTTGATGAAGTCGGCCGCTGCCCCGTAGGCGCCGATGATGATTACCGCCTCCGGGTCCTGACTGCGAATTTCGAGCAGAGCCCTCTTGACCGCAAGGGTGTTGCGGATGTAGGTGCCTTCGCCAACCAGCCCCATGTTCCGCCTGTCGAGAGCTCTCTGTACCCCGGTCAGTCCGGCTTGTCCGTACGAGTCGTCCTGGTAGAGTATCGAGATGCGACGGATACCGAGGTCGGTCGTGAGCCGCTCTACCATCTCCTCGGTCTCCTGGTAGTACGACGCCCTCAGATTAACGATGTAGCGCTGGTCCCGGCCCCTCAGCAGTTCCGCGCCGGTGAAGGCGCCGATGTACGGTATCCTTGCATTGCTGGCAATCGGAGCAGCCACCATGGACGTGGGAGTTCCGACCGCTCCAATCAACCCGAAAACCCCGTGTTGGACCAGCTCCCGGGTATTGGCGACGGCGGCTTCGCCCTCGTAGCGGTCATCCAGGACCTTGAGCTTGAGCTCGCGGCCGTGGACACCGCCCTCCCGGTTGGCCTCTTCGAACGCGGCCAGGACGCCGAGGCGCATGTCGTTGCCCAGCTCCCGGGAATTGCCGCTGAGTGCCGCCGACTGGCCGAAGACGATCGAGTCCTGAAACACCCCGTTGCCACTCGTCTCCGCTTCCTGGGCATCGCCGCGTGGCGCCGACACGACAAAGGCGAACGCGGCCGCAGAGGCGGCGAGGAGAGTCCTGCGGGACACGCGCAACGTCACGGACCGTTACTCCAGGTAGCGAAGGCTCAGGCAGGTGATGTCATCGGACTGGTCAGCCTCGCCGGCGTGATCCTGCACGGCCTCCACAGCTCTCCGGTTGAAGGTGGCGGCGCTGGACCCCGCGACCTCCGACAGTAGCGTCGCCAGCTCGCCATCGCCGAATTCCACGCCGTCCTCGTCCATGGCCTCGGTGATGCCGTCGGTGTAGAAGAAGACGACATCGCCCGGCTCCAGGTACATCGACCCTCCGGGAAAAACAAAGCCCGGCATGATCGCCAGAACCAGCCCCGCTTCGATGTCGATGGGGCGGACCTTGCCGTCCGGCTTGACGACATAAGGGAGATTGTGTCCCGCGTTCGCGTAGTCGAGGCGACCGGTCGCAGGATCGAAGCTGGCGTAGAACACCGTCACGAACATCGACTCTTCGTTGGACTCGTACAGGAGCTGGTTGACCTCGTACAGGCACTTCGCCGGATCACTCTCGCCGATTGCCGTGCCCTTCATCAGCGTCCTGCTCACCATCATGAACAGGGCAGCCGGCACTCCCTTCCCGGAGACGTCCGCCATCACGATGCCGGTCCGTCCGTCCTCCAACTTGAAAAAGTCGTAGAAATCGCCACCGACCTCCTTGGCCGGCGTCATCCAGGCATGAATCTCGAAACGGGGATCCTCGGGGAACCGGGTCGGCAGAATGGACTCCTGCATGCGGGCGGCGACCCCGAGTTCCTGGCGCAAGGCCACGAGTTCGTCCCTGGACCGGAGCGCGTCGCGCATGACCTCGAGGTGAGCAAGCGTCTTGGAGATCGTCGTCTCGAGATCCTTGAAGTCCAGCGGCTTGGTGACGAAGTCGAAAGCCCCCCGGTTCATCGCGGTACGGATGTTCTTCATGTCGCCGTACGCCGTGACGATCACGGCCCGGAGGTCGTAGTGCAGCTGATTGAGTTGGTTCAGGAGCGTCAGGCCGTCCATCTGCGGCATGTTGATGTCAGACAGCACCATGTCCACATCGTCATGGAGTCTGAGCTGCTCAAGGGCCTCGACCCCGTTCTGGGCGAAGATCAGCGTGAGTTCGCCGCTCCGTACCTTTCGCCGGAACTTCTGCCTCAGCAGCAGCTCGAGATCGGGTTCATCGTCCACGACCAGAATCTTTGCCATCAACTCGCTTCCATGGTTGGATCGCCGAAAGGAAACGGGACGGGGCGGTTCCGGCACCGACCATCCCCTTTCCTGCACCATTGCGGCCAGGAATCTAATCACCGTGTGCCCGGCCGCCTACCATATTCTAGCCGCCGTCCGGCCAAGGCGCCATGGACCCTTGAATGGCGCCACATCTACATTCGGGCTGTCCCCCAGGGCGGGTTTCAGCCTCATGGGTGGTCGAGGCGGGCGAGGCGTCATTGGCACCCGCTCGCAGCGGAGGTCATGCGCATCCGGGCGCGGATTGCTGAACGCCGAGGCAAGGATCCATTCGCGCTCAGGTACTCCCGTGGGGGACATCTGGACCTGGAGTTGCTTGCCGAGTATCTTGTCTTCCTGTACTCTCATCGGTCACAAACCCCATCGCAGGAGCTACGGTCACTTGCTTCGAACCCCCCGGCGCCGCCAAACTCGTCCCCGTCGAGTACGTGTGCGATTTGGTGATGGCCACGCGCAGGCAACGAACCATTGGAGCCATGCTGAGATTGACGTCCGGCGGTGACATCACTGTGCAAGAGGCCCCCGAGGCCGTCAGGCGGCGGTTGGTGCGCTCTCTCGACTCCGGTAGCTTCGAGGAATGGACGACCGGGCCGGAGAATGCGCGACGACGAGTCTTCGGTATCTTCCAGAATCGTATGGGATCGCACGCCCAATGACCCGACCCCTTCATTCCGGAGACTGACCGAGTGGACGCGAGGCTCGACTTGGATATTGGGCTCGACAAGAAAGGGCCGCGGCGCGCGGTGGAGTCATTCGAGCAATTCGCTCTCGAAAACAACCTCCCGATGGACCTTGTCTTCAAGTTCCAGTTGGCGTTGGACGAACTGCTGACCAATGTCGTGTCGTACGCGTTCGGCGATGACGCCTCCGACCCGGTCATCACTCTCGGCTTTCGCGTCACGGACGCCAGGCTGGAGGCCGTCATTGTGGACAACGGCCGGCCCTTCAATCCTTTGCGGGACGCACCGGTGCCCGATCTGGATCTTTCCGCCGAGGACCGTCAAGTGGGCGGACTCGGAATCCACCTCACCAAGGCGTTCATCCACGCGCTCAAGTACGAGCGCGTGGACGGATGGAACCGCCTGAACCTCATGCAGCCGCTAGGCACGCACCAGGAGGATCAAACATGAATGTGAAGACCAGCTATTCCGGAAGCACGGCGGTCGCTGTGGTCGATGGCCGTGTCGATTCCGCGAATGCCAAGGACTTCGACGAGGAGCTGAGCGCCATCATCGACCGGGGAGTGAGCAGCCTCGTAGTCGACTGTGGTGGCCTGAACTACATCAGCAGTGCCGGGCTGCGCGTGCTTCTGATCGCCATCAGAAAGACGAACGAAGCCGGCGGGGGCCTGGCACTGTGCGCCGTGCCCGACCACATCCGTGAGGTGTTGGAGGTGAGCGGGTTCGTTCGCCTTACGAAGGTCTTCGCGACGGCCGAAGAGGCGACCGCAAGCTTTTAGCAACCTTCCGCCTGGAATTCAGGCGTTCGAGGACCTCCACCCGGGCCGCCCAAGAGGATTGGGCCCGGATGGAGGTCCATTCGTGGGTCACAGCGAATGCACCCGGTACATTGCCCTGGTTCGGGCGCGGGGGTTCATCGTGGATTCCCGGCTTAGAAGAAGGTGAACGCCTGAATCTTCAAGGACCAGTCGCTGCGGCCATCGGAACGGTACAGGTCCAGGTTGGCGGATATCCCGTTTCGCCCGGCGGCATAGACCATGACACCCGGCGTGATCACCGTCCCCGCGATGTTGCCATTGTCGTCGCGCTCCGTGCTGGCCCAGCTCACCCGCACCATCGGCTCGATCGCTGCCAGTCCCGACTCAGGGTCGAGTGGGCGATACCATAGGCCCATCACCTGGAAGGCGGAAAAGGTCGCATCGTCGTTGAGCTTCCAGTTGCGCCCCCGCAGGCCGTTGACGAGCAGGTGGGGCCCCTGGCGCCAGGTACCGATCTCCCATTCCGCACCGTACGCGGGCACACCCATCGTTTCGCCGCGAGAATCGAGGGTCTCGTCCAGCGCCACGTATGCCGACAGACGGCTGTTCTCGGCGAAGTACATCGACAGCCTGCCTGAAGCCGATTTGCGGGTGTTCACATCCTTCTTCCCGAGCCCTTCGCCGTTGGTGAGGGTGAATCGATACCCCATGCGTCCGGCGAAGCGACCGGTCATCAGGATCCCCGGTTCGTAGTTGTCCAGACCGAGAACACCGGTGAACTGTCCAAAGGAGCACACACCGCCGACCCCGGGGCAGTGATCCACGCCCGTCACCCGGCCGTCTCGCTCGATCAGCGGCAGGTCGGAGTTGGCCGCGAGCCAGTAGTAGGACATGGCTCGCTTGAACTGTCCGATCTGAACCTGGAAAGCCGGGGACGGCGTGAGTTGCAGATAGGCTTCGAGCACCGACGAGCCGTGCGCATTGAACTGGACGCGCCCACCCACCAGATCGTTCAACGTCCCGTCGATCGTCACCCAGGCCCGGCGGAGGAAGAAGGTCGCGGGCACGTCTGCCTCACTCGACGCTTCATACTGCACCTGAACCCTGGCCCCAAGGGTTACGGTGGAGCCGCTGCGCGCCCTGAACTGCTGGCCCTCGAGGCCCGCGCCGCCACACACCAGGGAAATGCAGAGTCCGATTCCCAGCGACACCACAGTTGCCCGAGTTGCCATGGTCGAAGTCCTTTCAGCGATCAGAGGTCCTGGATCCGGGGGATCAGCGAACATTCAACAAGATAGCCTGCCCCGACCATTCGGACTACACCGATTTCACTCGGCGGACCCCTTGCCGCCGACCCGGGCATGGGAGGGTAGCCACCCTTGCGCTGTCGCATGATAAGACTATTTTGACGCCTGTCAAAATGTGGTCTTCTGCGTGTTGCCATCCCTCCTGACCAGACAGGAATCCCATGATCGCTCCCACGCTCGCTCGCCACTCTCCCCGGCTCCGCCGCCTCCCGATGAGCCTCGGGGTCCTTGCCATCGCTGGCATCCTGTTCGTCCCGAGTGTCGCAGCCGCGCAGGACGCAGTCGCTGAAACCGCCTTCATCCTCAACACCTTCTCGTTCCTGGTTTGGGGCGCGCTGGTGATGTGGATGTGCGCGGGCTTCACCATGCTGGAGGCGGGGTCGGTCCGTTCCAAGAACGCATCGGTGATCTGTCTGAAGAACATCGGGCTCTACGCGATCGCCGGGCTCACCTACTATATCGTCGGGTACGGGCTGATGTACGTCGACGTGGGCAGCGTGATCGGTTCCCTCGACTGGTTCTACGGCCCGTCGGCGGATGAGATCGCGCTCCTCGGCGGGGATGCGAACGCTACCGCCGCCGTGGTTGAAAACGGCTACTCGGTGACGTCGGACTGGTTCTTCCAGATGGTGTTCGTGGCCACGACGGCTTCGATCGTCTCCGGTGCACTGGCCGAGCGGGTCAACCTGTGGGCGTTCTTCGCCTTCACCGCCATACTCACGGCGTTCATCTATCCCGTGGTAGGCGCCTGGACCTGGGGCGGCGGCTGGCTCGCCGAGATGGGCTTCAAGGACTTCGCCGGTTCCACAATCGTGCACTCCACGGGGGGGTGGGCGGCCCTCGCCGGCGCTCTCGTGGTTGGACCGCGCTGGGGCAAGTTCCGCAAGGACGGCTCGGCCAAGATCACTGCTCCGTCGAACATTCCGGCCGTGACGCTGGGGGTCTTCATCCTCTGGTTGGGGTGGTTCGGCTTCAACGGGGGATCGGTGCTTGCTCTGGGGAGTGCCGCTGACGCCGTGACGATGAGCAACGTCCTCGTCAACACCAACCTTGCCGCGGCGGGGGGGGTGGTGACCGGAATTTTCGTGTCGAAGCCCATTCTGGGACGCACGGACCTTTTTGCCGCACTGAACGGCGGCATCGCCGGCCTCGTGGCGATCACGGCGGGCCCGGATATCGTCGACGGAAGGTGGGCCATCCTGATCGGCGCGGTCGGCGCCCTGCTCTGCGTAGCCGGCCTGAGGTTTTTGGAGCAGCGCAGGATCGACGACGTGGTTGGCGCGGTGCCGGCCCACCTCTTTGCGGGGATCTGGGGCACCATGGCCGTGTGCATCGCGGGTGGCGGCAACTTTGTGGCACAGATCACCGGGGTCGTGGCTGTCGGCGCCTTCGTCTTCACAACCACATGGATTCTGTGGACCGTGCTGGAGAAGACGATGGGAGTCCGCATCTCCCGGAGCGTCGAAGAGATTGGCCAGGACGCGGCCGAACTCGGAATCGACGCCTACCCCGAGTTCGTGCTCATGGTGGACCCGGACGACGGCGGTGACTTCCGCGACCCGGACTGAGGCATAAGGAGAAGCCGTTGGACTCGGGACACACCACCTCGGCGGGCGGTACCGGCTTCGGCGGCGCCGGCGCCGCCGCCGGGCGGGGCGCGTTCGCCGACTACCACCTGGATCCCCGTTTCTACGACGAGCTGTTCCATACGGACGGGACGACCCGGGACGCCTGCCGGGAGCTGGGGGCCGCACTTGGACGAATCCCGCCGGACGAGCTGACCGCCCTTCAGGAAGGGGTGCACCGCCGCTTCCTGCACGAGGGGATTACCTTCACGGTCCTCGGGGCGCGGGAGGTGTCCGAGCATATCATCCCGATCGACTGCGTGCCGCGGGTTGTCACGGCCGCCGAATGGAACCACATCGAGGCCGGACTCAAGCAGCGGCTGACGGCGATGAACCTCTTCCTGCGCGACATCTACCACGAGGGACGGTCGCTGAAGGACGGGGTGGTCCCTTCCGACCTGGTGCTCGGGTGTCCGCAGTACCGTGTCGAGATGAGGGGAGTGAGGGTGCCTCACGACATCTACGTCGCGGTCGGCGGCACGGATATCGTTCGAGTCGGTGACGGTTTTGCAGTGCTTGAAGACAACCTGCGGGTCCCCTCCGGAGTCTCCTACATGCTGGCCTGCCGCGCGGCAACCAAGCGCGCGCTTCCAGCACTGTACCGCGAACAGGGCGTGAGGGAAGTGTCCAGCTACCCCGAAGTCCTCTACTCGACGCTGGCGTCACTGAGCGTTGGAGCGAGCACGCCCCGAGTGGCCGTTCTGACACCCGGTCGCTACAACTCCGCGTACTACGAGCATGCGTTTTTGGCTGGTGAAATGGGAGTCGATCTGGTCGAGGGACGGGACCTGGTTGTACACAATGCCACGCTCTACATGCGAACCGCCTCCGGGCTGAAACGGGTCGACGTAGTGTACCGCCGGATCGACGACGACTTCCTGGATCCCGTGACCTTCCGCCAGGATTCGGTGCTTGGAGCACCCGGCCTCTTCCACGCGTATCGCGCCGGCAACGTGGTGCTGGGGAACGCGCCTGGAACCGGGGTGGCAGACGACAAGTCCGTGTACGCGTACGTTCCGCGCATCATCCGATACTTCCTGGGAGAGGAGCCCATTTTGGCGAATGTGGAAACGCACCTCTGCCGGGATCCCGACGGCCTGGAATACACGTTGGACAACCTGGAGGACCTCGTGGTGAAGGAGGTCGGTGGGTCCGGTGGCTACGGCATGCTGGTCGGGCCTCATTCGTCCGCCCGTGAACGCGAGGAGTACGCCGTCCGCTTGCGAAGTGACCCGGCGAACTTCATCTCCCAACCCGTGCTGCCGCTCTCGCGCGCCGGTTGCTTCGTCGACGGAAGCCTCCGGCCACGCCATGTGGACTTGCGCCCCTTCACCCTCCATGGACGGGACGGACAGAACGTCGTCCCCGGGGGGTTGTGCCGCGTGGCACTACGCGAGGGCAGCCTGGTGGTCAATTCCAGCCAGGGAGGCGGCTGCAAGGACCTGTGGGTCCTGAGGGCGTAGAGCAGATGCTGGCGCGAGTAGCCGCGGATTTCTACTGGATGGGACGCTACATCGAGCGAATCGAGCACACGGCGCGCCTCTTGCGGCACCAGCTGACCGGACTGGTCGACACGCCCGCCGACGAGGTGGCTCTCGGGTGGAGGGTGCTCTACCGTGCGCTCGGCCAGTCCGCGCCCGACGCACCAGCCGACCTGGACGAAGCGGAAGCCTTCCTGATCGCCGACGCGTACACTCTCGCGGGGAACCTTGTTGAAAACGAGACCAATCCGGACTCCATGGTCTCCTGCTGGGAGATGGCCAGGGAGAATGCGATGCAACTCCGTCCTCAACTCCCCCTCCGCGTGTGGACCTGTCTCAACCGCGGCTTTCTCTGGATCCGCGACTGCGAATTCCCTACCGCCTGGAAGGAAGAGCCGGCGGCGCTCGTCTCCGAGGGAATCGATCGTTTGCGCCTTCTCGCGGGGGTCGTTGACGCAACCATGCCCCGGGACAACGCGTGGTGTTTCCTGGAACTGGGCCGGTTCGTGGAGCGTCTCCAGCATCAGACCGTCCTCCTCGACATCTGGGACCGTTTCGGTCGAAACAGGACGGAGGATTTGTCCCTTTCGTGGGCGGACCTGCTGCGGGTGTGCGGGGCCTTTGAACTGTACTGCCGCAGGCACACCATGACGGTTCGCCGCAGCGCAGTCCTGCAATGCCTTGTACGTGATCCGGAGGTGCCGCGGTCACTGCGATTCGCGATTCACCGCATCGACGAGATGCTGCTGGGCATCGATCCTCTGGGAAGCCGCTATCCTCTGGGGCGCCCGCAGCGCACGGTGTTGCACCTGGCCGCGGCGGTGGAGGCGGATGTCGACCTCCACGGGGGCGCCGCGGGTGCCGAGCCGGAACAGGCCGAGGGAGCCCGGGGGAGCCTGTTCCCGCAGTTGGCACGGGATGGCAGGGCGCTGCACGACGTGATCATGGCCACATACGTCGACTACCCGGTAGCGGAAGGACTGCCGTCGTGATCGCGCGCCACACAATCGAGCACACGATGGATTTCCGCTACAGCGCACCCATCCACTCATCGGTGATGACGCTGCACCTGCGACCGATTCAGGACCGGCGGCAGGTGGTACTGGACTTCGAAATCGAGACCGATCCGGGTGGGATCGTGTTCGACTACGATGGCCCCTTCAACAACAAGGGCCATTTCCTCGACCGTCCCGGCGCGCACGATCGGCTGAGGGTAAGGAGCCGTTCGACGGTGGAGGTTGGTCCGGTCGAGCCAATGCCCGAGGCGGCCGGTTCCGGTGCGTGGGAGGCGCTCAGAAACGACATCCGCGACCCGGAGATCCTCCTGATGCTTCAACCCAGCCACTTTGTTCGCTCGACTCCCGCGCTGGGACGCTTCGTCGAGGAGCGTGGTATCTCGCGCGGGAACGACCCGGTAGCGAGTGCCCTGGAACTCTGTGCGACACTCCACCATGCGTTCGAATACGCACCGGGCAGCACGCAAGTGGATTCGCCGATCGGACGCATTATCGAGACGGGCCGGGGGGTATGCCAGGACTACGCCCACGTCATGGCCTCGATCATGCGGAGTTGGGGCGTGCCATGCCGCTACCTTTCTGGATACCTGGGTGCCCGGGCCGGAGAAGCCGCGCATGGTGAAAGCCATGCATGGGTGGAGTGCTGGTTCCCGGGGTTGGGATGGGTGGGCCTCGACCCGACCAACAACAGTGGACGGGACGATCGCCACATACGGGTTGCCGTGGGACGGGACTATGCGGACGTGCCTCCAACCCGGGGGGTCTACCGGGGCCCCGCCGATTCGGTGCTGACGACAGAGGTCGTCATCACTCGACATCAGGACCAATAGCCGGATTTTGCTCATCACAAGGAGGACACCACGATGCACGCCGCTGCCAGGCACCCCCGTCGTCGTCACGCCATCTGCCTTGCCACCCTCCTCAGCGCGGCGTTCGCAGGTCCGGCCGCCGGACAGTCGGCGTCGTTCGGCGCCGATATCGTCAGTCGCTATGTGTGGCGCGGTATCGACTTTGGAGAGTCGCTGTCCGTGCAACCATCCCTGACCCTGGGAGCGGGAGGGCTGGAAGCGGGCGCGTGGGCGTCCTATTCGATCTCGGCGTCGGGGGCGGGGGCGAACGAGAACGACCTCTGGGTAACGTACACGGTCGCCGCCTCCTCCGGAGCCAGCTTTTCGGCAGGTCTGACCGACTACTACTTCCCGGCACCCGATTCGGATCTCGGCTTCCGCCACACGGACGCCCACACCCTTGAGTGGTCACTCGCCTTCTCCGGCCCGGAGTCCTTTCCCGTTTCGCTCTTCGCCGGGCTCGTGGCCGACGATGACAAGCCCATGTACCTGGAGGCGGGCCTGCCACTGGCACTCGTGGACGATGTGGAACTCGGCGTGCACGCGGGTATGGTGACCACCGCCAGCTCCTTCTACGGCACCGAAGGCGCAGCCCTGATCAACCTCGGAATCACGGCCGCCAAAGCCCTGGAGATCACGGATTCGTTCGCCCTGCCGACAAGCGTCTCCTACATCTACAATCCCGATCAGGACCGTGCGTTTCTGGTCTTCGGGCTGAGCCTTGCACCGTAGAGGGCGCCTGGCACGCCGTGCGGGCCGGGCAGTTGCGACGCTCCGGCCCGTGAATCGGGGCGCCCGGATTCGAACCGGGGACCTCCTGCTCCCAAAGCAGGCGCGCTACCGAGCTGCGCCACGCCCCGCAAATTTCCGCCAAGGTGACGGAAGATGGCCCATTCGGCACGTGGAGGGTAGGCATTGAGTCACCGCAGGGGGGGCGCGTCGTCGACGATGCTCAGCCGGATCCCGATTGCGGTGGGCGCGGTCATATGCTGGGCTGGTGCGGCAGCTGCCGCACCAGCCCACGCCACGTTTATCCGCGACCAACAGGAGACGCCCCCGGCCCGGAACGTCCCGGGCGACGGTGACACGCCCCGGCCGCCGGCTTTCCGGGTTCCCGGGCAGTCGCTGTCGGTGTACCTGCTCACCGCCGAGCCCGGGGATCGCATCTTCGAAGTGTTCGGCCACAACGTCATCCTGGTGCGCGACTCGGAGACCGGATACGAGGAGGGCTTCAACTACGGAATCTTCAGCTTCGATTCCCCGGGATATTACGGCCGCTTCCTGAAGGGTCGGATGATGTACAAGGTCGACACGGTGTCCGCCGCCGCCCTGCTCGCCGGATACGGAGCTCAGAACCGCCGGATATGGGCGCAGGAACTCGACCTCGAACCAGCTCGCAAGGCACACCTCCTCCAGCTGTTGCAGACCGCGGTGCAGCCGGAAAACCAGTACTACCGTTACGAGTACTACCTGAACAACTGCTCCACCAAACTTCGCGACATCCTTGACACCGTCCTGGATGGTCAGCTCAGGGAGGCCACTGACGGGCCGTCCACCGGCGCCACATGGCGCGAACACACCCGGCGCCTGACCGCCCGACATCCACTGGGCTACCTCGGCATCGATCTCGTGCTGGGTCCGAAGGGTGACGAGTCCACCAACCAGTGGCAGGAAATGTGGGTGCCCATGAAGCTTCGGGACACCGCCGGTGCCCTGTTCGTGACACGGAGTGACGGAAGCAGGGTCCGGCTGGTGCGTTCCGAGGTGTTGTTGCTGGACTCCACACGGGAGTCCGAGCCCACGTCCGCGCCATCGCTTGAACTCATCTTCCTGCTCGCTGGATTGGCGGTGGCGTTGCTCTACGCGCTTCTGGGTTCCAAATCCGCCGCCGGGTCTTTCACGGGGCGCATCGCACTCGGGCTTTCCGGCTCTCTATGGGGAGTCTTCTGCTTCATCGCCGGTGTGGTCATGATCGCCGCGCATTGGACCGATCACGAATTCATGTACTGGAATCAGAACATCCTGCTCTTCAGCCCACTTGGAGCGGGTGTTGCCTGGGGCCTGGTGCGCGTCACCAGAAAGGGCGGCACCAGCATCTGGGGACGCAGATTCGCGCTTGGATCCCTGGGGCTGGCGGCCGTGGCGCTGGTCCTCAACCTGATTCCGGGTCTCGCCTCGGGAAACCGGGAGATGATCGCCTTTGCACTCCCGGTGCACGTCTCCGTGTGCTGGGTGATGCTCGGCATCTACAGGATGGAGAATCGCCTCGCGCACGGCTGATGCCGGCTTTCGCACGCGTGTTGACCCAGGGTCACTAGCCGCGGGCAGGACGGATGTGGGCTCCGCTTGGTCTCGATCAGGCCCGCGTGCCGAAGCGACCTGTTCCGGCGCGAGAGCTCAGGTATGCAGAAAAGCTGCCAGTGCTCGAAACGCCTGGCCCCGATGGCTCCGGTCGTCCTTCTCTCCGGGCGACAGTTGCGCGTAGCTCCGGCCTGTCCGGACATCGAGAAAGATGGGGTCGTAGCCGAACCCCCCGGATCCCCGCGGCTCGACGAGGATCCGACCCGGTGCTTCCCCGCGGAAGCTGGCTGTCCCGCCGGTTGCCGGGTCAATGAAGCACGCGACGCACACATACCGCGCACCGCGGTCCGCCGAACGCACACCGCGCAGGGAGTCCAGCAGGTATCGGTTGTTGGCCTCGTCCCTGGCCAGGCCCGGATAGCGCCCCGGCGGGGCGAAACGCTTCGTTCTGACCCCGGGGCGGCCGCCCAGCGCCAGGACCTCCAGACCCGAGTCGTCGGCCACCGTCGGGAGACCGGATCGGCGAGCGAAGTAGCTGGCCTTGGAGGCTGCATTCTGCTCGAAAGTCTCGAAGGGCTCGAGGGACTCTTCCGCGTCGGACCAGGGGATCGAGACATCGTCGAGGGTGACGAGCCGCGACCCCGTGTCCCCCACCTTCGCGAGAATGCGCTGGACTTCCAGGGCTTTGTGCCGGCTTCGAGTTGCCAGCAGCAGCGTCACCGGCCGCCCCGGATGCGACGCACCAGCGCGCTTGTGGAGTGCCCACCCTTGAGCGGGACGATCACGACCCCTCCTCCGCGGGCCTGTACCGTCGCGCCCCCGGCGACCTCTTCCTCGAGATAGTCCCCACCCTTGACGAGCACGTCGGGCTGCAACTCGGCAATGAGCGCTTCCGGGGTCTTGTCGTCAAGAAAGGTGACCCAGTCGACGCACTCCAGCGCGGCTACAACAGTCGCACGGGCTTCCTGGCCGACGAAGGGACGTCCCCGGCCCTTGTCCAGCTGCCGGACGGACTCGTCGGTGTTGATCGCAACCAGCAGAGCGTCACCCAGGCGCCGTGCCCGGTCCAGACACTCGACATGACCCGGGTGAAGCAGGTCGAAGCACCCGTTGGTGACCACGAGCCGGAAGGCCCGCCCCGGTCCCGCGCGCCGCACCGCCTCGGCTCGGCCGAGGATCTTGTCCGCCGGTGATCGGGGCGGGCCGGAGGCGCTCCCGGCCCTCATCGGGGTCACAGGAGCTCGAGGAGGAGGAACGCGGCCAGAATGATGGAGACCCACAGCACCATGCTCCCGGCGGGCCAGGTCCGGGCCAGGATTCCCCGGGGGCCATGCGCCCTGAACGCGCCCCTGAGACCCTTGTTCACCGCGCCGACCACCGCGCCCCTGAATGCGGCGTCAACCGCGGCCACGGCGCCGCCGGTGAAACGTGCGACCCGCACCGCGGCTCTCCGGTACAACCAATCCGCGTCCAGATTCACCGACCGGATCTCCGCGGGGTAGATCTTCCACAGGTGGAAGGCCGCGACCGCGCCGATGGCGAAGCAGAGGAGCTGGAGCTGGGTGAGTATATGAGTATAGGTGTAGGGTTCGTAGTCCACTTCGTAGGGGAGAAGTCCGTAGAGAAGATCCGGCCATATCCCGATCGCCAGGCACGCGGCCGCTCCGATCCCCATCGCGACCAGCATGTTCCGCGGTGGCTCCCGGGTGCGAATGCCCGAGTCGTGGGCGAAGAAGGCGAAGTAGGGGATCTTGATGCCCGCGTGTTCAACCACCCCGGCCGAGGCGAAGAGCATGAACGGCCAGATCCAGCTGTAGTGCTCCTCCAGCAGGGCCGACATGATCATGCTTTTCGACACGAAGGCGTTGAAGAAGGGGACCGCCGAGATCGACAGCGCGCCGATGATGCAGAGCGTGGCGGTCACCGGCATCGTCTTGTAGAGCCCGCCCAGCTCCGACGCCTTCGTCTTCCCCGTCATGTACATGACCGCACCCATGGCCATGAAGAGCAGCCCCTTGAAGAGCACGTCGTTGAAGGCGTGGGAGACGGCCCCGTTGATGGCCAGGGTGGTCCCCACCCCGATCCCGCAGACCATGAAGCCGATCTGGTTGATCATCGAGTAGCCCAGGGTGCGCCGCAGGTCGTTCTCGATCACGGCGTAGAAGATCGGGAAGCACGCCATGACGGCGCCGGTGTAGATGAGCACCTCCTCCCCCGCGTACCCTCGTGCCAGGGCGTACACGGCCACCTTGGTGGTGAATGCGCACAGGAAGACGGTGCCGGTGGGGGTGCCCTCGGGGTAGGCGTCGATCAGCCAGCTGTGGGCGAGCGGGAAGGCGGCCTTGACCCCGAAGGCCAGGAAGACCAGCCACCCGGCCAGCCCCTCCAGCCCCATCTGGCCGAACTCGAGGCTCCCGGTTTCGTGCGCGTACACCATGGCGCCGGCGAGCAGCGTCACCCCGGAAACGACGTGGACCACCAGGTAGCGCATCCCCGCGGAGACCGCCCGCGGAGTGCGCCGGGTCCAGATCAGGAAGACCGAGCTGATCGCCAGCAGTTCCCAGAAGACGAAGAGCGTGATGAAGTCGCCCGCGAAGACCGCGCCCAGGGCGCTTCCCGCGTAGACGACCGCCGACGTGTGCTGGACGGTGGCGTGATCGCCCTTCTTCAGGTGGAGCGAGTAGACGATCGCGATGAAGGCGCCCAGGTGGAACAGGTGCCCGAAGAGGATGCTGAGCCTGTCGGCGCGCACCAGCGTCAGCGAGTAGCCCAGCAGCTGGTAGTCGAGTGTGTAGCCCTCCTGGATGCCCATGGCGTTCAGCGCGCCGGCCACCGGGATCAGGACGAGCCAGGCCATGCGGATGCGGGGGACGTTCCGCAGCAAGGGCACCACCAGCGCCCCGATGAAGAAGATCAGGAAGGGAGGGAGGCTACTCGGCATCGTAGTAGTCCTCCCGGCGCATGACCAATCGCCTCAGCACCTTCGAGATCAGGATCAAAAGGGAGATGCCGACAAAGCCGAAGACAGGGTACAGGATCGGCCATTTCTCGAGGGGGTGGTGGATGTCGCGGTCGACGAAGAAGTCCGGCAGCAGCACGACCGCGCACAGGACGAAGAGGAACACGAGAATCCGACCCGCCCACGGTGGCGGCACGCTGTTCGGCTTGTGCTCGCTCATGGTCCCGCCACCATGGTCATGAGCCGGTAGAAGGGCTCGGGGTACAGGAAGAGGATCACGCAGGCCACGGCCGTGGTGACGATGGCGGCCATGGACCACTTCGGTGGCGCGTGGTAGTCCCCCCCGAGGTAATCGTGCTCCTCACCCGGCGCAATCCGATCCGGGATTCGTTTTGGTCTGCCGAAGAATCCCTGCAACGGAATCTCCATGAGATAGGCGAGCGACAGCAGCGAACTCAGCATCAGTACCGCCACCAGTCCAATCTGACCGGCCTCCAGCGCCCCCAGTCCGAGAAACCACTTGCTCCACGCACCCCCTGTCGGCGGCAGACCCACGATCGACAGGGCACCGATGAAGAAGGCTCCGAAGGTGATCGGCATGACCCGCCCCACTCCCTTGAGCTGGCTCACTTCGGTCCTGTTGGTGGAGATGATGATCACGCCGGCGCAGAAGAAGAGGGTGATCTTCCCGAAGGCGTGCATGGCAATGTGCATTCCGCTGCCGACGACCCCCAGGTGGTTCGCGAGCATGGCCCCCAGCACCACGTACGACAGCTGGCTGACCGTGGAGTAGGCCAGCCGCACCTTCAGGTTGTCTCTGGTGAAGGCCACCAGCGACGCCAGGATGATCGTCGCAGCCGCGACCCACATCAGCCACACCGACGCGCCCGTCGCGGCGATGAAGTCGATGCCGAAGATGTAGACCGTGACCTTGAGCACCGCGAAGACCCCCGCCTTGACGACCGCCACGGCGTGCAGCAACGCGCTCACCGGGGTGGGTGCGACCATCGCCGCCGGGAGCCAGCGGTGGAAGGGCATCACCGCCGCCTTGCCGATCCCGAAGACGAAGAGCCCGAGTAGCACCGGCACGACCGCCCCGGCGGCTCGCCCGCTCAGGATTCCACCGTCCTGGAAGTCCAGGGTGCCCGCGATGGCGTACGTCCACACGATCGCCAGCAGTTGGAAGACGATCGAGGTGGTGAAAAGGATGCCAAGGTAGACCCGCCCGGCCTTCCTGGCCGCTTCGCTGCGGGTGTGGGTAACGAGCGGGAAGGTCGTGAGCGTGAGCACTTCGTAGAAAACGAAGAGGGTGAAGAGGTTCCCGGCGAAGGCCACACCCATGACGGCGGCGATGGCGACAGCGAAGAAGAGGTAGAAGCGCGCGTGCCTCCTCTCCCTGCTCCGGTCGATGCCCAGGGTCGCCCCCGCGATTTCCACTTTCACCGTATGTCCCCGCATGTACCCGATCGAGTACATCGTGGTGACGATCCACAGGAAGGAGGCCACCAGGGCGAAGAGGACACCGAGGGGCTCTGCCTCGAGGGCGATCGGGATTCCCGGGATCGGTTCCGCCAGAACCAGCGCGGGGCGGTCCCCACCGCTCACCGCCACGTAGATGCGCAGCACGATCGTGAAGAGCGCTCCCGCCGTGACCAGACTCGCCGCCTCGCGCGCGTTGGGTTTGTAGCGCAGCAGCAGGATCACGACGGCTCCCGCGGCCGGCACGGCGAGCGACAACAGGAGCAGCGCGGACATCGTCACGAGGCATCACCTCCGGCCCGGGTGGCCGCCTTTCCCGCTCTCGATCCGCCGGTCATGATCCGAACCCCGTCATCAGTGCTTCGGCCGCCCCTCTGGCGACCGCGGAGGTCCGCGCGGCGTCGATCCCGAAGTAGAGGTTCGCCAGCACCAGCGTCCAGGTGGGGACCAACAGGCTCCACGGGGCCTCCTTTACCCGCTCGTCGCCGACGAAGTCACGCAGGAATGCGACCTCGACCACGCGCCACACGTACACCAGCGCCACGACGGACGTCAAGAGCACGATCACGGCGACGCCCATCCACAAGCCCCCCTTCTCCAGCGCACCCAGGATCAGGTACCACTTGCTCACGAAGCCGACGGTCAGGGGGACCCCCACCAGGCTCAGCCCCCCGACCACGAAGGCGGCCATCGTGTAGGGCATCCGCTTGCCCAGTCCGGCCATGGCGTCGATGTGGACCGAACCGATCCGGTACACCACGCAGCCCAGCGCCATGAAGAGGGCTCCCTTCATCAGCGCGTGGTTGAACAGGTGAAGGAGTGTCGCCGTCAGCCCGGTCACGGACGCGAAGGACAGTCCCAGGATCATGTACCCGATCTGCGCCACCGACGAATACGCCAGCAGGCGCTTCACGTCGACCTGGAAGATCGCCACCAGCGACATGCTCACGATGGCAACCAGCGCCAGCGGCAGGAGGACCAGGTCGAGCCCCATCACGTCGAAGGAGAAGGACGCGCCGAAGATCGTCAGGAAGAACCGGAGCAGCATGTACACCGCGACCTTGGTGGCGGTGGACGCCATGAAGGCCGTGACCGCGGAGGGCGCGAAGGCGTAGGCGTTCGGGAGCCACAGGTGGAGCGGGAAGAGCGCCAGCTTGAGACACATGCCTACGCCCAGGAAGCCGTATGCCACCTTCACGGTTCCGGAATCCCACACCTCGGGCAGCAGCGCGGCCAGGTCCGCCATGTTCAGCGTCCCGGTCATGACGTACAGGAGCCCGATGCCGATCACGATGAAGGTGGCGCCGACCGACCCCATGATCAGGTAGCGGAACGCCGCCGTCAGGGCGCGACGGCGCTGGCCCATGGCGATGAGCGCGTACGCCGAGAGCGACGATATCTCCAGGAAGACGAAGACATTGAAGACGTCGCCGGTGATCGTGATGCCGAGGAGCCCGGTCAGGCAGAGCAGGTAGGCCGCGTAGAAGAGGGGAATGCGCTTGCGGTCGACTTCGCTCTCGACGCTGGTGATCGCGTATGGCGCGACAACAGCGCTGATGGTGGCCACGATGACCAGCACCCACGCATTGACGATGTCGATCCGGTACTCGATCCCGATGGGAGGGGCCCAGTCGCCGATGGCGTAGGACACGACACCGGTCGACATCACCTCCCGCAGCAGCGAAAGCGCGATGCCCAGCGCCGACCAGCTCGCCAGCACCGCCAGTGCACCCGCCGCGCGCGGGTTGCGCAGGAAGATGCACAAGGGGGCCGCCAGCAGCGGCACCACCACCTGGAGGATCGGGAGGTGCTCGGCCATCACTCGGCGGCCTCCGTCTGCGCCTCGATACGGTTGATCTCGTCCTCTTCCAGCGTCCCGTATGCCTCCTTGATCCGGACAGCCAGGGCGAGACCCACAGACGTGGTGGCGATGCCCACGACGATCGCGGTAAGGATGAGGACGTGGGGCAGCGGGTTCGAGTAGACCACGTGCCCGGCGGCTTCACCTTCGCCATGCATATCCAGAAGGATGGGCGGCGTGCCGCCGGTGATCTTGCCCATGCTGATGTATAACATGAATACGGAAGTCTGAAATACATTCAGGCCAACGATTTTCTTGATCAGATTGCCACGAGAAATCAGGATGTAGAAGCCAACCATCATCAGGAAGATGACGACCCAGTAGTTGTAGTGCGAGACGAAGAGGTCGAGGCTCATGGCTTCACCCTGCCGCGTCCGGCGAAGAGGTAGAAGACCGACACCATCACCCCGAAGACCGTGACCAGCACGCCCAGCTCAACCGCCATGATGCCGTAGTGCTGGCCGCGCTCGGGGTCGTGGGCGAGGGCTCCGTAGCCCAGGTAGTTGTGGCCCAGCAGCATCGTCACCACACCGACGCCCCCGTAGATGAGGACGCCCAGCCCCGCGCACATCTGCGCGAACCACGGGGGCAAGACCTGCTGCACCGCTTCGAGCCCGTACACAAGGGCCAGCAGCGCGAAGGCGGCGGCCAGGATCACCCCCGCCTGGAAACCCCCTCCCGGGCTGTAGTCGCCGTGGAAGTGGACGTACAGGGCAAACATGATGATGAACGGGGTGAGGACCTTGGCACCAACCCGCACAATGATTTCCTCTCTCATCCGTCCCCCTCCTCCCCCGCTTCGCGATCTGCACGCCTCCGGGATCGCACACCCCCCGCGAGGAGCAGCATCACACCCACCGCCGCGGCGAAAACCACCGTCGTCTCGCCCATGGTGTCATAGCCCCGGTACGAGGCGAGCACTGCGGTGACCACGTTGGGAATCCCGATCTCGTGCGGCGACTCCTCCAGATAGTGGTCGGCCACATGGTGGTGCACCGGGTTGCCCGGGTCGCCGAAGCCGGGCATGTCCATGGTCCCGTAGACCAGAGCCGCCCCCGTGATCACGACCACCAGCATCGGAAGCAAGGGGGTGTGGCCCGGCTTGTTCTCGTGGTGGCCCGCCAGGGCGAGCGCGGCCAGGAAGAGAACGGTCGAGATGCCTGCGCCGACCGCCGCCTCGGTGAAGGCCACGTCGACCGCGTCCATCACGGTGAAGAGCCCTGCCGAAAGCAGCGAGTAGATCCCGGCCAGCATCACGACCGCGAAGAGGTTGCGGATCCTCAGCAGCGCCAGACCCACCGCCCCGAGCAAGGTGAGCAGGACGATGTCCACTACCGTGCCGATGGCGCACCTCCTCCCTCATGGGATTCGTCGCCCCGGGCAGCGTCCGCGCCCGTCAGCGTGTATGGCCGCGTTCCCCCGGACAACGCCGCCTTCGCCAGGGCGTGCGTCGCGATCGGGCTTGTGAACCACACGAAGGCGAGCACGAGGAGCAGGCGCACCGTCACCAGGTTGACCCCGCTGTGCACACACAGCCCCGCCAGGATCAGGCCGGCGCCCATGGTGTCGGCCATCCCCGCCGCATGCATGCGGGTGAACACGTCCGGGAGCCGCACCATTCCGAGCGCCCCCGTCAAGAAGAAGAAGGCACCGGCAAGAAGCAGCGCCCAGGTCAGAACCGACTGCACCTGGTCAATCATCCGCTCACAACGTCCTTGCGGGAGCTCGCGCCCAGGTCCCCGTACTCGATGTACTTCAGTACCGCGATGGTACCGATGAAGTTGATCAGCGCGTACACGAGTGCGAGGTCGAGGAAGTCGGGGCGCCCGTTGAGGAAGCCGAGCACGGCAATCAGGACCACCGTCTTCGTGCCGATGTTGTTCAGCGCGAGTACCCGGTCATACGCGGTCGGGCCGAGGAGAGCCCGGCACATGGCGAGCGCCATGGCAACGAGCAGCGCGACGGTGGTCACGGCGAACATTTTCTACGGGGCCTCCCCCTCCAGCACCGCGACGCGCCGGTTCATCGTGTTCTCTTCGGTGCCGTCGATTTCCTCCTGCACGATGGCGTGCACCTCGAAGTCGTCCCCCACGATCCCCGTGGTAACGGTCCCGGGGGTCAGCGTGATCGAGTTGGCGTAGATGAAGCGCCCCAGATCGGTCCGCTGCGAAGCACGGAAGTGGACGATTGAGGGATCGACCCGCAGCCGTGGAGCCAGGATGATCCTCGCCACCCGCACGTTCGACTTGAAGACCTCCCACACCAGCCACGGGATGTACCCGAGCGCGCCCCATAGCAAATGCACCGGCACCGATTCCCGGTCGACGATTCCCATGCGGGCAGAGACGAATACGGCCACGGAACATGTCACCACGCCGAACACCAGGAACAGCGGCGTGTAGTGGTCCGACAGGAGCAGCCAGACGCCGAACAGGATCCCCCACAGAACAGCAACGCGGTTCAAGTGATCGATCTCCTCCCGGCAGCCCGTGGCGAAACGCAGTGTGTGCAATCGGCGCGAAAAGCACCCGGCCGACAACGATCCTGCGCCACGAAATCCCGAGCCGGGTGTGCCATGCTCGCGCAATCTTCCGCGGGCGAATCTACCAGTTGGATTGCGCTCCGTCCACTATCTCCTGCACCAGGAGCTTGATCGCCTCGGAACGTCCCACATCTTCGGTCTCGCTCGCATCGAGGTACTGGCCCACCACGCGCAACTGGGACTGGTCCCACAGGATCGTGTAGTTCTCACGGTCCAGAATCTCCACCTTGACGGTCAGGACCACCTCCCGCTGCAAGACCTGAACAGTCTCGGTCTCGGCTCCGCGGCGATAGAGCGGCGCGGTCAGATCGTAGTTCAGGATGCTCCCGGAGATCACCGCGTCCGCGGCTTCCTCCCCCGCGGGGTTCAGCCCCAGGGATCTGGGAACCTGCCGAAGGAGAGCCTCGTGGACCTCCTGGGTCAGCTCGAAACGGTTCGTCTCGTTCTCGAACGGAAGCACCGCCACGGTTCGGATGTGTGCAGGAAAGCCCGCACCCTGGTTCAGTGAGTAGTTGCACCCGGCCGCGGCCAGGGCGACGATCGCCAAAAAACTACGCCGTGAGCAACACGCTTGCCCGCATCGACCGGCTGCGATCAGGACGGTGCGTCCGCGTTCCGGCAGCATGCTACTGCCCATTCGGGCGCCAGATGTCCGGCGGAAACGAATCCACTTGCTCATGGAACTCCAATTGCAGCTTCAGTTCGCGGTAGTCACGCAGGTTACGATAGGTCGCCTCCGCGGGGTAGTCCGACCCCTCTTCCGGAGCGGAAACGAACACCCGCTCCACGACGTCTTCGCCCTCCAGCAGCGACACGTCCAGGATCGTGCGATCGCGCAGCCGGAAATGGAGCCGGTCACCGCGGGGCAGCCGGTATTGCACCTCCAGGACCCCGTCGGCGACACGGCCGCCCAGGAGCTCCGCACCAGCACCCGGCCGAAAAACGCCCAGCGTCGCCCACAGGAGCGCCGGCGGCGGCACCAGCTGGAGGGGCAGCGCGTCGGGAACTCTCAGTTCGTCTCCCACGAGCGCCGCGATCGCAGCGCTCTCGCCATTGTCGAGAAAAAGATCCAGCCGTGCCTTGTCGGGTGGTTCCACCCGGGCCACACCAACGCCCGACCCCCGGAAATCCGGCTCCCGGGCGCTCCAGGCGAAGCGCAGCTGCCTGGCGCCGGACAGGCGGGTGTCCCGTGCGGCCATCAGCGCTGCCTCCTCCGCCTCCGCCGACAGCCCCGCCAGAGCCGGCACCCGGAGATAGCCGGGCGTGGCACAGGCGGTTGCCAGGGCGAAGGAAAGCACCGCTGCTGCACGTAAAGCCGGTGGCAGTCCGGTCACCTCCCTACCGCCCCTCCCCTCGTCTCCATAGCTTCCGCGATCATGGGTTCCAAACCGGTGTTCCTCATATCCGATGTCCACCTCGGTGCCGTCCCCCGGGAAACCGAGGAGGCTTTCCGGCGTTGGCTTCTGCATGTAAAGGAATCGGGTAGCCGCCTGATCATCAATGGGGACCTGTTCGATTTCTGGTTCGAGTACCGCAGGGTCGTACTCGGAGAGCACGTCCGGGTACTCGCCTGCCTTGCGGATCTTGTGGACTGCGGAGTCCCTGTGCTCGTCATGGGCGGCAATCACGACTGGTGGGGCGGCGACTTCCTCCGCGACTACATCGGCGTGGACTTTCGGCGGGACCCGACGCGGATCCATGTCAACGGCAAATCGGTTCTTGTCGCCCACGGCGACGGGCTCGGATCGGGAGACGTCGGGTACAGGATCCTGCGACTTGTCCTCCGGGGCCGGCTCACGCGCTGGCTTTTCCGTTGGCTGCACCCGGATCTGGGAGCTCTCATTGCGGATTGGGTGTCCGGCACGACCACCAACCCCCCCGGCCACACCGCGGCGAGCCATGGAAGAATGGCCTTCCTGTCCGGTTGGGCAGCCGAACAGCTCGCGCGCGACCCGACCCTGGACATCATTGCCCTGGGCCATGCGCACATGCCCGTCGTGGACGAGGTTGCGCCTGGCCGGTACTACGTCAATACCGGTGACTGGGTCCTCCATCGGTCGTATGTCACCATCGGTGAGTCCGGGAAGCCGGTGCTGCACGAGTGGGAAGGGCACGTCAAGACGGACCCCCCCGGCTGATCGGCACGGACGAACTCATCGGGTGGGGACCCGGAAGCCGACTTCGATGCGCCCGTCGGCCGGGTCGCCCTCGATCGTGAGCGGTTCGGGGAAGTCCTGAAGGTGCGCTGATACGAACGCATCGACTCCGGAGAGGAGCAGGGTGAAGATGGCAACGGCGATCCAGTCCTCCCGCTGCTCCTCCCGGGCATCGACCAGGCCCCGGAAACGCGCGACCTGCTCGTGTCCCTCCAGCGCGATCTCGATCTCCATGGGGTCGGAGATCCCTTCGCTCATCAACTGGGCCGTCACCCTGTCCTCCCAGAGCCCTGCCTGGTCACGAGCAACACCCAACCGCCGGGCGGTCTTGAAGAGCATCCATCCCGCGAGGGATTCCGCCCCGAAATAGAAGGCGCCCCGCGTCAGTGATCCGGATGACACGTGCCCCCACCCCGGGATGATCGCGCCCCGCAGGAAAGCGCCAGACGGCCCGGGACCCGCGGCAGCCGAGTCCGGCACGGCGAGGGAATCCACCACCTGGACCGAATCGGGCACAGCCCCCTCGGTCTCTTGGGCATTCGTGTGGGCGGGAGAAGCTGCGACCACCACCAAGGCAGCGACAACCACTCCGATCCAGGCCCCCAGCCGGCTTGCACTCCCGGGAGCCTGCGGTAGTGACCGGGCCGATGTCGGTGCTGAAGCCCTGGTTCGCCGCAGGCAGTCAGCCACGCGCCGGCACCAGAACGGGAAACGCCCCCGGCAAGATCCGGATGCGAAGCTCGATGGCCGGCTCCGGTGCCAGCTCTCCGTCAAGCTGGAACCACATCGGCTCTCCTTCGGGCCGGCGGATCACCGCTTCCTCAAGCTGGTTCATCGTCACCAGGGGCGAGTCGCCGTGTCTTCCGCGGATAACCTTCGGGACCAGGCGCAGAATCGGCAACAGTCCCGGGGCCGCGATGTGACACAAGTCCAGCTTCCCGTCGGACGGACGGGCATCGGGGCAGATCATGAAACCTCCTCCAATCGACGGGCCAACCGTAATCACCGTTAGAGTCGTGGCGCCCATGATGTGTTGCCCGGCCCCACTCCCCACTTCAACGCGGACCTCTGGAGGTCTAAAGGTCACGATCGCGTTCAGAAAGGCGGCCAGGTACTGGAGTAGCCCCGGCAGCCGGGAGAAGCGCGCACGGCAACGCAGCACCTCCACGTCCACACCGACGCCCAGGAGGTTCACAAACACCCGCTCCCCACCTCCCCATCGCACCCTGCCGACATCGAAGTGCTCCACGACCCCCGCTGCGAGCACGTCCACCACCTCGGCCGCGCTCCGGCGACTGCCGACCATGCGGTAGAAGTCGTTTCCCGTGCCTACCGGGAACACTGCCACCGGTGGCAGCCGATCCACCCGGCTGGCGAGCAGCCCCCCCGCGACCTCGTGAATGGTCCCGTCTCCGCCCACGACGACGATCCGGCCCACCCCCTCCACCGCCGCCGCCCGGGCAAGTCGGGAGGCGTGTCCCGGGGCTTCCGTGTACCGCGCCTCGTAGTCCGTGGAGCGACCATCGAGCAGCGCGAACAGCTTGTGAGCGGCCTTTCGCCCGCGGCCTCCGGAAGCCGCTGGATTGACGATGACGCGGAGGGTATCGGTTCGCATGGAGGAAGATAAGCGAACGCCACCGGTGGCGGGGGCGTGTGGGAATCGAACCCACCCACCCGGGTCTTAGCCGGGCGCACTGGTTTTGAAGACCAGACGGAACACCAGTCCCGATCCGCCCCCGCGATGCCCGTTCACGGGGGTGCACAAGGGTTGAATGTGCGGCGCGACATCCGCCGAGCCCATCACTCATCCGGGGCCGACACGTTGTCACGATCAGCGGACGAGGGCAACTCCTCATCCTCCCAGCGCTTCTCCAGGTGCCGGAAGGTCCTTGCCAACTCCGAGCGCATGCGTGCAAAGCGCTTGCGGACATCGGGCCTCCCCTGAAGCCGGAAGAAGAGGACGGTATCCTCGCGCACCTCCCCGGCGAGCTCGATCCACTGGATGGCCGCGTAGCCGCACAGGGGCGCCACAATCGCCACGGCCAAAGCGAACAGCAGCCCCAAGGCCAGGTATCCCAGGACGACCCACAAGGTCCAGCCCGCGATGACCCCGGTCATGAGCGCCAGCAGCTTGTGCGTCGCCGTGACTTCGAAATCCGGGCGGGTGATCCTGATGACGACACGGGGAAGCCGGGTGACCGGCGCCCACAGGAGGAGGCCCGCGACGGCCAGGGGGAGTCCGGCGAGCAGGAGCGTCCCCCTTACGGCAATGTACCTGGCGACGGGGACCAGTCCGTAGCGGCGCGGAACGTCGCCCTGCCCCGCTCCGACTCGCGCGTTGAGCGCGGCGTACCGCTCGACCTTGCGCAGCAGCGCCCGATGCTCGTCGGGGGATTCGCGCCGGATCCACTCCAGCCCGGCCGCGAAGCGCTGCAGGCGGGGCACACGCGCACCCAGCTCCTCCCTGGCCCGCCACGGTACCCAGCGCGATTCCCGCACATACAGCTGCTCCGCCACCTCCACCAGGGCGCGGTCTCCGTGGTGCACGAAGTTCAGGGTCTCTGCACGGATGCCCGCCTCGATCTGCTCGGTCAGCGTCCGTACGGCCGCGACGGGGTCGGCTCGGTAGACTTCTTCCAGGTGGGCGCAACCGAACGCTCGCCCGAAGCGCACGGCAACCGCGGTACGTGCCCGCTCCTTGCGGGTATACGTGATCCCGACCGGCACGATCGAGAGGCCCAGCTTCCAGTTGGCCGCTTCCTCCGCCTGCAGCGCGATCCGTGCGGCCCCGGTGCGCAGTTCGACGACCTGAGCCTCCGAATGACTGCGGCCCTCCGGATAGATCTGGATCGCGCCACCCCCCAACAGCACCCCTATCGCGTCGCGGAACATCTCGTCGTTGCGGTGCGTCGACGACGGATCGTCCTGCCTCCGGTATACCGGAATGCCTCCCAGCGCGCGGAGGACGGGGCCCAGGAGGAGCTGGTCGAAAAGCCCCGACCGCGCCAGGGGCCGCGTGAGCCGCTCGCTGCAGCGAAAGACGAGCAGCGGGTCGACGAGACTGTTCGGATGGTTCACCGCGACCAGAACCGGGCCCTCGGGGAGGGGTGGGCCATGGCGGTCCACCTGGTAGAAAACACCGGCGGCGGTACCCACAACGCGGGTGATCATCCTGGCAACCCGGCCCGGCGGCCTTTCCAACGTGGCGCTCCTCCTTCTTCGATCTTACAACGCGGACACGTTATCTTGGCTGTCCTACCCCTGCCTCGCCACCTTGACGGGACAATCGGTCGTGATCCGCGAATCATCGACATCGGTCGGACGAGCCGCCACGGCTCCGCTCGATCCCTCCACCCGGGACACGCGCAACCCGGGGATGCCCCTCGATCTGAAGGCGGTGCGAGACGTCCGGGTCAACCGCAGCGCCGCGGATCATCGCGCGGCCACCCTGACGACGCGCAGGTCGGTCAAACGGCAGTGGCAGGCCGGATGGCTGCTTCGCGCCGTAACCATGATCGACCTGACCACCCTGGCCGGGGACGACACCGCGGGACGGGTGCGGCGGCTCTGCGGCAAGGCTCGGCGCCCCGTTCGTCCCGACATCCTCGACGCGCTGGGAGTGTCCGCCGACGAGGTCGGGGTCGCCGCCGTGTGCGTCTACCACGCGTTGGTGCCGGCGGCCTGCACCGCCCTGCGGGGCAGCGGGATCCCCGTCGCGGCCGTCTCGACCGGGTTCCCCGCGGGATTGTCTCCCTTCCGGACGAGGATCGACGAGATTCGCGAATCCGTCGCGGCCGGAGCGGAAGAGGTGGACGTGGTGATCACCCGCGGATCGGTGCTCGGAGGCGGCTGGGAACGGCTGTACGACGAAGTTGCGAGCTTCCGCGAGGCCTGTGGCGACGCGCACACCAAGGTCATACTGGGTACCGGCGAGCTCGGCACCCTGGCCAACGTGAAGCGGGCCGCCACCGTGGCCATGATGGCCGGCGCGGACTTCGTCAAGACGTCCACCGGCAAGGAACCGGTCAACGCCACTCTTCCCGTCGGGATCGTCCTGGCACGCGCGATTCGCGACTACCAACGGATCACCGGCGTCCGGGTCGGACTGAAGGCCGCGGGCGGCCTCAAGACGGCCAGGGACGCGCTTTCATGGCTCATCCTGGTCAAGGAGGAACTCGGCGACGCCTGGATGGGCCCGCGGCTCTTCAGGATTGGTGCCAGTTCGCTCCTGGCCGACATCGAGCGGCAGCTCGAGCACCACGTCACCGGCCGCTACTCGGCATTCCACCGTCACTCCCTGGGCTGAGGAGCCACTCCCCATGCCGCGCGCGACCACCGTTCGAGATGCCTTCCTCAAACCCGGCTACGGACCCGCTCCCGAAAGCCGGGACGTCGTCACCGAGTGGCTGGATAACGGAGAGCGCGTGTTCGGCCACTACATCGGAGGGATCTGGACCCACGGAGATGGCGACATCCACCAGACCCGTTGCCCCGCCGACGGGCAGCCGCTTGCCGGCTTCCGGTACGGTACCGACGAAGACGTCGACCGGGCGGTAGCGGCGGCCGAGGCAGCATTGCCGCCGTGGCGGGAAATCGGGGGCCACGGGCGTGCCGGGCACCTCTACAGGCTCGCCCGCCTGATTCAGAAGCGCTCTCGCCACTTCGCGGTGGTCGAGTCGCTCGACAACGGCAAGGCGATCCGCGAGTCGCGGGATCTGGATGTCCCGCTCGCCGCCCGCCACTTCCACCACCATGCCGGCTGGGCGGAATTGGCGCCGTCGGAGTTCCCGGGCTACGAGCCCATCGGCGTCATCGGCCAGGTAATTCCCTGGAACTTCCCGCTGCTGATGCTGGCGTGGAAGGTCGCGCCCGCTCTGGCGGCCGGGAACACCGTCGTCCTCAAGCCGGCCGAGTACACTCCCCTGTCGGCGCTCTTCTTCGCCGAGGTCGCGCAGGAAGCGGGCCTCCCACCCGGGGTGCTCAACATCGTCACCGGTGACGGGGCGACGGGGGCGGCGCTGGTACGTCATCCGCGCGTTTCCAAGGTGGCGTTCACAGGCTCCACCGAGGTGGGACGCGAACTGCGCCGTGTCACTGCGGGGACGGGCAAGCACCTCTCGCTGGAACTCGGTGGCAAATCACCGTTCGTCGTCTTCGAGAGCGCCGACCTGGATGCCGCCGTGGAAGGGGTCGTGGATGGTGTGTGGCTCAACCAGGGCGAGGTCTGCTGCGCGGGTTCCCGCCTTCTGGTGCAGGAAGGCGTTGAGTTGGAGATGCTCGACCGTCTCCGCGCCAGAATGGAGACGATCCGGCTCGGTCATCCGCTGGACAAGTCGATCGACATGGGAGCGATCGTGGATGCCCGCCAGATCGATCGCATCCAGGGCTACCTGGAGATGGGCAAGGCGGACGGAGCGACTATATGGCAGCCTTCCCGGCCGCTGCCGGAAGAGGGGCTCTTCGTGCCGCCGACGCTGTGCACCGGAGCACCCGCCTCGAGCCCCATCGTCACGGATGAGATCTTCGGGCCCGTGTTGGTGAGTCTGACCTTCCGCACTCCGGCAGAGGCCATCGCGCTGGCCAACGATACCCGTTACGGCCTGGCCGCCAGCGTCTGGACCGAAGACCTGAGCCTGGCGCTGGACGTGGCGCCCGCGATCAAGGCCGGAACGGTGTGGGTGAACTGCACGAACCGCTTCGACGCGGCGTCGGGCTTCGGCGGCTACCGCGAGTCGGGCTTCGGGCGTGAAGGCGGTCGCGAGGGAATGTGGGAGTATCTGAAGCCGGCCGCGCGGGAACGGTCCCGCTCGCCGGTGCCGGCCTCCGGCGCCGGGGTGGCGACCACCGCCCCGTCACCGACGAACGTTCCCGCGCAAACGGCGACGGGCCCTGCCCCGACAGCCACCCTCCCCCACCGGATCGACCGAACGCGCAAACTGCTGATCGGCGGCAGGCAGCGGCGCCCCGACGGAGGCTACTCCCTGACCGTACTCGGCGCTTCCGGCACGCCCATCGCGGAGGCTCCCCGGGGGAACCGCAAGGATGTCCGCAACGCGGTCGAGGCGGCGGCGAAGGCGCGGGAGGGTTGGGGCCGGACCAGCGGCCACCACCGCGCCCAGATTCTCTACTTCCTGGCGGAGAACTTCGCCGTCCGCGCGGAGGAGTTTGCCCGGGATCTCGATCTTGCAACGGGCATGGGCGGGGACGCCGCGGCCCACGAGGTCGAGGCCGCCGTGCGGACCCTCTTCACCTTCGCGGGGTGGGCCGACAAGTACGACGGCCGGGTGCATTCGACGCCGTTTCGGAATGTCACCCTCGCCATGAACGAGCCCGCGGGGACGGTGGCCATCCGGTGCGGTGCTGCCGCACCTCTGGCCGGGGTGATCGGTCCCCTGGCCGCGGCGTTGTCACAGGGCAACGTCGCCGTCGCAGTCTTGCCTGAACGCTTCCCCGTGCCGGCGCTCGATCTGGTGCAGGTCCTGGAGACTTCGGACGTGCCGCCGGGCACGGTGAACATCCTTTCGGGACTTCATGAAGAGATCCTGCCGACCCTGGGCGCCCACGACAACGTGGACCAGCTCTGGGACTTCGTGGCGGACGAACTGTCGGGTGAGGCGGAAAGGCTCTCGGCCGGGAACCTGAAACGCGTATGGGTGGACCGGGAGGAAGCCGTCGACTGGCTCGCGCTGTCGGGCCGAGACGCCGAGATGCTGCTCCGCAAGGGAACCCGCGTCAAGAACATCTGGGTGCCCTACGGCGTTTGAGGGGGATGAGCCGGCCTCCGGCGGCTATCTCCTCAACACCGACCGATACAGGGGTCTCGCAATGGTCAGGTGCACCTGGTCGCCCGGACCAACCGACACCCGGTTGGTTGTGAACCTGTCCCCCGCCAAAATATCGATCCGGATGCGCAGATCGTCGACGGTGGGCCATGCCAGGGTGAAGCTCTCCCGGCCGTTGCCCTGCACGACCCCGAGGCGGCGCTCCGTGCGAGCCACGGCCCGCACGGTCGCCTCGTTGAAATTGTTGTTTACGACATTGATCCGAATACTCCGTGACGACGCACCTCCCCTTTCGAAGGGGTTCGACGCTTCAGACGATCCGGCACAGCCGGCCACCGCCACCACCACGGCCAACAGCATCACTCGCCGGTCCATCTGAACCTCCTTTTTCGTGCTCTGTAGGGCGCCTTTGTTCAGCTCACGAGGCGCCGGTCCTCGATCGGCTCCAACCCTTCGCGGATCAGCAGCTCGTTCAGCCGTCCCAGATCCCGCCGGATGACGATGTCCATCTGGGAGATCTGCTCGTCCAGCAGTGCCGAGAGACGCTGGAATACATCATACGACTGGTCGGTGGGTCTGTTTTCCGAGCCCTCGACGATGCCCAGGAGCGCCGCCAGCTTGTTGTTGAGCTTGATGGGGTAGTTGAGCGGGTCCTGGTTGCTCTGATTCTTCACCTGGTAGATCTCGGCCTCGACGACGCCCAGGTTCTCGTCCACGACGGCCGCCTGGGTGCCGATCTCCTCGTCGTCGGTCTCCTCGAGCCGCTCGTCGATCTGGCCCGCGATGTCCCGCACCTTGATCACGGCCTCGTTGGCCTCCGTCACGCGATCCCGGATCTCGATGGCCAGCTCGAACCGCTCGCGCAGGTCGGCCACGGTCACGCCTTCGAGATTGGGGTTGATCCCGATGTCGAAGTCCCGGGTCAGGGGCGCCCCTTCGTCCACGGTCATGCGGACGGTGTAGGTGCCCGGCACCGCCATCGGACCCATGGGCCGGGCCGCCCACATGATGCGTCCCTCGAAGTCGGTCCACGCCGGATAGCGCATGTCCCAGCGGAAGGAATTGGACCCCTGGGTCACATTCGGCTGCCCCCCTCCACCGCCTCCGAAGAAGCGCGCGCGCGGGTCGTCGTCCTCCTCTTCCTCCTCGTCCGCAGCGACGCCTTCGTAGGTGCGTATGACCTCGCCCCCCGCATCGAGGACCTCGAAGGTCACGCTCTCGGCGTCCCCTGTCAGGTAGTACTGGAAGCGGGCGCCCTGGTCGATTCCACGGACGGGATCGGTGGGCTCGAAGAGCCACGCGCCGGCGGCCGCCACCTCTTCGGTCATCTGCCTCAGCGGTCCGATGTCCTCGAGCACCCAGAAGGACCGGCCGTGGGTGGCGATCACCAGGTCGTTGTCCTCGACCACCAGGTCCGACACCTGCACCACCGGCAGGTTCAGCGACAGAGCCTGCCACCGTCCGCCGTCGTCGAAGGAGACGTAGACGGTGCGCTCCGAAGCCGCGTAGAGCAGCCCGGGGCGCGCAGGGTCCTCGCGGGTCGCGCGAATGAAATCGTCGGCGGGGAGACCGCCGATGATACTCGTCCACGTCTCGCCGTAGTCGTCCGTCCGCCATATGTAGGGACTGCGGTCGTCGTCCACGAGATACCGTATCCCGGACACGTATGCCTTCCCCGGCGTGGTGGGCGACGCCTCGATCGTGTTGATGCGCACGAAATCGGGAGCGTCCGGGGGGGTGACGTCGTCCCAGTTGAGGCCTCCGTCCCGGGTGACGTGGACGAGCCCGTCGTCGGAGCCGGCCCAGATCACGTCGGCGTCGTGGTACGACGGCGCGATCGCGAAGACGGTGGCGTACGTCTCAACCCCCGTCTGGTCCTTCGTGATGGGGCCGCCGGAAGGACCGATCGTCATGGCGTCGGCGCGGGTGAGGTCCGGGCTGAGCTGCTCCCAGCTCTGTCCTTCCGTCGTCGTCTTCCAGACCTTCTGCGTCCCGGTGTAGAGCACATCGGGGTCGTGGTGCGAGAAGACGATCGGGAAGGTCCATTGCACCCTTTCGACAAGGTCCTCCGACGACTGTCCCATCGGGTTTTCGGGCCAGACGTTGACGGCCCGGGTCGCCCCCGTGGCCATGTCGAAGCGGGACAGCGCACCGCCGTAGCACCCCGCGTAGAAGACGTCCAGATCGACCGGATTCGGCGCCACGTAGCCGCTCTCACAGCCTCCGACCGAGTAGTACCACGAACGCATCCCGGGCCCGCGAGCCGCCATCTGGTTCCAGCCGCGCACCGGAATGCACGCCGTGGAGTTGTCCTGTTGGCCGCCACAGATGTGATACGGTGTGTGCTCGGTGGTGATCACGCGGTAGAACTGGGCGGTCGAGTAGTCCTGGTCGGTCCACGTGTCACCGCCGTTGAAGGAAACATTGGCGCCGCCGTCGTTGCCGTTGACCATCCGGTCGGAGTCGTTCGGCGCGATCCACAGGTCGTGGTTGTCGCCGTGAGGCACCTGGACGCCCCCGGGGAAGGTCTCGCCCCCGTCCCGCGACCGGTACAGGCCCGTATTGAGGGCATACATCACGTCTTCGTCGTTGGGGTCGGCGTAGACGCGCGTGTAGTAGAAGGCGCGCTGCCGCAGCTTGCGCTCCTCGTTGACGCGCTCCCAGGTGGCACCCGCATCGTCGGAGCGCCACACGCCCCCGTCTGGTTCATGCTCGATCAGCGCCCACACGCGGTTCGGGTTCGCCGGTGAGACCGCCACGCCGATCTTGCCGATGGGTCCGTCGGCAAGCCCCACGTTGCCGGTGATGTCGGTCCAGCTCTCGCCCCCGTCGGTGGACTTCCAGAGCCCGCTGTCCTCGCCGCCCGACGACATGCCCCATGAGCGCCTCCACGCTTCCCAGATCGAGGCATACATCACGTCGGGATTGGTCACGTCGACGCTGAGATCAGTCGCCCCGGCTCCGTCGCTCTTGTACAGGACCTTCCGCCACGTCTCGCCCCCGTCCGTGGTCTTGAAGACTCCCCGCTCGGGGTTGTCCGCGGAGTGCTTGCCGAAGGCGGCGGCCCAAGCCACATCGCAGTTGTCGGGGTGGATGCGGATGCGCGCGATGTTCTGCGTTTCCCCCAGGCCGACATGCGCCCAGGTCTCGCCGCCATCGGTTGACTTGTAGGCGCCGTCTCCCTGCTGGATGTTGCCACGCAGCTGCGTTTCCCCGGTTCCCATGTAGACGATGTCCGGGTCGCTCTCGCAGACTTGCACGGCACCGATCGACCCGCTGTTCATCTGCCCGTCGGTCACGGGCTCCCAGTTCTGGCCACCGTCCGTGGTCTTCCAGAGACCGCCGCCGGTCGTACCCATGAAGTACTCGAACGGGCGTGCGTCGGAACCGGCCACCGCGATGGACCGCCCGCCCCGGGGTGGACCGACGTTGCGCCACTCCAGAGAACCCCAGAAGTCTTCCGCGAAGGCCTCCTGGGCCCGGGCGGGGGAGGGGGTGAAGGCAGCGGCCGAAAGGATGCTGGCGCTCAGGGTGAAGAAGAGTGCGAAGTTGCGCTGACGAGGCATGGGGGATGGTGCTCCTTGGATGACTTGGGAACAAAACGCACCGGACCCCAGACGGGATCCCGGTGTCAACCATAGAACCGGGCGGGCCTGGTTCGCCACCCCTTCACCGGCTGGCGCCACGGAGCCTTGCAGTGCCGCCCCGCTCCGAGCGGCGAGTCCTACCGCCCTATCGGGATCCGGATCAGGGGGATGAGCGTCCCAATCGGCTCGCCATCGTCCTCGTCGTTGGTGTTTCCTCCGCCGACCACGACCTGTCTTACGACCAGGGCGACCCCGGTCGCGGCGAGCATGCCCGCGATCCCGGTGCGCAACGCCGACAGCGTCCTGGCCTCGAATGCTTCCAAACCGTGTCGCGGAATAGGAATCGATTGGCGTAGCTGCCGTGACCCGGAGATCTCGGAAGCAACCCGGAAGGTCACGATCGAAATAAAAACCGAGTCGTCCGTAGCACCCATCAGGCGTCCGTCGAGCGTCTGTGTGAGCTGACCGGTCAGGTCGCTGAGGCGCAGGGCCTCCTCGTTGGTCACCGTGGCGCGAACGTCACTCCCGACCGGCGGGGTGTTCAGGACAGGGGTGAAGGTGTAGCACCCAAAACCGAACGACACCGCCAGCAGCGACGCCAGCATCGAAAACCACCGGGGTATCGACGGCGTCACCATCAGAGCAACTCGAATTCCTGGAGGATTTTCTGATTGAACAGATAGATATACCGGACCGGGTCGTCGATGAGCGCCCGTACATTTATGTCATAGTCCTCGTCACCGTCGAGCAAAACGCGCAGTCGGACCGTCACCGCCCCGGAGTCGGCGGGCATACCCAAGAGCAAAAACCGCCCTTCGTCCTGTATGTCCCAACTCCGCTCGAAAGGAAAAGAAATGATCGTCGTGTCGGAATTGAAGACCTGGACCCCCAGGTCCCCGGCCTCGTTGGTGGAGGCGAAGAACTCGGTGGAGGTGATGATCACGAAGGAATCCGCTTGTCCGTTGAGCGTGACGCTGACCGTAGCCGGACTGGGGTCCTCGAACCAGCTGCAGCCTCCAGCCACCAGAGCCACGAGGAAACAGGATCCGAAGGATAGTAGCCAGGGTCTCTTCATTGCAACCTTCTCCACTGGTTCAGTCCGGTCCAACGTCCGTCACATGCTCCAACACCACCGACACCGGGCAGGATCCATCGCCCGGGTCACCTTCTGGACCACCGCCGCACAAGCCAACGGGGCCCAGGAGCAAACTCCTGGACCCCGTCCGACCAACCGTGAGGCCGAACCGCGAGTTTGGATCTCAGGTTCTAGCCATCACAAGGGTGCAGCGCGTTGTCCGGGTGATGGCAGTTCGCCAGGATCTCGATCCTGGTGATCGGGAGCATCGTACCCGGGGTCGTCATGGCCGGCGATCCCGGCAGCCAGTTGCTGCTGGGCACGCCAAAGCGGTAGTGGTCCTGCAGCCGCTTGTACTGGAGGAACAGGTTCACCCGGCGCTCGTGCTGGAGCATCTCACTCGCGGGAATCTGTCCCGAGTACGCCGTGAGGTCGTCAAGCCCCTCGCGGATCATGTTGATGTGGTCGGCGAAGCCGGCCATGTCACCACCCGCCAATGACGCCTCGGCGAGCATGAGCCGCAGTCCCCGCTCGCTCACTACGGTCAGCGGCGCGTAGCCGCCACCGTCCAGGAATTCGTCCACCCGTGCCTTGTACCGGGTGTCCAGGGCTCCCTCGATCGGATCCATGAGGTCGTGGGACGTGAGCGTCGGGGGGTCCGCCGGATCCTTGGTCGCGTAGTCCGGGCCGATCTGAAGCTCCCCTCGCTCGTTGACCTGCCACGAAAGGTTGTTGCTCACGGTAGCGCTGGTGTAAGCGAACCGATACGCCCAATCGGTGCCCGCAACCGAGCCGAGCACCGCCGCGGCGTCGCTGTTGGCGTTGGCGTCGTTGACGAGCGGGTTGGCCGGCGTCGAGCCCGCCGGGTTCAGCAACCCCCAGATGGCCTTCTGGTGATACGCCTGGGCCCGCGCCGCCTGCGCGCGCATTGCCATTTCGCCTCCGCCAGCCATGGCGGCGGAATAGTATGCGATAGCCTGGTCGAAGACACTGCTCATATTGGCTTCGCCGATGAGCGGTCCGGGCTCGGTACGGTCGCTGAAGGCGAAGTCGTCGAACATCTGGGCTATGGTGGAGTAGGCAACCCCGGCGTAGAGATTCGCGCGCGCGAGATCTGCCTGCAGCGACGCGTTGCCAGCGTCTTCGGCAATGTGGCCCTCCATGATCCCGACCGCGAAGTGGGTCATCCAGCGTGCCTGGGCGATCCCCGGAAACGATCCGTCCACGAACTCGTTGCCCGGGTTGTCCGGAGTTCCCTGGTCCAGCTCGTTCCAAGCGTCGCGGGAACCGATCCAGGTGATCTCGTCTGCGGCCGTCGAAAACGCGGCATAGATGCCGCCCACACCGCTCGCGGTCCTGGCTTGTGCCCCGTTCACTACCGCGGCTGCTGCCGTCACTTTCTCGGCGTCCTCCTGGACCAGAGCGTTCGGGTTGTCCACGTCCAGAATGTCACACCCGCCGACGAGCACGGCTGTGCCCAGCACCGACAGGAGCGACCTTGATATTGATGTCTTGATCATCATTTCCTTGTCTCTCCTTTCCTAGAAGCCGAGGCGCAACGAGAAGGTGAACCGCCTCGGGATCGGGATGCCGAAGGCTTCCGTTCCGGTGAGGAAGTTGCAGCTCACGCCACCGCCCGTGCAGTTGGCCTGAGGGTTGAGTTCCGGGTCGATGCCCCGGTAGTCCCCCAGCATCCAGAGCTTCACATTGCGGCCACCCAGCGAAACCGTCGCGTTGTCCAGCCCGAAGCCCTCGACCATGTCGGAGGGCAACCGGTACGCAAGGGAAACTTCCCGCAAGCGGACGAAGTCGGATGTCCATATCTGGTTCATGCCCGACATCGGAGCCAGTGCCCGGTACTCCCTGGCCCATTCGAGCGCCGCCTCGAGCCGCTGTTCGGCGGTCGAAGCAGGATTCTGCAGGATCGACGCCACCCTCGCCGTCCCGGGCACGTTCCGCCCGATGACCGCGTTGGCCTGGCGGAAGGCACCCGTCAGGTCCTGGGTGTGATAGTTCCCGGCACGGTATTCGAAGTTGGTGGACAGCTCGAAGTTGCCGAGGAAGGAGATGTCGAAGCCGGTCGAGCCGGAGAAGTCGGGTGTCGGCTTGCCGATGTAGGTGCCCAGGTATTCGGCCGAACCGCCGGCACACCCGAGGGGGATCACCTCGAAGGAAGACGGATTCCGCGGTTCGCTGAAGTACTCGAGCGCCTGGGCCCGGGTGGGCTCCTGGCAGGACGTACCCGAGACATCCAACGGAATCGACATGTTCGGGTCCAACACCGCGCCGAAGAACGAACCCGGGGCGTAACCCTCCCTCAGGAAGTTCCGGTAGCGCGGATACGAACCGCCGGTCTTGAGCGGAGGCGCGCCGCCGAGGTCGGTCACGTTCTCGCTGATGTACGCAGTGTTGGCAAACACGTTGATGGCCAGATTTTCGCTGTTGTAGACCGACCCGTTGACCGTCAATTCGACACCCTTGGCGTCCAGCTGGCCGATGTTGTCCAGCTGCGTGGCCGTAAACCCGCCCGTCACCGGGAACTGGCGAGCCACGAGGGCGTCCGAGGTCACCCGCTGCCAGTAGGTGAAGTCAACGCCGACACGGTCGTTCCACAGGCCGATCTCGGCGCCGCCCTCGATTTCGGTCGAGATTTCGGGCCTGAGGGACTGGTTGCCCAGGTTGCCCGGTCGGAGGCCCGGACCCACTTCCGACGGAGAGGGAACGAAGGTCGTGAACTTGTCGAAGGCACCGGGCTGAAGGCCGGATCGACCCCATGCACCGCGGATACGGAAGGTCGAGAGAGTCTCGCTGTTCCAGTCGAACAGGTCCGTGGGAATGATCGAGAGCGCAAATTTTGGATACGTCGCCGTCTCGAACTCGGAACCGAAGGCGCTGTTGGCGTCGAAACGGGCCCCCAGGGTCAGGTACGCCCAATCCTGGTAGCCGAGCTGCTCCTGGAAGTACACGCCGGCGTTTACCACCTTGCTCCAGCCCTCGGAGGTGTACTGGTTCGCACCCGCGCTCGCCACCTCCAAGCCGGGACCCGGGAACCCCGTGCCACCTCCGCCATTGTAGACATTCTGGGTCAGGTATCCCTGTCCGCCCGCAAGGAAGGTGCTGCTGATGTCGTCGGTGAAGTTGTTGTCGTAGGAGAGCTTGAAGTCGCCCGTGACCTGCCGGTTGTTCCGGTCGCCGAAGCCGCGGGTCCCTTCCGTATTGTAGGTGGTAAAGCCGTCCACGTTCCACCCGAAGGGGAAGAAGGAAATCTTCCGGGTGTTCGTCATGTCCACCCCGAAGGTGCCGTCAAAGACGAGGCCCTCGGCGATGGTCCAGTTCGCGTTGACCGAGCCCTGGAAGTGCTCCACTTCCTCCTTGATGTCGCGTCCGGCGGTCTCCCGCAGGGTCGCAAAGGCGAGGCTGCCGTAGCGGTTGTTGTCGTCCGCAAGCCGAAGCTGGCCCATGAGCCCCAGGGAGAAGACCCCGAAGATGTTGTTCCCGCCCGCCAGCGAACTCTGGTTCAACTCCGAGTACAGGCCGGTGACCCGCAAGCGCAGGTTGTCGAAGGGGAAGACGTTGATGTTCATGGTCCCCTGGCGGCGAACGATCGTGTCCTCGTTCTTGAGCCGGCCGCCGTCGGCGAACACCCCGTCGAGCGTGCTGAAGGGCCCGTTCTCGTTGTAGTACCTGCCCGAGGCGAAGTAGGTGATCAGGTCGGCGCCTCCGGACACCGAGGCCGAGTAGGTCTGGCCGTAACCGGTGTTGTAGAGTTCGCTCATGTAGTCTACTTCATAGACCTCGTACGGCTGGAGGCTCACGCCCCAGCGGTGCTGCATCCGGGCCACCTGCTCCGCGTCCCTGGGGAAGTCGGCATGAGGGACGAAGCGGTCGAAGGGCGCGCTGACGGCCGTCTGGTCGGTCTGGACCGTCCACCGCGGCGCGCCCTGCTGCCCTCGCTTGGTGAAGATCTGGATCACGCCGTTGGAGGCTTCCGTGCCGTACAGCGTCGCCGCGGCCGCGCCCTTCAGGATCTCGATGCGCTCGATCGAATTGGGGTCGATGTCGTCGAACCGGCGCGTGGCTGCCTGAGCCGCGCCCCAACCACCCATTGAGCCGGTGTCGATGCGCACGCCGTCCAGGTAGATGATGGGTTCGTTGGACTGGGAGAGTGAGGCTGAACCGCGGATCCGGATGCGGCCGCTGGCTCCCGTCTCTCCGCCGCCGGGAAGGCCGACGACGCCGGCCTCGCGGCCCTGGAGGATGTCGCTGAAGCTCGTGATGGGCGTATCCCTAAGCTTCGACACGTCCACCGTTGCGATCGTGTTGCCGAGCTTCTTCTTCTCCGTGGCGACTCCGGTCCCGGTCACCACGATCTGGTCCAGCTGGATCGCCGTCACGGTAAGACCGAAGTCCACCGTAACCGCCTGGCCGACGGCGACGGTCACGGTCTGCGACCCCGCCCGGTAACCGACCAGCTCCGCGATCACGGTGTGCTCGCCGACCGGAGCGGTGACGAAGAGGTAGCGGCCGCTGCTGTTGGTCAGCGTCCCGAGGGCCGTGCCCTCGATGTAGACCTGGGCCGATGCCAGCGGTCTGCCCGATCCGGCTTCGGTCACGAGCCCCGAGACGGTTCCGGTCTGGGCCTGCGCCACCGATGTGAAGGCCAAGCCGGCCAACATGGCCAGCCAAAGCCCCCCAGCCCCATTCCTGAGACTTCTTCCTAACGAGTTACGTGTCATGAGGTGTCCTCCCTTTGTGAGTCCTCGACATGCGACACAACCCTGTCATCTATGTATTTCCGGGTATTTCCCGGCCAGGGCCATAGCCCAATGTCGCGGGTCGCCGTTACACAGGGCAACCCGCGGCAAGCGCACACTGAAACCCGGGAGCCGCCCAACCACGTACGGATCCCGTGCGTCGGCGCGCATTGTGCATCATAGTTGCCCCCTGGAGCGCGGCTGTCAAGAACGCGCACGGATGGCTGGCGGACAGTTGATCTCAGCGGATGCCCCGCCAACCCTTCAGGCCACCCTCGCCACCGCCTCGATCTCCACGTCGACGCCCTTGGGCAGTCCACCCGCGGCCACCGTCGCACGAGCGGGTCGATGATCGCGGAAATGACGGGCGTAGACTTCGTTCATGTCGGCGAAGAGGGACATGTCGGAGAGGAAGACAGTCGTCTTTACGACCGTCTGCAGGCTCCCGCCCGCGGCCGCGAGGACCGCGGCCAGATTGCGCAGCACGCGGTCGGCCTGCTTGTCCACGCCCCCCTCGATCAGGCTTCCGGTGGCGGGGTCGATGGCGATCTGGCCCGACGCGAAGATCCATCCGTCGGACACGATGGCCTGCGAGTACGGGCCAAGGGCTCCGGGAGCGTCGTCGGTATGGACGGTGGTGAGCTTTGACATCCGGGTGGGTATCTCCTGGGTTGTTGTGGGTTCCATGTCTTTCTTGGGCCGCATGGCCGCATGATTGTCGCGTCCGCGGGGGCGAGCGGTCAAGCGGGCCCGGGCACGTCGGAGCACGCGTCAGAGCACCGCGTTCCAGGGCACGGCCAGCACCCGGTCCGTGAGCCAGTAGGTCTCCCGGCCCCCGTAGACCAGAACGCCCGCCGGGACCCGGGTTCCGTAGTCGTCCATGAATGTCTTCAGGTGCCGGGCATCCGACACGCGGACTACTCCCCGGCTCTTTACCTCCACCGGCAGGAGCAGGTCGGACGCTTCGATCACCAAATCCACTTCGGCCCCCTTGCTCGTCCGCCAGAACAGGATTTCGGGCCGGGGCACCCGAGTCTCACGCCAGGCGAGGAGGTCGTTGACCAGCAGATTCTCCAGATGGGCTCCCCCAGGCTCCGGACTCCGGGCCACGTGGAGGGCCAGCCCGGTGTCGCTCCAGTACAACTTGGGACTCTTGACGAGCCGCTTTGTGCGGTTCACGGCGTATGACTCCAACCTGACGACCTGATAGGAGGTCTCCAGGAGATGGATATACCGGAGTGCCGTGGTCGGTGGCAGTCCGGCGTCACGTGCCAGGTCGGCCTGGTTCAGGAGGCCTCCCATGCGTAGCGCCGTCGCACGAAGGAGGCGCTGGAAGCCCACAAGGTTGTCGATGGCCGCAAGCTGCTGGAGATCGCGTTCCAGGTACGTTCGCAGATAGCCCTCGAACCACGCAGCACGGGTCGCTTCGGAAGGGAGAGACAACGCCGGAACAGGATATCCGCCTCGCAGCGCCAGCTGCGGCCAGGACGTCGTACCGGGACACGAGTCTCCGGCGAGGGCGTCCACCCAATTCGCCACCGGCTCGTCGACGAAGACATCCCATTTCCCGACTGCCCCCGAACCGGCCGCTTCCCGCCGGGTCATAGGCCATAGGGTCACGTAGACAGCTCTGCCCGCGAGCGTCTCCGAGACGCCCCTCATCAAGCTCAGGTTGGCAGATCCCGTAAGGAGAAACCGGCCCGGCTCGCGCTTCCGGTCAACCGCCCGCTTGACGGCAAGGAGCAGATCCGGCGCCCGCTGGACTTCGTCAAGGGTGAGTCGGTGGCCGCGAGCCAACAGCTGGTCGGGCGCGTTCTGGGCCTGGTCCAGCACACCGTAGTCGTCGAGGGTCAGGTAGTGACGGTCGCCGCCGCCCATGGCTTGTGCCAATGTGGTCTTTCCCGTCTGCCGGGCACCGGTCACGACCACAACCGGGAAGGACGCCAGCATGTCCTTGAGGGTGGCTTCGATCGCGCGGGGACGATATTGAATGTTGTGCACAATTATTCCACGTTATGGGTGATATTCACCCACATAATGGTTGATTTGTACCATTCGCACAACCGTCAGCGTCCCTTCACGCCTGGATCCAACGGGCGGCACCCCCGCTGTTCCTGATCAGAACTCCGGCAGCAATTCCGCGATTTCCTCCGGCGTCACCGTCGCCACCCCGACCTTTGCGACGCCCGCCGCGGCCGCATGAGCGGCGAGTACGACCGCTTCGGTGAGACCTGCGTCGGAACCGACCATTAACGACACCACAGCCGACACGATATCTCCGGCGCCTGAAACGTCGTACACGGATCTGGCCCGTGCGCGGACGTTCTCCAGCCTTCCTCCGGGTGAGGCGAGCGCCATCCCGTCCGCCCCGAGAGTCACGAGAAGGTAGTCGCACCCGGTGCGGACCCGGACCGCCTCCATCCACACGGGGTCCGCGGGGCGGGCGGGCTCGCCGAGCGCGGCCTCCAGCTCACCCCGGTTGGGCTTGAAGACCGTGGCGCCGCCGAAGGCGAAGAAATTGCGCCGCTTGGGGTCGACGACCACCGGGACGCCCAGCGCGGCGGCCAGGTCCAGGGCGTGGCGAATGACGGTGGGCGACAGCACGCCCTTGTTGTAGTCGGCGAGGACGAGGACCCCGGCACCGGGCAGCCGTTCATCGAGCCGCGCCTTCAGTCGCTCTTCCGCGTCCCGCGAAACGGCGGCGGTTTCCTCCCGGTCGATGCGCACAACCTGCTGTCCCTGAGCGATGACCCTTGTCTTGATGGTCGTGGACCGGCCGTCATCGGGCACGAGGCGGCACCCCGCCCCCATCGCCTCGAGGGAGCGCTCGATCGCGCGGCCCGCACCGTCCGCGCCCACAACCCCGATCACGTCGCAGCGGGCTCCCAGGGCGCGGATGTTCGCGGCAACGTTGGCCGCACCACCGACCGCGTTCCATTCGTCGTCCACCAGGACCACCGGAACGGGTGCTTCCGGCGAGACGCGGTCCACCGTACCGGTCACGTAGCGGTCCAGCATGAGGTCACCCAGCACGACCGCCCGGCAGCGCGGGAGAGCGGCAGCGATCTGGGCGAAACGAGCCCGGTTCACCTACGCGGCCCCGTGCGCGGTGGCGGCCCCCGCGCCGGCCGTGGCACCGGCAGCGTCCGTGGCACCGGCGGCGACGGGCTCCGCCTCCGGGCTCCTTCGCCCCCGCGCCTCCAGCATCACGGGCCTGACCGCGCAGCCCTCGCCCTCGGTGCCCTCGCCCTCGAAGCCCCACAGATGATCCTGCAGGTTGACCGATACGCACACATGATTGGGCACGATCCGGAGGCGCTCTCCGATGGCGGGCCGCCACGCCGTTTCGCTCAGATCCAGGACGCCGTGTTCCTCGTTGATCGCCTTGACGGTGACGGCGGGCCGGTCGAAGAGGACGCCGTACCCCGGTGCGCCGGAACCGAGGACCTCCCTGGAGAGCGCCTTCGAGCCCGCATCCACCACCACCTGCCCCGGTACGGCGACGCTTATGACCGTGCCCAGGACCGTGTAGGCAACGTCTTCGGGGGCCGCGGCCCCCATCCCCACGATGTCGCGGTCGTTATAGATGCACGTCCCGGAGCGCACCTCGGTGACGCCGCGGAGGCGGTGAGAGTCCCACAGCGTCGGCGTCGACCCGCCCGACACCACCCGCGGCGGCAGACCCGCCCCCTCGAGCGCGGCCACGAAGGCGTCGATGCGGCGAGACAGCCGCGCCAGGGCCCCGGACTGGTCCGACCGCGGGATCCGCACGTGACCCGGGTAGAACATGAGCCCGTCGAAGCGTGCCCCCGTGAGGCGAGCGGCGGCCTCGGCCACACGCACGGCGTCGTCCGGCGCCACGACCCCGGTCCGCCCCAACCCCGCGTCGAACTCCACCAGTATCCCGAACGTGCGGCCCGCGGCCGCCCCGGCAGCGGCGAGGGGGCGGAGCACCTCGACCGCGTCGAGCCCCACCTTCAGGTCGACGGATTCGGGGAGCGAGCACAGCCGCCGCACCTTCGACGCGCATGCCGGGGGATGCGCCAGCAGGAGGTCATCCGTGACCGTCGCCATGACCTCCGCCTCGTGGGGCGTGGCGACGGACAGCCCTTCCGCCCCCATGTCCAGCTGGAGGCGAGCCATCTCCACCGATTTGTGTGTCTTGACGTGGGGGCGCCACGCGATCCCGTGCCGGCGGCAGTACGCCACCGCCCGCTTCACGTTGCGCCTGGCTCGCGGGAGGTCGACCACGCCGACCGGTGTCTCCACCGCAGCCAGCTTCACGATGGCGCTTCCCAGTCCTCCAGCGGGAGGACCGACACGCGCACCCGGCCCTCACCGGCGGGGTCCGTCCAGGCCAACATCAGGCGATCCGGACCGAGGCGCGCGATTCGGGGGAAGCCGGAGGCCCGAACAGCCTCGGTATCGGCCAGGCGACGGGGATCTCCGGCGGAACCGTCGGCCAGAGCGCGCCGGCTGAGAATGGCCGCCCCGTCCCCATCCCGCTCCAGCCACGTCACCAGTGCCGAGCCGTCGTCGAGGAGCACCACGTCCACACGGCCCAGCGGCTGCCCGGCGTCCACCCGCACAGGAGGCCCGAACGAAGCGGCGGCGTCCCCGGAGAAGGCTACGTTCACCATCGCTTCCCCCTCCGGCGCCGTGAACCACGCGACTGCAACCTGTTCGTCCCGGGCTGCCATCGCGGGCCCGTTCACGGGGCAACCGCCGATCACCCACCCATCTTCGTGGACGGGCACGCTCTCGGTCCATCCCGTATCCAGGAGACGGCTGACATGGATGTCGCGGACTTCTCCCTCGGCCCGGTCCCGGAAGGCGACGACCGGGATACCGCCGGCCAGCACCGCATCCGTCTGGCAGCATTCACAGCTGCGCGCGTCCACGACGGTCTCGGGCCCGGCAACGGGGCTGCTCGCGTCGGGCGACGAGGAGCGGCCCGCGGCGGACGAGCCTGCCGGGACGCCGGCGGGAAGCAACCTGGCGCGCACGGCCATCGGTCCCTCCGGTTCGACCATGGCGCGACCGTCCAGCCAGGTGGCCATGATTCCGTCACCGGCCCGGAAGACGGACACGAAGCCGTGCTCGGTGGGGGTACCGTCGTCGTGCGGGGTCCAGGGCCGGGACCACGTCGCGCCGCCGTCGTCGGACCAGGAGAGCCGGACGCCGTAGTCGTACGTCCCCTGCCCTCCGCGCCAGAGCCAATGGGCGACCAGACGGTCCCCGAAAACGTTGACGGAGGGGAAATCCGCCCAGTTGACGAAGAAGCCGTCGCCCTCCGCGACCGTCGCGGGCAAACTCCACTGCCCGTCGAAGAACGAGACCGCCACGCGGTGTCCGGAGGCCGCGGGTTCGGTCCAGCTCATCCACACACCGGCACCATCGGAGGCGAGAAAGGGCTGTCCGCTCCCAGGCGCGGCGGGAGAGGAAGCGCGCGCGCCGGACATGTTGTCGGAGCACGCCGAAAGGCCGGCCAGCGCGGCGGCGACCCACGCCAGCCGGGGAGAAGACCGTAGCACGACCGGGGTCGCCGTGCCCGGTCCGGAAGTGGAAGCTGTAGTCATCGGGCTCCTAAGGGTGTATTGTCGATAGTGGGGCATTATTGTCGATAGTGGGACATAAGGTTGGGGGACATGGAGGTAACCGGTAAAGGACCTCCAGTCCCGGCGTAGGGTATATGCAGGGCATGCCGACCGAGGATTCGGCTAACGCTTCGGAAGCCTCGGGGGTCATTGGGTAGAGATAACACTCGCCAATTCACGCGCGCACAGGGAAGAGGCTTGGGAATGTCATTGACGAATCAGATCAACGGGCGCCTCGTCGCCCGCGGCTTCGCGTGGGCGGGCTTGCTGGCTCTCCTCCTTTCGTTTCCGTCGTCGGCATCGGCTCAGTACTTCGGCCGCAACAAGGTCCAGTACGAGCAGTTCGACTTCAAGGTCCTGACGACGCAGAACTGGAAGATCCACTACTATCCCGAGGCCGAGGAAGCGGTCGAGGACATCGCGCGCATGGCCGAACGGTGGTACGAGCGCTTCTCCCGCGTCTTCCAGCACGAGTTCGACACCCGGAAGCCGCTGGTCATCTACGCCGACCACCCGGACTTCCAGCAGACCAACACCCTTCAGGGGGCGATCGGCCAGGGCACCGGCGGGGTCACCGAGTCCCTCAAGAACCGCGTGATCATGCCGCTCACGGCATCCTACCGGGACACGGACCGTATTCTGGGGCACGAACTGGTGCACGCGTTCCAGTACAACATCTCCCAGAGCCGTACCGGCGGCGGGATCATGAGGTTGGCCCAGATGCCACTCTGGGTGGTCGAGGGCATGGCGGAGTACCTCTCGATGGGTCGCGAGCATCCCCACACGGCCATGTGGCTCCGCGACCACATTCTGCGCGACGACAAACCCACCCTCAAGGAAATCACCCGGGACCCGAAATACTTCGCGTACCGCTTCGGGCAGGGCCTGATCGCCTACCTGGGAGGCACGTACGGGGACGAGTCCGTGCAGGACTTCTTCCGTACATCGCTCAGGACCGGATGGGAGCCTGCCATCGAGCAGGTCTTCGCAATGGCCAGCGACACGCTGGCGATGCAATGGTGGGAAGCGATCGAAACCGAGTACCGGCCGCTGATGGCCGGCAAGACCGAGCCGTACGAGACGGGTGACGTATTGCTCTGCGTGGAATGCGGAGCCGGCAGGACCAACGTGGCGCCTTCGCTGAGCCCCGACGGGAAGTACATCGTCTTCCAGTCGGAGAAGGACCTCTTCTCGATGGATCTGTTCCTGGCCGAAGTCGCGACCGGGAAGATTCTGCGCCCCCTGCAGCGGAACGAAGCCCCGTACATCGACGGGATCCGCTATATCGACAGCAGTGGCTCGTGGTCTCCCGACAGCCGCAAACTGGCATTCGTGATTCTGGCCGGCGGCAACAACCAGCTTGCGATTCTGGACATCGCCAGCGGCAGGATCGAGGACCGGGTCGAGATCGAGGGACTGGGCGCGATTCAGAATCCGGCGTGGTCGCCCGATGGCACCCGGATCGCCTTCTCCGGGCTCAAGGGCGGGATCACCGACCTCTACCTCTACGACTTCGACACCGGAAGCGTGCAGCAGCTGACCAACGACAAGCACGCCGACGTTCACGCCGCCTGGCATCCGGACGGACGGACGCTGGCCTTCGTGTCGGACCGGGGCGCGGAGACGAATTTCTCCGAACTCCGCTTTGGCAACTACGTGCTCTCGTTCATCGATGTCGAGTCGCTGGTTGTGGAGCCGTTCACGGTCTTCGCCGACGCCAAGCACGCCAACCCGGTGTACGACCGGACCGGCGACGGGATCTTCTTCATCTCGGATCCCGACGGGTTCCCCGACATCTTCCACATGAACCTGAGCGACGGCGAAACCCGCAGGATCACCCGGGCCGCCACCGGTGTCAGCGGTATCACGATGCTCTCGCCCGCGTTCTCGTATTCGCCGGACCTGGACCTGCTCGCCTTCTCCGTATTCCATGAACGGGGATACATCGTCAACACCGGCAGGCCCGACGACATGGCGACCTACGTCGATGTGGTCGCGGAGGAGACCAACCACCCCGGGCGGCTGCTGCCTCCGGGAAGGCCCGGGATCCGAAGCCGCATCGCCGGCTATCTCGACGACCCGTTTACGGGGCTGGTCTCGGAAGGCGTGTACACCGGCAGCCAGGCCGAAGCCTACAACCCCTCCCTCCAGCTGGACTACGTCGGCCAGCCCTCGGTGGGGGTGAGCGGCGACGCCTTCGGCTCCTACATCGGCGGCAGCACGCAGGCATTCTTCAGCGACATGCTTGGAGACCGTTTCATGGGGGTCTCCCTCAACGCAAACGGTACCATCAAGGATATTGGCGGACAGGTCTTCTACCTGAACCAGAAGCACCGCTGGAACTGGGGTGCCAGCGTCCAGCACACACCCTACCTCAGGCAGTACTTCGGCTTCAGCCGGGACGGCTACACCATCTGGCGGGAGCGTATCTTCATCGACGGGGTGGACGGGTTGATGGCTTTCCCGCTGTCGGCGACCCGGCGTCTGGAGGGGGGGATCGGCTTCACCCGGTATGGGTTCGACGTCGAAGAGGACAAGTACTACACCGATCCCTTCGGACGCATCGTCGGTTTCGAGCGGCAGAGCCTCCCCTCGCGGAATCCCCTGAATCTGGCAACCGCGTCCATTGCGTTTGTCGGTGACAACTCCTACTCGGCGTTCACCAGTCCGGTCCGGGGCGGGCGCTTCCGGGTCGGCGCCGAGACCGCATACGGCACCGTCAACTTCCACACCCTGACCTTCGACTACAGGCGCTACTTCAACAACGGGGGGCCCGTCACCCTGGCGGCGCGCGGGATTCACCTGGGGCGCTACGGCGACCTCCTCTCCCTCGACGAAAACCAGCTCGGGACGTACTTCCTGGGCTACGAGACGTTTATCCGGGGGTATTCCTACCAGTCCTACGACCAGAACCGGGAATGTAACCTCACACTCAGCGGGTCCAGCTGCCCCGAGCTCGACCGGCTCTTCGGACACCGGCTCGGCGTGGCCAACCTGGAGTTGCGTCTCCCCTTCACCGGGATCGAGGAGTTCGGGCTCATCAACTTCCCCTACGTGCCGATCGAGTTCACCGTGTTCGCGGATGTCGGAATGGCGTGGGACAGCGAGCGCCCGGGGACGCTGACCTGGTCACGCGACTCGCCGGATCGGATACCGTTGGTGAGCACGGGGGTCTCGGCGCGCTTCAACATCCTGGGTTTCCTGATCCTGGAGGGGTACTACGCGTATCCCTGGCAGCGTCCCGAAAAGGGCTGGCACCTGGGCTTCCACGTCGCGCCGGGGTGGTAGCCCCGGGCTGCGCCTAGAACAACTCCAGCTTCAGGTACCGGCCCGGGTTCGCCTTCAGGTCGTCGAGGAGCGCGCGCAGACTCTGCGCTGCCGCGTCGAACGATTCGTACAGAGTATCGTCGGTGGAAAGCCTGCCGAGAGTACCCTCCCCCCGCTCCATGCGTGCAACGATGACGTTGAGCGACGCGACCGTTTCGTTGATGCCGGCGGAGGTTCTGTCCAGGTTGGCAAGCGTGGCTTCAGCCAGTGCCAGCGTCCGGGTCCACTCCTCCGAGCCCGTTATCCCTTCCACGTTCGCGGCGGACCTCTTGAGGCTCTCGGTAAGGGAACGCACCTCGGCAGCCTGCCCATCGGTCAACTCGGACAGGTCGCGCAGGACCTCGCGCAGGTGTGTGACAGCGTCACCGGCGCCGGCAACGTTGGAGTCGGAAAGCAGATCCTGGATGCTGGCGAAGACATTGGACGCGTCGGTCGCCAGATCCCCGGCCGAGTCGAGCACGCCTTCGATCGTCCCGCCCGGTAGCACCTCCCGCGGGCCTACGACGCCCTCGCCGTCACCCGGCAACACCGAGACCTCCATTCCCCCGAGAACACCCAACGACTGCAGCTCCGTACGGGAGCCCCTCGGGATGGGCCATTCGCCCTCGACTTCGAGGGTGATCATGACACCGCCGTCCGGGTGCATCTCGAATCGGTGCACCCTCCCAATGTTGATTCCCCGCATTCGCACCGGGTCGCCCCTGCGAATGCCCTGGGCGTTGTCGACATGGGTCGTGACCATGTAGCGGCCCCGGAAGAACGCCGGACTGGTCATCAGGAAGAGGACCGTGAAGAAGCCGACGATTCCGAGAATGACGAAGATCCCGACGCGAAACTCCCGGGCCCCCGCGGTTGGCGGTACGGCGCGCACGATCTCTTCGTCGGTGAGGCGCCGCTTGTGTGACGGATCGGTGTTGCTCATGACATCTCCACAACGTCCAGGGCGGCCTCCGCGGCCGCTCGATCAACGAAAGCCTTGACCACCGGGTCGGCACTGGCCTTGAATGCGTTCGGCGTGCCGTGGAACCGAATACGCCCGCCCTCCAGCATGGCCACCCGGTCGCACATCCAGAGGGCGCCCTCCACATCGTGGGTGACCAGCACCGATGTGACCCTCAGCTCCTCCGAGAGTCGCTTGATCAGCCGTTCCACCGCGGCGGTGTTCACCGGGTCCAGCCCTGTGGTGGGCTCGTCCCAGAGAAGGATACGCGGCCGACCCACGATGGCTCGCGCGATCCCGACCCGCTTCTTCATGCCGCCGGAAAGCTCGGCCGGCAGGACGGACAGCACGGCGACGGGATCGAGGTTCACCAGCTCCAGCGCCCTCCAGACCGCTCGTGCGGTCTCGGTCCTGCTCGTCCGGCGCAACCGATCCACGGGCAACCCCATCTCCACGTTCCGGTACACGTTCATCGAGTCGAACAACGCCGCGTTCTGGAAGACGTACCCCACCTGCTCGCGAACCGCATCCATGGCCCCCGCGCCCCCGAAGTAGACGGATGTGCCGTTTACTTCCACGTCTCCGCGATCGGGGATGATCAGCCCGATGGTCGTCTTGAGCAGCACACTCTTGCCGGTTCCGGAGGGGCCGAAGAGCGCGAACATCTCACCTTCGCGGATGTCCAGATTCACCCCCGAGAGCACAGGCCGCTTGAACGCCTTGTGGGTGTTCCGATACCGGATGACCGGATAGTCCGTCATCGGGTGGTCAATTCAGGAAGAGGGGCGGGAACATGGCGTCCAGGATCAGCACGGTCAGGGTCTGGAACATGACCGAGGCCGTGGTGGTGCTGCCGACGCCCTCCGCGCCGCCGCGGGTACGGAAGCCCATGTGAATCGCGATGACCGGGATTGCAAAGCCGAACGTCAGCGACTTCATGAAGGAGTACACAAGATCCCACGAGTGCCAGAAGAGACGCGCGCCGTAAAGGAACGTCTCGTAGCTGAGGTCCAGGGTGAGATCTGCCGCGACCATTCCCGAGAGGAAGCCGATGCCGTTGGAAATCCCCACGAGGAGCGGCATGACGAGGAGTCCCGCCAGGATGCGGGGCGCGGCCAGGGCGATGACGGGATCCCGTCCCAGCGAGCGGTAGGCGTCGATCTGTTCCGAAACCACCATGGTGCCCAGCTCGGCGGTGATGCGCGCCCCTACCCTGCCGACGAGCACCACCGCCGTGAGCACGGGGGCGAGCTCGAGCACGACGCTCGTCACCGTGACGCTCCCCAGCACATACAGCGGGACCGTCGCGGTGATCTGGTAGCCGCCCTGCTGGGAGGTCACGATCCCGGACAGAACGGACGTGACCATCACGATGGGGATGCTCTGCACACCCATCACGTAGAGCTGGTTCAGGAATTCCCGGAACGAGACGCGGAGCCGCACGGCCGCGACAAGGGTGGACCAGACCAGAAGGCCCAGCTGTCCCGCGTGCTCCGCCCAGTCCTCCCACCACCGTCCAACCGCCTTGACCGGGCGCTCGTAGAAGGTGGTTTCGCTCACCGCGCCCCCGGACGCGCGGGAGAGCGGCGGGCCCGGGCCGGACTCAAGAGAATGCCCGCGGAGATCGTCTGCTGGTTCGCCGATTCCGATCCCAACTCCTGCCGATATTCGACGAACGGAGTGATCACCGGCATTACGGGGAAGCGAACGCCAAGGACCAGGCTGAAGATCCAGTCGTCGGTGTCACCGAACTGGCTCAGACTTTCCCCGCGCTCGAACCTCTGGAAGCCCGCGCCCACACCGAGGTAGATGGGGCTCTCGCCGCTGACGATGACCTGGCCGCCCGCCTCCCACAGGGAGCAGTCGTCACAGCCCGGGAAGTACTTCTCCCAGGTTCCGGCCAGCGCAATCCCACGCCGCAGGAACCCGAGGTCGAACTCGATCCGTGCTCCCGCGCCGAAGGTGCCCTCGAAGATCTCGCTCTGGTAGGCGCCGTGCCCGCCGCCGCTCACCTGGCCCGCGGCCGGACCGGCGATGGCAATAGCGGCCGCAACGGCGAAGATCACGGGTACGGGAAATGTTGCGGTCAGCCGATACGATGACCGCGCCGCCCGGTGCCGCCTGATCGCTGATCCCGTGTCGATTCGTCTGGTTCTTGGCAGTTGGTGCACAGGCCCCCCGGTTGATCAACGTCCCCGGCTTCGGCAGTTTGTAGCTGAAGCCGTGCGGCCCGGGGTGCTGAGCCCCCCGCCGGGCGCGGCATGACCCTGAACCTGCCAGGGCTTGGTGGAATACGAATTGCGAGAGACCGGTCTCGCCCCTTCGACGGTTGTTGGAATGTACCCAAATCGCATCGTTCCCGTACCCTTGGCCATCCGGGCCACCCTTCTGGCTTGCAGTCTGCCCCTCTTCATTGGGGCACGGCCGGCCCCGGATCCGGCAGACCGCGGACTGCCGGCTCACCCGTTTCGCCTGTCGGTCGCCGACGTCGGCGTGACCGCTTCAACGCTGGAGGTCCGCATCCGCTTCTTCTGGGACGACCTTCAATTCGCCGTGATGGAGAGCACGTCGGACATGGCGTTCGAACTCGCGCAGGACAACGAGGTGGACAAGACCGTCGAGCAGTACATCAACGACATGCTGGTGTTCGAAGCGGGAAGCGCCCCGGTTCAGGGCGTGCTGGTGGAGCGCGGTGTGGAGGAAGCGCCGAGAATCGACGAGGTGATGTGGTGGTACCGCCTCGAGTACCGGCTGCCGGCTTCCGTCGAACGGATCCATATCCGGAATCGGCTCCTGTTCAACATGTTCGAAGACCAGCGCAACCTCGTGAACCTGAAGACGCGGAGCGGCAGGGAACGGACGTACTACTTCACGTGGGACGAAGACGGCCTCTCGGTACCGGTCGGCTGAGTCTTCCAGAAGATGATGCCACCGGCCTGCTGTCCGACATCCACCTCCGCCACGCGAACGAACGCGGACAGGTCGTAGATATCGACCTTCCCCGGTTCCGCTCCCACGCCCTCCACCGACACGAATGCGTAGCGTCCGTCCGGGCTTACCGCCACACCATGGGTGACGGTGGTCGACGCCGGCACCGTTGCCAGCGACCTGCCCGACTCGAGATCGAAGAACTGGACGCCCGCGCCCTGTTTCAGGGTCGCGACCAGGATCCTGTCGTCAGGGGTGATGGCAAGGTTGTAGGGACCGGTTCCGGTTTCCAGTGTGCGCACGAGCGACCACGATGCCCGATCGATCTCCAGGATGCGGTTGCCACGGTTGCAGGCCACCAGGATCGAGCCCCGGTTCCGGGTGGGCGCCACCCACGTCGGCGAACAGTCCGCCCCGGGGGGACCGGGGCTCGTCGCCATGTCGTGAGAGTCCCCGTGTTCGGGGTCCCCGTCCATGCGCGGGAGCGGGCCCTCCCGGCCCCCCGCCACCGAAAAGCGGCGCGCGACCTCGAAGGTGCGGGTATCCACCTCGACGATCTGGTCGTCCATCATGCACGCCGAATAGAGGAACGTCCCGGTCGCGTCGAGGCGGGCGCCGTGCGGCATCGTGCACGTCTCGATCTGCTCGACCTCGATCATGTCGGGGGTGTACACCACCGAGATCGTCGAGGGGACCATCTCGCCGTGCAGGTTGAAGTTCGCCACGAAGGCGTAGAGCCCGTCGGGCGTAAGGTCGAGCGTGGCCGGGAAGTATCCGAGCAGGATCGGATCGCCGATCAGTGTGTCGGGGCCGGCGTGAAACTTCCACAGCTTTCCATCGGGGACCCCGTGGCCGGTGGTCATGAAGAGGAACTTGCCGTCGCGCGAAACGTTGAGCCCGTGGGGCCCCTCCGTCTCGGTGGCCATCTCGCCGACCACGATGGTCCGGTCCAGGGAAGCCCCTTCCGGGCCGAAGCGGATACGGTGGAGCAGATCGGCGGACTCCGCACCCACGTATACGTAATAGTCGGCCTCCGGCGGTGCCTGGGCGTCACCGGGACGTGGTCCCCCCAGACAGAGCAGGATCGTCCAACCGCATGCAGCGCGCGTCACCAGGCTCACAAACCATCCTCCGTCGGCGAAAACGGCAGCATTCGGCTGCCGTTCACGAACGGTAGGGACACCGCGTCCACGGAGGCAAGGGCAGCGTGATCCAACTCTTGACGGTAGTCGGCATATCCCTTGGGGTGTCCTTCGTGTGCTCGGTCCTGGAGGCTGTCCTGCTGTCGGTCAATCACTCCTTCGTCGCTCTCCTGCAGAGCCGCGGAGAGCGTGCCGGCGAGATCCTTCATCGGATGAAGCAACGGATCGACGAGCCGATCGCCGCAATCCTCACCCTCAATACGATCGCCCACACGGTTGGCGCCGCGTGGGGCGGTGCGATCGCCGCCCGGATCTTCGGCGATGTCTGGATCGGGGTGTTCGCAGCTTCCCTCACCTTCGCCGTGCTCGTGCTGTCGGAGATCATCCCCAAGACGCTCGGCGCGGTGTTCTGCAAGCAGCTGGCCGGCCCGACCGCGTACCTGCTGCGCTTCATGGTCGTCGTGATGAAGCCGGTCCTCGTGCCGCTGGGCTTTGTGAGCCGATGGATCGCACCCCGCAAGACCAGCCCGGCCACCATCAGCCGCGCCGAGATCGGGGTCCTCGCCGAGCTCGGGCGCCGGGAGGGGGCGATCGACGAGGACGAGTTCCAGGTCATGTCGAACGTGATGCAGCTCGACCTGATCGCGGTCAGCGAAGTCATGACGCCGAGGATCGACATCGTGGCCGTGCCGGTCGGGGCGTCGGTCAGCGAAGCGATGGACGTGATGCTCGACCGCGGAAAGCTGCGCCTCCCCGTCTACGAGGAGAACCTCGACCAGATCGTCGGAATCCTTCTGGCACGAGATCTGTGGAGGGCGGCCCGGGAGGGGCGGGAAAACATCAACGACATCGCGCGTCCCGCACGGTTCGCGCCAGCCACGAAGGTCGTGGAGGACCTGATTCGGGAAATGCGGGCCAAGCGCACCAACATGATCATCGTGCTGGACGAATTCGGGGGCACGGCCGGTCTCGTCACGCTCGAGGACCTCATCGAGGAGATCATCGGCGAGATCCAGGACGAACACGAGACCGACGAGCCGCGGGAATTCCATCGCACGGGCGACGGACGGACGGTGATCTGGGGAGGCACTCCTGTAAAGGACGTGGAGGATCGCCTGGGCATCGTTCTCGACGAGGAGTTCGACACGGTCGGAGGGTTCATCTTCGGGGCCCTGGAAGGGATCGGGAAGCCCGGAGACAGCGTCAAAGCCCCTGGCGGCCGCTTCCGGATCCTCACGGTGCGGCGACGGCGAATCGAATACGTCGTCTTCGAGCCGGAGGGATAGCCTTGCCGGCGGCGCGAGCTTAGCCCTCGGTGGGCTCCGGGCCCGTCATGACCTCCGCCGGCGCGTCGGCCCGCTTGTCGCCCTCCGCGCGCCTGAGCGCCCGGTCCTCAAGCCAGAACGACACCGCAAGCAGCACGGCACCGCACGATATCGCCATGTCGGCGACGTTGAAGATGGGCCAGTTCGTGAAGCCGAGGGGGATGGGGCCGATGAAGTCGACGACGCCCTGATCCCACCTGACGCGGTCGATCAGGTTGCCGAGGGCACCGGAAATCACCAGGGCCAGCGAGATCAACCTGAGGTGGTCGCGATCGTGGGCCCGGATGATCAGGGCGACCATCAATCCAAGCGCGAGAAGCGCGACGGGGATGAAGAACCAGCGCGGGTTGCCGCCGATCGATATCCCGAAGGCCATGCCCCGGTTGTAGGCCAGGTTGAGGGGCACGGCACCCCCCATGAAGTCGGGCCTGGCCGCTCCCAACAATGCATCGACCGCCCAGCGCTTGGTGAAGATGTCGGCGATGAGGATGATCGGCAGAGTGGCGCCGAGGATGGTCAGCTTTCGCTTCACGTCGATGGTTCCCCGGATGATTGGTGCGGGCATCCGCCCGGTTTGCGGCACGATGAGCGTACCGGTGACACCCGGGACAGCGCGCCACGCCGGAAAGCCCGTGGCCTGGACGCAGTGTCCCGCGGAAATGGAGGCGGCGGGAGTCGAACCCGCGTCCGCGAATGGATTCTTCCGAGCCTCTACGTGCGTAGATCGCCGTTCGATTCGCTACCGGCCGGGTCGGCGAACGACCCTTGCCAGGCTAGCCACATTGTGTCTCGTGCTCCGGTCCAGTGGCGTGGACTTGAGCACCAGCCCGAATTGTCGACGTTCCCGCGGCCCGCCTCGGGCGGGCTTGCCGGGGAACGGGCAGCTTATGTCTTAAGCGGCCAGAGCCAGGTTGTTGTTGGCATTTAAAGGTTTTCCGGGATGTTTATCGAGGCCCCCGGACCTCGGCACGCAGCCCCGAGTTCACCAAACCCGTCGAAGCCGTGTCGCCCCCAGTACTCTCAATCAGCGGCCGGCCGGTACCCGAGCATGCTTCTTCGAGTCCGTCGACGCTACAGTAACGATAAGATCGCACCTGTCCCCCGCAAACCCCCCCGCTCTATTCCGCGGGGTGCCAGACCTGGCCGAGGTACCCCTCCAGCACGGAATGCACCTCGCGGAGGTCCTGGACCTGGAAGAGCCGCTGCCGCAGCCGGCGCCCGTCCGCCAGGCCCTTCGTGTACCACCCGAGGTGCTTTCGGAACTCCCGGACCGCCTTGTCCGGGTTGCCCTCGAAGGCGACCGCGTTCTCCGCGTGCCGCATGCAGATCCGGAAGCGAGTAGGTACGTCCGGCCGGCCGGGGACGATGTGGCCGTCCAGCGCGGCGCGGGACTGCCGGAACAACCAAGGCGCACCGTGCGACCCCCGGGCGATCATGATCCCAGCGCAGCCGGTGCGGTCCTTCATGCGGCGGGCGTCTTCCCCGGCAACGATGTCGCCGTTGCCGATCACCGGCACATCGAGAGCACCGACCAGGGTCGCGATCTCCTCCCACCGCGCCAGCCCGGAGTACATGTCCGCGCGTGTACGAGGGTGGAGCGTCACCATGCGTGCCCCTGCCTCCCGGCAGACGCTGCCGATCGCGACGGGATCGCGGGTGGCCTCGTCAAAACCCGAGCGGATCTTGACCGTCACCGGGAGCGGGACGGCAGCGACCACGGCGCGCACGATACGGCCCACCAGGCCCAGATCTCGCAAGCACCCGGACCCACCGTTGCGCTTGACGACCTTCTTTACCGGACATCCGAAGTTGATGTCGACAAAGTCGGGAGCGTAGGTCTCGGCGACCATCGCAGCCGCCTCGGCCATCGTTCCCGGATCGGCCCCGAAGATCTGGATCCCGATGGGGCGCTCTTCGTCGTCAAAGCGCAGGTAGTTCGCCGTGCGCTCGTTCTCGCGCACGATGCCGTCGGCACTCACGAACTCCGTGAGCACCACATCCGCCCCAAAGCTCCTGCACAGCCTCCGGAAGGGAGACTCGGAGACTCCGGCCTGGGGGGCCAGAAAGAGCGGAGTACCGGGATTTCCCGGCACCTTGAATGGAAGCTTGTTCATGCCCTGAAACTAAAGGAACCCGCCCCGCGACAGGAACGACCCGGCCGCGAAGGCTGGCCATGCCGGTTCCCGGCGAATATCTTGCGGCCCGCTGCCGTGCCCGGTCACTCCCAACCAAGAGCCAATCACCGGATTTCCATGTTGCTTCGTGACTTTCTCGCGCCGGAGCGAGTCAGCCTTCGCCTTGCCGGCGCTACCCGGGAGGACATCCTGGACGCGCTCGTCGATCTGCTGGGGATCGAGGAACGTTCGCGGGATGTCCTGGCGCGGGCCCTGCGGAGGCGCGAGAACCTGGGCTCCACCGGGATCGGCAGGGGCATCGCGATCCCGCACTGCCGCTCGCTCGTTGTCAGCCGTCTGCACCTGGCGTATGGACGGCACGTGGACGGCGTCGACTTCCGCGCCATCGACAACCGGCCGGTCCATCACTTCTTTCTGATCGTCGCGCCACGCACGGAAGTCTCCGGACAGTACCTCCGCGTCCTCGGGAAGGTGGCCCGGTTGGCAAAGGAAACCGACGTGCCGGCCAGGCTGGCGTCGCTGGCATCGCCGAGGGGGTTCTTCGACCTGCTGGAATCGAAGGGGGTCTAGCAGCCCGGGAATGAATCCCGCTGCAGCACCCGCTACTTCGTTACGAACATCTTCCGGACGGAGGGATCCCGTCCGTTGACCAGCATGGTGACGAAATAGACGCCCGACGCAACCTGCCTGCCCGTGCGGTCGCGACCGTCCCAGAACGCCTCGTAGCGTCCGGCCGACGTGTACTCGAGCTGGAGAAGCGGCAACCCCTCGCCGTTGGAGAGTCCGAGCGCCACCGGCGACGCCACGAACTGCTGCAGGATGTTGAAGATGCGGATGGATACCGTGACGGACTCCCCTTCCGAGAAGAGTGACTCGGACAACTCAAAGGGGATTCGCGTTTCGGGGTTGAAGGGGTTCGGGTAGTTCTGCTCCAGCTTGAACCCCGGATCCTGCTCGCGAACGGGCACAGAGCGATCCTGAGCGGACGCGCTCCCGGCGCCGCCAACCAAGAGTAAAACCCCGACGCAAAGTATGCGCCTCACAATTCGTCCTGCCTTCGATTCAGTAGCGTTCGTGCGATCGCCCCTCCCAGGGCTTGGACCGACTCGGGACCGTGAACGTGCTGCCTGTGTGGACATATTACCCGCGCCCGCTGCCCGAAGTCAAGCGAAATCCGTGTTGCGGTATAAGACACCAGAGGTACCCGAAAGGTTGCCGGACGGGGTTGGAGAGCCGCGTCCGATGGCGCCGGCGTCTCTAACCCGCGCTCACCCGCCGACCCGTGTCCAGCCGCATTGTGACGCCCAGGGCGTCGAGATGGGCCAGGATCGGAATCAGGTGCTTGCGGGTGACGGGGAGGACCTTGCGGAAGTCGGCCGGACCCAACCCTTCCCGGCCCCCGAGTTCCTGCACGACCCTGCGGGCGGCCCGGTCCAGTGCCGTCTGGCCAACCCAATACGCGTCACCGAGGAGACGGATGCGCCCCCGGCCGGAAAGAAACCCCATGAGCGCCTCGATTCCGGGGGGGTCGGAGAGCAGCGCCGCAAGCTCTGCCGTCGTGGGGCCCTGCAGACCTGCATCGTGCAGGATGCCGACAAGACGTTCCGCCAGCCTCTCCTCGTCCGGAGACAACGCCGCCTCGAAGCCGGGCAGCCGCGCCACCTTGCCCTCGATGATCAGTCTCCCCTGCTCCACCAGGCGTGCCGCAAGGCCGTCGGCCAATCGGGGATGCGCGCGCGCCGAAATAGCCGTGCGCAGTACGCCCAGGGGGGCACCGGCGGCCAGATGGTGATCGCGGTGGTGACGCCGTACCGCCGCGAGGAGCAAATCCTCGCCGGCGGACGCGATCGCAGGATCGAAGAGGACGCCGTCGAGCCGCCATAACGGGTCGACCGCGTCGTCGATCGTCCCCGCTCGCCATCCGGCCCGGACCCCCGCCGCAGAGGCCTCGAGGCCACTCCAGCCGGCGAGCGCGGCAGCACCTTGCACCGCGTGACTACCGCCTCGCGACAGGGCCGCCAGAGCCAGCCGCTCGTCGTCCGAAAGACGCTTCCGCTTGGGAGGAATCGGCTCCAGGACCACGCCGCCGGCAATGGTGGTGACCGGCGAATACGAACGGATCACGAAGCGATCGCCCGAGCGAGCCACAACCGATCCCTCCAGGCGCAGCTGGGCCATGGCGGGTTCGTGGGGCACGACTTCCTCCACGCCGAAGAGCGCGACCCGGGCCATGACCTCGACCGTGCCGAGGTGCACCCGTACCCTCTGGCCCGCCTCCAGCCGCCACCCGCTCTCCTCGAGCGCACGCAATTCCACCGTGAGCATCATCGACGGTGACCAGCTGTCGTCGCTGACGAGCACATCACCGCGCGCAATCATGCCCCGCCGCACCGCTACCCCGGTCAGGGCCAGAGCGGTCCGCTGCCCCGCCACCGCGCTCTCCTCCGGGGCGCCGTGCACCTGAACGGCACGGATCCGCGCGTGATCTCCGCGGGGGAGGATTCGCACGGTGGAGCCCCGGACCAGACGTCCGGACCACAGCGTTCCCGTGACGACCGTTCCGGCGCCCTCCATCGCGAAGACACGGTCCACGGGGAGACGGGCCAGATCCCCCGTCACCCGTTCGCGCGCCTGGTGCCCACACCGAAGCAGGGCCCGCGACAGTGCGGCCAGCCCGGCGCCCGTATGCACCGATGTCGGCACGATCTCCACGTTCTCGTACGGCGTACCCGCGAGGAGACCGCGAACATCCTCGTCGATCAGCTCGAGCCATTCCTCGTCGACCAGATCCGACTTCGTGATCGCGACGACCATCCCCTCGACGCCGAGGAGCCTGATGATCGCCAGATGTTCGCGCGTCTGGGGCATCACGCCCTCGTCCGCGGCAACCACCATGAGGGCCATGTCCATCCCCGTGGCACCGGCGACCATGGTGCGGACGAATCCCTCGTGCCCGGGGACATCCACGATGCCGAACGACGTACCGTCCTCCGGAGTGTAGCGCGCGAAGCCGAGTTCAATGGTGATGCCTCGCCGCTTCTCCTCGTCGAGCCGGTCCGTGTCGACCCCGGTAAGGGCGCGCACCAACGATGTCTTCCCGTGATCGATGTGGCCGGCCGTGCCGAGGATCAGACTGGTCCCCGTGTGCGGCCCGGGGCGAGGGTCGCCGCTCTCGGGAGTGCCCGGGATTCTCGTCACGGGCCCTGCGGAGCGCCGGTGGCAGCGGAGGCGGGGGGTTCCAGGAACCGGAACGACCCGAGCCGGCGTCCGCCCAGCATGTGATAGGCGGTGAAGTCGTCCAGCAGCGTCAGGTGGGCCCCGGGCTTGAGCAGATTCTCCGGGACCTCTCCGAGGAGCAGCGTGCGCAACTGTGCCCGCGCTACGGGACCGATCCGGCGTGACCCCTCGGTCGCACCGCAACCCGGTCCCCGGATCCCCCCTCCAGCCAGGTCGAAGCGACCCATGTCGTCGTTCTCGAGCAGCCGGCCGCAGGACAAGCAGGCGGACAACTCGGGCGCGAAGCCCAGGATATGGACCATCTTCCAGCCCAGAGCCAGCACTTCGCCGACCACCTCGCCGGGAGGCGCGTCCTCAAGCCGGTCCAGGCCCTCGGAAAGCGCGTCGTAGAGCTCGGGATGGGGTTCCTGGCCGGCGTGACCGAGGACAAGTTCCCCCGCGATGGATGCCCCCGCCAGCCGCTGAACATCGGCAGCCAGACCGAATCGGGTCTTGGCCGGGCTGAACTCGCGGAGGGACTGCAACTCGCGATTCTCGCGCACTGCCACCACCGCCGTCCCCTCGCCGAACGTGCCCGCGGCGCCCCGCCCCCTGGATGCGCCTCGCCGCGCCCCGAGCGCCATGACGCCGACCAGCCCCAGCTCGCGGGTATAGAACCTGAGCACGCGGCTGCTCTCCGAGTACGGGTGCGCCCGGAGCAGTACGGCGGGGGTCGTTACCGTGACCATGCCCGGGCCCGCGGCGGGGCATTCACGCTCTCAGCTCCTCGATGAGCCGCTCGCGGCACCTGTCGTATTCCTCCACATCGAGCTTGCCGCTGCTCCGATCCTCGTCGAGACGGGCGATCTCGACGAGGATCCCCCTCCGCCGGTCGGTTGCACGGCCCGCCCTGGGTGGCCTGTCGCGTCCGCGAGCCGCCAGAAACGCTCCGGCCGCAGCCAGCGACAGGGCAATGAGCACCGCCAACAGCGGGATGGAACCGGTGGGCGTCAGTGGCGTCCCGCGCGCAACCGTCACGACTGATGGAGCCATTCCGCGGCCCGCAAAGCGCCGGTAGGTGGACCCCTCCAGCTCAACCCTTTCCGCCGCCGCCAGCCCGGATACGGAGAGCTCGCCGGCCGGCTCCCGGACCAGCAACTCCATCGAGCCGGTACCTCCCTCCAGCGGAATGGTGAAGTCGTCTTCAGGGATGCGGTAGCGGAGGAGGTAGACGCTCCCGCCGGGCGGGATTGGTGCGGAAACATGGATTCTGCCCTCCCGGAAGCTGGCAGCGGCGGGCGAAAGGTCGCTCTGTCCCACGCTGAAATCGACGGCCTCCGGGGGCAGCGCATGGGTCCAGGTCGCACCGTCCTCGCTGGCCACCAGCGTTGCCCGCGCGTCGTTTCCGACTTCGAAGAGATCGGTCACGGTCCAGCCGCGCCCGGACTCCGACGGCTGCAAAAAGACGTTCCTGATCCGCAATGGAAGAAAGGTGCCGGCGCTGGCACCCACGGTCGGGTAGGTCTGGATGAGGTAGGGTTCGGCGAGGTCCTGCGCACCCGTGATCGCTTCGCCGAAGTACAGAACATTCTGGTACCGGATCGAGGCGAAGAAGACGTCACCCCCCTGTGAGTCGGGCTCCGCCGGCAATCGGATCTCGAAGGCGCCCCGCGGGTCGACCGCAACGCTGTCGACCTCTCCCGTGAAGAACGCGGACACCCTGTGCAGGACAACGGTTCCGCTATCCGCCGGCTGATCGCCGATGAGCACCTCGCCGGCAAGCACGGGGCCGACCGGCTCCTGCCGGTCTTCGGGCGGCGCAGCCCGCGCGAGCGCCACCGCCAGCACGCTCGCGAAGCCGGGAAGGGCGAGCGTCCGGATCGGAGTCAGCCACATCGGGAGGGCGTCACCACGCGCCGCTAATGGTCGAACCGCCCCAGGTCTTCCGGACGCAGCTTGCGCAGGTGCTCTTCCAGGGCTTCGCCGCTGATCTGCGTTTCGTCTTCGCCATCCGGCTCGTCGCTCCCGGGGATGTCGAGCGCCTGGGAAGCGGACTCCAGCAGGGTGTCGTCGGCAAAGATCCGGGCCTGGGCCCGCAGAGCCATGGCGATGGAGTCGGACGGCCTCGCGTCGACGGAGATGAGGTCACCGTCCCGGTCGATGATGAGCTCGGCGAAGTAGGTGCTGTCCTCCACGCGCGTGATAAGCACACGCTGCAAGGTCCCTCCCAAGCCACCGAGTATGGAGACAAGGAGATCGTGCGTCAGCGGGCGCTGGAAGGAGACACCTCCCAGGTGCATGGCAATCGCACTCGCTTCGCCGGGACCGATCCAGATGGGAAGCACACGGTCGGTGCCGACTTCCCTGAGAATGACCACTGGCGTGTTCGACGCTCGGTCGAACGCGAGGTTCTGTACATTCACCTCGATCACCTGACCCTCCTCACGTCACGAGTTGATCCGCTCGCGCCTGCCCACTATGGGCATTCCGCGTCACAGTTGCAACGCCGTCTTCAGCTCTTCCACCCGGTTCGTGCGCTCCCACCCGAAGAGTTGCACCTCCCGGCCTCCAACTTGTGCCACTCGGGGAGTCCGGCCGAAGTGCCCGTACGCGGCGGTGCGGCCGAAGACCGGACTGCGCAAGTCCAGCTCGTCCATGATGCGCCGGGGTCTGAAGTCGAAGACGGCGTCCACCGCGCGAGAAAGATCGCTGTCCGGGACGCGGCCCGTCCCGAAGGAGTCCACCCAGACCTGGACGGGCCTCGCCACGCCGATCGCATAGGCGAGGCGGACCTCGCAGCGGGAAGCCGCGCCGGCCGCCACCAGATTCTTGGCCGCCCACCGGGCCGCGTAGGCACCGGACCGGTCCACCTTCGTGGCGTCCTTGCCCGAGAATGCGCCGCCCCCGTGGCGTCCCATCCCGCCGTAGGTGTCCACGATGATCTTGCGGCCCGTCAATCCGGCGTCCGCCCCGGGTCCCCCCGACACGAAGCTTCCGCTCGGGTTGATGTGCACGGTTGTGTCGCCGAGGTCGAAGTGGTTGCCGGGAAGCACCGGAACGATGACCCTGGCGATCAGCTCCTCGCGTATCTCCTCCTGGGACAGCTTCGCCCCTCTGTGCCTGGCGGCGTGCTGGGCGCTCACGACCACCGTCCTGATGCGGGTCGGACGGAAGCCGTCGTATTCGTACGTCACCTGGGACTTGCCGTCGGGCCGGAGCCACGGGATCTCGCCCGACTTGCGAACTTCGGAGAGCTGCTTGACGAGGGCGTGGGCGGCGGCAATGGGGGCCGGCATGTACTCGGGGGTATCGTCGCAGGCCAGGCCGAACATCATTCCCTGATCACCCGCGCCGCCGTGGTCGACGCCGGCCGCGATCTCGGCGGACTGCCTGACGATCGCGACGGCACACTCGGTGCCGTCCACCCCATAGACAGGTGCCTCGTAGCCGACGTTCCGGACTACCCGGCGTACCAGTTCGGGGATATCGGGGAGGCGGTCCGTCCGGACTTCACCCGCGACCACGACCATCGTCGCCGCCAGCAGCGTCTCGCAGGCCACCCGGCCCTCGGGATCCCGTTTCAGGATTTCGTCCACAACGGCGTCCGAAATCTGGTCGGCAACCTTGTCGGGATGCCCCTCGGTAACGGATTCGGAGGTGGAAAGGCTCGAACTCAACGTGATGCCTCTGCAGGGCGGAAGGGTGATTCGAGAAGATACCGCAACGGACGTGTCAGCGGTGGGGCTCCACCGGGAATGCACGGGAGTGCGACTGTCATGTGTCACGGAAGAAGGAAACGCGCGAATCGTCAAGTCCCGAGGGGGAACACGCAACCGTCGAGGACATCCCCGAGGGACTCCGTCAGGGCACGCTTTGCGCCCGTGCCGGTCGGGGCCTCCAGCGCGGCGGCAGCTGCGGCGCGAACGTCGTCGAGGCGGCAGCTGCGGACCAGCTTCCTGATCTCGGGAAGAGACGCCCAGGCGACGGACAGCGCTTCGACACCCAGACCCAGGAGGAGGACGGTCCCCAGAGGCCGGGCCGCCATCTCCCCGCACGCGCTCACCTCGATGCCACGGGACCGTCCCGCGCGCGCCACACCCGCGATCATCCGAAGGACCGCCGGATCGAATTCGTCGAACAGGTGGGCCAGGCGCGTGCTGGTCCGGTCGACGGCCAGGGTATACTGGACCAGGTCGTTGGTGCCAATGGACAGGAAGTCGGCGTGGGCAGCGAGTTCCGGCGCCTTCAGCGCGGCGGCGGGCGTCTCGATCATGGCGCCGAGCTTGACCTCTCGCGCAAAGGGGACGCCTTCGCGACGCAGCTGATCGCCCGCCGTATCGAGCAGCTCACGAACCGCGGCGAGTTCGCTCACCGTGTTGACCATGGGGACCATGATCCGCACGTCACCGTGTGCCCCAGCCCTCAGAATGGCACGCGACTGGGTCAGGAAGAGCTCGGACTCCTCCAGGCACACGCGCACTCCTCTTCTTCCCAGGAACGGGTTCTGCTCGGGGGGCATGTGAAGAAAAACCGGGAACTTGTCCCCCCCGAGATCGAAGGTCCGGATGAGCACCGCTCGGTCGGGAAAGGCCTCGGCGACGGTCCGGTAGGCGCGGTATTGTTCCTCCTCGCCGGGGACCGTGTGGCGGCCGACCACGAGGAATTCCGTACGGAAGAGACCCACGCCTGCGGCACCGTGCCGGCGGGCCTGCTCGGCTTCGCCGGGAAGGTCCAGGTTCGCGCGCAGGACCACGCCACGCCGGTCCAGGGTGATCGCTGGCTCGCGGGCGCTGGCGAGGATCTCCCGTTCCCAGCCGCGGATCGCGGCGCGCCGCCGCCGGAAGTGTTCGGCCTCCCTCCTGTCCGGCTCGACGACGACCCGGCCGGATCGTCCGTCCACGATGATCGCCTGTCCGTCGCTGGCGGTCACCGCGATATCCCCCAGGCCCGCGACGGCGGGAATTCCGAGGGACCGTGCCAGGATCGCCCAGTGCGATGTCCGGGTCCCCTCGTCCGTGGCGAGCGCGGCCACCCTTTCCGGATCGAGCCCGGCCACGAAGCTGGGTGCCAGGTCTCGCGCCACGACGACGATTCCGTCGTCGCCCCCGGCGCGCCAGGGATCGGGCAGGCGCACAAGGCGGCCGAGAACCCTGAACTTGAGGTCCGCCAGGTCATTGAGCCGGTCGAGGACCATGGGGTGAGAGGTCCGCGACCACAGCTCCTTGAGCTCCAGCATCCGCCAATCGAACGCCCGAGCCGCGGTGAGCCTGTTCTCCCGGATGTACTGCGCCGTTCCGTCAACGACCTCCGGATCATCCAGCATCAGGATCTGCGGATCGAAGATGCGTGCCTCGACGTGGCCGAGACGGGCCTCGGTCGCGGCCTTGATCCGCTCGAGTTCACGGCGTGCGTGGTCGAGCGCACTGTGGAACCGCTCCAGCTCGCGTGCGCACGAGCTGTCGTGCACGACCGCGTGCGGCGGATCCGGAATGCGCCAGGCGATCCGTCGCACGCGCCCCTCGGCGATCCCTTCGGAAGCCGGAAAGCCCTCCCGAACAACCGGGCCCGGGGGTTCACTCATCGAAGCCGCCCCGCACCAGCCGCGCCAACGCCGCGACGGCCACCGCCGCGTCATTCCCTTCGGCGGTGATGGTCAGGGAGCTCCCCCGTTCGGCAGCGAGCATCAGCACTCCCATGATGCTCTTCCCGTTGACGGTGAGCTCGTTCCTGGTGACGCGTACCGACGCCGAGAAACCACCTGCGAGCTTCACGAACTCGGCGCACGGGCGTGCGTGCATCCCGAGCCGGTTGGGCACCTGCACCTCCAGAGAGCAGGTCACAGGGCCGAAGGGATCACGAGCCGGCGGGGGGCCCACCGTTGACGGCGGGCGCGCGCACGCTGACCAAGAAACGTCAGCCTGGGGACCCGGTGCCTTGGCGGAAGTTCTTTCGCCGGGACCGATCCCGCTTGAGAATGCGCTTCACATGCCCGTCGAGTTCGTCCAGGGCCACGCGGAAGTCGGAACCCGCCCCCCCGGCCACGGCCGCCTGGCGCCGACGCCGGGTGACGATGGCCTCGACGGTGTGGGACCGGCCCTGGAGCCGGAAAATGAGCTGTACGTCCATCACGGCGGGATCGTAGCGAGGCCAGCGGCCCGCCAGACTCTCCGACCGTTTCCGCAGCAGCTCGCTCACTTCGCATCCGTGTGCTGTCATCCGTGTCGCCATCTGTCGCGGCCTCCATTCATGGGATTCGCGTCGGGTTCGACCGACCCGGAAGTCCGGCCACCCGGTCGGCACCATACAAGTCTAGCAACCCGTGGGGCAAATCCCTACACGAGCGACCTCAGCAGCTCCTCGACCGCGTCGGCAACCCCATCCCAGGAAAACCGCGCTGCCATCGCGCGGGCGGCCCGGCCCATCCGGTCGCGGGCCCCGGGCTCCATGACTCGAGCCAGTGCGTCCGCCAGTGCTTCGACATCGCCATGGGGAACAAGAAGCCCGGTTTCGCCGTGCCGCACGGTCTCCCGCAGTCCGGGCGAGTCGGACGCGACCGTAGCGGTTCCGCACGCTGACGCCTCGACGCTCGCAATCCCCCACCCTTCCTTGGGCGAGGTCAGGGCGTGAACCCACGATCGCGCCAGGATGTCACGCTTCTCGTGGTCGGGTACAAAGCCCGCGAAACGTACGCTGTCCCGGATTCCCAGGCCCCGGGCGGTCTCCTCCAGGGCCTGACGGGCGTCACCCTTCCCCGCAACGATAAGCTTCACCTCCATACCCCGGTCCCGGAGCAACGCCAAGGCTTGCAACACGAGGTCGACGCGCTTGTACTTCTTGAGGCGTCCCAGATAGGCCACCGTGGGGTCGCCAAACCGGTTGGTGGCAGGCCCCAGGTCCTCCAGAGCCACGCCGTTGCGGATTACGGTGATGTCCGAAGCGTCCAGGCCGCGCCGGATCAGGTCGTCGCGGGTGCTCTGGGAGACGGCGATACATGGCAGCCCACGGTACACCGCGGGAATGATCCGCTCGAAGAGCCAGGTGGCACTCGCCAGCGCCACGTTCGCCTCCCGAAACGCGGTTGCACCGAAGAGGTGGTGCACGATGAGCAGGCGTGCCCGGGCATCGGCCCACCGCGTAGCCAGCATGGGGACCTTGTTGAGGTCCTCGACGACGACGTCGAAGCGCTCATCGGAGAGGTGGCGTCCGCAGTACAGGGGCGCCGCGACGTTGAAGGTGTAGCGCCCGCCGGTCCGATGGACGCGTATCCCGTCGATGTCCTCGGTGCGACACCCCGACTGCCAGCCGGAGCAGAGGAGCGTGATCCGGTGACCCCGGCGGGCGAGCCTGCCGAAGACCTGGTGAAGGTGTTCTTCGGCGCCGCCCGCTGCCGGGTTGCGGCGGTCCTGCCAGTTGACCACCAGAATCCGGAGCCGTTTCTCGTCCGTCACCGTCGATCCGTAGCGATCCTCAGCCGGCTTTGCGGAAGACAGCGTCGAGAACCCCGTTCACGAAGCGGGGCGACTCGGAGCCACCGTAGCGTTCGGCCAGCCGGACAGCCTCCTGGATCGCCACCTTTCCCGGAAGGTCCGACAGACACAGGATTTCGGTGGCGCCGAGACGCAGAATCCCGCGGTCCATGACCGACAGCCGTTCCAGGCGCCAGTTGTCCATGCACACGGAGATGGTCTCTTCCACGTGTCCCCGGTTGTCCCCGAACTCCTGCACCAGCCTCTTCAGGTAGTGGATCCTGCCCGGGGCGATCAACCGCTGTTCGACGGTCGCGGCAAGGGCTTGTGAAAGCGTGAGGGCACCGCCCTCCGCCTCCCAGCGGTAGTGCACCTGGAGGAACCAGGCCCGGGAACGGGTCCGGTCCCGCCGTCTGTGCCTGTCCAACGACTGATTCAAGACCCGGCGGAGTCCATGTCAATGAGAATCATAGAGTGCCATCAGGGTGAGCGCGGCCTCGGCGAACTCGCCCCCCCGGTTGACCCCGTAGGAATTCGCGCGCACCATGGCCTGCTGGCCGTTGTCGGTGGTGAGCACGCCGAACACAACCGGGATTCCCCCGGTCAGGGCCACCTGTCCCAGCCCGTCGCTGGCATGTCCAGCCACATAATCGAAGTGGGCCGTCTCACCCCGGATCACACACCCGATTGCAATGATGGCGTCGTAACGCCCCGAGTCCGCGATCCTGCGCGCGGCCTGGGGCAGGTCCCACGCCCCCGGTACATATAGTACATGGATGTTCTCTTCGCCAATTCCCTCGGCGGCGAGGCGTTCTCTGGCGCCTCTCAGCAGCTGCTCGGTGAACATGCTGTTATACCGTGCCACAAGTAGAGCGATGCAGGCCACTCTCGGTTCAGTCATGGACATCTCCCCCTCCCATCGTCCTGGTCTCCATGCGCTTTCCCTTGAAGCGCTCCCTTCCCACCACATGCAGTGCATACCCGTCCAGACCCACAATACGTCGCCGGCTGTTCGTGAGCAGCCGGATCGAGGTCAATCCCAGGTCGAGCAGGATCTGGGCCCCGATTCCATAGTCGCGAAGAACCTGCCGCGCGCCCGGGGACGCCTCCGAAGCGTGATCCTTGTCCGCGACACCCCGGAGTCGCTCGATCAGCCGGTCGCCGGCGCGGTCCCGGTGAATATAGACGACAACGCCCTCCCCTTCGGCGCGAATCCGATCCATCGCACCCGCGAGGAGGTTGCCCCCCGGCTCGTCCACGGACCCGAAGGTGTCGCGGAGCGGATTCTCCGCGTGCATTCGAACCAGGATCTCCTTCTTGCCGGCCACGTCTCCCCTGACGAGTGCGATATGGACCCGTTCGTCGATCTCGCTACGGTACGCAATGCAGAGGAAGTCCCCCCACTCCGTGCTCAGGGTCGCCTCCACCACGCGTCTGACCAGACGTTCCCGCGCAAGCCTATAGGTGACCAGCTGTTCCACGGTGATGAACCTGAGGTCGTGCTCCCCGGCCATCACCTCGAGCTCGCCCCTCCGGGCCATGGTGCCGTCCTCGTTGAGGATCTCGCAGATGACCCCGGCGGGAGCCAGCCCGGCCAGACGTGCAAGGTCGACCGCGGCCTCGGTCTGGCCCACGCGGCGCAACACCCCTCCCCGGCGAGCGCGGAGGGGAAAGATATGCCCGGGCCGCCTGAGGTCGTCGGGAAGCGACCGCGGATCGGCCAGCACCTGCACGGTCGTCGCCCGATCCTGCGCGGAGATGCCCGTCGTCACCCCGAAGCGCTGGCTGGCGTCCACGGAGACGGTGAAGGCGGTGCCATGAGGGTCGGTGTTGCGGCTCGTCATCAGAGGGAGCTCGAGGGCATCGGCCCGCTCCGCCGTCATCGAGACGCAGATGAGTCCCCGTCCCAGCTTGGTCATGAAGTTGATCAGGTCGGGGGTGATCTTCTCGGCTGCGCAGACCAGGTCGCCTTCGTTCTCCCGGTCCTCGTCGTCGGCGACGATCACGAGCCTGCCCGCGGAAATATCGCGGATGGCGTCGCGGACGGAGTCAAGAGGCATGGGTCTCGCCACGGGCTGCGATCACCCTTTGGACGTATCTGCCGATGAGGTCCGCCTCCACGTTGACCGGATCGCCCGGCTCCAGTCGGGAGAAGTTGGTGTGCTCCCACGAATGCGGAATGATTGCGACTTCGCAGACGGCACCGTCGCGGAGGTTGTTGACGGTGAGGCTGACGCCGTTCAGGGCGACGGAGCCGTGAAGGATCGTCGTGGCAAGGACGTCGCCGGGCAGCGCGAAGTCCAGGAACCTCGTGTTCCCGCTGGACCGCTTCTCGAGAAAGGTGCCGAGACCGTCGACATGGCCCTGGACAAGGTGACCGTCCAGCCGGTCACCGGCCCGGACCGCCCGCTCCAGGTTGACTGCGGCGCCCGGCCCGTAGCGGCCGGCAATCGTTCGCTCCAGGGTGGACGCGCCCACCTCCACCGAAAACGTCCCCGGGGCGAGATCGCGAACCGTGAGGCAGGCACCGTCCACGGCGACGGACTGCCCCGGCGCAAGCTTCGCCGCGAAGGGCGCGAGAATCGAGAGGGAGCGTCCGCCGTCCATGTCCGTCACGCTGACGACCTCGCCCACCGATTCGATGATTCCGGTAAACAGGGTCAGTCTCCGCGGTCGAGGACGATGAGAGTGTCGCTTCCGAATCTCACCGGGTCGAGGCGGGACTTCCACCCCTTGAAGAGATGCACCGCGTCGTGGGGCTCCGCGGCGGCACCGGGATCGGCGGCAGTGGCGGGCGCGGTTGCGGCACCGGGCGGGAACGCCGGGACTCCTCCGTCCCCGATGACCACGGGCGCCACGAAGAGGTAGAGACGGTTCACGAGGTCGTCCCGGAGCAGCGACGTCGCCAGAATCCCGCCGCCTTCCGAAAGCACGCTTGTCACCCCGCGACGGTCCAGTGCCGCCATGAGCGCGGCGAGATCGAGGCCGCCACCCCCCTCCGGCACGGCAACCACATCGGCCCTTTCCCCGAGGCGGCGCTGCAGGCCGGCGGCCTGCCCGGCAGTGGTCGCCACGATCCCCCGCCTCCCGGAGCGTCCCTGCAGGGCCCGTGCCCCCACGGGAAGATCACCGCGCCGATCCAGCAGCACGGGCACGGGAGGGATCCGCGGCGTCACGGCCCCCCTGGCGGTGAGCATCGGGTCGTCGGCCTTCCAGGTGCGCGTCCCCACGAGCACCGCGTCGAAGCCGGCGCGAAGCCGGTGCGCCTCGGCCCGGGACTTCTCCCCGGTAAGCCATACACGCTTTCCACCTCCCGGCGCGATCCTTCCGTCCAGGCTGACTGCCAGCTTGAGCGCCACGTACGGCCCCCGGCCGGCCGCGGCATGAAAAAACGCGGGGTTCTCGGCCACCCAGTCGCCCCGTGTTCCGAACGGGCCGTCCACCCGCACCCCCCGACTGCGCAGCCACTGTCCCCCACCGCCCTGCCTCGAGCCCGGCTCCGGCGCCCGGAACACCACCCGGGCGATGCCCGCCGCGCGTATTGCTTCCGTGCAAGGCGGGGTCTTCCCCGCGTGGCTGCACGGCTCCAGGCTGGTGTACAGGGTCGCCCCGCGAGCGTCGTCCAGGGCCGCCAGCGCTGCGACCTCGGCGTGATCCCCCCCGAACTCCTCGTGATGCGCCTCGGCGATGACCTCGCCGCCCCGGGCCACCACCGCACCCACCATCGGGTTCGGGTGCACCCGGCCCCAGCCAAGTCTGCCGACTTCGACCGCGCGGGCAAGGCAATGGCGATCCAGGTCGCTCGGAGGAGCCGGCGGCGCCGGGGTCTCCGCGACCGCACGCTCCATGGCGCCCGACCCGATGCGGCGAGATGGACTCAAAGGGTGATCCGGAAGGCGGTCGCGGCAAACCAGCTCGGCGACTCGGGGTCGTACGCCGCCCGTCTGTCGTCGAAGGGGTCGGCCACGCCCTCCGCCACCCCGAGTTCGAAGGAAAGCTGCGACACGAGAAAGTTGAACCACCCCCCCACGAAGTACACGAGACGCTCACTGGTCACCAGGCCGTCGATCGACCCGGGGTCGCCCGGGCCCCGTGGCACCGTCAACGTGGCGTTCCCTTCGTACCGGTCCCATCCAACGCCACCCATCAGCCCCAGCACGAACCAGTTCTTCCCCAGGGTGGCCCGCAACGACGAGACCGTCAGATCCGTGACGAACTCTCCGGGGTGGCCGGCGGCGAGATCTCCCGCCTTGATGTCGCCGTGCCAGCGCCGCACTCCCGAGATCGAGAGACCGGGCACGACGAACGACTCCCGGACCAGGCCCACCCGGGCGCCCAGCCCGACGCCCGACGACATCTTCTCGAATCCCGCGCCTTCGGGAAGGCGCATCAGGGAGTAGGAGCCGATGAGGTCGACCGAGAGGACGCCCCCCATGCCCAGGCCCAGCTGGAAGCCGTCGAAGACCCCCGCGGCCACCGAGCCCCGGAGCCCGGCCAGCGTGAACACCTCCTCTTCCGCCAGATCCGCCGGAGATGTCGCGGCGACCCTGGGCATGGCCAGCCGCTGTCCCACCAGAGACAGCGACACGCCGATTCGGGGAACGGTCCCGAGCCGGCGGCCCATCGTGCTCGCGCTCCCGGGAATATCGCTGCCCAGCGCCGACGCAAGGCCAACGCCGCGCTGCACCGCCATCACCGCCAGGGACAGCTCCCGGCAGGGGATGGTCAGGATCGCGTTCCTGCCGCCGGAGCAGCGGCTCGCCAGATCGGCAACCCCCTCGACGCTGGAGCGACTGACGGGCAGCTCCTGGGCCTGTACGGAAGAAAACGCACCGGCGAGGGAGACGAGCACGGGCGTCACCACCGCGAGTGCCCAACCGGGAGCACCCGCCTGCCCGCGCCGGCGGGAGCAGGGGAAGATGCCCGAGGACGCCGTGTCCGCCGCACCGGAGCGCACTGTCGGGCTCTGCATCGGGATCAGCCGAGTCCGACCAGTTCCACGCCGATACCCCGCACCACCTCGCCGAGCGGCCATCCGTCTTCGCCCAGCGCCCTCAGCACGCACACTTCCCGGTCGGGCGGCACGACGAGGATCATGCCGACGCCCATGTTGAAGACGCGGTACATCTCGGTTGCGGGCACACCACCCCCGATCGCGAGTTGGCGGAAGACGTTCGGCACCGTCCATGCCTGGCAGTCGATGCGGGCACCCAACCCGTCGGGCAGAACACGTGGCAGGTTCCCCTCCATCCCGCCTCCGGTCACGTGCGCCATGGCGTTGACCCACCCCTGCCGCAGCAACGGGGCCACCGTCGTCAGGTAGGACCGGTGGACGCGCAGCAGCACGTCCCCGGCCGACGCGTCCTCTCCCGGGAAGTCGTCGACGACGCCGAGGCCCATCCGTTCGAAGACGATGGTCCGTGCCAGCGTGTACCCGTTCGTGTGGAGACCCGACGCACGCAGGCCGATGAGCCTGTCCCCGGGGCGCACCGCCGAACCGTCGAGGATCCGTTCCCGCTCGACCACCCCCACGATGAACCCGGCCAGGTCGTATTCGCCGGCTGCGTAGAAGTCCGGCATCTGCGCCGTCTCCCCGCCGAGCAGCGCGCACGAGTTTTCCCGGCATGCGCGCGCCACGCCCCCGACCACGGCGGAGACCACGTCCCCCTCGAGGTCGCCCGTGGCGAGATAGTCCAGGAAGAAGAGCGGCCGGGCCCCCTGCACCAGAATGTCGTTCACGCAATGGTTGACGAGGCAGCGGCCCACCGTGTCGTGCCGCTTCGAGGTGAACGCCACCTTGAGCTTGGTGCCCACGCCGTCGGCGCTCGATACGAGGACCGGCTGCGACATCCCGGCGGGAACGGCGTAGAGGCCGCCGAACGCCCCGAGTCCGGAAAGGGTGTGAGCGTCGCCGGAAGCCTCCAGGAGGGGGGCCAGCGAACGCTTGGCCCGGTCGGCCGCGTCCAGATCGACGCCGGTGTCCTTGTATGTCAGAGAGTCATTCATCTCAGGTCAGGCCGTCCTTCCCCCGGGGCATCGTGCATGGCTGGCGGGCGCATCACTCCACCGCCCGCGCGAGTTCGGGCGCACGGGTCGCGATCGCCCGCAGGCCTTCGACCCGTCCAGCGATGTCACGCGGGTCAAGGTCCCGAAAGCGGTCGACCGAGAACGCCTCCACGGCGTAGGAGCCCATCGCCGACCCGTGCATCACGGCCCGGGCCAGCTCCTCGCGCCCGTACGATCCAACCCGGTCGAGGTGGCCCAGGAACCCGCCCGCGAAGGCGTCGCCTGCGCCCGTCGGGTCGACGACCCGCTCCACGGAACACGCCGGACAGCGGAACACCCAGTCGTCGGCGAAGAGAACGGCCCCGTCCTCACCCCTCTTTACGACCACGATGCCGGGCCCAAGGTTCCGGATCCGCCGGGCTGCCCGGGCGATGTCCGTCTCGCCCGAGAGCTGAGCCGCTTCCTCGTCGTTGATCATGAGCACGTCGAGGCGGGGCAGCACCCGGGCCAGCGCGTCCGGAGTGCGCTCGATCCAGTAGTTCATCGTGTCGGCGGCCACCAGCCCGGGAGTCCGCACCTGGTCCAGGACATCGAGCTGGAGATCCGGATCGATGTTCCCCAGAAACACGACCTCCGAGTCGCGGTAGCCGGACGGCACGTCGGGGTCGAAGGACGCGAACACCCCGAGCCGGGTCTCGGTCGTCTCCCGCGTGCGGAAGTCGTCGCTGTAGCGTCCTCCCCAGAAGAAACTCTCGCCGGGCACCTGGACCAGGCCCGTGAAGTCCACCCCCCGCTCGCGCATGAAGCCAAGCCGTTCGAGGGGGTAGTCGCCTCCGACGACGGCGACCACGCGCACGTCCGTGAGCAACGACGCCGCGGCTCCGAAGAAGACCGCGGACCCGCCGATCACGCCTTCCACGCTTCCGGCCGGGGTCTCCACCGCGTCAAGGGCCACGCTGCCGACCGCCAGGATGGACACGGCGTCAGGGGCCTCCGGCGCATCCGTGACAGATTCCTTGACAGATTCGGCAGGGAATCTGTCCGAGAATCCGGCGCGGCCCCCTACTCATCCCGCACCATCTGCTTCATCCCGCACCATCTGCTTCATCCCGCACCATCTGCTTCATCCCGCACCATCTGCTCGGGCGCCTCGATCCCCAGAACCTCCAGCCCGTTGCGGAGGACGATCCGCGCGGCGTCGGCCAGGGTCAGACGGGCGTTGCGCAGCGCATCGTCGTCCACCAGGGCCGCCAGCTCCGGGTTCCGGGCCGGGTGTCCCGCCTGGTACCAGGAATTGACCAGGCCCGCCGTCCTCTCCAGATAGTCACAGATCACGTGCGGAGCCCTCCCTGTCGCGGCCCGGCGGAGAAACGCGGGGAATTCGCGCAACTGATTGATCAGCTCGCGCTCCGCGGGCCCGTCGAGGAGGGCGGTATCCGCGTCCGGGGGAACCTCGGCCCGCCCCCTCTCCCGCGCCAGCTTGAAGAGCCTGCACACCCGGGCGTGGGCGTACTTGACCTTGTACACCGGGTTCTTGTCGGACTGGTCCAGCGCCAGGTCCAGATCGAAGGTCAGGTGCGCTTCGGGCCGGCGCATGAGGAAGAAATACCGGGCCACGTCGGCCCCAACTTCGGCGACCAGCTCGGCAAGGGTCGTGTAGGAGCCCGCCCTCTTGGAGAACTTGACCTCCTCGCCGCCCTGTTCGACCGTCACCATCTGGTGGAGCACGTACTCCGGATAGCCCGCGGGGAGGCCCAGAGCCTGCAGCCCGGCACGCACCCGGTCCACCGTGCTGTGATGGTCCGAGCCCTGGACGTTGATCACCTCCGTGAAGTCCCGCTCCCACTTGGTCACGTGATACGCAACGTCCGGCAGAAAGTAGGTGGGCGAGCCATTGCTCTTGATCATCACCCGGTCCTTCTGATCGCCGAATTCGGATGTGCGGAGCCAGTCGGCGCCGTCCTTCCTGTAGGTCAGGCCCGTCCCGTCCAGGTCCCGGACCGTCCTGGCCACGCATCCGTCCGAGTATAGCCGCGTTTCCGGGTAGTACTCGTCGAAGTGCACGCCGAACGCCGCCAGATCCACCTCCTGTTCGCGCCGCAGGATGCGCACCGCGTAGCCGCGCATGGCCTCCAGCGCGGCATCGCTCCGGTCGTTTTCGTACCGGTCTCCCACCTCGTCGATCAGCGCTCCCGCGATCTCCGACACGTAGTCGCCGTGATAGCCGCCGTCAGGAATCGCCGCGTCGTGCCCGAGCCGCTGCTGGTAGCGGGCCCTGACGCTCTGGGCCAGCCGCAGGATCTGCCCGCCGGCGTCGTTGAAGTAGAACTCGCGGTGGACCTTCCACCCCGACCATGCGAGGAGGGTCGCGATCACGTCTCCCAGCGCCGCCTGGCGACCGTGTCCGAGGTGCAGCGGACCCGTCGGGTTGGCCGAGACGAACTCCACCATGACCCGCTGTCCGGCCCCGGCCTTGTTGCGGCCGTACTCCGCGCCCAGGACCCGGATCCGACGGAGAACCTCGCCGGCGGCCGCCCCTTCCAGGAAGACGTTCAGGAAGCCCGGTCCGGCCACCTCGACCCTGTCCACGCCTGCGATGGACTCCAGCCGGGCCTTGAGCTCCTCTGCGATGTCCCTGGGTGGCCGCCGAAGCTGCGAAGAGAGGGTCAGGGCCACATTCGACGCCAGATCACCGTGTTTGGCGTCCTTCGGCCGGTCCAGGCGAAAGCGGATGTCATCGGCGCCGAGTTCCGTGGCGGCCTGCCGCAACGCGTCGGCGATCTGCTCCGCGGACACGGTGTCAGTCGCCTCCGGGCCCGGACGATCCGCCCGCCCCCGACCCGGCGTCCGCCGCGGTCTTCCCTGCCCCGGCCTTGCCCTTCGAGCCGGCCACGGATTCCTTGTCCGCACCGGCCCCGGACTCTTCCCTGGCACTCTTCCTGTACGCGTCCGACCGGTGGTCGGTGATGTAGAAGCCCTCGCCTTTGAAAAGCAGGCCTGCTCCGCCCGAGATCAGCCGCTCGGCCCGCCGGCCGCAGTCGGGACAGGAGGCGCCGGGCGTGTCGCTCATTCTCTGGAACAGTTCGAACTCGCGGCCGCAGTCGCTGCATCTGTATTCGTAGGTGGGCATGGGCTGGTTCGGGGCGGTGTCATTCCGGGGGTTTCGGGGAGGCAACTTCAATAATAACACGTGGGCGATTCCACATCCTTTGACGGCGGGAGCCGCTACCGCTAAGTCTGCGTCGCCCTGGTGCACACGCATGGCTGTGGTGGTCTCCACGATTTCAGCGAGGAACCCGTGAGCCTTCCCTTCCCCGATCGCATCGCCCCGGCTTCCATCGCCGGTGCGGAGCCGCTTTCCCCATGACCAGCCGACTCACGCGGGCGTCCGCCATTGCCCGGGAACACTTCGGGCTCACCGGGGAAGTCCGTGCTCTGCCGGGCGAATTCGACCTCAACTTCATCGTCTCGGACCGCCCGGCGGAGGCCGGGGTAGCGACACGCAACTTCGTGCTCAAGCTCAGCCCCGCGTCGCGGCGGCCCGTGTTCGACATGGTGACCGCGTGTCTGGACCACCTCGCGGGATCCACCTTCTCCGCCGCCATACCGAGCCTGGTGACCCCGTCCGACGCTCACTGCCCGCCCCCCGCCGCCGTCCCCGGACCGTCCCGGTCTCCCATCGCGGACGTCGACCTCGATGGCGCCCCGTACATTGCCTGCGCACTCACGTACGTGGACGGGTTCCCGTTGGCGGAGGTGCGCCCCCGTTCGATGGCGGTGCTGCAATCCCTCGGCGCGCTCCTGGCCGAGCTGGACACGGCCCTGTCCGGCTTCGACCACCCGGAACTCGACCGCGACTTCGCGTGGAGGATGGAAGCCGCGCCCGGGACGATCCGCGCGCACCTGGACGGCCCGGACCCCGTGCAGGGCCCGGACGACGGACCCGAAATGGTGGCCGCGACTCTTCGCCGCGCCGTCCGCTGGCTGGATCCCGTGCAGGGCTCGCTTCCCGTGACCGTGATTCACAACGACGCCAACGACTACAACGTGATGGTGGCTCCGGCGCTCGACGGCGACCGCCTGGGGGGGTTGATCGACTTCGGTGACGTGGTGCGAAGCTGGCGGGCGGCCGAGCTCGCGATCGCATCCGCCTATGCGATGATGGGGTTGGCGGATCCGGTGGAAGCCGCGTGCAGGGTCACCCGGGGGTATTCCTCGGTCACGCCCCTCTCCGACGCGGAATGCCGGGCGATCATCCCCATGGCGGCTCTGCGGCTCTGCCTTTCCGTGTGCGTCCAGTCGCGCCAGATGCGCGAGCAGCCCGGGAACGAATACCTCGCCGTGAGCCGGGAACCCGCGTGGAAGCTCCTCCGCACCCTGGCGAATACCGACTGGAGGCTGGCCGAATTCAGGATCCGCGAGGCGTGCGGTCTGGTGCCCAATCCGGCCCGGGAAACGGTTGCTGCGTGGGTTGGACAGGCCCGGCCCCAGGCGTCGGTGATGTCCCCCGAGATGCTCGCCCGGCCCTGCAACATCGACCTCTCGGTGGAGAGCCCGGACCTCCCGCACCCCGACGACCTCGCCCGTCCCGGTGCCGCCGACACCTGGGTCGAGGGAGAGATCGCCGCGGCCGGGGCAACGGTGGGCGTGGGCCGCTACGGGGAGGTCCGGCTGCTCTACGACGACCCCGCGTTCGTCGTCCCCGGCAACGACGGCCCGGAGGCCCGCACCGTCCATCTCGGCCTCGATCTCTTCGCACCGGCGGGCACACCGGTTCTGGCACCCCTCGCGGGCACCGTCCTGTCCGTCACCGACAATGCCCAACGGCTCGACTACGGCCCCACCGTCATCGTCCGGCACGTCACCGGCGAAGGCACCGGCTTCCATACCCTGTACGGCCACCTCGACCACGCCACCCTGGAGCACCTTACGCCCGGGCAACAGGTCGCGCCCGGCGACATGCTCGGCTGGCTCGGGGACGCGTCCGTCAACGGAGGCTGGCCACCCCACCTGCACCTTCAGGTCATCGCGCTGGACCCCCTGCACGACGAGTGCACGGCGGCGGAAGACCATGGGACCTTCACGGGAGTGGCCCTCCACCGCCTCCGCGCCGTCTGGGAGTCGGTCCTCCCCGACCCGGCGGCGCTTTCGGGCCTGCCGTATCCGGGCTTGCAGCCGATGGCCACACCCTCGCCGGAGCCGTCCCCGGCGGCCGTCTCCCCTCCCCTCCCCGACGCCGTCTTGCGATATCGGGTTCTAACGGCAAAGCGCAAGACGGTTCTGGGTTCGTCGCTCAGTCTGTCTTACGCACGCCCGGTCCACGTGGTGCGCGGCCTCGGTGCCTACCTGTACGACGACACCGGCCGCCGCTACCTGGACACGGTCAACAACGTCCCTCATGTCGGGCACGGCAACCGCCGCGTCGCCGAGGCGATCGCGCGCCAGTCCCGGGTGCTCAACACCAACACGCGTTACCTCCACGGCGAGATCGTCGCGCTGGCCGAGGAGTTGCTGGCGCACTTCCCCGCGCCGCTGGACGTCGTCTACCTGGTCTGCTCCGGCAGCGAGGCCAACGAACTCGCGCTGCGCATGGCCCGCCTCCACAGCGGGCGAGACGGCGTGGTCTGCCTGGAAGGGGGCTACCACGGCAACACGGGGGGGCTGGTGGAGATCTCCCAGTACAAGTTCGACGGGCCTGGCGGTGCGGGAGCGAGCAGCCGGGTGGCGGTGGCGGCGATGCCCGACAGCTACCGGGGCCGCTACCGGCGAAGGGGCAGAGCCGGAGGCCCCGGCATGGACCCGCACGGGGACGCAGCCGACCGGGAGTTGGGCGGGCTCTACGCCGGCGAGGTGGCAGGGGCGGCCGCTCGTCTTGAAGGGGGCCCCGGAGTCGCGGCGTTCGTCGCCGAAGCGATCCTCGGCTGCGGAGGCCAGATCGAGCCCCCGCCCGGATACCTGGCGGCCGCCTACGATCACATACGCCGCGCCGGGGGGGTGTGCATCGCGGACGAGGTGCAGGTCGGCTTCGGCCGGGTGGGCGACGCCTTCTGGGGCTTCGAGCTGCAGGGCGTGGTGCCCGACATCGTCACCCTGGGCAAGCCCATGGGAAACGGCCACCCGGTCGCCGCTGTGGTGACGACCCGCGAAATCGCCGACTCCTTCGCAAACGGCATGGAGTACTTCAGCACCTTCGGCGGCAACCCGGTCTCCTGCGCCGCGGCCCGGGCCACCCTGGCCGAGATCCGCGACCGCGGGCTGGTCGAGCACGCGCGCCGGGTGGGCGGCGGGCTCCTCCGGGATCTGCGGGAGCTGGCCACGCGGCATCCCCTGGTGGGCGACGTGCGGGGGCGCGGCCTCTTCCTGGGCATCGAAGTCGTGCGCGACCGTGCGACCCGCGAGCCGTTCCCGGAGGCATGCACCCGCATCGTCAACCGGGCGCGCGAGCTGGGAGTCTTCCTGAGCGTCGACGGGCCGGACCACAACGTCCTCAAGGTGAAGCCGCCGATGGTCTTCGGCGCAGGGGAGGCCGCGCTTCTGGTGGAGACGCTGGACGCGGTGCTCGGCGAGACCGCGCTGGCACGGCGGCCCGTGGCCGCTCAGGGATAGAGCCGCCGCCGGATCCACCGTCCCGCGTCGTCACGCTCGTACGCGAAGCGGTCGTGCAGCCGCGCCCGTCCCTCCTGCCAGAACTCGATCGCCTCCGGGACGATGCGGAAGCCGGACCAGTGGGGAGGCCTGGGGACCTCGCGGCCGGCGTAGCGCTCCTCCAGTGCCGCAACCCGCGCCTCCAACGCCGCGCGGCTCTCCAGCTCGCGGCTCTGGTCCGACGCCCATGCGCCGATGCGGCTCCCCCGGGGCCGGCTCGCGAAGTACGCGTCCGCTTCGTCCGGAGACACCTCCTCTACCGCGCCGCGGATCCGCACCTGGCGCGCGAGGGGCTGCCAGTAGAAGGTCATGCCGGCTCTGGGGTGGGCGACGATCGACCGGGCCTTCTCGGACTCGAAGTTCGTATAGAAGACGAAACCCCGGTCGTCGAAGTCCTTCATGAGCACCATGCGGGCCTCGGGGGTTTCGTCGGGCCCCAGCGTGGAGAGGCAGACCGCTTCCGCGAATACGATCCGCGGGTCGGCGGCGGCATCCTCGAACCAGCGGCCGAACTGCTCGATGGGATCGGGCGACAGGTCGCCGCGCGTCAGTGAAGGGCCGGGTCGTGACATTCCGATCCCTATGGCCCGGGCGCGGCCCGGCCGAGCTGGAATGCAAGCGACTCCGCGAGGCCCTCGAAGGTGAAGCGGAAGCCGCTGCGGGTGGCGGCATCGGGGATGACGCGGGCCCCTTCCAGCAGCAGCGTCCTGCCCATCTCGCCGAACATCGCCTTGACCGCCAGGGACGGCACGGGAAGCAGGGTGGGGCGCTTCAGGGCCCGCCCCAGAATCGTGGTGAAGGTGGCGTTGGGGACGGGGTGAGGGGCGGTGGCGTTGACCGGTCCCCGCAGGGATGGCGTCACGAGCGCGTGGAAGACGAGGGCGACGAGGTCGTCGTGGTCGATCCAACTCACGTACTGGCGCCCACTCCCGAGTCGGCCCCCGATGCCCATCTTGAAGGGAAGCAGCATGGTTCCCAGGGCGCCGCCCGCGGGGCTGAGCACCAGTCCGGTCCTGAGCAGCACCACCCGAACCCCCGACCGCCGCGCCCTGACCGCCTCGTTCTCCCATTCACGGCAAAGATCCGCGAGAAAGCCCTTCCCCGGTCCGCTCCGTTCCCCGAGCCGCTCGCTGCCCCGGTTCCCGTAGATCCCGATCGCGGACGACGATATCAGAACCGGCGGCGGGCGGCGCAGTCCGTTCACGGCGTCCACCAGCACGCGGGTCCCGACGACCCGGCTCTTCCAGATGGCCTTCTTCTTCGCGCCATTCCACCTCCCCCGCGAAATGCTCTCGCCGGCGAGGTGCACCACGGCATCCAGACCCTCGAGCCTCCCGGCCTCGATCCGGCCCTCCATGGGGTCCCAGAAGATCTCCCCCCGGTCGTGGCGGGGCTTGCGGCGCACGATGGGGCGGACCTCGTGCCCCCCCGTGGTGAGGAAGTGGGAGAGCGCCGACCCGATGAATCCGCCGGCGCCGCTGACGGCGACCCGGAGCCGGGGCCCGCGGTACTGCGCGTGCCGCCCAAGATCGTGGGCGAGGCGCTGGCCGCGAAAACGGAAGAGGCGCTTCATCTCGGCTTCGATGGTGGACCCGGCCAGCGCGGCGGCCGCGGCGCCCAGGGGCGGATCGTAGACGACCCGGTCGCGAACGATGCAGGAGTCCGACCCCGCCGGCGCGAACTCGTGGTCGTGCTTCCACGACCCCATCGGGCCGGAAACCTGCTCGTCGCGGAAGAGCTTTCCGGCTTCAAAGGCGGTGTGACGCACCTTGAAGTCCACCCTCAGCGGGCCCCGCCGCACCTGGACGTGGACCCGGCCGCCGTCGTCGATGCCGCCTTCACGGGCCACCACCCGTGCATCCTCCCATGGCGGCATCAGGCGTTCGAGGGCGCCGGGGCGCATGTGCCAGTCGAAGACGTCGTCGACCGGGAAGGGGAGCCTGGTTTCGTGCACGAATGTGGGCATTGCGGAGCCTTATACACCTGAGCGGTGCCAGTGGATTCCTTCGATGGACGACCGGATGGCGTCCACGCCCGCGGCGGGGCCTCCGGGGTGACCGAAGATGGCCGAGCCGACCACGAGCACCGTCGCCCCGGCGGCTGCAAGCGCCGGCGCGGTCATCACGCTCACGCCCCCGTCGACCTCCAGGTCGATCTGTCCGGACCGGTGGGTCTCGATCATTGTGCGGGCGCGCCTCACCTTGTCGACCGAACCGGGGATGAACGCCTGGCCGCCGAAACCGGGGTTCACCGACATGATCAGGATGAGATCGATCTCGTCGAAGACGTCTTCGATGGCGCCGAGCGGAGTGGACGGATTCAGCGCCACCCCGGCGCGCTTCCCCAGTTCGCGGATCAGGCCAAGGGTGCGATGAAGGTGCACCGTCGCTTCGGCGTGGACGGTGATCACGTCGGCGCCGGCCCTGGCGAAGTCCGCGATGTAGCGGTCGGGGTGTTCAATCATGAGGTGCACGTCGACCGTGCGGGAGGTGACCCCGCGCACGGCATCGGTGATCAGGGGCCCTATCGTGATGTTGGGCACGAAATGCCCGTCCATCACGTCGACGTGGATCCACTCCGCCCCGGCTTCGTCCACGGTGCGCACCTCCGTGCCCAGCTCCGCGAAGCGGCAGCTCAGGAGCGACGGGGCGATCCTGATCATCATCCCGCCTCCCTGGCGATCCGGCGAACACCCCCCGCCGCCGCGACCACCGCCTCGTCCGCCACGCCGAGAAACAGCCCCGATTCCACCACGCCCGCCCGGTGCGCCAGCCGCCTGTCGAGCGCGGCCGGATCGTCGATTCCCTCCCGGAAATGGCAGTCGATGATCAGGTTCCCGTTGTCGGTTCGGTACATCCCGCCCTCTCCGTCGCGCCGGATGACCGGTTCGGCCCCGAGCCGGGTGAACCACGCCAGGTGGCTCGCGAATTCGAAGGGCACCACCTCTACGGGCACGGGAGCGATCTCCCCGAGCCGATCGACGATCTTGGTGTCGTCCACGATGACGATCATCCGCCGGGAGGCCTGTGCGACCATCTTTTCGCGCAGCAGCGCGCCGCCCAGTCCCTTGATCAGGTCGAGGCCGGGGTCCACCTCGTCGGCCCCGTCGACGGTCAGGTCGAGCGGAGCGAGTTCTCCCAGGGTACCCAGCGGGATGCCCAGCCGGCGGCAGGCGTCCCCTGTGCGGATCGACGTGGGCACGCCGGCCACATCGGCCACCTCGCCTCGTGCGATGCGAGCGCCCAGGGACTCGATAAAATGGGCGACGGTCGAGCCGGTCCCGACGCCCAGACGCATGCCGGAGCGTACCCTCCGGGCCGCGTCGCGCCCCGCCATGCTCTTCAGTTCATCGACGGAATGTCGGGCCAATGCATCGCCGGGTTGGGGTTCGTCCGGGTGTTGCCACAGACTCGGAAAAGCCCAATCTACCCCTTCGCGGGGGTACTCACCAGTCGCCCGGCAAGGGAACCTCGCCTCATCGCCCGGAGCAGGACCGCGATCCCGCGCGGTTCTACTCCGGGGAGGAAATCGCCATCTTCCCTCCTCCGACTCCGAACCGCGCCCAACCGGAACACGCAACGTGATCATCGTCGCCATGAAGGACATCACCCCTGACCAGATCGACCACATCCGCGAACGCGTGGAGGCGATCGGGCTCCAAACCCATGTTTCCCGTGGCGAGAGGCGCACGATCATCGGCTGTATCGGTGACGAAGCGCGCCTGGCCCATCTTCCTCTCCTCTCGATTCCCGGGGTCGATTCGGTTTACCCCGTGATGCGACCGTACAAGCTCGCGGCGCGCGATTTCGCCGCCGACAAGACCTCGAAGGTCCGGGTGGGCAACCGCAGCTTCGGCGGGACCGAGTGCCTGGTCGCCGCCGGCCCGTGCTCGGTGGAGGGTGCCGGGATGATGGCCGAGACGGGGCGGATGGTGGCCGGTGCGGGAGCCTCCCTGCTGCGCGGGGGTGCTTTCAAGCCGCGCACATCGCCGTACTCCTTCGACGGACTCAAGGAGGACGGGCTGCGCATACTGGCCGAGGTGCGGGAGGAGACCGGTCTCCCGGTCGTGACGGAGGTGCTCGATCCGCGGGATGCGGAGCTGGTGGCCGGATATGCGGACATGCTCCAGATCGGGGCGAGGAACATGCAGAACTTCGCCCTGCTGAAAGAGGTGGGACAGCTTCAGCGTCCCGTGCTCCTCAAACGGGGCATGTCGGCGACGCTCAAGGACCTCCTGCTCGCGGCGGAGTACGTCATGAGCCGCGGCAACATGCAGGTCGTGCTCTGCGAGCGCGGCATCCGCACCTTTGGCGGCGAGATGCGCAACACCTTCGACCTGGCCGCCATCCCCTGGCTCAAGATGGAGACGCACCTGCCGGTGGTCGCCGACCCCTCACACGCGGGAGGCCGCCGCGACCTGGTCGCGCCGCTCAGCTTTGCGGCTCTGGCGGCCGGGGCCGACGGCCTCATCGTGGAGGTGCACCCCGACCCGGCCACGGCACTGTCGGACGGCGACCAGTCGCTGACCTTCGGGGAGTTCAGGGACCTCATGAGCGGGCTGGGTGTGTTCGCCGAGGCTGCCGGACGGGCGTTGTAGCGGGAGTCAGAGGGCCGCGGCAAGCGTCCTGGCCAGCGCATCCAGCTGAGCCTCCACCGCCGCGCCCGAGGTGGCGCCCCTCACGTCACGGGATTCGACCGAGGCCGTGGGGTCGAAGATCTCGAATACATCGTCGTCGAACGCCGGGTGGACGCCGTGCATCTCGTCGAGGGTGAGTTCGTTCAGTTGCTTGCCGGCCCCCTCCGCCACGCGCACCAGCGCTCCCGCCACATGGTGGGCTTCCCGGAACGGCACGCTCCGCCGCACCAGATAGTCGGCGAGATCGGTGGCGAGCATTTCGGCGCGCAGGGCGTCCGCGATGCGGGCGCGGTTCAGGGTCATGCTCTGCACCGCCCCCGTCATGGCGGGCAGGACGACGCCCAGCGTGTCCACCGAGTCGAAGACCGCCTCCTTGTCCTCCTGCAGGTCCCGGTTGTACCCGGTCGGCAGCCCCTTCAGCACGGTCATCATCGCCATCAGGTTGCCGACCAGCCGCCCCGACTTGCCCCGTGTCAGTTCCGCCACATCCGGGTTTCGCTTCTGGGGCATCAGCGAAGACCCCGTCGTGTAGCCGTCGCCCAGGCGGACGAAGCCGAACTCGCTGTTCGAGAAGAGGACCAGGTCCTCGGCGAACTGCGACAGATGCACCCCCGTCATGGCTCCCCCGAAGAGTAGCCGCGCGGCCCAGTCGCGGTCGGAGACCCCGTCCATCGAATTCTCCGTGACCCTGCAGAAGCCGAGGTCGGCCGCGAGGGCCTCGCGGTCGATGTCGAAGGGGCAGCCGGCGATCGCTCCCGAGCCGAGCGGAAGAACGTCGCATTCCTTCAGCACGGATCCCAGGTGATCGAGATCCCGCACCAGGGGCCACGCCCGCGACAGGAGCCAGTGGCCGGCGGGCACCGGCTGCGCCTGTTGCAGGTGGGTGTAGCCCGGCATCACGACCCCCTCCACCTGCCGCGCCTTCTCCGCGATCGTCCGAATCAGGCCCGACAGCCGGACTTGCAGCAGGCGAACCGCGGCCATCCCCCACAGACGGAAGTCGGTCGCGACCTGGTCGTTGCGCGAACGGCCCGAATGGAGCTTCCCCCCCACGGGGCCGATCGCTTCCGTGAGGAGCCGCTCGACGACGGTGTGGATGTCCTCGTCGGCGAGGGCCCGGGGCCCGGGCATGGCTTCCAGCTGATGCGCGACCTCGACCAGGCCCTGGTCGATACAAAGAGCCTCCTCGGCCGACAGGATACCGGCCCGGGCAAGGCCGGCCGCCCACGCCCGGCTTCCCCGCACATCGTGACGCCAAAGACGCCAGTCCACGTCAAGGGACCGGTTCAGGACCTCCATTTCGCGCGATAGGCCGCCCTCGAAGCGGCCACCCCAGAGGGCGTGCCCCGAATCGTCCGGCGAGTCTTTGGTCACGGGTCGAGCCCGGCGCGGTCACCCGGCGCGCGGACGGACCAGCACGGAGGCTTCGATTCCGCCCTGGCCGTTCGGAGACAGCGCCGATCGGCGGTCCGCCGCCAGCTTCTGCGCGGCCACCGCCCGCTGGGGCAGGCTGAAGAGCTTCAGGAAGCCGGACGAGTCCGCGTGCTCATAGCCCTCGCTGGCGCCAAAGGAGGCAAGGTCGAGGTCGTACAGCGAAGCGGGCGCCTTCCGCGACCGAATGGTCGCCTGACCCTTGAACAGCCGCAGACGCACCGTACCGGTCACATTGACCATCAGGGAATCGACCATGGCGTCGAGCGCCTCCCGTTCAGGCGTCCACCAGCGGCCCTCGTACACGAGGTCGGCGTACCGGGGTGCCAGATCATCTTTCAGGGCGAGGCAGCTGCGCGAAAGGACCAGCTGTTCCAGCTCCTGGAGGGCGGTAAGGAGGATCGTGCCGCCGGGGGTCTCGTATACGCCCCGCGACTTGATGCCCACGACCCGGTCTTCGATCACGTCCGCGCGACCCACGCCGTGCCGTGACCCGGCTTCGTTGAGCTCCATCAGCAGATCGAGCGGGGACAGTGCGCGCCCGTCGATCGAGACCGGAACCCCGGCCTCGAAGCCGAGTTCCAGCTCGATGGGCTGGTCGGGGGCGTCGGCCGGATCCCGGGTCCACAAGAAGACGTCGGATCCGGGTGCGTTGGCGGGGTCCTCCAGGGGGCCACCCTCGTGGCTGATGTGCCAGAGGTTCTCGTCCCGGGAGTAGAGCTTCTTCCGGTCCATGCCGTTCAGGGAAATCCCCCGGGCGCCGGCGTACGCGAATGCGTCTTCCCGGGAGCTGATGTTCCACTCCCTCCATGGAGCGATCACGGTCAGGTCCGGGGCCAGCGCCGCGAAGGACATCTCGAAGCGCAGCTGGTCGTTCCCCTTCCCCGTGCAGCCGTGGGCGAGCGCGTCAGCCCCGGTCCGGCGCGCGACCTCCACCATGCGACGCGAGATGAGCGGCCGGGCCATCGCCGTGCCGAGCAGGTACTTGCGGCTGTACACCGCTCCCGCGCGAAGGACGGGAAGCACGTAGCCGGAAACGAAATCCTCCTTGAGGTCCTCGCCGAAGAAGGCCGAGGCCCCGGTGGCGAAGGCCTTCCCCGCAAGGTTGTCGACACCTCCGCGCTGGCCCACATCAGCGGCCATGCAGATCACGTCGGCTCGGTAGTTTTCTTTCAGCCAGGGCACGATCACCGATGTGTCGAGGCCCCCCGAGTATCCCAGCACGATTTTCATGACTCGTTCCCTGTCCTCACGGTGGATGCGGGCCGGAGCGCAAAGTGGTTACGTCTCCCGCCAAGGCCGTAACGGTGTGCTCCTCACACTCCGGACCCGCAACCGATCCGTGCTACGTCGATCGTCTCAGTCAGATTGAAGGAAAATACCTTATTTGTGAAATAATATGCATTGCGTGACCCGTGTCAAGGGAACCCGGGGGACACGGACACATGCGGGCCCGGAGTGCGGGCCGCCGGCGGGAGGGTCCCTGCTACCCCTTCTCCGCGAGCGCCGAGATCACGGCGACGATGTCCTTCGCGGCCGGTGCGTCACGCACGATGATCAGGACCGTGTCGTCCCCGGCGATGGTCCCGGCAACTCCCTCGTACTCCTCCCAGTCGATCCCGGAGGCGACGGTTTGAGCGGCGCCGCTCAGGGTCCTCACGACGACCAGGTTGCCGGCGGCTTCGGCCGAGAGGAACAGCGCCGGCAGGATGGAGTCCAGCGGCGGAACATTTTCCCATTCCTCCGGCAGCGTATAGTACGGATCCCCTGCGGCACCCTTGACCTTGACCAGCCGGAGGTCGCGAATATCCCGCGACAGCGTCGCCTGAGCCACAGGGAAGCCGGCGCCTGCCAGCAGTTCGCGCAGCGCCTCCTGGTGGGGGACCCGACGGTCTCGGATGGTTTTCAGCAGCTCGGCCTGACGCTTGCGCTTTGCGCTGGAGGTCACGTTGACCCGACTGCTCAGAAGTCGTACTGGACGCGGGCCAACAGGAGTCGGCCGATCTCCGGCGCGCCGATGAACTCACGGTGAACGTTGTTCAGGACGTTGTTCGCGGTCAGCGAAATGCGGGTACTCGGCTGGAAGGGCAAACTGTACCCGATGGAGGCGTCCAGGACCTTGTATGCGTCCACGTCTCCGATGTACACCCCGGAGTTCATCGGGAAACCTCCAGTCATGCGCACGCGCCCCTGGAACGAAAAGCCCGCCGCCTGATCGTCGAAGGTGAGTGCGAACGACCCCTTGTGGTTGGGCGCATTCAGCGCGATGTCGTCGGAACTCGTGCAGTTTCCGTCTTCGTTGAAGTCGAAGCACTCGTCACTCTGGAAGGAGTAGGACCCCGTGAGGCGCACCCGGTCGGAGACCAGGATCTGAGCGGCCAGGTCGGCCCCCCAGAAGTCGACCTCACCGAAGTTGCGGTAGGTGACGAGGAGGTCGGGCGAACCCACCTGGTCCGGCACGATGGTGCCGAGAGGTGCCGCCGCCAGCGTCTGGACGATCACCGCTGCGTCTTCCGCCGAGAGAAGGCCCGCCTGAATCAGCGGGGAAATTCGGTGAAGGACGAATGCCTGCACGCTGGCGGGCTCGAAGAACACGTTGGGGGTAATTATCCGCAGCGGCCCCACGAAGTTCTCGATTCTGGTGAAGTACACGTCGGTCGAAAGCAGCACGCGGTTCCCCATCAGTCCCTTGTACCCGGCTTCGATGGTGTTGTGGATCGTCGAGGTCAGCTCGGAGATATCATCCACGGGCGAAAGGTCGACGGGGAAGGGATCGCCGCCGGACCCCGCCGCCGCCTGGTCGAGGCGCCGCAGCACCGTCCCCAGCACCGGATCGCCCGGGAGCGCCCCGGGGCTCTTCAGGAAATCGACAAGCAGGGCCAGCCTGGGATCGACGAGGGGCAGGAACCCGAGAACGGAATCCCAGAAGAGGGCCGCATTGGCCGGGATGGCCCCCTGCGTCAGAGGCGAACGCATGCAGTAGTTCATGATCCCGCCGGGACACTGGGCCCCGAAGGTGAATCCGCCCGAGGGTACTCCCAGCGCGCGGATGCCGTAGCTGAGCCCTCCAGGGAGCGGGATCTGCCCCGCAAGAATGTCCAGGAAGAGGTTGGTGGTCGAGGGCGTCGCGAAGGCGCGGTTGTAGGTGAATCGGATGTTATGGTTCTCAGCAGGCTTGATCACCAGAGCCGCACGGGGCGAAATGTTGGCATCGGCCAGACGGTTGTGGTCGTCGATCCGGATGGCGGTGACGAGCTCCACCTTGTCCCCCAGAGACGTCTCGGAGTGGAGGTAGGCCCCCACCTCGGAGATGTCGTCGTTGTCCTCGTTGCGGCCGAAGATCGTCCCCCCGGTGCGGGGCTCGGTGCGCTGCCAGTCCACCCCGTAGGTGAAGCTCTGCCAGGACCCCAGGTCGAAGCCGTACTGGAACTGGAGCGCCATCGTGCGCGACTGGTCCACCACGCCTGAGCCCGTTCGCAGGAGGAAAGTGCCGTCCCGGCCGGCGGAGGCGGCGTCGCTCCCCGAGTTCGTCTGGTTGAGGAAGGCCTGGGCGAACAGCCGACCCTTCGAGAGGCGGACCTGCGCAAAGTTGTACCCCCAGTTCTTCACCTGGGCGGCCCCGACGCCCGTCATCTCCACCCCCTTGAGAATCGTGCTGGTTCCCGCGTTGGCGATGAACTCCCCGTCGTCGGCAAAGCGGACGTCGAAGCGGGCATCCGCCGAGTACCGATCGGCAAAGTAGTCGCGCGCCACGATCTCCTGCGGATCGGCGTATTCCCAGTCGTTCCCTCGGAAATACTGGCCGGAGATCTTCATCCCGAAGCGGTCGGAGGGGGAGACGGACGTCCGGAATTGGCCGTGGAATATCGACCGCTCGCCCCCGGCCAGTGATATGGAGGATCCCTGCTCGTCGATCGGGGACTTGGTGATGATGTGCATCACGCCGTTGGAGGCGTTGGGTCCGTAGAGGGCAGCGCCGGGCCCCAGCGATACCTCGATGCGATCGATGTCGAGGTCCGTTGCGGGCAACATCTGGTAGGCGTTGAAGCGAAGGGACGGGATCCGGGCATAGCGGTTGTCGATGATGGTCAGCAGCGCGCCGGAAAAGACGTTGTTGAAGCCGCGGGCCACCACAGTCCCCTGATTGATGCCGGTTTGCACCGCGTCCACGCCGGGCAGGGCCTTTACGTGCTCGGCCACCGTCGTGGCGGAGATCCTGGCGATTTCGCTGGCGGACACCGTCGCGATCGAAGCCGGGGCGTCGAGAGCCTTTTCCTGGCGCCTGGAAGCGGTGACGACGATCGGGTTGAGGACCAGGGCCTGCGAGCGGAGCGATATGGTCACGTTCGCAGTGGCTCCGGCGTCCACGGAGACCCCGTCCACCCGCGTGGTTTCGTATCCGATGAGGGTGACTACGATCGAATGGGACCCCGGTGCGACAGAGAGAATGAATCGCCCGGCGTCGTTGCTCCCGACCGGGCCACCCTCGCCGAGTGCTTCGACCGAGGCGCCGGAAAGCGCTGCACCGGTCTCGGCGTCCGTCACCTGGCCGGTGATGGTCCCCTGTTGTGCCTGGACCTTCGCGGTTGGAACGCTGACCGCGAGTGCGATCGAAAAAAGCGAGACAAACCGGGATCCGACGCTCATGCTATCCTCCACACGCCTGGGGGGAGCGACCACGTTACTGTCCACACGGTGCGCGAAACGTACGCAATACCGACCGCGAACGTACGCAATCGCGCGAGCAAGCACAATTGTTGTCCGGCTCATCTTTCGATCAATTGATGGGGACGGTAGAGAACGCGGAAGGACAGAGGAGGGAACGGGTGACGGATTGGCTGACACGCCAGGATTGCGAGGCGGCGCGAGCGCGGGTGACGCCTGCCATTCACCGAACGCCCCTGCTATCCTTCCGCACCCTTGGTGACGCCACCGGCACGATCGCGTACCTGAAGTGCGAGAACTTGCAAAAGACCGGTTCGTTCAAGGTGCGGGGCGCCCTGAATGCGATCGCGGCGCTGAACGACGGCGAACGCACCCGCGGCGTCGTGACCATATCGGCCGGGAACCATGCGCAGGCCGTGGCGTGGGCCGCGCGCCGGGCAGGGGCCCGCGCGGTGGTGGTCATGCCCGCCGGGGCCTCGCGCAGCAAGATCGCGGCGACGATCGGGTACGGGGCGGAGGTGGTCCTGCACGGGGACGCGGCCGAGGCGTTTCGTGAGGCCCGCCGGCGCGCCGACGAGGACGGGCTGACCTTCCTCCATCCCTTCGACGCGGGTCCCGTGATCGCCGGCCACGCTTCGACCGGGCTCGAACTGGCCGAAGACCTGCCGGGTGACGCGACGATCGTCGTTCCCGTTGGAGGCGGAGGCCAGATCGCCGGGATCGCCGGTGCGCTGGCCGCGACCGGAAGACTCGGGCGGCGCGGCGAACCGGGGATGCGCGTATTCGGGGTCGAGCCGGAAGGGGCTCCCGGCATGCGCCAAAGCCTGGACCAGGGACGCGCCGCAACCCTCGAGGGGACCGACACCATCGCCGACGGGCTGGCTCCCCCGATGGCCGGGGAGCTGAACTACCGCTACGTGGCCGAGTTCGTCGAAGAGGTGGTCCTGGTTTCCGACGCGGAGATCCTGTCCGCCATGCGCCTCCTCCTGACCCGGGCGAAGCTGGTGGTCGAGCCCTCCGGAGCCGCGGCCGTCGCGGCACTGATGTATGGGCGCGTACCCGTGTCGGCGGGAGAAAGGGTGGTGGCGCTGATCTCGGGGGGCAACGTGGACGATGACCTCCTCGCGAGAGCACTGCGGGACGGCGCCCCATGGCCCTGATCAGCATCGAGAGCGCCGTGAAACGGTACGGCGCCACGGTGGCCCTCGACGGGGTCACGCTCGAGGTGGAAGCGGGCGCATGCGTGGCGTTGGTGGGAGAGAGCGGCTCCGGAAAGACCACCCTGCTCCGCACCATCAACAGGCTCACGGAACTGGATCGCGGCAGGGTCGTCGTGCGCGGAGAGCCGGTCGACTCGATGGATCCGGTGCAGCTCCGGCGTTCGATCGGGTACGTCCAACAGGATGGCGGACTGATCCCGCACTGGACGTGCCTGGCCAATGCCAGCCTGGTGCCCGCTCTGCAGGGTCGCGGCGACCCCCGGGAGCACGGCCGCGACGCCCTCCAGGCAGCAGGGCTGGACCCTGCGGTCTTCGCGGAGCGGTACCCGCGCGAGCTGTCGGGGGGGCAGCGCCAGCGCGTCGCCATCGCGCGCGCCATGGCGGCCGGCCCCGATATCCTGCTCATGGACGAGCCGTTCGGGGCGCTCGACGCGATCACCCGCAACCAGGCCCAGAAGACCTTCACGGCACTGCGGGAATCGGCGGGCGTGACCGCCATTTTCGTCACCCACGACATGGCCGAGGCGCTGGAGGTGGCCACCCGGATCGCGGTCATGCGCGCCGGCAGGATCGTCCTGGAAGCTTCCGCCGGGCAGTTGCTCGGCAAGGCCACCGGCTACGCGGCGGAGCTTCTGGAGAAGTCGGGGGTCGCCACGTGATTACCGCCCGCATCAAGGCCGCCGTCGCCGCCGCATGGGCCGCTGGCACTCTGGCCGCGCCAACTCTCGCCGCTCAGGAGGATGCGGCCGGAGCAGTCGACCGCGAGACCCCGATCGTCGTCGCGTCCAAGCCCTTCGCCGAGTCCTACCTCCTGGCCGAGGCCTTCGCCCAGTTGCTGGAGGCCAGCGGGTACGTCGTCGACCGGCGCCCCGGGCTCGGCATGACCGAGCTTGTCCTGGGCGCGCTCATCGGCGGCGACATCGACGTCTACCCCGAGTACACCGGTACGGGTCTGGCGGCGGTCCTTGGCGAATCCGCCGAAGGGGGTCCGGCTGCCGTTTTCAGGCGGGTCAGCGAAGAGTTCGAGGCGCGTTGGGGTGTGCACTGGCTTCCCCCCCTGGGCTTCGAGAACACCTACGCGATGGCCATGCGGCGGGAAGTCGCGGACTCGCTGGACGTGCGCACCTTGTCCGGACTGGCGGCGATTGCCCCCGACCTCGCGGGCGGGTTTTCGCCCGATTTCATCGGTCGCGCCGACGGCCTGGACGGCCTTGCCGACGCCTACGGGATCCACTTCCGGGAGTCGCGCAGCCTCCTCCAGGCCGTCAAGTATCAGGCCCTCGCCGAGAACGCGGTCGATGTGATCGACGCCTATTCGACCGATGGCGCCATCTCGCGGTACGATCTGGCCTTGCTGGCGGACGACCGGAACTTCTTCCCGCCGTACGAAGCCGCCCCGCTGGTGAGCCGCGAGTTGTATGCGGACAGGCCCGGGGCTGTACTGGTCCTCACCCGGCTGGCCGGGAGGATCGATGAGGAGGCGGTGCAGCGAGCCAACGAAAGGATCGAGGTCGAAGCGGCCCCGATCGCGGTTGCCGCGCGGGAGCTGCTGGTCGCAGTCGGCATGATCGACGCCCCGGACGATGAGCCGGGCAGCGCGTCGGCCTCGCGGCGGACCCGTTCCACCGTGGCGGCATTGCCAAGGTACATGTGGACGAACCGCTCGGATCTCGGCCGGCAGTTCGGCCGCCACCTGCTGCTCGTGCTCGCTTCGCTCAGCGCGGCGATCCTGGTCGCCCTCCCGGCAGGGGTGGCGCTGGAACGGCGCCGGTCACTCGCCGAAGGCACGATCCGGCTGTCCGGTCTCCTCCAGACCATCCCCGGGATCGCGCTGCTCGCCTTCATGATCCCGCTCTTCGGGATCGGGGTGGCCCCCGCCGTGGCTGCCCTCTTCCTCTATTCGCTCCTGCCGATCCTCCGCAACACCTACACGGGGATCATCGAAGCCGCGCCGGATGCGGTGGGGGCGGGACGCGCGTTGGGGATGACCGAGGTACAGCTGCTCGGCCGGATCCGGCTCCCCCTGGCGGCACCGGTGATCATGGCCGGGATCCGCACGGCGGCGGTCATCAACGTGGGAACCGCGACGCTCGCGGCGTTCATCGGCGCGGGCGGACTGGGGGACCCCATCGTGGCCGGGCTCACCCTCTCCGACCCGGTGATGATCCTGTCGGGCGCCGTCCCCTCCGCGGTGCTCGCCCTGTTCGTGGACTGGGGACTTGCCAGGGCCGAGATCGCGGTGGCGCCGAAAGGGGTGGCGGAGGGGCGGCGGTAGACCGGCCGCCCGATCGGGTCTGTGGCGCGGCACCCACCCGTTCCGTAGCTTGACCGCCGGCCCCAACCCACTGGAGGTAACCCAAGGTGAACGCACTGAGACGCTACCTGCTCCCCGGCTTCGTCTTCCAGTCCGTCGTGATCGCGGGAGGATACGGTACCGGCCGCGAGCTGGCCGAGTTCTTCCTCTCGCGCGGACCCCTCGGCGGCCTTCTGGCGATGGCCCTGTCCACGGCCGTGTGGAGCGCGGTGTGCATCGTGAGCTACGAATTCGCGCGCGTCTTCCGCGCCTTCGAATACCGGAGCTTCTTTCAGAGACTGCTCGGTCGCGGCTGGATCGCCTTCGAGTTCCTCTACGTCGCTCTGATGATGATCGTCCTGGCGGTGATCGCGGCAGCTGCCGGGTCGATCACGCAAGAGACCTTCGGGCTGCCGTACCTGGTGGGCGTCTTTGGAATCCTGGGGCTGGTGGGCTGGCTGGTGTTCGGAGGAAACCAGGTGATCGAGCGGGCTTTCGCGGGCTGGTCGGGGGTGCTCTACCTGGTCTACCTGATCTTCTTCGTGATGTGCTTGCGCAGCTTCGGCCCGTCCATCCACGCGTCGTTCGCAGCCGGCGTCATTGAAGGGAGCTGGATCCAGGGCGGTCTGCAGTACGCCGGGTACAACCTGGGTGTGCTGCCTGCGGTTCTGATCACGATTCGCCATCACCGCAACCGCAAGGACACCTTCATCGCGGGACTCCTGACCGGGCCCATCGCGATGATCCCGGCCCTCCTCTTCTTCGTGGCCATCGCGGGTGAATATCCTGGGATATTGACAGAATCAGTGCCGGTAAGCTATATGTTGGATGCGCTGGGCTCCCGTGGCTTCCAGATCGCCTTTCAGGTCATGCTTTTCGGCACGTTGGTCGAGACCGGCGCCGGAATGATTCACGCGGTCAACGAACGCGTCGCCCGGAGCTTCAGCGAACGGGACCGGGTCTTGCCACCGCGGGCGCGGGTGGTCGCGGCCATCGGGATGCTCGGCCTCGGCGCCTTGATCGCACAGTTCGGACTGACCCCGCTGATCGCTCAGGGGTACGGCATGATCACCTGGGGCTATCTCTTCGTGTTCGTCCTGCCGGTCCTGACGTGGGGGGTCTACCTCATTCGCCGGCACGGCAGCGCGCAAACCGCCTGATCGCCAGGATCCCGGCCGCCGGGCCGAGAGCCAGCACGGCGAAGGCCCACGCCCACCCCACCGCCCCGGCCGCCACCGGCACGGCCTGGATCGTGAACGACGCCAGCAGGAATCCGAGGCACGTCTGAAGGGTCAGGGCGGTTCCCGCGGCCCCCCTGGGCGCAACCTCGGTGACGAGCGTGCTGAACTGGGCCGAATCGGCCACCACGAAGAACCCCCACACCAGCGTCGCGGCGGTGACGAGCACGAACGGGCCGCCGAACAGGAAGCCGATGGCCAGACAGCACAGCCCGCTGACCGTCATGGCCTGGATCACCAGCCTCTCGCGGCCGATCCGGTCCGCCGCCCACCCGCCCCAGACGCACCCGATTCCGCCCGCGGCCAGCGCCCCGAAGCTGGCCAGCTCCACCCACGCCCGCCCCTGGCCCGCCGCCTCGCTGGACGCTGCCAGAAACGCCGGCACCCACGCCCACATCGCGTACAGCTCCCACATGTGCCCCAGGTAGCCCGCCGTGGCGAGGCGCGTCTCCCGGTGGCGCAGCACCTTTCCGGCAAGACCCCACGAGAAGGGGCGGCGCGAAAACGGAAACGGGCCGTCGCGGTAGAAGAGCGCCACGAGGACGGCCCCGGCCAGGGCTCCGACGGACGCGCCGAGGACCACCTGCTCCGCCCCCGCCCGCGGAAACGCCTTGAGGAGGTACGGCATGGCCTTCCCCACCGCCAGGGCCCCCACGATGGTGCCGATCGCCAGCCCCCGGGCCGACCGGAACCAGGTGGCGATCATCTTCATCGCGGGCGGATAGACGCCGGCCAGCAGGAAGCCCGTCGCGAAACGCAGCCCGGCAGCCGCGGCAAAGCCGGGCGCCGCGAGGACGGCAGCGTTGGCCACGGCGGCCAGCACGGCGGCGGTGGCGAAGTACACGCGTGAACGGATGATGTCTGCCAGGTTGAGCAGCGCCGCCACGGCGGTCCCCGCCACAAAGCCCAGGTTGACGGCGGTGGCCAACCATCCAACCTGGTTCGGCGACAGTTCCCACCGCGCCCCCAGCTCTCCCGACACGGCGGTCGCCGTGAACCACAGGGACATGCCAAGGAGCTCGGCAACGCTCAACAGCGCCAGGATCCTCCACCGGCGCGGGTCGGAGTCATGCCCGGCAGCGTGGTGCGCCGAGGCGCCGTCTGCCGCGACCGCCTCCGAGGCTCTCACCCTTGAACTACCGGCGCAACGAGTTCCGCGCGGGAAGGGAGGGTGTGTGCTTCACGGCTTCTCCTTCAGCATGTCCGAGCCGTTGGCGAACAGGCGGAGGCCCTCACGCCGAAGGAGCACATGGGCACGCTGCCCCGGCTCTATACCGGCCTTCATGAGGGCTTCGCGCAAGCGGCCCATCTCCGGCCCGTTGGGGTCGTAGGACCGCCAGATGACCGAGGCGTCGTCGACACCCCGGGGCTGGACGAACGGGATCTTCGTCGACCCGTCCAGTCCGACCCCCAGGTGCTGAGCCACCGCCGCCGAAATCTTCTGGCTGTTCCCCTTCAGGTGATGCAGGCCAACGGTGAAGCGCAGCACCGGGGTCCCGTCCGGCGTCCACACCACATCACGAGCCGAGGACAGATCCTGGATCGGCGCGACGGGCTCGGCGACAACCCTCACCCTGTCTCCCTGGATCTCGAACTTCCGGGTGCCGATGTAGTTCCTCACCGTGGCCGGCAAGACCTCGAACTTCGCGGGGATCTCCGCCACCAGGAGGTCGATCCCGATCTCTCCCCCAGCCTCCTCGATCCGCTTCACAATTGCCTCGACGACGCCCTCGTACGGCTCGTCGGTCCATGCGCTCAGGCCCCATTTGTCCTTGGTGAAACGGACAAAGAGAGGGTCCGACGAAAGCAGGCTGGACAGAGAGGAGTTGTCGGCCAGCTCCGCCATGGACGCAATGGTCTCCCTGGTTGACGGCTCGCCGATGGACTGCAACGCGAGGAAGACACGCGCCCGCCGGGTGTCCCTGACGACGAGGTGGTCGCCGATCCTGACCAACCGGGCGTTCCGCGTGAGCGCCTCCCACTCGGGCGTGTCCACCGCGTCGACCACCCCCCGCAAGCCCTCCTCGTCGATGACCCCGGCTTCGTTGGCGAAGTCGGGGGCAAAGCGCCGCGCTCGCCCGATCTGATCCTTGAAGGTCCTGTTGCCCACAACCCCGTCCAGCACCTCATAGCCGCCTTCGGCCATCACGGCCACCTCGGCCGCCGTTCTCCACTCGGGCGGCGCATCGTCCACGAGCAAGCTCAGGATCCTCTCGAATTTCGCCGGCTTGGCCGCCGAGCCCACGGCCCGCTCAAGCCAGTTGGCCGCCCTTTTCACCAGGTGGGCGACCTCCAGATCGACCGTTCGGCGCAACCTGACCTCAAGCTGGCGGGCCCTCTCGCGGCTGACCCCGAACTCGTGACCCAATGCCGCCAGCTTCTCGGGGTCCCTGGCGTAGGTCCGCTTCCGCGCAATCACGCGGCGCCTTTCGTCAAGGCCCTCCAGCGCCTTGCAAAACTCCGCGCCGATCTGAATCTCGGACCGCAGGACCGCCGCGGTGTTAGCGATTTCGATGCCGTCGGCCACGTCGCCGAGCCCGCTTTCCTGCAGCAGGGCGGCCAGATCGATATCGGCGAGATCGCCGAGGTTTTCGGCGCCGTGGAAGAGCACGGCGCATCCGAGAAGGCGCTCCACGGCATCACGAAAGTCGGAATAGGAAGACGAGGTCATGGCTCACCTGGGCTGTCGTTGAGATGGCCATAACATACAATGCGCACGTATTTCCGGCAACTAGCGCAGCCCACTTCGGTCATCTAACGTCCGTCTCATGATCCTGCGCACAGCGGTACGAACTCACACGTTCACCGAATCCGTCATTCGCGATATGACACGGGTGGCACGGCGATACGACGCAATCAACCTGTCTCAGGGCTTCCCCGATTTTGCGGCCCCGCAGCTGTTGAAGGACGCCGCCTGCCGTGCAATACAGGACGATGTCAACCAGTACGCCATCACCTGGGGCACACCCGACATCCGCCGGGCGCTGGTTGGCAAATACGCCGACTGGTATGGAATCGAGGTGGACGGGGACCGGGAGATCACAGTCACGTGCGGTGCGACGGAGGCCATGGCCGCGGTCATGCTTGCCGCCGTCGATCCGGGTGAGGAAGTCATTGTCTTCGAGCCCTTCTACGAGAACTACGGTCCTGACGCCGTTCTCTCGGCGGCCGCGCCCGTGTTCGTCCCTCTCGACCCGCCCGGCTTCCGCCTCGACCCGGACCGACTGCGCAGCGCGGTCACGGAACGGACTCGCGCCATCGTCATCAACACCCCGAACAACCCCTCCGGCCGCGTCTTCGATCATGACGAAATGAACGCTGTGGCCGAGATCTGCCTCGAGCACGACGTTCTCGCCATCACCGACGAGATCTACGAGCACATCATCTACGAAGGGGAGCACATCCCGCTGGCCGGCCTTCCGGGCATGCGTGACCGCACAATCATCATTTCCGGGCTTTCCAAAACCTTCAGCGTCACGGGGTGGCGGGTCGGCACGATCGTTGCGCCGCCCTACCTCACCGCCGCGATCCGCAAGGTCCACGATTTCCTTACGGTCGGCGCCCCGGCTCCACTCCAGGAAGCCTGCGCAGCCGGCATCGACTCCCTCGGCCGCGACTACTACGACGCGATCGCGCGGGACTATCTCGAACGGCGCGACATCCTATACGCGGGGCTGCGCGACTCGGGCTTCCGGTGCAACCCTCCCGAGGGCGCCTACTACATCATGGCCGATTTCTCGAATCTCAGTTCGCTCGACGACACCGCTTTCAGTCACTATCTGGCCCGTGAGTGCGGGGTCGCTCCGGTTCCGGGCTCCTCCTTCTACAACAGGGCGGAGGATGGCCGCAAGCTGGTGCGCTTCGCCTTCTGCAAACAGGCCGAGACCCTGGAACGGGCGGTTGCGCGACTGCGGAGTTTCTTCGGCTAGGTCTGCCTGCACGCGCAAGTTCCGGAGCCAACGCGGCATCGGGGTGAAACAACCCGGGCCATCCATCGTATCTGACCTCCGTTGGGACGGTTGCACCGCGTCACCGCGGGTCGCGACCGCACCACGACCGGGCGCAGTCCCCGAATTCTCGGGCGCCCGGACCTTTATTGATAGAAGAAACACGGAGGATACGATGAATAGGAACTTCGCATGGAGCCGCCCCGCGATGGCAGCTCTTCTGGTGGCGGCCAGCGCCACCACCCTGTCGGCTCAGTCCGCGGCCCAGGTGCCGGCCGACGAGATCGACGCCATCGAGATGAGAGCGACGGACAACCTGAAGGACCCGGGACGGTGGGACCGCGCCGCGTCGCTGTTCCGGCGCGCGGCCGACCTGCGGCCCGCCGGCGATCCCGAGGCGGTACGCAACCTGATCAAGGCCGCAAGGATCTCCTTCTACGATGGCGACGAGACTCAGGCGTTGCGCGACTTCGAGGCCGCCGGGCAACGCGCGATGGCCATGGGCGACGTGATCGTGGCCGCGAATGCCTTCACGGACGCGGCCTGGGTCGCCAACGGGCGCGGCTTTGGAGCCCGTGCCCACGACCTGCTCAACCGGGCGCAGCTTCTCGCGACCTCGCCGCTCATCCCGGAGGCCGCACGGGATATCCTGAAGACCCGTTGGGCGACGACAAGCCCCCAGCATTAGCACGGAGGCGGATGCGGCGTTCGAAGCCGCAACCACGCATGAGGCGGGGCGTCTCTTCGGAGGCGCCCCGCCGCCGTTTGCAGACCGCGCTCGCTACTCCGCCGCCGCTCTCAGCGCCTTGAGCGGCGCGCTCCCCGCCCCTCCACCGCCACTCGCCACTCCGGTCAGCACGGTCAGTACGACCACCGCCAGCCACAGCAGCGCCGCCGCACCCAGGGCGGGAGCGAACGTCAGCCCGAAGAGCCGCACGGTGAGAAGCCAGCTGGCCACGAGTGCAAGCACACCACCCGCCAGCCCCGCAAGAGTGCCAAGCGCCACGTATTCGCTCATCAGGATCCGCCGGATCTGGCGGAAGCGGGCGCCCAGCGTGCGCAGCAGGGCCCCTTCGCGCCGGCGCTGGGCCCTCGTGGAGGCGATCGATCCCGCCATCACGATCAGCCCCGCCCCCGCGCACAACCCCGCCAGGATGCGGATCACGGCCACCACCCGCGAGAGGATGGTCTCCACGGCCGTCCTGATCGTAACCAGGTCCAGGACCGACACGTTCGGGTAGCCACGCACCAGAGCCAGCTGGAATCGCGCCCGGGCCTCCTCACCCGGCACGCTGGCCAGCACGATGCTGGTCCGGGGCAACCCCTCCAGGACGCCCGGCTCGAAAACCACGAAGAAGTTCGTGTCGAACCCGGCCCAATCGACGCTGCGCAGATTGCTCACCACGGTGGCGACCTCCAGCCCCGCCACCAGCCACGTGATCTCGTCCCCCACGCCCACGCGCAGGTCGTCCGCCAACTCCTCCTCCACCGAAACCCGCGGCAGCGTCCCCTCCCGCGGCCCGCCCCCGCCCCACCACTCCCCCGCGACGACCGTCTCGGTGTCCTTCACCTCCGCGCGGTAGGTGTGGCGGTACTCTCGGCGCAGCGTCCACCGCTGGGGCCGCTCGTCTCCGGCGCTGTCGGCCAGGATGTCGGCCACGGGGCGTCCGTTCACCGCCGCCACCCGCGCGGTCACCATCGGCGCGATCTCCGGAACCCCCTCCGAGTACCCGGCAAGCAGAGCACCGACCCCCTCCTCCTGGTCCGGTTGCACGTCGAAGAGAAGCATGTTGGCGCTGTTCGCTCCCTCTTCCAGCGACAGCTCCCTGACAAGGTTCCGCTGCAGCTGGACGATCACGCCCACGACCAGGACCCCGAAGCCGAGCGCGAGCGTGACGGCGACGGTCTGGTTGCCGGGACGAAAGAGGTTCGCGACCCCCTGCCGGACGGTGTAGCCGGCCCGCCGCGGAAAGAACCTCCGTGTCCCCCGCGCGAGGCCGAGGGCAACACCCAACAGGACGGCGGTAACGGCGGCGAGACCCCCGGCGAAGGCGAGGCCCGCTTCCGGCGACGGCGCCTCGAAGAGGGTGAGGGCGAGGACCGTGGCGGCGATGGCGGACACCGCCAGGATCCGTGCGGGATCCTTCCCGGAGACTGCTTCCACCTCCAGGCGCAGCGCCTGGAGTGGCGTCACCTTGCGCACCTCGAGGAGCGGCAGCAGCGCGAAGATGAAAGCCACCCACGTGCCCAGAAAGAGGCCAAAGCCGACGGATCCGGCCGACACGGACGTCGCCACCTCGACGGGCAGCACGTCACGGATGAGGAGGGGCAGGAAGCGTTGCACGACCAGGCCGAGAGCCACTCCGCCCGCCGATCCGAGAAACCCCATCCACACCGATTGCAGAAGATATGTGGAGAAGACCTGCCGCCGGGTGGCGCCGACGCAGCGCAGGACCGCGATCGACGTGAAGTTGCCCCGCACGAAGACGTTCACGGCGCTCCCCACACCGATCCCGCCGAGCAACAGGGCGGCCAGTCCGACCAGGCCCAGAAAGTCGGCGAGGAAGTCGGTGGACCGGGTGAGGGAGCGGGCATGCTCTTCCGGGGTGCGCAGCGAGACCCGAGTGGCGCGCAGGACCTCTTCGTGCGCCTCTTCCGTTTCGTCGGGATCAATGCCGGGGGGGAGGCGGAGGTAGACGTTGTGGCGGGAGAGGCTCCCGAGGCCGAGCAGCCCGGTGTCGTCGAGCTGGTCATGGGCGATGAAGACGCGGGGCCCGGTGGCCGCCTGGAAGCCGATGTCGGTGGGGAGTCCTTCCACCGAACCTGCGACCGTGAAGGCGGCCGTGCCCAGGCGCAGGGTGTCCCCCGCCCCAATGGCCAGCTGCACCATGACCGCCGGGTCGACCAGCGCGGTGCGCCCCGAGAGACCACCCCACATGCCGGGCGGATCGGTGGTGACCTCCCCGTAGAAGGGAAAGCCCGCTTCGACGCCGCGCAGCTGCACGAGCCGCGTGAGGCCGCTGCCTTCGGCCAGCGCCATCGAGACGAGACCCGTCACGCGGGCGGCATCCGCCCCGCGCGCGACCAGGGAATCGACGATCACCGCGACGGAGTCGGGGATCTCCCGGTTCGTGCCCAGCCGTGCGTCAGCGCCCAGCAGGCTCCGGTTCTCGGCCTGTATGGACCGCACCACATCGTGCCGGAAGGAGTGGAGGGCCACCAGCGCGGCCACCCCGATGGTGATCGACGTCATATGGACGCCCAGGCGGCGCAGCGTGGACCGCCACTCGCGCCGCGCCATCCTGAAGGGGAAGCGGTCCATGCTACCGCCCGGAGACCGGGGCCGCGTCCGAAACGACGCGCCCTCCCCCGAGCCGGATGACCCGGCCGGCGCGCGCCGCGAGCTCGGCGTCGTGGGTCACAAGCACGAGCGTCGTGCCCGCGTCCCGGTTGAGGTCCTCCATCAGGGCGACGACCGTGGATCCGGTCTCGGCGTCCAGGTTTCCCGTGGGCTCGTCGGCGAAGAGGATGCGGGGACGGTTCGCGAAGGCGCGCGCCAGGGCGACCCGCTGCCGCTCCCCGCCCGACAGCTGGACGGGATAGTGGTGTGCACGGTCGCTCAGACCAGCACGGTCCAGGAGGCCGTGGGCGTGATCCCTGGCGGCTCGCCCGGTGAGGCGCGCGCCCCGGCGGTTCCCTCCGGCGAGCTCGACCGGAACGAGTACGTTCTCCAGCGCAGTCAGGGTGGGGAGCAGATGAAACGTCTGGAAGACGAAGCCGATCCGGTTGACCCGGAAGAGCGCAAGCTCATCTTCAGTGAGTGCGCCCAGGTCGCGGCCGTCCACGCGGACGTTCCCGGCGGTGGGCCTGTCCAGTCCCGCAAGGAGACCCAGCAGCGTGGTTTTTCCGCTCCCCGAGGGGCCAACGACCGCCACGAACTCGCGCGCGTTGATGTTCAGGTCGATGCCCCTGAGCACCTCCAACGGACGCCCGCCGCTCATGAAGATACGGGTCAGCCCCCGGACTTCGATGATCGCGCGTGCGTCGCTGTGCAGGGCTTCGCTCATCCTGTGGATGGGGCTTTCGGGAGCTGCTCCGTCCGGGTGCGTGGACGCCGGCGACGGTTCCGGTGCTCCGCCCGCCACCGGCGCGGTGACCTCTGAAGCTGGCGAAGCCGGGCCAGCGGGAACAGCCCGGCCGGCCGCCGCCGCGAGCCCCGGGGAGAGCGGCGGCGCCACCGCGAGCGTCGTCTTCATCGGCACCAGCTTGACAGCGGGGTACGGGCTGGCTGACCCAACCCTGGCCTATCCCGCCCTGATCGGCCGGCGCATCGCCGACGCCGGTGGTGGCTGCCGGGTCGTCAACGCCGGCGTCAGCGGGGACACCTCCGCCGGAGGGCGCGCGCGCCTGGGACAGTTGCTGGGGGCGCAGCAGCTGCCTCTCGCGGCGCTGTTCGTCGAACTCGGCGCCAACGACGGGCTCAGGGGACAGAGCCCCGAAGCGCTGTACGACAACCTGGCCTGGATCGTGGGCGAAGCGCGCCGGCAGCACCCGGAAGCAGCGATCGTGGTCGCCGGAATGCAGGCCCCGACGAACCTGGGCCCGGCCTACACGCTTGCGTTCCGCGACGTGTTCCCGCGGGTTGCGGGAGAACACGGCGCCGTGCTGGTCCCGTTCCTGCTGGAGGGAGTGGCCGCGGTGCCCGCACTCAATCAGTTCGACGGCATTCACCCCAACGCCGAGGGGCATGAAGCCATGGCCGAGCACGTGTGGTCGGTGCTGGGGAACGATCTGACCAGCCGCTGCGCGGCGGAGAGGACCTCCTGATGCTCCGCTACGTGTCACGTCCGGGCGTGGTGGTGGCCGGTATTCTGGCCCTGCTCGCCGGGGGGTTTCTGATCGTGGGGATCCTTCTCCCCGGCACCGTCGAGGTGACCCGTTGCGTCGAGGTCGACGCGCCGCCGGAAGCCGTCTTTCCTCTGGTCAACGACCTCGAGGCGTGGACCGAGTGGACGCCCTGGGGCGATCTCGAGTCGAAGCTGGAAGGACCCGCGGCCGGGGCCGGCGCGCGCCGCGTGTGGGAAGACCCCGCCATGGGTTCGGGCTCCCTGACGCTGGTCGCGGCGCGCCCGCCCTTCGAGGTCGACTATGTGGTCGACGTGGAGGACGGCGCGATTCGCTTCGAGGGCACGATCTCCATCGAGGAGCGAGGCCGCGGGTCGCTCGTCTCCTGGACCGAGCGGGTCGACCTGGGGTGGAATCCGGTGCTGGGGTGGACCGCCCTCACCATGGACGAGTCCCAGGGGCTCCAGCTGCAGGAAAGCCTGAACCGGCTGAAGGAGCGCGCCGAGTCGGGCGGCTAGCGCGCCGGACGCAGTGCAGCGGGGATTCCCGGCACGGGATGCCGGGGCCGCCGCAACGACGCTACAGCCTCTGCAACGCCACGGTGATCAGCTCGTCGTTCGACTTTGTCTGGCGCATCACCCGGAGAAGTTCGTCCATCGCCTCGGCCGGCATCGAATCGGACAGCTGACGCCTCATCGCGCGCGAAAGCCGGAGGGCATCCGGCGACAGCAGCAGTTCTTCCTTGCGGGTTGCGGAGGCCCTCAGGTCGATGGCGGGATAGATGCGCCGGTCGGCCAGTTCACGGCTTAGAACCAGCTCGCTGTTCCCCGTCCCCTTGAACTCCTCGAAGATCACCTGGTCCATGCGCGATCCGGTATCCACCAGCGCCGTCGCGATGATCGTCAGCGACCCCCCGCCCTGTTCCTCCTTGATCAGCCTGGCGCTGCCCAGAAAGCGCTTCGGCTTTTCCAGCGAACTCGCGTCGAGGCCCCCGGAAAGCGTCCGTCCGCTCCCCTCCTCGACCGTATTGTGGGCTCGGGCCAGACGGGTAATGGAGTCGAGGATGATGACGACATGCTTGCCGACCTCAACCCTCCGCCGCGCCCGCTCCAGGGTCATCTCGGCGACCTGGCAGTGCCGCTCGGCAGTCAGGTCGAATGTCGACGCGATGACCTCGCCGAAGCCGCACATCTCCATCTCCGTGACCTCTTCGGGCCGCTCGTCCACCAGAAGGATCATCAGCTCGCATTCGGGGTGGTTCTTCTCCACCCCCTCTGCCACCGCCTGCAGAATGGTCGTCTTGCCCGCCTTGGCCGGTGCCACGATCATCGCGCGCTGACCCTTGCCCATCGGACAGAAAAGGTCGATCACCCGGTTGGTCAGATCCGGCTCTCCACCGTGTATTCGCCCGCATTCCAGTTTGAGCTGGTGCCGCGGGTGCATCGCGCTCAGACGGTTGAAGTCCGGCCGGTTGGTCACGGCGTCCGCGGAAAGCCCGTTGACCAGATCCAGATAGCGCAGGGGCGGGCTCTTCCCGTTGCGGGGACGGCGACCGACGACGCCCGCCACTTCGTCTCCGGTGCGCAGACCGAACCTGTGGATGAGCCGTGACCCGACGTAGATGTCGTTGTTGCCGGGGATGTACCCCTCCTCGGCCTGGCGTATGAATCCCGAGCCGCTGGGCAGGACATCGAGGATGCCGAGAACCGGCCCGGGCTCCCGGTTGGGATCGTTGACGTTCATGTCGTTTTCTTCCCTGTGTGCCCCGCCTCCGGGACGGCGCCCCCGTTGCCTGCGCTTGCGGGGACGGCGAGTCTCTCGAGATCGCGGAGTTGTTTGATCGGTCACGGTCGCTAACACCTTCCGGGGGAACAAGCGTCACACGTTGAGCGCAACACGGACCCAGCCGGGCGTTGTACGCCCCCATGCGGGGGACGATTCCGCGCGCTTCATGGCGATGGCGCGGCTACCGCCCGGGAGATTGAACTGAGGGTCCGAAACACGCCGCGTCCGGCATCAGGATGCCCGGTGGTTCAGCACGGCGTCGGTGCTATCAAGATTCACTCTGCTTGCGAACTTGGCAAGTCAAGAGGCGTAACGGCCAGCGTCATCGCTTGCAGCAATAGGCCCGGGAGTCAATGTTGCCGGGGTGCGGTTGCTCGTTTCGCATGGAGCGGGGGCCAGAGGGATTCATGGTATCGGCAACCGACCGGAGCATCGGTCATGACGGAGCATTCGGAGGCGGAAGGATGTGGCACCGGGGACGCGGGCGGCGGGTCGGCCGTGGCCGGGACCGTGGGAAAGCTGGTCTTGACGGCCGCGCCCTTCATCGCGCTGTTGGCGCTCCTTCTGGTGCACCGGTGTCTTTCGGTATGACCGGAAATGAGGATACCCTGTCCGCGGGATGGGTCGGTGCGTGTTGCAGGACAGGGACATGCAGACCCGATCGTGGAGGGTCGCTCACGCGCATCTCTCAGCATGCCAACGAGTTAGAAGACTGGATGATTCATGGCACGATCGATGCATCCGATAACCGCCAGCCCAAACCGTGGAGGTGGTGAAATGAAGCTCACGAGTAAAGTCGTTCTGTTGGCGGGGATGCTCACGATCCCGGCGGCCGGCACTGCCCAGGTCGCCAACCATGTTTCGATGAGACTTGACTTGGCCGCCTCGGGCCAGCCCGCGTTCTGGTCCGGCTGGGGGGTCGGCCTAGCCTACCAGCCGGTGTTCCGCAGCCCCGGGTTCGGATTCGGCGCCTCTTCCTACGTGTCAATCGGCCTCGGCTTCAACAGTTACTACGACGACTACCGGGACGGCTACCAGGACGGTTGGGGGCTCTCCCACTGCTGGGACTACCTCTGGCACGACCCCTTCGTGGATTGCGGGGGATACCGGCCCATCGGCTTTGGACCCTTCGGCTGGTGGGGCCCTCCCAGCCCGTGGCTGGGACCGTTCGGCTTTTCGGGATGGCCTTCTTCCCGCTACGTGCGCCGGCACTTCTACGCGGCCTCCCCCTTCTGGAACGGCGGATACTCCGGTTGGCACGATGGCTGGGGTGGGTATCCGGGCTACGGATGGGGCGGGGACTACCGCCACCTTCGCCGCTACTACGTGCTGGACGGGTACGGGGGACGTGTTTCCCCCTACGGCTACAGCTCGGGGGGAAGATCCGCCTACCGCACCCCCCTCTTCGGTCCCCGGTTCAAGGAGCGGCCGGCGGTGTACGTGTCGGACAACGGACCGGAACGCCCCGTTTCGGAGCTCTCTCCCGACGGAACCCGCGCGAGGCGGGGTGATCTCGCCGGCAGCGCCGACCGTACGAACACTGGCAGTCGTGCGACCCGCCCGTGGGCCCAGGCCCTTCCACGAACGGCCCGTCCGCGAGGTCAGGGTGACGCGAAGGTGGTTGGGGGGGACACCAGGACAGCGAACCCTCGCCCTGCAACACGCAGGCCACCCGTCAGAACCAGCAGGCCAACGCCGGTGCGCACCGCGCCGCCAAAGGTAAGAAAGCGACCCGAAGCCGCACCCCGCGCGGGGTCGCCCACGCCGACGCGGCGGCCGATCGTACGGACAACACCGCCTCGCAGGGTACCCATCGTACGGACAACACCGACGCGCCGGGCACCCATCGTACGGACAACGCCGACTCGCCGGGCACCCACCGCGCGGCCGGCATTGCCAAAGCGCTCGCAACCCGGCGCGCGTCCGGCACCATCGCGGCGCCCGGCGCCGAAGGCACGCCCCGCCCCATCCAGGCGCTCGCCGCCGAAGATGCGCTCCGCACCACCCAGGCGCTCGCCGCCGAAGGCACGCCCTGCACCATCCAGGCGCTCGCCGCCGAAGGCACGCCCTGCACCATCCAGGCGCTCGCCGCCGAAGGCACGCCCTGCACCGCGCTCAGGTGGCTCCAGGGGGCCCGCAAAGCGCAGCCCGCCGCGCCGGCGGGGAGGCTGAGACCTCCGGATCGACTGTAAAGCACGGTTTACATTGTGTAAACCGTGCTTTACAAATCACCCCGCTGCATCGGGTGTCTGGAGGCGAGGGGAACCCCATCCTTGACCAGCGACCGCAAGGGACTCGCGCCCACCCAGTAGCACAGCTCCGCCAGATCACGCACGTCCCATAGGGCCAGGTCGGCGCGTTTGCCGGGCTCGAGGGCGCCGCGGTCCGCTTCCAGGCCGAGGACCCGAGCAGCGGCGGAGGTGAAGCCGAGCAGGGCCTCCTCCGGGGTTAGCCCGAAGAGGATGCATGCCAGGTTGAGGATCACGCCGACGTTCGTGATCGGCGATGATCCGGGATTCGCGTCGGTGGCCAGCGCCATCGTCACGCCGGCCCGCCGCAGGCTGGTGACGGGCGGCCTGCGGTCCGCCCCCAGGGTGTAGGCCGCGCCGGGGAGGAGGACCGCGCACACCCCCGCTGACGCCATGGCCTGCACGCCGCCCCGCGACAGGTACTCCAGGTGGTCTGCCGAGCGGGCTCCCGCGGCGGCGGCCAAAGCGCCCCCACCCAGGTCCGAGAGCTGGTCCGCGTGGAGGCGGCCGTGCAGCCCCGCCCCGATCCCGGCTTCGATGATCGCGCGCGACTCGGCCGGCGTAAAGGCGATGTTCTCGCAGAAGACGTCGACGGCCTTCGCGCGGCCCTGCTCCACCGCGGCGGGGATAATCTCGTCGATGACCAGCTGGACGTAGCCGGCGCGCCGCGCCGCGTACTCGGGCGGGATCGCATGGGCGGCAAGCAGCGTGGGCGAGATGTCCGCCGGGAGGTGGTCGGCAAGCCCGGCGGCGACCTCCAGCATCCGCAGCTCGGTCGCCAGGTCGAGGCCATAGCCGGATTTGACCTCGATCGTGGTCACACCCCAGGCCGTCAACTCCGCTCCCCGGGCAACGGCGCGCACGGTCAGTTCCTCATTGGAGGCGTCGCGAGTGGCGCGGACCGTCGACATGATGCCCCCGCCCGCCCTCGCGATGTCGCCGTACGATTCTCCCCGAAGCCGGCGGCGGAAGTCGCGGGTGCGGTCGCCTCCGAAGACAATGTGCGTGTGGCAGTCGATCAGCCCCGGAGTGAGCCAGGCGCCACCGCAGCGGATGATCTCGCCCGCCGTCCGCTTCCCGCCCGCGGGCAGGTCGGCCTCTCGCCCCACCCACGCGATGCGCCCGCCGGCGCTCGCGACCGCCCCGTCCTCGATAATGCCGAGCGACGGGCCGGTCATGGTCGCGAGTTTGACGTCGGTCCAGATTCGGTCCCAGCGGGGATGGGGCATGGGGTCGTTCGCGCGGTCGCGTGGTTGGAGCGAAATTGGAAGACTGCTGCCGGATTGATGCATCGATCCGCGCCGCTTCGCAAATCCGTCCGCGAGGGAACGTCCATGCCACCGAGGGCCCGCCCACGCCGCACGTTCCGCTTCGAGCGGCTCCTGGTCGGGAACCGCTGGCGGCGCGACGCCGTGGTCGAGGTGGACGAGCGCGGCCGCATCGCGTCGGTGGAGCCGGGCGGCAGCGGCGGATGCGAGACGGTGGCGGGGTGGACCGTTCCCGGGATCCCCAACGTCCACAGCCATTCGTTCCAGCGCGCCCTGGCGGGGCTCGCGGAGGGGGGCGGGCCGGATTCGTTCTGGAGCTGGCGCGAGGTGATGTACGCGTTCCTCCGCCACCTCACCCCGCACGACGTGGAGGCGGTCACGGCCCAACTGTACGTCGAGATGCTCAAGGCGGGCTTCACCTGCGTCGGCGAGTTCCACTATCTGCACCGTCAGCCGGACGGGGGCGCCTACGACGATCCGGCCGAGATGAGCCGAAGGGTCATTGCCGCGGCGCGTGCCACGGGGATCGGCCTGGTACACATGCCCGTGGTGTACGAGACGGGCGGCTTCGGCGGCGAGGCGTTGGCGGGGAGCCAACGGCGCTTCCGGATGGATCTGGAGGGGGCGGTGCGGTTGCACGAGGCGCTTGGCGGGGAAGTGTCCGGGGCCGCCGTTCAGCTGGGGTGGGCGCTCCACAGCTTGCGGGCCGTTTCGCGCGAGTCGTTCGGGCGGTTCGGTGAATTCGTGTCCGGCGGGACCGGGACGGACGCGAGCGGCGCTGGTGCACCGGCGAAGCCGATGGCGGCAGGAGGAGCGCCGGTGCATATCCACGTGGCCGAGCAGGAGAAGGAGGTGCGGGACTGTCTGGCCGCCCGCAACGCGCGGCCGGTCGAGTGGCTTCTGGACCACGCGCCCGTCGACGAGCGGTGGTGCCTGGTTCACGGCACGCACGTCAGCGATGCCGAGGTGGCCAGGGTGGTGCGCCGGGGGGCGGTGGCGGGGTTGTGCCCGACGACCGAGGCGAACCTCGGGGACGGACTGTTCCCGCTCGGGGCGTTTACAGCGCTCGGAGGAAGGTTCGCGATCGGGACCGACAGTCACGTGTCGCGGAGCCCGGTGGAAGAGCTGCGCCTGCTGGACTACGGGCAGCGGCTGGTATCCCGGACCAGGTCGGCGCTGGGGACGGGGAAGGAGCTGGCTGGCGCGGGGGGCCGGCCGGTTGCGGAAGCGTCCACGGGGGCGAACGAGCCGGGAGACGGGGTGCTCGCCGGAGCCGGGGGTGCGCTTCTGGAGCACGCCTGGGACGGAGGATGCCGGGCGCTGGCGTGGGAGGGAGGCCGCGTCGAGGTCGGTGCCCGGGCAGACCTGGTGGTCCTGGACGCGGAACATCCGGCGCTGGTCGGGCGAGGCGGCCGCGCCGTGCTCGACTCGTGGGTGTTCTCCGGAACCGACAACCCGGTGCGGGACGTCATGGTGGGGGGCGACTGGGTGGTGAAGTCCGGCCGCCACGAATGTGAAGAGGAGGTCGGGCGCGCGTTCGCGGCAGCCGTGAAGGGGTTGGGGGCGCGAAGATAGCGGCCCGGCCCTGATGGCGGTCGACTGCCGCAACCACCCTCACCCCATCGGGATCCTGACCCCCTTCTCCCGGGCCGTCGCCTGCGCCTCCTCGTACCCCGCGTCCGCGTGCCTGGCCACCCCCAGCCCGGGATCGTTCGTCAGCACGCGTTCGATGCGGGTGCGCATCTCCGGCGTTCCGTCGGCCACGAGCACCTGGCCCGCGTGCAACGAGTCCCCGATCCCCACGCCGCCCCCGTGGTGGAACGACACCCAACTCGCCCCCGAGGCCGTGTTCAGCAGGGCGTTCAGGACCGGCCAGTCTGCCACCGCGTCGGTCCCGTCCTTCATCCCCTCCGTCTCGCGGTACGGCGAGGCCACCGACCCCGTGTCCAGGTGGTCGCGCCCGATCACGATGGGGGCGCTGATCTCGCCGCTGGCGACCAGGTCGTTCATGGCGACGCCGAAGCGCGCCCGCTCCCCCTGGCCCAGCCAGCAGATCCGCGCCGGAAGCCCCTGAAACGCGACCTGCTCACGGGCCATGCGGATCCAGTGACACAGGTGATCGTCCTGGGGGAACATCTCCAGCACAAGGTCGTCGGTGCGGTGGATGTCGGCCGGATCGCCCGACAGCGCGACCCACCGAAAGGGACCCTTGCCGAGGCAGAACAGGGGGCGCACGTACGCCGGGACGAAGCCCGGATACGAAAACGCGTCCTCGAAGCCGGCCTCGCGCGCATAGCCGCGCAGGTTGTTGCCGTAGTCGACCGCGATCGCGCCCCGTCTGGTCATCTCCACGATGGCTTCACAGTGTCTGCGGATCGACGCCATCGAGTGTAAGCGATATTCGGTTCGATCACGCTTTCGCAAGACGGATGCCTCATCGATCGAGAAACCGCAAGGCACGTAGCCGTCCACGGGGTCGTGGGCCGAGGTCTGGTCGGTCACGATGTCGGGGGTGATCCCGCGCCGGTTCAGCTCCGGGAGCACATCGGCGCAGTTCCCCACCAGCCCCACCGAAACCGCCCGCCCCGCTTCGGTCGCCTCGCGAAGCCACGCCAGTGCCTCGTCCAGCTCGTCGGTCATGCGGTCGCAGTAGCGCGTCTCGATCCGGCGCCGGATCCGCTCGGGGTCGACTTCGACCACCAGGATGGCGGCCCCGTTCATCGTGGCCGCCAGGGGCTGGGCGCCGCCCATGCCGCCCATGCCGCCGGTGAGGATCCAGCGGCCCGCGAGCGACCCGCCGAAGTGCCTCCGCGCCATGGCGCCGAAGGTCTCGTAGGTCCCCTGGAGTATCCCCTGCGTCCCGATGTAGATCCACGAGCCCGCGGTCATCTGACCGTACATCATCAGCCCCTGGCGCTCCAGCTCGTGAAAGTGCTCCCAGGTGGCCCAGCGGCCGACCAGATTCGAGTTGGCGATCAACACGCGCGGGGCATGCCGGTGGGTGCGGAAGACCCCGACGGGCTTGCCGGACTGAACCAGGAGGGTCTCGTCGTCTTCCAGCTGCTCCAGGGCCGATACGATCGCGTCGAATGCGGCCCAGCTCCGTGCGGCGCGGCCGGTGCCGCCGTAGACCACCAGCTCGTCCGGCTTCTCGGCAACCGCCGGATCCAGGTTGTTCATGAGCATGCGGAGCGCGGCTTCCTGGGTCCAGCCCTTGCACCTGAGCGTGGTGCCGCGCGGCGCGTGGACGGTTCGGGGACCGGATACGGATGCGGGATTGGCGGCAGCGGAACGCGTCGTCGTGGGATGCATGTCGGATCGTCCTTATCGAGGCTCGCCAGCGGGCGGGGAGACGTCGGGTTGCGCAGGGGCCGCGTCGGCTTCCGCAGGGGCCGCGTCTTGTTCCGCAAACGCGCCCGCGGCGACCAGGTCACGAAGGATCTGGATGTCGCCCCCGAGGACCCGGTCTTCGTCGAGGCGGGCTATGCGGTCGCGCACGGTCTTCAGCGCGCTCTCCACGCCCTGCCCGGCGAGCAACGGCCGGTGGAACTCGACGGCCTGCGCGGCGCAGAGAATCTCGACCGCCAGAACGATTTCCAGCAGTTCGATGCTCCGGCGCACCTTCCTGGCCGCCGCCATCCCCATGGAGACGTGGTCCTCCTGGGAGGCGCAGGTGGGAACGGAGTCCGAGCTGGCGGGGGTGGCGAGGACGCGCATCTCGGACAGGGCGTCGGCCGCGACAACCTGGGCGATCATGAAGCCGGAGCGAAGTCCGGGGTCGGGGGTCAGGAAGGCGGGCAGGCCGGAAAGGTCGGGGTTGAGGAGCCGGTCGATCCGCCGTTCCGAGATCGAGGCCAGGTCGGCCGCCGCGATGGCGACGAGGTCCAGGCTCTGCGCGACGATCTGCGCGTGGAAATTGCCGCCGCTCAGGACCAGGCCGCCGGGCGGATCCGCGCCGACATCGCCGTCGGTGCCCCCGTCCACCAGAACGAGCGGGTTGTCGGTGGTCGAATTCGCTTCCGTGGCGAGGATGCGGCTTGCGTACCCGTACGCCTCGCGGGCGGCCCCGTGGACCTGCGGCATACAGCGGAGCGAGTAGGGATCCTGGACGCGCGTGTCCCCTTCCCTGTGCGACTCGCGGATCTCCGAGCCCGCCAGCAACGACCTCAGGCGCCGCGCGCTGGCGATCTGGCCCGGGTGGGGCCGCGCATTGTGGATCTCGGCGCGGAAGGGGCCGGGAGACCCGCGCAGCCCTTCCAGCGACATGGCGCCGGCCACGTCGGCGGTGTCGAGCGCGCGGCCGAAGCGGCCCACTGCCAGGACGCCGATCCCGGTGGTGGCCTGGGTGCCGTTAACCAGCGCCAGGCCCTCCTTTTCGGCAAGCTGCAGCGGAGCGATCCCCGCCGCGCCCATGAGCCGCGCGGCGTCACCCTCCCTGCCGTCGGCCACGGCCCTGCCCTCCCCCGTTAGCGCGAGGGCGACGTGGGCGAGCGGGGCCAGGTCGCCGCTCGCGCCCACGGACCCGATCTCGGGCACGACGGGGTGGACGGCGTGGTTGAGCAGCTCCAGCAGACGCTCGACCACGACCAGGCGGCACCCGGACTGTCCCCGGGCCAGGGTGTTGGCCCTAAGCAGCAGGATTGCACGCACCTCCGCGGCCGGGAGGGGGCGACCGGTCCCCGCCGCGTGGCTCCTCACCAGGTTGCGCTGAAGCGCGAGCTGATCGTCGCGCGATATGCGCCTGTCGGCGAGCCGCCCGAAACCGGTGTTCACGCCGTACACGAGGGCGTCCCCCTCGAGGAGGCGGTCGAGGAGGGCACGCGAGCGGCGTATCCGTACCGCGGCGTCTTCGTGCAGCCGCACCCGGGCGCCACCGCAAGCCACCGCTTCGACGTCCGCGAGCGTCAGCCCGTGCCCGTCGATCGTGATCACGGGGTCGCGTCCCGCAGCGCGTCGAATTCGTCCCGCGTCATGGTATGGTCTGCGTCGGTCCACTCCTCCTCCAGTTCCACTCCGAGGCCGTCGGCCAGACGGTTCACGTAGTTGTAGTAGGACACCACCTGGCAGATGTCGAGGACCGCCCGGTCGCCGAAGCCGGCCTCCCGCAGCGACTCCACATCGCCCGCGGTCATTCCGCCCGGATCCCGGGTCAGCTTGACGGCGTAGTCGAGCATGACCGCGTCCCTGTCGGCGAGCGAGTCCGGCCACCGGCCTCTGGCAAGCGCATTCGCCAGGTCGGCGGTGCCGGTCAGACGACGGAGGCCCGCTCCGTGGTGGTTGATTCAGTAGAAGCAGTCGTTCTCGGCCGACACCACGACCGCAATCATCTCGCGCTGCAGGCGTGACAGCGGCGAGGGGCCGGCCATGAGATGGCGATAGAGGTCGTAGTGGTGCTCCATCGAAGGTGGGTTGAGGGAATGTATCCGGAGAATGTTGTCGAGGTTCCCCTCGCGGTCGGAGTAGCGGGCGTAGAGTTGCGCCAGGTCCGAACCCGCTTCCGCGGGGGATGTGTACCGTATGTGAGCCATTCTGCAATTGCCGGGCGTGGAAGGTAGCTTCAGTTTGCTTCTTCAGCCTAAGACCGGGAGATACGCATGTTCAAGGTGACCTGTTGCCGGCTCCTGTGCATCACAGGTGCCACCGTCGCCGGCCTGATCGGCACGGCCACTACCCCCGCCGCGGCCCAGGACGACTTCGGCAGCATGGTCGCTGTGGCGGGCGAGACCGTGATCGTCGGCAAGCCGGGGGCGGCGCGGGGGCCCGCCGCGCTCTACCGCTTCGAGAGGTCCCAGGCGGGTGCGTGGGTGCTCGCCGGGACGCTGTCGCCGCCGGGAACGGCCGCGAGCGGGTCCAGGTTGTCGCCGTCGATGGTGTGGCGGGACGGGCGGCTGGTGGTGGGGTCGGGGGACGCGGAGGTGGAGACCGGGGCGTACCTGTTTCGCGACGACGGGAACGGCGGGTGGATCCATGAGGCGAGCCTGGAGAACAACGATGTGGCGGTGTTGATGCGCGCTGCGGAACGTGCGCAGGGCGGCCCCGGAGGCGCGGCGGTGGACTTCGCGGGAATCATGAGGATCCTTCAGCCCTCCCTCCGGGTCGTAGCCGTGGACGGGGATCTGGTGGCCTTCTCGGTAGCGCGCAACGGGACGTCACCTCCCGGCGTCCATGTCTTCGAGAAGCACGCGGAGCGGGGATGGGAGCTTCGGAGCATGATCAACGTACCGGGCGACCGCGATCAATTCGGAGCGGCGCTGGCGTTCCGCGGTAATGAGCTCCTCGCGTCCAACCCCGGGCAGGAAGGCGGCGGTGCGGTGTTGGTCCTCGCCCGGACCGGCGATACCTGGAGCCCGGATACATGGAGCCCAGAGATGACGGTTCGCCCCGATTCGCTGGACGCCGACGCGCGCTTTGGGGCCGCAATGGCACTCGAGGGGGATCGGCTGGTCGTGGGTGCCCCTGGCGCGCGCGGCGGTGGCGGTCTCGTGTACGCGCTCAGAATGGGCCCCGGCGGCGAATGGGAGGAGGACCAGGTCCTGAGCCCGCCCCCGACGGAAGCTCCGGCCGATGACCGTGGCTTCGGCACGACCGTCGTGATGCTCGGCGACGAACTGTGGATCGGTGCGCCTGCGGCCGCGTCGGGTTCCGGACGCGTCCTCCGGTTCGTCTTGAGCGACGGGCGCTGGGAGCCAGTGCCGCTGCCGGCCGTGGACTTCGGCCCGGGCGCCGCACTCGGCACGGCCATCGCACTCGGCCCGGCCGTCGCCGCCGTGGGCGCGCCGGGGGCCGACGGAGGCGCGGGCGCCGCGATGGTCTTCACCCGGCAGCCGGATGGATCCTGGTCGCCGGCGAGCGAGCCACTACGTCCCGGGGGCGGTCCCGAAGCCGTCACCAGTGGCGAAGTGCGCTGCGACGGCGGCGATGCGGCGGGATTCTCGTGCGACGGCGTCGATCTCCTCGCATTCCTGCCGGCCTCCGCCCTCGGGGGCGCACCCGGCGAGCGCGTGAGCGACGTCTGGGGATGGACCGACCCCGAAACGGGGCGGGAGTACGCGCTGGTCGGCCGGACCGGTGGCGCGGCGATCATCGACATCACCGACGCGGCTTCCCCCCGCTACGTCGGGGCGGTCCCGGCCAACCCCAGCGGCGCACGCGACCTGAAGGTCTACGCCGACCACCTTTTCTTCACGGGTGACGGGGCCGGCGACCACGGCCTCGTCGTCTTCGACCTCACCCGCGTCCGGGACACGGGCCCCGACCCGGCCGAGTTCCAGCCGGACGCCGTCTACGATGGAATCGCAAGCGCTCACAACCTGGTGCTGGACCCGGAGAGCGGCTTCGCCTTTCCGGTGGGTGCCAGCGGGGGCGGCGAAACATGCGGCGGCGGTCTCCACATGGTGGACGTGCGCGACCCGAAGTCACCCGTCTTCGCGGGCTGCTTCACCGACACCGAGGGACTGATCCATCCGGGGCGCACCCACGACGCCCAGTGCGTCGTGTACCAGGGCCCCGACGACCGTTTTCAGGGGCGGCAGCTCTGTTTCGCGTCCAACGAGACCGCGCTCAGGATCATCGACGTGACGGACAAGGCGGCACCCGCACCCATCGGCACGGCCACCTACCCCGGCCTGGCGTACGTCCACCAGGGATGGCTCACCGACGACCAGCGGTACTACTACCTCGACGACGAACTCGACGAGCTGGTCGGCACGGCTCCGACGACGCGGACCTTCATCTTCGACGTCGCGGAGCTGGACGACCCCATCCTGGTGGGAAGCGTGGACGGGCCCTCCGGTGCCACCGACCACAACCTGTACGTCAAGGGCGACCGGATGTACCAGGCCAACTACCAGGCCGGCTTCCGCCTCTTCGACATCAGCGACCCGGAGGTGCCGCGCGAGATCGCCTGGTTCGACACCACGCCGTACGAGGGGGACCCGCCCGGCTTCGTCGGTGCGTGGACCGCCTACCCGTTCTTCGAGAGCGGCACGGTCGTCGTGACGAGCATGTACGAGGGGGTGTTTCTGCTGAGGCCCCGGCCGCGGCGGCTGATTCCCTAGGGACGTCGAGCCCCCGCCGGGGCAAGGCGGCCCCTTCGGCCACCTCCGCCGGAAATACGCCGGGCAGGCCGTCGCGGGGGTGCACGCGCTCCCGTGACGGGCTGGCCCCAACCGTACGGAGGAGAGGCGCCGGGCGGATTCGAACCGCCGAATGGAGGTTTTGCAGACCTCTGCCTTACCACTTGGCTACGGCGCCGACACGAAGGGGGCGTCCGGCAACCGCCGTCGCCCCCTCGAGCATCAGAGCGGGAAACCGGACTCGAACCGGCGACCCCCACCTTGGCAAGGTGGTGCTCTACCAACTGAGCTATTCCCGCATGTCAATCACCTGTTCGGCGACAAAACGACCTTCGGTGGAGCACTTCCCGGAGCCCGGTTCCGTCGAACGGGAGTACAACGCTAGGCGCGGCTTCGTGCGGTGTCAAGCGTGGCCACCCGCCCGCTTCCGTTCGCTCGCCGGGCCGTCGGCATTATCTTGTCTTCGCGACGACCGTTCACGGAGTCGCGGCCCGGTTTCGCCGGGCCAACACCTGCCCGGATAGTCCGTGTACCGTACCCCTTCCCTGATCGCCACCCTCCTCTGCGTTCTTTTCGCGCCCGCCCTCGCGAGCGCACAGGAGCCTTTTTCTCCCCTCGTCCCCCGGGGGAGTGTCCGTCTGGGCATTCGCGGAGAGTACTCCTCCTTCTCGTCCCGCTACGGGATGTGGGCGCAGGGGGCCTCGTCGACCGGAGGACTGGAGCAGCTGAGCGACGACTTCAGCGGTCCCGCCGGCGCCGGCGTCTTCCCCATGATGCGTGGCATGGAGGACGCGGTTCGGAGCGCGTCGGGCGAAGCGTTCACCATGAGCCTCGGGTCCATGGCGTCCGTCATGGAGAAGAGTTCGGCCCGCGTGCCTCTCTCGCTCGATGCAGGTGTATTCGACTGGCTGACCGTGGGCGCCGTGGTTCCCTTCGTGCAGCGCGAGACCGAGTTCTCGTTCACCTTTGTCGCGGACTCCGCGGGCGCCAACGCCGGCTTCAGCCCAGGGCTGGCCGACGCAGGCCTGGTGTCGGGGTTCCTGTCCGGCCTGCAGGGTTCCGTCAACGCGTATGATGCCTTTCGGGCGAGGAGCTGTCTGACCGATCCGTCTTCGCCCACCTGCCAGGATGCGACGGCTCTGGTCGCGGACGCGCGGACCTTTCAGAGCGCTCTCTCGGCGATGTACGGGAGCATGTTCGCGCCCATCGGGTCGTCCTCCGCGGGGATGGCGCTGCAGGCGCGCCTCGTCATGCTGGCCGAGGCCTTTCAGGCCGCCGGTGTGACGGGAATGCCGGCCGCCGTGCCTCTGGCCGACGTTCCCCTGACCACCGAGGAGTTCCACAGCCTGGTCACCGACCCGGTCTTCGGCATTGCCGCAACCCATCCTCTGGACAAGTGGAAACCCCTCTGGGCGCTGGGCGACATCGAGGTGCGGATCGACGGGCGATTGCTGGAGTCCGGGGAGCCGGAGGGCGCACATCATGTCGTCGCCGGTGCCGGCGCGGTCGTGCGGCTTCCCACCGGCATGCAGGACGATCCGGCGAACTTCCTCGACATGGGAACGGGCGACGCCCAGCCGGACGTGGAGGTGCGCGGGTGGATGAACGGGCGATGGGGGGGCCGCCTGGGCTTGTGGGCCGATGTCCGCTACGGTGTCCAGATGAAGGGGACCACCGAGCGGCGCGCCTTCGATCCCGACGTCACCTTCGCCCCTTTCGAGTCCCAGCTCCGGCTCGACTGGGATCCGGGTGACTACCAGTTCCTGGAGCTGTCACCGTGGTTCCAGGTGGCGGAGACGATGCGCTTGCTGGCCGGGTATCGGTACGTCCGCAAAGGGCAGGATGCGTTCGCGGTGGCGGTCGCCGAGGTGGTGGAAGAAACGGCTGCGGGGGTGGATCGGGACGGGACGCGGGGCGTGGGCACCAGAAGGGGCGCCCGCGAGAGGACGGACGTGGACGCATGGAAGGGCGCACGCCCGTTCAGCACCATGCCGGACCCGGAGATCCTGGTCCCCGAGAGCTCGGCGTCGTCCAGCCGCGTGATGCTCGGCCTGGTCTACAATCGTGCGGCATCGGTCCGCGACGGGATCCGGGGAAATCCGTTGGAGATCCGGATCGTGTTCCGGGAGGTGGTCGGGGGCAGCGGCGGGAACGTGCCGAACGCGCGGTCGCTGGAAGCCGGGTTCCGGTTCTTCGTGGGGGTGTGGGGGGGCTGAGGAGCCATCGCGTCATGGCGCCGGGCATGGCTTCCCGCCCGCGGGCCGCAGCGGGCGAAGCGCAATCATGAACGCTTCGCCCGCGTAGGTTACCGTCGTGCGCTTGCCATCGATCATCTGAACGTCGGTCTGGTTGCCGAATACGACCACACTGTCACGGTACATCCCAGCCAAACGGCGAGACGCACGCTGCGGTTCTGTGTCCAGCAAGATCGAATGACAGCCAGTCTCGGGCGCGATGACCGCCCCGGCGACATCCGACGGCCAGAGGGTGACGACCAGATTCCCGTTGCCATCGTCAAACAACCCAGTATATGGGTACCGAATCCCACCGCCTTGGCTGTTCCGAACCGCTTCGCGTATTTGCTGACTACGTTCGGCCAGTTCGGCAGGAATCGGAACTGCGAACGTTCGCCCGTCCAACGAATAACCGGTGAGGTGTTCGTCGAGAACGTATGCCACGTCGCCGATGCAGGCCATATGGGAAGCCATGACGAGACGAGCAGCCGCAATCGCAGCCGACATGTTCTCGCCGACTACCATGCTTCGATCTTTCACCGTGCCAAGAACAAGACCCGTCCCATCCGCGGTGCGCCTGAGCACACCTCCCTGCAATGGCACTGCGGGCTCGTCCATCAGATTGCAAATGCTCGGTATCGGCGGTCCTGGCCTCCATACTCCCGCCAAGTCGCCTTCCAAGCTCCAGTGATTCACCCTCGCGTGGTCGGACACGAGAACTCCGTCAGACGCGGCAGCCACCGCCACCATGTACTGCAACTCGCCGGGTCCCTCGCCTTCGGTTCCGCCATAAGTCCCGACCAAGGCTCCGTCATCGAGCGAGAAGGCCATCACGGCGAGCGGCTCACTGGCGTCAACGACGTAGATCAGCCCCTTCTGATGGTCGATCGCCGCAAACTCCCGAAACCCGAAGTCCCACTCGCTAACGATCTCGCGACCGGATGAGTGGTCGATCTGAAGGCGCTGCTGAGCGTCGGCGGCGGCGGCGGAGACAAGGGCCAGTGCTGCCATGACGAGTTCCGCCGGGGGCATTCTCGTGCGCATCTATGTGCTACTCCCCTTATGTTTGACGACGACCCGTTCGACACATGGAAACTACAGTTTACAAATTGTAAAGCGTTCTTGACATTTCAGCGGGTGGGACCCTCACTCCCCACCACTCCCCCACCCCAGCAGCTCCCGCGCATGGTCCAGCGACGGCACCGATTCCGGATCGCCCCCGAGCATGCGCGCGATCTCCCGCACCCGCTCATCCGGATCCAGGCGGCGCACGCCGCTGACCACCGTGCCGTCCGCGGCGCCCTTCTCCACCACAAGGTGGTTGGCCGCCCGGGCGGCTATCCGCGCCAAATGCGTCACCACGAGCACCTGCCGCCCGCGTGCGACCTCTTCCAGCCGCTCCCCCACTCTCCCCGCGACCACACCCCCGATCCCGGCGTCGACCTCGTCGAACACCAGGGTGGGAAGGTCATCGATGCCGGCAAGCACCGACTTCAGCACGAGCATCACGCGGGAGAGTTCGCCGCCGGAGGCAATCTGCGACAGCGGGGCGGGCGGGAAGCCCGGGTTCATCGTGGCCATGAAGCGGATTCGTTCCAGGCCGCTCGCCGCCGGTGCGGACAGCTCCTCGAAGTGCACCTGAAAGCGGCCGCCTTCCAGGCCCAGGCCGGGGAATGCAGCCTCCGCCTCACCCGAAAGCCGGCCCGCCGCCGCCCGCCGCTGCCGCGACAGCTCTTCCGCCGCCGAGCGCCATTTCTCCTGCGCCCGCGCGAGCTCGGCGCGCAGTGAGGTCGCGTCGAGGTCGGCCGTTTCGAGCTCGTCCAGCTCGCGGCGCAGGGTCTCCCCGGTTTCGATCACGTCGGCGAGGGTGGCGCCGTATTTGCGCTGAAGCCGCTGGAGGAGAACTTGCCGCTCGCGAATGTCATCCAGCCGCGCGGGGTCGTGGTCGATGCCCGCGCCGTAGTCGCCCAGGGCCCCGGCCGCGTCCGACAGCTGATGGTAGGCGTCCTCCAGGATGGGCACGTGCGGAGCGAGAGAAGGGTCGGTCTCGCTGAGGCGGCGAAGCCGGGTCAACGCGTCGGCAAGGCGGTCCGTGACCGCGTCCTCACCGCCGTGGAGCAGCTCGTGGAGGGCGTGGCTCTCCCGCGCCAGCACATCCGCGTTCGCAAGGCGGTTCGCCTCGACGCGCAGCTCCTCGTCCTCGCCCGGGTGGATCTTCGCGCCCAGGATCTCGCCCAGCTGGAAGCGGATGAAATCGGCCCGGCTCTCGAGTTCGCCCCGCCGGTTCTCCAGGGCCGCCAGTTTGCGCGTCAGGCCCGTCGCCCGCCGGAAGACCGACGCGACCTCCTCGGCCAGGTCGCGGCATCCGCCGAACACGTCCAGCACCTCCTGCTGGAAATCGGCGGACATCAGGCGCTGATGCTCGTGCTGGCCGTGGATGTCCACCAACAGCGAGCCGATCCGGCGCAGGACACCGGCGGTCGCGGGCGAGCCGTTGACCCAACCCCGGCTCCTGCCCTCGGCGCGGATCTCGCGGCGCAGCACAAGGTGGCCGTCATCGGCCTCCAGCCCCAGCTCGGCCAACAACCGGGCGACTTCGTCGAGTCCACCGACATCGACCACGCCCTCCACCAGCGCCCGCGCCTCCCCGGAGCGCACGGTACCGGAAGACGCCCGGCCGCCCATAAGGACCTCCAGGGCGTCCACCACGATGGACTTCCCGGCCCCCGTCTCCCCCGAAAGGACATTCAGTCCTGGTTCAAGTGAAACGGACAAGTCCTTGAGGACTGCAAAGTTACGGATTCTCAGCTCAACGAACATGGATCTTGAATGTGGGGCCTCTGAATGGGCGCCGCCATGGCTGTACGGGCCCGATCACGGGCAGGGCGGATCCGGGCGGATTGCTGGCTGCCAGGCCGGGACGCCATAGCCAACGGGCCTCAGCTTCCGTCGAGCGGACGGACGGCCCAGCCCAACTTGTGCCGCAGCGTGGCGAAGAAGGAATGGCCGGGGAACCTGACGAGGGGAACCACTGCCGTGCCCATGCGCACCACCACCCGGTCGCTGTGCCCGACGGGTCCGCCTTCCTGCCCGTCCACCGTGAGGTAGAGGGGCTCGCCCCGGTCGAGCGCCGTGACCGTGATCTCTTCGTCCCCGGGAACGACGAGGGGTCGCACCGCGAGCGTGTGGGGCAGGATCGGCGTGACGAGAAGGCAGTTCATCCTGGGCACGACGATGGGGCCGCCAGCCGACAGGGAATACGCGGTGGACCCCGTCGGCGTGGCCAGGATCACCCCGTCGCCGGAAAAGCTGCCGATCTCGTCCAGGTCGTCCTCGGGGCCGACCCAGAGGTCGAGACGGATGACCTGCGCCGCGCCGGCCTTGTGAACCACGACGTCGTTCAGCACCGCGAAGCTCCTCCGCACATCACCCCCCGGCGCACGCACTTCGGCGTAGAGCGTCCTCCGCTCCTCGATGGCGTATTCGCCGCGCAGGACACGGCGCAGGCCGTCCTCGACGTCCGCCCCGGACATCGACGTGAGGAACCCCAGGCTCCCCAGGTTGACCCCCAGTACCGGGACACCGCAGCCGAAAACCGACCGGGCCGCACGCAGGAGCGTCCCGTCCCCGCCCAGCGAGATCACAAGGTCGGTGTCGGGTAGCTCGTCAGGCGTCTTCAAGGTCGCCGCTGCCCTGCCCGAACCTTCGACGACCGAAGCCATCCCCGGCTCGACCGCGACCGAGGCGCCGAATTCGTCCGCTACCGCCGCGACCCTGCGGAAAGCGGCCACCATCTGGCCGTCGCCACCCGTCCGGCCCAGGACCGCGATTCGCTGAAATCTCATCTCTCTACCGCCGCCGCCGGATCACGAGCCGGGCCAGCTGGCGCAGCCGGGGCGCGGCCAGCCCGGCCGCGTCCAGTGTGGCCGCGCCGCGGTCGACGAGTCTCCTCCCACGCGCCCGCGCCCCCTTCACACCCAGCAGCGCGACGTAGGTGGACTTGTCCTGCTCCGCATCCGAGGGCCGCTTTCCGAGGACATCGGCCGAGCCGGTCGCGTCCAGGACGTCGTCCATGACCTGGAAGGCCAGACCCAGATCGCGGCCGAAGCTGCCGATGGCGTCCAGCACGGTACGGTCCGCCCCCGAAGCCATCGCCCCCAGCTCGAGCGATGCCGCGAGGAGGGCGCCGGTCTTGAGACCGTGCAGCTCCGCCAGCTCAAGTTCGCCCAGCGAACGGCCCTCGCCGAGGAGGTCCAGCGCCTGGCCGCCGATCATGCCGCCCGCGCCGGCCGCCTCCAGAAGGTGCGCGACGATGTCCCCGGCCTGACCGGCAGTGCGGCCCATCCTTCGGGCCGAGTCGAAGGCCCAGGCCGCGGCCCACGGGATGATGACAGCTCCCGCGTACATGGCCGTGTGGACACCGTGGACGATGTGCGCCGTGGGGCGTCCCCTCCTGAGCGGGGCATCGTCCATGCAGGGAAGGTCGTCGTGGATGAGGGAGTAGGCGTGGATCAGCTCGACCGAGACCGCCAGGTCGTAGAGGTCGTCGGATGTGCATCCGCCGGTTTCCTCGCAAGCCGTGACCAGCAGGAGCGGCCGCAGCCGCTTTCCGGCACCCATGACCCCATCCTCCACCGCGGTCAACAGGCCGGGCGGGGTGATTTCAGCCATCGCGTTCACCGAGCGGCGCAGGGCGGCCTCGATGTGTCCCCTCCTGGTCTCCAGATAGACGTCGAAGGACGACCGCGCCACGCCGGAACGGTCAGCTATCATCTCCGGCATCGCGGTCTCCCTGGCCAGGTTCCCGAAACTCCCGAACCTCTTCTCCTTCGCGTCCAATCAACTCTTCCACACGAAGTTCCGCCAACGCAAGGAATTCCTGGGCCCGGCGAAGATGGCCCACACCTTCTTCGAAGAGCGCAAGCGCCTCGTCCAGCCCCAGCGAATCCGAGTCCAGCGCGAAGACGATCGCCTCGATGCGCTTCAGCGTTGCGTCGAGTCCCCGTTCAGCTTCCATGCCCGATGCTCCCGGTTTCGGATGCCACCGAACCCGTGACGGGCAGAGGTGCATCCAGGGCCGGGCCCGTCACCGCGCACGGCACGTGCCCGTCGACGACCCGCAACCCGAAGTCGCGGCCCGGCGTGAAGTCACCAACGCCGCGCAGGAGGCGACCCTCGCCGTCGAGAGGCACGGCGTACCCGCGCGCCAGCGTCGACAGTGGAGAAAGCGCATCCATGGCAGCCGCCAACTCGGCCAGACGCGCGGATTCGTGCCGGATCCGGCGGCGCACCGGATCCGACATCCGCGCCCCGGCGGCATCCAGCCGCGCGCGCGAGACAACCAGCCTGCGGCGCCCCCGCCGAAAGAGCGTGTCGCCAACCTGGTCCAGCCTCCACCGACGGGACCTCGCCTGAGCGGCCAGCCCCTTGCCAAGCCGCCGGCCCAGGCCCACCAGAACCCTCGTCACCGCCTTGCGGTCAGGCACGACGGCCTCCGCCGCGGCCGAGGGGGTGGCGGCCCTCAAGTCGGCCACGAGGTCGCAGATCGTGACGTCCGTCTCGTGCCCGACCCCCGAGACCACGGGTACCGGGCTCGCCGCGACGGCCCGCGCGACCGGCTCTTCGTTGAAGCCCCAGAGGTCCTCGATCGAGCCGCCTCCCCGCGCGACGATGACCACGTCCACGTCACGGGAAGCGAGGCAGGATATGGCGCCGGCGATCTCGGCGCCTGCCCCCTGCCCCTGCACGCGCGTGCTCCGCACCAGGAGCCGCACCCACGGCGCCCGCCGACCGATCACCGCGATGATGTCTCTCAGTGCTGCGCTCGTCGGCGAGCTCACGATTCCCACCCTGTCGGGGAAGGCCGGGAGTGCGCGTTTCCGGCCCGGGTCGGTCAGGCCCTCCCCGTCCAGCCGGCTCCGCAGGCGGTCGAAGGCGAGCTTCCACATTCCGCCCTCGCTCTCCGCCTCCACCTTCGACGCGACGAGCTGATAGACGCCCCGCGCTTCATACAGCGTCAGCCCCCCGAAGGCCTTGAGGGTCATCCCCTCATCAGGGTCGGCGGGCAGTTTCACGGCCTCGCGCCGGAACATGACGCAGCGCAGCTGGGCCGCATTGTCCTTCAGGGTGAAATAGCAGTGGCCGGAACGCTGGCGGCGGAAGTTCGTCACCTCCCCCCCGACCCAGAGTTGCGGCAGAGTCTGTTCCAGCTGGAGACGCACGGCGCGGTTCACCTCGCGCACCTTCCACACCCGGGGAGCGGGCAGCGAGCGCGCCTCCGGCTCGCGGCGCGGCGCTGAAGCACGCGGCGGCGCGTCACCGAACAGATCCAGCGTGTGGTCGCTCACCCCGCCCCGCTGTGCTGCCTGATCGCGGCCTCGACCGTGTTGGCCAGAAGCATCGCGATCGTCATGGGGCCCACTCCGCCCGGCACCGGTGTGATTGCCGCGGCCACCTCGCTCACGCCCTCGAAGTCGACATCGCCCACCACCCGGTAGCCGCGCTCCCGGGTCGGGTCGTCCACGCGGTTCGTTCCCACATCGATCACCGTCACCCCGGGCTTCACCATGTCGCGGGTGATCGTGTTGGGCCGTCCCACGGCAGCGATCAGGATATCCGCCGTGCGGGTGAGCGCTCGCAGATCGGTGGTGCGGCTGTGCGCCACGCTCACCGTGGCGTTACCGCCCGGCGCGCGTCGCAGGAGGAGCAGCGCCATCGGCTTGCCCACGATGTTCGACCGCCCAACGACGACCACGTGCTTCCCCGAAGGATCCACGCCGCTCCTGACCAGCATCTCGATGACGCCTCTGGGCGTGCAGGGAGCCAGTACGTCGGGGTCGCCGGTTGCAAGCCGTCCCACGTTCACGGGATGGAAGCCGTCCACATCCTTGTCGGGGTCGATGGCCAGCAGGACCTTGGATTCGTCGATCTGCCGCGGCAGGGGAAGCTGCACCAGGATTCCATGGATCCGGGGGTCCGCGTTCAGCTCGTCGATCAGGGCGAGCAGTTCGGCCTCGCTGGCCGAACCGGAAAGGGTCACCTGACGGGAATGGATCCCGGCTTCCGCCGCGGCCTTGTTCTTCATGCCGACGTACAGCCTGCTGGACGGGTCGTCGCCGGCCATCACGGTCGCCAGCCCCGGTACCAGCCCGCCCTCGGCCAGCTCCGCGACCTGCTCGTTGAGTTCGTCCCGGATGGTCCGGGCAATGTCCTTCCCTGAAATGATCTTTGCCGACATGGATCTCTTTTCCCTCGGGGGGCTCCTATCTGGCGAAGTCGATGGCCCGGGTCTCCCGGATAACCACGACCTTGATCTGCCCGGGGTATTGGAGCTCGCCCTCGATCCGCCGTGCCACCGCCTCCGAGATCCGGGTCATCTCCTGATCGGACACGCGGTCCGGCTGCACCATGACCCGGAGTTCGCGCCCTGCCTGGATCGCGAAGCACCGTTCCACACCCGGGTATTCGGTAGCGATCTCCTCGAGCTTTTCGAGGCGTTTCACATACCCCTCGAACATCTCCCGGCGAGCTCCGGGACGCGCTCCGCTGATCGCATCGGCCGCGGTCACGAGCCACGCCTCGGGGTACCGGTGCGGCTCTTCGTCGTGGTGGGCCTTGATCGCATTCAGCACGAGGTCGGGCTCCTTGAACCGCTTGCACAGCCGGTAGCCCAGCTCCACATGGGTGAGCTCCTGCTCGTGTGTCTGCCCCTTGCCGATGTCGTGCAGCAACCCGGCCCGCCGGGTCAACTGCACATCCAGCCCCATCTCGGCGGCCAGGTTCCCGGCCAGCAACGCCACCTCTCGGGAGTGCGCCAGCTGGTTCTGGCCGTACGAGGTACGGAATTTCAGCCGTCCAAGCACCTTGACGATCTCGGGGTGCACATTGTGGATCCCGAGCCCGTACAGCACCTCCTCGGCCGCTTCGCGCATCTCGACTTCGACTTCCTGCTCGCTCTTGGCGACCGTCTCCTCGATCCGGCCCGGATGGATGCGGCCATCCTCGATCAGCTTCGATAGCGCGACACGAGCGACTTCGCGGCGCACGGGGTTGTACCCCGACAGAACCACGGCCTCGGGCGTGTCGTCGACGATCACGTCGATGCCGGTGGCCTGCTCGAAGGCGCGGATATTGCGCCCCTCGCGCCCGATGATCCGCCCCTTCATCTCGTCCGAGGGAAGCTGCACGACCGAGACCGTCAACTGCGCGGTCTCCTCGGCGGCCATACGCTGCACCGCCATGGCCACCAGCTTCTTCGCCTCGCGTTCAGCGGTACGCTGGCCCTCCTCCTTGATCTCCCGCACAAGGTTCGCCGCGTCCGCGCGGGCCTTGTCCTCCATCTCCGCCACGAGCTGGTCCCGGGCTTCCTTCGCGGTGAGCCCCGCCACGGTTTCCAGGCGCGCGAGCGCTTCGGCAAGAACGCCGGAAGCCTTCTCCCGCTCTTCGGCGACCCCGTGCTCGCGGGACTTGAGGACCGTGGCCCGCTCCTCCAGCGATTCGGAACGGCGGTCAATCAGATCGGACTTGCGCTCGATGGCCTCGGTGCGCTGCGCGAGCCGGTGCTCCCCCCGCTCCACCTCTTCCCGGCGCCGACTCTCTTCCGTCTCCCAGGTCTCTCTGAGGCGGAATGCCTGCTCCTTGGCTTGCAGCTCCGCGGCGCGGCGCAGGTTGTCGGCGTCTTCCTTAGCCCTGGTGCGGATCAGCGACGCTTCGTCCCGACCTGCTTGCTTCTCTTTGAGCTGGCGGGCACGCTCCCGGTGCCTCCCCAGGATGTACCCCAAAACCGCGGCGACAACCGCACCCACCGCCAGGGACAAACCCAGCGGGTCCATGTATTTTCTCCAAGACCGAACCGGCGTTCGGTCGATGAGTCGACAAGGGAAACGCGACCGGCGAGACTGATCACCGGTTCCTTGAATGCGCTTCTACAATAGGACGGGCGCCGGATCTCGCGCAAGCAACCCGCTGAACCCGCGGGAGGGACCTGCCCCGGCCAGGACAGCGACGGCAGAGACCCGGGCAAAGACCCGCCCTAACGGATTTCCGGCCCGCCCTTTCGGTCGTCCGGGACGAAGCGGTCCCGGTAGGGCATTTCGACCGCGGCCAGGGACTCCGCGTCCATGACGGCGTCGGCGGGGACCAGACCGCTCAGGTGCAGAACATACCCGACCACAGCGTAGACTTCGTCGTCGCCAAGCGTTCCCGGGGAGGCCTGGGGCATCGCCTTGCGGGTGTAGTCGAAGAGTGTCGTCGCGTAGGGCCAATACCCGCCCACCGTTCGGCCAGCCGGCCACTGGTCCCAGTCGCCGGCGCTGGCCAGTCGGTCGTTGGGCCCTTCGGTGCCCGTCGGCCCATGGCATTGCATGCAGGACAGCTCGTAGATGCGCCGTCCCTCGGCAACGGATCCGCTCCCCGGGGGCAACCCCTCGCCGTCGGGCTTGATGTCGATGTCCCAGAGCGCGATGCGGTCCGCGGACGCGGGAGCACCGAAGCCGAAGCGCTCCGGCGCATGCGCGGGAAGCGAGCCGGAAAACGCAACCTCCGGGGCGGATCCGGAAGCTGCGGCAGCCGTGACGCCGGGTTCGCCGCCCGTGTCCGGCGCACACGCGGCCAGCACGACGCCGAGAAGCGCCCCGGCACCTCCCGCGAAGCCCGTCCGCGCGGCCCTCACAGCAGGTCTCCGAGCCCGAAGGTCACCGCGCCGTCCGATGCGATCTTCCACGCGCGCTGATGGTTCTGGTGGTACGCCGTCCCCTCGCCCCGCGCGTCCCAGAGCTGGTGCACCGTCGGCTGGACGTACCCTGTCTCGTCGGTGGCGCGGCTGAGGATCACCGTCTCGCGGCCGTCCCAGTTCCAGAGGTGACGGAAACGCACCGTCGACTTCGAGAGAACGGGTGGCTGGAGCACGGGGTCGGCCCACGAACGGCCGCCATCGGTGCTGACTTCGACCCGGGTGATGCGCCCCCGCCCCGTCCACGCCAGTCCCTCGATCTCCCACCACCCGCGGTCAGGCAGCACATACGGATACGACGGGAAGGTGATAAGCGACTTCGCGTCCATGACGAAGCTGAACTGCCGCGCGGTCCCGTCCTTGAGCGGATCGGTGTAGCGCGAGGTCTCGTCCCGGGTCATCGTGGGCCGGTCCGAGATTTCGATCCGCCTCAGCCACTTGACCTGCGCGTTGCCCTCCCAGCCAGGCAGCAGCAACCGCACGGGGTAGCCCTGCTCGGGCCGGATCGCTTCACCATTCTGCCCGTATGCGAGCATCGCGTCGTCCATCGCCTTCTCCAGCGGAACGCTGCGCGACATGACCGCCGCGTCGCCGCCCTCGGCGAGGATCCAGCTCGCGCCCGAACGCACCCCGACCTCGCGCAGGATGGTCGACAGCATCACTCCGGTCCATTCGCTCGTGCTCAGGAGGCCGTCGAGCTGCTGCGGGGTGATCGTGGTCGGCATGCGGCTGCGGTTGTAGGCGCCGCCCCCGTTGCCCGAGCACTCGACGAAACAGATGCGAGACAACCGCGGATACCGCCTCAGATCCGCCATACGGAAGACCATCGGACGCTCCACCATCCCGTGCACAAGCAGCTCGTGCTCCTCGGCGGCGATCTCGGGGATTCCCGCATGGTGCCGCTCGAAGTGCAGGTCGGAGGGGGTGATCGTCCCCTGAAGATCCTGGAGCGGCGTGCGCGACGAACTCGACAGCGCCAACGTCCTCACCAGCCGCTCAGGCTGCTCGCCGGTTGCCCGGCGGCCCACTTCGGACACGAAGCGTCCCGGGATCTTCGTGGGATCGGCCGAAGCGGCGGGTGTCTGTCGAGCCGCGGAGGAGGACGCCGCGGAGGAGGCCGGGGTCGTGGCCTTGAGCGCGTCCCACCGGGTCATGACCATACCCGTGGCCGCGGTACCGGAGGCCGTGGCGAGCCAGGCCCGGCGCGACAGGTTCGGTCGTTTTGTGGTCGGCTTCATGTTGATCCTCTCAGGCGGTGTAGCGGTCAGTCGTCCGAAAGCTCTCCGGGGAGGGACCGCACATCGTCGGCAGCCTCCAGCGCCTCCTCGATACGTCCTGCCAATGCCCGTGACCGATCCCGGATCCGGGCTTCCTGCTGGAACAATTCGTCGGAAAGCGACAACGCCGTCATGATCGCGGCGTTCTTTCTGTCGAGGCCGGACCCCCCGACCTGCCGCATGCGCTCATCCACGAGCGCGGCACACCGGCGGGTGTATTCTTCGTCGGCATCGGTGCGGAGGGTGTACTTCTCTCCGGCAATCTTCACCTGCACCGCCGCTCGAGATCCGGGCGCCTCCTCCATCATCGTCTGTCCTCCAGAAACCGTATGCTGGCGAGCATCTGATCGACACCTTCGCGTCCCTTGGCGACCCGTGCGCGCAGATCCCGGTTCTCGGCCTCGAGCTCGGCCACGCGCCGTGCCAGCTCACCCGGATCCTGTCGCCCGTCCACGAACTGGCGCAGCAGCTGGTCACCCCGTTCGGCCTTGGCTTCCGCAATCATCGCCCGCTCGCGGGTCGACCGCACTTCCGCGATCATGCGCTGCACCGCCGACTCGAGCGCGTCCAGACCGGGGGCCGGGGTTCCCGCAGGCCCCCTAGCTTCTCGGTTCGACACCGGTCTCCTCCTTCACTTTCCTGAGCACGCGCCGGTACGCCTTGTCGACCTCCCTGTCCGTCAGGGTTCGGCCTCGGGCCCGGAAACGCAAGCGCACGGCCACCGAGCGCGTCGCCGGAGGCAGGTCCTCCCCCTCGTAGAGATCGAACACGTCCACCTCCTCGAGGAGCCCCCCACCACCCCTTCGCGCGGCACGGATCACGTCACCGGCGGCGGCCCCGGCCGGCACCAGAAACGCCACGTCACGCCGGGACGCCGGCTGGTCCGGCAGATCCCGCGCGGTCACATCCGGCCTGGGCTCCGGAACCGCCGGCAACACCACTTCGGCACCGACCACCGCTCCCGCCCACGGGGGAAGATCCATCACGCCGGGCAGCACCTCACCTCCCCGCCCCACCACCTCCCCGGCGGCGGTCGCGAGTTCGTAGCAAAGTTCCGGCACGAACGGGAAGGGCGCGGCCAACGGGCCCGGCGCGGACGACCGAACCGCCCCGTCCCGACCGCCGCCGCCCTGCCCGGCGGGCACCACGCGCGCACCGGGAAACGCCTCCCCGGCGACCAGTTCCAGCACGCGGCCAGCGTCGAACACGTCGAAGGGATCGCCCGGCACCGACCAGTGCGTGGGCGCGCGCGCGCCCGTGAGCACGATGGCCACACGGGACGATTCGGCCGGCGCCGACCCCGGCACGGGAGCGAAAACGGTGCCGATCTCGAAGAGGCGCACGTCGCGCACGCCCCGTGACAGGTTCCTCTCCACGTGCGTAAGCAGCCCGGGCAACCGGTCGCGGCGCAGGTGGCTCTCGTCCCGGGACATCGGGTTGAGAAGGGGCACGTCGCCATCCCGGGCGGGACCCAGCGCCGGGGTCTGCGCCTCGCTGATCCCGTCCGCCGCCAGCAGCGAACGCAGCCTGTCCTCGAGCTGGAAGAGGGGGTGGTCCGGGACCGTGCCGGGCCGGGCAGCGGACATGACTTCCGGGAAGGCGTCGTATCCGTGGGTCCGCGCCACCTCCTCGATCAGGTCCACCTCGCGCAAGGTGTCGTAGCCGCGGTGCCCCGGCACCACGACCTCCAGGGCGTCGGTGCCCCGCTCCGCCACCTCGTACCCGAGCGGGGTGAGCAGACCCGAGAGCTGGTCCGTGGTGAAGTCGACGCCCAGGACGTGGCGCACCCGGGAAGGCCTGAGCGTCACGAGCGCAGCCTGCCAGGGCACCGGGCGAGCGTCGATTACCTCGCCGTCCAGCGTCCCGCCGGCAGTCGCCAGGATGAGGGCCGCCGCCCTGAGCACCGCGGTCTCCATCGTCGCCGGGTCAACGCCGCGCTCGAAGCGGTAGCTCGCGTCGGTGGACATGCCCAGTGCACGCCGCGTGGCCCGTATCTGCCGGGGCTCGAAGAGCGCGCACTCGAGCAGAATGTCCGCCGAATCTTCCGAGACTTCGGAGTCCCGCCCTCCCATCACGCCGGCAATCGCCACGGGGCGCTGTGCGTCACGGATCATGAGCATGTCGGGTGTGATCGTGCGTCGCTCGCCGTCCAGCGTCACCAGGGTCTCCCCGGGACGTGCGCGGCCGACCACGATCGTGGCATCCGCCAGGCTGTCCAGGTCGAAGGCGTGGAGCGGCTGACCCAGCTCCAGCATGACGTAGTTGGTGGCGTCCACGACGCTGTTGATGGGGCGGGCTCCCGCGGCCCGCAGCCGATCCGCGAGCCACCGGGGCGACGGCCTGACGGAAACGCCCCGGATCACGGCCCCCAGGTAGCGTGAGCAGAGGTCGGAGTCCTCGATGCGGATGCGGACGCCCGCCGAGGCGCTTTCCGAGGTGCCGCGCGCGAAGGAGGCGTCCAGCCCGCCTTGCGTCGCGGCCAGCCCGGCCGGCGTCGCGGCTTCCGCCGCCAAGGCAGGCAGCACGATCCCACCCTGTCCGTCGGGGTGCAGCTCGCGCGCGATCCCCACGTGCGACAGCAGGTCGCCGCGGTTCGGGGTGACCTCCACGTCCATGCGAACATCGTCCAGGCCGGTGGCGGCGGCGAATGGCGACCCGGTCTCGTATTCGCCGTCCAGCAACATGATCCCCGCGTGATCGTTCCCGAGACCGAGCTCGCGCTCGGAGCACAGCATGCCTTCGCTGTACTCCCCCCGGATCTTCCGCTTGCCGATCTTGAAGCCGCCCGGAAGTACCGCGCCCACCGGGGCGAAGGGGTAGAACGCCCCCGGCACCACGACAGGCGCGCCGCAGACCACCGGGACCTCCCCATCCGGTCCCGCCACGCGGCAAAGCGTCAGCCGGTCCGCGTTCGGGTGCGGCCGCGCCTCCAGGACCCGGCCGATCACCACGTCCCCGAGGCCCGCCGCGAGGTCGACCACCTCTTCCACGGGAGCACCCCGCAGGGCCAGCCGCTGCATCGCCTCCTCGGGCGTGAGCCCGATCCCGGGCGCGACGTCACGCACCCAGCGGTACGATACCTTCACCCGGCCACCCTCACGCGAACTGCCCCAGGAAGCGCATGTCGTTCTCGTAGAAGAGCCTGAGGTCCCTGACCCCGTGACGCAGCAGCGCGACCCGGGCCGGCCCCATGCCGAAGGCCCACCCCGTGTACCGCTCGGAGTCGTAGCCCACGTTTTCCAGCACGGCCGGGTCGACCATCCCCGCGCCCATGATCTCGATCCAGTCCGTCTCCTCTTCGGTGCCGTCCTCGCGCACGATGATCCGCTTCACGTCCACTTCGGCGGACGGCTCCGTGAACGGGAAGAAGGACGGACGGAAGCGGACCCGGGTGCCGGGCCCCCAGAAGCGCCGCGCAAACTCGGCCAGGGTGGCCTTGAAGTCGACGAAGGTGACACCTTCATCGACGACCAGCCCCTCGATCTGTGCGAAGGCGGGCGTGTGCGTGGCGTCGTAGGTGTCGCGCCGGTACACCATACCCGGCGCGATGATGCGGATCGGGGGCGGGTACAGCTCCATGGTGCGGATCTGGACCGGCGACGTGTGGCTCCGCAGCAGCAGTCCCCGGCCGAGGTACAGGGTATCCTGTTCATCGGCGGCGGGGTGGTCCAGCGGCGTGTTGAGCGCCACGAAGTTGTACCACTCGCTGTCGACTTCGGGGCCCCGGGCCCGCGTGAAGCCCAGGCTTCGGAAGATCGTCCAGATGTCGTCGACGACCCTGCTGACGGGGTGAATCGTGCCCCGCCACTTGCGCCGGGGGGGCAGGGTCAGATCCAGACCGGCGCCGCCGTGGCCCTCGGCCACCGACACCTCCTCGAGGCGGCTGTCCAGCGCAGCGGCAACCGCCCCCTTCACCCGGTTGGCTTCGGCACCCGCAGCCGGCCGGTCCGCAGGCGCGAGACTTCCCAGGCGACGGAGCAGCCCCGACACGAGGCCTTCCTTGCGACCGAGATAGCGGACACGAACCTGCTCGAGTTCGTCCGCGTCCACGGCCGCGAGGATCGCCGCGAGGGCATCCTCCTCCAGCCTCCGGAGGTCTTCGATCAAGGATCCGTTCGCCGTTCGCGGGAGCCCGCGGGTTCCTGCCGGCGCGAGCTCCTTACCTAGTTGTTGAGGGCCGACCGCGCCCGGTCCGCGAGGGACGCGAACGCATCGGGGCTTCGGATGGCGAGGTCGGCAAGAGCCTTCCGGTCGAGTTCCACCCCGGCCAGCCGCAGTCCGTTCATAAAGCGGGAATACGAGAGGTCGTGCTGGCGGGCGGCGGCGTTGATCCGGGTGATCCAGAGCCGGCGGAAGTTGCGCTTCTTCTTCTTCCGGTCACGGTAGGCGTGCTCCCAGCCCTTCTCAACGGCATCCTTGGCCGTGCGGTACAGGTTCTTCCTGCCCCCGAAGTACCCCTTCGCGGAGCTGAAGATCTTCTTCTTGCGCTTGTTTCGTGCGACGGCGTGGGTCGAGCGCGGCATCGGTCATCGCCTCCTATGAGCCCGGGAGCATCCGGCGAACCCGTGCGACATCGGCCTTGGATGCCAATGTCGCCGAGCCGAGCCGGCGCTTCCGCTTCTTGTTCTTCTTGGTGAGCATGTGGGACTTGTTGGCCCTCCTCCTCACGAGCTTTCCGGATCCCGTCGTGCGAAAGCGCTTCGCCGCGCCCCGGTTCGACTTCATCTTCGGCATACGTTCTCCCCTAAACTCCAGCGTGTTGTTGAACTCTTCGGCCGACCTCAGCGGCTCCGCCCACCCGCGCGGAACGTCCTGTTTGGTCAGTGCTTCAACGGGGTCAGCATCATGGACATCTGACGGCCCTCGAAGTTGGGATACTGTTCGATCTTTCCGAATTCCCCCAGGTCTTCGGTGAGGCGCAGAAGGACCTGCCGCCCCAGTTCCGGGTGAGTGATCTGCCGTCCGCGAAACATCATGGTCAGCTTCACCTTGTTCCCCTCCTCGAGGAAGCGCCGAGCGTGACGGAGCTTGAAGTCATAGTCGTGGTCCTCGATTCCAGGCCGGAATTTCACTTCCTTGATCTGGGTCGTGTGCTGCTTCCTTCTGGCCTCCCGGGCGGCGCGGGCCGCCTTGTACTTGTACTTTCCGTAATCCATCATGCGGACCACGGGCGGCCTCGAGTCGGGAGCGACTTCAACCAGGTCGAGTCCCTTCTCGGCGGCCCGGGCGCGTGCGTCGTCCAGTGAAACGATCCCGACCTGCCCACCACCATCGTCGATCAGCCGAATCGGGCTGATCCTGATCTGTTCGTTTACCCGGACACGTTTTTCTGCGATCTTGGAACTCTCCTTAGCTTTCCGGGGCGGCCCCGCCGCCCGTTTCGCCTCTCACTGCCCCCCAATGAAAAAGCCCGGGTTGTCCGGGCCGTACGACCAGCCGAGCGGGGCGCATGCGCCCGCCGCCGACCTGGGACCCGGAAGCCCGCTAGCTACGAGGGTGAGAGGCGGTCAGTCCTCTGCTTCCTGAATTTGTCGTGTCGCAACTGCCGTGGTTACCGCCCGAAAAAGTAGGGTGGGTACAAGTAGGGTGGGTACAGACTTGTATTATTGGGGATCGAGACCACCGATGTCAAGTAACATCAACAGCCAAGGCCATTCGAGCAGAGGCCGTCCCGCTTGTCTTCCAGATTGAAACGTCATGTCAGGGAACGACTTGCGACTTCGTTCCTCAACTGCTGCAGGAAATCATCCCGCGTCATTGCGACCTGCTTGTGCTTCGCCCCGCGTTTCCGTACCGACACCGTTCCGGCCTCCGCTTCGCGTTCTCCGACGATCCCCATGTACGGGAGCTTCATGGTCTCGGCGGCGCGGATGCGGTATCCCAGCGTGTCGCGCTCGTCCACCTCGACGCGGAGCCCCTCCCGGGCCAGGGCATCCGCCAGCTCCCGGGCCGACGCCGTCCACTGCTCCGACACGGGCAGAATCCGGACCTGCACGGGAGCGAGCCAGAGCGGGAACGCCCCCCCGTAGTGCTCGATCAGCCCGCCGATGAAGCGCTCCATCGACCCGAGCAGGGTCCGGTGGATCACCACGGCCTGATGGCGCTGGTTGTCCGCGCCCACGTATTCGAGACCGAAGCGCTCGGGCATCAGGAAGTCGAGCTGGAAGGTGCCTCCCTGCCATTCCCGGCCCAGGGCGTCGGTGACCAGGATGTCCACCTTGGGGCCGTAGAACGCGCCTCCGCCCTCGTCGAGTTCGTAGTCGAGCCCCCGGTCCCGCAGCACGTTGGCCAGGCGGTCGGCGGCCGCGTCGTAGACCGCCGGGTCGCCGATGGCCTTCTCGGGCCGGGTGGACAGAGCGGTGCGGTAATCGTACCCGAAGACCTTGAGCAGGTAGTCCCCCAGATCCAGAAGGCGGGCGTACTCCTCCTCGATCTGGTCCTCGCGGATGAAGATGTGGGCGTCGTCCTGGGTGAAGGAGCGAACGCGCAGCATCCCGTGCAGCGCCCCCGAACGCTCGTAGCGGTAGCAGGTGCCCAGTTCGGCGAATCGCATGGGAAGATCGCGGTAGGAACGGATCCCCGACCGGTAGATCATGAAGTGGTGGGGGCAGTTCATGGGCTTCATGCGGAACCGGTCCCCGTCGTCGTCCATCGCCGGGAACATGTCGTCGCTGAAGACGTCCAGGTGGCCGGAGATGCGGTACAGCTCCTCATTGGCCACATGCGGCGTGAAGACGAGTTCGTACCCGTGTTCGATCAGGGTCTGCTTCAGGAAGTCCTCGATGATGTGCCGGACGCGGCCCCCGTGCGGGTGCCACAGCACCAAGCCGGGTCCCACCTCTTCCTGGATCGAGAAGAGGTCCAGGCGCTTGCCCAGCACGCGGTGGTCCCGCTTCTTCGCCTCCTCGAGACGATGGAGGTGGGTGCGAAGCTCCTTCTTCCGGAAGAACGCGGTGCCGTAGACGCGCTGGAGCATCCGGCGGCGTTCGTCACCCCTCCAGTACGCGCCCGCCGCGCTGAGAAGCTTGAAGTGACGCAACCGGCCGGTGCTGGGGACGTGGGGGCCCCGGCAGAGGTCGAGGAAGGGTCCGTCACGGTACACGGAGATGATCTCGTCTTCCCCGAATTCCTCCAGCCGTTCGAGCTTGAGGGGATCGTCGGCGAAGAGTTCGCGAGCCTCCTCCTGGGTGACGACCCGGCGCTCGAAGGGATAGTCCGCCTGGACAACCCCGTCCATCCGCTCCTGAATCGCCTCCAGCTGCTCGGGCGTGAAGGGCGCGGGGACATCGAAGTCATAGTAGAAGCCGCTATCGATCGCCGGACCGAAGCCGATCCCCGCCTCCGGGACCATCTCGCGCACCGCCGTGGCGAGGACGTGGGCGGCGGAGTGGCGCAGGACGGCCAGGGCCTCCGGATCGTTCTCGGTGAGGAGGCGGACGGACGCGCCGTCGGCGAGCGGATGGTCCAGGTCGACCACCTCGCCGTCGACAACGGCGGCCAGCGCGGCCCGGGCCAGGCCGGGTCCGATTTCGGCGGCAAGCGTGGCGGAGCTCGACCCCGGCGGGAGCGCGACCGCGCGGCCGTCGGGCAGAGTGACGTTGATGGATTGGCTGTTCATGGCGCTAAAAGTAACGCCCTTGCGGACATCGGTGGGGAGGGACCGCGGGTGGCCGGCCCTACCGTCCCGGAGGCCAGGGCGTCCCCGTGACGCGTTCCAGCGGCTGCTCGCCCCGGCCGGGACGGAACGCTTCCCGGGTCGCCATGTCGTAGCGGTCGCCGGGGGCCAGGAAATAGAACAAACCGCCCCCGTCCAGGGTGGCCTGGCTGTCGTAGATCACCGCGTAGCTCTGTCCGACGACCTCGAAGCGATCCCCCTGCACCACGATGGCGGTGTTCTCGTCGAGGCCGATCCCCAGCAACTCGGGCTTGGCGCGGATCACCTCGATGAGGTCGAATTGGCGGTTCCGCCGCAGCAGGTGCTGGTCGATGCCCACGCCCTTCAGGAAGCCGAGCCCGACCTCGTGGTCGCCCATCATCACCGTATTGGTGCGTGTGTCGCCCCGCACCAGGTAGGACCCCTGGATGGACGCACCCGCCGACGACCCGCCGATGACGCCACCCCGTTCCAACACGCCCCAGAGGGCTTTGTGGACCTTGGTATCCAGGTAGGAATCGGCCAGCCGCCACTGGCGTCCCCCCGTGAACCACACGCCGCGGGCCTCCCGTAGCGGCTCGGCGAAGGCGTCCGTGTCGGCGACATCGCGGTCGTAGGTATGAAGGATCGTGATGTGCCGGGCCCCCGCGCGCTCGAAGCTCCGCCGGCCCTGGAAATACTGATCGTAGTTCGGCGCTCCGCCCGCCGTCGGAATGATGACGATCGGTGCCGACGGCCCGCCCGCGAGCTCCACGAAGCGCTGGAAGACGGCCGGGTCGGACAGGGCACCCCCGGCGACGATCAGAGAGCCGTTGGCGGGACCGATCTGCTGGGCGTCGGCGTGCCTGGGCGCGGGAGCGGCGGCAAGGATGAAAAGGGCGAGGGGGAAGAGCCGGGAAATCTTCACGGGTGTCTCCTGTGGGTCCGATAGGGGGACGCGGTGGCGGACGAAGCCGGGCGAGCGGGTTCAGCCGCCCGGTCGTCCAAAGTGGCCCGACACGCGGCCAGGTGAAAGAGCACGCGGTTGCCGGACCCACGGATCCGCCCCCGGGGAATCGTTGCCGCCCGCCCGCACCCGCACCACATTCGTGGCACTGCACCCCGACATCAGGAAGGACCTGCCCCATGACCCCATTCCGGCTGCCTGCCCTCGCCGTCGGCTTCCTCGCCATCGGCTTCCTCGCCGCGTGCGGCGTCGAATCGGCCCCGGCCAACTCCCCGCCCTCCACCGGTCCGGAGCTGATCGAAGCCACCATCGCCTACCACGACCCCGCCGGCGAATGGCCGTCGCTGCGCCACGGGCTTGTGATCGACCAGTCGCGCCCCGACGGAAGCAGCCGAAGAGCGACGGTGCGGCTCGACGTCCCGCAGAGCACGTTCAGCCATGAGGAGGACACCGGGGAAGGCCTCGTCGCCAAGGGCGTCACGGGCGATGGCTGTTTCGCGACCGTCGACGGCCGGCAGCCGACCGAGGAGCAGGTGACGAGCTTGCGGCTGGACTGCCCCGCAATCGAGCGAATGCGGAACTACTATCTGTACCTGTGGGGCCTCCCCATGAAGCTGCGCGACCCCGGCACCATCATCGATCCGGTCATCGCCGACGACGAGTTCGATGGCCGGGCAACGAAGGTGGTGAAGGTCACGTACGACGCGGAAGTCGGCACGGACACCTGGCACTTCCACTTCGACCCCTCCACCTACCGGATGGTCGGCTACCAGTTCTATCACGACGAGACCACCGGCCGGGGCGAGTACATCCTGCTCTCCGGGGAACGCGACGTACTGGGCATGAAGATTCCCGTCGAGAGGCGCTGGTTTACGAACGCGGAGGACAGCTACCTGGGGACGGATGTGCTGGTGGATGACGTCCCGGGGGGGCCGCAGCGGTAGTCGCGGCCGCTGGCCGAGCCCGCCGAGCCCAACCGAAAAGCGGGGTCCGGACGCTGCCGCGCCCGGACCCCGCTCTCTTCCCGCTCGCTTCCGCGACCCCTTCCCCACCGGGGGAAGCCGCCGCTCGATTCGGAGGCGGACCGTCTAGTACATCCCGCCCATGTCGCCGCCACCGCCGCCGCCCGGCATGCCCGGCTTCTCCTCTTCGGGGCGCTCGACAACGACCGCCTCGGTGGTGAGGAGGAGGCTCGCGATCGACGCGGCGTTCTGGAGCGCGGTGCGCACGACCTTGGTGGGGTCGATGACGCCCGCCGACACGAGGTTCTCGTAGGTGTCGGTCTGCGCGTTGTACCCGAAGCCGCCCTCGCCGTCACGCACCTTGGCTACGACGATCGAGCCCTCGGCACCGGCGTTCACGGCGATCTGCCGGATGGGGGACTCGAGTGCACGCCGAAGGATGTTGACGCCGATCTGCTCGTCCTCGCGGTCGAGGGTCAGGTCGTCGAGTGCCAACTGCGCCCGCAGCAGCGCTACGCCGCCGCCGGGCACGATGCCCTCTTCCACCGCCGCACGGGTCGCGTGCAGCGCGTCTTCCACCAGGGCCTTCTTCTCCTTCATCTCGGTCTCGGTCGCCGCGCCGACGTTGATCACGGCCACGCCGCCGGCCAGCTTGGCCAGCCGCTCCTGCAGCTTTTCGCGGTCGTAGTCGGAGGTCGACTTGTCGATCGCGGCTTTGATCTCCTCGATGCGGCCGTGGATCTTGTCCTCGGCGCCGGCGCCGTCGATGATCGTCGTGTTGTCCTTGTCGATCACGACGCGCTTGGCGGTTCCGAGGTCGCTGAGCACGGCGTTCTCCAGCTTGAAGCCGACCTCTTCCGAGATCACCTGGCCGCCGGTCAGAACGGAGATGTCCTGCAGCATGGCCTTGCGGCGGTCACCGAAGCCCGGCGCCTTCACCGCAGCCACCTTCAGCGTTCCCCGCAGCTTGTTGACGACCAGCGTCGCGAGCGCCTCGCCCTCGACGTCCTCGGCGATGATCATGAGGGGCTTGCCCATCTGGGCGACCTTCTCAAGGACCGGAAGGAGGTCCTTCATGGAAGAGACCTTCTTGTCGTGGATGAGGATCATCGGGTCCTCGAGGACCGCTTCCATACGCTCCGGGTCAGTCACGAAATAGGGCGACAGGTAGCCCCGGTCGAACTGCATGCCTTCGACCGTGTCCAGCTCGGTCTCCAGGCCACGCGCTTCCTCGACGGTGATGACGCCGTCCTTGCCGACCTTCTCCATGGCCTGCGAGATGAGCTCGCCGATCTCCATGTTGTTGTTGGCCGAGATGGCGCCGACCTGGGCGATTTCCCGCTTGCCCTTGGTCTCGGTGGAGGAGTCGGCCAGGGCCCGCACGACGACGTCCACTCCCTTGTCGATGCCCCGCCGGATGCCCATCGGGTTGGTGCCGGCGGTCACGTTCTTCAGTCCCTCGCCGTAGATCGCCTCGGCGAGCACGGTGGCCGTGGTGGTGCCGTCGCCCGCCACGTCCGATGTCTTCGTGGCGACTTCCTTGACCATCTGGGCGCCCATGTTCTCGACCGGGTCCTCCAGTTCGATCTCCTTGGCCACCGAGACGCCGTCCTTGGTCACCATGGGCGAGCCGAACTTGCGGTCGATGACCACGTTCCGGCCCTTGGGCCCAAGGGTGACCTTGACGGCCCTGGTGAGCTTGTCCACCCCGGCCTTCAGCCGGGCGCGCGCCTCAATGTCGAAAACCAGTTCCTTCGCTGCCATTTCGCTTGTCTCCTGTTGTGTTCTCCGGCGGCGGCGCCAAGGCGCCTTCCGGCCAGTTAGTGGTTGATGATGGCCAGAATGTCCGACTCGCGGAGAATCAGATACTGGTCTCCGTCGACCGTGACCTCGGTGCCGCTGTACTTCCCGTACAGCACCCGGTTACCAGCGGCGACGTCCATGGGGATCCGGGTCCCTTCGTCGGACAGCTTGCCGGGTCCCACGGCGACGATTTCGCCTTCCTGCGGCTTCTCCTTGGCGGTGTCCGGGATGTACAGGCCGCCCCGCATCTGCTCGGCCTCTTCCAGAGCCATCACCACCACCCGATCCGCCAACGGCTGGATCTTCTTCGCGCCAGACATGCGCTCCTCCTTGGAATGGGTTGGGTCGGTTTGCGGGCGATTCGCCCACGGTGTTAGCACTCAATGCTATAGAGTGATAACAACAGCAATGGAGACTCGCAAGACGCGCTGACCGTGTCAACCCCTGTCGATCGGGGGTGAGGTCTCAGCGATCCAGGTGGGCCCCGGCGATCCCCAGCCCCTCCAGGGTAAGGAAGGGCTCGATCCTGTCCACCGACTGCGTGTAGGGGCCGATCACGGGCGCGAAGCCCCCGGTCGCCACCACCAGAAGATCATCCGCGCCCCAGCTCTCCCGGATTCGGGCCACCATTCCGTCGACCGAATCCACGACAGAGTAGAAGACCCCGCTCTGGATGCAGGCCTCGGTGCGCCGGCCCACGACCTCGTCGGGAGGAACCAACTCCACCGTCGGCAGCTTGGCGGTGCTCCGGGCCAGCCAGTCGAGCCCGGCGCTGAGCCCCGGGGCGATCACTCCCCCGCGGAAGACGCCGTCGGCCGTAATGCAGTCGAAGGTGGTCGCCGTCCCGAGGTCGACGGCGATGGTGTTCCGGCCAAAGCGCACCTTGGCGGCCAGGGTGTTGACGATACGGTCCGCGCCCACCGTGAGCGGCTCCTCGACGTCGAGTTCGATGGGGAGTTCCGATCGGGCGCTCACATTGAAGACGGGGCCGTCCACAAGCGACGCCATCACCCGTCGAAGCGTCCGGTCCCCGGAGGGCACCACAGATCCGACGACCCCGCGCCGGATGGAACCGGACCCCGGACCCGAATCGAGCAGCGCTCTCAGGAGAACCCCGTACTCGGCCTCCGTCCGGGGCACGCGGGTGCTCACCCGCCAGTGATCGTGGACCGTGCCGCCAGAGAGGCTCAGGAGCCCGAAGACGGTCTCGGTATTCCCCACATCGGCAACCAGTTGACAGTCCATTGCTACCTCCCAGGGGCGCGTACCGTGGTTGGTCGCACTCGGTTCGGCGTGCCGCGCTTCAATTCAACTCAACGGATCCGGCGACCACACGCAGGTGGGTGCCGGCGTCGTCACGCACTTCCAGCGAACCGTCGGAGCACAAGCGGACGGCCGTGGCTGAAAGCCCCTCCACGGTGCGCGGACCATGGGAAGAATGTCGCACTACGCCGTCGACCGACAAACTCCGCCCGTTCAGGAGGGATCGCGACTGGAGTTCGGCCAGCTCTTCCCGCGGGATGGGTGGCCCGGGCCGTGACCATACCGGATCGAGGGCGTCCATGACCGCCGCGAGCACCTGTCCCCTGGTCACGGTGTGCCCCGTCTCCACCGCTACCGAGGTCGCCGGCGGGGTCAGCCCGGACGGCAGTTCGTCCTTTTGCTGGTTCAGGTTGAGACCGATGCCGGCAAGCACCCACTCGCCGACCCGCTCGCAAAGGACGCCTCCCAGCTTCCTGCCGTTGGCGAACAGGTCGTTGGGCCACTTGAGCGCGATGCTCAGCCCGGGCGCCTCGGCTTCGATCCCCCGCGCCGCCGCCAGGCCTGCGCGCAGCGGAAGCACCTCCGCGCCCCCTTCGGCTGCGGACCGAACGACCGTAAACCAGAGCCCCAACGGCGTGTCGGAGTGCCAGTGCCGCCCCCTCCGCCCCTTTCCGGCGCTTTGCCGGTCGGCGACCACCAGCGCCGGGGAGGGCGACCCCGCCCGGATGAGGGCTCTGGCGCGGTCGTTCGTGGACCCGATGCGCGCGTGGAACTCCACCGTGGCGACCGACAGTCGCGTGGCCCACGTCGCCGCGGAACGCCCCTCCCACCTTGCTCGGAGAGGGTGGCCGGCTTCGGCGCGCGATTGGCTCGACGGATCGCAGCTCACCGGACCGCGGCGAACCACAGGAAGAGCGCACCCACTGCCCACAGATAGGGCGCGAAGCGGTGGAAGGACCGGTTTTCGAGCATGGCGCGGAACATCCGGATCGCGAGCACGCCCGTCAGGCAGGCGACAACGGCCGCGGTGGCCAGAACCGGAAGGGTCACCGCGCCCGCCGCCCCTGCCTGAACCGCGCGCGCGGCCGGTGCGAGTCCGTCGCCGGAGGACGCCACGCCGCAGGCCGCGATCACGCCGGGGAGCTTGAGCAGGGCCGCGCCCGCCACCGCCGGCACCGACATCAGAAAGGAGAACGCCGCCGCTTCCCCGGGGTCGACGCCCCTCCAGAGCGCGGTCACCACGGTTGCGCCGGACCGCGAGATGCCGGGGACGATCGCCGCCGCCTGCGCCAGCCCCACGGCCACCGCCGTGCCGGCCCGCATGCGCCCCGACGGCTCCCGGGCCAGCGCCCGGCCCGCCGTCCACACGATGCACCCCGTCACGAGCAGGGCCGCGCCGGTGACGGCGGGCGCGTCGAAGAGAGACTCGAAGAAGCCGCCGAAGCCGACGCCCGCAACCGCGGCCGGAAGCGACGCCAGCAGCAGCAGTCCGGCGTAGCGCAGCTGCACCCTGTCCCGGCGCGCGACACCCGCCAGCAGCGCCCCGATCCGCGCCCGGTACACGACCAGCACCGACACCAGGGTGGCAACGTGCAACGCGACCTCGAATCCCACGCCGGGCACTTCGAGGCCGAGCAGTGTCTGTCCCATGACCAGGTGCCCGGAGCTGGACACGGGCAGGAACTCGGTCGCGCCCTGCAGGAACCCCAGGAACACCCCCTCGTACCAGGTCACGCGGCAGGTCCCGTCGCGGCCGGGGCGGTCATCGTCCGCCCCGGGGCTCGGCGCCCGTGTTCATGCCGGCAATCACCTCCTCGTAGTACGCCTCGTAGAGAGGAAGCACGCTGCCGACCCCGAACCGCTCCACGGCGACGTCCCGGGCCGCCTCGCTGAAGCGCCTCCACCGCACCGGATCGCCCAGGATCTCCACGCCCGCGGCCGTCGCCTCCTCCACCGCGCCAACCGGCAGGAGAAACCCCGCCTCCCCGTGCGGCACGACTTCCGGCAACCCCCCCGCGCGGTATCCCACGACGGGCACGCCGCACGACAGGGCTTCCAGCGCCGCCAGGCCGAACGATTCGCGGTCGCTGGTCATGAGGAAGAGGTCGGCGCACGCGAGCAGCTCCTCGATCGCGGCGTGCTTGCCCAGGAAGATCACGTCCTCCTGCACCCCAAGTGCCCGCGCACGTTCGGCGGCACGGGGGCGGTCCGGACCATCACCCGCCATGACGAGACGGGCCGGAATCTCGCGCCGGATCCCGGCGAAGACCTCGATCACGTCCACGACCCGCTTCACGGGGCGGAAGTTGGATACGTGCATCACGATCTTCTCACCGCCGGGCGCGAAGACGTCGCGGTGGCAGGGATCACGGCCCCGGTGGAAGACGTCCGTGTCCACGAAGTTGGGTATCACGCGGATTCGTTCCCGCGACACGTCGAAGTCCCGGACCGTGACCTCCTTCAGGAAACGGGACACCGCGGTGACGCCCTGCGAGCGCATGATCGAGAAGCGCGTGATGGGGTGGAAGGAGGGATGTAGTCCGACCAGGGTCACATCGGTCCCGTGCAGGGTGGTCACGAGGGGCGGGCCGCCGTTCTCCTCCAGCATCGCGCGGGCGATCCAGGCCGATGTGGCATGGGGGATCGCGTAGTGGACGTGGATGAGGTCCAGCGACTCCCTCAGCACCGTGTCGTGGATGGCGGCCGCCAGTGCCAGCGTGTAGTGCGGGTGTTCGAAGAGGGGGTAGCGTTCCATCTCCACTTCGTGGAAGTAGACCCGCTCGTGAAAGCCCGACAGGCGGAAGGGCTGGGCGTAGGAGATGAAGTGGATCTCATGCCCGCGCGCGGCCAGCCCGATCCCGAGCTCGGTGGCGACGGCGCCGGAACCGCCGTAGGTCGGGTAGCAGGTGATTCCGACCTTCACCGTGCCGCCTCCGCCACGGCCCCGCTCGCCCCGGCGCGACTCCCGCCCCGGCGCACCCGCCACGCGTTCACGACGGCTGCCTGCTGCGCGGCCGGCGAGGCCGTGCCGTCCACCGTGATCGCATCGGGCCCCAGCTGATGGCGAAACCACGTGACCTGCCGCTTCGCGTAGCGGCGCGTGGCCACCCGGGTCCGCTCCATCGCCTCTTCCAGGGTGATCCGCCCGGCCAGGTGATCGGCCATCTCCCGGTACCCCACCCCGTTCAGCCCCGGATCGCCGCGCGTGTACCCGGCCCTGAGCAGCCCCGCCACCTCGTCCCGGAAACCGCCCGCCACCATGTCGTGGATACGCCGCCGGATCCGCTCGTCCAGGACCTCCCTCGGGACGTCCAGTACGCACACCACGCCGGGAAGCGGTTTGCCATCGGTGGGATGGCGGTGATGCCACCAGGATAGTCCGTGGCCCGTCAGGAGGGTGATTGTGATGGTTCGGAGCATGCGCTGACATCCCCCCGCGATCGCGAGCTCTGCGCGGTCGGGGTCCAGTGCACGCACCCAGCGCTCGATTTCGGGCCTCGGCAGGGCGGCGAGCACAGCCTCGAGCGCTTCGCGCCGGGCGGGGTCCAGGGGGGGCTCGCGGAAGATCGGATCGGTCAGCACCCTGAGGAAGAACCCCGTCCCGCCGGCGAGCACCGGTACGCGTCCCCGGGCCCGGATGGCGCCGATCCAGCGCCGCGCGTCACGGCCGAACTCGCCCGCACTGTAGCGCTGGCCCGGGTCGCGGATGTCGAGGCCGTGATGAGGGACGAGCGCCCGTTGCCGCGCGCTCGCCTTGTCCGTGCCCACATCCATGCCGCGGTAGACCTGACGCGAGTCCATCGAGATGATCTCGCCGTCCAGGTCCCGTGACACGAGGAGCGACAGCGCGGTCTTCCCCGCCCCGGTCGGCCCCACGATGGCGAGGAAGCGCGGCGGGCGGGGGCGGGCGGGCGCCGTCCGGGGCGACCGCGAAGTCCGCGGGCCGGAGTCCACGATGGCGATCACGTGCGCCCGAACTTCCGCCGCAGCTCGCCCAGTCCGAGACGAACGATCGTGGGGCGGCCGTGGATGTCGTGGTAGGGAAGCTCGGTGGCAAAGAGCTGGTCGAAGAGCTCCTGCATCTCCTCGGGGGCCAGACCCTGGCCCGCCTTGACCGCACCCTTGCAGGCGAAGCTCATGGCCACGCGCTCGTTCTGGTTGCGGGCGGAGCGCATGAGGTCCGAGCCGTGCGTCAGCTCGTGGATCATCTCCCGAACGCAACGCTCGGCATCGAAGTAGCGGTGGGGGCTGGGCACCGCCTGAACCAGGATGGCGTCGTGGCCGAAGAGGGAAACCTCGAAGCCCAGCCGGGCCAGCGGGCGCACCATGGACTCGATCACGTCCAGTTCGGGCTTCGTGAGCCGGATCGTGAAGGGGAAGAGAAGGCGCTGGCCCTCCCCGTCGCCGCTCTCGAAGCCGTGGATGATCCGCTCGTAGAGGACCCGTTCGTGCGCCGCGTGCTGGTCCACGATGATGACGCCGTCCCGGGTCTCCGCCAGGATGAAGCTGTTGTGGATCTGCAGGAGCGAGGGCCTGCCGGACCCGGGCAGGAGCGTTTCCCCGGACTCGATGACGTCTCCGCCGTCCGAAGCACGCGCACGGAACAGGAGCATCTGGGCGATGTCGGGATCATCGGGGGTGCCGGCTTTGCCGCCCACCCCCGTGTCGCCCGCCGCCGCTCCGTCCTCCTCGTCCGGCGTCGCGGCCGGGCCGCGGTGCCCAGGGCCGCCGCCGCCCTCGCGCACCACCTGAAGGGTGGCCGGCCGGCCCCACGCCGCGGCCGAATCGATCCCCTCCAGCGCCTCGCGGACCGACGCTTCGACGAATTCCTCGATGCCGCGGCGGCGGTTGAAGCGGACCTCGGACTTGCCGGGATGCACATTCACGTCCACTTCGCCGCGCGGCACGGCCAGGAAGAGAAAGAGCCACGGCTTCACGCCCCGGGCCACGGTCGTGCGGTATCCTTCGTCCGCAGCCTTGACGATCCGGGCGTCGTTGAACGGGCGGCCGTTGACGAAGAGGTGGACGCGACGGAATCCGGGACGCGCCAGGTCGGGGCGCTGGACCGCGCCGTTCAGGCGGAGGCCGCCGCGCTGGGTGGAGAGGGGGATGAGCCCGGCCTCGTCCGCATCGGACCAGACCGCGCCGATGCGGGTGGACAGGTCCCGTCCCGCGGGCAGGTCCAGCACGCCGCGCCCGTTGACCTCGAACACGAAGCGCACGTCCAGGTTGGCCAGGGCCAGCGCGTGCAGGACTTCCGAGACGGCCCGGGTCTCCACACCCGCGCTGCGCAGGAACCGGGCTCTCACGGGCGTGTTCAGGAAGAGGTTCTTCACGTCCACGGTCGTCCCGTGCCGGCGGGCGGCGTCCTCGACCCCCTGCATCTTCCCCGCGAGCGAGCGCAGGCGGGATCCCGTGTCCTGGCCCTCGGCCGCGGTTTCGATGACCATCCGCGACACGGCGGCGATCGACGGGAGCGCCTCCCCGCGGAACCCCAGCGTGTGGATGTCGCGCAGGTCTTCGGCGTAGCGGATCTTGCTGGTGGCGTGACGGTCCAGACAGAGCAGAACATCCTCGCGGACCATGCCGCATCCGTCGTCGGCGACGACGATGCGACCCTTTCCGCCCTGCTCGATGGCCACCCTGACGGTACCCGCCCCCGCGTCGAGCGCGTTCTCGACCAGCTCCTTCACCACCGAAGCCGGGCGCTCCACGACCTCGCCGGCGGCGATCTGGTTCGCCACCGGGTCCGGCAGCACCCGGATCCGCGGGCGGGGGGAGCGCTTCGTCATGGCCGGGGGCCGCGCTCCTTGCCGCCTCCGCCGTGCGCGGGACCCTCCGCGCGGCGAGACTCATCCTCCGGCAACCCGAAGAAACGAGCCGTGTTGGCCCAGGTGTCCTCGGCCACCTGCTCCAGCGACTCGCCCCGGATGCGGGCCACCGCACGAGCCACATGGACCACGTAGGCGGGTTCGTTGCGCCGCCCGCGCTTCGGCACGGGCGCCAGGTAGGGTGCGTCGGTCTCGATCATGTAGCGCCGCGCCGGCACCTCGCGGACGAGTTTGGCGTCGAAGTGCTTGAAGGTGACGATCCCGGTGAAGGAGACGAACCACCCGGCATCGAGCGCAACCGTCATCAGGTCTCGGGATCCGGTGAAGCAGTGGAGCACGCCCGTCACCTGCCCCATCGATTCGACGATGACCGCCCGCGTGTCGGCCTCGGCGTCGCGCGAGTGCACGACCAGGGGAAGCCCCAACTCCGCTGCCAACCGTACATGCTGCTCGAAGCTGCGGCGCTGCGCGTCCCTGGGCGCGTTGTCATGGAAGTAGTCCAGCCCGGTCTCACCGATGGCGACGCAGCGCCGGTGCGAGGCGACGTCGCGCACGACCGCCAGTCCGGTGCGCCGGGAGGGACCGTCTACGGAGTGGGGGTGGATCCCGGCCGAGCACCAAAGGGCGCTGTCCTCGCAGGCCAACTCCACTGCGGCAAGGGAGTCGTCATCGTCGGACGCGATGGTGACGATGCGGGAAACCCCCGCTTCCCGGGCATCTTGCAGGACGGCGGCCCGGTCCGCGCTGAACGCGCGGTCTGTAAGGTGACAGTGGGAGTCGGCGAACTTCACACCGCCGCGGCTCTCCGTGCGGCCCGTTCCTTGGCGCGCGCTTCGCCCGTGCCGTAGCGCTTCTGGATCTCGAGGAGGGCCGGAGAGGCAATGAAGATTGACGAGTAGGTGCCGATCATCACGCCGAGAATAAGCACCACGGCGAAGTCGCGGATCACTCCGCCGCCCAGGATGAGCAGGGACATAAGCACCACCAGGGTCGTTCCTGAGGTGAGCACCGTGCGCGGCAGCGTCTCGTTGATGGAACCGTTCACCAGACGGAAGGGGTCTTCGCGACGTCCGCCCCGCTTGTTCAGGTTCTCGCGGATACGGTCGAAGACCACGATGGTGTCGTTCAGCGAATACCCCAGAATCGTCAGGATCGCCGCGACCGTGGGGAGTGCAATCTCCACCCGGAAGAGGGCGAGGAGGCCCAGAATGACCAGCACGTCGTGAGCCGTCGCGATCACCGACGCCACTCCGAAGCGAAACTCGAAGCGGAAGGCGATGTACAGAAGCGTGAGGACAAGGGAGAAGATCACGGCCATCAACGCCTTCTGTTGCAACTCCGCCCCGATCTTCGGTCCCACCGATTCCCGGCGCATCACCTCGAAGGACCCCTCGCCGAAGGTCGCCTCGGCCTGTGCCGCAATGCTCGCGGCGACCTCCGCCACTTCGACGCCCTCCTGGATCGGCGCCCTGATGACGTACTCGTTGTCGCTGCCGAAGCGGGTGATCGGGGGGGCGTTCACACCGCCGAGCGCCTCGCGCAGCTGATTGTCCGTGGTGGGCTGCTCGAAGCGCAGCTGCACCAGGACACCCCCGGTGAAGTCCACCCCGTAGTTCTGCCAGCTTCCGATGAGCACCACGTTGGCGACCATGGCCCCGATGCCGAGCGTCAGAACCACGCCGGAGATGATGTACGCCTTTCGGCGCATCGCGATGAATCCGTACTTCGCTTCGTGAAAGAGCCACATGGCTAATGGTCCCTGTAGACGGTACTAGATGCTGATGGGGTCCGAACCGCGCTTCCTCGACAGGTACATCATGAAGAGGGTGCGGGTTACGTAGAGGGCGGAGAAGAACGACGCCACGATCCCGATGCACAGCGTGACCGCGAAGCCGCGCACGGGCCCGGTGCCGAACTGGAAGAGGATCAGGCCGGTGATCAGCGTGGTGATGTTGGCGTCCACGATGGCCGAAATCGCGTTGCCGAAGCCCTCGTCAACGGCCGTGCGCGGCGCGCGCCGGGCGGCGAGCTCCTCTCGTATTCGTTCGAAGATGAGGACGTTGGCGTCCACGGCCATCCCGATGGAGAGGATCAGCCCGGCGATCCCGGGCAGGGTCAGGTTCGCGTTGAAGACGGCCAGCCCCCCGAGCACGAGGAGCACGTACACGCCCAGCGCGAAAATCGCCAGGAGTCCCGCCATTCTGTAGTAGAGGAGCATGATGCAGACGACGGCGATGAGGCCGACGATGCCCGCGATCTGGCCCTTGTCGATGGAGTCCTGGCCCAGTGAGGGGCCGACGAGCCGCTCTTCCATGATGCGCAGCGGCGCCGGAAGTGCACCGGCCCTGAGCACCAAGGCGAGGTCGGTCGCTTCGGACATGTCCGCCGAGCCCAGATCGATCGACCCCCGGGACCCGATCCTGTCCCGGACCACGGGCGCGCTCACCACCTCTCCGTCCAGAACGATCGCGATGCGGTCACCGATGTGGGCGCCGGTGAGCTGCTGGAAGGCGCGGCCGCCCCTCCGGTTGAGGTCGAAGAGCACCTGCGGCTGATTGAACTGCTGGTCGCGGTTGGCCGTGGCATTGTCGAGCTGTTCGCCGGTCAGGAACGGATCCTCTTCCAGCACGTAGAGCTCCCGGTAGAAACGCCCTCCTATGGGGATCGAATCCCACCCCCACTGCAAGCTGACGTCGCGCGGGAGCGCGCGCTGGAACTCGGGGAGGGCGATGAACTCGGTGGCCGTTTCCACATCGGCGGCGTCAACGGTGTAGGTGCCGACGTCCCCTCGGTTGAGGAGGCCCGTGAAGGGGCGGAGGTTGAGCTCCTCCTCTTCCGGTTCGGCGGCCTCGGCCGTGCCGTCTCCCCCGGCCGCCGCGGCGCTGTCCGCGGTCGCCACCGAGTCCTCCGGCTCATTGAACAGAAGTTGCTCGATGGAGGTGGTCTCGCTCGCTTCGGTCGCCCTGCCCATCTCGCGCAGCCCCTCTTCCCCGATGGCTACGACCACGGCCCGATCGAGCCGTTCCAGGGTCTGGTCGACCTCGGTGGTCTCCAGGACGAGCTTCCACTCCAGGTACGCCTGCTGGTTGATGATCTCCTTGGCCCGGGATTCGTCTTCCACCCCGGCGAGTTCCACGATCAGCCGGTCCGAGCCGACGGTCTGGATAAGCGGCTCCTCCACCCCGAACTCGTCGATCCGGGTCCGGATGATGCGTTCAGCGCGCTCGATCGCGTCGATCCGGCGCTCCTCGGTGAGGGTTCCGTCGGGATCGTCGATCTCGAGGACCAGGTGGATCCCGCCTTGGAGATCGAGGCCCAGCTTGATACCCCGAGTCCACAGATAGCCCCCGGAGAGGCCGATCGCCGCCAAAATGACGATGATCCGGCCGCGAAATGACTTCAGCATGGCACTTCCTATCCCCTTCGTGGACCTTCGGCGCGCGTTTTCATGTCGGACGCTGCCTCGGGACGGCCGGTTTCAGCGGTGTCCCGGCCCGCGGCGCCGTAATCGCAGCCTTGAAAGTTCGCCCGGGGCGGAAAGGGTGTCAATCATTGGGGGGGTGGAGGGGGGCGCCACGGGGGCGCAACCCGAGGTTTACGGTGCCTCGGCCGGCAGGTGACAACTGCATAATCCGACCGTTTCGATCCTCAGTGTTCGCCGATGTGTGAATCGAAGCCTGAAAGGTATCGCAGGACCAAGTGGTGGCGCGCCGTGCAGCTCGGTGCCAGAGTCATGCGCTTCGGCGATGACGAGCCAATGACGGCTCAATGCGACGTTGGGCTGCGAATGGAGACAAACCCGAATGGACATCGAGGCAACCTTGAGCAAAGTCGAACAGGAACTCGCTCTGGGACATGCGGAGGAGCCGGAAGGCATCCTGACGGAGCTGGTCATCCATATGCGACGGGACACGGTGTTGGAGTGGCGCTCGGACTTGAGAGACGTGGCTGAACGGTTTCAGCCCAAGAGACGGAAGCGGCTTCTCGATCTGATCGAACGGCGCGCCGCCGGAAAGATGGCGGCTGTCCGGGAATCGGCGGTAGCGGAGGGCTATCGCGCGCCTCCGGTGGCCAACGACGATCCGGAGTTTCGCCAAGAGCTTCGCGAACTCGGCGAGAGACATATTTTCCAGTGGTCGACGCACTACCGAGACTGTCTCAACCGGCACTTCGACCTCTACCTACGGCGACTCGAATCGAATCTGGACGAGGGGACGGTCGCCCCAATGAAACGGAGCCTCAGCGAACATTCCCGCGACATCTTCGCCAAAGGCTACGACCATGTCGTCGACACGAAGCATCTGACCCATTCCGGCGCGATCTGGAAATCCGTCGCGGGTTTGGGGCGGTTTCTGGATTTACCCCTGGACTACTACTCCGCGCTGGCTAGCGTCACCTATGAGGGCACCTCCATTCTCGCACTACGCAGCCTTTTCTCAGCGGCCGTGACCGGTATCCTGGACGGGTATTCGGGCGCTCGGTTCGGCGACGAGACCGGAGCGGCGGTACTGTCGAGATTCCCGCCCCAGTGGGGGCACAATTTGGCTTTTCTGACTCCGGCCGCCGCGGAAGAAGTGGGTCACTGATCGAGGCCGGCCCTCTTGACGAAGGCCTCGATGGCTCCGTACTGCCGCTGCTCGATACCATCGAGTCCCTGATGGCGAAGAAGGGCGAAGACTACTTCCCGCTCCCGCTGTTCGGCCGCTTCTCTTCGGAGAACGGACGGTTGGAAGTCGGCGTTCGCGCCCCCGCGTCAGGATGGTCCCAGCGCATGATCGAGGCCCACGCATATCTGGATGCGGCCAAAGTCTCTACACATGTGCTCGCGGATGCCCACGCCCGGCAGGTGGCGGTCCTCGTCGCCCCGCTCAAGCCGGACGTGAGGGAGTTCGTCAATGAGCGGCCGACGCTCTCGGACGTGGTCGTGGAGGCGGGCGCGTCGAACCGTCAACGGGTGGCCGACCAGGCCACTCAGGTATGGAACCGGACCATCTCTCGGCTCCGCAGCAAACGCAAAGGAGCCGCGATCTCGCACAACATCGCTCGCGACTTTCCACTGCACACGCCCAACAGGATGCCGTTCTCGCAGACCTGCGGGACCGAGCCCGTTCCCAACGGGCGGTTTTTCTACAACAGGGTCGTCGAGGCCCTGGGTTCGGGAGCGCATATCAAGGCGGACTTCGTTGCATCCGCCGTTGCAGAGTGCGCACCGGTGGCTGCCGACGATACAAAGCGGAAGGTCCTCGTAATCGACGAGTACGAGACGCTCTTCGGTCTCCTCGGCTCCGCAGTGGAGCGCGATCAGTTCATCCGGTACGCGGTCGTTCAGCCGCTACTTAATCAATTCGTCGAGTTCACGCGCGAAAACCTGCTCGTGTTCCTGGGCCAGCAACCCGATGCCCACTTCATTCTCATGGACCAAAACCAACTCGCCCCGTATGTGACACAGGACCCCTTCCCACTGTTCGAGCATGTCGCTGGGACCCGGGCGGGAGAGTTCTCCGAGCTGGTCGGGAAGATCTTCGCCGACCGAATCGACTACGATCCCGGCTTTCTCGACGCGCTCCATGCGGAGACAGCGGGACACCCGTTCCTGACCGTTAACACGCTGTGCGCGCTGGTTGACCGGCTGATCGAGCAAAAGCGTCCCCACCGCGGGCTCACGCTTCGGAACGACGACTTTCTTGGCTTTGAGGACAAGAAGCTTAGGCCGGCCCAGATGGCGCTCACATCCGACTACGATCTCATGAGAGGTGCCGCCAAACAGGCCATGGGCGAACGCGCGTACGCGTCGAACAAATGGTTGTATGCGGTCTACTGGATCGTGCGGGCGATCGCCAGGGAAAACACGGATGATTTTTCCGTCGCGCGCGGAAGACTGCCAGAGATAGTAGAGAACATCCCGGCGCCAGGCCCTCTACCTGACTCGAACCAGATTCTTCGGACGGCGACACAAGCCAACTTCCTGCGCTACGACGACGACAAGGTTGCCGTGAAGGTGCGGACACTGGGGCGCTTGGCGGCGTCCGTGCGCCCGGAGGTGGCGTAGGCGATGCTGAAGGCACACCACGTCGTTGACGAGTTGGATGGAGTGTTGCTGAGTAGATTGCGAACGTCGCGAGATCGTGACCGCAACATCGCGAATTCGTACCTCGGACTTGTAGGGGCCGAGGATGAACCCGTCGCCGAGGTGCTGGCGAATGCTACGAACGCCTGGGAAGCAGTGAAGAACCCGCGCGACTACAGGCCGAGCCGTACAGGCGCCACCATGGTTTGCCGCCTGTGGTACACCAGCACGACGAAACACCCTGAGCGAGTGGTCAAGCCCGCGAGAATTCTGTCGCGAGCGCTTGGAGTAGCGCCAGCGGACCTCGATGACCACAAGGAGTCCATTGTGGCCGTCCTCGGGCGCCCGACGAATCCCGTTTACTACTCTGATATCCGCGTCCGGTGGGCCTTCGATCTGATCGTGACCGTGGGCGGGGCCTGTCAGTTCGCCACCGCTGCTGCTCACGCCGACGCCTACGCGCGGTATCCCGTAATGCTGGTCCGCTCGATATCGGAGAATCTCCGGGAGTCGCTCGACGGTTTCGTCAAGATCCTCGACCTGGGACCGTTGTAGTTGCACCCACGGGGCGCAGCTCGTTCCAGCGCTCGATGAAGGCGACCGCCGCGTCGACGAACGACTCGGTCATCGCACGGCCGCGCTCGGCGGTGCCTTCGGCGGGATCGCGAACGCCCCACACCCCTGTGCTCGACATCTCGGCCGACGAGGTTCCCTTCCCTGTCGATTCGTCCTTCAGCCCCTCGGCCAGGAACAGGGCAAGCGCGGTCGGGTCGCCCGCGAGGACCTGGGGCACCATTGCCTCCAGATGGGCGGGCATCGTGACCCTGGCAGCCTCCGCCGCCTCCATGTCCACCAGTTCGGGGATCAGGTACAGCGACGAAGAGGTCTCCCCGGTGCCGCCGTGACGATCCAGCGCCGGGGCCGAGGACATCGGTTCCGCCGCCTCCCGGGTCCGGACGGTGAAGGGTCCCGCGGCATCGCCCAGGTCGACTGCGATGCCCGCCGTCTCCTGGTTGATGCGGTCGACGATGAAGGTCGTGATCGCCCGGTTGCCACCGTGCGCGTTCAGGATCAGGAAGCGCTTGAACCCGTGATGGATCAGGCTCTTGACGGCCTCGACGTAGACTTCCTGAATCAGGGTCGACGGCAGGGTGACCGTCCCGGCGAAACCCATATGGTACGGGGACTGCCCGGGGAAGAGGATGGGAGCCACGAGAACGTCGGCACGCTGCGCGATGCGCTTCGCGCGCTCCACGCCGTTCAGGTAGTCGGTCCCGATGGGGAGGTGCGTGCCGTGCTGCTCGAGCGACGCCACCGGGATGATGACCATGTCGCTCCGGGTGAGGAGGTCCTCGACTTCGGGACGGGTCATGTGCGGCAGGTAGTTGTGGACCTTGGCGACGGGGGGCAGGTCGGTGGTCTGGGAGGCGGCGGGGGGTGCGAGGGCGAGGCTTGCGATGAGGACAGGGGTGAGAGGGCGCATGGGGGTTGCTCCTTGGGGGTCGGCGATCAGGACCGTTTGTCAAGGCGTCGAGTGAGGGGAGGGCCATGCAATGGACCTCGGCCTTCCGCCCTACGATAATGTCTACCAGGCAACCATGCGGAAAGCGGTTCAGATCGTAGGTTGGAGCGCGCTGATGGACTTCAAGGGGTAGGGAATCATGTTCAAGAGGCGGCAACTGATGCTGGCCGGATGGGCTCTGTTCGGGGTGTCTTTCTTTCTGACGTTCGTTCGCGCGGACGCCATGTACACCGGTCAGGCGGCCATGTCCTTGGCCGACTTCGTCCGGGAGGACATCCTGGACCGGGAGTGGATCGGATTGGTGGCCCTCGCGGTTACCAACCTCCTTATGATCTTGACGCTCTTCAGTCATCGTATTAGGCGTGCGTCGAAAAGGCGACTCCTGGCCTGGCTTCTGTGCGGTCAGTCAGTGTTGTTGCTCGGGCTGGGAATCGGCCACGTTGTCACCTCGGCGGGTATCGGCTCGCCCCTCGGCGCAGGATACTGGGTCTACGCCGCCTCCTACATCAGCGTGACGGCGGGGGTCTGGATGGGAGCACGGGCGCAGATGGGGGGGAGGGGGAGGGGGGGACTGAATGTAATGTTTAGTTGACACCTGGTAATGTTTGGTTGACATGGACAACCGCTCCGAAGCGTGAAGTACGGCGATTGGACTCAGCGGGGGCTTGGGCAAGAAACGACGCGCTGCTTGAGCGCGGGGTCCAGAAATCCGGCCCGCGGTGTCCGCCCAAGAGGGATTTGCCAGCGGCGAGCGGCTTCGTCCAGTGCCTGTACGACGGTCATTCAGTGGCGCCGCGGCGGTAGACCGATGTCGATCCGCTGAGCTGGTCCACGCGAGTCACCGGAGACACCTTCGCTGCCCCACCTTGAAGACGGGGTCGGCGAAGCAGCGATTTCGGGCCGCGTACACCCAGCCCAGCCTCTTGTATTCCCGCCTCCGTTTGTCGAACGAGTCAAGCATCCTGACGCTCTGCATGACGGGGCTATTCCACATTGTGCGGTTCCTGGGGGCGAGGAGAATCGAAGCGCGGGTGCCATCCGCCTCCGGTATTGTGGAATAGGGAGGTCGAAGTGGCCAGCCCGCGTGCCTGCTTCGCTCCAGGTCCCGTCGAGAGGTCACCGATAGTGCGCGGGGAGTCCGGGGAGCGGGTGTAAGCCTGAGACGGGCACGACCGGTCAGCGCGCTTCAGGCCGGTACTGCTCGACCTTGATTTGCTGTTCGTGCCAACGCACGAGGGCCAAGTCCGATCCCCGATGACCTGCCCTCGGGAAAGGCAGCCTCGAAGGAACCAATCCCCTGGGAGTCCTCGCCGCGCTCGGCGTTCAGGTCGCCTTCGCGTCCGACTCCGCGTCGCCACGTCTGTGGTGGAGTGACGACGTCATACCGCATGCCATTGTGGAGGGCAGCTTTACCATCGACCGGATCGTCAATCGGGCGCTCGCTGTCTTTGCGGAGTGGGGTGAGAGTCCGGCGCTGAACCCAGTCGGCTCGGACGGGAAACCGCCGCAGGCGGTCTCGCCAACAACGGCGTTGCAAAGCCATCCGCCCTGTATTTCACGGCCGGGCAAATGAAATTTCTGGATATCGCCCGCCAGATACTCGCAAAGACTGAGGGCTAACAACCCCGCCAAGGAAAAGAAGTACTCGAATCCATCCTCGGGCTTAGCTTGCAACCAGTATTCGCCAATGTGAACGGGACGCTCACGCAGGGATGCTTGGGGACTTGGAAGAACGGTTCGTTCTCGTGGCCTCTCTGGCGAAAGCCAGCCTCACCGAACGCCGTCAGGTCCCTGCTCTCACAAGCGTACGGTTCCGATCGCGACCGCCGTCGCCTTTGGTTCCCTTCTTGGCCGGTCGGGCCAAGGGGGTTACGGCACCTTCGGGCCGCCGGAGACCATCTGGCGGGATGCCGAAGACCCTGCGGGTCGAGCGTCGGCTTAGCCGCTCTATGTCGAGTGAAATAGTCCGACCACCCCGACGGGCCTACCCCCTCACCCCCCCTCCACCTCAAACCCCACCACGTTCCGCGTCGCCTTGCTGAACTCCACACCCACCAGGTATACCTCCCCGCCCCCATCCCGGTACTTGTCCGCGTAGCGCTTCGCCTTCAGCTGCGCCATCGCGGCCCCCTTCGGCTCAAGCTCCACCACCTTGAACTCGAACAGGTAGACGTTCCCCCCAAAGCGCACCGCCATGTCCAGGCGACCGTGACTGGTGCTGTCTTCCACCGTGATGTCCAGCCCCAAGGCGGCGAAGTAGGAGTAGAACACGCTCGCGTAGTAGCCTTCGTAGTTGGCGATGTCGTTGTTCGTGTACCATTCGTACGGGATGCTGGAGAAGAACGCCTGGAACAAGGTCTTGAGCCCCGCGAAGTCGTTTGTCTCAAGGAGCTCGTAGAGGCGGACGCTGTTGGCCACCTGCCGTGTCGCGTCCTTCACCAGGTAGCGCAGCAAGCTCCGGTTCAGGCTCTGCCGCACCTCGCGGTTGGGGTAGCTCAGCCGATAGAGTGGCTCCCCGGCGAGGTCCGCTTCTCCCGCAATGGTTAGATACCCGGTCTGGAAAAGCAGCGCCTCGGTCGACATGTCGTCCACGTCGAAGGTGGACAGCAATTCGCTGCCGCCCACCATGCTTCCGAGCTCCACGGAGCTGACGCGGCGTTTGAACAGCGTATCCAGCAGAAACGTGGGGGTGCCGGTTTCGAACCAGTAGGCGCCGAACTTCCGCCGTCGGAAGAGCAGCAGGATGTCAAACGGGTTGTATACCTCTTCGCCCAGCCAGCGGTAGCCGTTGTACCAATCGCGGATCAGGTCCCGGTCCAGCCCAGCCAGCTCGGGAGCGAACACGGTGTCCAGATCGCGGTCCGTGTAACCGCACACGGCGGAGAACTCCGGCTCCAGCGTGATGTCGATCAGGTTGTTGAGGCCCGAGAAGAGGCTGACCTTGGAGAACTTGCTCACCCCCGTGAAGAAGCTGAACCGGACGTGCGCGTCGGCGTCCTTGACGACCCCGTAGACCCCGCGCAGGAAGTCGCGGTTCGCGCGGGCTACATCCGGCGTGTCGAGCGTGTCGAGGATGGGTTTGTCGTATTCGTCGACCAGCACCGCGACGGGCCGTCCGGCCTTCCGGTGAAGGGCTTCGACCAGTGCCGCGAGCCGCTCGGGGCCGCTCCGGTATTTGGAAGCCACACCCGACCGGCGTTCCACGGCGTCGAGTTGCGCCATGAGATTCGTGTGCAGTGAGCCCGGCTCCATGAAGTTGCCGCCGCCGAAGCTCAGCCGCAGCACGGGGTGGCGTATTGACCAGTCCCAGCGGTCGTGGATGTCCAGACCGCGGAACAGCGGCTCGTTCCCTTCGAACAGTTCCTTGCAGGTGTCCAGAAACAGGCTCTTCCCGAAGCGCCGGGGGCGGGACAGGAAGTAGTGCTTGCCCTCGTCGAGCAGCCGGCGCACATAGGCGGTCTTGTCGACGTAGTAGTGGTCTCCGCTGCGGATCTCGCGGAATGTCTGGATGCCGAGGGGCAGTTTGCGCCTGTCTGGGGAGGTCATCGCTCAAGCGCCTTTGCGGTCGGCGGGAGTCGGTGGGAAAGAACGCTAGGCGGACGGTCACCGGCGAGCAAGCCCGAGCACCGGGAGCCAACTCCTTGCGCTGCCGTCCCTGTCGCTTCACTTATTATGACTATATTAGTCAAAATGCTTCACACGCCGAGGGAAGTGCTCATGAAACCGGTTGCCCTTTCAAGACCCCAGGCTGAGCGTCGGCCCCACCCCACTTGGCCCCTCGGCCACGCCAAGGCCCGTTTCAGCCATGTCGTACGTCTCGCCCGGGCAGGGCAGCCCCAGCGTGTCACGGTCCATGGGCGGGACGCCGTTGTCATCCTGGCCACCTCCGAGTTCGAGCGCCTGACCGCTCGCCGCGTCTCCCCTACCCTGCACGAACTCCTGTCCAAGTCACCGCTGAACCGTGTAAGAGGCCCCGCATCCGCACCAAGGCCATTCCTCGAGGTCGATCAGTGACATGACGGGTTGGCTTCTCGATCGCAGGCTGCTCCTCGAGCTGCGGAAGTCCCGTCCCGACCCCCGAGTCAAATCGTGGTCGGACTCCCAGCCCCGCGAATCCCTCTTCGTGAGCGCGGCCACAATCGCGGGGATCCGGCACTACACCGAGAGCCGGTGCGATGTGGCGCTCCAGACCGAAGTCGGAATCTGGCTCGACCAGGTGCTGAGGCCCTGGTTCGCGGACCGGATCCTCCCGTTGACGGAAGACATCGTTCTGGAACGGCGACGGATACTGGGCCGGCGTCGCCGTGCCGGGATCGCTCTCCGCCAGCGAGATCTCTTCCTCGTCGCCACCGCGCGCGTACACCGCCTCACCATCTGCACCCGCAAGCATCGCGCCTATTCGGGCGCGGGGGCACGTGCCTTCAACCCATGGACCGGATGACGCCGCTGCCCTGACCCAACTCCCGCACCGGATGCAAGCCGCCATGAGCGACCGAACACAACTCATCCTGCCGATCCCGCCGCCACCGGCCGACTCCATGACGCCGGTGGTCCCCGGAGCGGCTTGGCGTCATCGCAAAGATCGACGTGGTCGAGGTCGCCGACGGGATCGTGATGCCCGTCGACTTCAAGAAAGGAAAGCGCCCCCACGTCGCTACCGGAGCGTACGAACCGGAGCGGGTGCAAGTCTGCGTCCAGGCGATGATCCTGGAGGACAACGGCTACAAGGTCGAGCAGGGGGCTCTGTGGTACGTGGCTTCACGGGAGAAGGTGCGCGTGGATCTGGACGAGGATCTGCGCGCTTTGACGCTCGACGCGATTCGCGGGCTGCGCGCCGCGGCCGAGACCCGGCAGCGACCGCCACCACTGGAAAACAGCCCGAAGTGTCCGCGCTGCTCTCTGGCCGGGATCTGCCTGCCCGACGAGACCAACCTCTTCAAGAAGGGCTATCCGCCGCGGCCGCTCAACCCGTCGGACGATCCCACGTTGCCGCTCTATGTCCAGACCCCCGGCGCGCGCCTCCGCAAACAGGGAGAAAGGCTTATCGTCGAGACGAGGACGGACACCGTCAAGGTGCCGATGATCTCGGTCTCGCAGGTGGCTGGTGAGGGGTCTATCCCCGCCCGTGCGGGGGAGCCGACCTGGGGCCTGCCGACAAGGTGGATGTCCGAGGTCTATCCCCGCCCGTGCGGGGGAGCCTCGCAGTGTCTGAAAAACGCCAACAGGTCGGGTGGTCTATCCCCGCCCGTGCGGGGGAGCCGCGCCAGCGAAAGGTGTTCATGATCCGGGCCGCGGTCTATCCCCGCCCGTGCGGGGGAGCCCTCGACCATGTGGCTGTACACGGTCCTCGACACGGTCTATCCCCGCCCGTGCGGGGGAGCCCGCCGCCAACAAGGCCGACACGCTGAGGCTCAAGGTCTATCCCCGCCCGTGCGGGGGAGCCTGGCATGAGATCAAGCGCGGCCGGATTTCGTGCGGTCTATCCCCGCCCGTGCGGGGGAGCCCTCGAGGCGGCTGTCGCGTCAGGACTTCAGCACGGTCTATCCCCGCCCGTGCGGGGGAGCCTTGAAATCGACGTAGACCGGGACGGTGATTTCGGGTCTATCCCCGCCCGTGCGGGGGAGCCCGACCACAGGGCGCAATGCCGCCTCACCATGATGGTCTATCCCCGCCCGTGCGGGGGAGCCGCCGATATCCAGTGGAGCTGCGGCAAGGAATCGGGTCTATCCCCGCCCGTGCGGGGGAGCCGACCTCCGAATTCCCAATACTCTGTACCTAGTGGGTCTATCCCCGCCCGTGCGGGGGAGCCCCTGACCGGGGCCCCGACCGCGCCGCCGCCGTAGGTCTATCCCCGCCCGTGCGGGGGAGCCAGGATCATGGCGAGCAGGCCAACCCAGATCAGCGGTCTATCCCCGCCCGTGCGGGGGAGCCGTAAGCTCGCTGGCGACATGCGGGGTGGGGGGTCTATCCCCGCCCGTGCGGGGGAGCCATCGTTGCCGCCGTTCTCGTTGCCGTCTTCTGGGGTCTATCCCCGCCCGTGCGGGGGAGCCCACGGCTGGTCGGATTATCCCGAGCCCCGTGGCGGTCTATCCCCGCCCGTGCGGGGGAGCCGCCTTGTAGACCATCCAGAAGCGTTGCGCCGAAGGTCTATCCCCGCCCGTGCGGGGGAGCCTTCCTCACCGAGCCCTATGCGGAAGCGAGCGAGGGTCTATCCCCGCCCGTGCGGGGGAGCCAGTGCGGTAGTGGTGGAGCGCTTTCGCGTCCAGGGTCTATCCCCGCCCGTGCGGGGGAGCCCGCTACGAGGCCGATCAGCTGGAGCGCGCCCGGGGTCTATCCCCGCCCGTGCGGGGGAGCCACCGGCACCTACGAGGTCACGGGAGGCTCTATCCCCGCCCGTGCGGGGGAGCCCTGGCCGCTGATGAGCTGCCAGTTGGCCCTGTCGGGTCTATCCCCGCCCGTGCGGGGGAGCCGACGTGTTCGACGTGATCGACGCGGCTGGCGAGGGTCTATCCCCGCCCGTGCGGGGGAGCCATCTACGTGGCCTCGATGGGCAATCTCTCATCGGGTCTATCCCCGCCCGTGCGGGGGAGCCACGTCATGCGCGGGCGGACGCCGCTGCTACTGCGGTCTATCCCTATCCCCGCCCGTGCGGGGGAGCCTCCCAGCTCGCACACCGTCACCGGACACGTGGAGGTCTATCCCCGCCCGTGCGGGGGAGCCGCAGCCAGGTGGGCTTCGAGACGATGGGCAACAGGTCTATCCCCGCCCGTGCGGGGGAGCCTTGCGCGGAACGCTTTGTCCGATATGCAATTGAGGTCTATCCCCGCCCGTGCGGGGGAGCCGCGACCGGCGCGGTCTTGCTGATCGTGAAAGAGGGTCTATCCCCGCCCGTGCGGGGGAGCCGTCGCGGGGCAGTTTGCCTTAATGACATGCCGGGTCTATCCCCGCCCGTGCGGGGGAGCCCTTCTCGTCGCAGGTGACCCCGGCCTCGACCGCGGTCTATCCCCGCCCGTGCGGGGGAGCCCAGTCTCGGGCCACCCCATCATATGCTACGCGCGGGTCTATCCCCGCCCGTGCGGGGGAGCCACCGGCACCTACGAGATCACGGGAGGCTACTACGGTCTATCCCCGCCCGTGCGGGGGAGCCGCGGGGTGGATCACTACCTTGCGCGGCCCAACGGGTCTATCCCCGCCCGTGCGGGGGAGCCCGGCTCCGCGCTGACCTTCCGGTCTATCCCCGCCCGTGCGGGGGAGGGGCCACGGGCATCGGCACGGTCTATCCCCGCCCGTGCGGGGGAGCCGCTTTGTCCGACATGCAACCGATTGGGCTAGGGTCTATCCCCGCCCGTGCGGGGGAGCCCGTTCGTCGGTCGGAAGTTGAACGTTAGCGGTCTGTAAAAGGTCTATCCCCGCCCGTGCGGGGGAGCCCACCCCCTTGACAGGAAAGGCGGATATACCACCGGTCTATCCCCGCCCGTGCGGGGGAGCCCCTCCAGCGTGGTCCGCGGTCTATCCCCGCCCGTGCGGGGGAGCCCAGAATCTCAAGGCGCAAGGTATCGGGTCTATCCCCGCCCGTGCGGGGGAGCCCGTGCCCGGCCATGATGCGGATCGTCTACACGCGGTCTATCCCCGCCCGTGCGGGGGAGCCGGCGTGTAGATTTTCTGCCAGTCAGCCTGAGGTCTATCCCCGCCCGTGCGGGGGAGCCCCGCCGCCAAGGGGCTCCAGGTACACGTGGAGGGGTCTATCCCCGCCCGTGCGGGGGAGCCTGCGGGCCACGGGCATCGGCGGCGAGGTCCCGGGGTCTATCCCCGCCCGTGCGGCCCGCTAATCTTGTCCCGGTCTATCCCCGCCCGTGCGGGGGAGCCTTATACGGCTTTGGATTACGTCAATCGGACGGCCCCAATGCCCAGCATGAGCCTGATCGTCGGGGTCTATCCCCGCCCGTGCGGGGGAGCCGTGGCTACGGCGGTCATGGAGCCCTTCGCACGACGCTCACGGGTCTATCCCCGCCCGTGCGGGGGAGCCGCCTTATACGGCCGTGGATTACGTCCAGGGAATCGGGGTCTATCCCCGCCCGTGCGGGGGAGCCTCGCGTGCCGGGAGGCGCGGGTCTATCCCCGCCCGTGCGGGGGAGCCCAGGTCATCGTATCCGGGGTCTATCCCCGCCCGTGCGGGGGAGCCCGTGAGCCCGGAGCGTGAGGCGATCCGCGGCCAGGGTCTATCCCCGCCCGTGCGGGGGAGCCCGCGTCGGAAGCCGGGTCCACTACTCCCGTGCCGGGTCTATCCCCGCCCGTGCGGGGGAGCCGCCTTGATCGTCGCGCCTCGCGGTGCGGGGGACGACGGAGCTTCGGGGTCTATCCCCGCCCGTGCGGGGGAGCCATGCGATCGAGGCGCCGGAGGCTGTCGCCAAAGCCGGTCTATCCCCGCCCGTGCGGGGGAGCCCGGATCCCAATCGGGGTGAGCTTCGTCCGCATCACGGTCTATCCCCGCCCGTGCGGGGGAGCCGGCTCGTTCTCGAACGAGGTCTATCCATGGCCGCGGTGTACGGGTCTATCCCCGCCCGTGCGGGGGAGCCGTCGAGACGATCCGTCGTCAGCTCCATTCAAGCGCGGTCTATCCCCGCCCGTGCGGGGGAGCCCGACTACCACGCTGTCGGCTCGCCTGTCGTTGCCGGCGGTCTATCCCCGCCCGTGCGGGGGAGCCACGGAGTGCCCGCCCGCCTTCCGGCTTCTCCGCGGGTCTATCCCCGCCCGTGCGGGGGAGCCGCCGCCGCGTGTGTACTCGACGTGTACGAATAGGGTCTATCCCCGCCCGTGCGGGGGAGCCATCGCTGCCTGTCTCCCCGTAGCCCAGCTGGGTGAGGGTCTATCCCCGCCCGTGCGGGGGAGCCCGGGCACTCCCAGTCCGTGCACGGCCAATTCGCCAGGGTCTATCCCCGCCCGTGCGGGGGAGCCTCCCTGCTTGCCGAATGGGACGCCAATCGGGTCTATCCCCGCCCGTGCGGGGGAGCCATCGCGTGATGCTGTCTACGTGCGGGGGCGGTCAGGGTCTATCCCCGCCCGTGCGGGGGAGCCCGCTGATCTGGTCTAGGTCGCCCGTGCTGCGAGGTCTATCCCCGCCCGTGCGGGGGAGCCTCATGATGCCGTGCGGGGGAGCCCTCCAGGCACTATCCCCGCCCGTGCGGGGGAGCCTCGCCTTCGATCCCGCTCCCCTGAGCCTCCGTCTGAATGGTCTATCCCCGCCCGTGCGGGGGAGCCTCTTGCGACACCGACATAACCGTAGCTAGCTGTGGGGGATTGGGCCAGCTACGAACACATTTCGACTTAGAAGGTCAAGTCCTCATCGGATCGCGCTACGTGCCTGACAAGGAGCACCCCGTCCGCGTCCCATATCTCTTTCGGCGGATCGCCCAGATGCCTCAAGCTGAGGCTGCCGGAGACGGAACCGTCCCGGCAAATCATCGCTACCGCCCCGTTTCCGAGGGTGTCAAACCAGCGTGACACGACCGACCAGATACGCTCTCGGACGCCTTGGGACAGATCGGGGGCCACGTACACCCCGGGCGCGACCTCAAGCATCGCCGACGCGAGAAACCCGCGGTAGCGCGCTTCAACATTCCGGGTTACGACAACCGTCATGGGCACAGCGCGTCAGTCAGCCTCTTGTTCGGGGAACAGGTCCTTGATTTTCTGGATCATGCCTGGAACCGTGTTCTGCCGAGCCAGCGTCCCGCCCACTTCCAGCCTCGTCAAACGCTCGATGTTGGCGTACCGCTTCTTCGATGCCTCTCTCGCCGCACGAAATGCCGCTGGAATCAGCACGGTGTCCCGAAAGAGATCGGCGATGTCGAGGACGAATGACTGGCTCGCGTCTTCGTGAATGAAACCGAGCTGGGGTATGGTCGCAGTCGCGGAAACTGCTATCGCCGCTGCCGCTTCCACCGCGCTTGAAGCATGATTCAGCGCTTGGTTTGGAAAGTCCGCACTGCCAGGACGCTGGCGGTCATATCGGCGTCCTCGCCACTCGATTCCGATCTGTTGGGCTACGAGCCGATACGTCTCTCGCATGCGAGCCCCTTCGATACCCCGCAACGCCGCAATATCCCGGTGGGGCAAGACCTCACCCAAACGCCAAGCGTACATACGACGCGCGATTGCAAGTCGCATCTCAGGGTCCGCCCAACATCTTGCCTGCCGCCGGGCCAAACCGGATCGGCCGGAGATCAGCGGCGGCGCCGTGTACATGCGGACGCCATCGACACCGACGGCGGCGAGCGCCGTTCCGTGGCGCGCGAGAAGCCTTAGCGCGTCATGACTGACGGTCGATCCAGGCCCGAGCAGAATCATGGAGATGCTCTGGAAGGGAATGGAGTATCGACCCGGTTTCAGAGGGTCGTTCTGTGCGGAGGACCCGTCCTTCTTCTCAAAGGACAAGGTTCCATCTCTCGCGTTCAACCGACCACGAGCAAGCCAGAGCAGCCCGTGTCTGTCGGCGTGCGGGATGCGGGCTGTATCGAGGCCGAGACGTCCGAACAACATTGCGCGACCTACCTGTTCAGCGGAGCAGTGCCTGGAGGTCGCACAATGAACATCCCGTAGCCATATGCCTTGTGCCGACCGATTCCAGACCGCAGTCGCAGTGAGAATTCGGATGGGTCCAGCACGATGCAATCACCGTGCAACGTGGCGTCCGGCCCCTCCGGACCGAGGCCCTTGCCCCGCACCGTCTGCGAACGACGAAAGGCCGCGAGACGGCAGGTGTCCTCGTCCACTTCGGCCACACCCTTCAGGCGTTCGGCCATCCATTTCATGTAGACCGACTCCCGTGAAATGCCAGCGACTCTTGCAGGGCTGCGCGCCGGATCGCGCCAACCATTGGGCGACTGGTGCAACAACTCTACCCGAAACGCGTCCAGTTCGCTGCCCTTGCGGAGCACCTTCCCGGACTGCGAGTCATGAAGATCGCGTCCCAGCCGACGCACGGGACGAACCCGGATGTCGAATCCCAGTCGTTGGCCCGCTTCAAAACGCGCAGGCATGGGCTTGGTCACGAGGCTGCCAACATCGAACACCTCCAAACAATCGGGGGGTGCTACTGCGGCCGCAACATTCCGAAGCGCTTGCTGATCCTGATCGGAGTATGCGTACAGTGTCGCCCGACGGCCCCGAGATGGCCGGAACAGCCGAAAAGGCTGGAGTGCAGACTTGCCAAACACGCTCGACAACAATACATGAAAAGCGTAACCCTCATCGAACACGCCCCGTCGCATCAGGCCGCGTTGCCCGGCCCACCGGCCCAGAGCAAGCAAGTCAAGCGGAATGTAGACCATATTTGTCCTCATTGGCCGGTCGCTCCTCCCAGTCGCCCCCTGCAGATGCGACGGGCCCCACCATGAAGCCCGCTCACCCAGTTCCGTTCATCTGTGACAAAAGTCGTCACATCCGCTCCATCGACACCCTCGGTGTACGGCCAAACCGCCGGACAGTCCCAACCCTCGGGTGCTACGGCGCGTAGCGCGGCCCGTGCGTTCGATCCCTCAACCCAGTCACGAAAGATCCTGGCCGTTGGCAAACATGGCTTGCGCCCGATGAATAGGGGCCTGGCGGGCCGATCCAGCGCCGCGGCCAAGTCATCCAGGCTCGGGGCCCGTTGCGCCGGATCCAGCCGAACCACCACCGCCATGCGAAGATCGGAGTGGTAGTCCCGCCACCGCTGGTGTGCACCCAAGTAGGTATTCGCACCCCCGGCCCGCCCGATCGGGGTGCCACGGGTGCTCCAGGCCTTGTCAGCCTTGCCGAGTTGGGCGGTCTGATAGTCCGTAATCCGCCTGAGCGCGGGGTCCTCCTCGTGTACGGCGCCAAACACGATTCTGTCCTGCAGCCGCTGGTGCTCGACCCTCATGGCGCGCGTCCAGCCCAAGGCGTTCGCGAACAGCCCAGTCAGCATAGACTGCGCCGGGAAGTCGCGAATCACCCCGTGCGCGTCAATCGCCTCGCCACCGAAAGATGCGAGAGGAGCTTCGAACCGAAGATGCATCCACCGCATCACGCGGATCCCCCCCGAATCGCTTCTCCCGCCCATCGGGCAAGCCCGGGCAGGGACACCGACTCCGCCCCAGGCATCGGCGAAGCGTTCAGGCTCATGACGCGCCTCGCCTCCCCCGTCTCGTAGGTGGCGTCGAGCCTATCGAGGTGCTCGGCGGCGGCCTTCTCGGCCGCGTCGGTGGACGAGCCACATGGCCTCCGGAAGGCCTCGCCCAAGCTGCGCGGCTGCCGATCCCCGGCTTCGATCATCATCCAGCTGGCGTAACTGTATGGTGCCGTGCTTCCGAGCTTCGCACCCGGGGAAACGGTCGCGATCAGATGCACCAGTCGTCGGCACACCTCCCCCGCCATCTCGACATCCCCGGCAAGGTTATCGAGCAACATATTGCGGTCGACCACGGCGTACCCGTAGAAAAGTCCGCAGGTGAGCTCGGTCTCCCCGATGTGATCGGCACCGGGGTCGTCCTCGATGCGCCGAAGGTCGTCGACGACCGTGAAGTAGTCACTCTCGCTCTCCTCCTTATGCACGGTGAAGGCATGGGCGACGTGAACCGCGGCGTCGATGTTCGCTTCCACATCCGAAGTCACCATCCGACCGAACAGGGCCGCCACGAGACCACCGGGCAGCCTGGTCTGGTCCCGCATCGCCTTCATGTTCGCTTTCGACGCCTTGGTCCAGGCTTTCGCGGCCGTCTTGGCCTCGTCCGGGGGCATCTCGGCGATTTGTCGAGCTTGCTTGGCCAGGAATCGAATCTCCGGCCCTCCAAGCAACAGTGGCTGACGGTTGCTCTTTTGGTCACCCTTGTCGCCGTAGACAGCCATCTGGAAGGCTTTGCCGACGGCCTCTACCACATCTTCCGGGTAGCCCGCATTCTTCAGGGGCTCTATCACCTGTAGGCTAACGGTCTCCCTTGACCGCGTGGCCGTCGTGGCACCTTCGATGCCGGTCAGAGAATCGACGCTGTCGGCGACACGCCAGTGTCGTTTCAGGCACTGCGACGATATGCGCGTACGCATGTATCCACCGTACTCGATTCGCTTGGCGAGACCGGAGTCGTCGCGATTCAAGAGGACCGCCGGGTAGCCGTGCAAGCTGTGAATCTGTAGGAAACGCGTGCTGGTCATCAGGATTGTTCTCCTTGCTTGGTTTTCTTAGCCGCCACCGCGGCGCTGTAGTATTTGCGAGCGATCCAACGCGCCTCGTTCTCGCCATCAAACAGGACGAGCTTTGCCATCGTGCGCAGATCAAGACGGATCACCTGCTTTGCCGACAGCCGGCGGCAGGCTCGGATCACGAGGTCGCTGCGCATCTCTCCCCTCGCGGAGAGAAGACGCGCGAGGCGGAGGTCGGAGATTCCAGCTTGGTGGAGAGCCGCGCCCATCGGAATGCTTCCGTCGTGCGCCGATAGCTTGTCCGGGTTCCGTCCCTTGGGGGTGAGGATTGCAATGGCCTGGACCACGGTGGCCCAGCGAGCCAGATGATCTCCTCCAGGGTGGATGTCATTCTCGGCCATGAGTTGCCAGAACGCCGCGCTGCCGGCTTTCACCAGAGGCCCTCGCCGTAACGCTGCAGCAGGGCCCGGCGCGAGCCTCGCAATCCGGCCAGCCAGCCGCACGATCGTCAGGCCGATATCCGTACGGGAACCGGACGGCGGCTCCTTGGGTTGATCTCGTTCAAGAAGCATGGCCTTCGCCTTGTTTTGAGGAGTCAAAGATGTCTTCCTGGTCGCTGAAGACGCTGTCGGCGCGGCGGAGTCTCCACCAGAATGCGCTCGTCGCGCGGGCCCTCGCTCGATAGCGATGTATCTTCGGGCATGGCACCGTCTCGATGGCTTCATGAAGAAGGGCTGTCGCGTGTTGAATCAGGCGCCTTGCGAACGCCCGCCGGGCGGCGGCTTGCTGCTCGTACGGACCCGCCTCGGAGAGCGTCCGCAAGGACTGGAAGCGCTCCTGCAGGGACCCGAAGAAGTGGGCATCCGCGACGCCGTCAAGCCGGCGCAGGTACGGGTAGGCCATTTCGCGGTCGGCCTTGCCGAGCGCGGTCGCGTCCTTCCCGCCGCTGGCCGCAATCGCGATACCGAAACGCAGTGCGGCCACCACCTCCTTGATTTCGTCAATCTGGGCGTTGGCAAGGCTATCAAGGGTGTCGCGGCCCCCGCCACCGCCCAACAGGGATCGAGTCACAACGGGGTTGAAGACGATGTCCGTCCGCTCATGATACCCTTCCGTCTTCCCCTGGCCCGCGGCGACTGCCCGTGCGACGAGACGCCAGGAACCGCCCTTCGAAGCATCGACGGTCATTGCGCGCGGGTGTCGGAAGGCCTTCTCGTCGAGAACCAGCTTTGCGAGGCGGTCGTACCGGAATCCGACCCGTGACACCGAGAGCGCTTTTTCGTCCTTCACATCCACCGGCGTCCAGTGATCGCCCACATTGCCTTTGGCGGCCCTGGCCGCGACCCTGGGCTTCTTGGAGGTTGCCGTCAGGGCGACGATGGAGTCACCCCTCCGCATCAGGCGCACTCGGCGGCAAATCTCAATGAAGTGCGGATCGATGTCAGTCAGCCCCAGCGACTGTGTGCCGTCCCAGGGCTCCAGCCAAAGCAACGCCACACCGTCGTCCGGCTCGAAATAGTCCTCGTAGTCATCGAGCAACGCATTCCGTTGATCGATCATCCGACCGATATCGTGGACCAGGTGAGCGCCCAGCCCCCCCTCCGCCGGGGCCAAGCCCAGGCAGGGCCGTGACGAATACCCACCGTTCATCCGCGCGATTCCGTGGTTACCGGCCCCCAGATATCCGCTCATCGTCTGAACATCGATCAGAGCGAAGAGCCAGTCGTCGGGCTCGGCGTCGGACGCGATCGCGGACTTGACATCGTGGTTCTTTGCCGTAGCCAGGAGATCCAGGTCGTCTGGAGTGGTTCGGGATCGCTTGTAGGCACCCAACCCGCCCGGTGCGGCGCACTGCATGAACGCCGGGCTCCGAAGATCCTCGACGAGCAGGCACCAGGGCTCGTCGTCCGGGAACCCTGGTGTAAGCGCCCGCAGCAACTCGCGCCATTCGCCCTCCCCGCCGGGTGGATTGGTCTCACCGGCTCGAACCATGGCCAAGACCGCAAGCTGGGCCATGAAGGCGTGCCAGGCGTGCCGCTGATGGGGCCGAAGGGCCGGGAAGGCCGCCACACTGTCCTTGACCATCGCTTCGTAGACTGCGGGCAATGACAGAGACTGCATCGACCCGTCAACGTGCGCGACGCGGATGAGGCGGTCGGTCAGCAGGTCAAGCATCGGAGTCCTCGTGCGGCCTCTCTCGCCCCGCGCGGGCGGGGAAGCTCGGGCAAGGTCACTGGTCGTGACAACGGAAACCGGGCTATCCCTCGTGGGTTCGGAGGGTCCGGGAACGGATCGCGTCCAGAATCCGCGCGCGAATCGATTTCAACATCCCTTCGGACGCAGACCTCCGTGGTCCGCTCCACACTCCTGCGGTGTTCGGTACTGCTGATTCGGATTTTCATGCACCACCCCAAAAAATTACGCCCACCTACTGATTTCAAAGAAAATACTAATAAATCTCACTAGTCGTTTCAACTGAAACACTCTTAACTACGTAATCGGCCCGGAGCCTGCCGTCAACCCCGACCCCGAATCCCGGCCCGATCATACCGGAAGCTTCGGGATCCAATTCGAAGAATCACGCCCTCAGGCGACGGATCCGCCCGGGCTCCTTCGATCTCCTCCTTCGAGGGCATCCCTTCGCCACTGCGAAACAGGTGTTGTGGGAGATTGAAGGTCCTGACTAGCTGGCCAAACGGCCCCACAACCGCTTCCGCGAGCTTGATTCGGGGCCCGTCTTCGCCCAGCCGGGTTCGTACCGCATCGTCGGAATCGGGATACTCAAGATCCGTGAACGGCTTGCCACGATCGATCACGTGTCCCCGGGCGACCTTCCGCTCTGCCGCCGCCCTTCCGTCGGCATCCTGAGCCAGTTCCTTCCAAGCAGGGCCGAGTTCCTGCTCCAGGGCCTCGAGTCTCTCCGGGTGGGTTCCCTCCTCAACCAGCATCCGGTTGTCCCTGGGGATGACCCACACGGGGGGCGCCATCACCAGGCGTCGCGTTAGCTCCAGCACCCTCAAGTCACGGTAGATGCCACCGTCCCTCGACATTCCCAGCCCGTACTGGAGGAGCCCCCCGTCCAGACCCGACTCCAGGCCGTTCTCGGGGACCAGTACAACACACCTTGGTTCGGGAAACCCCATGGGACGCGCGGTTCCCTCATGCCGGTGTATTCGCCCGATCCGCTGCAAGAGGACATCCACCGGGCATAGGTCGGACACGAGAAGGTCGGCGTCGATGTCCAAGGACTGCTCCAGGGTCTGCGTACCGATGATGACTCGTCCACCTGAGGCCCGCCCCTTTCCGAGAGTCTTCTCCACGGCGTCGTCGAGCAGCTCTCGATCCTCGACCGCGAAGCGGCTGTGGTGAAGTGCGGGACCACCGCCAGCTCGCAGGCACAGCGGCTCTCCTCCCTGGGTGAGCATCTCGCCGTATACCGCCTGGGCCTGTTTGACCGTGTTGCGGACGACCAGGACCTTGGCTCCCCGGTTCGCCTCGGCAAGGGCCAAGGCGGCGATTCGGGACGGATCCCCCATGATCGGCTTGTCGGCAATCGCCACGCGTTTGTTGTACCCTGTGGCCTCGAATGACTTGGAATCCCTTCGGCCGCTATGGTCAGCGAGGGTGAGCACCGGGTACGGAACCTGTTTCGCCTGGGCCAAGTTCACGCGGCGACCGCGCCGGCTACCCTTCACCACGAAGGCGTCCCTGGCGGCCGATCCCAAGGTGGCCGACATCAGCAGGGCATGGCCCCCGATATCCAGATGGCTCTGGATCAAGGCACGCAGAATCTCGGTCATGTAGGCGTCGCTGGCGTGAACTTCGTCCACAACGAGCAGGCTTCGCGCAAGCGCAGAGCCCCTGAAGTGGGCCCACTTGACCTTGAGGCCAGCGAGCAGCGCCTGGTCGACCGTCCCAACCGCGGCGGTCGCACTCAGGAACTTCCGGGCGCTCTCGGCAGACCAGCGGGCCAAGTGTCTTCCGTCCCCGGGGTCGTCCACCCACTCGACTTCGAACTTGCCGACCCGCCAACCGGTGGCCTCGCCCGCCTTGAGGTAGCCCGGGATCGCCAGCACGGTTTCCAGCCCGGCCTCGGCCGGGAACAGGCGCTTCAGTGCCCCGTCGACCCGGGTGTGGAGCTGTGCCGCCGCAGCCCTCGTGGGCAAGGCAAAGTAGAGTCCGTCAACCAGCCCGGCTCGCCACAACTTCGCGAAGCGCATTACCGCAGCTTCCGTCTTCCCCGATCCGGTCTCGCTCTCCAGGATCAGCAAGGGACGGTCGAGCGGAGCCTTAGCAACCGCAGCCTGGAGGGGCCTCGGCGACGTGTGACCAAAGAGGGTCTGGAAGTCGGCCTCAGGTGCTTGGGCTGGCCACCCGGCTCGGGAGAATCCCAGCTTGCCGATCGCGTCGCGGGCGCGTTCCCGGGCCCGGTCGATGTACCCTGGGTCGGGGTCCGGCGCAAACGGGAATAGATCCTTGTTCGATCCAATTTGGTCGGCGGTCACCACAACGCCGGCGAAGAGGTGTGCGAGCGCGGGGCTCGCCGGCAGGTCCGGGCCGCTTTCGAATGCTGCGGGAAACCACTGGCGGCTCAGCTGGTTCAGCCGCCGAGCAGTTTCGAGCGGATCGTACTCGGCAAAGGGCATCCAGATTTCCGGAGGACCCTTACCTGAAGTATTGGGCAGCCTTGCCGGTCGACCGTGGTGAGCGAGCGTCGCCGTGAGGAGGTGCACGAAACCTTCATGACCCCACAAACCCGCGAGTTCCGGGAAGCCCAAAGCACTAAGAACACCCTCGTGTTCGCAGGCCCAAAGCGCTTCTTTGATGTGACCGGCCTTCTTAGGTGCCCCGGACCGGCCCTCGACTACCTGGAACTGGAATCCGGTGTTCAGCTTGCCAAAGTCATGGAAGAACGCGAGCACCGCGAGGCGAGTTCGGGTTACGTGATCGACGTCGGCCCAGCCGACCGCGTTCGCGAATCTGTTCCGGAGAACCGAATCGTCGAGCAACGTCTCGAAACAAGCCGCCACGTCGGCGCAGTGGTGCTCAAGCCGGTGGGACGCGCTCGACTCGTCGTCGTACTTTCCCCAGGGGAGCCATTTGACGGTCACGGGAGCCGCGCCTTCACGAAAACCCTACCACCCGTCCGGGTCACCAGGGTGGACCGGCGGCAGCGCCAGAGAAGCCGGCGTTTCCTCGCCCCCACCACCCCGAATCCACAGCCGGAACCCAGGATCGGCCAACTCCCACTCCCCTCCCGCAGTGTCCGCGATTCCAAGCCGCTCGAGCCGCCGAAGCGCCGCCTGCACGCGTCCCGCGGAAGGCGTGTCCTCTCCGAGCGCGGTGCCGAGCGCGGCGCGAAACTCTCTGCTGAAGGGCCGCGACTCCCCTCTCGCCAGCGCCCCCGCCGTCTCCCGCTGAATGGGTGAGAGCGCCAGCCAGGCGTCGGGGTAGCGAAGGTCGGCAGCGATGCGGTCTCGAACCTGCTCCACGGCGGAGGTGACCGTGAGCTCGGGGTCGTACAGCATCGTCTGGACCAGCAGGCGGAAGAAGTAGGGATTGCGATGAAGCCGCCCGAAAGCCTCGATCATTGGGCCGCGCTCCAACGTGCGGTTCGAGGTCTTCCGGAACGCGGCCAGGATGTGGTCGACGAAGGGTTCACCGAGAGCCGGGAGGTCGATGGGCGTAGCGAAGTGAAAGAACGGCGCTTCTCGAGCAGAGAACATGGCGGCCAGGCCCGACCTGCTCGATCCCGTGAACACAGCCCTCACTCCGTCGGTTCGCTTGTCCAGGCCCGTCCTCAGGGCGGCCACGAGCGAGGCGTTGGTTCGGCTGCGAGCTAGTTCCTGGACCTCGTCCAGCAACAAGATGGCCGGCCTTGCACTCCTGGACACCCGCTCAAGCAGTGCATCGAGATGCAGGAGAAGGTTGCTTGGCGGCTCCCCCTTGAGTCTGGTAAGGTCGATCTCGGCCTCGGCTCCCGTGCCCATGCCCGGAACTGACGTCGAGAGCTTCAGCTTGGGTGCCGCCCTCCAAGCCGAAGTGCGCAATCTGTCGCTCAGCTTCCCCCGCTCAAGCGACTTTTCGAGCGCGTGCAGAAGCACGGCCAGCGGACTCAGGGGCGCCTGCCAGAAGGAGGCGTAGATCACCCGGTGTCCGAGAGCCTCGGCGCGCGGGGCCAGGTCCCGGATCAGGAACTCGGTCTTCCCCGCCCGCCGGGGCGCGAACAGGCTCAGCGCTTGCACTGGACCGCGGATCAGAACCTCCAGCACCCGGTCGGTGAGCGTGCGGCGCTTGAAATGCCATGGATCGTTCGTCATTAGCCAAGTTTAGCCACAATGAGATAATTATTCAACCATGGATAATCGTGGCTAATCTCGACCCCCTTGGTGGGGCCCATCAAATGCCTCGTTATGTCTACTTTACCTGACATCAAGTAAACTAAACATGACATCAGGGCGTAGTCTTCGGGTCACCCGCCCGCTACACTCCCTCCGCAGCGCATCCGTCCGATTCCCGGAACGGGGTGGCCCCACCAATCGCCAGCGCTTACGCTTGTCCGCATGTCCCAACGAGCTATTGACTCGCCCGGCCAACAGTTGCCCCACCACACCCGCACCCGGCCCGCATTCGCGATGGCGACCGCCCTGGCCGTCACCCTCGCGACCCTTGCCGCCACCCCGGCTCCGGCCCAGGTCGCACCGCCCCTACCGGACTCCTCCCTCCGCGTGACCTTCCTCGACGTCGGCCAGGGCGACGCGGTGCTCCTGCAGGCGCCGGAGGGCCAGACCGCGCTGATCGACGCTGGCCGGGGAGACATCGTCACCCTTCTCCGGGAAATGGGCGTCACCGGGATTGACCTGCTGGTCGCGACCCATCCGCACGCGGACCACATCGGCGGGATCACCGGGGTGCTCGAGTCGATGCCGGTCCGTTTCTACATGGACAACGGGGACCCGCACACCACGGCCACATATCGACGCCTGCTGTCCGCGCTGGAAGCGAGGCCCGAGATCACCTACCTGGAAGCGACCCCGCGCACCATCTCGCTCGGCTCCGCCTCCCTCGAGGTGCTGCCGCTCCTGCCGCGCGGGAGCACGGACCACAACAATCGTTCGGTTGGTCTGGTGTTGAGGTTCGGAGACTTCACCGCACTTCTTAGTGGCGACTCCGAAGTGCGGCAGTTGACGCACCTTGTCAACCAACAAGTCGTGCCCAAACTCACCTTGCTCAAGGCCGCGCATCACGGGAGCGACAACGGATTCACATGGAGTTTCCTGCAAACGGCCAGGCCCGAAGTGGTAGTGATTTCGGTGGGGCGCAATGGCTACGGGCATCCCCGGGCGGCGGCGCTGCATGCCTACGGCGCGACCGCCCGCGAGACATTTCGCACGGACATTCACGGCCATGTCCAGGTTCACGGATACCGGAACGGCACCTACGCCGTGGTCCAGGGCGCGCAGATGGCATCGGTCGCGAGTTCGGGTCGTCCCCGAATCACGCAGCCACCGGTGATCGGCGCCGAATCGGCGGCCACCCCGAGCGCCCGCCTGCACCTCTCGGTCATGGCGGATGCGCCGGGCAACGATCACCAGAACCTGAACGGAGAATACGTCACCATCGAGAGCACAGCCTCCGAGAGCCTCGCCATCGGCGGCTGGCGTCTGTGCGACCTGGCGAACCATTGTTTCCGGTTCCCGGACGGCGCCGCAATCGAGGCGGGAGGACGGATCGCGGTCCACACGGGCACTGGACAACACGACGGGGTACGCTACTACATGGGATACCGGAGCGCCGTCTGGAACAACAACGGCGACACCGCCACGCTGTTCGACGACAAAGGGGCGACCGTGATCGCCATCAGCTATTGACCGACAACCCCATGACCCCACCCGAAGCCATCTTCGTAGTGGACCGGATCGAGGGCGACCGGATCGTCCTCGTCCCCGACGATCCTTCACCCGCCGATACCGACCCGCAACGAGTACTCCGGCAACACCGGCTGCCACCCGTGGCCGTGGGCGATGTGCTCCGCGTGCCCTCGAAGCCCGACGGTCGCCCCAACTGGTCCTCCGCGATCGTGGATTCCGCCCTGCGCGAGGAGCGCCTTCGCGACGCCGAGGCCGGATTGGCGCGCCTGCGCCGCCGTGATCCGGGCGGCGACATCTCGCTGTAAGCCCAACCAGCGCCAGTCAACCGCTCGTCGTCAGAGGGGGCTCCAAACACGCAAGCCGGACTACCTTGCCGGGGTGTGGCGGGTGTTTCATGGGCACGACCCCACCACCCAGACCACTTCCTCGCTCATCACACGTGCAAACCGGCCCCCGCGCTCGCGCATCCGCTTCCACTCCTCGACGGTGAACACCAGCAGATCGGCGGGTACGGGCAGGCGTTCGTACGGCCAGTCGCGATTGCGCTCCATGCGCGGGAATTCGCTGCGCTCCACGATCGCTACCACGTCGAGGTCGCTCCCGAAACCGGTATCGCCTCGAGCATGCGACCCGAAGTAACCCAGCGCGGCCAATTCCGGCCGGGCGTCCGCCTGGGCGTCCGCCCACTGGCGCAACGCCGCCAGCACGGCTTCAGGTGTCGGCCAGAGCTTTACGGACGAAGTCGAGGATCTCGCTGGCATGGTCTAGCGCCTGGGAACTGTGAAGGGACCCGTAGTGCTCGTAGGCCGGGCCTTCATCGTGCCCGTTCGGATACCGGGCGGGTATGTAGTAGTTGTCGAGCATCCGCCCCCGCTCGACCAGCTCCGTGGGCGGGGGTGTTGGCAACTGGCTCAGGAGCCTTGCAATAACGTGACCCCAAACGTCCCGGCCTTGCGACAGGTGGAGCGCCTTGACGGCCTTTTCGGCCGCCTGGTGAGCCGCGAAGCAGGCCCAGTCGTGCCTTCTGTCCCGGCACGACGCGACGGCCTGCTCCAAGTCGTGGTCGGCTTGGGCAAGCCAGTCTCTCCATCGGTTCGGCATGGGTCGCATCTCGTTGGTTTTCACCCGTGTGGGCCGGGGGGTCCCACAGCTCACAAGGTAACGTCACGGCCACCGGCGCCGTAACCGCTACCCGCCCTTGCCATCGGACACATTTGTTTCAGCTTCCGGGGGGACGAAGTCGGGGTTGACGAGGTCGGGATTCACCGTCGTGATGTTGGCAAGCAGCGGAGGTCACTGAGCATGATCCAAAGAGACGTGCGGCAAGCCGCCGGAGCAGTCGCCCTGGCGCTCGCAATGGCCTGCCTCCCCGGGGCGGGGTCGGCACAGACGGAGCCCGGGGAGTCCTTTGAGCGCTTCCAGCTGTTCACCAACTGCTCGCCCGTCACCCTGAGCGTCTCGCTGCTGGGCGATCCCGACGTCTTTCTCAGGGACTTGACCGACGAGGCGATCGGCCTGTCGGTGCGGAGCCGCCTGCGAACGACGGGGCTCTATGCCGAGGATGGGACCGGACCGGTGTTGTGGATCGAAGTCCAGGTCGTCGGAGCCGCGTTTCGTATCGACGTCGAACTCTGGAAGCGCGTTTCCGACCCGCTGAGCGGCGAAGAATCGCTCGCCGAAACATGGAGGAGCCGGTCGACGGGCACGCACGGCCGGGACGGGCGCTACGTGCTGTCCACCGTGGGGAGTCACCTGGACGACTTCCTGGATGACTATCTGCGGGTGAACGCCGGCGCCTGCACCGACCGGGGCCCCCGCTTCCAGTAGGCACCGCTCGCCCGGACGACCCCAAATCCGAGGGATCCGGCTCCGCGTCGCGGAGGCTCTCCACCCGCACAAACCGAATTGTGGTTGCGTTTTCTATTCGCGGAACTATACCATACGCCATAGGGTACATAGTGTCACAATGTATCGGAGACTTCGGCTCATGAAAAAACCGGTCTACAAGCAGCTCGTGGCTGCCTCGTCCCGCCCGATGGTGCTTTCCATCCTGGCCGGCGGCGAGAACTACGGCTACGAGATCATCAAGCAGGTCAAGCTGCTCTCCGGCGGACAGCTGGAGTGGTCCGACGGCATGCTCTACCCCGTCCTGCACCGGCTGGAGCGGGACGGCCTGATCGCGGGCCGGTGGGAGCTCACCGACGAAGGGCGGAGGCGGAAGTACTATCGGCTGACTGCGCGCGGGAAACAGCAGCTGTCGAGCGACCGGGAGAGCTGGCGCGCCGTGCAGGGAGCCCTCGAGATGGCATGGGGAGGTAGCCATGTTTGACCCGGAGACTGCGGTTCAGGATTGGCGTCAGCGGTTGGAGCGCCAATCGTCGCTCTCGCCGCGCGAAGTGGACGAATTGGAGGACCACCTGCGGGCGCGCGTCGAGCTGGAGTTGGAGCTGGACGCAGGGCTCGTCCCGGCCCGAGCGTTCGCGGTGGCCCGTGACGACATCGGTGAGGCGACGACACTGTCGCGGGAGTTCGCGAGAGCGGGAACGCCGAGGTGGCGGAAGCTGTTGGTGGCGGGATGGGCGATGTTCGCGGTGTCGTGGTTTCTGCCGACTTTTGGGACCAATTTCTTCAGCTACCAATCCTGGGATTCCGGATACCAGTTGGTATGGGACATGCTCAGCGACGGGGCGGTCCACTTTATGCTCCCTAACCTGGGAATGCTCGTGACTCTCAACCTGCTCCGGGATCCGCGACCGCGGGGGCGTTGGATTGAGCGCTTCCTCAGGGGTGCTGGTTTGACCGGAATTGGAATGGGGCTCTTGGGGCTCTGGATCCTTGTTCGCGCCATGCAATCCGGCGGAATGGGCATTTTCGTGCTCGGTATCGGCTACTGGATGTGGACCGCCTCGTTGATCTGCATGGCCGTGGCGCTGCGTGGCCGCACTCGCGAATGGACATCGGCCAAACCGCAAAGGGTAACAGCGTAAGCGGGGGAGACAAATCATGTTTGACCTTGATGCCGAAGTCCGGCGCTGGCGGAAGCATGCGGAGCGCAAATCGTCGCTTTCGCCGCGCGAGGTGGACGAGCTGGAGGACCACCTGAGAGCGCGCGTCGAGTTGGAGTTGGAGTTGAACGGAGTTCTGACCCGCGCCCAGGCGTTTGCGGCGGCAAGCGAGGATGTCGGCGAGCCGGCCGCGCTGTCCAGGGAGTTCGTAAAGGCGGGCCAGCCGCGTTGGCGCCGTTTGCTGACCGTGGGGTTGGCGATGTTTGCGGTGTCGTGGTTTCTGCCGGTAGTGGTCGACTTTTCCTTTCCGTTCAGCGACGGTGCTAGCACGATTTGGGGTTGGCAAGCCTTCCTTCTCACCCTTGAATGGGCCGAAACCCCATACGAAACGATCAGCGCGCTCAGCAACGCTCTGATAGTCGTCACATTGCTCAAGATCGGTGGCACGCGGCCCCCAAAGAATCGTTGGCTCACCAGACTCGTCACTGGCGCCGCAGTGCTGAATCTCTATTGGGGGGTGCGTATGCTACTGACTGATGACCCCGATGCGGGGAGTTGGTTCGCTCGTATGACGGTCCTGCAGATCGGCTACTGGGCTTGGGCCGGGTCGTTCATCTGTATCGCCGCCGCCCTCTGGCTACGAGCCCGGGAATGGGCTTCGGCCAGGCCGGAAAGGGCTGCAGCGTAGCCCCATCCCGTCACGGCCCCCATATTGACGGCATTACGGCCCCGTCGTCCCGCGCCCAGGAGCCACCCGATGCCGCCCGCCCCACCAGCACCCAGCACCCGTCCCTCCCGTGCCGCCCCCACCGCTCGTCGCACGGGCCCCCGCCCCGTCCTTCCGGCGGCGTATCTCGCCCTCGCAGGGGCCCTCCTGGCCACCCTCGCCACCCCCTCCCCCGCCCACCCGCAGCAGCCCTTCACGCCGGAAGTCGCCCTCGATGTCAGCAGCGTGAGCATCGCGGCGGTGACCCGCGACGGCGCCCGCGTCGCTGCCACCGTGCGCACCCGGCGCGATCGCACCGACGTCGACCACAACCGCTACGGCGACCCGACCTACATCTCGCCGGGCTCGATGCGGCTGATGGTGATCGACACGCGCACCGGGACCGAGACCTGGGTGCACGACGCTCCCGCGCAGCTGCGCGGCTTTGCGTGGTCGCCCGACGGGCAGCGGCTGGCCTACTTCGCCGTCGAGGACGGTGAGTACCGGCTCCGGATCTTCGACGCGGCGGCGGGGACGGGCCGCGCTGTTCCCGTCCGCACCGACAGGGAGATCGCGTCGTCGTCACCGCTTGTCTGGTCGCCGGATGGCGCGCATGTGCTCGTCGGGCTGCGCCCTGACGGGTGGGCAGCCGAGGCCCGCGCGGCCTTCGTCGCCCTGACCGAGGCGCCGGTCATCGTGCAGGATTCCCGTAACGATTTCCTGGCCTGGGACCGCGTGAGGAACATCGCCGCGCGCCAGATCACCGCACTCGTCTCCACAAACAACGGCACCGTCGAAGAAATCCTGACCGACGCGACGCCCTCCGACCCGGGCTTCGCGGAGGACGGCTCCTACATCACCTATGCGACGGCGGCTCGCACGAAGACCTCCTACACGCGGCGCGACGGCACCGAGTACGAGCTGTTCAGGCTGGGCCTCACGGACGGCGGCGAGCCCGAGTCGCTGCGGGACACCGGAGAGGAGCGGCTCAACGTGAGCTGGAACGACGCCCGGGACGCCTTCGCATACACCGACGACGGCTCGGTCTTTGTTCGGCGGCTGGACGAAGTTGAGGCGATCGATGTGACGGAGCGCCATCGCGTTGGTACGGCCGCCTCCCAAAGTGATTCCGGGGGCGGTGAACGGCCGGGTTCCGCAGCCCGCCCCGGCGACCCGGGGCCCGGCGCCGATCCAAACGCCGACTCCGCCGCCATCCGCTTTTCCGTCGACCGCTGGAGCCCCTCCGGCGAGCACCTGCTCCTGACCTCCGAGGACGCCTGGCACATGCTCGACCTGCAGAGCAACGATCTGGGCACCCTGCTCGAGCTCGAAGAGGACGACGACGCCCGCCCCCGCCGCCAGCTTCAGGGCTGGAGCGATGACGGCCGCCACCTCTACTTCAGCTACTCCGCCCGGGACCGTTGGCAACGCGGTCTGAAGCGCATGGACACGGCCACCGGCGACGTCGAGACCCTGCTCCTGGACGACGCGCTCTACCGCTCCTGGAACGTCTCCGACGACGGCGCCACGGTCGTGTACACCATGTCCGACGGCGACCGTCCCGACGAGATCTGGACCACAGCTACCGACCGGCCCGCGCCCCGGCGCCTGACCACCTCCAACCCGCAGCTCGACGACGTCGCCCTTACCCGGAGCGAACTCGTCGAGTACCTGGACGTCGACGGCAACACCCTGTACGGCATCCTCTACTACCCGGCCGGCTACGTGGAAGGGCGTACGTACCCTCTCGTGGCCGAGATCTACGAGCAGTTCTTCGACAACGGCTTCAACGAGAACATGAACCTGGTCACCGCGCAGGGCTGGTTCGGCTTCCGCCCGTCGGTGCGCTTCGAGGAGGGCTTCCCCGGCGAGGCGTGGTTCAAGGCGGTGCCCAACGCGATCAACAAGATCATCGAGCGGGGGTTGGTCGATCCGGACAAGGTGGGCGTGTACGGGCAGAGCTACGGCGGCTACGCGACCAACCTGCTGATCACGCAGACGGACCGCTTCGCGGCGGCGGCGAACGTCTCCGGCAAGGTGAACATCATCTCGTTCCTGGGCGATTCGCCGAAGATCACGACGCGCAACTACGCGGCGGCGGAGGTCGGGCAGGACCGCATCGGGGCCACGCTATGGGAGCAGCCGCACAAGTATATCGAGCACTCGGCGGTGATGTTCGCGGACCGGATCGAGACGCCGCTGCTCATGTTGTCGGGCGAGGGCGACTGGAACGTGCCGGCCACGAACCAGCGCGAGATGTACTACGCGCTGCGCCGCCTGGAGAAGGAGGTCGTGTGGGTGCACTACACGGCGGGCGGCCATGGGGCCGGGCGCGCGAGCACGGCGACCGACTTCGTGGACCACTGGCAGCGGATGTTCGACTGGTTCGCCGAGCACTTCGGGGAGGACGAGGGGCCGGTGTCGTAGCCGGGCGGCTCAGCGCCTGAACCGATAGCTCACCTTTGCGAAGAGCCCGTCCGCGGTGGGCCGCACGTCGCGGAAACGGAAGCGGGTGGCGTCTTCCATCTGCCGCGTGTAGCCCAGGAAGAAGACGGTCCCCGGGGTCGGCTCGTAGCTGAGCAGCGTCTCGATCGAGAAGTCGTTGGCGTCGGAACCGGAGCGGGGGCTGCACTCGCCGCCGCTGCAGTACAGGAGCGGCAGCCCCGTGCCCGGGTCGGCCGGGTCGGCGCGCATCTGGCCGCCGTACTCGAAGATGCCCCGCAGGAAGAGCGCCCGGGTGAACTGGTACTGGGCCTTGACGCGCGGGATCACGGCTTCGAGCGCCAGTGTGCCGTCGCGTTCGCGGCGCAGGTTCTGGTAGCGCAGGCCGATCTCGGCCGACAGGTGCCGGGAGGGGAACGCCGACAGGGACATGTCGGCGTTCCATCCGCTGCCCACTTCGATCGGGACACCGAGCCTCAGGTCGAAGACGGGGGACTGTTCCCATCCCCACCGCAGCCGCCCGCGCAGCCGTTCCCAGCTGTTCACCCAGATGTAGCCGCCGATCCCGTTGAGCAGCTTGAAGGGCTTCTGGTCGGCCACGAACGGCACGGTCCCGCCCATGCCGTCGTCGGTCGCGAGTCCCTGGTACTGATCCGCCGCGAAGTCGAAGTGGGACGCCGTGCCCGCGACCAGGAAGGTGATGTTGTTGCGGAAGGAGGTCGTGGCGCCGTAGCGGATCTCGGCCTCGTTCCACTTCCCGCCGCTCCAGAAGTCGTCGTGGTCCCAGTACGCGGTCGCGTCGTAGCCGGGACGGAATTGCTCGACGAGGTCGCCCGGCTCGCCCCGGATGTTGTATTCGACCCGCGATTGCAGCCGCGTGTCCCCGACGCGGGGGATGAAGCCGCTGCCGGCGTCGAAGGTGTGATCGATGTCTTCGAGCTCGACGTTGAAGGTGAGCGTCGGGCTCGCTCGCTCCAGCTGCAGGGCGAGGAAGCTGCCGTTCTCGGCACCGTTGCCCGTTGTCGCGGTACGGCTCCCCGCGCCCATCACGGTGAGCGTGTAGCGGCGGCGGAATACGAAGCGGCTGTCCACCCCCACGAGACGGTTGTAGTCGTCGCCCGCGGCCGTGCGGTCGGTGTAGACCATCCCCAGGTTCGACGCGCTGCCCAGGTCTCGCCGCGTGCGGAAGAGGTTGACGACGGTGTTGCCTGACGCCGACCCCGCGTCGTCGACCGCCCCGAGGTAGCCCACCTGGAAGTTGCCGGCCTTTCCCGTAAGCTTTGCGCCCGCGACCGGATTTACCACCGTGCGCGTGTAGACGAGGTTCTTGGGCATCGAAAAAATCTCGGTGCCCTCGAGGAAGAACGGTCGCTTCTCCTCGAAGAAGAGCGCGAAGCGTTCGTTGATGGCGATCTGGCCGGCGTCGGCTTCGACCTGGCTGAAATCGGGGTTGTAGGTGCCGTCGAGGGTCAGGTTCGAGGTGAGGCCGTACTTGGCGTTGAAGCCGAATTCACCGGTGACGGGGTCGCGCGCGAAGGCGCCGGCGTCCGAGTCGTAGGATCCCTGGCGGCTCCCCGTAAGGACCGGGTTGAGCTCCAGGAACAGCCCCCGGTCCAGGTCGCGCAGGCCCTTCAGCGAACCCGCCAGAGCGAGCTGGTTGGCGACATCCTTGGTGACGGGCGCCCACGATTCGTCGAAGCCGACCCGCTGGATCTTCCGGATCACCTGGATTCCCCAGTCCTGCTCGGCGGACTCGGGAAAACGGATGCTCTTGAAGGGGATCTTGACCTCGATCTCGTACCCCCAGTCCTCGACCCGCCCCTCGGACTCCCAGACGAAGTCGGGGTTCCAGTCGATCGGAGGCCCGTGCCTGCGGCCGTACCGGCCCACCCTGCCCTCGATCCAGAGGCCGTCCTGCTGGACGCCCAGCGGGTTCACGACGATCGCGTACGCCTGCCGCTGGTCGTTGAAGGTGTCGATAAGAAACTGGATATAGTCGTCCGAACGGTCGAAGGTGTCGCGCTCGCCGAGGGTGGCCCGCACCCCGCCGGGGTCGTCGTCGAATGCCCGCACGCCGAGGAGGATGGCGTCATCAGAGAGCAGCAGGAGGATCTCGGTCCGCTGCGTGGCGGGGATCCCCTCGGTGGGGTTGTATTGGGAGAAGCCGGTAAGGAGGGCCGCCTCCGCCCAGGCGGGCTCGACCAGACGACCGTCGACGCGGATGTCCGGGTCGGCGAGACGCGGAGCCTCGATGTCGAGCTGGCCGTCCATGCCGTGGTAGGTCACTGCGGCTCGCGGCTCCGGACCGGGCGCGGCTGCGGGGGAGCGTACCACACCCGCATCCTGGGGCGGCAACGCCGCTGTCACGGCCAGCAGAGCCAATTCGGCGATCAAAGCGTCACTCCCCCCGGGTGAAGCCGTGCGGCTTCCTGAGTGCCGCCCGCGGCTAGCCGTTCAACATACGCAATGTCGCGCGTTGGCGCGCCCCGGGCGGAGGAGGCGCGGGTGGAGGCGGCGGGGGTAATCGCCGCCGGGGCAAAGCTGTCCGGATCCCTTGTAGAGGGGTATCGACCCGGCTAGATTTAACGCCATCCCCACCCGCATTCGACAGGGCAGGCACGATGTATTTCTCAAGGCTCCGCGTTGGTTTTCCGGCAGTTCTCGCAACCTTCCTTCTGATCCAGCCCGCGGCCGCCCAAAACGTGAAAATGCCCAGTTCGCTGAGGTACGGGACGGGGCTGCTCGACATCCCGGTGGCGTCGGTGCTGCCCCACCTGGCGATCACGGCCACGTACTCGGGCTTCGGAATCTCGGTCGACCAGACACTGGAGTTCGACAGGAACGGCGAACCGCTGGGTCGGGGGTCGGGCTACGAGAAGTGGGTGTCCGACGGCTCGTTGACCATCGGACTCTTCGACAGGCTGGAGCTCGGGGCCACCGTCCAGCACTACGACTCGGTCAGCAACGGGGGCAAGATCCTCGGGGGCTTCGGCCGTCTCTCGCTGTTGCCTGCCTCGCTGGAACGGTTCGACCTGGCGGTCGGAGCCCGCTACCTCTCGTCTCCCTCGTACGGCAGCAAGTACCTGGACAACCTGCAGCCCGGGCGTTTCGGCTACCCGGACTACAGGTTGACCAGCACCCCGCTCGATGCGGAGGAATTCAACACCAACCTGACCCCCTACGCGGTCGGGACGGCGTATCTGCCGATTTCGGAAGCCAGCTTTGTGAGTCTGACCCTCGGATGGGGTGGAGGAATGTTCTCTGCCGGGGGGGATCTGGACTTCTATCAGGACGGGAATACCGGGGGAGTATTCGGGGGAACCGCGATGCACGTCGGCCTCGGCACAGGCCGGCAGCTGAACCTCATGGCCGAATACAACGGCTTCGACGCGAACGCGGGCCTGCAGATCGACCTTGGCGGAATCCGTGTCGGTGCGTTCGCGCTGGGCTTCCTCTACGACGACTTCTCGACCTTCCGGTCCAAGAAGTTCGGCATATTGGGTTCGATCGCCTTCTGTGGCGCGGGACTGTGCGGCGCACCCAGTGCCCCGGCGCCGCCGCCGCCGCCGCCCGTCCGGGATCCCGGCCCGACCGCCGCGGAACTCGAGGCCATGCGCCAGGACTCCATCCGGCGTGCACAGGCCGAAGAGGAGGCGCGGAGACGCAGAGAAGCCGAGGCTGCCGAGCGGGAGAGGCAGCGGGCCGCGATGGAGGCTCGCCGTACGCTGGAGAACATGGTCTTCTTCGACTTCGACGAGGCTGCGATCAGGCCGGACGCAGAAGACGTGCTGCGTGCCAAGCTCGATATCCTGCGTGACAATCCGACCGTTCAGCTGCGCCTCGAAGGCCACGCGGACGAGCGCGGAACGTCGGAGTACAACATCGCGCTGGCAAACGCCCGGGCCGAGGCCGTGCGGAACTACCTCGTCAACTTCGGGCTGGATCCCGCGCGTTTCTCCGTGGTCTCACTCGGAGAGGAACAACCGCGGGTGCAGGGATCAACCGAAGAGGCGTGGGCCCAGAACCGGAGGGTGGAGTTCGTGATCACGGCCGGCGGGGACGACATCGGGCGGTAGCTCGTGCGCGGGGAGCAGCGTCACCCCTGTGTAGCAGCGCGCCCGTCGTCGTGGGTACCCCAGCGCTCGAACCACATGCGCAGGTAGAGCTGGGTGCGCAGGAAGTTCGAAGGCTTGCGCGAGGTTCCGTGCCACTCGCCCTCGAACCGCACCATCGCGGTCGGCTTGTTCTGCGCCTTGAGGGCCTGATAGAACTGCTCCGTCTGTGACATCGGCGTGCGGAGGTCCATGACCCCGGTCATCAGCATCGTCGGGGTGGTGACATTCCCCACGTAGGTGATGGGCGACCGCCGGATGTGCTCGCTCGGATCCTCCCAGGGGAACTTCTCGAAGTCGGCGTACCAGCGGAGATAGTTGCCGTCCACTTCGCCGGGGAAGGCAAACCAGTTGGTCACCGGACAATTCGACGAAGCCGCGCGGAAGCGGTCCGTGTGTCCGACCACCCAGGCAGTGAGGACCCCGCCACCCGAGCATCCGTACACGAACATGTTTTCCTCGTCCACGTAGCCCCGCGCGACTACATCGTCCACGCTCGACATGAGGTCGTCGAAGTCGTGGTTGGGGTAGTCGTACTGGATGGAGTTGCCGAACTCGGTGCCGTAGCCAGAGCTTCCGCGGGGGTTCGTATAGAGGACGACGTACCCGTTCGCGGCATGCTCCTGCCACGCGAAGTTGAAGCCTCCGTTGTACATGCCATGGGGGCCACCGTGGATTACGAGCATCATGGGGTAGCGCCGGGACGGATCGAACCCAGGCGGCTTGATCACCCACCCGTGGATCGGCCACCCGTCGTACGAAGACTCGGTCCAGATCTGTTCGACGTCGCCCAGGGTCGTTCCCGCAAGCACGTCTTCGTTGGCGTTCGTCAGGCGGGTGCGGCTCTCGGGGCGGTCGAGGGGGAAAGCGTAGATGTCTCCCGGTTCGTGCGCATCTCCCCAGGTGCCCACCGCGACACCCGTGCCGCTCACGTCCCCGACCGCGAACATCTGCGGGCCTTCGCTGACCGCGCGAACTTCACCGCTCACTGTAGCGTAGTGGACGTTGGCGTAGCCGTCCGCCGTGACGTTGAAGTACACACCCCGCCCGTCCGGCGCCCACTGCAAACCGCGCGGGGTACGGTCCAGCTCGGCGGTGAGCGCCCGTGGGTTGGACCCGTCCGCATCCATGACGTAGAGCGAAGACTCGATGTAGTCGAAGGTGGTGGTGTCGTGTCCCACGTACGCGATCATGCTCCCATCGGGCGACGGTACCGGGTCGCGGTCGGGGCCGCGTCGCGTCGTGACCTGCTCGATCTCGCCCGAAGCCGGGTGCAGGCGGTAGATCTCGGTCTCCTGCCAGCGATAGAGGGCGTCGTCTGCCATGAGGCCGCTGAACAGGATCGTGCCTCCCCCGGGCTCCCACACCGGCGCTCCGTGGTTGAGGTCGCCGCCCGTGAGCTGTCGAGGCGTACCTCCCTCCGCCGGAACGACGAAGATGTGCTGGAAGCTCTCGTCGAGGAAGCCGACCCGGTCCTGCCGGTAGACCAGCTGCTCGACGATGCGCGGAGCCGGTGTCCAGGTTGCACCCTCGGGGCGCGGCAGGGAGATGTTCCAGTGCCGTGACGACGGGTTCTCGGCGGGCACGTTCATGTTGAACGCGAGCCGGGTCCCGTCCGGGGACCACACGAGGTTGGAGGGAGTCTCTGCCAGGCGCGTGACCGGCGACACCGCCCCCTCTGCGTCCATCCAGCGGATGAAGACCTGCGTGGCTCCCCCGTCGTCCGGAGCCATCAGGGCGATCCTGCTCCCGTCCGGCGACCAGCGCGGGGAAGAGCCGTCGATGAGGTGCCGCGGCCGGGTCCCGTCACGGTTCACGATCCAGATCGACGACCTCCAGCGGTCGTTCATCTTGTCAACCCACTCGCGTGTGTACACGACTGCCGAGCCGTCCGGGGAGATCCTCGGATCCGAGACGCGCTCCCAGTCGAGCCACGTGTCCAGGTTCAGGGGTGTGCCGGCGTCCTGGGCAGCGGCGGAGGACGTAGCGAGGCCACCTCCCGTGAGTCCGATGAAGAGGGGGAGCAACCGGCAAAGACGGGTGTGGAGCGTGCGGCGAGCGACGGAGCGCATGGGAACCTCCCGGTAGGGCGTGCAGGGGTGATCTCGGGAGATTGTAGCACACGGATCGATGGCTGGGCAAAGTGGCCGGGGGAGCCGCCTGGTCCGCGTTCGGGGTGCCCGCAGGGCCCCCGCTGGCAGTCCGTGGATAAATCCCGCGTCGCACCGAGAGTGGTGAGGCGCCGGGCTGGCAAGGCGCTTCGAAGGGCGAATAGCACCGCTATTCGCTCGAGGAGCAACGCAGAGCGAAGCGATCCAGCCCGGATGCATCGCCGATCGAATGCAGCGGGGTTTCTTCCACGAGCTGCTGGATCAGCGTTCGGGGTCCAGCGGCAGGGACAGTACCGCGACAGCTCCTCGCGGCTCGCGGTTGTGGAGAGCCAGCCGACCCCCGTGGCCTTCCGCGATCTGCTGGCACAGGGCCAGGCCGATCCCCGACCCTCCGGGCTTGGTCGTATAGAAGGGAACGAACAGGTTGGCGGTGTCTTCCAGCCCCGGACCCTCGTCCTCGACAAGAACTTCGAGCATGGCTTCGTCGAGTGTCCGCCATCGCACGGTCACCCCGCCTCGGGACTCCAGAGCGGCGTCGGCCGCGTTGCGAACCAGGTTGATGAGGAGTTGGTCGAGCTGATCCGGGTCGCCCATGACCTGCACCGCGGGGCCGCCCGCCACCTCGACCTGTATGCGCGTCTCCAGGGCGACATTCCGTCGAATCAGAGGCTCGATGGGTGTCGGTGTCAATTCCGGCGCCGGGAGCCGGGCCAGCTGGGCGTACGCCGCCATGAACCGCCCCAGCGACTCGGCCCGGCCTGCAATCACCTTCAGCCCCCCCGTCAGGTCCCTCCGCAGCTCCTTTGGAGCGGGCCGCCGGCCCATCAGAGTGCGGAGGCTGCCCGCGATGGACTTGATCGGCGCCAGGCTGTTGTTGATCTCGTGGCTGAGCACGCGAATGATGCGCTTCCATGCCTGGCGCTCCTCCTCGCGAAGCGCACGGGACAGGTCCGAGAGCACGAGGAGTTTCAACGGAGCGCCCTCCTGACGGATTGTTGTGCGCTTGAGTTCCCATCGCCCCTGTCCCCCCGCAAGGTTGATTTCGATGGTACGGGGCGCCGGTCCGGCCAGCCCTTCCCGCAGGTGTAGCTGGATGGCGGACTCTCCCAGAACCCGGGTCGCCGGCTGTCCCAGAAGTCGCTCTCCGGCGCGGTTGAGCAGTCGCAGCTCCTCGTTCTCGTCGAAGGCGAACACCGCAACATCGATCTCTGCCAGGACCCTCCTGAGAAGGGCCGTGGCCTCCACCGCGCCCAGCCGCTGCTCACGCAGAATGGCTTCGAGCTGGTTGGCCTCCTGGTAGGCGAGCGCGAGGGGTCCCCTCAGGCTTCGCGGCACGCGGGTACGGATGGAGAAATCGCCGTGCCGTAGCGCCGTCAGGACGCTGGACAGCGATCGGATCGGCCGCACGAGCATCGCGCGAAGGACGGCCGTGAGCGATCCCCAGAGGATCAGCAGGCCGACCGTGGCCAACCACCGGACCGACGTGTCGAACGATCCGGTCCACAGGAGAAACATGGCCAGAAGAAAGGCCGGCAACCCGGCCAGGTTCGACAGCAGGATCATCTGGAGGTCGAACTCGATCCTGGCCCAGAGGCGGCGAAGCGGGCCTCTGGCAGGCCCGTCAGGCGGGTCGGCCACCGAACTCGGGCCGCGCCGGCTGCCGGGTGTCGCGGCGTCCAGGCTCAACGGGGGCGGCCGATCTGGTACTGTCTGATGCGTCGGTATAGTGCGCTGCGACTGAGTCCGAGCTTCCGGGCGGCGCGGCTCACATTGCCATCGTGGAGTTCCAGCGCCCTCTCGACAAGAAGTCGTTCCACCTGTGCGAGCTCGAGATCCTCCAGGGGAAGCGTGTTTCCCGCCCCCCGGCGGAGCCCCAAATCCTCGACGTCGATCTCGGAGCCGTGGCACATGAGGATGGCGCGCTCCACCGTGTGCTTCAGTTCGCGCACGTTTCCGGGCCAGGGATGGCAGAGGAGCGCATGCGACGCTCCCGGCGAGAAGGCCACTCCGTGCCGGCCATAGCGCATGGATTGTCGCTTGAGGAAATGAGCCGCCAAGAGCGGAATGTCCTCCGTACGGTCGCGCAGCGGTGGAATCGGGATTTCCACCGTGTTGAGACGGTAGAGGAGATCCTCCCGGAAACGGCCCGCCGCCACGGCTTCGTCGAGGTTGGCGTTGGTAGCCGACAGGACGCGTACATCGGCCCGCCGTACCATCGACGATCCAACGCGCTGGATCTCGCCGGTCTCGAGCACCCTCAGGAGCTTGGCCTGCACATGGGGTGAGGTGTTTGCGATTTCGTCCAGAAAGAGGGTGCCGCCGTCGGCCAGTTCGAAACAGCCCACCCGGTCGGACTTGGCGTCCGTGAAAGCCCCTTTCACATGCCCGAAGAGCTCGCTCTCGAAGACGCCCTCGGAGAAGCCGCCCATGTTCACCGTCACCAGGGGCGCGTTCCGTCGGCCGGATGTCGCGTGAAGCCACCGCGCCACGACATCCTTCCCCGTTCCGTGTTCTCCCGTCAGGAGAATATTCGCGTCCGACGGGCCCACCCTCTCCATCACCGTCAGCACGGGTCCCATGGCCGCCGACTTGGCAATCAGCCGAGGGAGTCCGCCAAGGCTGCGAAGCCGCTCGTTCTCGGTCTCGAGTTTCTGGGAATGTCGCAGCGCACGACCAAGCTGGATCTGGGTCTCGAGGGTGGCGAGGAGACGCTCGTTGTCCCAGGGCTTCTCAATGTAGTCGCGGGCCCCGCGCCGCATGGCCTCGACCGCGCTATCCACGCTGCCCCACGCAGTCATCACGACAACGGGAAGCGTCGCGTCCAGGTCGCGGAGTCCGGAAAGGAGGTCGAGGCCCTCTCGACCCGACGTCGTGTCGCGGGTGTAGTTCAGGTCGATGAGCGCGGCGTCGAATTCGCCCTTCCGGACCCGGGCCAGCGCCTCTGCCGGACCCGTTGCCATCTCGGGGCGAAAACCCGCCGACACGAGGAGAAGTCGAAGCGCCTCGACCACGTCCGGCTGGTCGTCGGCGATCAGGATCCGCCGTTTCACGCGGGCCGGGGTGCTTCGCCCGTCTCGGTGCTGATGCGGGATCTCACCACAGGCATCTAGAAGAAGACCGGCTCCCGGTATGCACCGAAGACATCCTCCATCGCGGCCCTGATTTCGTAGAGCGTACAGTAGGCGCGCGCGCATTCCAGGATGTGAGGCACCGTATTCGCCCCTCCCGCGGCAGCGGTCCTGAGTCCGTCAAGCGCCGCCCCGGCTCGCTCTCCGTCGCGCTCGTCACGGAGGCGGGCCAGCTTCTCGTGTTGCCGTCGCTCGACCTCCGGGTCGATCCGGAGCGTCTCGATCTCCACCTCGTCCGAGCCGTCGATGAACTCGTTCACGCCCACCACGGTGCGCAGACCGCCCTCGATCTCCGCCTGTTGTCTGGCGGCGGAATACGCGATCTCGCGTTGGAACCACCCGTTTTCGATTCCGGGGACCACTCCACCCTCTTCTTCGATCCGGGCGAAGATCTCCTCGGCTTCCGCCTCAAGCTGGTCGGTCAGTTGCTCAATATAATATGATCCCGCCAGCGGGTCAATAGTATTGGGTACGCCGCTCTCGTACGCGAGGATCTGCTGCGTCCTCAGCGCGATCGTCACCGCCTTTTCGGTCGGGAGCGAGAGCGTCTCGTCCATGGAGTTCGTGTGCAGCGACTGCGTGCCCCCCAGCACCGCAGCCAGCGCCTGGTACGCCACGCGCACGATGTTGTTCTCGGGCTGCTGGGCCGTGAGGGTCACCCCGGCCGTCTGCGCGTGCGTGCGCAGCCGCCAGGACTGCGGGTTCCGCGCCCCGAACTCGTCGCGCAGGCGGCGCGCCCAGATTCGTCGCGCGGCACGGAACTTGGCGACCTCCTCGAAGAAGTCGTTGTGCACGTCGAAAAAGAAGGAGAGGCGCGGCGCGAAGGTGTCCACGTCGAGCCCCCTGGCAATTCCGCGGCGCACGTAGTCGAAGCCGTTGGCAAGGGTGAAGGCGAGCTCCTGGCCGGCGGTCGCCCCTGCTTCGCGGATGTGGTAGCCCGAGATCGAGATGGGGTTGTACCGGGGAGCGTTCGAGCTGCACCACTCGAACATGTCCAGGATGAGGCGCAGGGCCGGCTCGGGCGGAAACACCCACGCGTGCTGGGCCTGATACTCCTTGAGGATGTCGTTCTGCACCGTCCCGCGCAGCTTGTCCGCGGAAATCCCCTGCCGCTCGGCCGCCGCCACATAGAAGCAGAAGAGGATGATCGCAGGTCCGTTGATGGTCATGGACACCGAGACCCGGTCGAGGGGGATGCCGTCGAAGAGGGCCTCCATGTCGGCCAGCGAAGACACCGCCACGCCGCAAACGCCGACCTCGCCGAGGGAGCGGGGGTGGTCGCCGTCGTATCCCATGAGCGTCGGGAAGTCGAACGCGACCGAGAGGCCCGTCTGGCCATTGTCCAGCAGGTACTTGTAGCGCCGGTTGGTATCTTCGGCGCTCGCGAAGCCCGCGAACTGGCGCATCGTCCACAGGCGCGTCCGGTACATCGTGGCGTAGGGCCCGCGGGTGAAGGGGAAGCCACCCGGCACGCCGAGCTCCTCGACGTAGCTGCCCGAGACGTCATTGGGCGTGTACAGCGGCTCGATCTCGTTGCCGGACACCGACGAGAAGAAAGGCAGGCGCTTCGGTGTCCCCTCGCACGTGGCCTCCCACGCCGCCAGCTCGGCGTTCAGCCGCTCGATCTCCTTCTGTCGACTCTCGATCTCGGCGATCAGGGTCTGCCGATCACGAAGCCGCCGTTCGGTTGTGGACATCGGGTGCCTCCTCCTACTCCCTGCCGGAACCGGGTACCTCTTTCAATATGGCGGGAATCACCTGATCGGCCACTCCGTAGGCGGTTGCGCGTCCGGCGGCGACATCCGCAACCCAGTGCGAAAGATCGGGGCTCGACGCGAAGAAATTCCCGGCCCGGCGCCGCAGCCGTCCCTCGACGACGTCCCGAATCCGGCTCCGTGCCCGTGCTTCGCGGCGCGCTTCCAGCGTTCCCGACGCCGTGAGGAAGCGGTTGTGGGCGAGCAGGCGCTCCAGGAACGCGTCGATGCCTTCACCCCGCCCCGCCGAGGTCTTGAGCACGGGGATCTCCCAGCGAGGTGGGTCCGGCGGCCTGGCCGCCACGGCCTTCCCCCCGGAATGCGCGCCACCGCTCGCTTCGCCTTGCCCGCCGCCGCCCCGGTGCACGCCGGAAAGATCCACGCCGTGGTGGGCGGGGACCCCGTGCATCCCATGCCCCGCCTTGAGCAGCAGCGCCTGCCGGATCTCCTTCACCATGCGGTCGGCCCCGATCCGGTCCGACTTGTTGACCACGAACAGGTCGGCGATCTCCATGAGCCCGGCCTTCATGGCCTGGATCCCGTCTCCGGACTCGGGCACCAGGACGACGGCGATCGAATCGGCGGCCGACGCGATCTCCAGCTCGGTCTGCCCGACGCCGACCGTCTCCACCAGGATGTTTGGGAAGCCGAAGGCGTCCAGGAGGTCGATCACTTCGCGGGTCGTGGCCGCGAGGCCTCCCAGCGACCCCCGGGTAGCCATCGAACGGATGAAGACTCCCGGATCCGTCGCCAGGTCGTTCATGCGGATCCGATCCCCCAGGAGCGCCCCGCCCGAGAAGGGGGAGGTGGGATCGACCGCGACGATTGCAACCTCCTCCCCCCGGGCACGCAAAAGGGTGGCCAATCCGGCGGCGAGACTCGACTTCCCCGCGCCGGGGGGGCCGGTAATCCCGAAGCGCCGCGCCCGCGGTTGCACCAGCAGGAGCTCCTGCAGCAGGTCCGCGACGCCGGGCCGCCCCCCCTCGACCATCGAAATGGCCCGCGCCAGCGCCGGACGCTTCCCGGCTCGAAAGTGATCGGCGAGGCGCCGGTTTACCTCCGTGCGGGACGGGCGAGCGGAGGTCATCAGAAGAGCAGGGCCGCCGCCAGGCTGAGCACCATCACGAAGCCCACCAGGTCGGTCAGCGTGTGGACGAACACCGAGGAGGCAACGGCCGGGTCCACGCCGAGCCGGTTGAGCACGGTGGGGATCAAGGCTCCCGCAAAGCCCGCGACGATGATGTTCACCCACATGGCCAGGAGCACCACCACCCCGATGCGCGGATCCCCCTCGCGGAGGTACGCGAAGAGCGCGAAGAGGGCACCGAGGACGAAGCCGTTGAGGAGGCCAACCAGCACCTCCTTCCCCACAACCTGGAACTGGCCGGCGAACAGGCCGTCTCCCACGGCGATGCGGCGAATCGTGACAGCCAGCGCCTGAGTCCCCGTGTTTCCGCCCAGCGCGGCGATCACCGGCATGAGAAAGGCGAGAAAGGTCACCTCCCGGATCACGTCTTCGAACTGCAGGATCACCGACGCGGCGACCCCGGCCGTCGCGAGGTTGAGGACGAGCCACGGCAGCCTGGCGCGGACCGAATCGAGCCACCCCGCCTTGAGTTCCTCCTCGTCCGACACCCCGGCCAGCTTCAGGATGTCCTCCGTCGTCTCGGCCTCGATCACGTCGATCACGTCGTCGAAGGTGATGCGCCCGAGCAGCGTCCCGTCTTTGTTCACCACCGGGACGCTGACCAGGTTGTACCGCCCCATCACACGCCCCACCTCCTCCTGGTCCGTATCCGGATACACGGTCGCAACGGCAGGCTCGACCAGGGACTCCACGGCATCCGCCGGGTCGGCCAGAATGAGGTCGTCCAGGGGCACCGTGCCCTGCAGACGGCCCCGCTCATCCACCACGAAGACCGTGTAGAAGTCCTCCACCTCCCTGCCCTTCCTGCGAATCTCCGCGATGGCCTGGCTGGCGCTCGCCTCGTCGGAGACCGACACGAGCGCCGTCGTCATGAGGCCGCCGGCGGTCTCGTCGCCGTAGCGCAGAAGGTCGCGGATCTCGCCGGCTTCCTCGGTCGGCAGGGCGGCGAGCATCCGGTCCCGGTCGCCGGGTTCCAGCTCGCCCAGCAGGTCGGCGGCGTCGTCGTCGGCCAGCTCCTGCAGCAGCGCCAAACCCCGCCTCGTATCCAGCGCGGTGAAGAGTTCGGCCCGGTCTTCGTCCTCCTCCATCTCGGCCAGCGTCCCGGAAGCGATCTCGTCGGGGAGAATCTTGAGGATTTCGAGCCGCTGCTCCTCGGACGGAACCGAGGCCACCAGGTCGGCGATGTCGGAGGGGTGCATCTCGGCGAGCAGGGCACGCAGCCGGGAAAACTCCTTTCTCTCGGCGAGGGCCAGCAGCTCGGCAAGCGCGGCGGCGATGGCTACGATCGGCGGGGTCTCGGGGCTCACGAGCCCTCACCTCTCGCGCCCGGGGACGCACGCGCCGCATGCTCCCGATGCTCGCCCAGACCGCTCATCACCTCTTCCTGCACGCGGAACATCTCGCAGTCCTGGCTCCGGGCGCCCTTTGGATGGTCGTACCCCAGGACGTGAAGGGCTCCGTGTACCGCCAGGCGGGCCATCTCCTCGTCGGGCCGGGCACCCACCTCTTCCGCCTGCTTGAGTGCCTGCGCATGCCCGATGTACACGTCGCCGAGCGGCTCCTCACCGTCACCGTGGAGCGCGAAAGCGAGGACATCCGTGACCTCGGCGAGCCCGAGGTACTCCCCGTGCAGCCTCGCGATCTCGGCGTCGCTCACGAATGTGACCGACAGCTCCGCACGCGAGACACCCTCTCGCCGCAACGCCTCACGGAGCGCCCGGCCGATCAGGCCGCGCGGAACACCGGCCCCTCCCGGGGCATTGATGTGGATCGTGATCAGCGTTCATCTCCGTCACCGGTGTCTCCCCGAGTGAGGTGTTTCGTTCCAGGGTAGGCAATCCGCCGGTGGTGGCTGCCCCCCAGAAACCGGACGAAACGTCTCTTGAGCCGCGCCAGATCCTGAAAGGTCAACGGGCAGTCATCCAGCTGTCCCCCCTCCGCCTTGGCGGCAAAGATGCCTTCGATCAGCTGCCCGATCCGTTCCTCGGTGGGGTTGTCGAGTGCCCGCGCCGCCGACTCGGACGAATCGGCCAGCATGGCGATCGCGGTCTCCCGGCTCCGCGGCCGGGGGCCCGGATAACGGAAAAGGTCGGGATCGGGTGGATCCCGCCCCTCTCGCTCCGCCTCCTCTCGTGCCTTTTGCAGGAAGAAACCGATCGACTGGTCCCCATGGTGCTCCCTGATGAAATCGACAAGGATCTCGGGGACTCGTTCGCGCTTCGCCATCCTTACGCCCTCCACGACATGGTCGCGCACAACGGCCGCAGATTCGACGGGTGGCAGATGGTCGTGAGGGTTGTCACCGTGCTGGTTCTCGATGAAGAAGCCGGGGCGGGCCATCTTTCCGACATCGTGGTAGTACACGCCGGCACGACACAGGATGGCGTTGGCGCCGACCTCGCCGGCTCCGGCCTCTGCCATGTTGGCCGCCTGCATGGTGTGCGCGAAGGTGCCCGGTGCCTCGACGGCGAGCCGCCGCATCAGGGGTCGGTTGGTATCCGCCCACCCGATCAGGGTCTGGTCGGTCGTGATCCCGGTCACCCACTCGAAGACGGGAACGAACCCGATCGCCAGGATGGCCCCGACGATCGTGGTCAGTAGTGCCCACACCAGAGAGAGAAGGCCGTCAAAATCCGCGCCCTGCATCTGGTACCCCAGAACGACCAGGGCATAGGCCCCCGCCGTGACCGCGATGAACACCCACGTCTGGGCAAGCCGCCGGAACGTCCGCACGGAGAGCGCGGCCGCCGATCCGCCGGCGAGGAGGATGATGGCGACGGAGACTTCCGAGAAGGGCTCCTGCACTGCGGTGAGCGCGCACAGCACGAAGACGGCGAGCAGGGCAAAGCGACCGTCCCACAGGATGGAGAGGGAGACCGCGACGAAGACGATGGGGAGGGCCGCGGGAGGGAGTCCCAGCCCGGTCATCACGAACGCCCCGACAAAGTAGAGGGCGAAGATTCCGGCAATGGCCACGAGAGAGCGAAAGGACCTGTAGATGTCCGGCCGGAAGAAGAGGATGAGCACCCCCAGCACGGCAAGGAGCAGGGCGTTGAGCAGCAATCCGCCCACCGCCCCCCCGAGGTTCGAGCTGTCGACACTGATCCCCTCCACACGCAGCTGCGCGCGGTATGCCTCCAGCTTGCGCAGGGTGGCTTCGCTCACCTGGTCGTTCGCCCTGACGATGGCTTCTCCCTCCAGGACCCGGGCCTCCATGATCGGGACCATGTCACGCGCGGCCGCGACATCGCGGGCAGTCCTCGGTTCGTCGGGGACGAGCGTCGGCGCGAGGTACCGCGCCAGGACAAGGCGGAGAAGGTCGGCTTCCGGGCCCGGTTCCCGCCCGGCGAGGGCGCGGTCGTAGAAGTCCCTCCCCGACAGGACGGAACTCCGAGCCACCACCGTCGCCCGGCCCGCCCTGGCCACCCGGATCGAATCGGTGGTGAGCCGGGAGGCCGCACCCGGCGCCATGACCCCGTCGGGGGTCAGCGTCCTTGTCGCCGCAGCCGCGAGGTCGTGAAGCGAGGCGGCGCGGACGGCATCGGCGAGGATCTCGACATCCTCTGCACTCGCTTCGATCGCCGACGCGGACAGAACGCTGCTGATCCCCGCGACGCCGTCTCCCGCAGCAGCCGAATCTATTCGGGCGAAGAAGCTCCCCAGCGCTGAGAGTGCCGAATCGCGCCCGCTTTCCTCATAGTTGAAGGTGGGAATGACCGAGGCCCCTGCCTCGTCCCGCTCCCGTCTCAACTCGGCCGAGTCCCTGGGCACGGGAAAGCCGACCTGCGCGATGATGTCGCGGTCGGCCACCGTGCCCGCGGTGTGGCGCCCGATCCCCACACCCGGATCCGAGGGGTAGAGAATCACCAGACCGGCCGCCAGCAGCGCGAGAAGGAGCCACCGGGCGCCGTGGTGGACCACCCCGTCGGGCCACGACCGACGCGGCATCCCCGAGAGCAGACTGCGCCTCCGGCTACCGCCGCTCATGGCCGTGGTCCGTTTCGTGCCCGTCCGCGGCTGCGTACGCCCGGACGATGTGCTTCACGAGGCGGTGGCGGGTCACGTCACGCTCGTCGAGGTAGATGAATTCGATGCCGTCCACGTCCCTCAGGATCTCCTCCACCTGTATGAGTCCCGACACCTGGGAGCGGGGGAGGTCGATCTGGGTCTTGTCACCCGTGATCACCACCCTCGAGTTCACACCGATCCGGGTGAGGAACATCTTCATCTGGAGGGCGGTGGCGTTCTGGGCCTCGTCCAGGATCACGAAGGCGTCGGAGAGGGTCCTGCCGCGCATGTAGGCCAGCGGTGCGACCTCGATGGTGCGTTCCCCGATCCCCCGCCGCACCCGGGCCGGCGGCATCATGTCTTCGAGCGCGTCGTAGAGGGGTCGCAGGTAAGGATCCACCTTGTCCTGGAGGTCCCCCGGGAGGAAGCCCAGGTTCTCGCCCGCTTCCACCGCCGGACGCGCCAGGATGATCCGCCGCACCCGCTTCCTGAACAGCTCCGCGACCGCACGAGCTACGGCCAGATAGGTCTTCCCCGTCCCCGCCGGACCGATTCCGATCACGATCTCGGAGTCCTCCATGGCCTGGAGGTAAGCGCGCTGGCCATCGGAGCGCGGCTCGATCGTGCGCCGCGCACCCGGCAGCGCGATGCGGAGGCGTTCGTCATCGCTGCGGATTTCCGGCCCTTCGCGCGTCTCGAGGCTCGCCGCAAAGCGGGCCACATCCGACGCGGGAAACGCCTTGCCCAACCGGGCCAGCTCGATCATGTGCTCAAGGACGCGGGCCGAGTCGGCAACCGCCTCGAGTTCGCCGGCCAGGCGAACGTGGTCTTCGCGCAGGACGACCTTCACCCCGAACAGCGAGCCCAGCTCCCGGAAGTTTGCGTCGCCGACGCCCGCCAGGATCAACTGGTCCGCGCCTTCGGCGTTCAGGTGGTGTTCGACCATCGTGCCGCTCGTCATTGGTCTCCTCCAACCGAGATGCCCAGCGCGGCCAGCTCGGCGGCCGAGACCGGGGACGGCGCCCCCTCGAAGCTGGCCCGGGCCGCGGTCGTCTTGGGAAAGGCGATCACGTCGCGCAGGCTCGTACCGCCCGAAAATTGCGCCGCCAGGCGGTCGACGCCCAGCGCGATCCCCCCGTGTGGCGGAGCGCCCGAGCGCAGCGCCTCGAGGAGGAAGCCGAACTTGGCCGTGATCTCTTCGGGTTGCAGCCCGAGCATCGACAGAATCCTGGTCTGGAGCCCCGCATCGTGCATGCGGATGCTCCCCGAGCCCAGCTCCGTTCCGTTGTAGACGAGGTCGTAGGCGAGACCCCGCACCGCGAGGGGGTCCGAATCCAGGAGGTGAGCGTCGGCGGGATCGGGCTGCACGAAGGGGTGGTGGTTGGCAGCCAGCGTACCGTCGCCGCCGTCCTCGAAGACCGGGAAGCCGGTCACCCACAGCCACGCGTGCTCGGTGGTCCTCGGCATGTCCAGTGCGGCCCTGGACGCCGCACGTGCGGCGTCCAGGGCCGGGGAGGTCACGCGGTCGGACCCCGCGGCCGCGACGAGGAGGTCGCCCGGGGCGAGGCCCAGCCCGGCGCGGGTATCGTCCCGGAAGAACCGGCCCAGGGGACCGGTGGCGCCATCCTCGGTGATCTTGGCCCAGAGGAGGCCCGGGGCCCCCGCCGCCTTGGCCGCATCCTCGATGGCGACGATCTGTCTGCGGGTGAGACGCGCTCCGCCCTCGAGGCCCATGCCGCGAATCCGGCCCCCCTTTTCGACGGCGCCGCGCAGGATAACAGACTCCAACGCGCCGAGAACCGTGGTGAAGTCGCGGATTTCGAGGCCGTAACGGAGGTCGGGCCGATCGCACCCGAAGCGCTCCAACGCGTCGTGGTAGGTCAGCCGCTGGAAGGGCGTCGCGGCCTCGATCCCGGCCACCTCCGCCAGCTTCGCCATGAGGCCCTCGCACCATCCGTAGATGTCCTCGGTCTGCACGAACGACGCCTCCACGTCGATCTGGGTGAATTCCGGCTGCCGGTCCGCACGCAGGTCCTCATCCCTGAAGCACCGCGCGATCTGCATGTAGCGGTCGAAGCCGGCGATCATCAGCAGCTGCTTGTAGATCTGCGGACTCTGCGGCAGCGCGAAGAATTCCCCCGGGTGCACACGGCTGGGGACCAGAAAATCCCTGGCCCCTTCCGGCGTGGGCTTGGTCAGGATCGGCGTCTCGATCTCGTAGAAGCCCAGCGCGTCGAAATGGTTCCGCACGGCCAGGACGAGGCGGTGGCGGAGCGCCAGCCTCGCCTGCATCTCGTGGCGGCGCAGGTCGAGGATCCTGTGCCGCAGCCTGAGCTTTTCGGAGGGCAGTTCCTCTTCCGGAGGCAGATACACGGGGATCGCCGGCGTCCGCGCCCGGTTCAGAATCTCCAGCTCGGTGACTTGGACCTCCACGTCCCCCGTGGCCATCTCCGGGTTGCGAGCCGCCTCGGGCCTGGGGGACACGACGCCGCGGACGGCGACCACGTCCTCGATGCCGAGCCCTCGCACCGCGTCCATCGCTTCCGCGGAGGACCAGCCGGGACCCGCCGACGCCTGCAGGATGCCCGAGCGGTCGCGCAGATCGAGGAATACCAGCCCCCCGAGGTCTCTCCTGCGGTGAACCCACCCGGCGATCCGAACGTTCCGGCCGGCCATTTCCAACGTGACCCGTCCAGCCCCGGCGGTACGCATCCCCGTAGCACTTGTTTTGATTTTCGACACCACTTCGGCTTTCGACACCACTTCGATTTTCGACACCACTTCGATTTTCGACACCACTTCGATTTTCGACACCAACAGCCTCCGGTGAGCCGTTATCGGGTTGCCGGCCGACGGCGGCAACTGGCAGCCCATGGCAGAAATCGCCGCTGCGTCTCACGGGCGATGCATGCAGGCTGGGGCGGCGCCGGACCTGTTCTCTCGATAACTTAACCCACCCTCCGCCACCCAGAAAGGCACTGTCCGCCCCGTGAACTCCGACCGACCCAACCTCCTGGGGCTGACCCCCTCCGAACTGGACGAGGCCCTCGCCGCGCATTTCGGCCGGCGCGGCCAGCCCGTATACCGCTCCCGCCAGGTCCGGGAATGGATCTTTGCCGGCGACGCGCGTTCCTTCGACGCGATGTCCAACCTTCCGCTGCGGGAGCGGAACGCTCTCGGCGAGGCCTTCCGCCTTGATGAGCCGGCCGTCGACACGGTATCGGAGTCGGCGGATGGCACGGTCAAGCACCTCTGGGGCCTGCGCGGGGGCGAAGTGGTCGAAAGCGTCCTGATCCCCTCGCGAGGCCGCCTCACCCTGTGCATCTCCTCGCAGGCGGGGTGCGCCCTCAAGTGCCGGTTCTGCGCGACCGGATGGTCGGGCTTCGGCCGCCAGCTGACACCGGCCGAGATTGCCGGCCAGTACCGGGCGTCGGCACGCTGGGCCGCCGAGCACGACCTCGGCGCAGTCACCAACGTGGTGTTCATGGGCATGGGAGAGCCCCTCGCCAACCGCCGCAACGTGTTCCCCGCCCTGTCGATCCTCAACTCGGGCTATGGGGTCGGCGCCCGGCGTATCACGGTATCCACCGTGGGCGTCATCCCGGGGATTGCCGCGCTGGCCGAGCGGCCGGAACAGTTCCGCCTGGCGTTGTCGCTGCACGCGCCGGTGTCGGAACTGCGGGCCGAACTGATCCCCCTCGAGAAGCGCTATCCCCTCGGGCAGCTCATGGACGCGCTCGAAGCCTTCAACCGGCGCGGCGGCCGGCGCGTCACCTTCGAGTACACCATGATCCGGGACGTGAACGACGATCCGGCTCTGCTGCCACCCCTCGCGGAGCTCGCGACCCGGGTCCATGCGTTCGTGAACCTCATCCCCTTCAACCCCATCCCGTATGTGGACTGGGAGCCCAGCCTTCCCCGCCGCGTGCGCGCCTTCCGGGATGGACTGGACGCGGCCGGCGTGGCGGTGGCGGTGCGGGAACCACGGGGCCGCGACATCGACGCGGCGTGCGGGCAGTTGCGGGCCAGCCGGCTGGCAGGCCGTGGTGAACCCCCGCGCCGGCACCGAGACCGGCTTTAGCGCCCGCAGAGATTCGCCGGTCGCGCCGGCGGCGTCCGCTCCTACCGGATCCGGTCCCCGATCCGGCTCCCCCGAATCTCCCTGATCCACGGGAATGGCCTGGCCGAACCCCGATTGTAGGAGAAGTAGATCCCAACGGCCCGGCCCTCGAAGCGCCAGCCCTCCAGGAGACCCCAGTATCGGGAGTCGAGGCTCGTGTCGCGGTTGTCGCCCAGCATGAAGTGGTGGCCATCGGGGATGACGAGGGGGCCCCAGTTGTCACGGGTGGGCCGGTAGTCGTCCCGGGGACCGCCGACGAGGTAGTCACGCTGCCAGATCATGTCGGGGTCGAAGTCGTCGGGCCTCCGGGTGTGCACGACGTAGGGCTCGTCCCGAGCCTCGCCGTTCAGGTAGAGCACCCCGTCCCTCATCTCCAGCGTGTCTCCGGGCAAGCCGACGAGCCGCTTGACGAGGGTCATGTCCACTTCGTGATGGGGGTCGAAGACCAGGACGTCACCCCGGCGGGGCTCCGAGTACCCGGGAATCCGAATGTCGGTGAACGGGACGCGTGAGCCGATCGCCACCCGGTTCACGACCAGAAAGTCCCCCACGAGAAGGGTGTTTTCCATGGACCCCGAGGTGATCACGAAGGTCTGAAAGAGGAAGGCACGGATCACCAGGAAGAGGATCACGGCGAAAAAGACCGACTTGAGTGCCTCGACTCCGGTCCCGCCGCCTTCCCCCTCCGTCTCCTCGCGTCCCTTGCGTCCCTCGCGTCCCTTGCGTCCCTTGCGCGCCGTTTCTCCACGCGCTTCGCGATCCCCTGTCGATCGAGTCCGCGCGTCGGACTTCCCGCGGTTCTTCACCTTGCGCCTGCCGGCCATCGCTAACGTTCGCTTCCCTTTTCCAGCCCGAGCCGCCGCAGCCATTCGACCAGGCGGTTCCCGGTGCCTTCCACCGACCCCTGGGGGGCCATCCAATCTGAACCAAGCCGTACGGTAACGTCCACAAACAGATTCGGGTCCGGGTCGCTGGTCACGCTGTCAATTCCAAGCGCCGCGGCTACTGCCGCTGCCGTTTCCGGCTTTCCCACCCGGTCGATCACGACGGACGACTCCAGCCCGAATTGCCCCGCGTTCCCGATACCCACAACATCGAAGCCCGCCCCTCGCAAACGATCGGTTACGGCACGTGCCATTCCGGCGACTCCCCCCGCGTTGCGCACGTCCACTGTCACCCGGTCCTCCGCAGGCGACAACACGGGTTCGTCTGCCGGCGCGCGCTCCTCCGGCAACCACTGCCACATGGCCGATCCCAGCAACACCACGGTTCCGATCACCACGAGGGCGAACAGCGTTGCCTTGAGAAACCGGCTCATCGCGACCCAATTACGAGGGAGTTCCAGAAGCCGAGGGTCCGCGAAGGGACCTGCAACGGCGCGTAAAGGTAATCAATCCGCGAGCGGCATTGCGGCCGCGACGCCAACGGGCGCAGCCGCGGTGGCAGCCGCGGTGAAGGAGTCATATGAGAAACACGTCGACAACGACAACCGGGCATCGGGCTCGCGACCACGACCGGGAACCCGGGTGATCTGGGACCCCTGCCTGACCCGGGCGGTCGCCGTCGAGCTGACGACCGCGCTGCAGGGCGCGCGTGCGCGAGCCGTGACCTTCCGCGGGGACGCCATGGAAGTTGTGGTGCATTTCCGTGACGCGACGGTGGTGGTGGACCTGTCCCCGGGTCGCGGGGTGATCGTCCTCGGTCCGCCGTCCGAGCCGGACGGTGATGCCGAGCCGCTACCCGCCGTCCTCGCCGGGGTGGAGGCCGTGCGGGACGAGCGGGTCATGTTGCTGCACTTCCGCCGGGTACGCGGGAGGAAGGCGCACCCGTCCCTGATTCTGGAGCTGGCCACGAACCGCTGGAACGCGATCCTCGCCGAGGGGCCCGCCCTGAAGGTCCGCAAGGGGTTGACGTTGGTGAAGGCCCGGCCGCTGCAGGCGGGGCAGTCGTGGAATCCTCCCGGAGACGGGACATCCGGCCGAGCGAGACACGAGCCGGACCGGTCCGGCTGGGTCGGTCTGCTCGAGGGATTGGGGGAAGCGGAAGCCCGTTCCGCTCTCCTGGCGGGGGTGGCTTTCACCTCGGGTCTCAACGTCGGCTATCTGCTGGAAGCGAAGACCCCCGGCGAAGGGTTCGGGCGGTGGCGCGGAGTGGCGACGATGACGGCGGTGGCACCGCACATTCTCCGTCCGGCCTCCGGCCCGCAGCCGTATCCGTGGCCGCTCGCCGGGTGCGGTGCGGAGCCCGTCGGCAGCCTCCTGGAGGGCATGGCCACCGTCCGGGCGCATACGGATCGGAAGGGATCACCGGGCGGAGGGCGCGTCGCCCGCTTCCTCGCCGCCGAGTCCCGCCGGTTGAAGCGGATGCTGAAGCGGCTTCGCACCGAATTGGCACGCACGGGAGAGGCGGCCCGCCTGCGCGATGACGGCTCACTGATACTCTCGTCTCTCCACCTGATCGAAGCCGGGACGAAGGAGGTGACCCTGCCGGGCTTCGACGGGGAGCGGCGCACCCTGAAGCTGGATCCCCGCGTCAAGCCCCAGGAGCACGCGAACGCCCTCTTCCGCAGGGCCACGCGCATGGATCGGGGAGCCGCCGCACTTCCCGGCCGGATCAGCGCCAGAGAGGAGGAGTTGGCCAGGATCACCGACCTGACACAGCGGAACACGCGCGGCGAGTTGCCACCGGAGGAAGTCGAACCACTCCTGCGTTCACGTCCGGCAAGCACGCGGTCGGCTACGGATTCCCCCGCGCTCCCCTACCGATCGTTCACCAGCTCCGGGGGACTGGAGATCCGGGTTGGTCGCGGCGCACGTCACAACGACGACCTCACCTTCCACCACTCGCGTCCCGCGGACATCTGGCTCCACGCGCGCCACACGGCCGGCGCACATGTGATCCTGCGCTGGACCCGGCCGGAGCGCCCACCCGCCACCGATCTGGAAGAAGCCGCCGTGCTCGCCGCCAATCACTCCGGCGCCCGGACCTCGGGCACCGTCCCCGTGGACTGGACCCGCCGCAAGTGGGTCAGAAAGCCGCGCGGTGCTCCGCCAGGTGCGGTACTCCCGGACCGCGTTCAGACCGTCTTCGTGTCGCCGGATCCGTCGTTGGCGGAGCGGCTGGGAGGGGGGTGACGGGGCGGACTACCCCACCTCGTCCAGCGCGCTCCGCAGTTCGCGTGCCAGCGCCAGCGCGCCGGCCACGCCCCCTTCGTCCAGCCGGTCGACGAGAGCGCTTCCGACGACCGCCGCGTCGGCGGCCGCACCTACCGCACGCGCGTGCTCGGCGGTGGAAACGCCGAATCCCACCGCCACCGGCAGAGGCGACACCGACCGGACCGCGCCGACCTCCCTTGAAAGCTCGCCGCGCAGTTCCCGACGGGCACCCGTGACACCGGTCCGCGCGATGTAGTACACGAATCCCTGACTCGAGCGGGTGATCTGCCCGACCCGCTCCGGGGTGGTCGTGGGGGCGACGAGCCGGACCAGATCCAGCCGGCTCTCCAGAAGCGTGGCTTCGAGCTCCGGATCGGCGCCGAGCGGAAGGTCGGTCGGCAGGACTCCGTCGGCCCCGGCCTCGATCGCCTCGCGCACGAAGGTCTCGACTCCGCGGGAAAAGACCGGATTCAGGTATGAAAAAATCACCACCGGCACGTCGCTCACACGGCGCAGCTCCGCCAGCACATCGAACACGTCATCCACGGTCGTGCCCTGGTCGAGGGCGCCCTGGCTGGAGCGCTGGATGGTGGGACCGTCGGCCATCGGGTCGCTGAACGGGATCCCCAGCTCGATCACGTCCGCCCCCCCCTCCGCCAGCCCCGCCACCAGCTCTCGCGTGTGGGCCAGGCTGGGATAGCCGGTCGTCACGTACGGGATGAAGCCGCGGCGGCCCTGCGCGGCCAGCGCCTCGAATCTGGCGCCGATGCGCCCCGGCGGCGGCCCGCTCACGACCCCCGCCCGGCTTCGCTCTCGCCCGCCCCCGGCCCGGCCCCGCCATCTCCCAGCCGGGACACGTGCACCACGTCCTTGTCCCCCCGCCCGCTCAGGCAGATGGCCACCGGGGCCTCGATCTCGCCCCGCCGCCCCGCTTCGACCACCCACGCCAGCGCGTGGGCCGTCTCCAGCGCGGGGATGATCCCTTCCAGCCCGGGAAGCGCGCGGAACGCCCGTTCGGCGGCACCGTCCTCGACACTCACGTACCTTGCGCGGCCCGTGTCCATGAGGTGGGAGTGCTCCGGGCCCACACCCGGGTAGTCCAGCCCGGCGGCGACCGAGTGCGCGGGGGCGATCTGCCCGTCCGCGTCCTGGAGCAGGTAGCTCAGCGACCCGTGCAGCACCCCCGGCCGCCCCTCGCTGAGCGGGGCCGATGAGCGCCCGCTGCCGAGTCCGTCCCCGGCGGCCTCGACGCCGATCAGGGCCACCCCCTCGTCGCCCACGAAGGCATGGAACATTCCCATCGCGTTGGAGCCGCCCCCGACGCACGCCACCACCGATGCCGGCAGCCGTCCTTCGACCGCCAGGATCTGTCGCCGCGCCTCCCGGCCGATGACGGTCTGGAAGTCGCGCACGATGCGCGGGAACGGGTGCGGTCCCACCACTGAGCCGATGATGTAGTGGGTGTCTTCCACGTTGGTGACCCAGTCGCGCAACGCCTCGTTTGTGGCGTCCTTGAGCGTCCGGGTGCCGGACTCGACGGGCCGCACCTCGGCACCGAGCAGCTCCATGCGGTAGACGTTCAACGACTGGCGCACGATGTCCTCCGCGCCCATGTACACGACGCACTCCAGGTCGAAGAGCGCACACGCGGTCGCCGTCGCGACGCCGTGCTGCCCGGCCCCGGTCTCGGCGATGATGCGCGGCTTCCCCATGCGTCCGGCGAGGAGCGCCTGCCCCACCGTGTTGTTGATCTTGTGGGCGCCGGTGTGGTTGAGGTCCTCGCGCTTGAGGTAGACCGGCGCGACCCCGGCCTCGGCTTCGAAGCGCCGGGCCCGGTAGAGGGGCGTGGGACGGCCGACGTAGTCCGCGCTCAGGTGGTCGACTTCGGCCAGGAAGGCCGGATCGGCCATGGCCTCGGCGTAGGCGGCGGCAAGTTCGTCGAGCGCCGGGATCAGTGTTTCCGGAACATACCGGCCGCCGTACACGCCGTACCGGTCCGCCTGGACTCCGACACCGCCTCGCGGCGCAGGGTGGCCGTCCGCCTGGACGGGCGATCCGCTCACGGTCGTCCTCCCCCGGACGGGTTTCCCGCCAGCCGCGCCGCCTGCACGAAGGCCCGCGTCCTTCCGGGGTCCTTGGTGCCTGGCACCGACTCCACGCCGGAACTGACGTCGAGTACGTCGGGGCGAAGCGCCTCGACAGCCGCGCCGGCGTTCTCCGGGTTCATCCCGCCGGCGGCTATGAAGGTCGCCGAACCGATGGCTCCGCGCACCTCCCTTCCCACGCCCGCCCACGAGAAGGTGCGTCCCGTGCCCCCGGGGCGCCCCGGATCCCACGAGTCCACCAGCACGCCGTCAGCCACCGTCGCGTACCGCGCGGCCGCGTCCGCCATTGACACGCCCGGCCTGGCGTGAACCGTCTTCCACACCCCCCACCCCCCCGCCCCGCCGATCCGCGTCACGGCTTCGATCGTCTCGCTCCCCCCCAGCTGGATCACGTCCAGGTCCAGCTCCCGCGCGACCCGCACGACCACCTCGGCCGGCGCGTCCACGAACACTCCCACCCGGCGCGCCGTCGCGGCTTCGTAGACGGCGCCGGCCCGCTTCCCGCTCACGCTGCGCGAGTAGCCCGGCGACAGGATCACGCCCATGAAGTCCGCGCCGGCCTCCTCCACGACCGCCGCATCCCGGGGGGTCATCACCCCGCACACCTTCACCCGCATCCCGCGGCCCCGCCCCGGCCGAGCCGGCCCGCTGCCCTCCTGCCGGCGCCCGCGCGGCCCGGTCACGGCCTCCGCCCCGCCCGCGGCACTGCCGCCATCTCTTCCACCAGCCGGCCGGGTGCCCCGCTCCGCACCAGCGCCTCCCCCACCAGCACGGCGTCGGCGCCGGCGGCGGCCACCCGCGCCACGTCGTCCGCGTCCCCGATCCCGCTCTCCGACACGAGGAGCACCTCGCCCGGCAGGTACGGCGCCAGGCGCTCGGTCACGGCCAGATCGGTGCGGAACACGGTGAGATCCCGGTTGTTGACCCCCACCAGCGACGCCCCGGCCTCCAGGGCACCCTCGAGCTCCCATTCGTCGTGGACCTCGACCAGCGCGGTCATTCCCAGGCCGTCGATCGTGGCCCGCAGATCGCGGAGCAGCAGCGAGTCCAGAACCCGCACGATCAGGAGCACCAGGTCGGCTCCGCCGGCCCTCGCCTCGATCACCTGCACCTCGTCGACCACGAAGTCCTTGCGCAGCACCGGGACGCTCCCTGCCTCCCGCACGGCCCGCAGGTCGTCGAGCGACCCCCCGAACCACCTGGCGTCGGTCAGCACACTGATCGCGCACGCGCCGCCGGCCTCGTAGTCGGCCGAGAGTCCCACCGGATCCAGTCCCGTGTCGATATCGCCCGCTCCCGGGGACCGCCGCTTGATCTCGGCGATCACCCCCACGCGCTCCCTTCGCGCCAGCGGCTCCCATGCGGCACGTGGCGGCGGCGCGTCCATGGCGGCCCGCGCCACTTCCCCGCGGCGCGCCTTGAGCCGCGCCACCTCGGCGGCCTTGCCGGCCACAATTTGCTCCAGAATTCCTTTATCGCTCATCCTTTGTCGCTCATCTTGTCGTTCATCTTGATCTTCGGTCAAATTTCGGTTACGATTGTTCGGAGCCTGTTCGGTAGGAAGCTCCGGCGACCTCGTCCGCCAGGCGGACCGGCCTGCCTCGCGTAGTGGCCTGCCTCGTGCAACGGAGGGCCGACAACACTACTACCAAGATAGGGAAAGAAAGATGCCCCTCACCAAGCGCCAGAAGGAGATCCTCGACTACCTCAAGGGGTTCATCGACGAAATGGGGTATGCGCCCAGCTTCGAGGAGATCTGCCGCCACTTCGGCTACACCTCTCTGGCGACCGTACACGAGCACCTGAGCAACCTCGAGCGGAAGGGCTACATCCTGAGGTCCTACCGCGAAAGCCGTTCGGTGGAGTTCCCGGCCGAGGCCGAGCCCTCCGTGGCGCTACCCCTCCTTGGCACCGTCGCCGCCGGACTTCCAATCGAGGCCATCGAAGACGACGAGACGCTCTCCATTCCGGGCGAGATGATCCGCAAGGGTCTCGAGCACTACGTCCTGCGCGTGTCGGGCGAATCCATGATCGACGAGCAGATCCGCGACGGCGACCACATCGTCGTCAACGCCCGCGAGACCGCCGAGGACGGTGAAATGGTGATCGCGCTGGTCCGGGACGAGGCCGCCACGGTCAAGAAGCTCTACCGGGAACCCGGCAACCGCATCCGCCTGCAGCCCGCCAACGAGAACATGGAGCCGATCATCGAGGACGCCGCCGACGTGCATGTCCAGGGGGTCGTGGTCGGGCTTGTTCGGAGGTATTAGGAGGCCGGGACCTGGCGCACCGCCTGCAACCGGCTACCGCCTCCCGGCGGCCCTTTGGCTCCACCGCACCAGTTGTTCGAGCACCCCGGCGGCCGCCCCCGAGTCGATCGCGCGCTCCGCGGCGACCACGCCCTCTCGGAGCGTATCCGCGCGGTCAGCCACGTAGAACGCCGCCGCGGCATTCACCAGCACCGCCGAACGGGCCGGTCCGCGCTCCTTCCCTTCGACCACGGCCCGGACAACGGCCGCGTTTTCCTCCGGCTCGCCGCCCGCCAGCGCCCCGGGATCGACCGGCTCGACCCCCAGCTCCTCCGGCGTGATCTCGTACGAGGACACCGCTCCCCCGCCGAGTTCCGCGACGCGCGTGGGCCCGCAGGGGCTGACCTCGTCCATGCCCGGCGCACCGTGGACGACGAGGGCCCGTTCGTGGCCCAGCTCGGCCAACCCGCGGACCACCAGATCGAGGAACGCGGGATCGGCGACGCCGACGACCTGGCGCCGCGCCCCCGCAGGATTGGCCAGCGGCCCCAGCAGGTTCATGATCGTGGTGACGCCCAACGCCTGCCGAACCGGTCCCACGTGGCGCATCGCCGGATGGAGGAGCGGCGCGAACATGAAGACGATCCCCGCACCGGCCAGAACATCGGCCATCCCCTCCGGCGAGAGCTCCACCGCGACCCCCAGCGCTTCGAGCACGTCGGCGCTCCCGCACTTGGAGGTGAAGGAGCGGTTGCCGTGCTTCGCGACCCGGACTCCCCCCGCCGCCACCACGATGGCCGCCGCGGTCGAGATATTGAAGGTCGAGACCCGGCCGCCTCCGGTGCCGCAGGTGTCGACCAGCGTGGCCCGGTCCGGGGCGCGAACCGGGATCATGGCGGCGCGCAGCGCTTCGACCCCTCCCGCGACTTCCGATGGCGCCGGTCCTTTGGTCTGGAGGGCGGCCAGGAGCGCCCCGGTCCGGATGGGCGAAGCGTGCCCGGACACCATGTGCGCGAAGGCCGCCCTGGCGTCGGTGGTTGTCAGATTCTCACCGGCCACAACCCGGGCCAGGAGGGGAATCAGGTTGAAATGGGTCGGTGTCAATGCTCGCTGGTCCGTGCCTGGGGATTGTCTCCCGCCCCGGCGGACCACCCGCCGGATGAAAAAGGTAGCCCGGTTGGGATGAGTCGACGAAATGACGTTGTGGGTGGCGACAGGTGACGTTCGAGAATATGTACAGACTATAGTGTACATACTATACATTCAATATGTACATTTTCGCGGAGGGGCGGCGATCGCGGCGGGCTCGGCCCGCCTCCGGCATGTCCTGCGGCGGTGTCACGCCCGGGCGCTCGAGAGGAAGGCCAACGTGACAATTCGAGTGGTGCATGGAACAGTACTGCGGAGGGCTGTAGCCGCGTGAGGTCGGTTTGGGGATGGGACCGAGCGGCCCGGAAGTTGAGATACAATTACTGGACGCAGCCTCCGGGGAGATTGTGTGGCAACGCAGCATCTACCGGATCGCGGAAACGGAATGCGGGCGTGTAGGTTCGGGCATGCCGCGCCCGGATGGTGGATATGTGTTTTGGGCCTGCGACAGCGAACTCGCGTTCCTGGACGATCTGAACGGGGAGGCCACGAAGGTTGTCCATTCGCCCACCTATACGGCGGAGCTTCCGAACAAGCGCGACGTTGACGCCTATCTCTTTGACATGGCGCGACTCGCCGGCACGATGTCCATACCCAAGTCCGCTATGGAGCGGTACGCGTCAGGGTTCAGGGAGAGACCAAAAAGGTGGTTCCACGGTTGGAGAACCCTCAGCTATGACGGCCATGACCGCCTCTGGGTCGCCACCACCCGTGATCACGACGCGTTCTCCTACTTTGAGGTCTGGGTCGGCACGGAGTACGCAGGTGCAGTGCGGATACGGGACCGTTTGATGGGCTACGACATCCTGGATTCGACCCTCGTGGCGCTGGTTGAGCGGAAGCCCGACCGGCACGGCATCGCCCAACGCGGCATCGACTGGTACGACATCAGCGAGGTGGAGTTGGGCCGACAGGGCCACTGACCAGCCAGCGTTCCGTGTGTGGGGCGGTGCCGTCGGGATACGGCGAACATCACGGTTGACCGAGCCCCCACCCCGGATACCTTTGCCCTGTCCGGACCACCGACATCGTCAGAGGATGCTGGGCAAAGCCGTGCCCATCCCACACAAGGCCGTGCCATCTCACACAAAGCCGTGCACCGTCCCCATAACCACAGTCGCCACCCCACATGAGCGACCAGGCGACCCGCTTCAAGCTTACCCTCCACTACGACGGCTCGGACTTTCACGGCTGGCAGATCCAGCCCCGCGAAGCCACGGTGCAGGGCGCGTTGGAGGCGGTCGTGTCCCGGCTCACCGGCGAACACCGGACAGTTCTCGGCGCGGGGCGCACCGACACGGGTGTCCACGCAACCGGCCAGGTGGCGGCGGTTACGATGCCCGCGCCCTGGACGGCCCCGGAGCTGATCCGGTCGCTGAATGCCATGCTCCCCCGCACAATCTGGGTGCGGGACGCCCAGCCCATTCACGACAACTTCGATCCTCGCCGCGAGGCGATCCTCCGGAGCTACCGGTATCGGGTCGGGACGGCGCCGCACGCCGCATCCCCCTTCCACCGACGCTGGTGCTGGCCGCTCTGCCGCCCGCTCGACATGGACGCCGCCGCGCGTGCGGCCCGGCTCCTCGTCGGGAAGCACGAATTCCGCGCCTTCGCGAAGACCGGGCAGCCGCAGCGCGGGTACACCTGCCGCGTTGCCTCCGCCGGGTGGCGTCCCTGGGGCGACGAGGGCGTCGTCTTCGAAATCTCCGCAAACCGCTTTTTGCACCGGATGGTGCGATATTTGGCAGGAACCATGGTGGACATCGCGCTGAAGCGCCGCCGAGAGGAGGACATGGCCCTGCTGCTGAGCGGAGAGACCCGTCCGGGGACATCGCCGACCGGCCTGACGACATCGCCGGCTGGCCTCACGACGTCGCCGGCCCGCCTGACGACGTCGCCGCCCGCTCCCGCACAGGGGCTATGCCTGACCCGGGTCGAGTATCCGGACCACGCGACGGTGGCCTCCACCGTCCCCGACATGTAGATCATACATGACATTTTGTAAACTACGGTTGACATTTTGTAAACTACGGTTGACATGTTTTACCGCCGCAGCCGGGCTCGCGGTCGCGTCGGCGGCGTGCGACAGCGCCGCACAAACGCTCTCCGACAGCCGCTCCACCGCGATCGTGCGCGCGGCCCGCACCGTCGCCCCCGCCGTCGTCACCATCTCGGTGCTGCGGCGGGAACGGGTTCGGCGGCGCAGCTTCTTCGACGACTACTACCTGCCCTTCCGCGAGACCCGCGGACTCGGTTCCGGTTTCATCGTGAACGCGGACGGGACGGTCCTGACCAACCACCACGTCATCGAGGACGCCACCGAAATCCTGGTCACCCTCCCCGACGGGCGCGACTTCGACGCCCGCCTGGCCGGCTCCGACCCCACGACCGACATCGCCGTCATCGTCCTCGACGAGGCATCCGACCTCCCCGTCGCGCCGCTCGGCACCGCGTCGGACCTGCTCATTGGCGAATGGACGGTCGCCATCGGAAACCCCTTCGGGGGTCTCATCTCCAACCCGGAGCCTTCGGTGACGGCGGGCGTCGTGAGCGCGCTCGGGCGCCACATCATCCCCGGCCAGGACGACGAAGGCTTCTACCTGGGCATGATCCAGACCGACGCGGCCATCAACCCGGGCAACTCCGGAGGACCTCTGGTCAACGCGCTGGGGGAGGTGATCGGAATCAACACCTCGATCCTGTCCCGCTCGGGTGGCAGCGAGGGACTGGGGTTCGCCATCCCCATCGACCGGGCGCTGAGGGTGGCGCGGGACCTCGCCGAACACGGAGAGGTGCGGCGTGCGTGGCTCGGCCTTGACGTGGACGCGGTGGAAGCGGACGCCTTCGGACGATCAAGGGGGGTGCGCGTCGCTCGGGTCACCCCGGGATCCCCCGCCGCGGCCGCCGGGATCCGCCCGGGGGCGCGCCTGTTGCAGGCCGGGACCAGCCGCATGGCCACGCCGCTCGACTACACCGCCGTCTTGCTGGACCTGGGCGCCGGTGACCGGATCGAGCTGGCCGTGGAAGGGATGGACGCCGTCCAGCTGCAGGCCGCCCCGCTCCCGTCCGCCACCGCCGACCGCGTGGAGCTGTTGCGCGATCTGCAGGTCGTCACGGTGACGGCAAGCATCCAGGCGGAGCGGGGGCTGGCGTCGTCCGAAGGCGCGCTGGTGGTGGAGATCTCCGACGTGCTCGCCGGGGTGACCGGGCTGGCTACCGGCGACGTGCTGCTGGCGGTGAACAACGTGCGCGTGCGTACGGCCCGCGCGGCGGCGGACGAGCTCCGCCGGATCCAGAGCAGCGGCCGTTCCTTCGTGCTCCGCTTCGAGCGCAACGGCCGGATGGTGCGAACGGGGCTGCTGGAATGGCGATGACACCGTGCCCGAGGCAGAATCCATGAGTGCTGAAGCGACCGACCGCTACACGCATCCGCTTTCCGCGCGGTACGTCTCCGGCGCGATGGAACGCATCTTCGCACCCGCTTTCCGCTTCGGCACATGGCGGCGTCTCTGGCTCGCCCTGGCCGAGGCCCAGCGGGATGCCGGACTGGACATCCCGGCCGAGGCCATCGCACAGATGCGCGCAAACCTCGACGGCATCGACCTGGACGCGGCCGCACGCTACGAACGGCGCTTCCGCCACGACGTCATGGCGCACATCCACCTCTTCGGCGACGCCGCCCCGGCCGCGCGCGGCATCCTGCACCTCGGCGCCACCAGCGCCTTCGTGGGCGACAACACGGACCTCATTCAGCACCGCGAGGCGATGACCCTGGTGCGTGACCGGGTCGTCGCGACCGTCCGTGCCCTCGCCCGCTTCGCCGGAGAGCACCGCGCCCTGCCGACGCTCGCCTACACGCACTTCCAGCCGGCCCAGCCCACGACCGTCGGGAAGCGGGCCACCCTCTGGATCCAGGACTTCCTCCTCGATCTGGAGGAGATCGAGCACCGGCTTACCGACCTGAAGCTGCGCGGCGTGCGCGGCACGACCGGCACCCAGGCGTCCTTCCTGCAGCTCTTCGACGGCGACCACGCCCGGGTCGACGCGCTGGAGAAGGCCGTATGCCGCCGTCTCGGTTTCGAGGACTGCTACCCCGTCACGGGTCAGACCTACCCCCGCAAGGTCGACCAGGCGCTGCTCTCCACCCTGGCCGGGGTGGCGGCTTCGGCTTCCAAGATGGCGCACGACATCCGCCTCCTCTCCCACCTGCGCGAGCTGGAAGAGCCCTTCGAGACGGAGCAGGTCGGCTCCTCGGCGATGCCCTACAAGCGCAACCCCATGCGATCGGAGCGGATCTGCGCGGTGGCGCGCCACGTGATCGCGCTGTCAGCGGATCCCGCACACACGGCGGCGACGCAGTGGCTGGAACGGACGCTGGACGACTCCGCCAACAAGCGGCTGGCGATCCCCGACGCCTACATGGCCACCGACGCGATCCTGGTGCTGGCGGCGAACGTGGCGTCGGGCCTGCGAGTGAACCCGGGGGTGGTCGCGGCAAACCTGGCCGTGCACCTTCCCTTCATGGCCATGGAAGCCGTGCTCATGGGGACCACCGCCGCGGGCGGGGACCGGCAGGACGCCCACGAGAGGATCCGGCGCCACACACTCGACGCCGCGCGCCGCATGACCGAGGGGGAAGAGGGCGACCTCTTCGCGCGGATCGCGGCCGACGAGGCCCTGGGAGTGAGCGCCGAGGAGCTGGAAGAGCTGGCACGGCCCGGGAAGCTGGTGGGACGAGCGCCCGAGCAGGTGGACGCGTTTCTGAACGACCGCGTCGCGCCGGTGCTGGAGCGTTACGGCGAAACCCGGGACGGCGCGGAGGTGAGGGTGTGAACGGAGCCGCGCTCCCGCTGCCGCTTCTGTTCAAGGGCAAGGTCCGGGATGTCTACGCGGTGCCGGACGGCGGCGGCGCCGGAGTCGCCGGCGACGGACCCGGAGTCGGAGGCGGCGGACCCGGCGGCCACCTCCTCCTCGTCGCCAGCGACCGGGTCAGCGCCTTCGACGTGGTCATGGCCGAGCCCGTGCCCGACAAGGGCCGCGTCCTGACCGCGATCACCGCCTGGTGGCTGGCCACGCACATGAGCGACATCCCCCACCACCTCGTCTCGGTGCGCCCCGACGAGATCCTGCGACGGGTCCCGGAGCTGGCGGACTGTCCCGCGGAGGCGTGGGAGGGCCGGTCGACCCTGGTTCGGCGAACGCGCCCGCTCCCGGTCGAGTGCGTCGTGCGCGGGTACCTGTCCGGTTCCGCCTGGAAGGAGTATCGTGAATCGGGGACGCTGGCGGGCGAGCCCCTGAAGCCGGGACTGGTCGAGAGCGACGCGCTCGTGCCCGCGATCTTCTCGCCGGCCACGAAGGCCCAGGAGGGCCACGATGAGAACATCACCTTCGAGCAGGTGACCGATCTCCTCGGCATTCAACTCGCGCACCGGCTGCGCGAACGTTCGCTCGACATCTACGAGCGGGGGCGCGCGGCCGCGGCCGTGGCGGGGATGATCCTCGCCGACACCAAGTTCGAGTTCGGGGCCGCTCCCGCGGGCGAACTGCTGCTCATCGACGAAGTGCTGACCCCCGACTCGTCGCGGTTCTGGCCGAAGGAGCACTATTCGACCGGCCGGGGGCAGCCATCCCTTGACAAACAGCCAGTTCGCGATTATTTGGAGAATCTGCCGGACTGGAACAAACAGTATCCGCCGCCTCCCCTGCCCGCTCGCGTGGTCGAAGCCGCGTCCGCGCGGTACCGGGAGGTGTTCCGCCGGCTCACGGGGACGGGGCTCGACGACTTCGAGGCTCCTGTGTTCGGGGAATGCAGCTCGTGACCCTCCCCGTGGCCCGCGAGGGCATCCCCTTCATCCTCGCCTGCCTGGCCGCCGTCGCCCTGACGGCCCTCTGGGCCCGGAGCGGCGGTTGGGGAGCCCGCTCCGCCGCGCCCGTCCTTTTCGTCGCCCTCACCCTTTTCGTCGCCCTCACCCTTTTCGTCACCTACTTCTTCCGCGATCCCGAGCGAAGGATCCCCGAGGACCCGGACGTGGTCGTGTCTCCCGCCGACGGCAGGGTCATGAGCGTGGGCCCGGTCGACGGCGAGGACTTCATGGCGGGGACGGCCACCCGCGTCACCATCTTCCTGAACATCTTCAACGTGCACGTCCAGCGTGCGCCGCTGGGAGGCCGGGTCGCGCACTACGCCTATCACCCCGGCCGCTACCTGCCGGCGTGGCGCGAGGAAGCGAGCAGCGACAACGAGCGTGCATCGCTGGGGCTGGAGACGGACGCGGGGCCGCTGCTGGTCCGCCAGATCGCCGGCCTCGTCGCACGCCGGATCGTGACCTACCCGCGAGAGGACGACACCGTCACACGGGGCGACCGGATCGGCCTGATCCGCTTCGGCTCGCGCGTCGACCTGTTCCTGCCCCCGGCTTGGCCGGTCACGGTCGAGGCCGGCGATATCGTCAGGGGTGGCGAGACCGCGGTGGCGCGGGTGCCCGAGAACGCGCGACACCCTGTTCCGGCGAGCCCCACCCCGCGCAGCGGAGGCACCCCGTGAAGAGAACCGTCCGCCGTCGCCGGCTCCGGCGCGGCATCATCATCCTGCCGTCGGCCTTCACGATGGGGAACCTCTTCTTCGGCCTCTATGCCGTCGTCGCGGCCATTCGCGGGGACTTCGCGTGGGCCGGCTGGTTCATCGTCTATGCAGCCACGCTCGACCTGCTCGACGGGAGGGTCGCCCGCTTCACGCGCACCGGCTCGGCCTTCGGCGCCGAGCTGGATTCGCTGACCGACGTGATCTCGTTCGGGGTCGCCCCCGCGCTGATCATGATCCTCCTCTATTTCACCGGCTCCGAATGGAGCTGGGTGATCGGCTTCGTCTACGTCGCGGCCGTCGTCGTGCGGCTGGCTCGCTTCAACGTGGAGCAGGGCGGCGAGGCCCGCCGTCACTTTCACGGCCTGCCCACACCCACGGCCGGGATGATCCTGGCGACCCACTACCCCTTTTCGCAGACCGCCTTCTTCCAGCAATACCTCGGCGAACTGCCGTGGCCCCGGATCATGGTCATCACCATGGTGCTGACCGCGATCCTGATGCTGAGCCATATCCCCTACGCCAAGTTCCCGCGGATCGAGCTGCGGACGCGCAAGGGCATCGCGATGGCCGCGTTCCTGGCGGCATGCACCGTGCTCGCGATCCTGCTTCCGGCCAACTGGTTCTTCCCCGCGTTGATCCTCTACACCCTGTGGGGGCTGCTCAGATCGGTTTTCCTCGGCCTGATGGAACGCCTGCCGGAGCGCGACCCCCTTCTCGACGTGCCCGAGTCCGCCGACACCGCCGTGGAGCCCCGCGAGCTGGACTACCACGATCTCACTCACGAAACCGCCCCCAAAGACTGGAAGGAGAACAGTTCTTGAACCGATTCACAGTGGAGGTCCTGGTCACGCCCCGGCCCGGCCTTCTCGACCCCCAGGGCAAGGCGATCCATCACGCGCTCGCGTCCCTGGGCTATGACAGCGTCAAAGACGTCCGCGTCGGCAAGGCGATCTACCTGGACGTCGCGGCCGGGTCGGCAGCGGAGGCGACGGAGCGGGCCGAGGACGCGTGCCGGAAGCTCCTGGCCAACCCCGTGACGGAGGATTTCCGGGTGACGGCGGCCGAACCCGCCGCCGGAGCGGTGCGATGAACGTCGCCGTCATCACATTCCCCGGGTCGAACTGCGATCAGGACTGCTTCCGGTCCGTGGAACTGGCCGGCGGGTCGCCGCGCTACGTCTGGCACCGGGAGCAGTCGCCGGGTGACGCGGACGCCGTGATCGTCCCCGGCGGATTCGCCCACGGCGACTACCTGCGCCCGGGTGCCATTGCGCGGTTCAGCCCGATCATGGACGCCGTCATCGCCTTCGCGCGGGACGGGGGCCTGGTCGTCGGCATCTGCAACGGCTTCCAGGTGCTCTGCGAGGCGGGGCTCCTGCCCGGCGCGCTGCTGCGAAACGAGTCGATGCGCTTCCAGTCGCACGACTGCACGCTCCGGGTGGAGCGAAGCGGCACGCCCTTCACGCGGGAGTACCAGGAGGGTCAGGTGATACGCATGCCGCTGTCGCACGCCGACGGCAACTACTATGCGGATCCGGAGACGCTGGCCGCCCTCGAAGCCGAGGGCCGGGTCCTGTTCCGCTATTGCGACGCCCGCGGAGCCGTGTCGACGCAGGCCAATCCCAACGGCTCCCTGAACCACATCGCCGGCATCGTCAACGCGCGCGGCAACGTGCTCGGCATGATGCCGCACCCCGACCGCGCCATCGAGACGGCACTGGGCTCGGTGGACGGCCTGCCGCTCTTCGCGTCGCTGATCGGAAGCGGTGCGCGGGCAGTCGCCCACACGGAGGTGGCGTGATGGCGGCTCCGCAGCCCCGCCCCGGCGACCCCCCGATCACGCCCGATCTGGTCGATGAGCACGGCCTGTCCCCCGACGAGTACCGGCAGATCCTCGAGATCATGGGCCGGGAGCCCACCTTTACCGAACTGGGCGTCTTCTCGGCGATGTGGTCCGAACACTGCGGCTACAAGAACTCGAAGCCGCTGCTCCGGTTGCTCCCGACGCGGGCGCCGTGGGTGATCCAGGGTCCCGGGGAGAACGCCGGCGTCATCGATGTCGGTGGCGGCTACGCGCTCGCCTTCAAGATCGAATCGCACAACCACCCGTCCGCAGTGGAGCCGTACCAGGGCGCGGCCACCGGGATCGGCGGCATTCTGCGCGATGTCTTCACCATGGGCGCGCGGCCCGTCGCCACCCTGAATTCGCTGCACTTCGGGGACCTCGACCGGCCGCGGGTCCGCTACCTCTTCTCGGGCGTGGTCAAGGGGATCGGCGACTACGGCAACTGCGTCGGCATCCCGTCCTCCGGCGGCGAGGTCTACTTCGACCGCGGGTACGAGGACAACCCGATCGTGAACGCCATGTGCCTGGGGCTCATGCGCAAGGAGGACCTGATCCGCGGCACCGCCGAGGGCGTGGGGAACACGCTCATGGCGGTGGGTGCCCGGACCGGGCGGGACGGGATCCACGGCGCGACCTTCGCGTCGGAGGAGCTGTCGGAGGGCGATGACGTGGAAAGCCGCCCGCAGGTGCAGGTGGGCGACCCCTTCACCGAGAAGCTGCTCCTCGAGGCGTCGCTGGAGCTGATCGCCAGCGGGCATATCGTGGGGATTCAGGACATGGGGGCCGCGGGGCTGACATCGAGCGGCGCCGAGATGGCGGGGCGGTCGGGCACCGGGGTGGAGATGGACGTCGCGCTGGTCCCGGTGCGCGAGCAGGGGATGACCCCGTACGAGATCCTGCTGTCCGAATCGCAGGAGCGGATGCTCGTGGTGGCGGCTGCGGGGCGGGAGGACGCAGTGCGCGAGATCCTGGAGAAGTGGGAGCTGGAAGCCGAAACGGTCGGGAGCGTGACCGCGACCGGGACCTTCCGGGTTCTGGAGGACGGGGTGGCCGTGGCCGACATTCCCGCGCTGCCGCTTACCGAGGGCTGTCCCACCTACGAGCGGCCGGGTGAGGAGTCGGCCGAGGTGCGCGACTTGCGTGAGATGGATATTTCTGGCTATATGTTGCCGCCGGCGGGCCTGGAGAGCGCTTTCCTGGCCGTCGTGGGTTCGCCGAACGTGGCGTCGAAGCAGTGGGTGTACGAACAGTACGACACGACCGTGCGCGCCAACTCGATCGAGCGGCCGGGCGGCGACGCGGGGGTCATCCGCGTGCCCGGGACCAACCGGGGGGTGGCGTCGTCGACCGACTGCAACGGCCGCCACACCTACTTGAATCCGCGTTCTGGCGCAATGGGCGCCGTCGCGGAGGCCGCCCGCAACGTGACCTGCACGGGGGCGGTCCCGATGGCAATTACGAATTGTCTCAATTTCGGCAGTCCGCTCAAGCCGCACATCCGCCACCAGTTCCGCGAGGCGGTAATGGGGATGCGCGACGCGTGTTCGTACCTGGAGACTCCGGTCACCGGGGGCAACGTGTCCTTCTACAACGAGACCGACGGGCAGGCGGTGTACCCCACCCCGGTGATCGGGATGATCGGGGTCATCGAGGACGTGGACACCATCGTGCGGCACTCCTTCCGGGACGCGGGCGACGCGATCTTGCTGCTGGGCGCCAACAAGGGCGAGCTGGGCGGATCCGAATACCTGTACGCGCTGCACGACCTGGTCGCGGGCGAGCCTCCCCGGGTGGATCTGCCGGCCGAGCGCGCGCTCCAGCGCTGCCTGTTGGCGATGTCCTCGCGCAGGGTCCTTGCATCGGCTCACGACGTCGCAAGCGGCGGGCTGGCGGCCACATTGGTCGAGAGCTGTCTCGGCCGTCCCCGTGCCGGAGACGGCGTGGGCGCGTCGGTTCGATTCACGGACGACCTGCCCGACACAGCTCTGCTCTTCGGTGAAGATCACGGGCGCGTCGTGGTCAGCTACGCGCCGGACGAGGAGGAGCGCGTGCGCCGGATCGCGTCGGACCACGGCGTTCCCTGCACCAGAATCGGGACGGTCACGGCCGAAGGGTCGCCCCTGGAGATCGAGACGCGGTCGTCCACGCTGAGGCTGGACATGGACGTGCTGAGCGACCATTACTTCGGAGCCATTCCTTCCGTCATGAACCAGGCCGTCTGATGTGCGGAATCATCGGGATCAGCAGCGTGGACAGCGCGTCCGAGCTCGCCTTCCTGGGGCTGTACGCCTTGCAGCACCGGGGCCAGGAAGCGGCGGGGATCTGCGCGACCAACGGTGGCCGCACCAAACTGTACAAGGAACTCGGCCTCGTCTCGGACGCCTTCGACGCCGAACGCATCGAGTCGCTGCCGGGGCGGACCGCGCTGGGGCATGTGCGGTACTCGACCGCGGGCAGCGGACAGCGCGTCAACGCCCAGCCGATCGTGGTACGGTACTCCGAGGGCGACCTGGCGATCGTCCATAACGGCAACCTCACCAACGCCAAGCTGATGCGGCGCCAGCTGGTGGACGAGGGTGCGATCTTCCAGAGTTCGTCCGATTCGGAGATCATCGTGCACCTCGTCGCGCGCTCCCGCCACCGCACCGTGGAGTCCCAGCTGCGCGACGCGCTCAGCTACCTGGAAGGCGCGTACTCCCTCGTACTGACGATCGGCGACACGATGTACGCGGTGCGCGACCCGCGCGGCTTCCGGCCCCTCGTGCTCGGGGAGCTGGACGGGGGGCACGTCGTCGCGAGCGAGACCTGCGCCCTTGACATCATGGGGGCGAAGTACGTGCGCGACATCAGGCCGGGCGAGCTGGTGCGCCTCCGGGAGGGTCGTGCGGAGAGCCTGCATGGGTTGCACCCGGAAACACCCGCGCCGTGCATCTTCGAACTGGTGTACTTCGCGCGGCCCGACTCCAGCCTGTGGGGCATGAGCGTCGACCGCGCGAGGCGGTCGTTCGGTCGCCAACTGGCCCGCGAACACCCGGTCGACGGCGACTGCGTGATCGCGGTGCCCGACAGCGCCAACTCGGCGGCGCTGGGCTACAGCGAGCAGAGCGGGATCCCGTACGAATTGGGGCTGCTGCGCAACCACTACGTGGGCCGCACCTTCCTCCGCCCGTCGCAGGCCGACCGCGACTTCGGCGCGCGCATCAAGTACAACCCCGTGCGGGAGGTCCTGGCCGGCCAGCGCGTGGTCGTGGTGGACGACTCGATCGTGCGGGGCACGACATCCAGCAGCCTGGTCAAGTTCATCCGTGGCGTTGGCGCGGCCGAAGTGCACTTCCGCATCGCGAGCCCGCCGGTGCGATTTCCGTGCTACTACGGGATCGACATGCCGTCAAAGGAAGAACTCATGGGGTCCGGGATCTCCGTGGACGAGATCGCCGCCGTGCTGGGGGTCGACTCGCTGGGCTACCTGTCGCTGGATGGGATGGTGGACGCGGTGGCCGAAGGCGGGCCGTTCTGCTCGGCCTGCTTCTCGGGGGAGTATTCGGCGCCGTTGGTGGATCTGGAGGGTTGAGCCCCCACGTCTTCCGGCGGTTTGCGCAACACCACGCCTGCGGACTACGCTCTTGGACACTCCGTCCCTTGCAGCCACAGGAGAGACCGATGGTCCGCGTCCCTGCCGCCCCCCTGTTTGCCTCCCTCGCCCCCCTGTTTGCCTCCCTCGCCGTACTGTTCGCCGCGGCATCACCGCTGGACGCCCAGTCCGGCGCCTTCGGCCATGCCGTTGTCATCAGCGACGGCGAAATCCTCATCGCTGAACCGACCACCAGCTTCCGTCCCGGTGCGGTGTATGTCTACCGCCAGTCCGATGGTTCCTGGCGCGAGTCCGGCCTCCTGCAGGCCCCCTCTCCCGAGCGCGCGGACGGCTTCGGCACGCTGCTCGCCAAGGCCGGCAGCACGCTCTTCATCGGTCAGCGGGGGGGTCCGCTTCACGTCTTTGGACGGGACGGCGACGGCCGGTGGCGGGCCACGGGCATGATCGATGGGGACGAGGTCAAAGGGCTGGACCCGTCCTGCAGATGGGACGGATTCTGCGGGACCGACTTCGGCCTGAGCCTCGCCGCACAGGGAGACTGGCTGTTGGTGGGCGCCCCGGGACCCTCGGCCGACCCCAGGCAGCGGCGCGACGCGGAACCCGAGCCAACGCCCCAGGGCATCGTCTACGCCTACCAACGCGGCGCCGATGGCCAGTGGACCCAGCGTGAGCAGCTCCAACCCGCGGACGGCATGGAAGGCGACGGTTTCGGCGCTGCGATGGTCTTCACACCCCACGGCGCCCTGATCGGCGCCCCCCGCTGGGACGGCGACGGTTCGGACCGTGAAGCGACCGGCCGGGTCTATCATTTCCGCATGGTTGATGGAGGGTGGGAGGAGGCCGGAGCCCTCGAATCGGCTCCCGAACCGAGCGCGAACTTCGGGTCCGCCCTCGCGGCATCGGGCGATAGAGTCCTGATCGGGGCGCCGGGAGCGAACGCCAGCCGTGGCGCCGTCTACACGCATTCGTGGGACCCCGACCTCACCCGGTGGGTCCCCGGCGACGGACGGCTCGCCTTCGCCGGCGGCGAGGAAGGCGACCGCTTCGGCTCGACCGCGGCTTTCTCCGGGGACGACGTGTGGGTTGGCGCGCCCACCACCCGCGGCTACGAACTCGGCTCGGTCTTCGTGTACGAGGCCGGCGGCGACGGTTCGCTGCCAGCCGAGCCACGCCGCATTCAGCTCCCCGAGGCGGAGTCGGTCGAGAGTGATCGATTCGGCAGCCTTGTCGTCGCGGACGGCGAGGTGGTGGCGGTCGGCGCGTCCGGAATGCACCACGAGGCGGGCTCGGTCCACCTCTTCGAGCGCGAGGACGGCGGCTGGGCGGACCCGGGCATGCTGGTGAGCGCGCCGGACATGCTCGCGCCCATGGTCGGCGAGGAGCAACGCTGCACCGAGGGCGAAGTCGGCCCCTTCGACTGCGACGAGGTCGAGCTGCTGGCGTACATCCCGCCCTCGCTGCTGCGGGCCGAGGGGCGCGCGCGCGGGGTGCGCGCCAACGACAACTGGGGCTGGACCGACCCGGTGACCGGGCGCGAGTATGCGCTTGTGGGACGCAACGACGGCACGTCGTTCATCGACCTCGGCGATCCGACGAACCCGGTGCTGGTGGGCGACCTGCCCAAGCCGTGGGGCACCCCGCCATCGCAGCTCTGGCGGGACATCAAGACGTACAAGGACCACGCGTTCATCGTCGCGGACGGCGCGGGCGAACACGGCATGCAGGTCTTCGACCTCACCCGGCTGCGCGATGTCTCCCCGGACGAGATGCCCGCGCTCTTCGAGCCCGACGTGCACTACCAGCGCATCGGCAGCTCGCACAACATCGCGATCAACGAGGAGACCGGGTTCGCCTACACGATCGGGGGCGGTGGCGCGGCGGACACGTGCGGCGGCGGCCTCCACATGATCAATATCGAGGATCCCAAGAACCCCGAGTTCGTGGGTTGCAGTCCCACGGGCGGCACCCACGACACCCAGTGCGTCATCTACCAGGGTCCCGACGAGCGGTACCAGGGGCGGGAACTCTGCCTTAACTCGAACGGACGGGTCTTCCAGATCTCGGACGTGACCGACAAGGACAACCCGGTGTCGGTGGCGAGCGCCTCGTCACCCAATCCGGCGTACATCCACCAGGGCTGGCTCACCGAGGACCACCGCTACTTCTACCAGGACGACGAGTCCGATGTCATCGCCGGAAACGCCGCGACCACCCGCACCCTGATCTGGGACATGAGCGACGTCGAAGACCCCGTGCTGGTCAAGGAATTCATGGGCTCGATGCCCGCGAGCGCGCACAACCTGTACATCAAGGGCGACCTGGCCTACCAGGCCAACTACCTCTACGGGTTGCACATTCTCGACATCTCCGACCCCGAGAATCCGCGCGAGGTCGGGTTCTTCGACACGGCACCGTACAAGGAGGGGGCCGGGTTCGGCGGCGCATGGAGCAACTATCCGTTCTTCGAGAGCGGCACCGTGATCGTGACCAGCATGCAGGAGGGCCTGTTCGTGCTGAAGAAGAGGGAGCGGCCCGTGAGCTGAGGGACGCCATCGCGGCGGGCAACCCGGGCTGGATCGGATTGTCGGCCGCGACGTGCTCGGGGGCGACGACCGGACGGTTACCGGTCCACGAGGATCTCTCCGCCGGAGAGCACCAGTTCCTCGTCGATCCACACCGTCGGGGCCCGTGCGATGGCGTCGAAGTGGGTCTTCGCCGACACGGATCCCCCCAGGTTGGCGGACGTGCCGATGCCGATATGGACCGTGCCGTTCACGCCTTCGTCGTTGAGCATCTCCCCCGTGAACCCGGTGCAGGCCGGATTCAGGCCGAATGCGAACTGGGCCAGGTTGTAGACCCAGGGATCGTCCTGTCGGGCCAGCAGCTCCGCGAGGAAAGCGGCCTGGTCCCCACCCTCGATGCGGGTGACGAAGCCCTCCGAGATTCGGAAGGTGACGGGACCCGAGACCGGGCCCACGCCGTAGTACGGGATGCTCCCGTCGCAGACGAACACGCCTTCGGCGGTGCCCTGGGCGGGTGAGCAGTTGGCTTCGATGTTGGGGACCGCCGAGAAGCCGGGTCCGTCCAGCAGGCAGGGGTGGCTGTTCCCGGTGACGCCCACCAGGCTCATGGCGAGATCGGTTCCGGCTGGATTCGTCATCCGCAGGCGCTCGCCGGCGGTGAGCTTCGCCGCGAGGGCGCGACACAGGGGCTGGCGCGCGGAGAAGTCCGTGAAGAGGCCGCCTTCGCGCATCATCCGTTCGGTGAAGGCCGTCATGGACAGGACCCGGGCACCGGCGGCGATGGCTTCGCGGACGGCGCGAGTGTGCGCCATGGCGAGGGTCACGGGCAGGAAGACCACGTCCGCCGCCGAGAGTGCCGCGGCGACGGCCGGTCCCGGTTCCTCGTTGTCGATGGACCGCTCCGGCGGGATCACGATGCTGGCGACGGCCCCGGCTGCGAGCGCCTCCTCGGCGACGGCCCGGGCGATGGCCATCCTTTCGGCGTCGGTGACGATGACCACGTTCTCGGCCGCCTGAACGTTGGCGCACGTCCGCACCAGAATCCCCGCCCCCTCCTTCATGCCGCCCCCTCCTTCATACCAGCACCTCCTTGTCCCGCTGCACGACGCGGCCGTCGACGGCGATGGTCGGCTGCCACATGATCAGGTCGTAGTGCGTCGGAGCCACGACTTCCCCACCGAGGGTATGGCTGGTGCCGATACCGATGTGGATCGTGCCCATGACGCCCTCGTCCTCGAGCATCTCGCCGGTGAGGCGGGCGTTCGGATTCAGGCCCACGCCCAGCTCCGCGACGTTGAAGCAGTGCCGGTCCCGGAAGGACTCCAGGTGTTCGCGGAGAACGTCGGCCTGCACCCCACCGGTCATCTCGACGATGTAGCCGTCACGCACCGAGCAGACGATGGGCTCCTCCAGGATGCCTATGCCCAGGTAGGGCACCGAAGCGTCGGCGATGAGCGTGCCCTCGGCCGACCCGGTCACCGGCACCACGTTGACCTCGATGTCGGGAACCGGGGCCAGCTCCCCCGGCTCCGGGATGTTCGTCAGCACGTTGGCGACCCGCCCCTCGATCCGGAAGCGGAGGTCGGTGCCGCGCGGGGAGGTGAGCCGAACCGACTCGCCCTCCGTGAACGCCGCCCCGAGACGGCGACAGACGTCGGCCTGCGCCTCGAAGTCGGTCTCGAGGAGCGCGGGGCTGGTCATGATCGCGTCGGTGTAGGCCGTCATCATGCACACGCGCGCGCCCGCCTCGAGGGCGACCCGCATCGCCCGCGTGTGGGTGATCGAGATGCGCACGGGCGAAAAGATCACGGCCGCCTCGGCCATGGCGCGCGCGACCGGCCGGGGCGGCTCCTGCCCGTCCTGGTCCCGCATCGGAATGATGCAGACGGTCACGGCGGCTCCGGCCTCGCGGGCGGCCGCGCCGACGGCATCCGCGTACCGCAGCATCGCGGGGTCGGTCACGACCACCACGACCTCGCCCGGCTGGACGCGACCGTTGACGTGTACGAGCCGCCGCGCTCCAGGCGACAGGTCCGTCCCGGGCGAGCGCCTCGCTCCCGGCGCTGGCGCGGCCCTTCCCTGCGGGCCGCCGTACCTAGCCACGGTCCCTCGCGAAGAACTCGTCGAACCGGCCATCGAAGATGATCGCGGTGTAGCCGTCTCCGGTGCAGTTGGTCGCCGTGCGCAGCATGTCGGGCAGGCCTCCGGAGAGGGCGATCCAGCTCGCGACGAACTCGCCTTGCGCCTGGCCCTCGAGCCCCAGCATACTCGCGAAGAGCGTCGCGCTCCACAGCGCGGTCCCCATTCCGGCCGGCAGCCCCGGGGCAGCGATCGTAAACAGGACGACGGCCGGCCAGGCGGCCAGCATCATCATCCAGCTGAGCTCCATGCCGAACACGAAGCTCACCACGAACGGTCCGTACGCGACGTAGGCCAGCGCGCTGGCGTCGAGGTTCACGACCGCGCCGAAGGGAAGGACGAAGTCGGCCACCTCGTCGCGGACGCCGACCTTTTTCGCGTTGGCGAGGTTGACGGGAAGCGTCGCCAGCGACGAACAGGTACCCGCGGCGAAGAGCGCCGTCGGCACGTAGTACTCGCTCAACACGGGCCCCACCGGCCGGCGTCCGACCTTGCGCACGAGCACGAACGTGTAGAACGCCCACCAGATCAGTACGAGGGCGCCCGTATAGGCGGTCATGGTGAGGTAGTGCGACAGGCCCAGCCTCGCGCCGAAGCGCACGCCCAGGGTGACACCGAAGGCCAGGATGAGCGGGAGCATGACGTACGCCAGTCTGCTCCCCATCCTCTCGATGGCGTCCGCGACTCTCTTGAGTACGCGGTACGTGGGATCGTGGCGGGCGCCGAAGGCTCCCAGCAGTACGCCCGCGAGGATCGCCAGCAGCGGCCACGAGGCCCCGCCCGCTCCGAGACTCTGAAGCATCGCGGCGGCTTCGGTCCAGATGCCCCGGTCCGCGGTGGTGAGGGGGATGCGAAAGATGGCCGCGGAGCCCACGAGGGCGATGAGCCCGGCGACGGTCGACGTGAAGACGTACCAGAGGACGACCGCCCCGGCGAAGCGGCCGGCGAGCCCGCGCCGCACGAGGGTTGCAATGGCGGGGCTGAGCGCCGCGAGGATCAGCAGCGGCACGATGGCGACGACCCACGCGATGAGGGTCGACGTGCCGTCGGCCACGGGCGCGAGCGGCCCCGGGAAGAGACCGCCCGCGGCGAGGCCCGTCACCAGCGCCAGGAATGTCCACACATAGGTGGGGATTCTGCGTTTCGCGGGCGCCGAAGGGTGCGAAGACCGCCGTGTACGGCGAGGAGTCGTGTTCAAGGCTGGCGCGGCAGCCGCGGCACGGTAAGCGGGCTCGCCTCCAGCACCCTGCTCCAGATCCTCCGGCCGACCGCGTCGGCTTCCCTGATGATGCTCACCTCGTCCATCGTGAGGACCTGACGATCACGCATGACGAACTGTCCGTCCACCATCACCGACTCGATGTCGCCCGGGTGGCCGCTGTGAACGAGAGCGGAGACGATGCGCCCCGCCGGCACGAGGTGAGCCCGTTGGGTGTCCACCACGAGGAGGTCGGCCTTCTTCCCGACTTCCAGGGTGCCGAGGATGTCGTCCTGCTGCACCGCTCGCGCACCCCCCTGCGTGGCGTCCGCCAGGATGTCTTCCGGCTGAGGTTGGAGACCGGGCACCTCATCCCCGTCCCGATTGCGCCGGATCCGCTCCGTCACCAGGGCGATTCGCATCACCTCGAAGACATCGTTGGTGTTGTTGTCGGTACCGAGAGCGATAGGGCAACCCGCCGCCCGCAGGGCCGGAATCGGCGGGCTGACTCCCCGGTTTGCCGCCATCGCGGCCTGGTGCGAAATGATGGTGCCGGAGCTGCCGAGCAGTGCGATCTCCTCATCGTTGACGTAGCGGGCGTGCGCCGCGAACAGCCGGGGACCGAGGAAGTCGTGCCGATCGAGATACTCCGCCGGGCGAAGGCCATGGTGCTTGACCATGAACTCGAACTCCGGGCGGCTCTGGTTCAAATGGATCGTGTACCCGAGATCGTGCGTCTCGGCGAAGGCGCGCACCGCCTGCAGCAGCTCGGGCGACGACGTCTCGGTGAGCGCCGCCGCCGGAAACACCGAGATGCGCCCCTGTCTCGCGCCATGCCAGCTGGTGAACAGGTCATTGATGCGCTGCAGTCCCTCGTCCCGTAGCCTGGCTGAGAACCTCGGGGCTTCGGTCCCCGCCAACCCCGCCGGCGACATCGGACCCGGAACGTTCTCACTGTCGCGGATCGACTCCGCGAGCACGCAGCGGAGCCCCGTCTCCGCCAATGCCGCGGCATGGCGCTGAATGTTTCCGGTGTACTCGACGATCGTGGTGGTTCCGGTGCGGATCGCCTCCAGCGCGGCGACCTGCACCATGAGCGTGGACTCCTCACCCTCAAGGAGACTGGCGGGCGAGATCGCCAGACCCGCGCTGTTCGGGAAGCCGAAGTCCTCGTTGAAGCCCCGCGCGACAACCGCCCGCATGTGGGCGTGACAGTTGACGAGACCCGGAAAGAGCGCTTTTCCACGTCCGTCGGACACTTTGGCCCTCGGATACTGTTCGAGAATCGCATCGGTTGGGCCGATCGCCGCGATCCGGTCGCCCTCGACCGCGAGAGCCACGTCGTTCTGTACGGCGTCGGGGTTCGCGACGGTGGTGTTTGCAAAGACGATCGTGCTGTCCTGTGCAGCCGGGGTTGTGCCCGGCCCCGCCTCCGCGCGCCGGCGGCTATCCGTCAGCAGCGGGGCTGCCGCACCGGCTCCTGCGGCCGCGAGCCACTCCCGGCGGGTCAGACCGGCCGAACCACGGGAGGCGTGCGACGTCGGCGCCCAGTTCTTGCCAGTCGGTGTTGTCATGATGATGAGCCTGCGCGGGGGTGGGTAGGACGTCGCTCGTGAGTCATCACAGTATGTGCCTCGACTGAGCGCCCATCAAGACAAGAGGCACTGCCAAAGCGAAGGCCCGAATCCGCCCAGGCGGCCTGAGATCCCACGGCCCGTCCCAACGTTCTGCAGGGTCTCCCCTCTCCCGCCCCAGAAGGAGGATTTGCGCTCGCGGGATCCAATCGCTATCATGGCAACAAGTATACAAGTTGGTATTCCGCTCTCAGTGATTCGGGTGGCAACCGGCCGTCGAAGGGACCAACATGGCAGGGTGCAGGACTGAAGTGAGTTGTCGCCTCCGAGGGCGACGCTCGCTGCCCAGCTTCGTCCCGGTCGACTCTCAGGCACGATCTCTCCCTCTCGGGAGCCTCCCTTTCGGCCCCCCTGGATCTCAGCTTCCACCTCGGGAGCGAGAACCAATCCCGTCCCGAGCCCGAACTGCGCCGCGCGTTTCGCGCGCGCAATAGGCAATTAGGAGCAAGCACAAGGAGCCCGGTCGCCCGCGCTCCAAACCTCATGGATATGGGGCGATCCCTTTCCCGATCCTACCCTCGCCAAGACGGAGGAGACCGTATGCGATGCCGTGATCCGAACCTTGCTCACTCCGAGAGACACGAACCCAAAGCAGAGGAGCGCGAGATGACCCTTCAATGGTTTAGCGCAGTCCAGTGCATCCTCAGGCGCGTCGGCCCCGGTACGGGGCTCTTCGGGCTCATGGCGCTCATCTTCCTGAGCGCCGGGGCTGTAACACCGGGAGCGGCCCAGCAGATGGGCACGGTGACCGGCACGGTGGTCGACGCCCAGTCCGGCAATCCCGTCTCCGACGCCCAGGTCCTGGTCGAGGGGACCGGGAGGGGCGGGCTGACCAACTCCCAAGGCCGATTCCTTGTGGACCAGGTTCCAGAGGGAATCTACACAGTGACGGTGGAGCGGATCGGCTATGCCGCCGCGTCCCAGACCGTGGACATCTCCGCGACCAGTCCCACGGTGGCAAATTTCCGGGTGCGGCAGTCCGCGTACGAGCTGGAGAGCATCGTCGTAACCGGAACGCCCGGCGCCGAGCGGGTTCGCGCACTCGGCAACGCCATCGGTCAGATCCAGGCGGAGCGGCTCGTCGAGAACTCCGCCGTCAACAACGTGAGCCAAATCCTCAGCGGCTCGGAACCGGGGGTCGAGTTCTCCTACGGGGGCGGTGGACCCCAGGCACCGGCCAACATCCGGATCCGGGGTGCTGCCTCGATCGCGCTCAGTTCCGAGCCCCTCATCTACATCGACGGCGTCCGGGTGAGCAACTCAAGGTCGGAGGGACCAGGAACGTCCTATCGCGAAGACGGACCGATACGGCTCAACGACATCGATCCCAACGAGATCCAGTCGATCGAGGTGGTGAAGGGCCCGTCCGCGGCGACCCTGTACGGAACCGAGGCTTCGAACGGCGTCATCAACATCATCACCAAGACGGGCTCGACCGGTCCCGCCTCGATGACTGCGAAGGTGGAAGCGGGCTTCATGTCGCTTCCGGGATTCGCCAGCGGTGAGGATTTCTACGACGTGGGGGTCGGGTATCGTTGCCAGGGTTTCCCCGAGAGCGACTGCACGCCTGGGGAGATCGTGCGAGTCAATGTCCTGAGGAACGACCGCGAGCGGTTCGGACAGACGTGGTTCCGCAAGGGAGCAACCCAGCTGTATAGCGTCAACCTTCGCGGTGGATCCGAGGACGTGCGCTACTTCTTCTCGGGCTCCTGGAGCGACGAGAAGGGCGTGACGAAGGACTCCTGGATGGAGCAGTTCAACACCCGCGCCAACATCGACTGGACTCCCAACGACCGCTTCAGCGTCCACCTCGGGCTTGGAATCATTTGGTCGAACTCCCGAAGCAACCAGTCGAATCAGCCGTGGAGTCTGGGTATCACCTTCGCATGTCCCGCGCCCACCTGCGAGCCGGGGAGCGGCGGGGCCGCTCTGGACGACCCGACCGGGGTGCGCGGCTATTTCGCCTACACACCGCATGCGATCGTCGACTACGTGCACGGAGGCGAGCAGATCAATCGCCAGATCGCGAACGCGACGATCACCCACCGTCCCTGGGACTGGCTCAACGCCCGGCTGACGGTGGGGGCGGACTGGGTCGACATCAATAACCATGAGCTCTACACGCCTCTTCCTGACGACGTCTCGGGGCACTTTAGGCCCGGAGGCAGCAAGCAGGTCCGGTTCGCCGAAGAGGTGAACTACAGCGTCGACTACTCGGCCACGGCTTCGATCGACCTCACGGAGGACATTGGACTGGGCACCTCCGCCGGGCTCCAGTTCTACAAAAGGGCGATGGCCACCGTGGACGCCAGGGGCCGGAACTTCCCGATCTCCACACTCGAGACCGTGGGCTCCGGGGCTAACCTGTGGGCCAACGAGGCGTTCTTCGAGAACAAGACGGCGGGCGTCTATGTCCAGGAGAAGATCTCGTGGCAGGATCGTCTCTTCCTGACCGGCGCCGTCCGCGCCGACGACAATTCGGCGTTCGGGCAGGACTTCGAGCTGGTGACGTATCCCAAGGTCAGCGCGAGCTGGGTCCTCTCGGAGGAGGAGTTCATGCTGGACCAGGACTGGATCGACCAGCTCAAGCTCCGGGGGGCGTGGGGCAAGGCGGGCCAGCAGCCATCGACCTTCGCCGCTGTTCGTACCTATCGGCCGGTGAGTGGTCCCGGGGGCGAGGGAACGATCACACGGGACAATATTGGAAACTCGGCTGTGGAGCCGGAGGTGGGACAGGAATGGGAAACCGGCTTCGACGGCGTCTTCTACGACCAGCGCCTCACCCTCGAGGCGACCTACTACAGCCAGACCCGCGAGAACGCACTCATCCAGGTCCTCGTGAGGCCGTCTTTGGGCTTCGGGGGCACCCAGTGGCAGAATCTGGGCAAGACCAGCAACAAGGGGGTCGAGTTCGGCGCCCAATGGCAGGCGCTTCGGGGCACGGAAGGACCTGTCGGTCTCGACCTGGGGATGAACTTCTCCTACAACGACAACAAGGTGGTGAGCCTCGGAGGACTCCCGCCGGTAGAACTCCACGGCTCGAATCCGACGACCGACTGGGGACACCAGCGCTTCGTCGAAGGGTTCCCATTGGGAGCCATCTTCCTCAAGAAGATCGTCTCGGCCGACATCCTCAACGGGATCGGAACGCCCGAAGCCCGCGCCACGAACATCATGTGCGAGGGCGGTCCCATCGTTCCCGGCACGACCAACCTCTCCCGGGGCGGCGGCGGGCCGGTGCCCTGCGAAGACGCGCCCGAAGTCTACCGCGGCACTCCCGTGTCTTCACACGTCCTCGCGGCAACCGCCACCATCTCGCTGCTGGACGGCGACCTGGAGATTTCCGGCCAGATAGACGCCAAGTTCGGCGCCACGCGGATCGACACGGACCTCTCCGGGGCCCACGTCTTCGTCAACTCCTCGCTCGCCATCCTGGAGCGCAGGGAGCCCCTGCTACTTGCCATGCAGGAGCTGGGGAACGAGGGAATCAACCAGGCCGGACTCGTGGACGCCGACTTCGCGAAGCTGCGTCGCCTCTCCGCCAAGTATCACCTGCCGGACAGCTGGATCGAGTCGACCGGAGCCAACAACGGCTCAATCACTCTCTCGGCGTTCAATGTGGGGTGGATCTGGCGGGCTCAGAGCGAGAAGTTCGGGCTCAAGACCCTGGATTCCGAGCAGCGGGTCATGGGGACCTCGAACGGGCTGCAGGCCGTGCACCATGAGGGTTGGCCCAACAACCTTCACATGAAGCTCGCGGTCAGCTTGACGTTCTGAGGGAAGGTCTTCTGAAGACAATCGACCGACGTTAACAACCCAGTCCTGGGAAGGAATGAATATGTACGGGAAGCGAACCAATCAACGAGATACGACCCCTTGGAAGGGGATGCTGAGTGGACTCAAGCGTGCGGCGATTCTCATGGTGCTTCTTGCACCTGTCGGGTGTGCGGACCTGCTGGACGTGTCCCTGCCGGGCAACGTGACGGAGTCCGATCTGGGACCGGCCAACGCGGAGACCCTGGCGCTCTCGATCCAGGGCAACCTGGAATACGCCTGGTCGCAGTATAGCGAGGTGGCCGCCCACCACTCGGACGAGTACGACCAGCGGTCCGGAAACCGGCAGACGAAGCGCCACGGACTTCGGCTCTTCGATCCCAGCTTTCAGTTCTACATCGAAAACGTCTGGACTCCGCTACACACGACGTACCAGGAGCATATCGAGTTCGCCGAGAGGATCGAGGGATTCCCCGCCGAGGAGGTGCCAAACAAGGCCGAGTTGCTCGCGACGATCAGGGCGTATGGGCCATGGCCCTTCATCGCCCTGGCCGAAGGCATGTGCGGATCTCCCGTCGACGGAGGGGACGTCCTCGGCGCGTCGCAGCTCTTTACCCTGGCCGAGCAGGAGTTCACCGAGGCCCTGTCGGCCGCCAGTGCGGCTGGGTTGACGAGGTTTGAGACCATGGCCCGGGTGGGCCGGGCTCGGGCCCGTATCGGCCTGGAGGACTTCCAGGGAGCGATCGGCGACGCGGTCATGGTGCCGGAGGGGTTCGAGTTCCTGGTCACCCGCGACGCAAACCCCGGCCGGCGACAGAACGCGACCTTCGACAGACTCGGCGAGGACGCCGGGGCCCGACGGGGCAACCTCACGAAGAACTACCACGAAGTGGAGTGGAAGGGCGTGCCCGATCCCCGCATCCAGCCGAGTTTCACCGGCGAGCTGTCTTTCGACTTCGTCACCGAGCACGTCGCGCTGGCGAACAAGCATCTGTCGTTCGACGAGGACATGCTCCTCGCCTCCTGGGAGGAAGCCCAGATGTTCATCGCCGACGCGTCGGCCCAGAGCGGCGATCTGGATCGGGCCCGTGAGATCCTGAATGACTTCCACGAGCGTGCTGGGATCCCTCCCGTCACCGAAGAGGACATCCCGACCCGGGACGACGTGATCCGGCACGTCATTCAGGAGCGCAACAGAGAGTTCTTCGCCGAGAGCGGACACCGGATGTTCGATCACAATCGGTGGCGGGGCACGCAGTTCGAGATTCCGTTCCTGGGCGAGCCCGGCTCGGCCTGGCCCGATGGCGTAGACGTTCACGGCGAGCGCTTTGGGGACACGACGTGCTTCCCGGTGCCGCGCAACGAGGGCGCGATCACGGAACGGATCCCTTGAGACGCTTCCGAATGCATCGGGCGGGGTGTTTCATGCGTACGCCCGTCGTTCATCAGGCTGCCTGTCTGTTTTTTGCTCTCTTCCTGGGGGAACCGCTCGGCGTCTACGGCCAGGAGGGGTCCGACCTTACTGGCAGAATTCTGGACTCGCGCCGGCACGAGCCGGTGAGGGGCGCCCTCGTGCAGCTGCGAGGGACCGGGCACTACGCGTTCACCGATTCTCTGGGTCTCGTATCCCTCAGGGGCGTGAAGCCGGGCACCTACGTCCTCGAGGTGATCCACCAGAACGTCGAAGACTCGGACACGCTGCAGGTGCCGGAGTCGGGCAACCTCGACTTCAATCTTCTGGTGACGTCCGACGCCGTCGAGCTGGAACCGGTGGCGGTGTCCGTTCGGGCGCGGGAGCGGCGAGCCCCGGACGGCCGGGGAACGGGCGTGAACCGCATAACACGAGATGAGATCCGACGGAGCCAGGGTCTAGGCGACGACCTGGCGACCATCCTCCAACGGGGCGTGACCGGGATCACGGTGAGCAGCAAGCCCACGCGAAGCGGGGCAAAGTGCGTCGAGTTTCGGCCGAAGGGCTCCGTGCGCTGCGACCCGCCCGTGGTAGTCGTGGACGGAGTGCGGATCGGCTCGCCGCTCCGGTATCTCGATCGGATCCCACCGCAGCGGATCGAGTCGCTGGAGGTGCTTGCCGCCCTGGATGCCGCCACCCTCTTCGGGACGGGCACGGGGTCGGGAGCGATCCTCATCGAGACCCGGCGCCTACGGGCCGAAGCCGCTGACACGGAGCTTCCCTCCGCGATCAGACGGTACAACTGGAACCTCGAGCCGGGGGACCATCCGTGGGCCCGAGCGCTTGGGGGAGCCGCGCTCGGTACGGCCGGGGGCCTCGCCCTCACCCTCGGAATCGCCGGCGACTGTTCACCCCTGAACGAGGTCCGGCGAAGCGAATGCCACGGTGCCAAGGGGACGCTGGCATCCGCCGCCGCGTTCGTTGTTCCGCTGGCCGGAGCCGCCCTGGGCGCGAACTTCTTCGGAAAGACCGAGTGGAGCGAAGGCGTGCTCGGGAAGACGCTGATGCTGACGAGCGTCCCGATGCTTAGCGGGTTCTTCTTCGCCACCCCGCATCAGGCCAATCAGAGTGAGTCCGGAGTCCAGGAGATCTTCGGACAGCTCGTGGTCGCGGTTGGCGTTCCCTTGGCCGCCACCGTCGCCGACCGCGTCTTCAGGGTGTTCCGGTCCGGATCCGGCGGAGAGGAGTAGTGGACTTCCCGGATCCGACTTCAGAGGTCGGGGGGAGCATACCCCAGTTCGCGAAGCCGGCCACGGCTCTCGTCCGCAAACGCTCGAATCTGTCGGATCGACCTCGAGAGAGTGATTCCGAGATGGGGACGAGACACAGGCCTCAAGTAGATCGGTCCCTTGTAGGGAACCCAGGGATCACGGACCTCAAGATCCTTCTCCGGCACGAGTTCCTCTTGCGTGGTCACCGCGGCAGCTCGAGCGACTCCGACCCATTCCAGGCTCTCGTCGTCGCCTCTGACCGCGAAGATCGGACCCCCGCTCATTCCCTCGTGACCCAAGCCGCCCACAACAAACGACGCCGTCAGATCCGCCTCCGGATCGCTGACGATGCCCTGGGTGACCATCCGGTATCCCGCCGGATACCCCAGCATGTAGACGTGGGAGCCCCAAGAGAGCCTTCTCGAATCCCCGGGCTCCACCGAAAGCACCTTCGGGTCCGTGAGATCCGCGTCTCGCGGATACTGCATCCCCAGAAACGCCAAGTCTCGCTCCGCGTCATGGACCAGCACCCTGAACGGCTCAAGGCCGGGGAGCCCGACCACGAAGTTCTCCCGGGAACCGAGGATCCCGACGCTCCGGACTCGTCTGGACGCGGGGGCGTCGGCGAGCTCCCCTCCCTCATCACCGAAGAACTCCGCCACCGAGTCGGGTACGTGCACGGCGTGGCCGGCAGTCAGCAACAGGAGGCGACGATTGGATCTCGAGACCAGGACAGCGGTGGCGGTCCGGGACCGGTCGAGGGTGCGAACGCTCTCCGCGCCCTCGAGCGCCCTCGAGCGACGCAGCTGTCCGACGGTTGGAGCCCCCTCGCTGGAGAAGACGTACGTCACGTACTTCGCGACCACCCGGATCTGCACGACGGACTCCAGGATCCGCTCCAGGTCGCTCGAGACGTCGCGGCTCGGGCTGCCGGTGCGATAGTAGGCTTGGGGAGGCGGTCTCTCGCCCCCGTACTGGGTGCATCCCCCGGCCCAGATCGCGATCAGCAACGTGACCCATCGCGCCGACAGATTGCGCCGGAACTCGACCCGCAATCCCCGGTCCATAGATCCCTTCCTTTGGCGACGAGGAGTTTCAGTGGGAGAATTATGTGACAGACCCCCCCCGGCCGAAAGGGAAAGCACCCCGGCGCCAACCGGTCACAAGAAACCTCAGCCGAAGACTTGCCAACAAACCAGGCTGTTCTCACTAGGTCTTCGACCAGGAAACATCTTCAGGGAAATCCACACTAGGAGGCTCACATGAAGTACCCTGTCCACTCGATGCACCCGCGTTTCTCCGCCGAGACGATCGGCAGGGCCATCATGCGAGCCACTCTTGCCGCAGGTCTCTTCTGGATGACGGCTCCCCTGTCGGCGCAGTCGGAAGTCGAATACCCGGATCCCTTCATCGGAGGGTATCCCGACCTGGATAACACGACGATCTACATGGAGTGGTACTATCCGCCGCCGGTGACGGCGTCGCCGACGTATCCGGCGTGGTCGCCGGATGGCGAGTCGCTGGCGTTCGCGGCCCACGGCCGAATATGGACGGTGCCGGTGGAGGGCGGAACGGCGCGGCAGCTGACCGACGGTTCAGGCTACCACTCGCAGCCTCACTGGTCGCCCGACGGCCGTTACGTGGCCTACACGGGAGACGTGGATCACAACATCGACATCTACCTCGTGAACGTCGAGACGGGCGAAGAGAGGCGAATCACGGAAGACCCGCACCTCGACCTCCGGCCCCGGTGGTCGCCCGACGGCTCACGGGTGCTGTTCACCACGAGCCGAAGCGGCTGGTTCGATCTGTGGGCCTTCAACATCGGCACCGACGAGTTGGAGCCGATCGTCGTCGACTCGAACCAGAACGACTTGGACGGTGACTGGATCGGCGACAGCGGCGACGTGGTCTTCGTCTCGAAGCGGGGCGAGGCAGCGCTGGGCTCGGGCTCGCTGTGGCGCTGGGACGCCGACACCGGGCAGGTGGAACTCCTCGTGCGGATCGAGACCAACTTTCAGGGTTGGCCATCGGTGGCCCCCCACGGGGGAACGGTGGCCTACATCACCGACGCGTCGGGCAACAACGACCTGTACGCGGTGCCGAGCCGGAAGCCGGAGGTAGGAATTCAGCCGGTGCACCTGACCCACACCGAGACCGATGAGTACTTCCCGGCGTGGTCGCCCGACGGCGAACGCATCGTGTACGCCCGTAACGGCGGCACGCCCGATCGGGAGCGGACGATCGACCGGGGGATGGGCTTCGGCCTCTTCACGGTCTCGCGGGGCGGAGGCGAGCCGCAACGGGTCCGCATCGACGGCTACGCGTGGTCGGAGCCGATGGGGCACGTGCAGGTCCACGTGAGCGACCCCGAGGGCCGGCAGTTGCCGTCGCGCATCTACCTCCAGGCCGCCGACGGCCGCAGCTACTTCCCGGACACGAGCTTTCCCCGCGTCGTGAGCGTCAACAATGAATACTACTTCCACACAGACGGCAGCTTCTCGGTGACGCTGCCGGTTGGCGAGGCCAAGCTGGAGGTGTGGCGCGGCTTCGAATACGAGCCGGTGAGCCGGACGGTGGACGTGCAGGCCGGCGAGTGGACGACTGTCTCCGTGAGGCTGGATCGCTGGATCGACATGGCCGCCCGGGGCTGGTATTCGGGCGACAACCATATCCATCCAAACTACGGGGGCCACTACCGTATCTACCCCATGGATCTGCGGAACAAGGCCCAGGCCGAGGACCTGAACGTCGCGAACGGGATGATTGCCAACTACTGGGGCAACAGTCGCGTGGAGGACCTCGAGCACTTCCTCGGCCACCCGCACCCGCACACCGGTCCCCGGACGGTGGTTTACTACAACCAGGAGTATCGTCCGAACTACTTCGCACATCTGTCGCTGATAAACCTGGTCGAGCTGATCCGGCCGTTCTACATCGGCTATGAGGGCACGGCGCACCGCGCCCTCTATCCGGACAACGCGAAGGTGCTCCGAGAGGTGCACGAGCAGGGGGGCTACGGGGGCTACGTGCATCCCTTCGGCCTCAGCCACCGGCATCCGGACGAAGCGGGCGTGAGTGGGGCTCGGGAGCTTCCAGTGGACGCGATCCTGGGTCTGGCGGACTTCGTGGACCTGGCGTGCATCTGGAGCGACGAGCTCGGAACCGCCGAGGTGTGGTACCGCCTGCTTAACACCGGCTCCCGGGTGCCCGCGACCGCCGGAACCGACGCCATGACCGACATTCCACGACATCCAGCGGTAGGGACAACGCGCACCTACGTGTACACCGGCGAGGATGACCTCCACTACGACGCCTGGGCCGAAGCCATGGCGGCCGGGAGCGCGTTCGTGACAAGCGGCCCGATCCTCACTCTGGACGTGTCCGGCAGGGGGATGGGCGAGGAGCTCGGCGTCTCGGGCGACGACGTGGTCACGGTTACCGCGACGGCCCGGTCGCTCTTCACGATGCACCGGCTCGAGATCGTCCAGAACGGCCGCATCGTGCACACGGTCGATGCCACCGGCGACTTGAAGTCGATCGACGCCGAACTCGAGATCCCGATCAAGGGGAGCGGCTGGATAGCCGCGCGGGTGCTCGGTCCAACCCAGCACGGCGCCATGGACAGCTACCTCTTCGCGCACACGAACCCGGTGTTCGTCATCGCCGACGGCGAGCCGATCCGCTCCCGCGACGATGCGGCCTTCTTCGTTCGCTGGATCGACCAGGTGCTGGACGAACTGCGGGCGATGGACCGCTGGGACGACCCCTCCCACAAGGCCGAGGTCATCGCCACCTTCGAAGAGGGCCGGGCCCTCTACCAGGACCAGGTCGAGCGGATGCGCGACACCGAACATCCCGAACGGTAGCCGGACCGGCCGACCCGGCACCGGGGTCGACAGGCCCACCCGGGCGTCTTCGGAGTCTGTCGTCGGACGCCGTGGCCGTGGAACAGACCGAGGCCCAGCTTGTTCCGTCCTGTCCTCGCCGACCTCGATCTCCGTGCGTATCATGAAGGGCACCGGTCGATCGTCGTCCTTACCCGGACGGCATCGTCACGGATCCACGTTCACCGTCGGCAGCGAGGTTTCAGATGCGTCTCCTTTCCATTGCCCTCACCATTCCAGTCGCGGCCCTCGCGGGGCCCATCGACTCGTCGCTCGCCGCGCAGCAGCGGCCCATGACGTTCATGGACGTCCAGGAGATGAAGCGCGCAGGCTCCTGGACACCGAGCCCGGACGGGTCGTGGATGCTCTACACCGTCACCACGCCCAACTGGGAGGAGGCCGACACCCAGACCGACATCCACCTCGTGTCGCTGAGCGAGGGCGTTCCCTCCGACCGCCGCCTCACCTACACGGACGACAAGAACGAGACGAGTCCGGCCTGGGCGCCCGACGGGTCTTTCTTCCTCTTTTCGTCCAACCGCGGCGGGGACGACAACCAGCTCTACATGATGCGGCACGACGGCGGCGAGGCCCGGAAAATCACCGACGCGGACGAGGGCGTCTCGAACTTCGCCTTCAGTCCGGATGGGAGCTGGCTGGTCTACCGCGCCGGCGAGAGTGGCCAGGAACAGCTCTACCGGCTGCCGGCCGACGACCTCGTGGGGGCGGAGCCCGCGCAGCTCACCGATGGCGAGGCGGGCGTCGAACAGTGGGACTACACTCTGGACGGAAGCCGGGTCTACTTCACGCGACCCGACGCGTTCGACGAAGACGAGAAGAAGCGGCAGGAGGAAGGCTTCACGGTCGACGTGCGGAACGCGGTCACGCCTCTCTCGGGCCTATGGAGCGTCGATGTCGCGACGGCCGAAGAGCGGCGCGAGACCAACGACCCGTCCTACAGCATCAACAACTTCACGCTCTCCGACGACGGCCGCTGGATCGGGATCACCGGCGGCTCGCCGGAGCGCTACGAGCGCAACATCACGGGGCAGCGACTGTACGCGGACCAGTACCTCATGGAGGTGGCCACGGGCGAGATCGAGCGTCTCACCAACAACTACGAGATCGGCGAAGGCGGCCTCGGCTTCTCCCCCGACAGCCGCTGGATCGCCTTCTCGGCGCCCGACGAGATGGAGCAATACTCCATGACGGACAACCGCGTGTACATCCGCGAGGTCGGGGATCGCGGCGGCGCGTTCCGGAAGCTCGGCGCGGACTTCGACCAGAGTTCGAGCGTCGGGTTCTGGTCCGAGGATTCGGGGACGATCTACTTCAACGCGGGCGTGAAGGTGACGACGCAGCTGCATGCGCTCGACGTGGAGACGGGCGCGGTTCGGCAGCTCACCGACGAGCGGGCGGCGCTGTCGGTATCCCGGGACGAAGACACCGGCACGGTCCTCATCGGCTACAGTGACCCGAAGACGCCGCCGACGGTGTTCACTGTCGCGAGCGTGGACGATGCTCGGAACCGTTCCGCGTGGACGCAGCTCGTGGACGTCAACCCACACGTGAGAGACATCGCCCTCGGCGAGGAAGTCGAGATCAACTGGCGTTCATCAGACGGGAAGATGGTCGGGGGCGTCCTGGTCTATCCCGTCGGCTACGAGGAGGGGACGCGCTATCCGCTCATCGTCGCGATCCACGGGGGACCTGCGTCGGCCGATGTCCTGCGCTTCAACGGCGGATACAGCGCGCAGGTGTACGCGGGAGCCGGATATGCAATCCTCAAGCCCAACTACCGCGGCTCGCGGAACTACGGGAACGCGCACCGCACGGACATCGTGGGCGACTACTTCACGATGGGCTACGAAGACATCATTACCGGTGTGGACCATCTGATCGACGAGGGGATCGTCGATGGCGACCGTATGGGCGCGCTCGGCTGGAGCGCGGGCGGCCACTGGTCCAACTGGATCCTCACGCAGACCGACCGCTTCAAGGCGATCAGCTCGGGCGCGGGGACGATGAACTGGATCAGCATGTACGCCCAGAGCGACGTGCAGCGGAACCGGCAGTTCTACGTGGGAGACGGCTTCCTGTACGAGGACTTCGACACCTACTTCGACCAGTCACCGCTCAAGTACATCACGAACGCGAAGACGCCGACCATGATCCACGTGGTGGAGGGCGACCCGCGCGTGCCGAGCCCCCAGTCGGTCGAACTGCACATGGCACTCAAGAAGCTGGGCGTCGAGACTGAGCTGTTCATGTATCCGGGACGGAGCCATGGGATCCCGGACCCCCGGAACCGGCTGGTCAAGGCCGTGAGCGAGATGGCCTGGATGGACTACTACGTGCGGGGGATGGGGGAGAAGTTCGAGTGGCGGCAGGTGCTGGAGACGTTGGAGGGTGAGGAGGGGCCGCTGGTGGTGTCGCAGCGGTAGCCTGAGGTCACGGAGATGTTCCGACCGTCGCTCATGCCCCAATAGGCGTTCCGCTCTCCGCGTGTCACATGCTAACTCCCGTCAGCGGTCGCCCTCCGTGTCGGAGGCAACGTACTGGTCCCAGGCCGGGGGCTCGACGCCCAGGAGGTGCCTCACGAAGTAGTCGTTGCGCTTTCTCGCACCGAAGTCACCCCCGGAACCGTGGCCGGCACCCGGAACCATGAGGAAGTCGAAGTTCTTGTCGGCCTCGATGAGCGCGTTCACGACCTGATACGTGGAAGAGGGATCCACATTCCTGTCCAGCTCCCCCACGACCAGCAACAGCTTTCCCTGTAGACGCCAGGCGTTGTCCACGTTGGAGGACTCGGAGTAGTGGGGGCCGATGGGCCATCCCATCCACGCCTCGTTCCACCAGATCTTGTCCATCCGGTTGTCGTGGCATCCCACGGAGGAGAACGCCACGTCGTAGAAGTCGCCGTGCCAGAGAAGGGCCGCCATGGAGTTCTGCCCACCGGCCGAACCCCCGTAGATCCCGACCCGGCTCACGTCGTAATAGTCGTATTCCCGGGCCACGGCCTGGTGCCAGAGGATCCGGTCCGGGAAGCCGGCGTCCCTGATGTTCTGCCAGGCCACGTCGTGGAAGGCCTTCGACCGGTTGTTGGTCCCCATGCCGTCGATCTGAGCCACGATGAACCCCAACTCGGTCACGGCGGTTCTGCTGGTGTGGGTGCTGAACGTTTTCGGGACATGCGACCCGTGGGGTCCGGCATAGATGCTCTCGATGACCGGATAGCTCCGATTCGGATCAAAGTTGGTGGGGCGGATGATGATTCCCCAGATGTCCGTCGCCCCGTCCCGGCCCTTGGCCACGAAGACTTCGGGGTACTGCCACCCCGTGGCCAGAAGAGCCGAAGCGTCGGCCCGCTCCAGCTCCATGACCAGGGACCTGTCGGCGGTCCTGCGGAGTTCGGCGATGGGCGGGAGATCCACCCTGGACCACTGGTCGATGTAGAACTCATGGTCCGGGGAGAAGGTGACCTCATGCATCCCGTCGCTTTCCGTGTAGGCCACCAGCCCGGTACCGTCGAAGTCGATGCGATAGTAGTGAACGAAATAGGGATCCTGTTCGGGGTTCAATCCGCTCGCACGGAACCAGATCCGGCGGTTCTGCACATCCACGCTGTCCACGCCCCGAACCGGCCAGTCGCCCTCCGTGATCTGGTGCTTCACCTGCCCCGTCTCGCCGTCGAGCATATAGAGGTGGTTCCACCCATCGCGCTCCGACATCCAGATGATCTCTCTGCCGTCGTCGATGTCGTGGCGGAACCGCTTGTTGGAGTAGTTGAAGAAGGTTTCGGGCTCCTCGGAGATCACGGCCCGGGCCTCACCGGTCCCGGCGTCGACTTCGATGACCCGATAGACCTGGTGCCCTCGCTGATTGTACTCGAACACGACGTGCTCGCTGTCTTCCCTCCATTCCAGAGGGGACAGGGTGTAGGCATTGGGGAAGAGGGCGTCGTCGATGATCATCTGCCGCCCCGACCCGACGTCCAGGATCACCGGGATCTCCTTGTCGAGCCGATCGCCGGGCTTCGCGTAAAGGAAGGTCGAGTAACTGGGTTGGAGCTGGTCCTCCGGTGAGGATTCGACGTAGTGCACCAACCGCTCCTGACCGGGCACCACTCGGTAGACAGCCACCTTCTGGAGTCCGGCGACCAGACGATGGACCGGTCGGTGTAGGTGGTTCCGGGGGTGCCTTCCCAGGTGAGCATGGTGTAGTCGTCGGCGTCCGCACCCACTTCCCGGAAGGCCACGTTGTAGTTCTGGATGAAGACCTCGCGAGTGCTGTCCGGCGAGAGGACCGGTTCCGTGCTCAGGTTCCGCCAAAGCTGGCCGGGACCTGCCGACCAGGACACGCCGCTTGGGCCCACACCGCCGCCCCGCCCCTGCCCTTGGGGCGCCGCTCCCTGGCTCTCGCACTCATAGGTCTCCAGATCGCACTGCCAGGTGAGATCCGCCGCGACGAACTCGATGGCTTGCTCATCCTCCGTGAACTCGATCCGGTCGAACGGGAGCTCAAGGGCCGAGATGGTGTCCTCGGCGAAGGCGGGGAGAGCCGAGAGAGTCGATGCGAGCCGCTCATGATCGAAGGCGGGGCCTTTGGCCCGGGTCTCGGCATCGACGAGAACGAAGCTGTGCCCTCCTTCCACCGTCTTCCGGTACCAGAACCGGTTGGCCTCTTCGATCCAGGACGGGCGTTCGGCGACGTCGACAACCAGACCCTGGAGGCGATCGCCAAGGCCGTCCGCCCGCCTGTAGTCGGCGAGCGTGCCCTGGGCGGCCGCCGGGAGGGGTGTGCAGATCGAGGCGAGGATCAGGATCAGAATGAAGCGGTGGGGAAGGCAGCGACCTGGCATGGCTCGGACTCCTTGGGTGGATCGTGGCTGCGACGTCTGAATTCGACCTACTTCGGCCCGGGCGGCAGGTGCTCCAGCAGATACCGCACCATCAGCATGCGAAGATGGACCGCCGTGCCCTCTCCTTCCGACAATCCGTGGTTCCGGTTGGGGTAGGTCATGTAGTCGAAGGTCTTCCCAAGCTCCACGAGGCGGTCCACCAATCCCTCAACGATCTCCAGGTGCGTGTTGGTCTCCCCGGTTCCGTGAATGATGAGCAGATCCCCCTCCAGCCCTTCGGCGTAGTTGATGGGAGCGGAGACGCGGTAACCGTCCGGGTTCGTCTCCAGGGTTTCCATGTAGATCTCCTGGAACCATGCGTTGTAGAGGTGCGGCTGGGGTTTGGGGACCACGGCAATCCCCACGTGGTAGACATCGGGCTTTCGGAACAGGGAATTCAGGGTGTTCGACCCGCCGCCGCTCCACCCCCAGATCCCCACTCTGGACACATCGACGTAGGGGAGGACCCTGCCAAGCTCCCGGACTCCCGCCGCATGCTCCTCCGTCGATTGCACGCCGATTGTCGGAAAGGGCGCCCTCCGCCACGCCGCTCCCTTCGGCGCCGGCGTGCCCCGATTCTCGATGGACACGACCAGGTACCCGAGGTCCGCGATGGCGCGATGGTAGTTGTTCCGGGTCGACCAGCGATCGAGGACGGTCTGGCCGTGCGGTTCCCCGTAGACGTAGATGAACACCGGGTATTGGTGGGAAGGATCGAAGTCCCGCGGCTTGATCATCCACGCGTCCATCACCACGCCGTCCCCGATATCCAACTGCAGGAACTCCGCGGGGTGGGAGATCGTGGCCTCGGCCCGGCGCCGGACCTCCTCGTTGTCCTCCAGGACACGAACGACACGGTGCTCCGGGAGGCTGATCAGTTCGGTTACCGGGGGGGTGTCGTACGTGGAAGTACGTGTGAAAGGCCCACCGAAGGTCGGAAGAGAAGTCGTAGAAGTGGGTTCCCGGCTGGTCTTCAGGGGTAACTCGCTCGGGCTCTTCGGCAGCCATCCAGCCGGACCCTGTAGAGGTACCGCTGGGTGGCGTCGTCGGGTGAGGCGAAGTAGTAGAACCAACCCTCCCGCGCATCGACCGGTCCCCGCTCCATGACGTCGCTGGGTCCCGGCGTCAATAGGCCTTCCTCCTGCCCCTCTCGCGAGTGCACGTAGGCGTGACGCCACCCGTCCGTTTCGGTGAGGAAAAGGAACGAGTCGCCCCCTCGGATCCACTCCAGGCCGGCGTTCACGCGATAACTGGCGATGACCCAGGCCGGATCTGACTCGTGGTACACCCGGGTTACCTCACCCGTGCTCACGTTGGCGATGAAGAAATCTCGTTCGTCCCGAAACCGGCTGAACTGCTCCACCAGCAACTCCTCGGAGTTCCCGGCCCAACTCACCTGTCCGAGATAGAAGCCCTCGGTTGGGGAAGGGATGGAAATCCAGCGGACTTCCCTGCCCCGGGCGTCCACCACACCGACCCGGAGCTGGGCGATGGTCTCACCCACCCTCGCGAATCGGACCTGCCGGAGCTCTGGATACGAGGGATCCGTGGGGACGAGCATGGACCTCATCCGCACCCCGGAGGCGTCGGACTGGACGAAGGCAATCCGGTCCCCGTCGGGACTCCAGGCCGCCCTGCCATTGGAAAGCAATTCGGCCCTGTTCCAGGTCAACCGGGTCGTCTGATCGGCCTCCAGGTCATGGACGTGAAGGTCCCCCTCACGGCCAAAGAGGATCCGGCCCCCCTCCGGAGAGATCGTGTTCCCGCCTCCCCCGTCCACCTTCTTCAGCGTGGCCGTGGCCCCTTCGAACATCCAAGAGCCGTCCTCCTCGGTTTGGAGGAGCACCCAACTGCCGTCCGGGGCGAACTGATAGCCGGAGATGCTCAAAGGCTCGGAAGCCCCCGATGGCGTGAGGTGGGAGAGGGAGGCGAGGACCGTCCGGGCGCCGCTGGTGGCATCGTAGCGGATGAGCTCCCGCTGCGACGCTGACGAGGGGGCCTCGAGGGTTGTGTATCCGGATCCGTCGGGCAGCCACGTTGCCTGGAAGGAACGGGCGTCGAAATCCCTTGCCTCGAAGATCGACCTGAGGCGGGCTTCCGTCTCCGGGGGGACCTGGGGGGAGGCCGGAGTTGGGGAAAGGGCGGGGACGGCGAGGGCACCGACCAGCCAGGAGATCCGTGTAATCTGTTTCGCGGTCATGTCTGTCTTCCTCGGTTCGGGCGGAGATGCTTCCCCAGCTGATGTTTTCGAGAGCATAGGCGTGAGGCTGTTGGGCCGCAACGGCAGATACTAAACAACTATGTTTAGTGTTTTGGCGGGATGAGCGACGTTGGCACCTCGTAGTAGGCGCGGTGCTTCGGGATCACTTACATACTCGTCGCTCCTAAACGGGAAGCCGGTCAGCAAGTCCACAACCTCACCGAGTTGGACGGTGGACCACTGACGGTCATGGACCCTTTTCCATTGTGATCGTAGTACCGTTTTCCTCGTCCTCCAGGTGCGGCTTGGCTTCGGAGGTGTTCAGGCGGTAGTACCACTCGACGCCGTCGTTTCGAATATGCTCCCGTAGCGTCCGGTTATGCACCGATTCGTACAAAATCAGATCCACCGTCTGCGCCATCGGAATCTCCTCCAACGCCGCGGTGAGGCGAGCCTGATCCGTCAACGTCAGCCGGTCGCCGAACAGCGCGATGTCCACGTCGGAGGTCACAGTGTTCGTACCGGTTGCCCTGGATCCGAACAGCACGGCCCGTTCGACGCGGTCGTTGGCCGCGATCACGGCGATAATCGCCTCGCGGTGCGCGTCCTTGAGGCCGTCCGTCATCTCGTTCGCCTGGTGTCCAGAGTCTGGTGGAGTCGTAGCAGCGCAGGGTGGTAGCGTTCCGTGATCAGCGTCTCCGCCTCCTGCGCCACGTCGAGCAAACAGGCATGGCTCAATAGGTTGCGCTTGTCCAGCGCGTCGAGCAGGGTTTCACAGTCGCTCTCGTCGATGTAGTCCACCTCGAAGCTCTTCCGGATCACCGCGCGCGGGACCTTCACGTCATGGCCCTCGTAGAAGAGGAGATCCTTGAGCACCTTCCAGGACAGCTCGAAACTGAACTCGAACGTCTTGATCAGTCCGGCTCGTTCCAGGTAGTCGTACCCTTCCCGGTCACAGGCATTCGTGAGTTGCGCGAGCGCCGTCCCGAAAGTGTCGAGCCGCTGCTGCCAGCGCCGTTCGTCCGCATTGCTCACGGTCCCTTCCCTCCGAATCCCAGCGCCTTCAGGTTCTCGCCAATCGCGGCATCGAGCCGGTCACCTTCGGCCTGCTGTCCGCGATGCTCAGCCACCAGCCGCTTCATCTTGTCCTCGAACGGCTCGCCGTCATCCTTCTGCGGCTCCACACCGACGTAGCGGCCGCGTTCCCCTTGGGCGGAACGCCGTAGCGCCAGCGCTTGTCCTCGACCAGCCGCTCGCCTCCCCAGTCCGAGATGTTGAACGGAGGATTGGCGAGGATGAAATCGGCCTTCAGGTCCGGATGGCGGTCGTCATGGAAGCTGTTGCCGTGGGCGATCTGCCCGCCGATTCCGCGAATGGCCAGGTTCATCTTCGCGAGCCGCCACGTCGTGTAGTTCGACTCCTGGCCGTAGACCGAGATATCGCCGCGCCCCTTCCCACCGTTGCCGTTCCCGTCGGCGTGGGCACGAATGAACTCGATCGACTGCACGAACATGCCCGAGGAGCCGCAGCACGGATCGTATACCCGGCCCCCGGTAGGGTTCCAGCATCTCGACGAGCAGCTTGACGACGCAGCGTGGGGTGTAAAACTCGCCGCCCTTCTTTTCCCCCGGGCCTTGAGGTGTGCCCAGCGGGCTTCCTGCGGTACCCAGAAGATGCTCTCGGCGATGTACTCGTCGCGGTCCTCCGCGGCTTCCTCCCCCCACTCGTCCAGCACCGCCGCGTGGCGCTCCTCGAAGGCGTCCGAAATGTACTTCAGGAAGATGAGGCCGAGCACGACGTGCTTGTACTCGGCGGCATCCATCGAGCCGCGGAGGGCGTCGGCCATGGCCCACAGCTCGGCTTCGTGGCCGGTGGTGGCGCCGCTGTTGGTCTTCTTGCTGGCATCTTCCTCGTGTCTTCATTCCGTCATCGCCCTGGAGGAACTCCCAAGGCCGGGTCGCAGCCCAAGATACGACATGTGACGTGCGGTCGTATACCTCCGTCGAGGCAGGTTGGTCTCGACCGACGTCGGTCGGCAGCGGACCACTTGGCCGCAGGGTCGGCGTTGGGACCGACTGTGAGGAGGCGTTCCGGGAAGCAAACCGAGCGTCAGCTGGCCGATTTTGGTCTGGCTTCCGGATTCACTCGGACACCTAGCGTCAGCGCTTACGCCGATTCCCGTCCATCACCCAGTTGGGCTCGCCGCCAGTCGTCGAAATCGATCAGAGTGCGGAGAAAGAGTTCGTACTGCTCGCCCAGATCAGTAGCTGGCTCTTTGGCACCGATGGCATTCGTCTGACGCCCTTCCAGGAATCCCTCCAGCTCGCCGGGATTCAGCACCGGAATGTAGAGTCCCCTGCGCCATCGCGCCCGCGCCTCAGTTGCAGATTCGCCGCTTCCGCGAATCCGTAGCCCCTTGGAGTCGTCGTCACGGTCATCTCGCGCGGTCCAGAACCGCTGGACCGAGTAGCGAATGCTGTCGGCCCTGTAGAAGTAGAAGCGCCCCCGCCCGACCGGCTCCCAGTCTGGAGCGACCATGTTCTTCTTGTGGTCGTCGAAGCTCACGTAGTGGATGCGTCTCAACAGCGTCTGGTGGCAACGGAGTTCGTACCAGCCGGCGTGATTGTTGTCGGTGGATATCTCGCCGCGCGTCCACTCCTGCCCACTATCGAGGTGGTCCCCTTCCGCGCTCGCTGCCTTCAGCGTGAATTCGGGAAAGACATCGTGGTGGCAGCAGACGAATCCATCCTCGTGGCGCAGCGTCCAGACCGACGGTTCGGCGAGACACCGTTTGGCTCTCTCCAGCGCCGGCGCATTCAGGCCGAACCGCTCCCGCCACATCCGTTCGATCTCGTGGGGCTGTGCGACACGGTCGATTGGGGTGTTCGTGTCGCAGACGCGCGTGTAGATGTGGTGCGCGCGGACATTCTTGATCCTCTCGACGAGGTAGTACGGTTTCTTCGGCTCGTCCTCGATGATCAGCACGTCCACCTGCTTGCCGTCCATCTCTATAGTGCGGAGGTGGAATGTCGGGAATCTCGACTGAAAGAACTTCCCCGCGTTATCACGGAACAGGCTCGCGATCTCAGCCTGGGTCCGGCGCCCACCATCGGCCTCGATCGACTGGACCGAGGTGCCGCCGTCCTCCACACCAAAGACAAGGAAACGGGGACCATCGTGCTCCGCGTTCGCGAGGCAGAGCACGTCGTGGATCAGGTCTCCTTTATTGGAGTGGTGTTTGAGCTTGAAGTCCCAGTAGACACCTTCGCTGCGGCGACCTATCAGACCGCGGACGATCTGCGCGAGGGTGTGGTCAGCGATCACGGTTGCAGCCTCCGGTTGCGGTTGGGGGTGACGCGGAGTGGGCCCAAAAGCTCCCGAGCCTGAGGTTGGCTGCGCCCGTCAGGCTCCGGGATGGGCAAAGCATACTCTGCCGTGGGCTGAGCATCCGTTGACATGGGCTGAGCATCCTCCGGGATGGGCTGGACCTCCCAGGCGATCAGGAGGTCATCCCTCCGGCCCCGCCAGCAAGTTCACGATCAGACGGACCAACAGGTCCTTGTGAAGGGATGGTCCTTGGCGGGAGCGCTCTCGGCGATGAGGAGGGAAGAGGGGCGATGCTTCTCCGCGCGCGATCAATGCCGCCCTGAAGTCCGCAATCGCCGCGACCGCCTGCTCGTGATCGAGGGCGGCGGACGGCGGCCGCGTGCCTGCCGGAGCATCGAGCCGATCCTCGTCGTATTCGAGCAGTAGTCGCCATGTGTCGGCGTAGCGCGTGACGAGTTCCAGGACCGCCCGGCCCGTGTCTTCCACCAGGGCCTGATTCCGCAATGTTCGAGCTAGCAGGTCGAGCGTATCGCGCGCCTCCCGCAGGCCACGCTCGGCAAGCCGTTGCCGGTTGAGGGTGTAGCCGCTGACCAGATGTTCGCGGAGCCTGCGGGTGGCCCATTGGCGGAACTGCGTGCCCCGCAGGGACTTGACGCGATACCCGACGGAAATGATGACATCGAGGTTGAAGTGGTCGATCTGCCTAACCACCCTCCGCCCGCCCTCACGCCGAACTGTTGCAAATTTTGCAAAGGTTGCCTCGCGTTCGAGCTCCCCCTCGCGGTAGGCGTTGCGGATGTGTCGGCTCACGACGGAAAGATCGCGCTCGAAGAGCTCGGCCATCTGGTGAAGCGTCAGCCAGACGGTCTCCTGTTCCAGGCGCACGTCCAGCGCGACCTCGCCGTCCGGGGCCTCATAGACGACGACCTCGCCGCCCGGGCGGGGTTCGCGGGTGTCAGTCACTCGGTAGGCTCCGTTTCCTTGATGCGGCACTCGCTCGTACGGGAACTCATGATCCGTCGCGTGAGACGCTGGAAACTAACGACTCCGCATCACCCGTCCGAAGTTCGCCCGAGATCAGCCTCGGGAGCAGCGTGTCGCGGAGCGCGGCGAGGGTGCGGGATTCGTGACCCGCGTCCTTGGCTGTCTCGAAGAGCGATCAGACGACTTCCTGGGGCGCGACGGGGCTGGCAGCTCCCACCACCACGTACTCGCGCTCAATCTCCCGGTGAAACCGCTCCGGCAGCCGAGCCCAGTCCCGCGCCTCGACGAGGAACGGAATCGTGGATTCCCGCACCGCTTCCTCGAAGTCCAACAGCCGGTCGAAGGGGATCTTATCGAGTCCCGGTCCCCGCAGCACAAGATCCAGGTCGCTTCCGTCGTGGCCAAGGCCGGTCACCCGGCTGCCGTAGGCCCACACCTCGACATCCGGCAGGTGTTCCCGGAGCAGTGCCACGAGTACGCGTCGATGCCTTGCGGACAGGCGCAGCCGATCAGGCATCGCCCACTCGTTCGATCATGTGGGCGGGCGGCGTGGCGGAACAGGTCCTTGAAGTGCAGGCGGTCCGCCTGGCGGTTGCTGGCGAACCAGGCGGCGAGCCGCTTGCGCAGGAGCTTTCCGCTCTGTTCGAGCACAAGTTCGAACTCCTTGACGCAGGCGGCGCGGTAGATGTCGTACATGACATCGTCGCCGTCTTCCTGTCTCTCGATTCCCTCGACCGCCTGCTCAAGCGAAGCGATGCAGCGGCGCAGGAAGGTCGTATCGATGGTCTCCATTTCCGCGTTACTCTCGCGGCTCCGGATCCCGGTATTCCACGAGCGCTGCACGACCCACGATTTCGACGATTCGCACGAGCAGCGCCTTCCCGTCCGAGTCCGTCAGTTGAAGTTCTTCGCCGGGGACGAAAAACACGGGCTGCGGGCGACCCTGGCCTATGGCGATGTTCGAAGCATACAGGTACGTGCGGTCCAGGGAGTCGCGCTTGGGGTTCAGAAGCCCCCTCAGGCCGGGCAAATGACCCGTCTCCTCGGGGAAGATGGCACTTCCGCCCCCCGGCAGCGGGACTAGTTCGATCGCGAGAGCGCCGGCGGCGGGGAGCCACTCCCGAACCAGGCGGGCCGCATGTCCCGGTGCCGCGCAGAACACGGTCATCGGCAGCTCGGTAGCGTACAACTCCAATACGGCCTTGCCGTGCTCGTCCGCAACCGCATGCTTCCAGGTTCGATTCGGAAACAGGGCCAGGACTTCCGCTCCTGGCAGCGGTCGGCCGCCGACTCCGACGGTTACCGTCTCGTTCGAGGAGGTTGCGTCCTGCGGTGCGGCGGGGATCCGCAGGAGAACCTCCGCGTCGTCGATCAACCGGTACTCGGGCGGCCGCCCGGAAAGCTCGCGAGTCTCACGGATGATGGCGGGCACGCCATCCCCTCTTCGCTCCATGAAATAGCGCCTGTGCGCGGACCCCGGGATCTCTCCCACGCCCATCCGGCCCAGCAGGGAGGCGATTGCCTGGTTCCGCGTGGCCTGCCGCACGGCCATGCTCTCCACGCTCAGCGTGTTGGGCAGCGCCCCGGGCGACTGGATCTCCAGGCGATCGGAGAACATGGACAAGCGTATCCGGCTACCCCGGACGGAATAGTCGCGATGCACCGCTGCGTTGACGACCGCCTCGAAGATCGCCTTCTCGCTGTACTGTGGCATGTCGACCCGCATCGGAGTCTTTCGGGCGGCGACATGCATGTTGCGCACCGCGAACGTCACTGCGTCCGCGATCTGGCGCGGAAGTGGACCGGTGATTTCCTGCGCGTCCACCTGGCCGGTCGTCCGGTCCGTACCGCGATACCGGGTCGCCGCGATCGTCGCGTTGGACAGCCACCGGTCAGGCCGCCGCGAGCACAGCAGTACTCCGGCAACCGTCGCGCGCTGAACCCCGAATTCGTCCTCCGCGAGCACCGCGAGCTTCGCCAGCGCTGTCGGCGGGTCGGCGGCACCCTCGGCGCTGAGCAGGGGCAACCACAACTCCGGGTCCAGGGTGTCGAACCCGGTCTGCGGCACCGGCTGCTCATCGAACCAGAGGTAACGGGCCTGTCCGCGCCGCTGCGCCAGCCGGAGCTGCTCTTCCGTCGTCATCCGGCGCTTGGTTCCGCCGACTCGCACGAAGCTCCCGCCGGGGCTCCGGTGATGCGAGTCCCCCTGGGGCACTTCGACCACGACGAGCAGCTTGCCGTCCGGCAGGCGGCGGTGGTGCGTTTGAATCCGTACGGGCGGCTTGATGGAATCCGTGCTCGTTTCCACGAGGACATCATCCAATGCGGCAACTTGATCCCCCGTCAGATTCTGCACTCGTCCGTCGTCGGTGACGCCGCAGAGCAGAACTCCGCCCCGAGCGTTGGCGAACGCTGCGATCTCGTCGGCCAGCACGCGGCGCTCCGGGCTTCGGAGCCGCGTTCCCGCGAACTCAACGCGCTTGAACTCCCACCGGCTGTCCTCGCCCGCCGCGATCTGGTCGAGAAGCTCCTGTGCGGTGTACGTCATACGCGCCGGCCAAGCTCGATCGCCGCCATGGCTCGATCGACGGTCTGGCCGATGGTCGGCTGCCTCGCCCGGGCCTTCGGTTGCGCCCAGCGGGCTTCGTAGCCGGTGGTGGTGCCGCAGTTCTTCTTCTTGGCTGCCATCTTCCTCGTGTCTTCATTCCGTCATTCGCCTTGGAGGAACTCACAAGGCCGGGTCGCAAGCCCAAGATACGACATGTGACATGCGGTCGGATACCTCGGCCGATCGCCCCCGGCTCCCGAAGGATCTCCAACGCATGGCGGCACAGCGGGACTCGGCGCTCACGGTCTGAACCCACGAACCGGCTCTGCCCCCTGCCACTCCACTTGATTCCAGCCGGACGCGCTGTTGAAGCGCTGGCGCGAGGAGTACCGGAAGCCGGCCGGCCGTCGCATTCGCAGATACACGCTCTTCCACGGCGATCAACTCTCCAAGCAGCTGTCGGGGGGGCTGAGTGCGATGCCGCATGATGCGGAGATCACAAGGAACACGCCGCCGCTCATAAGCCAATTCGCGGTCCAGCGCGCCGACGGTGAACGAGTTCATGCCTCCGGGCCCGCCAGCAGGTCGACGATCAGACGGACCAACAGGTCCTTGTTGGCGGGAGCGCTTTCGGCGATGAGGAGGGTGAGCGCGGTGAGCGCCTGGGGGTTCAGGTCGTGATGCAGCCCCTCCTGGCGAAGGTAGAGCAAGAACAGAAGCGAGCCGATGCGCTTGTTGCCGTCGGTGAAGGGATGGTCCTTCACCAGGAGTAGAGCAGGTTCGCGGCCTTCTCCTCGCGGGTTCGGTAGAGAGGCTCTCCGAACGTGGTCTCTGCTCGACGTTGCCGAGAATCCCTTCGAGCGCCTCGCCCCGGGGATTCCCGAAGAAGGGCGATGCTTCTCCGCGCGCGATCAGTGCCGCCCTGAAGTCCCCGATTGCCGCGACTGCCTGTCCGTGGTCGAGGGCGGCGGACGGCGGCCGCGTGCCTGCCGGAGCCTCGAGGCGATCCTCGTCGTATTCGAGCAGCAGCCGCCATGTGTCGGCATAGCGCGTGACGAGTTCCAGGACCGCCCGGCCCGTGTCTTCCACCAGGGCCTGATTCCGCAATGTGCGAGCGAGCAGGTCGAGCGTGTCGCGGGCCTGTCCACCTTCTGGTCGAACCTGTGCAAAATTTGCACAGGTTGCTCCGCGTTCCAATTCTCCGTCTTGGAATACGTTTGGCACGTGCCGATTCACCACCGAGCGATCCCGCTCAAAGAGCTCGGCCATCTGCCGCATGGTCAGCCAGACGGTCTCCTGTTCCAGGCGCACGTCCAGCGCGACCTCGCCGTCCGGGGCCTCATAGACATAGACGACGACCTCGCCGCCGGGGCGGGGATCGTGGGCGTCAGTCACTCGGTCGGCTCCTCTTCCTCGAGGCGGCACTCGCTCATGGGTGAACTCGTGGTCTGTCGCGCGAGACGCTGGAAACTAACGATTCCGCGTCGCCCGTCCGATGTTCGCCCGAGATCAGAACGCCGGTGCCCGCCGAATTCCCGGACGCCCTAGTTCACACGGGTCGCCTCGGTCTTCTCGCCGGCTTGATCGATCGTAAGACCGGTCACGTTCCCGGCTTCGTCGGTCCTGAAGGTCAGGTATACCGGCACGACCACCACCTTGAAGCGTTCCATCGATGTCGCGTACAGCTCGTACGTGCTGCCCTCGAGCTCCACCGTGAGCTCCTCGCCCGCCAGGACGAATCGAAGCCTCTCGTCCGGATCGTCGGGCACAACATACGTTCCCACATACGACTCCAACACGCGGACCGGCACGTCCACGGTCTCGGGGAAGTCGGACAGGTCGACACCGTACTCCGTCAGCTTCTCCCTGGCCGGACCGTTCCTCGGGTCAATCCGAAGGGCGTGCTGATAGTGCTCGATGGCCAGGGTCTGATTGCCCATGATGGCGTATGCTTCAGCCAATCCGTTGTGAGCAGGCGCCAGGTTGGGGTCCATTACGACCACACGTGAGAAGATCACCTCCGCGTCGGCAGCGTTCCTGTCTTCGAGCGCTTTGCCCCCGATCCGACCGAGAATTCCCGTGGATGGCGTTCCAGACGCTGTTCGTCCCACCAAAGACTCGGACTGATCGAGATGTACGCGTTGAAGACGTCCGGTCGATGCACCAGAGCGTGATTCGCGAACAGTCCCCCGAGCGAGTGCCCGATGAGAATGGCGTACGGTCTTGTCCTGTAGTTCTCATCGATGAACGGCTTCAGTTCGGCATGATGAACTCCAGGAAGTTGTCCGCTCCACCGGCACTCGAGCGCGCGGGGCCCGCGGCGGAGTAGACGGGCGGCGACAGGTCGCGCGTCCTGTCGGTATTGGGAATAGCCACGACGATGACTCCCGGCATGCGCCCGTTTCTCGCCAGGAATCGGGCCGTTCCCGTCGTGTGATGGAAGTGCGACGGGCCGCCTCGAAGACAGGACTAGCCAACGGAGGGGGGGAGCGATCCCCGTCCTGTGCCGCACGAAGTTGGAGCCGAATCGTGGGCGACTCCATTGCTGGATGGGACGGATTTGGTGGAAGCTATCCGGCGGAGGGAGCATTTCCGCTGCCATTGCCGGATAGGGCCTCGCAACCATACGGTGAAACTCCCACAATCAATCGAACACCCCGGGTAGCGAGCGACAATGAAGGGAATGTGGCGTTGCCGGTGGATGTGAATTCGTTGTCCGCCGGGTCATCGGGCTTTTCGTGGGCCTGGCCTGACCGAGGAGATAGGAAATGACCATCGCATTCGTAGTTGTCGCCGCCTTTCTCGCGATCACCATGCATGAGGTTGGACATGCCCTCGGTGGCCGCCTGCGCGGGATGCGCCTGGGCATGCTGGTCGTCGGACCCGTGCACATCCAGCGCGAAGCCGACGGGCGCCTGAGCTGGAGGCTCAACAGAAGGCTGTCGTTGGCTGGCGGGGTGGTATCGAGCGTACCGGCAAGCACGGAAGGGCTGCGCCGGGCAATGCTGAGCTTCGCCGCGGGCGGGCCGGTCACCAGTATCGTGGTGGGCGTGCTCGTGTTCGCGGTCTACGTGCTTTCGGGCCTCGGGGGCGACGCGGTGCCCGATGGAAGCTTTCAGGATGCGCTGGCCGAGAGCGTGTTCATGCTTGGCGTGCTCTCGTTTGGCATCGGACTTGTGACGCTGTTGCCCGTGAATCAGGGCGCGTTCGTCAACGACGGCAAGAAGATCCTCCAACTCGTGCGTCCCGGTGCGGCCGCGGACGGCTACGCGGCCCTCATGGCTTTGGGCAGCTACGCGATCGCCGGTGTGGGCCCGCGCGACTGGGATCCGGACCTCATCGCGCGAGCCACCTCGCTGGCGGACGGCTCCTATGAGGACCTGGGGGGCCGGCACATGGCCCACACTCATGCGCTGGACCGCGGAGATGTCGAGGCTGCCGGAGAGCACATCCGGTACATGGTGGACCACGCGGCCACAGCGCTCCCTGCGTATCGGCCGGTCATTGATGTAGCCGCGGCATACTTCGAGGCCGCCTGCGGCGGTGACGCGGCGTCGGCGCGCAGGCGGCTTGAGGGAGCGGGCAAGAGCGTGTTGCTCTCCTTCGACCCGACTGCCCGCATTCGGGCGGAAGGTGCCGTGCTCCTGGCCGAGGGCGACGCGGAGGGAGCGTACGAGAAACTGCGCGAGGCCTACGTCTCTATTGCTGGGAAACGGGACTGGGGTCACGAGTCCATCATGGCGGAGATACGGCGGCTCTGCCGTGACCGGGGGCTGCCGGATCCGGGTGCGGACGGGTGAAATAGTATGGTAAACATTACACCATGTAATGTTTACTTTACATGTCTATGTTGGCCAAGAAGACGATTGTCGCATAATGACCGCTTTTATTCCATTTGTCCGCCAATTCAGGCAAGTTTTGGCGAACAAATCCACGACCTATAGAGTCTGCGCCTCCAGAGCCACCCGGCGATCACGATCCACCCGCCCGTCGCGGCACGGTTCCAGTGCTCCGAACACCCGCTCGGCGCGGAGGACCACGTACCCGACGCGCTCGCCGCCGACTGCGTCGTGGTGCGGCAGGACGGCGGACCGAACGGCAACCTGGCATCGCTGTACACGGGAGACGGAACCCGCAACGAGGATTGGCACAGCTGGCGAGAGCCGCTGCTGGCACCCTTCGACGGAGTCGTCCTCGGCTTCCAGATCAATCCCGAATCCACGCCCCCCGGGGTTCGGGGCTCGGGCCGCTCGAGCGCCATCCTGTTCCAGCAGCTGGTCGACGGCGAACTTACTGATGTCCATGTCGCATACGTCCATGTCCGCGAGGTCACGGTATCCCAGGGTGACACCGTGCGTGCAGGCGATCCGGTCGCCCGCATCGGGAACAACGGCTCGTCATTCCACCCTCACGTGCACGTCGGCGCATTCCGCGGCGACATGATGTCGGAGGACGCCGTGCCGCTTCAGGTCCGGATGGATCTTGCGGCGATGGGGCGGATGCGGGGGGTCAGCGAGCAGATGGAGGATGGAGTTGGTAGACTGCATCGATAGTCCAACACGGTACTTCATCCACACGCTCATCGACTGGAATCGCGTGCGGCGCCGGCTGGAGCGCTACCCTGCGATTCGTAGCGCTTTCCCGGAGTCAATGCTAAGGGAATCGAGCGACAAACTGCCGTTCTACTGTCACCACATGGCGTGGCGGCTTGGGACGTGGAATACTGAAAGCCATTTCGACAATCTTGAGTCGCTGCTGGGGCAGGCGAAGAAGCTAAAGAACTGGGAATACGAACACTCTCTTCTAACCAACGGAGACTACGGCACGTTCTGGTCATTGGTCTGGCAGATGCAGGTCGCAGCCAGACTTCGCGAAGTCGGTGATGATGTCCGCTGGAGCGAACCGAGCGGCGGCCCGGATTTGTCGGTCCGCATTCATGACGAGCGTTGGTTCGTCGAGTGCTATAGCATTCAAAAATCCTACGGCCTACTCGAATTCCTTCAAGATTGCATATCCAAAGTCCTTGGAGGAGTGTCGGTTCAATGCGACTACACGCACTTCGCACAGATGTCTCTACCCACGGGCTCGGCTGTAGCTGGTTTTCTCGATTCGCAGTTGAAACCGTTTTGCTGTCGGGCCTACCGCGACAGGGCACAACAGCAGTACGTGGAAGTCGTGTACCATGCACCCGGCAACGTCCGGGTACTCGTGCAGGATTGGGACGAAGAGGGGGATGTGTCGAATCGCACAGCGGGATCGCCTCGGAAACATGTCGCGACCATGCTCCGGGAGGCCGTGAACGCCAAGAAGGACAGCAACAATCTGTCTGAGAGTCGTCCGAACGTGCTCGCGGTCAACTTGTTGCTGACCGATTCAGCAGGAGCACATTCCCTGCGGCCAAATGCGATCCAGGAGGTGGCGCCTGATCTCAGCGACACCGGAATCGACGTACTTGCGGCCTCTTGGGAAACCGGCATTGATAAACTTCGAGCCCGCCTCGTGACGGCTTCGGCCCGCACTGCCGAACTTCGTGAAGCAGTGGAATGGCTGGCGATGTGAGAATGACCTGGGAGCCGTTTCGACTGAGTCTGTCCCACAGGTGAGGGTGTGACCTTCCAAGTCCGCAGACGCACCCTACCTTTCCGGCGTCGCAGGCTCGTTCCGGGGCGGGTAACGAACTTGACCCGACATTGAGCACCACTATCACGCTTGGATCACCAGCCACACTCGACGATGTCGTGAAAGCCTTAGCCGAGCTGGACGAGGAAAGCTGCAATGTCTCCAATTGGTTCGCCCATCTGGACCAGCTCCGTTGGCAGGACATGCAGGGTTCGGTGAACTTGCTCTCCAGACTCCCCGAGAAGGACGAGGATCTGGAGAAGACGGTCATATCATCAAGCCGATGGTTAGCGACGGGCCACAGATCATCGACCTGCTGAGGAAGATCCCATACCAACTTGAACGCATCAGCGACCAAACATCCCTCATAGCAGATCGATGCTGAAGCACCCCATCCCGTCGCGGTGGCAGCCATCGCCCCAACGGAAGGATGAGAACCTACAGAGTCTCCCTCCGCGCGCCTTGAGATTGGGCAATCAGGCGGGCACCCTGCCGGATGATGACATGACCAACCTCTCCCAATCCGGGAAGTCACCCCGGCGAAGCAACTCTCGGAGCGTCCTCAGGGCAAGGTCGAACCCTCGCCGAGCATTCTCTCCAGCGTTCGCCGGCCTTCGGCCGTGCGCGATTGAACTACGGAGGCGATAGAACTGCTTCATTTCTTTGGAAATGTCGATCCGCTCGTCGGTTGTGTCGGCGAGCAGGTGTCCTGCCCTGGTGGCCAGCCTATACGAGAGTTCGGGAGACTCCAATTCGTACATCACTTCAAGCGCGATCGCTGTGTCGAGAATGCGATCCTCCAGCCAGAACCGGCCCCGTCTCCTGTGGATTGACGATGCCAGCCGGCTCAACGCTAGATCGAGTTTACGACGTTTACCGGTTCCAAATCGAGACCACGCGCGGACGAGGTTCTGGAGATCACTGACATGTTCTGGAGTTAGGTCCTTTTTGGTCCAAGCGTTGTCGACCAGGAAACCAGTGCTTGAGCCAGCCCCAAAGTTCGGATTCACGCCGACGAAATCGGGTGCGCAATGAAGCACCGACAGTAGCTGGACCCGATGAGATGTCGCGATTGAGAGTAAGCCGAAGATGACCCCTGCGCTGCACCCGGGGAGACAGCGGAACGCAGGGCTCGGTGCTTGGAGGCCGAGATCTTTGGACGTTCTCGGTGGAACGAGGCAGGGCCCCCACGTCATTGAGCGGGCAAGCACCAACGCGCCCATACCGGCATAGTCAGGCATCGGGTTCGCCGGGCCGGAAGGTTCGTTCCTGACCAAACTCCGTTGGGCCGCACGCTCGTACGATAGGATGTCTAGCCCCTCAGCTAACTCAACCTCGCCCACCATGGTGAGTCCGCGGAACACGGTAACTTCATAGCCCGGCACCTGGTTCGCGTCACTGAGGGCCAGCAACCGCTCAACTTGGGCTGTGGTGTCCCAGCAGCCGCTCTTGACGGCCGTACGAGTGAGAAACCGGACCAAGTCCCCCAACTCCATCCGGAAGCCTTTGGACGGCATCGTCACGAATGTCGCCATGTCACTACCGGTTCCGGTGCAGTTCCGCCTGATGACGGAGTGCTGGGCGAGCAGGTCCATCAAGTCGCTGGGGGCGACGTTCAGTTCTGGGAAATACTGCTCGAAGACGGCACGGGCTTCCGCGTCATGGTTCGCCTCCCTCCCGAGCGCGCGATACTGTTCGTTCGTGAGCGGTGGCGGGTGGAAACGTTTGGCCGTCACCGACTCGACCAACCTACCCAGAGCCCGCTCGACGGACTCGGTCCAATCCTGCCGTTTCCATTTGCGTTCTGGCATACCGAGGAAGACTCCTGCGTGGCCTCAGTTTCGGTCTGGTCCCGATTCGAGTCTGTCCCAACCGTAGTTGGAGGTGGTTCCGGTAGCGCTGCATCCGGCAGGCCTCCCCGATGACCCCACCCCTTGCGCTTGGGCAACAAGGATCGCACCGATCCGCCGCCCCGTGTCCGCGAAGTGCTGAACCTCCTCGGCCCGCAGTCTCCGGCCGAGGACCTTCTGTTCCCGATAGGACAACCACTTCTTGAGCACCTGGTAGCCGCCGAGCCCGTAGTCCCAGACGGCTGCGGGGACGTTGCGCCAGAAGGCCTCCCCGTTCAGGTAGACATCAAAGGTCCGGTCGCCGAGAACATCCGACGCGTCCCCCATGGCCGCGGATTCCTCCGGCGTGTAAGGACGTTCGACGGCGCGGCCCCGGCCAGGCATCACGGCGTCGCCCGCGCCCGAATGTCCCCAGCCGGCGGTGACGGCGAAGTCCTCCCCTGTCATGTTGCGTCCCCCGACGGTACAAGGGACGGCGATCGCGGCGACCTCAGGGCGCAGGGGTGGCCGGGTGACGCCTGGGACCGGGGTTTCAGCATTGAGCAGGGCCGCGAGCTTCCGCCCATGGGCCGCCGACCGAGCGAGCTCTTCGGCGGCTCCCTCGGTATCCCCGCCCGGCCAGCCGGGTAGCGGGATGCGTGGCCACTCCATGCGTAGCGCCCCTGCGTTGCCGTCCCGGTAGGCAGGATCGTGCAAGGTGGCTAGGACATGGTGGAAGAGATCCTCAACGCCGAGACCAAGACGGGTGAGATAGCGTTCCGCTACGGCCGACAGATTCGCACGGTGCCCGGTGTCGGTACCGTGGCCAAGGCCTTCCTCCTCACGAAGCCAAGCCGGGAAGCAGGTGGCACCACGGTCCATAAGGTCGAGACAACCGACATGCGGGATGACCTGGGGCGGTGACCACGCTCGGCGCGGCTTCTGCTGCGCAACAAGGAACTTGTTCTCTTCGAACACATGGGGCATGTAGTCCGGAACTGGCCGTCCAAGAAGGCCATGTCCGGGTTCCCAATACAACCACCGTGTATCAAACGGACGGTATACATGGCGCACGAAACCGATGTTCTTCGGTCCACCACGAGCTACCAGAGCTTCGCGCACTACGCGAGCGTCACGCACCACAAATCCGGAGGAACTCTTCATCGCCGCCGCGTAGCGCTGAGCAATCTGGTCGTGGCTGACATCCGGATCGAAGTACTGCTTCACCCGCTCCTTTACACGATCAAGGTCGATGTCGATCAGAAACGAGTCGCGCTTGGTCTGAACCCCCGGAAACGAGACCGGGAACAGCTCGGGCAGCGCGGGCCAGTCGAACCAGTCGGCACTGACCGCAGTCTCCACGAAGGGCAGACCCAGCGGCAGCACCGGTTCGATCTCCGAGTAAAGCGCATCCGGTTCCGCCTCGGCCGTGGCGATCAACTGTTCCGGCTTCTTCTGTCCCCAGAGATTCCGGAACTCAACCGACCTGGCGGGCTCGTGGTCCGCCTTGCGAACCAGCGTTGCGATGGCCGTGCCTACCTGGATGCCGACCGGATCTCCCTCGGTCGAAAAGATGCTCGGGTCCGGCGAACCGTCCGGTGCGACCTTGCCCGTCTTGTACTTGTCGCCGTTCAGGCTGTCGATCCGGATCGCGTCAAACGCCTCGAGGTAGCGCTCCCGCATCCCGGTGAAGGACAGCCCGTCGAGCCAGGAGTAGTTGGAGATGAAGCACACCACCCCTTGACCGGTCCTCTCCGCGATGCGCCTCTCGGCCATGCGGAAGAACCGGACGTAGAGATCGTTGAGCCCCTGGCCTCCGGGCCGCCGCACCCGCCTGGTCTTGCGGTAGGCTTCCGAGAGCTCGCGCTCCTCCTCCACAGCCATCCCCGCGAAGCCGTTGTACGGCGGGTTGCCGAGGATCACCAGAATCGGGGTGTCCTGCTTGACGCGGTCCGCCCGGTCACGTTCTTCCTCGAGTTCCGGGAAGGGCAGCGGCTTGTTGATATGCGGCTCCCATCCGGTCAGCGCGTTGGTCAGAAACACGCTCGCACGCTCCGATCCGTCGGCGGCCAGGGGCGCGTCCAGGTTCTGCATGGTCAGGCCGACCTGCAAGTGCGCAACGACGAACGGCGCGGGCATGATCTCGAACCCGAACACCCGCTCGGTTGCCGCCTTCCTCACCGCCACGCCCGCGAGCGCCCCAAGGCCCTGGCCCTCCAGATTCAGAGCGATGCGGCGGAGCACCTCCGCCAGATAGGCCCCTGTGCCGCAGCAGGGGTCCAGCACATAGACGTTCTCCGCCGCCAGTCCTTCGGAGATGCCGAGATCGTCCTTGAGCGCGTTGTCCACCCGGGCCACCATGTAGCAGACCACCTCAGATGGTGTGTACCAAACGCCCAACTGCTTGCGGAGGGCAGGATCGAAGGCTTCCAGGAACGGCTCGTAGAAGTACGGCACCGCATCGCCCTCGTTGAACCGAGAGAAGAATGCGACCTGGTCCACGCGGTTGAGCGCGGCCGATGTCCAGTCCAGGACCTCGACGAGGCCAAGCGGCTTCAGCCGGCCCGGATCGGACAGCTGCCCAAACAACGCGCGCAGCACCGGGGCCCGCAGGTGCCAGACAGCTTCGCGCCATCTGAACCGCTGCGGGCCATGGCCGGCCTCGAACAGCGGGCCGCCTTTGCCTCGCTCTTCGCGCGACCAAAGCACCCACGCGGAAAAGATGCCGTAGAACAGCGTCTGAATCAGCGTTGAACGGAAGAAGCGCTCCCCGCGCTCGCCCTTGAAGCGAATCCCGAGCGCCTCCTCCAGCGCCGACCGGACCGTCAGGAGCGATAGCGCGTTCCCCGCCGCCTCGACGCGGGACAGACCGTCGCGGGCGTACGAAGCAAGCAGCCAGGCCAAGTCCTTCGGCTCGGCCAGGGCGGCCCGGTGCGAGAGAGCCCGGGCAAGGTATTCGCCGAGACCCGCCCCCACTTCGCGAGCGAAGGCACGAGGTCTTTCCACCTTGCGCCAGAAGTCGTCCGCATCCTCCGCCAGCCGGAAGGTCTCCAGTTTGGCCGGACTGCCCGACTCGTCCGCGCCCACCAGAACGAAATCGCGCAGGTTCGTGACCAGCACAAGCCGGTAGTGGTCCCAGTAGCGGCTCACCTGATCCGACTTCGCGGTCAGCCATGCATCTTCCTCCACCCCCTTCACCTCTATCACGCCACGCTCCGGAACCTGTCCTTTCCGCGGCCGGCCTTTCTGAACCTGCTTCGCCGTGTAGAGGGCATAGTCGGGATGGCCGGCACCCTGATCGGCTGCCTCGAGAACGCAAAACACCTTCGGCTTCAGCGTCCGACCGACCGCGCCGAACAGATTGGCGAGTGCCGGATAGTACGACCGCTCCCCGGTCGCGCCACCCGATGCGCGCACCCGGCCGAGGTCGGCGAAATACGCCTCCACCGCAGCGATCAGCTTCCTGTCTGGTCCGGCCATCGTGCCCCCGCGAAGTCGGGTGTGCCGCCGTCCATGGAGAGATCCGGCAACCTCGGAAGATACCACGGCGAGTGGGTCTGAAGGCGGTCGTCGCGATCCAATGATCGCAACGCGCGGGCGGTCGCGGCGGGGTTGGGCCGGACCCGTTGGGTCGCTATCTTCCCAGCCAATGGTCACTCTAGGTGTGGATCTTGCTTCTCAGGCGAAGCGTACCGCCGTCTGCCTCATCCGTTGGGATGGGGAGTCAGCGCGTGTCGATTGTCTCAGGACCGACGTGACAGACTCGGACCTGCTCGAGCTGTTCGGGCGCCCAGGCCAGGGCCCAGACAAGATCGCAATCGATGCCCCGTTTGGCTGGCCCGAGGACTTCGTCCGGGCCATCCATACCTATTCGACCTCGACGGTCTGGCCCTCCATTGTAGCAGGAGACGGCGAAGCCATCGATCGGAGCGGCGGCGGGCGATTCGTCGAAACATACCCTGCAGCGGCGCTCTGGATATGGGAGTTGCCGTGGAAGGGCTACAAGGGCAAGAAGCCCGACAGAAGGCAGAAGCGGGCCGAGCTTGTTGCTGGCCTTGCCGAAGAGGCCGGTTCCTGGCTCACTCGCACCGCAGAGGCGCTGCCGCAGTCGGATAGTCTGGCTCGGTTGACCACCATTCGTCCGGATTCGTTGACACGTATAGTATAGTAAACATGACATTTTGTAATGTTAACTTTACATTTTGGTCGGTTGTTTCTACAGGCTGCATAGGCCAAGAAAGGACGGAAGCCATGAAACCGCCAAAACGCCGATCCGGAGCGCTGACCGTTTTCCTCCTCGCCGCGCTGGGTGTCGCGGCTTCACCCGTAGCAGCCCAGTCGGCGCGGCCCTTCCCCCTCCCCATTGCCGCCGAGGTTCACTTTGCACCTTCCGCGATCTACGCTGCCGGCCGGCATCACTTCATCTACGAGATCCACCTCACCAGCTACACGGGGAGCGCGGCCGCGGTCACCCGGGTCGACGTCCGCGCCGAGAACAGGGACGGCCCGTCACTGCTCGTCTACGAGGGCGAGGAGTTGGTGGGGAACATGGGGCCGCTGGGTGGGCGCACCGGAGCGCGCGAAGAGAAGACATCGGCAGCCATCGACCCTTGGGCGCACGTCATGGTGTACATGGCCGTGCCCGTGGATGAAAGTCAGGCGCTTCCACGCGTCCTGTACCATCAGTTGACCTTCGATGTGGAGAGCGACGGGGGCGGATTCACGGACGTGATCGAGGTCGATCTGGAGGTGCTTCCGCAGAGTGAGACAGTCGAGATCGGGCCTCCACTTACGGGCGGGCCGTGGGTGGCCCGGAACGGTCCCGGCAACGAGTCGGGGCATCGCCGGGCGGCATTGCCCACAAACGGGCGACCCGGTCTCGCGCAACGGTACGCCATCGACTACATGAAGCTCGATGCCGACGGCCGGTTCGTCGCGGGCGATTCGACGAGGAACGAGAACTACGCCAGCTTCGGGCAAGAGGTCATCGCTGTGGCCGACGCCATCGTTTCGACGACGTTCGAGGGAGTGCCGGAAAACACTCCCTTCGTGACTCAGAGCCCCCCCGAAATGACCATCACGACGGCGATCGGCAATCACGTCATTCTGAATCTCGGTGACGGCCGGTACGTGCTCTACGCCCACCTGAAGTCGGGGAGCGTACAGGTGAAGGAGGGTGACTACGTGCGGCGAGGCCAGGTGTTGGGTCTCGTCGGCAACACCGGCAACTCGACGGCACCCCACCTGCACTTCCACCTGGTGGACCGGAACTCCCCCCTTGGCGCCGAGGGCCTTCCCTATACCCACAATGCCTTCGATTGGCTCGGTACCTGCGAGCGCCAGTCGCGCGGCGAGCCTTGCGCCGTGGGCGAGCCCGAGCGACGTGTGGGTCAGACGCCCATGCAGAGCGACATCCTGTGGTTCCTCGAGAGGGGGTAACGCCATTGTGGTGGGTGCTGACTGGCTGCAGAGGTTCGAAATCGGGCGGATCGGAAGCGTATCGAGGCCCAGTTCGACGGGACTTCAGACACGACGATCCGCCCAAGGACCGGAGTTCCTGCTAAGGCACTTGACCGTATAGCAGACATGACATCTTGTAATGTTCTCTTTACATTCTGGTCGAGTTGAGCGCAGTGGCCCAGGACGGGCCGCTCGGGTCAGAAGGGACGGAAGCCATGCGACCACCATCGCGCCGATCTAGAGCGCTGACCATTCCCCTCGTCGCTGCGCTGGGTGCCGCGGCTTGCACAGCACCGGAAGCCGGGGAGCAGGCGCCCAACCCTGACCTTCCCAATCGCCCCGTCACCGACATCGATATCCACGGGATCCTCGAGAAGCGGGTGGCCATGATCCCGATGCGGGACGGCGTCCGCCTGCACACAGAGATCTACGTGCCGCGGGACGTGGACGAGCCGCTTCCGTTCATCATCGAGCGCACGCCGTACGGGCTGCTGCGGGATTCGCAGGGCTACAGCACGCGCCTCTACGACCACCCGGATCTCATCGAGGACCGCAACATCATGGTGTTCCAGGACCTCCGCGGCCGCTTCGACTCGGAGGGAGAGTACCTCTCGCTGCGCCCGCCCAAGGACCCCGACGACCCCGACGGGATCGACGAGACCACCGACGCCTGGGACACGATCGAGTGGCTGGTGAACAACGTGCTGGAATCCAACGGGCGCGCGGGCATTCTGGGGATTTCGTACGGAGGGTTCACCTCCATACGCGCGTCCCACGATCCGCACCCGGCGCTGAAGGCTGCCTCACCGCAGGCGACCTGCGCGGACATGTTCATCGGGGACGATTGGCACCACAACGGGGCCTTCCGTCTGGAGTACGCGTTCAACTGGATCGCACGGGTGGAGGGCGCCGGGCGGGTGGTCGACCAGCACGACCTCTACGAGTGGTTTCTGGACCTCGGGGCGCTCTCGAACATCAACGCGCGGTACTTCCATGGGGAGGCGCCGACGTGGAATGCCTTCGCCGAGCACCCGAACATGGACGAGTATTGGGAGACGGAGATGTGCGGGGTGTTGCCGTTCGTCGACGAACCGCTGATCCCCCTGCTGCACGTGCTCGGGTGGTACGACAGCGAGGACTTCTACGGACCCCTCGAGGTCTACAAGAAGCTGGAGCGGAAGGACGTGAACAGCTGGAACAACCTGGTGATCGGCCCGTGGACCCACGGCGGCTGGACCTTCCACACGGGCGACAGGATGCTGGAGTTCGACTTCGGGTCGGAGACGGGCCGCTACTACAAGAAGGAGATCGAGGCGAAGTGGTTCGCCCACTGGCTCAAGGACGGGCCGGCGGTGGAGTTGCCGGAGGTGATGGCCTTCCAGACGGGTGCGAACGAATGGGAGACGTTCGAGTCGTGGCCGCCGCCTGCTGAGCAGCGCGACATCTACCTGCACGCGGGGAGGCGGGTGTCGTTCGATCCGCCGTCCGCGGCTGGGGCGTCGGCTTCAGGAGGCAGTGCGCCGGCCTCCGACCACGACGAGTACATCTCGGATCCGTGGAACCCGGTGCCCTACCGGTCCCGGCCGATCCAGTGGTCGGGATGGCCCACCTGGCAGGCCGAGGACCAGCGGATGGCACACGGCAGGCCCGACGTGCTGTTCTGGGAGTCGGAGCCGCTGGAGGAGGATCTGACCATGAGCGGCGATCCGGTGGCGCACCTGTTCGCGTCGACCTCGGGCACCGCCTCGGACTGGGTGGTGAAGCTGATCGACGTGTATCCGGACGACTACGAGCCCAATGCGAACCTGCGCGGCTACCAGTACATGGTGGCGGGTGAGGTCTTCCGGGGGCGTTACCGGAACTCGTACCGGGATCCGGAGCCGATCCCGGCGAACGAGGTGCAGGAGTACACGATCGCTCTAAGGGACCGAAGTCACACCTTCAAGGCGGGACACAGGATCATGGTGCAGGTTCAGAGCACCTGGTTCCCGGTCATCGATCGGAATCCGCAGTCGTGGGTGCCGAACATTTATGAGGCCACGGAGAGCGACCTGCAGATGGCGACGCAACGGGTGTACAGATCGGAGCGCTATCCGACGCGGATCACGTTGCCGGTGCGTCGGTAGGGAGAGAGGGGGCTTGGGCTACGAGACCCCCGGATCAACCCTGCCCTCGGCGTGAGCGCGCGCTTCGGCTCGCGTGCGCCTCGTAGTACGCTCGCAGAATGGCGTTGATCCGGGTCTGGTATCCTCTGCCCTGGGCCTTCAGCCACGCTAGGACATCTCTGTCCAGACGCACCGTCACCTGCTTCTTCCCGGGCGGGACCACCACGCGTGCGGTGGCGACGAATGCGGCGTCGAGCTCGGGGATATCCGAGTAGTCGATATCCTCATCCTTCATCCGGTCGATTCGCCCCAAGTCGCTCTTCATACGCTTTTCGCTCACCTTCTCACGCTCCACGTGCCCCTCGCGCGTGTAATTACACTTGACACTACAAATGTAGCTGCAAGACCCCAAGCACGGCCAGCTTTTCGCCCCACTCTTCACGAAGCTCCAGGGCCGATGCTGAGCCCAAGGTTTCGGCGCCTCGAAGGGCGAACTCGTCCGGGCAGCGGCGTCAGCGCCCGGGCCCGTCGAAGTACTCCACCACCATACGGGCGACCTCGCCCATGCGGATCTCGGCCACCGCGGTCGGACCCGCGATCTCCTTGTTGTAGAAGGCCATGACGATGGGCCCCGAGCGGGCGTAGACGATCCCGACATCGTTGGTGACTCCGGTGGTTCCCCCGGTCTTGTGCCCCACCGGGACGGAAAGATGGATAGCCAGCGCACCGGCTATGGGCGTGCCGCTCGCCTGGGTATTCCTGAGGATCCGCCGCATCTCCTCGCAGCTCTCCTCGGAGGCGATGGTGCAGGTCTGGATCCGCTCCAGGAGCTGACCCATCTCCCTCGGCGTGGCCACCCCGAACCAGTTCTCCTCGGGATGCAGGAGGTCCGTGGTCTCCTGCTCCGTCTCTGGCTCCGTCTCCGGACCGCCGCGAGCGGCCGCGCTGCGCTCGATCTCCCGGTTAAGGCTGTCCCGCCGCTCGCTGAGCGACGGAACGTTGCCCAGGATCGTGTTGGCGCAGCAGAGTGCGAAGACGTCCTCCCGGGACAGCAAGCCCAACCCGGGGGCCATGCGCTCGTACAGGCCGCGAAAATAGCTGTAGACGGTGTGGTTCATGTGAAGGGCTTCGAGCCCCTGCTCCCGGAGGAAATCGTTCACCGGGTCCACGCCCCCGATCCTTCGGAGCACCATGTCCGTGGCGGTGTTGTCGCTGGTGATGATCATCTCCGTGATCAGGTCGCGGAGATTCGGGTTGAGCCCGACACCCTTGTATCTGAAGATCCCGGATCCGCCCACCAGATCCGACCTCTGGAGCTCGATGCGCTCGTTCAGGTCGATCTCGCGGGCATCGGCCATCCGGTAGATGTGGGCCATGATGGCGACCTTGATGGTGCTGGCGCTCTCGAACCGCTCGTCTCCCCGAACGCTGGCTTCTTCGCCGGTCGTGAGGTGCTTCACATAGAGCCCAGCGATCCCGGGGAACCTGCCAAGTTCCGCCTCCAGGAGGCCGGTGAGCGGGGAACTCGGGCTTGTCTGTGCCGACGCCTCCGCCGACCAGGAGGGCGCCAGGAGGGCCTGCACCACAAGAACCGCCACGCCCGTCACTGTCCTGAAACGCATGGTTGCCTCCTCTTCGGCGATGGGCGGGCCGGCGCCGACTCAGCGCATGCCGACGAGTCCCGCCACCGCAGCGGTGAGCTTGTCCGGATCGTAGCCCAGACCGTCCTTGAAGACGAGCCGCAGGTTGCGGATGTCCGACGCGTTGCGCCCGATGTCGCCTTCGATCACGAGCAGGTCCGCCAGCTTGCCTGCGGCCACCGTGCCCAAGTCGTCATCCATGCCGATCACCTTGGCGCCGTTTGCGCTCATGATCTGAACCGCGACGGATGGCTCGAACCCTGCACCGACGAGGATCTCGAAGTTGCGCTGGTCGCCGTAGCCCGGCAGCGCGCCCCATGCGGGGTCCACTCCGGCCGCCATCAGGCCCCCGGCTTCCACGAACCGGAGTTCGAACGCGAGCAGGTTCTTGAACAAGTTCTCCATCCAGCCCATCTCTCCGGTCTCGAACATCTTCCGCCGCTGCATCTCCGCCTCGACGATGTGGTCGGGCATCGCTTGTTTGTCGCGCTCGGTGAGCTCCGGCACCAGCGGCGTCGCCTGCTCCGCGACGGCCACCGTCGAGGTCATCGCCGCCCCCGCCTCGACCATCTGCCGGATCGTCTCCGCCACGGCGGGGTCGTCGATATCCAGCTCAGCCAGGCTTCGCGCATGGTTGGGGCTGCACTTGTCCGGTTCGCGGGTTGGATCGAAGTCCGAGTTGGCCCACAGACCGTGCTCCAGGTTGTCGATGCCGAGCGCCGTGGCTTCGCGGAAGCTCACGGAACACAGGTGGCCCATGACCTTCATCCCCTGCCTGTGGGCCTCGTCGATGATCGTGCCCAGCGCCGCCCGTGAGATCTGCGTGTAGACCTTCACCCACTCGGCGCCTTCCGCGGCCCAGTACCGAACGTACCGGCGTGCCGACTCCTCGTCCCGGATCACATACATGCCCAGGTCCCTGAGCCGCTCGTCCGGCCCGGGACTGATGACATACGGCGCCGTGATGACGATGCGGGGACCAGGCGTCTCTCCCCTTTCTATCGCGCCCTTGAGCGAGATGTCCTGATAGGGTGACATGCTGCCCGTCGTCCGGACGGTCGTGACACCGGCCCCCAGGTAGAGGCGCGGACCCGAGTACTGCATCTGCGCCACCCGCGGGGCGTTCTGGTAGTAGTACAGGTGGTCGTGGAGACCAACCATTCCGGGCATCACCGAGTGGCCCGCCAGATCCAGCCGTTCCGCATCGGACGGGATGTCGACGGAGCCGGACGCGCCGACCGCCTCGATGCGGTTCCCGCGGATGAGGATGGTCTGGCCGGCCCGCGCGGGGGCCCCGGTGCCGTCGAACAGGAGCACGTTTTCGAGCGCCACGACGGGCGCCGAGACGCTCAGGTAGGACTGCACCTCATCTGAAAGTGCGTCGCGGTCCTGGCCGCTCGCCTGCCCCTGGTAGAGCGCGACCGCCGCCGCTGCTACGAACACCCACGTATTGTTACGCATTGCCAACTCCTCGTCTCGGGTCCCGGATACCCTACAGCGTAGGGAAGCCCGTGCGGCCCGTAAAGAGTCGTATCCCTCGCTGGACGCCGCGACCGGCTTTGACGGCATGGCCGAGATTGCGACGCGGTTCCATGCGGCGTATTGTCTCGACCGTCGCACCTTCCACCCGGTCGGGCGCTGTACCTGTATCGGAGTAGCCTATGAGAATCCCCTCCGGTCGCGGCTCGATTCTGCTCCTGCGGTCGCTGCTGCCCCTCTTTCTCGTGCTCGCCGTCCTGGTCCCACCTGCCTCGACGCAGGTCACCCCGGAACGGGAGGCCGCCTACCAGCGCTACCTCGACTTCGGCTCGCTGATCGAAGGCGGGCGGGTCGCGCCCAACTGGATGCCCGACGGAAACAGCTTCTGGTACGCGGAGGGCGGGCCGCAGCACACGGTCATTCATCGGGTGGATCCCAACACGGGTACCGTCGACGAGCTTTTCGACACACCTCGACTCCGTGCGGTCCTCACCGAGGCGCTGGGGCATGAGCCCGCGGGGCTGGGCGTGCCGTTCAGGCAGCTGGCCTTTGCCGGGACCTCGTCCGTGCAGTTCACGGTTGAAGGACAGACCTTTGTGCTGAATCTCGACACATACGCGGTCCAGAGACTGCGTGCGCCGTCCTCGCTGTCCCTCGTGTCGTACCTGGTCAGCGAAACGGAGCGCGCAACGCCCAAGACGTTCGTGCGAGAAGTGTTCCAGGGTCTCGGGCCGCGGCCCTACCCCGAACGCCTGTCTCCGGACGGGCAGTGGTTCGTTGGACTCGACAACCACAACCTGACGCTGCGCGCGACGGTCGACGGCCGGGTGGTGCCGCTCACGGAGGACGGAAACGAATTCGAGCAGTGGGACGTGGAGACGACGCTCTGGAACCCCTGGTCGCCCGGTTCCCAGCGTCTGGTGGTGGCCAGGATCGACTCGCGGGGCATGCCCCGTATCCCGACCATCAAATGGTTGAAGCCGCTCGAAGAGGCCGAGTTCATCCCCACCATGCTCGCCGGCGGGGAACTCTACGACACCCGACTCCATATCCTCGACCTGCACACACGGACCCCGATGCCTGTGCAGCAGGATACCACCGCGGACTACTACTACCGGGTGCTCACCTGGCTGCCGGATGGTTCGGAGGTCGTGTTCGCGCGGTACAGCCGCGTGATGGACCGGGTCGACATCCAGGCCGCCGACGCCGCGACCGGTGCGGTGCGCACCCTTGCCACGGAAGTCTCGGCGACCTTCGTGACCCACCATCACGACGCGGTTTGGGGCTCGCGGACGGGATTCCGGCTGCTGCCCGACGCTTCCGGCTTCATTCTTGTCTCGGAACGGGACGGGTGGCGGCACCTGTATCTGTACGACATGGACGGTAACCTGGTCCGCCGCCTCACCGAGGGTGACTTCCCCGTCGAGGGAGTGGTCAGTGTCGACCAGGAAAACGAGTGGGTGTACTTCACCGCGCAGACCGATCCGGATCGGCCCTACGACCTTCACCTGAACCGAGTGACACTCGACGGCACCGACCGGACGCAGCTCACCGAGGGCAAGGGGCGTCACACCGTCTCCATGGCGCCCTCCCACGGATATTTCGTCGACACCTACTCCTCGGTGGACACCCCGCCCCGCTCCGTCCTGCGCCGTGCCGACGGTGAACTCGTGCTGGCGCTGTCGGAAGCCGACATCAGCCGGCTGGAAGAGGTGGGCTGGGCGCCGCCGCGAGAAGTCGTGGTGAAGGCGGCGGACGGCCAGACCGATCTGTGGGCCACGATGTATTTCCCCTACGACTTCAATCCCGCCCGGCGCTACCCGGTGGTCGAATACATCTACGGCGGTCCTCAGACCTCCACCCGACCCATGGATTTCGGAGGCGACCCGTTCGGCCTCGGGAGCGACTTCGCCCGGATGGCGAACTTCAACCGCGCCCTGGCCAACATGGGGTTCATCGTCGTCATTCTCGATGCTCGTGGCACACCCGGGCGTTCGAAGGCGTTCCACGACGTCATCGTGAAGAACTGGGGCAGGCCCGTCGTCGCCGACCACGCCGCCGCGTTGCGACAGCTGATCGAGCGCTTCGACTTCCTCGATGGAGACCGCGTGGGCATCATGGGCGCGTCGTGGGGCGGCTACTATTCGACGCGGTCCATCCTCGAGGAACCGGACCTCTACAAGGTCAGCATAAGCGAGGTTCCCGGCTACGACATGTACGCCTTCCACCTCTACGAGCCGTACCTCGGGATGCCGCAGCAGAACCGGGACCACTACGAGGCGGCAAATGTCTTTCGGATGGCACCCAACCTGAAGGGACAGCTTTTGCTGATCGGCGGCATCAACGACACCGGCACGCAGGCGGACCTGTTCCAGATGTCGGAGACACTGGTGCGGGCCCGGATCCAGCACGACATGATGGTCTACGCCAACACGGGCCACGGCGCGCTGGGCCAGACCGGCGAGTACAACTTCGAACTCAAGAAGGACTATTTCGTGAAGCACTTGTTGACCGCTCCCGTTCCGGGAGTCGAGAACTGAGGCCGTGATGGCCGCACGTTGACCTGGGGCGACCTTGCGAGGCGAGTCGAACCGATTCCCCGGCCACACTGTGAAGCCAACATTACACAATGTCATGTTGTCTTTACATTTTGAGGGCTTCGGGGCTCGCTACTGCGACGATTCCCGCGGAAACAAGATGTCGCTTGTGCCCGGAAAGCGCCCACCGAGCTCTCTCAGGATCAACTTCGCTTCTTCCACGCTGACCCGCGAGGCGTCCGAAGTCCAGAAACCGGTGACTTCGTCGTACCCGAAGCCGGCTTCGCTGATGTCGCTCAAGCCCTGCCTGAACCCGTCCGGATCCCAGTCATCCCTCTCCCCCGGCCGGACCCGGGTCGAGGCGATCGCATCTTCGAGCGCGTCGGCCGGTATGTCGCCGTCAACACCGACATACATCCTGAACATGGCGGCGTACATGATGCCGCGTACGTAGGAGACCTTCCAGGCCCATTCGTCGGATGCGGGCGTGAGGTCGATGTCCGGAGGCTCGTTGAGCACCCACTCCTCGACAAAGGTGGGGATCATCCCCCCATCCGGCGACGCATCCGGAAGGCTCCACTGGTTGGTCGCCACCATGAGCGTCACGCCGAGCTCGGGCCACGCGTATCCCTCCGTCCTCCATCCGAACATGTGACCGCCCGCGTGATCGAACGACATGCGCCGGGTGCCATGATCGCTGAGGCGCCACACCAGGCCGACAGTCACCCCGGGGCCAATCGGGTCCTCGTATTGCGGCGTCAGCATCTCGTTGACCGTTTCGGGTTCGAGCACCCGATAGCCGTCGTACTCGCCGCCGTTCATCATGGCCGTCAGCAGCCGGATGTGATCGGCGGGCTTGGCCAGCACGCCCCCCGCGGCGAAGTGACTGAAATACAGCGGGACGCTCGGCACCCACGCCGAGCCCATGCGCGCATACCCGGTGCTCATGTTCTCCCAGATGTCGGGCCGCACATAGTCCTCGTGCTGCGCGGGCGGATACTGCGACGACTCCATCCCCAGCGGATCCATGATGTACCGCTGGACGTAGTCCGAGAACGAAAGCCCGTCCGGATTGGCCGTTTGCACGATGAGCCCCAGCGTCGAGATGCCGGGGTTGGAGTAGTTGTACCGAGCTCCTACCTTGCCGATCCAGAACGGTGTGGTCCCCCCGAGCAGTGGGCTGGTGTCGCTGTCGTAGCTTGCCTTGAGTGCCTGTTCAAGCGGCACGGGCTTGTCCCACACCCCCTTTGCGCCGCCGCCGGACAACCCGGAGCGATGCGTGAGCAGATCGCGGACGGTGACGTCCCGGTCGCCGAGCGGATTGTGCACCTCGAACGGCAGATGGTCGTTGATCGGGTCATCCAGTCCGATCACGCCGCGGTCGACCAGGTGCATGATCGCGGTGGCCGTATAGGTCTTCCCCAGCGAGCCCGAGTGATAGACGGTCTCCGGCGTCATCGGTCTCCCGCTCGCGACATCGGCATATCCGAAGCCGGCCTCCCAGATCAGCTCGCCCCGATACCCCATGGCGAGATTGAGACCGGGGGTTCCGTGTGCACGCATGACGTGCAGCACATGGTCGCGGGTGGCGTCGACGAGGCGGTGCTCGAAGGGCCGATCGGCGTAGACGCTTTCCGCAATGGGGATGTTCGGTTCCGCATCGGCGGCTTGTTGCTGCGTCCCGCATCCTGCGAAAGCGGCAAGGAGAATGACGAGTGCCGGAGTGCGCACGGCGAGGGGCATCGGGGATCGGATTCGGAGAGTCATGATCACGTCCGGAAGCGAGTGGTTCATGTGATTACCTGCTGCAGCACGTTGCGAACCCGTGGGCTTGCATCTCTCAAGAGCCGTTTCTCATACGCGTCGCCCCCCGGATCATCCGGGTAGTGCAGGCTGGATCCGGCCGCCAGGAGCATCTCGACCAGCTCCACGTACGCATCCTGGCGCTCCTCGGCGCCACCGGAGTACCGGGAGCCGTGCACGGCCCAATGTATGGGCGAGGCTGAGTGAATGTCATCGAAGACATCGAGCGGTGCCCCGGCATCGATCAGCAGGCGGCCGTTGCCGGGCTGGCCAAACCAGGCGGCCTGATGCAGGGCCGTGCCGGAGTCGAGACCCCTTGCAGTCAGGTCCGCGCCCGCTTCGATCAGCAGTTCCACAGGCTCCCGGTCGTTGCGGCCGGCGACGTCCGCCAGCAGCCGGTCTTCTTCCGCGTTGGCCGTGCGGGCGATGCCGGGGTGCGCTTCGAAGATCGCCCGTGCTTCATCGAGATGTCCGTTCACGATCGCCACTGCAAAACGGTCGGCTTCGTTCAACTCGGTGCTGGCCCCGCGCTTCACGAGCAACGCCGCGACTTCACCAAACCCTCTCCGAATGGCGTGTGCATATGCGGTCTTGCCCCCCGGCGTCCTTGCGTCGATATCGGCGCCGTGCGCAAGGAGGATGCCCACCGCTTCGGCGCGCCGGCGACGGGTGGCCACGTGAAGCGGAGTCTCCTCGTGCGGCCCGTGCCGCTCGTTGGGGTCGGCCCCCTCATCAAGCGTCCGACGCAGCACGTCGTCACCGTCCGCGCCGTAGTTGAAGTCCAGCAGTTCATGAAGCGTCATTGACTGTCTCGGCCAAGGCCACCGTGCGTGATCGCCGCTTTCCAACCCGCTCCACGGGACCGTACTATCGGATGGCGTGGTCCGTATCACGTGGCGGATGCGGGCGGGCTTCCGGTTCGAGCTTGATGACCAGCCTCGCGCGTCGCCACCCAATCCCGCAAGGAGTGCCGTCCATGCGCATCTTCCCCGTTCTTGCCGCCATCGGTCTGGCGATGAACTGCGTCCACGTCGTCCATGCTCAGCAGGACCGGTCCGGCACCATGGCCGGCCGCTCCACCGTGTACGCGCCGAATGGCGTCGTCGCCAGCAGCCAGCCCCTCGCCACCGGCGCCGGATTGGCCGTGCTCCAGCGCGGCGGCAACGCGATCGACGCCGCCGTGACCACCGCTGCCATGCTCAACGTGGTCGAGCCCATGATGACGGGGATCGGCGGTGACATGTTCGCCATCGTCTGGCTCGCCGATGAGCAGCGGATGGTCGGGCTCAACGCAAGCGGCCGCGCCGGCACGCTGATGACCCGCGAGGAGTTGGTCCGCCGCGGCCACGAGAGCATGCCCCGCAACGGCGCCGAGACGATCACCGTGCCCGGCGCCCTCGCCGGGTGGCAGATGCTGCTCGACAACTTCGGCACGATCTCGCTCGCTGAAGCACTCGAACCGGCGATTCGAACCGCGGAACAGGGATTCCCCGTGAGTCCGGTGATCGTCGATTTCTGGGAGGGCATGCAGGAGATGCTCCAGGAAGACGATGGTGCGCGCCAAACGTTTCTTGTGGATGGCGAACGTGCCCCACGGACGGGGGAGTGGTTCAGCAATCCCGACTTCGCGCGTACGCTACGGCTCATCGCGGAAGGTGGGTCGGATGTCTTTTATCGTGGAGAGCTGGGGCAAAGACTCGTCGAGCACGTTGCCGAACTTGGCGGGTTCCTCACCATGGACGACCTGCGGACCCACCGCGCCGACTGGGTCGAGCCGATCTCCGTCCCCTATCGGGGCTACCGGCTGTTCGAACTGCCGCCGAACGGCCAGGGCATCGCCGCCCTGGAAATGCTCCGCCTGCTCGAACCGTTCGATCTGAAGGCGATGGGGCACAATTCGGTGGCGTACCTGCACCACCTCATCGAGGCCAAGAAGCTCGCCTACGCCGACCTCGAACACTTCGTCGGCGATCCGGGCACCATGGACGTGTCACCGGACGATCTCCTGAGCGACGCGTTCATCGATTCCCGCCGCGCGCTGCTCGATCCCCACCGCGCCCTTGAGCGGGCCGATCCCGGCACCGCGATCACCGCGAGCGAGACGACGTACTTCACCGTCGCCGACCGCCACGGCAACATGGTGTCGTTCATCAACAGCCTTGCCGGTGCGTTCGGGTCGGGCGTGGTGGTGCCGGGAACGGGATTCGCGCTGCAGAACCGCGGTGTCGGGTTCTCCCTCGACCCCGATGCCGCCAACGCGGTGGAGCCCGGGCGGCGCCCGTTCCACACGATCATCCCCGCCTTCGTCACGAAGACCACGCCCGATGGCCGGGAGGAGCCGTGGCTCAGCTACGGGGTGATGGGGGGCGCCATGCAGCCTCAGGGACACGTTCAGGTGTTGATCAACCTCGTCGACTTCGGAATGGACCTCCAGCACGCTCTCGATGCGGCGCGCTTCAACCACCAGGCCGGCAACCGTGTGGCCATCGAGCCCGTCATCCCCCTCGAGGTGCGGCGGCAACTGGAGGCGATGGGGCACGTGCTGACCGACCCCGAAGGCGTGTTTTTCGGCGGCGGACAGGCGATCATGAGGCTTGCGCGCGGTTGGGCCGCCGCCTCGGAGCCGCGAATGGACGGCATGGCCGCGGGACACTGAGCGGCGAACTGAGCGGCGAGCAGTCCGTGAAATAAAGCGCCTACCCGCAACCTCCCCCCGTCCTCCATTGCTCGCCACGTCGCCTTCATCCGATCCCCTCCCCCCTCGTCAGCAGCTGCATGTGGTCCTGGGCCACGTACAGACCGCCCTCTCCTTCGTGCCACGTGACACGCCCGTCGCCGTTGGCGTCTATACCGTTCCTGAGCTGGAAGCCAAGGGTGTCGAGCTCGTCTGAAAGCCGGTCCGCCTCCTCCGCCGACTCCGTCGCAAGGATCCGCTCGACGATCTCCAGCATCCTCCGGGCGCGCGCGATGGTGTTCCGTACGCAGCTCACCACGTGTCTCGCGTGGGTCCGCACGTTGTCCGTTGCGTCGGTAGCGCCAGCCGCCATCTCGAGGTGCTCGATGGTGTTCCGGGATGCCTCGAATAGCCCGAACCCCAAACCCGGGCCGCTGTCCATGCGCGTGGGGTCCAGGGCGTGGAGGATGTTGCCCGCGTGGGTCTTCATGGCCCAGAGATCACCAGGTCGCTCCTGACCTCCTGCTGCGAAAGACGCGTACTCGGCCGCGGTGCCCGCCTCGCCCACCGCCTGCGTGAGGAACCCCAACTCCTCCACCGCTTCGGCCCCGGGATTCACCACCTGCAGAATGTGGGCATGAGCCTGTTCCTGGGCTCCGGCGGAGGCAGCCGAGAGGGCCAGGGTGGCCACCACCCCCGACACCATCGCCACCGTCCTGGTCACCTGTCTATCCACGGTATCCTCGGGTGTACATTGCTCAGGCAGCCTCACCTTCTCAGTGAGCGGCGACCTTCCGGTACTTCCTCAGGTACCAGACCTCGGAGGGATCATCCCAGTACTGGCCCGTGGCCGGCGCCGGGGTCGCGGCGTACACATCGCCCTGGCCGTCCACCGCAATCCAGTGGATGGCCTTGGTACCCTCGATGGTCCCCAGAAGCTCGCCGTCGCTGGCTTGGGCAATCCAGATCCTGGCGTTGATCAGGTCGGCCACGTAGAGCTGGTCGTTGTCGTCGATGGAGAGGCCGTACGGGGAGCCCAGATGGTCCCACACCTCGAGGAGGTTTCCGTCCAGGTCGAAGATCTGGATACGGGCGTTCTCGCGGTCGCCCACAAGCACCCGGTTCCGGGAGTCGACGACGATGGTGTGGGGGAGGTCGAACTGTCCCGGATCGGTGCCGGGCTCACCCCACGCCTTACTGAACTGTCCATTGCGGTCGTACTTCACCACCCGGTTGTTCCCGTAGCCGTCGGAGACGAAGAACTCCCCGTCTGGCCCGAAGGCAACGTCCGTGGGACGATCGAAGTTGTCGGGCGTCGCACCGGCCACCCCGTATTCGCCCAGGGTCATGAGGAGCTCGCCGCCGTCGTGGCTCCACTTTTTCACCTGGTGCCCCTGCCCGTCGACGGTCCAGATGGCCCCGTCGGGTCCCACGCGGATTCCGTGGGCCCACTGTGCAAAGTCCTGGTCCCATTCTTCCTGCACGTTACCCTCGGCATCGAGCTTCCAGACGTCGTTGGCGTCCCGGCGGAACGCGTAGACGTTGCCGTCGTCATCGATATCCACCGCCGATACGGTTCCCACTTCCTCGGGGGTGCCGGCCCAGTCCTCGACTAGCTCATAGCTCACGGCCTGCTCGGCCGCGCGGTCTCCTTCCGGTGCGGCCTGGCAGGCAAGCACCACGGCGATGACCATGCTTCCTGCCATCAGCCAGATTGACGCCTTCCTCATAGGGACCTCCAAAAACGTGGTGGGATAGCCCGGCGGCCCTTCCACAAAGGGAACGCGGTCCGCCAGCCCCTGGTCAGTGATCCTCCGCGAGATGCTCGTGGAGATCCTTGTGATCCTCGTGCCGCTTTTCGTGGCGAATCCCGCTGGCGTGCGCCCGGGCGCTCTGTCGCGCGCGCTTCCGGGTGTGCTCGGAGCTGACCACAGGACGCGAGATCAGCTTCTCCAGGTCGTTGCTGCTGCAGGCGGGACATCGGGGCGGGGCGGACGAGTGCAGGACGAGGGCCTCGAACTCTTCGCTACACGCCTGGCATAGGTATTCGAAGATGGGCATCGCTCAACCGCAGCCTATCCTCTGCCGAGGATCGTCGCTATCGGCCTCCTGTGCCACGCCTTCTTCAGCACCGGCCGCCACCAGGAAGTCGGCGGTATCCAGGTACACCATTGCCTTGGCCTGATCAAGGGCCGTCTGCCCCTGGGCGGTCGTCATGTCGAGGTTGACACCGGCGTCCACCAGCAGTCGGATCTTCTCCAGCAGGTCCTTCTTGTGGCCCTCGGAGCAGACGTGCTGGTAGACCCAGGCCCTTCCGGCGTTGCTCATGCCCAAGGCCGCCATGAGGGTCGTAGTCGCCTCCACCTGGCGCGCCGCGAAGATCCCGTCGGTCAAGGCGCCGTCGTTCCCGGCGAAAAACTCGCTTCGGTGCACGAAACCGGCGTCGGCGCCGTGCTCCAGCAGGCTGCGCAGGATGCCCGCCGTCCCGAACCGGGCGGCAAGCCATACCGGCCGGGCACCGATCCAGCCGTTGTGGAAGTAGAAGGCCTGATTGGATCCGCGCTGGATGGGCGTAAAGGCCGCCACCGGAATGGTAATGTCGGCCCCGTGCTCCAGGAGCAGGTCCACCGAGCGCTGGTCCTGCCGCAGGATCGCCGCGTGCAGCGCCGTGAACCTGTCGGATCCCAGGTTCGGATCCGCGCCCTCCTCCAGCAGGAACTCCACAAGCTCCCCGAACCGGCCGGGGCGGAAGCCCTCCCTGCCACCCATCGTGTAGGGACCGCCCGAAGAGTAGGCCGGCTCGGCCACGAGGGTGCGGAAGTTGGAGTAGGCCGCCATGGCCACCGCGCTGACACCGAAGGCCGACCTGTCGTTCACATCGGCACCCGCCGCCAACAGATGCCGTGCCGACTCCAGGTCACCGACTCGCGCCGCGAACATCAGCGCCGTGTTGCCCCCATGCTCGAACCACCCCTGGTTCTGGATGTGGGAGTGGGGCTCGTGCGCCTTCAGCTCTACCGTCGCCGCCGTTCGGGCGTGCACGTCCGCACCGTGGTCGATGAGCACCTTCACCACGTCCGACGATTGGTCCAGCACCGCCCACATTAGCCCGGTCTGGCCCCGCGGGCCGGTCGCGTTCGGATCCGCACCGTGTTCCAGAAGCAGTTCCGCCACCCGTGCGCTGCCCGATCGCGCGGCGGCCATGAGGGGCGTCTCGCCGTGGCGTAGCGCCAGGTTCGGGTCCGCACCCGCCTCCAGCAGCAGCTCCACCACCGCCACGCTGCCGTTCTCGCCCGCCGCCCACAGCGGCGTGGCACCCAGGTCGTTTGCCCGGTTCACGTCGGCACCGGCCCGGATCAGGAGGTCCACGCTTTCGGGACGATCCCGGTGGCTCGCCCACAGGAGCGCCGTGGAGCCGTCGCCGGCGGTGGCGTTCACGTCCGCACCCTGCTCCACCAGCGTGCGCAGCAGCGCCTCGTCCCCATTCCTGGCGGCCTCCACCACCGGAGGCGGATCGGTGGCAGCTGCGAGGAACGCCACGAGCACACAGGGCAGGAGTGCCCGCCACGTCGCCTCGATCTTCATTGTCCCTCGTCCTGGCGGTCGTTCATCACGGGCTCCCCGGCGGCCTCAAAGCTCGCCGAGGGTATCGATGGGAAGCCGGCCCGTGCTTCCGCCGATCTTGTCCATGGGCATGTCCATCTTGTCCATGAGCGTCGCCAGCAGGTTCGCGTGCGTCGGTCCGTCCTCGTACTGGATGTGCTGCCCGCCGTTCAGCTTCCCGTTGCCGCCACCCACGATGACCAGCGGAATGTTTTCGCCTCCGTGACGCTGGCTGTTGGAGATCCCCGACCCGTACAGCCCGGTGATCGAGTCCAGCAGCGAGCCGTCCCCGTCCGGCGTTTGGCTCAGCTTCGTCAGGTGACGCGTGAAGAGCTCCACATGGTACCGGTTGATCTTCGATACGTACTTGACCAGGTCGGGACGGTTGCCGTGGTGCGACAGCGGATGCCACGCCTCCGGCACACCGATCTGCGGGTACGGCCGCGCGTTCACTTCGCGCCCGATCATCATCGTAGACACCCGCGTGATGTCCGCCTGGTAGGCCAGGATCTGCATGTCAAGCAGCAGCTCCAGGTGATCCTCCAGCGTCTCCGGAATGCCCTGCGGCTGCTCCATGTTCGGGAGATCGACGTCCAACTGCTGTTCCGCTATCTGGATCCGCCGCTCCACGTCCCGCACCGCCTCCGTGTACTGCTCCACGTTGCGCTGGTCCTGCGGACCCAACTCGCGTCGCAGCGCCCGCAGCTTGTCGTTCACCGAGTCCAGCAGGCTCTTCTGCTGGCTAAGCCGCCGCTCCCTCGGCTCCCGGCCCGTTGTCCCGGTGTCCCCGAACAGCCGCTCGAAGACCGTGCGCGGATGGTTCTCCATCGGGAGCGGCTGCGTTGGGCTCCGCCACGAGATCGTATGCGTGTAGGCACAGTTCAGGATGGCGCAGGTGCCGGCATTCGGAGGGCCGTCCAGGGACAGCTCCAGCGAGCCCAACTGCGTCTCCCTCCCCCATGCACGCGCCAGCTTCTGATCGATCGACTCCGCCGCGATGATGTCGGTGTTGTCCACCGCGTCGGCGTCGCCGAGCGACCTCCCAACCATGCCGGTCAGGAAGCTGGTGGGACCACCGGCGTGGTTGAAGTTCCACGACGCACGCAGGCCCGTCGGGATGATGATCCGGTCCCTGAACGGCTCGAGAGGACCCAGGATGTCCGAGAGCTGGAAGTCACGCCCCCCACCCGTCGGCGTCCAGTACGGCATGGCCTGTCCGTTCGGCGTATAGTAGGCCAGGAACCTGTGAGGAGATTTGCTGCTTGGACCGGCGCCCGCCGTGAGACGGACCGGCGTCATGGCCTCCAGGAACGGCAGCAGAAGCGCCGCTCCGGCGCCACGAAGGACCGTCCTCCGCGAGATGTGCCTACCGGTAATGAAGTCCATTGCTGTTTTCTCCAGATTCCCTGTGTGGCAATGCTGATTGCTCCGCCGTCGGAGTCGTCGCTACGCTCATCCGCATGAGGAACTGTGGACTCTCCACGATCCCCAGGATGATGGACGACCAGGTGTAGTTCTCAGCCTCCGCATTGCGAATGATCTTCCGGATAGTCGGCTGATCATAGTACTCGAGATCGCGCCCGAGGGCGTACTGCATGAGCTTCGTCGTCACGGTCTGGACGAACTGTTCCTTGTTGTCCAGAATCAGGTTCCGGAGACCGGCCAATCCCCGGATCTCCTGCTCCGTCTCCGGCCAGAGGCCGGTGTTGTCTACGGGATTGCCGAGTTCGTCGATGAGCCGGAGGCCTCCCGCGGCGTCATAGGCCTCAAGGGAAAAACCCAGCGGATCGATCGTCCGATGGCAGCTGGCGCAGGTCGGCTCCGTCCGGTGCTTTGCGAGCCGCTCCCGGATCGTGGGCTGCCGCACCGCCCCCTGGTCTTCGGGGATCTCGAGGCTCGTGTCGAGGTCGGCCGGGGGTGGCGGCACGTGGCGGCCCAGGATCGTCTCGAGAACCCATTTGCCCCGAAGGACAGGCGTGGTTCGCTCCGGATAGGACGTTACCGTCAGGATGCTGGCGTGGCCCAGCAGGCCGCCCCGCTTGTCGAGATCGGGAAGCGGGACCCGGCGGAAATGGCTCCCGGCCACGTCGGGGATGTTGTAATGCTCGGCCAACCGCTCGTTGACGAAGGTGTAATCGGCGTCGAGGAGCTCGATCACGCTTCTGTCCTCGCGAATGTTGTACTCGAAGAAGAGCTTGGTCTCCTCTTCCATGGCCTCGCGGAGGTTGTGGTCGTACTCCAGGTAGATGTCGTCCTGGAGCAGCCGATCGTCCAACTCGCGGAGCTTCAGCCATTGGCTGGAGAAGTCGTCCACGAGAGTCTCGCGGGCCCGGGAGCCGTCCAGCATTCGCCGGGCTTGCTCCCGCAGGACCTCCGGATCGGTGAGCCGACCTTCTTCGGCATGCTTGAGGAGGGTCTCGTCCGGAACGCTGCTCCACAGAAAGAAGGAGAGTCGGGACGCAATCTCCAGATCGCTCAGCGGATAGGGATCGCCCTCGGCGAACTCCTGTGCCTGCGGCCGGGTCACTGTGTGGAGGGTGGGACCATCGTTGGGATGGTTGGCGGCCGGTGCCCCGTCCGTCACGCGCATTCCCGGCTCGCGGTAGACGCGGAGGAGGAAATCCGGATCAATGAGGATCCGCTCCAGTCCGAGCTGGATCCCGTGGTCGAAGCTCCCACCCTCATCCCGACCCATGTGGAAGAACCGGAGCAGGACCTCCATATCCTCTTGAGTGACCGGCCGGCGGTAGGCCCGCCACGCCATTCGCGTCAGGATCTCCGTGGCGCAGGCCTCCTCCTCGGAAGCGGACTCGGGCTCGCAGATGAAGATCCCCTCCCTGCTCCGCGTGTTGTCGGCCACCTCCGTGTTGCCGAAGGGGCCGTCGATCTCCATCCCGATCACGCCCGACATGCCGAAGTATTCGTTGTTGAAGTAGTCGATCTGGCTCCTGGTCTGGACCGGGGCCTGCGGGAGGAGGTACTCCTCTCCGTAGGCCAGGTCCTTGATGAACGAGAGGCCGACGACCCGGCTTCCCGCCTCGACTCGCACAGTGGTGACCAGAGGCGCTTCGGCACCGAATTTGGCGTAGTTTTCCCACTCGGGAGATCCGGGCCAGCCCGGACCGCCACCGGCTCCGGCGTAGCTGTTGGCCACCGGCCGATGTTGCCGTCCTTCACCGCCGAAAATGAGCCTGTCCACCAATTCTCCGTCGATGCGGACGTCGAGCTCCTGCTTCCATCCGAGCCCGCGAGTGTAGCCCGCGTAGTTCTTCTGAAGACGTACCCGGATCCTGTATTCGCCGTCTACCGGAAAGGTATGGCGGACAGCCATACCGCCGCGCGAGCCCAAGGGCAGATCTTCACTCATCCGCGCATCCTGGCGCTTGGCGTCGTCGGCGGCGTAGCGGAATGAGCCCGCCCCAGGCGGCGGCAGCCCGACCGCCAGTCGGGTGACCGTCCGGGCAACGGACATGTACCGTTCCATGTGGAGCGGCGAGATACTCAGGGCATCGGCCACGTTGTCGAACCCGCCGCCCATGGTCTCGTCGCCGGGCAGATGGTCGATGATGTCGACCTCCAACGCCAGCAAGTCGTTCAGGGCGTTGTTGTACTCGGTACGGTTCAGCCGGTGTACCGCGTTGATGCGGCCGACGCGGGGATTCTCCTCCCAGGCAGCGTCCAACTCCGACTCCAGCCAGCTCGCCACCGCGTCGTAGGTCTCTTTGTCGGGACGACGCACGCCACCCGGCGGCATGGCGCCCGCACGCAGCTTGGTGACCACCTTCTCCCAGATCTCGGGGTGGGAGGACGGGTTCGTGGCATCGTACTGGTCCAGCTCAAGGAACGCCGTCCGGCGGACATCGTTGTGGCAGCGCACGCAGTACCGGTCGACCATGGCTTGGGCTTCGGCTCCCGTCGCCATGGGCGGGGAGCGGGCCTCTGGTGCCTGGGCAATCCGGGGGTCCGCATCGCCCGCCGGCTCCATGGCGTCGGGCGTCGATGCGGACGGCAGCGTGTAGCACGACAGGAGAAGCATTCCGGAAAGTGCGGGGCCCACCGTCCACCCTCCGGGGAGGACGCGGCCCGATCCCGGCCCGGATTGGCATGCTGACGACGTGCCTTTGGCCTTCCGCTTTCTGAGCGTCATCCTTCCCCCATTGAATCCAATAGTGTACACTACCGGTTTCCATAGGTACAAGTCAATTTGATCGTGACTTATCCGGGCCTTCATCCATGTCCAACGAACCGGTGCAGGAAGGTGTGAGATCCGGGTCTCCGGGGGACTCGCGCGGCCTGCTGAACGCGGCCCGCTGTCCCCGGTGCTCCACGGGCATGGACCTGGGGGCGCCGAACCTGGAATGTCCGGAGTGCGGACAGGTCTACCCTCGGCTGGGGGCCATCCCCGTCCTCCTTCCCGATCCCATGGCCTACCTCGCGTCGTGCAGGCGGCAGGTGGCGCGGCTCGCGGAGCAGGTGGAGCGAACCATTCGGGACGTCCACGAGCAGCTGCAGTCGGCGGATCTGCTGCCACTCACCCGGAAGCGCTGTCGGACCATGATCGAGGGCATGGTCGGTCAACTGGCAGATGTCCGCGCCATCCTCGAGCCGCGGCTCCCGGGGGTTGCCCGGTCGGAGGTCCACGGGCAGTCGGATCAATCGCCCGCCACCCTGGACTACCTGCCGTACCTCTATCGGGACTGGGGCTGGCCTTCCGATCCGGAGGGCGAGAACGAGCGGACTCTCGCCACGGTGGAGGAGGTGCTGGAGAACGGGCACCTGGGGCGGACATTGGTTATGGGTGCCGGGGCTTGCCGCCTCGCCTACGACCTCCATCATCGCCACCCGGACGCGGAGTTCGTGGTGATGGACCTGGACCCGGTCCTCTTCTCAGCGGCTCACGCCGTGACCCATGGGGAGTCCCTTACCATCCGCGAGGCCAACCTGGAGATGGGGGACCTGGACCAGGCCTCGAGGGAGTGGGTGCTCGTGGCGCCCGAGGGCCCCGTGGACGACGCCCGCTTCCACTTCCTCCTGGCGGATGCCGTGGACCCGCCCCTGGATCCCGCGATGTTCGACACGGTGCTCACGCCGTGGTTCATTGATCAGGGACCCGAGGACGTCCGCGACCTGATCAGCACCCTCCATCTGATGCTGAAGCCGGGTGGCCGGTGGGTCAATCTGGGACCCCTCAAGTACGACGTGGACGTCCCCGTCTCGCGTCGCTTCGCGAGGGAGGAGCTGTTCGATCTGGCCGAGCGAGCCGGCTTCCGTGTGGGGCCCTGGGTGAGCGCGGCCCAGCCCTACCTGGTCTCCAGGCTCAACGGTCGGGGGAAGGTGGAATGGGTGTTGGCCTTCTCCGCCACAAAGCTCGCAGCGCCAGAGGAGGGCCCGAGCTCCGATGGCAGCCCCCCGCGGTGGCTCGTCTTCCGACATCTCCCCATCCCCACCTTCGAGGGCCAGGGGCTCTTCTGGTCCGAATCCTCCGCGATCCGGATGGTGGTCTCGTCCGTCGATGGCCGCCGGACGCTGGACGACATCGCCCTTCTGGTCGCCGAGCGGGCAGGGCAGCAAGACATCTCCATGGGCCAGGTCCGGATCGCGGTGCGGCAGTGCCTGCAGCAGGTCCACCCGGCGTGTAGACCCCAGGGATCTACTCCTGGGTCGTCCTCACGAAGCCGCCTGCGTTGATGTGGGCGAACATGCGCATGGAGCCATCGGGCTGCAGGGCGAAAACGTAGCGGTTGGAGTCCCTGAAGCCGGCCTCCACGGGGAGCTGGCCATCGAGGGTGAAGGTGTGGGGTCCCGAGGGCCGATAGGGCCCGAGGCCGTCTATGACGAGGCCTCCGTCGCCACTATCCTCCACCACGCGGCCTGCTCCCCCGGGCGTGTCCGCCTGGGCGACGGGGATGCGGTGGTACAATCCGGTGTACTGGCCCGCGTCCACCTTCAGACTCTCGTCGATTGGCAGCCGCCCCAGGAAATGCTCCAGTATGAGGGCCCGGACACCGCTGTGCGACGCCTGCTCCAGGACCAGCCCGGCGATGGGCTCCAGCGAGGAATCCGACCCGACCACGTCGTCGGGATTGGGTTCGCCGCCGCCGGCCATGGTTACAAAGACCCCTACCTGCTCGTCGAGCATGACGATTTCCAGCGAGCGGTAGCGGATGCTCCCATAATGCTCGATAATCGGCTCGCCGTTGTAGTCGTATCGGAAGAACTGGATCCCGAAGCCACTGGCGTCGGCATGGTTGCCCCGGTCCCAGCGGTGCATGATCTCGTAGGTCTCGGTCTCCATCAGGGCCGGCGTGCTACCCTCACCTTGTCTGGCATGGGCACGGATGAAGCGTGCCATGTCACCGGCCGTGGAGTTCACGTCGCCCGCATACGAGATGAATGGAGTGAGGGAGGGATACCTGAGCGCCACCGGTGGTTCGCCGGACGAGAAGGCATACTGGGTCACCACGTCGGAGCTGGGCGCCCCGAGCGAGTTGACCAGGGTGGTATGGGTCATGCCCAGTGGCTCGTACACGTTCTCCTGCAGGTACTCCTCCAGCGTCTGGCCGGTGATGTCCTCCACCATGAAGCCCATGACGGCGCTGCAGGCGTTGCAATACTCCGACAGGGTGCCCGGCTCACGGACCACCAGCGGCAGGTTGGCCTCCAGGACCGCCGCCGAGAGGGGCGGCTGAGGACGCTCTTCCCCCACGGAAGTGAAGACGGAGCGGGACCCCCGCGGAGCCATTCCGCCCTGGTGGGTGACCATGTCCCGGATGGTGATCTCGTCGTCCCCCAAGGGGTTCTCCACCTGCATCCGGGTCAGGTAGTCGTTGACGGGGTCGTCGAGGGACGCGATCTCACCGCGCTCCAGGAGCTGGGCGATGGCCGTCCCGAAGAAGGTCTTGGTGAGCGACCCGATGCGGAACTGCGAGACATCGGGATCCACTGGCAACATGGCGCCGTAGTCGTGGTAGCCGTAGCCCTTCTTGAAGACCACCTCGTCACCATGAGTCACCGAGATGGCCAGCGCCGAGATCCGGTGCTCCTCCAGGAGCTGCCCAAAGGTGTCGTCGGCCCAGCGCTCCAGCTTCGTCGGCTCCAGCGTCTCCGCCGCGATGCTGCCGGCGGTCGCCGTCTCCTGCGGTGCTTGCTGCGCCGGGTCACAGGCGGTGAGCGCCCCCGCCAGCCAGGCCAGGGCCAGAAGCACCGGCAGGCGGCCCGCGAGACGTCGCGACATCCTGCGCGAATGATGATCGGGTTCGGCAAAACGGTTCACATTCATTTCGCTCTCCCTGATCCGCACCGCCCCGCGGGTCGGCCTGCCGGATCGACTCATGGCAACATCCCCGCTAGGGAATGTTCTCGTTGTTCTCCCTCTCGATGTCGGGCAGCGGGAAGCACGTCGTGATCCCGTATCGCCGGTCGTTGAAGCGGTCCGCTCCCGAGGGGAACGGGATGTTCAGCCTCAGCATGTCGTTCATGCGATGGCCCTCCAGAAACAACTCCCTCCTGCGCTCCTCGTGGACGTGATCCATGATCTCGTTGGCGTCGGTGCTAGCGAAGGGAGGCAGTCCGGCACGCGAGTGAAGCTCGTTTATGTTGGCGACCGCCGTCTGACCGCCCGCGGCCTCGGCGATGATCAGGAGCGCCTCGGCGTACCGCCCGACCGGAATGTCCGTATCGTAGTTGGGGTACTTGGTCTGGAGCACCTCGGGGGTCAGCCCGTTCCGCCCGAAGTTGCCGGTGTGGACCAACTCTACCCGGGGATCAGGCATCCCCTGCCACTCCAGGTTCCAGAAGGGCACGTCGACCTCGATGTTCCGGTCGACCCAGTTGCTGCCGTACAGGTGGTTCTGTCGGCTGTTGTCCGCGGACGAACGGGTCGCGTAGTAGGCAAATCCGTCGGGTACCTGCTGCGCGTCGGAGATGGCACCGGCCATATTGCCCAGGTTGAGCCTCGCCCGTGCACGCCCAAGATACGCAAGGGCCTGCAGGTCCCCCGATGCGCCGGAAATCGCCGTCGAAAACCGACTCTCCGCCTGCTCCAGGATCTGTGGCGGGAAGACTTCCGGACCTCCGTCGAAGGCCGCCGAGCAGAATCCCTCGCCGAACAGCGTGAACGCGTACCCGGCCAGAACGGCCGACCGGGCGACCAGATCCTGGGATCCCGCTTCCTGGGCCCGCCCCAGGTTCGAATCCGTGAACCACCGAGCCTGCGAAAGCGGCGTATAGAGGCCAGCCAGCTGGCCTCCGGGACAGCCGCCGCTCGAGTAGGTGCCGGTAGCAGGGGTGATTTCACGCTGATCGTAGATGTAGTAGGCACCGTCGGACCCACCGCTATTGAACTCGTCTATGAGCTGCGCCGACAGCAGCACGTACTGCTGGTAGGCGCACTCGAACACGCCTTCGGCGCTGGTGACCAGCAGCGGAAGATCTTCCGGCTGTTCGAGTTCGGACGCAGTGATGTCGCCCGGCAGCTCCACGGCCAGGTCGCACGCCCCGAGCATAAGGATCAGGCCCAGGGTTGTGAGCGTTACTCTATTCATGGCACGTTCCCTCATTTCGTTGATGAATGAACATTTCGTTGATGAATGAAAGGGCATTGCATGGCTTCCTCTCATTCGTCAGAAGGACACGCGGACAGATCCCTCGATCCGCGTGAGTTGAGGGAAGATGTTCTGGCGCTGGTGGTAGTAGAAGTCGCCGCTGCCCCGGCTTTCGGGATCGGTATCGGCCACCTCCTCATGCACATAGAGGAACCCGGGGTTCCGAGCCAGGACGCCCACGGCCGCGCGCGACGCCCCGAATCCGGCCGCCCACTCGCTGGGCAGTGTGTAGTGCGCCGAAACCTCGCGGATCCGGATGTAGTCGTTCCGATTGATCCAATAGCCGTAGCCGTTGGACGTCTGGATCGCCGCCGCCAGAAGCGGGTTCTCCTCCAGCATGGCCGCCTCCGGGCTGTTTCTGAAGACCTCGTCACGCGCCCACTCCTGAACGCTCATGACGCGCATCTGGAAGAAGCCTTCCGCCAGAGCCGATAGCCTCAGGTTTTGGCCGATCTGCAGCGACGTGATCAGCGATGCGTTCCAATCCGGGCCTGGAGAGCCCAGGTAGACCTCGCCGGCCTGACTGCAGGGCAGCGGGCCGCCGTTCTCGCTGGCACAGAGGATGTTGACGGCCCGCTGGGTGACCGGATCCCAGTCGGCAGAAACCACATTGTGGGCCCACATGCCACCGACTGGATAGCCTTCGGCGTGGGCGTTGCCCCGGCCGCGGCTGATGAAGTCGATGTCCCCCATATCCACGATCTCGTTCGTGGTGTGGCTCAGGTTCAGGGTGACGTCCCAGCTGAGCCCGGAGCGCACGAGGGGTACAACCGTCGTGGAGAAATCGAAGCCTTGGTTGTCTACCTGACCAATGTTCACCCACTGCGAACCCGAGAAGCCGGTCGATGGCGCCACGGCTCTCTGCAGCAGCGCGTCCGTCGTCTTCTGCCTGTAACCGGTGAATTCCAGCGACCAGCGGCCGTTGAAGAGCTCGGCGTCGAAGCCGAACTCGATTTCCGAACTGCGCTCCGGCTTCAGGTTGGGGTTGCCCGGGTTGGCCGGACGGACACCCGGCTGGTCGTTGCGCGCGATCGCCGGCGCGTAGGTCCGGATCGCGTCGAAGGAGCCGGGCTGGCGTCCCGCCTCGCCCCACGCCGCGCGAGCCTGGAGCTGGTCCACCCAGCTCACGTCGAAGAAGTCGGCGTCGCTCAGCACCCATGAGCCGCTCAGTTTCGGGTAGAGGACCGGGTCGATCTCCACGCCGAACGCGCTGTTGTCGTCGCCGCGGACGGCGCCGGTGATGAAGATCTGATCCCGCCACTCGATCCGCTCCTGGATGTACGCACCCCAGGTCTTGTTCTCGCTGAACAACTCGCCGGCAAAGCGCTGTGACGCCGTGGTCACCGTCGTCAGCGCGGGCGCCGGGAAGTTCAAGCCCTCGGCGCTCGTCAGGTGCGTCTCGCGCGTGTAGTACTGGACGCCCGCCGAAGTCGCCGACCGGATCTCCGACGTCAAGTCGAAGGTCCCCGTAGCCGCATAGTCCAGCGTCGTCTGGAGTTCGGTGCTTTCATCCACTTCCCGCCAGCCCTGCGCCAGTCGCAGACCCCACATGTGATTTGCCGGGTCCTCCTGACGCGGGAAGAGCCTTCCGTTCTGCTGGTAGACCAGGTCGATGCCACTGGTCAGACGGTGCGAGAACCAATCGAACGGGTCGTGGTTTACGTTGACGTTCCACGTCGTGTGGTGGATGTCGTCACGGTGGCGAACCTTCCACGTCTCCTCCGGCACCGACTGCAGGAAGCCACGGCGCACCGTGTTCAGCGTCAGCGGACTGGCGAAGATTACCTGACCGAAGTAGCCCAGCGTGCCGGTGAAACCCTCGGGAGCACGGCCGATGTTGGCTTTCGTGTAGCTGAGGCCTGCAGTGATCCGCAGGTCCTCTCTGGCCTGCGCACTCACGTTCACGCGGCCCGCGATCTGTTCGATCCAATTGTTCGGTACGATCCCCTCGTCGTCCTGGTACGAGAGCGCCGCGTAGTAGCCGACGTCGCCGGTGCCACCCGTCACGTCAAGGTTGTACGTCTGAGTCATGCCGTTGAAGATTACCTCCCGACCCAGGGCCTCCTCGGCCAGGAGCGGGTGGTGAAGAACTACCTGGCCGGTGGCTGGGTCCCGCGCGCCGTTCGTCGGAATCCACTCCGCCGCATCGTTCCAGAACTGCGAGCCGAGACGTACCTGGGCGTTGAACTGGGCGGCGCCGGCCCGGCCCTTCTTGGTGATGACCTGGATCACGCCGTTGCTCGCCTCACTGCCGTAAAGCGTCGACGCCGCCGGACCCTTCACCACCTCCACACTCTCCACGTCCGCCGGGCTGAGGTCGTTCAGGCGGGCACCGTCTCTCGACACGCGCACCCCGTCTATGTAGATAAGCGGGGTAGACCTCATCGAGACGCTGGAGAGCCCGCGCAGCGCCACCGTGGTCCCACTGCCGATGTTGCCCGACCGCTGCAGGATGGACGCGCCGGCGATGCGGCCCTGCAAGAGCTGATTCAAAGTGGTGATGGGCGCGATCTCGACGAGTTCCCCCGCCTCGACCCTGCCGATCGAGTGGCCGATCTGACGGCGCTCCGTCACGCCGGCCGTGCCCGTTACCACGATCTCGTTCAGTGCGAATGCCTGTTGGCGGAGGTTGAACTCCAGGAACGTCGTCTCGTTCGCCACGACCTGGATTTCCTGGCTGGCGGAGGCGTAGCCGATGTACCGCACCGTCACCGTGTAGGTGCCCACCGGGATGTCCTCCAGCAGGAAACGGCCCCCGGCTCCCGCCAGACCGCCCCGTTGCAGGTCGGAGATGGTCAGCTGCGCCCCCTGGAGGGTGTTACCGCTACCCTCCTCACGGACCAAGCCTGAGATGCTGCCCTGCTGGGCCTGAAGGTCGCCCATTCCCAGCAGCACCATCATGCAAGCCGCTGGGAAGGGAGCGAACAGCCCCCGGGTCAGCCATCCCCGACGCCCGTGTCGGAGGGCCGTTGCCGACCGTTCGTTGAAGCTTTGGATCCACATGTTACGCTCCCTGTTACGAGAATATCCGGTGTGCGCGGTCGCGCACGCGGTGCCGAGTCCATGCGCTGCATGCCAATGTGTATTCCGATATGGGCCATGATACGCATTCCCGCAAGACTTGAGCACTGGAACATCAGGCGCGGAGATGCCGATAGTGGGCAGCCACGCGGACGATTGCGTGCCAACGACAGGGCTGCACTACCGGCGAAAGTCGGTTGTTGCTACCAGTCGTATGCGTGGCCGTGGTTGTCGCCGTGTGGACCGCCCTGACTTCGGGTCACCACGTCCGTTCCGCAGCTTCCCGAATCAACGCCTCGGCATCCCGCTCCAGCAGATACCCCCCGGCCACCAGCTCCCGGCACACGCGCTCGACCTCGGCGGCGTATGCGTCGTGGGTGGGGTAACGCTCCTCCACAGACCTGCGCGGGTCCTGCAGCCCCGACCTCTCCGCCTCGGTCCTGGGAAAGGCGAGATACGACCCCATCCACCGGGTCAGCATGCCGCCGGCTCCCCACGAGGCGTCACGGAGGTTCCAGCCCGTGTAGGTGGCAAGCGGCACCGCCACATGCGGGAGCCGGATCCCCGCGACTTCGTTCCCGTCCGCGTCGACCATGGGAACAAGCGTCTGGAATGCCGGTCCGATCGTGGGCGGCACATGATCGGCGATCCCCGCGTTGGCCCAGCGCGGGCCGGGATCGAGCCGGAAGGGCTGATAGTAGCCCTCGGGCGCCGTGGCCCCCGGGATTTCGGGCCAGCCGGCGCGGAAAGCCTCCAGATCCACCAGCGTGCCGTCGTCGATACGCGGATACCGGCTCTCGGGCGGCTCGGCCCCCTCGGCAACCCACCGATCGAGGGCCACGAGCAACGCTCTGAGCACGGGCCGGGTGGTGGCCCGGTTCACGGGACTCTGATAGACGCCGCCCGTCATCGAGTTGTGGGCGGTGCCGGCGATCATGTAGATGCGCACGGAGGGATCGAGTTCGGCGTCAACCCCGCCCTCGACATCCGTGTGGAGGAGCGAAGCGGCGCGCGACCAGTACTCGGTCGAGGTCTGAGTGAAGAAGATCCTGGGGACGTGACCGCTCGCACGCGCCCGGTCGAGCATCGACCCGCTGGCCCCCGTAACCGGATCCGACTGGTGGACGGAGTTGAAGGGGAAGAAGTCCGACGGATAGAGCTTTTCCTCGTGATGGCTTCCGTGGCGGGTGGTTTGGCCGAAACGGTGGTTGAAGATGCCCTTCCCCGCACCGGCCACATGGGGCATGATCGCGTCAAGGACAAGCCGCCCTTCGGGGTCCGCATTGAACCCCTCGTACACGAAGTGATGCAGGAAGCGACCGGACTGCGATCCTCCGTAGCCGTAGGCGTACTCGATCGTCCCGGCCAGCGGGTTGGCGCGCGGCCCCTCTTCGTCGGACGCGTATCGGAAAAACGAGATGACGTCCCGAGTTGCCGCGAGTCCCAGCCCGGTGACCCGGGGGTCCTTCCCTTCGTACACCAGGTCGTAAAGCCACCCCGGCTCGAACCCTCCCTCCACGTAGACCCGGTTCGGGTCGGGTACGACCACGCCGTCCTCCATGCGCCCGAAGCGCCACTGATCCCGCGGAATCTCGACCCCCTCCGCGTCGCGGTGCGGCCGCTTCACCAGCGTCGCATTGGTGTTGTCCTTCGCTATGGACGGATAGGGTCGGGAGCTCCCCCAATCGAACGGCAGGCTGTAGAACCTCCTCGTCGCGGCGTCGCCGCCAGGCTCCAGCACGTTTTCGACATACAGTCCGTAGACGGTCGCCTCGATCTCCGCGTAGATGCGCCCGACGATCGAGCTTCCGTCCTCGTTCCGCGCGATCGGCACACCGATCTGGACCCTGTCGTTGCCGGGCTCCACGTCCCCGCTCCACCCGCTCCACAGGACCGAGTATCCCTCTTCCATGAGGAACCCGTCGCCGGCGTGTTCCAGTGTGGCCGGGTCGTTTCCGCCCCCTCCGTTGAAGGACCCCAGAGCCACCTTGTTGCCGCGGTTGGCCACGTCGTAGAGCAACCGCCCGTTACCGCGGCCGGGATCAGCAGGCTTGAGCAGGAAGAAGTCGGTCCAGACCTCCACGCGTCCGTGTCGGTTCGTCGGAGCCAACGTCAGGTCACTTACGCGGGCGTTGGCCGGATCGCTCGGGTCAACCTCGATGTAGAGCCTCCCGACGATCTTCTCATACGGCCCGGTGCGAGCGAACGAATGCCCGCCGGCGAAGGGCGCGCGCTCGTCAACCTCCATACGCACAACCTGCGCGTGCAGCGGAGTTGCGACAGCAGCAAGCGCGACGATGACGGTGTAGACGGATCGCATCGTGCCTCCAGGGAGATTGGGACCGGGCGGGTCATCACGAGTGTCAGCATCAGAATCGCGGGCCGACGGATTCGCCGCAACCAGGCCGCTACATCCGCGCCTGCGGGTAACCCCCCGTGCTCCCGGCCCCTTCCCTCCTCACGTCACCCCCGCCCCGGAAGCCCCATTTGACGGTTGGAGGTATTCCCTCAATCTGCGGATCGCCCGATGCCGGCTCGATCGGACGGCCACTTGAGTCACTTGGAGCTTCGCGGCAATCTCGCAGTTGGTCATGCCATCCACGAGGACACACTGCATGACGGCGCGTTGGGCGGCGGGCAGCCGATCCACCACCTCCATGACCTTCTCGAACTTCCAGTCTACATCCTCATCGTGAAGCTCGGCGAGGTGCAACTCCTCCAGGCAATGCAGGTCGAGGAGCTTTTGCCGCCGCTTCCGTTTCCTCTCGAGCTGCCGCCCCACATTCCTGGTGATCCCTGCCAGCCACGCCTTGGCGCAAGCTACTTCTTCCAACGTCTTGCGTGGCTTCCGACTCGCGACCAGAGACGCCTGTTGAACGACGTCGTCCGCGGTTGCCGCCCGGCCTGCGTACCTTCTCGCCGCCGTCAGCATACTCGTGCGGTGCTGCTCTATCCATCCGGCAACACGGGCGCAACTGTCCCTGGGGTCGGCAACTCCGTTTGTCCGATTGCCTGGGGGGGGGTGCGTGCCTCCACAACCATCTCCAGATGTCAAGCTGAAATGTTTCGTGCACTACTACGCACACCTCCCGGCTTCCAGCAAGCCACGAGGCCCCTGCCATTGCGGCGCAGGGTAGCCTCCGACCACTGTTTCCGCAACCCAACCATCGTCCGACATTCCTTGTGTTCCCGGCCGGTGCCGCCGAGGATGCCCTGTCCGTTTCTGCTCGTCGCGCTTATCATCTGTCAGGAACGAGACCCCGGCGGACACGATCCGGGTGCCAGAACGTAGTAAGGGGTAATCGGTGACCTCGGAGCTGCAACCTGCCAGAGGGACGGTTCCCATGCGTGTGTCGCGGGGCTTCTCTGAAGCCCTCCTCATCCTCGCGGCAGCCTGCCTGCCCGCTTCGGCGCAGGAGCGCTCGCGTGCCGCGGGCGGTCGGGGGGTCAACGTCCACGGCACCGTCGTGGAGCACGAGACCGGCAGGCCGTTGGCGGATGCCCCCGTGACCCTGGCTTCCGCCGCCTCGGGCGTCGCTACCCGGGTCACCAATCAGGACGGGCTCTTCCTCTTCGAAGGCGTTCTGCCGGGCGCCTACCTCATCGAGATCAGGCTCCTGGGCTACGGCACCCTTCAGGACAGCCTGCGGGTCGACCGCGGGTCGGTGGTCGTCGAGCTGTCCGCGCGGCTCTCGGTGTCACCGATCGCCGTGGAGCCTCTGGTGGTTGTTGCCAATCCGAGACAGCCCGGCTGGGTCCGAGCCTTCAACGCGCGTCGCGCGACCGGAATCGGGACCTTCATTACCCGCGAAGAGATCGATGAGAGAGACCCTCCCCGGGTTTCGGACCTTCTCCGCTCCGTGCCCGGCGTCCGCGCCGAGCCGCTGGGTGCGCACGACTACGCCCTCTCCATGCGGGGCGGCTGTCGCCCGTCGCTCAGGTTGGACGGGGTCCCGATCTTCGGATTCAGGCGGGTGGACGCGCTTGTCCGCCCCCGCGAATTGGCGGCGGTCGAGGTCTACCACGGCTCCGAGATGCCGGCCGAATTCGGGTACCACGCGTGCGGCGTCATCGCCTTCTGGACCCGACTTCCTCCCGCGGGGTCAGGCTAGCCGGCCCAGGCGCAAATGGAGCGCCGAACGCAGCGTGGAACCTCGGCGCGGCGGGCTTCGCTGCTAACTGCCAGCAGAAGGGGCCGGCGGGAGTGATTCCCGCCGGCCCCTTCTCATCGCCCACCTGGTCCCGGGCGGACCAGGGCAGCCCCTACCCGTTCGCTAGATATCCAGATTCGTGCAACCCGTGTATTCAGGCGCGCCCTCGGGCCGCGTCTGTTCGCTATCGCGGAACTGGAACACCACGCTACTCCCGTAGGAGCCGCCCTTGAAGTAGGCACCGCTGGGGAACACATCGGTGAGGTTCCGGCCATGCTGCCGGACCAGTCTCCGCATGTCCCCGAGCCGGTGCGCCGTCAGGTACATCCAGTAGGCTCGCTCCTCGAACAGGAGGCCCACCCGTGCGTCGGTCGATCCCGGGTCGGCGAGTTCTTCCATCGGCGGCGTGATCATCGTGCTCCTGAGCGTGTTCAGGATGGTGAGCCAGGTGCTCCCCCCGCTCCGAAGGTCCGCCTCGGCCTCGATGAGACGGGCCTCGATACCGGAAGCCGCGGTCACCGGCGAGGTTGCGGTCGTGTGGTCGAGAATGCGGTAGACGCGAGTCCCACCGTCCTGCGCGACCCGGAAGTTCGGCGTCTCGATACGGACGCGTGGGTCGCCCCCCCAGATGTAGGGGAGCCCCTGGCCGGTGCCGTCCTCCCGGTCATAGTTCCCGTTCCCCTCCCGGTGCGTCGGCGTAAAGTTGCCCGACGCTTCGATCCAATCGTGCAGGCCGTTGGTTATGGCGCCGGACGCGAACTCCACCTGCCACAGGAAATTCGTCGGTACCGAAGCGGCAACGACCGCCGCCTCCGTGGGGCGGTCGAGGTCCAGCAGCGCCCGTGCCTTGCCGACCATGGCGAAGTTGCGGTGTTCCATCGCGCTGCCGGGAAGGACCGACAGGGCGGCGTCAAACGCCGTGATGGCACGCTCGAACACCTGGTTGTAGCTGAGGGGGGTCTCCTCGAACGCCAACTCCCCATCCACGACGGAGCCGAAGGGGATGCCGTTGCAGTAGTGCTCCGCCAGCAGGGTCATCCCCATGCCGTCGAGCATGTGCATGTGGCCCACCTTCGTGCTCTTGTCCTCGCCCTCCGGAAGCAACTCGTTCATGGCGTCGGCGGCGCGGATCGACTGGTTGTGGAGCCTGGACCAAGAGGTGGAACTGAGATCCCTGTTGTTCTGGTAGTCCCGGTTGTCAAAAAAGTCCAGGGCTGGCCGGCCGCTGGCCAACTCGTCCGACATGAGACCGCCTCCGATGACCAGGTTGTAGGCGCCGTTCGTCATCCAGGCGAAATCTCCGATGGCCCGGTTGTAGAACGCTATGGCGCCCCCCGCATTTCCAACGGATTCCTCCGTGATGTAATCGGGGTACTCCACTTCCAACAGATCATCGGGGTCGCACGTCGCGACAGCCCCCCCGAGCACGAGCGCCAGAAACATCCGCGACCAGGGGCGCAAAACTGAAAGTCCTCGTTTCATTGTATTTTCTCCTTGGTCGTCCACTCAGAAGTCGATGTTGGCCCGGATCATGAAGTACCTCAGCGGAGGCTCCGAGAACCAGTCATAGTCGAACACTCCCCCGCTTGCCGGATACGTGTACGCAACCTCGGGATCAAGGCCCTTGTACTTGGTCCACAGCAGGGCGACGTTGCGACCGCTGATGGTGACGGTTGTGGAACTGCTCTGCAGGAACCTGTTGACCATCCCGGGCAGGGAAAACGTCAGTGCGACTTCCTGTAGCCGGATGAAATCCTTGGGCTCGAAATAGCCCCACAGCGACCGGTTGAGGGTGGAGCTGCCGGCCGCCACCGCGGCAGCCTGGCGATCCATGGGAGCGTTGGGATCATTCACGCCCTGACAGTTCGCCGCCGAGGTGCAGCGCCAGGACTCCATGTACCACTGGGTGTGGTGACCCGCGCTGTAGTTGAACTGGGTCGAGAGCGCTGCACGTCCGTTGAACAGCTGGATATCGTTCGCAAGAATGAACTGACGGGGTGGCAACTGCTGCGGGCCCTTGTACTCCAGGCTGTCCCCTACATTGACCTCGGACTCGGTGAGGATGCCGTCGCCGTTCGCGTCGTTCCAGCCGAGTATGGGCCAGGCCCAGAGACCGCGGATGGGGTAGCCCTCGACATTCCGGGCACCCTGGTTTTCCCCCTGGGGTACGTCGCCGAGATCGAGAATCTCGTTCTTCACGGTTGTGCCGGACAGGCGCATGTTCCAGGTGATGGGGGAGGTGCGGAGCAACTCCACGTCGACCGCCACCTCAAAGCCTGTGTTCTGGACCGAGCCCAGGTTCTGAACCTGGCTATAGCCGGCCGACACCGAGGGGGGCAGGGGAATATAGATCAGGGCATCTTCGCTGGTCTTGTGGAAATATGTGGCCTCGACGTTCACCAACCCGTCCAGGATGCCAATATCCAGGCCGCCTTCGAACTCGGTCGTGCGCTCGGGCTTGAGGGTGGGGTTGCCCAGCGAACCCAGCCGGAGGCCAGCCCCAACCGCACCCCCAACGGGAACCAGTGATGCACTGTAGTAGGCGAGGTGGGCCGTGCTGCCGGGCTGGACGCCGGCTTGCCCCCAGGCGACCCGCAGGCGCGTCTCATCGATGAAGTCCTTGAAGGGGAAGAAGGACTCGTCCGAAACCACATAGGAGAGTGACGCCCGGGGATAGATGATCGTCCCCTGCCTCACGCCGAAGGCGCTGTTCTTGTCGGTCCGGATGCCGGTGGTGAGGTAGACCCGGTCGCGCCAGTGCGCTGCGCCCTCCAGGAACGCACCGTAGGTGGCGTTTTCGTTGGTGCTCTCGTAGACCCGCTTCCGGGCGGCGGCGGATATGGTTCTCGCACCCGGCAGGAGGTCGTACCCGTCGCCCCGGGTAACGTAGTACTGATCCTGGAAATACTGGGCTCCGGCAGACCCACGCAGGGTGATATCCGGGGTGAAGTTCCAGGTCGCCGTGCCTCCCAGGTCCGCCGTGTACCGCGTCTTCACCTCCCGGCGGAGGAACCTCCCGCCGTTCCGGGCAACGAGGCTTCCCCAGCCCGTATTCACCCCCTCGCCGACGGTCGACATGGTGTACGCCAACCCGGACATCTGGTCCATGCCGCCGACGCCCCTCAGGTGAAGCCAGGAATACGGCTCCCATTCCGTGTTGATGCTCCCGGTGAACCGCTTCTCCCGCGTCGAGATCTCCACCGAGAAGATGTCACCGGTCCACTGGACCGAGTTCCCGTCCCTCTCGGTCCTGTAGCCCGGCGCCTGTACGGTCTGGAAGATGAGTCCCTGGAAGTAGCCGCCACCGCCACCGAACGGCTGGTACAGCTTCTGGTCGGTGTATCCCACCGACACGTTCACCCGGGCCGTCGGGTTGATCTCGAGTCCGAAGTTGGTCCGAACGGAATACTGCCTCATCGAGTTCGGATGAATCTGGTTCGCCCCCGGCGGCGCCCCACGCGTCTCGGTAAGGCGCGCTATCTCCGACGCCGGCATCTCGTATGGGCCGACCTCGTCCGTCATCTCGCCGGATACGAAGAAGGTGAAAGGCCCGCTGCCGCCACGGGCCTGGAGGCCGTACACGAAGCGAGGCTGCTGCTTGAAGGGTGTCGTCTCCGGGTGCGTCAGGGGGTTGAAGGTGGTGAGGCTGTCGACCATGCAGTTTCCTGAAGACGCGTCGGCGATCCGGCAGTGGATCGCCTCCGGCATCGGCTGGCCGGTTTCCGCATCGATGTTGCGCCCCCAACTCCGGTAGTTGTCGGGCCACTTCGCGTCCTGCCTCGAGACGCCGCCCACCATATAGGCACTCCACTGGGTGCGACCCACATTCGTCCCCTTCTTCGTCGTGACCACCAGGACGCCGTTGGCGGCCGCGGTCCCGTACAGGGCCGCCGCCGCGGGGCCCTTGATGACGTCGATGGACTCGATCTCGTTCGGGTTCAGCATGCTGATTCCCGTCGATCCCAGGGACGCGATGGTGCCCACCATCGATCCGGTCTCGTAGCGGACCCCGTCGATGACGACGAGAGGATCGTTCCGGAGCGAGATACTATTGATGCCCCGGACTCGAATCACGGCGCCCGAGCCCACGGTTCCCGTTCCCTGGATGACCCCCATCCCCGGTACACGCCCGGAGAGGAGCTGCGATACGTCCGTGAAGGAGAGGGTCTTGGAGATGACCTCGGCGTCGATCGTGCCGATGACGTTCCCAATCTCCCGCTTGGCCATCTCCCCGCTGGCCGTGACCACGATCTCTTCCAACCCCGTGGGCAGGATATCCAGCGTGAAGTCGAGCATGACCGTGCCGTCACCGGACACCGTTACGGTCTGTGTGACGGTCGTGTAGCCAATCCGCTCCGCCCGGACCTGGTGCTCCCCAGCCGGCACTCGCTCCAGCCTGAAGCGCCCGTCCTGGTTGGTGATCGTACCGATCCCGGTGCCGACCACGTGCACACTGGCAGCGGTGACCGCTTCGCCACCGATCCCCGTAACCTGGCCGGTGATCACGCCCGCATCCTGCGCCTGGACCGATCCGACGGACGCAAGGGCCACCACAAGCACCCCCACCACCCATGTACAGCAACTTCTGCTCACGTTTGTCATTCCGCTAACTCCCCCTTGGTAAACTCTGGACGGTACTCTACGCGTACGACCTCTATACCTACACTCCTCCCCTTACCCTATAGTCGTCACGAACGTCGCGATTTGGTTCACACGGGAAGCGGACTTGGCTGATGTCCGCACCGCGGAGGGCACGCTGGCCCGGCGAGCAATGGAGGAGGCGAGATGGAAGTCCGGCAGTTGCTGATCGGTGGTCGAACCAACGGCGTACTCATCACACTCACGCTCAGCACGCTCGTCGCTTCGGGGTGCACGGCGGCACCGGCAAGCGAGGTCGGTTCCGACGGGGCCCAGTACGGTTGGATAGCCCCCGGTCTGGACGAGTCGTGGCTTCGCGCCTTCGAGCTTCTCGACCGCTACGCCCTGCAACAGGCCGAGGATTGGGCGACGCCAGGGGTTTCGCTGGCGCTGACTGCTGACCCACACGGCAGGCATCCTGGAGCCGCTCGGCATGACCGCCACGCACGGCGCCATCACAGACGAGACAGGACGACTCTCGGCCGTCGCCTACAGGACCCTGCAAGACGATCGCCCGGTCCTGCCGGGCGGTCCCCTCGTGCCCGCCCCCTGGCACGAGTATGCGGCCGGGGACGGCAGCGTCGCCTCGACGCCGGCCGACATGGCGGCCTATGTCCGCATGCTGCTCAACCGCGGGGCGGGCCCGGACGGCCGCATCCTCTCGGAGGAGAGCTTCGCGCTGTTAACCGCCGAGTCCGCCGAGTTCGCTCCGGGCCTCCACTACGGCTACGGCCTCGACGTCAAGACGGTGGACGGCCGCCAAGTCGTCTCCCACGGGGGCGGGCACCTGTCGTTCGTGTCTCACATCACGGCGGATCTCGACGCCGGCTTCGGTGCCGTCGTGATGATGAGCAGCGGTGGGCCGGCCTCCGAGGTGACGCAGTTCATGCTCCACATCGCCGTGGCCGTGGACCGGGGCGACGAGTTGCCCGAGCTGCCGGACCGTTTGGACCGCGAGCGGATCGACAGCGCCGAGGACTATGTCGGGGCGTACCGGTCCGATGCCCGGGAGGTCACCGTCGGCGCCGAGGGCGACCGCCTGTACCTGGAGGTCGAGAGCGCGAGGATTCCGTTGCTGAGCCTCGGGCCCGACGCGTTCGTCGTCGACCACCCGGACTTCGCGCTCTTCCCGCTGGTGTTCACGCGACAGGACGGCGACGTCGTCGAGGCGTTCCACGGTGCCGAGTGGTTCCGACACGAGCGCTACGACGGTCCCGAGCAGTTCGAGCTATCCGAGTCCTGGGTTCCCTTTGTCGGCCACTACCGCTCACACAATCCCTGGCTCACGAGTTTCCGCGTGCTCGCGCGCAAGGGCGCCCTCTACCTCGTGTACCCGTGGGGAGCAGCGCAACGGCTCCATCCGCTCGAGGACAGCCTCTTCGCGGTCGCGGACGAGGGTGCGGCGGAGACGATTCGCTTCGGCGCCGTGGCTTCCGGCAAGGCTCTTTCCGCTCGGCTGGCCGGCGGTGACTACTACCGTGCATTCCGGCGGCAGTAGGCTCGCAGCAATCTGTCAACTTTGACAGCAGACTCTCCGCGGAGTAGGGTCAGCGCGGTGGAAACGCCGGTCCTGGCTCGGCAAACACTACGAGGAGCACCATCAACGGCGGTAACCCCACCTTCGACCTCACCACCACACGACGCACGCCATGAACCCGCAAACCGCAGCCGCGAACGCCATCCAAGTCGCCACCTGGAGCGAGCTCCAGGACCGTCAACCCGCCTACGCCCTGGTGGCCAACGTCGATCTCGTCGTCATCCGCTACGACGACCAGGTGTCGGTACTGTACGGCAGGTGCCTTCACCGGGGTGCTCTCCTCTCCGACGGGTCCATCCGGGGCGACGACCTGATCTGCGGCGTCCATAACTGGGACTACCGCTTCGACACCGGCGTCAGCTCCTACAACCCCGAAGAAGTGCTGCACAAGTTCGGCGCGTGGATCGACGCCGGCGCGGATGCGGTCTTCGTGGACGAGGCCGAGGTGGCGGCGTGGCACGACAAGTTCCCGCAAGCCTACCAGCGTGACGAGTACCTGGGCCTGTACGCCGATGTCCACGGCACGCCCGAAGAGCCCTTCAACAGCTACATCCAGGAGCTCGCGAGGAACGGCCTGGAGAAGATCGGCCACCACGGAGTCGTTTCCGCGATGGGCGTGCCGCTCACCGATCTCCCCCGCTGGGCCGACCTCCAGGTCCTCACCGCCCAGCTCGCCACCCGTCCTCTGGCCGACGACGACCCCGTGGGCACGGAGCTGGTGATCGGCCCGAAGGCGAAGCGGCCGCTGCGGCTGAAGATCCCCCTCTTCGTGAGCGACATGAGCTTCGGCGCCCTCAGCGAAGAGGCCAAGGTGGCGCTGTCCAAGGGGGCCGAGATGGCGGGGACCGGCATCTGCTCGGGCGAAGGCGGCATGCTGCCGGAGGAGCAGGAGAACAACTCCCGCTACTTCTACGAGCTGGCGTCGGCGAAGTTCGGGTGGTCGATGGACAAGGCGTGCCGGTCGCAGGCCTTTCACTTCAAGGGAGGACAGGGCGCCAAGACCGGCACCGGCGGTCACCTTCCCGGCAGCAAGGTTATCGGCAAAATCGCCCGGGTGCGCGGCCTCGAGCCCGGCACGCCGGCGATCAGCCCGTCGAGGTTCCCGGATCTGGTCACCCCGGACGACTTTCGCGGCGTGGCCGACGAGGTCCGCGAGCGCACCGGCGGCATCCCCATCGGCTTCAAGATGTCGGCCCAGCACATCGAAGACGACATCGACTTCGCCCTGGACATCGGGGTGGACTACATCATCCTGGACGGGCGCGGCGGCGCGACCGGCGCGGCCCCCGAAATCTTCAAGAACAACATCTCGGTCCCGACGATCCCCGCCCTGGCCCGCGCCCGCCGCCATCTGGACCAGCGCGGCATGAGCGGCGACGTCACGCTCATCATCACGGGAGGCCTCCGCACCGAGTCCGACTTCGTCAAGGCGATGGCGCTCGGCGCCGACGGCGTGGCCATCGCGAACTCGGCGATCCAGGCCATCGGCTGCCTGGGCATGCGCGCCTGCCACACGAACAACTGCCCCGTGGGGATCGCCACCCAGAAGCCGGGACTGCGCGCACGGCTGCAGATCCATGCCTCCGCCCAGCAGCTCGCCAACTACCTGGGCGCCACCGTCGAGCTCATGAAGATTCTCGCACGCGCCTGCGGGCACGACCACTTCAACCAGTTCGACATCGACGACCTCACCACCTGGAAGCGCGACATGGCGATCCTGTCGGGAGTCCGGTACGCGGGGGTGGGGCCGCTCGTCGGCTGGAGCTGACGCCCCTCAGTTGCGACGAACTCGATGCACGTGCACCGACTCGACGCCGAGCGCGTCGCGTCGGATCCCGACCACGCTCGCAGGAGTGATCCGGGTGAGTTCCAGACCCTCCGGAACCTCGATCGACCCGGCGTAGCGCCCGTCCTCGGTATAGACCCACCACGGGCCCCCGTTTCCGACACCCCCGGCATAGCGGGCCCCCAGGGCAAAGGCGTGCGCCAGCGGCTCATAGGGCTGGATCCAAAGGAATCCCTCCGGATCCAGGAGAAAGTCCCAGAACACCGACAGCCGGTCGGGGACGCGCGCCGCCTCGAGTCTTTCCGGCGTGAAGAACCCCCGATCCGCCGCCGTTCGGGACATCACCGCTTCGGTCACCTCGTCGAGGGCAGCCCTTGCCGATACGGACTCCGCCAGCTCCAATGCGATCTCACCGTCCGATATCCCCGAAGCGCGCACGCGCCGGATCGACGGCACCTCCGTGTCGCCGAGGTAGAGGCGGGTTCCATCCGACGCGGCCACGGCCCGGGGAGACATGGGCTCGGGGCCGCCGGAACCGGCTACGAAGTGGCGAGCCATACCCCCGATCGAGTCGAGTTCCCCGAGGTGACCACCGCTTCGATCGAAGTGATGGAACACGACTCGGTCACGTCCATTGTCGAAGGCGCCTGAAATACCACCCAGCGCCCAGCCTCGGCCCAACGGACCTGCGGGGAAGGACACGTCGGGCCGCGTAGCACTTGTGATCGAGACGACCTCCACGGTGCCGTCCGGCAGGAAGCGGGTGATCCGCCGTGCACGACTGTCTAACGCCTCGATCGTGTCTCCCCGAGGCCACGCGGCCGAGAGGGACACGAACTCGCCGGGACCCTCGCCCCGACCGCCCAGCCGCTCCATGAAACCCCCATCCGGTGCGAAAATACGGATGTCGTAGCTCCCCGCCAGGGGCACGACGAGACGTCCGTCGGGGAAGACGAACGGGGTCCTCACCCGGTCGAACTCCTGAAGCGTATCGCCTGACAGGACCCCCACGCTCAGCACGGCCTCGGGCTCGATCTCCAGAGGAACACCGGCCGGTAAATCGTCAAGAGGGCTCACGTCCGACTCGGCGGCGCAACCTCCCAGCAAGAGCAAAGCAAACAGCCCGATGGGGAAAAGACCGCGATATTCCATGCCCTCCGCTCCGTCCTGCCGGGCCACGCTTTCAGGCTATCTCGGCCCGCCCCTCAGCAGCTCACGCACCGATGGTTGTTCTTCGCCCCCAGCCGCTCCAGCAACGCCACCGTCTCCACAAACGGCTGGATCCGCTGCACGGGCCCGTTGGCCATGTCCACCGTGGTCTGACCCCTCCGCGAAACGGCCGTGACATCCGCGCCCATCTCCACCAGGTACAGGATCATCTCGTTGTCGCCGCGGGCCGCCGCGTGATGCACCGCGTTGTACCCGTTGAGGTCGCGCGCGTTCACGTCGGCGCCGAGTTCTTCCACCAGGAACCTCATGGTGGGCATCCAGCCCTCGGGCGCGTGGCGGTGCGAATTGCCCGCGAAGCCCTGGCCGTAGCCGACGCCGGCGGCCGCGTGAACCGGGTAGACGGCCGGACCGCCAACGGGGACGGGCGGCAGGCCCGAGTGGTCGGTGTTGTTACGGGGCCCAAAGCTTCGCTGCGGCACTCTGATGGTGGGCAGGTTGGGATCCGCGCCGTACTCGAGGAGGAGCTTCATGGCGGGGACATCGGTCGCGTGGGCCGCGCGCCAGAACGCGGTGGCGCCGGTCCGGTCCACGCCGAGCAGGTCCCGGTTGTAGGTGGTGAACCAGAGCGTGCGGCTCAGCCGCGCGTTCACGTCCGCGCCGGCATCGAGCAGCGTGCGCATCAGCTCCAGGTATCCGTTCTCCTGTTGCTGATACTCGAGCGGCTGCGGATGCCGTGCCTTGGGAGCCCAGTGCATGTTGAGGACCGCGTACAGGGGCGTTGCCCCGGCGTCGCTGGCCAGGTTGGGATCGGCACCGAGGGCGAGCAGCTCCGCCACGAGGTCGAAGTAGCCGTTGATCGCGGCCATCAGCATGGGCGTGGTGTTGTCCGCCGCGCTGGGGAGGTCGATGTCGACACCGCCGTCGAGGAGGGCCATGACGGTCGCGGCCTGCCCTTCCCGGGCCGCGAGGTGGATCGCCGACAGGCCACCGTGCTGGCCGATCAGGCCCGCGTAGTTGAGGGGGATCGGTTCCCCTGTGAGGCGCTGTGCCTCGAGCGCCTCCTGGGCCGCGTCCCTGGCCTGGGTTTCCCGGGACGGACTCGCGGCCGCGGCGTTCCGGTCCACCACCCCCGCCACCCCCGACTCCACCGGGTAGGTCTGCGCATCCGTGCCCCCGCGCAACGCCGCGATCTCGGCCCGGCGCCTGCGCTCCGACTCGCGGTCGGCGATGTCGCGCTCCACGAGGTCCATCACCCGCGCGGAGATGGTCGCGTCGGCTCCCGCCTCGAGCAGCGCCACCACCGCCTCGGTACGGCCCAGCGCAGCCGCGAACATCAGCGGGGTCTGCCCCCACTCCGGCTCGCGCGCGTCCACCGGGGCACCGTGTTCGAGCAGCGCGGCCACCGCGCGCACGTCACCCGCCGCGGCGGCGAAGTGGAGCGGCGCGGCACCCGTTTCGGTGAGCGCCGCCGCGTCCGCGCCCGCGCCCGCCAGGATCTCCACGACGTCGCCGTGACCGGCCCGGGCCGCCACGTGCAGCGGCGTGTGCGCGCCCAGGCGCGTCCCGGCTTCCAGAGCCGCCCCCGCCCCGATGAGCAGCCGCACGATCTCGGCGTTCCCGTTCAGGGCCGCCCAGTGCAGGCCGGTCATACCGTCGCCGTGCGCCGCGTTCACGTCCGCGCCGTCGGCCAGCAGGGTCCGCACGGCCTCCGCGTCGCCGTGCATCGCGGCGTCCGCGACGGGAGCGTCGGGGCAGGACGCCCACCGGCACGCTCCGCGACGCAGCCACCGTCCACCGTGACAGATTCGGCAGGGAATCTGTCCGCGAATCTGTCACCGGGCGCCAAACCGGCCCCAACGACCATTCCGGCCAGCAGCAGGGGAAGGGTCACGGGCTTCATGGCGAAAGCGAGAACGCGCCCGTGCTGTTGCCGAAGCTCTCGATGTCGTCCATCCCCAGCGTGTGCATGAAGCTGAGCATCACGTCCGCCATCGGAGTTCCAGGCGCGGCCCGCACGTGCACGTCGCCGTCCAGGCGCCCGTTCGCGCCCCCGACGACGAAGAGCGGACAGCGCTTGTGGTTGTGCACGTTGGAGTCGCCCATGGGCGAGCCGTAGACGACCATCGTCTTGTCGAGGAGGGTGCCGTCACCCTCCTGGATGCTCGCGAGCTTGTCCAGGAAGTAGGGAAGCATGCCGACGTGGTAGCGGTTGATCTCCGCAAAATCCAGCACATTCGCCGGCTGGCCGCCGTGGTGGGACGCGGGGTGGAACCCCTTGTCGATCCCGCTCTCCGGGTACACCCGGCCCGACGCGTCCCGCCCCATCTTGAAGGAGAAGATCCCGGTCACGTCCGCCTCGAAGGCAAGCGCCTGCAGGTCGAACATGAGCTTGACGTGCTCGTCGAAGGAATCGGGCACGCCCGAGGGCGCGCCGGGCAGCTCCCTCTGCTCCCCGCTCTCGTTGCGCGCCACCACCCGCTCGATCCGCCGCTCGATCTCGCGCACATCGGTCAGGTACCGGTCGAGGCGGCGCGTGTCCTCGGAGTCCAGCTCGCGCTGAAGCGCCTTCACCTCGCCCACGATGAAGTCCAGAACGCTGCCGCTGGCCCGCCGCCGGGCCGCCCGCGCCTCGGGGGTTCCGCCGGCCCCGAAGAGCTGGTCGAAAGCGACCCTGGGGTCACGCACCATCGGCAGGGGCTGATCCGGCGCGGCCCACGAAATCGTGTCCGTGTAGACGCACGCATACCCGTAGGCGCACCCACCCGCCTGGTCCACGTTCTCGATGCACAGCTGCATCGACGGGATCGGCGTGTCCTGACCGAAGCGCTGGGCGTACAGCTGGTCGATCGACGTGCCGACGTGCACGTCCGAACTCTCGGTCTGCTTGGGGTGCGACTGGGTCAGGAAGGTGGCGCTCGAACGGAAGTGGTCGCCGCCGATCTCCTTGGGCTTGGTGGCCTCGGCGCCCTCCACGTCGGTATCGCTGATGATCGTGAGGTAGTCGCGGTAGGGCTCCAGCTCACTGAGCACGCTGGGGCCGAAGTCGACGCCGCGCCCCGTTTCGGGGGGTGACCACAGGTGCTGGCTCGCGCCCCACGGGTTGCTCCCCGCCGCGCCGTGCACCATCTCGATGGCGACGAGGCGGGTACGGTCCAGGGCGGTGCGCGACCTGGTGACGGCCCACAGTTCCCGAGCCGGGATCATGGCGTCCAGGAAGGGCAGCGCGACGGTCGCGCCCAGTCCCCGCAGGAACGTTCTGCGGGGCAGGTGTCTGCCGGTAATCAGGTTCACTGGCTTCCTCCGTTTCCGTCCTGCGCCTCGTCCACGACCGCGCGGGCGCCGGCCCGCATCAGGAAGGCGTCGCTTCCCGCCACACCCAGGACGAACGCCGACAAGCGGTAGTCCTGCTCCCGGGCGTCGCGTGCGATGCGCCTCACGGCCGGCATGTCATAATACTCCAGACGCCGCCCCAGCGCATATGCCATCAGGTTTTCGGTAAAGGTGCGCACCAGCGGTTCAGGCCGCTTCAGGAGCGCGCCGCGCAACTCCGACGGCGTCGAAATGGGCGTCCCGTCGTAGAATTCGCTGGCCGCGTCGATGGGCATCCCCTGGTCCTTGATCCGCCACGCGCCCGAGACGTCGAAGTTCTCCAGCGCGAGGCCGATGGGATCGATCATGCGGTGGCAGGAATTGCAGGTCGGGTGCGCACGGTGCATCTCCAGCTGCTCGCGCACGGTGAGGAAGCGGCCGTCCGCCACCGCCTCCTCGTCCAGTTCCGGCACGTCGGGGGGCGGCGGCGGGGGCGGAGTGCCGAGCAGGACCTCCATCACCCACTTGCCCCTGAGCACGGGAGAGGTCCTCCCCGCGTGGGACGTCAGGGTGAGGATGCTCCCGTGGCCCAACAGGCCGCGCCGCTCGTCGTTCACGTAGCTCACCCGCCGGAAGTGGTCCCCCGCAACCCCGGGAATCCCGTAATGCCGGGCGAGGCGTTCGTTGACGAAGGTGTAGTCGGAGGTGAAGAGCTCCATGACCGAGCGGTCCTCGCGGACCAGATTGTCGAAGAAGATCCCGGTCTCCTTCAGCATCGCCCGCTTGAGGGGTTCGTCGAAGTCGGGTTTGACCCGCACGTCCGGCTGGATCTTGTCCAGGTCCTGGAGCCGCAGCCACTGCGCGGCGAAGCGCGTCGAGAGGGCGGTGGCGCGTTGGTCCCGGAGCATCCGGTGCACCTGTGTCTCGATGCCGCCCGGCTCCGACAGGCGCCCTTCACGCGCGGCATCCAACAGTTCTTCATCCGGCCCCGTCCCCCACAGGAAGAAGGACAGCCGCGCGGCCAGGTCGGTATCGGCCAGCCGGTAGGCGCCGTCCCCTTCCCCGCTCTCGGACGGCTCCTCGAAGCGGAAGACGAAGTGCGGGCTGGCCAGGATCCCTTCCAGGGCCATGCGCACGCCCCCCTCGAATCCCCCGTCGGCGGCACCCGCGTCGTAGAGACCCATGAGTCCGGTCACATTGTCGTCGGTGAGCGGACCGCGGTACGCCTGCGTGCCGAGGCGCCCGAGAATGTCGCGGGCACAGCGGCGGGCGGCAGTGTCCGATCCTCCGTCGTCCGGACGGCACGAGAAAACGCGCACACGGCTCGGCGTCTCGGACACGCCGGAGGCGTCGTAGGGGCCTCCCACCGCCAGATCCCGCAGGTGGGGCAACACGGTGAAGCCGTACGATCCCGCGATGCTGGTGCTGGCGAGCGACCAGTCGTGCGGCGAGATCAGGTCCTGCAGCGGCCCCTCGGAGCGGCGGATGAATGCCGCCGAGACCCGGCGCGGCCCGGCACGCACGAACACGCGCTCGGAGCGGATGTTCACCCCGTCGGGATCCGACGTGTGCATCCAGCGGCTGACCTCGAGCAGCGCCACGCGTTCCCCGTCCACCGAGATCTCCATCAGCTCGGGCTCGCCGTCCCTGGTGTGGAGCGCGTTGCGGCCGTTCCCGACCAGGGCGCCCGTGGTCTCGTGGTGAAAGGAGACCCGGAACGCATAGTCGCCGTCGGCGGGAAAGTTGTGCAGGACCGACACGCCGCCCCGGGTGCCGTAGGGGGCGCCTTCGACGCGCTCGCTCTGCGAGTCCCAGCGCGACACCCGGTAGGTGGACTCGCTGGGTGTGACGTGGGGGTCGCCGATGGCGAGCCGGCTGATCTCGGCCGCCGCCCGCAGGTACCCGTCGGTAAGCGTGGCCGAGAGGAGCTGCGCGTCGGCGATGTTGTCGAAGTTGGCGCTCTTGGTGTCGAGGGGCAGGTAGACGCCCGGGTCGATCGCGAGGTCCAGCAGATCGCGGATGGATGCCTGGTACTCGGCCCGGTTCAGCCGCTGGAAGGTGCGGCGGCCCGGATTGGGGTTCGCCGCGGCGGAGGCGTCCAGCTGCTCCTCGAGCGAAACCGCGAGCCCAACGAGCGTCTCTTCGTCCGGCCGGCGGTTGCCTGCGGGCGGCATCAGCCCCGCGCGCAGCTTGCGGACCATGCGCTCGGCCTGCTCGGCGTTGGCGGGTGCGTCGGCCGCGTCGAAGCGCTCCAGCGACATGTTGCCCTGGAGTCGGCGGTCGTTGTGGCAGCGGACGCAGTACTCCTCGATGACCTCGTTGTCGGTGGTCGCCGGAGGGTGAATCGCGACGGTGGAGACCACGTCCCCGTGGATCGAAAGGCTGCTCGCAAACGGAGACGCCGTCATGTCGTAACCGCCCGCAGGATCCGTGCCGGGCACCGGGACCATGGCAGCCGCCACCCCCAGGCCGGTCACCACCGCGCCGGCGGTCAGGAGAGGGGCCGCGAGCTTCAGCATGGCCCCGTCAACATCGCGCGTGCCATCAGCAGGACACGCAGTTGTGATTGTTCACGGCACCCAGGCTTTCCAGGAGGATCACGGTCTCGGGGAAGGGCTGAATGCGCTGGACCGGCCCGTTGGCCATGTCCACGGTTGTCTGGCCGCGACGGCTCACGAGCGTGACATCCGCGCCCTGTTCGACCAGGTACAGGATGAGCTCGTTGTCGCCCCGGGCCGCCGCGTGATGCATGGGGCTGTATCCGTCCTGGTCGCGGGCGTTCACGTCGGCACCCAGCTCCTCGACCAGGTAGCGGACGGCCGGGATCCACGCGTCCGGCACATGGCGGTGCGCATTCCCCGCAAAGCCCTGGCCGTACCCGACTCCGGACGCCGCGTGGATGGGGTGCACCGCCGGGCCGCCCACGGGGACGGGCGGGAGTCCCGAGGCATCGGCCTGCTCGTCGCCACCGCGCCCAAAGCGCCGCGCGGGCACCTTTTCGGTGGAGATCGTCGGGTCGGCGCCGTACGAAACCAGCAACTTCATGGCGTCCACGTCGAGCGCGTAGGCCGCACGCCAGAACGGGGTCGCCCCCTTCGCGTCGATCTGCAGGAGGTCGAAGTTGAAGGACATGAACCAGAGGTGCCTGGTCAGGCGCTGGTTGGGGTCGGCGCCCGCGTCGAGCAGCTTCCTCATGACCTCCATGTAGGTGTGGTCCTGCTGCATGTAGACGTGCTGTTGCGGATACCGGGACTTGGGCGCCCAGTGGGTGTTGATGGCGCCGAAGAGGGGCGTGGCGCCCGCGTGGCTCGCGAGGTTGGGGTCCGCGCCGAGCTCCAGGAAGCCCATGGCCAGGTCGTAGTGGCCGTTGATGACGGCCATCAGGATGGGGCTGGTGCCGTCACCGGCCGAAGTCCGGTTGATGTCCGCTCCGGCGTCGAGCAGCGCGAAAGCCGTCTCGGCGTGGCCCTCGCGGGCGGCGTGCAGAAGCGCGGTGAGGCCGCCGTGCCCGCCCACCAGTTCGCCGTACGACAGCGGCTCGGGCTCCTCGATCATGCGCGTCTCGGACTCCCTTTCCGACACGGCCTCGGCACGGGCCTGGCGAGACTCATCCTGCTGGTCCCGCCGCACGGCCGCAGCCACCTCGGGCCCCCAAGGCTCCCCGGCCTGGATCCGCTGGTTGCGCTCGGAACGTTCGATCCGGTCCATGACGGCGCGCGCGGCCACGTCGATCACCCTGGTGTGCACCGAGAAATCCGCGCCGGCTTCCAGCAGGGCCTGAACGGCCTCGGTCCGCCCCTTCGACGCGGCGAAGATCAGGGGCGTCTGCCCCCACGCCTCCTCGGTGGCGTTCACGTCGGCACCCGCGGCCACCAGCGCGTCCACCGCCCCGGCACTCCCCGCCGCGGCAGCGAAGTGAAGCGGCGTGGGACTCCCGGCTCCGACGATGCGCGCGGACGGGTCGGCCCCCACCCCGAGCAGCACCTCGACCACCTCCCCGGACCCGGCCTCGCTGGCCAGGTGGAGCGGCGTGTAGTGCCCGATTCGGGTCCCCGCTCCGACATCTGCCCCCGCTTCCAGCAGGGTCAAGACCAGGGCGGCATCGCGGTTGCGGGCGGCCCAGTGCAGCGCGGTCATGCCGTCTCCCTGAGCCTCGTTGACGTCGGCGCCACCGGCGAGCAGCGCGCGGACCGCCGCCGCGTCCCCCTGCATCGCCGCGTCGGCGACGGGCGAATCGGGACCGGGCCGGCCCGGCAAGGCCAGTACCAGTAGCAGCAACGGCAGCCAGGCGCTGGCGTACAGGGGCCGTCCAACCGTACGGGACCTCCTGGACCTCACCGGTTGAGCCGTTTCCATGCGCGCTCCCATCTACACCGTCAGAGAGAAGTCGGCCGTGCTGTTCCCGAAGCGCTCCATGTCGTCCATGCCGAGCTTGTGGGCCAGGCTCAGCATGACATTCGCCATCGGCGTGCCCGGGCTCGCCCGCAGGTGGAGGTTCCCGTCCATCCGGCCGTTCGCGCCCCCGGCGACGAAGAGGGGGCAGCGCTTGTGGTTGTGGATGTTGGGGTCGCCCATCGGCGACCCGTAGACGATCATGGTGCGATCGAGCAGGTGCGCGTCCCCTTCCATCGTGCTCTCGAGGCGCTCGAGGAAGTAGGGCAGCATGCCGACGTGGTAGCGGTTGATCTCGGCGAAGTCGGTGATGTTGCCCTCGTTGCCGCCGTGGTGCGAAGCGGGGTGGAAGGGCTTGTCGATGCCGCTTCCGGGGAAGACGCGCGCGGAGGAGTCACGGCCCATCTTGAACGAGAACACCCGGGTCACATCCGACGCGAAGGCGAGCGCCTGCAAGTCGAACATCAGCTTCACGTGCTCCTCGAAGGCGTCCGGCACGCCGGCCGGTGCTTCGGGCAGTTCGCGGCCCTCGCCGCTCGTGTTCTGGGCCTCAACCCGCTGGATGCGGCGCTCCAGCTCCCGCACATGCTCGAGGTAGCGGTCGAGACGGATCAGGTCGGCGGGGCCCAGCTGCCGCTTGAGGTGGGACACCCGGCCGGTGATGAAGTCGAGGATGCTCTTGTTGGTGCGACGGCGCGCCGCGCGTTCCTCAGGGCTGCCGCCCGCGCCGAAGAGTTGATCGAAGGCGACGCGCGGGTCACGCACCATGGGCAGCGGGTCGGTGGGCGACGCCCAGCTGATGGTATCGGTGTAGACGCAGGCGTAGCCGTAGGCGCAGCCGCCGGACTGGTCGACGTTCTCGATGCAGAGCTGCATCGACGGGATCGGCGTGTCCTGCCCGAAGCGCCGGGCAAACATCTGGTCGAGCGAGGTGCCGACCTGGATGTCCGATCCCTCGGTCTGCCGAGGGTGCGACTGGGTGAGGAAGGTCGCGCTCGAGCGGAAGTGATCCCCGCCGATCTCCTTCGGCTTGGTGGCTTCCGCCGGCTCGATGTCGGTGTCGCTGATGATCGTGAGGTACTTGCGATAGGGGTCCAGGGGGCTCAGGGCGCTAGGCGTGAGGTCGAAGTCTCTTCCCGCCTGCGCGGGCGACCAGTAGTTCTGCGTCCTGCCCCACTCGTTGCTGCCCGCGGCCCCGTGCACCATCTCGATGGCGACGAGCCTTGTAGGTCCGTCCGCGGCGGTACCCAACGCCCTTCCCGCGGGAACCATGGCGTCCAGGAAGGGCAGCGAGATCGTCGCCCCGAGACCGCGCAGGAAGGTCCGGCGGGGAATCGTCGCTCCGGTGATGTATTCCATACTGTGCGTTCTCCTCAGTTACGGCCGTCGCTGCCCATTGGTTCCTCGACGACGGTGGCGGCCTTCGCCATGCGGAAGGGCTGGCTGCGCGTGACCTCCTTGATGAAGGCCGACAGACGGTGGTCCTCCTCGCCGGCGGCCCTGGCCACCCGGCGAACCGCGGGCATGTCGTAGTACTCGATCCTGCGGCCCAGCGCGTAGGCCATCAGGTTTTCCGTGAATGTGCGGACAAGCGACTCCGGCCGGCGGAGCAACGCCTCGCGAAGGTCGCCGGGGCCGTGGATGGCGGATCCGTCGTACAGCTCGCCGAGCGTCTCCACAGGTGTTCCGCTGTCCCGCACGCGCCAGGTCCCGGTGACGTCGAAGTTCTCCAGCGCCAGGCCGATGGGATCGATGAACCGGTGGCATGAATTGCAGGACGGGTTTGCCCGATGCTGCTCGAGCCGCTCGCGCACCGTGAGGAAGCGGCCTTCGCTCGCCTCGGCGGTAGCGTCCAGTTCGGGGACGTCCGGAGGCGGGGGCGGGGGCGGGGTGCCCAGCAGCACTTCCATCACCCACTTGCCCCTGAGCACGGGTGACGTGCGGTTGGCGTGCGACGTCAGGGTGAGGACGCTGCCGTGGCCGAGGATGCCGCGCCGCACCGGGTTCGCGTAGTCGACGCGGCGGAAATGGTCTCCGGCCACTCCCTGGATCCCGTAGTGGCGGGCCAGCCGCTGGTTCATGTACGAGAAGTCGGCAGTCAGGAAGTCCTGCAGCGACCCGTCCTCCTGCACGAGAGCGTTGAAGAAGGTCTCGGTCTCGCGGCGCATGTCCTCTGCGAGCTGCTGATAGAAGTCCGGGTAGCGAAGCGCGTCGGGGTGCACCTTGTCCAGGTCCTGAAGACGCAGCCACTGCGAGGCAAAACGAGTGCCCAGCGCCTCGGACCGGGGATCGGCCAGCATCCGCTCCACCTGGCGGTCGAAGGTCTCGGCGTCCGACAGCCCGCCCGCGACCGCAACCTCGATCAGCTCCTCGTCGGGCAGGCGTCCCCACAGGAAGAACGAAAGGCGGGACGCGAGGGCGGCGTCGCTCAGGAGGTACAGCCCTCCCGCGCTCGCGGTCCCCGCGGCTGGCTCCTCGAAGCGGAAAACGAAGTCCGGGCTGGCCAGGATACCCTGCAGCGCGGTCCGCACCCCGATGTCGAATCCCCCCTCCCTGGCACCTTCCTCGAAGAGGCCCGTCAAGCCGTCCACTTCCGGGTCGGTCACCGGGCGGCGGAAGGCTCGGGTACCCAGCCGGTCGATGATCTCGCGGGCGCACGCCGGCTCTTCGGCCGGGGTGGCCGGCCGGCAGCTCATCACGCGCTCCCAGGCCGCTGTCCGCGTCACCCCGGTGATGTCGTACGGACCCCCGATGGTCATGTCGCGCAGGTGCGGCACCCCGGTGATCCCGTAGGAGTACCCGATCTTCTTGTCGGCGAGCGACCACTCATGGGGCGACGTCAGGTCCTCTACCGGCCCCTCCGTCACCTTGAGAAACGCCGCGGACACACGGTGCGGCCCCGCCGTGACCGGAAGCGGGTCGGTGACCACCTCGACGCCGCCGGGATCCTGCCGGTGCATCCACCGATCGAGGGGGATCAGCGCGACGGGGGCGCCGTCGATCGACACCTCGATCTCCTCGTCGAAAGGCGCCGTCTGGCCAAAGAAGTTTCCGGTCGATTCGTGCTGGAAGGCGAGCCGGAAGTAGTACTCGCCGTCCGCGACGAAGTTGTGGACGACCGAAATCCCGCCCCGTGTGCCGAAGGGAGCCCCGGGCACATGCCCGCGCTGCTCCGCGTAGCGCGACACTTCGTAGGTGGCTTCGGCCGGCGTGGCGTTGGCGTCGCCGAGAGCCAGCCGGCTGACCTCGCTGGCCGCGGTCAGGTACGCCTCGAGGAGGGTGGGAGACAGGTGCTGCACGTCCGCGATGTTGTCGAAGCCAGCACTCACCGTCTCGCCCGGCAGGTAGGCCGACGCATCGATCTCCAGGCCCAGCAGGTCATCGATGGCGCGCTCGTATTCGGCGCGGTTGAGGCGCTGGAAGGTGCGGGTGCCGGGGTTGGGGTTCTTGGCGGCCGCCGCGTCGATGTTCTCCTCCATCGCGGCCACGAAGGCGGTGACCTCTTCTTCAGGCGGACGACTGACACCGGGCGGCGGCATCATCCCCGCCCTGAGCTTGCGGATCATCTTCTCGGCGACGGGCGCGTTCGCGGTCGGGTCGGCCGGGTCGAATTCCTCCAGGGTGAGGTTGCCCAGGAACCGCCGCTCGTTGTGGCAGCGCACGCAGTATTGCTGGACGAGATCGTCGTTGGAAGCACCGGATCCGGGCACGACGGTGCCGTGGACGACCCCGAAGGGGCGGTCCGAGTCCGGTGGCGACTGAATCCCGGCGGCGACGGCCACTTCCAGGACCAGCGCGATTGCGAGTACCGGGGCGACTTTGGTCATGCTTGCGGGCGTATCCTCCTTGTGGTGTACACTGATGGATACTGCCGCAGAGCGGCGGGTTTCGCAAGGGGTCCCCTACGGGGAGGTGGGGGGGTGCTGCGATGGACGCGTGGTCGTTGATTAAGCCACGATCGGGCGGCAGGGCCAGGGGCCCGGCGAGTTCAGTGCTCCCTGGAACATCGCCGTCGACCGTGCGGATTCGATCTTCGTGTGGGACACGGGACATTCACGGATCCGATCACGGACTCCAGCAAGCTGCAGCTCATCACCCCGGGGTGCGATTTGGTCCAGACCATCAACTCTCCGGTCGTGGTCATTCCGGAAGAGCGGCATGGTAATCTGCTCTACGCCACGCGCACATCCGACTATCCGGAGGTGGTGATCTACAGGATGGTTTGGCGGCGGTGAGGGTGTCTTGGTAACTTGACGTGACCGACGGGTCTACAGGCGACCCTTTGGCAACCCTCCCATGGGCCCGAAGAATGCATCATTTCGTCGACTTCAAGAGTTTTCGGAGTGCGGAACTCGATCTCCTCCGTCCGCTCACGATCCTGGTCGGCCCCAACGGATCGGGGAAGAGCAATGCGCTGGAGGGGATCGAGGTGCTGGCCTCGATCGCGGCCGGAAACCGCCTTCGCGAGATCACGGATCTTGAACGGGAAGGTGCGCTGAATGTCCGGGGCGGGCTGCAGGGCTGCGCTCGCTATGGAACCGACAGTTTCACGCTGGCGTTCTCCGCCCACATCCGGTGGTCCGGTGAAGTTGGGCCCTTCAAATACTCCGTCACCGTGGCGCCCCGTCCCGAGCCCCGCATCAAGGCCGAGTCCCTCTTCTTCGGTACGACGATGCTCTTTCGAGAGATCAAGGGGAGCGGGAGTCCGGCCTCGTCAGACATCACGATGGAATACAACAACTTCGCCCAAGGCGGTCGAAAGCCGCGCGTGGCCGTGTCGGCGACCCGATCCGTGCTATCCCGGTACGAGAGTTTCGCGACGAAGAACCGGAAGCTTCGGGAGTCCCTCCACCTGATACGCGCCGTTCGCAATCACCTGCGTGCTTCGTTCGTATTCGATCCCAAGCCAAGCGCGATGCGTCGGTACGAGCGAATCGGCCACGATTCCCTCCTCCGAGACGGCTCCAACCTGTCCTCCGTGCTCTTCGGCCTGAAGCAGAATGGCGGCGGCAAGCTGGACGAGCTGTTCGGCCACATTCGGCAGGTCCCCGACGAGCCCTACAGTGGCTTCGATTTCGTCACCACGCGGTTGGGTGACGTGATCTTCGGGATGCAGGAAGAGCACGCCGAGCCACTCTCCGACGCTCGTTTGCTGTCCGACGGCACTCTCAGGACCCTGGCAGTACTTACCGCTGTGATCACGGGCGAGCGTTACTCCCGAGTGGTAGTCGAGGAGTTCGACAACGGTTTGCACCCCAGCCGGGTGGCTTCCCTGGTCCACGCAATTGCGCGGAGCAGTGAGGAGAGGAACATCAACGTGCTACTCTCGACTCACAACCCGGAGGTGCTGAACGCGTTGACTCCGGAGCAGCAACGGAACGTGGTGCTGGCGTTTCGGTCAAGGGAGGACTACTCCAGTCGGCTCCTGCCGCTCACCAAGGTCAATCGCTACGACGAGCTCCTGGAGCGGGGGCGCCTAGGTGACCTCGTGACCGGCCGTATCGTCGACCAGTACCTTGATCCGGACTTGGAGACGAAACGCAAGGCGGCTCTGCAACGCTGGCTGGCGCACGTAGCCGAGGCCGGATGACCCGGGTGTACGTCGTCGAGACGAGTTGTCTCTGTGAACTGTATGGTCTTCCGGGTTTCTCAGATCCGAAGTTTGCCGAGCGGTTGCAGCGGAGGAGAGCTCGTGAGGAAAGTGCTCGTTTCCATGTTCCGTTGGGCTGCCTCTACCAGCTGTTTGACCACATTGCAGATGTGACGGATGGTAGCCGAAGGCGTCAGTTGGCCCTCACGGTAGCCACCGATGTCAGGTCAAGCCTGGATGAGGGCGTCCCATGGCTGATCTCTCCACCGCGGACCAGGGATGAATTGGCCGACATCTTTGGCGCGTTCGCCACGGACCCCGGACGCCTCGGGCTCGGGCTTACGAACTCCGATGTGGTCAAGGTCGCCGCCGATCTGAAGAGGAAATACGGGAGTTCTGGAAACTATCGGGTTCACATTTGGACGAAGAATCAAACCCTCAAGGCCTACGAGCCGGATGCGGAGCCGGACTCGCTCATCTAGTCCGACATTGGGACTGCCCCCTTCAGCCCCCCGCCTCCAGCACCACCGAAAACACCAGCCGCTCCCCGTCCCGAAGCACCACGATCTCCACCTCGTCCCCCGGCTCGAATTCCCCCAGCGCGTACATGTAGCCGTACACGTCCTCCACGTCGTGGGGGCCGAACTTGACGATGATGTCGCCGCCCTCGATCCCCGCCGTGGCCGCGGGGCTGCCGTCGCGCACGCCGGTGATACCCATCCCACCCGATTCGCGCGAATAGTCCGGGATCGTTCCCAGCCGGACGCTGAACCCGCTCCGAACCGTGCTGCCGTCGGCGGGGCCCTGCACACCGTGGGGGTTCCCCGCGCCCTCCACCGGCGTCAGCGATGCCAGGCCGGACCCCGGAACCACCTCGCGGACCACCGCAGTGACCAGCTCCGTGACGCGCGACATCCCGTGGGCGTCGATCAGTTCCCAGTCGTCCTCGACACGGTGGTACTCGGGGTGCGTGTTGGAGAAGAAGTGGAGGACCGGGATGCCCCGCGCGTAGAACGAACTGTGGTCGGAAGCACCGAAGCCATCGCTGTTGAAGCGGAGCTCCAGGGGTGACCCGATGCGGGCGTTGGCGCGCTCCAGGACGTCTGTCCACTCCTCCGCGGTCCCCGTTCCAAAGACGGTGAGCAGGTCGTTCTGGACACGGCCCACCATGTCCATGTTGAGCATCGCGACGGTGCCGTCGAGGGGCAGGAGCGGCGACTCCACGTAGCGGGCCGATCCCCAGAGGCCGCGCTCTTCGCCCGTGAAGGCGATGAACAGAACGTCCTGGGCCAGGGGCGGACCCGCAGCGAGCTCGCGCGCCGCCTCGAGGAGCACCGCAGTGCCCGACGCGTTGTCGTCGGCGCCGTTATGCACCTCGCCGGCCGCGTTGGGCGAGAGCGAGCCGTCGCCGCCGAATCCCAGGTGGTCGTAGTGGGCGCCGATGACGATGGCCTGGCCGCCCCCCGGATCGGAGCCGGGCAGGATCGCGGCCACGTTGCGGGCTTCACGGCGGACGGGGGCCACCGCGGTGGTCAGCGTGACGCGGCTGCCGTTCCCGGCGGCGGCGCGTACGTCGGCGGCAGCAGCACCCGCAACCGCGATGACGGGTATGGCAAGGGCTGCGCGGCGCTCGTCGGCGAGGCGGGGAAGCTCGTCGGATTCCCCCAACAGCACGATGAGCGCAGCCGCGCCCATGCCCGCCGCGCTCGCGGCAACCCGGTGCGCATCCGCGGGGGGTGCGTGGGGGTGGGGGGCCGCGCCTTCGATGACCAGCACCTTGCCGGCCAACACTCCGTGCGAGACGGCGTCCAGCCGTCCGTCGGTCAACGCCGGGACCACGACCAGGGGGACGGCGACCTCGGTGGAAGCCGAGAAACCGTACGGCGTCCAATCGGTGCCGAGCGCGAATTCGGCCGCAGCCGTGCCGGTCACCCGGAAGCTGTTGCCGTCGCCGGCCTCGCTCCCGGTCCGCACCATCCAGACCTGGAAGAAGCCGCCGCCGTCCCCCGCGGGATCGAGGCCCAGCGCACGGAACCGAGCCGCGATGTAGTCGCCCGCGCAACGTTCACCGCGGGTGGCGACGGCGCGGCCTTCGAGAAGGTCGTCGGCGAGGTAGCGTACGTGGGCGAGAGGGCCGTCCAGTTCCCCGATCAGCGACGCCGCATCGGGGCAGCGCCAGGGGGCTTGCCGGGCGGTGAGGGGCCGATGACCGGTGGACAGCACCGCCAGGGCCGCCATGGCCACGGCGGTCCGCACGCGCCTCGCACCGGGACCGGTCATGCCGGCACGCTCCCTACCGGACGATGGCCAGCGGCAGCAGCACGACGTACCCAAGCACCAGGAGCACCGGCGCCGCCGTGATCGAACCCTGGCTCAGCAGATAGTAACCCGCCGCAATGGTGGCAAGTCCCGCGAGGGCGAACCAGAGGTTGACCCTTGAGAATCTCAGCGACTGAATCCGCGCGGTTTGCTTCTTTCTTCGTGCCATGGTCGGACGCTACCGAGACCCGGCGCCGGGGTCAACCGACGACCCCGGCCGAGAGCCTTGGCCCTGCTCTTCCGCGCTGCCGGGAGACGCCCAGTACGCGGGTACATCGGGCGGCTCGCCGGCCCGCAGCCGAGCCATCTGCTCGCGGCGGTACCGCCGCCGGACCAGAAACATCGCCGCCAGGGCGGCAGCCAGCACGGCCCAGAACACCGCCGAGTCGGCGATCACCAGGAGCCAGCCGTAGCGTCGCTTGACCCACTTCCGCCAGTCGGTCTCGAGCTGGGCGACGGTCGCGCCGTACACCCCGCGCAGCGCCGCCTCGAAGGATCGCCGCCGCTTCCACTCGGCGAAGAAGGCCTCCAGACCCCGGGTCCCGCTTGCCTCGTAGAGGTACTGGATCACGGATGCGGACAGGAGGTACGCCATCTCCGCCGGAACGCGGTCGCGGGGCCATCCGAGCACGATCGAGTCCAGGGCCGGGCCGTCGCCGAACGCCAGCGTAAAGCCGAGCTTGCGCCCGCCGCCGTCGAGCCAGCCGCCTGCCGCCCACTCCGCGTAGCCTTCGTTGAACCAGCGCGGAATGCGCAGCTTCCCCATCTCGTGGGCGAGCGCCAGATGCGCCCACTCGTGGCGAAGGATGCGCACCTCGTCCAGGGGGGACCCGGGCCAGAAGCGCCCGCCGGGGACGATCATCTCCATACGGTCGGGAATCGCCACCGCTCCGGCCCATTCAGGCAGCCGCGACCCGACCAGCGAGTCCATCGCGGCCCGCGTCGGGGCGACGGTCAGGGTCGGGTGCATGCCCGGTTCGCGCAGACCGGGAAGCATCTCCAGCGACTCCAGGGTCGCGAGGGCCCGTGATGCCCGCAGAGAATCCGTTCCCTGGTAGCGCACCGTGAGAGACGACCCCTGCAGGATGCGCCAACCGGTGGAGTCGTGCAGGGCCTGGGCCGAGATGCGCGCGTTGCCGCCGTCCCCGGTCTGGGCACCGGCCCGCGCAACAAAAAACGTTGCGAGCGCGATGAGTGCGACGATGGTCGTGGAAGCCGGCCGGGGGGGGCGCCGCCCGAGCCCGGCGCGGCCGCCTGGCCCGCCGCCGGCGCCATCGGGGGAATCCACCGGCCCGGGCATCATCCCGAAGGGTGGGAAGCGCCGTCCAGTGCCCATCGTCTGACGTCTGCCAGATCGCGTGGCAAGGGCGCCGTGAAGGCCATGGCCTCGCCGGAAGCCGGATGGTCGAACTCGAGCCGGTGCGCGTGCAGAAACTGTCTGCCGGTCCGACGCGCGAGATCCCTGGACCATGGCCGCCCGGCCCCACTGAAGCCGCGCTCGGCATTGGGGCCGTAAAGCCTGTCACCCACAACCGGATGCCCGATCGCCGCGGCGTGGACGCGGATCTGGTGCGTGCGGCCCGTGTCCAGCGCGACCTCGCAGAAGCAGGCGGCCAGCCAGCTCTCCTTCTCCCGGAAGCGCGTCCTCGCCGGGCGTCCCCCCTCGACAACCGCCATCCGCATCCGGTCTCCGGGATGGCGCCCGATCGGCCGGTCCACCACCACGGTCGATTCGCGCAGCTTTCCCCACACGGCAGCCAGGTAGGTGCGCTTCACCAGGCGGTCCTTGAGCGCGGTCGCCAGACCCTGGTGCGCACGGTCGGTCTTGGCCACGACCATGAGTCCCGAGGTCCCGCGGTCGAGCCGGTGCACGATCCCCGGCCTGAGCTTTCCGCCGATGCCGGAAAGGTCGCCGACGTGGTACAGAAGAGCGTTGACCAGCGTGCCGTCGGGGTGGCCCGGCGCGGGGTGCACTACGAGCCCGGCCTGCTTGTCGACGACGACCAGATCCCGGTCCTGGAACACGATGTCCAGAGGAATGTCCTGCGCCTCGGCTTCAAGAGCTACCGGCGGAGGCACCACAACCTCGATGACCTGTCCCGGGGCCACGATGTCCGACTTCTTCGGCGGCTGCCCGTCCACCAGCACGTTCCCGGCTTCCAGGAGCACCACCAACCGGTTCCTCGACAACCCGAGCTGCGCGGCGGCGTAGCTGTCCACACGTCCCCCCGCATCCTCCCCCGCGGTCCAGCGGTGCCGAGCGCCTCCGCCCGGCGAGGATCCGGCACCGGAACGGGAGGTCACGAGTGCGGGTCAATCCCGAGGACCGCTGCCTCCCCGTCCAGCACCGCCTCCTTGCGGAATGCGATGTCGTCACCCGGCTCCCCGCCCACCGTCACCGCGACGGCCAGGGTCTCTCGCGCGATCACGGCCTCGTGCTCCCGCGCGGCCCCGCACACGGCCTCGCTTCCCGCGATGGTCAGCCGTATGCGGTCCGTGATGTCGAGCCCGGACTCCCGTCTCAGGCGCTGGATGCGGTTCACCAGCTCCCGCGCGAGTCCTTCCCGCCGAAGCGACCCGTCGAGCGCGGGGTCGAGCGCCACCGTGTACCGCCCTTCGGCCCGCACCACCCAGTCCCCCTGTGCCTCCTCCACCACCTCCATCTCGTCTTTGCCGACCTCGTGCCACTCCCCACCCACCTGGACGCGCACGGTCCCGCCGCCACGAACGGCCGCCAGATCGTCCGCCCCCAACTCCCGTATCCGGGACGCTGCCTGCTGGGTCAGCTTCCCGAAGCGCCGCCCCAGGATGCGGAATGCGGGCCGCGCCACCAACCTGACCAACCCCTCCGACGAATCCTGGAACTCCACCGCCTTGACGTTGATCTCGTCCTTCAGCAACGCCACCACGTCGTCGGCGGGCGGCGCACCCGGCACCACCACCAGGAGGCGTCCCAACGGCTGCCGGACCCGGATCCGCACCTCTTCCCGGGCGGCCCGGGCCAGCGTGCTCAGGCTGCGCACATGCGCCATGTGACGATCGAGCCCGTCGTCGACCAGGCGCGGATCGGCCTCCGGGAAGGGCTCGGTGTGGCTGGAGAGCCCGGTCAGCGCACGGTGCAGCCAGTCCGAGATGAACGGCGTGACCGGCGCGATCATCAGGGCGACCACCCGCAGCGCCTCGTGCAGCGTCGCAAAGGCCGCGGCCGAGTCCGCCGGGTCCGTGTTCCCCCAGAAGCGGGGACGCGCGCGGCGCACGTACCAGTTGGAGAGCTCGCCGTCCACGAACGCGGCCACCGCCCGGTAGGCGCGGGTCGGATTGTAGCCGTCCAGCTCTTCCCGCACCGTCCCGACGAGCCGGTTCAGCCGCGACAGCAGCCAGCGGTCCAGAGGCGGCCGCGACAGCTCGTCGCCGCCGTGATTGCCGGGGGCCCAATCGTCGACGTTGCCGTAGAGCGCAAAGAAGCGGTAGGTGTTCAGCAGGGTGTCGAAGAAGCGCGACGCGGACTCGCGCACCCCCTCCGGGTCGAAGCGGGTGGGGAGCCACGGATTGCTGACGGTGATCATGTACCAGCGCACGCCATCGGCGCCGTGATCGGCCACTGCATCCCAGGGGTCGACCACGTTCCCCTTCGACTTGGACATCTTTCGGCCGGCGCCGTCCAGAATCATGTCGTTGACGATGACGTTCCGGAAGGCCGGGCCCAGACCGAGCATCGTCGAGATCGCGTGCAGCGAGTAGAACCAGCCGCGCGTCTGATCCACCGCCTCGCAGATGAAGTCCGCCGGGAAGTGGCGGTCGTACGCCTCCCGGTTCTCGAAGGGGTAGTGCCACTGGGCCCAGGGCATGGCGCCCGAGTCGAACCAGACGTCGATCACCTCCGGGGCGCGCCGCATCGTGGCCCCGGTCTCCGGGCAGCGCCATGTCACCTCGTCGATGAACGGCCGGTGCGGATCGAAGTCCGGCGGAAGCTCCCCCGCCCTCTCGGCCAGCTCCGCGAAGCTCCCGATCCACTCGACGTGCTCGGGGTCGTCCTCCGACACCCACACCGGGAGCGGCGTTCCCCAGTACCGGTCGCGCGACAACGCCCAGTCCACATTGCCCTTGAGCCATTCGCCGAAGCGCCCCTCGCCCACCTCCGGAGGGTGCCACGAGACACGAGCGTTGTTCTCCAGCAGATCGTCACGGAGCGACGACGTACGCGCGAACCAGCTGTGCCGGGCCATGTAGACGAGGGGGGTGTCGCAACGCCAGCAGTGCGGGTAGGAGTGGGACTCGCGTGTGCAGGCGAAGACGAGGCCGCGCGACTCGAGGTCGCGGACCAGGCGCTCGTCGGCGTCCTTGAAGAAGACTCCGCCCACCAGCGGCAGGTGCGCCGCGAAGGTACCGTCGGTCCGGACCGGCTCCAGAACAGCGAGGCCGAAGTCCTTCCCGGCCTGGTAGTCGTCCGCCCCGTACGCCGGGGCCATGTGAACGATCCCCGAGCCCTCCTCGTCGGACACGAAGTCGCCCGGCACGATCTCCCACGCCCGTCCCCGTACCGAGTCGGCGGGGATCAGCTCGAAGGGGCGGCGGTACTTCACGTCCAGCAGCTCCGAAGCGTCCACCGCGCGGCCGACCCTCTCCTTCCCGAAGAGCGCTTCAGCACGACTCCGCGCCACGATGAGGCACCGGCCCTCGTGGTCGACCTCCACGTAGTCGATGGAGGGGTTCACGGCGAGCGCCACATTCGACACCAGCGTCCACGGCGTGGTCGTCCACACGAGAAGGTGGCGGCCCGACCCGTCCAGCAGCTCCAGGGTGACCCAGAGCGAGGGGTCCTCCACGTCCTTGTACCCCAGCGACAGCTCGTGGGACGAGAGAACCGTCTGGTCGGCGGGGCACCACGGGACCACCTTGTGGCCACGGTAGAGCAGATCCCGCTCGGACATCTGCTTCAGAAGCCACCACACCGACTCCACGTAATCGGCGTGGAAGGTGACGTACGGCTTCGAGTAGTCCAGCCAGTAGCCGATGCGCTCCGAGAAGCGCTCCCATTCGTCCTTGTAGGTGAACACCGACTCCCGGCAGCGCTCGTTGAACCACGCGATGCCCCGCTCCTCGATTTCTCGCTTGTCCTCGATCCCGAGCCGCTTCTGGGCCTCGATTTCGACGGGCAGCCCGTGCGTGTCCCACCCCGCGATCCGGGTGACGTGCTTGCCGAGCATGGTCTGGTAGCGGCAGACGAGGTCCTTGATCGCGCGACTGATGATGTGGTGCAGACCCGGGCGGCCGTTCGCGGTGGGAGGGCCTTCGAAGAAGACGAACTGCTCCCCGCCCCGCGTCGCCTCGAGGGTGCGGCGGAAGGTGTCCTCTTCGCGCCACGTCTCCAGGACGGACTCCTCCAGCTTGACACGGGAAGGGGGAACAGGGGGATAGCGCACGTCCAGGTCCTCCCCAGGCTAGGCGGGTTCCGCGCCGGAGGCGTCCTCGGCGGCCTGATCACGGCCCAGTCCACGCACGACTCCGGCGACCAGGCGGGCAAGCTCCGGCTCGGCCGCCCTCGCGGTCGCGATGATCCTCGCCACGTCGGCTTCCTCCAGTGCGTCGGGCAGGCACTGGTCCGTGACGACCGCCACGGCGAGGACCCGCATCCCCATGTGCCGCGCCGCGATCACCTCCGGGACGGTCGACATCCCGACCACGTCCGCGCCCATGGCGCGCAGCATGCGGTATTCGGCGCGGGTCTCGAGCTGGGGGCCAACCACCGCGACGTAGACGCCGCGCCGCAGCGGGATCTTCTCCGCCATCGCCACGGATGCCGCCGCCGCCTGCAGCCCGGGATCGTACGGTGCGGACATGTCGGGGAAGCGCGGGCCGAGTTCGTCCAGGTTGGGTCCCGTGAGCGGGCTGTCCCCCATGAAGTTGATGTGGTCGTCGAGGAGGACGAGGTCGCCGGGTCCCCACAGCGGGTTCATGCCCCCGCACGCCGCCGATACGACCAGGGTGTCGGCGCCGAGGAGCTTCATCACGCGGACGGGGAACACGATCTGCCGTAGCGTATAGCCCTCGTAGCGGTGAAAGCGGCCCTGCATGGCCACGACCGGCACCCCTTCGAGCGCGCCCAGGATGAGCTTGCCGTGATGGCTCTCGACGGTGGAGACCGGGAAGTGGGGCAGATCCTGGTACGCCACGGAGACATCGACGTCGATCGCCTCGGCGAGGCCCCCCAACCCCGTGCCCAGCACGATCCCCACCCGGGGGGGCGCCCCCCGTGCGGACTGCGCGCCCTCGCCGCGCACCCCACCTCCCCCGCCCAGCGCGCGCACGGCCTGGACCGCATCCAGCAGGCGCCTCATTTCAACCTGGCTCATCCGGGCCGCTCTCCGAACAGGGTGGTGCCGAGGCGGACCATGGTGCTCCCCTCCTCGATGGCAATCGCGTAGTCGTTGGACATCCCCATCGAGAGTTCGCGCCCCTCGACACCGGGGATGGCGCCGGCGGACTCCATCAGCGCGCGGGTGCGCCGGAAGGTGGACCTCAGCGCGGCCTCGTCGGCGGTGAATGGCGCCATCGTCATGAGGCCCAGGACGCGCAGCCCCGCCAGCCCCGCCACCGCGCAGATCCCGTCCAGGGCCCCCGCGGCCGGGAAGCCCCCCTTGGCGGCTTCCCCGGACGCGTTGACCTGGACGAGCACGGGTACGCGCCGCCCGTCCGCCTCGCCGATACGCGACAGCTTCTCGGCGAGGCGGACGGAGTCCACGCTGTGAACGAGAGCCGCAAGGCGGGCCGCGCGGCCCGCCTTGCGGCTCTGCACGTGCCCGATCATGTGCCAGCGAACATCTCCGTCCGGGAAGGCCGGGTGCTTCCGGTCCAGCTCTTCGACGCGGTTCTCGCCGAGGTCGCGCAACCCGGCTTCCACGGCGGCCCCGACCGCGTCCAGCGGGTGCCCCTTCGTGACCGCGACGATCCGCACCGAATCCGGATCGCGGCCGGCGCGTTCGGCGGCGGCGGCGACCTGGTCCAGGACCCGGGGAAGCCGCTCCCGGATCGCGCGACAGTAAACATCCTTGTTTACCATTTCCCTCCCGCTTCCACGTGCTGCCGTGACAAGGGAACGCCCCGCCGGCCGCGCGGCCGGCGGGGCGTTCCCGCTTCCAAGTGTGCCGCGGCGCTACCTGGTAGTGAAGGTAATGGGCAGCGACACCCAGACGGGCACCGCTTTGTCCCGGTTCAGGGCCGGCGTGAACTTGAATACCGGCGCGACCCGGAGTGCCGCATCGTCGAGTGCGGTGTGTCCCGAACTTTCGTTCACCACCCGGTTCTGGACAATGCCATTCTCATCAATGAAGAACCACACCTGTACCGTGCCGCCGATGCCCGCATCGCGCAGCAGGGGCGGATACTCCCGCTCAAGCGCCCGGCGCACCTCGTCGCCGTTGGTGTAGTCCGGCGCCACCGTATACGGTGTGAACACCGGCGCGGCCCCGATGTCGGTTTCCACATCCTCCGGCGGCGGCGGGAGGTTCTCCACCGGGTTCGCATCGAAGGTGACCTCCGCGATCGTGATGTCTTCGTTGATCTCGGCCGTGGCGATCACCGGCGTCGCGGGACGTTGGATGGCCGCCGGTGGCGGCGGGATCTCTACCTCGGGCGGCAGCTCAATGGCTTCCAGTTCACTGGAAACCACGCTGACATCGTCGGCGGCCATATCCGGCCAGAAGGCGAAAGCCGCAAAATGCAGCACCGTCGCCGTGATCATGGAGCCCCAGAACCAGGACGAGAACGACTTCTTGAACTGCTCGTTGGCGGTGCCAGCCGCCTCGGCAGCCGGCTGCTGGTTTGTTTGCTCGCTCATCGTCTCTCCCTTGTGATGGCCTGTTCAAGCTCGGTCGCGAACACGACTCGGAGAACTCCTGCCGCGCTCAACTCCTGCTGGACCGCGTCGATGTAGCGGTACGGTACGGCCCGGTCGGAGCGGATCGAAATCACCAACTCCCGGTTGATGCGGTACATGGGAGCCACGAGCACGCTGACATCGTTCATTTGCTGTTGTACGTCGTTGATGAACACGTCGCCGTTGGGTTCGACCCACACGTTGAGGATGTTCTTCTGTTTCTGGTCGATCTTCTCGGTGGCCTCGGCCTGCGCCCAGTCGATGGGGCGGTTCCTGTCCTTCTGGAAGACCGTCGAGACCATGAAGAAGATCAGCAAGAGGAACGCGATGTCGGCCATCGAAGAAGAAGGGATCTCCTGCGATGCCTTGGACTTCCGTTGTAACCCTCCGGATTTGAGACCCATTGCGCTTCTACTCCAGGATTTGTAGCGAAATGCGCTCGGCACCTGCGCTCTGCAGGGCATCGAGAACGTCGACCATGAACCGGTAGGGTGCTTCCGGATGGGTCTTGACCGCGGCGATGAGGTTTTCGTTCTGCGCCACGTCCTGCCGCCAGATCGCCTCGACATCGTCGGGACGAACGATCTGTTCCTGCTGGCTCTCCCCTCGCCGGATCGTCACCGCACCGGTCGTGGACACGATGATGTGGAGGATGTTCTTCTGGCTGACTTCCTGCGTCTCCCCGCTCTCGGGGAGCACGATGGCCAGCCCCTTGTCCTTCGGGAAGGTGGTCGTAACCAGGAAGAAGATGAGGAGCAGGAACGCGATGTCCGCCATCGACGAGGATGGAATCTCGTCGGAGACCTTGGACTTCCTGTTGCCGAGGACCGCCATGGATGATCTCCCGTTCGTTATCCGACTGCTTGTAGGGTTTCTAACCGTAAAAGGGTCGCGGGGTTCCCGCCACCCGGGATACCCGTGCCCCGCCTCTTCATCGGGAAAGTATGCTCAGCTTCCCGTCGCGCTCCAGATCCCATGCGATGTTCAGGATCTTCTGCGTGCTCTCCTCCATGTCGACGATGAGCTTGTCGATGCGTGACACAAAGAAATTGTAGCCGATGTTGACCGGGATCGCGATGGCCAGCCCGGCAGCCGTGGTGAGGAGCGCGACCTTGATCCCGCCCGCCACCGTCGCCGGATCCACGTCCCCCGCGGCCGCGATCGAATCGAAGGCCAGGATCATCCCGGCCACCGTGCCCAGGAAGCCCATGAGAGGGGCCACGTTCGCCACCGTCGCGAGGATCACGAGGCCCCGTTCCAGAAAGCTGAGCTCGATGGTTCCGGTGGTGGAGATGACCTGCTCCAACTCCCCCTTGTTGAGCTTGCGGGTCCTGATCCGGCGCAATCCCGCGAGGAGGATGGCAGCGGCAGGACCGGGAGTCGAGGCGGCGATCTCCGCCGCTTCGTCCAGGCTGCCCGCCATCGCGGCTTCTTCGACACCCTCGATCACCGAAGCCGCGTTCCGGTGCGCGATCCTGAGGGTCCAGAACTTCGCGATGATGACCCCGAGACCGATGAGCGAGCAGATGACGAGCGGATACATCATCAGGCCACCATCGGCGAAGAGCGTGAGGAGCTGGTAACTGTTGTCCAACGGTTGACTCCGGAAGTGTGCAGGTGGACCGTGATCGAGATGGACACGCATTCCCGGCGGGAATCTAGGCTGCGGTGATCCCGTCGTCAACGAAAAAGATACCGCGGTGCTCCGGCAGCGCCACCCGGATGCCATGCGGCCAACATCTTCCGACTCGTATTATCCTTCACTGGCCATGAACGGATTCCTTCAGCAACTCCAGTTTCTGCGGCCGGGTTTGAACGACCTGGTCGAGATCGTCATCGTCTTCCTGCTTGTCTACCGGATCCTCCTCCTCATCCGGCAGACACGGGCGATGCAGATGCTGCTGGGTGTCCTCCTTCTGGCAGGACTCTACCTGCTGGCGGTCATCCTCGACTTCTCGCTGATCCGCCGCATCCTGGAGGCTCTGCTGCAGTACGGCGCGATCGCGGCCCTGGTGGTGTTTCAGCCCGAGATGCGCGCCGCACTCGCCCGCCTCGGACAGAGCCGCCTGGTGACGCTGATCGGGTCAAACCGACAGGAACGGATCGTGGACCGACTGGTGGCGGGTGCCGAGCAGCTGGCGCGAGCCGGGGTGGGCGCGATTCTGGCGGTCCAGCGCGAGACGGGGCTGCGCGAGTACGCTCGAACGGGCAAGAGCATCGATGCCGTCCTCTCGCCCGAGTTGCTCGGGACGATTTTCGCGCAAAATTCCCCGCTGCACGACGGCGCGGTGGTCATTGTGGGCGACACCATCCAGGCGGCGGGAGCCATCCTTCCCCTCACCCAGCACCCGGTCAGCGACCGTTCGCTGGGAACGCGCCACCGGGCGGCAATCGGCCTCAGCGAGGAGACCGACGCCATCGTGGTCGTCGTCAGCGAGGAAACCTCCCGGATATCGGTCGCCTACCGCGGCACGCTGGAGATTGGTGTAAGCAGCGACCGGCTCCGCGAGAGGCTCGAACTGCTGCTCCCCGGCGCGGGCGCCGGAGGATTGGGCCCGGCAACTCCGATGGACCCGGTCTGACCTCGGTTTGCACCGGGTGGCGGCAAGGCGCCGGGCCGGGCAAGTGCGCTGCCTCAGCCGGGCGTCGGCAGCGGCTCCGGACCTCCCAGCCCCGGCGAGGGCTTCGCGACCGCCTTCGGCTCGGCCCCCGGCAGGGGCAGCGGCGCCTGATCGTCCTCGAAGTGGTCGGTCAGGGGGGCAAGCTCCTTACCCTCGAGGAGCAGTTGAATCTCGTCCCCACCGAGCGTCTCCCGCTCCAGAAGAGCCTCCGCGAGGTCCTCGAGAAGACTCCCGTTCGCATCCAGAACCTCGCGCGCCCTGGTGTGCGCCGCGTCCAATAGCTGCTTCACCTCTTCGTCCACCTTGCGGGCGGTGTAGTCGGACACCTCCCGGCGCTGCACCAGCTCGCGGCCGAGGAACACCTCGTGGTCCGCGTCGCCCACGGACATCAGGCCGATCCGGTCCGACATCCCGAAACGCATGACCATCCGCCGCGCCATCTCCGTGGCCCGCTCAATGTCGTTACCGGCCCCCGTGGTGACCTTCTCGGGTCCGAAAACCTGCTCCTCCGCGACACGGCCTCCGAAGAGCATGGCGAGTTGGCCGTTCATCCACTCGCGCGTGTAGGAGTGCCGGTCTACCTCGGGGAGTGAGGCGGTCAGTCCCAGTGCGCGTCCACGGGGCACGATGGTGACCTTGTGGACGGGGTCGAGGCCGGGGATCTTGACGGCGATGACAACGTGCCCGGCCTCGTGGTAGGCCGTCAGCTTTCTTTCGGCGTCGGTGAGCACCATGCTGCGCCTCTCGGCGCCCAGCATGACCTTGTCCTTGGCCTCATCGAAGTCTTCCATCGCAACCCTGTCCACGCCGCGGCGGGCGGCGAACAGGGCCGCTTCGTTGCAGATGTTGGACAGGTCCGCCCCGCTCAACCCCGGTGTCCCCCGCGCGATCAGGGACAGCTCCACGTCTTCCGCGAGCGGGAGCTTCCTGGCGTGCACGCGGAGGATCCCTTCCCTCCCTTTCACATCCGGCAGATCCACCACCACCTGCCGGTCAAAACGGCCGGGACGCAGCAGCGCCGGATCCAGGACGTCGGGACGGTTGGTCGCGGCCAGAAGGATGACGCCCTCGTTGGCTTCGAAGCCGTCCATCTCGACGAGCAGGGCGTTCAGGGTCTGTTCACGCTCGTCGTGACCACCCCCCAGCCCGGCTCCGCGGTGCCTCCCTACGGCGTCGATCTCGTCAACGAAGATGATGCACGGTGCGTGCGCCTTCCCCTGCTCGAAGAGATCGCGCACCCGCGACGCACCCACACCCACGAACATCTCCACGAAGTCGGAGCCCGACATCTGGAAGAAGGGGCGGGCCGCCTCGCCGGCAACGGCACGCGCGAGCAAGGTCTTGCCGGTCCCCGGCGGTCCCACGAGGAGCACCCCTTTCGGAAGGCGTCCGCCAAGGCGCGAGAACTTGGGCGGATCCTTCAGGAACTCGATGATCTCTTCCAGCTCCTCCTTGGCCTCGTCCGCGCCGGCCACGTCCGCGAAGGTCACCTGCGGCGTGTCGGGGCTGATGAGCCGGGCCTTCGACCGACCGAACTGGAACGCACGGTTACCCCCGCTCTGCATCGCCCGCATGATCCAGATCCAGAAGACGATGATGAGGATCCAGGGCAGGAAGGTCCCGATCACGGGAAGCCATCCGGTGCGTTGCATCCGGGCGTCCATCTCCACCCCGCGCTCCCGAAGCCTCTCGATCAGGTTCTCGGCACCGCCGGGGACGACGTTGGTGACGAACTCGTTGACGTCCGTTTCCGCGACCTCGACCGTGCTCTTGAATTCGCCCCGGATCTCCGACTCGCCGAAGAACGTGACTTCGAGCACGTTGTCGTTCTCGATCTGCCGGTCGAGCTCGGAGGGGCTGATCCGTCCCATCGTGCGGTCCCCGCCGCGCATGAACTGGAACGCCAGTACGGACATGAGAGCAAAGAGGACCCACAGAGACGCGGTGCGTGACACCCGCGTCAGCTTCCTGGGTGGTTCCTTGGGTGGGGGGTTCTGCTCGGACATCGCTACGTCTGCGTCCCTTTGGCGCCTGGCTCGCGTTCGATCAGATCGAGCCGATATACGGAAGGTGCCGAAAATCCTCCGCAAAATCCAACCCGTACCCCACCAGGAAATCCTCGGGCGCCTCGAATCCGACCCAGCGGGCATCCCTTTCGAGGCGTGCCAGGCGCTTGTGGAGGAGGGTGCAGAGCTCGAGGCTGGCCGGTTTCAGATCCAGCAGGAGCGGCAGCACGCGCTTGAGCGTGTTGCCACTGTCGACGATGTCCTCCACGAGGATCACGTGGCGGCCTTCAATTGACGCCGTGGGATTGTACCAGAGCCTCACTTCGCCGCTGCTCACCCGTTCCATGCCGTAGCTGGATGTCAGCAGGAAGTCGACCTGGATGGGCATGGGAATCGCGCGGACCAGGTCCGCGACGAATATGAACGACCCCTTCAGCATCCCCAGTACCAGAACATCGTCGCCGGGGCTGTATGCGGCGCCGATGTCGCGACCCAGCTGCGCGACGCGCCGGCGAATCTCCTCTTCGCTGAAGACGACCCGGGTGAGCTGCTGCGGTCCCAGCCTGGCACGGTCGATGTCGTTCAAGCGGGGTCTCCTTGCCGGAGTTCGCGGCAACGGGGTTCAGGGTCGAGCCGGATCTCCACATGGCACGGCTTCGGGCCAGCCGCCTCCCGGGTTGGGGAGTGCGGCCCCGCCACGCCCGGGACCCAGACGATGGCTCCCTCCGCGTCGGCGAGCACGGGGAACCCGGGGCGCCGATCCGCGGGGATACGCGCCTCCAGGAGGATCTTCTTCACCTTCTTCTTCCCGTACGGCATCTCGATCCGATCCCCCGGAGCCCATGGGCGCATCAAAAGCGGGAACGGTACCACGCCGGGCAGGAAGCGCGCCACCACGGGGAAGCCGTGGCGGGGCGCGGCGCCCCAGGCCACGTCCGCCCGCCAGTGCCCGCTGGCAAAAGCCCCCTCACCGGGTTCGGCATCGATGCGCAGGGTGGGAGACCCCGGACCCGCGGGCTCGGGGCCGCCGTCTTCCCCCCGCCGGATGCGGAGTTCGCCGAGACGATGTTCGACGATGACGCCGCCCGCCAGCGCAAGGCGGCGGCCGCTCGGGGACCTCCGCACGAAGCGCAGCAGATCGTCGCTGGCGGCTTGTCCGGGCCGGCCGCCAAGCCGTGAGACGGCGCGGCGGAGGAGGAGGGTGAGGACGGGGTCGGAAGCAGCGGCAAGGGCCTCCCGGTCGAAGTGGAGGGCGCGGTGGGGGGGCGGGTCGGCAGTGGCGGCCGGACGGTCCTGCGCGGAGGGACGCGCGGCAACCGTCATCGCGTCGATGCGCTGGTCGAGGAGCTCGTCGAGCGCGCCGGACTCCAGGCGGCTCGTCCCGGCCAGGGAGACCAGCGCCGCGACCGCCCCCGGGACCGCTTCTTCCAGCGCCGGGAGGATATCGTGCCGCAGGCGGTTGCGAGTCCAGCGATGGTCCCGGTTGGACGGGTCCTCGCGGCTGGGGATGCCGCGGGCGGCCGCAAACGCCTCCAGCTCGCGGCGCCAGAACGGGAGCAGCGGCCGCACCAGGGAGGGCGGGCGCCGGGGGTGCACCCCTCCGAGACCGCGCGGACCGCTCCCCCGCGCGATCCGGAAGAGAACGGTCTCCGCCTGATCGTCGGCGGTGTGGCCGGTCATGGTGACCGCTCCGGCGCCCGCGCCGCGCCTGACCTCTTCGAAGAAGGCGTAGCGCAACTCCCTCCCTTCCGCCTCGGAGCGAACCGGTTCGGCCGCGGTGCGAAGGTGGAACGTCACACCCCACTCGTCGCAGATACGCCGCACCCAGGCGGCGTCGGCACCGCTCCGGGCGCGCATGCGGTGGTCCAGGTGGGCGGCATGGACTGAGAGGCCCGGCACGGGTCCGGCCGAGCTCATCAGGTAGAGCAGCGTCATGGAATCCAGACCGCCGGACACGCCGACGACCGCGGTCTTCGCACCCCGCAGCCAGCCGGTGGCCTCCAGGTGTTCGCGGAAACGGTCGTCCAGCCCGGAGCCGCTCACTGCTCCCGGCTCCTGTGGCGAGCGGGCGCGGGGGGCCGTCCGGCGACATCGGTCAGGACATCGGCCAGCAGGTCGGGACGGTCGGTCTGGATGCCGTCGACGCCCCAGTCCAGCAGGCGGCGCATGTCGTCCGGATCGTCGACCGTCCACACATGCACGGCGATGTTCGCCGCGTGGGCGGCCCGGACAAGGGCGGGCGTCACGACCTGGAAGCGGCCCGAACGTTCGGGGATCTCGAAGGCATCCGCCCGGGGGACGTACCAGCGTCCGACCACGGGGACCCGGTGCAGGATCCAGAATCGGCGCACCTGCGTGCGGGAGGCTGCCCAGGGGCCGGCGTACCCGCGTGCTCCCGTGCGCGTGGACTCGAACACGGCCCCGATGAGGACCCGGTGCTCGGCTCCGCGGAAGCGGATGGCGTCCACCAGCGGGCGGGCCGCCTCCGCGGCCTTCGGTTCGACGATGATGCGGGTGTGGGGGAAGGTTTCCAGAACCTCGTCGAAGAGCGGGATTCGCGCGTCCCGGCCCCTGAACGCCGGGTCGCCGTTCAGGTCGCGGAAGCGGAAGCCCGCGTCCAGGTCACCTGCCTCCTCCCACGTCATGCGACGGATCGGACCGGCCCCGTCGGTGGTCCTGTCCACCGTATCGTCGTGGATGACCACGAGCCGCCCGTCGGCCGTGAGCCGCACGTCCATTTCGAGAACGTCGGCGTCCCAGTCGTCGAGCGCGTGCCGGAAGGCGGCCATGGTGTTCTCGGGGGCCAGCCGCGACCCCCCGCGGTGGGCCATGAGCAGCGGGGCGCCGCCAAGGAAGGCGTGGCCAGGCCGTTCAGCCGCCACGGTTGGGCCTCACGGGAGACGGCCCGTGGTGAGCTCCTGCACGATTCGGCCTGCATCGTAGATGTCCGCCAGCGCTTCCAGGATGCCGCGCGCGTCCACCGCCACCGACCGGTTCAGCTCCGGCATGTAGATGTAGTCGCCCGGGAGACTCTGGATGTTGCCGTCAAAGACGAGCCCCACGATTTCCAGGTCGCGGTTCACCACCGGCGACCCGGAGTTGCCGCCGATGATGTCGGCCGTGCTCACGAAGTTGAGAGGGGTCGACATGTCGAAGTCCGCGCCCGGATCCATCCACCGTTCGGGAAGCGCCCATTCGTCGGCGCCCGGGTTGGAGTAGTGCCGGTCGTACAGTCCGTAGAAGGTCGTGTGTACGGGGGCTCGGGTCCCGTTGTACGGGTAGCCCGTGACGACGCCGTCGGCGAGCCGGAGCGAGAAGGTGGCGTCGGGCGGAACCCGGGTGCCGTCCACCTCGAAGCGCGCCCTGCCGAGGCGCGCGGCGATCTGCTCTTCTTCCGGAATCACCTGGGACATGAGTCCCTGGAAGGGGCCGAACCGCCCGAACATCCCCTGGATGAGAGCGAAGGAAGGCTCCGTTGACGGGCTCAGCATGCCCCCGAGCAGCATGTCGGCGGCCCGGGCGGAGTCAGCCATCGCCGAGTTGGCCATCAGAGCCGCGGCAGCCCCCTCCGGGCTCCTTCCCTGGAGCACCGCCTGAACCGACGGGTCGTCCAGTCCGAAAGCCGCGACCATGTCGTCGTAGCGGGCGCGCAGCAGCGCCTCGTCGAGTGCGGCCTGCCGGTTCGGGACCTCGCCAAGCTGTTCGAGAAAGCCGTCGAGTTCCTCCTGCGGCGCACCCTGCTGCTGCCCGACGAGGTATTGGAAGGCCGCGAGCGTGCGCAGGATCACCGACGCCTCGTAATCCGGGCTCCCGAAGGCGGCGAAGGCGCTGAATTCGGCGTCCATGGAGGCCTTCCTGGCCTGCAGCTCCGCCATCAGGCCGAAGAGCGGAAGGTACTGCTCCGCGAACGCGGGGTCGGCGTCGAGGCTCCCCCGAAAAGCGGACTCCGCAGCGGCCCGGCGCGCGATGACGTAGGGGTCCTGAAGCCCCTCCAGCATCCCCCTGTACGCCTTCTCGGAGTTCAGCAGGCCGAAGACGGAGTTCCGCACCTCGTCGATCCCGGGTTCCTCTTCGCGTCCTTCGATGTAGCCCTCGATCGCATCGATCCTTGAGCCCAGGAAGGACAGAAGCGCGGGCATCTCCACGTCGCGGCGGAACTCCAGCTCGGCGACGGTCTGGAGCCGCGAGGTGCTGCCCGGGTTACCGATGATGAAGATGAGGTCGCCTTCCGCTGCCCCTGCTTCACTCCAGCGAAAGTGGTCGTCGGTGCGGAGCGGCTGTCCGTCGTCGCCGTAGAGCCGGAAGAAGGAGAAGTCCAGCGCGTAGCGGGGATAGGTGAAGTTGTCGGGATCGCCGCCGAAGTAGCCGAGCTGGAGCTCGGGGGCCATGACCAGCTTCGCGTTGGTGTAGCGGCGGAAGACATACGCGGAGTACAGCCCCCCGTTATAGAGCGACACCACCTCGACCTCGATGCCAGCCTCCTCCCCGCCCCGCTCGTCCCGGATCCGCGCGGCGATGGCCTCCGTCAGGCTGTCGCGCAGCTGGCCCTGGGCCTGCGCGTCCGTCATGGCGTCAACCGCGGGACGGATCTCGGCCGTGACGTCCACGATGTCGATGAGCTGGTCGGCCTCGAAGTCTTCGACCGGACGCTCCTCGGCCAGGGAAGCCGCGTAGAAGCCATCGTCGAGGAGGTTCTCGCCATCGGCGGCCACTTGCGTGACGAAGTCGCGCGCGCAGTGGTGGTTGGTCATTACGAGGCCGCTCTGCGACACCAGGGAGGCCGAGCAGCTTGGAATCCTGAGCGCGCCGAGACGGGCGCGCTCGTACCAGTCGTCGCCGGGAGAGAAGCCGTAGGTACCCTGCAGATACCCGGTTGGCGGCGCGTCGAAGGTCCACATCTTGCCGTTGTCGAAGGCGCCGGCCTGCACGGTGTCGAGGAAGGGTGCGGCGGGGGGCTCGCCGGGCGTGGCGGGCTCGGCCGGCGGCCGGGCCGCCTCGGCCGGCGGGGCCGCCTCCGCGCCCGGTGGGGGCGCGTCCCGGTCGGCGGGGGGCGGGGGGGACGGGGGGGTGACCGCGCCGGCCGCGCAGCCGGCCACGACGAGCACCGTGGCGAGCAGCGAAGAGAACGGCGCCCATCCGGGACGCCGGGGCGGCCGCGCGCGGCGGTGACATCCGTCGGGGGTTGACGGGGGGAGGGGAGTCGGGCCGGTAGACATTTGGTGGATCCTTGTTTGTGAAATCACGGTCGGGAAAGGTCTGGCCGCCCGGTGATCCGGGCAAGGGAGGGGGCGGCGGGGGAGATTATGTACATCGGAATTGTACATAATGTACAAATCGATGTGTACATTTTAGCGGATGCGGGGCTGCCCGGCTTGCCCGGCTTGCTAGCTTGGCAGTCATGTCAGCCTTTGTTGAGCCAACACGCCGAACCGAGGGTGCGCTGCGCACCGAGACCGGGAGCTTCCGCCGCGGCGTACTCGGCGCTCACGTCTCGGCGGCCGGCGGCATCGCCAAGGCACCCGCCCGGGCCAACGGGATCGGCGCCGCCGTCTTTCAGGTCTTCACCAAGCAGCCGAGCCGCTGGGCCGAGCCCGCTGTTCCGGACGACGCCGCCGCTGCCTTTCGCGCGGAGGTCGCGCGCTGCGCCGTCGTCTACACGGCGTCCCACGACTCCTACCTCATCAACCTGTCCAGTCCCCAGCCCGACCTCTGGCGCCGCTCGGCCGACTGCTTCCGCCAGGAACTGAGGCGAGCCGCCGTCCTTGGCCTGGATGCGGTCGTCACCCATCCGGGAAACGCAACGGACGGGGACCGGGACGGGGGGATCGAGCGCAACGCGACCGGGGTTGCCGAGGCGCTGGAGGCGGTGGCCGGCGGGCCGCGGGTCCTGCTGGAGCTGACATCCGGATCCGGGACGTCGGTGGGCGGCACCTTCGAGGAACTCGCCCGGATCATCCGCCTCGTCCCCGAGCCGCTTCGCTCCCGGGTCGGCGTCTGCTTCGACACCTGCCATGCATGGGTGGGCGGCTTCGATTTGCGTCGCGACTTCAACGGGGTGTGGATGCGCGCCGACGACACCTTCGGCGCGCACCGGATCGAACTCTTTCACCTCAACGACGCCAAGGCTCCGTTCGGCTCCCACCTGGACCGCCACGAGAACATCGGCCAGGGGACCATGGGGATCGAGCCTTTTCGGCAGCTCATGAACGAGGAGCGGTTCCGTGCGGTGCCGAAGGTGCTGGAAACGCCGAAGGGAGACGACGGGGTGAGCGCGGACCGCGAGAACCTGGCGGTGCTGCGGGGGCTCCGGGGTACGTGACGACCGAGAGCGGGGCGACCCGCCGGGATGCGACGCCGCCCGAATGCAGCGAGGTTCCGCTCCGGGCAGCAGGCTCCCTGGCTTAGCTAACTTAGCTAGCTAATCCCGCTAGCGGCTTCGGCGCCGCTCTATCCGGGCCGCCGCGATCTCCACCAGCCGCCGCAGCTCCGCGATGGGATCGGGGTCGTCGTCCACCTGCAACCGAAGCACGACATCGTTGTTGAGCCAGACGCCCCCGTCCTCCTTCACGATCAGCATCGCGGCCGACTGCATGCCCCGGGTGTCGCCGCCAGCTGCCTGTCCGGCTTCCAGCGCCGCCTGCAACCTCAGGGAGAGGTGTCCCTCGGTGGTCTCGAAGGCCTCGACCATATCGTCGACCACGGCGGGCCCCGCGAGAATGTTGCCTTGGGCCGAGCAGTACTCGCCGATGCGATAGCCCGCCCAATCGCTTGCGCGCTCGCCGGTGTGGGTCGCCACCTCGCCCCGGGCGTTCATGATCGAGAACTGCCGCCCTTCCCTGCTCCACCGCTCCGGGTCAGGGTCGGGGTCCCGCGCAAGGATCTCCTTCACGGCATCGGCGGGGGAGTAGCCTTCGCGCAGGAGCTGCAGGCCCTGCGGGCCGTAGCTCACGTCCACGATGGCCTGGGTGGCGACCACACCGACTCCCGCCTCGCCCCAGATCACCCCGTTCCCAACCGAGAACACCCGGGACTGAACCGCCACCCCCACCTCCCCCGTCGCGGGGTCGAAGCCCACGATCGAGAAGGTCGCCACAGGCGGCCAGGGCGCCTGTTCCTGCGCCGCGACGGGCATTGTTCCCCATGCGACGAAGACAACCATGAATGCTGCCAACCGCGCGACTGTGCTCATGTCCAGCCTCCTCTTCGTTCCGGCCCGCTCGAGTCCTGCCTCCGCTCACCGGGAAATCTGGCGCCTTCCGATCAAGTTTGGCTAGCTTCCCGCCATGCCAACGATACCGCTCCGCCCTCTCGGATTCGGCGAGATCGTCGACGGGGCGGTCCAGCTCTACCGTCGCGACTTCGGCCTTTACTACCTGATCGCCCTGATCGCCGCGGTGCCGGGGTATGTGACCAGGCTCCTTTTCGAACCGAGCCTGTCCGACTTCGGCGGGGCCGGCACGCCCGATTTCGAGGGGTTTTTTGCGGAGATGGGGGCCGTGTTGACCGTGAACCTGGCCGCCGCCGCGTTCGCCCTGGTCGGTGCGGTGGCCCTGACCGTGGCGATGGCCGACCGAATCGAGGACCGGCAGACGTCGGTGGGAAGCGCGTACCGGAACTCGGTGGGGTACGTGCCGAGCGTGACCGGAGCCACGCTGGTGGCAACGGCGGCGTTCTTCCTGGCGGCTATCGTGGTCCTTTTCATGAGTGCTCTGGTGACCTTCCCGCTCACGCGCAGCGGGAACACGCTGCTGAGTCTCATCGGGTTCGCCGTCCTGCTTCTGCCGTTAGCGGCCGTGGGCCTCGCCTGGCTCGCCGCGACTTTCGGGATTTTCCCCGCGGTGGTCATCGAAGGGCGCCCGGCCATCGCCGCGCTCAAGCGCTCGTTCAGTCTGTGCAACGGGGGCTGGCTGCGCGTCATGGGGATCATGATCGTGGCGATGATCATCAACATGGCGCCTTCCTTTGCCATCTCGGCCCTCTTCGGCCTGGAGAATCTCTTCACCTCGGCGGAGCAACTGGGGACGATCGATTCCGACACGCAGTGGTTGCTCAACACGGCGAATCTCGTAGTCGCACCCCTGACGACGCCCTTCATGGTCGGAAGCATCATGATTCTCTTCCACGACCGGCGGGTCCGGAAGGAAGCCTATGACCTGGAGACGGCGGCGGGCACCATGGGCCCCGGCACGCGGTGACTCAGCTCCCCCGCGCGGATGAGGTCTCACGCGTTCTGCGGGAGATCCTGGCCGGGCCGGAGTTCAGCACCTTCGAAGCACCGGAACGGTGGAGCTTCGGCCGGTGGGTGCTGCGAAAGATCGGCGATCTCTGGGACTGGATGCGCGGGTTCATGGGGGAGGACGCGACCTGGCTGCAGCAGGTCCTGGTGATCCTCGTTCCCGTGGTGGTGGTGTTGTTGGCTGCACGGATCGTGTCCAGGCACGGGAGGGGAATGCTGATCCGGGAACCGGACGACGCGTGGGACGACCCGGACATGGCAAACGCGACGGCCAGCGACTGGTTGACGATCGCGAGTCGGCGGGCCGGCTCCGGGGAGTTGCGGCCAGCCGCAACCGCACTCTACCAGGGTTTCCTTATGACCCTCGAGGATCGGGGCGCCCTCGTCTTCCACGGCTCCAAGACTCCCGGCGACTACGCGCTGGAGATCGCCGGCGGTGGCGATGGCGGCGTCACCGCCGGGAACGCCGGCACAAGCTTCCTCGACTCCTTCCAGGACTTCTCCTTCGGACAGGAAAGTCCGACGGACACGGGGTATGCGGGCCTGGAAAAGCTTGCCCGTGAAGCTGGGTGCGGGGCCGAAGCGCCGGACCCGGAGCCAGCGCCCGGTGAGTGACCCGAAACGGTCAGGAGCCCGCGGGGGACGGCCGCTCCTCTGGATATCCGTGATCCTCTTCTTCGCGCTGGTGGTAGGCTACATCGCCCGTCCCCAAGGGCAGCGAGCGACGGATGTCCGCCGGAGTTCCTTGCGCACGACGCCCGATGGAGTGGCCGCTCTCGCCCGAGGGATCGGCCGTCTGGGCCGTACCGTGGAGCCCCGGATCACGCCGCTGGTGGATGCGGATCCGGTGCGCGGCACGCTCGTCCTCGTGGAGCCCAGGGTGTTCCCGAGCCCGCGCGAGGTGAAAGCGCTTCTCGACCATGTCGACGCTGGCGGCACGCTTCTGTATGCCCCCCGGTATATGGAGCGGGACGAGGAGACGGTCGAGACTGCTCTCATGGACTCGCTCGGCGTCTATTTCCGGTGGCGGTCGCAGCTGGAAGAGGTCCGTAGAGACAGCCTGCAGCACCCTGAGTGGGGCGACCACGGCTTGACCGAGGACCTGCCCGCGCCCCGTCCCCTCATTCACGTGTTCCGTGTCGGAGGCGATGACGGCGACAGCGTATCCACACGCGTCCGGACCGTGCGGCCCCTGATGCGACTGCAGGACAGCGACGGGGACGAATGGTTCGGCGCCGCCGAGCTTGCCCTCGGGGAGGGACGCATCGTGGTGCTCGCCGAGACCGTGCCGCTGTCCAACCGACGGGCGGGAAATCATCCCTTCGCGGTTCTCGCCGTACGGGCGGCCCTATCCCACACGAGCGAGGCCGACACGGTCTTCTTCGCCGAATACCACCAGGGGATCCGAGGCACTCGAACGCGCGCCGAGGTCCTGACGGACTTCTTCCTGGGCAGCCCGGGAGGAAGGACGCTCCTGCACCTCATTGCGGTGTGCTTTCTGATCCTCGCCTGCCTGGGGCTGCGGTTCGGCGCCCCCACACCCGGAGTGGCGCCGCCCGACCGGGAGCGAAGGTCGCCACTGGAACACGTCTCGGCGCTGGGAGATCTGTACCGGAAGGCAGGCGCCTCCAACACGGCGGCGCTCCGTCTGCTGTCGCGGCTCGCGAGGGCGGCGCGCCATCCCCCGCCCCGCTCCACCGCAGAGGCCGACGTGCTGCTCAGCAGACTCGCCACCGGGAAAGGCGCGAACACGCCGCTGGAGCGGGTGCGGAGGGGTCTGCACGCGAACCCGGCGGACCTGACGGCGATCGCCGCCGGAATCGATGAACACCTGGCAAGGAGATCCAGCCCATGACACCGCCGGAAGCGGCGCTACGCCTGCTCGGCGATCTCGAGCAGGTCGTGCTCGGCCAGCAGGCCGTTCTCAGACAACTCATGATCACCCTTCTCGCCCGTGGCCACGCGTTGGTCGAAGGCGTCCCCGGCACCGCAAAGACGCTCGCCGTGCGGGCGCTGGCCAGGGGACTCGGCCTCGATTTCGGCAGGGTGCAGTTCACCCCCGACCTCATGCCCACCGATCTGGTCGGGGTGAACATCCTCGGCGATTCGGGGTTCACGTACCGGCCGGGACCCGTCTTCGCCGATCTCCTGCTCGCCGACGAGATCAACCGGGCGCCGCCCAAAACCCAGGCCGCCCTGCTCGAGGCGATGGAGGAACGGCAGGTCACGGTTGACGGCACGACTCGTCCGCTTCCCGCGCCCTTTTCGGTCTTCGCGACCCAGAACCCGGTCGAGTACGAGGGCACCTATCCCCTGCCCGAGGCGCAGGTGGACCGTTTCCTCATGAAGATCGTGGTCGACTATCCGCCCGAGGAGGCCGAACGGGCGATCCTGGACCGCCATGAATCCGGGTTCAGGGCCGACGATGAGCTGACCTATCCCATGGGTGAACCCATGACTCGCGAGGAACTGCTCGAGCGGCGCGCGGGAGTCGACCGGGTTCACATGGACGAACGGGTGCGGCGGTACGTGACCGACATCGTGCGGGCGACGCGCACCGACGCCGCCTTCGTACTCGGGGCGAGTCCCCGGGCCGGGGTCGCGCTCTTTCAGGCCGCGCGCGCCGAAGCCTACCTGTGCGGACGCGATTTCGTGACCCCCGACGACGTGAAGTCGCTTTCCTTCCCGGTTCTGCGGCACCGGGTGGTGCTGACCGCGGAAGCCGAGGTGGAGGGACGCTCCTCCGACGATGAGCTGACGTCCCTGCTGGAGACGCTGGAGGCCCCCCGATAGCGCGGCCTGCGATCCCCGGCGAGGCCCCTGGTCCCAGCGGGAGGGGCCCCGATTCCGCCCGCATGGAGGGGGCACCCCGGCTGTCCCTGATTCCCGGTGGCCGCACGCTGGCGCTCCTGGCGACGGCGTCGCTGCTCTTTCTGGTCAGCACTCCGGCCGCGCTGGCAGCCGACGCCCTGGTCCTGCTGCTCGCCTTCCTCGACGGCAGGCGCACCCTGGCGCCTTCGGCCGCCCGTGAGGCGCCCGGAATTTCCGCCATGGCGGCCGTAACCGACGTCGTCATCACGGTGACGAATCCCGCCGGGCGGAACGTCCTGGTCAGGGTCACCGACGACCTCCACCCCTGCCTGCGCCGTGTCCCCGGGCCGGACGGCGCCGACGAGTGGGAGACGGGAAGACGGATCGAGGTGCCCGCGAACTCGTCGGCGCGGTGTCCCTACAGGCTCACACCCCGTACGAGGGGTTTCCTGACGCTCGGCATGATCCATCTCCGCACGCTGTCTCCCTGGGGGCTGGCCTGGCGCCGTTCCCACACGGAGGCCCTGGACACCCTGCAGGTCCAGCCCGGGGTGCGGGACCTCCTGCGCGACCGTAGCGGATACGCAATCCGGCGCCGGCTGCGCACGCCCGGGCTGCGCCGCAATCGTCAGTGGGGCGACGGACGCGAGTTCGAGAGCCTGCGCGACTACGCCCAGGGTGATGATCCCCGCGCCATCGACTGGAAGGCGTCCGCCAAGCGGCGCAAGTTCGTCGTACGCAACTACGAGGCCGAGCGCAGTCAGAACATCGTTCTGGCCATCGACGCGGGGCGCCACATGCGGGAACGGCTGTCGGCGGTGCATGAACGGATGGACTACGCCCTGGGAGCGTGCATGATGCTCGCCAGCCGGGCCCAGAACTTCGGGGACCGCATCGGGGTCGTGGTCTTCGACGACCGCATCCGGCACGTGTCGCCGCCCAGGCGGGCCGATCCCCCGGCACTGGCCAAGGTGCTCGCGGGGGTGAAGACGCGGCTGGTCGAACCGAACTACCCGCTGGCTTTCGCCACCCTCGGTCGCACCTTCCGCAAGCGGTCGCTGGTCATCCTCTTCTGCGACGTGATCGACGGGTCCGTGTCACGGGCTCTGGTGAGCTCACTCTCCCGCATCGGGCGGGCCCACTTGCCACTGGCGATCGCCATCCGGAATCCCGACCTGGAGTGGGCCGCCGCACAACGGGTGGCGGAAACGGAAGACGCCTACTACCGGGCCGCAGCGGAGGAGATGGTGGAAGCGCGCGCGACGACGCTGCAGGTCATGCGGCAGTCCGGGATACTCGTCGTGGACACGCCACCGGGCGATACCCTGGTGCGCACCCTGGACAAGTACGTAGAGATCAAGGAGAGGGGGCTCCTGTAGCGCGCCGGGCCCGGGCGCGGGTCGGGCGTCTCTGGAGGGAATCCTTGATTCAGGCGACCCCGGGTCGTCGCCCCGACCACCTGCCGGCGAACCCGAAGTACAGGACGAGCAGCACCGCGGTCACGCCGCCAAAGGCGAACTTCGCGGCCGCGGGCAAATCCAGCGGCGAGTAGAGGCCCTCTACAAGGCCGGCGACGACCAGCATGAGTGCCGTTCCCGCAATGAGCGAGAGGAAGGCACGGCCCCGCTCCATCAGCGCTTCCGCGCGCGTCCGCCGGCCGGGCATGAGGAGCGCCGAACCCAAACCGAACCCGGCACCTCCCGCAATGCAGATCGCGGTAAGCTCGATGAAGCCGTGCGGAAAGACCCAGGCCAGGAGAACCAGGGGCACACCTTCGTTGGCGTATGCACCGAACACGGCACCCAGTCCGATCCCGTTGAGCAGCAGGACGTAGAGAGTACCGGCCCCGGCCAGAAACCCTCCCGCGAACGCGTACAGGGTGACGCCGACGTTGTTCGTCATGAGGGCGGAAGCGAACACCGGCATCTCGGCGCCCTCGATGTCTTCCTCCAGGTATCGTGCATTGATGTTGTCCTTCTCGGTGTTCTCCGCACGGGTCATCATCCCCGACCCCGCCATCGCGCGCCCCAGCAGGGGATCCTCGCGGACGGCAACGTAGGCGACGGCCCCGGAGCCGTAGAACAGGAGGGTGGCGAGAAGGATCTGCCGCGAATAGAGACGCACCGCGCGGGGAAACTCCACCGCGACCCAATGACCCAGCGATACCGCCACCTGCCCCCGGGCACGGTAGAGCAGGTTGTGCCCCGCTCCGGCCCATCGCTGTACGGTCCCGAGCAACCCCGGCGACGCACCGTAGGTCCGCGCCCGCGCAAGATCGGCCGTGACTCCGCGGTACAGTTGCCCGAAGGCGCGAACCTCCGCCTCGGTGAGGCTCCGCAGGCCCCGCTTTCTGCCCTTCTCCACCAGATCCACGTAGCCTGCCCATTCCTCACGCTGTTCGCGGGCCATCGTCGCCGCCTGCAGGCTTGCGCCCCCGCGGCGGGCCGCGTGGCGGGGAGCCTCCGCCTCGTGCAGCCGGAAGAGGTTCTCGTCGGCTGTGCGCGTGATCGCCTCGCGGTCGACGTCAAGGGCGAAGCCGACCGCCCCCAGGACGGATGCGGACACCCGGCGCCGGACTTCCGGGTCCAACCCCTCCCGCCGCGCCATGTACCCGGCCAGCAACTCGAACTGCTCGACCGACAGAACGGGACGCTCCACCCGGCCGGGGGGAAGCGCGTCGGTGCCGAGCAGCTCGCTCCCGCCGGCGTCGCGCACCACGATGGTTCCGGCGACCAGGTCGCCCAGCCGCTGCGCACGCCGGTTGACGACGATGCACACGGCGCCGGCCATCCCGGAAAAAGCGGGCTGCATGTCCACGATCCGAATCAGGTTGCGGAGCACGGATCCCTGAAAGGACAGGGGTTCGCCGCCGACATGAATCACCCGCAGTCCGACCACCCGCTTTCCCGGGGTGCGGCCGCCGCCGAGCCCCTCGAAGAGGAGGAAATACCCCCACTGGGCGAAGAAGATGGCGAATATGAGCACGGTCATGCTCATCGACTGCACCAGGTCGCCGAGTACATCGGTGTACCCCAGCACAACCCGCAGCAGGATGAGGGTCGCGAGTATCACAGCCAGGTCGACCGCGAGGGCAGCCGCACGCGAGCCAATGTCGGCAAGCACGTAGTCGAGGCGCACGTGCTCCGGGGTGTCGACCGCGACCCGGCGGTGGAGGGACGAACGCGAGGGAGGGTTGTTCATCGGCTCGAGCCGGTCCCATCGGACTGTGGGATGCGGCCAATCCTCCGCGGCCGGCCGCCAAATGCCGGAGGAGGGACTTGAACCCCCGACACGCGGATTATGATTCCGCTGCTCTGACCAACTGAGCTACTCCGGCGAAGCGCACCAAAGCTCCCCCAATGGCAGGGACTTGTCAAGCGATGCCCGCGCACCCCTTCTTAGACCACACATACCGCCAGGCCGGGCCACCCTCGGCTGTCGCCTCGCGCTGGCCATCGCCTGCCGTTCACCTTCGGAGGACCGTCTCATGGAACTCGGCTTCATCCTGATCCCCCTGGCGACGACCCTGGGCCTTCTGGGCCTTCTCAGCTCACTGCGGATCCTGTGGGAATACGAGCGTGGTGTGGTCTTCCGGCTCGGGAAACTGACCCGGGCGAAGGGTCCGGGACTGGTCTTCATGGTTCCCTACGGAATCGAGCGCATGCGCAGGATGGACCTGAGGATCATCGCGCTGGACATCGCCCCCCAGGACACCATCACCAAGGACAACGTGAGCTGCACGGTGAACGCGGTGGTGTACTTCCGCGTGGTCGATCCTGCGAAGGCCGTCGTCGAGGTCGAGGACTACTACTTCGCCACCAGCCAGATCGCGCAGACGACCCTGCGCAGCGTGGTGGGGCAGTCCGAGCTGGACGAGCTGCTGGCTCAACGGGAGCGGATCAACGAGCACGTGCGGCGCATCATCGACATGGAGACCGACCCCTGGGGGATCGAGGTCACAAGCGTCGAGATCAAGGACATCGACCTGCCGAAGGAGATGAAGCGGGCGATGGCGAAGCAGGCCGAGGCCGAACGAGAACGGCGCGGCAAGGTAATCGCCGCCGAGGGCGAGTTTCAGGCATCCCAGAAGCTCTCTGACGCTGCCAAGATCATCTCGCAGTACCCGGAGGCCCTGCAGCTCCGGTTCCTGCAAACCATCGTGGAGGTCGCGGCCGAAAACAACTCGACCACCCTGTTCCCGATCCCCATCGACCTCTTCGCCCCGTTCGTGGAAGGTGCGAGCGCACCCCGGCGCGGCCAGCTGTCCCGTCGGCTCGGCACCGACGACGCCAAGGCGTTGGCGGCGGCGGCCGTGGAAGGGCTGGGGTCCGGCTCCGACGAGGTGGTCAAGGCGCTGGAAGCGGGCGACGCGGAAGGCTTCATGGAGGGCGCGAAGAAGCTGCTGGCCGAGCGCGGCAAGACGGCGAGCGAGGGCTGACGGCCAGCTGGCAAGCCTGGCCGACCTGGCCGGCTATCGCTCCTTTGCGTCCTTGTCTTCCGCCGTATCGGTGATGCGGTACAGATACTCCCCGTCGCGAATGAACCCGTATCGCTCGCGGGCGAAGCGCTCGAGAGCCTCATCGTTGTAGCGCAGGGAATCGATCCAGGCACGGAGCGAATCGATCTGGCGCCGCGCCTGGGGGAGTTCGGCCTCGCGCGCCGCCAGTTCCGCGTTGGCCCGGCGCGCTTCCCGCAGCGAGTATTCCCCGCCCATGAGGGCCAGGTACAGGACCAGGCCCAACACCCCTGGAAAAATCAGGCGCTTCATCTCCACAACCTCCTCCCCGGGTATTCGGCCCGGGCTCCGAGAGCCTCTTCGATCCGCAGCAACTGGTTGTATTTGGCGACCCGGTCGGTGCGGCTCGGTGCCCCGGTCTTGATCTGTCCGGCACCCAACGCGACGGCCAGATCCGCGATGAAGGTGTCTTCGGTCTCGCCGGACCGATGTGAAATCACCGTGCCGAATCCCGCCTCCCTGGCCACGCGCACGGCATCCATCGCCTCGGTGAGGGTACCGATCTGGTTGACCTTCACCAGGATGGCGTTGGCGGTGCCCTCGCCCATCCCGCGCTCGAGGCGGGTGAGGTTGGTGGCGAAAAGGTCATCGCCCACAATCTGGCAGCGGTCGCCGACGCGCCCCGTCAGCGTTCGCCACCCCTCCCAGTCGTCCTCGTCGAGGGGATCTTCGAGGCTGACCAGCGGGAAACGCGCGATCATGTCTTCCCAGAAGGCGATCATGCTCTCGGTGGACAGGGTCTTGCCCGACGACTTGCGGAACGCGTACGACCCGTCGCTGTAGAGCTCGGACGCGGCAGCATCGACGGAAAGCATGATGTCCTCACCCGGGCGGTATCCGGCCGCCTCGATTGCGCGCATGACCACCTCCGCCGCCTCGGTGTCGGATCCGAGATCCGGCGCGAAGCCACCCTCGTCACCCACGGCGGTGCTCTTCCCGGCGTCGCTCAGCACCTTCTTGAGCGCATGGAACACCTCGACCCCCATGCGCAGCCCTTCCGCGAAGGAGTCGGCGTTCACGGGCATGACCATGAATTCCTGGATGTCCACGTTGTTCGACGCGTGCGCACCGCCGTTCACGATGTTCATCATGGGCACGGGGAGGATGCGCGCATCCTCCCCTCCCAGATACCGGTACAGCGGAAGTCCCGTTTCGGACGCCGCCGCCCGCGCCGCGGCCATCGAGACGGCCAGCACCGCGTTGGCACCGAGCCGCCCCTTACCCGGCGTCCCGTCGAGGTCGATCATGGTCTGGTCGAGGTCACGCTGCTCGCGCGCTTCAAAGCCTCGAACAGCCCCACGAATCTCGGTGCGAATGCTCCGAACGGCGCCGAGCACGCCGCGGCCAAGGTATCGGCCCGGGTCTCCGTCGCGCAGTTCCACTGCTTCGTAGCCACCGGTGGACGCACCGCTGGGCACCGCGGCCCGCCCCCTGTGCCCGGTCTCGAGGATCACCTCGGCTTCCACGGTCGGGTTCCCGCGCGAATCCAGAATTTCGCGCCCCCGGATGTCTACGATTGCCGACATGCGATGGTCGCCTCCGTTGGCATGTGCGCGTCCCTCGCACGTTCAACCCGGGAAGGCGCGATTGGATTCGCGGATCCCTCATCGTCGCGCTGGTCGCCGCCGTCCGCGCCGCCGTTCCTGAGTGCCGCGATGGCCGCGCGGGCCTGCTTCGAAAGGCGGTCACGGTCACGCAGGGTGAGCCCTGTCGTCTCGATGGGGTGCCCAACCCGGATGGTCACCGTCCCGGGCGAGATCTTCCAGTTCCCCTTCTCCATGACCCGGCGCGAACCGAAGACCGCCACCGGGACCACCGGAACCTGAGCCTTGATGGCCATGACGAACGCGCCCTTCTTGAACCGCGTCAGCTCTCCGCTCGGGGAACGCGTCCCCTCCGGGAACATGATGATCGTGCGGCCCCCTCCCCGGACCTGGCCGTCCACCGACTGCAGGGAGGTCAGCGCGGATTGGTGGTCGCCACGGTCGATGGCCACGTGCCCCACCTTCTCCCATGCATGGCCCAGGAAGGGGATCCGGGAGAGTTCCTTCTTGCCCACGAAGCTGAACCTGACCGGGAGCCCCGCCGCCAGAGAGAAGACGTCGAACCAGCTCTGGTGGTTGGACACCAGAATCTGGCCGCGACCTTCCCCGAGCCGCTCGGCATGCCGCACGACAACGTTGACCCTGGCGCCCCACAGGATGAGCGAGGCCCAGCCTGCGGTCGCCCGTTCCGCGAATTCGGCGAACCGCCGGATCCCGAGGGCGGAGCGCACAGCCACCGTGCCGCCGAAGAAGATGGTGGACGCCACCGCGACCCCGTATATCCAGACCAGCCGGATCACGGGGCGCCACCGGAGTTGGGGTCGGCGAAGTGGTCGAACCCCCCCGGGCCGGGGGTGGTGCGACGCCCGGCGGCGTCTTCGAGAACCACGCCCGTTCCTTCTTCAACGGTTCCGATCCGGGTCAGAGGCACCGACACCTCCCTTGCGAGGGCCAGAATGCGGGCTTCCGCGCCAGCGGGAGCCGTAAACATCAGTTCATAATCTTCGCCCCCCTGCAGTGCGAGGTTCAAGTCCCCACCCGCGCCAGGGTGCACGGGCACGCGACCCTCGACGATGCGGATCCCCACTCCCGACGCAGCGGCGATGCGGCGTGCGTCGGCGACAAGACCGTCCGAGGTGTCGATCATCGAGCGGGCAATGCGAGCGGCGGCCAACACGGTACCCAGCGGCACCCGGTCGGGCGGCTCGGCGAAGCGCGCCCGGGCCGCCGCATCGGGACGGGCTCCCGCGGACCAGGCCTCGACGGCGGCGGCCGACCCGCCCAGCGCGCCCGAGACCCAGAGTTCCTGGCCCGCCGCCGCCCCGCTCCGCCGCACAGGCCGTCTGGCTCGCCCTGCCACGACGACATCCACAACGACCGGCCCGGGGGAACGGCTCACATCTCCCCCGATGATCGCCACCGCCACCCTGTCCCCGGCGCGCCGGATGCCTCGCTGGATGTCCTCCGCCATGGATCCGTCACCGGGAATGGCCAGCGATACGAGCACACACTCCGGCGTCGCCCCCATGGCCGCCAGGTCGCTGAGGGCCGCGGCCCCCGCCCGGAACCCGGCTTCCTCGGCGGAGATCCAGTCGAGGCGAAAGTGCACCCCCTCGACCGCCAAGTCGGTCGAGAGGACCAGTCCCCCACGCAGCACGGCTGCATCGTCCCCCGGGCCGAGGATCACCGAGCGGCTCCCTCTCCACCCGATGGCGACGAGGCGGTCGACAAGCTCGATCTCCCGCATGGGTGCTAGCAGTCCGTGGATAAACCCGCCCGAGCACCGAGAGTGGTGATGCGCCGGGCTGGCAAGGCGCTTCGAAGGGTGAATAGCAGCGCTATTCGCCCGAGGAGCAACGCAGAGCGAAGCGGTCCAGCGCGGATGCATCGCCGCTCGAATGCCGGGAGGGGTTTGTCCACGGGCTGCCTAGGCGGGGCGGCGCTGGTCGAAGGTCACGAAGGGGAACGGGAGGTCGGTGGCGCCATTGCCCGAGTGGGCCAGCGCCGCGGGGATGGCATCCACCACGTCGGACGGCATGAGAGCCGCACCAAGGCCCGTGTGTGACGCCGCCGCCCCCGTCACGCGCACAGCCAGGCCGGAAGCCGCAAAGGGATCCACGCCCTGGGCGAGGAACGAGGCGACCGCCCCGGTGAGCACGTCTCCCATTCCCGCGACGGCCAGCTCCGACGGGTTCTCGTGGGTGCTGACCAGGAGGCCGCCTTCCGGCTCCGCTACCAGCGATGGTGTTCCCTTCAGGAGGGTCACCACGCCGCGAGACAGCGCGAAGTCCCTCACGGTGGCCACCCGGTCGCCCTGCACGTCCTCGGTGCTCCGCGCCGTCAGGCGGGCCATCTCTCCCGGGTGGGGCGTCACCACGATCCCCTCCCCGCCCCGCTCCGCGAGTCCCCCGCCGGCACCACCCGCGAGAAGGGTCAGGGCATCTGCGTCCACGACCGCGGGCCGGTGCCCGCGCGCGTCGAGGGCCGCTTCCAGCTGCTGCCGGGCTTCGTTCCCCGTCCCCAGTCCCGGACCGAGGGCGAGGGCATCGCTCCGCTCTACGGCGGCAACTAGCGCCCCGCCGTCATTCGCGTCGACGAAGATTGCGTCGGGGACCGCGAGGATTGCTTCCCGCGCGGAGGATGATCCACACACGCGCACCAGTCCCGCACCGCACCGGAACGCGGACCTTGCAGCCAGGATCGCGGCCCCCGGCATCGCCGATCCAGCCACGATGGCCAACGAACCCACCGCGTTCTTGTGGGTGACCGCGGGTCGGCGCGGGAGCACCTTCGAGGCCCAGCCGGGGGTTACCAGTTGGGCCCACTCCTCCTTGCCACCGGGGGGGAACCCGATCTCGATGGCTACGATTCGCCCGCTCCGCTCGCGCCCCGGGTATAGAAGCGTACCCAGCTTGGGCCATCCGAACGCCACGGTGAGGTCCGCAACGACGGCAGCACCCGGCACGAGCCCGTTGCCTCCGTCGACCCCCGACGGCGTGTCCAGGGCGACAACCGCGCCCGGGGTCTGGTTGGCGGCCTCGATCACTGCGGCGTATGTCGGGCGGGGCGCTCCCCGGATCCCCGTACCCAGCAACCCGTCGATGACGACCGAGGCCCCCGCCAGGACACGCGCGAACTCCGTGGCCGCACCGGACTCCTCCCGGTCGAAGATCAGCGTGGGCACCTCCCAGCCGTGCAGAAGCGGATCCGGGCGAGGCCGCGCTCCCACGAGGACAGCCGTCACATGCCGACCCCATGCGGTCAGGGCTCTCAGGCACACCAGTGCGTCGCCCCCGTTGTTTCCCGAGCCAACCAGGGCGACAACCGCCCCTTCGGGGAACAGGTGCTCGACAAGCAACGCGGACTCCCGGCCCGCGTTTTCCATGAGCGCGGGCTCCGGAACTCCGGAACGATCGATGGAGATACGGTCGAAATGCGACGCCTGACCTGCCGTCGGCGCCCACACAACCGGCTTCCCGAACGGCCTATCGAGGCTGTCCGGGCACATCGCTACTTGTAGCTCTGTCCGATCGACCGGCCAAAGGTGATCTCGCCGTTGTCAATGCGGATGTTGAATCCGCAGTCCGGATCCGAACAGACCCATGCCTTGTAGCGAATCGGAGCTCCGTCACGCCCGTAGTCGGACATCGGGAGCAACACTCCATCGTTGCATTTTCTGCACGCGGTAAACCTGTTCTTCCCCTCCGTATTCATCAACCCCTCGGCACATGGTGAAAAGGAGACCGGAAAGCCCCCTGATCGGGTGATGCGCGAAACCCACCGCTCGACACGTTGCCGGTCGGTACCGCACGTTCTCTTACTCGGGGCGGAAACCTACCATGAAACTCCGGAACGTGCCAGCGCCCGTCCGGTCGAGGATCGCAGGCCCCGAGTCGGGACACCTCCAGGAATCTATGATGCAACCGTCCATGGGTAGTTGTTTTCGAAGACCTCCTCGAAGTCGAAGAGGTCCTCGAAGTCCTCGGGCCGGTCGTTCTCCTGCTTGACGAGAACCCCGATGTCGACCAGCGCAAAGACGATTTCGCCGAGATCATCCGTCGTGCTGATTCCCCAGTACTCCAACACGGTGCGGGCCAGTGGCCCGAAGCGCTCCATCGCGAGGCCCCGAACGCCCTCCACCAATTCCTGCCCGGAGATGTGCCGCCGCTCGTCCATCCCTGCGATCACGGCATGAAGTGCATCGATGAGGAAGATGTACGCCAAGCGGTGAAAGCGCGGATTGCGCTCCTGGAGCTGAGCCAGGGCCTTGGTCGGATCACAAGCGCTCATGGTGAATGCAATCTTACACCCTCACTCGGGTGCCGCCAGTTCACAGTACAGCGGCGCGGTACAGCGGAAAGCCTCCGCACAACTCCTGCACGAGGTTGCGGATCCGACCGATGGCGTCCTCGTCTTCGGGCCGGTCGAGGATATCCGCGATCCACCCACCGATGAGCCGCATCTCCTCCACCCCCATCCCTCGTGTCGTAAGCGCCGGTGTCCCGATCCGCAGCCCCGAGGTCACGAAAGGCGACCGCCTCTCACCCGGGACGGTGTTCTTGTTGACGGTGATCCCGGCACGCTCCAGGGCTTGCTCGGCTTCCTTGCCGGTCAGATCCCGGTCCCGGAGATCGACCAGGATCAGGTGGTTGTCCGTGCCACCGGAGACGAGGCGAACCCCCCGCTCCATCATCCGGTCGGCCAGACGGCGCGCGTTCTCCACGACGCGGCCGCCATAGTCCCGAAACCCGGGCTCGAGCGCTTCGCCGAGAGCGACGGCCTTCGACGCGATCACATGCATCAGGGGACCTCCCTGAATGAACGGGAAGACCATCCTGTCGATCGCTTTCGCATGCTCTTCGCGGCAAAGGACGAGCCCCCCGCGGGGACCGCGCAGCGTCTTGTGGGTGGTTGTGGTCACCACATCGGCGTGGGGAACCGGACTGGGATGGTGCCCGCCCACCACCAGACCCGCGACGTGGGCAAGGTCCGCAAAGTGAAACGCACCGACCTCGCGGGCGATGTTCCCGAAAGCCTCGAAGTCGATGATCCGCGGGTAGGCTGACGCTCCGGTGATGATCACTTTGGGCCGCTTCTCGAGCGCGACCTCCCGGACCTGGTCGTAGTCGATGAGGCCGTCGGACTCGCGGACGCCGTATGCCGCCACGTCGAAGAGGCGCCCGCTGAAGTTGACCGGTGAGCCATGGGTCAGATGGCCGCCGTGGGTCAGATTCATGCCCAGAATCCGGTCACCTGGTTCCGCAAGGGCGAAATACCCGGCCATGTTCGCCTGGGCCCCCGAATGCGGCTGAACGTTGGCGTGGTCGGCGTCGAAGATCTCCGTCGCCCGCGAGCGCGCCAGATCCTCGACCTGGTCCGCGAACTCGCACCCACCGTAGTAGCGTCTCCCCGGGAGGCCCTCGGCGTACTTGTGGGTGAAGACGGTGCCCAACGCCTCCCTGACCGCAGGAGACACGAAGTTCTCGCTGGCGATCATCTCGAGCTGACCCAGTTGGCGCGACGCCTCCGCCAGGACAGCGCCGTGGACGATCCTGTCCGCCTTCTCGAGATGTTTCATCCGGGTCACCCTTCTGCCGTCATCGAGCGCCCGATCACCAGGCGCAGGATCTCGCTGGTACCCTCGTAGATCTCGGTGCCTTTCGCGTCTCTCATGAGTCTCTCAACGGGGAATTCGCGCATGAAGCCGTAGCCGCCAAAGATGCGAACCGCCTCTTCGGTGACCCGCGCCGCCGTCTCGCTGGCAAACAACTTGGCCATTGCCGACCGCGCGGTCACGGGCGGGCCGCCGTCTGCCAGCGCGTCGCGGCTCTCCCACGCCAGGGCTCCCTCGACGACGAGTGCCCGTGCAGCCGCGATCTCCGTGGCCATGACGGCGAGCTTGCTCCGGATGGCGCCGAATTCGGCGATGGGCCGGCCGAACTGGCGCCTCTGCCGCGCGTAGGCCGTGGCGTACTCCATGGCCGCGCGGGCAATGCCCACCGCCTGCGCGCCGATTCCCAGACGCCCCAGATCCAGGGCACCCAGTGCGTGACTGAGTCCGCGCGAAGGGCCTCCGACCAACCTGTCTCCGTCCACGTGTACCTGGTCGAGTTCGACCGAAACCGTCTCCGACGCGCGGAGCCCCATCGTGGTCTCGCGCCTGCCGGCCCGGTAGCCGGCCGCCGACGTGTCCACGAGGAAGGCGCCGGCGGGAAGACGGGATTCCTCGGCTGCGGTCCGCGCGAAGACGAACACGACGTCCGCCCGTGACCCGTTCGTCACCCACCTCTTCGCGCCCGAAATCGTCCACCCACCGCCATGCTCCCGAGCGTTCGTGGTCATCCCCGACGGGTCGCTGCCGGCATCCGCTTCGGAGAGGGCGAAGCCGGCGATCTTCTCCCCGGTGGCGAACGCCGGAAGCCATCGGGACTTCTGTGCCCCGGTACCGTGGGTGAGGAGGATGTGGGGCACGGGACCGTTCTGGATCGCCACCGTAAGGGCCAGGGAGGCATCGCCCCGCGCGATTTCCTCCAGGGCGACCAGGTAGGTGGGTACATCCAGCCCCAGGCCTCCGTATTCGGGGGGAACGAGCATCCCCAGGAAGCCCAGTTCGGCCAGCTTGTCGAGCACATCCCGGTCGAAGGCCCGGTTCCGGTCCCAGGCAGGGGCGCGGGGGACGATTTCGCCGTCCGCGAAGTTCCTGGCCAGTTCACGGATCTCACGCTGTTCAGGGGTTAGCACAGTGCGTCCCGTTCAGGTGTAGGAGTGGAAGCCCCGGCCGGCTTTGCGCCCGAGCCATCCGGCGGCCACGTACTGACGCAAGAGGGGGCAGGGACGGTAGCGGTCGTCGCCCAGCTCCCGGTGCAGCACCTCGAGGATGTGCAACACGACATCGAGGCCGATCAGATCGGCCAAGGTCAGCGGCCCCATGGGGTGGTTCATGCCCAGCTTCATCACCGTGTCGATCGCTTCGGCCTCCGCCACGCCTTCCATCAGCGCGAAGACGGCCTCGTTGATCATGGGCGCGAGGATCCGGTTGGACACGAAGCCGGGAAAATCCCTGACCTCGACGGGCGTCTTGCCGAGGGTGCGGGACAGCTCCATCACGGCGTTCGTGGTGGCGTCGTCGGTGCGGAGCCCGCGGATGACCTCGACGAGCTTCATCACCGGCACCGGATTCATGAAGTGCATCCCGATAACCTGCCCGGGGCGCCCGGTGCGGGCGGCGATTGCGGTGATCGAAATGGACGAGGTGTTGGAGGCCAGGATCGCGTGGTCCGGGGCCAGCCGGTCCAGCTCCGAGAAGATCTCGTACTTGAGCCCGGCGATCTCGGGAACGGCCTCGATGACCAACCCCGCCCCCTTCACCGGGTCCAGGGAGGCGGACGGTGCGATGCGCCCCAGCGCCCCGGCGCGCCCCTCATCGGTGATCACGCCCCTGGCGAGCTGGCGGTCCAGATTGCGACCGATCGTCGCGACCCCCCGCTCCATCGCACCGGAGTCCGCGTCGATGAGTGCCACACGGAGACCCCCGAGTGCGCACACGTGCGCGATCCCGTTCCCCATGGTCCCCGCCCCGACCACCGCGACGCGATCGATGCTCATGCCGCCCCCGCCCCGGAGTTGCGGGACGCCTCCATGCGGTTCGCCAATAGAATGGCCAGGACAAGCCCGACAGTCGCGGCGACACCGCCTTCGAGCCCGAACTCACCCCCGGTGATCACGGCCGTTCCCCCGCCGGAGACCTCGACCAGCGGCGCGTCCACGATGTCGAGTCCGCTCACCGGCAGGTCGGAGAGGAAGCCGGTCCCGAAGTTCCACCCGGCGTGCACGCCGCTCGCCCACCACAGGCTCCCCGTCCTGAGACGGACAAGTCCGAGGAAGAGTCCCGCCAGTCCGATGTTGAGGAACCCCAGGGCGCCGACGTGAGGGTTGGCGCCGTGGAGCGCCGTGAAGACCAGCGACGTCAGCACGAGGGCCGCGCCGGGACCCCACCGGTTCAACAGCACGGCAAAGGGGTATCCCCGAACGAGGACTTCCTCGCCGGTGCCCGCGACCAGAAGGACAAGCGCGGTCCACAGTGCCATGGCGCCGTACTCGACCAGGGTGCCTTCGTCCCCGGTGTACCGCAGTCCCCCGGCGCCTACCGCGATCGCCAGAACGGCCACTATGACGACAATCCCGAGCAACATGCCGCCCGCCACGCCCCGGACCGCCCCGCGAAGGGGCAGGCCGATGGTCGGGAGTCCGCGTTTCCCGTCCACCCGCAGGATAACAAGCGTGGCCACGAGCCCCGCGAGCAGCTGGACCGACCCCTGCGCAGCAATGCTCTCGGGCACACCCGTCAGGAACGCGATCCCGACGAGGACTGCGTAAAACAGCACTCCGAAGCCGATGAGCCGGCCGAGAATCGGGGTGAGCTCGTTTCGGTCCGGCAGCAGTCCGTTCACGATCAGTCAGCGCGGCAACGTTCGGATTTTCACCTGGCGGATCACAACGAAAGCGATGGCGGCCTTGATCACGGCACCTGGCAGGAACGGCTGCACCGCGGCCCCGACAACCGCGTCGAAGCCCCGGTCGGTGACCACTGCCAGCCAACCGGCCCCCAGCGCGAAGATCACGGTCGTCGCGACGGCGAGTGCGAGCCCGACCCGCAGCCTTCCACGCTCGCGCCCTGCGATCCAGCCCGAAAGTGCCGCCGCGAGCGGGAATGCCATGAGGTATCCTCCGGTCGGCCCGAAGAGCCAGGGGAAGCCCGCTCCACCCATCGCGAAGACCGGAACGCCCGCAACCCCCATCCCCAGGTACACCAGCTGGGACGCGGCGCCCGCGACAGGTCCCAGAAGCGCTCCCGCCAGCAACACAACCAGCGTCTGGAGGGTCATCGGGACCGGCGTGACCCCCAGCGGCACGGCGACGTGCGCAGACAACGCGGTCAGCAGCGAGAACACCAGCACCGCCACCGGCAGCGCGACCGGGCGGTTTCTGGCAAGGAGGGGAAGAAACGCAGCCACCGGAGTTCGCCTGGCCTCGGTGATTGCAAGTTCGGTGGTCGCTTCGGACTCGATCATTCCGTGTTGCCCCTTCAGTTCGATTGCACGGCCAGCGCGACCGCGTTGCCTCCGCCGAGGCAGAGGGTAGCCAGACCCTTGTCGACGTCACGGCGGGCCATGGCCGCCAGCAAGGTAACCAGGATCCGGGCCCCGGACGCCCCGATGGGGTGCCCCAGCGCCACCGCGCCCCCGTGCACGTTCACCCGCTCCGGATCCATCTCCAGCTGTCTCATGTCCGCGATTGCCTGCACCGCAAAGGCCTCGTTCATCTCCACGAGGCCGTAGTCCCCGATACCGGTGCCCTCCCGCTCCATGAGCTTCCTCACGGCCTGAACCGGAGCGAAGAACAGGTCGCGGGGTTCCGTTCCACCCGCCGCATACCCGGTGATGACCGCCCGGTAGGCCAGACCGTGGGCCATCGCGTACTCCTGGCTGGCCACGACCAGCGCCGACGCTCCGTCGTTGAGCCCCGGCGCGTTTCCGGCCGTCACCACGAGCTCGTCCAGCCCCTTCGGCGCATCCCGGACGAAGGCCGGACGCAACCGGCCCAGAGCCTCCAGCGACGTATCGGCCCGGGGACCTTCGTCCCCGTCGACGACGACCGTCCCGCGCCGCGTCTCCACCGCAACGGGCACGATCTCCGACGAGAAACCGCCGTCCTCCATCGCCGCGACGGCCTTCTGGTGGGATGCCAGCGCGAAAGCGTCGGCTTCGGCCCGGGTGACACCGGCTTTGGCCGCCGTATACTCCGCATGACCACCCATGTGGCACATGCCGAACGAACACCACAGGCCGTCGTGAACCAGCCCGTCCTGCACGGTGCGGTCACCGAACTTCACGCCGCCCCGCATGCCCCGCAGGTAGTACGGCACATTGGACATGGACTCGAAGCCGCCGGCCACGACCAGCCGCGCGTCCCCGGCCTTGACGGCCTGGGCGGCCAGCATGACGGCCTTGAGACCCGAGCCGCACACCTTGTTCACGGTGACCGCCGGCACCTTCGCGGGAACTCCCCCGTTCACCGCGGCCTGGCGGGCCGGCGCCTGTCCGGCACCCGCGCTCACCACGTTGCCCATGATGACTTCGTCGATCTCCGACGCGTCGATGCCCGCGCGCACGATGGCTTCACGCACGGTCACGGCGCCGAGTTCCGGTCCGGAGAGGGGACTCAACCCCCCCAGAAACCGTCCGATCGGTGTGCGGATTCCATCCAGGATGACGGGTGTGCGGGCCGGGTGCGGCACGAAGTTTGCCTCGCTGTTCAGGGGTGCGACGCGCTCGCGGCAGTCATTCGAGCATCAAATGTACAAGAGTCGCAGCCCCGCAGCACCTGGCCCGGCACCTGCCACCCCCCGACGGGAAACCCCCCGCTCCAGCGTCACTTGCGCACAAAGAGATCCCCCTGGCCTCTCGCCCGGCGCGAAGGACGGTAGCGCTTCAGGGATCTCAGGTCACCGATGCCCAGGGATTCCGCACGGTCCAGCAGCCGCAGGAGGACCCGGGCCGTCGCGAGGGCGTCGCCGCCGGCACGGTGCCTGTGGTGGATGGGGATGTCGAAGAAATCCGCCAGAGAGTCCAGGTTGCGATGCCGCAATTCCGGCACGAGGCGCCTCGCCAGGCTGATGGTGCAGAGGCGGTCCACGCCGGGGACATCTCCGAGGGCATCCCCCAGCTGGGCCCGCAACCAGGCCCAGTCGAAGCTGGCGTTGTGGGCAACGAAGACACGGCCCGCAATGCGGCGGAAGACTTCTTCCGCGATCTCGTCGAAGGTGGGGGCACCGGCAAGCATCCGGTTGGTGATCCCGGTGAGCCCGGCGATCCGGGACGGCACCGAACGGCCCGGGTGTATCAGGGTCTCGAACCGGTCGCCCACCACCCCGCCCCGCACCTCCACCACGGCCACCTCCGTCATCCGGTGGCCGCCCTCGTACCGGCCCCCCGTCGTCTCGACATCCACGACCGCGTAGCAAAGCCGGGAAAGGGGCGACCCGGGACGGCGGGCTCCCCCGCGGAGGCTCCACACGCCTTCGCCGTCGACCTCGAAACGGTCGTCGTCTCCCAGCAGCGCGAAGACGGCGGCGGAGGCCGCGCCGGCATGGCCGTTCAGTCCGAGCACCTCCCGAGCCAGCTCGGTGGTAGGGAGGGGGTTTCGCTCAAGCGCGGCCCAGGCACTCTGCAGCAGTGAGCGGCGGCCCTGGAGCGAGGTCAACGGAGCCGGGCCCGGGGCGGTCGGGTCGCCACCGAGGCCGACCCCGGCAGCAGGCGCGGACCCGGGTTCGCCATCATCCCGGGCGGCGCGCCAGGCTGTACGAGAGACCCTCCAGTTCGACCAGCATGCTCACGTTTCGGAGCGCCACGTCGTTCGGCAGGCGCAGCTGGGTCGGCGCATAGTTCAGTATTGCCTTGATCCCCGCCGCGGCCACGCGCTCCGCGAGCGCCTGGGCAACGGGCACCGGGACCGCGACGATCACCAGATCGATGGAGTCCTCGCAAAGGGCTTGCTCGAGCTCGTCTTCACCCCTGATCGTGATGTCGCCGAGGCAAGTCCCGACCTTGCGGGGATCGTTGTCGATCACGGTCGTGATGTTGAAGCCGCGCGCCCGAAACGGCTCGTACTCGAAGAGAGCGGTGCCGATCCGCCCGGCTCCGAGGAGCGCGACCCGCCATACCGTGTCGAGGCCCAGGACGCCGCGCAGCACCCCGGTGAGTTCGGCTACCGAATATCCCAGCCCGCGCTTCCCGAAGGAGCCCAGGTACGACAGATCCTTCCGCACCTGGGCGGCGGTCGTCCCCCCGCGCTCGGCGAGGGCACCGCTGGCAATGCTGGTCACGCCCGAGCGCTCGAAGTCCTCCAGGAACCGCAGGTACAGGGAAAGGCGCCGAACCGTGGCGTCGGGGACTCTGTTTGTGAATTCGTTCACAAGCTGAAGCTAGTAGTCCGTGGATGAATCCGCACGAGCAAGTCTTGTCCAACGACAAATGAGCCTGGGCGAGGCGCCGGGCTGGCAAGGCGCGACGAAGGGACAGTAGCAGCGCTACCGGCCTGAGGAGCAACGCAGAGCGCAGCGATTCAGCGCGGATGCATCGCCGCTCGAATGCCGGGGGGATTTTGTCCACGGGCTGCCAGCACCCCGGCGGAGGGCGTCAACGCAGGCGGGCCGGTACGCCGCCGGATCCTTCCCCCAGCATGCCGCTCAGGGCCACGAATTCTTCCGGTGACAGCTGCTCGGGACGCACCGTGGGGGACAGCGACCGCGACGCCAGCACCCCGGACCAGATTCCCCGCGGGATGCGCAGGTCGGGGTGCCGCGACAGGATCGTTCCGAGCTGCTTGCGGCGCCATGAGAAGGCCGCACGCGTGAGCACGCGCACGCGGTCCACCTCCTCGGGCGCGAGTGGCGGAGGGGAACGGGGGGTAAGCCGCACCACGGCGGAGTCCACCCTGGGGACGGGCCGGAAGGCGGACCGGGGGACCTTGCAGATCCGGGACGCGCGTGCGTGCACCGCCACCCCCACCGAGAGGGCACCGTAGGTCTTCGTCCCCGGTCCGGAGAGCATCCGCGCGGCGACCTCCGCCTGTACGGTCAGGACGATGTCCGCCGGATACGGCAGCCTGAGCAGCCGGAACACGATGGGCGTGGTGATGTTGTACGGGATATTGCCCACGACCGTCGTACGGGCCCAGTCCCCGGTCAGCGACGCGAGATCGAGCGACAGGACGTCCCCGTGCACCACCGTCACCCCCGCGTCGTCCCTGTAGCGGGTCGCCAGGTCGGCCGCGAGGTCGTCGTCCAGCTCCACGGCGGCCAACGCCACACCCCGTCCGGCCAGATGACCGGTCAGGGCACCCCTCCCGGGCCCGATTTCGAGCACGTGGTCTCCCTCGCCCGCCCTGACCGCCCCGGCGATCTTGCGCTGCAGGTTGGGGTCGACGAGGAAGTTCTGGCCCAGGGACCGTTTGGGGCGCCGGTGTGACATTCGGGGACTCAGGTCGTGCGAAGGACCACGGCGGTGCGGTCGTCGGAGGGCATGGAAGGGATCGCCTGCACGGACATCTCGAAGAGGCGCCCCAGAATCTCCGACACCGGACGCCGGTGGTTCGCGGCGACGGTCCTGAGCACGAGCTCCTCGCCGCTGCTGCGGCGGAGTTGCGCGAGTGTGTCCGAGAGTCCGTCGGTGAAGAGGAGGAGCAGATCCTCGCCCGGCGTCCACGGTACCGTCGATTCGCCGTAGGGGGCCGCGCCGATGCCCATCGGGGGGTCGGTGGCAAGGAGCCGGTGCGCGGCCCCGCCCGGCTCGACGACGAAGGCGTGGGGGTGGCCCGCGTTCGAGTAGGTGATCTCGGTGCCCCCTTGCGAGAGGACGCAGTAGCAGAGGGAGAGGAACATCTCCGTCGACTCCAGTTCGTCGCCGATCGCGCGGTCCAGGTGCTCGAGGACGGTGGCGGGCCCCGCCCCTTCCTCCGCATAGATCGCCGCCGCGCTCATGACCAGCGCCATGATCAGCGCCGCCGGAAACCCGTGCCCCGAGACATCTCCGATCATGACGCCGATACGGCCCCCGGAGAGCTGAAGGACCTGGTAGAAATCCCCGCCGACCGACTCGGTGGGAAGCACGCGGGCCGCCGCTTCCACCCCCGGGATCGACGGAACCGGAGGGAGGAGCTTCATCTGAAGGTTGTGGGCCAGCTCCATCTCGCGCGAGACCCGCTCGCGGGCCATGCTCTCCCGTATGAGGCGATTGGTCTCCAGGGCGGTGCCGATCTGGTTTGCCACGGCAACCATGAGCCGCTGGTCCCCCGGCGTGAACTCCTCATGGCGCCGGCGTCCGATGAGGTTCAACACCCCCACCGTCCTCGCCGCGCCCGAGTCCGGCGTGTAGCGGACGGGCACGGAGAGCCAGCTCTCCCTCTCGCTCGCCGGATTCGCACCTCTGTCGGGGCTGTCCATCTCGTCTCCCGCCGCCATGATCGGGTGTTCCGCGCGGAAGGCCCGGGCGGTGATCGAGGTCTCGTCGGCCACGGGGATCGACTCGCGCAGCTGGCCGCCCCCGACGGAAGCAGCGAGGCGCAGCAGGTCGTCGTCCGGGCTGTGGACCCAGAGCGAGCCCCGCTTCACCCCCAGCACCCGCGACACCTCCTCCAGGATCCAGCGGGCGGCTTCGTCCAGGTGCAGGATCGACGCCAGCGTCTCGCTGATCGAGTAGAGGAGCCCGATCTCTTCGCGGCGCTCTGCGAGTTCGGCCCCGCGCCGCGCAGCCTGCCGCGCCAGTCCGCACGCCCGTTCGAGGATGCCTTCCAGCACCTTCGCGACCGGGCTGTCCGGACCGTGGCCACCGACCTGGACCTCGATGACGGAACCATCGCCGGGATCGAGCCGAAAGCGATGGCCGGGGGAGTCCGGCACATCACCAGCCCCGTCGGGAAAGAAGGCGATTCGATCCCTGCCATCGGTGCGCCAGGCCCGCACATCCAGTCCCAGTCCCTCGCGGAAGTCGCGCAGCGTGGCGGTCACCTGCTCCGGTGGAAGCGGGCGCGGGATTGTCCCCGAACCCGCGCCTCTCTGCCCGGGGAGGCCGTCCGGGTTCTCCCGCAAGACGAGCGTGACCGAATTGCCCGCCGCATTGAAGCGCACCTCGTCCATAAGCGCCTGCATGAGGAAGATGCCCCGTCCGGTCGGCTTGGGAATGTTCTCGGGGAGACGGGGATCGGGCACGGCTCCGGGGTCGAATCCGCCCCCCTCGTCGGTGACCCGGGCGCACACCCTGCCCGACTCGACGAGCAGTTCCACCCGCACCGTCCTGTCGGGATCGCTCGCGTTGCCGTAGAGAATCGCGTTGGTGATCGCTTCCGTCAGTCCGACGCGGAAGTTGAAGAGAAGACGCCGGCGGTCCAGGCGCGCACCGGCACAGCACGCCACCGCCCGATCGACCGCGCGCTCGATCTCGCCGATGTCGCCGGGAACGTGGAAGACGGACCTCGCGGGTGGAGTCGACCCGCTCCCACGGCGCGTTGACTCGCTCATCGGGGGAGCCGGGGGAACTTCTTCCACGGGCTGCTACCCCGCCAGGGCCTCCTCCAGGGTCGTCCGGATCTCGAAAAGCGTGTGGAGTTTGGTCAGCTCGAAGAGGGTCCGCAGGTCCTCGTTCAGCGAAGCCAGCCGCAGCTCGCCACCCCCCTCACGGATCCTCTTGGAGAGGCTGACCAGCACGCCGAGCCCCGACGAATCGATGTAGCCGGTCCGCGAGAAGTCGATCACGAAGCTGCCGACACCCCCGTCAAGTTCGGCCAGGACCTTCTGCTTCAGATCCTGGCGGTTTCCGACGATGAGTTGTCCGTCGACTTCGACCACGGTGACGTCAGCGACTTTTCTCACGTTGAAGGACATGGCTCTCACTGTGAAAGGACGATGGAACTGCACGGTGCCCGAGGATGGCGAGTGGCCCTACGAACATAAGGCGCGGCAAGTGCCCCGGTAAATGTGTACATGCGAATTGTACATTATGTACAAAACTAGTGTACATGTTCGCTTCCGTCAGCCATCAGTGCCGTAATTGCGGCAACGTACGCGATGTCCTCCGGCGACGCCCCGCGAGAGAGGTCGTTGAGGGGTGCCTTCAGCCCCTGCAGTATGGGTCCCAGCGCCAACGCCCCGGCGAGCCTCTGCACCAACTTGTACGCGATATTGCCGGCGTCGAGGCCGGGGAAGACCAGGACGTTCGCCTCCCCCCCAACCACCGAGTCCGGCGCCTTGGTGTGCGCCACCCCGGGGATCAGGGCCGCGTCGGCCTGCAACTCACCGTCCGCGATCACCTCGGGGCAGGCTTCCCGAAAACGGTCGATGGCATCCTTGACCCGTCTGACCGACCTGCCTCCCGCGCTGCCCCGGGTCGAGTACGACAGAAACGCCACCCGCGGCTCGTCGCCCACCACCCGGCGCCGAACCCGGACCGCCTCCGTGGCGATCTCGACCAGCCGGTCCGGACCCGGGTCCGTTACCACGCCGGCATCGGTGAAGGTCAGCACTTCGGGCCCATGGCCACGGAAGTCGTCCACCTCCATGAAGAAGCACGACGACAGTGTCCGCACGCCGGGCCTGAGCCCCACCTGCCGCAGCCCCGCCCGGATCACCTCGGCCGAGGTGTGCACCGCCCCGGCGACCACCCCGTCCACCGATCCGTCGTTGAGAAGCTCCACGGCTCGCTGAAGCGGCGAGGCATCGGTGGTCACTTCGATCTCGACCCCGGCTTCGCGGGGAGCCGGAGGAGAGGTTGCGGCAGCCGCGTCCACGACGAGCACCGGGCGGACGATCGAGCGCCGGGCCAGGTGGGCCGCAGCCTCGACGATCCGGGGATCGTCCGCCTCGGGGAAGGCGATCCTCCGCTCGAGGCGTCCGGCTCGCTTCTCCAGCTCGCGGGTGAAGGCCCCGCGTCTCACGCGGATCCGGGACCCGCGAAGCGCCGCCGCATCCGTTCCAGCACCGGAGCGGAGACGAACGTGCTCACGTCACCCCCGAGAGCCGCGACCTCCCGCACCAGCGACGCGGACAGGAAGGAGAAGTGGATGTCCGGCGTCAGGAAGAGGGTCTCCACATCATCCCGCAACTCCCGGTTCATCTGAGCCATCTGGAATTCATAGTCGAAGTCCGAGACGGCTCTCAGCCCGCGGATGATGAACCGGGCCCCCACGTCCGCGGCGAATTCGACGAGGAGGCCGGAAAAGGAGACGCATTCGACCCTCGGGTTGCCGGCGAAGACCTCTTGCATGATTTCAAGCCGCTCGGCGACCGGAAACAGGTGCCGCTTCTCCTGGGTGGATGCCTCTGAAACGGCGACGACCAGGCGGTCACAGAAGCGCAGGGTGCGGCGCGCCACGTCCTCGTGGCCAAGCGTCACCGGGTCGAAGGAGCCCGGGTACACCGCGACGATCGGGCGGGAGTTCGTCATCAGAAGCCACCTCCTGGCAGTCCGGGGCTCGACTCCGGGCCGCGCCGGGACCGGCGGCCGTCCGTGGTCACGCCCGTGAGGGTGGTATCGCCGTACCGGCGTTGCTCAGCGTCCACGTCCCCCGGGAGCCGTTCTTTCGCGTGGTGCTCCACCCAGAGTTCACGCGCGAAAGGACTGCGCCCGTAGGCCGAAAGAAGCTGGAAGGCGTAGCCACGGTCGTACGGGGGATCGGCGAAAGCAAGGTCGTAGCGGAGCGGTTCGAGCGCGCGCAGGTGGGCGAGAGCGTCTCCCTGAACCACGCTCGCGACCGCGCCCGCGCCCAGAGCGCGGATGTTCCGCTCCAGCACCCGGATCGCCCCGCGGCTCTTTTCCACGAAGGTGACGCGGGCCGCGCCGCGGCTCAATGCCTCCAGGCCGAGCGCTCCCGACCCTGCGAAGAGGTCGACCACCTCGGCCCCGGGCAACCGCTCGCCCACGATCGACATCCACGCCTCGCGCACCCGGTCGGTCGTGGGCCTCACCGCCCGCCCGCGCACGGGTGCCAGCCGCCGGCTTCTCCACTTCCCGGCGATGATCCGCATGTGCGCCTCCTTCCGGGTTGTCGACGGGGCCCCCACCTCACGCGGACGGCCTGACGTCCAGGACCCTTGCCTCGACCGTCGTGACGCCTCTGAAGGTATTCTCGAGGAGAGTGAACGCCACGTCCACCGGACCGTTTTGCAGCGAATCGACAGGCAGCTTGTCGGCGAGGCCGAATCCGATGGCGTTCAGCGACGCCGGCCGACGGCCTCGTTTGCGGCTCCCTGCCCCGTCCCCGACCAGTCGGAACTTGAGGTGACCCCCGTTCAGCACGCGCGGAGGGGCCGCGAGACGGACCCGCCGGGTGACGAAGACCGGATCCGGGTTTTCCCGGCCGAAAGGACCGAGGTAGCTCAGGTAGTGGTTGAGTGCGAGATCCACCTCGTGCAGCGCGATCTCGGTGTCGGCGGCCAACACCGGTCGGAGCTCCGCCGTACCCAACCGGCGGAGGGCCACGGCCTGGAAGGCGGCGCGGAAGGCGGCGACGCGATCCCGGCTGATGTCCATCCCCGCGGCCTGGTGGTGGCCGCCGAAGCGGTCCAGATGCTCGGCGCACTCCGTGATGGCGCCATGAAGGTCGAACCGGGGGATGGACCGCGCGCTCCCGCGCCCCCGTTCCTCGTCCAGCGCGATCACGACCGCGGGCAGGTGGAAACGCTCCACGACCCTGGACGCGACGATGCCGATCACCCCGGGGTGCCACCCGTCGCCCGCGACCACGAGTCCGCGGTCCCGGGCCGGGTCGCAGCTCCCCTCCAGCACGGCGAACACCTCCTCGGTGGTGCGCCGTTCCACATCCCGGCGCGCGCTGTTGTTGCGCTCCAGCGTCGTAGCCAGGGCGCGCGCTTCGGCCGGATCCATGGTGAGGAGGAGGCGGAGCGCATCCGCGGCGTCCCCCACACGGCCGGCCGCGTTGATGCGCGGAGCCAGACTAAAGGCCACGGCCGCCGAGTCGACACGCTTCCCGGCCCCGACATCCGCGCGTTCCATGAGCGCGCGCAGACCCGGCCGTGAGGTGTCCGCCAGGGCTCGGAGGCCGTAACGGGCCAGCACCCGGTTCTCTCCCCGCAGTGCCACCTGGTCGGCGATCGTCGCCAGCGCCACCAGGTCCAGATACTGCCAGCTTTCATAAGCCGGGCGTCCCAGCATGCGGGCCACGAGCTGGCCCACCTTGAAGATGACCCCGGTGCCGCACAGATGCTTGTTGGGGTAGGGACAATCGGCCCGGTTGGGGTTGACGACCGCATGCGCCGCGGGAAGCACGGGGCCGGGGGTGTGGTGATCCGAGACGATCACGTCCATCCCGGCTTCCACGGCCTGCCGCACGGGATCGAGGGCCACGATCCCGCAATCCACCGTGACGAGCACCTTCGCGCCACGCGCCGCGGCACGAGACACGCCCGCGGCGGAGAGATCGTAGCCGTGCCGCTTCCGGTCGGGGACGATCGCTTCGGCCCTGCCCCCCAGCGCACGGATCCAGAGAGTCAGCAGCGCCGCGGCCGCGATACCGTCCATGTCGTAGTCCCCGTGGACCACCACGACTTCGTCTTCGGAGATCGCGCGGGCCAGACGACGGGCTGCGACATCGGCGCCGAGGAGCCGGCCGGGCTCGTGCAGCGAAGTCAGGAGGGGACGGAGGAACGACTTGGCCGCCTCGGGCGCCTCGTGTCCCCTGATCGCCAGCAGCCTGCACAGGGGAGCCGGCAGGTTCAGGGTGCGCTGAAGGGTCTCGACGACCCGCGGATCCGGCGGTGTACCGAGCTTCCACAGGGGACGGGGCCCCCGGGCGTGGCTCAACGGTCGAGCGACGCGTCCGGGGTATCCCCGTTTCCGCTGCCGGCTTCGTCCTCGGGGGCGGGGGCGGTCACGATGACCCCGCAGGCCTCGCAGCGCACCAGCGGCGCACTCTCACGGATCTCGTTCTGGATCTGCAGGGGGATCACGGAGAAACAGGATCCGCAGGCGCCGTCCTCGGTCATGGGGGCCACAGCGACCCGGCGCCCTCCCTGAATCAGTTTGTCGTACACGCGGAGGTACCGCGGATCGACCCCGGAGGCGAAATCAACGCGCCGCAACTCCAGCGACTCGACGTCGGAGCGCGCCACCTCCTGCTCGCCCAGAAGTTCCTTGCGGCGCGGCTTCACCTCTGCGAGCGCCTCCTCCATCGCTTCCCGCTGGTTCGACAACCGCTCTTCAAAACGGCTGATCTGGTCGAGCAGGCTCACGACCCCCTGCTCTTCCTGGTCGAGAGCCCGGCGTATCAGCCCCAGCTCCGCCTGCACCGCGGCCTCCTCGCGCACCGTTCGGACCAGGTTGAGGCGCTCCTCCAGCCGCTGCACCCGTACGCGCTTTTCCTCGGCCAGGAGTCGCAGCCGACGTTCCTCCAGATGCAACTCGCGCACCTTGGTCGCCGTGACCTCGACATCTGCGGCCAAGCGCTGGGCCGGGGCTTCGATTTCGTCCAGCCGCGGCCCGTAGGAATCGATTCGTTCCCGGTTCTTCCGGATGTCCCGATCGATGATCTGGAGTTCCAGCAGCCGTGTCGAGATTGGGCCGTTTTCGAAGGTCACTTTGGTGCTTCCCCCTCTCTATGGTGTGTGGCAACAGCTCTCCGGGCGGACCTGCGCCAATCCGGCAACCGGCCGGCCGCCTTCTTCGTCAACCGTTCAAATTCTCTGACCAGCCGCTCCCGCTCCGGCCCCTCCGGTGTCCGGCGGAACTCCTCCTGCAGCGAGTCGCGGCGCCGGTTGTCTCCGTTGGTCTCGATCGCCGACACCGTGTCGGAGAGCACATGCTCGGGAGACGCCATCGTCTCCGGATCCGCCATGAGGTCCTCGAAGAACTGGACGGCTTCCAGTATCGTGCCCGCCGGCAGAGATACGAGCTCCGGGTCGGTGACCAGTGCCTCGAAGATCACACGCTTCACCCTATCCTCCAAGTCGGAGGGGCCGATGCTCTCACTCACCTTGTCGATACACTCCCGGTGTTTGACCATCAGGAGCAGCAGCGCGCGTTCGGGTCCCAGTCCATGAAACCGGGGAGCGGGCCTGGACGGGCGACGAGGCGTCCGCCCTGCGGGCACGGGAGGGGGCGTCGCCGACTGGCGCAGTTCGGCGTCGAGCGTGTCCGCTTGCACCCCCGTGCGCTCGGCGACCCTCGTCAGGTAGATGTCGCGCAAACTGGGGTCCTTGACCGCCCGCAGCGTGGGCAGCAGACGGTCGAGCGCGCGCCGTGTCTTCTCGATCGAACCGAAGTAGTCGCGCTCTTCGAGGATCGCGATCTTGCGGTCCAGCACATCGACCGCCTGAACCACGAAACCGCGCACCGCTTCCGCCCCCCCGGAGCGGGCCACGGAGTCGGGGTCCTCGCCATCGGGGAGCGTTACGACGGATGCGTGGAGCCCTTCGCCGAGGAGTATGTCGGCGGCCCGGAAGGTCGCACGGAGCCCCGCCGGGTCGCTGTCGAAAAGCAGTCGCACCTGGCTCGTGTAGCGCTTCAGGAGGCGCGCGTGCGACTGCGTCAGGGCGGTTCCCAGCGGCGCAACCACGTTCCGGATATCCACCGCCGCGAGCGACACCACGTCCATGAAGCCTTCCACGACAAGAACGGATTCGCCCCTGCGGATGTGGTTTCGGGCCCATCCGAGGCCGTACAGGATCTCGCCCTTGTGGAAGATGGGGTTCTCGGGCGAGTTGAGGTATTTGGGCGCACCCTTGCCCGTGCGGCCCAGCAGTCTGCCCCCGAAGGCGAGCACGCGCCCGCTGACGGACTCGATGGGGAAGACGATGCGGTTCCGGAAGGCGTCGTAGGGGTCGCCACCCTTCTCGCTCTTCTTCAGGAGCCCCAGTTCCAGCAGAATGCCTTCGTCGAGGCCGTGGACCGACGCGGCCTCGCGGAAGGCTCCCCACTCGTCCGGCGCATAGCCGAGCCCGAAGCGCTCCCCCGCCTCCCGGTCGATTCCCCGCGCCTCCAGGTATTCGCGGGCGGTGCCGCCACCGTCCCACTCCCACAGACGCTCCCCGAAAAAGGCTCCGGCGTGCGCGGACGCTTCGTAGTACGGCCGCCTGGGGTCGTCGCGCCCCTTTCCCTTCCCGACCTCGCGAACCTCCACCCCGCTGCGCGCGCCCACGAACTTGACGGCATCCACGAAGCTCATTCCCTGGTGCTTCATCAGGAACGAGAAGACGTCTCCGGATTCGCCGGAAGAAAAGTCGTGAAAGAACGCCTTGGCCGGAATGACGTAGAAGGAGGGGGTGTTCTCCTTCTTGAAGGGGCTCAGTCCCCTGAATTCCCTGCCCGCCTTCTTTAGCTGGACGAACTCGCCGATGACCCCGACGATATCGGCGCGGGCACGCACCTCCTCGACCACGTCGTCGGGAATCATGCTACCGAATCCTCGCCACGGTGACCCCGTACCCGCCTTCGCCCGGCTTGCCCGCCCGGAAGCGCTCGACCCGGGCGTCGCGGCCGAGAACTTCGGCCACCCGCTGGCGCAGGGCACCGGTCCCCTTGCCGTGGATGATCCGGAGTTCGCGCAGGTCCGCGACCGACGCCGCGTCCAACGCACGGGAAAGGGAAGTCTCGGCCTCGTCGACGCGCTGGCCGCGCAGATCCAGTTCGGTGACAGCATCGATGCGGGGCGCGGTCCAGCCCCCCCCTCCCCGAGCGTCAGGGGTCGACTTGCCCCGCGCCGAGTCGGCGGCGAGACCCGCGGCCCCCTCCCTCTCCACCGCGAGCCATCCCGGCGCGACCTTCATGCGGACCCCTCCGACCGTGACGACCACCCGGTCCCCTTCCACGGCCACCACCCTGCCGCGGGCACCGGAATTCACCATGAGCACCTTCGCACCCGGCTCGAGGCTCGCGTCCGGATCCCGATCGTAGTCCGGCACGGCCCCGGACGGGACTTCCAGCGCCCGGGCCGCGACCTCGACCGTGCGTCGCGCCCGGCGAGATGCATCCTCCAGTGACTCGCCGGTGTCCACGCGGTCCGCCAGATCCGCGATGGCGGCTTCCACCTCCGCGCGCGCGTCGAGCAGCATCCGGCGGGCCTCCCTCCTGGCGCGCGCGGCGTGTTCCTTCTCCGACCGGCGGAGCTTCACCGCCCGGGCCTCCAGCTCGGAGCCCAGGATTGCAGTGCGCTTCCGCTCTCCCTCGAGTTCCGCGAGGAGGTGCGCGACCTGCTTCTCTTTCCTTTCGAGGCTCTCCAGAAGGTCGTCCAGTCGGGTTTCGCTCGTATCCCGATACGCTTCGGCGCGGTCCAGCACATCGTCCGGGAATCCCAGGCCGCGTGCGATCGCGAGGCCGTAGCTGCGCCCGGGGCGCCCCTTCGTGAAGCGGTAGGTGGGCGCGAGACGCTCACCGTCGAAGTGCAACGAGGCGTTTGCGATGCGGCTGCCTTCGCCCGCAAGCCGCTTGAGGCCCCCAAGGTGCGAGGTGACCACCGCCGTGCAGCCGCGCTCCGCGAGGGTCTCGATGAGGGCGCGCGCCAGGGCCTCCCCTTCCTTGGGATCGGTGCCCGCGCCGGGCTCGTCGATGAGCACCAGGGAGCGCGGCCCCGCGACTTCCAGCACCTCCTGCAGGTTGCGCAGGTGCGCCGAGAAGGTCGAAAGGCTGTCGGCGATCGACTGCTCGTCACCCACATCGGCGAAGAAGGCGTCAAAGACGGGAAGGCGGGTGCCGCGGCCCGCCGGGGGGATTACCCCCGACTGGGCGAGGGCAGCGACGAGCCCCACCGATTTGAGGAAGACCGTCTTGCCGCCGGTGTTCGGGCCGGTCACCACCACCACGCCCTCTCCGTCGCCGAGTTCGATGTCGAAAGGGACCGCGTCAACGCCCGCCGCGACAAGCAGCGGGTGACGCCCTCCACGGATGCGGAGCGGCCCCTCGGTCACTTCCGGAACGCACCCTTCCCAACGGCTGGCGGCCCGGGACAGCGCCACTCGCCTGTCCATCTCCGTCAGCGCCGCGAGCGAATGGGCCAACCGGCCGGCCAAAGGACGGCAGCGGTCCGTCAGCTCCCGCAGAATTCGGTCGATCTCCCTCGTCTCGGCCCTTTCCAGCTCGCGCACGCGGTTCATCATCTCGATGGCCGAGGGCGGCTCGACGAACACCGTGGCACCCGAGGAGGATTCGTCGTGGACGTACCCTCCCACCGTTCTCTTCCCTTCGCGGCGCAGAGGGATCACGTAGCGCCCTTCCCGGATGGTGACCGACGCACCCGGCACCCGGTGGCGATCACCGACGCCGTCGAGAAACCGCTCCAGGTGAGCCACAACGCGATTGTGAGCGCCGGTTAGCTGGCCACGAATACGCCGGAGTTCCCGGCTCGCACCGTCCAGGACGGAGCCCCGGGCATCGACGGCGCGGCGCAGGGTCGATTCGAGACGCGGCTCGGCGAGGAGTCGGGCCCCCAGAACCTCGAGGGTCGGGAACCGGGTCGCACTCGGGCCGCCGGACGGATCCCCGCTGTCGGCACTCCCCCGGATCCGTGCAACCGGCTGCCGGTTCAGGGAGCGGAGCAACGCGGCCCCCGCAGCCAACAGTCCGCCGACTTCGGCCAGTTGCCGGGGCGAGAGGACCGCGCCTTCCACGGCAAGCCTCTTCACCGCAACGCCGGAATCGGGGAGGTCGGGAAACACCCACTCGTCCGTCTCGGCGAGAAAGCGCCTCGTCTCGTCGACGGCGGCGAGGCGATCCCGCACGGTCCCCCGCTCCCGGGCAGGCCTCATGGCCAGCACCGCCTCCCGTCCCCCGGAGGTTGAGGCGAAACCGGCCGCGTACTCCAGGACTCGCCCGAACTCGAGGACCTGGAGAGCGCGGCGCGTCATCGGTTCAGTCGCCCGCGGGCCGGTCGGGACAGGTCATGAGTGGCCCAGTTCCTCCCGGACGATTCTGGACGCGCTCTTGCCGTCAAAGCGACCGCGGATCCGTGGCATGAGCCCGGACATGACCGCACCCATGTGACCCGCGCCTCCCTGGATGATCTCGCGAACCCATCTCCGTACCTCATCGGCCGACAGTTCGGGAGGGAGGTAGTCCTGGAGGATCTTCGCCTGACCCAGCTCCTTCGCCGCCAGCTCCGGCCGGCCGCCATCGGTCATCTGGGCGGCAGCGTCGCGGCGTTGTTTTATTCCTCGGGCAAGAACGTTGCGGACGCCTTCATCGTCCAGAGCGGAACCCACCTCGATCTCCCGGTTTCGGACCTCCGCCAGCGTGGTGGACAGGACCAGAACGCGCTCCCTGTTCCGCGCCCGGCGCGCGTCCGCCAAATCCGATCTCAATGTGTCGTTCAGTGAGGCTTTCAACGGTCCCTCCGTGTATCCCTCCGGTTCCCGTCATACCCCTGAATATGGCCAAACATATCGGCGTCCACACCATCCGTCCGAAAAGTAGTCCCATCCAGCCATATGATGCCCCCGAAACACCGGGTACCGTACCTGCGCCCGTGGGATGCAGCGCCGGTCGAATGCAGCGGGGCTTTCTGCCACGGGCTGTTCCACAGCGAGAAGCGAGCCGGAGCGCAAATGGTGCGAACAACGCAATGTGTCGTCGACATCCTTCGCAGAGTCGGTCCAGGGATGCTGCCGGCGGATCGGCTCAGAGCCGAACTCCGCCGGTGTCGCCCCGCCATTGTCGTGACGATGGAAGGGATTCGGCTCCTGGTGGCGGAGTCGGAACGACGACTGATGCTCCTGGAAGTGGGCACGGACGCGCTGGTTGACGACGAAGGGACCCGGCCGCTGGAGAGCTGGATCATCCTCACGGACCCGGAGGACGCGCCGTTACGGGACGGGCTCGCCAACCGGCTCTGGCAAGGCCTGGCCGCCCTGGCTGCCGAGCTGGACCCGACCTGCAGGATCAGCGTGAGCCGTTGGATGATCAAGGCCGAGCGCGCCCGGCGGCTGTGCGCGGCGGACAGGCGGCGGTAGCTGCCAAAGCTACCCCAGCGCCTCCCTGAACCTGGACCAGAAGCCCCGGCGCGCCGACGGATCGATCCTCTCGGGAGGGGGATCTTCGACCGCACCCAGCTTGCGAATGATGCGCTCCTGCTCGGATGTGAGGTGGTCCGGCACCCAGACGGCCACACGGACCACCAGATCCCCGTTTCGCCTGCTATTCAGATCGGGGAGCCCTTCTCCCCGGATCCGGAGCTCTTCTCCGCTCTGGACCCCTGCCGGTATATCCACGCTGGTTTGGCCTTCCACCGTTGGAACCGACATCTGCCCACCGAGCGCAGCCTGGCTGAACGTCACCGGCACATCCGCAATGAGGTCGTTCCCTTCACGCGTCAACCGACTGTCTTCGGCAACGTCGAGGAGGACGACGATATCGCCGCGCGGACCGCCCCGCGGACCGGAGTTACCTTCCCCCCGCAGAGTAATGTAGTTCTCGGACGAAACGCCGGGCGGCACCTCCACGCCGATCTCGCGTTCGACCCGAGTGCGCCCCTCTCCGTGGCACGTCTCGCAGCGATCGATGATCACCGTGCCCTCGCCACTGCACCGGCGACAAGGCGCCACGCTCACGAATTGCCCGAACACGGTCCGCTCGACCCGGCGTTCTTCCCCAACCCCCTCGCAAGTGGGGCATGGCAAGGGCCGCGCGCCTTCCTTCACACCGGTCCCCTGGCAGGAATCACAAAGATCCAGAACAGCCACGCGGACCTTCTTCCCGACCCCCTTGCGGACGTCTTTCAGCGTCAGCGGCAGCGTCAAGCGCAACGACTTCCCGCGCACGGGCCGGTTGGCCGCCCGCCGCCCGCCGAAGAGGCTTTCGAAGCCCCCGAAGTTCCCGAAGTCGCGCATGAACACCTCGAGCGCGTCGGAGAAGTCGAAACCGCCTCCGAAGCCCTGCTGTCCGCGCAACCCCTCCTCGCCATAGCGGTCGTACCGGGCACGCTTCTCGGGATCCCTCAGCACTTCGTACGCCTTGGTCACCTCCTTGAAGCGTTCTTCCGCGTCCCTGGACCCGGCGTTCCGATCGGGGTGGTGCTCCAGAGCGACCTTGCGGTACGCCTTCTTGATTTCTTCCTGGCTCGCGTTCCGCGGAACGCGGAGCAGCGTGTAGTAGTCGGCCATATATTCCTTGGGCGCGAACGCCCGGCTTCAGGGCTCCAGCATGCGAGTGACCAGGGACGAAGTGTAGTCCACGATCGCGATCACCTTCTCGTACGGCATGCGCGTGGGCCCGATCACTCCGACGACCCCCCGGAGTCCCCCGAGACGGTATCCGGAGGTGACCAGGGTGAAGCCGGCCAGCTCCGGGACGTGCTCGCCACCAATGGTGACGTAGGGGCCTCCCCGTGTGACCCGCGTCCCCAGAACACGGGCCAGCAAGTCCTTCTGTTCGGTCAGCGCGATGAGGTCGCGCAGACGCTCGTTGGTCGAGAACTCGGGCTGCGCCGCAATGGCGGAGGTCCGCCCCAGAACAACCTGATCCTGCGGCGCGGGCACCGGCGCGAAGAACTCGTCGCTCGACTCGACGAAGATATTGAGGATGTCCTGTGCGACCGGATCCTCCACCGCATCGCGGAGACGCTCTCCGAACGAGCTGCGGATTTCAAGGAAGGTCAGTCCGGCGAGCCGTTCATTCAGCACCCGCTGAAGCCCTTCGAGGACATCGGCGGGCACATCCCCCGGGAGGTCCACATACACCGTGCGCACCATTCCGCTGTGCACGGTCACGACCATGAGTACCTTGCTGGACGACACCCGGATCAGATCGATCTGCTCCATGCGCGCGGTGTCGAGTTGAGGCACCGAGCCGACTCCGAGTTCGTTGACCAGCATCCCCAGCGCCCGGGTGGCGTTGCGCAGGATTCGTTCGAGGGTCGACTCGCCGGTCCCGAGCTCCCGTTCGATCAGGCTTCTCTCGGCAACGGTCAGTGATTCGGGACGGACCACCCTGTCCACGAAGAACCGGTACGCAAGATCGGTGGGCACCCTGCCCGCAGAGGTGTGGGGGTGGGTCAGGTAGCCTTCATCTTCCAGATCCGCCATGGTGTTTCGGATCGTGGCCGGAGACACGCCGAGATTGTAGCGGCGTGCCAGTGTTCGGCTCCCTGCCGGCTCGGCGGTCTCCACATAGGTGCGCACGACGGCCTCGAGAACACTGCGCTCCCTTCGTGAAAGCGAATCGTCGTCGTTGCTGCGCCGCAAACCCATGATGAACCGTCTGCCTCTTGATGCCCCGGGTACTTGAAAATCTCCCGTACGCCGTCGCCGTCAACCGTCTTCACTGTCGAGGGCCCTTCCGCCTGCCCGAATTCAGCCGCTCAGAACCTGGTCGAGTTCCACTGTAAGATCGTCCAGGATCAGCCAGCCCTCGGCAGCGAGGCGGGTCCGACCATTCGTGCGGGAAGCCAGGCCCCGGGCCTCCCAACTGCTCAGAACAGGGGCCGCCGAATCCCCCAGAACCGTGGTGTCCACCCCGGCGGCGGTGCGCAGTCCCAACCAGAGGGCCTCCAGCCGGGATTGTTCCTCGTTGAGCACCTCGATCGCCGCCCGGCCGCTCCCGGTACGCGCAACCTGTGCGGCGTACTCGGACCAGTCCCGAACGTTCCACCAGCGTCGGCCTGCGTGATAGCTGTGAGCCCCGTTTCCCAGGCCAAGGTAGGGCGCGCACTCCCAACAGGCCCGGTTGTGGCGGGAGTTGAACCCCGGCCGGGAGAAGTTGGAAACCTCGTAGTGCTCGTACCCTCCCGCGACCAGTGTCTCCACTGCCAGGAGGTACTCGTCACGGTAGCGTCCCTCCGCGGGCATCGGCGCTCGTCCCTCCCCCACGGCACGGTGAAGGGGCGTGCCCTTCTCCACCGTGAGTCCGTACAGCGAAATGTGGGGCACGTTCAGCCCCAGGGCACGCGTCAGATCGTCTGCCCAGCTCCGTGAGACCGTGTCGGGAAGCCCGAAGATCAGGTCGACCGAAAGGTTTGCGATCCCGGCCGCCCTGGCCTGTTGCACGGCCGCGCCGACATCCCCTGCGGCGTGGAGGCGGCCCATCCACTTCAGCGCGCCCCGGTCGAAGCTCTGGACCCCCAGGGAGACGCGATTCACACCCGCCGCCGCCCACTGCCGGGCTGTGCTCCCCATGAACGACTCCGGGTTGGCTTCCACAGTCCACTCCAGCTCCGGACCGGCCATCCGCTCCCGCCCGATCACACCGGGCAGCCCCGCGATGAACCGTGGTTCCAGAACCGACGGAGTGCCTCCTCCTACGTACAGGGTGTCGATCGAGCCGGCGAGCGGGGCGTCGCCAGAGGCCTGCAGGGTGTCGTATTCCTTGCGTATCGAAGCCAGCCAGCGCGCTCCGTCGGGCTTCCGGTTCACATCCACGGCGAAGTCGCAGTAGCAGCACCGGCGCGCGCAGAAGGGCGCGTGGACATACACGTTGGTGATCTTCGGAACCGTCACCGGGCGACCCCCTCCCGGACCACGTGCCCTCTCCTTCCCGGCGTCCGCATCACCCGGCCATCGCGCGTCGGTGTCAGGAATCCCCTGATTTCCAGCACCATGAGCGACGTCGATACCTCCTCCACGGGCCGGCTTGTCGCGAACGCGACCTCTTCCACCGTAACCGGCGCCGCCGGGATTGCCGACAGCAGGGCGCGCAACTCGGGTTCTTCGGGAAGTGTCTCGTCGCACGCGAACGGGTTTTCGGGCCCCGCGTCGAAGATCACGCCGGCACCGTCCGCGATGAGCCGGTTCGTGCCCTCGCTGGTGGGCCGGTCGATGGGGCCCGGCACGGCGTGGACCTCGCGACCCAGGTCGAGGGCGATACCGGCGGTGATCAGGGCACCGCTTCGGCGCGACGCTTCGACGATGACGGTATCCCGGGACAGCGCGGCGATGATCCGGTTGCGCACCGGAAAGTGATGGGGTTCGGGCCGGACCCCCGGCGCGTACTCCGAAACCACCACCCCATGTTCGACGATGATCCGGTACAGGGCCGCGTTGCGGGGAGGCGACGCCACATCCACCCCGGATCCGAGCACGGCCGCGGTGGGCCCGGGCAGCGCACCGCGATGGGCCTCGGCATCGATCCCGATCGCCATCCCCGACACCACGCACCGGCCCTGCCCCGCGAGGAGCGCTCCGATCCGGCGGGCGATGCGGCGGCCGTAGGCGGTCGCGCGGCGAGACCCCACGACCGCGACGCACGGGCCCGAGAGCAACCCGGTCCGTCCCAGCGCGAAGAGGACGGAGGGTGGTCCGCCCAGGTCGTTGAGCGTGGGGGGGTACTCAGGCGACCCGTAGACCAGCAGGGCGATCCCGGCGGCCTCACATCGCCCGATGACGTCCCGGGCGCGGCGGGCGGGCGCGGTCCCATGCCGCGCGACTTCCGCGCGCTTCCCCGCCACCTCGGCGAACTCCGCGGAGGGCGCCGCGAGGGCGGCCGACGGAGTCCCGAAGCGGTCGACCAGGGAGCGGAAGCGCACGGGCCCCACACCGGGCAACCCCCGGAGGGTCAGCGCGGCGTACGCGGGCTGCGCGAGCCTCGTGCCGTGAGGGATCGGGAGCCCTACCATGCGTCGTCCTCTTCCTCCGCGGCGCGCCGTGAAGCGCGCAACTGCGCCCAGCACCCCTCCAGCAGCCCGGTCACTCCCTCGCCCGTCACCGCGCTGACAAGGTATGAACCCCAGGCGCCGGGCGCGTCCACCACCGGGGGGGGCGTCCCCGCGGGGTGCAGGTCCATCTTGGAGAACACCACTGCGTAGGGAAGCGCCGCAAGGCCGGGCGAATACCTGTCCAGTTCATCGCGCAGCCCCGCCAGCGTCGCGGCGGGATCCTCGTCGTCCACCGGCAACAGGATCGCCAAGGCACGGGTCCGCTCGATGTGGCGCAGGAAGCGGTGACCCAGCCCCCTGCCCTCGTGTGCTCCCTCGATGATGCCCGGGATGTCGGCAACCACGAAGGAGCGGAAGTCCGGCAACTCCACCACGCCCAGGTTGGGGGTCAGCGTCGTGAAGGGGTAGTCGGCGATCTTCGGCCTGGCCTGGCTGATCCGCGACAACAAGGTGGACTTCCCCGCATTGGGCTCGCCCACCAGCCCCACATCGGCGAGGAGCTTGAGTTCCAGCCGCACCAGGCGGTGCTCCCCCTCCCCACCCGGCTCCCAGCGGCGCGGCGCCTGGTGCGTCGCCGAAGCGAAGCGCACGTTCCCCCTGCCACCGCGACCACCCCGGGCCACGACCAGCCGGCCTCCGGTCGCCAGAAGCTCTCCCAGCACCTCGTCGTTTTGACTGTCCACCACGAGCGTGCCGGGCGGCACCCTGAGCTCCACGTCCCTGCCGCTTCTTCCGGTTCGGTTGGAGCCCTCGCCATGCCGGCCCCGCTCTCCGCGGTGGTGCCGCCTGTAGCGGTAGTCGCTGAGGGTCGTCAGCGAGTCGTCGGCCACGAGAACCACGTCCCCGCCGCTGCCCCCGTCACCCCCGGCCGGTCCGCCCCGCGGGACTCCCTTCTCGCGCCGGAACGCCTCGGAGCCCGACCCGCCCCTGCCCCCTTCAACATCGATCTCGACGGAATCTATGAACACGGGCCCTCCTCCACCGTGATCCGGCCCACCTCGTTGCCCAGCGTGTTGGTCACGACAGGCCCCACGAAGTGCCCCCGCAACGCTTCCCTGGCGCTCGGGGACACAATTTCGGCAAGGTCCAGCACCGCCATGAGCGCCGGCGGCGCGGCCCGCCACGCCCCGTCCTCGACCTTGAGCGCAACCCCCAGTCCCCGGTCGAGGTCACCCGCCATGTACACGCCTTCCGCCCCGACCTTGGCGAATACGCGCCCCCGCTCCTCCTCCATCAGACGGGTACAGAGACGCCCGGTGCCCGCGACCATGAACGGATGATCGACCATGGCGCGAACAACGCGGCGGGCTGCCCCATCCACCCTCCCGGCAACGGCCAGGCGAGCGGCACCCCGGGCCAGGTCCCCGAGCGGTATGGTGAACGTGGGCACACCGCACCCGTCCACTTCGCGCTGCATGTCGGCCGGATCCGTGCCCGTCCAGCGAGACACCTCACGAACCATGCGCGCCTGTACCGGGTGGGCGGGAGTCTCGTATCCGTCCAGCGGCCACCCGTGGAACGCGGCGAGCGCCAGCATGCCCGCGTGCTTGCCCGAGCAGTTGCTCATGATGGGCGTCGGAGGTGTCCCGGCAGCAGCCAGCGCCTCGGCGCGGGCGCCCGGAAGGGGGGGATGAGGACCGCACGCGAGCAGCTCCTCCGCCACACCTGCCTTCGCGAGGATCGACCGCGCCACCCTCACATGGGGTTCCTCCGAATTGTGTGAGCCGCAACACAGGGCGACCTCCTCCCCGGAGAGTCCAAAGCGGTCGGCGGCCCCGTCCGCGACCAGGGGGACGGCCTGGAAGGGCTTCGCCGCCGACCGCAGCACCGTGGCCCGGCGGTCGTCGCCCCAGCCCCGAACGACCCGCCCGGAGGGGTCGGCGACGACCGCATGGACCCTGTGCCTCGACTCGATCACGCGCCCTCTCCTGACGCTGACCTCCAAATATCGGATCTTCGGCTTCATGGCACACTATCCTGACTCCGGGACCGGGGCGTTACCATGGCTCGATGCGCCCGGTGTTCGCCCGCCTTCGACGTCAGCGGGAAGAATCGTTCCCGCTGGCCGGCCCGTCGCCACCCGGACGCGTCCCGCCGAGAGGCGTGCCCGCCAACCTGAAGAGCTCCGTCTGGTCGTGTGCGGCGAGCAGCAGGTCCACCGCCCTCTGAAGTTGGCCATCGGTCCCGGCGGTCCGTTTGAAGAGGCCGGGGTCGTCCCAGGCCTGAAGTGCGATCTCCCGCCCAAGCAGAAAGTCCACGTAGCGGCGCGCCCGAAGGAGGTCGTCCATGGTGATGTCCGCCCCCCGGGCCGCGAGAGCGGTCTGGAAGCTCGCCCGATCGGCGTCGGTGATGCCGAATCCGGGTTCCAGCGCCGGGTGTTCCTGCAGGTAGCGCACTGCCCAGTTCTGGACCGCTGGCGCGAAGTCGTTGCCAACCGACTCGTACTTGAGGTACGCGTTCCGCTCCGTGGACGTGAGGGTGTCCTGCAGGACCCAGAGGTCCGGCACGATCCCGCCACCGCCACGAACGAGCCGTCCCCCGGCAGACTGAAATCGCGGCTTGTCGGCGAGATCGGGGCGTTCGGCAAAATCGCCGAATATCGTGATCACGCCGTTCTCCAGCCTTGCCAGCTGGTCAGCCGGCGCCTTCTGGATCGAGCGGCCCGAGGGGGTATACCAGCGCGCCGTCGTAAGCTTGAGAACGTTCCCTCCCGACAGCGGGAACAGGGACTGGACGGAACCCTTCCCGAATGTGCTGGAGCCAACCAGCAGCGCCCGGTCGTGGTCCTGCAGCGCCCCCGCCACGATCTCCGCCGCCGAGGCGCTCCCGTGTCCGACCAGGACGACGACGGGAAGGTCAGGGTACTCCTGGCTCGCTCGCGCCGTGTACCGCTCGGGCGCCGAACTACGCCCCCGTATCTCCACGATGTCCATGCCGGGGTCAAGGAACAGATCCGTCAGACCCACACCCTCGTCCAGCAGCCCGCCACGGTTGAAACGCAAATCCAGGATGAGCGACGTCATCCCCTCTGCCGACAGCGAATCGATGGCGGCGCGGACCTCGGTCGTGGTCGTCCCGTTGAAGATACGCAACGGTACATACCCCACGCCGCCCCCCAGCATCGTCGCAAACGGGACGGAGGGGAACTGGATGACCGCGCGGGTAACGTCGAAGGAGAGGATCCGCTCCACACCCGGGCGCTGAATGCCCATCCGGACCGCCGTTCCGGGTTCGCCCCGCAGCAGATCGACCGCCTGGTCGGTCCTCCAGCCGGCAACCGACGCATCGTCCACCTCGACGATCCGGTCGCCGGGCCTCAGCCCCGCCCTGGCACCGGGAGTCCCCGGGATCGGGGCCACGATGGTGATGTGCCCGTCGCGGTCGTTGACCTCCAACCCCACCCCTCCGTACTCCCCCTGGGTCCGGATCCTTACGTCTTCCCAATCCGAAGCCTCGAGGAAGACCGAGTTGCGATCCTCCAGCTGCCGGACCGCGCCCTGGATGGCGGCATCGTACAGGTCGTCGACCTCGATTTCGTCCACAAAGTGGCGATCGATGCGCGAAATCACCTCTTCCAGGAGCCGGGTCTGGAAGTAGACATTGGCTCCCAACCCGACGTCGCGCTGGAGGAACCAGCCGCCGCTCGCCACCGCGAGCACCACGATCAGGGCCGGAACAACCGCCGTCTTTCCCTTTGGCATCAGTTCACCTTCATCGCTCGCCCTGAATTGCCCACCCACCCACTCCATCCCCGCTAAACCGATCCACCCCTAATTGTTTCATCAGGATAGGCCGCCAACCTCGCGGAAACGGCGCATGACTTCGCGGCGGATCCGGCCCTCAACCTGCTCAGGGGTGCCGTCCGCGGGAATCAGCACTGCGTTCTTCCTGGATTCGGCCAACTCAACATACCCATGCCGCACCTTGTTGAGAAAGTCGAGGCCGGCAGACTCGATCCGGTCGTTGCTCCTCCCTGCTCGCACCCGCCTCGCCATGCCTTCTTCCAGGCCCAGATCCAGTACCAGGTAGAGATCCGGAGCCAACCCTGACGTTACGTCATGGTTCATTTCGGCAATGCGCTCGCGGTCGAGGCCCCGGCCGTAGCCCTGGTAGGCAAAGGTGCTCAGATCGAAGCGGTCGGAAATCACCCACCTGCCGGAGTCGAGGGCGGGCTGCACGACCTCGGTGACGTACGCCGCCCGAGCCGCCAGAATCAGGTGGAGTTCGGTCCGGGGCGGGAGCGGCGAGAGGCTCCCGTGAAGGAGAAGTTCGCGGATGCCCTCGCCCACGGCGGTCTGGCCGGGTTCCCGCCCCGAAACGACCGACACGCCGGCCTCTTCCAGAAACGCCTTCAGCCGCGCGATCTGGGTCGACTTCCCGACCCCCTCGGCACCCTCGACCACGATGAAGCGACCCATCACCGGATCACTCCCGGCCGAACCGGCCGCTCCGCACGAAAACCCACGGCTATTCGTAGTACTCCCGACCCAGGTGGGTGATCTGCTCCTCACCCGCGAGCCAGCGCAACGTGTTCTTCAGCTTCCAGTGCTGGATGAACAGGTCGTGTTCGGGATACAGCCCTTCGGGGGTGTGCGGACTCTTGAAGTAGAAGGACAACCACTCCTGGATACCCGCCAGTCCGGCGCGCCCCGCAAGGTCCAGGAAGAGCGCCAGATCCAGGACGATCGGCGCGGCGAGGATCGAGTCCCGGCAAAGGAAATCGACCTTGATCTGCATGGGATAACCGAGCCAGCCGAAGATGTCGAGGTTGTCCCACCCCTCCTTGTCGTCACCCCGCGGCGGGTAGTAGTTGATCCTGACCTTGTGGTAGATGTCACCGTACAGCTGGGGATACATCTCCGGCTGGAGGATGTAGTCGAGCACGCCCAGCTTGGACTCCTCCTTGGTTTTGAACGACTCGGGATCGTCGAGCACCGCCCCGTCCCGGTTCCCCAGGATGTTGGTGCTGAACCAGCCGTTGATCCCGAGCATCCTGGCCTTCAGCCCCGGAGCCAGGATCGTCTTCATCAGGGTCTGGCCCGTCTTCAAGTCCTTGCCGGCGATGGGAACCCCGTGCTCCTGCGCCAAAGCCTCCAGGGCGGGGACATCGGCGGAGAGATTCGGCGCCCCGTTTGCGTAGGGCACACCCTCCAGGATGGCCGCGTACGCGTACACCATGCTGGGCGCGATCGCGTGGTCGTTCTCGTACATCGCCCGCTCGAACGCCTCGATGGTAGCGTGAGCCGGCCCCGCACGCTGGAAGATCTCGGTCGAACCGCACCAGATCATCACGACACGGGCACAGTCATGGTCGGCCTTGAAGCGCCGGATGTCGTCCCTCAACGCCTCCGCAAGCTCCATCTTGTTGCCGGCCTGCTTGCGGTTGGGCCCGTCAAGGCGCTTTACATACGCCGTGTCGAAGACCGCCGGCATCGGCTCGACCGATGCCAGGAAGTCACGAATGGGGTCCAGGTGCCGGTGCCTGTCCAGCACTCCGGCGTTTACGGCGCTCTCGTACGCGTTGTCAGGGATCGGATCCCACGCGCCGAAGACGAGCTGGTCCAGGCCGGCGATGCTGACCAGATCCCGGATCAGCGGAGCTCGTTCCTCCGTGCGCTTGCCAAGCCGGATGGTATTCATCTGGGACAGGCTGCCGATGGGCTCGGCCAGCCCCTGTCGAACCGCCTCGACCCCTGCCACGACCGTTGTGGCCACGGCACCGAGTCCCGGCAACAGAAGACCGACACGACCGTCGGGAGAAGTGATACTGGGGGTTTGCGCCACGAACTCCTACGCCTTTCCGGCGGCATCCCCGCCGCCGTCGAGAGGAACGCCCTTACCGTGCCTGTAGACCCAGACGATGCGGTGAATTGCGGTGATGTTGGTGAGGACCGCGACAATGATGATAATCATACTCAGTACCCTGCCCCCCAATGCGAGACCGAAGACCAGGGATCCCGCGCCAAGCAGAACGATCCGCTCGGCACGCTGCATCAACCCCACCGTGCACTCGAAGCCAAGCGCTTCGGCACGGGCCCGCGTGTAGCTCACCATGAGCGAGCCCCCGAGCGCCAGGGTGATGACGTAGATCATCCAGATATCGGCTGCGTCAAGGATGTAGCCGTTGTACAGGGTGATGAAGCCCATGTACATGGCAATCTCGGAGATGCGGTCCAGGGTGGAGTCGAAGAAGCTGCCGAACTTGGAGGCGAGGCCCGAGACCCGGGCCACGCGTCCGTCGAAGATGTCGAACAGGCCGCCCAGGAGAACAAGGGAGCCCGCGGTACGGACGTGGTCGCGGGAGAACATCAGCGCGCCCGCGAGGGTGATGACGAACCCCATGATCGTGATCACATTGGGGTGCACGCCGCGCCGGACCAGCCACTGGGTGACAGGTTCGATGGTCGCGTAGACGACTCCTCGAAAAACCTTCAGGCCCTTTTCTCTCTCGGGCGTGTCGGTGCCGGGCACGGGATCGCTCATGAAGTGAGGATGATCCGGGATGCCGCCCCCGCGCGCATCCCTTCCTGGATGGCGGCGTCCACACGATGCATGATCTTGTCGAAATTGGCCTCGGCGGCAACCAGGCTCTGGTAGAGCGAGGATGCCTGGAGCTTCCCCACGACAGCCTCGTACCGCTCCATCTCCGTCCCGGAAGGCCGTTCGCCTCTCCCGACGACCGCCTTGAATGTCTCCTCGATTTCCCGCACCTCGTTCTTCAGAGCGACCATCTCGCGGTCGCCGTCGACCGCCTCCAACGCCCTGGTCAGCGTCCGGTACCCGGATGTCCTGCCCAGTGCCCTGCCCAGCGACTCGGCCCTGTCATGGATTTCTGACAACAGTTGACTCCTCTCCGGCAAGGGAAGCGAGTTCTGCCGGCACGGTCTCCGTCCCCCCGCCCACGATTCTGCGTGCAAAAACATAGCGTCGCCGGCCGGCAAGGTCGTCATGCACTCCCACCTCCCCGAACCCCGGCGTGGTCTGCAGCAACCCAGCCACAACCTCCCCCTGAGTACATCCAACTTCCAGCCCCACCCAACCACCAGGCCGCACTACCCCGTCGAGCCCCTTGACCAGGTTCTGGATCACTTCAAGCCCGGCGTTCCTCGCCACCATGGCCAGACGGGGTTCCCATTCCCGCACTTCCGGCTCCGTGTCGAGCCATTCCAGCTCGGTGAGGTACGGTGGATTGGACAGGACCAGATCGAAAGTCAGCCCCGAAACCGGATTCAGCAACGAACCCAATCGGAAATCGATGCAGGACAGACCCGCGGCGGCCGCGTTCTCCCTGGCAACGGAAATGGCCGCGGGCGAAATGTCCGTGGCGGTGACCGACGTTGCCAACCCTTCCGCCGCCAGCGCGACTGCGATCGCCCCCGACCCGGTACCCACATCCACCGCCGAATCGAAAACCCGGTCTTCTCCGGCCACGCGTTTGAGCACGTCGATCATGTATTCGGTTTCGGGACGGGGTATGGCGACCCGCCGGTCAACGCGCAGATCGAGTTTCCTGAACGGAGCGGAACCGAGCACATACTGCAGAGGCTCTCTCGCGGCGCGGCGACGGAGCAGCGGTTTGTACTTCGCGAGTTCCGTCTGGGTGAGCGGACGGTCGAAGTTCAGGTAAAGCTGCAAGCGTTCAGTCCCAAGTGCATGTGCAAGAATATGTTCAGCGTTGAGTCGCCCGCTCTCGATGCCCTTCTCGCTGAGGTAGGTGCCGCTCCAGCGGACAATATCCATGACCGTCCACACGGCGGGGCGATCGCCTGGAGCCGGAGGCTGGGGGGCGCCCGGGGGAACGCTGCGGCCAGTGGGAGCCGGAGGGGAGGACGTCATGGTGCGCGCGACCCGGCGAGAAGTTCTTCCTCGCGTGCGAGGCGGAGGGCCGCGACGATCTCCTGAAGATCGCCGTCCAGCACGTCTCCCAGCCGATACAGGCTGAGGCCGATGCGGTGATCGGTCACCCGATTCTGCGGAAAGTTGTAGGTCCGGATTTTGGCGGAACGGTCCCCACTCCCGATCTGCGACTTCCTCTCGGCCGCCCGTACCGCCTCGTGGGCGGCGATCTTGCGGTCCAGGAGACGGGAACGCAGCACCTTCATGGCCTTGGACTTGTTCTTGTGCTGGGACTTTTCGTCCTGGCAGGTCACCACGAGCTCGGTGGGCAGGTGGGTGATCCTCACCGCCGAATCGGTGGTATTCACCGATTGGCCGCCGGGACCCGACGAACGGAACACGTCGATGCGCAGGTCGGCGGGATCGATCTCGATGTCGACCTCCCCGGCTTCGGGAAGGACGGCGACCGAGGCGGCCGACGTGTGGATCCGGCCCTGGCTCTCGGTCTCGGGGACCCGCTGGACGCGATGGACGCCCGATTCGTACCGCAGACGTCCGTACGCACCCTTTCCCCGAACGGTGAAGATCGCCTCCTTGACCGAGCCCGGGATCCCCTCCGAGAAGCTCATCAACTCGATGCTCCAGCTGTTCCGCTCGGCCAGCCGACGGTACATCCGCACGAGATCAGCCCCGAAGAGCGCCGCCTCATCCCCTCCGGTGCCGGCGCGGATTTCCACCACGGCGGGCCGGTTCTCCATCGGATCGGCGGGAACGAGCGCGACGCGGAGCCGTGCGGCCGCCACCTCGATACGGTGATCCAGCGAGGCGATCTCCTCCCCGGCCAGCGCCTTCATCTCGGGATCGTCGGATTCGGCGAGCAGTTCCCGGGCATCTCCGAGTTCCTCCTCGAGCCCGCGCACCAGGCGCCCGGCCATCACTGCCTCCACCAGCCCGGCCCGCTCCCGCCCCAGCTCACGCAGGCGGTCCCGGTTGCGGACGACATCCGGGTTCGAGAGCTGGCGCTCCACGATCCGGAACCGCTCCTCGGTCTCGCTGAGACGTGCCGCCAGACGGGTGTCCATCCGACTACTTGGCCGACACCCCCTCCACCGCCTCGCCCAACCCCGGGACGATTTCGCCCGGACTCGTGAGCGGCAGGATCTCCTCGTCGTAGTACGCCTGCTCGACGACGAATTCGACATCGTGCCAGCGGTGTTCGCCGGTGCCCGCCGGGATGAGGTGACCGATGATGATGTTCTCCTTGAGCCCCCTCAGGTCGTCCTTGGCGCCGCGCACCGCCGCGTCGGTCAGTACGCGGGTCGTCTCCTGGAAGGAAGCGGCCGAGATGAAGGACTCGGTGGTCAGGCTGGCCTTCGTGATCCCGAGCAGTAGTGGCTCCGCCCGGGCGGGCTTCTTGTCCCCGGCGGCCGCGTTCTGGTTCACATTGCGGAACTCTACGCGGTCCACGTGCTCGCCTTCGAGCAGGTCGGTCTCGCCGGGGTCGACGACCCGGACCTTCTGGAGCATCTGCCGCACGATGACACCGATGTGTTTGTCGTCGATCTTCACCCCTTGCAGACGGTAGACCTCCTGGATCTCGTTGAGCAGATACTCCTGGACGGCCCGGGAGCCCTTGATCTGCAGGATGTCGTGCGGGTTGATCGGCCCTTCGGACAGGCGGTCACCCGCCCGCACCTGGTCGCCCTGGTGGACGCGCATGTGCTTGCCCACCGGGACATCGTACTTCCGCCTCTGACCCTGCTTCGGGGACACGAAGACCTCGCGCTTGCCTCGCTTGATGCCCCCGAAGGACACCGCCCCGTCGATCTCCGTGATCACGGCTGGGTCCTTGGGCTTCCGAGCCTCGAACAGTTCGGCGACTCGCGGCAGTCCTCCGGTAATGTCACGGGTCTTGTACACCTCGCGGCTGATCTTGGCAATCCTGTCGCCCGGGAACACCTCTTCTGCGTGGGCACACATCAGCTGCGCCCCGACCGGAATGATGAACTCCTTCACGATGTCGCTCGTGGCCGACTCGCCACTCCGGATCTGAATCGTGGGGTGGAGCTTCTTGTCGCGGTCTTCGATGATCATCTTCTGCCGCCGCCCGGTCGACTCGTCCAGCTCTTCCCGCACCGTCTGCTCTTCGACGATGTCCACGAAGCGCAGGTAGCCACCCGAATCGGCGACGATGGGCTCGGAATAGGGATCCCAACTGAAGAGGAGGTCGCCGGCCTTGATCCCCTGCCCCTCGGACACATGAATGGTCGCCCCGTAGGGGACGGAAAGCTGGCTGCGAACCTGCCCCTCCCTGGTCTGGATGACGATCTTCCCTTCGCGGGTGGTCACGATCCGGCCACCGTCGCGGTCCTCGACCGTGGAGACGCGGTCCAGGCCGACGATCCCCGCGATCTTGGACTTGCGCTGGTTCTGGGCCGCGATGCGCGCCGCCGTTCCACCGACGTGGAAGGTGCGCAGGGTGAGCTGGGTACCCGGCTCCCCGATCGACTGTGCCGCGATGATCCCCACGGCTTCGCCCTTGTCCACGGGACCCATCGTTGCAAGGTTGCGGCCGTAGCACATCCGGCAGATGCCCCGCTTGCTCTCGCAGGTCAGCACGGAACGGATCCTCACCGACTGGATGCCCGCCTCCTCGATCGCCTCCGCGGCCTCCTCGCTGATCATCCTGTTGGCCGTGAGAATCAACTCGCCGTCAATGGGGTCGTAGACGCTCTCGAGCGCCACGTTCCCGGTGATGCGATCGGCGAGCGGCTCCACGATGTCCTCGCCTTCCTTCAGGGCGCTCACTTCCAGCCCCAGGATCGTGTTGCAGTCCCCCTGGGTGATGGTCACGTCCTGGGCGATGTCCACGAGCCGCCGGGTCAGGTACCCGGCATCGGCAGTCTTCAGGGCGGTGTCGGCGAGGCCCTTCCGAGCGCCGTGCGTCGAGATGAAGTACTCGACCACCGTGAGACCTTCGCGGAAGTTGGACCGGATCGGGCTCTCGATGATCTCGCCGATCCCCCCGGTCAGCTTCTTCTGGGGCTTGGCCATGAGCCCGCGCATGCCGGCGAGCTGGCGCATCTGGTCCCGGTTACCCCGGGCGCCCGATGTCATCATCATGTACACCGGGTTGAAGCCGCCCTTGGACCGTTCGAGGCGCTGGACCATTGCGTCCGCGACATCGTTGTTCGCGTGGGTCCAGGTGTCGATGATCTTGTTGTACCGCTCGCCGTTGGAAATGTAGCCGGAAGCGTACGCGTTCTGGTAACGGGTGACCTCTTCGGAGGCTTTTTGCAGCACCTCGGCCTTCTCCAGAGGCACCTCGAGGTCGTCAAGCCCGACCGACACGCCCCCGATCGTGGCATATCGGAAACCGAAGTCCTTGAGACGATCGAGGAACTTCGTCGTCTCGCCGAGTCCGGCATCCGTGAAGCTACGGAAGACCAGGTCGCCGAGCTGCTTCTTGCCGAAGGTCCGGTTCAGGAACCCGAGCTGGTCGGGAATGATCGAGTTGAAGAGGACACGACCCACCGTGGTGCGCACCCATCCCGCCGGCGTAGCCGAGTCCGGGTCGCTGGGGTCGCCATGCGCGGGGACCCAATAGCGGCACGGCGAGGAGTACTTCACGTGCCCCAGGCTCTGCGCCATTTCGACCTCGCCATAGGTGGAGAAGTATCGTGACCCTTCGTAGATCTCTTCGAGACGGGCGTCGGCTTTTGCGCGCACGTGTTCCGGGAGCTTCGAATTGGTCGCCAGCGGCTCCAGATCCGCGATCTCCATCGGCGGCTTGGTGAGGTAGTAGCACCCGATCACCATGTCCTGGGTCGGTGACGCCACCGGCCGCCCGTTCGACGGCAGGAGAATATTGTTGCTGGAGAGCATGAGCACCCGGGCTTCCAGCTGCGCCTCGAACGACAGCGGCAGGTGCACGGCCATCTGGTCCCCGTCGAAGTCGGCGTTGAAGGCCGAGCACACGAGGGGGTGAATCCGGATCGCCTTCCCCTCGACCAGAACCGGCTCGAAGGCCTGGATTCCGATCCGGTGCAACGTGGGCGCGCGGTTCAGAAGCACCGGATGATCACGGATGATATCCTCCAGCACCTCGTAGACCTTCGGGTGGTCCTGCTCGACGATCTTCTTGGCCCGCTTCACCGTCTCCGCCTCGCCGCGCTTCTCCAGCTCGTGGATGATGAAGGGCTTGAAGAGTTCGACCGCCATGGCCTTGGGCAGGCCGCACTGGTGCAGCTTCAATTCGGGACCAACCACGATCACCGAACGTCCCGAGTAGTCCACGCGCTTGCCGAGCAGGTTCTGCCGGAAACGCCCCTGCTTGCCCTTCAGCATGTCGGAAAGGGACTTGAGAGGCCGCTTGCCCCGTCCGCGGATCGCCTTGGAGCGCCGCCCGTTGTCGAAGAGCGCGTCCACCGACTCCTGCAACATGCGCTTTTCGTTCCGGAGGATGACCTCGGGAGCCCGCATCTCGATCAGCTTCTTGAGCCGGTTGTTGCGGTTGATGACGCGGCGGTACAGGTCGTTCAGGTCCGATGTGGCGAATCTTCCGCCGTCCAGGGGCACGAGGGGACGCAGGTCGGGGGGGATGACCGGCACCGCGTCCAGAACCATCCATTCGGGCCTGTTCCGCCTGTCCGGCGTGTCGCCCGAGTTGCGTAGCGCGTCCACCACCTTGAGGCGCCGCAGCTTCTTCTTCTTGCGGTGCTGTGAGGTCTCGGTCCTGATCTCTTCGCGCAACCACAAGGCCAGCCGGTCAAGTCCCCGTCCGTCCTTGTTCTGGTCGGCGATGTCGACTTCCGGCGAATCGAGGCGCTTGAGCAGCGTTCTCACGGCTTCCGCGCCGATCTCTGCCTTGAACTTGGTGTCGCGCTCTTCGCGGGCCTTCACCCGGAGGTCGTAGTACTCGTCCTCATCCAGCAGGTCGAGGAATTCGACATCCTGTCCGCCCGGGTCCGTGACCACGTATGCGGCGTAGTAGATGACCCTTTCCAGATCCTTCAGAGTCATTCCCAGGAGATAGCCCAACTGGCTGGGCAGCGTCTTGAAGAACCAGATATGGCACACGGGCACGGCGAGCTCGATGTGGCCCATCCGCTCACGGCGCACCTTGGAAAGGGTGACTTCCACGCCGCAGCGGTCGCAGATGATCCCGCGGAACCGGATGCGCTTGTACTTCCCGCACGCGCACTCCCAGTCCTTGACCGGGCCGAAGGTACGCTGGCAGAAGAGCCCCATCGGCTCCGGCTTGAAGGACCGGTAGTTGATGGTCTCGGGCTTGGTCACCTCGCCGTGCGACCACTCACGGATGTCCTCCGGCGACGCGATCCGGATACGGATGTAGTTGAAGTCCGTCGTCCGGGATTCTCTTGCGCGGGGAAAGTCAATCATGTTCTGGCCACCATTTCTTGAACACCCCACTCGGTCGCGGGGTGTAGGTTACCTTGCCTCGCCGTCACTCGTCTCCGCCGAGCTCCACGGTCAGACCCAGGGCCTGCAGTTCCTTCACCAGCACATTGAAGGATTCCGGAATACCAGGTTTCGGAAGGTTGTCCCCCTTCACGATCGCCTCGTACACCTTCGAGCGGCCCATCACATCGTCGGACTTGACGGTCAGGATCTCCTGGAGCGTGTGGGCCGCACCATAGGCCTCCAGCGCCCAGACCTCCATCTCTCCGAAACGCTGCCCGCCGAACTGCGCCTTGCCCGCCAGCGGCTGCTGCGTGACCAGCGAATAGGGACCGATGCTCCGCGAGTGGATTTTGTCGTCCACCAGGTGGGACAGCTTCAACATGTAGATCGCGCCCACCGTCACCGGAAAATCGAAACGCTCTCCGCTCCGGCCGTCCCGGAGCCAGACCTTGCCGTTGGCGAGAATCTCGCCCGTCGACATCAGCTCCTGCACCGCAGCCTCGAGCCCGCCATCGCTCAGCTCGCGCACCGGCAGGGCCCCGATCGCCGGGAAGGCCTCCCGAAGCGCACGGCTCCGTTTCCCGGCAACGCGGGCGCCCACCTGGACCACGAAGTCGCGCACCTGTCGCAACGTCGCGCCGGCTCCGGCGTCGTCCGCGAACCCGGTGTATTCGTCGAGGCTCCGTCCAAACCCCGTAACACCGTGCTCCCCGGCTCCGTTGGCGTCACTCCCGACGACCATCCGACCCGTACCCGTATCAGGGTGCGCCTTGACCAGGTCAAGCAATTGATGATACTGCTCGATCCCCAGTGGCCACTCGACTCCGGATCTCAGCGATTCTCCGGCCCACTTCACGCCCGCGAGCTTGAGCAGCACGGAGATCTCGTCCTCGGAGGCGCCCTGGAAGACCGGCGTCTTGGCCTCGAACCCCAGATTCGCCGCCGACCACCCCAGGTGGGTCTCCAGGATCTGCCCCACGTTCATTCGCGACGGCACGCCAAGCGGATTGAGGACGATGTCGACAGGACTCCCGTCGGGGAGGTACGGCATATCCTCTTCCGGCGCGATCCTCGCGATGATCCCCTTGTTTCCGTGGCGCCCGGCCATCTTGTCACCCACCGAGATCTTGCGCTTCTCGGCGATGTAGACCTTTACCAGCTGGACCACCCCCGGCGGCAGCTCGTCGGGCTGGAAGACCTTGTCGATCTGCTCTTCCGTCCGTTCCCTGACACGCTCGATCCGCCGCTTCGCTTCGTCGATGAGCAGGCGGACTTTCTGGTTCACCTCCTGGTTGCGGACCTTCAGGGTAGCCAGATCCACCTCCGCAAGGATCATCTTGTCCAGCTGCTTCTTGAGCACTCTTGTGCCCTCGGGCAGGTACGGTTCGACGGTGCCCTTCTTCAGGCACAGGGCGATCGTCTGGCGGCGAAGGCGGATCCTCAGTTCCTCGTCACGTGCTTCGGTGACGCGCAGGATCTCGTCCCGCTCTGCCTGCCGCAGCTCCCCGATCCGCGCCCCATGTTCGCGCTCGAGGAGGGGATCGTCGATCCGCCGTGAGAAGATCTTGACGTCGATCACCGTGCCGGCCATGCCGGGAGACATGCGGAGGGAGGAGTCCTTCACGTCCTTCGCCTTCTCGCCGAAGATCGCCGTGAGGAGCTTCTCCTCCGGCGACAGCTCGGTCTCGCCCTTCGGCGTGATCTTGCCGCAGAGGATGTCACTGCTCTTCACACGCGCGCCGACGCGCACGATCCCGCGCTCGTCGAGGTCGACCAGGTGCTCGTCAGCGACGTTGGGGATCTCGCGAGTGATTTCCTCCATTCCTCGCTTGGTGTCCCTGACGTGCAGCTCCAGCTCCTGAATGTGGATGGACGTGAACAGGTCGTCCTTGACCATCCGCTCGGAGATGACGATCGCGTCCTCGAAGTTGTAGCCGTACCAGGGCATGAATGCGACGTTGACATTCCGCCCGAGGGCAAGCTCACCGTGATCGGTCGAAGGACCGTCGGCGATGATGTCGCCCACTTTGACCTGCTCGCCCGATTTCACGAGCGGCCGCTGATTGATCGCCGTATCCTGGTTGGTCCTCCAGAATTTCTTGAGACGGTAGCGGTCGAACTGAGCGAGCTTGGCCAGGGGGCGACTCGCCTGTTCCGGCGCTTCCTCTCCTGTGTCCACGACGATCTCGTCGGCCGTGACACGCACCGCCTTGCCGTCTCGTCGGGCGGTGATGACCGCACCCGAATCCTGCGCGACCTTCTCCTCCAGGCCCGTTCCCACCAGCGGTGCGTCCGTGTACAGGAGCGGCACCGCCTGCCGCTGCATGTTCGAGCCCATCAGGGCCCTGTTGGCGTCGTCGTGTTCGAGGAAGGGAATCATCGCCGCCGCCACCGAAACCAGCTGGTCCGGGGCGACATCGATGTAGTGGATCTCGTCCGGACGCATGAGCGGGAAGTCACCCCGTCGCCGGCAGAGAACGTACTCGTTGCGGAAGCGGCCGTCGGCCTCGAGCGGCGCGTTGGCCTGCGCGATGGTGGCTTCCTGCTCCTCGTTGGCGGACAACCACTCGATGTCCGCCGTTACCCGCCCGTCGACCACCTTGCGGTACGGCGTCTCCACGAACCCGAGGTCGTTGATGCGGGAATAGGTCGTCAGCGAGGTGATCAGGCCGATGTTGGGACCTTCCGGTGTCTCGATGGGACACATCCGCCCGTAGTGGGAGTAGTGCACGTCTCTCACCTCGAACCCGGCGCGTTCGCGGGTCAGACCTCCGGGTCCGAGTGCCGACAGGCGGCGCTTGTGGGTCAGCTCGGCGAGCGGATTGGTCTGGTCCATGAACTGGCTCAGCTGGGAAGAGCCGAAGAACGCCTGGATCACCGCGGAAACGGTCCTGGCGTTCACCAGATCGTCGATGTTGATCTTCGCGGGATCCGTGTTGATCGACATCCGCTCCTTGACGAGGCGGGCCATCCGGGACAGGCCGACCGAAAACTGGTTGGCAACCAGCTCGCCGACCGTTCGCACGCGGCGATTCCCCAGGTGGTCGATGTCATCGATGCGCCCCCGGCCCTCGCTCAGCTCGATGAGGTAGCGAAGGATGGAGACAAAGTCCTCCCGGGTGAGCACGGTCTCGCTGTGAGCGATGTCGAGTCCAAGCCGCTGGTTGATCTTGTAGCGGCCAACGCGTCCCAGGTCGTAGCGCTTCGGGTCGAAGAAGACGCGGCCGAGGGCGGCGCGGGCCGTCTGGATGTTGGGAGCATCCCCGGGCCTCAAGAGCGAATAGATGGCGTTGAGAGCCTCCTCTTCGCTCGCCGTGGGGTCCTTCTTCAGGGTGTTCTTGACGATCGGACTCTCCCCTGGACGTCCTCCCTGCCCCTCGCTGGCCGACCGGTACACCACGATGTCCGCGAAACCGCCCCGCTGCAGAAGCCGGATCTCGTCCTCGCCGAGTTCGGTGCTCTCCTCCAACAGGACTTCACCGGTCTCCAGGTCGACGACCTCTTCCGCGAGCACCGCCCCGAGCAGATCCCGCATGTCTTCGTCCGCGCCGGGCACGCCGGCTTCTCGCGTCTCGAAGAAGAGCCGGTAGATCTCGGAATCCTCGCTGTACCCGAACGCACGCAGAAGGGCTGTCGCGGGGAATTTCTTCTTCTTGTCGATGTGGACGTAGCAGATGTCGTTGATGTCGATCGTGAATTCGACCCACGAACCCCGGAAGGGGATGATCCGCGCCTTGTTGAGCTTGGTGCCGTTGGGGTGGATATCCTCCTCGAAGACCACACCCGGAGAGCGGTGCAGCTGGCTCACCACGACACGCTCCGCACCGTTGATGATGAAGGTCCCCAGGTTGGTCAGCAGCGGAAGGTCGCCCAGGTAGACTTCCTTCTCGATGATGTCGCCGGGCCGGGGCTCCTGCCTGCCCACCTTCTCCCAGACGATGAGACGCAGCGTGGCCTTGAGGGGCGCCGCATACGTCATGTCACGCTCGATGCACTCCTCGACGGAGTACTTGGGCTCGCCCAGCTTGCACTTCACGTACTCCAGGGTCAGCCCGCCATTCGCGTCCGAAACCGGGAAAATGTCCCTGAACACGCGGTCAAGGCCGAAATCCCACATCTCATCCGGCGTGGCATCCGTATCGACCAGCTTCTCGAACGAGCCGATCTGGACATCCAACAGGTTCGGCATGGGCATGGCCGATGCGAGCTTGCCAAAGCTCAGGACCGGCCGAGCACCCACACGGGCGCCGTTCTGTTTAGTCAAAGGACCACTCCCCTCTACTGTGTTGCGGGCAAATACTGTGTTGCGGGCAAATACTGTGTTGCGGGCAAATACCGTGTTGCGGGCAAATACCGCGGGAACGAGTGCCACGCCGCCGGCAGCCGGTGCCGGCGACGAACTCGGGCGGATGCACTACTTGACGATGACGGTGGCGCCGACCGCTTCGAGACTGCTCTTGATCTCCCCGGCCTCGTCCCTGGTGACGGCGTCTCGCACCGTGCTCGGGGCTTTGTCGACAAGCTCCTTGGCCTCCTTGAGCCCCAGGCTGGTGATCTGCCGGATCACCTTGATGACCTGGATCTTCTTGGCTCCGAACGACTCGAGCACCACCTCGAATTCGTCCTGCTCTTCAGCCACGGCCTCTTCAACCGCCGCTCCGGCCATCGCCATGACGGGCGCCGCGGCCGCGGTCACGTTGAACCGGTCCTTGAACGCCTCGACGAACTCGGACAGTTCGATCACCGACATGTTGCCAAAGGTCTCGAGAAGTTCCTGTTGATTTGCTGCCATTCTCTGGTTTCCTCCCTGGATTTCACCCGGTTCGCCGGGCGTTCTGATCAGCTACCGCTCCCCTTCGACTCCCGTTCCTCGCGAAGTGCATCGACAAGGCCCGCCATCTCCTGAATCTTTCCTTCCAGCGCACCCGCCAACGCCGACATCGGGGCGCTCAGTACGCCGGCCACCTGGGACAGCAGCACCTCACGGGAAGGCAGCTGCGCAAGACGGTCGATCTGGACCGCATCGAGAACGGTGGAGTCGAGGACTCCGACCTTGAAGACCGGCTTGTCCCCGTACTCCTTCGCAAAGTCGGTGACGCTCCTGACGGCGTCCACCACGTCTTCATCGCCGAAGACCACGCCGGTCGGACCCGTCAGGAAGCGAGAGATGTCGGGTGTTTCCGTATCGGCCAATGCACGCCTGACCAGGCGATTCTTGACCACCATGTATTCGCCGCCCGACTTCTTCAATTGCCGGCGCAGACTGGTCATGGCCTTGACGTCGAGCCCCGTGAAGTCCGTCAGGAAGATGGCTTCAGCCCTTCCCAGACGCTCCCGGAAGCCGGCGACAAACGTTTCTTTCTGTTCCTTGTTCATGAATCAGACGCCTCGCGTAAAGCTGCCGGGGTCCACCGGAACGCCCGGTCCCATCGTGCTCGACACCGTGACGCTCCTCACATAGGTCCCTTTCGACGCGGCTGGTTTGGCTCGCAGCACCGAAGACATGAATGCGGCGAGGTTCTCTTCGAGCTGCCCGACATCGAATGACACCCTGCCGATTGGCGCGTGCAGGTTGCCTGTCTTGTCCACCCGGAATTCAATCTTGCCGGCCTTGATCTCTCCGACCGCGCGACCGACGTCAAAGGTGACCGTTCCCGCCTTGGGAGTGGGCATGAGCCCTCTGGGGCCCAGGATGCGCCCGAGGGGACCCACCATCCGCATCAGGTCGGGGGTGGCGACGCAAACGTCGAAATCGAGCCAGCCTTCCTTGATCTTGGCGACGTAGTCGACTCCGACGAAGTCCGCTCCCGCTTCCTCCGCCTCGACCTCCTTGTCGCCCTGGCAGATGGCAAGGACCCGAGGGGACTTCCCGGTGCCGTTGGGCAGGACCACAGTGCCGCGGACGATCTGGTCGGCCCGTCGCGGGTCCACCCCCAGATGCGTGGCGATATCGATGCTCTCGTCGAAGCCCGCGAAGGCCATACCCTTCACCCGGTCCAGCGCATCCCTGGGGGAATGCCGAACCAGGCGGTCGTAGGACTCCCGCGCTCCAGCGTATTTCCTGCTGCGTTTTGGCACGCCTTTCCTCCGTCAGGCGGTGAGCTCCGCGTCCACTTCGATTCCCATCGAGCGCGCGGTGCCCTTGATCATCCTCATGGCCGAGACGACATCGTCGGTATTGAGGTCTTCCATCTTCGCTTCCGCGATTTCCTTCACCTGTGCCACCGAAAGGGTCGCCACCTTGTCCATGTGCGGCTCCGAGGAAGCCTTGTCGAGGCCGGCGGCCCGCATGATCAGAAAGGAAGCCGGCGGCGTCTTCGTGATGAAGGTGAAGGACCGGTCCGCGTACACAGTGATCTCCACGGGAACGAGCGTCCCCGCCTGCTGCTTGGTCCGGGCGTTGAACAGCTTGCAGAACTCCATGATGTTCACGCCGTACTGGCCGAGCGCGGGCCCGACCGGGGGTGCCGGGTTGGCCTGGCCACCCACGATCTGCAGTTTGCAGAAACCGAGAACCTTTTTCGCCATTCTCCAGACTCCTGAGGGGTTCTAGAAACCTCTGAGTTGGGTGAAGTCCAGCTCCACCGATGTCGGACGTCCGAACAGGGACACTTGGACCTTCACTTTCCCCTTTTCGGGATAGACCTCCTGAACCGTACCGGAAAAGTCCGTGAACGGTCCCTGGATGACCTCGACGACCTGGCCCGCGCGGAAGGGAATCTCTTCCCGGCCCGCGGCCTCGTCCTCGACTTCGATCCCCATGATGCGGTTCATATCCTCTTCGCGAAGGGGTTGAGGCCCTCCGCCCTGACCCACGAACCTCACACCCTTCAACGCGCTGATCGCGTGTTCGGACTGCTCGTTCAGGATCATCCGCACGAGCACGTAGCCCGGGTACAGCGGCTTCGTAACCGGTACGCGCTTGCCACGCCGGATCTCGACCACATCCTGGGTCGGAACCAGGACCTCTCGGATCTCCCGGTCGGGGCCCGGATCCTTGTCGATCTCTTGCTGGATCAAGCGTCGGACCCGGTTCTCGTGCCGTGCCTGGGTCTGGACCGCGTACCAGCGCTCGTCACCACTCAAGAGCGGAACACCCCCATGATCAAGTCGACGATCACCGCCCGTGAGAGGATGTCCATGACCCAGATGACCAGGGAAATCAGTATGGTGAAGACAATGACCACCCAGGTCGCGTTCCGGAGCTGGTCACGGTCGGGCCACGTAACCTTCTCCATCTCGGAGACGCACTCTTCGAGGAAGTTCTTCGTGTTCGCTATTCGTGACATGCCGCTACTCGATGATGGAGGTGACGACGCCGGCACCCACGGTGCGGCCGCCTTCGCGGATCGCGAATCGCAGTTCCTCGTCCATCGCGATCGGCGTGATCAGCTCCACTTCCATCTGAACGTTGTCTCCCGGCATCACCATCTCCACCCCCTCCGGCAGCATCGCCGATCCCGTCACGTCCGTCGTCCGGAAGTAGAACTGCGGACGATATCCGTTGAAGAACGGCGTGTGCCGCCCTCCCTCTTCCTTCGTCAGCACGTACACCTCCGCCTTGAACTTCGTATGCGGCGTGATCGACCCCGGGATCGCCAGAACCTGGCCCCGGCTGATCTCCGTCTTCCCCACCCCCCGCAGCAGCAGTCCCGCGTTGTCCCCCGCCTGCCCCTGATCCAGAAGCTTGCGGAACATCTCCACGCCCGTCACCACCGTCTTGCGGTCCGTGCCCATCCCCACGATCGACACCGTCTCGCCCTTGTTGATCACCCCCCGCTCGATCCGGCCCGTCGCCACCGTCCCCCGGCCCGTGATCGAGAACACATCCTCCACCGGCATCAGGAACGGCTTGTCGATGTCCCGCTTCGGCTGCGGTATGTAGCTGTCGATCGCGTCCATCAGCTCCGCGACGCACGCCGCCGCATCCCCCTCGCCTCCCGCCTCCAGCGCATGCAGCGCACTCCCCATCACCACCGGCAGATCATCCCCCGGGAACCCCTGCTCGCTCAACAGCTCCCGCACCTCCAGCTCCACCAGCTCCAGGAGCTCCTCGTCGTCCACCATGTCCACCTTGTTCAGGAACACCACGATGTGAGGCACGTTCACCTGCCGCGCCAGCAGCACGTGCTCCCGCGTCTGCGGCATCGGTCCGTCCGCCGCGCTCACCACCAGGATCGCCCCGTCCATCTGCGCCGCACCCGTGATCATGTTCTTCACGTAGTCCGCGTGCCCCGGACAGTCCACGTGCGCGTAGTGCCGGTTCGCCGTCTCGTACTCCACGTGCGCGGTTGCGATCGTGATCCCGCGCTCCCGCTCTTCCGGCGCCTTGTCGATCTCGTCGAACGGGACCTCGTCCCCCCCGAACTGCTTCGCCTGCGCCATCGTTATCGCCGCCGTCAGCGTCGTCTTTCCGTGATCCACATGGCCGATCGTCCCCACATTTACGTGCGGCTTCGTTCGCTCGAAGGTCTGCTTCGCCATTCCCCCCCCGTATTGGGCTTGCGGCATGTTGCCGGATCCCGTTGTCGCCTTAGTTGTCATGGGCCGCGTTTTCGGGGCCCGCCACGCCGGGGTCGTTCCCCTGCCCGCAAAGCTCTGGGCGGGGATTGAACCCGCGACCTCTTCCTTACCAAGGAAGCGCTCTACCACTGAGCTACCAGAGCACCTCAGCTCACCGATCCAAACCGGAAACCCGGGCCGGACCAAGAGCGGGAGACCGGATTCGAACCGGCGACCCTCAGCTTGGAAGGCTGATGCTCTAGCCAACTGAGCTACTCCCGCGTACCTCTGGGGAACCCGGCGCAACCGCTCCGGGCATGTCCCCATGGTGGGGGTAGGATTCGAACCTACGTAGGCGTTCGCCAGCAGATTTACAGTCTGCCCCGTTTGGCCGCTTCGGTACCCCACCAAAAAACACGTTCCCACCCCTGCCCGCCTTGATGGCTGTCGGCGCATCGGGCTCGGATGGAAACGAGCAAAGAAAGGTAACTATTGTGGCGGCCGGCATCAACTGCCGGGTCGTTGGGGCTGCCCGCGAAAGGTAAGAACCGGATTGAGGCCCCCCGCCGCCGTCGCACTGGCAGGTCGACCGATGTGGCAAAGCTGACGCGGGGACTCGAACCCCGGACCTGCTGATTACAAATCAGCTGCTCTACCAACTGAGCTACGTCAGCACGCCGGAATCTCGCAGTTGCTGCGCGCCTGCGGAAGTAGCGTGGGGGATGTCAGTGCGCGGATGCGGGCGCAGCGTGGATCCGCTTCCAGCGAGTGCCCGCGGGCGTGTCCTCCAACTGGACCCCCTCGGCCGCTAGCTGGTCACGCAGCCGGTCGGCGGTTGCGAAGTCACGCTCGCCCCGGGCCCGCTCACGAGCCTCGACCAGCTGCCGGATCCGGTCTTCCTCGGCGTCACCGACCTGCCGGGCCTCGGCCGCAAGATCGAGAACCCCCAGAACGGCGTCCATACCGGAAAGCGTCGAGAGGATACCCGTGCGGTCATCGGGGCTGATCCCGCCGGGTGCGCGATCCAGGGCCGCGTTGACATCCCTGACCAGACCCCACAGCGCGGCCAGGGCACGCGGCAGGTTGAGATCGCGGTCCAGCGCCTCCCCGAAGGCATCCATCTGCTCGCGGGCGCGAACGGCCAGTTCCGTTTCGGTGCCCGTCGCAGGGGGGAAATCCGTCACGCGCCGACGAAAGTCCAGAAGCCGCTGGATCGCGGCGGTCGCTTCGTCGAGGCCCTCCTTCGTGAAGTTGAGCTCGGCGCGGTAGTGGGCCGACAGGAGCACCCAGCGGATCGCGGCGGGGTCGTAGCCCTCGTCCAGAAGTTCCCTGACGGTGTGAAAGTTGCCCATCGACTTGGACATCTTGCGGTCGTCGACCTTCAGGTGCTTGACGTGCAGCCAGAAGCGGGCAAGGGGCCGCCCCGTCGCAACCTCCGACTGGGCGATCTCGTTCTCGTGGTGCGGGAAGAGGAGGTCTTCCCCGCCCAGGTGGATGTCGATGGTGTCGCCGAGCAACGCTCCCACCATGACCGAGCACTCCAGATGCCAGCCGGGACGTCCCGTGCCCCAGGGAGAGTCCCATACCGCGCCCGCCTGCTCGTCTCGGGGCTGCCCGGCTTTCCACAGCGCGAAGTCCCGGGCGTCGCCCTTCTCGTACTCGTCGGCATCGATCCGTGACCGGCCGGCCATGTCGCCGCTCCCCTTCCCGGAGAGCCGGCCGTAGCCGCCGAACGACGACACGGAGTAGTAGACCGACCCGTCGCCGGCCAGATATGCGTTGCCGCTCGCCATCAGGCGCTCGACGAACGCCACCATGGCGGGGATGAACTCGGTCGCTCGGGGGTGGCTGGAAAAGGGGAGGAAGCCCAGTGTGCCGGCGTCCTTGTGGAAAGCGTCGACAAAGGGCGCGGTGTGATCGCCCAGGAGACGGCCTGCCGCCGCCGCGCCCTCAATCGTCTTGTCGTCCACGTCGGTGAAGTTCACGACGAAATTCACCTCGTACCCCCGCTGCCCGAGGCGCCGGTGCAGCAGGTCGTAGACCAGGAAGGTGCGGAAGTTGCCGATGTGGGCGAAGTCGTAGACCGTGGGCCCGCACCCGTACATGGTGACCCGGGGCGGGTCGAGCGGTTCGAAGGCGCAAGCTTCGCGGCGTAGCGAGTCGTATAGTTTCATCCGGAGTCCGGCGTGGCAGGTGGTGTCGAAATATAGACAGCGGCTCTCACCGGGGCGTCATTTCGCACTCTCGGCGTCCGCCACGATACGCGCAAAGGCGGCCGCGGGGTCCGGCGCGGCGGTCACGGAGCGCCCCGCGACGACGTGCGTGGCACCGTCGCGAAACGCCTGTCCGGCCGTGCGGACCCGGCGCTGATCGTGGACCGCGTCGCCGGGAAGGCGGATCCCGGGAGTCACGATACTGCTTCCCGGTCCCATGGTCCTGCTCACCCGCGCGGCTTCGGCGGCCGAGCATACCGCACCCCTCAGCCCCGCCTGCCGCGCCATGCGCGCCAGGCGGTCCGCTTCGGCGCCCGCGTCCTCCACCCGGCGCCCGAAGAGCGCCTCGAGCCCCGCTTCGTCCAGAGACGTGAGCACCGTCACCCCCAGCAGGGTCAGGGAGGCGGGCGCCGCGGCCGATGCGGCCCGAAGCATGTCCAACCCACCCATCGCGTGAACGGTGAGGAACGTCACCCCCAGCTCCCCCGCGCGCGCAGTCGCGCCGGCCACCGTGTTCGGGATGTCGTGGAGCTTGAGATCCAGGAAGACGTCCTTGCCCAGGTCGCGCAGGGACTGCACCACGGCGGGCCCCGCCGCCGTGTAGAGCTCGAGCCCCACCTTGTAGAAGCTGCACTGTGCGCCGATGCGGTCGACGAGTTCCAGGGCGCTCTCCGCGCGGCGTGTGTCGAGCGCGACGATGACGCGATCGTTCATCGGGCCACCGCCGTCAGCTCGCGGGCGATCCTCGCCGCGCAGCGGGGGTCGGCAAAGGACCCCGTGCCGACCTGCACCAACGACGCCCCGGCGCGCAGGTAGGCGGCCGCGTCGTCCGCCGTGAGAATCCCCCCCACACCGATCACCGGCACCTCAACCGCGGACGCCACCTCGCGTACGGCCGCCAACCCGACGGGCAGCAGCGCCGGACCGCTGGTCCCCCCGGTCACCGCGCCGAGCCGGGGACTCCCGTTCGCGTATTCGAGCAACCCGGGGATGGTGTTGATCGCCGTGACGCCGTCGGCGCCGCTTTCGACCGCACGCGCCGCGGTCCCCGCGATATCGGGGTCGTTCGGCGCCAGCTTGACCAGCAGCGGGCGTGACGTCAGAGCGCGAACCCGCTCCACCACCTCTCGCAGCGCCTCCGGATCGAAGCAGAAGGGCCTGCCGCCAAGGTGGGAATCATTCGGACAGGACAGGTTCAGCTCGAATCCCGCGAAGCCCCCTTCAGGCTCCAGTCCGGACACCACGGCGGCGTACTCTCCGGCTGTGGCCCCCGCGACCGAGACGAAGACGGGCAGATCGCCCAGGTTGCGCCGCATCCAGGGCAGCTTCCGTGCGCGCACGGCCTTCAGCCCCGGATTCGCGAGGCCGACCGAATTGAGCATGCCGCCGGGGTACTCGGCCAACCTCGGGGCCGGGTTCCCCCACCGGGGCTCCAGGGTCACCGATTTGGTCACGAGCCCCCCGACTTCGGCGGGGGACATCACATCGACGACCGGCTCCCCGAACCCGCAGGTCCCGGCGGCCATGAGCACCGGACTGGAGAAACCGACCCCGAAGACCTCGGTGACCATCAGCCACCCCGCTCCTTCATCGCTCTCTCTGCCTCCCGCTTCATCGTCTTGCGCTTCAATTCCTCCCTGCGGTCCCTGTGCTTCCGGCCGCGGCAAAGTCCAAGCGTGACCTTGGCACGGCCGTTGCGAAAATACAGGTCCAGGGGCACGAGAGTGAGACCCTTTTCTTCCGCCCGAGCCGTGATACGCCGAATCTGGTCCTTGTGGAGGAGCAGCTTGCGGGGCCTGGTCTCGTCGTGGTTCCACCGGTTCGCGGCTTCGTAGTGGGCGATGTGCAGGCTGTGGAGCCACATCTCCCCGGATTCGGCACGCGCGTGGGCGTCCTGGAAGGCCACCTTCCCGGCTCGGATGGACTTGACCTCGGTTCCCCTGAGGACGAGCCCCGTCTCCCAGCTGTCCAGAATCTCGTAGTTGTGGCGGGCCTTCTTGTTGCGGGCGACGACCTGCCGCGAACCGCCGGGCGGTGGCGCGGACAAGGGATCAGGGCTGCATCGCCATGGAGGCTTCCCGGGCGTGCCAGTCGGCGAGGAAGCTCGCGATGCCCCGATCGGTGAGCGGATGCTGCATGGCCTTCTTGAGCACCTTGTAGGGGCAGGTGGCGATGTGAGCGCCCGCCAGTGCCGACTCGATGATATGCCGAGGATGCCGGATCGAGGCCGCGAGGATGCCGGTCTCGATGTCGGGATTCTGCTCGAAAATGGATAAGATCTCTCGTATCAACTCCATGCCGTCATAGGACATATCGTCCACCCGTCCGACAAAGGGTGAGACCACGAAGGCACCGGCCAGTGCAGCCATCAACGCCTGGTTCGCGTTGAAGATCAGGGTGACGTTGGTGCGGATTCCCATGGTCCGAAGTCGCGAGACGGCCTCCAGCCCGGCCGGTGTGCTCGGGACCTTGATGATCACGTTGGAGTGCCACGCCGAATACTCGATTCCCTCGGCGACCATCCCGTCCGCGTCTTCCGAGACCGTCTCGGCGCTGATCGGGCCGTCCACCAGACCGGCGATCGTGCGGATGGTATCCTCGAAATCGGCGCCCACCTCCTGTGCCATCAGGCTGGGGTTGGTCGTCACGCCGCTCAGGATTCCCCAGCGGGCCACCTCTCGGATCTCTTCCAGGTTCGCCGTGTCCAGGTAGATCTTCACCGCTGCTGTTCTCCGTTGAAGCGAAAGGGGCGCGTCTTCAGGATCCGGCTTCGGACGCCTCCGGGTCCTCCGCGCTGGCGTGCTGGCGTCTCGACTCCTCGCGAGCCGCGTCCATCCCGGCGCGATACACAGCCTTCGACCGCTCGAGCTTCTCCTCCAGTTCGGCGCGCGCGTCCGCCGCGATCTGCCGCCCCTGATCCACGACAACCTTGGCCGGACCCATTCGCGAGCCGAGGTCGTCCCTCCACTCCCGCACCCGCCCCTCCGTGAGGTCCTTCAGCTTCTTCGCCTGTTCCCGGAGCCGTTTCTGGGTCTCCGCACCGGTTTCGGGAGCGAGCAGAAGCGCGATCCCGGCCCCGACGAGGGCTCCCAGGAGAAAGGCTCCGATCTCGCGCCGACCATCGTGCTCCATGATGACGGTGTGTTGTTCGTCTCCCGTGCCCATCGTCGTCTCCCTGTTGGACGTTAGGGTGGCGCGACTAAGCTAAACACGCCGCATCACACACGCCAACGGGGGTCGGGCGCGGGGATCTCGGGGGGATCGTACCCGCTCCTCCCCATGAGTCCGCAGGTCAGCACTTTCCCGAGCTCGACGCCCGGCTGGTTCAGTGGATCGACGTGGTAGAGCGCCCCGGCGTAGACCACCGCGATCTGAAACAGCATGAACAGTGCTCCGAGCGAGCGCGCATCCACCCGGTCGACCATGATCGTCATGTTCATGCGTCCCTCCCGTCTCAGCGCCTCGGCCGTAGCGCGCCGCTCGCGGTCGAGGAGCTCGAAGAGCGTGTGGCCGCCCAGGTAGCCCAGGGGGGCCTTGTCGCCAAGAAGCGAAGGGATCGTGACCTCCGTCCCGGGTGCGTCGCGCCCCAGAAAGACGACCACCTTGTCGCGCGGACCCTCCATCAACAGCTGGAGCATGGAGTGCTGGTCCGACGCGCCGAAGGACGGAAGCGGGGTGGGGCCCGTCTCCACCCGGCGCCCGTCCCGGTCCAGCGCCTTGCCCAGGGACTCGGCCCAGAGCTGCTGCACCCAGTACGCGAACCCCCGCAGGCGGTCGGCGTAGGGCATGAAGACCTGTACTGGGGCCCGCGATTCGGTGTCGGCGACGTGAAGCAGCGTCGCCATCAGCCCCGCCGGGTTCTCGAGGAGTTCAGGGGCCCGGCAGCGGTCCGTCATTTCGGCGGCCCCGCCCAGCAGGGCTTCGATGTCCACACCCGTCACCGCGGCGGGGAACAGCCCGGCGGGAGACAGCACCGAAAACCGGCCCCCCACCGACTCGGGCAGGGGAAGGGACGGCAGGTGGTACTCGTCGGCAAGCTCCCTGAGGGTCCCCCGCCCCGGCGAGGTCGTCACCAAAAGGTGCCCCCTGACCTTGTCGGCCCCGAGGGCGCCCTCCAACGCGCCCCAGACCACGAGAAACTGCGCCATGGTCTCGGCCGTGGTACCCGACTTGCTCACGACGTTGAAGAGCGTGCGCGCAAGATCCACCCGGGCAAGAAGGGCCGACACCGTGTCGGGGTCGGGGTTGTCGAGGATGTGCAGGCGGGGAAAGTGATCGCGGCCTTCATCGTCCAGTTCGTTCCAGCCGGGTGCGAGGAGAGCGTCCCTCAGGGCGGCGGTGCCGAGGGCCGAGCCCCCGATGCCGATCACGACCACCGTCTCGAACCACTGCCCGAAGGTGTCGGCCGCCTCCCGCGCGGCGGCGGCCAGCGCCCGGTCGCCCGGCAGGCTGAAGAACCCCATCCGGCCGGTGGCCCGCCTCGCTTCGACGTCCGTGAAGGCGGCCCGAAAGCGCTCGGCGAGGTCTCCCCGGAGACGGTCCGGATCGACGCCCGGCACCAGGTCGGCGCCCGCCCCTTCCAGGACCTCCGGCCGCCCCAGTACCCCCGCGACCATGTTGCCGAAGTCGATCACGGGGGTACCCGGGTGGGCACTCATCAAGGGTCTCCCTACAACTCGACGACGAGCCCGTCGTACGCCGGTTCGATACCCGGCGGAAGGGAGGCGGCCAACTCCCTGTGCCCGACGAAGTGGGTCAGGTGGGTAAGGAAGGTTCGCTCGGCTCCGATGCCCCGGGCGGCCTCGACGGCCTCCTCCACGTTGAAGTGGGTCGGATGGGAACGGCCCCACCAGAGCGCGTTGAGGACGAGCACGTCGACACCGGCAAGGATGTCGCACGCCGCCTGCGGGAGGCACTTGGCGTCGGTCACGTACCCGAGGGGGCCGGCGCGGAAGCCGAACGCGTCGACGGTTCCGTGGGGAACCCGGAACGGGGTCACTTCGGCGCCGAGCACCTCCACCGTGGTCCCCTCGGTGTAGCCTCGCAGCTCCAGCAAGGGCTTGGAGCTTCCGCGCGGCACCCTGATCCGATCATCGAAGATGTAGGGAAAGCGTGCGGTCAACTCCCCCTCCAGCTCTCTGGCAAGGTAGGCGGGAACGGGTTCGCGGCCGCGGGTAGAGAAGATCCTGACGTCGTCGATGCCGTGCACATGATCCGCGTGCAGATGGGTGTACCAGACGGCGTCCACCTGGTCGATGCGCGAGGCCAGCAGTTGAAGCCTGAGTTCGGGAGGCGTGTCGATGAGGAGATTGCCGCCTTCCAGGCTCAGCAGCGCTCCGTGGCGAGTGCGCGTGTCGCGGGGGTCGCTGGACGTGCAGTTCGCACACGAACAGCCGATCACCGGGACGCCGAAGGAGGTACCCGTGCCGAGAAATGTCAGACGCAATGTGTTCCGGCTCCCGGCCTCTCGAGACGATTCCCGCGGGTATCCGGACCTTCGACGGCAGCGGACGTCCCCACGGGGCTACAACTGCTCCACTCTCATGGTATTGGTGGAGCCCGCGCTGTGGAACGGCAATCCCGACGTCACGATCACCGGGTCACCGGTCTTGCCCATCCCCGAGCCGAGAACGACCCGCTTTCCGAAGTCGGTCAGGTTCTGATAGGTGATTTCGCCATGTTCGGCCAGGACGGGGCGAACACCCCACACTCCGCACAGCTGCCGGTGGACCTTGGGTTCGGTACAGACGGAGAAGATGGGGGTCTGCGGACGGTAGGACGCGACCAGACGGGCCGAGAAGCCGCTGCGGGTGATCACGATGATCGCCGGGGCCTTGAGGTCACGGGCCGAGCGCACCGACGAAGCCGCGACCGCGTGCTCCCTGGGAGATGCGCCGCGACGCTGCACGGGTCCCATCTGCGCCAGGTAGTGCGGCCCCTTGTCGAGCACTCCGCTGTTCTCGATCTCGGCCGCGATGCGCACCATGACCTCCACCGTGCGCACGGGGTACTTCCCGACCGCGGTCTCGCCCGAGAGCATCACCGCGTCGGTCCCGTCGAGGATCGCGTTCGCCACATCCGATGTCTCGGCCCGAGTGGGCCCTGGATAGATCGTCATGGATTCCAGCATCTGCGTGGCGGTGATGACCGGGCAACCGTACCCGTTCGCGGCCTGGATGATGCGCTTCTGGGCCAGGGGCACGGATGCGAAGGGGAGTTCGACCCCCAGGTCGCCCCGTGCCACCATCACCGCGTCGCTGAAGGCGATGATCCCGTCGAGTTCATCGAGGGCCTGTGCCTTCTCGATCTTGCTCACGAGCCACGCGCGACCCTTGATCCGGTCCTTCAGCCCCAGGACATCGTTGACGTTGCGGACGAAGGAGAGGCCGATGTATTCCACGTCCATCTCCAGCGCGAAGTCCAGGTCGCGGCTGTCCTTCTCGGTGACCGCAGGCGCTTTCACGCTGACGCCCGGCAGGTTGATTCCCTTGCGGGACCGGAGGATTCCACCCCGGAGCACCCGGAACATCGCACGCGTACCGTCGGTACCGGTGCACTGCAACTCGAGCTGACCGTCGTCCAGGAGGAGTTGAGTACCTCGCTCCACCTCTTCCGCCAAACGCTTGTATGAGCTGGGGAGCTCGTCTGCGGAGTGCTCGCCCTCCGGTGCGATGGTGACGAGGGCCCCGTCGTCCAGCCGTACCGGCTCGTCGAGGTGCCCGATCCTGAGCTTCGGGCCCTGCAGATCGGCCAGGATGGCCACCGGGCGGCCGACCTTCCTTGCAGCCTCCCGCACCAGTCGCACCCCGCGCTGGTGGTGCTCGTGGCTCCCGTGGGACATGTTGATCCGCGCGATGTCCATGCCGGCGCGCACCATTGCGGTCACGATTTCGGGGGTGGAACTTGCCGGCCCCATCGTCGCGACAACTTTGGTTCTCATCATGCGTTCTGCGCTCATTCCCTGCGAAGGCCGTCGGGCCGCACCACGGATACCCCTTACAAGCTACGTTAGCTTGGTACTCACGACCGAACTACGCCAACTCCCCGCCCCTATGCGTAACAGAATCGAAACAGCTTGATGCCCGCCATGACCGACGGACGGACCTCCGGAGGAACGGGTTCGGCCACCTATGTGGAGACCGCCGACGATGCGAAGCGGGTCGAGCGGGCGGCGGAAAGGGCGAGCACCATTGCCATAGACTGTGAGGCGGCCGGCTACCACAGGTACTCGGACAGGCTCTGCCTCGTCCAGCTTTCGACGCCCTCCGAGACATTCGTCCTCGACCCCCTGGCCCTGGACCTCACCCCCCACCTCAAACCCTTGCTGGAGGATCCGGGCCGGCGGGTGCTGATCCACGGGGCCGCTTACGACCTGCGGCTCCTCCGCCGCGACCTGAACATCAGCGTGGCCCGGCTGGGGGACACCCAGGTGGCCGCCAGCTTTCTCGGTGAACCCGCGGTCGGCTTGCAGGCGCTCCTCGAAAAGCACCTCGCGATACGGGTTTCGAAGAGGTTCCAGAAGGCCGACTGGGCCCGGCGGCCCCTTTCGCGCGAGATGATCGACTACGCCGCCGGCGACACCCGTCACCTGCACCACCTCGCCGCGCTGCTCGAAGATCGGCTGGCCGCGAGAGGCCGCCTCGATTGGGCGAGGGAAGAGTACAGCTGGCTCGTGGAGGCGGCGGCGACGGACCCCGATGCGCCGGAGATCGCGCCCGATCCGGTCACGCGCGTCAAGGCGGCCCGGAAGCTTGACCCCCGGGACGTGACCGCGCTCCGGGAGGCCATCGCGTGGAGGGACGGGATCGCGCGTTCGCTCGACCGTGCGCCATTCCGGGTGGCCTCCGACGCCGCGCTGCTTGGAGCCGTGATGGCGCGGCCGGCCTCGGTGGTCCAGCTTGCCCGGGTGAGGCAGTTCCCGCCGCAGCTCGCCAACAGCAGAGGGCGATCCCTGCTCGCGGCGCTGAGACGGGTGGACGGGCTCGCCCCCCGTGAACTGTCGCCTTACCCCGTGGGGCGGAGTCGGAGAGCGCGGCGCACCCCCGAAGCCGAAGCCGCGTTCGAACGCTTGAAGGCGGCGCGCAACCGGGCAGCGCAGGAGCTGGGGCTGGATCGAGGCCGGGTCATGGCGAATCACGCCCTGCGCGAGGTGGTCGCCGCGCAACCGGGAAGCCTGGCCGACCTGAAGGCTCTGCGCGACGTGCGCCGGTGGCAGGTGGACGTGCTGGGCCGGGAGCTGCTGAAGGCGCTGGGCTAGCAAGTAGGTCCGTGGTGAACCCCCGCGTCGCACCGAGAGCGGTGAGGCGCCGGGCCGGGCACCGGCCGCTACCCCTCCCCGGCCTCCAACTCCAGCTTGTGCTCGATGCAGTAGCGGGCGTGAGGGAGCGCGTCGAGACGCTGGAAGGTGATGGCCCTTCCGGTCGCGTGACAGCGACCGAAGTTGTCCGGATCGCGGTAGAGCCGCCGGAGGGCCTCCTGCAGCCGGTAGAGGTACCGCCCTTCCTTCGTCGCGAAGAGCGCGGCCTTTTCCCGTTCCATCGCCTCGGTCCCCTGGTCCGCCATGTGGTCCGTATAGGCGGCAAGGTCCGAATCTCCCGCCGCCCGGTCTCCCTGGGTGGAGCGGTTGAACATGCCCAGGGCACGAAGCGCCTTGCTCCGCTCCTGCATGAGCCGCTCTTCCAGGTGAGCCAACTGCTCTTTCGAGAGCAGCGAGCCCTCGCCGTTCGCGTCGTTCTCCGTTCCGGGCATCCTCGGTGACGACATGTTTTCCTCCATCTCCGGCCATCGGACCTTGCGAAGCTAATTTACAAGATCGCCAGCCATCGTCCAATTCCGGCGGAATGTTATCTTCCCGTAACTGCACGTTGGATGGCGACTCCCCGCCGCCGCCAGCCACCTTCGATTCGCGAGGATTTCCGTGGAACAGATCGACTGCCGCAGGCACCCCGGAGAGCACGGCCCGGCACTGCCGCGCGCCCCCTTCCGGTCAGACCTGGGCGAGCGGATCCTGCGTGAGATCTGCGCGCCTTGCTGGCGGGACTGGCTCCAGCACCAGACGCTGCTGATCAACCACTTCGGACTGGACCCCCGGAAGGCGGCTTCCCGGGAATTCCTCTACGCACAGACCAGGGCGGTGCTCTTCGGCGAGGGCGACGCGACGGAGATCGATACGTCGAAGCAGGGCACGATCGCCCCGCCCTCCTGAGCGCGGCCGACCCCCACACGCCCGGCCGGCCGGCCCCCCCTCAGCTCAGTACGGCGGCGATCTCCATGAGCGCGTCTTCCAGATCCGCGCGGGCCACGTTCAGGGGCGGCGCGAACCGCACGACCTGGTGGTGCGTCTCCTTGGCGAGGATGCCGCGCTGCTGCAGCGCTTCGCAGAACGGCCGCGCGGTCCCCGAGGACTCCTTGATCACCACGCCGATCATGAGCCCCTTGCCCCGCACCTCCTCCACGTGCGGCGAGTTGATCGCGCGGAGCTGCTCCATGAACCACGTTCCGAGCTCGTCGGAGCGGCGCGAGAGGTCCTCTTCCAGGATCACGCGCAGCGATGCCCTGCCGACGGCGGCGCCGAGGGGATTGCCTCCGAAGGTCGAGCCGTGGTCGCCGGGCCGGAACACGTCCATGAACTCGGCGTCCGCGATCGCGGCCGACACGGGGTAGAGGCCGCCGCCAAGCGCCTTGCCGACGATCAGCACGTCGGGACGGACCCCTTCCCAGTCGCAGCAGAAGAGCCGTCCCGTGCGCCCCAGCCCCGTCTGGATCTCGTCGGCGACGAAGGCCACGCCGTTCTCGCGGCAGATCTCGGCCGCTTCGCGCAGGTAGCCGTCCGGTGGCACGATCACACCGGCTTCGCCCTGGATGGGCTCGACGAGGAAGCCCGCCGTGTTGGGCCCGATCGCGGTCCGGAGCGCGTCCACGTCCCCGTACGGGATGAGCTTGAAGCCGGGGGTGAAGGGGCCGAAGCCGTCGCGGTACTGCTCCTCGGACGAGAAGCCCACGATCGTCGTGGTGCGACCGTGGAAGTTGTCCTCGCACACGATGATCTCGGCCTGGCCCTCGGGGATGCCCCGCACCTTGTAGCCCCACTTCCGCACCATCTTGATCGCGGTCTCGACCGCCTCGGCGCCGGTGTTCATCGGCAGGGCCGCGTCGAAGCCCGACGCTTCGCAGAGTTCGCGGAGGAAGGGCCCCATCTGGTCGTTGTGGAACGCCCGCGAGGTCAGCGTCAGCCGCTCCATCTGCGCGCGTGCGGCGGCAATGATCTCGGGGTGCAGGTGCCCCTGGTTCAGCGCCGAGTACGAGCTCAGCATGTCCAGGTAGCGGTTCCCGTCGACGTCCCACACCCACGAGCCTTCACCGCGGTCCAGCACGACCGGCAGCGGATGGTAGTTGTGTGCGGAGTAGCGCTCGGCCTCGTCGAGGTAGCGAGCCGTCCGTGAGGGGGCCGGAGATTTCGTCATGGTGGTCATTCTGGTGATTCCTTGGTCAGGGTTCCGGCGGGAGACATGTGGAGGGAATGTACCTATCCCACGGCGTTCATGGGAGCCTCGTTGACGCGCAGCTGGAAAACGTCGGGGCGCGCATAGTGGCCGATGACGTCGAAGTCGAATTTGCCGCGCGCGATGTCGCCCAGGTCGAGGTCCGCGTAGAGGACGCCCTCTTCGCCCAGCAACGGGCCCGCCACCGTCTCGCCGAGCGGGCTGTAGATCGAGGTACCGCCCCGGGACAGCACGTCGGGCCAGTCCGCGAGCTCGCCGAGGATCTCGATGTCCGCCGGGTAGTGGTCTTTCGTGACGAACTGGTTGCAGCCGATCACGAAGCAACGCCCTTCCAGCGCGATGTGGCAAAGGGTGGACTGCCAGCGGTCGCGGGAGTCGGCGGTGGGGGCCAGGTAGATCTCCACCCCCTTTCCGTACATGGCCATGCGCGCGAGCGGCATGTAGTTCTCCCAGCAGATCAGGCCGCCGACCCGGGCGAAAGGGGCTTCCAGCACGGGCAGCGTGCTGCCGTCGCCCTCACCCCAGATGAGGCGCTCGGCCGCGGTCGGTTTGAGCTTGCGGTGAAGGCCCGCCAGGGTGCCGTCCGGGGCGAAGTAGAGGAGGGTGCAGAAGAGTGTGCCCGGCGAGTGGGCCGCGCCCTTCTCGATCACGCCGACGGCGAGGTAGACGCCCGCGTCGGCGGCCGCCCTGCCCATCCGCTCCGTTTCGGGGCCCGGCACGGGGATGGCGGCGTCGTGGTAGCGCCCGAAGGTGCGCCGGCCGGCCGGCTTGCGCCCGCCGACGGCCGTGCCGAAGGCGAGGCCCCACGGGTAGCCGCCGACGAACGCCTCGGGGAAGATGACCAGTTCGGTGCCGTTCGCCGCCGCCTCGGCGGTCGCCGCGCAGACGTGCTCGACGGCGGCGGCCGAATCGAAGGGGTAGCCGCGCGGCTGGACGGCGGCGACGCGAACGTGGTGTCTGGAGGGCATTCGGTGGACGACTCGCTTGTTTGGGACGTGGCGGTGGCCGGGCCACAATCTGTCAGGACGCCCGCCGGGGTGAAAGCCCGGATCCCGCTTGTACATTATGTACACTTATTATGTACATAATTCGCAATCTCCGGCGACGACCGGGGACCGTGCGGGCTTTCCGAACAGATCCTACGTTATGTTGGGCCTCCATTTTGGTCCATTCCACGGATACCACCCCCCTCAGACCCCATGAGACACCGATGAAAAGCGATTCGCAGGCGCCACAGCCCCCCTCCCCCTGCTCCTCGTCCCCCTGCTCGGCTTCGCGGCCCCCTCTTCCGTCGCCGCCCAGTCCGGCCACGAGTCGGTGCTGGCTCATGTGGAGGCCAACGCAACCGGCTACGGCGCGGTCGCACAGCAGATCTGGGATCTTGCCGAGGTCGGGTACCAGGAGACGGAGAGCTCGAGCCTGCTGCAGGCGCAACTCGCGAACGCCGGCTTCCAGGTCGAGGCCGGGGTCGCGGGGATGCCCACCGCCTTCGTCGCCAGCTGGGGAGAAGGATCCCCGGTCATCGGCATCCTGGCCGAGTTCGACGCGCTGCCCGGAATCACCCAGGGAAGAAGCCCCGAGCGGCTGCCGCGACCCGAGATGGGGGCGGGTCACGCCTGCGGGCATCACCTCTTCGGTACGGGCTCGGTGGCGGCCGGCCTGGCCGTGAAGGACTGGCTGGCGTCGTCCGGCACCTCCGGGACCATTCGGGTCTACGGCACGCCCGCCGAGGAAGGCGGCGCGGGCAAGGTCTACATGGTGCGGGGCGGGCTCTTCGGCGACGTGGACGCCGTGGTCCACTGGCATCCCGGGAACAGCAACAGCGCCAGCCCGTCGTCGTCGCTGGCCAACAAGTCGGCCAAGTTCCGCTTCCACGGGATTTCCGCGCATGCGGCGGGCGCCCCGGAGCAGGGGCGGTCGGCGCTGGACGGGGTCGAGGCCATGAACAACATGGTCAACATGCTGCGCGAGCACGTCCCCCAGGAGACGCGCATCCACTACGTGATCACCTCCGGGGGGGCCGCGCCGAACGTGGTTCCCGACTTCGCCGAGGTGTACTACTACGTCCGCAATCCGGACTCCGAGAGGGTCAGGGCGATCTTCGACCGGGTCGTGCTCGCGGCCGAGGGCGCGGCGATGGGGACGGGCACGCGGATGGAGTACGAAGTCATCCACGGCATCTACGCCATGCTGAGCAACGAGGCCCTGCAGCGGCGGGCGCAGGCCAACCTGGAGAAGGTGGGCGGCGTGGTCTACGACGAGGCCGAAAAGGAATTCGCGGCGATGATCCAGGAGACGCTCGTCAACAAACCGCCGCTGGAGAGCGCCGCCGAGGCGCAGCCCTACATGCCGCGCCGGGGCGGAGGCTCGACCGACGTGGCCGACGTGAGCTGGGTCGTGCCCACGGTGGGGATCAGCGCCGCGACGTGGGTGCCGGGCACGCCCGCCCACTCATGGCAGGCCATCGCGGCGGGCGGAATGTCGATCGGCGAGAAGGGGATGGTCGTGGCCGCCAAGACGCTGGCGATGACGGCGGTGGACCTGTTCACGGACGCGGCGCTGCTGGAGGCCGCGAAGAACGAGTACCGGGAGCGGGTGGGACCCGACTTCAGCTACGTGTCGCTCGTGGGCGACCGGGATCCGCCGCTGGATTACAGGAAGCCGGCCGGGGGGTCCTGAGTCGGGGCGTCCCCCCTCACCCGCACTCCGAAAACCCGCACACGTAGCACCGCTTGCACCCCTCTTCAAAGGCGAGCTGGCCTGCCCCGCACTCGGGACACGCTCCGAGCGTGCCGGTGTTGTGGCTCGCGTGCTGGTGGCTCTGGCTCGCGGGCATGGTGCCGGGCCCGGCGCCGGTCGAGACCGGCACGCCGATCAGAAGCTCCTCCTGGACCCCCTCCTTCTGGGCCAGGTAGCGCTCGATCGCCTGTGCAATCGCATCGGGAGAGGACAGAACCTTCTGCGGACCGACTCCGACCGCGCGGTCGCAGGAGATGCCGCGCAGCTGGTCCCGCACCGCGGTAATGGGGATGCCCGAGCGCAGCGCCAGCGAGATGAGCCGTCCGATTGCCTCGGAGTCCGCCATGGCGGCGCCACCGGCCTTGCCCAGCGTGCAGAACATCTCGAAGGGCTTGCCGGCGTCGTCTTCGTTGATCGTGACGTAGAGGTCGCCGAGGGGCGAATCCATCTTCATCGTCCGTCCCCTCAGGATTGACGGGCGTTGGCGCTTGTGGCGCGCCGCCGCGGCCTCCAGGTCGTGCTCGACCAGCCTGGTCCGCGCTTCCTCCAACCGGCCTTCCAGATCGTGCTTGCCGGCCCGGGCATCCGCCAGCTGGGCCTTGAGCTCCTCGATCTCGGCGCTTGTGGTGCCCGCCGCTTCTTCCTGGCCGGTCCTGCCGGTCGACAGCACCTGCATCGGGCGTGAGCCGTCGCGGTAGACGGTCACCCCCTTGCACCCGAGTTCGAAGGCCATGTTGTAGATCTTGCGCACGTCCGGGCGCGTGGCTTCGAAGGCGAAGTTCGTGGTCTTGGAAATCGCCGAATCCACATGCGCCTGGAAGGCCGCCTGCATGCGCACGTGCCACTCGGGAGAGATGTCGTGGGCCGTGCGGAAGACCTCCTGGACCTCGAGCGGGACCTCGTCGAAGTGGATGTGGCCCTCTTCGGCAATCCGCTTCATGAGCGTTTCCGAGTACCACCCTTCCGCCTTGGCGCGGGTAACGAAGTTCTCGTTGACGTCGGGCATCATCACCCCCGCCTGGTTGCGCATGAACGCGACGGCGAAGAGCGGCTCGATGCCGCCGCTGCACCCGGCGATGATCGAGATGGTGCCGGTAGGCGCGACCGTCGTCAGGTTGCAGTTGCGGAGCCTCCGGTGCGAGCGCACGCGCTCCCCCGACGCGTCCCTGGCGCAGCTGTCGTCGGGACCCCAGATCGACTCCTCCCACGCCGGGAAAACACCCCGCGCCTCCGCCAGCCGCTCCGAGGCGACCCGGGTCTCCTCCTCGATGAAGGCCATCACGGTGCGGCCGAGGGCCACGCCTTCGTCGGAGTCGTAGCGCACGCCCAGCTGCACCAGCAGGTCGGCCCAGCCCATCAGGCCGAGCCCCACGCGGCGGATCTTGCGGGCCAGATCGTCGATCTCGCCGAGCGGGTACCGGTTGGCGTCGATGACGTTGTCCAGGAAGTGGGTGGACAGGTGCACCACGCGGCGGAAGGCATCCCAGTCGATGCCGTCCTCGGGTCGGTCGAAGTGCCCTTCCCGTACGAAGCACCTCACGTTGATGCTGCCCAGGTTGCAGACGTCGTACGCCAGCAGGGGCTGCTCGCCGCAGGGGTTGGTGGCCTCGTAGGCGCCCAGTGCCGGGACCGGGTTGTGTTCGTTGGCACGGTCGATGAAGAAGACGCCCGGCTCCCCGGTCTTCCACGCCCCCTCGACGATCATGTCGAAGATCTCGGCGGCCTTCTCCCGGCCCGTGACCTGTCCGGTCCGGGGGTTGATCAGGTCGTACTCGTCATCGTTCTTCACGGCACGCATGAAGTCGTCCGTGATCGCCACCGAGATGTTGAAGTTCGTGATCTGGGAGGTGTCGTTCTTGCAGTGAATGAATTCATGGATGTCGGGGTGGTCGACCCGGAGAATCCCCATGTTGGCCCCCCGGCGGGTGCCGCCCTGCTTCACCACCTCCGTCGAGGCATCGTAGAGGCGCATGAAGGAGACCGGGCCCGACGCCACCCCCATCGTGGATCGCACGTTGTCGCCCTCCGGCCGCAGCCGGGAGAAGGAAAAGCCGGTTCCGCCGCCGGACTGATGCACGAGCGCCATCGCCCGCAGCGTGTCGTAGATGCCGCTGCCGCCGTTGGAGAGCGCGTCCTCGACGGGGAGCACGAAGCACGCCGAGAGCTGCCCCAGGGGCCGGCCCGCGTTCATCAGCGTCGGGGAGTTGGGCTCGAACCGGCCGGTCGTCATCAGTTCGTAGAAGCTCCGCGCCACCTCCTCGACGGCCGCTTCCGAAACCCCGAACTTCCGGTCCTCTTCGGCGATGACCCTGGCGATCCGCCAGAACATCGTCTCCGCCTCCTCCGTTGGCTGGCCGGACTCGTCCTTCTTCAGGTAGCGCCGTGCAAGAACGATGCGTGCGTTCTCCGAGAGCCGGGCCTGCGGTAGGTCGTGGGGAACGTGATCGTCAAAGTCGCGGGCGTCCTGGTTCGGCGGCGTCATCGGGTGCTTGTCCTGTGTTTCCGTGGGGATTGTGGAAAACCGGGGTCTATTGGGGGCGGGCAGTGTTGAAAGCTGCCCGAAGCTCAAGCGTGCCAACGGGTTGGATATGTGGAAAACGCCCGGTAGCTACCGTATGTAGTGGGGGTAACCAACTTAATGCCCCTAGTCCTTGTGGTCAAGGGAATCGTCGCTGTGTCGCCCGGAATTGACGCTGGACGTCCTCAAGACGCCGGTCGGGACACGTCCAGGCCCCCTTCCGGCGAGAGTCCCGCTCATGGGCGGGGGCTGTTAGAAGGGGTTGGCGAAACGGATGTAGAAGGCCGGTTCGGTCGCCTCCCGCAACGGGAAGCCGCCCCCGAAGCGGACGGACGCACCCCCACGGTACAGGGCGGTCACGATCACGGTGAGCTCGGCCCCGACGCTCGCCAGCGCCAACTGCTGCGGATTGTCGTACAGGCGCTGGCCGAGGGTGGGGCCCCAGGCGTTCCCCGCATCGAAGAACACCGAGCCGTGGACCCGGTCGAAGAAGAGGGGAAGCAGCCCCGGGCCGCGATTGACGAGCAGGAGCGGGAAGCGGTACTCGGCGCTGGCGGTCCAGGCGGTCCGGCCCGAACGGTAGTTCGCGGGGTAGCCCCGAACCGGGAAGAGGAGGGACGAACCGCCGAAGAGCCCCAACCCCGTTACCGTCTCGCGTGTGCCCTCCGCTCCCCCCACGTCGAAGTGGAACTGGTTGGCACCGGCCCCGAAGCCGGCCCCGGCCGAGAAGCGAGCCGCGAGGACATGGTTGGCGAAGCCGAGGCGGCCAAGAGACTTGTAGGCGGTGACCTCGCCGGTGAGTTCCATGAACCCCCGATCCTCGCCCAGGGCGCCGCGGAGCGCGGAATCCAGACCATTCACCCGCCGCGTCCGGCCGGACACATGGGCGCGCACGCCGTCTTCGCGCGAGAACGACATGGCCCGGCGCTGCGTGTTCGACGCCGACAGGGTGGCGCGCATCTCGGTGAAGGTGGTCTGCGGAGGAGGATTGCTCAGGGTAGGGCCCTCTTCCCCCGCCGGATTCTGCAGGGTCAGGTCCTCACGAACGAGGCCGCCGCTCAGGTACAACGAGGTCGCGGTGCGGTAGCGGCGCCTCAGGAACGAGGCCGAGAGCATCGCCGTGCGCTCCCGCTCGATCAGGAAGTACTCGCGCACCGAATCATCGGGGAACTGGACCCTCAGTGTGCGCGAGGAGGCGTCGTGGCTCTGTGCCAGGGACAACCCCAGGATCGGGTTGCCGAGGCCGCCGTAGCTGTACCTGAAACCGCCCGCGAAGCGCGCATCAAGAGAGAAGCGAGCCGACAGGGAGACGTTGTGCCGCCCGACGAGATCCGAGCCTCCGGTCGTCAGCCCGATGAACGGTTTGATGACGTCGTACCCGGTCCCCGCCTGGTCATCCCCCCTCTCGGCGGGCCGATACAGGGGGTTCCAGTAGTAGGGACGAAGGGTTGGCAGGGCCCGGTACTTCCCGGCGGGGGACGGTTCCACCACCTCGATGTCCGGGGTCGCGGGCGCAGGGGTGAAGCGGTCGCTGACCGGCTGGGGGGTGAACCACTCGGCCGGCGAGAACGGAATCCGTTCGATGTGCCACCCGTCCGCGTGGTAGGACGCGAAGTGGATCCACCTGCCGAGGGGGTCCACCGAGGGGTGGGACGCGCCGCCGAGAACGTTCGTGACCTGGCGGATACGGGGCTCGCCCTCTTCCGGTACGGTGGCGGCGAAGAGGTTCGGAATGCCCGTTCGGTCCGACGACCAGATCACGGCGCTTCCGTCCGGGGTCCAGAAGGGCGTTATGTCCACGGCCCTGTCGCGCGTGATCTCCGTGGTCACCGCGCCCTCATCGTCGAGGATCACGATGTCCATGAGACCCGGGGTGACCCAACGGACCGCTGCGATGCGCTGCCCGTCGGGGGACCAGCGCGGGAAGGCCCAGTGGACGCCACCATCCGCGTCCGTGAGAGGAGCCACGTCGCCGGTCGCCAGATCGACCAGCACCAGGCGGTTGGTGCCGCCGCCTTCCTGGACGGCGACGGCGCCGGTGCCGTCGGGCGCGGCATCGGCGTAGTTGAGCCGCCGGCCCCGGGTCACGCGCTCCACCGTCCCGTCGGGCGCGGCCCGGTAGAGGTCGCCGGTCAAACGGTAGCGACCGGTGAACTCGAGCTGGGAGAACAGGAGCGAGCCGCCGGGCGTCCAGGACAGGGTGCCGTCCACCCCGTTGATGCGGGTAAGGCGGCGCGCGTTCCCGCCGCCGGGGCCCGAAACGCGGATCTGGGCTGCGTCCACGCCATCGGAACGGATGAACGCGAGCGTCTCTCCGTCGGGAGAGACCATCGCCTGGCTTGCCGCGCGCCCCGCCCCTTCCACGGTCTCACCCATTGTGACGGGTGCCGATTCGGCGAGTGCCTCGGCCAGGGAGCGGTACCCGTCGACCGTCTGCGCGCTCCACGCCTTCCAGCTGTCGGACACGGAGGTGCCGAAGGCGTCGCGGGCCGCGGAGTTGGTGCGGTAGGGGACCCATTGACCCGCCAGGGAGCGGGCAAAGTCCCCCATGGACTGCTCGCCGTTCACCTCGGCCAGGTGTTCGAGGTAGCGAGCACCATAGACGTACGGTCGGTGTCCCCCCGGCCACACCGGCGAGCCCCCCTCCATCTGGTCCAGCGTGCTGAACGACTCGTCCAGAGCCGCGGCCCGCATCACCATCTCCTGCCACGTCCCGTTGACCCGTCCGGCGTCGGTCAGCTCGGACTCGAAATAGGTGGCCATCCCTTCGACCACCCACCTGGGCGTCGCGCTCGACGGGAAGACGGGCCACCCCCCCGGCACGCGCCCGAACACCTTGCGGATGATCTTGCCGAGGGTTCCGGTCATGTCGAGGTGGAAGGTGTGGACGAGCTCGTGGGTGATCACCAGGCCGAGCCAGTCGTCGAAGTACGAGATGGTGCCGCCATCCATCGGCGGCCGGACGAAGATCGTGACGGTGTTGTACGGAACCGGCGTGGCGTAGCCGTTGCTGATGTCGGCGTGATCGGTGAGCAGGAGCTGGATGGGGCCTTCGGGGGTGGCGGCGAATCGCTCCGCCAGGAGTACATGGGCCCGCTCGGCGATGGGAGCCGCGTGGCGCGCGAGGTCCTCCATCCCTGCCGGGTAGGTGATCACAAAGTGCTCGGTGGAGATCTGGCGCCAGTCCTCGTCCGGCGGGGGGTTCTGCGCGGACGCCGGGCTGAAGGCTCCGGAGAGGAGTGCGGCGAGGGCCGCAGCCAGGAAGAGCGTTTTGTTTTCCATAGTCGGTCGGGAATTCGAGGTCAACGGTCGAGGATCGGGACCGTTGGAGAGCCAAGGGCCGCCAGGGTCGGCAAGGTGCCGCCACCCGGCAAGGGACACGATCGCACGCTGTCCTGGGTCGTGGCGGGGTCCATTGAATCATCGGCTGCGGGCTCGAGGATCGCCAGTAGAGAGGTCGGCGGCCCCGATCCGAGCTGAAGCTGCGAGACGACGCAGAAACGGTCGAGGTTGGCGGCGATCACTGGGTCCACGTACGCCGGACCCGAATTGTCCCAGTTGCTCCGCACGACATACCCGATCCCCAGCGAGTCCGCCTGTGCGAGAAGTCTCCGGTCATCGAAGGTGAAGGGATAGGTGACCGAGGGGTGACCGCTGAAGGCGTAGAAGAGGCGCGGCTTGCGGCTGAAGACGACCGTCCCTGCGGGGAGGTTGTCGCCCGCCCAGAGAGCCATGGCGTGGAATTCCCGTTGGCCCGCGGCATAGCATCCAAAGGGCCCGGTCACGGCTACGCGCTCTCTGCATCTCGGTGCCTGCTCGCTGCGCTCCAACCACGAGAGCCCGGAAGGAACCAGCGTTGCCGTCGCCACGGTCACGCCCATGGCGCGCACGGGAAGGCGTGCCAGCCACTCTGGCCGCTCGGAAACCATTGTTGGCCGCCAGTGGGCAATTGCCCGGGCGATGGCCGCGAGCGTCTCGCCGGCGTAGAGCAGGACCAACGGAAAAAGAGGGAGGGCGAAGCGGTCACCCGACCATTGTGCGGGCCAGGCGAGGATAAGGCCGACATACAGGACGAAGAAGAGTTCCGCCACACCGGCGCCCGCCCGCATCCGCCGAAGCCAGCCCACCCCGCCGAGCCCCGCCAGCACCACCCCGAATACGGCCGCCCACGACCCGTCCAGCCCGGTGACCCCGGACGGGACGTAGTCGCTCACGTACATCCACAGGTTCCCCGCCACCCGCTCGAGCAGTTCGACGGGGCTCGCCCGCCCAAGATCCGGAGCGTAGGGGTTGATCAACCAGAACTCGGAGACATAGTCACCGCCGGAACGCAGTTGCCAGAGCGTCGCCGGGACCGCGAACACACCCGCCAGAATCCCCAGTGGACGCCATCGCCTTTCCAGGCCCAACCAGAGAACTACCGCCACCAGGAGAGGAAGTCCCGCCGACCGAGTGAAATAGGCGGCAATCGCCAGCGCGAGTCCGGCCACAATGTCGAGGCCCAGTGCCCCCGTCCCAGCGGCCGGTGTGTCCTGCGTGGGAGGTGTCAAGAACCAGAGACAGCCCAGCGTCAATGCGAGGAACAGGGGATCCGCGAGCACCCATTGCGCGTGGAGCAGCACGGCCGGCGAGACGCCGAAGACAAGCGCGGCGGCCATGGCGGCGCGAGGGCCGTGGAGCTTCCGCACCCACAGGAAGCAGAAAGCGGTCGAGAGGGTCGTGAACACGAGCGAGGCGGCTTTGAACGCGCCCCACGTCTTCGCGCCCGCAAGGATCATGAGCGCCAGGACTGCCGGGTAGAGGGGCGGGTACTTCGCGTGAGGAGGCGCGCCGGGGTGCCAGACCTCCGTGTACGCACCGTCACGCGCGAGGGAGTTCGCCAGCGAAATGTAGGCCGCATTGTCCCCTCCGTTGTGGATCGCCGGCAACGCCGACGTGAACGCGGCTACGATGTGCACCGCGACGACCATCAGCAGGAAGGCCGCGGTGGGTGTGATCTTCCGCCGGGCGCCGTCAGCCAAGGTGGTCACCCGCCGGAGCCACGGCTCCGATGACGCCCTGGACACCTTCCAGCGCCTCCCTGGCCTCACTGCGGCCGAGATCCAGCCGTTGCATGACCAGCGCGGTCTTGACGTGCCCCCCGGCCTGGGCCAGCAGCTCACGCGCGCCCTCCCGGCCCAGCCCCAGCGTCGCCATGAGGATCCGTTCACCCCGGTCCTGCAGCTTCCGGCACGTCACCTGAAGGTCGACCATGAGGTTCCCGTCCACCTTGCCGCACCGGATCATCGCCGCGGTGGTGATCGTGTTGAGGACCATCTTGGTGGCCGTCCCGGCCTTCATGCGGGTCGACCCCGTGACCACTTCCGGGCCCGTGAGCGGCGCGATGACCTCGTCGTGCGCTTCCCGCAGGGCGCGGTGCGGTGGCGTGCACAGCAGGAAACCGGTGCGCGCGCCCAGCTCTCTAGCCCGCGCAAGGGCACCGTGCACGAACGGGGTGGTTCCCGAGGTCGCGATCCCGATCACGAAGTCGGTCGCGCCGACCCCCTTTTCGTCCATGGCCGCGACCCCGTCCTCCGGGCGGTCTTCCGCGCCTTCCCGGGAGCGGACCAACGCGTGGAAGCCGCCCGCAATCACCCCCTGCACCATCTCCGGGTCCGTACCGAAGGTGGGCGGCATCTCCGCGGCATCCAGGACGCCCAGCCGCCCGGACGTTCCCGCGCCAACGTAGATGAGACGCCCCCCGCTCCGAAACGCCTCGACCGCCAGATCGACCGCCCGGGCGATGGATTCGGCCTCCCGGCCGACGGCGTCCGCCACCGACCGGTCCTCTTCGTTGATGATCCGGACGATCTCCAACGAGGACCGGCGGTCGATGGCCTCGCTCCTCGGGTTCCGTTGCTCGGTAAGCCGGTTATCCAGCATCTTTACCGCCGCGCGTGGGTGAATCCTCCGACAACTTAACGAAAGCTGCTCCCAAGCCATGTACAGTGATTCCGTCGCAGGTCCCTATCGGCACCATCGGGTTCGCCGCGTCACGGCGCTGGCCGTCCGTGGACTGCTGGCCCTCCCGCTTCTGGCCCTACCCGGCTGCGATTCCCCCACCCCGCCCGTCGCGGCAAGTGCCTTCGTGGAAGCGGGCGGAGCATTCCCGGACGATTGGCCCTTCCCCGTCGACACCCCTCCCGTCACCGCGCGGGGGGGAATGGTTGCGACCACCGACCAATACGCGTCGCGGGTGGGCGTGGACATCCTCGTGGCGGGCGGCAACGCGGTCGACGCGGCGGTCGCCACCGGTCTGGCGCTCGCGGTGGTGAACCCCGAAGCAGGGAATCTGGGCGGCGGCGGGTTCATGATGATCCGCCTCGCCGACGGCACCGTCCACGCGCTCGATCACCGGGAGAAGGCACCGATGGCGGCGACGCGGGACATGTACCTCGACGATGCCGGGAACGTGACCGACCGGTCCGTGGTGGGCCACCTGTCGGCGGGCCTCCCCGGGTCGGTCGCCGGGCTGTGGGAGGCGCACCGGCGCTTCGGTGTCCTTCCCTGGGCGGAGGTGGTGGAGCCGGCCATTCACCTCGCGCGCGGCTTCGAGGTGACCGTGCGCCTCGTCTCGACGCTGGATGCGGCCCAGGATCGCATCCGCGCGTTCCCGGCCAGCGCACGCGTGTTCCTTCCGGGCGGCAGCGTCCCCGCGATCGGGGACACCTTCGAGCAGCCCGATCTGGCCGGGGTCCTCGCCCGGCTGCGCGACGAAGGTCCCGACGACTTCTACCGGGGAGAGACCGCCCGGCTGATCGTGGCCGAGATGGAGCGCGGCGACGGGATCATCACCCTGGAGGACCTCGACCGGTACGAGGCCGTCTGGCGCGATCCGGCCAGCTTCGACTACCGGAGCCACACGGTCCATTCGATGCCGCCCCCGTCATCGGGCGGTGTGACCATGGCCGCGATCGCCAACATGGTGGAGCGCTGGGACCTTGCCGCGCTCGGATGGAACAGCGCCGACGCCGTGCACGTGATGGCCGAGTCGTTCCGCCGTGCCTACGCCGACCGCAACGAGTACCTGGCCGACCCCGACTTCGTCGACATGCCGCTGGCCGAGCTCACCTCGGACGACTATGGGGAGCGCCGCGCCGCCACCATCTCGGTGGACCGCGCCACCCCCTCCTCCGAGGTGCGGCCGGGGCTGGAGACGGTGCTGGACGAGAGCCACACCACGCACTACTCGGTGGTGGACGCGGAGGGGAACGCGGTCGCGGTGACGACCAGCATCAATTCGTGGTTCGGCGGGAAGGTCGTCGTTGACGGCGCGGGATTCTTCCTCAACAACACCATGGACGACTTCGCCGCAAAGCCCGGCACGCCGAACCAGTTCGGGCTCGTGCAGGGCGAACGAAACGCCGTCGCCGCGGAAAAGCGCATGCTGTCGGCGATGAGCCCCACGATCGTCGAGGACGCGGACGGCGCCCTCTTCCTGGTGACGGGGACGCCGGGCGGCGCCACGATCATCACCACGGTCCTCCAGACGATCTTCAACGTCGTCGACCACGGGATGAACGCGGTCCAGGCCGTGCACGCTCCGCGGGTGCACCACCAGCACCTGCCCGACCAGATCTTCTTTGAGCACCGGGGGCTGGTGGAGTCGGCAGTGGGAACGCTCCGGGATCGGGGCCACACGGTGCAGGAGCGGGAGCCGGGGCCGCCCGACGCCTACTTCACCGGCGGAATGTCGGGGGACGTGCAGCTGATCATGGTCATGCCGGACGGTTCCCTGGCCGCGTGGTCGGATCCGCGGCGCGGCGGCCTGGCGGTCGGCTACCGGGAATAGGGACCGGCAGGACGGGAACCGGCGGCGGGCGGAACCCGGGTCAGATCGGGCGAATTGCGACCGTGTCCCGGCGCGGTAACGTGTCCAGTCGCAGGAACGGATCCCGCCCCGGGAAGGTGTCCGCCTCAAACAACGAGTCCGCCTCAAACAACGAGTCCGGCCACATGAACACCGGCGGCACGGACACGGATGCCCGCAACTCGACGACGATGACCGACCCCGCCAGGATCTTCCCCGGCACCACGGTCACCGCGGCGACCCGCCCCGCGGAGGCTCGGCGCTTGGCCTGGGCTTCCGCGTCCAGCACCACCTCGGCTTCGACGACCGTGCCCTCCACCGGCCTCTCGTAGTCCCAGCCGGAAAGGGTCTCGAACGCGATCTCCAGAACCGGCGCCTCGCCGGGGCCCCCCGAGCCGGCCGCATCCACGACCCGGCCGAGAAGATTGACGCCCCGCGGAATGAGAACGGCTCCGGCGGAGTCGATGACGTGCTCGGCGACCGTGACCAGCACCGGATCGTTGGGGGCGTAGTCCGCCGTGGAGATGTCTTCCGCGCTCGTGACGCTCAGCCGCGTGCCGGCGGGGACTACGGACGCGGTGGCGGGTTCCGCGTCAACGCCTTCCGCCTCATCGACATCCGCGACCTGGTCACCCCCGCCCTCACCGTCTCCCTCGCCTTCATCAGCCGCATCGGGCTCGCCCGGCACCCCGACAGCCCCCGGATCATCCACCTCCGCGCGCGGCGACTCCTCCACCGTCTCGGCGGGAACCGAATCGCGGTCCGCTGCTCCGGGCTCCGCCCCGCCGCCGGCTGGTTCGGCGTCGCCTCCACACGCGGCCGCCACGATCAGCCACGCGAACGGCACCAGACTCCCAAGCCGGGGCCTTGCCGGCCCGGCGCCCCACCGCTCCCGGTGCTCGCGCGGTTCCGTCCACGGGCCCCTTGATGTCATCTTCGTGCTCCCTTCGGCGGTTGCCCGGCTTCCCCGTCACGCCCGATCTTCCGCCCGCCACTAATATAAGGGCCGATTCCCGCAGCACCCCGGCCACTCCCCACGGCGACCGCATCCCGACATGGACCAACTCAAGACCGTCCTGCCCTACTTCCGGCCGTACCGGCGGGCCATGTTCTGGGGACTGGTCCTGGTGATACTCGCCAACGGATTCGCCCTGGCCAACCCCTACCTGCTGAAGCTGCCGATCGACGCGCTGACCGCGGACACCGGCGCGGACCCGGATGCGACGCGCCGAACGGTCCTCAACTACGCCCTTCTGATCGTGGCGGCCGCGATCCTGGGAAACGCGGCGCGGTACGGGATGCGGGAGATCCTGAACGGCCTGAGCCGGCGGATCGAGGTCGATCTGCGCAACGATTTCGTGCGGCACCTGCTCCGCCTGGACGCGGGTTTCTACGGCGGCACCCGCACCGGCGACCTGATGAGCCTCGCCACCAACGACACGCTGGCCGTGCGCCAGGCGATCGGTCCGGCGGTCATGTACACGGCGAATACCATCGTCAGCTTCGTGGTTGGCCTGGCCGTGATGATCTGGATCAGCCCCATGCTGACCCTCGTCTCCCTGATTCCGATGACCGTCCTGCCCCCGGTGGTTGCATGGTTCGGCAAGACGATCCACACCCGCTTCGAGCGCATCCAGGAGCAGTTCGCGGCGTTGTCGACGATGGTGCAGGAGAACCTCACAGGCGTGCGCATCGTGCGGGCCTATGGACAGGAAGCGGCCCAGGCGGGCGAGTTCGACGTCTTCAACCGGGACTACCTGAAGCACAACATGCACCTCGCATACGCGTCCGGAGCATTCCACCCGATCATGGGACTGCTGACGGGCGCGGCCATGGTGGTGGTGCTCTGGCACGGGGGCGGCCAGGTCATGGCGGGGCGGATCACGACCGGCGACTTCGTGGCCTTCTCCTTCTACCTGGCACTGCTCGCCTGGCCGATGATCGCGCTGGGCTGGGTGGTCAACCTCTTCCAGCGCGGCGCGGCCTCCATGGGGCGGATCAACCGGATCTTCGCGATCAAGCCTGCCGTCGCCGCCCCGGTCGCTCCCCTTCCCGCACCAGACGGTCCCGCGGCGATCGAATTCCGGGAGGTGTCGTTTCGCTATCCGGGCACGGAGCGGTTCGTGCTCGAGGCCGTGTCCTTCACGGCCGAGCCTGGACGCACCGTCGCGATCGTCGGCCCCACCGGCTCCGGCAAGAGCACCCTCGTGTCGCTGATCGCACGTGTGTACGATCCCACCTCGGGCGCGGTGCTCCTCGACGGTGCCCCTCTCCCCGACTACGACCCCGCCGACATCCGGGCCCGGATCGGCTTCGCTCCCCAGGACAGCTTCCTCTTCTCCGACCGCCTTGGCCACAACATCGGCCTCGGGGTCCCCGCGGCCCTGCCCGAACACACCCTCGCCCGGCGCATCCGCGACGCCGCTACTGCCGCCCACCTGCACGAGACCATCGAGGGCTTCCCGGCCGGCTACCGGACGCGCCTCGGGGAGCGCGGCATCAACCTGTCAGGCGGGCAGAAGCAGCGTGCAACGCTGGCCCGGGCCCTGGCCATCGACCCCTCGGTCCTGGTTCTCGACGACGTGCTGAGCGCGGTGGATACCGGCACCGAATCCCGGATCCTGCGCGGCCTGCGCGCCGAGTTGAAGGGCCGCACCGCATTCATCATCTCGCACCGGGTCACGGCGGTGAAGGACGCGGACCTGATCCTCGTACTCGACGAGGGGCGCATTGTGGAGCGCGGGCGCCACGAGCAGCTGCTGGCGCTGGGAGGGACCTACGCGACGTTGCTCAGACGCCAGCTGCTGGAGCAGGATCTGGCGGGGGCGGCCTGATCGACGGTCCTGGGGCCAGGATCACCGAGGTCCCCCCCGCAGTGGCCGAAACCGGGCGCCGCCGCAAACACGGGCCCTACCCGAACCACTGCGGCTCGCACCCCGCCTTCCACTTGATGTTGCACCCCACGCTCGGCATCTGCTGCGCCACGGGCGCGTCCCCCGCCAGCACGGCGTCCATCGCCACGCAGAGATCTCCTCCCGTCACGGGGACGTCCAGAGATGGCCGGCTCCCGTCGTACTGCCCCCGGTAGACGAGCCCGCGCCCGCCATCGAACAGGAAGAAATCCGGCGTGCACGCCGCCCGGTAGGCCTTCGCCACCTCCTGCGTCTCGTCGAAGAGGTACGGGAAGGTGTACCCGCGCCGGTCCACCTCGGCCTTCATGGCGTCCGGGCTGTCTTCCGGATGGCTGGCGACGTCGTTCGCGTTGATGCCGACCACCGCCACGCCATTCTGTTGATACCCGCCCGCCACCGCAGCAAAGTGGTCGGCGATGTGCTTCACGAACGGGCAGTGGTTGGAAAGGAAGACCACGAGCAGCGCCTGTGCCTCGCGGAAGTCGCCCAGCGACACGGTCCGGCCGGTGTACGGCTCGGGGAGCGAAAAATCGGGTGCCGGTGTGCCCAGCGGGAGCATCGTCGAAGGGACCAGGGCCATGGCTACAGCCGCTCCAGGAGGAATTCCGGCGCGAAGCGGTTGAGCCACGCGGCGAGCACGGCGAACGAACCCGTCACCAGCAGGATGCCGAGCAGGACCAGCAGCGCTCCGGCCGCGATCTGGACCGCGGGCAGGAACCGCCGGAACTTCGAGAACGTTGTCAGGAAGCGCTCCAGCGCCAGGGCCGAGAGGATGAAGGGGATCGCGAGGCCCATCGAGTAGACGAAGAGGAGCATCGTCCCCCGCGCCAGACTCTCCTGGGCCGCCGCCATGGTCAGGACGGCGCCCAGCACGGGTCCGATGCAGGGCGTCCAGCCGGCACCGAAGGCGAAGCCCACGGCCACCGTTCCGACGTATCCGGCGGGTTTGTTGCCCAGGTGGACGCGCTTCTCCCGCATCAGGGGCGTGAGCTTGAAGGCGCCCATGAGGTGCAGCCCCAGGATGATGATGATGATCCCGCCGATGCGCGCGATCCAGTCGCTGTAGTAGTTGAGAAAACGTCCCATGAAGGACGCCGAAGCGCCCAGAAGGACGAAGATGAGGGTGAAGCCGGTCACGAAGAGGAGCGAGTGGACCAGCACTTTGCGGCGATCGAAGCCCTCTTGCAGATCCTGCAGCGACATCCCCGTCACGAACGAGAGGTAGCTCGGCACCAGGGGAAGGACGCACGGCGACAGGAAAGACAGGACGCCGGCAGTGAAGACGATGGTGATCCCGATGGATTCGTTCATCTAGCGGGATGCCTCCACCCGTTCGACCATCAGGGTCCGGCTCAGCGTACGGTCGCCGAGCTTGATCGTGACAGTGTAGCTCCCCGGCTCGACCGGTTCACCCTGACCGCCCCCGCCCCCTCTTCCGAAGAGGCCGCGCATCCCCACCCCCGGCCGCACCAGGTCGGCGAGTTCGCGCATTCGACCCATATCGGGCCTGCCTCCTCTGCCACCACCACCACCGCGTCGGCCACCCCCGCCGGCGGACTCACCCGGACGTTCGCGGAACGCCTCGGGATCGCCCCCACCCTGCCCGCCGCCGCCGCCACCGCCGAATCCGCCGAACAGACTCTGCCGGTCGGTCTCCCCGGTGAACACGCCGATCTGCCGGCGCAGCGGCGCCTCCTCCCACCCCGCCTCCACCAGCGAATCGGCCACGAACCGCGCGCGCTCGGCCACCGCGATGCTGTCACGGCGCTCCGACGGAGACAGCGGTTCGGCCCCGGGAGCCGCGCCCCGCAGGTTCCATGTCACGGTGTGGAGCCCCGCCCCGGCGGGCCCGCTGAGCGTCTGCACGACCTCGCCATCCGCGCCCGTGACGGTGATTTCGACCTGGGGGCCTCGCGACCCGCCCGCCGGCCCGGCCCCGCCCGGCCCGCGTCCACCCACCCGGCCCGCGCCCTGAGTCGCGCCGGCGCCCCCACCGCCCCGCGCAGCCTGCGCCTCCCCACCATCACCACCCTCTTCCCCGGCCTCCTCCGCCTCCGCGAGCACCTCCGCCACCTCATCACCGATGTAGTAGCTGATCCGGCCGCTCGCCCCCGGTGTGGGGCGCTGGAACCAGGCCTGGCCGTACGACTCTCCACCCCGCGCCTCCTCGACGAACTGGAAGGCGGGCGCGGGTTCGAACACACGGGCGCCGTCGGCCAGCACGTTGGCGGTGAGATCCTGCAGCGGCACGATGTCCACGATCCAGATCGAGCGGCCGTGGGTCCCCGCGATCAGTTCGCGGTCCCGCGGGTGGATCCGGAGGTCGTGCACCGGCGTCGCCGGCAGGCTCTCCATGAACCGCCGCCACGAGCCTCCCCGGTCGAGGGACGCGTACACGCCCACATCGGTCCCCACAAAGAGCAGGTTCTCGTTGCGCGGATCCTCCCGTACCACATGCACGAAGTCGGGCGCCCCGGTGGGCAGGTTCGCCGCAATGGAGCGGAAGGTGCCGCCCCCGTCGTCGGAGACGTAGACGTACGGCGTGAAGTCGTTCGTGCGGTGGCCGTCGAAGGAGACGTACACGCGATCGGGGTCGTGGCGCGAGGGCTCCACACGGCTGACGTAGGTGCCGTCGGGAGCATCGGGGAAACGACCGGTCAACTCGATCCACTCGCCCCCGTCATCCGCCGATGTCCAGACGCGACCGTCATCGGTCCCCGCAAAGAGGACTCCCTGCACGAGCGGCGACTCGGCAAGCGCCGTGACTGTGGCGTGGGTCTCCGCGCCGGTCACGTCGGGCGTAACACCCCCGGTCGTGCGCGTGCTGACTTCGATCTTCCCGGGATCGGCGTAGGAGAGGTCCGGCGAGATGATCTCGAGGTCGTCTCCGAAATCCGTACTCTTGACAACCCGGTTGCCAGCAGCGTAGAAGTGGCTACGGTCGTGCACCGACTGGAAGAACGGCGTGTTCCAGTTCCAGCGCATGATGTGGCTGGCCGAATCTGCCGTGGCGCGCGCGCGCAGTTCGGCGACCCCGGGATCGTCCTCGGACGCCCCGCCATCCAGCAGCAGCACGATGCTGTCCTGCAGCGGCCGCCACGCCGTCTCCCAATCCGGCTTTTGCAGCGACGTGCTCTCGCCGGTCGCCAAGTTGATGCGCCGCATGTTGCCGCCCTGCGACTCGGCCCACACCAGATTCGGATCCTCTGCGTCCTGGGCCGTGACGAAGCCGTCTCCGCCACTGATGGTCGCCCAGTGGTATTTTGTGATCTGTCCTCTTGACAAACGACTTGGCGCACACCATGTGCCATTATCTTGCAATCCGCCGCAGACCCGGTACGGCTTATCCATGTTGTACGAGACGTCGTAGAACTGCCCCAGCGCCATCGTGTTCAGGTAGCGCCAGTTCCCGCCCTTGTCCCAGGTGATCGCGACCCCGCCGTCGTTGCCGGCCACAATCCGTTCCGGGTCCACCGGGTCGATCCACATGGCATGGTGATCGACGTGGATGCCGTTCGTGGTGGTGCCGGCCGTCCGCCCCCCGTCGCTGGAGAATTGGACCGGCGTGGATGAGAAGTAGACCCGGTCGGGGTCCTGCGGGTCCACCCGCACCTGCGAGTAGTAGAAGGGACGGCTGTTGGCATCGTTGACCTTTTCCCAGGTGTCTCCGCCATCCTCCGAGCGATAGAGCCCATTGCCGCCCGAGCCGTCTTCTTCCTCCTCCGCCTCCACCATGGCGAACATGATGCCGGGATCGCTCTGGCTGATGGACAACCCGATGCGCCCCTTCATCGCGGCCGGGAAGCCGCCGCCGGTCACCTCGGTCCAGGTCGTGCCGCCGTCGGTCGACTTCCACAGCGCGCTGCCGGGGCCGCCGCTGTTCAGGAACCAGGGACCGCGCACACGCTCCCAGCTGGCCGCGAAGACCGTGCCGGGATCGTCCGGGCGTAGCGCGACATCGACGAAGCCGGCCTTGTCGCTGATGAACTTGACCAGCTCCCAGGTGTCGCCACCGTCCATGGTCCGGTAGAGTCCACGCTCCGGATTCGCGTCCCAGATGTGACCCAGAGCCGCCACGAAGACCACGTCGGAGTCGAGCGGATGGACGACGATCCGGCCGATGACCTGGGTCTCCCGCAGTCCCTTGAACTCCCACGAGTCACCGCCATCGGTCGACTTGAAGATTCCACCCCCAGCGGAGATCGAGTTGCGCGAGTCCTCCTCGCCGGTCCCCGCCCAGACCTGGCTGGGATCGCCCGGCGCGATCGCCAGATCGCCCATCGCCACCACGCGCGGATCGCTGAAGATGGAGCGGAAGGTGATTCCGTTGTTGGTCGTCTTCCAGACGCCGCCCGCGGCCGCAGCAACGTAGAAGGTCTTGGAGGGGCTCGGCAGGCCTTCAACATCGGTCACCCGCCCGCCCATGTTGGTCGGGCCGACGGAACGCCAGCGGAAGGTCTCCCAGACCTCGTCCGGGATCTGGCCGGTCAACTGGCTCGCCGCAGGGGACGGACCGGCCAGGCCGAAGCCGAGGGCCGCGAAGACCGCGTGGAAGACCGGCGAGCGGGAGCGGGACAAGGAGCGAATCATGCGAGTTCTCCGTAAACGGTAGGGTGCTGGTCCTCTCGAGGACACCTGGTGTCAAGGCCGTGTTGCCCGGGCCGGTTCCCCTGTCCGAGCGCGTTCAGCCCCGCGCGCGGAGTCAGGGACGCCGCCCGCTCTCGCTCCAGTAGCCTATCATCTTGTAGATGAGCCTCGCCACCAGGAAGTCGGGGGCGGCGAGCCCGGGAATGGGCGCGTGCTCCACCACATCCACGCCCACGACACGGCGTTCGGCGAAGACGCGCCGCAGAAGCGACAGTGTCGGATGCCAGAAGCCGCCGCCGGGCTCGGGTGTCCCCGTCGAGGGCACCAGAGAGGGGTCGAAGTAGTCCACGTCGAAGGTGATGTAGACCGAATCGCCCAGCGCGTCGACCGCACGGTCCGCCCACTCCTCGCCGCGAGCCATCTCGTTGTCGGTGATGACGTGCACGTTGTCCCGGTCCCGGGCGACCTGCCACTCCTCGGCGCTGATGCCCCGCGCCCCGACCGTGACCAGGTCGACCTTGTCGATGACCCGCCCCATGGCGCACGCGTGGGAGAAGGGGCTGCCGTCGAGGGTGGCCCGCAGGTCCAGGTGGGCGTCGAACTGGAGAACCGCGAGCCGCTCGGGCAGCCGCCGGGCGTGAGCGAGGATCGCGGGTGACGACACCGAGTGTTCGCCCCCGATCATGATGACGCGCCGTTCGGCGGCGGCGTCCAGCACCCGCGTGAAGGCGTCTTCCAGCTCGGCCATGGCCCGGGCCGCGTCCCCGCGAGCGAGCTCGAGGGCGGGGAAGGTGTAGACGCCCCCGGCCGACGGATCGCGGTCCAGCTCGTGGTCGTACAGCTCGACGTAGCGGGAGGCGTCGATGATCGCCAGAGGTCCGCGGCGCGTCCCCGAGCCCCAGCTGGTGGTGGCCTGGTAGGGTACGGGCAGGATCCAGGTGCCCGCGCCCTCGTGGGTGGCTCCGGCGCCGTCCAGCCCCAGGAAGACCCGCGGCAGCTCCCACGGAAGCCGTTCGAGGCCGGTGGGAAGATCGTGGATGGTGCGCGCGCCGCTGCGGGCCGCGGCGTTGGGATCCCGTCGGTTGGGCATGGTGGCGGGGCGTCAGGTCGTCTCGATGGGACAGGTGATGCCACGATAGGGGACATCGGCCCCCGATTCCTGGCTGGCGCGGCTGAGGCCGAAGATGACGAGCTTGTGATGCGTGGGACGGAAGCCGTGACGCGCGGCGGTTTCCTCCACGATGCGCCGGAGTTCCTCGCTCCGGAACTCGATGACTTCGCCGCTCTCGGTGCATACCAGGTGGTGGTGCACGGGGTCCCTCGACAGACGGTGCTCATACCGCTTCAGGCCCTCGCCGAAGTCGTGCTCCTCGACCATGCCGCTCCGGACCAGCAGATCCAGGGTGCGGTAGATCGTCGCCTTGCCCAGGCGGAAGTCCTTCGCCCGCAGGACGGTCTCCAGGTCCTCGACGGACTGGTGCCGCGACGACGAGAAGACGGCGTTGGCCACTGCCAGGCGCTGCTGGGTGACCGGCAGGCCCTGTTCGCGGAGATAGCGGCCGAAAATCCCCAGATAGGGTTCAATGTCGGCGGGTCCGGTCTTCATTGCGATCTCCGGTTCATCCGGCGGGACGCGGCCCGGCCACCACTTCCTCGAAGAGGCCGCCGTCGTAGTCCGCCATGAGCGAGTCAAAGGCCTCGACCCCGCCTCCCACCTCCACCAGCCGGGGACTGCCCAGCGGCTCGGGGCCGCGCTTGACCACGCCTTCCATCACCCGCGGAAGGCGGTCCGCGGGCGCAACGCCTTCGTCGAGCAGTTCGGAGTCCAGGTATAGGCCCTTGCCCGTCCGCTCGGCCGAGTAGCAGGCCGTGACCAGCCGCCGCGCACCCTGGCCGTCGAAGCAGCTGGCCGCGACCAGTCCCCACTCCCGCCGCCCCCGGACCAGGGGCGGAAAAATCCACAGGCGGTCGATGGCTCGCGGTCCAAGGCGGGTCCCCACCTCCCGCAGGGTTCGGGGCAACGCCTCCGGAACGCCCGGGCCATCGTCGGCCTCGGCCATCGAATCCGTTCTCACCGGTATACCACGCATCATCCCAGAAAGATCAGCGGTTTGGCCAAGGTTGCCAAGCAGGAGCTCAGGATCCCCCCTCCACGAGTCTCACCACCCGGTCGATCGCGTCCTCCAGCGGCCCCGCCACCACCGCCGCCGCCGCGCGCTGGTGTCCCCCGCCACCCAGCTCCACCGCGACCGCGTTCATGTCCCACGGGGCCAACGAGCGCAACGACACCTTGATCCGCCCGTCGGCGGTCGTGCGGAAGAGCATGGCCACTTCGACCCCCGCGACATCCCGCGGCACGTCCACGAAGCCCTCCAGATCCTCCACCGACGCTCCCAGCGCGTCGTAGGCCTCCTTCGGCACCGTCATCCACGCAATGCGGCCGCTCCCGTGCACGGTCAGGGTGCCCAGCGCTTCACGCATCAGGGCAAAGTGGCGACGGCGGAAGCGCCCGTACACAGCTCGGTGAAGCGACTCCGGATCGGCCCCCAGTTCGACCAGCCGAGCCGCGACCCGGAAGCAGTCCGGATTCGTGTTCGAGAAGCGAAAGCCGCCGGTGTCGGTGAGCACGGCGACGTACAGCGCCCGCGCCATCACATCGGTCCAGGGTCCGCCCGCCCGGCCGATCAGTTCGAAGACGAGCGCCCCCGTGGCACAGGCGCTCGTGTCGCGGAAGACGAGGCCGTCGATAGGACGCCCGCCCGGCGGGTGGTGATCGATGACGACCTTCGGCAGGTGCCTGACCAGCCCCTTGACCCGGCCGATGCGCGGGACCTCGGCCGTGTCCAGCACGACCGCCAGGTCGGCGTGCCGACAACGCTCGGCCTCCTCTGCGCTCTTCGCCGGGAGCACCCAGGCCGGATCCGGCAGGAGAAAGGCGTAGCTCTCGGGGAAGGGCGTCGGGGTGACGATCCAGGCCTCCGTGCCCCGCTCCCGCAGAAATGCCGCGAGCGCGATCTCCGACCCCACCGCATCTCCGTCGGCGTTGGCGTGGGTGGCGATGACCACGGACGACGTGCCGGCGAGGACTTCGAGGATCTCGTCGAGCCGGTCCCCCCGGCCGCTCACGGCCGCGCCTGCACGATCTGGTTCAGCACCTCGGCTGCCCGCCCGGCGAGTGCGTCACGCGTTCCCGCGTTGTCCACCACGATATCGGCCCGGCGGCGCTTCTCGGCGGCCGGCATCTGGGCCTCCATGATCGCCTCCGCCTCTTCCTCGGTCAGCCCTCTCGTCTCGATGATCCGCCTCAGACGCACGGGGACCGGCGCGTCCACCACGACCACGACGTCCACCTGATCCTCGATCCCCGTCTCGAAGAGCAACGGAATCTCCCACGCCACCACTTCGTCGCCCGCGGCGCGCCTCCCCTCGGTCCATTCGTCCCTGAGGCGCCTCACTTCAGGGTGCACGATCCCCTCCAGGTGCCGTAGCGCCCCCTCGTCACGGAAGACGATCCGGCGTACGGCCGCGCGGTCCAGAGACCCGTCGCCCTGGATCACATCCGGGCCGAAGAGCTCCTCGATCCGGGCAAGCGCCTGCGTGCCCGGCTCGACCGCGGCGCGAGCGAGCTGGTCCGCCGATACCACCGGCACCCCCGCCCGCCGCCAGTGTTCCGCCACCGCGGACTTCCCCGCCGCCACGTTGCCGGTCAGGCCGACGATGCGCACGTCACGCCCCCACCCCGAAGAGCCACGACGCACCGAACGCCAACATGGAGTTGAAGATCACGTTGCCCAGCAACACCGCGATCATGACGCCGGCCATGGAATACCCCATGAACGCCAGCGGGATCACGACGACCTCGTTCGGAAACGGCACGAAGGCGGCGTAGAGGAAAAGGAGCCCGAAGGGCAGGAGTCGATGGCGCCGGTGGAGCGCCTCGACCCGGGTCCGGAAACCCGCCAGGCGGTTGCGCGCCAGGTCGCGCGTGGCGTCCCCGATCAGATAGCCCAGGAAATCGCCCCCCGTCATGCCGATCGCGATGGTCGCGAGGGTGGGTACCGGCTGGAACCCGGACTCCATCAGGAACGGATAGAAGACGGCGACCGGCACCGGCGCCACCAGGTTGAAGCCGCTGATCACCGACGCCGCCAGCAGACCCCAGTACCCCGCCGACGCCACCGTCTCCCTGACCGCGTCGATGTCTCCCGCCCGCAGGTTCACCCACACGGTGAAGGCGGCGAGGATGGCGATCGCGAAGGCCTTGAACCAGACCGGCACCCGTCCCCGCGGCCGCATCCGGCACCGCATGTCCAGGGACCAGGTGATGAAGCTCTCGATCTCGTGCGCCGGGGGTACCGCGTCCGGCTCGCCGTAGGCCGTCTCCATGCGCCAGCGCATGTATGCCTTCGACGGCAGAGGCAGGAAGGGCGGCCGCCGATACCAGCCTCTGGGGCGGAAGACCCATGCCGCGGACAGAAGCGCGGGCCACAGCCGCGGGCGGCGAAGCGCCAGCATAAGGAACGGGCGGATCATGGGGTTGAAGTTATCGGATTCCGAGCGGGCATGTCGGCCGCCGCACCACTCGCCCGGTCGCCCGCCCGCCGCTATCTTCCCGTTCCTCGCTCCCCCTCCCCCGGCACCCAATGCCCAACCGCCTCGCCAACGAGACCAGTCCCTACCTGCTGCAACACGCGCACAATCCCGTGGACTGGTACACGTGGGGTGACGAGGCACTCTCCCAGGCCCGGGAGCAGGACCGTCCCATCCTCCTCTCGATCGGCTATTCGGCGTGTCACTGGTGCCATGTCATGGAGCGGGAGTCCTTCGAGGACGTCGAGACCGCCCGGCTCATGAACGGCTCCTTCGTCAACATCAAGGTTGACCGGGAGGAACGGCCGGACGTCGACTCCATCTACATGCGCGCGGTCCAGGCGATGACCGGGCAGGGCGGGTGGCCGCTCACGGCATTCCTCACCCCCGAGGGCGTCCCGTACTACGGTGGCACCTACTTCCCCCCCGAGCCCCGACACGGCATGCCGTCCTTCCGGCAGGTTCTCGCCGCCGCCGCCGACGCCTACCGGGCGCGACGGGACGATGTGGCCCGCGCGGGTGCCCAGCTCACGGATATTCTGGCCCGCAGCGCCACGGAGCCCCAGCCCGCTTCGGGCCACTTCGACGCCCCGGACGGCAAGCTCTTCGCCCACGCGGTCTCGGCAGCCGCACGGACCTTCGACCCCACGAACGGCGGATTCGGCACGGCGCCCAAGTTCCCCCAGCCCGACTTTCTGCACTTTCTCCTGCGGACCGGCGGCCCCGGTGCGCACGGCGTCTCCATGGCGGTGCACACGCTCTCCCGCATGGCGGCGGGCGGGATCCGCGACCACGCCGGCGGCGGCTTTCACCGCTACTCCGTCGATGCGCGCTGGCTGGTCCCCCACTTCGAGAAGATGCTGTACGACAACGCCCTCATCGCGCGGGCGCTGACCCGGGCGCACCTTCTCGGCGCGCGACGCCTGGGGCCCGTCGCCGAAGAGACGCTCGACTACGTGCTCGATGACCTCGCGTCGCCCGATGGCGCCTTCTATTCCGCGCGCGACGCCGATTCGGAGGGCGAAGAGGGAGTCTTCTACCTGTGGACCCCTTCGCAAGTCCGCGAGCTGCTCGGCGACGAAGAGGCGCGGCTCCTTTCGCGGGTCTACGACGTGAGCGATGCCGGCAACTTCGAAGGCCGCAACATCCTTCATCTCCCCCACGATGTGGACGCGGTGGCACGGCAGGAAGGAATGGCCCGCGACGAACTGGACCGGCTGCTCAAGGAGTCCCTCGCCACCCTCAAGGCCCACCGGAGCACCCGCCCCGAGCCGCTGCGCGACGAGAAGGTGCTGACCTCCTGGAACGGCTTCGCCATCCGCGCCCTCGCCGAAGCGGGCCCGGTGCTCGGTCGCCCCGACTTCACCCGCGCGGCGGCACGGGCGGCCGACTTCCTCCTCGCCACCGTCCGCCGGGACGACCGCCTCCAGCGGGTTCTCACCGCCGGGCGCGTCCATGTCGACGGCTTCCTGGAAGACTACGGCGCCCTCGGAAACGCCTGTCTGTCGCTCTACGAGGCCACTCTCGACGCGCGCTGGCTGACGGAAGCGGCGTGGATCGCCGAGGCGATGGTCGACCGCTTCTGGTCGCCGGCGGAGGAGCTGTTCTACGACGCGCCCTCGGACGGCGAGGCGCTGGTGGTGCGGCCGCGAGACATCATGGACAACGCCACCCCGTCGGGGAACTCCCTCGCGACCGAGCTCCTCGCGCGCTCCGCGGCGCTGACCGGGTCGGCCGGGCACGCCACGCTCACCGACAAGGTCCTTGCCCGGGAGCGCGGCACGATGGAGCGCTACCCCCCGGCAGTCGGGCGTCTCCTCGGCGCGGCCCTGCTGCACGAGACCCCGCGGCTGGAGGTCACACTGGTGGGATCTTTCGGGCAGGTCGGCGGTATGCTCGAACGGGCACATCGACACCCTCATCCGAACCGCGTCATCACCGGGGGCGACCCCGCACAGCCTGAGGTGGCCACCCTGCCGGCAATGAACGGGCGGCTGGAGCATACAGGCCTCGGGTTCGTTTGCATGGGTACGACGTGCTACGAACCCGCGGCGTCCCCCGAAGCACTGGACGCAACGCTGGAACGGGCCCAAACTCTATGATGCAGCGCTGAGCAGCCCGGACACCCCAACCTTCGGGAGCACATGGCGACACTCGAACACGACCTCGGTACCGACCTCGAATCCGACCTCGAATCCGACCTTCCAAGCCGGACGAAGCTTCTGGCCTGGTATCGGACCATGGTCACGGCGCGACACATCGATGACCGCGAAGCGAAGCTCTACAGGCAGGGCAAGGTCTTCTTCCTCATCGCCGGCGCCGGACACGAGGCAATCCAGGTCGCGCTCGCCGATCAAGTGCGCCCCGGGTCGGACTGGTTCTACCTCTACTACCGGGACCGGGCCCTGGCGCTCGCTCTGGGCGTCTCACCGATGGAGCAGCTCCTGCAGGGAATGGCGGCCGAAGCCGATCCCGCCAGCGGCGGCCGGCAGATGCCCGCCCATTTCGGGGATACCCGGTACAACATCGTCTCGGCCTCTTCGCCCACCGGCACGCAGTTCCTGCAGGCGGTCGGCACGGCCGAGGCAGGGCTGCGGGCGACCAATGCGCCTGAACTTCAGAGACACGTCACATCGTTCGCGGAGGACGAAATCGTCGTATGCACCGCGGGCGACGGGACCACCTCCCAAGGCGAGTTCTGGGAAGCCCTCAACACGGCCTGCAACCTGAAGCTGCCGGTCCTCTTCGTCGTCGAGGACAACGGGTACGCTATCTCGGTACCGGTCGAGGTGCAGACCGCCGGCGGCAACGTGTCGCGCCTTCTCACCGGCTTCCCGGACCTCGGAATCGTGGAGTGCGACGGGACCGACCTTCTCGACAGCCACCGGGCCGTCAGCGAGGCCGTCCACTGGTGCCGGCAGCGACGGGGGCCTGCGCTGCTGCACGCGCATACGACCCGCCCCTACTCCCATTCGGGCTCGGACGACGAGGCGCTGTACCGCACGCCGGCGGAACGGGCCGCGCAGGACCGGCGCGATCCGCTGCGCAAGGCACGGAGGCTGCTGCTCGATACGGGTGCGGCGATCCCCGCGGAACTGGACCGTATGGAGGCCGACGCGGGGGCTCTGGTCGCGGCGGCGGCGGACCAGGCGCTGGAGCATCCCCAGCCTCCCGCGGACACCGCCACGAAGTGGCTCTATTCGGAGACCGTGGACCCGACCGGCAGCGACTTCGACACCGAGGACCGTCCCGTCTTCAGGGAAGACCGGCCGCTCACCATGGTGGACCTCCTCAACCGCTGCCTCCGCTCGGAGATGGAGCGCGATCCCCGGATCGTGGTGTTCGGACAGGACGTGGCGGACGCCTCCCGCGAGGATGCCCTGCGCGAAGTGAAGGGCAAGGGCGGCGTCTTCAAGGTGACCCACGGTCTGCAGGCCCGGTTCGGCAGCAACCGCGTGTACAACTCGCCGCTCGCGGAGGCGAACATCATCGGCCGGTCGATCGGCATGGCGGCGCGGGGCCTCAGGCCGGTGGTGGAGATCCAGTTCATCGACTACATCTGGCCCGGCTTCATGCAGATCCGCAACGAGCTGGCCACCATGCGGTACCGCTCGGCCGGGAAGTGGGCGGCACCGGTCGTGGTCCGGACCACCTACGGCGGCTACATCAAGGGCGGGATCTACCACTCCCAGACGGCGGCCACCCTCTTCACGCACACCGCGGGATTGCGGGTCGTGCTGCCCTCCAGCGCGCTCGACGCCGCCGGGCTGCTGCGCACGGCGATCCGCTGCGACGACCCGGTCCTCTTTCTCGAGCACAAGCATCTGTACCGCCAGGTGCACAACAAGGGCGCCGACCCCGGACCCGACTACATGATCCCCCTCGGCAAGGCCAAGGTGGTGCGGCCCGGACGGGACCTCACCGTCGTGGCCTGCGGCGCCATGGTGAAACGGTCCATGGACGCGGCCCGCGTGGCCGAGGATCGTCACGGGATCAGCACGGAAGTGATCGACCTGCGCACGCTGTCACCGTTGGACATGGAGACCATCGGCGACTCGGTGCGCCGCACCAACAAGGTCCTGATCACGCACGAGGACGCGCTGTCGTGGGGAGTCGGTTCCGAGGTGGCCGCCCGGATCGCCGACGAACTCTTCCCGTGGCTGGACGGGCCCGTGCGCAGGGTGGCGGCGCTCGACACCTGGGTGGCGTACTCGCCCCAGCTCGAGAAGGCGATCCTGCCCCAGGCGGACGACGTGCTACGGGGGATTCTGGGGCTGGCGGGGTACTAGCAGCCCGCGCGGATTTATCCACGGGCTACAGGCTGCCAAGCTCAGAACCGCACGTTCAGCAGCGGTACTTTCCAGGCCAATCCGCCAGGTCCCTGCGTCCGAAGCGCGTAGTCGCGGACCGGCGCGGGCAGAGGCGCCGAGAGCGAGAACGCACCACCCGACCAGTTCACCAACGCCCCGGGCATGGGAAGAGAGGCGGCGGCATTTTCACTCGCGTCCTCCTCGCCGGCGTCACCGCGGGTCAACAACCCGCCGGCTACCAGCCCCATGATGCTGCCCGCCAACGGAATGCCGATCGCCGTTTTTTCGCCGTCGGGCTGCGCGATCAGCACCACTCCAAGACCACCGACGGCGCCGATCAGCCCCCCGACGCTGATCAGCCGGGCACGCGAGCGGGTGAGCCGCCACCGGCTCCCGGCGACCGCACCCCCGACCAACCCGGCATTCCCGGCGAGCATCGTGGTCGCCCATGTCGGGTCTTCGTCGAGGTCGGCGAGGATGGACGACGCAAAGCCGAACCAGGCGCCCCACATGCTCCCCAGCATGGCCGAAGTGGAGGTCCCGGGCATGATCTCCCGCCGCGCGGCCAGGGTGCCGCCGAGGATGCCGACCGCACTGCCGGCGATCATCGAAGCGAAGACGGCCTGGGGGCTCTGCTGCTCGTGCTCGACGATGTCATCGTAGAGGCGCTCTCCACCGCCCAGGTCCAGGGCGTGCGCCCAGCCCATACCCTGCCACGCTCCCCAGGTCCCGCCCCAGGTGATCGCACGGGTCTGTCCCAACGACAGCGGCCGTGACCTCGCCAACGCCCGCCCGCCGAAGAATCCCCCCGGTGCTCCCACAAGGAGTCCTACCCCGTAGGGCTCCGGACCGTCGGCGTCCATGGCCGCCGGCACCGCCATCCCCAGCCAGATCCCGTACAGGGTCGACCAGACCGTGAGCTCGGTTTCCCCGCCGGCCCGCGACTGCGCGGTGGTGGACGCCTCCAGCCGGCCGAGCACGGACTGCGCGGCAGGTGTCCCGGGGAAGCGCGCGCGAATGTGCCTGTAGAGCGCCTCGGCCACGTCGTGCTCGCCCCGGTTTTCGAAGTCGACCGCGGCGGCGAGAAGGACGGCCGCCGAGTCGGCCCGGGTGACCTGGGCGGTCGCGGGTAAGGGTGCGCAAATGGCCGCCGCAGTGAGGGCGAGGAGGAGGGCTCGGGCCAAGGTTCGGACGCGCATGAAGAAAGGTACCCCGAGACGGGAGATGGGGTCCAGTCCGGCGATGACGCGGCCGGGCGGGTTCTACAGGCGGGCACTCGTCGTGAATCGATGGCCCTACTCGGGAAAGTAGAGTCGGGGGGTGGCGCGGTGCCGGGTAGGGTCCGGTGCTTCTTGTCCGCGCTTTCGCTTGGTGCTCAGTCCGGCTCCCATGCGGTCCGTTTCCACTCCCCCGCTCGTCGAACCGGACGTGCGGATCTCCCGCATCCGGCTCTCAGCCGGGATCATGCCTTCGCCCACGGAAGGTCTCGGGGCGTTGACCCAAGGCGCGTGAGGCCGCGGCGGTTCCACAGCCTTTCGTCGGAGAATCGCACGTATCTTCCCGACTTCACCTTGTGCTTCCGCCAGAACCAATGTCGCAGCCGCCGGGTCGCGTGCCTGTCCACGGCCTTGTAGGCCGGGCTGACCTGCCCGAGGGTGAAGTAGTTTGCCCAGCCGGACATCATCCGGTTGAGGCGCCCTACGACCCCCTCTGCGGACCGGCCCACGTACCGCCGGTCCGTTTGCTCGCTGATCCTGCGGCAGATGCTCTGAACGCTCGCCTTGGTCGGCCGGGTCCCGACGTACCGGCCCCCGTCCGTTGGGCGATAGTTCCAGCCGATGCGGTACCCAAGGAACTCGAGAGACTCCTTGGGGCATCGGAGGCATCGGGTCTTCTGCGCGTTGACCGGTAGCTTCAGTCTTGCCATGAGCCGGTTGACCACCGCCAGCATCTCCGCCGCCGGAGCCTTTCCGAGCACACAGAAGTCGTCCGCATAGTTCACGATCTCCGCGCCGAAGCGCCGGGCATAACCCAGCACCTTCCAGCCAAGGATGAACCGCCGCATGTAGATGTTGCTCAACAGCGGCGAGATCGGAGCTCCTTGCGGAGTCCCCTTCCTTTCCTTTCGCGCCCGGTTCGTGCGGCGTGTGCCGCCGTCCCCGTCCTCCTCTACCACCGGCATCTCCAGCCACACCTTGATGAGTCCAAGCATCCGCCCGTCGCTCACGCGTCGTGCGATGCTCTTCATCAACTCGGCATGCGGTATCTCACCGAAGTAGTTCGAGAGGTCCGCATCGATCACTTCGTTACGGCCCCCGTGCAGCAGACGGTGGACCCGCCTGACTGCGTCCTTGGCGCTTCGTCCCGGCCGGCATCCGTACTGCTCCGGCTCCAGATCCGCCTCGAAGATCGGCGACAACACCAGCATCGCCGACGTCTGCGCGACCCGGTCCCTCAGGCATGGGATGCCCAGGGGACGGAACTTCCCCGGCTGTTTCTTCGGGATCAGCACCTGTCGCACCGGACTCGGCTTGTAGGTGCCCTCCCTCAGTTCCCGCGACAGTTCCCCAACCCAGCGTTCCACTCCGTGCGCCTTGACATCCGCGACCGTCTCACCATCCACTCCAGCCGCTCCGCCGTTGCGCCGGACCATCCCCCATGCCGTCAGCAGGAAGTCCTCCCGCCATACCTTGTCGACAAGGGCGTGAAAGCGCCGGTCGGGTTCTTCCTTCGCTTTCGCATGTAGCACGGTCTGGAGTTTCCGAACGCTCGCCGACCCTGTTAGACTCCCGCCAGTGGTCATGTCCCTGCCTCCTTTCCGTACCGTTCCCGACTCAGGGCCCCTTCCCTCGACGGGCGTTACCCCGCGTCTCCGGTACTACGGACCCATCCGCCACCCTGCCGGCCCGGCCTGCCCCTCGCGGGGTCCCGGTTGCCGCGTGCACGGCACCGGCAGGGGTTCCCGTGTTGCTACGCCTTCCATCTTCCATGCATGCCGACGCCATTACCCCGGCGGAAACCGGCCGGTGCTTCGTCGCTCTCTTCCCAGCCGGTCGGCGGCCTTCCCCTGATGACAGGAGGGTCGGCTTCCGCGTTAAGCGTTTCGAGGCCTGCTCGGCGTTCACTCGCGTTCCGGCCTGCATGGTCGCTGAGCCGCCCAGGGCGGCCCTTCTCTCCAGAGTGCTTCAATCCATGTCGTTACCTCCATGAACCGCTCTGGCCGCTACCAGCCGGAACGACAGTTGCTGGGTGGGATTCGCACCCACCAGGAAAGCGCGCCTTTCCACGGCGCACTGACATCTTTGCTTTACATGATGTCAACTGGAGTTTACACCGAGGCCCATGTCGTCCGACATCTTGGGCCGCAACTCGATCTCGTGGATTCTCTTCAGCGGCAGCGCGGTAATCCCATCGGCCAGCGAAAACTCGAGGTGGCCCGGATAGACAACCCAGAGGTGCTCAAGACCGAGATCCTTCGTGACGACATGCATCGACTTCGTGGTGCGGGGAGCCTCGGTGCACTTGAACTCGAAGCCCCAACGCCTTCCCCGGCGCAGGAGCATCAGGTCGAGTTCGGCACCCCGCTGAGTGGAGTAGAAGTACGCCTCGTGCCCGCCGTGCGCGAGGAGGGTCTGTTCCAACGCGAAACCCTCCCAGCTGGCACCGTAGAGGGGGTGGACATGCAGTTCCTTTCTGTCCTCCAGGCCGAGCAGGAAGTGCAGCATCCCGCTATCGCGCAGGTAGACCTTGGGAGACTTGACCAAGCGTTTGCCGAGGTTCTCGAACCACGGCGGCAGCACCCGGATCATGAAAGCGCCCTCCAGCAGGTCACGGTAGCCGTTTACCACCTTTGCGCGGGAGTCCATTGAGCGCCCCAGTTCGGACGCATTCCAGGTCTGCCCGTGAAAGTGCGCCAGCATTCTCCAGAATCGGCTCAGCTTCTCGGGTGACACCCCCGCTCGGAGAGCCGGAATGTCTCGCTCGACGAACGTGCGCGTGAACGACTCCATCCATCGGGCCCAGGCTGCGGCGGACGGTGCCCGATAGGCGCGTGGAAAGCCGCCCCGCATCCACAGTCGGTCCTGGTTGTCCGGTCTCACTTCGGCCAGGGAGAAGCCACCCATTTCGAGGAGCAGGATCCTCCCCGCCAGCGTCTCGGAGACCCCCTTCACCAGATCGAGGGAAGCGCTCCCCAGCAACAGGAACACCGCCTTCCGGCGCGGATCGTCGCAGATGGGGCGCAGTACCTCGAACAGGTCCGGCATGCGTTGCACCTCGTCCAGCACGACGAGACCCTCGTTGCCCCGGAGTATCCTGTCGGGAGTCAGCGACAGCGCTTCGCGCTCGGCAGCCACCTCGAGATCGTAGTGGACCGACGGACCCGGCCATGTCGCAAACACCTGCCGGGCCAGCGTCGTCTTCCCCACCTGACGGGCTCCCAGCACAGCGACTACCGGAGCTTCCGCAAGCCTGGTTGTAACTGCGGTCAGAAGATCGGTTCGTGGTAAAGATTGTTGCATATTAGACCTCCAATGGTCATATATTCAACAATCTATGCTACATGGTCGTGCGTCGCCAGTCTGTTGGCCCCCCGTGCAACGCCCGATCCAGGTCCTCGATCACGGCTCGTTCCGAGTCGGAACTCTCGATGATCCGGTCCGCCAGGTACTCGATGTTGTCCACCGGGGCTTCTCCGGCCAGCGACTTGATCTGGACCCTGGCGAAGCCGCCGAGGGCCTCCCCCAGGGCGTGCGCCTCGCGTACGAACTGCTGCCCGATCGCCGACAGCGTGCCTTCCGCAACCGAGATCGCCATGTCGGCACTTCCGGAGAGTTCTTCGAGTCGACGGGTCTCGTCGATATCCCGCGTGTAGCGGTCCATGACCGCCACCTTCGCTTCGCAGTCGTTGTAGAACTTCAGGAGGACGTCGGCGCGGGCGTCCAGCTTGCCGAGCGCGGACTGGAGCTTGTCTTCGAGCTTGCGTGCGACATCGAACTGCTTGACGGCCAGTTCGTTGTCCGGCTCCTGGCCGACGCGCTCCCGCCAGTAGCCAGCGGAGCGTTGGGCGCCGTCGGCGGCTTCGGCCAGCGTTAGCCTGGCGTCGGCCCACTCCGAGTCCCGCCCGACCGTCCGTGCCCGGTGCCGCCCGATCCGCTCGCGAAATTCCCTCACCGCGAACTGGTAGACGCGTTGACCAGCGTCCGCGTCGCCGGCACCAAAACTCCGCATCGCGCGCGACACGTAGCGTCGCACCAGCTTCCGCTCGGCCCATGGAAGAACGGCGACCCCAAATACGGCCAACACCACCCCGGTCAAGGCCAATGGCCCCGAGAGAACTGTCAGAAAGGCCAAAACGACCACGACGAACATCAAGAACCCAAAGATGGTCCCTTCGCGAAGCGGCGCACGGGCGTCCCGGGCCTCGTTCTGGAAACAACGCGACGCGATGTCGTCAATCGATCCGCTCAACCGGACGCCCTCTCCACCCTCAACCCACCACCCCAACGATCCCCCCCTCAAGGTTCCGCACGTCCTCGTACCCGTGCGCGGCCAGCATCTTCGCCACTTCGAGGCTCCTCACGCCGGTGTGGCAGTAGACCACCACGGGCCGGTCGCGCGGTATCTCGCTCACACGATCCGCAACCTGCCCCATCGGCACATGCACGGCCCCCATGTGCGCCAGGTTCATGGCATGCCACTCCATGGGCTCGCGCACGTCCAGGAGGAACGGGCGCGGATCGCCGGCCATCACCCCGGTGAACTTGTCCGGCTCCACCCTGCCCACCGCCACTTCGGCCCCGGCGGGCTCGGGCTCGACGCCGCAGAACGCCTCATAGTCGATCAGACCGGTCTGGGTCGGCTCATCACCGCAGACCGGACACCCCGGATCCCGGCGTATCTCCAGCTCCCGCCAGCGGTAGGCGAGCGCGTCGAAGATCTGCAAGCGGCCGACGAGAGACTCTCCGACATCGAGGATCAGCTTGACCGTCTCCATGGCTTGGGCCGCCCCGATGACACCCGGCAGCGCCCCGAAGACCCCCGCCTCCGCGCAGTTGGGAATCAGGCCCGGAGGGGGCGGCTCGCGGAACAGGCAGCGATAGCACGGCCCGTCCGCTGCCCCGAAGACCGAAAGCTGACCCTCCCAGCGATAGACCGATCCGTAGACGTTGGGCCGTCCCGTCAGGACGCAGGCATCGTTGACCAGGTAACGGGTGGGGAAGTTGTCACTCCCGTCGACCACCACGTCATATCCCGCCACGATCTCCAGCGCGTTGGCCGACGTCAGCCGCACCGCACCGGTCCCCACCCTCACATGCGGGTTGATGTCGGCCAGGCGGGCCCGTGCCGAGTCGACCTTGAGCGCGCCCAGGCCCCCGGTTCCGTGCAGGATCTGCCGCTGGAGGTTGGTCACGTCGACCACGTCAGGATCCACAATGCCAAGCGTGCCAACGCCGGCAGCGGCCAGATACAGAGCCGCCGGAGAGCCCAGCCCGCCGGCGCCAACCAGCAGCACGCGGGCGTCCTTGAGCCGCTCCTGCCCTTCCCTGCCGACCTCGGGGAGAACGAGGTGGCGGGCGTAGCGGGCGAGTTCCTCCCGGGTCAGATGAGCGCCGGAGCTACCGCCTTTCACGGCTTCTTCGGTCTCTCCCGCCCACCCCGAACTGCAACCCCAGGTTGAGGATCGGCCAGTAGTTCACGAGATCGCCGGCGTCTTCGCGAACACTCTGTTGCTCGGCGCGCAGGTCGTCTCGAAAACCGCGTGAGGTCACCACCGAGCGCTCGCCCGTGGCACTCATCTCGAGCACGGAGCGATCGAGGAACGCCACGCCGACATCCAGGAACAGCCCCAGCCCCCAGGACGTATGCTGCCCGAAGCCGATCAGCACATAGGGTGCCCACGCCTCCGATACAAGGGTGGTCGTAAGCCTGGTGACTTCCGGTTCGGTGTACGTTCCCTCGCCGATGTCGATCTCCGCGCCTTCGCCGAGCCGGATCGCGTACGCAGGATCGCGTTCCTTGTACAGCATGCCCCCGCCGATGCGGAAGTTCCCCACTTCGAGGTCGGCACCGAACGTGTAGATCGACTTGGGAAGCGCCAGCGTTCCCGTGCGGTTCTCTTCGAGGCCGGAGACCGAGGTCAGGTCGGCGTCGACCCCGAGCAGACCGGCACCGGCCCGCAGGGCGACCCAGTCCTTGAGGAGAATCGCGACCTCGGCGCCGACGCCGAGGGTGCCGGCGCGACCGCCGATCGCAACTCCTTGCATGGCCTGGGCGGGAGCGGCGGCAGCGAGGGAAAGGACCGTGAGGATGAGAAGGCTTCGTCTCATGGGCAACCTCCAGTGTTGGGCGACGGACACCCCGGCTGCTCGGCGTACATAAGTCAGGGCGGTGGCGAGGCTCGGCGTCGCGTCGCAGGGAACATCGGGCCATCGATCTTCAGTACACACTGCAACGGAATACGGATCCGCGCCACCCACGGATTCGCTGCTAGAACCCGCCTCCCGTCGAGAATCCGCCGCCACCGCCGAACCCTCCGCCGCTTGAGAACCCACCACCACCGAAGCCGCCACCGCTCGAGAACCCGCCACCACCGAAGCCGCCCCCGGGCGAAAAACCGCCGTCAGACGGCAGGAAGCTGTGACTCCGCCCGAGATGACGTTGGACGTGGCCGAAGGAATGACTCCCCGCGAGATAGCCGATGAGCAGCGCGTTCATGTCCAGCCCGTCGTCGAAGCGCGAGCGGCGACCGTTCCAGTCGTCGCCTTCGAAACGGTCGCGCAGGTCTTCCAGGCCTGCGAGCCTGTCGGCGAGGCGCTCACGATCCTCGCGCAGGTTTGCCAACTCGGCGCGCAGCGTGCGGAGCTGGCCGTCGATGTCGGCGAGCCTCGCCACGAGAACATCGTCTCGCGGGTCGCCGGTCGCGCGCGCCATGGTCACGAGGTCGTCCAGCGAGCGGCCTTCCAGATACGACTCCAACCCGTCGATCGCGTTCTCGTAGTACGATCCGCGCTGATCGTGCAGCGACGCGAGCTCGTCGGTAAGCTCCCGTAGCGCCGTCTCTGCCTCGCGGAGCGTCCGCCGGGCTTCTTCGCGTTCGGCGTACAGCTCGTCCCCGCGCTGCAGCACCGGGGTGAGGCCGTGCCGCTCGATGACCTCCGCTTCCAGTGCGGCCAGGGGGGCCTGGGCATTGGCCAACGCCGCCCGGTCGTCGTCAAGCACCGCCTCGGCGTGGCCGGGAAGCTCGATGAGGAAGTCGTACTTCGCACGCGCGGAGCCGTACCCGGTTACGTCCGCAACCCATCCGTCGAGCATGCGCGTGAGTCCGTTCCCCGCGGCGGAGTCCGACCCGCAGCGCCGCCGGGACAGGTAGGAGAAGAACACGTCCCGCTTGTACGCAGGCGTCTTCTCGCGGCGCTCGCGCTGAGCCGCCTCGTGACGCTTCTCCGACGCCGCCACCCTGGCCTGAAGCCGCCGCACTTCGTCCGACTGCGCCCGCCACCGGTCCATGCCCTGAAGCTCCTCGTAGACGCTTCGCGCCAACCTGGACCGTTCTCTTCCGACTTCGTTCAGCGCGACCGTCACCTGCGCGAGGTGCGCCTCGGACGTATCCACCGTTTCGCGCTGCTCCGGGATGAGCCGCTCGACCTCTTCGAGACGGTCCTTCTTCGCGTCGAAGACGGCGCGGACGCTCGTCTCCATCTCCCCGAGCGTGTCGGCCACCGCCGCCTCGCTCATCTCGGGCAGGTGGAACTCGGCGAGCCCGCGCATGGTCGCGCCCCTCCGCGCTCCCAGCTCCGCCATCCCGCCCTGCAGCCGCTCAATGCCGCGATCCTGCTTTTCAAGCTGGCGCCGAACCCTGCGGATCCGGGTCACCAGGCTCTCGTGGACGTCACTTCCCGTCTGCATGGCTTACCACTCCGTGATCTGGCCGATGTCCTCGTAGCGGCGTTCGGCCGTTACGAACCCGCGGCGCTTGAAGCCGAAACGCTCGTCGTCGATGATGCCGTTGTCCTGCCTGTCCGCCCCGACGCGGTCGTAGGCCTCCTTCGGGACTCGCTCAGCCCATTGCAGCACTGACGCTGTTCGGCCGGTCTCTTCGTTCCGGATCGTCAGGAGTACCGGCGCTCCATCACCGGTGCGGGCCTCGACCACCAGGTAGTAGTTCACGATATCGGGGTCGTCGTTGGACCGGCGAAAGACGCCTCCGGTCACGACGATCTCGTACTCGGCCACGAGCAGGTCGTGCAGATCCTGGTAGCCCTGCCGCGTCTCGGCGAGCCCGTCCGCGTCGCGCGCGGCCAGCTGCACATCGGCGGCGCGCTGCAACTCGGCGGCGCGGTCCCGGGCCACATCCGCGACCGCGTCGGCAAGCACGGCCGCGTGCAGCCGGGCGACATCCGCCCCGTATGCGGCAAGGCGGTCGTGGCGCTCGATGCGGGCTCCCGCGGCGGCGATCTCGGCCCGGACGCGTTGGAGGTTCCCCCGCACACCCACCGTCACCGCACGCAGGTCGTCGAGAGAGCCGACGACCGGATCGTCCCGTGCCACCGCATCCCCGACCGGATCCAACGTCTCGGCAACGGTACCCAGGAGCCGCCCGGCTTCGGCGAGATTCGCCGCGAACGCATCGGTCTCGGCAGGCGGCAAGTCCGGCGGTGTCCCGCGCGCGGTCAGGGCCTCCAGGTCGTCCACGCTCTGGTCGTAGGCCGCCCGAACCGCGGCTACCTCGACATGGACCGTTTCCACCTCGCGTGCCAGGGCCTGGCGCTGCAGCATCTCCACGCCTGCAAAGCCGGTCCAAACAAGCGCGGCCACACCCGCGGCGGGCATCAGCACGCGCCTGGCCACCCATCCCCGCCGCACGTAGAGGAGCGCCATGCGCGTCTTGAAGCCGGGCGGCACGGGCGTGAAGGCGTAGCGCTCGGACAGGTACTCGTCGAGCGCCCGCTCGATGACGTGGCGGTCGACAAGGTCGCCCAGCTCCTCGTACATGACCTGGATGTCGCGGATCGCGGCGTCGCGGTCGAACGTCTCGTGGGACTGGAGTGCTGCCTGCCGCTCGTGAATGACCTGTGCCGCGTCCATCACCCGGAGCACTTCCCGGGGCGCAAGCCGCTTTTCCTTCAACGGGGTCATGGTATCCTCCTCCTCATCATCATCGGTTGCCACTTCATGTACGAAAGCGTCCGCCAAAGCCATTCCAACGGCCCGAACCGGAAGCGTGCCAGCCACCACGGCGACCATATCAGCTGAAGCGTCCAGATCGCCACCACGATTCCTACCCGGCCGGGGCTCCCGACGCGTTCGAAGAGCCCCAGCCCGTGGCCGTAGAAGATCAGCGTGCAGATAGCGCTCTGGGCAATGTAGTTGGTCAGTGCCATGCGGCCGGTGGCGGCGAGCCGCTTCTGCAGCCCCGGCAGCCAGCCGCTCCGGACCGCCAGCATAACCAGGGCGACGTACCCGAGGAAGACCCCGATCGAGCCGACGTAGTTGAAGAGCTCGCCCTGGAACATCGCCTTCTCCCACGCGAAGCCGTGGTGGAGCTTGTAAGCGATCCCCGCCGCCGACAGGGGCAAGCCCGCGCCGATCCCCACGACCGCCGCGCGTCTATAGAAGGCGGGCGAGCGATCCGCGGCCAGAACGCCGAATCTGTACAGGGCCATCCCGACCAGCATGAGTCCCCCGGCACGCCACAGGAGCAGGAACAGGAAGCCGGCCGTCTGCAGAGCCAGCACGATGGGTGCACGGAACGCCACCTGACCGGTCCAGCCGCCCCGGAAGGCGGCGATCTCGGCGTCGAGCACCTCCTCTGGCGGTGCCCACTCCGCAGCCGCGGCCACCACATCCTCCGCGGGCCAGTATGGAACCGACATCCCGACGAGGCCCCACAGGGGGACCACGAACGCGACGGCGCAAGCCCCGATCAGGAGCAGGCGGCGCGGAGCCAGGGTGCGGAAGGGGTACAGGATGAAGCCGCATAGCGCGTACGTGACCAGGATGTCGCCGTGCCAGATCAGGTACGCGTGCACCAGCCCGATGAGCAGCAGCCAACGCTGCCGCCGGTAGTGCAGCCGGGTTCCGGAGGCGCCGGCGGCGGCCATGCGATCGCTCATCATCGCCATGCCGGCCCCGAAGAGCATGGAGAAGATCGAGATGAACTTGGTATCGGCGAAGAGGTAGATGGCGGCCCAGATCCACACGTCCGCACCCGTGAACGCGCCCCCGGAAGAGGGGTTCATGTACGCCGAGGACACCCGCGCGAAGCCCTGCATGTTGACGATGAGGATGCCGAGCACGGCAAAGCCGCGCAGCACATCGATGGCGACGATGCGCTCGGCTCTGGTGACGGGGGCGGCGGCAGCCTTGGAGGGGGCCATGCGGTATTGAAGCCTTCCGCCGGCCTCGTTGTCAACGGTCCGATGCGATAAGATGAGGGACGACTCGCGGACGCGGTTCCGGGTATTCGGACGCGCCGAAGAATCCAGCGGAGGGCTTTTGAAGATGACGACATTGCGACTTGCCGCACTGGCGGGAATCGCCGCGCTGACGGCCTGCGAGGCCGAGACCCAGCCTGTTCCCGGCCTGACCGCCTTCACAAATGTGAGTGTGCTGACGATGAGCAGCGACGCCGTACTTGCCGGGCAGACGGTCGTCGTCCAGGACGGTGTGATCACCGCGGCCGGACCGGCGGACGAAGTCGACGTGCCGCGGGGAGCGACGGAGATCGACGGCACCGGCCGGTACCTGATGCCGGGGCTCGCCGAGATGCACGCCCACGTCCCGCCCGGCGACAACCCGCCGCGCCAGGAGGTCGAGGACATCCTCTTCCTCTACGTCGCCAACGGCATCACCACGATCCGGGGAATGCTCGGGTCCGACTACCAGATTCCGCTGGCTGACGAACTCGAGCGCGGCGAGGTGCTCGGCCCGAATTTCTACGTGGGCGCGCCCTCGATCAACGGCAGTTCGGCGCCGACCCCGCAGGACGCCGAGCGCATGGTCCGGGCTCATGTCGAAGCCGGGTACGACCTGCAGAAGATCCACCCCGGGGTGTCGCTGGCAACCTGGGATCACATGGTCGAAATCGCCCGGGCGGCTGGACTCACCTACGGCGGACACGTCCCGGCCGATGTCGGGCTGGTGCACGCGATCGAGACCGGCATGTCCACCGTCGATCACCTCGACGGATACGTGCAGGCCATCGCTTCGGACGACGTGCAGGCCCAGGTGAGCGTCGGCGAAATCAGCCTCGGCGGGCTGGCGCGCGGTGTCGACGAAGCGAGACTCGACGACATCATCCGCATGACGATCGAGCACGATGTCCATGTGGTCCCGACGATGTACCTGTGGCGCAACCTGTACGGGGCGCCCGATCCCGACGACATGCTCCGGCAGCCGGAGATGCGCTACGTGTCGCCGCAAACGAGGGCCGGGTGGCGGCAGCGGGCGGAAGGCGGAGGCCGCCGCGGGGCACCCGAGGACGTGGCGCTGTACCTCGCACTCCGGGACCGGATTCTGAAGGCGCTATCCGACGCGGGGGCCGGCATCCTGATGGGGACGGATTCGCCCCAGCTCTTCAACGTGCCGGGCTTCGCGCTTCACCGGGAGCTGCAGGTGATGGCCGAGGCCGGGATGTCGAACTACGAGATCCTGAAGAGCGGGACGGTGACGGTGGGCGAATACGTGGCCTCGCATTTGGGACTCGACGGCAACTTCGGGACGGTCGCGCCGGGACAGCGCGCAGACCTGGTCCTCCTCGGGTCCAATCCGCTGGACGACCTGGCCAACCTCTTCGACCGCGCAGGGGTGATGGTCCGGGGGCGTTGGGTGGCCCGGGAAGAGATCGACGCCGGGCTGGAGGCACTGGCCGCGAAGCACGCGGGGGAGTCGGAAACGACCGCCCGCTAGTCTGACGTCGCCCCGCGTGCGGGGAACGGCACCGGAGGCAGGTCCAGGCTGAACGCGCCCGGAAAGTCCTCCGCGACCTCCTTCTGCTTGCCGCTCCACGTCTCGACGTCGATGCGGTACACGGCGGTCCGCTTCAACTCGCCATCGGTGGTGGGACGATAGTCGACCCCTGGCCTGAGGTGCGGCGCGTATTTGTCGAGGAGCATCTGCAGGGCGGTGCGCGCCTCTTCCCGGTCTTCGACGACGCGTCCCGTCCCGAATGCCACCACGCCTGCGTACTCCACCGAGAACTCCAGCGCCTCGGGCGCAGGGAGAAGGCGGCCCATCGCCACGGCGCTGAACGCGACCTTTTCGGCCGCCTCGAGGTTGGTGCGGGTGCGGCCGGTACGATGCGTGTGCAGGTAGATCCGCGGGCGGGCGCCCGTGTCGTCGAACACGAACAGGTTCGAGTTCAGGAAGGGCTGTCCCCCCTGCCCGATGGTCGCGAGGAAGCCGTAGGCGGCGCGTCTCAGGAAGGCGGCCACCCACTCGTCGTCCTTGCCGCGGTCGCGGCTGCGGACGGAGCTGCGGGGATCGTCCCTGCCGGCGTTGGTCGCGCCGACTTTGGCAGCGTCTACCATGATTTGTCCATGTCTCTACCATCATTGCGGAACCGCAGTCTTCCTTCCAATGTATCAACGATATGTACGAAGACTCTCGTTGTCATCCGATCCGAGGAGCCTGAATGCACGCCATTCACTGTCCCGGCCGCGCCAAACCGAGCTCTACCGCCCGCGTGTCTCCGTTCGTGACGCTGTCGGCCCTCTGCTTCGGCATCGCCGGCATCCCCGCGGTCGGCCTCGACGCCCAGCCCGCCGTCATGGTACGCGACTCGATCGTACTCGAGGAGTCGGGCGACGACTATCTCGTGCTTCCCATCCCGGTCATCCCCGATGGCTCCGGGGGCTACCTCGTCACCGACTACCAGCAGCCGCGGGTCTTTCACTACTCGGGCGAAGGCCGCCTGCTGCAGCGCTATGGACGCCAAGGCGAGGGTCCGGGCGAGTTCACGGAGGCGTCGGGTGCCTACCCGTGGGGGGCCGGGCATGTGCTGGTCCTCTCATGGAAGCCGATTGCCGCCCAGCTCTTCGAACGAGACACGGGTCGCTTCACCGAGCGGTTTCCGCTGAAGTACTTCGTCGAGCATGTGGTGCCCGACTCCGCGGCCCTGTGGATGAGCGGACCACACTATGAGCCCCGTAGCGCCGTCCGCCGGCTCGATCTCGGTGATGACGAGGCCGAGTCCGTCGTGCCCCTCCCCGACGAGTACCAGGCGGGTAGTCCCGTGGGTGGCATGTTCCCCTCGATGCCGTTCGTGAAGTGGGCCGACACACTCCTGGTCGGGTTCGGACCGTTGCCGTACCTGATCGTCACGGATGCCAGCGGCAACGAGCTTGATCGCTTCGAAGTGCCCGCGGTCGGCCGACGGGGTACTCCAGCGGATCCCGAAAGCGCAATCGTGGAGGAGCTTCGCGGCGGCCGGTATTTCGCGGCCTTTGCCCTCTTCTCCGTTACCAAAGGCGTGCACCGCCGGCCGGATGGCTCCTTTCTCCTCGTCCACGCCGACGCACGTAGCGAAGAGCCCCCGGTCAGCATGGAGGCATTGTGGGTCTCGGTGATCGACCAGGACCGCATGCGGGTCTGCCCTGATGGCGTGGTTCCCCTCGGTTCGCGGTCCCGTCCCGCCATTGGGTTCGATGGCGACCGCATGCTCGTGTTGGAGCAGACACTCCGTGGCGGAGACGCGGTCTCGATCCTCCGCAGGATCGCCGTTGAAACGGACGAGTGCGACTGGATACCTTTGCGGCGGTGATCAGCCGGGCGGTCCCCGCTACACCCACCCCCCTGGTCATTCTACGAAAATTATCGTTGACATGGGATCGCCATCGCATTAAGGTCAGTCGCATGGTGATGTACAAAGCCCGTCGTGAGCAATCGCGCCGTCTCCTGCCCGCGCTCGCCCTGCCCGCGCTCGCCCTGTTCACCTGCACGGGCGATCCGTCCGCGTCCCCCAGCCGTGATACACCCCTCCCAGACGCCCCCCTCCTCATCGATGGCGGCACCGTCGTCGTCATGGACGAAGCCGGCACAATCCTCGAGGGCGGCGCCGTACTTGTCGAGGGCGACCACATCGCCGCGGTTCTGCAGCCTGGCGCGCCACGCCCCACGGGTACCCGCGTCATCGACGCCACTGGTCATCTCGTGATCCCCGGCCTCGTCAACACGCACGGCCACGCCGCGATGTCACTGCTGCGCGGTCTGGCCGACGACCTGCCGCTCCTGACCTGGCTGGAGGACTACATCTTCCCGGCCGAGGCCGCGCTCGTTGCGCCCGACTACGTCTACTGGGGAACGCTCCTGTCCTCCGTCGAGATGCTCAAGGGCGGGACGACCACTTTCGCCGACATGTACTACTTCCGCGACGACATGGCCCGGGCGACGATCGACGCCGGCATCCGCGCGGTTACCGGTCCGCACGTCATCGGCTTCTCCACCCCCGACTTCGCCACGCCGGAAGCATCGCTCGCGGACGCGGCGGAGTTCATGGAGCGGTACCAGGACCACCCCACGGTGGTCCCGGCGGTCGCCGCCCACGCGCTCTACACCACGCCGCTCGACGCGGTCGAGGCCGCCTTCCGGCTCGCCGAGCGCTACGACGCCGTCTTCCAGATCCACGCGGTCGAGGACCCCTCCGAGGACACGACCTCGCGGGAGCTGACCGGCATGGGAGTGATCGAAGCACTCGGCTCGATCGGGGCGCTCCGACCCGGGACGGTGCTGGCCCACGCGATCTACCTCTCGGACGAGGACATCGGGCGCATTGCGGCCGCGGGCGCCGGCATTGCGCACAACCCGCAGAGCAACATGAAGCTGGGTTTCGCGAGGGCCGCACCGGTCGCGGCGGCGCTGGCCGCCGGGATACCGGTGGGGCTTGGGACCGACGGATCCGCCGCCAACAACGACCTCGACATGTTCGACGAGATGGACGCCGCCGCCAAGCTGCAAAAGTTCGCGCTGGGCGACCCGGCGGCCCTCCCGGCGGAGACCGTCTTCCGGATGGCCACCATGGGCGGCGCGCGGGTGCTGAACCTGCACGACCGGATCGGGTCGCTGGAGCCTGGCAAGCGCGCCGACATCGTGCTGGTGGACACCCGGCGCCCCGGGCTGACGCCCCTGTACAGGGTGTACTCGCACCTCGTGTACGCGGCGCGCGGCAGCGATGTGACCACGGTGATCGTGAACGGCCGGGTCGTGGTGCGGGACCGCGAGATCCTCACGGTCGACGAGGAGGAGGTCATGGAGCGTGCGCGTGGCTTCGGGGACAGGGTGAAAGAAGTGATGGAGGGCGTGACCAGCAACGGAGGAGCCGGATGAACGGAGAGAAGATGAAGCGGGAGCGGAAGGGGTTCACGGACCGCGAGCTCGACATCATGAGCGTGCTGTGGCGGGACGGGTCGGGCACGGTCGCCGAGGTCCGGGACGCCATGGGCGATGATGCCGGCTACACGACGGTCCTGAAGATGCTGCAGATCCTGGAGGAGAAGGGCGCCGTGAAGCACGAGCGTGAAGGCCGTGCCTACCGCTACTTCCCCCTCGTCGAGTCGACTCGTGCAGGGGGGCGGGCGCTCGCGCGGATCGTGAACAAGATCTTCCATGGGTCGGCCGAGCTGCTCCTCGCGACGCTGGTGGAAGACAGGGAATTCACCGACGAGGAGATCGAGCGGATGCGTTCGGTCCTCGATCGGGCGGAACGTGGCAGGGACGACAAATGATGGCCCTGATGGTGTACGCTGCCGTGGTCGGGGGGTTCGTGGCGGGGGGGGGGCTGGCGCTGGAGCGGTTGTCGGCGGCGGCGGGCAAGCCGCGCCGCTTTGCGTGGATGACGGCGCTGGCGCTGGCGGTCGTGATCCCTCTCGCGGCTACCGTGCACGCGATCCGGAGTGCGCCCCGCGCGCAGGCGGCCTCCGAGGCGACCGTGGCGGACGGCATCCACCCGATGGCGGAAGCCCGGGGGAAAATCGTTCCTGCCCTGCCCCTTCTACCCGGCCGGGAATCGGCGAGAGCGGCGGCAACCGTCTGGGGTGCGGGGTCCATGGCGGCGCTGGCCATCCTCTGCACCATCCTGCTGTGCGTGGCTTGGGCGCGCCGCCGCTGGGTGCGCACCCGAGTCGACAACGCGGATGTGTACGTGTCCCGGCGCTTCGGTCCCGCCCTCGTCGGCGTGACGAAGCCGTGGGTCGTGGTCCCTTCGTGGGTGCTCGGGCTTTCCTATGGTGCGCGGGCCGCGATCATCCGCCACGAGGCGGAGCATGCGCGGGCGCGCGACCACTTGGCACTTCTGTCCGCCGGCCTCATGGTTGCAGCATTCCCTTGGAATCCGGCGATGTGGTGGATGTTCCGTCGGCTCCGCGCAGCCATCGAGTTCGATTGTGATGAACGGGTCATCGCGTCCGGAATCGCCGCTAAGGACTACGGCGATGTCCTCCTCGACGCGGGATCCCGGTCCTTCGGCCGCTGGGGACTCGCCCCAGCGATGAGCCACCCAACAAGCCTTCTTGAACGGAGACTGAGAACAATGAGCGAGAAACGAACGAAGCTGAGTGGGGCGCGGGCCGCGCTGCTCGCCGGGGCGGCCATGGTCGCGCTGGCCGTCGCATGTGACACACCCGTCCCGACGGAGGTCCGCAGGGCATTCGAAGACGCGGAGGCCGAAGCACGCGACAGGCAGGGGAGCGAAGAGCCGGTGAGCAGGGCCGACCAGCTCCTTCTCACACGGTTGAACGGCGCCGACATTGCTCCGCTCATCTACGTCGATGGCATCCGGATCGACCCATCAGAGACCGAGGGCGAGACGTCGATGGCATCCGGATCGCAGGGCGAGACGTCCGGCTTCCTGGAAGGGATCATCCCCGACAACATCGATCGGATTGAGGTGATAAAGGGCGCGGCAGCCAAAGACCTCTACGGAGAAGAAGCCGCGGGCGGGGTGATCCAGATCTTCACGAAAGAGGGTACCCCGCAGACAAGCATGGACGCGCTCCAACCGAGCGAGGCGCCCACGGCCGGCGCCCGCGCCGAGGCGGTCCGCCGGGCGCAGCGATTCATCGCCACGCGGACCGACCTGCCCCCCAGCATGGACATCAGGGTCGTCGGCACCGAAAAGCTCGTCCCCCCGGCGAAGCGGCACAACTGACCCCGGAGCATAAGGGGTCGCCACCGGCGTCCGGCCGCGGGGCGTGGCGGCCCTCACTCCGGCCGCCTCCCCTCCGTCCCCCCGCGGTACACCACCACGAAGTCCTGCGCCATCTCCCCGTAGCGCGCGGTCGCTTCCGCGTCGCCCGCAATGTCGGAGAGCATCGCCAGCTTGGCCGTGAGCAGGTAGAACTGCAGGGGAACGTTGTCGGTCGACATGTCCGGCCAGACGTCGCGGAAGCGGAGTCCCCGGTACTGGTAGACATCGTCCACGAGCTGGGCGGTCCGGTCATAGTCGAACCAGTCGCCGCCCAGTTCCTCGGGCACTTGGCGGTAGGACCTCGGCCTCGGCTCGTCCAGGCTGCGGACGGCGAGTCTGACCGCGAGTCCTTCCGCGACGCCCCACGGATTCAGTCCCATGTTGGCCATCTCTCCCGTGGATCCGGCGAAGTAGATGGGACGCTCGGCGGCCGAGGACCGGATCATCGACAGTGCAACCCGGTGGCCACGGTCCAGATTCATGCCTGCGGGGTAGGCCACGACCATGCTTCCGATCCGGAGCGCGAATGAATCCGGCAGCGGACCGCCACCCACGCGCCGGAGCTGGTCGTCGGTCATTCCCAGCACCGAACTCACCGGAGGCTCCCGGTCCTCATAGGGCAGCCCTTCCATCGGGATGTATGGTCGCTGGCGATCCGGTCCGGTCAACTCGCGGAGCTGCTTCGGGTACCAGTCCGTGGCCAGGTATTGGACCACCGCAACCGTCACGTCCTGCCGAATCCCCTCCACTTCCTGCAGGTACCAGAGCGGAAAGGTGTCGTTGTCTCCGTTGGTGAAGAGCACCGCGTACGGCTCTACGCTGTTCAGGAGGTCATACGCATAATTCCGCGCGGCGTAATCTCCAGCGCGGTTGGCCCAGTTCAGGTTCAGGAAAAACGGCAGGGCGGCCACCGCGAGCACGGGCGCGGCCTTGCGGGCGTTCCCCAGCCGGTCGCCAAGCCACTGCCATACCCACACCAGACCCAGCCCCGCCATCAAGCCCCAGAGCGCGAAGCCCAGCAGGAAGAAGTAGTCGCGTTCCCGCACTTCGCGGGCGCTCGTGGGGGTCCCTTCCGGCGCCACCGAGTACCCGTAGCGGAAGTTCAGATAGTAGACGAGCCCGAGGGACAGGGTCGCGGCAAGGACAACCAGGTACGCCCCGGTGTTCCGGTCGCCGCGCCACACCGAGACGAGGCCCGCGACCCCCAGCGCGAGGAACAGCAGCGTGAAGGGGAGGCGCTTGCGGCTGACCGGCTCGCCCGGATCCATCCCCCTTGCCCACTGCCAATCGAAGTACTGGAAGAAGTTGTGAACCTGGTGCGTGATGGGGGCCATGCGCATCGTCACGGGCGGCTTGGCGTACTGGTCTCGTTGCAGCGACGAAGCCAGTGCCGGACATCCGGCCTTCCCGTTGGTGTAGATCGCCACAGCCGTCTCGACGAAGCCGTCGCAGAGCGGATCCCCCTCGTTGATGACGGGACGCTGAGCGGCGCGGATGGGCAGGAAGAAGTTGAAGGACAGGCCGACGACAACGGCCAGGACGCAGCGCGACAGGAAACGGGGCCGCGCGAGGATCCCCGGCCGGGCCAGAAGAACGAACGCACCGACCGCCGCGGCCGGGAGCACCGACATCAGGTGATTGGTCGATCCGAGGGCCATGAGGTACACCGCGCCGACCAGCAGCCGCTGGCCCTTCGGCCGGCCCAGCCCAAGGTCGTGCCCGCGAAGCACCAGCCAGCTGACCGCGGCCACGACCAGCAGCGACACCGTATACACCTTCTCGTTGGCGGTGCTCTGGCTCCACACGGTGAATGCCGTGGCCCCGACCAGCACCGCGATCCCCGCGCCGATCAGCGCTTCCCGCCCAAAGCCCCGGAGCTGGGCAATGGTGCGGTGTGCGATCAGGTAGAAGAAGAAGAACGCACCTGCCGAGGTCGCGGCGGCCAGCAAGTTCACCCGGACCGCGGGAGACAGACCCAGCGGCGCCAGCAACAGGGACCAGGTACGGGCCAGGCTCACGAACAGGGGGTTCCCGGGGGGGTGCGGGATCCCCAGGGTATAGCCTGTGGCGATGTATTCGCTGGCGTCCCACCAGGCTGTCGTGGGCGCGAGCGTGAGGACATAGAGCAAGAGGACGCCTGCGCTAGCGCACGCGGCGGCCTTGTAGGGCGGAGCGCCCCCCCTGTCAGTCATCCCTTGTCAGTCATCCCTTGTCAGTCATCCCTTGTCAGTCATCCCTTGTCAGTCATCCCTTGTCCCCCCCCGCTGATGACGCGTTGATGATACCGGTGCATAGATTGGCAGGGTACGGCCACCACCGCACCGTCCCGGCGACACCCATCCCAAGGTAGCCATGGCCAGTCCAACCTATGATACACTTCGGTACCTCCGGGGTTGGGTGCGCGGATCGTCCGGCACCCCCATGCCCGGAGTCGTCGCCGAGGATATCGTTGTCGGCACGGGCCCGGAGGCCATCGCGGCCCGGCGGTACCGCCCCGCGTCCGGGAACCGGCCGCTGCCCGGCTGGGTGCTCCTGCACGGCGCGACCCGGCCGGGGCCCGATCATCCCGCCATCGTCCGCTTCGCCGCCGCGCTCGCCGGCGCCGGCGGGGACGTACTTGTACCCGACATCCCCGCATGGCGGAGACTGGAGCTGGACCCGGCCCCCGCGCAATCGGCCCTCGAACGGGGCGTGGAGTACCTGCACGGCGACCCCCTCGTGCGAACCGGCGGCGTGATCGTCACGGGGCTGTCCTTCGGCGTCCCGCAGGCCCTTCGCGTGGCCGCCCGCCTGGCCGGAACAGGCCGCGTCCGGGGCGTGGTCGGGTTTGGCAGCTACTGCCGGCTGTTCGGCGCCATCCGATTCGGTCTCACGGGGCAGTTCGAGTGGCGGGGCCGGACCGCATACCTGCGGCCCGACCCCTACGGCCGCTGGGTGGTGGCGGCGAACTACCTGCACCGCATCCCGGGGTACGCGACCGCGCAGGACGTCTCCCGGGCCCTTGGCCGGCTGGCGACGCTGGCCGGAGACCGGAGGATCATGTCGTGGGATCCGGGCTACGACGGCGTGAAGGACGAACTGATGGGCTCGATGCCGGCCGAGAACCGGGCACTGTTCAGGCTCTTCGCGCCGCCGGCGGACCGGGAGCCGGATCCCGGTCCCGCGAACGAGATCGCCCCTCTGCTGGCCGAGGCCGCGCGCGCGGTCCACCCACACCTGGAGCTGCCTCGATCCATGGCACCAAGCGGGCGGGAAGCGCCCCCCGTCCGCCTCATTCACGGTCGCCGCGACCACCTCATCCCCTTCACCGAAACCCTCGCGCTGGAGCGCCGCCTCCGGAACCGGGCCGATGTCTCCGCCACCGTCACCGATCTCTTCGCCCACTCCGGGGGATCCGCCGCGAGCCCGGCCCGGCTGCGGGAAGCCGTCCGCTTCTTCGCGGCTCTGAGGGGGGTGATGGGACTGCGTCCGCACTGAATCCCGCACCCTGCTTGCGTCCCCGACGGCGCGGCAGGATGTTGCCGCAAATCGGCCACCACCACGTCACGACCAGGGACACGTCATGCCACGGGAGAGGTTCAAGTCGTTCGAGGAATTGGGGCGTGTGGAGCAGTCCAGGCGCCGCCGGGCCGCGGCGCAACGGATGGGCGCGCCACTCCGGACCGACAACTCCGGCGGGAAGCTGGTGGTCCACGCCGAAGTTGCTGCTCACGCGGACCCCGCGGTGGTTCACCAATGTCGCACGATCGCGCTGGAGCACATGCAGGAGCGATTGGAGAGCAGGCTGCCACGCAAGGCGTCGCGCCACCGCTCGTTTTCGCACCGCAGCGGCGAAGACGCGTGCCGGGCGGTACGGGTACGAGACGGCCTGGGGGATCACTGGGCGGCGCAGCTCGAGCGCAGCCCCGGCGCGGGACAGGCGATCGTGACCGAGGTCGCCGTGGCCCACTCGGCTGGACGATCCCCGACCATCACGGTCGAGGTCGTCGACCGCTCGATCGTGCCTGCCGAGCCCATGAGGGAGTATCCGGCCGAAATGCTCGCGACGATGGCGGAGCGGATGCCGCTCCTCCAGCACGGGCGAAGGCTCAGCCACGAGCCGGTCGTCGTCGAGACCGCGGAAACCATGTCGAGCTTCCAGCAAATGCTGCTCGACCCCGGCCGCCGGATGCCGCTTGCGGTCCTCTCGGTGCCCCCGGAACCGGAAGGCTCAGATCAACTGCGGCGCCAGTGGAAGGCGCTTGCACGCACCCTGACCGGCCTGGCCATCGTCTGGGTGCTGCCGCCCGCGATGACCTACCGATTGAGCGACCTCGTCACCAAGAACCTGTCGGTGTTCCTGGGTGCGTGGAGGTACTACCGCCCCGGGTTCAGCCACCAGTCGCGCTGGTCCGACCATCCCCTCTTCCTCCGGAACCGGATGGTGGACGACCAGGGACTCGCGGACGTGACGGCGCAATTCCTGCGAATGGCAGTCGAGGACCGGCAGCACGCCGGACACAGGGCCCCCGACGTCCCGGGCTACGAACGCCTCGCCGCGCAGGCCGCTCAATCCGCACGCGGTCCCGGGCGGCTTTTCGCATTATTTCGCAAATCGATCCGGCGTACCCCCGACATCCCGGCGCCTGCGGACTACGGGAGCGGTCGACCCGGCGGAATCGGCGCCGGCCAGGTGCTGACGGACGGTGGCCCGGGCGCGACTCCCCCGGTCGTCGCCGTCAGAGAATCGGCTCCGGCACCGGTCGAGGCGTGGGCGCCCGGCACGGACGGAGAGCCGGGAACCATGCTGGCCCCGGGGTCGCCGGATGAAGCCCCCCTGCTCCGCCGCAAGCTGAACGCCGCGACGGTCAAGGCCCGGACACGCGGGAGTCGCTACAAACAAGCCAGGCGGAGGGCCGAGGCCGCTGAACGCGAGCGCGACGAAGCCCGGAAACGGGTCGAGCAGCTGGCTGGCCTGGTGCGCTCCCTCGGCGGCAATCCGGATGCGGCCACGCCCTTCCCGACCAGCTGGGAAGAGTTCGCGGCCTGGTCCGACGAAAGCCTGGCCGGCCGGCTCACACTCACGAGCGCCGCGCGAAGGGAGCTGAGCAACGCCGAGTTCGAAGACATCGGCATGGCCGCCGCGTGTCTCAACTGGCTGGCACACGACTACCGCGACGGGCGTCTCTGCGGCGGCGACCCCGCGCTCCACGGACGCATCAGCGACATCGAGGACGGCGTGTACAACCTGCCGTGCGGCGGCGACAGCTTCGAATGCTCGTGGGAGGAGCGGCGCCACCGTGTCGAGTGGCACATCAAGCGGGGAGCGAATACGCGGGATCCGCGCCGTTGCCTCCGCATCTACTACTTCTGGGACGAGGAGGCGCGGCAGGTCGTGGTGGCCTCGATGCCCGCGCACAGGAGGACGGGGGCGACGTAGTGCGCCCAGCAGGCAACTGGTGCGCCGGCAATTTCCGCCCGAAGGCGCGTCCCCGGTTGTGCCCGGGGCGCCGGTGACCGAAGCGAAAGGCTGACGCCGGGCGGGCCCGAGCGGTCAGCTGCAACGTGCCGGACGGGCAACCTTGTGCGGGGGCGCCCCCGTGACCCTCACCTGAGCCCGTAGCGCAGACCGACGCTGATTATCGGCCAGTAGTTGACGAACCCTACGGCATCGTCCTCGGCCTGCCGTCTCTCGGTCTCCAGGTCGTCGCGAAACCCGGGCGAACTCATTACCTCCGGATCACCGGTGGCCGTCATGTCGAACCTGGGGGACAGGTGCAGGACCGCACCGATGTCCACTACGAAACCGATTCCGCGTGTCGAGTTCGATCCGACTCCGAAAAGCACATAGGGTGCGACTGATCCGGAGACAAGGGTCGTGGCCACTGTGAGGACCTCCGGATACCGGTAACCGCCCCCACCGATGCTGATCGACGCGCCACTCTCGTAGGTGATCTCGTGTACAGGGTCATCGGACCTGATCACCAAGCCGGCGCCCGTCCTCAAAAGGCCTGACGCTAACGACACCTCCGCGCCGATGGTATACAACGCGGTCGGCAAGGAAAGCTCGGCCGTGCGGTTGTCGGCGAGTCCGAACCTCCCGGTGAGATCCACGTCGAATCCGAAAAACGCGGCCCCGCCCCGGACCGCGATACGATCGTTCAGCGCGACGACGACATCGGCACCGAGGCCGAGTGTGCCCACGCGCCCACCCACGGCGATGCTCTCCTGCATGGCCCGGGCGGATTGGCCCCACGCGGTCCACGACAGGGCGATGGTCGCGGCGAGCAAGAAACGTTTCATGGCTGACTCAAGATACAACAAGGTCGGTAGCGCTCTTACCCTCTCGGAGCGGGCCCTGCGGCGGCCTACCTGCCCACGATCCTCCGCAGCTCCACGATCTCCTCGTCGAGTTCCGTGCGCCGCAGCACGGCGGCCAGGTCGCCCGCCACGTCAAGGAGGATCACGTCGTCCGGTGAAGAAAGTGTGGCGATCTGGCCCATGCCCGGTCGGAAGACGAACCACTCCGGCCCATCGGGTTCGATACCTTGCCGGGGGATCCCTCCGTAACGGAGCGCCCAAACCAGACCATCGGCCACGGTGACCGGCGGGCGATCCGGATACCCCAGCGACAGCCAGCCATAGGGCGGCAGGTGCTCGGGGAGCCCCATGGCGGTCAGCATGCGCTCCACTTCGCCACGCCCTGAGCCCAGGTCCCAGGTATCGAGCAGTGTCCTGCGTGCGAAATCCGCCTCCCGCACCCGAAGAGGCGTCGGTTCCGGCACAATCGCTGGACGAAGCGTGTCTCGAACGACTCCGTCACGCCCGTACACCGGGATGTCGTACGAGTCGTTTTCCACAACCACGAACAGGGAGTCGATGACCACTGCTTCAGTGACCCGGCCGAAGAGCCGAAACATCTGCCTCGTGCCGGCGATCCCTACCGGTTCGTACCACCCCTCCGGGCCCGTCATTTCGGGCAGGCGGTGAACGAATCCGCCCTGATTGTCAAAGAGAAGAAGCGTGACAGGCAGCCTCTGGACTGCTGGTTCCGTGGGCCTGAATCGAACATCCCAGAGGTCCGCCAGCAGTGATCCGTCCGAGAACACCCCCAACGCCGAGAGACCCGCCAGGTACTTCTCAGGCGGAGAAAGCGCGACCGAACCCAGCAACCGGCCATCCAGGCTGAATCTGGAGACTTCACGGCCGTACCGATCGTACGTGAAGAGATGGTCAGCGACGCCCCGCATCCACGCGAGTTCGCCGAACTCACCGGGACCCTCGCCTCTTCCTCCGACTACATCGTCGAGGGAGCCCCTCCAGTCGTAGAAGCGAAGCGTGCCCGTGCTTTCCTGGGCGATCACGACGTGACGCGGGGTAATCGTAACCCCGGCCACTTCGTAAAGCGGGTCCGCCTCAGTGTCGCCGACACTCATCAGGGGCACTGAATCCAGCCGCCACACCTCAAGGCCGCCGGACCGGCCCATGGGGCTGCCAACGGATCCATCCTTGCGCACATACACCGCGATCGACACCGCTCCGCCAACCGCCAGGGCCACAAGCAGAAAGAACCCGAAGGCCCGGCTGGCCGATCCCTGGTTTCTCACGCGAATCGATGCACGGCGTTGGTCCTCTTCCAAGGCATGTCGGTTGATACAGGCCGCCCGTCCCACCAATCTTGAAGACACCCACCATCCATGCCAGTTCCCTCACCCAAGACCTCCCAATGACAAACCGCCTCACGCAGCAGCTCTCCTCCGTCGCACGGGTCGCGCGCGAAACGACCGGCATGGCCCTTTTTGCCGCCTTGCTTGCAACCGCCGCCCTGTTCACCACCACCGCCCCACCCCTCCAGGCCCAGGTCACCACCGCGCAACTGGACGCCCTCCGCCCCCGCAACATCGGCCCCGCCGTCATGAGCGGGCGGATCGTTGACCTTGCCGTCGTGGAGTCCGACCCGACGAAGTTCTACGTGGCGTCCGCCACCGGCGGCGTCTTCAAGACGAACGACAACGGAATCACGCTGGTCCCCGTCTTCGAGCATGAGGGCACCCACTCGGTCGGTGCGATCGCGCTCCACCAGCGGGACACGGCGATCGTCTGGGTCGGCACCGGCGAGCGCGCCAGCCGGCAGAGTTCGTCGTGGGGGGACGGCGTCTACAGGAGCACGGACGGCGGCGAGAGCTGGACGAACATGGGGCTGCGCGACAGCCACCACATCGGCCGCATCGCGATGCACCCCGAAGACGCCGATCTCGTCTACGTCGCCGCGATGGGCCACCTCTGGGGCCCGAACGAGGAACGCGGTCTCTACCGCAGCGCGGACGGCGGCGCCACCTGGGAGCCCATCCTGCAGGTGGACGAGAACACCGGTGTCGTGGACGTCGCACTGGACCCGAGCGACCCGAGCATCGTCTACGCGGCAACCTACCAGCGCCGGCGGCGCCCCTGGGGCTTCCACGGCGGCGGTCCCGGCAGCGCACTCCATCGCAGCCTGGACGGGGGCGACAGCTGGGAGCTGCTGACCGGACCGGGTGTCGAACGAGGGCTTCCCGATGGCGTGCTGGGACGGATCGGCATCTCGATCTACCGCAGCGACCCCCGGATCGTCTACGCGAGCGTCGAGCAGGGCTACCGCTACAACGCGTCGACCGCGTACACCGAGAGGCGCGCGGGCATCTACCGGTCGGAGGATCGCGGCGAGAGCTGGGAGTTCATGAGCGACTGGAACCCCCGCCCCATGTACGCCAGCCAGATCACGGTCGACCCGAGCGACGACCAGCGCATCTACATGGTGAACAGCTACTCCTTCTCCGACGACGGAGGGCGCACCTTCACCTCCCCGCCCCAGAGCCTGCACGGGGACGACCGGCTCGTCTGGGTCGACCCCGGCGACTCGCGCCATGTGATGAAGGCCGACGACGGCGGTCTGGGGATCTCCTACGACCGCGGGCTGAGCTGGCTGTACATCTCGGACCTGCCGGTCAGCCAGTACTACCGGGTCAGCGTCGATATGGCCCAGCCGTACAACGTCTATGGCGGACTTCAGGACAACGGCTCGTGGATGGGACCGAGCGAGACCTATCGCCAGGCGGGCATTCTCAACAGCGACTGGACCCGGCTGGGCGGCGGTGACGGCTTCGTCAACATCCCCGACACGACGAACAACACCGTCATCTACACCGAGTCGCAGTACCTGGGGATCTCGCGCCTGGACACGCGCACGGGCGAGCGGACCACGATCCGTCCCGGGGACCCGACCGGACACATCGCCGGGCGGCGCAACTGGGAGACCTGGAGAGAGGTCGGCACATTCGAGGAACAGCGCCTCGGCAACGCGATGGAGCCCGCGAACTGGGACGGCCCGTTCATCATCTCGCCGCACGACGCGTCCACCCTGTACGCCGGGACCCCCACCCTGTGGAAGACCAACGACCGGGGCGACTCGTGGCAGTCGCTGGGCGATCTGACCACCGGGGTGGACCGGCGGACGCTCCCGGTTATGGGCCAGATGCCCCACGACCTCACGCCCTCGCTCGACGACGGCGTTCCCTACTACCCGACGATCTCCGCCGTCTCCGAGAGCCCGTTGAGGCGGGGCCTCCTGTATGCGGGGACCGCCGACGGCCGGCTCCACGTGTCCCGCGATGGCGGCGAGCGCTGGACGGACGTGTCCGCTCGCGATGTATCCGACTCGGACGAGCCCGACCTACCCACCGGTTTCCCCGGCCTTCCTCCGGGCGCATGGGTAAGCGGCATCGAGCCTTCCCGCCACGACGAGGCCCGCGTATACGCCGTCTGGAACAACTACCGCAACGACGACTACGCCAACTACCTGTACCGCTCGGACGACTACGGCGAGACGTGGGTCTCGATCACCACCGACTTGCCCCCGGAGCGCGTGCTGCGGACGGTCCGCGAAGACCTGCGCAACGGTTCGGTCCTGTTCCTGGGTGCCGAGATCGGCCTCTTCTACACGATGGACGGCGGCGAGCACTGGACCGAGCTCAGGAGCGGGATGCCCACCCTCGCCTTCAACGACCTGGTCATCCATCCGCGCGATAACGACCTCGTGCTGGGGACGCATGGGCGCGGCATCTGGATCCTCGACCAGATCAACGCGCTGCAGGAGCTGACGCCGGAGGTGATGGCGCGGGCGGCCCACCTCTTCACCACCGAGCCCGCCGTGCAGATCCGGCGCGCGGGCGGGGCGGCCCACACGGGAGACGTGTACTACCGGGGCGACAACCCTCCGAGCGGCGCGATCCTCGACTACTGGCTCGGCGAGGAAGCCGAGAACGGCACGGTGGCGATCGCCATCGAGGACTCGGATGGCGGCCGCGTGGCCACGGTGGACGGCACCACCGCGCAGGGCATGAACCGCGTGGTGTGGGACCTGCGGCATGAGGTCGGTGATGGGGGCGATGGCGCGGAAACCGGGCCGTTCCAGCGTCCGAGCCGCGGCCCCCTGGTCGTTCCGGGCACGTACACTGTGCGGCTCCAGGCCGCCGGGACGGAATCGGTGCGTGAGGTGATCGTGCGCGAGGACCCCCGCATCAATGCGTCGCCAGGCGTGCGTTCGGCGTGGACGGCCACCCTCATGGAGCTGGCTGACGCGCGTGCGAGGGCCGGGGCCGAGCTGGGGCGGATCCAGGACGCTCTGGAAGACGTCGCCGAAGACGACACGACTCCCCGCGCCACGAAGCTGCGCGACCTGCAGCGCGAGTTCGACGAGCTGATGAGCCGCATCGGCCGCCTGTCGGGCGAGATCGAGGGCGTGGTGGCGCCGCTGACGCAGGACCAGAGATCGCGACGGGAATTCTACATGGAGATGCTGGAGGTGTTGGCGGGGGAGGTGGTGGTGAACCCGTAGGCTCGGACCGCACGATTGCAAAACGGACCCGGCGTGTGTATACTACGTGTGACTGTGCATGTTCTATGCACATCACAGAGAGACAGTTGATGCCGCGAAGAATCCACCTGATCGTCTCGGAGCCTGACCGCACCCGCTACGCCGCCGCCGCCCGCCGCGAAGGCCTGACCCTGAGCGCGTGGCTTCGCGCCGCCGCTGCCGACCGCATGGACCGTCTTGCAGGCGCCGAACCGTTTCACACGGAAGATGACGTGTGGCGGTTCTTCGCGGACCGCGACGCCGAGATGGGATGCGGCACCGAGCCGGACTGGAAGCAGCACCTCGACGTCATTCGCGCGTCCCGGAGCCGGGGCGCAGCCGGGACCTGACGTTCCGAGCCATGGTCTTCGTCGACACCAGTGTCCTGATGTACGCGGTGGGACGAGAGCACCCGCTCCGCCTGCCGGCCCGTCGCTTCTTTGCGGCGGCGACGACGGACCAGCAACCGCTCGCAACGTCGTCCGAAGTCCTTCAGGAGCTGGCCCACGCGTATCTGCCCGTGGAGCGTACGCAGGCCCTCGCCGCTGCGCTGCGGATCGTCGACCGGACCCGGATGGAGGTGTGGCCCCTGGAGCGCGACGACGTGATCCTCGGCATCGAGCTCACCGCCCGGCACCCGGCGCTCGGGGCCCGCGACCTGTGCCACCTCGCCAGCTGTCAGCGACGCGGCGTCACCCGTATCCGGACATTCGACCGCGCCCTGAAGGCCGGTGCGGAGTCGCTGCGCTAGCCAGGCCCGGTATGAGCGGCGAGGTCACGCTCATCCAGGGGAACCCCGCAAGTGCTGAGGGGGCCCCTTCGGCACGTAAAGCACGTTCCCGGGCGCAAGACGGACGTGAGAGGCTGGCCCCGACTTCGCGCAGCCGGCATGATGACAGGTTTCCCGGAACCCGGACACGGAGATGGATGATGGCGAGTCGCACGAATAATGGATCCCTGGTCGCGATACTTCTGGCGGCTGCGGCGGCGGTTCCCGCCTTTCTGGCAGCACAGGAGGACGCCCGGCTGGAGGCCATGGCCTCATGGGTGGCGGTGGACGCTGCCACCGGTTACGAGACCCGGGTCACCCCCGGGATGGCCGAGGCCATGCCCGGCTGGAGCTCCGACCGCTGGGGCAACCTGGTGGCCGTCGTCGGGTCGGGGAGTCCCCGCCGCATTGTGGCGTGCGCGCTCGACCGGCCCAGCTACGCAGCCAGCCAGATCACCGCGGACGGGTATCTGCGCGTCCACCGCATCGGCCGGGGGTCGAGCCACCCGCTGTGGGACCAGGCGTTCGAGGCGCAGCCCGTGCGGGTGCTGACCCGGACCGGCCCGGTGGCGGGGGTGGTGGCGCGCAGCAACGGCCACTTCGCCGCCCAGCACCGCCACGAGACCGCCGTGGTTGGGCCGGACGACCTGTGGGTGGACGTGGGGGCCGAGTCGGCCGAGGAGGTGGCGGCTCTGGGGATCGAACTGCTCGACCCGATCGCCCGTCACCTCCCCCCGTGGCCGCTGGTGGGCGGGGTAGCGGGGCCGGACGCCGGTCGGCGGGTGGGTTGCGCCGCCGTGGCCACCCTGGCCGCCGCCGCGCGCGACAGCCGCGCGCCCTCCGGGGAGACCCACTTCGTGATGAGCGCCCAGGAGGTGCTGGGGTGGGTGGGACTCTCTTCCTACGTGGCGCGCGGCGGGTCGTTCGACCAGGTGGTCGTGCTCGCGCCCGGCGAAGCGGAAGGCGGGTTCCGCCTCCGCCCCTCGGCCTCTTTCGGTCGTTTCGGCCTGGTACTCGAGTCGGCCGGTGTGGGCGAAGTCACCTGGATCGTGCCCGCGGCCACCTCCCCCGGCTCGCACATGGAGCAGGTACCGGTGGAGGAAGCCACCACCCTGCTGGCCGCCGCGGCCACCGCCGCCGGCATGCGCGTCAACCCCGGGACCGACTGGGTGGCGGCCCCGGAACGCGCACCCCTGCGCACCCGCCACGCCGACCCCTCCCTCGACCGCACCGCGGACCTGCTGCGCAGCCTGGTCGACCTCTACGGGGTGCCCGACCACGAGTGGCCGGTGCGGCGGCGCGTGCTGGAGTCCCTCCCGGAGTGGGCCCGCGAACGGGCCGTGGTCGACGACATGGGCAATGTGATGGTGGAGGCCGGCCCCGAGCGCGACACCACCGTCTTCATGGCGCACATGGACGAGGTCGGCTACGAGGTGGGAGCCATCACCCCCAATGGAGTGGTCACCCTGACACGGAAGGGAGGAGCGGTGGCGACCGCGTGGGAAGGCCAGACCGCGCTCCTCCACTTCGATCCCCCGGGCGCGCCCAGCGCCCTGACCGGCACCGGCGACGACACGGATCCGCGCTGGACAGCGGAGTCCCTCACGGCCTCTGCTCCGCCGCCGATTCCGGGCGTTTTTCTGACCCGGGACATCGCCGAGAGCAAGAACGTCATCAGTGAACGCGCCTGGTTCGGCATGAACGCCGAAGCCCTGGCAGCCCGCGGCGTCCGCGAGGGCATGGCCGTGACCATGTACAAGGAGGGGCTGCGCCTGGGCCGCCACCGTTTCGTGGCGCGCGCCCTCGACGACCGCGCCGGCACTACGGCCCTCCTCCTCGCCATCAACACCATCGACCCCGATGAACTCGACTCGAAGGTGATCTTCACCTGGTCGGTCCACGAGGAAGGCGGCCTGCGCGGGGCCGGCGCCATGGCCCGGCGTTTCGCGCAGAGCGCGCACCGCATCTTCTCGGTGGACACCTTCGTCTCTTCGGACACCCCGCTGGAGTCGCCCCACTTCGCGCATGCCCCCCTCGGCAGCGGGCCGGTGCTGCGCGCCATCGAGAACTCCGGGGTGTCGCCCGACCGGGAGCGCCAGCGGGTGATCCAGGCGGCCCGCGAGGCCGGCATCCCCCTACAGATCGGGCTCACCCAGGGCGGCACCGACGGCACCCAGTTCACCTTCTGGGGCGCGCCCAACCAGGGGCTGTCCTGGCCGGGGCGCTACAGCCACTCCCCGGGGGAGGTGCTGGACCTGCGCGACCTCACCCACCTGGGCGAACTGATCGCGGCGGTGGCGCGCGCCGGGAACTAGCAGTCACAGGCCTCGCACGACCCCTAAATCCCCACCACCCGCCCCACCCCCTCCGCCTCGGCCCTGCGCAACACCTCCGCCCCGATCGCCACGTCCTGCGCAGCCACGCCGACCGACTTGAAAAACGTCAGTTCCCGTCCGGCGCGACCCGTCGGCGCGTCCCCGTTGACGATCTCGCCCAGATCGGCGTCGATCACGTCCGGGGGCACGAGCCCTTCCTGGATCGGGATGATCAGGTCTCCCGCCTCCTCCAGCGCCGACTCCCTGTCCTCCACCACGACCCGCGCCCGCGTCACGACCTCGTCGCCGACCTCGCGCGTGTGTGGCTGGAAGCTGCCGCTGCCACTCACATGGGTTCCGGCGGGGAGCGCTGAACCATCGAAGACCGGGGTCCCGCAGTTTGTCACGGCCACGATGATGTCCGCGCCGTCCACCGCCTCGGCCGGATCGGTCAGTGCGCGGGCCTCCACCCCCTCCAGCGACGCGGCCAGGCGGCGGGCCGATTCCCCGCCCTGCGAGACCACGCGCACCTCCTCGATGGCCCGCACGGCCCTCACCGCCTCAATCTGGCGCGGGGCCTGCACACCCGCGCCGAAGATGGTCAGCACGCGCGAATCCGGCCGGCTCAGCAGCCTGGCCGCGAGTCCGGCGGCGGCAGCGGTGCGAATGGCCGTCAGCTCCCCGGCGTCCATGACCGCCGCGGGCAGTCCCGTCTCGTCGTCGATCATGAGGATGACGCCGTTGATCGTGGCCAGCCCCCTGTCCCGGTTCCCCGGGAAGAGCGACGCTATCTTGGCACCGCGCTCCCCGGTCGCACCCAGGCGCGCGGGCATGAACAGACTGATGCCGTCACCCGATGTCAGCACCCCGCGCACCGGCATCTCGACCTCGCCCGCCGAAAGCTGACCGAAGGCGCGGGCCATCGCGTCGATGGCATCGTGCATGGTGATGACCGAGAGGATTTCGGCACGGGAGATGATGCGGAAGTTCATCGTTCGGCTCCGAGTTCGCCCGGCAAGCGGGCCAGGAACACCTGCTGCAACCCGACGTCGTTCTCGCGGACGCCGATGATCGTGTCGCCGCGCATATCGTACACGCCGGCGGGCGCGCCCAGGTCAAGTGCGCCCAGATACTCGCCCCCGAACGAGAACGCGTCCCACATGCGTCCACCGAAACCGGCCGCCTTGAACGTGTAGATCACCCGACGGTCCATGGTCTCCACCGGCCGCACCCGTTGAACGAGGACCAGATCGTCGCCCACCTCGATGTCGGCCATGGCGGGCAGCCGGTCGGGAACCCGAAACTGGTCGCGAAAGTCGCCCGGAATCTCGGCATCGTCCATTCCCATGCCCCGGACGACGATCCTGAGAATCGCGTCCTGCTGCTCCCGGGCAAGAACCGCGTCTTCGTGGTCCCACGCCACCGTCCGAACCGGGTGTCCGTCACTGTAAACGGTGAACTCGGGCGCGAACATCCAGCCTGCGACCACCACATTCTCCGAGAAAGACCAGACGAGGTGATCCTGCCAGAGCGGCTGCCGTCTGCCTGCCGCCTCCGGCTCGGCGGGGCGCGTGACCACCGCCAGGGTGTCACGCAGTGATTCCTCCGCGGAAAGGACGGAATAGCGAGCCACCACTTCGCGGCCAGGTGACGAGACCCGCACCACCGGCAGCGTGTCGCCCGTCGTGCGCCACTCCGGGATGTACATCTCCTGGATGTCGAATGGGCGCGACGCAACCGTGTCGCCACCGAGGGAGTACACGTTCAGGGTCTGGGTCATGATGTCCGGGAGGAGAAAATCCCGCGGTGCGACGGCAACGAGCGCCAACGTACCCTCACCGCTGATCTCGCCGGGACCCTCTCCCTTGCGACCGATGCGGCGGAGGAACGATCCGTCCGGGGCAAAGGTACGTACCTCGCCTGCCTGCCCGTCCAGGATCGCGATGGTGCCATCGGCCATGACGTCCAGCCCGGCAACCTCGCCAAAGGAGAACTCCGCAGGCCCGTCCTCGGCCCCGATGGCCAGGAGGTGCTCCACCGCAAAAACCGGGCGTCCGTAGTCCCCCAGGTTCCCGTGCCGGACCATCTCGACGCCACCCTCTCGACCGCCCGTCGGCGTCGGGTCGTCAACACCGACGTCGCATCCGGCCAGCATGCAGAGCACCGGAATTGCCAGGACCGGGGTGCGCATCGAGGTGGCCACGCCGGCTCTCCTATCCATTCACGTACCGTTCCGCCAACACCCCGCGGTGATGCACGGAGTGCCCCGCGATGATCCACGCCAGGCTGCGCACGGTGAACTCATATCCGCTGGCCACGCCCCGCCGGTCCCAGATGTCCTCCTCGAAGCTCCTGAGCAGCAATACCGTCGATCGTCGCACAGCGCGCAGCTCCTCCGCCAGGCTGGCCAGCGAACGGCGGTCAGCACGGCACTCGGACGCGTATTCGTCCTGGTCAAAGGACGGGAAGAGGGCCCGGTCGCCCCGCGCGAACGCGAGCACCCGCATCGTGAACATGCGCTCGGAATCGATCACATGCGCGACCACCTCGCGCACCGACCACTTGTCCGGAGCGTAGCGGTACCCTTCCCGCTCGGGCGCAACGCCGTCCAGCATGCGACTCCAGTCGTCCGGCTCCCGCTCGAGCGATTCCAGCAACGGCTCTCCAGCCGCCGCGATGTACCTGTGGTAGTACTCCGCGCTTTCGTCAGGCCGGGGTCTTCCCGGCATCGTTGCCATCGCTCGATCAGCTCCTGGATTGGGGTTCATTTCCCGGCACCATCACGGCGGAAGGTAGCGCTTCGCGAGCGTCGTGAACGACCGGACCTCCTCTTCGGCCCAGCGGTCGCTCCGGTCCAACTCCGCCGCCATCACCGCGGCGACCTCCGGCGCGGCGGCCAACGCCGCTCTCGCATTCAGGAAGAGCATCCGCGTCCGCCTCGCGAGCACGTCTTCCAACCGCACCGCCATCTCGCTCCGGGCCGCCCACGCGGCCTGGCTCAGCCGGTACGGGAGGCTGGGATGCATGAGGCGGGCCAGCTTCGGGTCACGGGCTTCCATCTCCCGAACCGCGGCGGCGTCCGCGCCGTAGACCTTCCACGGGTCGAGGACCTCACGCCGCCTGCTGAAACCGTGCAGCCTCAGCGTCGCGGTCACCGATGGCGTCGGCGAGAGCCCCCCTACATCGGCGGCGATGTCGACCGTGTCCTGGGCCACCTTGCGGCAGGTGGTCCACTTGCCCCCCGCCACGGTGACGAGTCCCCGCCGTGACACGCTGACGCTGTGGTCCCGCGAGATGGCGGAGGTGGTGTCCTCGGTCCCCGTCCCGGCAAGCGCCCGCAGTCCCGCCCAGGCGGAGAGGATGTCGGTTCGGCCGATCGGGCGGGTCAGATAGCGTCCCGCGTGGTCGATGAGGTAGTCGATCTCCTCTTCACTGGGTGCCGGATCACGCACGGGCGACTCAACGCGCACGTCGGTGGTCCCGATCACCACGTGGCCGTGCCAGGGAATCGCGAACAGGACCCGGCCATCGTCCGTCGAGGGGACCAGCACCGCCGCATCGCCCGGGAGGAAGGCGCTGCTCACCACGATGTGCGCGCCACGACTCAGGACCACGGGGGGACCCTCGCCGGGCTCGTCCATTCGGCGCAGCGAGTCGGCGAAAGGCCCGGCCGCGTTCACGACCACGGCCCCGACGGCGACCCATTCGCGGTCACCGGTCACATCGCGCAGCTTCACCCCCTTCACCATCCCTCGCGACTCGAGCAGATCAACGGCTTCCACGTAGTTGACCGTCACGGCGCCGATGTTGGCCGCGGTTCGGGCGAGGGTCCACCCCAGACGCGCGTCGTCGAACTGGCCGTCGTGGTAGAGCACGCCGCCGCGCAAGCCTCTGGGATTCAGCGTCGACACCAGGCCCCGGCACTCCCGCTTTCCCATGATCCGCGAACGGCCGATGCCGCGCCGGCCCGCCAGCGCGTCGTACACCTTCAGTCCCAACCCGTACCACGGAGTCTCCCACCACCTGTAGGCCGGGACGATCAGAGGCAGGCCGTCGACCAGATGGGGCGCGTTGCGCCAGAGCCGCTTCCGCTCTCTCAGGGCGCTGCGGACCAGCTGGATCTGTCCCTGGCGCAGGTAGCGGACCCCCCCGTGGACCAGCTTCGTGCTGCGGCTCGACGTCCCCCCGGTGAAGTCGCCCCGTTCGACGAGGAGCGTCCGGTACCCGCGCGCTGCCGCGTCCAGGGCGGTCGCGAGCCCCGTGCAGCCACCGCCAACGACGATGACGTGCCAGGGGCGGAGTCGCATGGCGCGCTCCAACATCCCCTCCCGGGACAATTCGCCGCGGCCCGACCGCGCCGTCCACCGGGCGCGCCGGGCAGGCGATGCCAGGACGCGAGTCACGATGGTCGTCTCTCCAACGCAGAAATACGGGCCAATGCCGGCATTGTCTCCCCGGTTCGGTTCAGAAACCAAGGTAGCGATTTGCGAGCGGCCAGGGTCACCCCCATTCTGATCGAATCATCCCCAAACGACAGGAACCGTTCCCATGGCCACAGCCAGCGACCCTCGTTCTTTCGATCACGTCGTGCCCGGCACCCCGGCTCGCGGCCCGGACCATCTGTCCCGCCGACGGTTCACAAAGTCCCTGATCGCCATCCCCGGGCTTATGGCGTACGCGTGCCGCGATCGGGCCGACGGAGGCCCGGACACAGGTGTTTCCGGCGAACCGGGATCCGCCTCCGCCGGCTGGGCACGCTACGACGACACCATCGTCATCGACGCGCTCGCCAGCCCCGGTCCCTTCAACGTGCCGGACCGCATTGGCGCCCCGCTCACCGACGAGATGGTCCGGAACGCCGCCGCCTCGGGGATCACCGCCGTCAACGTCACCGTCAGCGGGCGCGGCGAGACCCCCGACGACGCCTACGCGTCGACGATGGAACACCTCGCCTACTGGCAGCGGGAAGCGGAAACCCACCCCGACGGGCTGACCCGGGCGGCCACCACGGCCGAGATCGAGGCCGCCAAATCGGCAGGCAAGCTGGCGCTGATCATGGGCTTTCAGGACACGTTGATGCTCGGAACGGACCTTGCGCGCATAGACGAGTTTCGTGAGATGGGGGTCAAGGTCGTCCAGCTCACCTACAACCTGCCCAACCTGGTCGGCGAGGGCTGCCTGTCACCCGGGAACGGCGGCCTGACGGACTTCGGCCGGGAGCTGGTGGCGCACATGTCCGCGACGGGCGTCCTGGTCGATCTGTCGCACTGCGGCCAGCGCACCACCGCCGAGGCGATCGCCGCCGCGCCGGGACCGGTCGCGATCACACACTCCGGCTGCTCGGCCGTGTACGAGCACCCCCGCAGCAAACAGGACGCGGAGCTCCGTGCCATGGCCGACAAGGGAGGCGTACTGGGCCTCTACATGATGCCGTTCCTCAACCCCGAAGGGCCCGCCACGGCAGACGACTTCTACCGCCACATCGAGCACGCGGTCAACGTGTGCGGCGAGGATCACGTGGGGATCGGCACCGACAACTCGATCACGCCGACGGTGAACGACGACGTCTACCGGACGACGCTGAAGGGGTTCGCGGACGAGCGGCTGCGTCTCGGGATCGGCGCGCCGCGGGAACACGAGCTCCTCTTCGTGCCCGAGCTCAATGACCCCACGCGGATGAGGATGGTCGCCGAGGGACTGCTGGCCCGCGGGCACGGCGAAGCGCGTGTCGAGAAGATCCTGGGCGGGAACTGGATGCGGTTGTTCGGGGAGGTTTGGGGGTAGGAGGGCCAAGAATATCAGCTTTGATTTACATGATGTAATGTTTAGTTGACATTTTGTTTGTCACAGCGCGGCCGTGCAGCGTGTGCGGAGGGTCAGGAAGGGTTTATCCGCCTGATCCCTCCAGGTCTGTGACCAACCTGCTTCGCTTTCTTGACTAAGCCGTCGGCGTGAAACGATGTTTCGTTTTCCACTCGCACTCAGGACGCTGCCCGCCTCATGACCGCTCGCCACACCGGCCAACATCGCCTCGAAGTCGAGAACTTCGGGCCGATCGCGAAGGCCGATGTCGAACTGCGACCCTTGACGGTGTTCGTGGGGACAAGCAGTACGGGAAAGTCCTATCTGGCGAAGCTGATCTATGCGCTTCACGGATACTTCTCGGTGCATACAGGCTAAGCGACCTCGTTCTCAAGTCGGAGCATCAAGGCAGACTGACCCTGTCCCACACCGTCACGGGCCCAAGAGGTCAAGCGGCGTCGTTCCAACATATTCTCGGCATTGCAGTCAACGGGAAGAGTATCGAGTACGATCTTCAGTTCCCCGACGACGCTCCCATCCGGCTCGAACGGAGCGGCACCTATTGGTCCCGTGCCCGTGACCCCGGCTTCTTCTACCCGCCCTCCAGACGCTCCTCCCATGAGCCCCTATCACTAATCCGGCTACAAGCTGTTCTCACCGACCTGGCCCAAGGCTGCACGGTCGGAGCGATCTCCCGTCCGGCATTCTACCTTCCCGCTGGCCGTTCCGGGGTCGTGGAGGCCCATGGCGTGCTCCTGGGCTCGTCTCTTGACCGGATGACACGCGGCGGACATATGCAGCAGGGCTCTATTTCCGGCATCCTGGCCGACTTCATCCGGCAGACGTTCGTTGATCTTCGCTCAGGTCCTTCAGATTGGGCGGGTGGAGCGCAGCTCGCAAAGCGTGTTGAGGAGACGATCATCCACGGAACCGTCCGAGTTGACGAACCTGAAGTCGGGCCTTTGTCGATTCTGTACCGGCCGACAGGCTGGAGGGAAGACCTCCCCCTCAACCGCGTGTCTTCGATGGTGGCCGAGATCGTGCCCCTGGTGCTCTATCTTCGCCACTACGTCACCCTCGGGTCGACCATCATCATCGAGGAGCCCGAGGCTCACATGCACCCCGCAATGCAGATTCGATTCGCCGGCGCGGTCGCGCGGATAGTCGAAGCGGGAGTTAGAGTGGTCATCACGGCTCACAGCGGGTGGGTCCTGTCGGCACTCGCCAACATCGTTCGCCTGGCCGACCTGCCGAAGGACCAGCGGAGAGACTTCGCCGGCGGTGATGTCACACTCCCCGCGGACAACGTTGGGGCTTGGCTGTTCGTGCCACAAGAAGATGGCGGGACTGTGACGGAGGAGCTGCCCCTGGACTCCGAAAACGCCATGTACGAGGCCGGCTTTCCCAAAGTCGCCCAAGCGTTGTACCACGACTGGGCCGAGATCTCCAGCAGGCTGCAGGAGGATTGATCGCTGCCGAACTGGATCGCAAACATCCGGTCCAAGCTGCCGTCGGGGTGCTTGGCGGAATCCTGCAGTGACCAGCAATGTTTCTTGCGTTTGCCGCAGACCGGACGGTCGCGCTGCCTGACCCGGGTGGACGGATGCGATGAAATCTCGTCTCCCCCAGAAAAAGCGTTGTGATTTTCTGCTGTTCGTCCACGCAAGAGGCCGGAAAGGCCACTGGACCGTGCCCGTCGAGCTGAAGAGCGGAACAATCAAGTTCGATGATCTCGACGACATCCGTGAACAACTTCAAGCCGGTGCCGATGTTGCGGCCAAGCTGCTTGCTTCCGAGCCGGTGGCTGGCGACCCGATACGCCTGCGTCCGATCCTGGGGTACGGGGACATGCCGCTCTGGTTACAGCAGAACCTCACCCGGTCCGAATTCAAAGTGACACTTGGTAGCTACCGCGAGTTGATCAGGCCAATGACAAGTGGTGGCCAGATAGGGGATGTCCTGCGACAAGACAACTGAAGGATGTCGCGGCGCACTCCGCCAACACCCTCCTCACTCCGCCGCCACCCCTCCTCAGTCCGCCGCCACCCTCCCCACGAAGGCCCGTACCCGGTCGTGGCTCTTCAGCACGATCACGGTGCCGGGCGCCTCCCGCGCGATCCGCTCCGGAATCGTCCCGAAGAGGATGCGGCTGGAGAAGCTGTCCCCCGACGCCCCCACCATCACCGCGTCGAAGTCGGCGGCGGCCCCAACCACCCCCTCCACGACGCCCGGCCCGGCGATCACGCGCGTGCCCACCGACGCCTCCTCCGGCAACTCCGCGCGCTCCCCGGCCAGCCGTTCCTCTTCCGCGCCGCGCTTGCCGGCCGGGGCCCCCGCGGGAACCACGGACGCCAGCGTCAGCCTGCCCCCGTCCGCCTCGGTCATCCCCAGCGCGTAGCCTTTGGCCTTTCGGGAATGGACGCCGCCGGCCGTCGGCAGCAGGATCCGTCGCGGCACCGCACGCTCGAGCCCGAACTTCACCAGCATGATGTCGGCGCGCCCGAGACGGACCACGTCGTCGGTGACCTCGCCGAGGATCTTTCGTGTAGTGGCGGTGAAGCCCTTCCAGCCGAGCACGATCAGGTGGGACCGGTCTTCGCGCGCGGATTCCAGGACGGCACGGGCGACGTTGTGCCCGACCCGAACCTCCGTCGTGATCGGCACCCCGAGCGCGCCTTCCAGCGCCTGGAGCCGCTCCAGAATCGCCTCTTCGCCCTCGATGGAAGCGCGCGCCAGCTCGGGGGGGAGCTGTTCGGGGACCTGAACGACGCGCAGCAGGGTGATCTCGCCGTCTCTGGGCTTCGCGATCGAGGCCGCCATCCGCACGAGGGTCTCGGCCGTGTGGGGATTGTGAACGGGCAGCAGAATCCGGAACACCCCCTCGCGAGGTGACGCCCGCAGGGCCACGATTCTGGAACCGGGGCCCGCCGGAGCGGGGACCTCGAAGCGCGTGCCCCGCCAGGCCGCGTAGCCGAAGAGCCCCAGCGCCAGGGCCAGGATGGCCAGCAGGAGCGGCTGAAGGTGTCCCTGAACCGGAATCTGCAGCATCAGGTAGAGGTTCGCGGCGATCCCGAGGGCGGGCAGGAGGGGAACCAGGGGGACCCGGAAGGGCCGCTCCATCTCCGGGAAGCGGCGGCGGTGGACGATCAGCGCCGCGTTGACGAAGCACAGGGCCAGCAACAGGACCAGGTTCGCGAAGTGCGCGAGCGACTCCAGCGGGAGCACCAATGCGAAGGCGCCGATCGCGCCGCTTATGGCCAGCAGCGCGACGAAGGGCGTCTGCGTGCGCGCGCTGATACGCCCGATGATACCGGGAAGGTGGCGCAGCTGGCTCATCGACAGCGCAACGCGCGACCCGGCCAGGATGGAGGCGTTGGACGCGGAGATCATCGAGAAGATCGCCCCGGCGACGATCACCATGCCCCCGATCGGCCCCAGGAAGGCGCGCGCGGCGACCCCCATGGCCGCTTCCGTGTATTCGGTCAGGTCGGCCACGACCACGACGAGCACCACCATGGAGTACAGCACCGTCACCACGATCATCGAGATGAAGATGGCCCGGGGGATGGTCTTCGTCGGGTTGATCACCTCGCCGGCGGAGGCCGCGATGGCCGAGAACCCGAAGAAGGTGATGAAGACCAGGGCCGACGTCGACGCGATCAGCTGGATGTCGGTGCTGAAGCGTTCGGTGAGCACGGCCGCGTCGAGGCTCCCCATCCCCCCCGCGATGAACCATATCAGCAGCACGATCTTGGTCGCCGTGACCACGACCTGGAAGGTGCCGCTCTCCTTGGTGCCCTTCATGTTGAGAAGCGTCAGCGCGGCCAGAAAGATGATGCCGGGCAGCGCCGAAATCGCGAAGTGCCAGATGAATTCGTTGAAGTAGCTCGACAGGCTCGCGATGTAGAAGGCGCACGAGGACGCGTAGCCCAGCAGGAGGCACCAGCCTACCAGGTACGCGAGCAGCGGCGGAAAGGTCTTGCGCGCGTAGAGGTAGCCTTCGCCCGAGAAGGGGTAGATGGAGGTGAACTCGCAGTAGGTGAGCGCGGTGAACGCCGCCACCAGCGCCGCCAGCAGAAAGGACACGATGGCCGCGCTGCCCACATAGCCGACCGCCAGTCCCGACAGCGTGAAGATCCCCGCCGCGATCATGGTGCCGGTCCCGATGGCCAGCGCCGAGACCAGCCCCAGATCCCGGCTGAGGCCCGCGACTACCTTGGGGCCCGCCGCCGACTCCGTAGTGCCCGGGGACGGGCGTTCAGACATCGCAGGTCACCAACGATGCTCCTACGGCTGGGCCGGTTCCGCGGCGCCGAGCAACGCCCGCACGTCGCGCTGAACATCGTCTTCCATCGGCTGGAAGGGACCCATCCATCTCCGGACGACCATCCCCTCGGCGTCGACCAGGAAGGTCCCCGGGAGCCCCAGCAGAAAGTACGCGTCCACGATCTCCCATGACGGGTCGTGGAAGATGGGGAAGCCGATCTGCAATTCCTCCGTGAACTCCCCGATGAGGTCCGCCGAACCCTTGTCGTCCACGCTGACGCCCACCACGCGAAAGCCCTGGCCGGCATAGGCGTCGTGAAGTTCCTGGAGTTCCGGCATCTCTTTCCGGCAGGGAGCGCACCAGGTCGCCCAGATGTTCAGCATGTAGGGGGCACCCAGCAGGTCATCACCCGTCACCGGGGCTCCGTCCAGAGTCGTCGCGGCGAACCCCGGGGCCGGGTCACCAACCTCCAGGGGCTTGAATTCAGGGACTTCGCACGCCACACATCCAAGGACCGCGAGCAGCCCGACGGCGCTATTCTTCAGTGGGGCAGGCTTCACTGGAACCTCCTGGTGGACTTTGGAACCGCAATGTTTCAAGCTATCCAACGGGCGGCGGACCCGCCAACCATGTCCCCGGCCCGGCGCATCGGAACACCACGGGGGCGGAGCGCGTAGAGGACGGAGAAACCCACCACCGGCATCCAGGCGACGATCATGCCCGAACATCCATCAAAAGCCCGACGAAAGCTGACCTTCCTGGCCGGCTTTTCCCTCTACTTCGCGGCGGTGTGGTTCCTGTGGGACACACCGGTGATCTACCCGCTCAAGATCTTCGTGGTCATGCTGCACGAGATCAGCCACGGCATCGCGTCCGTGTCGACCGGCGGGACCATCGAGCGGATCATCCTCGATCCCGCCCAGGGCGGCGCCTGCTACTGCGGCGGGGGCAACGCGTTTCTCACGTTGTCGGCGGGATACCTGGGGAGTCTCATCTGGGGGGTCTTCATCCTCGCGGCCGTCAGCGCGCGACGGATCCCGAACCACCTGATCGTGCTCATCGTCGGCATACTTGTCGTTGTCCTCACCGGGCTTTACGTCCGCAACGGGTTCGGGCTCCTCTTCGGGCTGGCCTTCGGATCGACGATGATCGTCGCCGGACGCAAGCTGGGGGCGGGGGCGAGCCGGGTGGTGCTCACCGCACTCGGGCTGACCAGCTGCCTCTACGCCATCCTGGACATCAAGAGCGACATCCTGGACCGGCCCCACCTCGAATCCGACGCGGCCATGCTCGCCGACCTGACGGGCATATCGACCACGACGTGGGGCGGCATCTGGATCGCCGTTGCGGTGATCGTGAGCGCGCTGGTGTTCCGGAAGTTGTACAAGGCGGCCTGAGGGGATCGGGGCCTGAGGGGATCAGGGCCTGAGGGGATCAGGGCCCGCTTCGGCTGACGCGGGATTTGTCCACGGACTGCTACCCCTCCCGCTCGAACACGACCTCCCCGTTGAAGACCGTCATCTCGCAGGCCATGTCGCGCAGATCCCCGGTCGGCACGGTGAGCGGATCACGATCCCAGACGGCCAGGTCCGCGTACTTGCCGGGCTCGATCGTCCCCACCTTGTCCTCCAGGAACATCTGGTGGGCCGTCCAGGTCGTGAACGAGCGCAGCGCGGTCTCGACGTCCACGGACTCGGCGGTCCCGTACGGTTGCTCGCCGTACACCCCGAGCAGCGGCTGGCGGGCGACCGAGGCCCACACGCCGTACCGGGCCGGGAAGGGCGTGACGAAGTAGTCGGAGCCGCTCGCCCAGATCATGCCGCGCTCCTGGTAGGACCGCAGCGGGTTGAGGCGCAGCGTGCGCTCGGGTCCGAAGTTGCCCGCGTAGGTGTCGCCGATCCACCAGGTGAAGGACGGGGATGGCTCCGGATAGCCCGCTTCCCACTCGCGCTGGAGCTCGGCCATGATGTCCAGCGCCCGGTCCGTGGGAATGTTGGCGTGGATGATGCCGTGGCGGAGTCCCCGCGTCGGCGTCGCCTCGAGCGCTTCCACGAAGCTGTCGACGGTCCAGTCGATGCCCCGGTCGCCGATGGAGTGGATGCTGACGTGGAGACCGGCGTCGTGATAGGCCCGGAAGCGCCGGCGAAGCTCGTCGGGATCCATGGTGGGATAGCCGCGATTGCCGGTGTCGGTTACGGTGTGTTCCCGGTTCCAGTCGTCGTGCATCCACGCCGTGCGGGCACCGCCGCTCCCGTCGATGTACAGCTTGACCCCGCCCGCGACGAGGTGGTCGTCGCCGGTCGATTCGTACGGCCGCGTGAAGGTCGCGAGGCTGTCCGCGTAGTCGCGCACCTCCTCGATGGTCCCGTTTCGCCCCCGCCACAGCGCGAAGATGCGGACGGAGAGGTCGCCGTCGGCGAGCACGTCCCGATAGGCGTTCCAGGTGGCCGCGCCGATGCCCGGGTCCTTGCCGCCCGTCATGCATTCGGCGTTGAACGCGTCGGCCAGGGCGCGAATCCCCTCGCGCTGCCCATCCGGACCGATGCCGGGAATGAGGCGCGAGACGAGGCCCTGGGCGGACTCCTTGAGGACGCCGGTGGGGCGACCGTCGGCGTCCCTGTCGATGGTGCCACCCGGAGGGTCGGGGGTCTCGGCGGTGATCCCCGCCATCTCCAGTGCCAGCGAGTTGGCCACGCCGTAGTGACCCATCGTGTGCGACAGCCACACCGGCCGCCCGGCCGCGATCTCGTCCAGATCGGACGCATGGATGTAGCGCAGCTCCTCCAGCTTGCCCTCGTCCCAGCCACCACCCCGCACCCACTCGCCCTCGCCCGCGCGGGCGGCCTGCTCCCCCACCAGGCGTCGCACGTCCCCGATGTTCTCGACATTCGGGTAGCTCAGGTCGAGGCGGTACAGCCGGTTCGCGCCGCCGCTCGCGAAGTGGACGTGCGCGTCCATCAGCCCGGGGGTGACGGCGCGGCCCGCGAGATCCACGCGTTCGGTGTTCGGACCAGCGAGGGCCTCGATCTCCTCCACCGTCCCGACCGCCGCCACCCGGCCGCCCCGCACCGCCACCGCTTCGGCCACACGGCTCTCCGCGTCCAGGGTAATCACCGCCCCCCCCACCAGCACGAGGTCGGCGGGCTCGGGTTCACCCGGCTCGGTGCATCCCACGATCGCGGCGAAGACGCCTGCCGTGCAGATCCCCAGGAGCACATGGGACAAGTTCCCGTCGAATGCGCTCAGCGTGCGTCCTCGCATGACCAGTTTCCTCCCGTTTTGGTCGAAGATCCCGTGGCCGCGCCCAACCGGGCGGATCGGCGTCAGAAAGGGTCGGGCGGCGCTGACAAGAACAAGCTTGATCGTGCCGCACCTGTCAGTATACATTACAGGCGGTCCCCGAGACCAAGCCCGTGCCGCCCGAGCGGCGGCCGGGATTCGAGCTGGATGTGGAATCCCGCCCGATGTCGAACCCCATTAAAAGGAGGTGATCTCTTGACTAGTCCAAGTACCCAGCCCAACTCGGCAAGGGCAAGCGATCGCCGCTTCGGCAACTAAGCCGAATCACGGTCCAACGTTCGCGCCGTAGGCGGCTTCGCGCCGGGTTGCGGCCGGTTTCAGGCACCTGAGGAGTAGTCCCGTCAACCCACGGGCTTCTCCTCAGGTTGCTGAAGCCCCCGGAGGTTCCGGATATTTCCCGGACCGCCGGGGGCTTCTCGCGTTCGGGTGGTCCGATTGGAGGGTCAGCACATGAGAGACAATAGTGTCTTCACCGCCGCGGCCGTGGCGGCTCTGGCCTCGGTGGTCGCGTCTACGACCGCGGTGGCCCAGCAAGGCGCTCAGGTATTCGGGACCCGGTGTGCGGAGTGTCACACGCCCGCCGGCGACGAGCGCTCGCCCGGGGTCACCCTGCTGCGCCAGCTGTCCCCTCGCGCCATCGTGACGTCGCTGGAAGACGGTGTCATGCGTGCGGAGGGAGCGGAGCTGACCCCGGAGCAGCGGATCCGGGTGGCGGAGTACCTCAGCGGCCGGTCCTATTCCGAGCAGCGTCTGCCCGACACCGCGCTCTGCCAAGGGGGCAGCTGGACCGGACTCGACGTCGACGCCATTTCGTCGATGGGCTTCGGCGGCAACCTGGCGGGAACCGGCTATCAGCCCCCGGAGCTGGCGGGGCTGGACGCCTCGGAAGTACCGGACCTCGAACTCCGCTGGGCATTCGCCTTCCCCGATGCCGGGCAGATGCGTGCGAAGCCGACCGTCGTGGGTGACGCCGTCGTGGTCGGCGGGCCCCTCGGCGAGGTCGTGGCCCTGGACGCCGCCACCGGTTGTGTCCGTTGGGGCATCGAGGCGGACGCACCCGTGCGGGGAGCGGTCATCGTCGGAGAGGGTCCGGGAGGACGCGCCACCGCCTGGTTCGTGGATGCGCGGACCAACGCCTACGCCGTCGACGTCACGGACGGGTCGGTGATCTGGAAGTACCGGGTCGGGTGGCACGCGACCTCGTACGGCACGGGCAGTCCGGCGCTGTACGACGGTCGCCTGTTCGTGCCGATCTCGTCGCTTGAAGTCGTCACCTCCGGAGATCCCCGCTACGAGTGCTGCACGGCTTCCGGAGCCGTCGCGTCGCTGGACGCCATGACGGGCGACGTGCTCTGGTATCACCGGGTGATCCCGGACTACGCGGAGGAGACGGGAAGGAACGGCGCCGGCGTGACGACGTGGGCACCCTCGGGGGCGCCGGTGTGGTCGAGCCCCACGGTGGATCCCGGCCGGGGCCTCGTGTACGCGGGCACGGGCGAGAACTACACCCGGCCCACCACCGACCACAGTGACGCGATCATTGCGCTGGACATCGAAACGGGCGAGCTCGCGTGGTCCTTCCAGGCCGTGTACGGAGACGCGTTCAACATGGCGTGCACGACGGCCCGCTACCGGGAGAACTGTCCGGATCCTCCCGGCCCCGACCTGGACTTCGGGATGGCGCCTATGCTGGTGACCCGGGAAAATGGCGACGAGATCCTTGTCGCAGGCCAGAAATCCGGAACGGTGTGGGCCTTGGACCCCGACGAGGAGGCTGTCCTCTGGGACACCCAGATCGGCAAGGGCGGTGCCCTTGGAGGCATCCATTGGGGAATGGCGACCGACGGCAGGTACGCGTACGCGCCGATCGCCGACCGGGGATCGGTGATCGTGGACATCAACCCCGATCAGGAGCCGTCGCCCGGGCTCTACGCACTCGACCTGGAGAACGGCAGGGTGGCCTGGAGCGCACCCTTCCCGGAGTACGCCTGCGAGGACAAGGAGCGTTGCTACGAGGCCAACTCCGCCGCGGTCACCGTGATCGACGGGGTCGTCTTCGCCGGGGGCCTCGACGGAGTCATCAGAGCCCATTCGACCGAAGACGGCGCTGTCCTCTGGGAATACGACACCACCGAGGTCACGGAGACTACGAACGGGGTCCCGGGAAGGGGCGGCGCGATCGACGGGCCCGGGCCTGTGGTCGCCCTCGGCATGCTGTTCGTGAACAGCGGCTACGGGACGTTCAATCAGATGCCGGGCAACCTGCTGCTCGCCTTCGCGCCGCGCGGCCCCGGAGACCCGGCGAGATGACGGGGCACGGTTGGCGGCGGGCCCGCGCCATTCGCACATTGTCTCCCATGAGAGAATCGTCTCCCATGAGAGGATTGTCTCCCATGAGAGAATCGTCTCCCATGAGAGAATCGTCTCCCATGAGAGAATTGTCTCCCATGAGAAGTTGTCTCCCATGAGAAGTTGTCTCCCATGAGAAAACCGACCTGGATCTTCGTGGCGTTCGCCGCCTGCTTGCCGGCCAGCGCGTGCGCCCAGACCCCGGACCTTCCGAGGACCCCGTCCGGCAGGCCCGACATGAATGGGCTGTGGCAGGCGCTCGGCAACGCCCACTGGGACATCGAGCCGCATGCGGCCCGGCCCGCGCTGGCGATGCAGCCGGGCCCGGTCGTGCCGGTTCCCGCAACCGAGGTCGTCGCGCTGGGTGCGGTCGGGTCCGTCCCATCCGGCTATGGCGTGGTGGAGGGCGGTGCAATCCCGTATCTCCCCGACGCCCTCGAGGTGCGCGACGAGAACCGTGAGCGCTGGATCGAGCGCGACCCCGAGATCAAGTGCTACCTGCCGGGTGTTCCCCGGGCCACCTACATGCCCTTCCCGTTTCAGATCGTCCAGAGCGAGACGAAGTTCTTCATCGCGTACGAATACGCCAGCGCCATGCGCGAGGTCTACCTGGAAGACCCGGGTCCGCCCCAGGTCGATTCGTGGATGGGACAGTCGCACGGGCGCTGGGAGGGCGACACCTTCGTGGTGGAGGTGAGCGGCTTCAACGGACAGGCATGGTTCGACCGGGCGGGCAATCATCACGGACCCGGGCTCAGAGTCACGGAGCGCTACACGATGACGGGTCCGGACCATATCATGTACGAAGCCGAGATCGACGACCCGGAGACGTTTGCGCGTCCCTGGACGATCCGGATGCCGCTGTACCGCAACGTCGACCCGAACGCGCGCCTTGGGCAGTTCAAGTGCGTGGAGTTCGTCGAGGAGCTGATATATGGACACTTGCGCAAGAACCCGATTCGGTAGACTGGCCGCGACTGCGGTCGTGCTCGGCGCCGCCTGGCTCGCGCCGGCCAGGGAGGCCGCGGCGCAGGAGCGCGACACCGGCAGAGCCGACTGGGTGGTGCCGCGGACGCCCGCCGGACATCCCGACCTGCAGGGCAACTGGTCCAATGCGACCGTCACCCCGATTCAGCGCCCGGAGGGACAGGATCCGGTCATGACCTGGGAGCGGGTTGCCGAGATCGAAGGGCGGGTGCGGGCCGGGGTCGAGGCGGGTTACGCCGACAGCGACCCGAACCGGGAGGCACCGCCCGTCGGCGGGCATTTCACGGGCGACCCGCGCTTCGACGCGGCGTCCGGAGGGACCGGCGGGTACAACCGCTTCTTCATCGACGCCGGGGAGCTGGTGGCCGTCTTCAACGGTGAGCCCAGGACGTCGCTGGTCGTCGACCCACCGAACGGGCGGGTGCCGGAACTCAGCGACGAGGGCCGGGAACGGTTCATGGAACGGCGGCGGCTCCGAAGCCGGTTCGGCTCCTTCGACAACCCGGAGAACCGGCCGCTCGGCGAACGGTGCATCATGTCGTTCGGCTCCAACGCGGGGCCGCCGATGCTGCCGAACTACTTCTACAACAACAACTACACGATCGTGCAGACCCCCGACCTCGTGATGATCATGACGGAGATGGTGCACGATGTGCGGATCATCCGTCTGGGCGAGCCGAAGCATCTGCCCGGGCATATCCGTCCGTGGATGGGCGACTCCTGGGGCCGGTGGGAGGGAGACACCCTCGTCGTCGAGACCACCAACCTTCATCCCAACCAGACCCTTCAGGGGATCCCGCCGTCGGAAGAGATAAAGGTGACCGAGCGCTTCACCCGCGCTGGCGAGCACACCATCAACTACCACTTCACCGTCGAGGATCCACTCATGTTCACGCGTCCCTGGAGCGGACAGGTCCCCTTCAACCGGCTCGACGGCCTTGTCTACGAATACGCATGCCACGAGGGCAACTACGCGATGGAAAACGTGCTGCGTGGCGCCCGGGCCGAAGAACGGAGGAACAGGGATTGATGAGCAGACAGCCACGAATCTTCGCCCGGAAGGGGTCCCTGATCCTTGCCGGGGCCGTTCTGGTCGCGGCCGGGGTCGCGGCGCCCCTGGTGGCGCATCACGCGTTCGGTGCCGAATTCGACCGCAACGCTCCGGTCAAGCTGCAGGGGAAAATCGTGAAGCTGGAGTGGGTCAACCCGCACACCTGGATCCATCTGGAGATCGAGAACGAAGACGGGTCCACCGAGGTGTGGGCCGTCGAGGGGGGCACGCCCAACGTGCTGCTCCGGCGTGGCCTGCGGAGGGACTGCCTGCAGCCCGGCACCGAGATCATCGTCGATGGCTACCAGGCCAAGGATCACTCGCTGAACCGCGCCAACGGCCGCGACGTGACCTTCACCGACGGCAGCAAGATCTTCCTGGGCTCGTCGGGGACGGGGGCTCCGTATGACGAGGAGTTGCTGAAGGCGCGGCGCGAACAGGGGCGTTGCTGAGGGGCCAAGGGCGGGTACTGAAGCGCCAGCCCGGGCGGGTGCTGAGGCCCAGCCCGGACCGATCGTCGGAGAATATGTACACACGCGATTGTACATAATGTACACTATGAATGTACATATTTGGGGGTTGGAGCCGGTGGCAGACTAAGGCACCTCCTTCCTTCCCCGGAGGCAGACTCGCTCCGGAGGCAGGCCATTGCCCAGCCCCAGTCGAGACGCTCCCCTTGCCACGGCGTGCGTGGGTGCCCAGGCGCGACCCGCATCCGGGGAAGCGGCAACCTCCGTCGCGTGCTTCGAGGGCCTTGCGCAACCGCCACCCCACGCTCCTCTGGCGGCGCCCGACGTCGAGCACCGAACCGTCGCCCGCCCGCGCGATGTGCACCACCTCCGCATCGCAGGCGAGCCGCGAGGACGTTTCAGCTGAAACGCACGAGCCCTCTTCAGTGACCAGAGGTGCAGTGACCAGAGAGACCGGCGCTTCGTCGCCTTCGAGCGAGTGCACAACAAGCTGCACCCGGGGCTGAACGCGCTCTTCCAGCCACAACCCCAGGGCGTCGGCCCGGCGCTGCGCCGCTGTGGTCCGGTCCTCGGTCCCGGCGGCACGCTCGGCGCGGTATAGCCTGGCTTCGGCCACTTCGAGCACCTTGAGGAGCAGGCTCCCCACCTCGGGGTTGAGCCGGCCCCGTATCTCGTAGCTGCCGTCGTCGGTGAGCCACAGCGACAGCCCCCGGCGCTCAGCGCGGGCAGCCTGACAGGCGTCGTCCTGGTCCAGGCGCCGCCACTCCCTGACCAGACGCTCGACGTGGGCGGTGGTGCCGTGGCGGGCGAAGGCGAGCAGCTCGGCCTCGTTGCCGGCGTCGGCGATGCGGGTCAGCGCCCGCACCTTCGAGTAGGAGATCTCGCCCTTTGCGAGCGCTCCCGAGATGAGGGGCAGCGACGGCAGGCAGCGCGCCACACGGACCTTCTCTCGCGCGGGCCCGAGCGAGATGCCGGTGCGCCACGAGAGCCAGTGGGCGCAGGAGCGGCACCCCTGCCAGAGTTCCTCTGAGTGCTGGGCTGCTGTCTCAACTCCTTATACACGACATTTCGGGATATGGTCGGTATCCGCTCGTATCAGCCCTATGAGAAACCGATCCAGCGGCCCGCGGCAGCCACGGTGAACCAGAGGGCGAGCGAAACCGCGGCGATCACGCGGCACCGCAAGCCGGGGTCGAGGCCTTCTCGCCGCGCCGCACGCTCTCGCACCGCGAAGGTAAAGCCGAGCGCGACCGGCAGGGTCGTCATCTTCACCCAGAACGAGGTGTTGTAGTACGCCTTGATCGCTTCCGAGAGGAAGAGGGGGATGCCGGTCGCGGCCATGAGGACCAGGCTGGCGACGAGCCATGGCCTCGCGTAGCGGGCCAGCCGGGCGACGGGCTGGGCGGTGAGGCCGAGGCCGAGCATCCTCAGGTCGACGATGAGAAGGGCTCCTCCCAGAGCGCAGAGCCCCAGCAGGTGAACCGCCTCCAGGATGGGAAACGCCCACACCGAGTCGCGCACCGCCGTGCCCAGGGGGCTCGACTCGCACCAGCGAAAGAACGGCTCCAGCATCGCGGGGCCTTGCAGCGCGGGGATCTCGGTCACCGGTTGCTACTCCGCCCCGGTCGCGCAGCCCGCGGCCCAGTTCACCCAGCCGGGCTGGGGCTGGAGGTCGCAGTCGAACCAGTTGTAGGCGATGAGGCGGCCTGTCACGACAACGATCGTCCACGCGGCCAGGGACACGGCTCCCGCGATGCGCGCCGACCTGGGAGGGCGTGCGTCCTCGCCCCACTCCGAAGCCCGCCGGTGGGCGCCGCGATGGAAGAGGAAGGCGTTGATGCCGGCAGCGATCAGGAGGAGCACCTTGACACGGAAAAACACGTTGTGGTAGTAGCGGAGCGGCTGGGAATAGAAGAGGAGGAGCCCGGTGACCGTCATGACGATGAATCCCAGGTGGGTCCATGGCAGCATGCGCCCCGTGAATGCCTGAACGGGCACCTTCCGAAAGGCGACACCCACAAGACGAAGGTCCATCATCACCGTCGTGCCGACGAAGAGACCCAGGGTGAGAACGTGCGCCGACTCGGCGAACGGCCACACGTACAGCGACTCCAGGAGCGCGACGCTCCACGGAGTCTCCCCCAGCCAGCCGAGAAAGCGTTCGATCACGGGACGGGCCGGCGCGGGTGCGCGACCGCGCCACCGCCGGATGGTCTGAAGCCGGCCGAACTGATGTCAGACGGGTGGGAGACGGCCGCGCCCATGCCGGATGACCCTGCGGCAGCCGAATCCGGGAGATCGCTGGGCCGCACGGTCTCGGTCGCGTAAACCGCATGGCACCCGGTGCAGACGAAGTACACCTCGGCCCCCACGTCGAACACGGCCTGGGGGTCCTCCGCCACGGCGGCGTCCACCGCGCGCCGACCCACCTCGCTCATCGCATGGGACATGGCGATCCAGTGTCCCCTGCCCTGGGCGCGGTCCTCCATCAACAGGAGGTTGCCCGATTCGGCCAGCACGTAGGCCGCGTTCACGACGGCTTCCCACTCAGCCGGGGTGCGGGGCTCGATCTCGTGCGTGCCCTCCTCGTCCATGATCACCCCCACGGCATCCCAGTAGACCTCGGCGGCGGGTTCAATCACGGACACCATGAGTTCGCGCGAGTCCGCCACGGCAGCAAAGGGTGGGGGTTCGGGAGCGTCGGCTACGCAACCCAGGAGGACGAGGATCGTAACGTAGCTTCGGCCGTTCGGATTCATGGCTTGCAAAGCTACCCTCAACGGATCGGGGCCGCACCTGCCGGCGGGCACCGGTGTCGCGGGAACGGCCTGCCGCATACATCTTGTGGGTCGAACGCGAACCTCACGGGTCGAACCCCAGCCGGAAGACAGAATGAAGTTCCTTCGCAACGCTCTGCACCGCGCTCTCGCCGCCCTGCCCGTCCTCGCCCTGGCCGCCGTAGCCATGGCGGCGCCCGCCACAGCGTACCAGGCCGGCACCACGTCCACGGAGTCCTCGTGGCTCCACCACGGACGCGACGCTACCGAGACCCGGTACAGTCCCCTCGACCAGATCAACGCGGACAACGTCGACCGCCTCGGCCTCGCCTGGCGCTGGGAGATCCCCAAGACGGGCGCGCGGCTCGAGACCACCCCCCTGATCGCTGACGGCGTTCTCTACGGAACCGGCCCACTCAGCTTCGTCTTCGCCCTGGATGCGGCCACCGGCGCGGAAATCTGGCGCTGGGACCCGGCGATCCCCGACGAGGAACACGGGGGGCCGCGCGCCTGCTGCGGCGACGTCAACCGGGGCGTCGCGCTTCACGGCGACCTTGTCTACGCGGGCCTGCTGGACGGCCGCCTGGTCGCTCTGGACCGGGTCGAAGGATCGGTGCGCTGGACCGCTCAGACGACCCCGGCCGGCTCCGACTACACGGTGACCGGTGCGCCCCGGATCGCGGGCGGCGCGGTCATCATCGGGAACGGGGGCGCGGAGTACGGTGTGCGCGGCTACGTGACCGCCTACGACCCCGAGACCGGAGAGCAGCTCTGGCGCACCCATACGGTGCCCGGAAACCCCGCCCTCGGCTTCGAGAGCGACGCGATGCGCACCGCGGCCGAGACGTGGACCGGCGAGTGGTGGACCGCGGGCGGCGGCGGGACCGTTTGGGACGCGATGGCGTACGACGATGCCGCCGAACTGCTCTACATCGGCACCGGCAACGGGTCGCCGTGGAACCGCGACCATCGCAGCCCGGGAGGTGGCGACAACCTCTACCTGTCCTCCATCCTGGCCCTGGACCCCGGCGACGGTGCGATCGAGTGGCACTACCAGACCACCCCCGGAGACGACTGGGACTACACGGCCACGCAGCCGCTCATGCTCCTCGACCTGGAGATCGACGGGCGCGAACGTCAGGTCATCGTGCAGGCACCCAAGAACGGCTTCTTCTACGTCGTCGACCGGATATCCGGGGAGCTCATCTCGGCTGAACCCTTCGCCGACGACCTCACGTGGGCGTCGGAGGTTGATCCCGAGACCGGGCGCCCGGTCGAAACGCCGGAGGCGCGCTACGGGATGACCGGCAAGGGCGTGTACCTGGCACCCGGTCCCCGCGGGGCTCACAACTGGCACACGATGTCCTTCAATCCCGGCACCGGACTGGTCTACCTCCCTGCCACGAACAACAACTACTACTACGAGATGACCGGTTCCTACGACTACGAGGAGGGTCGCTGGAACACCGGGACGGTTCGGGGCACCGGCGGCCAGCGGCCCGAGCGCCCGTCGCTGACGGGGCCTGCCAATGTGCTCCTGGCATGGGACCCGGCGGAGAGCCGCGAAGTCTGGCGCGTCGAGGCGACGGGCGGCCACGGGGGCACGGCAACCAGCGCCGGCAACCTCGTCTTCTGGGGCACCGGAACCCGCCTGGCCGCTCTGGATGCCCGCACCGGCCAGGAGCTCTGGTCCACCGAGGTGGGCCGGGGCGCCGGCTCGCCGGTCACCTATTCGGTGGACGGGCGCCAATACGTCTCCGTCGCCGCCGGGCTCACCTCGGGTGGGGGCGCACCGTACGTCTCCACCTTCGCGCTGGACGCGGAGCCGGACCGGGACGCCCCGACCGCCACCCTCACCACCGCCACCCTCACCACCACCGCCCCCGAAGTCGTCGGCCTCTCCAGCGAGGTCCTGGCACGCATCGAGCCCACCATGCAGCAGTTCCTCGACGCGGACCGGACGGCCGGCATCATGACGCTGGTGGAGCGCCGCGGCGAGATCGTGCACTGGGATGCACACGGGTGGCGGGTACTCGGCGAGGACCCCCTCGAGCCGAACGACATCTTCCGCATCTACTCCATGACCAAGCCCGTCACGAGCGTCGCCGCAATGATGCTCGTCGAGGAAGGGCTGCTGTCGCTCGATGACGAGCTGTCGAGCGTCATCCCCGCATTCGCCGACACCGAGGTCTACGAAGACGGCGCCACGCGTCCGCCCGCACGCCCGATCCTGGTTCGGGACCTGCTGACCCATACGTCGGGGCTGACCTACGGCATCTTCGGCAACAGCCCGGTCGATTCCATGTACAATCGCGCGTTCTACGGGCCGGGCACGGAAGGTCGGGATTTGGAAGAGAGGGTCGACCTCATCGCGTCCCTGCCCCTCATCGACGACCCGGGCGCACGCTGGAACTACAGCATGTCCACCGATGTGCTGGGGCGCATCGTCGAGGTCGTGTCCGGGCAGTCCCTCGACCGCTTCTTCCGCGAGCGCATCTTCGATCCCCTGGGGATGGACGACACCGGCTTTCATGTGCCGGCCGACAAGCTGGACCGCTTCGCGGCCATGTACCGGATGAGCCGGGACGGCCTGGCCGCCGCCGCTCCATCATCGGGCGACCCCTTTGCGCGGCCCCCGAGCTGGTTTTCGGGCGGTGGGGGCCTGACGTCGTCCGCGGCCGACTACCTGCGCTTTTCCCGGATGCTCCTCGGCAAGGGCGAGGCCGACGGCGTGAGGCTTCTCCAGCCGGAGACCGTTCGCCTGATGACACGTAACCACTTGCCTGACGATCTTGTTCCCATTATGCGTGGCCTTGACGGCATGGGCTTCGGGCTGGGATTCGCGGTTCCGGCCGGCGAAGACGACGGCGCCTACTGGTGGTCGGGGGTCGCGAACACCTATTTCTGGATCGATCCGGCCGAGGACATCATCGCATTCGCCTGGACCCAGCTGCAACCGTTCGGCGGGGCCCCCGTCGACAGGCTGCTCCGACCCATCGTCTACGAGGCGATCCTGGACGGAAACTGACGAACTCCCGCGGGAAGGTAGCTCATGTGCCCATGGCGGAGACCGGCACCGCACACGAGATCAGACTCGAGCAGCCCCGGCTCTCTGCTTCTGGCCCTGATCTTCGTCACCCTCCTCGGCGCGTGCGGAGGCGACCCCACACCGCCGCCCGACCCTCCAACTCCCACAACGCTCACCATTTCCCCCGCGTCGGTCACATTCACGGCAATCGGCGACTCCGAGCAGTTCACGGCGGAGGTGCGCGACCAGTACGGCAACGTGATGACGGGCGTGTCCGTCACCTGGGCGAGCCTGCGACCGACGGTGGCGACGGCCGACCTCACCACGGGACTGGTGACGGCAACCGGCGCCGGGGTCGCGACCATCACGGCGCGCGTGTCTTCGGCCAGCGGGGAGGCCACAGTGACGGTGGCACAGGAGGTCGAGGCCATGGAGAAGACGGCCGGCGACGAGGAGGAGGGGTACTTCGGCGAACCACTTCCGGTCGCTCCCGCAGTGCGCCTGCTGGACGCGAACGGTCATCCGGCAGCTGACATCGTCGTGACCTTCGAGGTGACCTCCGGCGGGGGCGCGGTGTCGCCCGACACGGTCGTTACCCGGGCTGACGGCCTGGCCGAGACGACCTGGACGCTGGGGGGAGAAGCAGTTCAGACCCTGACCGCGGCCGCCGCCGGACTGACCGCCGACTTTCGTGTCACCGCGTCGCGCCTCGTCCTGACCATCGACACCGATTCGCTGCGACAGGGACGCGTGACGCTGTCGTACAACGAGGCGCTGAGGGCGCGGGGGGGCAGTACGGAAGGTTACGTCTGGAGCCTTCCCGAGGGCAGCCGGCTACCCGCCGGGCTCGAGCTTTCGCCCGATGGGACGATCCAGGGGACACCGCTGGAAGCGGACACGGCCGATTTCACGGTACGGGTGGCCGATTCGGAAGGGGGAGAGGCCACGGCCACGCTCGGGATGCGGGTGTGCGAGGGTCCCCTCGGGCTCCAGATCGGCGACGTTCACGCGGCGAGTTGGACCGATACCAGGACGTGCGGCCTCTTCGTGCGTGCACCGGACGCCTCGGCGTACTACCGCGTCACGCTGGCCGGGCGCGACCCGTCGGATGGGCGGCTCCTCAACGTCGATCTTCGGGTCGAGGCGGTAGCGCCGGACGAGACTCCGGGTCAGCGCCCGGTCGTGGCGGCCCCGGACGAGACGAGGGAACCGGGACCGCGCCCCGGAGCGGAGGCGGACTGGGCCCGCGTGCTGGAGATCGAGGCCGCGAACGCCGCGCTTCACCGGCAGATCCGCCGACAGGAGGCCGAACTCATGGAGCAGCTGGCCGCCGAGGGACGGCTGACGGACATGCTCCAGCGGGGGGTCCAGGCGCAGGCTGCGCGGCGCCGGACCGCGGCGGACAGCCCGATGCAGAGGACGTTCCGCCTTTACAACCGCGAGGACGGAGCCGACCGTTGCGTCGTCGACAGGACGGTGGTCGCCGACATCATCGCCGAAAACGACCACATGGTCGTATACGAGGAAGAGACCGCCGAGTCGTCCGTCCCGGTGGCCAACGCGAACCGCATCATCGACTTCTATTCGGCTCATGGCGCGGAGATCATCGAGCGCTACTTCGGTGGCGTGAGCGACGTAAACGCGGACGGAAAGATCGTCGTCCTGGTGGACCCGGCGCTGACCGGCGTACGCGCCTACGCGTGGTCCGGCGACATGACCTTGACCGCACTTGACTGCCCCGCGTCCAACGAGATGGAGCTCGTGCATATGAGCGCCGGCGCATTCACCCAACTGGACGACGACCGCTACTGGGCGTTGTCCGCGATGGTCCACGAAGTCAAGCATGTGAGCTCACTATACAAGCGGGTTCGGAGCGACGTACTGCGCGGCCGGCCGGATGGCGTTCGGACCTTTCACCCCAGCTGGATCGAGGAGGGAACTGCCGACATCGCCAAGGAGATGAGCTCCCGGCTCGCCTGGGAGAGGGCCGGAGGGCCGGCCGTGCGCGACCGCGTCAACCGCGAGATGATCCGCGAGGGACTGGACAACATGCGCCCCGAGGTCTACGGCACCTTCGGAGTCATGGCGCGTGTGGTGCGAGCGTTCTCGGTAGACCCCAATGCGGTCACCTTCGAGCCCCTCGGCGAGGGCACAGTCTACGGGAGCGGCTGGCACTTCCACCGATTCCTGCGCGATCGGCTGGCGTTCGAGGAGGACTCGACGGACGCCGACGAAGCCTTCATGACGGCGCTGAACGACTCCCTGGCGCTGCCGGGCATCGACGGGCTGGTCGCCGTGACCGGCATGAGCATCGGCGACCTCCTGATCGAACATGCGACCGCCCTGACCGTGGCCGGGGCCGAGGCCTGGCTCACCGGCGAGACCACCCCGCACTTCCGTTCCTACGACTTCCCCACGGCCACGGAAGTCTTCTCGAACCCGGATCCTCCGGGCCGCTACCCCTGGCCGGTAACACTCACGGGCGAGGACGACGATACCTCGGTGCCTGCCGTAGAGCTTGCCCGCAGTCAGCATTTCGACGGCCGGGTTGGCGGCAGCGGGGTGCGGGTCCACGACTTCGAGGCCATGGCGGCGGGAGCGGGGGCGGTGTTCCACTCCACGTCGTCGGGAACGATGTGGGTGATCATCGCCCGCATCCCCAAACCGGCGGGCTTCTAACGGTGCCTGGCCGCGAACTGGCGTGCAACCGCCTGGCGGGCTCTGGATTGCCAGATTAGCTTAGCTTAGTTTGGCTAGACTTAGTCTAGCTACCAAGCTAACCGGTCCCTCCCGCCTGCTGGGGCAGGGTGGTCAGCTCGAGCACCCTGAACCGCCGTTCCCCAACGGGCAAGCGGATGGTGACCTCGTCGCCCTGGCGTGATCCGAGCAGCCCGCGCCCTATCGGCGAGTCCAGGGAGATGTGGCCGGCTTCGAGATCCATGTAGTCAGCTGCCACGATGGTGAAGGTGACCTCTCGGTCCAGCGCGAGATCGTGGACCCGGAGCTTCGACCCGAAACCAGCCCGGTCGATGGGGACTTCGTCGACGTTGATCTTGGAGATTTCGGCCATGCGTCCCGCGAGGTGCCCGATCCGCGCCTGAACGAACTGCTGCCGCTCGAGCGCCGACTTGTACTCGGAGTTCTCCCTGAGATCCCCCAGTTCAACCGCCAACCGGATCCGGTCGGGGAGCTCGACGTTGAGCTCCCGGGCAAGCGCCTCGACCTCTTCCGATATCTTCGCCTGTATTTCGTCGATCATGAACGGATGTCCGTGTGGGGAAACCTGAAAGCTAATCGCCCGGCAGCGAGTTGCCAGGGGTCGCGCCGGGCGGTGAAGCCGGGATGCGCTACCCGGGCCACCGCGACGCCCGGCGGGAGAGCACCGCGCCCCATCCCAGAACCAGGAAGCACGACAGGCCCAGGATGTCTCCGATGCGCGTGTAGAGGGTCGTCGTCGTGCGGCCCCGGGCGGTGAGGACGGCGATCCCCTGCTCCCCCGGTAAGAGCGCGAAGGGCGCGCCCTCACCCCCCGGCGACACGGCGAATGTGTACCCCGTGGCTGCCACCTGGATCAATCCGATCCGGTTCTCGATGGCGCGCAAACGGCCGTGCGTCGCATGCTGCCAGTAGGCCCACGTCGCGCGGAAGGGCAGATCGGGGTCCAGCCAGTCGTCGTTGGAAAGTACGGCCAGCCAACTCGCGCCCCCCCGCACCAGGGCCCGGGCCGTCTCCCCGTACGCCGAGTCGTAGCACACCATCACCCCGACGGACCGATCACCCAGCGGCAGCGGCTGCGGGTTGCGGCCCGGCGCGTACCCCTGGTTCGCACCGCCGAGCATGTCGGCATGCCACTGGCCCGCCCCCTCCAGCCCGGGAACGAGTCGGCTCTTCCTGTACGCCCGCGACAGACCATGCCCCGGGGCGTGGAGAAGGGCGGCGTTGTACCACAGGGTATCGGGTTCGTTTGCACCGGCGGTCTCTCCATCCAGCGCACCGATGAGAACCGCAGTCCCCACGGCTCCGGCAAAGTCCCGGACCGCTCGGCCGGCTTCCGAGAGCCTGTTGCCCACGGAATCGTCCGCTGCCGTCTCATGCCGAGCCACGTCACCCGCGTCGGAACGCGACCCCGCCCCGCCACCCACCCGGCTGAGCGGGGCCGCCAGGAAACGCTCGGGGAACGCGACAAGGTCGAGGGACGCCCGCTCCGGGATCCGGCCCAGCGGTTCGAGCCATCGGGACAACCCGGCATCCACCTCGCCCGCCACCCCGTGCCCGGCCTGCACCGCTGCCACCCGCGCCACCGCCTCTCCCCCGTCGAGCGACCGCTGGCGAAGCCCCCCCGCCGCGAGGGGAAGCGCCACCACGCAGGCAATCGGCAACACGCGGCGGGACATCCAGGGACGCAGGCCGGCACGGGTCCGTATCGCCCGGTAGCCGGCCAGCCCGGCCGCCGCCCCGCAGACAACCGTCCAGAACGTCAGGAAACGCGCGCCCAGCAGTTCGGCGCCCGCCGCGGCGGCGGGATACCACGCCAGCGAGCCCCCGGAGTTGAGCCACGCGTACGAGACGCCCGGGACGTGCGCCGCGGTCCACTCGAAGCCGGTCCAGCACGCGGCCAGGGCAACGGGGAGGGGCCAGCGCAGGCGCCGCTGCAGCGACACGGCGGCCGTGCACGCGATCCCCGCCACGATGCCGATCAGTACCAGCACCAGGATGTACACGGGAATGGCCAGCGCCGTCCTCCACGAAAGCGCCGGGACCATCCAGTAGAGGCCGATCCCGTGAGCGAGCACCGCCGTGACGAAGCCCGGCGCGAAGGGAGCCGTGGGCTCGAACTGAGCGCGGCCCTGCTCGCCGTCGCGAATCTGCCGGTGCAGCGACACCGCCAGGGGGGCGAAGGCCAGGAAGGGGAGGACGGGGCCCCCGTACGGGGAGAAGGTCGCGCCGACGGCGAGGCCCGAGGCCGCGGCGAGCAGCATGGCACGCCGGGAGATCATCGGGCGGGGGGCGGGGCGGCGGCGGCGGTACGCGGGAGGCGCGGGGCGTCGACCGCGCGCGCCGGGGCCGCGCCGCCCATCAGGATAGCGTGACTTCCCGGCCCTCCCGCGCCGACTCGTACGCGGCCTCGATCAGGCTCATCAGGATGTGCTGCTCGGCCGGGGGTTCGGCCGAATCCCGACCCGCGGCCACCCTCACGAAATGGTCCAGCAGGCGCCGGTATCCGCTCGTGTAGAGGTCCTCGCCCCCCCGGGGGAGCGGTTGGCGGGGGGTAACGTCCACCGCGCGCCCGCCCTCCTCCCTGAAGACGCTCAGGGGCCACAGCCGCGCCGCACCTTCCGACCCGAGGATCTGGAATCGGTGACGGTCGTCGGCTCCGTGGAAGCGCCAGCTCGCCGCGAGCGAAAGCGCAACGCCGCTGCGGGTGACCGCGTAGAGATGGGCCTCCTCCTCCACGTCGAACCCGTCGCCCGGCGTCACCGCGGAGACCCGCTCCACTTCCGGGTACCCAAGCACCCACAGCGTCAGATCCAGGGCAGGGACGCCGAGATCCATCAGGGCTCCGCCACCCGATTCGAGCGCGCGCCGCCGCCACCCCGTCCGCGGACGCCGCACGGCCTGGTTCAGCCAGGTCATCCTGGCGGAACTCAGCTCCCCCAGGCCTCCGTCGGCGATCACCGTTCGCAGTGCACTCACGTCGGGTTGATACCGGTGCGGCATCCCCAGTACGAGGCCCTTGTCCGCGGCTTGCGCGATCGACAGCAGCCAGCGCACGCCACCCTCGGACAACGCCAGCGGACGCTCCACGAGGACATGCTTGCCCGCTTCGAGGAAGGAAGCCGCGAGGGCCTCATGGAGGAAGCTGGGGGCGCAGATCACCACCCCGTCGATTTCGCCGTCCGCCATCAGCGCGTCGTCGTCGACTACATGCGGCACACCGAAGCGTTCCGCGACCGACCGCGCCTTCAAGTCGTCCGGATCCGAAACCGCCGCCACCTGCACATCGGGGCGCTCGGACAGGATCGGCAGGTGCATGAGCTGGCTGGTGGCTCCGGCGCCCACCACCCCGAGCCGCACCCGGCGACGCCTTCCTTCACCCATTGAGCACTCTCCCGGTCAGGTCGTAGTCGTCCGCGTCGACGATCTCCACCTCCACGATGTCACCCGCCCTCGCGCCCTCCACCCCCGTGAGAAAGGTCCGCCCGTCCACCTCGATGGCCTGGCCACGTGTACGCCCCAGGGCCTCCCACTGCGCCTCGCCGGGCGTCAGCTCATCCACCAGCGCGGTTGTACGCCGCCCGATGCGCGCCATGTTCGATTCGTAGGAGATGCCGCGCTGATGCTCCATGACGAGTTCGAGCCGTTCGGCCTTCACCTGTTCGGGGACCTGGTCGGGCATCCGGGCCGCGGCCGTCCCCTCCTCGATGGAGTACGCGAAGGCACCGACCCGGTCGAAGCGGATCTCGTCGAGGAAGTCGAGCATGATGCGCACATCGTCGTCGGTCTCCCCGGGGAAGCCCACGATGATGGTCGTTCGCAGGGTGAGGTCCTCGATGCTGTCCCGGAGCCAGCGAACCCGTTCGCGGATCGTCGCCTGCCGCTCGGGGCGGCGCATGCGCGCCAGAACCTCGTCGCTTCCGTGCTGGAGGGGCATGTCCAGGTACGGCAGCAGCCTGGGCTCCCGCGCCATCAGTGAAACGAGACCGCGGGTGATGCCCGACGGATACATGTACAGCAGCCGGTACCAGTCCACCCCCGTGCCCTCCAGAAGGGCTTCGAGGAGGTCCTGAAGAAGCGGCGCCGAGCGATCGCGCCTCCTGAGGTCCCGCCCGTACCAGGTTGTGTCCTGGGAAATCACGTTGAGCTCCCGAACCCCCTGTTCTCCCAGCGCCCGCGCCTCGGCGACCAGACCCTGCGGATCGGCCGAGCGATGAAGACCCCTCATGTGCGGGATCGCGCAGAAGGCGCAGGTGTGGTCACACCCCTCGCTGACCTTCAGGAAGGAGACGTGCGGCGTCTCGGCGGCGAGGATGCGCAGGGGCCGCTCCATGTTGGGTACGAAGTCGTCCTCGACGAGCCCGCGCGCCCGCAGCTCCGGGATCAGGCGGGACATCTCGGCGATCCCGAGGAACAGATCGACCTCGGGGATCTCCCGAGCCAGCTCGTCCCGGTAGCGCTGCACCATGCACCCGACCGCGACCACGGCCTTTACCTGGCCGCGCTCCTTGAGGGCGCAGGCGTTGAGAATCGTGTCGATGGACTGTTCCTTGGCGGCGTCGATGAAGCCGCAGGTGTTGACCACCACCACGTCCGCGTTTTCCACGTCGCTGGTCACCCTCGCCCCCGCCGATACCAGCGCGGCCATCATGTGTTCCGAGTCCACCGTGTTCTTGTCGCACCCCAGGGTGACCAGACCCAGACGCGGCCCGGTCTCCGGCCCGATCTCGAAGGACCGTGGATCCACCGCCCGCACCCCGGGATCCACACCGGGCCGAACCGGTCCGGCCGCTACCGGAAAGACGGGCAGATCTCTCGTCCGGAGTCTCATGGGTGCCCCTCGGCGCCGGAGGGAGGCGGGCCCATGACTCGCGCGCCCGCGGGCACGTTGAAGGTGAAGAGCCCCGGGTCCGGCGAAGGGGACAGATCCAGGTTGTCGAGGGTCAGGGTGCGCACCTTGTTCGCCTCGTGCAGTTCGAGACGGCGGATCACATGCGTCCGGGAATCGATCCACAGCCGCGCCCGCCGGTACGCGGCTTCCGCCCGCGGGGTAAGTGTCACCACCTGGCAGTCCCGGCCTCCCAGGGACTCCACCCCACCCAGCTCCGCCTCGTACTTCGCACCGGGATCTTCGAGGAATTCGCGGAAGAAGTCCTCCCGTCCCGGGGATTCGGCCACCGGATAGCGCATGACCTGCCCCTCGATCGCGCTTGGGTAGTAGACCCAGAAGTACTGCCCGTCCGACACCACCATGTCGCCCTGGGGGTCGGTGAACCGCATCGAGAAGAGGTTGGGCCGCTGCTGGCACACCTGTCCCGTGCTCTCGATGGTCCTGCGCAACAGCCTGACTTCGACCACCTGCTCGAAGTCGGCACACATTGCGTGCACCTCACGGTAAAGCCGGGAGGCGGCCTCCAGGGGGTGGCCAGGCTCCTGGGCGCCCGCGGATGCGGCCGGCGCGAGCAGCCAGAGCAGCGCGACGGTCAGCCGGGACATATTTCGTCCAGGCTGGCCATGCTGACGAGGAGCTCTCTGGGCTTCGAGCCGTCGGGGGGGCCGAGTACGCCGGCATCACAGAGCTGGTCGACGACCCTGGCCGCCCTGCCGTACCCGATCCTCAGCCTGCGCTGCAGCAGGGAGGTGGAGCCGGAGCCCTGCTGAATGCAGGCCTCGGCCGCTTCGCGGAAGAGCGGGTCCCAGTCGCCGCGGATGGCCCCGTCGCCGCCCGGGTCGCCGTCCCCCTCGATCGCTTTGACGAGCTCGAGGATGTCGCCATCGTCGCTCTTCACCCGCGCCTTGAGCGCCTCGAGTGTGTCGGCCCGCTCACGGTACCACCTCATCAGCGCCTCCGTCTCGTCCGTCGAGATGAACGCACCCTGCATGCGCACGGGTTCGCTCTTCCCCGGGGGCAGAAAGAGCATGTCCCCCGAGCCCAGGAGGGAGTCGGCGCCGTTCTGGTCCAGGATCGTCCTCGAGTCGGTCTTGGAAGCGACGCGGAACGCGATCCTGCAGGGAAAGTTGGCCTTGATCAGCCCGGTGATGACGTTCACGCTGGGGCGCTGAGTCGCGACCAGCAGGTGGATGCCGATGGCGCGGGCCTTCTGCGCCAGCTGCGTGAGAGGCTTCTCGACCTCGGCCTGAGCGGTCATCATCAGGTCGGCCAGCTCGTCCACAACCACGACCACCCAGGGCAGCGGCCCGTCCCTGTAGATCCAGCTGCCCTCGTCTTCCTCGGGACCGTCGGGCACGGCCCGTTTCATCTCCGTGCCCCGATCGAGGCGCGCGTTGAACTCCGTAAGCGAGCGGACACCGTTCGCGCTCAGCAGGGTGTAGCGCCGCTCCATCTCCAGCACCGCCCACTTCAGGACCCCGGCAGCGTCTCTCGGGTCGGTCACCACCGGGTGTCGCAGATGGGGAAGGTCGGCGTACGCGGACAGTTCCACCATCTTCGGGTCGATGAGGAGTAGGCGCATGCGGTCGGGGCCGTGCCGGTACACCAGACTGGTGATGATGGTGTTCAGGCAAACCGACTTGCCGGAGCCGGTCGCCCCCGCGATCAGAGCGTGGGGCATCTTCGTCAGGTCCGCAACGAATGGATCGCCCGTCAGATCCTTGCCCAGCGCCAGCGGGAGCAGTCCCCGCGAGCGGGCAAAGGCCGGCGCGTCCAGGATCTCGCGCAGCCGGACCATTTCGGGGCGTGGGTTCGGGATTTCGACGCCGATGGCGCCCTTCCCGGGGATCGGCGCCACGATGCGGACGCTCCTCGCCTTCATCGCCAGGGCCAGGTCGGCGTCGAGGTTCGCGATCCGGTTGACCTTCACCCCGGCGGCGGGGACGACCTCGTACTGGGTGACGGCGGGGCCGGTGGTGCGCCCGGAGATCTCGCTCTGGATCTTGAAGGTGTGCAGCGTGTCGACCAGGACCTCGCCCAGGCGGTCCAGCTCCATTTCCATCCCGATGCGGTTCGTGCGAATCGGCGCCGTGAGCAGGTCGAGCCCGGGCAGCGGATAATTCGCCGCGGGCACTTCGTCCTCGGGGATGAGCTCCGGGGTGGCGGGAGCCGCCGTGGTCCGGGGGAATGAAGGCGGGGCCACCACGGGATCCCGCGCGTCCGGGATGAGCGCCTCGGAATCATCGTCGAATGGCGCGCCGGCCGCAACGGCCGGCACCACGGCTGCGCCCTGCCCGGCCGCCTGTGCCGCACGCTTCGCCTCCCGCTTCGCCCGGCGCCGGTCCCGCCACCTCCCCGTGGCCGCGGCCGACGCCCGAAGGCCGCGCCCCGTACCCCGGTACACCTTGCCCACGGCGGTCGCCGGAGGCGCAAGCGGGTTGAACCGGAACGCTGCCACCGACGCTCCCACCGCGACCGCGCCGACAAGCACCCACCCGCCCAACCACCCCACCGTGTCGCGCAGCGGTCCCCCCAGCGCGGCCCCGACCATGCCGCTTGCCGAACCCGCCCCCCCGGCCAGGAAGGCCGACACGGGGAGAAGAAGCAGCAGCGCGGACGTCACGATCCAGAGGCTCTTTCGCCGCTGCGGCGCCCACCATTGACCGACCGAAGCGGCAACCGCCAGGACGCCCAGGGGCACGGCAGCGCGACCCACACCGAGGAACGCACGGAGTCCGTCGTTCAGCAGCTCCCCCGCGCTCCCCACCGGATTGCCCATCGGGAAGACCTCGACGACGCGCGGACCCAGCAGCGTCAGGGGGAAGAAAGCGGCCGCCACGAGGAAGGCCAGGACGGCGATGATCGCAGCCATGGCACGTCGCTGCCGCGATCGCTCTGCGGCGGTCTTCGGTCGCCGGGCCGGTCGCGTTTTCCTTGCGGCGCGCTTCCGGGCCACCGGGCGGCCTGCCGCCCTCCGCGCGCCACGGGGCCTCGCCACAAAACTCTACCCGCGCGGGGCCGTGATCACGCGATCGTACATCATGGGTACAATTTGGTGCCTGTCGGCCTCCGCGCACAGGGCCAGGTCGGAGCCGAGACCCACGTCCACCAGTGCCTGGCCGGCGGCGGTGCCGGCGAGCATGTCCCCGGAAACCTCGTGAACGACAGCGAGATCCGCGGCCGCAACGGCCTGGTCGTTGAGCGTGACGACCCCCGAAGTGCGATCCAGGACTCCGCGTACGATGTACCCGGCGCAGACGGTGTCGTCCAGGGAGAACCGCCCTTCCTTGCCCGCGCAGATGATCGCCGCCTCGCCGCCGTCCGCCACCTCGTCGACGACCGCGGTCAGGTTGAAGAAGGAAGCCGCGAGGACGCGCTTCGCACCCGCGGCAGCCGCGAACGCCTTCGTCCCGTTGGTGGTCGTCATGACCAGCCGCATCCCGCACACCGCAGCCGGGGTGAACTCGGCTGGAGAGTTGCCGAGGTCGAAGCCGTCGATGCGGACACCCTTTCGTTCACCGCACAGCAAAGCCGCCCGGCCGAGCAATGCCCGCATCCCGAGCGCTTCATTCACCGATACCGCGGGGAAGATGGCGCTCGCACCGTTGGCGATCGCCTCCACGATGCACGACGTCGCGCGGACCACGTCGATGACGACGGCGGTGGTCCCGGCGACCTCGCCGGGGCTGACTTCCTCCGGCGTGAAATGGACGCGGATCCGCATGAAGGAAGCTCAGGGCCCCGTGTCCCGGCTGGCGAACCGTTCGACAAAGCTCGTGTCCGTTTCGCCGGCCTGAAACGCCTCGTCGCGCGTGATGCGGGAGAGGTATCCGATCGTCGTGGAAATCCCCTCGACGACGAAGGACTCCAGTGCTTCCCTGCCCCTCACGACGGCTTCCTCGCGGGTGTTTCCCCACACGATCAGCTTCGCGATCAGCGAGTCGTAGAAGGGCGGGACGTGGTAGCCGGAATACACGTGCGTGTCGACCCGCACACCCGGCCCGCCGGGCTGATGGAAGGTGGTGATCGTCCCGGGTGACGGGGCGAACCCCCGTTCCGGGTCTTCGGCGTTGATCCGGAACTCGATCGCGTGGCCGCGGTGGACCGATTCCTCCATGGGGAAGGACAACGGCTCACCGGCCGCCACGCGGATCTGTTCCTTGACCAGGTCCAGGCCGGTGGTGACTTCGGTCACCGTATGCTCCACCTGGATGCGCGTGTTCATCTCGATGAAGTAGAAGTTGCCGGAGGTGTCCAGCAGGAACTCCACCGTGCCGGAACCGACGTAGCCGATCGCCTGGGCCGCCGCCACCGCCGCTTCCCCCATTCGGCGGCGGAGCTGCGGGGAGAGGACCGGTGAGGGGGCCTCTTCGACGAGCTTCTGATGGCGGCGCTGGATCGAGCAGTCCCGCTCTCCGAGGTGGACCACCCGGCCGTGCTTGTCGCCGAAGACCTGGAACTCGATGTGCCGCGGCCGGACCACGCACCGTTCCAGGTACACGCCGTCCTCGCCGAATGCGGCTGCCGCCTCGGCCCGCGCCGCGGTGAAGTGCCGTTTGAAGGTCCCCTCATGGCTGGCGATGCGCATGCCCTTGCCGCCACCGCCGGCCGAGGCCTTGATCATGACCGGGTACCCGATCTCACGAGCCAGCGCCAGCGCCTCGTCCTCGTCGTCGACGATGCCGTCCGAACCGGGAACGACCGGCACGCCGACCGCGCGCATGGCCTCTCGAGCCACCGCCTTGTCACCCATGGTGCGGATCTGTTCCGGCGTCGGCCCCACGAAGACCAGGTCCGAGCGCTGGCAGATCTCGGCGAACTCGGCGTTCTCCGCCAGGAATCCGTACCCGGGGTGCACCGCCTCCGCCCCCGTGATCTCGGCGGCGGCGATGATCCGCGACACCTTCAGGTACGACTGCGCGGCCTGGGCCGGACCGATGCACACGGCTTCGTCGGCGAAGCGTACGTGCAGGGATTCCTGGTCCGCCTCCGAGTACACGGCCACCGTGGCGATATCCAGCTCCCGGCAGGCGCGCACGATGCGAAGCGCGATTTCGCCCCGATTCGCGATCAGAAGTTTGCTGAACATGAGCCGAAGTGGCGCCTCAGGCGGGGGCGACCCGGAAGAGTACCTGTCCGTAGTCGACCGGTTCGGCGTTTTCGGCGCAGATCTCCACGATCCTGCCCGCGATCTCGCACTCGAGCTCGTTCATGAGCTTCATGGCCTCGATCACGCACAGCACATCGCCCACCGCCGCGTTGCCGCCCACCTCCACATAGGGGGCCGCCTCGGGGGAGGGGGCGCGGTAGAAGGTCCCCACCATCGGCGAGATGATGTCCACCAGACCTGACGCGGGTGCTTCGGCAGCGGAGCCGCCGGTCACGGGCGCGGACGGCGACGCGGACGCGGGTGCGGCGTGGTTCGGCGCCGCGGCATCCCCCTGCGCTTCCACGGTCGCCGGTCCGCAAGGAGACTTGGAAAGCCGGATCCGGGTTCCGCCCCGCCTGATCTCGAGATTGTCGAGTGACGAATCGTCCAGCAAACGGACCAGGGACTCCAGAAACTCGATGTCGATCATCCGCTCACCCTGGTAAGGTACTTGTCCTCGCGCCGGTCGATCTTCAACACATCGCCGACTTCGATGAATAGCGGCACCTGTACGACCGCGCCCGTTTCCAGAGTGGCAGGCTTGGTGGCGCCCTGGGCGGTGTCGCCCCTGTGGCCGGGATCGGTGTCGGTGACCTCCAGCTCCACGAACGATGGGAGTTCGACGCTGAGGACGTTACCGTCGTGAACCAGACCCTCGCACTCAATATTCTCCTTCATGTACTTGAGCTGAGTCTCTCCGAGCATGTCTCCGCTGATGGGGATCATGTCGTAGGTCTCCTGGTCCATGAAATGATACAGGTCGCCATCGGTGTACGAATAGGTGACCGGCCGTCGCTCCAGCCTCACGCTATTGACCCGTTCTCCGGCCCGGTAGGTCCTGTCCACGACGGCGCCCGACAGCACGTTCTTCAGCTTCGTGCGCACGAACGCGCCGCCCTTGCCGGGCTTCACATGCTGGAAGTACGTGATCGTCCAGAGCACCCCGTCGATCTCCAGCACCATCCCGTTACGGAAGTCAGCGGTGCTTGCCATTGGTTGGTTTCTGATCTCCTCGTCTGGCGGCCCGGCCCCTGATCGCCGGATTTCGGCGGCCCGGGCGCGCTAGGAGTCGGCGTTCCGGTGCCGATGAAGGTGGTTGAACAGACAGCGGAACCCGGAAAGATAGCTGTCCACCCCGAAACCGGCGACCACCCCGAGCGCCGCCGGCGTGATCATGGAATGTCTCCGGAAGGGCTCGCGGCTCGCCGGGTTGCTCAGGTGGACCTCCACGAAGGGCCTGGAGATCGCGAGAAGGCCATCGAGAAGGGCCACGGAGGTGTGACCCAATCCGGCGGGGTTGATCAGCACTCCATCCGCCCGATCGCGGACGTCGGCCAGGAAGTCGAGGATCCTGCCTTCCGAGTTGGATTGGAAGTGCTCGGCCTCCACCCCCAGATCCGCGGCCAGGCCGGCCAGGGCACCGTTGATGTCGTCGAGGGTCGATGTCCCGTACACCTCGGGCTCTCGCACTCCGAGGAGATTCAGGTTGGGGCCGTGGACAACGGCGATCCTCACGGTCGGTCCTTTCTCTCTGCTGCAGAGGTGTTCGTCTCGGACCTCGCGCCCGCCAGTCCGGGCCAAAAGTTAGGTTTCACGCGTCGAAAGTGTCAACGCGGCGGAAGGGCGGCACATGACCTCCGAGCTGTACGCACCGGGGGATCCGTTCCTTGAAGCCCGCTGCGGCACTACATTAGCTGCACGTTCAAGGAGGTGGCACCCGCAATGATGCAGCAACTGCGCAAGAGCACGAAGTGGATCATGATCCTCGTGGTCCTGGCCTTCGGAGGACTCATGTTCTTCGAGTGGGGCATGGACATCACGGGACAGACGTCCGGGTCCTTCGGTGAGATCGGCCGTGTCAACGGCACGCCCGTCGTGTACGAGGAGTATATGGCGACGTACCGGAACCTGTACGACCAGCTTCAGAGCTTCCAGGAAGATCCGGTCACCAATGCCCAGAATTCGCAGCTCGAAGACCAGGCATGGGACGAGGTCGTCAACAGGATTCTGATTCAGCAGGAACTGGAGCGGCGCGGGATCCGCGTCTCCGACCAGGAGGTCGTCGACGCGGCCCGGTTCAGCCCGCCTCCCGACCTGGTGTCCAGCCCCGCCTTCCAGACGGACGGCCAGTTCGACATGACGAAGTACCAGCAGTTCGTCGCGATGGCCGAACCGGTGGTGCTGCTCCAGCTGGAAGCGTACTACCGCGACGTCATCCCCAGGGGCAAACTTCTTCGCCAGGTCGGCTCCGGGATCTACGTCTCGGAGAACGAGCTGTGGGGTGCGTACAGGGACTCGAACGAGAAGGCGACCGTCCAGTACGTCACCTTCGATCCCATTGTGCGCGTGTCGGACGACCAGATCGACATCACGTCGGACGAGATCTCGGACTACTACCGTGACAACCTCGAAGAGTTCTCGGTCCCGGCCAGTGCCAGCGTGATCTCGGTCTCCTTTACCAAGGCCCCCACGCTGGCCGACACGGCCGCCGTCGAGGCCATGGCCACCGAACTGCGCCAGTCCATCCTGGATGGCGAGGACTTCGCGGAGATTGCCCGCGCCGAGTCCACCGACGAGATTTCGGCGGAGGAGGGCGGCAATCTGGGTGTCTTTGCCAAGGGGCGCATGACGCCGGTGTTCGATTCGGCGGTCTTCGCCGCTCGCCTGAACCAGGTCACGGAGCCGGTGAAGACCCCCTTCGGTTTCCACCTCGTCGAGGTCACCGACCGCTGGGGCCAGGACTCGGCTCAGGCGCGGCACATCCTGCTCCCCTTCGAACGCACCGACGAGTCGGAAATCGGCCTCCTGGCGATGGCCGACTCGCTTGAAGAGCTCGGCGAAGCCATTGCGCTCGGCGAAGCGGCGGCGATCCTCGGCCTCGAGACCGACACCCTGGACCTCATCGAGACGCTTTCGATCATCCCGGGAGCCGGCGACGTGGCCGAAGGCGGCGAATGGGTCTTCGATCTTGAGACATCCCCCGGAGACGTGAGTCCGGTCTTCGAGAACAGCACGGCGTTCTACGGGATCGAGCTGGTATCGGTCGACCCCGCGCGCTACCTCTCGCAAGAGGAAGCGGAGCCCGCGATCCGGGGCAACATCGGGGTAGGGAAGAAGGTGGAGGAGGCGATGGAAGAGGCTGCAGCCATGGTCGCCGAGATACGGCTCGGCCGCCCTCTCTCGGAGGTCGCGCGGGAGATCGGGCTGGAGGTACGGGATGCCGGCCCCTTTGCCCGGGACGCGTTCGTGCCCGGTCTTGGCCGTTACAACGCCGCTGTCGGGACAGCGTTCGGTCTCGATATCGGAGAGGTTTCAGATCCCGTGGAGGCGAATCAAAACGCCTTCGTGATCGAGCGGACCGGTTCGGAAGCGGCGGACAGCCTCGCCTGGGCCGAGCAGATCGACGTGCAGCGAGTGCAATCGGTCAATGCGATCCGCCAACAGCGTCTCAACCAGTGGATCGACGCCCTCCGGGAAGTCGCCAATATCGCCGACCGGCGCGAAGAAGTCCTGACCCCGGTTGACGACCAGGACCTGCCGCAGTTGCCACGGGTGTTCTAGCAGCCCGGACTTTTCAGGCGGTCAACTGGTGGTCAGGCGGCGCGGCGCGCCCTCTTCCTGGCCGTCGGTGCGCTGAGAAGCCGTCGTTTCACCACTGGGTGGCTTCAGTTCGCCCTCAACCCGTACGGTGGATTCGATTTCCCGGACCGAGGACTTGAACTCCCTGATGCCCTTCCCCAGGGAGGTCCCGATCTCCGGAAGCCGCTTCGCTCCAAACAATAGCAGCACGACGAGGAAGATCATGATCGCTTCCCCCATGCCGAGACCGAAAGGCATATCCGCTACCTCCTTGTGCCCGAGACGTCCGGACGGGAGTTCCCTGAACCATGTGTCCCGGTTTGGATGGGTAACCTAACCGTTTTCGCCCGACACGCGAAAGGAACGGGACGCGGACGGGGCTACATCCAGGATCGGACGACCAGGGCCACGATCGCGATCCCGACCACTGTCAGCACATTCAGGACGAAGGACACCGGCCCGACCGTGATCGCCACCGCCACCAGATCGACGGAAAACGGCCCGACCGAGGACACCACGGCCGTCGTCAGGAACGAACGGGCGGCGCTCTCCGGAAGAAACGTCTCCGCAAGGCGGGTCAACAAGCCCCCCAGGAACAGCCCCAGGGCCAGCGTCCACAGCCCCCGAACGATGTTTCGCCTGTTGTTGGGTCCAATCATGGCCAACCCTGGTTGGCGGTCTTCCCCGGACACCGCACCCGGCGACAAGCCGGCTCCGCGGCGCGGCTACCGTGAGCGGTCGACCACATAGAAAACGGAGTCTCTCAATGCGTCGAGGGCCGGGCCGGGAGCGAGCCCCGCAATTGCCGTCCCGGCGGCATCCGCGTACTCGAAGGCCTTGCGCCTGGCGTACTCCAGGCCCCCGTTTCGGCGGACCAGTGCGATCGTGTCCTCTACATCCTGGTCGCTCGGCTCCACCAGCGTGAAGACGTGCCGCACCTGATCCATCTCGGCTGGCGACATCTCACGAAGGGCGCCGACCAGGGGCAGCGTCACCTTTCGGCCCCGCAGGTCGAGCCCGGTCGGTTTCCCGGTGACATCCGCGCTGCCCGCGTAGTCGAGCATGTCGTCGGCGATCTGGAAGGCCATTCCCAGGCAGTGGCCGAAGCGCTTGAGCGGCGCCCGGTTGGCCGCGACGCCCGCCAGGGCGCCCATCTCGCACGCCGCCGACATCAGCGAGGCCGTCTTGGCCGAGATCAGCTGGTAGTAGTCGGCCTCGGAGTATCCGATGTCGTCGTACGACAGGAGCTGCCGCATCTCCCCCACGCTCATTTCGTTCGCGGCCGCAGCCAGAACTCGTACGGCCTCGAGGTCGCCGATGCGAGCCAGCTCGGTCACGGAACGGCTGTAGAGGTAGTCGCCCATGATGATGGCGATCTGGTGGGTCCACAGGGCATTGACCGTCGGCATCCCGCGCCGCAGCACCGAGTGATCCACGGCGTCGTCGTGCACGAGGGTCGCCATGTGGACGAGCTCCACGACGGCCGCCAGAGTCACCGCATCGTCGGAAGACTCCCCGCCGACCTCGCTCGCGAGGAGCACCAGGGTCGGTCGCAGCAGCTTGCCGGGGACGTCGAGAAGGTAGGCGTTCACCTCTTCGATCATCGAGAAGTCCGCCGTGGCGATGCCGCGCAACTCGTCGACGACCTGCTCCAGCCGATCTCGGACGGGAGCCCGAATCGCGTGAAGCCCTGTTGTCGTTCTTTGCAGAGCGGAAGTAGGATTCGTCATGTGCCAGGGTTTGGAGTCGGACTTGTGCAGGAAAGGTAGCGACTGACGCCCGAAAGGCCACACCTGGAGCCCGTGGTGAACCCCCGCGTCAGCACTTTCCTGCCAGATGGGCGGTTACGCGGTCGCTGAGCATTCGCTCCGGCGACCAGTCCAGGATGGCCATTCTGCGTGCCACGGAGCGCGGGACCGCGTCCGGGAGCATGCCGATGACCTCGGTACCCGCTACCCGCCCGTTCAACGTGCGCACGCGTCTCTCGATCTCCCGCAACACATCCATGGGGTCGGTCACCGCAGGATTCTCGAGGTTCATGGAGATCTGCAAGCGCCCCTGTTCCGGCAGGTGGAACGCGAGGGCCCGCAAGCCGTTGAACCCCCCGCCCGTTTCCCGAATGCCGGCCGCGATCTCGCGGGCCGCCTCCGGGGGGACCCCCTCGACGTCCACGTTCCACGCAAGGAGGATGTCCCGGGCCCCGACGCACGCCGCACCAGCCCGCGGATGGGCGAAGAGATGCACCGCATCGCCCGTCCCGCCGTGTCCGGGCAGGTCGGCAGCCGGGCGTCCGTCGGCCCCACCCCGCGCCAACGCCTCGAAGCCGCCCCGCCGGATGGTGGCAAGCCGGCGGCTTGAAGGGACGGACGCCTGACCGTACCAGAAGACGGGGATTCCCAGCCGAGCGATACGCGCACCGGCCCGGCACGCAACCCGTACCGCGTCCGCCATGTCCATGCCATGCAGCGGCACGAAGGGGAGAACGTCCAGGGCGCCCACCCGGGGATGGACGCCCTGGTGCCCGCGCAAGTCAATGCGCTCCAGCGCGAGCGCGGCAGCCGCGACAGCGCCCTCTTCCACCGTATCCGGCGACCCGATCACGGTGATCACCGAACGGTGGTGGTCGGGATCCAGGGTGGTGTGGAGCACATCGCAGCCCGCACGTGCGAACGCCTCGGCCACCGCGGCGACAAACTCCGGGTCCCTGCCCTCGCTGAAATTCGGGACCGCCTCCAGGACAGGGATCATGTCACGCGCGCCGCGGGCAGGGAGCGCCTGCTACCACCCGTTCGTACCGACCGCGCCGTCGAGGTTTGGATTTCCCGCCTGCGTCTGGTAGGCCCAGTCGAAGACGATGAGTTCGTATCCGTCCTGGTCCACCCCGGCGAGGCTGGCACGTACGGCGCCGAAGCGCGTATCGCCATCGTCGCCCGGGACGCGAAGCATGTAGGTCAGACCCGGGTCGAGCGGGGCACGTCTCGACGAATACCCCGACATCGGTGCCAGCTCCCACGACACGCAGTCCGGGTCCGCTCCGGCGCCGCACTTGAGTGCCGTCGTCCATCGCGTGTCGGGGTGGATGCGCGCGCGCGGGCCCGGCACCAGCCACAGCCCGGCGGCGTCGGCCTCGAGCCTGAAGTGACGGAACTCGCTGTCGCCAGCCATCACCGCTTCCAGATCGTCGGATTCCTGGAAGCGGAAGCCCGCGCTGGTCGGCACGTCCTGGAATGTGTACAGAACCTCGCCCGTGTAGTCCGGTCTTGGAGTGCACGCCACCGCCTCGCTTCCGTCGCTCTCGTGGCCCTGATCGTCGACCGACGTTACAAAGTAGGTCCAGGTCCGTCCATTGTCGGCCAGAAGGTCGATGAAACCCGGGGAATCGGTCTCACCCAGGAGATAGTCGCCCTCGGAGTCCGACAGGTACACCCGGTAGGCCGCGAAGTCGTCCTCCAACGCCGGATCGTTGCTCCAACGCACGTATGAGGCATGGTCCAGCGCCACAGCCTCGACGCTCTCGGGCACCGCCGGCGGCACCGGCCTGGGCACGAAGACCTCAATCGAGTATTCGGTGGCGGTCTCGAGCCCCAGGTCGATGTCCACAGCCGCTACATAGTACTCGTAGGTGACCCCCGGACTCACGTTGACGTCACGGTAGACACAAACGCCATCGGTGCAGCTTGTGACCTCGGCGATGAAGAAGTACTCCGGATCGCTCTCGCGCTTGCTGTAGAGACGGAAAAACTCGCCGTTCCACCGCGAGCCGAGCCGCCAGGACAGATTCACCGCACCATCGTAGTAGTAGCCCTCGAGGTCCCGGGGCGCATCGGGCTCGTCGGACACGACCAGCCAGTCGCCGTCGCATGCGGCGAGGGAAACGCCCACCACTGTCATACCCAACATCCAGCTTCGCATATGCTATCTCTCACTCTATGAGGAAGGCGGGCCCGCTGCATTCGACCGGCGATGCGACTCGGGATCCCACCACGCACTGACAACAGATGCATTTGCCGTACCAAACCTGCATTCTCTTTGCGTATAACGACTTACGCTCGGCACATACGGGACCCCTGTCCTCTTCCGGGGACGACTGGGCGCCCCCGTTCGGTCAGCGGCGGTCGCCCCCGGTCCGCTGCTCGTAGTCGAAGTGGAGGTCGCGGTTGTCCGACAAGGCCACCTCGAAGACGAAGCTCCAGTTCCCCGTGGCGGTCTGCTGGAAGGAAAAGTCGGCCTCCCAGCGGTGCAGATCGCGCTGAAGGCTGATCACGTGGTCGTTGAAGATGCCCGCCGCTGCGTCGTAGGAGGTGCGCCAGCTCACCGACCACTTCTCCGTCGGCTGAAAGCTAAGGTTCCCTTGCAGCATCTTGTTGGCGCTCGCCTCGGCCCCGCGGCTCCGCGCCAGCGAATAGGAAATGGACGCGTTCCACTCCCCTGTGTTGCTATCGCGCGAGCTTTGCCGTTCACGATCGCGATCCCGTCCACTCCCCCCCGGCACGATCGTCGCTTCTCCCATATCGGCGGTTTCGAGGCCTGTCGGATCCGTGGAACTCTCGTCGTCCTGGTTCGCCGGTGGAGCCGAGTCGGTCTCCTCCTCGCCGCCTCCCGTCAGGCGCCGCAGCCAGCGGAAAGGCGCGGACTGGTTGTTCAGGGAAAAGGACATATTCAGGTTCGACAGGAGCGGGGACAGCTTGCGTTGGCCTCCCTCGCCCGAGAGGCCGGAGTCGTCGAACATGTCGTGCTCGACCGAGACCGCGAGGCCGCGCAGGAAGTCCGAACTGAACTGGTTCGAGATCCGCAGATTGTCGGCGAAGCCCCGGTTGATGCTTCCCTGCTCGCTGGCCTGCTCGAAGTCGAAGGTGACCGCGCTCGTTCGCCAGGCCAGTACGGTGACCTTCCGGGACCGCGGGAGGCGGCGCGGCCCCGACGAGGTGTCGGGCGCGGCTTCCATCGCCGTCGAGTCGGCCACCTCCGTTGAATCGGTCTGTTCGTCGACCCGCGCCTCGAAGGTCTGCGTGAGGCCGAAGCGGATCTCGTTCTTGGGCTGGATCGCCCTGGTCCCGAACGTCGTTTGCTGAATCGCGGTGGGCTTGGTCTCGGGCGAGTACGCGTAGTCGAAGGTGGGCGAGAACTTGTGGCGGAAGGTGTCGCCCCGGTAGAAGCCGTACGCGTCGAGCTTCAGTTGTGCGCCGAAGGACAACCGACCCGGAGCAGAGACGAAGCCGCCCCCGCCCGCCGAGGTCGTGTCGGAGCGGATGGACCGTCCCGAAATCGAGAGCTGGGGGGTGATGGAGGTGGAGCCCACCAGGTTCTGCTGGTAGTTGATACCCGTCGACCAGCTGCGCCCCTCGGCTTTGAAGTCGATCCCGTCGGCCGCTTGCGGAAAGACCACCGACCTCTGCAGATCGGCCACGCTCCCGATCCCCGCCTGGGGTGCCGGCACGTCGGGATCGAAGAAGTTCACAGGGAGGTCCCGGGCGATATCCCGGCTCTGTTCGAAGCTCTGGGCGATGGAGAAGGCCCCGGCGGAGAGCGTTGCCGACATGCCGCCGCGCCACGCTTCGCTGTCCGCCATCCCAAGGGTGAAATCGGTCTCCGAAAGATCCGGGACCGGCAGATCGCGCACGGATCGCGAAAAACGGCCCGACGCGGACAGCGTCATGTTGTTGTAGAAGCGTGCCCGGTTGAAGGGGGCCGGAAGGAGGGTGATCGTCGAAAGCGACAGGTTTGCGGTGGGCATCGTCATTTCCACCCGGTCATCCGAGAGGAACTGCCGCCGGTTCGCGCTCAGCGACAGGTTGCCCCAATCGAAGCGCCGGTTGAAGCCGCCGTCCGAATCGATCGACTGCGTCACCTCCCGCGGGTCGAACGAGTTTCGCCGCACGAAGGACGAGCTCGACGCGTAGCTGGCGGACAGACGCACCTGGGACCGCTCCGAGATCTCCCAGCTGTTCTGGGTATTGAAGGCCACCTCGGACCCTCCCTCGGCGCGCCAGAACTGCCGGAAGTCGGCCCGGCCTTCCAGGAACTGGCGCAGCCAGCTGTACTGGAACCTCCCGGTGGCCGCCACATAGTTGCCACTCCACCAGTCGAATCCCATCTCGGCGTCGGTGTAGTCGCTCATCGCCCAGTAGAAACCGAGGTTGGAGATGCGCCGGGCGTAGCTGCCGGAGGTGCGCACGATGTCGTTCACCGAGAAGCGGATCGGCAGGAGGCCGGAACGGCGCCCCGTCTCGGTGCTCTGAGCGATGAAGGGGAGCCAGAACACCCCCACGTCGCCGAAGTAGAGGAGCACGTTCCGGGCGACCAGGGTTCCCCCGGGGACGATCTTGATTTCGCGCGCGAGGAAGTGGTAGTGGGGCTCCTCCTCCTCGCAGCTTGTAAACTGGATTTCGTGGCCGAAGTTCTCGTCCTGGCTGACCGAGGGGAAGTCCCCCCGCACGATCCAGTCCCCCATCCCGGCGTTCATCTGCGTTCGCGCGTCCAGCGCAGTACCCCGGTTCTCGTTGAGGTCGTAGATGATCCGCCGGGTGAGGACCTCGTCCCCTTCTGCAGGCGTGTAGGATGCTTCCTGGCCCATCGTGACCAGCCTGCCCGTCTTTTCGTCGAAAACCAGGGCCGAATCGGCCGACAGTTCGAGCCCCTCCCGGTTCATGACCGCGTTGGTCCCTTCGGAGCCCAGCAGCGTAAGCACCCTCGACTCCGTCTCGAAGATCGCCGATTGGCTACGGTACTGGATGAGCTGATACCCCGGCAGGGACAGCAGCGCCTTGAGCGTGGAGTCGTCCGCCATCTCGGCCATCGACCGCACCATCTCGGTGGTGTCCGGCGGAAGCAGGCCGGTCGAGTCGCCGAGCCGCCGGGTGAGGCGCTCGAGCCGTTCCCGGACGACGTTCCGCAGGGAATCGTTCAGCTCCTGGGCCGATAGCGGGGCGCTTGCCCCCGACGGCGCGAAGGCCAGTGCCGCGAGGCCCAGCGCCAGCAACCCGGACCGTATCCGAGGGGCCCCTGCCAGCCCCGCGCCGCGCCGCTCTCGGGGCTCGCGCGGATTCATCGATGGGCTGCTGGAGCTGGAGGCCGACAGAGCGCTACTCCTCCCCGTCCGGGATGGGGTCGTCCTCCTCGCCCGGCTCCGGCTCATCGCCCGGCTCCGGCGTTCCCGGACCACCTGCGTCCGGTCGCCGGGCTGGGTCGCCGTGATCGTAGGGAGTCGGCTCGGGCCGGGCGGGAGCTGGCTCGGTCGGCTCGGACCGCGCCGCAGCGGGCCCGGTCGGTCGTGGCGGCGCGGGCTCGGTCACCGCGACGCTGTCCGCGGGGGCGGAAGCCGCTTCGATTTCTCGTTCCCGTGCTTCCCTGCGGCGCCAAATGATCGCCGAGAGCACGATACTGAACTCGTAGAGGAGGAACATGGGCACCATCATCAGCGCGGTTAGGGATAGCACATCGCCAGGCGAAACCATGGCGGCAACGACCGTGATCCCGACGATCGCGTGGCGCCTCTTGGCCCTGAGGAAGGCAGGCGTCACCAGCCCCAGGGCGCTGAGCACCAGCACCACGATCGGCAACTCGAAGACGGCCCCGAACGCCAGCAATAGTCTGACGATGAATACCATGTAAAAGGATGCCGTCCAATTCGGGGTCATGAAGTCGGTAAGGAGCCCGGTCAGGAAACGGAGCGTCACCGGCAGGGCGATGAAGTACGCCATCGCCACCCCCGCGATGAACAGCACGAGCCCCAGGTAGAGCGATGGAACAATGGCCCGCTTCTCGTGCTTGTCCAGCGCGGGAGCGAGGAACGACCACGTGTGGTAGACGATGATGGGGAACGCCAGAATGATCCCGATGGTCAGAGAAATCTTGATCAGGATGAAGAAGTTGTCCGTCGGGGCCAGGGTTATCGGCTTCCAGTCATCTCCGAAGAGCGCCCGGCCGGGTGCCATCAGGTACCCCACCACGTCTCCATAGACGACAATGGCCAAGCCCGCCAGACACCCCACGATCACCGCCGCCAGGGTCCACAGGATCCGCCAGCGCAATTCTTCCAGGTGATCCAGGAAGGGCATCTCGGCCTTCGGGTTTCCGCGTGCCCGGGCCAGGAGACCATCGCGCAACATCCCCATCAATCGCCTCCACTCTCGGTATCGTCCAGCGGCAGGGGAAGCACGCCCTGAAAGCGGGCTTGCCCCTCCCGCCGCTCCTTAACAATCAACTCATCAACGACTTCCTGAAACTCGCCGATGCGCTGGAAGTTCCGGTAGACCGACGCAAACCGGACGTACGCCACCCGGTCGAGCGGCTTCAACCCCTCCATGACCTGCTCGCCGATGTCGCGGGACGGAATCTCGGCGTGCGCGGAACTCGACACCATATCCTCGATTCGATCCACCAGGGCCTCGATGTCCACCGGGGTCACCGGGCGTTTCGCACACGCGATGGAGATGCTGTCTCCAAGCTTGTCACGCCGGAACTCCTCGGCGCTGCCATCCTGCTTCAGGACCCGCAAGGGACGCCGCTCGACGTGTTCGTACGTCGTGAAGCGACCCCGGCACTCAAGACACTCGCGGCGCCTGCGAATGGCACGGCCACCCCTCGCCGGCCTCGTGTCAACGACCTTGGTCGACCCCGAATCACAAGCTGGGCAACGCATGGGCAGCCGTTCAGCAATCCCGAAGCGCCGGCCGGGGGGGGCGGACCCGGCCGGTCAGGGAATACCCTCGAGCCGACTCCGCGCCAACTCCGCATTCCGGTGCTCGGGATAGGTATTGACGACTCGCTCCAGGAACTGACGGGCACGGGTTTCGTCGTTCAGTTCGATACAGAGCAGACCGGCCCGGTAGAGAGCGTCCGGAACCTCTTCGGCGGTCGGGAACAACTCGGGCACCTTGAGGTAGAGTCCGACCGCTTCCTCCAGCGACTCGTCGTCCTGGCTCACCAACGCGCCCAAATGCAGGTAGGCGGACGGCGCAAGGTCGTGGTTCGGGTACTCCTCGAGGAATTCCTCGAACGCCCTGCGGGCGGCTCCGTAGTTTGTTCGGTTGCTCTGACGGACGCCGCTGTCGTAGATCTCCTGCGCACGGTCGGCGTTTTCCGCAGGCGCCGCCTGCTCCGTCGCCGGGCCGCCACCCTCTACGGAGTCCCCTTCCGCGACGCGAGCCGCCTGCTCGGCCAACCGTTGCTGCTGGGAGTTCAACTCCTCGCGCATGGCTTCCAGACTGCGCTGGCTCTGCCCCAGGATTTCGCCAACGATGAGCTGCTGTTCCTGAATCGCCGACAGCCGATTGCTGACGTCGCCCCGCAGGTCGAAGAGGCCATCCGAAAGGGCCGCGATCGAGTCCATCGCGACGAGGTGGGTCTCGTGGATCGAGCGGGTCAGCGCCTGCAGGGCCGAATCCTGACGTACCCCGAGTGCCCGGACTTCCATCTGGATGTACTCCAGATCCCTCTTGGTAGCACAAGCCCCCAGAAAGAGCCCGGCGGCCAACACACCGATCCGTCCAGCAAGTGTAGTCACGCGCGACACGTGTCCTCCGCTTCCTCCTGCCACCACACAGCCCGAACCCCACCGGGCGGGCTGCCCCATTCGGCACAACCGGCGCGCCCGGACGGCACCCCGGCTGCTAGCGCCCGATGCCGTCACCACCAGCGGTGATGACGAACTCGACCCTTCTGTTTTGTGCCCAGGCAGCCTCCGAGGACCCCTGTGCCGACGGCCTTGCCTCACCGTACGAAACCAACGAGAACCGGTTTCCGTCGAGTCCGAAGCCGGTAAAGAACTGCATCACCGATTCGGCGCGTTCGTTCCCGAGGGCGATGTTGTACTCCGACGTGCCACGTTCATCCGCGTGACCTTCCAGGCGGAGCTGGACTCCGGGGTTGTTGCGCAGGACATCCAGCTTGGCCCGGAGCCTTTGCTCCGTGTCGGAGCGGATGACGGACTCGTCGTAGTCGAAGTAGACCGTCTCCCGAAGGCTCTGGCGGGCCGCTTCCGCAGCGCGCTCCCTCTGCTGCCTGGCCATCTCTTCCTGCCGGGCCGCCCGCTCAGCCGCCGCGGCTGCTTCGGCGCGGATGATCGAGTCCTGCCTGATGCGCTCGAGTTCCTCCGCCGTCGGACCTGTCGGTGCCGGCGTCTCGGGTGCCGGCTCCGGTGCGCAGGCGACGGCGACGAGGACGGTTGCGATGGCGGCGAGGACCAACCGTGAGTTAGACATCCCTTCTCCCGATAAAGTGGAGGTTAAGCCTTCGGTAACGACCAGTTACTGTGACCCTATTGTCGTTATATATAGGCCGTTTCGGATGATCCTGCAAGGGATGCGCATGCAGAGATCCGCGCCGGCCGGCGCCCTCCGGCGGACGCAAGACCCGGGGGTCACCGACGAGGCGCGGAAGCCCCTCTCCGGACTCCTCCGGCCACCCGGTCTCCGGCCAGTGACGGTGACCAGTCCGTGTCCTCGGCGCGCACGCTCGCGACCAGGGTGCGGGTGCGTAGTGTCGCCGTGTCGACGATGAAGACGCCGTGTCCCACGCTGCGTTCCCCCTTGAACACGATGTGCCTCCCGTCGGGAGCCCAGCTTGGGTCCTCGTTGTTGCCCTCGCGTGTCAACTGCACCAGGCGGCTGTCACCGGTCTCGGTGTCCGCGACGAAGATGTCGTACTGGTTGTAGACTCGCTTGTCCACGATCCCCCCGACGAACGCGATCTTGCTGGAGACGGGGGACCAGTCGGGATCGGCGAAGTAGCCTCCCTGGCCGAACCGGTAGGGCGACACCAGGCTGGCCTCCCCGCCGCTGGACGGCATCATGAAGATCTGGGGAGTGGTGATTCCAAAGCGATTGGAGAGGAAGCCGATGTGCAGGCCATCGTGGGAGTACGTCGGCGTGAAGTCCCTGTCGTGCCCGCCGGGCAGCCGACTCCTGCAGCAATCGCGCGCGAGGTCGTAGCTGTAGATGCCGTCGGCCTCGGTCCCCATGACCGTGAAGGCGATCCGGTCCCCGTCAGGGTGATAGGCGGGGAAGAAGCTCGTGCCCGCGCCATCGGGGTCAACCACCCGTTCCTGGCCTGTTGCCAGGTCGAGCTCGTAGATCTTCGGCAAGCCGGACTTGTAGGACGTGTAGGCGATGCGATCTCCGCCGGGAGCCCAGGCAGGAGAAATCGCGAGGTCGTCGGCCCATGTCAGGCGCTGCAGACCCTCACCGTCGGAGTCGATAATGTAGAGCTCCTGGCTGTCCGGATTGCCGAACGGACTCATCGCGAAGGTGATACGACTCGCGGCCATGCCAAGGTCGCCCGTCGCCCACTCCACCACGGCATCCGATATACGATGCACCGCCATGCGAAACCCCGGATCTCCGGGCGCGGGGAGCGGGAAGCGGCCTCTCGCCTGCACACTTCCGAAAACGATGTCGTGCAGTTCGACCTCGAGGACTGCGCCCCCCGCCGAATCCTCGATGTTGCCGGTGAGGAGCCAGTCGGCGCCGAATTCGTCCCACAGGAGGTACTGGACGCCTTCGCCCTCCAGCCCGTCCGGCAGGGATTCCATGACGAAGAAGCGGTCGCTGTAGTCCAGGTCACGGGCCAGGATACCCTCGACCTGCGAGGCCCATTCACTGCCGGTGACGGGACGGATCGCGATGGGCGGGACACGCTCGCTCTCGTAGACGAAGCCGAGAGGGACGCCGGGGATGGCGGTCTCTTCTTCCTGGGCGGCGAGCCCGGTCGCAACCGTGGACAGCACCAGCGACGCCAACGCGGCAACCCGCCGGGGCCGGTAGGTCAACATGCGTCCTCCGAACCTTGTTGCGTATCGTCCATCGGTCCTCCCTTGGGGCTGATTGTGAAGTCGATCGGGAGCACCTCCCACCGGTATTCGGTGGGAAGCGGCCCCAAACGGCCGGGCTTGCCCGCGCATTCGATGGCGCCCATGGCCTCGTTGTCGAACGAAAAGCTCCCCGACGTCTGACCGACATCGATGTCGGTGATGCTCCCGTCAAGGTGGATATGGAAGCGAACCACGACGGGCCGCCGGCCGGTCCTTTCGGGTGGCCGGAAGCAGCGCCTGATCTGGTTCGTGATGTTCTCGTAGTACTCCGGGAAATCACGCCGAAAGCCCTCGATGCGCACGGTCACCTCGTCGTCCCCGTCCTCGGGCTCCTCCGTGTCCGAGACGGAGGCGGCGGGCGCGGGCGGGGGCTCTTCGTCGGCGGGGGGAGGGGAGTCCAGCGAGTCGGGCTCCGGCTCCTCCTCGATGACGGAAGGCTCGGCCTCCGCGGGCGCGGGTTCGGGCTCGTCGGGAGTCTCGACCACCAGCTGCTCTTCCGCTGCCGGAGCCGCGGCCACCATGTTCATCTCCACAGCGCGGAAAAACACGGGGTCGGGCCGCAGCGCCGGGACCGCCCAGAAGACCACCACGAGCACGACGGCGTGCACCCCGGCCGACACCCCAAGCGACCCCCTCCCCAGGGGCCTGCGCCTCCCGTTGGTAGCCTGGCGCCCGGTCGGAGAGTGCCCCGTCATCGCCCGATCTCCTCCAGGATGAGTGAGAGGCGCACGCCCTCGTGGGCCGCCACCTCGCTGATTACGCGTGCCACGCTTCCGTAGTTGGCCAGCGAGTCGCCCCTCACATACACCATGTCCGCGTTGCGTGTGCGAATCACCTGCTCGAGCGCGGTTCGCAGATCATCCAGTGCCACCGGCGCCTCCCCGATGAAAATCCCCCTGTCGACCGTGATGGTCACGATGACGAGGTCGTCCGTCGCCTCCACCACCTGCACCGGTCCCTGGGGAACACTTACCTCGACGCCACCCTGCAGCACCGGCGCGGTGATGATGAAGATGATGAGGAGGGTGAAGGCCACGTCGACCAGGCTGGTGACGTTGATCTCCGCGCTGACCGGCATGCGGCCCCGTTCCCTGCCCCGTCTCTTCATACGTGCCTCTCCTTCGCGAGGGTCCCTATGAACTCGCTGACGAAGCCCTCGAACTCGCCGTGGACGAGGTTGAGCCGGGAGGCGAAGTGGTTGTACGCGATCACCGACGGGATGGCGACGGCCAGTCCGGCGACCGTGGTGATGAGCGCTTCGGCCACCCCCGGCGCGACCGCGCTGATGGCGGTGGAACTCGACGTCGTGATCCCGAGGAAGGTGTTCATGATGCCGATGACCGTGCCCATCAGCCCCAGCAGCGGCGAGACCGACCCTATGATGGCAAGCCAGCTCAGGCCGTGCCGAAGTTCGTCGAGCTCCTCCGCCTCCACCTTGTCCATGACCAGGCGGAGCGCCTCCAGCTGTGTCAGCGACAGCCCGGGGAGTTCCCGCACACCGCTCAACGCCCCCGGACTGAGCTCGGCAAAGAAGTTGAGACCCCCGCGAAAGAGGCGGGTATACGGAGACTCGGGCAGGGAGAGTACGGCTTCGGACGCGTCGGCGAGGCTCTTGGATGTCTCCATGCGGGCGAGGAACTCGTCACCGTCGCGGCTCACCGAGCGATAGTGACGGACTTTCGCGATGATCACCCAGAGGGACAGCACCGAGAAGACCGCCAGCACCGCGAGGACCACCTGCGTGGGAGGGCTTGCCCCCAGGATCATGTCCGCGATGTTCTGCGGCGGGGCGGATTGAAGCATGAGAGCGATCATCCGACCGCCAACGCCCCGTGCTTGGCGGCGATGTGCCGGAAGGTCAAGGCGAGGCCATCGCGCAGGCTCAGGACGGGCGCCCACCCCCGTCTGCGGATGCTCCCCACTGCGAGCGTACTGCGGCGGACATCGCCCGGCCGGGCTTCCCGATGCTCCCGGCCGGCAAATATACCGGCTGCGTCTTCCAGCGCGTTCGCCAGCTCGTTGACGCTCGTCGCGACCCCGGTTGCCACGTTCCAGGCCCGTGCGTCGATCCCCGATTCGTCCGGAAGGGTCATCTCCGCTGCCAACAGATTGGCGCGCGCCACGTCCCCGACGTAGACGTAGTCCCGGGTCTGCTGCCCGTCGCCGTAGACCACCAGCGGCTCGCCCCGCAGGAGGCGGTTCGAGAAGATGGCCACGACCCCGGCCTCCCCGTGCGGGTCCTGGCGGGGTCCGTAGACGTTGCCGTAGCGAAGTGCGACATACTCCATGCCGTGGATTGCCCTGTAGTAGTTCAGGTAATGCTCGCCCGCCAGTTTGGAGACCCCGTACGGAGACATGGGCATCTTCGGAGCGACCTCGGGGGTGGGGAATACGTCGGGTTCGCCGTAGACGACGCCTCCGCTTGACACGAAGACGAACCGCAATACGCGGCTGCGGCGCGAGGCCTCCATGACGTTGATCAGGCCCGCGATGTTCACCTGCGCATCCAGGCCCGGATCCGAGACGGAGACCCGCACGTCGATCTGGGCCGCGTGGTGGTTGACCAGGTCGAAGCCGACGTCCCGAATCAGGTCGGCCACACGTGCGTCCCCGATGTCCAACTGGTGGAACTCGGCGCCGCGCGGGATGTTCTCGAGTCGTCCCGAGGAGAGGTCGTCAACGATCCAGACACGGTCGCCCCGGTTGAGGTGGGCCTCGGCGACATGACTCCCGATGAAGCCGGCACCACCGGTCACCAGAACCTTTCGGGTCTCGTCGGGCATCTTCTCCATTTCGGTTTGCTGGGCCCGGTCACCAGCAACGGAGATCCGCGCTGCACCGAGCGGTCTTGCCGCCGTCGGCAGGACGGGGCGGTCCCCAGCGGCCCACCCTGTTGAAAAGTAGCCGCTCGTCGGAAAACGAGAAGCCCCGGACCCTCCCGCCCGCGCCCGATCGGGGCGGCCCTGCTTGCTCGATCTCCGGTACCCGGCGGTCACGGTTCGGTCGCTACGTTGGCCGATGGTGTCGCCCCTGCGTACCTTAGCAGTCCGTGGATAAATCCCGCGTCGCACCGAGAGCGGTGAGGCGCCGGGCTGGCAAGGCGCTTCGAAGGGTGAATAGCTCAGCTATTCGCCCGAGGAGCAACGCAGAGCAAAGCGATCCAGCCCGGATGCATCGCCGATCGAATGCAGCGGGGTTTCTTCCACGGGCTGTTAGGGCGCGTTTGCTCGACGTGGAGCACACGACAACGCTGCTGCGGGGAGTCCAACGTGATCGCCACCAACCGTCGTCAACTGGCCCGGCTGTTGCACGATCGGATGAACGGCAACTACCCGGGGGACGCGATCGAGCGGCAACCCCGGACTCGTCAGGTGATGGTCAAGAGCTACCTGGTCGATGCACACGGAATGTGGGACCCGGAGGAGGTCGACGAATCAGGGTTAGTGCCCCGGCTTGCCGAGGTCGTGGACGCAAGTGCGCTGGGAGCAAGGTTCGCCTGTGAGGTCCACCCTGGGGAGGTGCGCGATCTTGCCACGATTTGCGCCCGAATGGGAGATCGGGCAAGCACATATATCTATGTCGACGCACAGGACCCGCGGTACTGGGTCGTTCATACCACGGCGGCCAGCCGGGCTGCCGACTGGATCGTCGCCCGGCTCGTCGAAGGCAGTACCCGGATCGACCGGGTGCTCATCCCGGTGCAACTGCTCGACAGGATCAGCAGTCTGGGATCCTGCGTGGGACTGGGTCTCGACTTCGACCGGAGGGTGTTTTCGGACGACGGTGACGGCAACGGTGGTCGATACATCGGTTCGCTGAAGATGCAGCAGTGGGGCCACCAGGCCCGCCGTCTCCTGGAGTTGATGCGCCACGAGCCGTCCTTTGCCGATCAGACGACGCTCTCACGATTGCAGATCCGGTGCCAGCCCGACGGCGGCGACCGGACCACCTTCTCGGTGGAGGAAATCCGGCTCGACGGCAAGATCACCGCCCAGGGAACGTGGTTCGAGGGGCATGCGAACATGGTCCGGACGCTGAAGAAGGCGTTTGCCCGCGTAGTTGGCAGGCTGGAGTCCGACTATTCGATCCGGGCCAGGTCCACAGGGGACACCGTCGCCGGGCGGGCTTTGGCAATCGACACCAACCGGGCGATCGAGGACCTCGATGTGTTCGCGCGGACGGTATTTTCCGGGGGCCCGCCATTCCAGTTGTGGGGCGTCCCCCGCACGGGCGACGGCGTGGTTCGGGTTCGAGCCACGGACCTGGGGCTCGGCGGTCGCCTGGACTTCGAGATCACGCCCGCCTTCATACGGATCTACCTTCCGTCGACGACCTCCGGAAGCACGGTGCTGCGCTTCTACGCCAACCTGCAGCGCCACCACGACGCTCGCGTACGACTGCTCAACGAAGAGGAACTGGATGTCCTCGAATCCTGATCTCCTGATCTCGAACCTCCTCATCGGCATGTGCCGGGGTTCGATCGGGGTCCCGCGCGTCATCCGTGACCTGGGCTACCGCGACCGTTGGGTGCCGCGATGCTTCCCCGGCCACGGTCCCGATTCCGTTCCACCCGTCTTTGCGATGGCTTCCCGCGAGGCGCGTCACACGGTGTTCGTGGAGATCTGCCGCGGCCGCGAAATCGACGCACGACAACTCGCCCGCTACTCCGGGGTGACAGCGGCGTATCTCCGCAGCAAGACCAGCCTGTCCCGTGAAGAGACGGAGACGTACGACATCGCCGTGTTCGGCCTTGCGCGGCACCGGGAGAACCTGGTGAAAGGTCTCGAAGAAGCCCACCACCGGTTTCCGCTGCTGCTGCTCACCCGCACCGGCATCGTCCTGGGCGCCAACTCGTTCAGCAAGGCCGCGCTGAGCCAGGTCTTCTTCCCGCGCCTCGAAGTGGCCTGGGACACGATTCCTGGCAGTTGGATCCGCTTCAACGAAGGCTCCGGTCTCCCGGAGGTGGCAGACGCGGTGATCCCCGAGGTGGTCGCCCGGGCGGTGAAGGGGGATGCCCGGATCGCGGCGAGGGACCTGTGCAGGACCAACCCCCTCTGGGACATCCTGGGCGAGCCCGGTCGAGACCACATGAAAGGGCAGGTGTGCGAAGCGCTCGCCGCGGCTGCCGAGAACGAGTTTCGGAGCCATTTCGACCTCGATGGCGAGGTCCTGGTGTTGCACCGCAATCGTGCCACGGACACCCCCATGCGGAGGGCAAGCTGGCTGAGAAAGCTCCTGCAGCTGCAGGGCGAGTTCCTCGACAGGGTCGCGGACGGCCGGTCCGGCCGGGCACAGCGTGAACTTTTCGAGGGGGATGACGCTGCCGGCCGGTGACCTGTCCGCGGGGCCGCAGCCCGTGGATGAATCCCGGCGAGCACCGAGAGCCGCCAGGGAGGCGGGAGGGCAGGCGGCCAGGGAGGCGGGGGGATAGCTGCTAGCGAGGCGGGGGGACTTCCAGCGCGAGGATGCGGGCGTCTTCCGGAGGCTCCTGATAGTAGGAGCCGTGGCGGCCGATCTCGCGGAAGCCGAAGTGCTCGTACAGTCGGGTCGCGCCGGTGTTGGAGGCCCGTACCGCGAGATAGACCCACCGCACCGAATGGCGGCGCAGGATGTCCAGCGATTCCCGGAGCAGGGCTTGGGCGACGCCCGTCCGGCGTCGCGCCGGGTCCACCGCCAGGTTGGCCAGTTCGGCCTCGCCCGCGCCGATTGTGAGCACCAGATACCCGACCAGATCCGGCCCGGCGGTCGCCACCAACAGGTAGGTGTCGGTACGGTCGAGCATCTCCTCGAAGGTCTCGGGCCACCAGGCCTGCGAGAAAACCGCGTTCTCGATTGCCATGATCGCAGGGAGGTCCTCGTGCTTCGCCGGCCGCAGGGAAACGGATCCGGTCATCCGGGCCGCCAGTCCCTCAGGTATGCGGGCTCCCAGTGCGCGACGTCCACGGGTACCCACGAACAGCACAGCAGAGCAGCATCGGCGACGGGCACCCCGGCAGGAAATGGCCGCCACGTGTAGCCCGCGGCCCGGATGAGCGCGGAGTGGGCCACCGCTCCGTCGCCCACGAAGACCGTGTCCCGGGGCGGGCGCCGGTTGAGCACGTGCAGGATCGTGCCGCCGTGGGGTGCCACAACCTCGAGCGGCCCGTCGGCACCCACGTCGTAGCAGGCGCCGTACACGCGGCCGTGCCGCGCGTCGAGCAACACGTAGCGTAGTTCCCGCTCCTCACCGCGAAGCGGCGGCGGGGACGCTTTCGGGTTGGGGCCCGCGGCCGCGAACGGGGCCGGCAGTGCAGCCTCCGCCCCGAGCGATTCCACCGTGAAGGACGCGGCCCGCAAGCTCGACGTGGCGTAGAGGGGAACACCCAGACTCGCCGCCAGCCCCTTGGCCGCCGCAGCACCAACCCGCACACCCGTGAAGGACCCCGGCCCGGCTCCCACCACGACTCCGGCCACATCCACCACGCCGGCCCCCACCTCGTCGAGCATCTCACGGAGCGCCGGGATCAGCCCCGCTGCGTGCGCGGACGGCTTCGTCAGGAAGCGCCGCGCCGCGACCGACCCGTTGACCGCAAGCGCCAGCGAACCGAGCCGCCACGACGTTTCAATCCCGACGACGTACCCCTCGGGCGGTCCTCGCCGCTCAGCTCCCTCGGTCATTCGACCACCGCGTGGACCCCGGGAAGGAGGGCCGGATCCCCGAAGCGCTCGATGTCGACGGTCCGCCGCCCGGCCTCGTTTCGGACGAACCCCAGCTCGATCTCCCAGCGGTCGGGCGGCACCTCATCCCCCGCGCGGGACGACCACTCCACCAGCACGATCGCCTCCTCGTCCGCGAGAAGGTCGTCCCAGCCGATCCCCGCCAGCTCCGCCTCCGATTCAATGCGGAAGAGGTCGGCGTGGATCACCGATCCCGCCACGGACCCGGGCGGCTCCTCCGCCGTCTCCCTTCGTCCTGCAACCGGATACCGGAAGACGATATTGAACGTCGGCGAGGGCATGGCGCCGTCGACCCCGGCGCCCCGGGCCACGGCCCGGGCAAGAACCGACTTCCCCGCCCCCAACGGCCCCTTCAGGCCGATGAACACGGGGGCCCGGACCGCGCCCCCGATCCGGCGGCCCCACGCGGCAAGCTCGCTCTCCGTCAACGTCATCGTGCCGCCGCCGGCGATCGTCGCTCCTCGCGCGCCGGACACCCCCACCGTTGCGGGGTCGGGCCAGGCTTCATCACACCGCCGCTTTGAGGTCGAACAACTGGTCCCGCAGCGCCGCCGCGCGCTCGAAGTCCAGGGCCTCGGCCGCCTTTGCCATCTCTTCCTCGACGATCTTGATGTACGCCTCCGAATCGACTTCGTCGGCGTAGCCCCGCTCGGGTTCGGCCACCTTGACCACCGGCTTGCCCCGGGCGTCGGCGACGCGGGTCGACAGCTCGATCTGTTCCACGCTCTTGGTGATCGTCTTCGGGGTGATCCCGTGGCGCTCGTTGTGCGCGATCTGCACCCGCCTGCGGCGCCCGGTCTCGTCGAGGCACACGCGCATGGAGCGCGTGATCCGATCTGCGTACAGGATCGCCTTCCCGTTGGCGTTGCGGGCCGCGCGCCCCACCGTCTGGATCAGGGAGCGGGCGTTGCGCAGAAAGCCCTCCTTGTCCGCATCGAGGATTGCGACCAGCGACACCTCGGGAAGGTCGAGGCCCTCGCGCAGGAGGTTGATCCCCACGAGCACGTCGATGCGCCCAAGACGCAGCATTCGCAGGATCTCCATGCGCTCGATCGTGTCGATGTCGGCATGCATGTACCGCACCCGCACCCCCACCGACTGGAAGAACTCGGAGAGGTCTTCGGCCATGCGCTTGGTCAATGTGGTCACCAGCACCCTCTCGTCGCCCGCGGCGCGTTCGCGGATCTCGGCAAGGAGGTCGTCCACCTGCCCGCGCACCGGGCGCACATCGATCAGGGGGTCCACGAGCCCGGTGGGGCGGATGATCTGCTCCGTCACCACACCACCGCACAGCTCCAACTCGTAGTCGCCCGGCGTGGCCGACACGAAAACGACCTGCTTCACCAGTGACCGCCACTCCTCGAAGCGGAGCGGCCGGTTGTCGATCGCCGACGGGAGCCGGAAGCCATGGTCCACCAGGGTGAGCTTGCGCGACCGGTCACCCTTGTACATCCCGTGGAGCTGGGGAATGGTCACATGGGACTCGTCCACGATCAGCAGGAAGTCCTCCGGGAAGTAGTCGATCAGGCACGCGGGCCGCTCCCCCTCCCGGCGGCCGCTCGTGTAGCGGCTGTAGTTCTCGATCCCGGGACAGCTCCCCATTTCCAGCATCATCTCGAGGTCGAAGTTCGTGCGCGTCTCGATCCGCTGCGCCTCCAGGAGCATCCCCGCCGCCTGGAACCTCGTCACCTGGGCCTCCATCTCCTTCCGGATCAGAGGCGCCATCTCCTCGATCGTGCGGCGCCGGGTGACGTAGTGCGAGGTCGGGTAGACCGCGGTGCGCTCCAGCGCCGCGATGGTCTCGCCGTTCATGGGGTCGAAGCGCGTGATCCGCTCGATCTCGTCGCCCCACAGCTCGATCCGGATCGCCTGCTCCTCGTAGGCCGGAAACACCTCCACCGTGTCCCCGCGCACGCGGAAGGTGCCGCGCTCGAAGGAGATGTCGTTCCGCCTGTAGAGGATGTCCACCAACCCGCGCAGGATCTGCTGTCGCGGAACCTCCTGGCCGACTTCGAGGTGGAGCATCAGACCCCGGTAGTCGACGGGATTCCCCAGTCCGTAGATGCACGACACCGACGCCACCACGATCACGTCGCGACGCTCGATCAACGAGGAGGTGGCCCGCAGCCGCAACCGCTCGATGTCCTCGTTGATCGAGGCATCCTTCTCGATGTAGGTGTCCGTGGCGGGGACGTAGGCCTCGGGCTGGTAGTAGTCGTAGTACGAGACGAAATACTCGATGGCGTTGGCGGGAAGCAACGACTTGAGTTCCCCGTACAGCTGCGCTGCCAGCGTCTTGTTGTGCGACATGACCAGGGCCGGCCGCTTCGAATCGGCGATGACGTGGGCCATGGTGAGCGTCTTGCCCGTCCCCGTGGCCCCCAGCAGCGTCTGGAACGGGGCGCCGGCCTTGAGCCCCTCGGTCAGCTCGGCGATGGCGGGAGGCTGGTCGCCGTGAGGCTCGAAGGGCGCCCTGATTTCGAAATCAGGCATCGAAGAGGTCGCTCTGGCCGATACTCTCCCGGCGAACCACGGAGACCACGCCTTTCACCCTCTGCACCGCCTGCATGACGCGCTTGAGGTGGGTAAGGTTCTGTACCTCGACGACGAAGGCGGCGGACATGCCCCCGTCGGTCGCGCGCATGTCCGCGTGCCGGATGTCGGTAGCGGTCGCACTGATCGTCCGCGCCACGTCCCCCAGCAGCCCCCGCCGGTCCGTGCCTTCCATGTGCAGATGCACGAAGAAGCGGTCGTCCCGTTCGGCCTTCCATTCGATATCGACCCGCCGACCCGGGTCCTTTTCCAGGTGGAGGATGTTGGGGCAGTCGGTCCTGTGGATCGATATTCCCCTGCCCCGCGTGATGTACCCGATAACCTTGTCCCCGGGGACGGGCTGGCAGCACTGGGAGTAGCGGATCATCAGGTTGTCCATCCCCTGGATGGTCACGCTGCGGTTCGACCTGCGGATCTTGTCGGCGATCCGCTCCAGCGCCGACGGCGACCGCTTCACGACCTTGGACGGGTCCTCGTCCGGGTAGAAACCGCGTATCACCGCCGACGGGCCGATGTCCCCCCTGGCAAGCGCAGCGAGCGTCTCGTCGAAGCCCTTGAAGCCGAGCTTGCCCGCCACGCGCCGGGTCTCGTCGTCGTCGGGTTTGGGGAGACGGGCCTTGCGCAGCTCGCGCACGAAGAGTTCCTGGCCGAGTCGCAGGGCACGGTCGAACTCCTCGCGGCGGATCCACTGTCGGATCCGCTGGCGCGCCCGCGACGTCTTCACGAAGCCCAGCCAGTCGCGGTTGGGCCACTGGCGCGGGTTGGTGATGATCTCGACCGAGTCGCCGTTGTTCAGCTTCCGTGACAGGGGCGCGATCCGTCCGTTGACCTTCGCCCCCGCGCAGTGAAACCCGACCTCGGTGTGCACGGAAAAGGCGAAGTCGATCGGAGAGGAGTCCACGGGCAGCTGCTTCACCTCGCCCTTGGGAGTGAAGACGAAGATCTCGCCCTGGAAGAGGTCCATGCGGAGGAACTCCATGAACTCCTCCGGCTCGCTGGCGTCCTTCTGCCACTCCAGCACCTGGCGGAACCAGGTCAGGGCGTCGTCGACCCCGCTTTCCTTGCCCTCCGTCTTGTACCGCCAGTGCGCGGCGATCCCGAACTCGGCGGTCCGGTGCATCTCCGCGGTGCGGATCTGGACCTCGTACCGGCGCCCGCCCGGCCCGTACACGGTCGTGTGGATCGACTGGTACATATTCGACTTCGGAGTGGCCACATAGTCGTGGAAGCGTTCCTGGATCGGCGTCCAATGTCCGTGAACGATCCCCAGCGCCGCGTAGCAGTGTTGCACCGAATCGGTGATGACCCGCAGCGCCATCAGGTCGTAAATGTCGTCGTAGCTTCGGTCCTGAGTGGTCATCTTGCGGTGGATCGACCATAGGTGCTTCGGGCGGCCTGTCACCTCCGCCGGGACGTTGGCCTCCGCCAGGGCGTCCTCGAGCGGCCGCTGCATCTCCAGGATGTGCCGCTCGCGGGCCCGGCGGCGCTGGCGCACCAGCTTGCGCAGGCCGGCGTAGACCTCGGGGTCCAGGAACTTGAAGGCCAGATCCTCCAGCTCCCATTTGATCGCGGCCATCCCGAGACGGTGCGCGATCGGTGCATAGATCTCCCGGGTCTCGCGGGCGATCGGCCGCTGCCTGTTCGGAGGCAGGTATTCCAGCGTACGCATGTTGTGGAGCCGGTCGGCCAGCTTCACCAGGATGACCCTCGCGTCCCGGGCCATCGAGAGCAGCAGCTTGCGGTAGTTCTCGACCTGCCGCTCCGTGCTCGACCGAAAGCGCACCCGGCCGATCTTGGTGACACCGTCGACGATCGCGCCCACCTCGTCGCCGAAGAGTTCGCGGATCCCCTGGATGGAGACGACCGTGTCCTCGGGGACATCGTGGACCAGAGCCGACACCACCGACGCGGTGTCGAGGTGCAGCTCGGCGACGAGGGTCGCGACTTCAACCGCGTGGGTGATGAAGGGCTCGCCCGATGCACGCCGCTGCCCGGAATGGGCCTCCTCGGCGAGTTCGTACGCCAACCGGATCATGTCGATATCCAGTCGGCTGGCGTACCCTTCCATGGCCCGGGCCAGAGGCCGTGGGAAGCCGCGGATTGTCGGAACGCGTTCGGTCGCCGCCGTCGTCGCCATGAGCCCAATCTATCGCGGGAAGCCCCGTCCGGTCAGGTTGCAAGAGCGCGGCCGGGGTCCGAAACCTACCATGAATCGTTGCCTCGTCCCATGATGCAACGGGGCACCGAACCCTGCCGCCAGGTGCCCGTTGCCACGCCGGCCATCATTGGACCCCCCATATGATCCTTCACCCCCAGGCCCCCCGGCGACCCGACCCCCGCCCCCGCATCGAGGCGCTGGAACGCCCGGACAAGTGGTACCTGGGAGGGCTCGACGGCGTGGTCTGGGCGCCACCCTTCCCCACTTGGCTACACAAGCCGGGTTTCTGGGATCCCGTTCACCTCATGCAGTACGGCGTGGCGCCCTGCTTCACGGTGGCGTTGCTGAACGCCGACGGCAACGAGGTCGCCCTGACGCCCGACGGGGCCGGCGGTGCCCCTCCCTTCGCGTGGTGCCCCGACCGCCTCCGCGCCCGTTGGCGCACCGGCACGGGCAGCGCTTCGTCCGATGCGGGGATCGCGACGGAGGATCGCGCCGTCCGGCACGGGGGGATTCTCGAGTCCGCATGGACCTTGCCGGGCGAGGTCCGAGACGGGTTTCTCGTGGCCTTCACGGCCCAGCCCGCCGAGTTCGCGTCCGGCTTCGCCGTCACCGGACGAGGGGTGAACTGGATTCGACGCGTGGCCGACCGGGCCGGAAAGCAGCTTGCCGTGGAATTGGAGATCTCCGGCCCCCGCTCTCCCGCCTGGACGCGCATCCTTCCTTCCGAGGGAGCGGGGAGCCCGGTGTGGGCGCTGTCGCCCTTCGCGGAGGAGCCGGCCGCCAACGCCGGGCACGGCGCCAACGATCCCGCCCCGCACACCACCGGCATCCGTGAAGTCCCACAGGACGGGCGTACTGGCTGGATCTGGGTCGCGGTTGCGTTCCGCGCACCCGTCGCCACCGAACGCCATGTCCTTCGCATGCGGCTGACGCCCCGCCTGGAGGAGTCGCGGGCCTCGGATCCGGATGCCCGAACACCCGCCCCGACCTGGGAGTCCTTCTTCGCCGGGTTCCCCGCCTTCGCCTCCAGCGACCCATTCCTCGACCGCTACTTCGACTACCGCATTTTCGGACTCGGCCTGAACAGGATCGAGGGCCGCTGGGGCCATGTCCGCCATCCCGCGATCGCCGAGGGCCCCGAGTACTTCCACGTCCCGATCACCTACAGCGCGCAGTGCCACATGATGGAGATGCGCTGGCGCGAAGGGGGCCGTGAAGCGTGGGGGTCGATCCTCAACTTCCTCGACAACCAGAAGGAGGACGGCTCCCTCCACGGGCGGCTGTACCCGAACCATCTCGAGCGCACCGACTTCTATCACGCCAACTGGGGTGACGCGGTACTGGCGGTGAACCGCATGCACCCCGGCAGGGAGGCGCTGGCGCGGTGCTACCAGGGTCTGTCGAGGTACGCGCGCTGGCTGTGCCGGTCGCGGGATCCCGAGGAGTCGGGCATGTTCACCGTCGTGAACCACTTCGAGACCGGCCAGGAGTACATGTCCCGCTACATGGCGGTCGACCCGGAAGCGGATGTCAGGGGATGGCAGCCCCGGCTGCAACTGAAGGGCATCGATGTGACGGTGTACGCGCATCAGCTCTTCGTGGCGCTGGGCACGATCGCCCGCGAGCTGGGCCGCGTCGGGGACGAGGCCGAGTGGCGCCGGCTTGCCACCCGCAGTGGCGACGCGATCACCGGACGCATGTGGTCGCCCGGCGCCGGCCTTTTCACCGATGTCGACGGCCGCACCTTCGAGCGCACCGGGGTGAAGGCCGCCATCGGCTTCTACCCGATGCTGACGGATCTGGTCGATGGAGCGTGCCTCGATGCCATGATGGACCACCTGGAGGACCCCGCGACCTTCGGCACCCGGTTTCCGCTACCCTCGTCCGGCGTGGACGACCCCCGTTTCTCGGCCGAGGGGATCTGGAAGGGGAAGCGGCGCAACTGTCCCTGGAACGGACGCGTGTGGCCCATGACGACCAGCCATGTGATCGAAGGGCTGCTGCGCTGCTGGCGCCGCGGGAACGAGCGCGCGGGTGAGCTGGCCGCGGACATGATCCCCCGCTTCGTCCGCATGATGTTCTCCGATGGCGACCTCGAACGGCCGAACTGCTTCGAGCACTACAACCCGGACACCGGCCGTGCCTGCTACCATCGCGGCATCGACGACTACCAGCACTCGTGGGTGCTGGACCTGATCGCGCGCGGAATCGCCGGCCTGCGCGTCGGCGATGCGGGATTGGAGGTACGGCCGCTGCCCCACGGGCTCCCGCATGTCTCGATGGGACCTGTGCGGACCCGCGGCCGTGACGTATCGGTGGAGTTGGCCGGAAGCCGGGTGACGCTCGTGGTGGACGGAGAGAGGTATGACGGCGTGCGGGGAGAGCTTCTTCACGTCGATTGGGAGGACATGGAGCCATGACGCCCGTGCCCCAATCCGTCATCCTGCGGGGCATGGAGAAGCGCTTCGGAGACGTGACCGCGGTGGCCGCGATGGACCTCGAGGTCCGTCCAGGCGAACTCATGGTGCTCGTGGGCCCGTCGGGGTGCGGAAAGAGCACCCTGCTGCGCCTGATCGCCGGGCTGGAGGAGCCGACGGCGGGGGAGGTGCGGATCGGGGGGCGGTCCGTGAACGATCTCGCCCCGGGCGAGCGCGACGTGGCGATGGTCTTCCAGAGCTACGCCCTCTACCCGCACATGACCGTCGCCCGGAACCTGGGATTCGGGCTGAAGGTGCGCGGTGCGAGCCGGGAGGAGATCGAGGAGCGGGTGGGGCGAACGGCCGACATGCTCGGACTGTCGGACCTCCTCTCGCGCCGTCCCGGCCAGCTGTCCGGGGGACAACAACAGCGCGTCGCGCTGGGCCGCGCCATGGTGCGCGATCCCGGCGTCTTCCTCTTCGACGAGCCGCTCTCCAACCTGGACGCCGGGCTGCGGCTGCGGACCCGCGACGAGATTGCCTCGCTCCACCACCGCCTCGGCACGACCATGATCTTCGTCACTCACGACCAGACCGAGGCCCTGTCGCTGGGACAGCGCGTTGCGGTAATGGAGGGTGGGCGGTTGCAGCAGGTGGGCACACCCGGCGACGTCTACCACCAGCCCGGCAACCTCTTCGTCGCGTCCTTCCTCGGCGCCCCGCCCATCAACCAGCTCCCCCTCGCCCGGCACGGCGACGGCCCCCTCGCCGGCGGCCCGTTCGTCTTCCCGGGACGGTGGCCCTTCCACCATGCCACGCTGGGCGTGCGCCCCGAGGACCTCGCGGTCACCCTCCCCGCGCCCGGCGAAACACCCCCCGCCCCGTTCGACTTCGCCGCCCGGGTCGTTCGCGTCGAGGCCCTCGGCAGCGAGCAGCGCGTCCACCTCGATGGCCCCGCCGGCGCGGCCTGGGTCGCGCGTACCTCCCCGGCCCTCGAAATCACCCCCGGCCACGAGGTACACGTTTCGGTCGCGTGGGGGCGCACGCACCTCTTCGGACCGGACGGCCGCCGCACGGCACCGGCCCCCACACCCGACCCTGCACCGACACCCGGCCAGGGCCCGGCACCCAGCCCTGCCCCCACGCCAACGCCGACCCCACCCGGCGCGCCGGATGCCCCTCCCGCCGGCGGGAACGCCCCATGATCCATCGCGGACCTGCCCACCACCACCCCACCCCCCACCACCCTGGGCCCGCCCGCCGCGCCACACGGACCACCTTCCTCCTTCCCGCCGTCCTCCACCCCGCCCTCCTCCTCACCCTCACGGCCTGCGGCCCCGCACAACCCCCCACCACCACCCTGCGCGTCGCGCTGTGGGCCGGCGGTCACGAACTCGAGATCGAGCAGCAGGTTGCCGAGCGCTATGAGGCTCTCCGTCCAGGCGTCCGCGTCGTCCTCGAATCCGCGCCGAACGGCTACGAGGAACGGCTCCTCACCTCCATCGCGGCGGGGCGGCCCCCGGACGTCTACCTCCTCGATTCGCCGGACATCCCCACCTTCGTCGACCGCGGACTGGCGCTCGACCTCGCCCCCTACCGTGACGCTCTCGGCTTCCGCGAGGACAGCGTGTTCCCGCAGGTGCTCGACGCGTTTCGCCGCGGCACCTCGCTGCACGCCCTCCCCAAGGACTTCACGCCCATGGTCCTGTACGCCAACCGGGCGGTCCTGTCCCGGGCGGGCATTGACACGCCCCCGCTCACCGGCTGGACGTGGGACGATTTCCGCCGCGCCGCCCGCCAGGTCACGGCCGACAGCGACGGCGACGGCAGGCCCGAGGTCTACGGATTCGATTTCCCGCGCAACCTCTACCAGTGGGTCCCCTTCGTCTGGTCGGCGGGCGGCGACATCCTCGGACGCGACGGAACGGTCGCCTCCGGCTTCCTCGACGGACCGCAGGCGGTGGACGCATACCGGTTCCTGACCGGGCTGGCCGAGGGCGGACTGACCCCGGGCGCCCAGTACGTCCAGCAGGGTGACCCCGCCCGAGAGGCCCGGTTCGCCTCGGGCGGGCAGGCGTTCCTGCTGTCCGGCCATTGGACCCTGCGCGTCTTCCGCGATCTGGTCGAAGACGGCGAACTCGATCTGGCGATCCTCCCCATACCCCACCACCCCTCCCGCACCGCCCCCACCACCGTTTTATACGCGTCCGCGTGGGCTGTCCCCCCCACCGGGCCGAACGTGCGGGAAGCGGTGGCGCTGGCCGGGTTCCTGGCATCCCCGGAAGCACAACGCATGCGGGCCCGGTCCGGTCTCGCCATCCCGTCGCGGGCCGATGTCGCCGCCGAGTTCGCCACGGCGGACAGCACCGGAATCGAGGCCGCGTTCCTGGCCCTGGTGGAGGGCGCGCGGATGACCTGGGGCGCCACCGTGCGCGATTTCTCGCGGATCGAGGCCCTCGCCGTCGAGATCATGGACCGGCGCCTCCTGAACGGGGAGGACCTCGCCGAGAGCGCGGCCGACGTTGCGCGCCGGGTCGACGAGGAACTGGCGCGGTGAGGGCGCCGGGACCCGTCACCGGGGGCCCGTCCAGGCCGGGCCCCGCGCGCGTCGCCGGGAACCGGTCGCAGCCGGGCCGCGGGCCGCATGGTCCGCGCGCCACGCATGGCCGGCTCGCCGCGCTCGCCGCCGCCGCGACGGCGGCCGGAGCCGTGCTCGTCCTGGCGCTGGCTGCACGGCATGTGTCCCGCGCGCACATCGAGGTGACCCGCGACGAGGCGCGGATGGCCGCGGCGCTGTGGGAAGCCGCCGGCTCCGACGGCGCCGCGGCCATCCGCGCCTTCCTGGGAGATCGCGCCACCATCCTGCCCGCGTCGCCCCCCGGGCCCGCCCCAGCCACCGAAGCCGCCCCGCCCACCGAAGCCCCGCCCCTCACCGCCACCACCGCACCCGCCTACGCGGCCGGGACGCTCGATCCCGCGGCCTGGATCACGGTTGCGCCCCGGGAACGAAGCCGTACCTGGCCGGGCCGGGCCACGATAATCGCGCTGCTCGGCGTTCTCGCCATGGCTGGATGGGCCGCGCGGATGGCGCGATCGGCCCCGCGGGAGCGCTATCCGCGCGGCGCGGCCTCCGTCGCGGCCGCCGTGCTGGCGGCCGCGACGGTGGCCGCGCATGGGTGGGCGGGCGGCGCGCTCGGCGAAGCTGCCGCCTACCGCGCCGCCCAGGAGGCCCGCGCGGGGGTGGCCGCGCTCGTCTACCAGGACTTCGCGCCCCCCACGGTGGCCCTCATGGCCGCTGCCGGGTGCGCGGCCCTGGTTGCCGCGCTGATCCTCTTCCTCCTTCCTCGCTCTGCGCGCCCGCGCGCGTTGCGCCGCACCCTCACCGGCTGGGCGTTCATCGCTCCCGCGGCGGTCCTGCTACTGCTCTTCACCTTCGGGCCCCTGCTCTTCTCGCTGTGGATCTCCCTGCACGAGTGGCATCTCGTCGATCCCGTCCACCCGTTCACGTGGCTTGACAATTATCGTACGCTATTACTAGATGTTTCGTGGTGGTCGGCCATCCGCAACACCGCCATCTTCACGCTGCACGTTCCCGTGGCCATGGCCGTCGCCCTCGGTCTGGCGCTCCTCACCCAGGGGTCGCGGCGCGCGATCCGGTGGGCCCGCCTCGCGCTCTTCCTGCCCGGCATCACGAGCGTGGTCGCGATCGCGGTCGTGTGGAAGTGGCTGCTGAACGATGGCTACGGCCTTGTGAATCGCCTGCTCGCTTCCGCCGGGCTGGGCTCCGTCAGATGGCTGACCTCTCCCGACACCGCCCTCGTCACCCTCATGATCATCAGCGTCTGGATGGTCGTCGGCTACCAGATGGTCGTCTTCCAGGCGGGCTTGTCGGCCATCCCCCGGGACTGGTACGACGCGGCCCGGGTCGACGGCGCGGGTCCGGTCCAGCGGTTTCGCCACATCACCCTGCCCGGCCTCCGGCACACCCTCTTCTTCGTGCTCGTCACATCGGTGATCGGATCGTTCCAGGTCTTCGGGCTCATCTACGTCATGACCGAGGGCGGGCCGCTGGGCGCCACCGACGTGGCCGTCTATCACATCTACCGCGAGGCGTGGGAGTTCCTGCGCTTCGGCAACGCGGCCGCGATGAGCTGGATGTTGTTCGCCGTCGTCTTCGCGGCGACCTGGCTCCATTTCCGGCTGCTGGAAGGACGGACGGCCCATGCCTGAGCGCGAACGCCCCGCGTCCGAGCGCCGACGGCCCATGCGCCTCCTCCCCGCACTGCGCACCGCACTCCTTCTCCTGGCCTGTCTGGCCATGGCGGGGCCCTTCCTGTGGATGATGGCCACCTCCCTCATGGGACAGCTGGAGGTCTTCTCGTCCGGCCGCGTCCTCCCGGCAGTCCCGCTCTGGTCGAACTACCCCGAGGCGCTGACCGCGCAGCCCTTCGCGCGCTACTTCCTCAACTCGCTGGTGTTCGCCGTCGCGGTGGTCACCGGCCAGGTCGCCACCGCCACCGCCGCCGGGTATGCCTTCGCACGCATCGACTTCCCCGGGCGCGACCGGGTCTTCATGCTCTTCCTGTCCACCATGATGGTCCCGGTCGTCATCGTGCTCATCCCCCGCTTCCTCCTGATCGACGCGCTCGGCTGGATCGACAGCTACCAGGGCCTGATCTCCACCGAACTCGTCTCGGTCTGGGGCATCTTCCTGATGCGACAGTACTTCCGCACCCTGCCCCGCGAGCTGGAGGACGCGGCCCGGGTCGACGGTGCCGGGCCCTTCCGGATCTTCCGCAGCGTCGCGCTGCCTCTGGCGAAGCCCGCGGTCGCGACCCTCGCGCTCTTCGCCTTCATCGACGCGTGGAAGAATCTCCTCTGGCCGCTGCTGGTCACGCGATCCATGGAGATGCGCGTCGTCGAAGTGGGGATCGCCGCCTTCCACTCCACCTACGAGATCAACTGGCCGTATCAGATGGCGGCAGGCGTCGTGGCGGTGCTGCCGATCGCGCTCCTCTTCCTCTTCACCCAGCGCTATTTCGTGCGCGGCATCCAGCTGGAGGGGATTCGCTGAGAGCGCGGCGGGCGGCGGCGGCCGCCGCCAGGTCGGCGCGAGCCGGGCCCTACCGCAGAAACACGTTCTTCGGGATGAAGCCCGACACAACCTGAGTCAGGTCCACGACTTCGCTGATCCGGAAGTCCACCGCGATGCTCGCCAGGGACAGCGCCTTCGCCGGCGTGAGTCCCTTCTCCTCCACGAGGAAGTGCACCACCTCCCAGGTGGCGTGCCGGACCGCGCGGTCGAGATCGAGGTCGATGCCCATCAGGATGTAGTGCTCGTCGTTCTCGGCTCTCGGCCCGTCGATGGACCGATCCTTGTGCACAACGAGGCGGAAGGTGCCCGTCAGCGACTGCTCGATGGCCGTCCCGCTCACCTCGCCATCCCCCTGCGCCCCGTGCGGGTCGCCCACATAGAAGAGGGCCCCGGGGTGGAACACGGGCAGATAGAGCGTCGTGCCGGCTTTCAGGTCCTTCACGTCCAGGTTGCCCCCGAATGCACCGGGCGGCCTCGACCCCTGGACGCCGGGCACGCTCACACCGGGCTGACCCACGACCGGGTCGGGCGCTACGGCGAGGATGCCCATGAACGGAGCGAGCGGCACCTGGATATCGTCCGCCAGGAAAGCGACTTCCACGCCGTCGACCTCGCCGGTCCGTATCGTGTGGCGGGCACCCGTTCCGATTTCCATGGCGGGATCGTCGTCCGCAAAGCCGGGATACGTCGTCGAGAACACGCCGCCCCGGGGACTCGTGTTGTTGATGCCCCAGGGAACCCGCGTCTCCACGGAGAGGATTTCGATCTCGAGCACGTCCCCCGGCTCGGCGCCTTTGACATGGATGGGACCGGTGATGACGTGGCCGCTCCTCCCCTCGCGGGGCCGTTCCCCCCTCGACGCCCAGAAATCCAGCACGTCCTGGGGGATCTCCTCGCGCCGGATGCCGAGCCCCCTGAGGTAGCCCACCGGCTCGTCACGCTGGGTCGCGCCGGCGTGGGTCAGCGTGTTCACGCGGACGGTCTCCCCGGACTGCATCCGGAGCACGGGCTCCTTGTCGATGGGGTACCAGCCCCAGCTGACGTTCCCGGGCGTCGAGGGTACGAAGTGGTCGGCCTCGATGCCCTGGCCGACGTCTGCGGCCCGGTCGGTGTCCGCGGCCTCCCCGGAGGCTCCGGCGTCGTCATTCGGGCGGTCCGCGGGCGCGGCGCAAGCGGCCGCAAATGCGAATGCGAAAAGAGCGATGCAGCTCCTGACCCGGGCTGCTTCATTCCCCTGGTGCCGTTGATCCTTCAGTCGCTTTTCGATCTCACGCATGGACAGCTCTCCCCTGGTTGTTTCTCCTATACTATGGTGCCGCCACGCGCGACCCAACACCCACACAGTGATTCCCGCTGAATCATTGACACACTAGTCAGACTGGTTAGATTGGTTCGAAGATGAATATCCTGTATTCCACTTATGAGGCTAAAGCGAGGTTCTCGGAAGTCATGCGGCTGGTTCGGGAGGGGGGGACGGTGACCGTTACGTACCGGGGCGACCCGGTAGCGGAGATCCGCCCGATCAAACGCGGAGCCAAGAGCGTCGAAGAGCACTTCGCGGGGCTTGAGAAACGGGGGATTGTGGTGCCAGCCAAGGATCCGCACAGCCCGCTGAGGGCGGGCCTGCCGAAACCCGGGAGCCTCGCCCGCTTCCTCGCGGAGCGCGGCGAATGAGCGTCGCGTACGTCGACACGTCGGCCCTGGTTGCAATCGCGTTCGGCGAAGACGGGGCCGACGAGCTGGCCCGGCGCCTGAGCGGCTTCTCGCGCCTCGTCTCGTCGAACCTGCTCGAAGCAGAGCTGTGCGCGGCGTGTGCCCGCGAGGGACGGCCCGTCCCCAGGGAAATGCTCTCGCGCATCTCATGGATCCTGACGGACCGGCCGCTGAGCGCCGAGATCCGGACCATACTCCAGGCCGGCTACCTCCGGGGCGCCGACCTTTGGCACGTCGCCACCGCGCTTTACGCTGCCCCCGCGCCGGGCGCGATTGCGTTCATCACGCTGAACGAGAAACAGGCGGAGGTTGCGGCCGCCTTGAACTTCAAGAGCTGAAACAGGGGATGAGGGGATGCTGGGGAGATACGGAAAGATCTTCGCCCTCGGCCACCGAGCCGCCGAGGGGTTGCTTGAAAGGGCGGTCACCGTCGAGGAGAAGGTGGACGGGTCACAGGTCAGTTGGGGTCTCCTCGGCGGTGACCCACCACGTCTGTCGATAAGCGGATCGACCTGGATCCGGAGGCGCCTCCCAATCTCGGCCCGGCAGTGGAATCGATCCTCGGGATGGCGGACGCGGGAGCCTGTCTCCCGGCGTCGTCTACCGCCGAGGCCGTCAGCCGTCCGCGTGACCTACACGCGCGTACCCGAAGGCCACATCGCGCTGTTCGACGTCGACATCGGAACCCAGGCCTACGTCGCCTACGACCCGCATCGCCCAGGACCTCGGAATCGACGTCGTGCCGAAGCTCTACGAGGGGCGGTTGACCGGTCCCGAGCAACTGAAGGAACTGCTCGAGCTCGAATCGTTCCTGGGCGGCCCCAGGATCGAGGGCGTCGTCATCAAGCGGGTCGCCGACGATCCGCGAGGACGTGCGGGATGAGTGCCTCGATGACGTCAAGGACCAACTCTGGCAGCACTTCGAGCGGCGGTTCGACGCAGCGGTGACGAAGGGCTTCCCGGAGTGGTACAAGGAGCGGCTGGCTCAGAGCGCTTTCGTCAACGGGGGGTAGGCCCCGGCACCATCTGGGTAGTGCATGACCTGTAGATGTAAGGAATGCCCGAGCACTTGGTGACCTCCGCGAAGCTGCCGTCATCGGTGTAGTCACGCGGGTATTCGGTCACGGTCTTCGTGAAGATGGCCGGGAAGCGAGCCGTTCCCGTCAGGCTTAGCAACAGCAACAAGCTCACGGCGACTGTGAGGAGGACTTTGGTCTTCTTGCGGTCCATCACTTCGGGGCCTCCTGGCGGCGTGAGGTGGGGCTGGTGTTCCAAGAGTGGACGCGGTGGGGCGGTGCCGCAAGCCGGGCGGAGGGGGCGGGCGCCATTCGGAGGTCGCATATGTCGACAGATTTGGTGACAGATTCATGTGGTAATCTGGCATGAATGAGATGGCCCTACGTGAATTACGCGGGCCCAGGCTCGCACAAAGCACGACTTGTGACAGATTTCACCGTGAATCTGGCGCCAACCGGCCCGCCCCCGGCCGACCCTCCAGTCCGTAGGGGTACTGGCCCAGGACGATCTTCCGCGCGATACCGCGGTCGCCCACGAGCCCCACAAGCGGCACCGGCAACCGGCTGTCCTCCTGTGTCAGGGTCCCCTGGCGTTCCCGGCGCAACCACCGCAGGAGCTCATATGGCTTCGGGTCGTGCATCGTGATTTCTCCTTGATTCGTGTCCCCATCGAGCCCGAACTGCGGAGGGCCCGGTGGATGACGCACGGTACCCCCGGTGTGCCGCGGAAGGTCCACAGGTTCCTCCATGGTGGCGAGCCTTCCCCACCCGTGATACGTTGCCCCGCATGTGGACAGGGTTGGGTGGATGGGACACTTGGCGTCCAACCCGGGGTACCGGACGCCTTTTCCTCGGCAACAATTGGAGGAGGCCATGAAGTACCTGCGTCAGCTCTCTCTCTCCCTCCTGGCCCTGGCGCTCGCCGCCGCACCGGCCCTCGCCCAGACGGGCACGGTGACCGGAACGGTGCAGAACGCCGCGGGCCAGCCCCTGTCGGGCGCCCAGATCGCCATCGAAGGGACGACCATCGGCGGTCTGTCCACCGAGTCCGGCCGTTACCTGCTCAACAACGTTCCGGCCGGCGACCAGGTCATCACCGTGATCCTCCTGGGCTTCGCCACCACGACCCAGTCCGTGACGGTCGAAGCCGGCGGGACCGCGGTTCGGGACTTCGTCCTCCAGCTCACCGCGCTGTCGATGGACGAGATCGTGGTGACCGCCACCGGCGAGCAGCGGCGCCGCGAGATCGGCAACGTGGTCACCAAGATCGAGACCTCGGTGCTGACCGAGGTAGCCCCGGTCACCTCGTTCCAGGAACTCCTGCAGGGCCGGGCCTCCGGCGTGTGGGTGATTCCGTCGGACGGAACCGTCGGCACCGGGGCCCGCATCCGCATCCGCGGGATCTCCAGCGCGACCCTTTCGGCCGACCCCCTCGTCTACGTGGACGGGATCAGGGTCAACTCCGGCTCCCCCGCCCTCGGAGGCAACCAGTACATCGGAGGCGGCGAGCCATCGTTCTTCAACGACCTGAACCCGGAAGAGATCGAGAGCGTCGAAGTCGTGAAGGGTCCGTCCGCGGCAACCCTCTACGGGACGCAGGCGGCCAACGGCGTGATCTGGATCACCACGAAGCGCGGGGTCGCCGGACCGGCCCGCTGGAGCGTCTGGGCCGAACAGGGGATCAGCCAGGATCCGGCGGAGTACCCCGGGATCTACTACTCGCAGGGGCGCGCGCCCGACGGAACGGTCCGGCGCTGCCTGCCGCTCCAGCAGGCCGCCGGCCAGTGCACGATCGACCAGCTGTTCTCGCGCAACCTGCTCACCGAGCCCGAATACTCGCCTATCAAGGACGGGCACCGGCAGCAGTACGGGGTACAGGTCAGCGGCGGGAACACCGTGCGGTACTTCGTGTCGGCCGAGTTCGAGAACGAGACCGGCACCGTCCATATGCCGATGATCAGCCGCGAATTCCTGTACGAAGAGCGCGGCACCACGAATATCCCGAACGACCAGATCAACCCGAACGAACTGAGCAAGGTGAATCTCCGGTCCAACCTGACCGCGGACCTCCGCGACAACATGGATCTGAACATCTCGATCGGCTTCGTGAAGAGCAGAGTCCGCCTCCCCCAGACGGGGGACAACCTGGAGGGCATCTACGGCACGGCGATCTTCGGAACCGCCAATCCCGACGCGCCGAGCCCCTTCGGCTTCGCACCACCGGACCAGAACTTCGCGCACCTCGTGTGGCGTGAGACCGACCGCTTCATCAACAGCGGACGGCTCAACTGGAGGCCCAAGGACTACATCACCGCGCACGCCACCGTGGGTCTCGACTACACGGGGTACAGCGACGAGTCGTTCAACGCGCCCGGCCAGGGCTGCGCGATCTGCGGTCAGCAGCGCCAGGGGCTGCGGGCGATCGACTCCTTCAGGCAGTACAAGTACTCCGTGGACCTCGGCGGCAGCGCGAACTTCGACATCACCGACCGGATCGGATCAAGGACATCGGCCGGCGCCCAGTACAACGAGGACCTGCTCGAGGGCACGCTCAACTCCGCCTTCGTCTTCCCTCCGGGCGGCCAGTCCATCGACGCGGGGGCGACGAAGAACTCGGGCGAGCTCACGATCAAGACCAAGACGGTCGGCACCTACCTCGAGCAGCAGCTGAGCTGGGACGACCGGATCTACGTGACCGGCGCCATGCGCGTCGACCAGAACAGCGCATTCGGCGAAGGCTTCGAGGCAGCCTGGTATCCCAAGGCATCCGTTTCGTTCATCGCGATGGATGATCCGGGCGCGACCTGGATCAGCTCGCTTCGCCTGCGGGGCGCCTTCGGCCAGTCCGGGCTTCAGCCCGACGCCAACGCCGCCCTGCGCTTCCTGCTCCCGGTCACGAGTTCGATCCTGCAGAACGACCAGGGCGTCTCGGTGCCGTCGGTGACCATCGGCGGTCTCGGGAACCTCGAGCTCAAGCCCGAACGCTCCACCGAGTTCGAGGGCGGCTTCGACGCGACGGTTCTCGGCAACCGGCTGGACATCGAGGTCACCGCCTACCACAAGAGCACCTTCGACGCTCTGGTGAACCGGGAGCTCCCCGGCTCGCTGGGCGCGACGCAGACCCGGGTCGAGAACCTCGGCGAGGTGAAGAACCAGGGTCTCGAGTTGAACCTCAACGCCCGCATCATCGAGCGCGACGATCTCAGCTGGACCGTCACCCTGACCGGTTCCAAGAACTGGAACGAGCTGGTGGCCCTCGGCGAAGGCGTCACGCCCATCCAGGGCTTCGGCTACAAGCAGGCCGAAGGCTTCCCGCTGTACGGACTCTGGTGGCCGACGCTCGAGTCGTGGAGCGACGCGAACGGCGACGGAGTCATTGACGGGACCGAGGTCGTCGTCTCGGATACCGCCGTGTTCAACGGCAGCACGATCCCCACGCAGAGCCTGCAGCTGAGCACCAACCTGACGGTCTGGAACAACCGCCTCGAGTTCGGCGGACTGCTCGACTACCAGGGGGACTTCGTCTCCCACAACGTGAACACCCTGTTCCAGTGCGCCTTCGTTCAGAACTGCCGGGACATCAACGATCCCACGGTATCGCTCGAGGCGCAGGCGAGGGCGGTCGCCGGTGCGAGGGCGTTCGGCGCGTACGCGGAGGACGCCTCGTTCCTGAAGGTGCGTGAGGCGCACATCCGGCTGAACGCGCCGCCGGAATGGGCCCGGATGATCGGTGCCCGGACGGCAGCCTTCATCGTCAGCGGCCGCAATCTCTACACCATCACCAACTTCACCAGCTGGGACCCGGAGGTGAACACATCCGGCGCCAGCACGGACGGACCCAACTACAACTTCGTGCAGGCGGGCCAGCTGCGAACGTTCCTGTTCCGATTCAACCTCGGCTATTGACCCATGCCAAACACGACATCAACGAGGGGAACAGACATGAACGCGAATAGACCAACACGGAGTGGCTGGAGCCGAATCGGACGGATCGTCCCGGCGGTGGCCCTGATCACGACCCTTCCGGCCTGCGACACCATTCTGGACGTGAAGGATCCGGACATCATCGAACCCGACCAGCTCCAGACCCTCCAGGGTGCGTCGGCGCTGTACAACGGGGCCATCGGCGAGTTCGCCCTGGCCAAGGACGGTGCCTCCGGCGGTCCCGGGTCCGCCCTCGGTCTGGTGCAGGCCGTGGGGTGGTTCAGCGACGAGTTCAAGTTCGGAGGAACGCCGCCGCTCACCCGGGCCATGGACCTGCGCGAGATGGATCCGCAGAACGCCTCGTGGGACCAGATGTACCAGAACCTGCACGTGGCGCGGGTCTCGGCGGAGAACGCCGCGGCGCTCTTGCAGGAGGTGGTCGCGAACCCCGGTGCCGAACCGCGGATCGGCGAGCTGTACGCCGTCTCGGCCGCCGTGCACATCCTGATGGGGGAGGCGTACTGCGCGGGACTGCCGTTCAGCACGACGGAGCCCGAGATCGAGTACGGCCAGCCTCTGAGCACCGACCAGATCATGGACCGGGCGATCGAGCGGCTGGGCATGGCCGACCAGTTCACCGGAGGAAGCTCGTCCATCGCCAACTTCTCGAAGGTGCTGAGGGGCCGGGCGCTGCTGAACCAGGGCAACTACGGGGCCGCGGCCGCGGCGGTCGCGGGCGTGCCGACGGACTTCGTGTACGCGACCGTCCACTCCACCAACTCCGCGCGCGAAGAGAACTTCATGTACGTGGACAACTGGGAACTCGACCGCTACTCGGTGTCGGAGAACGAGGGCGGCAACGGCCTGGACTTCGCCACGGCGAACGATCCCCGGGTGCCGACGGAGTTCGTCGGCGTGTCACGGTTCGATGCGGAGACGCCGATGTACCGGTATCTCAAGCTGGTCAGCCGTGCGTCGCCGGTGGAGACGGCGAGCGGGAACGAGGCGCGGATGATCGAGGCCGAGGCGCAGTTGAACGCGGGTGATGTTGCCGGGTGGCTGGCTACGCTCAACAGCACCCGCGCCACCGTCGAACTGGGTCCGCTGGATGATCCGGGGACCGCCGACGCTCGCGTGGACCTGATGTTGCGGGAGCGGGCGTTCTGGCTGTTCAACACGGGGCACCGCCTGGGCGACATGAGGCGCCTGGTGCGCCAGTACGGGCGCGTGGCGAGCTCTGTCTACCCGTGGGGCGAGTACCACAAGGACAACTTGACGCGGGGCACCGATCTGTCGCTGGTGATTCCGGGGAACGAGGCGAACAACCCGAACTACGATCTGACGAACTGCAACGACGGGGCGGCGTAGGGGGGACTGACGAGCGTCACGCACGCCCTGCCCGCCGCGGTCCGCAAGCGGATCGGGCGGGGGGGGGTGAGCGCCCCCTGACCGTCAGGGCCCCGCGGGACCACCCGCACCCAGGGGATCCTGCTTGCGCGGCAGGTCACTCCCCGATCGTTCCTGGAAGGCCCTGAGGCCGAATTCGGGCAGGATCGCGAAGAGGTGGTCGAAGATCTCCGACTGGAAGGCTTCGTAGCTCAACCAGTCCGTGTCGTTCGAGAAGCAGTAGACCTCGATCGGTGCGCCGTGGGGGCCGGGGGCGAGCTGGCGCACCATCAAGGTCATCTCCCTGTGGGTCTTCGGGTGCGCCCGCAGGTATCCTTCCACATAGGACCGGAACATCTCCAGGTTGGTGGGCTCTTGAGGCTGGCCGGCGCCTGTCCCGGCGTCGCCGACTCCGGGAGCTTCCTGGCGAGCCAATTCATCGAACGTGCCGGGCATGCGGTCTCGCAGCTTTTCCTGCCGGGAAAACTCCTGGATCTCTTCCTCCGCAAGGAATCGCACCGAATTCACGTCGATCAGAATCGCCCGCTTGATCCGCCGCCCTCCCGATTCCGACATGCCTCGCCAGTTCTTGAAGGAGTCGCCGACAAACTTGTGGGTCGGGATCGTCGAGATCGTCTTGTCCCAGTTCTGCACCCTGACCATGTGCAGGTCGATGTCGATCACCGCGCCGTTCGCGTTCGCATGCGGCAACTCCACCCAATCGCCGATCCGGATGATGTCGTTGGAGGTGATCTGGATGCTCGCGGCGAGCGAAAGCAGCGTGTTGCGGAAGACCAGCATCAGAACCGCGGCCAACGCGCCGACCCCGGACAGGAACGCGACCGGCGAGCGGCCCAGCAGAATGGCGACAATGACAACACCGGCAATCGAGTAGATCACCAGGGTGACAACCTGCACGTAGCTCTTGATCGGCTTGGCCATCGACGCCGGAGAGGTCCGGTGGTAGATGGAGCTGAAGACGTCGAACAACGACGCAACGGTCCGCGCGATGGTCAGGACGATGTAGGCTGCGGCGAGGCGGCGGACCGCAGTCGAAGCGAACATCAGGAGCTGCGCTTGCGCGGCCGCCTCCGGTCCCAGGCGCATAAGGCCCAGGGCGGGGACAATACCGTAGTAGACCACAAGCGCGGGCACGATGGGGGCGAGCCGACGGAGCACCGTCGTGTCGAAGGGGCTCTCGTCAAGCGGGATCCGCGCTTCGGAGGCCACTTTTCCGAAGGTCTTGGCGATGACCCGGGATTTCAACCAGTCGGCAAGGACCGCAAGGACGAGCAGGGCTCCAAGTCCGATGCCGAGGTGCCACCAGTTGTAGGGGATGGCTTCTTCCATGGGGTGATGCCTATCGGCGGCTCGGGGGACAGTCCAGTGGTTACCGGTTCGGGGACGACGACTCAAGGTGCGGGGTGGCTGCGGGCGACGAAAGGTGTCCGCATGGACCCCGGGAACTTCTCGCAACGACTGGATTATGACAGCGATACCAAGATGTCAACGGCGGGCAGGCCGTTTTCAGGTCGATCCCGAGAAGGAGGGAACGTCATGAAGAAGCGTATTCCAAAGCTCATGAGCTGGCTCGTCGGCGCTGTGTTCCTGGCTTCGTGCGGTGAGCCGGGCACGCCCACGGCACCTGTCCTGATCCCCATCTCCACCGACATTGCAATGCTGCTGTCTACGCCGCCCAACGGTCCGACACCCTGCCGTGACGGATTCGCCGGAGGCTATCCCTGCAGCGGGGTGGACCTGGTCTCGATGCTGGACCGGGAGGCGATCGGCGCGATCAATGGCAACGTCAACGACATGTGGGGGTGGACCGATCCGCAAACCGGAACGGAGTGGGCTCTGGTGGGTCACTCAAGAGGAACCTCGTTCGTTGCTCTGTCGGACCCGGAGGCACCGCTCTACGCGGGGATTCTCCCCTTGACACCCGGGGCGCGTCCAAGTATCTGGCGTGACCTGAAGGTCTACAGGAATCATGTCTTCATCGTCAGCGACGCAGCCGGCCGACACGGAATGCAGGTATTCGATCTCAGGCAGCTCCGCGACGTTGCAAGTCCTCCCGTGACCTTCGAACCGTCGTTTCTCTATGACCGAATCCACAGTGCGCACAACATCGTCATCAACGAGGAGACCGGATTCGCCTACTCCGTGGGGGGCAGCGCCGGTGGCGAGACCTGTGGCGGAGGTCTTCACATGATCGATCTCGGCACACCCCTCGCTCCGCGCTTTGCCGGCTGCTTCGCCGACCCGGCCACGGGGTTTGCCGGGACCGGATACACGCATGATGCGATGTGCGTGATCTACAGGGGTCCCGATGCCAGGTACAGGGGCAGGGAGATCTGCTTCGCTTCCAACCAGACCGGGTTGAGCATCGCCGATGTCTCGGACAAAAGCCACCCTGTGGCGTTGTCTGTGGCGACCTATCCGAACGTGGGATACGCACACCAGGCGTGGCTCGACGACGCCCACCAATTCCTGTATATGAACGACGAAGGAGACGAAGGCGGGCCCGGATCAAGAACCCGGACGATTGTATGGGACGTCACGAGCCTCGGCGATCCCGTCGTTGCCACCGAGTACCTGGCGACAACCGCGGCCACGGACCACAATCTGTACATCGTCGGCGACCTCATGTACCAATCCAACTACGAAGCCGGGCTGCGCATCGTGAGCATCGAGGACCGGGAGCGTCCCTCCGAAATAGGGTTCTTCGACGTGGAGCCCGACCCCGCCGCGCGCGAGGGCACGTGGAGCAACTTCCCGTTCTTTGCCAGTGGCGTCATCGCCGTGACAGCGTTCGATCATGGAGTGTTTTTTGTCAGGGTGCAGGGCAGGTGAGACCGGGGCCGGGCCGCGAGCCCTATATCCTGGACCGGGTGGTCGAGGCCGAGGAGGCCAGGCACACGTCAACTTGACATTCTTGCGCTTCCTGGACCATCAGGTGGGGGGGGCCTGCGGGTAGGCCAGAGCCCGGGCGCCTAGTCCCGCACCTCGCTCGCGCTGGCCTTCCGGAGTGCATCCGCCATGATTCCACACGCGGCGCCGATGACTCCAATTCCGGCGAACATCACGACCGTAGCCAGGATCTTCCCGCCAGCGGTTACGGGATAGACATCGCCATACCCCACCGACGTCAGAGTGACAACCGACCACCACAAGCCATCGAGCACCGAGCCGAAGACCTCGGGCTGAGCCGGGTGCTCAAGGTTGTACATGCCCAGGCCGGCCGTAACGACGAGTACCGCGGTGCCTGTGAACAGCGCCCCGGCCTGATCCCTCGCGAAACTGAAGGCCCTTGCGAGCCTGGCCGCAGCTCTGCTGTGCGCGGCGAGCTTTGCCGTTGAGCGAAGAAGCCGAAACAAGCGGAATGCGCGAAGCGCTTTCAGATCCAACCCCGTGAATAGCCACAACGGCAGAATGGCCAGAAAGTCCACCACTCCGACGAAGCTGAATGCGTACTTTCGCCAGCTTTCTGCTCGACGGATGCGAAGGCACCACTCGACCGTGCTGAGGCACCACTCGACCGTAAAGCGAGCCAAACACCCACTCCCGCCCAGTGAAAAAACCTTGCGAAATCGGCGAGCGCGGGTAGGGTCTCCGCCCCCTGGAGCAGTAGATCCAGACAGATGATGGCGAGGATCGCGCGTTCGATCCGTTCGGAGAATGGGGCACGTTGGGTCATGGTGGGTCTCCCGGAGCTGGGTGTGGATCACAACTCGTATGGACGAGGACGAGCAACCCTAACGTTACGTCAGGGTTGGTATTCGGGGGGTTGGCGGCCCCGTGGCGTCTGGCACCTGGCCGGCGGCGTCTGACTCATTGGCCGGCGGCGTCCGGCTCTTACCCAGCGGCGCCTGGCACTTGCAACAGCGATCCTTCCTGCACGAGCGCGCCATCTGCCAAAAGCTGATCAAGGACCTGTCGGAAGCGCTCGACGATCTTCGGTCCCGCTCGCTTGAAGCCGAAGAGGCGGACCGCCTCCTGCACCGCGTCAGTTCGCTCGATTCCATAGCTGACGCGCACGGCGTGGACCAGTGCGGTACCGATCTCTTCCGGGGCGATCCGCCATGCGTTGCGCAGGGAATGGGGTGTGTCACCGTCCCGGCGCCGCACCTCCACTGCTTCATGGTCCGGTCGCCATAGGAAGTCGCCCGCGTCTATGCGATAGAGCCCCTGGTTGACTCCCACGCTTGCCCCCAACCTCATCTGGGCGCGGATCCGGGACCCGGAACGACCGACGCCAGCGGCCTCGCGGATCCGCTGAGTAACCTCATCGAGACGCACCGGACTCTCCACCTTGACCACCTGGGTGATCCAGTTCGCAAGCTGGCCGGGAGACGTTTCGTGAAGGGGCTGCCGCAGCCGGCCAATCTGGAGATTCGTGACCGTGTACGGAGTGGTGGGCGGGGCGACCTCGGGCTCCGGCTCCGGCGCACGCTCCAGGGGCTTCTCGGGCTCGGACGCCGGAACAGGCGACGCTATGACCGCTGCCGTCCGCGCCGACCGGACCGCCACCTCGACCCTGCCGAGTTCCTGTTCCGGATTGCGGAACCAGTCGGTGCTCCAGATGCGGTGGATCGTCCAGCCCAGTCCCTCCAGCACCTGCTGCCTGAGACGGTCGCGGTCCCGGGCGGAGCGGGCGCTGTGGTAGCTGGCCCCGTCGCACTCAATGCCCAGCAGGTAGCGCCCCGATTTTTCGGGATCCACCACCGCCAGGTCGATGAAGAAGCCGGCCGATCCGATCTGGTGATCGACATCGTGTCCCCGAGTCCGCAACCTGGCCGCAACCGCCTCCTCGAACGGGGAGTCGGCCTCACGTCCGGTGGCCTCGGGAACGTCGATCAATCCGTTCTGCGCGTACTCCAGGAACGTCTTGAGGGCCTGCACACCCCTGGCCCTCGACCGCCTCAGGTCGAGATCCGCCCCGACGAAATTGCAGTACACCACGCAACGCCTGCGGGCCCGCGTGATGAGCACATTCAGACGCCGCTCGCCTCCGTCCCGATTGAGCGGCCCGAAGTTCATCGGAAGGTACGCGCCGTCGATCTTGCCGTATCCGATGCTGATCAGGATCACGTCCCGTTCGTCTCCCTGGACGTTCTCCAGGTTCTTCACAAAGAAGGGTTCCTCGGGATGCCCGGCGAAGAACTCCTCGCACGAGGGATCCCGGCGACGCAGGATGTCGACCTCATCCTCGACGCGGCGCGCCTGCACGTTGCTGAAGGCCGCGACGCCGAGGGTCAGACCAGGGGTCGTGCGGGCGTGCTCCATGACCGCGAGCGCCACCGTCTTCGCCTCGGCGGTGTTGATCCCTCTGCGCTGGTAGGTGGCCTCCGGGTGATGGCGGAAGATCAGTCCGGTTTCCACCTTGCCGGCGTCGGGGCTCGGGAATACCACCAGCCGATTGTCGTAGAACTCATGGTTCGACACGGCGATCAGCGACTCGTGGCGGCTGCGGTAGTGCCACCGCAGCATCCTCTCCTGGGCTCCCTGGGCACAGAACATGCCCAGAATGCTCTCCAGGTCGGCGGTCCGGCTCCCCTCCTCCCCGCTTTCGTCGGCCATGCGGTCGAAGAAGCTCGTCGGCGGGAGCTGCTTGCTGTCCCCCACGACGACGGCCTGCCTGCCCCGGATGATGGCGCCCAGGGCCTCGACCGGACGGACCTGGCTGGCCTCGTCGAAGACCACCAGGTCGAATTCGACCGAGCCCGGCGGGATGTACTTGGCGATGGACAGCGGGCTCATCATGAAGACCGGCTTGATGCTCCGGATCGCCCGCCCGGCCTCCTTCATGAGCCGCCGAACGGGCAGGTGGCGCGTCTTCTTCTGGAACTCGCGCCGTAGGACGCCCAGCTGGCCGCCGCCCTGGTGACGCGGAAGCTGCTGCCAATGCCGCTCGGCGATGAGGGCCCGGTTTTCGTGGAACTGCGCCATGTCCAGCTCGCGGAACCGCTCCACGATGCCGGCGTGCGTGGCGCCGTCGAACTCGGCAAGCGTGGGCCGCTCCCGAAAGGCCAGGTCCATCCAGGCGCTGTAGCACGCGTGTTCGAAGAGTCCCGTGAGCCGCCGCGCCGCATCCTCCCGTGACGCCGCGGCCTCCGCCACCTCCGCGATTCCCGCCTCGGCGGCCTTCTTCTCGAGCTGGTTGAAGCGCACCACACCGTAGGCCGAAGCGACCCGGTCGTGGGCGTCCCGGAGCCATGCATTCAGGTCGCCGTAGGCCCGCTCCGCCAAAGCCTCCCCGGGCTCGACGCGATCCGTCCGGAGCTCCATGGCGTCGGCCATCGCACCCAAAGCCGCCCCGAGCGCCGCCACCCCACGCTCGCAGGCGTCGGCGGCCGCTTCAAGCTCGGAGGGCTCGGACGGCTGCCCGGACAGCGGCCCGGACGGGTGATCGGAGATGTGGTCCAGCAGGTCGTGAATGTCCGTGTCGACGAGCCCGCCAGACTCGGCCCGGTGAAGATGCACAAGCCAGGTCGCCGCTTCCGCGAAGCTCCGGTGTGCCTCCACGCGATCGCCCAGCGTCAGCGCAGGGAAGAGTCGCGCAATGAGGTCGCTCGATTCGGCGATAGCGCGACGCAGGCGCTTGGCCTCCAGGATCGCGTCCACCAGCCCGATCTGTTGTTGGACAGCCTCGGGCGCCTCGCCGCGGCAGAGTCCCCGCACCCTTCTGCGTGCATCGCGAAAGGGCCGCGAGAGGAAGCGCCACCACTTGTCGCCGTAGGCACGCAACGCCTGGCGCTCCGCCAACACGTCCTGGTCCCACGCTTCCGGCATGAGGACGGCGCCTTGCTTCGACCGGATCTCGGCAAAGCGGCGGGCGGCGCTCGCGATCTCCTCGATGCGTTCGGCATCGGTCGCCCAACCGGCGTGTCGGTGATCCGCCCCCAGCAGCGCCGGAGCTTCCACCACCCTGCGCGCGGTGTGGATCGCTCTCCCCAGATCTTCGCCCTTCAAATCCCCAAACACGGCGTCACGGCGAAGCGCGTTGCCGAGCGTGTCAGAATCCCGCTGCAGACGGCGGACTGCCGCGGACGCCTCCGCGACGACTTCTCTGACCGAGTGCACGTCCGTGGGGACAAAGTGAAGCCGGCCGCACGGCCACCACACATGCTCACCGGGGGTTCCGGTCGCGCGCACCAGCTCCTGCATCTCGCGAACCACTTCACGCCGGCGGATGAAATCCTCGCTGCTCCACGACACCGAACCCTGGATGGGCAGACCGGCGCCATCGACGTTCAGCCCGTCCGCCTCCAGCCCCGCGAGCCGACCGACCAGCTCGTGCGGGGTCAGTTCGCTCCTTCCGACCGGCGAGTTGACCGCGCGCGAATAGTCGTTCAGGCGCTTCCGGCTCTCTTCGAGGAGCACGCGGTCCTCGGTTCCGCCGCCGGTTGCGGGGCGGCCCAGCGCCAGGGTGCGCTTTAGCTCGTCAAGCACCGCGCGCTTGTTGGTGTTGTGGCTGTGCAGTTCGAGACACGCGTCACCGAGGTGGACGGTGTCCAGGCGGCGCTTCACGACCTCCAGGGCGGCCATCTTCTCCGCGACGAAAAGGATCGTCTTGCCGCGGGCGAGCGCCTCGCCGATCAGGTTGGTGATGGTCTGCGACTTCCCGGTCCCGGGGGGTCCCTGGATGACCAGGTTGCGCCCGTTCATGGCATCCAGAACCGCGAGGGTCTGCGAGCTGTCCGCGTCCACCACCGGGTGAAGACCGGCCTCGCCCAGGTCGTCGTCGAGGTGCCCGTCTTCGCCGAATTCGGACGGCTCGTGCGCGAAGCCGTCGCTGCCGAAGAGCTGCTGAACCAGCGGGTGGTCGGCCGGCTGGCTTCCTTCCGGCCAGGTCTCGGGGTCCAGGTCCTTGTAGATGAGCAGCTTGCTGAAGGAGAAGAAGTTCAGGTGGATCTCGTTGCGCTCGACCGACCAGCGGGGCTGCTTCGCGACCGCCTTCTCGACCCGGGTCAGGTAGTCCTCCACATCGAGGTCGTGCTCGGCCGGCATTTCCGGCAGGCGGATGTTAAAATCCAGCTTCAGCTTCGCTTCGAGCGAAAGATTCGCCTCGATCTCGTCCTTTGTCCACGTGAGCTTGAAGCTCTCTCGCACGCTGGACCGGGCGAGCTGAACGGGGATCAGCACCAGCGGCGCGCGACGTTCGGTGGTGCTGCTGTCGGACTCGTACCACCTGAGCATCCCCAGGGCGAGGTAGAGGATGTTGACGCCCTGTTCCTCAATGGAGAGGCGGGCCTGCCGGAAGGTCTCGCGGAGGCGGAGGTTGAGGCGGGCGAGGGTGAGCGGGGTCTGGAGCTTGTTGTCGGTGTGGCGGGTGGCGGTTCCGTTGGGGTCTTCAGCGGGTTCGGCAAGGAGGGCCAGGAGTTCGGCGGGGACGTCGGACGGGACTTCGTCTGTTTCGTTTGCGTACTCGGTAGCGGCCCGCTGGCCGGCTGCCCCCGCGCCAGCGTGCCCTTCCCCTTCCGGCGCGGGGAGGAAGTACATGACCCGTTCGGCGCGGACGAGGATTTGGAAGAGTTCGCGGGACAGTTCGTCGACGACTTCGAGGCCCCGGCGTTTCGACGGGCGAAAGTTGAGGAGGGGGTTGCGAAGAGAGAGGTCGAGGACGTCGCGGCGGGATTTCTCGAGTTCGTTGCGGACGGACGCCGCTTCGGTCATTTCTACAACCTCGTACAGGAATTAACCCGGATCCGGCAATCGGGCTCGTTCTGCCGGGTCGTGTAGTGGGTGAGTCATCCCGCACCGACTGACTCCGCGGGACGGCGGGGAGGTGACGGGTACCAGGATGAGGGGGGTGGGGTGACGATGCAAGGTGTCAGACTTGGATGGACTTGCCTGGACTTCACGTCGCCCCAGCTGGCGTAAGAGCAGCCGACGGGAAGGCGCTGCACGGCGGTAAGCTCGTTTGTCCGCCATTTTGGTCCCATTTTGGCGGACAAATTGGGAAACTTGTCGAGAATCGACCGCTGGCAAGATCCGGGGTCCATCGAGCGGACCCACCGCGTCAACGACTATGCCGCCTCGGAAACTCGTTGACACGACACCTCATCTCCCGCACGAACTCGGCCGCAGTTACGGATCAGGGCCTCGGGGGTCAAGCGTAGGCATCGTAGGTGCGCTCGAGCTGGTCGAGGACGCGGAGCAGCGCCTGCTGACCGCATCGTGACCCGCTCTTGTTAGGTTGGAATCCCCAATCCCTTGATCGGAGGAAGCGTCACAGCATGATCATCACGGACGCGCTGAAGCTCTGCCTTCGTGACCTCGGTCCCCGGCGCCGTGCAGTCTTCGACGGGCTGGACTTTCACTTGCCCGACAGTGATTCCGAGCCTTCTTCCGCAGACCGAATCGAGATCGAGGTGACGTTCTCGGATCTCCCCGACGAGGAATGGGACGACGAACTGGTGGGTCGCCTGAACCGCGCAAGAGTCCTCCAAATAGATGACGAGGAGCGCAACCATGTTCGTTTGCGGGTCACCTGCAAATATGATCGGGGTTCGAGGGAATTCGGCCAGGAGTGGTCGTTTCTCGACTTACAGGGAGACCCGCTGAGCCGCGCCGGTCCCCGCGCACTCACCGTACTGCAAGATGAGATCCGGTACCACTACCTGACAGCACTACGTGCCGCGGCCCGCCACTTCGACGCCAAGGGGCACCTGGTGACCCTGGCTACTGGAAGCAGTACGCGGCCAACCTACCCAATCGCACCAAGACCAGAGCTGCCGCCGAAGTTGCCATCAAGACGGAAGATCGTGGTTCCGCTAGCGTACCCGCCGAGATGCGCGACGTGCTGAAGAAGGTCGTAGCTCTGGCGCAAGGCGGCTAAACGATGATCACCTTCGACAACCTCAACGCGAACCAGCGGCGGGCCGTGGAGTGGAGCGAAGGGCCGCTCCTGGTGCTCGCGGGACCCGGTTCCGGCAAGACCGTGGTGCTCACGCTGCGGGTGGTCCGGCTGCTGGAAGAGAACGAGAACGCCTCGGCGCTGGCCCTGACTTTCACCAACAAGGCCGCCGCCGAGATGAGGGACCGGGTGGACCGGCGCCTTGGGGAACACACCGATCGCGCCCAGCTCTGCACCTTTCACGCATTCGCGGCAGACATCCTGGGACAGCACGGGAGCCACCTGGGAATCCGGCCGGACTTCCTTCTTCTCACCCAGGACGAAGACCGGATCGCCATCCTCGAAGAGGTGATCCGCAAACTGCCGGACGCCGACACAGGACTGCCGCCGGATCGGACCAACCTGTTGCACCTCATCGACCGGCTCTTCTCGGAATCCTACAGCGGCGAGGGCCCGTCGTCCTCGCTCACCTCCACACCAGAATGGTTGCCGCCCCTCTTTCGGCTGTATTGTGAGGCTCTCATCGAGGCCAACCGGCTCGACTTCGGGAGCCTGCTCCATTTCGCGACGCGGCTCCTCCGCGAAAAGCCGGCGGTCGCACGAGTGGTGCGTCTGGGCTGGACACACGTCTGCGTCGACGAGTTCCAGGACACGAACCGCGCGCAATACGATCTGCTTCGCCTGATCGCTCCCGGTCGGCAACACAGCCTCTTCGTCGTCGCCGATGACGACCAGATCATCTACCAGTGGAACGGAGCCAGCCCCAAGCGGTTCGCGGACCTGCGGCGCGACTATGACTTGCAGACCGTTCAGCTGCCGGAAAGCTACCGCTGCCCGGCTGAGATCGTGGACCATGCGAACCGCCTCATCGCCCACAACAGACGGCTCATCGAAACCAGGAAAACCGTTTCCCTTCGCGAGCGGCGGCCCCCGTACCCGGTTACCGTGCGGCACGTGGTCGTCGGTTCCCCCGAGGAGGAGGCGGAGTTCGTGGGACGCGACATTCTCGAGCGCGGGTTGGCGGGCTCCGACTGCGTTGTCCTCGGCCGGACCAACCGCCTGGTCCAAGTCGCCGCCGCAGGGCTCCAGCGTATGGGCCATGAAGCATTCGTGCCCCAGAAGAAGAGCGAATTCGACTCCCCCATCCTCAGCGTACTGGTAGAGGCTCTGAGGCTGGCCAATTCGCGGCATGACAGGGTCGTGTTGCGAAGAATCTGCCGGGAGTGGGAGCGCCTGACCGGTGTGGCAATCGAGGCGCACGCGGTTGGGGCCGCGGCCGCTCTGGCCGGCGGAGATTTCCTGCGGGCCTGGGTTGACGTGGCAGCGACCGCCGGGGCGGGCGTGATCCAGCCGGCGCTGCATCGAATCCGCACGGACCTCGTGGATGGTTTGAAGTTCCCCGAGATCGTTGATTGGTTCCTCGAGGACGGATGGCGGTCGTGGGGCGACGATGACCTGGTCGAACCGAGCGAAGAGGAAGTTGAAACCTGGCGGGCCCTGCACCGGGAAATCGTGCGAGAGTACGGTCCCGGGTTGACCCTGAACACCTATCTGCAGCGTCTGGATCTGTCGTCAAAGATGCCGCCTCCGGCGCCCAACGCGGTGCAGTGCATTACCGTGCACCGATCCAAGGGGCTGGAATTCAAGCATGTCTACCTGATCGGAATGGCTCAGGAGGTGTTCCCGTCCTATCGGGCGTTGCAGCAGGGGCCGAAGAGTAAGGAAGTGGAGGAGGAGCGGAGGAGCTGCTTCGTTGCGATCACGCGGGCGCGGGAAACGCTGACGTTGACGCGGGCGAGAGAGTACTTCGGGTATCGGAAGAGGGCGTCGCAGTTCTTGGGGGAGATGGGGGTGGGGTGACTCCGGGGTTGGTGTGTCAACTTTAGCTTACATGTTGACAAGTGTGGTTTACATTCTCGTTTGCGCGATGGACGGCGAGGCTGCGGTCCTGTAGGTTCAACGGGACCGGAGAAAGCCATGCCCCCGCGATACGCCAAGCCCCCCCGCATCACCTATCAACTCAGGGTCGTCCTGAAGGGGACCCGTCCCCCTATTTGGCGCCGCTTGCTCGTGTCGCCGACGATGACTCTCCCCCGCCTGCACGACGCCCTCCAGGTGGTGATGGGTTGGGACGACTGTCATCTCCACATGTTCGCCAAGGGCGGGCGGCGGTTCATGCTTCCCAATCCCTGGATGGACGAAATGACTCCGTTCGGAAGGCCCCGATTCCTCGACGAGCGGAAATACCGGATCGGGAAGCTCTTGACGCGCGAGAAGGACTGGATCGAATACGAGTACGATTTCGGCGATAGCTGGTACCACCGGATCACGCTTCAAAAGACCCTGCCCCGCGACCCCGCGGTACGTGTGCCGGTGTGCATCTCCGGGAAGCGCCGCTGTCCACCGGAGGACTGCGGAGGGGTCTGGGGATTCTACCACAGACTGGCCGTCCTGGCAGACCCGGACCACGAGGAGCATGACTGGATCAGGGAGTGGATGGACGGATCCTTCGACCCGGAAGCGTTCAGTGTCGAGGCTGTCAACGGGATGCTCCGGGGGATGTTTCGGTGATGGTTTCCGAAGGTGGGATCTCCGACGACATCGTGCCAGTGCTCGGCGGGACTCGGATTCTTGACGGAGTGAGGGACAGTTAGACATGGTTATGGCCTTAGATATACCTAACTTGCCCTAACTTTCTCTATAGAGGTTCGATGGGCAACCGCGTCCGCACAGACACAACTCGGTTGCGTGAACTCTGGGGGCCTCTTGGCCTCGGTGAAGAGGGACCCGATCCGCACAGCCCTCGACCAGATCGCCCGACTCGGCGGTGTGCGGCAGCCCCACGGCGTGCCCCAGTTCATGAACACAGGTCAGATAGACGATCGTGTCGCGCAGGAGGGGATCGCGCGCAGCCAGCCGCGCGATGGCGGGCCCCTGGCCGTCGATGCCGGGCGTCACGTACACGAAGGCCCGGGGCCGATCGTCGATGATGACGCGACGCATTTCCCCGTACACGCCGCTCCCGGGGGCAATCCAGATCAGGTGGATGATCGCGTCCGCTTCGCCGGCTTCCACGAACCGCAGCCGGCCGGCGCTCTCCCGTGCGCACGCCTCGAACGCGGCACGGGCCAGTTCGCCATCCGATGACTGGTAACCGGGCACGCCGGCGCCGTCCGCGATGAAGTCGATGAACGGAATGGTCTCGCCCGCGGCGCAAGCTACCCGAGAAACCGGCCGGCCGATCCGTCCGCGTCCGACGACGACGGCACGACCGCCCTGACGCTTATTAGGAGGAACAAGGCGCTGCGGGGGCTGTCGGTGGTTGGTGCAAGCCGGGGTGTGCCGCCGGGTTCTTCTGCGTGGACAACTGGGCACGGCGATGGCCATGGGTCGACTATATTTCCCCCATGTCTACCAACCAACCCGGACACCCCTTTGACAGCACCGACGGACCAGTGCAGGACGAGCTAGTCGGCGCCCGCTGGTGGAAGTTCGATTTCCACGTCCACACCCCCGCTTCGGACGACTACGGAAAGGGCCCGGACCAGGCCGCGCTGCGCGAGCGTTCTCCGCAGCGCTGGCTGCTGGACTTCATGCGGGCCGGGATCGACTGCGTCGCTGTCACCGATCACAACACTGGTGCCTGGATTGATGTCCTGAAGCGGGCCAACGCCGAACTCCGAAAGGAACGGCCCGAGGACTACCGTCCGCTGCATCTCTTCCCCGGTGTCGAGATCAACGTCCACGGTGGCATTCACATGCTCGCCATCCTGGATCCGGGGAAAGGCAGGTCGGACATCGACCAGCTTCTAGGTGCGGCAGGGCTGCCCGAAGAGTGCACTGTCGCTTCCGTCACGCGGAAGTCACCCGTGGAAGTCGCTCAGGTCATTGTTGATCGCGGGGGGCTGGCGATTCCCGCCCACATCGACTCCGAGCGGGGAATCCTCGTTCAGCTTGACGGACAAAGCTTGAGGGAGGTTATGGACTCTCCCTTGATCATCGCCGCCGAGGCCCTGAACAAGGATTGCCTGCGGCGCTTCGAGCCCAAACCCGCCTGGAGCCTGGTCATTGGCTCGGATGCCCACCACCCCGGCGGTAGTCCGGGAGACGGCAATATCGGGAGCGGCCACCGTTATCCCGGGAGCCACCACACCTGGGTCAAGATGGGAAGTCCGTGCATCGAAGGACTGCGACTGGCACTCCTGGACGGCGCCCCGCTGTCCGTCCTGCGAAGTGACGAGGATGTCGGCGATCCGAACGAGCATGCGGTTCATGTCATCGAGTCGATCACGATCCACAACGCCCGGTACGCGGGCCGGGAGCGCCCGCTGGAGAGCCGCTTCAGTCCGTGGATGTCGGCGATCGTGGGGGGCCGCGGGACCGGTAAGTCGACCATTGTGGAGATGCTGCGCCTGGCGCTGGACCGGCGGGACGACATGCCCGAAGAGATCAGACCCGACTTCGCCAGCTTCGCGTCCGTCCCCCGCAGACGCGACGATGCCGGCGCACTCACCCCCGACACCGAGGCCGTCGCCACGATCCGCAAGGGCGATGGCCGCTTCCGACTTCGCTGGCGCGCGGACGGGCCTGCGGCGTCGATCGAGGAGCAGGATCCGGATGGCGAGTGGACCCGGGGCGCCGGCGAGATCCGCGAGCGTTTTCCCGTTCGGATCCTGAGTCAGAAACAGGTACTGGCGCTGTCTCGCGATCCGGATTCCCTCCTGAAGGTGATCGACGACTCTCCGCAGGTCGGCCGGGTGGATTGGGACTCGCAGCACGAAGAACTCGAAGCCCGCTTTGTGCGGCTTGGGGGAGAGGTCCGGGAGGCCGACTCGAAGATGAAGTTGCGCTCCCGCCTGCTGGGCGAACTGTCCGATGTGAAGCGGCAGATCAGGGTCTTCGAGGAGGGCGGGCACCGCGAGCTGCTCGCGGCCTACGGGCGATACGGGAGCCAACTCCGGGCGTTCGAAGATCGCCTTCGCGAAATGACCAAGGCGGAGCGAGGCGTGCGGGATCTGGCGGACAACCTGGGTCCATCGGCTCCCCGCGAAGAGGACTTCGATGCGTCACGCGAAGCGGAGGCGGACGCCCTGGACCTGCTGCGGAAGGCAACGGCGGGACAGCGGGCGCTCCAGTTGCGGCTGGACGCGATCGCCAACGAGTTCGCCGACTTTCAGAGGAAGTGGAGCGGGCAGGTCGACAAGTCGGCGTGGGATCGTGGACGTCGGGAGATCGAGGAAGCCTATGATGCGCTGCAGGAACGGCTGCAGCGGGAAGGCGTGGAGGATGTCGGGGACTTCGGGGGACTGGTTGACCGGCGGCGGGTGATCGAGAAGCGCCTCGCCGGTCTGGACAAGCTCGAGGAACAGCGGGCGACGGTCGGGGCGCGGGCGGTGGAAGCGCTCGCGGACATCGAGGCGCGGCGCGCGGAACTCACCAGCAGACGCATCGCGTTCTGCGAGGACCTGCTGACAGGGAACGAACTGGTCAGGGTGACCCTGATTCCCTTCGGGGACGATCCACGGTCGGCGGAAGACGAGTTTCGCACACGCCTCGACCGGCGGGATGGCCGGCTTCAGAAGGACATCCTGGACGAAGGCGGGGAGTCCGGAATCCTCGCCGAGCTGTACGCGGACGCGCCCGAGGGGCCCGAGGAACGCATCGCCACCCTGACGGCCAGGATCGGGCGGGTCAAGAAACAGGTCACCCGGATCACCGGAGGAGAGGACACGCCCGAGCGGACGAGGTGGTTTCACACGCACGTCCGGCAGCTCCGCCCGGAGCAGGTCGCCCACTTCGAACTGTGGTGGCCGGAAGACCGCCTGCGCGTGGACTACCGCCGGACCGCCAAGTCGCCCTTCCTGTCGATCGAGCGGGGATCGCCTGGGCAGAAGTCCGCGGCCATCCTGGCGCTACTCCTCTCCCACGGCGACGAGCCCATCGTGCTCGACCAGCCCGAAGACGATCTCGACAACCACGTGATCCACGACCTGATCGTCCGCCAGATCCGTGACAACAAACGCCGCCGACAGGTGATCGTGGTGACGCACAACCCCAATATCGTCGTGAACGGGGATGCCGAGCAGGTGATCGCGATGGATCACGTGGGGGGTCAGTGTGTGGTGGTGGTGAAGGGGACGGGGTCGTTGCAGGAGCCGGAGGTACGTGAGGAGGTTTGTCGGGTGATGGAGGGGGGGCGAAGGGCGTTTGAGGCGCGGTATCGGCGGTTGGTGAGGGGGTGAGGGTAGATCACGATGGTGACCAGCGACCCTCCGGCTCGGTTCGCCGCGAAATGCACAGTGTTGACACGGGTGCTAGTCTACTCGCAATCGACAAAGGGGGCGAGCATGACAGCACCACATCCGCCGCGAGTAGCCCAGCGCCACGATCAGTGCATGCTGCTTGCCCCACGGCAGCAGTGAGCCCGCGGTCCTCCGAAGCGGAAGAAGCTGCGTCCATAGTGCTACCCGAGGAAGTACCACGGCGGGCAGCCGGACCGGACCAGTTCGCCTTCGCTACCGTAACTTGGCGGGCCCTGGGCAGGGTTCTGGACGCCATGGGCGGACGGTCGCCTCTGGGTTCACGACGATGCCTCCCCAACTGTGGGATGTGGCGGAGAGGGTATCATCGGGAGGCAAAGAAAGGGGGTGTGGTGGCAGCGCATGCGACTAGTTATAATTCGGAGAATAATCTGTGAGGCAACAGGAGGAGGCCTGGCATATTGAATCAAGCAGGGAACGGAAGCGCGACACCAGGCGTAAACTCCTCGCTGGCTCCTGGGTGCTCGCCCGCGCCGACCAGGACCCGGACGCCGCCTTCAACAGGGCCTCGATGCCTTCCTGACCAAGCCCCAGGACCGGCGTGCGTGCTCGCGGGTACAACACCGACATGGGACTGATGCCATCCGGCGGCGGGGCACGATCGGCGGCGCGCGCGGGCCTCTCTGCGGCGCTGGGCCTCTCACTCCTGGGGCCGGCAGCGCCCGCGCGCGGCCAAACCGACCAGGACGGCTTCTATGTCGGCCTCGAGGTGGGGAGGGCGAACGCGTCCACCCTCACCTCGGTCGTCACCGGGGTCAACCACCCGACGCGGTGCGACCGGCTCCTCTATCCGGCATCGACCAGCCCGCCGGCCAGCGACGAGGCGTGCCGCGCCAGCACGCCGACGGCCATCCTGCGCAACGCGTTCAACCCGGGGGGCGGGGGCGTGAGCGGCCTCCTGGTCGGCTACCGGGCCGCCCGGGTGCGCGTCGCAGTGGAGTACCTCACCCGGTCCCAGGGGCCCGCCACCGCGGCGGTCGGGGCCACCACGGACGCGGTGCTCCAGGGCAAGGACACCGAGTGGAGCGACGACCAGCCGCCGCGCGAGTGGATCCGGGGCTACGCCGCCCACCAGATCTTCGCGAACGTGTACTACGACTTGCCGAACGAGTCGCCCTGGACGCCGTACGTCGGCGGCGGCCTCGGCGTGGCCATCACCACCCTGAACTATGCCAACCAGTTCATCCGGAAGCCGGATGTCGAGTACCTGCGCATCGACTTTGAGCCGGACTGGCCGGACGCCGCCAAGCGCGCCGCGGCGGGCACCCTCAGCTCCCTCGATACGACGGTGCGTCAAGAAGCGTTGGGGTTCCAGGTGCTCGCCGGCGCCGACTACGCGCTGACCGAGCACACCTCGGTCGGCGTGACGGGGCGCTGGGCCCAATTCGGCCATATCACCGACGAGGCGACCTGGGATCTTATCCGCAGCCATGCGCCCGTGCAGGCGGACGGCGTCACCCCATTCGACACCACGCAGCGATTCGAGGGCATCAGCTACCTGGCGGTAACAGCCGGCCTGAAGTACTACTTCTGACGGATCCCGGGCCGTCGGATCGAGCGGCTGCCGTCTGCTCGCTCATGTGGGCCTGCGGTGGTCGTCTCCGCGCGTTTCCGGGTCGTGTGTGGCGAGCCGTAAGGGCACCTTTCAGCCCGACGCGCTGGTGCGGGGTCCGAGTAGAATCGGTAGTGGTCCAAGGATTCAGGGCAAAGGGGAGGGCGAGAGAACGACTCCACCCCTCACCGTGTCGCACCCTAACGTTACGTCAGGGTTGCGAATTAGCGGGCGGTGCCCCCCTGCCCCGCGGCGTCTCGCACCTGCAACAGCGCTCCCTCGCGCTCAAGGTCGCCGCTCGCCAAGAGCTGGTCCAGCACCTGCCGGAAGCGTCCAACGATCTTCGGGCCCGCCCGCTTGAAGCCGAAGAGGCGGATAGCTTCACGCACCGCGTCAGCCGGCCAATCTTGAGATTCGCGACCGTGTACGGAGTGGTGGGCGGGGAGACCTCGGGCTCGGGCTCCGGCGCGCGCTCCAGGGGCTTCTCGGGCTCGGGCTCCGGGACGGGTGACGGTATGACCGCTGCCGTCCGCGCCGACCGGACCGCCCCTTCGACCCTGTCAAGTTCCTGTTCCGGATCGCGGAACCAATCGGTGCTCCAGATACGGTGGATCCTCCAGCCCAGTCCCTCCAGCACCTGTTGTCTGAGACGGTCACGGTCCCGAGCGGAACGGGCGCTGTGGTAGCTGGCTCCGTCGCACTCGATGCCCAGCAAGTAGCGCCCCGGCTTTGCGGGATCCACCACCGCCAGGTCGATGAAGAAGCCGGCCGATCCGATCTGGTGCTCGACATCGTGTCCCAGCGTCCGCAACCGGGCGGCAACCGCCTCCTCGAACGGGGAGTCGGCCTCGCGCCCCGTGGCCTCGGGAACGTTCATAGGAAGGTACGCGCCGTCGATCTTGCCGTAGCCGATGCTGATCAGGATCACGTCCCGTTCGTCTCCCTGGACGTTCTCCAGGTTCTTGACGAAGAAGGGTTCCTCGGGATGCCCGGCGAAGAACTCCTCGCACGAGGGATCCCGGCGACGCAGGATGTCGACCTCGTCCTCGACGCGGCGCGCCTGCACGCCAGCATGCTCGCCATCGGGATGTTGCTGGACGAGGACGAGCCGTTCGGCACGCTCATGTCCCACCATCGACGAATCAGCCGTTGTGGGTGAACACAAGGAGAGGTCTTCATGAGTTCGGAAATGGAACGGGTGAAACGCACGATCCGTTGGCTCCAGGGCTACGCCGCCGTGATGACCATTGCACTCGTTGTGCTGTTCGTCGGGAACGGGACAGCGGCGGACGGTGTGCTGCGAGCTCGCGGGCTGATTATCGAGGACGACGCCGGGCGCGAACGGATCCTCATCGGCGCGCCGATCCCCGAGGCGGGCAACCGCGTTCGCGCAGACACAACTCGGTTGCGTGAACTCTGGGGGCCTCGGCATCCGAACGGGGCGTGTTGGGCCGAGCCGACGATGAGTACGTCGTTTGGGGCCTCGATTCGGATTCTGGAGAGGCTCTCTCGTTGATCGTGTACGACGAGGGCATGGTCGGTGTCTTGATGAACAGAGGAGGCGAATGGATGTTTCTTGGCAGCGGACCCAGCGGCACCATGTGGAGCCGCGACGAGCCTTTTCTTGGTCTGGAGGTCGCGCGAGATGGAGAGGTGCTCCACGAGGTGAATGTCGCAGAGGGGAATTAACGCTGCTTGGGCAGCGGGTACAGGTCGTGTAGGATCGCCCGGTCACTGGGCGAGAGCCCGGAGTGGTTCGTGATGTCGGCGCGGTTGTCGAGCCGGTCGCGGTAGCGCATGAAGTAGCGCACGATGTCGCCGCCGAAGGCGAACGAGTACATGATGTCCTCGAACTCGGCGGTGTGCGGCAGCCCCACGGCGTGCCCCAGTTCATGAACACAGGTCAGGTAGACGATCGTGTCGCGCAGGAGCGGATCGCGCGCAGCCAGCCGCGCGATGGCGGGCCCCTGGCCGTCAATGGCGGGCGTCACGTACACGAAGGCCCGGGGCCGGTCGTCGATGATGACGCGACGCATTTCCCCGTACACGCCGCTCCCGGGGGCAATCCAGATCAGGTGGATGAGCGCGTCCGCTTCGCCGGCTTCCACGAACCGCAGCCGGCCGGCGCTCTCCCGCGCCCACGCCTCGAACGCGGCACGGGCCAGTTCGCCATCCGATGGCTGGTAACCGGGCACGCCGGCGCCGTCTGCGATGAAGTACGGAATGGCCTCGCCCGCGTCCTGCCCTGCCGCCTGGGATACGAGAACTGCGGCACCGAGGACGAAGGCGCTCATTACCGTGGGGAAGCGTCCGGCTCCACGGCGTACCATCAGCGCACCCCCTCCGGCAGACGCTTCACCACCACGTAAGGCACGTCGAGGTCGTCCGTCTCCATGAAGGCAACCAGCCCGTCGGGGCCGAAAGCCTCGGGCAGCGCGGTGGAGCCGGACGCAAATGTCCCCAGGTAGCGCCCGTCTGCGGTGATCAGATCGATGGGGTCGCCCCCTGCCCCTTCGTCACCTCGGCGGCGGACCCAGGTGGTCCCTTCCCAGTCCGTCCGCAGGGCGAGCAGGACCGGCAATTCGGGGTAGAACTCCATGGACTCGATCCCGGCGCGTTGGGCTTCGATCATCGCCTGCATCGCCGCCTGCATCGCCGGGTTGCCGGTCGGTTGTCGCGTTGTTTCAAAGGACTCCAGCCGACGCTCGATCTCCTCGTTCCTGATCCGGTCCGTTACGGGCCTGGGCCGGAACGGCCGGGTCACGATCCGGGTCACGCGGCCGTCCGGCGCGGTGAACTTGATTGCGTAGGCAGAGGAATCGGAATATGCGACGCCCCCGCCAGGAAGCGCACCCGCCATCAGCTCCGGCCTGAATGCCTGCCGATCCGAGGGGGGCTTCCATGTGGTCGCAGCCGTGTCGACGGCGGCCTCGTCACTGCTGAGGTCGTAGCTCAGGACGTACCGGAACTGGGGTCCCGGCCCCGGATCAGGTGTCGAAAAGTATACGACCCGGGTCGTGGAGAGCACCCGCTCCATTCCCGGGAAGGCCTGAATGTCCGAAAGCATCGGCTGGCGCCAGCGGTCGCCGCCCATAGGGATCGTGCGTTCGAACTCGCCGTCTGCACCGAAGAGGGCGAATCCGATGCGCCCCGGGTCGTAGATGGCAACCCGCCCGTCCCGCATGACGGCAAACTCCAGCGCGCGTGAAGAGTTGCTCCCGAACTCGCCGGGGCCCTCCCCCTCCCCGATGAACTGGCGCACCAGATTGCCCTGCGGGTCGACCACCGAGATCCGAATCGCTTGTGTGTCGAGGATGTAGAGGTTGCCGGCGCCATCGAAACCGAGGCCTTCAACGCTGCCGAACGTGTCCCAGCCACCGCCGTCCAGCGAGCCCAGGCGGTAGACTTCCGCGAAGCCGGCGTCCAGTAGCCGGTCTTCGGCGGGCAGTTCGATCACCTCCTGGGCGGCGAGGGGTCCGGCCGACGCCGCGAGGCCCGTTATGGACAGCGTCGCCACTGCGGATGGCCATCGCCCACCCCGACCGCTCCTGCGTCGTCTTCTACCCATGGTCCGCCTTCTGCGGTGTCCGAGTTCCGTCGCCCCGGTCAACTGTCCACACACTCTGGTCGTTGGACACTCGCCGAAACCAATCCGGTTGCACCTCATGAGGAGGAACAAGGCGCTGCGGGGTCTGTGGGTTGTAGGTGCAGAACGGGAGGTGCCGCCGGGTTCTCTCCCCTCGGGCTGATCGGCTGCGCCGCCGCGGGGGCCGAGTGTGTAAACTTTCCTTTACATGGTGGAAACTATACTTTACAGGTTTGCTAGGCCAGATCGCAGCCGTGAGTCTCCCGGGCCGCGCTCAATCGGGTCAGTCACGGTTCCGCGCAGTCTCGTGGCGTACGCCGCTGACGAGGTGCTGACTCGCTCGTGCTAGGTTGTAGGCCCCCCAGTGATTTGGATCGGGATGAGAGGACATAGATGAGGATCACCACAGTTCGCATCCGCGACTTCCGCGGAATCAAGAGCCTCGACCTTGAATTGGGGCGGGTTACTGTACTTATCGGCGAGAACAACAGCGGCAAGACCTCGGTGCTTGACGCCCTGAAGCTGTGCCTGAAGGACCTCGGCCCTCGGAGGCGCGCCGTGTTCGACGGGCTGGACTTTCATTTGCCCGACAGTGACTCCGAGCCTTCATCCGCCGACCCGATCCGGATCGAGGTCTCTTTTTCGGACCACGCCGGCGAGGAATGGGATGAGGATTTGGTCGCTCGACTCAGCCGTGCCCGCGTTCTTCAAGTCGACGACGATGAGCGCAACCACGTCCGTTTGCAGGTCACCTGCCAGTACGACCGCGCAACCAGGGAGTTCGGCCAGGACTGGTCGTTTCTGGACCTCCAGGGAGACAAGCTGACCCGAGTCCCTGCGCGAGCGCTCACGCGACTGCAGGAGGAAGTGCGGTATTACTATCTGACGGCGCTACGCGACGCCGCCCGTCACTTCGACGCCCGCGGACCGTTCTGGAGGCCCTTTCTCCAGGATTCCCAGCTGTCCCCCGACAAGAAAGCCGAGATCGAATCGAGGCTACAGGAAGTCAACGACCTCGTCGTCTCGTCCCATGCCAGCTTCGAGCAGGTGCAGACGGGACTCCGCCGCGTACAGTCAGTAGTACCGTTGGCCGCTGGCGAGGCCGTCTCCATCGAGGCCGTGCCGGGTCGGATGTTCGACATGCTTGCAAAAGCCCGGGTCCAACTCGGGACCAGTACCGGGGCGAAGATCCCGCTGGGTCGGCATGGCGAAGGCACACAGAGTCTTGCCGTCCTGATGTTGTTCTCGGCCTTTCTGGAGTCACAGACCGAGGGAGCCGCAGTGCTCGCGCTGGAGGAACCCGAGGCCCACCTGCATCCCGCCGCGATACGCGCACTTTGGGAGCTTGTACAAGGCTTCACGGGGCAGAAGCTGATTTCGACGCACAGCGGCGAACTCCTCGCCGAAACTGACATCCGCCATATCCGCCGTTTGGCTCGGACCCCGGACGGAATCAAGGCATTCCGGGTCGGGTCCAACGTTCTCTCACCCGAGGAAACACGGAAGTTCAACTACCATATACGCCGGGCTCGCGGCGAGTTGCTGTTCGCCAGGTGTTGGCTGCTTGTCGAGGGCGAAACCGACGCTTGGGTGTACCCTGCCGCGGCCCAGGCGCTAGGTCTAAACCTCCACCGGGAGGGCGCGCGAGTCGTCGAGTTCAAGCAGTCGGATGTTGGCATGCTCGCCAAGGTAGCGAATGCGCTCGGCATCTCTTGGTACTTTGTAGGGGACGACGACCAGAATCGCGTAAAGGACGAGCCGAAACTGAAGCAGAATCTAGACGGTGCCGAGGAGGCAGACAGGTACGTGTTCCCCTACCCGAACATCGAAGTGAACCTGCTCCGAAACGGGTACGAGAGTATCTACGACAACCATATGCCGGAGCAGAACCGGAAGAAGATTACCAAGGTGCCCGGCGAGACCGGATACTGGCTGGATTACGCGTCCAAGCTGCCCCGTCGGGCCAAGACCAGAGCCGCAGCCGAAGTGGCGATCGCCATGGAAGCTCGTGGCAAGGACGGCGTACCCTCCGAGATTCGTGCCGTGTTGGAAAAGGTGGTCACTCTCGCCCGTGGTGACTCCCCATGATCACCTTCGAGAACCTCAACGAGAACCAGCGGCGGGCTGTGGAGTGGAAGGATGGGCCCCTTCTGGTTCTCGCAGGTCCCGGCTCCGGAAAGACCGGTGTGCTCACCTTACGGGTAGCCCGCCTGATTGAAGAGGATGAGGACGCTTCCGCACTGGCCCTTACGTTCACGAACAAGGCCGCGGCCGAAATGCGGGAGCGGGTGGATGACCTGTTGGGAGAGCACTCCGAGCGGGCCCACTTGTGCACCTTCCATTCGTTCGCAACCGATGTGTTGGGGCAGCACGGAAGCCATCTCGGCATTCGGCCCGACTTCCAACCGCTGGCCCGGGACGATGACCGAATCGCCATCCTCGAAGAGGTCATTCGCGCCCTGCCGGACGGGGGCGATGAGTTGCCCTCGGATCGGAACAACCTGCTCAAGCTCATCGATCGACTGTTCTCGGAATCCTACGTCGGTCAAGGCGACTCTGCCTCGCTCGCGTCCACGCCCGACTGGTTGCCGGGACTCTTTCGGCGATACTGCGACGCGCTTGTCACGGCCAACCAGCTCGATTTCGGCAGCCTGCTCTACTTTGCCGCCCGACTGCTCAGGAACAAGCCCGCCGTGGCCCGGGTGGTTCGCTTGGGCTGGACGCACGTGTGCGTGGACGAATTCCAGGATACCAACAGGGCGCAATACGATCTCCTTCGACTCCTGGCCCCTGCCAGACGCCACAATCTGTTCGTCGTGGCGGACGACGACCAGATCATCTACCAGTGGAATGGGGCAAGCCCCCGGCGATTCCGCGACCTGCGCAGCGACTATGATGTGCGGACCCTCGAGCTCCCGGAGAGTTATCGGTGTCCGCCTGCAATAGTCGCCCTCGCGAACCGGCTTGTCGCACGCAACACACGACGCATCTCGGACAGGCGAACCGTCGCCGTTCGTGACCATGATGGTACATACCCCGCTGTCGTACGCTGCGAGTTGCTCCCGACCCCTGAACGCGAAGCGGAGTTCGTGGCGGATGACATCGAGGATCGCGGTCTCCGGCCTGGCGATTGCGTTGTCCTCGGCCGAACCAACCGGCTGATTCGGAGCGCCGCCGATACTCTCTCGCATGCGGGATACGAAGCGTGCGTTCCCAGAAAGAAGAGTGAATTCGACTCACCTGCCCTCAACGTACTCGTGGAGGCTCTGCGGTTGGCCAATTCGCGGCATGACAGGGTCGTGCTGCGAAGAATGTGCCTGGCTTGGGAGGGGCTGACAGGCGTGGCTATCGAATCGCAGGCGGTCAGTGCAGCGGCAGCCCTGGTGGGGGGAGACTTCCTGCGGGCGTGGGTCGAGGTTGCGGCCGCTGCAGGTGCCGGAAGCAGCGAGATCGTGCTGAACCACCTCCGCAGCGAACTCGTGGATGCGCTCAGGTTCCCCGAGACGGTTGAGCGGTTCCTGGATGGAGAATGGCGGGCGTGGAACGGCGACGATCTCGGCGAGGATGGAGATGATCCGGTCGAAGAGGAGATCCGGACCTGGAAGGCCCTCCACCGCGACATCGTCTCGGAGTACGGCTCCAACATGTCTCTCAACACCTATCTGCAGCAGATGGACCTGTCGTCCAAGAGCCCGCCGCCGCCGGCCAACGCGATTCGCTGCATGACCGTACACGGAGCGAAAGGGTTGGAATTCGGGCATGTGTATCTGATAGGAATGGCGCAGGAGGTGTTTCCGTTCTACCGCGCACTTCAGGCCGGGCAGGCGAGCACACAGGTCGAGGAGGAGCGCAGGAGCTGCTTCGTGGCCATTACGCGGGCAAAGGAGACGTTGACCCTGACCCGGGCGCGGACCTACTACGGGTATTCGAAACCGCCGTCGCAGTTCTTGTCGGAGATGGGTTTGGAGCGATAGCGGTCCCATCTTCGCCACAGAAGCCAGGCCCCCGGAACCTGGACGCAACCGGCTCACGACGAGCGTCGGCACGTCGAATTCATCGCGTTCCATATGGACTACGAGACCATCGGGTCCGAAAGCGGCTGGCATCGCCGGGTTGCCGACCGCGAGCGTGCCCAGGTACTCGCGATCCGCGTTGAAGAGATCGATCGGCCCATCGTCGTCCCACGGATCCTCTCCGCGACGCTGTATCCACAACCCGCCGTCCCAAGTGGCCGCTAACACGCCCGCCAGAATCCCCCGCACCACGGGGACTTCGCGGTAGAACCCGCGGTCCCGGAGCGTACGCCGGCGCTCCTCGGGATCCGGCGGCGCGAAAGGCAGAGCCGAAGAGGAAGCACTCGCCGACCGCTCCTCAAAGCGTTGGAGGTGGAAGGCAATCGTCGTCTGCCGGATCCGTTCTGTTACCGCCTGCGGCACGAGCGGCCGTCTCAGCACCTCACTCACCGATCCGTCGGGGGAGGCAAGCTTGATGGCGTAGGCCGAGGAGTCGGAGTAGGCGATGGTGCCGTCGGGCAGCACATCCCAATGAAACTCAGGCTCGAAGTACCGGTCCTCCATCGTCGCCACCACCCTCGACCAGTCCGCTTCGCCTGCGGATGACAGGCTGACGCCGGGGCGAGGGGCCCTCCATCCCTGCAGGATCTGCTGTGATATCATCACATCGCCGGAAAGGTCCAGTGTCTCGAGCGCGCGGTCATCCACCCCCGCCGGATTCTCGTCTTCCGGGTGCCCCGGGATGAAGGCGATTGGCAAAGTTCGCCATCTGAGCCATCACTCCCCCGACCCCTTGAGCGATGATCCCGTCGCCCAGCGGATCCGCACGAATCCTTTCCCTGAAAGCGAGGGCCCCGGCCAGTTGTGTGTTCTCGCTGGCCAACCTGACGAAACGCTCGAGCTTGCCGTCCGGGTTGAACACCTGGATCGCGGAATGGCCCATGTCGGGCACCGCAAAACGGCCATCGCGCCATACCGCGATTGCCACGCTCAGTTGGAACTCGCCTGGCCCCTCGCCCTCGCGACCGACGACACGCACAAGCTGGCCGTCGGGCCCGATGACGACGATCCGGTTGTTCACAAAATCCAGCACCAACAAGTTGCCGGCGCCATCGAAGCTCATCGGCAAGGCAGGCCCGAAGAAGGCCCATTCCTGCGCGTTCACGCCGCCCACGCGGTACACCTCGGTCATGTCTACGGCAAGCGGACGGTCCTGTGCGATGGCCGGGGTGGCGAGCAGGGTGGCCACGATTGGGTAGGTGGCTATTCTCATGGGTACGCCTTCCTGCGAGGGGTGGCGGGGTTCCCCACCGTCCCCCTGATCCGCCCCATGGCCTCGAGGTCCATCCGGACCTGAAGCGGTACCGCATCCTCGGACATCATGTCGCCGCGGAATGCGCCGACGTGCACGTGGGGGTGAAACGCGGTTGCGGTGACGGTCCGGATTGGTTGCCGGGTCATGGCGGCTTGTGCTCCTTTGGGGGTCGGGAAGTTCGATTCGGAGGAATTCAGCGTCAAGGAGAGGTTGAATGAACCAGGCCGTCGCGGCCGCGCGCGCGGTGCTTTTCGACTTCGACTTCACGCTGGCGGATTCTTCCGAAGGCATCGTCGTCTGCATGAATCACGCGCTGGCCCGCCTGGGGCTCCCTCCGGCTTCGGCGGACGCCATCCGCAGGACCATCGGGCTCGATCTCCACACGGCGCTCGGGATTCTGGCGGGCGAGGGGTGGACGCCCGGGCGGCACGGGCGGCGGGCGTGGGGTTCGTCGCGGTTCTGTCGGGCACGACGACGGCGGGGGTGTTCGCCAGGTATCCCGTGAGGGGGGTGCTAGGCGGAGTGGGGGAGATTGTGCCGAAACTGTAATGTGTAGTTTACATTTTGTATAGTGAAGTTGTCATTTTGGGAGGCAAGAGAACTGACGTTTCGCGACCTCAACCCCCAACCCGACCCTCATTCGTACCTCAGCGACTCCACCGGATCGAGACGCGCCGCCTTGCGTGCGGGCAGTATTCCGGCCACAAGCCCGATCGCCATGAGCAGGCCGACGCAGGTCGACGCGATCGGGAGGGAGAGTTTCGGGTTCATGATGTACTCCAGGGCCGGGTTCTCGCTGGGAACGCTGTCAATGCCGATCACCAGGAGCGAGGCGACGGCGAGTCCGAGCAGACCCCCGCCGACCGCGATGAGGATGGCTTCGAACATGAACTGGTTGACGATGTGCCGACGGCGCGCGCCCACGGCGAGCCTGATGCCGATTTCCTGTGTCCGCTCGCGCACGACGACATACATGATGTTCGCGACGCCGACCCCGGCGACCAGCAGCGTGAAGGCACCTACCAGCCCCAGGAAGACCTGGATGCCGAAACCGATCTGACCCACGATCTTCTCGCCTTCGATGAAGTCCCAGATGCCGAGCGCTCGTTCGTCCGTCGGATCGAATCTGTGCCGGCCACCGAGGACGCGGTACAGCTCCCGCTTGGCGACCGGCGCGTCTGCGACGTTACGCGGTCGCACGAGGAGGTGGTTCACGAACTCGTTGCCGTAGATGCTCCGGAACGTGGAGGCCGGGATCACGGCGCGGTTCTCGTCCGGGCCGTTGTTGCTCGAATCCTGGAACTTGGATTCCATCACGCCGATCACCCGGAAGGAGAGCCCGTCGAGCAGGACGGTCTGTCCCACGGGCGGCGTGTCGCCGAACAGGCGCGCCGCGATCTCGTCACCGAGGAAGAGCACGCGCCGCCTCTGATCCAGGTCGCGCTGATTGATGAACCGTCCGCCGGGAGCGGGGAACATGCGCCGAAGCTCGGAGAAGATCGGGTTCACGCCCTCCATGTAGGTCGTGGTCTGGTTCTCGCCCGCCTCGAGATGCGTCCTGCCGCGACCGTAGGACGGGCTGCCGAACTCGAACTCCGGGATCGCACGCACGACCAGGTCGAGATCGTCTTCCCGCAGCCGTATCCGGCGTCCCCTCGAGAGACCCTCGTGCTCGCCTCGTCTGGCCGCCGTAGACCATGAAGATCCGTTCTCCCGCATTGAGCAGGCCCACCGAAACCTGGTTTCGGAGGCCTTGGCCGAAGGCAAGCAGCAGGACGATCGAGATCGTGCCCCACACCATGGCGAAGATGGTGAGGAGGGTGCGGGTGCGGTGAGCCCGCAAGTCACCGAGAACCTCTGCGAGGAGTATCTTCCACATCGGTCAGACCTTCGCGCGGGTGCGCCGCGCCGGTGCCAGCAGCGCTGCTAGTGACGGAGACATTCGACGGGATCCAGCGCCGCGGCGCGACGGGCGGGCAACAGGCCGGCGAGCATCGCGACGAACGCGAGCAGCGACATCGTCACGGCGGCCACCTGGAGCGAGATCGTCGGCGTGCCCACGGTCTCATGCAAGGGGAACAGAGACACCACCTTGACGATTCCTGCCGATGCAAGGACGCCGAGCGCGGCCCCGAGAGCCACGATGAGGACGCTCTCCGCGAGGAACTGCCAGAGGATGGACCGTTGGGTCGCGCCGACCGAGCGCTTGATCCCGATCTCGCTCGTGCGTTCCTGCACGACGATGTACATGATGTTCGCGACGCCGATCCCCCCCACGCTGAGCGTGAAGCAGCCCACGATCGCGAAGAACAGCTTGAACCCGAGGAACAGAAAGCCGAACATGCGCTCCCATTCGGCCGTGTCCCAGACCTCGAGTGCGTCCTCGTCCTGTGGATTGAAGCGGTACTTCCTGCCCAGCACCTCGTAGACTCGCGCCTCTACCGCCGCGGTGCGCGAGGCGTCCGCCGTCCGGTAAACCAGGTTCGAGACGAAGCGCGAGCCGAAAATGGCCGCGTGCGTGCTCGCCGGAATGAACACCCGGTCTTCGTCGCGGGAGTTGTAGGAGCTGTTCTGGATCTTGGGCTGGAGCACACCGATCACGGTGAAGGGAGAATCCCCGATCCGAACCTGCTCGCCGACGGGATCCCTGTCACCAAACAGGACACCAGCGACCTCGTTGCCGAGGAATACGACGCGGCGCCGCTCTTCCTGATCCCGCCTGTTGATGAATCGGCCGCCCGGGAGCGCGAAGATGTTCCGCATCTCGCCATACACGGGATGAATGCCCGTGATATTCGGATTGACTCCGTTCGGGCCGCGGCGGACGGGGGCCTCGCGCGTCGAGTACTCGGGGCTGATCATCGTGATGTCGGGGATCTGGCGGGCGAGGATCCGGGCATCCGTTTCGCGCAACCGGATTGTTCGCCCCTCCCTGAAACCCGCGTGGGCCAGCACGGTCCGTCCGCCGAAGAGCACGACGATCCGGTCGCCCAGACCGTGAAACCGCTTGATCGTCTGCCGTTCGAGCCCGACCGAAAAAGCGAGCAGAACGACTACCGCCACCGTGCCCCAGGTGATCCCGAGTACGGTCAGGATCGTGCGCAGACGCTGGGCGGAAAGGTCCGACCACAGTTGCCGGACCACGTCGACCAGCCTCACGGCGTCTCCACCACCGGGCTTCTAGGTGATCTCGCGCCGCGGGGGCTCCATGACGCGCTCGCCCTCCGCCAGGCCGTCGAGTACCTCGACACTGATCCCGTCGCTGAGACCCGTCTCGATCTCGCGTTCCTCGGTCTCGTCGGGCCCCAGGCGAACCGTCACGAACGTGCCCCCCTCCTCGAACCTGACCACGCGCTCCGGGATAATCAGGATGTCCGAGCGGCGCTCAATGATCACCTGGGCGTTGGCCGAATAGCCCGCTCTCAGCAAGATTCCCTCTGCGGGTACGACCGCGATTTCCACCGGAAAGATGGTGGCGTTCTCCTCGTCGCGTCCCGTGAGCGAAATCCTCGTCAGTCGCCCCTCCACGCGCGCGTCGGGAAGAGCCCCGATCGTGACCTCGACCGGCATTCCCTCCGTCAGCCGACCCACATCGATTTCATCGACCGTTCCCCGGAAGAGCAGTTCGTCCATCTCGGCCATCGTCATGAGGACGGTTCCTTCCTGGAACGTCGTGAGCGGAACTACCGGATCTCCGATTTCCACCATTTTCTCGAGGATGAAGCCCTGGATGGGGCTTTGGATGACCGCCTCCACGGCCTCGTCTCCGATTGTCACGCGCCCTTCCGAGAGCAGGGCCAGGCGCTCCCGGGCGATCTGGAGCTGGAGCGAGACTTCGCTGAACGAGTAGTCGGCGTCCTCGAACTCCTCCTCCGACGCGAGCCCCTGGTCACGCAACGCAGCCAGCCGATCGCGACGCCTGTCGAGTTGCTGCAACTCGATCTCGCGCAATTCGATGGCGCGGCGCGCCTCGACCAGTTCAATCGGTGTCGGGTTCGGCTGGACTTCGAGCAGAGGCTCACCCCGATAGACGTATTGGCCGGGTTCCTTGAACATCCGGCGCACGACGCCCGCGAGTTGCGACTTCACGCTTACTTCGACGAGCGGCTCAATGCGGCCAACCGCGAGAGCGCGGTCCACGATCTCGCCCCTCTCCACAGCGACGGTGTCCACCTCGGTCTCGCCGCCCCCGGCCGTAAGCACTGCGAACGCCGAGGCTCCCAGGCCTCCGACCACGATCGTGCCGACAACCATCTTCGTGCCTGTTCTCATCCGAACGGTGACTCCCCGCCTGATTCGCGCTCATGAGCGACCCGCCGGTCCGCTGCAGGAGGGCTCGTGCCCTGTGGAATCGTACGGAGGTGCTCGGGGGGTTGGTTTCGGTTGTGGGTCTTGTACGCGCTTCCAATCGCCACATGGCCGCTGGTATAATCGACAGATGGCTACATTTCAGATCGTCACATAGACGCTTTTCTAATCGCCACATAGCCGCTTTTCTAATCGCCACATAGCCGGGGTCCGCGACGCCAACGGCGTAGCGCGCCTTCTGCAGCTTCTGGCCGTGCGAAACGGCGAGTTGCTCAACACGTCCGGCCTGTCACGCGAGTTGGGGCTTGACCGGACGACGGTCCGTGAGTACATCGCGGTGCTTGAAAGGCTCTTCCTGGTGCGGCGCCTCCTGCCCTGGCATCGCAACGTCGGAAAGCGCCTGGTCAGGACACCGAAGATGCATGTGGTCGACAGCGGACTCGCTGCCACGCTGGCCGGGTTGGGCCCGGGGGACTGGATCGCAAAGCGGGACCGCATGGGCCATCTCCTCGAATCGTTCGTGGCGCATCAGTTGGTGACTCTGGCCGGGTGGACCGATCCCGACATCCGGTTCTGGCATTTCCGTGACAGGGATGGGCAGGAGGTTGACCTGGTGATGACCCTGGGCAACCGCACCTGGGGCATGGAGGTCAAGGCGACAAGCACGCCCGGACGGTCGGCGGGCCGGGGAATGGCGCGCCTCGCGGCGCTGTGCGGGAATGACTTCGAGGGGGGAATCCTCTTCTACAATGGTCGCGACATCCTGCCGCTGGCTGGGCAAGACACGCTGGCCGTGCCGGTGAGCGAATTGTGGACGCGGTAGTTGGGCCACGGGGGACCTGCTGTGGGCCAGGTGACCGCCCCGGTAACCAGCCGCCGAGTCGTTGTTGGACGCCCGCCCCCGACTCGGATACCTTCCGGCAACCCGATCCCGCAAGCACCGCTATCACCCACCTCCATCATGCCTCCACGAGTCACCTACCAGCTCCGAATCGCCCTGCGGCGAACGAAGCCACCGATCTGGCGCCGCGTCCTCGTGCCGCCGTCGATGCACCTCGACACCCTGCACCATCTCATCCAGGTGGTCATGGGGTGGGAGGACTCCCACCTCCACATGTTCCGCAAAGGTGACCGGCGCTACAGCATGCCCGGTCCGTGGGATAACGACTGGAGGGAGTCGGCAACGTCCCGGCATCTCGACGAGAGGAAACACCGGATCAACCAGCTCCTGAAGCGTGAAAAGGACTGGATGACCTACATGTACGACTTCGGCGACTCCTGGGAGCACAAGATCACGCTGCAGAAGATCCTCCCCTACGACCGCACCGTCCGGCTCCCCGCCTGCATCAGCGGCCGGCGGCGGTGTCCGCCGGAGGACTGCGGAGGAGTCTGGGGCTACTACGAGATGCTCGAAATCCTGAAGGATCCGAACGCGCGGGACCACGATCACATGAAGGAGTGGATCGGCGAGCACTTCGATCCCGAGGTGTTCAGTGCCCAGGCGGTCGACATGATGCTGGGGAAGATGAGGTGGTGAGGAAACGATCTCCCCCGCATGGGCACGAGAGCGAGCGCCTCCCGCGCGGCCTTGAGGTAGGTGCGTAGGCTGCTGCCCATTTGGCCATGTACCCGCCCTTCAATCCGGCCCAGCTTGTTGTCCCCCTGCTCTCCCGAGGATACGCCCGCTCCCCAGGTCGGAATCCTCGTGTACGACGCCGCGCTGAAGAAGATCTTCTCCCATCGCCTCATGATCGAGCTGCTGATCCGTCGGCATGTCCCCGAATTCGCCGACCGGATCGATTTCAGGTCGCTGGAAACGCTGAACACCGAGCTCATCGGCAAGGGCTTTGTGAAGCGCTACGCCGACTTGCTGCTGCGGGCCGACTGAAGGAAGTGCTAATTTCGGAAGGCTACTCAAGCCAGCAATTGGAGGAGGCGATGACAATGGGGACGGTCAAGACAGCATTCCAGCGCGGACTGGAGGACATTGACCAGCAGGGATTCCGCCGTGGGCGGAAAGAGGGGCACGAAAAGGGGCAGGCACGGCTTCTGCGTCGGCAAGTCACTCGCCGATTCGGTCCCGAAACCGCCGGGGAGCTGTCCCGGTTGCTGGCCCGCCGTACGGACCCGGGCCTCGCGGCCCGCGCTGCGGACGCGATCCTCGACTGCGACTCCGCTGAAGAGTTCCTGGCGCGCGTGCGGCAAGGTTGACGCCCTCGAGGTGAACGGGCGGGATATCCTGCCCTTGGCCGGTGGGGGGATGTGAACTATGCGAGTCGAGCGGTCGACGCCGGCGAGGGTACCAGGATATCTGGATCGTCGTTCTGGACGCTGTTCACCCTGGTGCTGCTAGCGCGGAAGGAGGCGGCCCATCACAAGGCGGCCGACAGCCGCAGATGGCCGCCGTCGAACGGCTCCCGCACGAAGTGGTCCAGGTCCCAGCGGAGCCCGGCCGTCACCTCGAAGCCCGACCGGAACCGGTGGCCCGCTTCCGTGATCAGTCGCTGATTCTGCGAGGTGAGCCAAGGCGCCTGGGAGCCCGCATCGCGGTCCAGAAGGGCGTAGGCCAGGCGGCCCGTCCATCCCGCCTCCGGGTACCGGACGAGGGCCGCCCGGGCGAAAACCTCACGATCACGGTGCTCGCGGAGAGCGCCCCCTCCCGGCGAGCGCCATTCGGGTCGCCGCACCCGCGCCAACTCCGTCTCGACCGCCCACGGCGGGTTCAGGCGGGTCCGTGCGCGGGCGCCCACGGTCACCGTCTGCTCGCGCAGAGTGAAGCCGAGCCCGCTCGCGGGCGCCCGCCGCTCGGTGTCCGCCCTCGCCCAGGTGCCGTACAGCGCTAACGTCACGCGCTCGAGCGGTGTGACCTGGAGGAGTGCTCCCAGGAACGCGACCTGTTCGAGCTGGGTGAACGGAGCCAGACCGGTTGCCGGAAAGGTCACCTGTACCTCGCTTCTTCGGCTCGATCCCGCGTGCAGCTCCGCTCGCCAGCGTGACGCCGCGGCCCTCAGGGTCGTGCGAGCGGCGAGGGGAGCCCCCGCGTAGTCGTAGTGGGCGTCCACCTCGTCCGCCCTCACTCCCAAGCCCTGGAAGATCGCTTCGTTGAAGGCGTCGAGCGCTGCGAGGCGCACCTCCAGCGTCCAGCTCCGCTCTTCCCTGTCTCTCCAGGAGCGTGCCAGCGCGACCTCCACGTCTGCGGACGGCTTGAAGAAGTGGACGCCGAGCCCCACCTGCACGGTCCACGGCGTCCCGAGCACGTCGCGCCAGCGCATGCCGACCCACGGGTAGTCGCGCCGTGCCGTGAGCGATCGCTCTCGGCGGTAGCGTGCCATCAGGTCCACGGGGCCGGAGACGTGGATCTCCTGGCGCCAGTCCACGACGTTGAGGATGTGCGGATGGCTGATCGAGGCCCCAGCAATCCGAAAGCCGTTGGGCAGCTCGGCCCAGCGTGCGTCTTCACTGGGATCGAAGAGGGTCGAGCGGACATTCAGCTCGTACTCGTGGTCCATTTTAGGGTTGAGCCGCTGGAAGGTGCCCTCCTCTGCTAGACGGCCGTAGTAGGCACCATCGCGGTCGAGCAAGGACAGCCACACCTGATCCGCCCACGCCGCGAGAGTCGCGAGAGCCGCCGAGTCGGTCTCGCCCGTAGGGAAAGTCGCGGATCGCTCTGCGCCCGACTGGGCGCGGAGCGACGGCACGGCGAGGAGGGAAACTCCGGCTAGTACGGCGGCCAGACGCACTGCCTCCCAACCACCCAATCCCGGAGGAGGGCCTGCGTCCCTGGTGTCGCCGCGGCACACGTTCAGCCTTTAGACCGCCGTGTGCACCGATTCACGCCTGCGCGTCCGTCGGAGAGCATGGCGATCCGCATCGAAGTGGTGTTGTGTTGATCGAATTCCCCGGGACCCGTGCCGACTCCTCCAAGCTGCCGGACGAATCCTCCCTCCGGGTTCACGACGACGATCCGCGCGCCCTGGGTGTCCACCACGTACAGGTTGCCGACGTGCCTACGATGGCCGTCCGACATCTCATGACACCTCATCTTCCTTACCGAGGGGAATATCTTCTTGGCGAAGTCATCGACCCGGTTCGAGCTTCTCTGCGGGCGTTGGTGAAACCTAGTCTAGTAGACGCCTTGGAATCGGCAATCTGGCATTTCTTCAAGGTGCTCAACGATGGTGTGTCCAAACCGCTCCTACCGATTCCGGATACCATTACACACAACAAGACTGAGTTTCATAGACTGGCGGCGGCATGGGGACTGAGCTATCGAGCCGATGACATTGGTGTGGTCATTCCACCAGAACAGGTTGGCTCGGTTGAGCCAATCAGGAAGAGCTTCAAGCCCATGCTGACCAAGGACCAGATGTAACGCCGGGCATCGGCTTCGACGAAGGCATGAACCGCGTCTCGGGGTGGCATCGGCGGCAGACGCAGGTCATCCTCCTCGCGATCGGTCGGTTGGTCAACGTGTCGGCCAACGCGAGCAACGTCCACGTCGTCCGGAACCTCTGGCAGGACGACGCGCCGCGATATGCGGTTGCCCAGTGGGCCGTGGTGGCAGCTTCACCGCCGCGGCCGTATCGCTCGGGGCGCCCTGGAGGCGCGTCGGAGAGGGGCACCGAGCGGGCGAAGGTACAGGGGGCTTTGATCCACCGGGGGTCGCACCCACATGGCTTCGGCCTGATGGCCACGGGAATCGCAGGGTCGTCGGAATCACCATTGCCCCGTCTCTGTCCGACCATCGTCTCAGAGTCGGCGTCGCGCCATGCGGCAAAGCCCGCCCAGAGATGCGGAGACCTGCGGGATTGAGCTATCGTTAGACTGGGCACCCGGCGATGGAGCGGGCCGGGTGTTGGACTGGCTGCGGCGATCGGCAGCCGCGCCGCCGACCGCCAACGCACGGCGAAGGACGGGGAACGAGAGATCGCTGACTCCCGAGGCCAACGATCCCGGAAGGAGACAATCATGACGGACACGCTGATCGACAGGAACCCAGACATTCTGGGCGGAACTCCCGTGTTCAGCGGCACGCGGGTCCCGGTGAGGATACTGATGGAGCATCTTGAAGCGGGCGACCGGCTCGACGACTTCCTCGACGACTACCCGACAGTCACGAGAGACAAGGCCGTCAAACTGCTTGAGCGCGCCACGACGGCATTGGTGGGCGGTGGAAATGAAAGTGTTGCTTGACGAATCCACGCCGAGGCGGCTCGCGTCGTCGTAGGAATTGAGACCCCTCGTCGCGGAAGTGATCGCTGTTCTGTCTGGCGATCTCGAGCGCCGAATCTACCGCGTGGTGGCCTGAGCGCGCGGCGGGCCGTCGGAGCTCCGCTTCGCTGCCGGACAGCCCACAACCAGCGCCCCCGCCGAGCCAATACCAGCGCATCGGTGTAGGATACCCTGGAGCACCCGCACTCGAGCCACCTGCAAGTCAAGGCGCCGAGCATGACCCCCATCTCCGGTGTAGCGAACTCCCGGCACGCACACCTGCACCACGCGGTCTCCGCCACCTTCGCCGCTTCCTCCCTCCAGCCGCGCACGGTCGCGCTTGCCGCCACGCTCACTGCGCTCGCGTTCCTACCACCCTCACCCGCCGCCGCCCAGACCTGCGACGATTGGGGCAGTTGGGACTTCTTTCAATCGGCCTCCGCCGAGCAGGTTGCCGCTTGCCTTCGCTCGGGAGCCGACCCCGACGCCGCCGACAACCTCGGCCCGACTCCCTTGCACCGCGCCTCGTTGCACGCGACGGTCCCGGCGGTGGTCGCCGCGCTGGTCGAATTCGGCGCGGATCTCAACGCGCGAGACGGCGACGCGGCCACCCCGCTGCATCACGCGTGGGGCAACTCGAACCCGGAGGTCGTACGCGAACTCCTGCGGCTCGGGGCCGACCCGGCCGCCCGTGACAAGCTCGGCCGGCTGGCCGACCCCACCCACTGCGATCACTGGAACAGGTGGATGTTCGGCCGCGTGGCGCTCGCACCCGACGTCGCCCGCTGCATCGAGTCGGGTGCCGACCCGCAGGCTCGCGACGAGAACGGCAACACACCGCTGCACCATGCGATCCTGGGAATCCCGCTGGAACGAGAGCCGGCCTACCTTCCGGGCGCCCGCCGCCCCGAACGGGCCCCGGACCTTGCGGTGGTAGTCCGGCTGATCGAGTCGGGCTCCGATCCGCGGACCTTCAACGACCACGGGGATACGCCACTCCACTTCGCGGCGCGCGCCGGAGACCAGGCCATCGCACGGTTCCTGCTGGAGGCGGGGGCCGAAGCCGATGCGCGAGACCGGCAGGGAAACAGTCCCCTCCACGAAGCCGCCGGTGCCGGAGATCCGGCGATGGTCGCCCTTCTGCTGGACATGGGGGTGGCGGTGGATGCGCACGGGACCGATGGATCCACGCCGTTTCACCAGGCGCTGAAACGATGGGGATCCAGCCTCGCGGTCGCAGAGACCCTGCTGGAAGCGGGAGCGGACGTGAACGCCCGCAACGGCTGGGACGCACTTCGCTCCACCTCGCCGTGGCCGACGGGCACAACATCGATCCCGCGGTGCTCCGGCGGTTCCTCGCCAGGCTGCTCTCGTCGGGTGCCGATCCCGACGTTCAGGACAACATGGGATCGACCCCTCTGCACCTGGCCGCCTACCGCGAGGACCCATCCCTTGCTGCCACCCTCCTGGAAGCCGGAGCGGACGTGACACTCCGCCGCACCCGCGAGCGCGAGACTCCGCTTCACACGGCGGCGCGCCACACGGGTCCGGCCACCATCGCCGTTCTTCTCCGGGGCGGGATCGATGTGAACACGACTGACGAATCGGGGGACACTCCCCTGCACGCTGCTGCGGAAGAGGGTACACCCACGACCGTGGAGGCGTTGCTGGCTGCGGGCGCCGACATCCATGCGAAGAACGCAAGCGGCGACACCCCGCTCCATTCCGCGACGCGGCATTCTTGGCGGCAGTCCGCCCTGGGGCAACAGGCACCCCGCGTCGACACCGCGGTCGTCCGCATCCTGATCCAGGCCGGCGCCGACGTGCACGCACGGAATGTCGGCGGCGGGACGCCTCTTCACGCCGCCTGGAGCGAAGGGAACGTTCTGGTCGCGGATCGACTCGTCGCCATGGGGGCCGACCCCGATGCGCTGGACGCTGCCGGCCGGCCCGCCGGAGACCCTGCGTGCGACTGGCAGGAATGGGGTGGGCTGGACCGGTCCCCCGTTGAGAGCGTGCGCGGATGCCTCGAAAAGGGTACCGACCCGAACGCTCGGGACGAGTACGGCGGAACCCCGCTGCATCGTCTGGTTGGACCCTGGCCTGCCAATGCATCACCTCTCCCCGCGATTCTGGCGCTCCTGACGGCCGGCGCAGACGTCAATGCCCGGAGCCTCCGCGGGACGACACCGCTCCACTCCGCAGCCGGCGCGACCGACGGCCGGATCGAGATCGCCGCGGCCCTGATCGAGGCTGGAGCGGACATCCACGCTGTGGACGACGAAGGTGCCACCCCCCTTCATGCAGCTGCGGCGTCGGGCGCACCCCCCTACATCTCCTGGTTGGTGGACAACGGCGCTGACGTGGCCGCCCGGGACGCCCGCGGCCGCACCCCGCTCCACGCGGCCGCCGAGGCCGACAATCCCGGCGCGGCCGACGCACTGCTGGCCCGGGGAGCGGATCCCGGCGCATTCGACGTTGCGGGGACGCCCGCAGATCCGGCGGCATGCGAGCACTGGAACACCTCGTCGTTCTCCCTGGCGGCCGATGCGCAGGTGGTCGCGGCGTGCATCGACATGGGAGCCGACGTGAGCTCGCGACGGGAGCGGTGGCCGGGCGGCTACTGGGGAGGCGATGTCACGCCCCTTCACCTCGCTGCCGCATGGACCCGCGACCCCGCTGTGATCCCCCTCCTTGTCGAGGCTGGCGCCGACGTGAATGCCCGCGACGACCGCGGGTTCTCTCCCCTCCACGCGGCCGCGCGACTCAACGAGAACGAGGCGGTGGTCCGCGCGCTCCTGGCGGCCGGAGCGGAGCTGGATGCCTGGGCGACGGGGTTCAGCGTCGACTATGGCTGGGAGGCCACCCCGCTACTCGAGGCCGCCGAGTCGAACGCCAACCCGGCGGTGATCGCCGCCTTGCTCGACGCGGGCGCCGATGCGTCCGTGCGTGGGTGGGGAGGCGAGACCCTGCTGCACCGCGCGGCCAGAGGCGGTTCACCGGATGTCGTGTCTCTGTTGCTGCGGGCGGGTGCCGATGTGAACGCCGTTGACGGCGGCGGATCCACCCCGCTGCACGAAGCGGCCAAGCACAACCCCGACCCTGCGGTGGTCGAGCTCCTGTTGGATGCCGGCGCCGATGTGCACGTCGTGGGCTCCGGCAGACAGTTGAGCGGTGGGTGGGGGCCGTCGACCCCACTGCACCTCGCCGCGGGGTCCAATCCGGAGTCGGCGGTCGTAGCGGCCCTGCTCGCCGCGGGGGCGGACCCGAATGCCAGCGATGAAACAACCAGCGGTTGGACGCCCCTGCACCTGGCGGCCTCGCGAAGCGGAAACCGGTCGGTTATCCGGGTCCTGGTCGCCGCAGGCGCAGACATCGGCGCGAGAACGCGGACCGGTTCGACTGCGCTTCACCGGGCCGCGCGGAACAACCCCGAGGTGGTTCCTCTGTTGCTGGAGCTCGGCGCGGATCTGTTGGCGGCCGATGACGAGGGGACGACTGCCCTGACGCTTATTAGGAGGAACAGGGGGCTGCGGGGATTGTGGGTGGGTGGGGCGGGGCGGGGGGTGCCGCCGGGTTCTTCTGCCTTGGAGTGATTGGTCGTGCTTCTGCTGGGCCGAGTGTGTAAACTTGACCTTACATTGTGGAAACTCTGCTTTACAGGGTTGTGTGGCTTGCTACGATCCGGCGCACCTGTTCGGGTGGCTGTTCACTGCCGCGGCCGTATCGCTCGGGGCTCCGTTCTGGTTCGACCTGCTGAGCCGGGTGGCGAAGTTGAGGGGGGCGGGGGGGGGGACGCCGGGGTGTTCAGGAGTGAGGAATAGAATGGGTTGTCCGAGGTCGGAGTGGCCCTTTACCCGCATGGGATAGACGGTGCCCCTTCCAACCGATGGTGCAATCCCCTATTGTACAGGACATGCCGAACGTAACCCGAAATGAGCCCGAAGTGTCCGACTTACTGGGCGACGTCCTGATGCCGCAGGCGGGGCGATATGAATCGCAGGAGCGAGGCATCGCAAGAGAGGTCTACTTCGACTACAACGGATCGGCACCTCTCGACCCACGCGTCGCTGACGTCATGGTCCCGGTTCTCACTGAGTGGTGGGGGAACGCGTCTTCGACTCACAGTTTTGGCCGGCGACAGGCCAGCCTCGTTGAGGACGCACGCCAGCAAGTCGCGGCGTTGGTCGGTGGCTCTCCGACCGGCGTGGTCTTCACCGCCAGTGCGACCGAGGCCAACAATCTCGCTCTGCGAGGAGCGTTGGAGGGTGCTCCGGCAGGTCGGACGCGGATCTTGGTGTCGGCCGTTGAACACGCGTCGGTGTCGCTCACCGCGAAGTGGCTTCAAGAGCGGAGCTTGGTTGACCTCAGCATCGTTCCGGTCACCGATGGCGGTGTCGTGGATCTGGCCAAGCTTGAATCGCTTCTCGGGCCTGACGTGCTGTTGGTATCGGTGATTGCCGCCAACGGGGAAACCGGGGTAATCAATCCGCTCGGCGAGGTCTCCCAACTCGTCCGAGGGTCCGGTGCTTTGCTCCATTCGGACGCCACGCAGTTGGTGGGCCGGATACCCGTGGAGATGGACCAACTCGGCATCGATCTCATTTCCCTGAGTGGCCACAAGATCTGCGGCCCTGGTGGCGTAGGAGCCCTCGTCGGCAGTCGCCAAGCGCTTCGGGGACTGTGTCCACAGACACACGGTGGAGGACACGAGAGGGGTTTGCGGTCCGGGTCGCTCAACGTTGCCGGGATCGTGGGCCTTGGCACCGCATCCAGAATCGCATCTGAGGAGCGCGAATCGGAGTCAAGAAGGGTAGAACGGCTCCGCGATCACTTCACCAGGGCGCTGAAATCGAGATTGACTGGGGTCACAGAAATCGGGGACACGAGTCCCCGGTTGCCCAATACGGCGAATCTCCGTTTCGAGGGGGCTGACGCCGACGCGGTTGTGGTCAACATGGATTCGGTCGCTGCATCAACGGGCAGCGCCTGCAGTTCGGGATCGATCGAACCGTCTGACGTTCTGTTGGCGATGGGCTTATCGCGGCAGGCGGCGTTCGAGTGCGTCAGGTTCAGTTTGGGACGCTTTACCACACAGGAGGAGATTGACTTGGCGATAGACCGGACAACGCAAGCCGTCGCACGCGTTCGCGGGCTAACAGTGGAGGATGAATAGATGAGGTTGGTCGATGCGGCACTCCCAAGGTTCGCTCGCCACGAGACGTTCCATCCGCGATACGGTTGGTTCCGGAAAGCCTACGCCCAAGTGCTGGACAACCCCCGTGCCTTCTTCGGGGACGACGCGCCGGTGCGGATCGGGGTGGGAAAGAACATGGTCCGAGCAATTCGATTCTGGGGCCTGGCCGCCAAACTCGTTACGGAAGACCCCGATTCAGAGAACCGACGAGCCCCCGACTTGATGACGACGGCGCTCGGCGACGCGCTATTCGGCACAGGAGGTTGGGACGAGTACATGGAAGATCCGGGCACCCTATGGCTACTCCATTGGTTGCTGCTGGCCCCGCCCTGTCACCTGCCCATCTGGTGGCTCGCCTTCAACGAATTCCACGCGGTGGAGTTTACCGAGGACGACCTCCACGCCGCGGTCAACACACAGCTCGACCTCGCCGCAGAGTGGCGAAAACCTCACCCTTCCTCGATCAAGAAGGACGTAGGAGCCCTTCTCCGTACATACGCACCCCCCGATCGGCGAGGCCGCGTGCCGATCGACGATATTCTCGATTGCCCGCTCCGCGAACTCAATCTGATCAATCGGTCCACCGCTCTGGGGCGATACCGGTTCGCCTTGGGAACGAAGGTCACGCTGCCTTCGGCGATCCTGACATTCGCCACCTTGGACTACCTCAGCCGCCTTGACATCGGCGGAAGCACCGTAACCCTGAGTCGACTCGCGTTGGCGCCAGGCTCTCCAGGGCGAGTATTCAAACTCGCCGAGTCCGAGTTGCAAACGGGGCTCGACGTTACCGTTCGCAAAACCCCAGGACTGGACCTGGTTGCCGCGACGGATGGTATACAACTCGCCTGGTCCAATGATCGGAAAGCGCTAGCGCGGCAGATCCTCGATGAGTACTACGTGGTGCTGGGCTCCGGTCCACCAGAGCGCAAGAGAACGGACCAACTGGCCCCCGCCGCAGTCGGAGCCGCCTGAGATGCCGACTCTCGCCGACCACATCCGGATCCTGCCACGCTTCGCGCGGTCTGCAAACCTTGAGCGCGACTCCGGACGTTCTGAACCTCTCGAGGGGTATGTCGTGACGGCTCGAGCGCTCGATGCCGTTGAACGTATCCTGACAGTCGCTGCAACCCAGCCAGCGGGGGGGGCTTGGTCTCTTACCGGCCCCTACGGGTCTGGAAAGTCGTCGCTCGCCCTCTTCCTAGACGCGCTACTTGGGCCTGACGGGCCAGCGAGGGATGCCGCGGTAGGGCTCGTTGAAGCGGCAAACCCGGATATGGCGGACTTGGCCTGGACGAGCCCACGACAATCACGAAACGCAAGACATCGGCTTCCATCGGGGCCTCGTAACCGCAGCGCGCGAACCGCTGAATTGCACTGTCCTTAGGGCCCTGCACAGCGCCGTCTTGGCAGCATTCGGTGGGATTCCTTCCACGCGCCGTTTCCCGGCTGCGGGAGCGCTCAAGGCCGCACTCAGCGACGCCGCTAGCGAGGATCCCCGCCGGACCGGCCCCTCCCCCGCGGCCCTGGTAGAGGTTGCAAGATGCTTGGCAGACGATAAACCCTTGTTTCTGGTGATCGACGAGTTCGGAAAGAACCTCGAAGCGATCGCGGACAGCAGCCAAGGTGATCCTTACCTGCTACAGCAACTTGCCGAGGCGGGACAGGGCTCGGGCCTCCCCATTTTCTTGATGACACTCCAGCACCTCTCGTTCGAGGACTATCTCTCCCACACCGAGGGACCACAGCGTCGCGAATGGGCCAAGGTTCAGGGGCGCTTCGAGACCGTCTCCTACGTCGAATCCGCGAGCCAGACCCGCGCGTTCATCGGGACCGTGTTTGAAGCAGACGAGCAGATCCACGGTCGCATCAATGACTGGGCGCGGCAGCAAACGGGTACGATGCGTTCTCTGGGGATATCGGAACTGAGCAACCCTAAGGTGGTGGCGTCCTGCTACCCACTTCATCCCTTGGCGGCGGCCGTGCTACCCGACCTGTGCAACCGATACGGGCAGCACGAACGCACGCTGTTCTCTTTCTTGACGAGTGCCGATCCGGCGAGCGCCGCTTCCTATTTGAACGCAAACAAGTTGCCATCGAGGGGAGAGCTTCCGTCCTTGGGGCTCGCGGGTGTCTACGACTATTTCGTCGCCAGCGGAACGATGGCGGGTGTCCTGATCGACCAGAGCCGCTGGACCGAGATTGCGACTCGACTGCGTGATGCACCGAATCTTACCGGGGCTCAGATGCGTCTGGCCAAGGCCGTCGCCATCCTGAATCTCGTGTCGACAACCGGTGTGGTCCGGGCCTCGAAGCAGCTACTCGCCGAAACGGAGTCTCACGCCGGCGACCTTCTCCCGGAGCTGGAAGCAGCAGGCATCGTCACCTATCGCGACTTCTCCGACGAGTACCGGATCTGGCAGGGCACCGACGTCGATATCCCCCGCCTCTTGGCCAGCGCCCGCACAGAGATGCAGCAGCGCTCCCTCGTAGGGGTATTGTCGGAAATTGACGACCCCAAGCCGGTGGTGGCTGCACGGCACAGCGCAGAAAACGATTTGCTGAGGGTATTCACCCGAAGGTACGTCGCCGGGGGAGATCCGGTCGAGCCGCTCGATCCGTTCTCCGACTACGACGGCGAGGTGCTGTTGGTGGTCGGCTCGGGCAAGCTGACGGATATCGCGAAGTCCTCTGGCGCGTCCAAGCCCGTCGTGGCTGCGATACCGAAGGATGTGGCTGCCTTGGACGAGGCGGCGCGCGAAGTAGCCGCCGTAAAGTCCGTATTGGAGTATCCGGCCGTCGGGGAAGACTGGGTGGCCCGGCAGGAAGTCAGCGAGAGGTTGGTCCAGGCCCAAACGCATCTAGACCGCGCGATCGTAGCAGCGTTTTCGACCGACCGGTGTCGGTGGAAGTTGCTAGGACCCTCTGGAGATGTTGACTTGGTTGGAGGCCGCGGAAGCGCGGCCCTTTCGAATGCTTGTGACTTGGTTTACAGCTCCACACCGTCGGTAGGCAATGAGATCCTCAACCGTACCGCCGTTACCTCACAGGGAGCCAAAGCGCGCCGCATCCTGCTCGAGGGTATGATTGAGAGGGGCGACGTTGAGCAATTGGGCCTCGATGGCTATGGGCCCGAAGTAGCCATGTATCGGGCTTTCCTCGGGAGAACTGGACTTCACTCGTTTGATCCGCAGAGGTCCCGTTGGACCTTTCACTCGACCGACCGACAACAGGCTTCAGCAGGCCTGGGATTTGGTCGAGGAAGAATTCGAGCGCGCCACTGGGCGCCGAGTCAACCTGCGCGACATTTACGCTAGTCTGCTTTCCCCTCCTGTGGGGATGAAGCGGGGAGCGATCCCCGTGTTCGTGACGGCCGCGTTGTTAGTTCGTAGCGAGGACATCGCCGTGTACGAGCATGGAACCTTCGTGCCTGTCCTGACTCCAGAACTCTCTGAGCGGATGGTTCGGAACCCAGGACATTTCGAAGTGAAGCACTTCGCGAACACAACGGGGGCTCGTCGACAGGTGGTGGAAGCGCTCGCTGAACGTATGGGCGTGAGGCCAGGATTCGGCCGTGTCCGGGTTCAGAATGTCCTGGCAGTTGTCGGTCAGCTAGTTGCTCGGGTGCGGCATCTGGATACCTACACGAGCAGGACGGGGAGGTTGACCGCCGCAACGGTTCGGGTCCGAGAGGCTCTCTTCACCGCTGTGGAGCCCGATGAACTCCTCTTCCAGAGTCTTCCTCAGGCTCTCGCGCTTCCGGAGATTCCCGCCTCCGCGAAGGAGTATTCGGCATCGGGCGCGTACGCCAATGGGCTTGTCGGAGCAATGGACGAGCTGGCTGGCTACGCGGACGCGCTGCTAGAGCAACTCTTCCAGGATCTGCTGAATGCCAGCGGTGAGACTTCGCGCCGAGCAATCGCCGGCTACGCCAGTTCACTCGAAGACGAGGTCTTGGATCCTGCCGTTCGAGGCTTCGTCCTCACCCTGGCCAACGACACGGTGGATACCGATGCCGACTGGATCAACGCCATCGCGACAGTCGTCGCCGGAAAGGCGCCATCTGAGTGGACCGATGTGGATCGGGCCCACTTCCGGCACGCGCTGGCCCGCCGTGTTGAGTCGTTTCTGCGGCTCGTCGCCCTCCATGCCGAACAGCGTGCTGATGGCGGAGGACCGTTCAAACCCTTCCGGGTGACAGTCACCCGTCCAGACGGCAGGGAGCACGTTGCGCTGGTGGGGGTCGATGATAAGGATCAGCAAATGGTCAGCGACATCCTTGACACGGCCATGGATCAGGTAGTAGCTACAGTGGGTTCGGAGAAGAGAGGCCTTTCGGCACTGATCGCGATGATCGCCGAGCGGGTTCTCCCCTCTGAGGACGCCATCGATGAAGACATCTCGGTCCATTTCACCACCACCAGCGCGCGAAATGCCTGACGCCATCCGGCACATCTGCGGAATCTCTGGAGGCAAGGACTCCAGCGCTCTCGCTGTATACCTTCGGGATACCGTACCTGAGATGGAGTACTTCTTCTGCGACACAGGGGCCGAGCTTCCCGAGACCTACGAATACCTGACTCGCCTCCAAGTCATTCTTGGCAAGCCAATCGAACGCCTGAATGCGACTCGCGGATTCGATCACTGGTTCGAGGTCTTCCGGGGAGCCCTACCATCCCCGCAGATGCGCTGGTGCACGAAGAACATGAAGATCAAGCCGATCGAAGAGTGGATCGGCAATGTCCCGGCGGTATCATACGTCGCGATCCGGGCTGACGAGTCGAACCGCAAGGGGTACATCTCCACCAAATCGAACATTCAAACCCGCTTCCCTTTCGTTGAAGACGGGATCGACCGCGACGGTGTTATGAGGATTCTGGAGAATGCGGGAATCGGGCTTCCGAAATACTACGAGTGGAGGACGAGATCAGGTTGCTATTTCTGTTTCTATCAGCGTAAGGCCGAGTGGATCGGTCTCGCCGAACGCCATCCAGAGCTATTCGAGAGAGCTGTAGCCATCGAGCAAAAGGTGCTTCAGGATGCTGGGGTTGCCGGAGACGCGGACTTTCGTGACCGGGCGATGCGGGGGCGGCAGTACACATGGTCGGGCGGGGAGACGCTCACCGAGCTCCAGGAACGGAAAGCGGAGATTATCGAGCGGCACGAGACGGCTATGATGAAGGCAGGGAAGAAGCGACGGAGTCTACCCCTAGTGCAGGTCCTAGGCGACGCCCTCGATGAAGAAGACGACTCGATGCCGTGTGCAGTATGCGCGCTGTGAGCCAGCCGCTCAGTGAGGATACCCCGCTCAGCGCTACGCCTCAAATCGCGCCATGGGGCAGTCCACCCACACCTCTGCTGCCACGCTGGTACCGCGACAACATTCCCAACGTGCGGCTTTCCGTTACGATCCGGACAGAGAATCCGGCAGTGAGCATGATCGGGCATCTTGAGACATTCTGGGACGGCAGATCGTCAGCCGTCAGCCATGCCGCTCAGCGTTCGTTGCTATACATCGCAAACACCTATCCTCCGCCCTCTTCCCATGTTGTTATACCTGCCCAGATCGACCGAGTTGAGCTCCTAGACCGTCCGCTCCGTATCCGAACAGCAAATGCCCTCGTCAAGAGTGGGTTCCTCAGAAGCTCAGGCTCGATGTCCGTGGAGGACTTGCTCGCCATCCCCAACTTCGGGATGGCTTCGCTCTTGGACCTGATGTGCGTCGCCGAAGCCGCCCCGCTGGCTCGCTCGGAAGTTCCGGTTCCCGCAACGGCCGCGGAAGCCCCAAGCACCCCAGCAGATGTTCGCTGCGAAGGGACGGCGTGGCGCGAATTCGTGGATGTTTTGGAACTTCTTCTGGCCGGAGCCAACGAGTTCCACGGAGCAGTCACGGTCGCCGATGCCTTAGAACTCGATCTAGCGGAGCTAGCTTTGGATCTCGGGATCGCAGAGGCGGTCGACTCCCACAAGATCGAAGACCTGACTGATGTTCGCATCTTGGTTGGGGTGATCGATGCGATCCGTGACCTGCTGGCTACGATGCCCGAGCGTAAGCTCGCAATTCTCACGCAGTATCTGTTCGCACGAACACCTACGACACTCGAAGAGCTGGGACGGACCTACGGCGTCTCACGGGAACGGATCAGACAAGTCAAGAACCGGGTCGCCCAAGAGATCGAAGAGTGTGTGGGCCCCGAGACTGCCATCATAGCGGCCACTCTTAGCCGAAAGGCCGGCCCCGTGGTGCGTGAGGACGACCTACGCTTGCTTGTAGATGCGCTGTTCGAAGGTGAGTCCATCCACGACCTGGCAGTCGTACTCACGCGCCAAATCGTCGAGGTGGCGCTGGAGTACGACTGCGTTAGAGGCGTATGCGCTAGTCGCGCGGCAAGAAAGGTTCTGGACGGATTCCTCAAACACGCAGTGGAGCTTGCGGATGACGTGGGACTCATTGACGAGGAAGCTCTCCGAGCATCCCTCCCCGACGAGGAATGGCCGCGGCTCTTCGAAATCTCGCTCGAACGATGTGGCCTCGTATGGATCAGCGACCGATTGGCACTACGTTCCACCAAGAGGGCGCGCGCAAAGGCGGCGATCCTCACAATCGGGCGGTTGGCCACACTTGACGAGATTGTGGTGGAGTCAGGCCTCCCACGAGCTCATTTGGGGGGATTGTTGTCGGGCATCCCAGGGATTGCGCGGGCAAGCAAGACCAAATGGGGGATCGAGGATTGGATCGAGGATGAATACGAGGGGATTGCTGCGGAAATAAAGCAAAGGATTGAAGAAGATGGTGGCGCCACGACTTTGGACCGGTTGGTTAGTGAGCTACCGGAGATGTTCGAAGTAAAGGAGAGCAGTGTCCGGACCCTCGTAGCAACTCCGCAATTCGTCCTGCGTGACGGCATCGTTCGCTTGGCACAGGAAGCAGAGGTGAAGCTACGGGATATCTATGAAGTCGTTGATGGCGTGACAGGGGAGGGATGGCCGTATTGGAGTTTCCGGGTTCAGGGGATCTACTTCGACGGGTACAGCCTTGCTCGGGTTCCGCCAGAGATTGCTGACGCGCTGGGGTGCCCGAAAAACGGAAGCACTAAGGCGGTTGTGTCCCAGCCGACCGGTTGTAGACGGATTTCGGTGAATTGGCGTCTAACATCTGTGTCAGGGGCGAGCGTCGGCTACATCTCTACAGCACTCAGGCGGCTAGGTGCCGCGGAAGGCGATCGAGTATGCTTGGTCGTGGTAAAGCCCGGCGTCGTCGAGTTTCGGTTGTTCGATCCGGAGCGAAGCGGACGCAGGAAGGGAAGGCGGCGGCGGAGTGACGGAGGGACGACCAAGGGGGGAAGCGACGCAAGATCGTCAGCTCTGTTGGAACGGCTGAAGCGCCGACGACGGGTTCTCTGACGTGCTCGCGACCGGTGTCGAGATTCGGCCAGGGTTGTATCGCCTCCCGGAGGATCCTGTAGGCCCGCGAGTGCTCATTCCCGGGTTTGTTTCGGCCACAACGGTCCGTGGGGCTTTCGGATGGTTCTCGGCAGGGTGGATCGGGCGCCTTGCGCCGGGTTTGGCGGAGTATATTGATCGGCGCGGCGTATCTCCGATCGAGTTTACAGTGGCGCCAGTCTTGTTTCCGGCAGAGCGCGAAGCCATAGAGCAGGCAGTATCCATGACTCCGGATGAAGCGAGCCGAAGGGTTGGCAACGTATTCTGCGAAGGTAGGGTGGATGCGTCAGCACTTGCGCGCCATGCACTGGACTGTCTTGCCTGGATGATCGCCACGGGGACACTGTGCCTGCGGATCGCGGAACCAACGGCTGACTCGAACTATCATCCCAAGATATGGCTATTCGATGACGGGGCTGATCAGATGCTGGTTCGAGGCTCGGGCAACGCTACGGCTCGCGGGATCACCAGCGGTGTGGAGCACTTCGACGTCGATGTAACTTGGATTGGACACAGCCGGCAGCGCGTCCGCGACGGTATGGCAATGCTCGATGACTGGTCTAGAGGACACAGCCACGGCATCAGGCGAGTTGTTGACCTACCTCAAGCACTCAAGGAGCAGATCATCCAAACCGCTCCAGAAAGCCCACCTAGTCCAGCGGACTACCTCCGAGCGGCCAGACAAGACGATGACCCTGCTTGGGCCATCGACCATGCTGCACGATTAACGGCTCGGTTCGGACGAACGGTGCCCCAAACGCGTCCACGTCTAGAGATTCCGGGTGGCCTAGTCTGGGAAGAAGGCCACTACGGCCATCAGGGCGAGGCTGTCGCGGCTTGGGAATCCGAACCCAGTCCGGAACGCGGTACGATCTCCATGGCCACAGGCGCTGGCAAGACGATCACCGCCCTGATTTGCGCTACTCGCGTGCAAGATCACCTTGATGAGCGACCCCTCCTTGTCGTCATTTCAGCACCATCGGTCCCGTTAATCCAGCAGTGGCGCAATGAAGTAGCAAAGTTCGGCGTCAGAGCAGTCGCACCTACTATCGAGCCGAATACGAACATGGCGGTCACGAACCTCTTCCGCAGGTTGCGCGGTGGCGGCACCCACGTTGTGATCGTCACCAATCACTTGATCTCCTCTCGTAGCTTTCAGGCTACGTTAGCACGGAAGACCCAGTCACCCACAGCGGTAGATACTCTTTTCATCGGCGATGAAGTGCATACATTGGGTGCCGCAAAGTTCGTGGCGAATAGACCGGAGTTCTTCACCCGCCGCCTCGGTCTCTCGGCCACACCTGAACGCCAGTACGATCCTGACGGTACCGAGGAGATCTTCGCCTTCTTCGGTGATCCCGTATACGAATTTGGCCTCGACCGAGCGATCGGTTTCTGCCTCACTCCATACAACTACTATGTGCACGCTGCGACTCTCAAGGACGACGAGGTGGCACGGTTCGAACGTCTCAGTGAGCGGATCAGGATCGCCATGGCTGCAGAAGCAAGCGACGCGGGCGACCGAGATGAGGAGTTACTAAAACGCCTGCTCATCCAGCGGCGCCGGGTCATCGAGACGGCTACAGCTAAGCTCTCGTTGCTCAGGAGGGTGCTAGAAGAGCGTGATCCCCGCTCGTTGGACGGTGCCCTGATCTACGCCACGGCTAAGGATCCCCAGCAATTTGAAGACATCGGATCAATTCTGGACTTGCTCGACATCCGATGGGCGCCCGTAACACAGGCGACCACAGCAAAACCGAGTCTGCTCGCGAGCCGTCTCGACGCCTTCGCCGATGGGGGCTACCAAGTCCTCCTGGCCAAGAAGGTTCTTGACGAAGGCATAGATATCCCGAGAATCCGCGAAGCCTTCATCATGGCCTCGTCCACAGTAGAGCGAGAATGGATCCAGCGAAGAGGGCGCGTACTCCGGCGTCACCGAGATAAGCCATGTGCGCTGGTCCATGATTTCCTGGCCCTGCCGCCAGCACAGCTAGTCGCCTACGATAAGACCAACGTCCAGAAGATCGTTCGCACGGAATTCAATCGCGCCTATACGTTCGCAAAATATGCACGCAATGCCACTGGCGAGAAAACGGTGTTCGCTGATTTGGAGCGAATTAGAACCGCATATCAGCCCAATAGCGGTACACCTACACTCCTTCAACGCCCCGGCGATTCCTTCATCTCGCCCGGCACCCCGAGAGGCTCTGCATGATAAGCAACTACGATCGTATCTACAAGGAAATACAGATCGAAGTCCGACGAGTCAGCGAAGACTTGGATGTCGATCCAGAGGCTCTCGCACGTTTAACTCTGGAGATTGTGGACCTTGAGGATCGGCATCGTGTTTCTCATATCCACGCCATAAACAAGAAGGTACGAGCTCTGATCGAAACTACAGCGGTGGCACAAAGACCGGAGGGATCGCACCGTGATTAGGTTGCGTCGGATTGACATCCGTAACTTTGCATGCTTTGACCACGTCGTCGTTGCACCTTCCGTCGATCCAGAGAAGCGGCTCACCGTCATTAGGGCTGAGAACGGCTCCGGGAAGACCACGTTCCTCCGGGCGGTTCGGTGGGGGATGTATGGCGAGCAGGGACTGCCTGGTGCAAACACGAAGACGTTTTCACTTCACCCGGCTGATTGGCGACCCGATAAGGACGGAATCGCAACGAAAGTGGAGATCGAATTCGAAACCGATGGGTCGACCCGAGTTCATGGTGGGGCCGGCGGTCACGCCACGGTATACAACCTTGCGAGGCGTGTGACTACCATTCGCAACCCCACCACACGGGATGACGAGCCCGACTACCGGCGGGTGCAGGAGACGGCACGACTCATGAGGAAGGCGCCGGACGGGGAGTGGGTACCGGTGCCGCACCCAAGGATGGTGATCGAGGAACTTCTTCCATGGGGCCTCCGGGACTTCTTTGTGATGGACGCCGACGAAGCAGCCGACTTCGTCGGCGGTAGCGAGAACAAAGCAATCGCGCGCCGAGATGTGATGGCAAAGACCACCAAGGCTGTCCAGAGCCTGCTGGGGATCGATGTCTTCAAGGACGCTACGCAGCGAGTGGAGCGCCTTGAGCGCGAGTTCGGCTCGGAAGCAACGAAGGCCATCGGAGACGAGGATCTCAACGCCCTTCAGGACGAGTTGGATGAGTACAGACGTCAGAGGACGAGCTTGGAGCGCAACTTGGCCGATCAGCGTCGACAACGCGGTGAGTTGGCTGACGGTTTGCGACAGGCGCAAGACGACCTTGAAACGGAAGTAAAAGGCGTGGGTGCGGCTGAGCAGCTCGCGGCGCGTCTCCGGCAGACGCGGCAACGGAAAAGGCAAGCCTCGGCTATGTACGGAACGGTCCTGCGCCGCCTCAGTAACCAGTTGCAGTCCATCGATCTCCTTGGAACACTGGCGGGACCGTTGGTCGAGACGGCTCATCGGGAGTTGAAGCCCCTGCACGATTCTGGAGCAATTCCCCTCAGGCATCTGCAGTTCGTCCGTGAACTCTTGGAAGAGGGAGTCTGCGTATGCGGCCAGGAGCTTCCGATGAACGGTGTTCACCGCCAGCACCTTGAGGAGCGGATCGCCAAGACAGCAGATCAGGCGCGTCGTGCCGAGTACCTTGAGAAACTGTATGACGTCGCGCACGCTTTGGTGCGCAAGGGCCAAGCCGCCGAGTGGCGGGACCGGACGGGACAACTGACCCAAGATGCCGTATCGCTGAGTGACGAGTTGTCGGAGTTGGCACGAGAACAACGCGAGATTGATGCCGATCTGAAGATGATCGATCAAGACAAGATTCAGATGAGACGTGATGAAATCGACGCTCTGCAGACTCAGCTGGATACGGTCGACCGAAGGATCGCCGACAATGATACGGCGTTACCCCCAGTTCTACAGCAGATTCGATCTTTGAAGAAGCGTATTCATCAACGTACTACTAAGGAGCGAGTCGCAAACGACAAGAGGGCGGCCGAGGAACTAGCGGGCGTCGTCGGATCGATTCTCACGCGTGCCTACAAGACCATCGAGAGCGAGCAGGTGGATGATCTTTCCCAGCGCATGAGTCTGTTGTTTGCGCAAATGGCGGCTAACGTGTCCGATGACGACATGGCGAACGCAGAGGCCAACAAGGCTACTCTCCGGATGATTGCGGAAGTTGGATTGCGATCTGTGGACGACGCAGCCGGGGAATACGAGATCTGCGCGTTCAACAGGCGAGGCCGTCTGATGCCGCCCATAGAGATCAATGGCGCCTCGAGAAGAGTGCTTGCCCTGTCCTTCGTGCTAGCACTGTGCAAGGAATCCCGCACATTTGCCCCGCTCATCGCCGACTCTCTGCTCAACTTCATGTCAGGAGCGGTTCGGCGAAACACCTTGCTGGCTACCGCCGAGAACTCAAGCCAACCGATTCTCCTCTTGACGGGCTCGGATCTTGAAGGACAACACGAAGCGGACATCACGAGACGTTACGGCGGGGCAACGTTCACCCTTACCGGCCAGTGGGACGTTATCGGCGAAGGTGGAGGTGGTGATGTCTTGAACTGTACCGTGCGGCGGCAAGTAGCGGTCATATGCAAGTGCGGCCCAAGGCAGTTCTGCGACGCTTGCGAGCGGCTCGGCCAGAGCGGGTCGCCCGGCTGGCGCCGGCGTGAACACGGAGATCGCGGATGAACTATTTCAAAGCGCTCTTGACGAATCGAACACATTCCCTGTTCCTGCCTTCCAAATGGAAAGACGACATACAGCGCTACGTCCGACAACACCAGAAGGGCGCTGCCAGCAACCCGGAGGCTGCACCCTTCGGACGGCAACTAGACTTCTGGGCGTTTGCGTTCGCGACGGCGGTCGCGCGGGGCATCCCTCCCCTTGAGTCACGACCCAGCCAAGGGGGGCACAAGTTCGCTGACACTCGGTCAGTTGAGCTATCCGGCGAGCTATGCGAGCTGCTAGCGGTCGTAGCGCTTGGTGCCCTAGGCACGGATGACGAGGGCGTCGCGGATCCCACGCGAATCGTCGAGCTCGCGAACCAATACGCTGCAGCCGGCTGTGAAGAGTTGCTCCTGCGACTCCGTGACCCGGACTTGCGCCTGAGCACGCTCGACAAGGCGATCAACTTCGCTTCAGAGTTCGCACTGGGCGCGGAAGGGGCGGCGGCTTCATTGTAGCCTATGACCACGAGGGCCCTCACGACCAGCCGGAATCCGCCTTGCTTTTGCCCTCGGGCTGTCCAACGCAGTAGGACCACTTCATACCACCATAGGGAGATCGACTGAAACCGATGAAGCACTCAGACAAGGGCTTCAGGCTAGAAACCGCATATAGCACGCACATCGACACGGTCGCTAACCTGTTCAACAAAAATGGCGAAGGGTTTTTTGTTCCACAGTATCAACGCGAGTACACGTGGGAGAACGACAACATTGACCAGCTATTCGACGATCTGCTCTTAGGGATTCTGGAGTTAACGGACGACGACGGCGACACTGCAACGACCTTCTTCGGGACCACCATCTTCGTACCATTGGTCAACAAGCGGGCCACTGTGTACGATGGAGATGAGCGTGCCGAACCAGCACAGGTCCAACTAGTGATTGACGGCCAGCAACGCCTTTCCACCATTGCACTGCTTGCCATTCGATTGTCCGCATGGATCAGATCTCTGAAGGAGCGCCTGCCTACTGAAGACCCATATTCCTCTATTCATCATCACTGCGTAGACACCATCCGGCGGCTCCAAGACATCTACGCCGTCCAACCAGGTCGTGGGGCAGACCCAGCTCACAAGCCTAAGATCATTCGCGCGACTGAAGATCTATGGACATACTCTGGTCCCGATACCCCATATCGCTCACCTGTTGCGAGCTATCTTGCGAAATCCATTCGTGCGTTTGAAAGCGGCAGCGCCATTGACTGCATGCCCGATGATGGCGGCCGTGTACATCGCAATGTGGAACTCATTGACAAATGGATTAGGCGAATCTCCTATGCCCATCGCGACGGTAGCGACCCATACGGTCAGTTCCCGATTGGGACGGCCATCGCTTCTGATCGGCTTCAACGACATGTCCTTGGTTTCGTTGATGCAGCGATAGACGCAATGCTGACAAGTGATGCCATAGAGGAAGACACACCCGACGACTGCGCAACGGCGTTGTATCATCTTTTCTTGCTGGCGTACTACATTCTGCATCGCTGCGTGGTAAACCGCCTCTATCCGACGCGAGAGGAGTGGGGGTTTGATATGTTCCAGGCGTTGAACGCGACGGGTACACCACTCACCGCTATGGAAACGTTTCTGCCACAGGTTATGCAAGCCGAGGACGCAGAAGGTAACGATTGGCCTTTGACTCCATCGGCGACTGCGTTTGAGGACATTGACAGACTGTTCGAGTCGGCAGGCAACAATCAGGCGAAGAACAAGAGGACAAATGAACTGCTTGGCGCTTTCTGCCTTTGTCACGATGGCAAGAAGCTTGGCAATCGGTTCAGTGCGCAACGGCGTTGGATGACGCGATGCTACGATAAGAAGGCACGGGACCTAGCAGCGAAACGGGTGTATGTCCGACGACTTAGTGATGTTGCACAGTTCTACTGCTTAGCCTGGTACATGGAAGACGTGAGGACGCCGAACGTTATCAGAGGACTTGAAGAGCATCACGAGGGTGAGCTGGCATCTTTCTTGGTACAGTATTTGAGGGATGCGAATTCTAAGCTCTCGGCTGCCATTCTGGCCCGGTTTTATGGTCAAGCGAGGAGGGATCCCGATCTGGCTTCAGAATTCGTCGAGGCAGCCAAGGCGTGTGCAGCGTATTTTACCCTTGTACGTTCGACCCGCTCGACGACGTCAGGTCTTGATGACATCTATAGGCGCTATTTCGGAGGCAGCCAGGCTCCGGTTCCTGTCACCGGAAACAGCTGGCTGGAGAGGCCCGGTCGTTTGCACTCCCAGGAGCTGAAGGAGTACTTTCGAAAGGTGCTCAACCATAGAGGCGTGGGGGACAAACGCGCGTGGGTCAAGTCCTCCGAGGGAGTCCTACTATATCGGGGACTAAAAACGGTGGTGCGTTTTGTCCTGTTTGTGGCAGGTGACGACCGGATTCCAGATTCCAGTGACCCTGGACTTACGAAGCCAGGTACTCGCAATACATGTTCTCTTCTTTCGGTCGATCAGTGGAGGTCAAGAGATCTTAAGTCAATAGAGCATGTGGCTCCGCAGAAGCCCCCACCTGGACATGACTGGGACAGCAAGATTTACTCCGGCGACCGCATGGATGAGGTCGGCAATCTGTTGCTTTTGCCAGTTGACATAAATAGGTTTGCCGCGAACAAGAATTGGCGGGTCAAGTACCTTCACTATTGTCATCTGGGTGAGGGTAGTCAAGAACGGATAGCCGAGTTGAAGCAGGAGGCGAAGCGATTTGGAATCAACTTGAGTGGGAGGGCGATTTCTGCGTTGCGGAAAGCGGGGCATATCTGTGTCTTGCGTCCAGTGGTAGACTTAGGGCTCGACGGCGAGTGGAATGCTCGGCTAGTCAATCGGCGTACAAAACAGATTAAGGAGGTGGTGTGGGAGAGGCTCACAACTTGGCTAGATGGATAGGCGTCTATGACCACGGTATCGCGGCGATGGCCTGCCAACAGGACTCGCGTCGTCGGACGAGGATCGGATGGATCATCGTGGATACGAAACAACCGGCCGCCCTCCGGCTGAACTTCTCGCGAGCATGGCCGGGGTCGTGTACCCGTGCTTGCTCCCCGACGACCTGCGCCCGCAGCGCATACACACTCGACCGTGCAACCCGCCAAGCCTCGCACACCATCGTCAGCGAGTAGGCCTGATCCGTAGCCGGACTCACCCGTCCAAGCGCCTCAAGAGCTTCCGAAGCTCGTCCGCGTACCCCCTTTTTTCGAGGAGCTCCGACTGCAGCTCGACCCGCATGGTCATCTCCCCCAGCTTCGCACGGGTCCGCATCAGCTCCCCGCCCGTCCGGTTCTTCCCCTTCAGGCCCTGCTGGCCCCCGTCCAGGAACACGCGCCGCCACCGCTCCAGTTCCGGCGGCGCAACCCGTACCTCCCGGCTCACCTCGCCGATGTCCTCGCCGCGTAGAAGCCGCAACACCACCTCGGCCTTCCGCTGCGCGCTCCACCGCTTCGGCAGGGCTTTCCGCCTTCCGCGGCTCCTCGCCTGGTCCTGCTCTTCCGATCTCCGAGACATTCAGTGCCTCCTCTCCCTTGGACCCCGGGGCGTTGGCTAAACTACTGTCCAGAGAAATCGGGGGCACTATAGGGGTCATTGCTCACCGCTCCTGGTGGGTGGCCAAAACTCGACGATCTGCTCCTTGTACTCGGGCGGATACCGCCCCCTCCTCCCCACAGCCGACCAGACGCGCCATCACCCCGGACCCAACCCTGCCGCCTCCATCATCCTTCCCCTCAACCCGCGATCGTGTCCTGGCACCCCGTCCGCGGCCTTGAGGATCCGGACCCCGTCCCCCACACCCAGCCCCAGAGCCAAGCGCGATTGCGTGAACCACATCTGCCGTCCCGTCCTGCTCCAGTGCACAGCTACTATGGGGCACATGCAGGAGCCGGGCGCTGTCCGGGGCCCATCGACGCTGATGCACCCGTCAACCAGCCGCCAGCCCTCGATCTGCTCCATTTCACGAACCAGTTCCTCAACATTCATCTCCCGCCACCTCCCAGTTGTGGCCAATCCTCAGATTCAGCTGGCCTCACGGTAATACAACCACCCAGTCTCGGTGCAAGGGTCCAGCGCCTACCCCAACGGACCCGATGGAGAGCTGGGGAAATCAGCCCCCCACACCATCACCCCTTGAACACACGCTCCCGATGATACTCCAGAAAGCGCGGATGCGGGTGGTAGATCCGCTGATCCGGCAATCGCAGCCGCCGATCATCGTTGACCAGCGACAGCACGCTCCCTGGAATCGCGTTCCTCTTGAGCAGCAAGCAGTAGTCGTCGTCGATCGAAATCAGGCCACGGTCGAACATCCAGTGAAAGGTGGAGCTCAGTGCCACCCCGTTCCGCAGGCTGTCCGGTCCATTCTCGGCCACGGGCTGGATGTGCGCGGCTTGGGCCTCGGCCCTTCCGCCGCCGTTGATGATCCTGAGACCGCTGATCGCGCAGGTGTTGTCGTAGGCCCTCTTGATACCCGTGGCGAACACCCGGTCGCGAAACGGTCTCCGCGACAGTCGCTCGATGATGGGCCGGTCCACCAGCTCCAGCCCACCCGTGTCGCCGCGAACCCCTTCGCGGATGCCGAGTCGCCCTCGTTCATCGGCTCCAGCCTCGAATCCCGCAGCAAGAATCAGGCTGTACTCGGAATCCTTCAGGAGCCGTACTGAACGGCCGAAGCTGCCTTTGTTCGTCGATCCGTCCGCCTTCTGCAGTCCGCTTTCGTAGTAGAAGCCGCTCTCACGGAAGGGAACCGGGCGGTCGAATTCGAGATAGTCTTCGACGTACGCGTAGTGGTGGTCATCTCTGCGCGGATCGCGCTCGATGCTCACGATCCGGGCCGTCGCGAAATAGGATTGACGCCCTCCGCTGCTCGACAGATCGGCGCTGACACGGCGAGGCTCGTAGTAGACGATCCAGTCGCCGAGTGCCTCCCGCGCGGCGTTGAGGTAGGTGCGTGGGAAGTGGTACCGATCCTCAGGAAGATCGTCGTATGACGGATCGACCTTCGTGGTCAAGACGGCTTTCGCCATGGCCGATGCCTTCCCTCTCTCGGTCCGGGTTGGGGCGAGGGTCGCTTGGCAGGAGCTTCTGGCGGGAACCTACCAGGTGCTGCGGATCGTCTCAAGCGACGCGTCCCCCGGAGTCCGAAAGTCCCATCCCGCCATATGAACGCCCCGGCACCGGTGCGAACGTCCTGGAAAGCTCCGGGCAACCGGCTCCGCCGAGAATCGGAACACCCCGCCCCGCCAGAACCCACCACGGCCGGAGACCCCGTTGTCCCGCAGACACGACCAGTCCTACAAGCTCCTCTTCTCCCTGCCGCTGGCCATCGAGCACATGATCCGCCGCTTCATCGATGGCGACCTCGTCAGCGCAAAGGGACGCCGCAGGAAGCTGGCACCCGGAGGAATGCTGCCCCCGACGCTCGCGGTGACGATCTACAACGGCCGCGAACGCTGGACCGCCCCGGACGACATCTTCGACCTGATCGAGCCGGTGCGGGGCTGGCTCGCCGAGCGCCAGCCCAGGCTGCAGCACCAGGTGCTTGACCTGCAGACGCTGGCGCGCCAACCTCAGACAATGGGTACTGGGAGCGGCCGAGTCGTGGGGGATCGGAGAAGAGGTGCTGGAAGAGGTGAAGTCGCTAAAGGAGGCGGAAATGATCTACGCAGGTGTGGAGGAGCAGAAGGAGCGGGCGCATCGCGAGGGGCTTACACGGGGGCGCAGGGAGGGACGTGCCGAGGGGCTCGCCACTCTGGTCTGCCGGCTGGCGAGCCAGAAGTTCGGTGCACGGACGGCCGAGCGGCTGGCCAGGCTGTTGGACGACATCACCGATCCGGAGGCAATCGCACGCATCGGCGACCGGATCATCCAATGCGACACGGCGGAGGAACTGCTGGCGCGGGCCAGGGAAACCTGAGTAGAGATCCCGGGCACCTGCCGCCTGGTGCTGTTACCTCATCCGGGCCTGGAACCCGCCTGACATATGCGCCCCCTACCCTCCCGGTTCCAGCGCAACCAGCCTGATCACGCGCACCGTCGACACGTCCATGTCGTCGTGCTCGATGTAGGCCAGGAGCCCGTCGGGGCCGAAGGCGTCCGGCGTCCGGAGCTCGTCCGGCGGCAGCGTGCCGATGTAATCCCCGTCGGGCGTCACGATGTCTGTCGGGCCGTCGCCTTGGCCCGTCGGCCCCCGGCGTTGCAACCAGATTCGGTCCTCCCAGTCCACCTTCAAGCGATACAACACCGGCACCTCGTCGGCGAAGGTGCGCCCCTCCACCCCCTCCCGGTCGGTCAGTATATCGAACTCGAGGAGGGGCTCGAAGGCGCGGCCCGCCGACATGCGCATGACCATGCCGCTCGACGCCGACTCGCTCACGCTGCTTTCGTTCTCCTCGGGTAGCTCCCAGGCGGTGTAGAGAAGTTCTGCCTCGGAGCCGTCGAGTGGGAAGATGTGCACGGGACGGCCCCCTTCCTCGGACTGCTCGTCATCGTCGCCTAAGCGCCTGAAGTGGCCGACCAGGCGGCCGTCCGGCAGCGCCAGGTCGGCCATGACCAAACCCGTCGTCATCGGATTCAGGGTGATGCGCCGCACGAACTCGCCGTCGGGTTCGAGCAGGTCGATCTGCGTGAATCCCAACACCGTGTAGGAGCCGTCGCGCCCGACGATCGCCGTGATGACGTCTTCGAACTCTCCGGGTCCTTCTCCCTGCCCTCCGACCGTACGGATCAGCGACCCGTCCTGCCCGACCACCACGATGTGATCGGCCTGGCTGTCGAAGATGTGCAGGTTGGCCTGGGCGTCGAAGTGCACCGAGCGAACGCTACCGAAGGTGTCCCAGTCGTTGCCCATAACCGACCCGACTGTGAAGACCTCCTCGGTCACGGCGTTCACGATCACGTCCGGGCCGTCCAGGGCTCCGGCGGCGCCGGTGGCCGGTCCCTCCCCGGTATCGCCGCAGGCCACCAGGAGCGCGAGGGGAAGGAGGCAGGGAAGGAATCGCGGTCGCGTTGGTGTCGTCTTCGTCCTTGTCAGCATCGGCATTTCGGTCGGTCCCTCCCGACAGGGGGGCTGCAGGCCCATGGGCGCGACCGGTCAGCTTTCCGGTGCCAGCGCAACCAACCGCATCACGCGAACGCTCGGCACGTCCAGGGTCGTCGCGCTCAATGTATACCCACGTCGGCATCGTAGCGGCTTCCGGGTCATCTCACTCACCCGCCCCCCAAATCACCAGCCGCAACTCGCTGTCGTCGATCACGTCGTATTCGGGCATCCGCCCCGAGAGCTTGCGGGTCTGGTCCCGGATGACCGGCACTCCGTCACCCCGTCGGTCCATGATGTGCGACCGGCCCAAGCCTTCGTCGACCGGGATCGAGCAGCGTGCCAGCATCGAGACGATCAGCTCGTTGCGGCTGTACTGTCTCAGGTGCATGCTGTCCGTCGTGAGCGTGTTGGCAAGGGCACCCGGAACGTAAAGCTCGAGTCGGTCCGCGAACATGTGGAGCCGAATCCGCGCTCCGGCCATCGAATAGTCCCTGTGGGCCACGGCGTTGGCGAGGGCCTCGAACACGGCCCGCTCGCTAAACTGGGGCCGATCCACCCGCCCGGTCCTCTTCGTGGCTCTCACCAGCATATTCCGGCGCACGAAATGCAGAGCGCCGAAGATCTGATCGTCCAGGGGCCCACCGATGTCACGGGCGTCCATCTGGTAATTGACGTCGTGGCGCTCGCCGGCGTAGCTGACCGCTTGAATGAACGCGTGTGGCAGCCAGGTTGCGGGGTCGCGCGTGCACAGCAGCGCACCACTCACCGTGACACGGGCCACGCCATCCTCGTCATCCGCGACGACCCCGAGTTTGCGTAGAACAGTGAGGGATACATCCGCATCCGGCCGCAAGAACCGGCGAGCCAGTCTCGGATCGATGTCTTCCGGAGAGCAACCGGGGATCGGTGTTTCGTCGAATCGAATGACCCTCGATTGGCTTCGTTCCTGGAACAGACGCGCCAGAAGTTCGGGAGCCAGCTTTCGCTTCGAACTGCCTACCCGGCGAAAATAGCCCCCGGAACTCTCGTGCACGAACAGGCTGCGTGGTACGACCACTTCAATGACCGGTTGTAGCCTGCCCTCGCTATCGGGCAACTCGATCTTGTTGATGTCGGCGTCGAGCGGAGGCTTGATCGAGTCGTGGCAAATCTCCCTCACCCATGCCTCCACGGCGTCAATTCCATCCAGGGAGATCCCCAACACCTCCCGGCTCTTGTCATCCACGCCAAGAACCAATGTGCCCCCTTTCCTGTTGGCCATAGCCGCCAGTTCATCCGCGAAGTCGCTCCTTTGGGGACCCTTGACCTTGTCGCCCGAGAGCAGAACGCGTTTGAGTTCCAGCGTCGAGTCCTCGCCGAGCCGTATCCGCCGGGCCAGACGCTCGTGGTCCATCACGACACCGACCCGCGGGCAGGCATGATTCGCCTGTAGCGACTCTCGAAGGCCTCCCGTCCGCCTTCCATGACGCGGCAGATCTCCTCTCGCACCTTCTCTTCCTGCAGACCGCCCGAACACCCTATGCGGCTCTGTCCCTCACCCGCTTCGAGCGAAAGTACGAGCTCGGCGTCTCCGTGGACGACGATGTTGGGGTTGTGGGTAACGACGATCACCTGGCGACGCAGCTTCGCCTCCTTCAACTGACTCACGAGAAGATCATAAATCAGGGTGTTGTCGAGGTCATCCTCAGGCTGGTCGAGGATAATCGGCTCGCAACCATGTCCGAGAACGAAGGCCAGAAGGGCGGCCGTCTGTTGTCCCGGTGAACCCTGTGTCAGTGGTTGCCAGCCCCTGCTTCTCCCCCTGAAGTGCACCCCCACACTGTCATCTGGCGCATACAGGGCCAGACGGTCGATCCTCTCAGGCGGAACCCTCTTCAGCGCCGCCTCGAAGCGATGATCCTCAGTCGGCCAGGAATCCACCTGCCCGGCCAGGAACCGGCGCATATCCGTCACCACCTCATCGAGGCTCTCCCAACTCCACTCACCGGATTGTTCCCTGATCCTGTCGGCCAGAGCTCTACGGTCGGCTTCAAAACGCTCGGTGCCAAGGATCCCGACAAGACTGCTGGAAAGGCCGGCATTGTTGGCCAGGGGGGCCACCTCCACGCGAATGATCTCCCCCGAGGCATCCACCGCGAAGGCCACTCTTGCGGCTCCGAGCGCACCGCGTCGTTCGCGGTAGCGCTTGAGTGTCTCAGCGGCGCCACGAGCAACCTGCCGAGCGCGACTGTGCTCTTGCTCAAGGGCCTGAATCTCGCGCTGCAGACGGGCCGCGTCCGAGAGCAGATTGTCGTATTCTCCGGGATCGCGAATCCCGCGTTCGGCGAGTTCAGCAGTTGCTTCCCGGAAGCTCGCCTCGCTGTCTGCGAGTGCCTTCTGCCAACGCGTGACATCCTCGCTCTCCAGAATCTTGCGGACTTCGTCCTGGGTAGCCTCAACGTTGGTCAGCACGGTACTCCTGAGGCTTCCGACCACCCTGGAGAGTGCCGCCTGCGCGCTGTCGAGACTCGCCCACGATGGATCATCCTCGGAGTCAAGGCGCACACTGCCCAAATCAGCAACGGACAGTTGTTCCACGCTGGCCGCGATATCCCCCACGGCTTCCCGGGCCGCCTCCACCACGGCGTTCCAGAGATCATCTTGTTGACGCCTCTTCCGGTACTCGCTCAGCCGGCGCGCCTGTCCACCTTCCTGAAGGAAATCCAGCTTGCGCTGGACGTCGCTGAGAGCCGCGCGCCGGGCGCTCAGCCCGCTGGCCCGCGCAGCTGCGGCACGAGCCTGAGCACGTTGAGACAGGTAGGCGGACTTCAAATGCTCGATCTCGCGGTTCCTCTCCGCGGCTTGGACATCAGGGCTATCGTCGATGATGGCGAGAAGAGCGTCCGGATCCTGGGCCAGCGCGAAGAGCTGTTTCTGACTGTAGATGCGCACCGGAAAGCGCTCGGAGATGCTACCCTCTTCGGGCGTGCGCCTGTCTCCGATCAGGCGAGTGATCGCGGGTTCCGCGCCATGCCGGTTCCATGACAGTGCGAAGCGCTCACCGTGTCTTCGGTAGACGACCTCCATGCGGGTGCGCTCGGTCAGCAGCCCCTCCTTTCGCGATGGCGGGATTCGCATACGGCGCTCGAACAGCTTTCGCAGCGACCCTTCTTCGCCACGGTCGCCACTGGCATCAAGCTCGGCCTCCCGGCGCAGTGTCTTGCGGCAGAGGTCGACAAGCGTGGACTTGCCAGTGCCCCGGCCACCGATGATCGCGTTCAGCCAGGGGTTGAATCGGATCGTAACCGGCTCCGGCCGCCCGATGAATCTTGCGTCAGCAACGGTGACGCCTTCGATCATGAGTTCGCCGCGTTGCGCATTCGGGTCGCCAGGGTTCTCGCGCATGGCACACTTGAGCGAGCTGGTCCCGTCGAGCAGCGCCAAGCGCAATCCCTCGATGTCGGGACGCGTCATCTTCACCCAGGTGAAGCGTCGGCCCAAATCCTCAAAGCGGTGCCCATCAGAGGCCCAGATCCGGGAAATCCTGCGCCCGACCTCGCTCTTGCTTCCATCAAGCCAACTCTCGTCCAGATCCGTCCCGGGATCCACTTCGACTGCGGCGAGGTTCGGATTCCTCAATACCGCAAGGCGCTGCTGGCCCTTGAGCTCGTCCAGAATCCCCTTGGGCCCGTTGACATGCGCACCCAGGATCACGGCATCACTCCCCAGGTGATCCAAAATCTGCTCTACACTCAATCGGGATCGGGCATGCTCCAATCCGCGGGCGTCCACGGGGATTCCCGATCTGGACAGCAGGTCGTCTATGTGTTTCTGGCTGCAAAGTGGATCTGCTAGAACGAGCAGGTGCACACCGTCGCTGGCGGTCACCTCCACGCCAGGGAAAAGAACCGGAGCGTTCGCCACCCCTGTGGCAACGTCCTGAATTTCAGAGATACCCGCAGCCGTGTTGTGGTCTGTGAGCGCGACCGCATCCAAACCTGCGTTAGCGGCCGCCTCGATCCACCCCAACCAGTCCCGGACTTCGTCGTTCTCCCGGTGGAAGTCTTTGGACTCGGGGGAGTGAGTGTGGAGATCCAGCCGCCACCAGCGCGAGCCAGGCCAGGTCCATTCTTCGTTCATGAGCTGCCGTCCAGTTCTCCGGCCCCAGGAAGGTCCCGGTTTAGACGGGATAGGACCCGTCGTTCCGTCACTGAATATAGGCCATTGTCGCTGGCCGGATCCCTACCGCACGGCACCGCGACGGCAAGAGGCCAAGCCGTGCTGGGGGGCGCGTCCCCAGGCCTGACCCTTTGGTCGGATCAACACCGCCGATTGCCAGTGCCCGACACAACACCACATCCTGCCGAACCAAATCCTGCGCACGTCGTTGTATGGACTGCGGGACCGGCGGATCAGGCTGGACAAAGTTGTCCGTGGCGACGTGCGCTCCGCGTACAGGAGGCTCGACGGCATATCGCGCACCCGCCTGAAGAGGAACACCTTCGGCCAGGTCCAGCTCGGGGGCAACCGGCGGCTCTACCAGTTCCTGCTCTCGGTGTGCAGGCTCCTCTACGAGAGCTCGGTGGTCGATGAGGAGACCGGTCGCACCACCTTCCGCGACTTCCGCCGGGACGAGGCGACCATGTGGGCGCTCTTCGAGGAATTCGTCACGGGATTCTACGAGCGCGAGCAAAGCGTGTATCGCGTGAATCCGGGGGGCCGCCGGGTCCAGTGGGCAGACAAGGGCTGGGCGACCGACGCGGACCGGGCGATGATCCCCGTCATGACCGCCGACGTCATCCTCGAATCACGCGAGCGTCGGATCATCCTCGACACCAAGTACTACAAGGACGCGCTGGCGCACGGGCAGGGATCCGGCACCGGCAAGCTGCATTCCGGCAACCTCTACCAGCTGCTCGCCTATGTGAGGAACCGCCAGGGCGACCCGGCCGGACGGGGCTGGGCACGAAGGCATCCTGCTGTACCCGCAGGTGGGCAGCACGTCGCTGAAGGCCGACATCCGCCTCGAGGGCTTCCGCGTCCAGGCCCGGACAGTCAACCTTGACCAGGACTGGCGGGGGATTCACGCGGAGATGCTGACGACGATCGGGATTGACGGGTCGAACTCCGCGTAGAGTGTCGACAGCGCGGTTAGCCAAGCCGTGATCACCCCATCCAGTGAGTCGGCCGAACGATTCGACGAGAAAATGACAAGCGTAGTTTACATCAAGTAAAGCAAACATTACACTTGTGACGCCGGTGCTTCCCTCTCCGCGGATCCCGCTACTCTTCGACGGAGCCCCCCACTGGCCCCCGACAACAAGCAGCCCTTCCCCTAACCCCCCCACCCCATGACCGATCGCCTACCCGACGGGCTCGTCCCTAGCGGCACCTCCCCCACCTTCACCCAGGACACACTGCCCAGCGCGCTCCAGGCGGAACACACCCTGGCGCCGGGACACTGGGCGGTGCTGAACGTCTTTGAAGGCAGTCTGCGGTTCGTCAACCTCAAGACCGGCCAGGAACGAGTGATCTCCGCACCGGACCGCGTCCCGATCCACCCCGGACTGCCTCACAGGGTGGCCATCGAGGGCCCGTTGCGCTGCAGGATCGACTTCTTTCGGGAGCCGGCGGACTCGCGCTAGAACGCTTTCGGACCAATCACGACAGTCCCATCCCGCCATGTCAACGCCCCCGTTTCGGTGCGACCATCCCGGGCAAACCACGGGCGGCACCAGGTGCTTGACCTGCGTTCACTGGCTCGCCAACGTCAGACCACAGCCGAGCCGAACGTGGTGGCGTGGATCGCGAGCATGGAGTTCGACCCCTCGGCCGAGAACGTATCGCGCGTTGTCGGGGAGGTGATCGAAGCGTACCCCCGGCCACAGCACGCGAGGCTGCGAGAGGCGTTCCGGGAATGGGTGCTGGGAGCGGCCGAGTCGTGGGGAATCGGAGAAGAGGTACTGGACGAGGTGAAGTCGCTAAAGGAGGCGGGAATGATCTACGCGGGTGTGGAGGAGCAGAAAGAGCAGGCGCATCGCGAGGGGTTTACACGGGGACGCAGAGACCTGGTCTGCCGGCTGGCGAGCCAGAAGTTCGGTGCACGGACGGCCGAGCAGCTGGCCGGGCTGTTGAACGACATCACCGACCCGGAGGCAATCGCCCGCATCGGCGACCGGATCATACAATGCGACACGGGGGAGGAACTGCTGGCGCGGGCCAGGGAAGGCTGAGGGCGCGAATTCCCGGCTCGCGGAGACAAACTCCACCCGAGCGACTGACTCGTGCTCGAAGTCCCAGGCCGCCCACCAGGCCCCGAGCCGCCGAGTGATTAACGACCCTAACGTTACGTCAGGGTCCCGCGAATCGCGCACGGATCCCCGTCATGGAAGCGGACGTGATCCTCGAATCACCCGAACGCCGCATCATCCTGGACACAAAGTTCCATCGCGACGCGCTGTTTAGGAGGAGCCATGAACGGGAGGTGTATCGCAGTACTGGCGCTCTTGTTCTTGCTGGCCTCGTGCGACAGCATCACGGGCGTGTTTCGCAGCGCGTCGTTGGAGGTCACGGCGTACGGCGAAATAGGCAATCCGAAGGGATTGGCCGGCCTGGAGATTCAGGTTGGCAACCGCGTGTTCACGGCCGCGGACCTGCCGAGCCCGCGGTTCGAAGTGGCCGAAAGCGGCACGATGCACTTCACGGTTACGTTGCGCCAGGAGGGGATCGTCGCGGCCGAGGGTAGCGGGTCGTGGGCGCTTGAGCCTGATGTCGAGTGGAAGCTCGAAGTCGAGCGTGCAATCTACCCATCGGGTGCCCCGCCCGGCCATCCACCAACGAACCTGCACACGCCAAATCCGGACTGCTATTGGTTCTGGTGTTCCAAGGTCTGGCGCTGGGAACTCAAGGAGGGACTGCTCAACCACGAGGACGAAGCGCTCTGGATCACGCTCTGGCGCGTCCATCCCGACGAGTGCGTGGATCTCTGCTGACTAGCCGGCCGAATCAAACACACGCGCTTCCCATCGTTTCAAGTCCCGTTACCCTACGATGCCCTTCCCGCTGACACCCAACGACCCGTCTTGCCAACCCCCACACGCCATGACCGACCAATTGCCCGACGGACTCGTACCAGGCGCAGCATCCCCCACCTTCACGCAGGACACCCTACCGGCCGCCCTCCAGGCCGAGCACACCCTGGCACCCGGCCACTGGGAGCCGCCTGCCGATGGCGTTGACAACCAGGGCCCGACAATCGGGGTGATCATGGATTCAGCGGCAGAGTTCGGGAAACGGGGTGTTCGGACGGTTCAAGCCGGGATTGACTCCGTCACCAAAGTCGCCGGGAAACTCCCCCACGTCGTCCGCCGGGTTACAGGCAAGGACGAGACCGGGACAGAGACGCCCCCGGAAGAGGTCATCGTCGAAGGACTCCCGGATGAGGCCATGAAGTGCTACCTGCGCGTGCTGGTCTGGCTCGTGCAAACCGACGACAAACAGATCGATCACATGCTGGAACACGGCTCCGCGTCTGGCACCGACACGCAACTGGCCCTGAAGTGCGCACTCATGAAGGACGCCATTCGGGTGTGCCACGCCACCTCCAAGGGCCCCGTCCGCGAGCAGCGCGGAATCCGCCAGCTGGCCGAAATGCTCGATTTGGATGACGAAAAGGTCCGGTTCTTCGAGGACGCTTGCGTGCAGGACGAGAAGATTCTGGACGGCAATTTGTCGGACTCCCAGATTGCGGCCACGGCGAAGGAATTGGCGGCCCGAGCGACATCGGTCGGCGTACCGGTCGCCGCGGTCTACCTGAGCGGCAGCGTGACCGGCCACGGCGCAGGGCCTCCCGCCACCCTTCATGGCGCCGTTCCAGCTCATCAGCGCGCAAAGTCCGGATTCCCCCTGAAGACGAGGGGGGTGATCCGGTATCGGTCCGAGATGTCGCGCGGTACATGTACGCCAACGGCTACGACCTCCGGCACTTCATGACCACAAAGATCTCGCCCGCAATCGCCGAGATTCCATTCCTGGGGGCGTACCACGGGGTGCGAGCCTGCGCGGCCGGCACGGAGCCCGGGGAAGCCGGAATCCCGGACAAATTGAAGCGGGAACAGATGCTGGCCCTCACCCATGGACTGCTGGCGTCCGCCAACATCCTGAAGACAGCCCTGTACGGCTGGAACCCGATGGCGATCAACCTTGCCCAATTCCAGACCCTTGCGAAGCGGATGCTGTCTCTGGCGAAGCTCGCCGCGGAGCGGGATCGGCTGAAGCGGGAACAGATTCGGAAAGCCAATGTCCTGGACGACGGATGGGATCAACCTCGCCCAATTCCAGCTCTGCTTGCGGAGGCCGTACTGGAGTTCTCGGCCCCAAGCGGATGTCATAACAGGGAGCACTACGACCATGGACATTGACAAGCCAAATGAGTCGGTGAAGCGGTGGGTGGCAGAATTGCGTTCGCTGGCGCGGCGCATTTCGTCGGCGACGCCTGTGAGCGTTGCCGGCCGCATGACGATGCTACTCGCCTTGCTGTTCGCCGTAGGGTTACTCGGAGGGCTGCGGATCGGGGAATCCGAAATCTGGCTGGCACCACCGCTCTTCACGCTGGTGCTGGCTGTGTTGATGCTCGGCGCTCTCAACAGGCGCGGTACCATTTCGCTTGAGCGGCTCTTGTACTCGTCCCGCTCGGCGGTCGATCTCTACGGGCTGCTCGTGATTCTGGCCATCGTCTTTGCGTCCGCCCAGGCATTCCACGTCACGATCCCCACCGGTTCCCCTCGCTTGTTGGTCTACTTGCTGTTCTTTCTGTCGCTTCTCGCTCTCAACACGCGCCTCATCGCCGCTGACCACGCACGGCTGCTGTGGACTCTCGTTGTAGTCTTCGGAGCAGCGTTCACAGTGACGTTTGTCGTTCTTCCTTCAAGTCCACCTGGAGGAGTGCGCGAGTTGCTGTGCAGGATTCTCCCGGGGTGCCAGCCGCGACACCCGGCCACCGGGTATCTCGCGTTCTTCACGCTGTTCCTGTACCTGTCGGCCTTGGCCGGTCTGGCGCGGATGACACGCGATACCACTGACAGTCTTCCGGTCGATTTCGACGGCGACCCGGAGCCCAAAGATAGTCAACCATAGCTTACATAATGTAAACCCGACTTTACAATTGCCGAATGGACTCGTCCCCGGCGGAGCATCCCCCACTTTCACACAGGACACCCTACCCGACGAGTTCCAATCGGCCCCCGAGCGCTACATGTCGGCACGGGCCCTCTGCCACATCGCCCTCGCCTACAACGCGCTCGTCAGCGCAAAGGGACGCCGCAGGAAGCTGGCACCCGGAGGAATGCTGCCCCCGGCGCTCGCGGTGACGATCTACAACGGCCGCGAGCGTTGGACCGCCCCGGACGACATCTTCGACCTGATCGAGCCGGTGCGGGGCTGGCTCGCTGAGCATCAGCCCAGGCTGCGGCACCAGGTGCTTGACCTGCAGACGCTGGCGCGCCAACCTCAGACAATGGGTGCTGGGAGCGGCCGAGTCGTGGGGAATCGGAGAAGAGGTACTGGAAGGTGCACGGACGGCCGAGCGGCTGGCCAGGCTGTTGGACGACATCACCGACCCGGAGGCAATCGCTCGCATCGGTGACCGGATCATCGAATGCGACACGGGTGAGGAACTGCTGGCGCGGGCCAGGGAAGGCTGAGCTGATTCTCCAGAATCCGCTACACCACCAGCCGCTTGCCCCGCCGACCCTGGCGTCCCAATCTCCGTAAATGGGTTCTCGGAGCGTCCCCGGCTCACAGGAGAACAAATGCGGCAGCAACACTCATTCCCCCGGAGGCTGGTCGGCGGCTTGGCGATGGTCTGCCTCGCCGGCGCACAGCAAGCCTGCCAACCGCGCGCTCCAGAGCACTCGGACGCACAGGAAGAGCCGGTCGCACAGCACGCGCCCGAGGCCGGAAGCGGCCAGATTCACTGGACCTATGACGGCGAGACGGGTGCTGCGAGATGGGGCGAGCTGGATCCGTCCTTCGCGGTTTGTGCCGAAGGTGTACAGCAGTCTCCGGTAGATCTGGCGGGCCCGATCCTGGCGGGCGCGGGAACCCTGGACATCGAATGGCAGCCCGCGGAAGCGCACGTGGCGGACAACGGGCACACCATCCAGGTCGACGTGACCGAGGGGAGTTCGATCACCCTGGAAGGCCGGCACTTCTCGCTCCTGCAGTTCCACTTCCATCTGCCCAGCGAGCATGCGGTCGACGGAGGCGGTTTCCCCATGGAGGTGCATTTCGTGCATCAGGCCGAGGAGGGGGATCTCGCGGTGGTCGGGGTATTCATGGGCACCGGCGAGAGCCATCCGGCAATCGAGAGCATCTGGAGCGCCGCCCCGGCATCCGGCGAGCCGTCCGCGACCCTCCCGGAACTGGATCCGCGTACCCTCTTGCCCGAGGAAGCGGGCTACTTCCGCTACGCCGGTTCCCTGACCACCCCTCCGTGTTCCGAAGTGGTGAGCTGGGTGGTGATGACCGAGCCGATTTCAGTCTCCCCGGCGCAGGCCGAGGCGTTCGCGGCCCGGCATCCCATGAACGCTCGCCCCGTTCAGGCGCTCAACCGGCGATTCATTCTGTTGCAGCGGTAGGGGAATCCGTACCCCCCCTGCCCATGACCGATCGTCTACCCGACCGCCTCGTACACGACGAGGGGGGCGGGGGCCGGCCCAAACTCCCGGAGCCAGGCCCCGCCCCCAGCGCTCCCGGGGCAACCTTCAGGTCGGGAGCGGCGGCATCCACTCCGACATGTCGATCTTCACCTCGTGGGCGCACACCGAACCGGTGAAGTGCACCGTGCCCGGTTCGTCGTCTGGATCTGGAACGACTCTTGCCCAACCGTCGAGGGTGCCAGCGATCGGACAGGTACCCGACCGCTGCCACAATTGCCACTTGAGGTCGCCGGTGATCGTGCCCGTGACGTTGACGTACTCCCGGAACCCCAACGCGACGGTCTCGACATCCATGTGGGTGCGGAGGCTCGGGTTGCCGTCCACGTTGAACCGGTAGCCCTCGATCGTCAGCCTGCACCGGTTCGGTATCGCGGTGAAGGCCACGCTCATCTCCTGGTCGCCACCGTCCGCCTGGAACTCCTCGATGGTCTCGATCAGTTCCAGCTCGCCGCCCAGCGGGCACTGGATCACGAGACTGCCGGGATGGATGGGGTTGTCGGCGTCGAAGGACACCCGGGCGATACCCCGGAAGAGCGCGACCGACTCGGCTTCCGTGAGTCCCTCGGCAGGAGCGGGTGGCGGTCGGTCCGCCGGCGCCACCGGGTTGTCTTCGCAGGCTGCCGCCAGGGCGAGCGTGAGAACGATTGCGGGCATCGTGCGTGCTGACATGGTGTGCCTCCATCTTTCTGGGCCGATTGCTGATATCGAGCGGCCCGTTTCAGTTGACTGGACCGGCCAGTCCGATCCGGTACACCAAACAGTACGGCAACGCATGTCGGTTGCCGCAGCGGGAAAACCCTGCAATTCGCGAGGGAAATCACCCCCAAAGCCGTGGGGGATTCGCCTGTTGGGGGGGAGGAACAGCCCCTACTGCTCGCCTTCGGCCCGCAGGAGTCCGGCCTCGAGCGCGAAGCGCACGATGTCGCGCCGCGTGTGCAGATCCAGCTTCGTTCTGGCGCGGGCGAGGTAGCCCTCCACGGTCTTGGGGCTGAGAAACATCTCCTCGGCCGTCTCCCTGGTCGAAAAGCCGTTCGCGTACAACTCGACCGCAGTGCGCTCGCGCGCGGAGAGCACCCCGCGCCCCGGCTTGCCGCTCGATCTGCCCCGTGCTTTCCGGCGCGCGAGCAGGGCCGCTGCGCGGCGCGGCAGGTAGGAGTGTCCGCGCACGATCGCTTCGATGGCGCCCATGAGATCGGTGTCGGCAACGGACTTGTTGAGGAAGCCCGCGGCGCCGGCGTTGAGGGCGGGAACGAGGAACTCGTCCTCGTCGTGAATCGTGAGTACCAGGATCCTCGCTTCAAGTCCAAGTCCGGTGATGTGGCGGGTCGCTTGGACGCCGCCCATTCCGGGCATGGCCAGATCCATGATGACGATGTCCGGCTCCAGCGTCCGCGCCCTGTCGATCGCTTCCTCGCCTGTCGACGCCTCGCCCACGACATCCACCCGGCCGGTGGATTCGAGCAGTGCCTTCAGACCGGCACGCACGACGTTGTGGTCGTCGACCAGGAGAACCCTCACCATTGTTCGCCGTCCGGACCCACCATCGGCACGGCAGCCCGAACCATGGTTCCCTTGCCCGGCGAGGTTTGTACGGTGAGGCTGCCCCCGACCAGCTCCGCTCTCTCACGCATCCCGGCGAGGCCGACGCCGACGTGGCTTTCGTCCGGTGCCGCTCCGGGATCGGGCAACTCGAACCCGCATCCTTCGTCTCGGATCTCCGCGATGATCACACCGCCCTCCGATCTGAGCGTCACGGCAGCCTCGCTCACCCTTGCGTGCGTCGCTACGTTGGTCACGGCCTCCTGCACGATCCGGTACAGGGCCAGGACGGTCACCGGATCCAATTCGTCGGCCACCCAGTCGAGGCTGAGGCTGGCGTGAATCGTGACTCCGTGCACCTTCCGGGCATCGCGAAACAGGGTAGCGAGCGCGGAAACAAGCCCCTGCCGTTCGAGTTTCGGGGACCTTAGCCCCCGAATCATCCGCTTCACCCCCCGGATCGCATCAAGGATCTCGTCGGCGATCACCGCCCACGCCCGTTCTCTCTCCTCCCGGTCCGTCTCGTCCGCCAGAAGCTTCCCCCTGATCTTGACCGCCACGAGGAACTGGAGGAACTCGTCGTGCAGCTCGCGGGAAAGGTGCTTTCGCTCATTCTCGGCCGCCATCACCTTCATTCGGGACAGCCACCGCATCCGCTTCCAGCCCGTGATGTCGCGGATCGTGCAGATCACGTGTTCCGGCCCCGATGCCAGTTTGCCGGGGCTCAGACTGATCTCCACCGGGATGGTTGTGCCGTCCTTGCGCAAAGCCTGCAACTCGAGTCCCTGCCCCATCGGTCGCGGACGCGGCGCTTCGGCGTAGCACAGGCGGTGCTGCTCGTGCCGGCTGCGGACGCCAGCGGGAACCAGCCGTTCCACGCCCGAGCCCTCCATCTCTCCGCGGCTCCATCCGAACATCGAAAGAGCCTGCGGGTTGAGATCCCGGATCACGCCGTCGGGATCCACGACGAGCATCGCGTCCGGCGAGGCTTCGAACACGGCCCGGTAGTCCCTGTCAGTGAGCAATCCGGATTCCCTCCCTCCTGTATCCAGGCGGGCTGGCAAGCCATTGCCAGCCTCCGGTGGCGGTGTTCGTTCAATCATAGGGCGTGCATGGCAGGAGAATGTCAACGGGCGTCGCCCCGGTCGGACAGCCCCTCGAGGCCACTACGGATCAGATCAGCCCGCTCCGCCTCAGCCGGTCGAGCGGGTCATCGGTCAGCGCTGTCACGGACTCCGGAACCAGGCCCCGGTCCCCGGGCAACCGACCGCCCTTGCGCTCAGATCGTCGTCCGGCGCGAAGGGGCTGCCGCGGGCCTTTGCGGGGCGGGGCCAGCATGAGCGGAAGCAGGAGCAGGTTGGCCGTGAACGCCACCGCGATCCAGATTCGCTTGCTCCTCATGGACGTTGCCTCCTCCTGGGTGAATTGGGGGTTCGGCGTCCCCAACCACAGTATGGGCAACACGTGTCGGTGCTCTGAGAGGGAAAACCCGGCAATCCGTGACGGGGAAATCACGCCACGCCATGCCCGAGCCGCTTCGTGCGCGCCCTACCCCTCCGGTTCCAGCGCAACCAGCCTGATCACGCGCACGGTCGGCACCTCCATGTCGTCGTGCTCGATGTAGGCCAGGAGCCCGTCGGGGCCGAAGGCGTCCGGCGTCCTAAGCCCGTCCGGCGGCAGGGTGCCAATGTAATCCCCGTCGGTCGTCACGATGTCTGTCGGGCCATCGCCTTGGCCCGTCGGCCCCCGGCGTTCCACCCAGATCCGGTCCTCCCAGTCCACCTTCAAGTCAAACAACACCGGCACCTCGTCGGCGAAGGTGCGCTCCTCCACCCCCTCCCGCTCGATCCGGATGGGCAAGTTGGTGTTGCTGGTCCCGCTCTCAAGCACCGCCGGCTCGCCTTCGCGGAAGCGCTCGCGTTCGGCCTCCATGATCGCATCGTCGACCGGAAGCGGCGCAATCGGCCGCTCGATGGTTCCGGTGACGCTTCCGTCGAGTCCGACGAGCTTGACGCGGTACCCGATCGAATCGATCAGTGCGAGGCGGCCATCGGTCAGTGGATCGAATGCGAGGCGGGGCTCGAAGGCGCGGCCCGCCGACATGCTCATTGTTATGCCGGTTGCCGCCGACCCGCTCGTGCTGATTTCGCGCTCGTCCTCCTCGGGGAGCTCCCAGGCGGTGTAAAGGAGTTCTGGCTCGGAGCCGTCGAGTGGGAAGATGTGCACGGGACGGCCCCCTTCCTCGGACTGCTCGTCTTCATTGCCGAACCGCACAATCTGGCGAGTCACCAGGCGGCCATCGGGAAGCGCCATGTCGGTCATGACCAGTCCCGTCGTCATCGGGTCCATGGTGATGCGCCGCACAAACTCGCCGTCGGGTTCGAGCAGGTCGATCTGCATGAATCCCAACACCGTGTAGGAGCCGTCGCGCCCGACGATCGCCGCGGTGACGTTGTCGAACTCTCCGGGTCCCTCTCCCTGCCCTCCGACCGTACGGATCAGCGACCCGTCCTGCCCGACCACCACGATGTGATCGGCCTGGCTGTCGAAGATGTGCAGGTTGGCCTGAGCGTCGAAGTGCACCGAGCGAACGCTGCCGAAGGTGTCCCAGTCGTTGCCCGCAACCGACCCGACGGTGAAGACCTCCTCGGTCACGGCGTTCACGATCACGTCCGGGCCGTCCAGGGTTCCGGCCGCGCCGGTGGCCGACCCGTCCCCGGCATCGCCGCCGCAGGCCACCAGGAGCGCAAGCAGTCCGTGGATCAACCCGCGCGGTCGCGTTGTTGTCGTCTTCGTCCTTGTCAGCATCGGCATGTCGGTCCGTCCCTCCCGGCGAGCGCTTGGTAAGTCCAGGTCGTCGCGTTCAATGTATGCCGGAAGCCCGTCGGGGGCGAAGGCGTCTCCCCCCCCACCCTACCCCCTCAAATTCAACAACCGACTGTACTTCACCACCAACTGCCGCTGCTTCGGCCCCGCCAAAATCCCGGTCCGCTCGAGCGACCCCGTGTGATTTGTATCATTCCACACCAGGAACAGCCCCGTGCCGGCCGTATCGAGCCACCCGATCCGAACATTGGTCCCGAGGTCCTTCGTATCGTCGTTGTACTGGACGTTGGTCTGCACGTACAGACGGGGCGTAAACGAGTACGACGCGTTGAACCGCACGACGGCGGTCGTGAAGCTGCCCTCGTCAAGCCGCACGTCGAAGTAGTTCGCGCGGACGCTGGCGGAGAGCTTGTCGCTATAGCGGTACGTCATCGACGCGTTCGGGCCGAAACGTGTGCCGCTGTAGAACCCGCCGAGGCCCCAGCCGCCCGACAGCGAGAGCGGGGCTCCCCGATTCGTGTTCGCCCTGAATTCCCAGTCGATGTTGTTGTACGTGCCGGCCGGGATGATGATGTCGTCGCGGATCGCGAACGGTTCCTCGAGTCCCTCGCCGGTGAGGTTGAAGCCGGGAAACTGGAAGAACGCTCCGTTCTCGAAGGCGAAGTGGTTGTCGAAGTGAACGAGATACGACTCGTTGAAGCCGCCGAGCGTCCAGAAACTGTTCCCGGAGATGTGGGGCCGGAACTCCCGGAACCAGGACACGCTCTCCATGCGGAGGTGGCGCAGAAAGCGGAAGTTCATGTGGCGGTATGCGCGTCGGTTGACGAAGCCTGCCTCCGGGTTGAAGGCGTCGCCGACCTGCCGGTAGCCGGACGAGATCTGCCAATCGCGAGTGACGTACCGGAGGTCACCGGCGAAGCCGTATTCGCCGCCGTTGAACCCCGATCCTGGCGCTTCTGCCCCGGTGGCAACCGGCGTGGCGGTCATGCTCGCCCAGCCGTCCAGCGTCAGCGCGTCCCCGATCCCGAGCCGGCCGTCGATCCCGTAGGCGAGATTGTGATCATCCGTATCGGTGGTGTTAAGGCGCGACACGAAGATGGCTCCGAGCCGCGTCCTGTTGCCGAACTCCCGTGCCGCGCGCAAAACGCCGGTGTTGGTGGCCGCTGCGATCTCCTGGCGGAGGCCGGTCTCGTCGTCGACATCGTAGGCCTCGCCGGTCTGGATGTTGAGCACACCGATCTGGAAATCACCGACTTTGCCGGTCAGCCGGGCGCCCCCCTGGATCGGCACCTCCTGCCCGCCCGAGAGGCCAATGCGGCGGCTGAAGAAGAGCTCGGCGGAACGGGCCGCGCCGACGGCGAAGGTGCCCGCATTCTCCAGGAAGAAGGCGCGCTTCTCGGGGAAGAAGAGGCTGAACCGCGTGAGGTTGACCTGCTGGTCGTCCACTTCCGCCTGCGCGAAGTCGGTGTTCACCGTCAGATCGAGCGTGAGGCTCTGGTTGATGCCGAGCTTGACGTCACCGCCGACCTGGCGGCCGTAGTCCACCTCCGGCGAGACGAATCGGTAGTCCTTGAGGCCGTCCGCGAGCACGTACGGGCTCACCGTCACCGTGCGCCGCGAGGGGGCCTCCAACGCGAGGGTTCCAGCGAGCGAAATCCGGTACACACCGAACTGCCTGGGCACGGGCGCCCACATCGACTGCTCGCTGTTGCGCCGGATCTTCCGCTCGAAGTTCAGGCCCCAGTCCTGCGCTCCCCCGGCTCCATAGCGGAGCGTCGAGAAGGGAATCCGCATCTCGGCGTACCAGCCGCGATCGTCCCGGGTCGTGGCGACCTCCCACGAGCCGTCCCAGTTGAGGTTGAAGCCGCCCGCCGAGCCGCGTTGCTGGCGGCCACCGCCCGGACCACCGCCCACACCCTCGCCGATGACCTGTCCGTCGTACTCGATGCCCGCCGGTGTCGTGCCGAAGACGAAGCCGTTCTGCCGGTCCAGATAGGTGTCGAGCACAACGACGAAGGCATCCGAGTCATTGAGCGAAGCATCGCGCAGCGTCTGGCCGACGACGATGCCCGCCGGGTCCTCATCGAAGAGCCATGCGCCGATGTACAGAGCCGCGTCGTCGTACACGATGCGGACTTCCGTCCGCTGAGACACGGGCCGGCCCTCGGAGGGCTCGCGCTGGGTGAAGCCCGCGAGGGGCTCGAGGCCCGACCAGACGTCGTCGCTGAGCCGGCCGTCGATGACGGGGGGCGCCGTGATCTCCGACGCCTGCACGTTGGCTGTTTGCTGGGCGTGGAGGAGGGCAGGCATCCCAAGCATGCTGATGACGGCGATGTACCGGATCGTGCGCATGCAGCCTCATTTTCCTGGAGTGACGGCCCCACCCCCCAGAGCAATCACCCCGAGAGCCAGCTGAGAGACCCTGCATCCCTGCATCGCGGCCTTGCGGAACCACTTCGCGGCCTCCGCTTCGTCCCGCTCGACACCTTCCCCGTTCAGGTAGGCGGAACCGAGGTCGTACTGGGCCATACGCACACCGATCGAGGCCGCCCGGCGCATCCCCTGGAAGGATTTCGGCTCGCCCGGCCTCGGCAACGTGCCATCCTCGTAGAAGCCTTGGAGCGAAGCAAAAATGTGACTATTGGCGTCGCAGCAGACGGACTCGGCAACCGTGAGCCATTGTTCGGCATCGGGATCGTCCTCCATGTCGGCTTCCTCGCGCGCGTACATCCGGCCAAGGTAAAACTGCGCGTCCGGGTCGCCGGCCCTTGCTGCGGCTCTGAACCATTTGGCGGCCTGTTCGAAGTCCTGCTCCACCCCGTCGCCTTCGTAGTAGACTTCCCCTAGAAACTCCTGTGCTAGGGGATGACCCTGCTCGGCGGCGGCCATGACCCACCGTGTCGATTCGGCAAAGTCGAACGGAACCCCTTCCTCACCGCTCTGGTACATCTCCGAAAGCCTGAACTGCGCTTCGGCATCACCCGCTTGCGCCAGCGAGAGGAGTCGGGCCTCGGGTCCGGGCTCGGAGTTCGGCTTTCCGCTGTCGCCGAAGGGGAGGTTCTTGTCCGCTCCGCGGCCGGCGTTGCGGTCTTCGTGTTCTCCGGGTGTTTTTTGCTTGCTGTTCATGTCGTCCATGGGAGCATGTGGTTGCATGGGATCATTTCTCAATTACATGGGATCATTTCTCAATTAACAGTCTTGAGCCCGGGAATGTGCAATCAGCCCGGATGTGGACAACCGGTGCGGGGGTGGCTCGCCGAGCTGGCGCGGGCCTCGCAGTCATCGCCCGTACTACCGCCCCCTCCCCTTCATGGCATCGTAGTGCCACAACTTCACCGATTCGACCGGATCGTCGTCGTACGCCGTGCCCCCGATGAACCGCAACCCGAGGTCGCTTCGTGCCGGATACAAGGCGTCCTGAGCCGACCACTTCACCCACTCCATGGCATCCGCCCAGTTGGCCAGGGGGTCACGGCCCGCCACCACGAACCTCGCGGGCGCATAGCCGCCCTCGGCCGCGGTCTCCAACCAACTGAACCGATGTGGGTGGCTTCCCAGCCCTCCTTTGCCGCAGGCGGACAGGGCGCCGAGGTTGTACTCGGCGTTGCACAATCCCATCGCCGCCGCGCGCTGGAACCAGTAGATGCCCTGCTCCTCATTCCGTTCGACCCCGTCGCCGTTGTGGTAGGCGGCCCCCAGGCTGTTCTGCGCCTCGGGGTAGCCCCACTCCGCTGCCTTCCGGACGAACTGCACGGCCTTCACCGGATCGGGAGAGAGTCCCCCGTCTCCGTTGTAGTGCATGCCACCGAGATTGAAGAGCCCCCGGGGATCACCCCGCCCTGCCGCGCCCTGGAACCACCGCAGCGCTCCCTCGTGATCCGGCTCGGGGATCCCCTCGCCGTAGTAGTGCATAACCCCCAGATTGCTCTTCGCAGCACGATCCCCCTGTCCGGCCGCCATCCGGAACCAGCGGACCGCCTCACCAGCGTTCTTCGCAACCCCCAGGCCAAACCGGTACGCGACCGCCACGCCGCATTGGGCATTCACGTTTCCGGCCCAGGCCCTCTGCAACAACTCCTCGGCCATCGTCCGCAGCTCTTCCGGGTCGGGGTCGCCGGGGCTGCGGTTGTCAACGTCTGCGTCGAGGTTCCCGCATTTGGCGGGGTTGCTGTACATCCAGGGTTTGAGGTAGCCACCACCGTCGTCAGGGTCGTCGTAGCCGTCGGTGCCGTCGTCGTCCTGCTGGGGACACAACGCAAGCAGCAGATACCTCGCCGGCTCATGCCCCGCGAGCGCAGCGACTTCGAGCCGGTCTTCCGCCTCGGGGTCATCGTACATGTCTGCTTCCGCGTCCGCATACATCATGCCCAGGCGTATCCGTGCGTCTTCGTGGCCCCATGCGGCCGCGGCGCGGAACCACCGGGCAGCCTCTTCGGTGTCCTGGCTCTCCCCCTCACCCCGGTAGTAGGCCTCGGCCAGCCGGATCTGGGCGTCGAGATGGTCCTGTTCGGCGGCGGCACGGCACCACCGGAGCGACGCGGACTGGTCACGCGGCACTCCCCCTTCGCCCACGCGGTACAGCTCGCCAAGCCGGAACTGTGCCTCGGCTACGCCCCGCCGCGCCTGGAAGAGGAGGCCCGCGTCCGGTCCGCGCCCGGTGTCGCGGTGTGTGCCTTCTACGAGTACTTCTCGCCGGCTTGCCATGGCATCCAGGGTTGCATACGACCGAGTGGTGATCACTCATACTAACAGTTCAAGGACCGGAAACGTGCAAAGGACCAAGGTCCGCCACTGCGATCCTACCGAGGCATCCCCACCTCATACACCTCCACGAACTGCACATCCAACTCGTCCCGCCGAAGCACCGCAATCCGCCCAGCCCCCACATCGAGCAACTCATGCGGCTCGCTCGTGACGGCGACCGTTCCATCCAGCCATTGCGGCTGAAGCACGGGAAGACTCAACGCCCCCACCGGCGTCCCGTCCGCCTCGAGAATCGTCCACCGTCGCATCTCGCCGGACAGCTTCGGATAGTCCCCAATCCAGATCCTCCCATCGGCCTCGACGCTGATCGCTCCGTAGGCGGGATACGTCTCCCGCACCGTCGACTGCTCAAGCCTCTCGCGCCAGCCCGGCTGAAAGTCTTCCGGGAACATCCCGAGGAAGGTCTCGGTCCACTCTTCCCTCTCCTCGGCCGTGACCGTGCGAGGGGAATACCCGCCGCGAATGCGGGTGAGCGGGACCGGCCCCCGGTAGAGGGTGAGGTCCAGGGAATCGTTCGTGCCCACGAGCGCGTGTCGTCCGTGTCCCGCAAACAGCGCGGTGGGGCTGAATCCAACCTCAGTCCAGATCGTCTGGTCCCCCGAGACATGACGCTCCTTGCCGGCCCACTCGCTCAGTGTGTCGACGATCTCCCCCGAATCGTCGGCGAGCACGAGAAAGACCGGGCCCCGCTGCAGCCCCGGAGGAAGGGCCGGCCGCGTCTCCAGCGCAGCGAGAATCTCCCCGTTTTCCAGGCGGCTGAGCGGCACGGCCGCACCGAGTCCCGCTCCCTGCTCCAGACGGTGGACGCCGGTCACCTCCCCCTGAGCGTCCAGAAAGGTGAAGCGCCGCTGACGTCGATCAAAGACGAACGGCACGCCATCCGTGCCGACCCCGATCCGCTCGATCCAGGAGTACTCTCCCGGCCCCTCCCCCTCTCGGCCCGAGCGCGCTCGGATCCCACCGTCGCGATCGAAGAAGACAAGCTCGCTCGACCCCCCGTCGGCCACGACCAGGGACGTATCCGGCAGAAACACCGCTCCGGCGACCCGGACGATGTGGAAGTCGAGATCCGCTGCGGTGGAATAGACCAGTCTCGTCTCGATCTCGGGGAGGTCAAGCATGTGCACATCGGAGATCCGTACGATGTCCACGCCCGCGGAATCGACGGTGGCCATCGCAGCCGTGCCGGGGTTTCCGTCCGTGCTGAACGTTTCTGGTGACGTGTCTCCGCAGGCGAGACTCGGGGTGGACAGCACCGCGACAATGAGGAAGCGTGAGGTTCGTGACATTCTGTCGGTCCTCCCCAGATGCGGCGTTGTGTCAGGCCCCATTGAGAAACTAACGAGGACGAGGCCCGGAACAGTTTCGGCACTTCACCCGCGGGCACGCCCGCCCCGAGCACCCTCCCCCTACCCCACCGCCGCGGCACACGCCTCCAATTCCCGCAGCACCTCCACCAGCGGCGCCTTGTCCGCTTCTCTCACCGCCTCCAGCGTCTCCAGCAGCTCCCGCACAATCTCCGCACCCGACCGCTCCCACCCTGACCATCGCCAGCCGTCCGCCTCACGCGAGTCCGGCTCGGCCCCTCTCGCGGTGTTGCACGTCTCGAGGCCGTATGCCAACACAGCCCGACCCTCCTCCACCGCTTCGGCGATGTGGCGCCCGCTCGGGTAGTCGACCCAGTACCTGGCCAGCCTCCTGTTGACAGCCAGCTCCACGTCGCACACGAACTCCCCCTCACAGGAGTAGGCATCCGCTTCGCTCGCGTACGTCCACATGATCTCTTCGGCGAACGGGTCCGTTCGGTGCTTCTCGTACAGGCTCAGATACGCTTCGTCGCTCACGGTCCAGGCGGACCCTTCGGCCGTAAGGGCGACCTCCCCGCCAAGCGCCCCGATCCATGCCCTCGTCAGCGCATCGGCACTGCGGGGATAGACCCAGCGCAACGCCCCCCGAAGCACTTCCAGCCGGCGGAGCCCCAGAACCGCCGAGGCTTCGACCTCTTCGCGGTGCCCTCGGTTCCAGCCCGACAGGACGTTGTACAACCGGAAGCGATTGTCGGCGGACCACGCTTCCCCCGAAGTCAGGAACCGGTCGGCGATCGCCAGTACATGCTCTTCCGTGTCGCCCGAAGCGGTGTACCCGGCCGGCACCCAGCACCCATGTGGCCGGACATGGACCCAGGTCTCCCCTGCCACGCTCGTATCCGCCCGCTCGGTCCGGAAGTGGAAGTCGACCGGAATCACCCGCGAGTCGAAAACCGCCCGCGATGGCCGATAGCGGCAGGCCACATCCGGGGCGATGACCGCCAGTTCCCTGCCCTCGTCCGGCGTCGCCGGCTCGGGCTGCCGCGATTCCGCCGGCCCCACGTCGCCTTCGAGCGCCCTCTCGCTCACCGTCCACGTGCCCCGGCCCCACCGGTCTTCCGAATACCGCACCTGTTCTCCGAGCGACTCAATCCACGCAAGAACCAGAGGGTCGTGATCTACCGGGCGGGGAGCGCCCCACTGCACCCTCTGCGCCGCCTCAACCGCCTTCGCCAGCAGCTCCATGCGCCGCTGGCTGAGGACGGCGGACTCTTCCACCTCTTCCCGATACCGGGGATGCACGAACAGGTTGTGCGCAGCAACGAAATGCTCCAGCGGAGGCCAGGCGGCCGCGGACAGAAGCCCGTCGGCCAGTTGCAACAGGTGACCGGCACCCTCGCTTGCTGTCACCACCGATTCGGGTACCCAGCAGCCGGCGGGTATCCCGTAGCGTCCGGTTGGCCCGGGAACGAAATGAAACCAGCGCTCGCCGGTCTCGTCGCTTTCGGTCCGCCCGACCCAGAATTCGGCTGCCCATCCATCGCCCACAACCTTGAGCAGCCCCGCCGCATTCGCCGAGTGCGAGGGTGCGACGCGGCAAACGACTTCCGGCAGGACCAGCCCCACGCGGTACCGTGCCTCCTGCGCCGCTCCGGGCTCCGCGCCCGCGACGAGCGCCGCAAACAGTCCGGCGGCAGCTGCGCGGCGGGATTGTGGCGACCATCGACCAAACCCGGCGGCCCGGTAGAGCGTCAGCTGCGGTCTGCCCATTCTCCGACCCCTCACAATCTCTTGTCGCCTACCCTGGATTCATGCCCGACGCCCACGAGACCTGGCAAGCCGGACATCTACATGTCCAAGCCTGCGCGAAGCCCCTTCGACTCGAGTCCTACCGCTTAGCGCCGTTGGCCGCCATTTCGGCCCCAATGTGGCGGACAAACACCCTGATCGACACCCCCGTGGCTTCTGCACCACCCCCGGCGGCGCGGTCAAAAGCGTTCCGGACAGGCCGGTACTCAGCCTTCCGCCCCGTCCGCGACCTCCGCGATGGCATCCAGCTGGCCCATGATTTCCGAATCGATCTCGTCCCTCGGGACGTGACGGGCGAGCACATGGAAGCTCTTCTTCAGCATCACATTCGGCAGGCCGAGCCTCTCAAAGTAGTCCGCAAATAGCGGGTTCAGGAAATCATCGCTGGCCTTGACGCCCGGATCCCAGGGAGAGCCCTTCCCGAGTTTCTTCATGGCCGCTTCGATCGATTCGATGGACCGGCGCATGGCACCGACCCGCCTGGTCTGCTCCGATTCCGCGAACAGTGGCCCCGGCGTGGCCTCTCTCCCCGACCCGGCCGCGTAGCGCTCCAACGTCCGTCGCGTAGCTACGTAATTCTCGATTTCACGCCGCTTCCACATATGGCACTTCACCGGCGGGATGACCGGGAGCTCCCGGTCAAGGCTGTCGAACAGCGCGATGGCCCGAAGCTCGGGAAGGGCCTCGTGCAGCGCGCGGAAGTGGTTGGCCGCGGCAGCTGGCTGGTTGCCCACATAGTGAACGAACGGGCGCTCCAGAGCGCGGATGGCCCGTTGGTGATCAACGCGGGCAGCGAAGTCACGCAGAATCGACAGATCGGTCGACCCCTCCAGGTACAAGACCCAACCGGTTCGCTCGGCTTGATAGTAGTGCTCGAACCCGAACTCCCTGAGAGCTTTCAACACCTGGCTGCCACGGTTGTCCAACCGATGAGGCTCGCCCACGAACGCAATGACCAGATCGCGCCCTGCGGCCTCGTTGAGGAGTACTTCGGAATGGCTGGCGGCGACGATCTGGCTACCGGTCTCCTCCGCCGTGTCGGACAGTAGCTGATAGATTTGCCGCTGGCGAAGGATCTCCAGATGCGCGTCAGGCTCGTCGAGCAGGAGCACGGCGCCGGGGTTCGCGTACATGTACGCCAGGAGCAGCAAAGTCTGCTGCAGGCCCCGCCCGGCAGATGAAAGGTCGAGTTCGATTCCATGCTCCCGGTAGCTCATTGCGATCTCGCCCCGCTCCGCGATATACCGCGGCGGCCTCAATTCGGCTCCGAACAAATCGCGGATCCGTTTGACCAGATCACTCCATCGGGTCGCTTCTCCGTGGACTCTGTGGCAGAGATTGCGTAGTACCTCGGCGGTGCGTCCCTCCCCGACACGGACATTCACGGCGCCCTGGTCGAGACGGCTCTCGGTGGCGGCCAACCCCGACATCGGGGGCAGAAACGCGATTTGAACCTTCCCCGCCGCTCTGGGTACGGGCATCCGCTCAGGATCCCGGTCCTCGGACAGCCTCAGTGGCCGACAATAAAAGGACTCCTCGTTCGCGTAGTCGAACTCGAGCCCACAGACCCAGGCCCCGTCCTCACCCACGCCCGAGACGGCGACGTCGATCCGGATGTTGCTGGTCGTCTGTTTGCCATCCACCTTGCGCACGTTTCGCACGCTCAGTCCCCGCCAGAGAAGGTTGGCATGCGGAACCGGAATGGCGACGAGGTCGCGGCGGTTGACCGTTACCCCCGGCCGCTTCTTCGGTGTCGTGTGCCCCAATCGCTTTTCGTTCCAGCGCCTCAGGCCGATGTCCCACAACGCGAGCGCCTGCATGGCCGAGGTCTTGCCGGAATTGTTGGGTCCGATGAAGACAACGGGGCTCCCGAGTTCGATCTCCACCGAGCCAAAACGCTTGAAATTGCGTATGGCGAGGTGGGTCAGCATCGGATGGTTCTCCCGGGCGTCAAGCCCCCCGCACCGCCCGCTTCACCAGGTTCCTGAGCAACGGGATCTTGAAGTGGTTGTAGTCAAGCGGATCGGCGCCCTGAACGGCCAACTCCCCCGCCATCGCGGCCGTCTCCTCGTCGCGGGGACGGCCCCGCACCAGGTCCTCGACATCGGTCATCCGGCGCGGAACACACTCCACCGCGCCACACACGATGCGCGCGTCCTCGATGCGGTCGCCGCTCACCTTCACCGCCACGGCCACGTTCACCAGGGGGAAGTCCCACGTCTTCCGGTCCGACACCTTCTCGAAGTGGAACTGTGCGCCCGCCCACCGGGCCGGGATCCGGATCGCGGTGAGCAGCTCGTCCGGCTCCAGCACCGTCATGCGGGTGATGTCGACGGCGGGCTTCATGAAGAAGTCACCCGCGGGGACGACCGTCTCCCGCTCCGCGCTCCGCACCACCATCTCCGCGTCGAGCGCGACCAGCGCCGGGGCCACGTCCGACGGCGTGACGGCCACGCAGCGGTCCGCGCCGAAGATCGCGTGCTCGCGGTTCATCGCGCCGGGAGCACCCGCATAGCAGACGTTGCCGCCCGCCCGGTAGCAGGTCATCCCGTAGCGGTAGTACCAGCAGCGGGTGTCCTGGCAGATGTTGCCGCCGATTGTACCGGCGTTGCGGATCTGGGGACTCGCGACCTGCGCCGCCGCGTCGACCAGCAGGCCGTACCGGGAACGCACCAGGGGATCGGCTTCCAGGTCGGTAAGGGTGGTCATCGCACCGATCTCGATCCCGCCGCCCCCGTCCGCCGCCTCGCGCACACCCTTCAGCTCGTCCAGCCCTTCCAGGTCGACCACGACCTGGGGCTGCTTGCCGCGGTTCTTGAACCAGTCGTAGCTGTCGAAGCCGCCGGCGAGCGGCCACGCGCCCTGCCGGTGCCGGCTCAGCAGCTCCAGCGCGCTCTCCACGTCGGCCGGCTGAAGCAGCTCGAAGTGGGTCATCATGTCCTTCATCATGGCCGTCTCCTCACTGTGTGTTGACCTCGAGCGGCCGGTGCGACGGTTCCTGCTCCGCGACGGCGTTCACGATCATGTCCGGGACTATGGGAGTGCGGTTGAAGTAGTGCCCTCCGAGCGCGTCGGAGATCGCGCACAGTAGCGCAGCCGCCGAGCATCCCATGAGTGGCTCGCCGACGCCCTTGGCGCCGACGGGGTTCTGCGGGTCGGCGATGTCGGTCGCGTCCCAGTCGAGGTGCGAGGGCACGTCGAGGTACGATGGCGGCTTGGCCTGGTGGAAGCCGATGTTGCCCGCCACCCCGTAGCGCCTGTCGTAGACGTGGCGCTCCAGGGCGGCCATGCCGAACCCCATCACCGCGCCGCCCTTGATTTGTGCAGCCAGCCCCTGCGGGTGCACGACCGTGCCGCAATCCGCAACCCCCAGGTAGTCGATGATCTCGAAGGTGCCCGTCTCGACGTCGAGCTCGATCTCGATGAACCCCGCAGCGAGCGCGGGAACCGTGCCGTCGCGCGGCAGGTTGTCCCTGGCGACGCCGATCAGTCCGCTCCCCGCGAGGTTGGCGACCGAGGCCGCAGTGATCGGGTTGATGTCCTCGGGAACCTCCAGGCCGCTGAACCGCCCTCCGAGCGCAATCGCACGCTCCGCCGCACGCGCGTAGCTGATCCGCCGCGAGGGGTTGGCGCGCTCGAAGACGGCCTCGCCGCCGATGTCGTACCCGTCCGCCGACCCGCCCAGCTCCATCGCCGCGATCGCCTTGAGCTTCTCGACCGCGTCGACCGCAGCCACGTACGCCGCGCGCGTCATGGTGAATGTCGTGTTGCTCCCCACCTGCGGGCTGCTCGACGCGAGGTTGCGCGACGAGTCCCCGCGCACGATCACGCAGTTCTCCCAGTCGTAGCCCAGCACCTCGGCGGCGGCCCGCGAGACCCCGGCGTACGAATACGTCCCCAGGTTCCCGACTCCGCAGTGAATGTGCAGCTTCCCGTCCGGGGCGATCCGCACGAGCCCGTCCTGGCCGCTCATCCCGGCCGAGTGGAAGGCCTGCCCGACGGCGACCCCGGTCACCTTCGAGCCCCGCCGCACCCCGCTCCGCGCCCGCCGTTCGTCCCAGCCGAAGCGCTCCCTGCCCTGATCGAGCGCCTCGCGCAGGTGCGCGCTGGTGACCGGACCCTGATTGCCCCCGTAGCGGGAATCGCTGTCGGGCGCGTTCACCCGGCGGATATCGATCGGGTCGATCCCCAGCTCGGCCGCCGCCTTGTCCAGCAGCGGCTCCACCGCGCAGGCGATCTGGTTCTGGCCCGGCCCGCGCTGCGCTCCCCGCGCGGGCGTGTTGGTCAGCACCGGGATCGCGCGGAAGCGCATGGCGAGGGGCGTGTACACGATGGAGACGGCGCCCGCCGCGCTGCCGTAGTCCCCGAACCCGCTGTTGGGACCGTTTTCCTGCACGATGAACAGATCCGCCGCCGTGACCCGGCCGTCGTCCCGGAACCCCAGGCGGATGCGTCCCTGGAACCCCGCCCGCGCCGACCCGATGGCGTATTCCTCCGCCCGGCTGATCCGCATCATCACGGGGCGGCCGGTCTTCTTCGACATGTGCGCCGGGATGGACATGACCGGATACGCGCCGCCCTTGGAGCCGAACCCGCCCCCGCAGAACTCGCCCACGTAGACCAGGTCGGCCACCGGAATCCCGATGTAGCGGGCCAGCCCGCCCAGCACCGCGCTCTGGCTCTGGCTGGATCCGAAGACATGGCACTTGCCGTTCTGCCAGAACGCCATCGCCGTACGGGGTTCCATCGAGTGATGCGAGGTACCGGCGGTCACGAAGGACTCGTCGAGCACCAGAGCGGCGTCGCGGAAACCGGCTTCGAGGTCCCCGTACGACCACTCGTTGTTGACCTCGCCCATCGGCAGCTGGCCATCCTCCGCCGCGGCGAAGTCCGCTTCGGTCCACTTGATCTCCTGGACCCCGGCGCCGCGCTCCGCCGTGTTGCCGTCTTCGCGCGCGTTGGGGCCGCCGGGGCGCAGGCTCTCCAGCGGATCCAGGACGAAGGGCAGCGGCTCGAGGTCGAGCTTGACCTTCCTGATCGCATCGTGCGCGGTCGTCTCGTCCACCGCCGCGAGCGCCGCGATGGGCTCGCCCACGAAGTGCGGCGTGTTGGTGAGGATGGGGTTGCCGGGCGCGTTGGTCTCGGGCACGTCGGCGGCGGTGAGGATGGCGACGACCCCCTCCATCGCGAGCGCTTCCGTAGCGTCGGTCGCGCGCACCCGCGCGTGCGGCATGGGACTCGTGATGAGGCGGCAGAAGAGCATGCCGTCGGCGCGGAAATCCTCCGCGTACCGAGCACGCCCGGTGACCTTGGCGATCACATCCGGCGGCGTGAAATCCTTCCCGATCAAGTCAGGCATTGAACGCCTCCCTTCCGGCAGACATACCGGGTCCGGCGGATACGCTTTGCGTAGCGGGCGCCTCCCGCGCGGCGCGCATGACCCCGTTCAGGTAGTGGTCGTAGGCCCCGCACCGGCACAGGTTGCCGGACATGGCCCGGCGGGCGTCGTCGCGGGTCGGGTCGGGGTTGGCCCGCAGCAGCGCCGCCGCCGACATCACCTGGCCCGGAGTGCAGAAGCCGCACTGCGGACCGAGTTCGTCGATGAAGGCCTGCTGCACCGGGTGAAGTTCGCCGCCGGGACCTTCCAGCCCTTCCACGGTCGTGACCTCGCGCCCTCGCACCCGGTGCGTGAGCGTCGAGCAGGAATAGTGCGCCACCCCGTCGATCATGACCGTGCAGGCCCCGCATTCGGCGCGGTCGCAGCCCAGCTTGGTGCCGGTGAGGCCGAGCTTGTAGCGCAGCGTCATCGCGAGGGTTTCCTGCGGGAGGACGTCGGCGCGGCGGGTGCGACCGTTGACTTGCAGGGAGATCAGGCGGGTGAAGGTGTTGCGGGAGGTGGACGGAGGCCGGGACGCCGGCGCGGGGAGCCAGGAGAGCGCGGAGACGGAGGCGCCGGTGGCGATCACGGACTTGATGAAATGGCGGCGCGAGAGGGGACCGCGGCCGGGGAGGATGGAGTCGAGCGAAGCGGTCCGTTTGCTCATGTGTCTACCCCTTTGTGAACCAGCAGCCCGTGGATGAATCGTTGATCGTAACGAGGTGGCGGGGGTGGGGACAGGGGGGTGGGGCAGTCGCCGGACCCAACCGATCACTCAAGCCGATCTGAAGAGTCTGGAGGCTGGCCACCACTCCGCCGCAGGAGGCGGCGCGCCGCTTCGATGTCGGCCTCGGCCCCGCGCTCGGCGAAGTATTCGGCAGTCCGCATGGCCGAGAGCTTCTCGGCGACGGCGGTGGTCACGAACTGGTTGATGCTGGTCCCATCCTTCCTGCTCATCTCCCTCACCGCCGCCTTCAGGGACGACGGCAGACGCAAGGCATAGGTGCTGGTCTGCTTCTTTCTCTCCGTCATTTCGATGTCCTCCTCAGAGCTTGTTGGGGTGAGAGCAGCTCGATCCCGAACGTCTCGGGAACATCGCCAAAATCTCTCCGGTTGAAGGTGACCAGTGCATCGGCACTTCCGTTGACCGCAGCCTCGAGCACCATCTCATCGGCGGGGTCACGAAGCTGAGGACGCCAGAGGAACCAGCTTCGGACCGGTTCCGCGACCGCGCACAGGGCCGAGACGATCGTTCCGATCTCGGACACACTGAGACCGGAAGCGATTCGCTGGGCCGGATCGCTGCAGGTAGCCTCGTATTCGAGCACGAGTGCCACCGAGAGAAGCAGCGTGAACCTCCTGTCCAGCGCCTGCTCGATCAGTGCTGCCGAAGCGCCAGCTGGACTCCGCAGCCCAGCGACGAGAACGTTGGTGTCGAGGACAAGATGCATCTTATATGCTATGACATCGTATGAGATGTGACAAGCGGCATCAACCCCCTGTCAGCCCGCGGGCTGCAATTGGGCCTTCGCCATCTCCCGCCACCCATCATATCGCCGCACCGCCCAGCTCACCGGCCCCACCCCAGCTCATGCAACCGATTCCACGGGACGACCTCCGCACCGCCGCGCGACTGGCGAAGGGTGCCCCCATAGACCAGGCGGCTCTCGACCTCCAGCCCCTTTTCCTCGAGCGCGGCGCCAAGTTTTCGCACTCCCGAAAAGAAGCGCGGCGTGACCGTGCTCCCCGACTTGGCCTCGCAAAGAATGACCCTCGACCCCAGGTCGACGACCATGTCGACCTCGACCCCCGCGGCCCGATAGTGATACAGGCGCGGCTCCTCGCCCCGGTGTGCGATCGCCTTGAAGATTTCGGCGGCGACCCAGCTCTCGAAGATCTGACCTCGCAGGGGATGGTGCCGCAACTCTTCGGCGGACCGGATTCCGAGCAAGTGGCAGACGAGGCCGGAGTCCAGGAAGTGGAGCTTCGGCGCCTTGACCTGCCGCTTGCGCAGGTTGCGATGATGCGAAGGCGTGCGAAAGACCAGAAAGCTCGCCTCCAGCACGGACAGCCAGGCGCGAATGGTGTTGTGTCGTACGCCGACATCGCCCGCCAGCGCGGACAGGTTGACTTCCGTCCCGGTCCGCCCGGCAGCCATTCGCACGAACGCCGAGAACGCCTCAAGATCGGTCACGTTGCGTAGCGACCTGACATCGCGCTCGACATAGGTGGCGAAATAGTCGCGCAACCAGATGCCGGCCGGGATGCCGCGGTCGTGAATGCGCGGGTAGGCACCCTTCCACAGCGTGTCCAGCAGCTTCGGCGCCGGCTCTCCAAAGCGGGCGAGTTCGTCGAGTCCGGGAGGGAGCAGATACAGAAGCCCGACCCGTCCGGCCAGGGACTGGGTCACCGCCTCGCTCAGGCCGAAGTGCTGCGACCCCGTCAACACGAACCGCCCCGGCGAAGGATCCGTGTCAACCACTTCCTGGAGATAGGACGTCAGTTCGGGCACCCGCTGGACCTCGTCGATCACCGCACCGTCGTGGTACTCGCGCAGGAAGCCGCGGGGGTCTTCGCGAGCATAGGTGCGTGTGTCGATGCCTTCCAGGGACACGTACGGCCGGTCGGGAAACACCATCCGGCAAAGCGTCGTCTTTCCCGACTGCCGGGGGCCGGTGACCGTGACCACTGGATAGTGACGCATTCGCTCACGCAGTGGATCGGCCAGATTCCGTTGAATGAGCGGCATGGTCCTACTCCGGGCATGGCAGGATTCTCGGGGCGAGGGCGTGACACCAATTGTGACGCTGGCTGTGCAGATTGTCAAACCTAATGACAATCGGGACATAAGATCACGCCTATCGCACCGCCACACCCCCGCGCAAACCCACGTTGTCCGCCACTTTGGCCCAAATATGGCGGACAAACCGAACCGAACTCGCTGGGAACCCCCTAGTCCCCCAGCCCCTTCACCACAATCTTCGCGTCGGGCCGGATACCCAGCACCATCCGCAGTACCCCCGCGACCACCACAAGAACCCCGAACGCGCACACGAGCAGCGGACCGGTCGCCAGATCCCAGTAGAAGGACGCGCCGATTCCGCCCACGATGGCGACCGCGCCGGCGCCCCACGCGATGCGCAGCGCGGTCACGAACCGGTTCGTGAACAGGAACGCCACGACTCCGGGGATGACGAGGGCACTGAACACCATCAGAACGCCCGCGACGTTGACGGAAAACGCGATGACCACACCAAAGGACACATAGAAGAGGAAGTCCCACATCCTCCGCCCGTCCATGCCCTCGGGAGCGAACGTGAGCGAGAGAAAGCGCCTGCGGTACGCAAAGTGGAAGGCGCCCACAACCGCATACGCAGCCGCCATCTTCCCGATCGTAGGCCAGTCGACCCAGATCAGCGTGCCGGTCATCGTCTCCCGGATGTGCTCGGCGCCCTCGGCGGTCAGACCGGCGATCAGAATCACCGCGGCCGACGCCACCACGAAGGTGATCCCGATGATCGCCTCTTGTGGAACCGCCGAATCCTCCATGCGGGTGAACGAGAAGATCAGCGCGCCCAGCAGCGTGAAGCCGAGCGCGAAGAGGAGTTCCCCCGGTCCGTGTCCGATCCCCAGCAGGATGCCGACCGTCGTGCCCAGCGCCGCGATCTGCGCAAACGCGAGGTCGACGAAAATCACCCCGCGGGCAATCACATGCAGGCCCAGATATGCATGGATCGTGAGGATCACCAGCCCCGCGACGATCGGCGGGATGATCAGATCTATCATGCGGTCACTCCGCTAACGGTTTCAGTTGTTCGAGAATGCCTCGGCCAGCCCGTCGACCCAGGCATCCACAAGTGAGAAGTAGTCGTCGATTCCCCGGGCGGCGCCGGGCGCCAACGGCACGTGCACAGGCGTAGCACCACCACGGCTTGCGACGGTCTCGACCCTGCCGGCGTCGAAATACGTAGCCGCCAGCAGCACGTTCAGGTTCTCGTTTCGCATGCGCTCGATGAGCTGGGCCACATGGCCCGGAGTCGGGGGGATGCCCGGTCTCGACTCGACATAGTCCGCGCAACGCACCTGGAACCGCTCCTCGAGGTACGCCCAGTTCTTGTGGTAGCAGATGATCTGCCGGTCGCGAAACGACTCCGCCGCCGCCAGCCAGCCACCCAGTTCGTCGATCAACGCCACACCCTCGAATTCGTTGTTCGCGAGGAAGTCGAAGAGGGTGCCACCCAGCGCCAGCTGCTCCAGCGTCTCGGCCCCTAGAAGCTCGATGAGCCGGTCCCCGAAGAGCCGCCGGTGCATCCGGTCGGCGAGGTCCGCAAGCCCACGGTCGAAATGGTCGGCCCGGTCCGGTGCGACCCGCTTGAGGCCCACCGTGATGTTGCGAGCGATCTGCAACGTCCGCAGAGGATCCGTCGTCAAGTGCGGGTTGCCGAAGATGTGGACATCGCCCGTGCTCCGATCCGCGGCCACCGGAATATCGAGCAGCCGAATGCCCGTATACGCGGTGATGTACCCGCGGCCACCCTCCAGAACGGCCGAGTTGCCCGCCCGGTCGAGCAGCGTCGGGACCCACAGCTCCAGGTCCAGGCCCGTCGTGACGAAGGCGTCGGCTCGCCGCAGATCAAGCGCGAAGCTCGGCTTGGGCCGCACGAAGTGGGCGTCTTCGTTCGGACTGGCGATCGACGACACCTCGACCTCCGCACCACCGACTTCACGCACGAGCTCCGCGTAGACGGGCAGCGTCGTGACGACGCGCACCGGGTCGGGCTGCCGGGCGGGGGCCTCCGCCTCATGGCGTTCCGGACCCGAGGCGACCGCCCACGCGCTGATCAGAATGGTTCCCAAATTCATCTTCATGTCTCCAGTCGGCGCACCCCGCAGGGCGCGGCCGTCAATTCAGTACGTTTCGTGCTTGTGCGGGCCCATCGCCATCGTCACCTGGATGAACAGGCGGCCCTCGTTGTTGGAACTGAAGCTGCGGCCAAGCAGGTCATATTCGAGGCGCAGCCGGACATACTCGCTCTGCCACCAGGTGAGCGTGGGCGACATGACCCACGCCGTCTCGCCGGGATCCTCGGGGTGTTGGACACGATCGAAGCGGCCGCCGACCAGCCAACTCTGCGAGAGTCGGAGCTCTCCGGCGCTCCACCAGCCCATCGCCCGCTCGTCCGCCAGGGCTGACACTTCCTCCTCGGATTCGTGCTCGTCATCCTCGTGTTCGTGCTCCTCGGCGATGAGGCCGTTCAGCGCCATGACACCGCCTCTCAGCGTGAAGCCGCGATACCGCGACTGTCCGGGTGGCCGCCAGGTGAACGCCATCTCGGCTCCGTAGAGGTCACGGTCCCCGGCGTTGTGGTCGTCCTCATAGGTGCCGCGCAGCCAGCTGAGACCGAGGTCGACATCCGTCGAAGACGACAGGTTCCAGAAGCTGTTCAGGTGCCCAAGGATCGACAGGTCCCCCGCTTCGCCGAACAGTGTTTCGTTGCCGCTCCGCGTGACCTCCACGGTCGCCTCGTAGGTGCCGCCCAGTCCGCCGAAGGGGGCAAGCCAGTGGACGGAGACTCCCGATTGCGCCAACGACTCTTCGCCGATGAAAGCAAGATGAGGGAATGAACGAGTCTGGAATGGCAGGGCATGCGCGTGCCAGCGATTCAGCTGACCGAACTGTTGGAAGAACTTGCCCAGCTTGAGGCCCAGACCGCCGGGAAGCCCGACCCACTCGACGTATCCCTCCTCGACCGCGAACCCGCCCCCAGCCTCTTCTTCATGCGCGTGGACGTCCGCGCCGTCCTCGAACGGAGCGATCTCGGCACCGGCACCGTGGTGCGAAAGGAAGACCTTGGCCCGCGAGAAAGGATCGAGATTTGAGATGATCGAGACCTCGAACTCCCTCGCAAAGAAGTTGTTCTCGCTGACATCGTCCTTGTTGAGATGCCCGAAGATGTCGGCGTTGACGCTGATTTCCGGATTGAGCGCCTGCAGGGAGCGCTGCCGGCCCACGAACTCCTGGTCCTCGGCCCCCGCGGTCGTCGCTGGTTGTCCGCCGGCCGCTGCCGCCGACGCCGCCGCAGCGCGCAGACGGGCCAGCGCGTCGCCGGCCTCGGCCGGCTGCCCGGCTTCGCTCAGGCGCGCTACCTCGGCTCTCAAGCTGTCGACCAGGGCGGCCAGGCGCGCCAACTCCGCTCTCAGGGAGTCGGTCGGTTCCTGCGCCGTGGCCCCCGACGGGACCGCAATCGCAGTGAATAGGACGACCGCACCTCCCCAGCGTCGGATCGCGCGGGTGTGTGCGAATGATATGTCTCGGAGGTGCATCGGATTCCTCCCTACTGTACCAGGACGAACCGGAGCGCCGGAATGGCGCTGCGGAAGGAAACGCCGCGTGCGCGACGTGTCGGATCGTCAGGTCAGGGGAGGTGCCCTGGCGGGATGTCCGTCGGCGAACCCTGCGGAAACCCTTCTTGTGGCCTCGGTCGGCGTCGCAACGGATACGATCGCGAAGGCGAGCCGATGCACCTGGACCATCGAAGGGGCTGAGAGATTCCCGCCCACCTGCGTACAGATTCGGTGGTCGTGCGCGGTCGGACACTCCGCGGGATCGTGCTCGCTCTCGAAGACCGGCCCGTTGACCAGCTCCGAACGCTCCAGAACCGGGATCGCCAGGCTCACCGCGAGCATGAGCAGCGAGATCCCCAGCGAAGCGCACTTCCGAGCCAAGCCAACCGATCTGTTCATTCCTTACGCTAAGTCCACGGTTGACCGAGTGTCAAACGAAGTTTGGGCGCATGGCTCCGTCTACGGCCCCATGGCCCCCACCGGAATCACGGCAACACCGTCCGGGCGCAGGTATCCGTATCCGCTGCCAACGATCACCCCCAAGGCGGCAGGCTCCCCGCACCGCTCCGTGTCCACCCGGTCCGCAAACTTCAGAAGCGTCCCCGCAGCGTCGTCGATCCGGCTCGCGCCCAGCTTGATCTCAAACGCCGCCCACCGACCGGGCCCCGCGTCCACGACGGCATCCACTTCCAGGCCCGTGTTGTCACGGTACTGTTCTACGTTCGCCCCCATCGCCTGTGCGTACACTCTCAGGTCGCGGACGACCCTGACCTCTCCGCGAAGCGCCCGCGCCGCGATGGCCACCGCCGTCTTCGCCGTGAGGCCGTACGGATCCGGGGTACGCAGCCGCGCGGTGCCACAAGTATGCGCCAACCTCGGGCGTTCCGCCCCATCCGTGGACTGCTGACCAACCGCGCGCTAGGTTCGTGGCCGGTGTCCTGCCCACTCCGAGTCCGCCCCTCAACACCGGATGCCGAATGGCCCGTCGACGCACCGCCACACCCCTGCTGATCCTCGCCCTTGGGCCGGTCTCTCAGGCCTGTGAGTCCTCGGACAGCGGCGCTCCCCTCGTCACGCAACATGACAGCGCCGGCGTCCAGATCGTCGAGTCCTTCGGTGCGCTGTGGGGCGATTCGAGCCACTGGCACATCGACCCGGAGCCCGTGCTCGACCTGGCCGAGTCGGGGACCGGGGACCCTCACCGCTTCTACCAGGTTCGGGGCATGAGACGGCTCTCCGACGGGTCCCTTGTGGTCGTCAACGGAGGATCGGACGAGATCCGGCAGTTTTCGGCCGAAGGCCATTTCGTCGGTTCGGCTGGCGGACCCGGCGAGGGGCCTGGTGAATTCAGCAACATCCAGCAGCTGGAGCTCGTCGGCGACACCATGCTGGTGCTCGACTACGATGGTCGTGTCACGGTATTCGACCCCGGACCGACGCTGGTCCGGGTGATGCGTCCACACCACGGAATCAGCACGATCCACACTCTCAGCAAGGGGAGATTTGTCGCCGAAATACTGATGGAGTATTCGCCTGCGACCGGCCTGGTCCGCGCGGCGGAAGCGCTGCACGTCTACGACCTCGAGGGCGCTCGACTCGACAGCATTGGCGAGACCGCCGGCCACGAAGAGTTTACCGACAACGAGACCTTCAGCGCGATGCCCCTGTTCGCAAGGTATTCGCACGTGGACACGCAGGGCGAACGCATCTTCTACGGCGCCTCGGACCTGATGCAGGTGGAGGAGCTCAGCGCCAACGGCGATCTCGTCCGCATCCTGCGGATCCCCGGTTACCCGCTCGCTCTGACCGAAGCGCAGGTCGAGGCCGAACGGGACTCGCGTCTCGACCTCGGAGTGCCCATCCCACCGCAATATCGGGAGATGACCGAGTTGCTTCCCAGTCCGGAGACCCGTCCCGCGTACGCCGATCTTCTCGTCGACCCGACGGGCGCGGTCTGGCTGAGGCCCTTCCTGGGTGCCAGCGAAAGGGGTGGGCCGGAGCTCTGGACGGTTCTGGACCCCAGCGGCGCCTGGCTGGGAAGCGTCGGATTCCCTCCCCGCATTCGGGTTACCGCGATCGGCACGGACGAAGTGTTGGGGATTTGGAGCGACGAACTTGATGTACAGCATCCGAGGGTGATGCGGTTGCGCCGCGAACGTGACTGAACGAAGGGCTCCCTTGCTTTCCGTCAAGCGCCGTTTCAGTGTTCGGGTGTCTGCGAAGAGGAAAGACCCGCTAAGGAGGTCCAGGGTGAGGTATCGGGTGGCACTCCAGGAATCCGACCTTGAAGTCGCCGCTGAGAATGCCTCTGGAATGGAGATACGAGAGATCGAGGTGGCCGTATAGGCCATGCTCCAATGACGCTTCGGCCACGCTCGACCCAGCCCCACCCCACCCCCTTCCCCCTCGCGGCCACCATCCTCGCCCTGGCCACGTCTGCCACCCCCGCCACCGCCCAGCGCCTCCCCGACCCCCCGTCCGGGCAGCTGGCCACGCTGTCCGTCCCCCGCTTCCCCATCGCCCCCTCCCCCATCGAGCTCACCGGCCCGGTGCGTCCCGGCGAGTACCTCGGCGTCACCGGCCCGCGCGCCGCGTGGCTCGGCCTCGAGACCGGCCAAGCCGAGCTCTGGGTGCATCCGCTCAAGGTCGGGCGCGGCTTCCGGCTCGGCTTCTCGACACCCAGCTACGGCACCGCCATCCCCGGCGACCAGATCGCGCGCACGGTGCACGTGCGTCCCGAAGTCACCACGATCACCTACAGCCACGCGGCCTTCCAGGTGCGCCAGCACATCCTCGCGCCCAGGGACACGGCCGCGCACGGTATCCTTGTGCTGCTCGAGGTCGACAGCCAGGACCCGATGGAGATCGTCGCCGAGTTCCACCCGGTCCTCAACTACATGTGGCCGGGCTCGATCGGCGGGCAGTACGCCTATTGGGATGCGGGGCGGCGCCTCTTCGTCCTCTCCGAGAGCCTGCAGACGCGCAACGCCGTGGTGGGTTCCCCCTGGGCGACGAACTCGGTCGAGCACCCCGCACACCAGCTGGGCGATGTCCCGCGCACGATGGTCATCCCGGTCGATCCGGAGCGCGCCCGGGGCGAGTTCATCCCGATCGCCATCGCCGCCGGGACCGTGCCGCGCGACACCGTATTCGCCCGCTACGGCCGGCTGATCGCGGGCGCCGAGATGCTCTACCGGGACACACGTGCCTGGGCCGACTCGGTGCTCGCCTCCACCGCCTCGGTCGAGACCCCCGACCCCTCGCTCGACCTGGCCCTCGAATGGGCCAAGATCAACCTGGAGGAACAGCGCGTCTGCAACCCCGATCTCGGGTGCGGGTTCGTCGCCGGCTGGGGGCTTTCAGGCGACGGCGGGCGCCCCGGCTTCGGCTGGTTCTTCGGCGGCGACGCGATGATCAACACCTACGCCATGGACGCGCTCGGCCAGTTTGAACTGGTCGCCGAAGAGCTCGCCTTCCTCGCAAAGTACCAGCGCGACGACGGCAAGATCACCCACGAGATATCGCAGGCGGCGGCCCACATCGAATGGTTCGAGACCTACCCCTACGCCTACTACCACGCCGACACGACCCCCCACTGGATGTTCGCGCTCTACCAGTACTGGCGCGCCAGCGGCGACGACGAGCTGCTGCGCGAGCTGTGGCCGGCCTACCGGCGGGCGTGGGCGTGGTGCCTGAGCGCCGAGACCGACGGCGACGGCATCATCGAGAACACGGTGGGCGGACTTGGCGCGGTAGAGGTCGGGGGACTGGGCGAGGCGCTCCACCAGGACATCTACCTGGCCGGGGTCTGGGTCGCGGCACTGGAAGGCACCCTGGAGATGGCCGAGCGGATGGAGGACGCGGAGCTCGCCGACGAGGCCGCGCGGATCGCCCCCACCGCGCGCGCGACCCTGAACGACGACTACTGGCGCGAGGCCGAAGGGCACCACGCCTTCGGGATTCTGGCCGGCGGCGGCACCAACGACAACCTGACGGTGTGGCCCGCCACCGCGGCGGCGTTCGGGCTCTTCGACGGGGAGCGGGCCCGCAAGACGCTGACCCGGATCGCCGGCGACCGCGTGTCCTCCGACTGGGGCGCGCACATGCTCTCGACCGAGAGCGAGCTCTACCACCCGATGCAGTACAACATGGGCACCGTTTGGCCCTTCGTGACGGGGTTCGCGTCCTGGGCGCAGTACCGCTACCGGCGCCCCTGGGCGGGGTTCCACCTGATGGACGCGGTCAAGCAGATGACCTTCGACTGGTCCCTGGGTCGCCACGGCGAGCTCTTCTCGGGAAGCTTCTACCAGCCGCTCGACCAGACCGTCCCGCACCAGTTCTTCGCCACGTCGATGCTGGTGACGCCGCTGCTGCGCGGCGTCTTCGGGTGGGAGCCGGATGCGCCGCAGGGCCGGGCCCGGTTGGCACCGCAGCTGCCGGCAGACTGGCCGGAGGCGAGTGCGCGGGGGTTGCGGGTGGGGGCGGCGGCGATCGATGTGGAGGTGCAGCAGCATTGGACATCGGCTGGCGGCGAGCAGCGGGTGGTGATTTCGAGCGAAGGGCCACCAGTGGAAGTCGATTTCGTGCCGGATGTGCCGGCCGGGGCGACACGGGTGATGTACGAGACATACGACGGTGATACTCACGACCTTTTTGGCAGGGATCCAATCGCGCCGGAGGATCCCCGCGACATCCCCCCGATTCGGGTTGCTGTGAACGAAGGTGAGCGGGTCGAACTCGTGGTGTGGTGGGACGGTGGACTGACGGTGGCTCCACCCCGAATCGACCTGGTGCCCGGGCAGCGTAGCACGGGACTGCGCGTGCTGGACCTCGAGGCGGACGGGGACGAGTGGCTGCTAACGATCGAGGGGACTGCGGGGCGCGGCTACGAGGTCGACCTCTTCGGAACAGCGGTGACGGCCGCGGTGGTTGACGGCGGCGCCCGTGTCCGTGCGATGTCTGGCGATACGGGGCGCGCGGCCGAAGGCAATACGCGGTTCAGCGTCGAAATCCCCGACGGTGAGGGACGGCAAGAGGTGACGCTCCGCCTGACTCCGCGTGGGTGACCAGGCGTGATGCCGCTCGCGGCCACGCTCCCTGGCAGCCCGCAGATGCATTGCCGCTCGAATGCCGGGAGGATTCCTTCCACGCGCTCCCTATCCCGGCAGCTCCCATTCCACTCCGTCGAATTGTCGTATGAAGTCGGCTCCGTACGCTGAAGAGGGTGTCTGGTAGCCAACGTGGAAGTCACCACCCAGGGCGCGCGCCGCAATGGCCACGGCGGTCTTCGCGGTGAGGCCGTAGGGATCCGAAGCACGCATGCGCGCGGAGGCCCGCCCGCCTTCGGAATCATCGATCTCGGCGACCAGGACTCCGTAGCTCGTTCGGCGTTCCGCTACGCTCGGTCCCGGGGTCCCCCGGTCGACTCTCTTATTCAGAACGGCCTGGGCCATCCGTCCGGCCAGCAGCCACCCCCACCACCGGCTCACGCGCGTCATCATGCGGAATCTTCTGCCCGCCCGACTGTACGTCTCGATGTTCGGGATTCCCGTCGACCACCAGGCCGTGGTCACGTCACCCAGGGCACTCACCAGAGCCGAGGCCGGCCCATCACCGAAATCGAATTCATGGCGCAGACTGCCGGGCGCAACCCGCGCGATCACCCCGTCGCGCCGAATGCGAAAGTCGTTGACGCTCTCCAGCACTGTCCGCATCGTGCCGCGCGAGACTCCGCTATGTGTGGCGAGACCGAGCCGCAGGACGTGCCCGCCCGGATGCCGCGCAGCCAGGTCCGCGATCAGGCAATCGCTCGGCACGACATCGAATCCAGCGCCCGGCAGCACCATGATCCCCGCACGCCTGGCCTCCTCGTCGCGTGCCGCCAAGGTCTCGAACACGGCGATCTCCCCCGTGATGTCGATGTAGTGCGTGCCGCTGACAAGGCAGGCTTCGAACATCGGCGCGGCAGTTTGCGAAAAGGGGCCCGCACAGTGCAGAACCACGTCGATGTCCGCCAGGGCCGCCGCGAGCCGGTCGGCATCGCCGAGGCCGACCGCTGTGGTCGCGAGTCCAGAGGTGCGCGCCATCGGCTCGAGCTTCACCGCACTGCGTCCCGCCAGGACGGTCCGCAGGCCGGCATCCACCGCCTCCGCCGCGACCAATCGGCCGGTGTAGCCGGTGGCGCCGTAGATCATCAGCTTCGTGCCGCTCACATGTCCGTCCTCTACTTGCCTAAGATGTTGTCACGATACATATGTGCAATGCGCAGATGCAGCACAACCCAACCGGGCCCTCGAACGCAGCAGAGCGACGCTCCTCCGCTGTAAACCACACATTACATAATGTAAGGTAGAGATTACATGTCTACCCTGATTCTCCCCTCGTAATGCACGTCGGCGCCCTCGAAGCCCGCCGCTGGGCCGGGCTGGTCCTGGCCGCTGGGCCGAACGACGGGATCGGGGTGCGGCTCGCGTTCACGGACCCGCAGGGGCAGCGGCGCGAACTCGACGACTGGTACTGGATGGTGTCACGGGTCGGTCCCCACGCGCCGGACGGGTCGTACGCGCGGGTCGAGTTCGACCTGGACGCGGAGCCGTCGCCGGAGTCGCGCCCGTCGGCGAGCACGATGGTGCTGGAGTGGTCGCGCCGGGTGGACGCGGTGGCAATGCGGGCAACCGTGAAGGCTCCCGGCCGTCTGGAGGTGATCGGGGACGCGCCGTGGGGGTGGGAGGGGCGGTGGGTGGAGGCGGGGGGTGGGCCGGGTGGGGGCGGTGGGCCGGGTGGGTTGGGTGGTGGCGGCGGGACGGTGGCGGGGACGTGTGGCGGGCCCGGCTGCGCGCGCTGGAGGTCGCCGCCGCGTTCTCGGCGGGGACGCGCGCGTGCCAGGCGCCGAAACCGTCCCGCGGCGAGGTCGCGAGAGTCCTCGACGTCGGGGACGGGGCCACCGGTCGCATGGTCATGGTCGCCGTGTGGGGTGGGGACGGGGCCGCCGCCCGGAGCGCGCGCCTCGTCGGCCAGGCGGACGCCTGGATCGATGAGGCGCGGGCGGAGTGGGGGCGGCAGCGGCCCCGCTCGCCGGCCTGCCCGGATCTCCTCGAAAGCATCCACGACAACCTGATGTGGACCATCCTGCTCCAGCCGGAGACCGGCAGGCTGTACACCCCGGCGGGCCGCCGCTGGATCTTCCCGAGGCCGGGGGTGGAGGCGCCCCACGCCGACGTTCCCGGCACCGGCTCACCATCGGCTTCAACCGGAACGCCCGCATCCCCCGCATCCCCCGCAAGGGCCGGCGTTCCCGAGCCCGACGACTGGACCGTCTTCGGCTGGGACAGCTTCTTCAACGCGATCCAGTTGGCCACCGTGTCGGGAGACCTCGCCTGGGCCACCCTCCTCGCCGGTACGCAGTCCCGCTACCCAAACGGCAACGTCCCCAACTGGCGCAGCCGCCGCGGCGGCACCCCGGACCGCTCCCAACCCCCTGTCGGCTCCTTCGCCGCCCTGAAACTTCACCAGCTCCACCCCGATCTCGACGCCCTCGCCGCCGCCTACCCCGACCTCGTCGCCTGGTCCGAGTGGTGGCGAGTAACGGAAAAGAACGGGAGGCCGCGCCGTGAGGGCCTCACCCCTGGGCTGCTCTCATGGGGCTCGGACACGGACCTGGTTCCTGGACCCGGCCAGGTCCCGCCGTGGGAGGCGGACGCCAGCGGTCATCAGCGCGCCGCATGGGAGTCGGGCCAGGACGACCTGCCCCTGTGGGACGAAGCCGAGTGGGACCCCGAGCGGCAGATCCTCGCCATGTCGGCGGTCGACCTGTGCAGCTACCGCGCCCTCGACCTGGAATGCCTGTCGCGCATCGCCCGCATCCTGGGCGACGACCCTACGGCCAACCGCCTGGGCGCCGAATACCGCAACCTCGTCGCCACCATGAACCGGCATCTCTGGTCCGAGGACGCCGGCCTCTACCTCGACGAGCTGCCCACCGGCCATTCTTCACGGGTCGCCGCGTCCAATTTCCTGCCTCTCGTCGCCGGCGTCCCCTCCCGCGACCAGGCCCACCGCATGATCAGGACCTTGCGCGACCCCTCACGCTTCTGGGGCGACTGGGTCATCCCCACCATCTCGCGCGACGACCCCGCCTTCAAGGACCAGCAGTACTGGCGCGGGTCGATCTGGCCGCCGATGAACTACCTCATCCTGCAGGGCCTTCGCCGGTACGGCTTCGACGCCCTCGCCGAAGACCTCGCCTGGAAGGGCGCGCGCATGTTCCTCGCCGACCGTCGCCGCACGGGCTTCTGCCGCGAGAACTTCGATTCGCGCACGGGACAAGGGTGTGGCCAGCGCTTCCAGAGCTGGGGCCCTCTCTTCGCCCTCGGCGCCTTGGAGCAGTTGGCTCACACCACGCATTGGTGAGGCAGGTGAACCGGGTCGCCACAGAATAGCAGCGGCTGCCGATTCCCCGATCAGTCCGCCGGCAGATCCAGCACCAGTCTCAGGCCTGCGTCCACATGCCGCATGAGTCTGCGGGAAATCTGTCCGGAGCGTTCGATCAGGTAGTCCTCGTCAAGGGTCACAAGCTGCGTGACATTGGCGACGGAGTCCCGCGGCAGCCCGGTACGTGCAGGAGGCAAAAGCACGTTGCCAGGCGCGTCGAGGTAACGCGTGTTCGAAGTGAGGGCCACGCCAATCACCGTCCTCAGCCTGCTACGGTTGAATGCATCGGCCTGAACGACCAGGACAGGACGCCGATAGCCCGGCTCGGATGCCCGTGGGTCGCCCAGATCGGCCCACCAGACCTCCCGCCGTGCGACTACCACTCTGTCGAGACCGATCGACCCTGGGCCCGACGAAGCGCCGGGTCGACCCCACTCGGCATATCGGCGTAGACCGCGTTAAGCCTTTGAGTGATGTCCTCGCCTCGCTGCTTCGCCACGTATTCGGCAACGGCCGTCGCGTAGAGTTCGCTTCTCGAGATCCTCAGCCGCTGCGCCAGGGCGTCGGCGAGGGCAAACACGTCATCCGGTACAGAGATCGCTGTCTTCATACTACAGTTATACTACAGTATGACTACACAATCAACCCAAGCCCGCGCGCCGGCGACTTCTGCCTTTCGGCCGACGAACGTATGTTCACCGCCATCCACGACACACAAAAGAGCGAGCGTGTGCTACACGAAGTGGACCAGGCGGGCGACAGCACCTTGCAAAACTTCGTCGGCCACGCAGATGCGACCGTTTCCGTCACACCATGCGACAATTTCCGCGCCCAGCCAGGTCCGCTCGATCAGTTTCCGTCCAGGGGCCGCGTCAGTCGAGTACCTCGGCCAGCACGTCCGCCACCTCGTCGATCTGCGCCTCGGAGATCACGAGCGGGGGCAGCAGCCGGATCACGGTCGTCCCCGCCGGCAGCGTCAGCACGCCCTTCGCCGCCAGCATTTCGATGTACGGCCGGCAACGTTCCTTCAGCTCGACCCCGATCATGAGGCCGACCTGGCGCAGGGCGCGGACGCGGCCGGGCACGCGGCGCTCGAAACGCTCCCGGAAGCGCGCGCCGAGCAGTTCGGCACGTTCCGCGAGTCGCTCGTCCTCCATGAACCGTATCGCGGCCAGCGCGGCGGCACAGGCGAGCGGGTTGCCGCCGAAGGTCGTGCCGTGTTTGCCGGGCGGCAGCTGAATGCCCGAATCCGCCAGCACGGCGCCCAGGGGCACGCCCCCGGCGATCGCCTTGGCCAGGCAAAGCATGTCGGGGGTCACCCCATGGCGCTCGCACGCGAACATGCGGCCGGTGCGGCAGAAGCCCGTCTGGATCTCGTCGAAGACCAGCTTCGCGCCCGTCTCGTCGCAGATCTCGCGCGCGGCGCGCAGGTATTCCGCGCTGGCGGGACGGATGCCGCCCTCACCCTGCACGGGTTCGATCAACACCGCCGCGGTGTCCTCGCCTACGGCCTCCCGCAACCTTGCCGGGTTGTTGAACGGGACGAAGGAGAACCCCGGCACGAGGGGCTTGAAGAGTTCCCGGTACTCCTTCTTGTAGGTGGCCGACAGCGCGCCCATGGTGCGGCCGTGGAAGCCGCGCATGGCCGAGACGATGCCGGTCCGTCCCGTCGTGAGGCGCGCAAACTTGATCGCTGCTTCGACGGCCTCGGCGCCGGAGTTGCAGAGGAAGCCGCGCGTGAGGCCCGGCGGCGCCACGGCGGCCAGCTTCTCCAGAAGCCGCGCGCGCACGTCGTTGTAGAAGATCCCGGGACAGGTCACCAGGGTCCGTGCCTGCTCGGCCAGGGCATCCGCCACAAACGGGTTCGCGTGCCCGACGCTCGCGACCCCGATCCCCGCCACGCAGTCGATGTAGCGGCGGCCCTCATCGTCCCAGACCTCGGCTCCCCTTCCCTTCACGATGGTGATGTCGCGCTTCGGAAATACCTCGAGCGCGTAGCGGCGCTCTGTTTCGCGGTAGCTGTTCATATGCTCACATACTCACCCGATCAGGGTCCCTTTCCCGGCCAACACGTCCGACACCGGGGATGCGGTGCGTCCGTCCGCGATCACCACCTTCGTCGAACCTGACGTCACGATCCGGCTGATCGCCAGGAGCTTGCGCTTCATGCGGCCACCAGCCGCGTCCTCGCGCCGCTTCAACTCCGAGCGCGGTATGTGCGCGACCACCGAGTTCGGATCGTTCTCGTCTTCCAGGAAGCCGGGCGCCTCGATCAGATGCACCACCAGTTCGGCACCGAGCACCGCACTCATCAGCGCCACCAGGTCGTCGTTCTCCGAGTTGACCGCAACGTTGCGTTCGTCGATCAGGGGCATCGTCACGACCGGCGTGTAGCCGTTGTCCAGCAACAGGCCGAGTAGCTTGCCGTTGATGGCCACGGGTTTGCCCGAGAGATCGCGCTTGATGAGGGTCTTGCCCCCCTCCCGGACCCGGATGCCCCTGTTGCGCCTGGCGCGCACCAGCGCACCGTCAAGGCCGGTCAGGCCGACCGCGTCAACGCCGTTTTGCTGGCACAGTTCGACCAGGCGCTTGTTCCGCACGCCCGAGTACGCCATCAGCATCACGTCGATCAGTTCCGGGTCGGAGTACACGCTGGCGTAGCCCGAAACCGACGTAAGAACCCGTTTCTCGACCCCCAGGCGCCGAGCCAGCTCATCGCGCAGGGCGTTGGCGCCGTGCACGATCACCTTGGGTGTCTCGACGCCGGCCAGATCGCGGGCGATTCCGGCGAGGTTGATCGTTTCCCCGCCGCCGATCTTGATCATCAACATTGCGCCCTCCTTCAGTCGGGGCAAAACGCCGTAACCGTGCGGTTCGAGATCGGCGTCCATACCAAAGGAGTGCCGCGGAATCCGCCGGACTCGGCCGCCTCTGAAGACCCGCCGACGGATCCACCGCGCGGACCCTTCCTGGAATACGGCTCCGAACAAATCACCCGGGCACCGTCCACTTCGGCGGTGTACATCTGGAAGTACTCCGGATCTTCACGGAAGCTCGTGGCCACATGAACCCGTGCCGAGGAGTCGGCCACGATCATGTTCATCGCGCGCACATAACGCGACCTCTTCTCGATCGCGGCGATCCCTCGCTCCAGCGCCAGGCGAAAGTCCCCGTGGTCGAACCGCTTGACGAAGTTGAAGACTTTCTCCGCTCCGATCCTTCCGCGCTCCTTGATGCGCACGCCGTGCAGCTCTCCGTTGAAGATGAAGACCCGTTCACCGTCGAAGAACGGCATGTTGTTCTCGATTCGGATCCCCTCGTCCCGAAACGCGCTCCTGGCGTGTGCCAGCAGGAGCGTCGTGCTGCCCGAAGGCCTCCAGCGGTCCTCCCACACGGGTGCGATGTTGCGGTACAGGCGCCAGCGACCACCCTCCAACCATGCGCAGCCCCACCCGTGGCCCTGGTACTCGCGGCTGCCCTCCGAGATCGCGGTGAAGGCGGCAAGGTGCTCCTCCATCTCGAACGTTTCGTCGCTGCGGACGCAGAGGAGGCGGCACATGCCGGGTCAGCCCCTCCCCTCACGCCGGATGCAGGCCCGGGAATTTCAGCCCGCGCGTCTCGGGCAGCCCGTGCATGACGTTGAAGGCCTGCACCGCCTGCCCGGCCGCGCCCTTCATAAGGTTGTCGATCGCGCTCAGCACAACTACCCGGTTGGCGAGCGGGTCGCGCTCGAAACCGACATCGCAATAGTTGGATCCGCCCAGAAGATGCGGGTCCGGGTAGCGGTGTATCCCCGACCGCTCCTTCACGATCCGCACGAAGGGCTCCTGCGCGTACGCCCTTCGGTAGATCCGCCACAGCGCCTTGTCATCGAGGTCGCGGTTGACGAATACGTGGCAGGTCGCCAGGACACCCCGCACCATCTCGACCGAGGTGGCGGAAAAGTGGATTTCGCCGCCCAGCACCGCCCGGATCTCGGCAAGGTGGCGGTGCCCGGTGGGCTTGTAGGAGCGCATCGCGCCGCTCCGCTCGGGGTGGTGACTCCCCGGGGTCGACCGGTTCCCGGCTTCGCTCGAACCGACCTTGACCTCGATCACCGCCGAGTCGGCCACGCCCGCCTGGTAGAGCGGGCGAAGCCCCAGGATGGCGGCCGTCGCGTTGCACCCCGCGCAGGCAACCAGGTCGGCGCCCACGAGAGCGTCCCGGGTGAGTTCGGCGATACCGTACACGAAGCGCCCGAGCAGATCGGGTCGCGGGTGCGGGCCACCGTAGAAGCGCTCGTACTCCGCGGGGTCGCGCAGGCGGAAGTCGGCGCCGAGGTCGATGACACGCCCGGCAACGCGGCGGAAATCGTCGATTCGGCGTGACGACTCCCCGTGCGGGAGGCACAGGAAGAGCACGTCGCACTCGGTCAGTTCGGCGAGGGTGCAGAAGCGGAGCCGGGTGAGACCGCGCAGGTTGGGGTGGACCCGCTGCGCAAACCTGCCGGCGGAGCGCTCGGAGGTGATCTGGCGGACTTCGGCGTCGGCGTGGCCAAGCAGCAGCCGCAACAGCTCGCCTCCGGCGTACCCGGAAGCGCCCGCGATCGAGACGCTGATCACGGGCGTGCCGCCTCGGCCACGTAGGAGACGACCCGCTCCGCTATGTTCACGCCCGTCACGTCGATGCTGTTCCTGAACTCCATGGTGTAGTTGACTTCGTTGACCAGGAGCCCGTCCGCGGTCTCGAAGAGATCCACCGCAAGGACCCCGCCGCCGACCGCGGCCGCCGCGCGCAGTGACATGTCCGCGACGGCCGTGGTGACGGGGCAGTTCGTGGCGTGCCCGCCCCTTGCCGTGTTCGTGATCCAGTGGTCCGACGTCCGATAGATCGCCGCGATGCACTCATCGCCGACCACGAAGGCACGGATGTCGCGACCGCCCTTCCTCACGTACTTCTGCACAAAGAAGATCGAGTGGTGGTAGCTGCCCAGGATGGACTTGTGCTCCAGGACCGTTTCGGCCGCGTCGCGGTCGTTGATCCTGGAAAGCAGGCGGCCCCACGAGCCGACCGCCGGCTTGAGCACCACCGGGTAGCCCAGTTCCTCGATCGCCGAAAGTGCTGATTCGGGGGTGAACGCCACCCTGACGTCAGGCTGGGGTACCTCCGTCTCGCGCAGCGATGCCGCCGTGAGGATCTTGTCTCCGCAGCGGCGCGCGACTTCGTACGTGTTGACGCACAACGTGCCCACACCCTCGTAGAGCCTGAGCGCGTGCATGGCGCGCGAATGATTGATCGAACGCTCCAGGACCACGTCCACGTCCGGGCGCGCATGGAAGTCGAAGACGAGCGTGCGGTCGTCCAGGAGGACCAGCTCGATGTCCCGGCGCCTGCGCAGCTCGGCAATGAGCAGCTTCTCGTCCTTGCGGATGAGGGAGTGAAGGAGTCCGACCCTCATTCACCCCAGTCCTCTTCCGCATCGGGAGCTTCCCCGAGCGTAAGCGGATCGAGCCCCAGGATCTCGAGTTCCACACCGCACTCGGCGCACTCGAGCAACTCGCCCTCGACGGGATCGGCGGAGATTTCCACTTCCCCACCGCAAACTGGACATTCAGACATCGGGTGTGATCCTCCTGTTTGCGCTCAGCGCGCTTCGGATGCGCGGAACCGACGGGCGGCGCAATGGGCCGACGGGCTCCGCCCAATGGGCCGACGCGCGGCGCCCAGTGAGCCGTCGGGCTCCGCAGGCGTTGCGAAGACAGAAATCTACGTCATCGAGCGGGCGGGAAAAGCCCGGCCGGTGCGCCGGATCATTCGGGCGTGTCCGCCAGCGAAGACGTGGGAATCTCCCGGGCCTCGACCCGGCGCCCCTCGCGCAGGGTCACATACGCTTCCATCGCGCGGTAGGCGGGCAGGCCCAGCGAGTGCAGCAAGTCGGCCGTACCCCGGTTGCGGTCCACCACACGCTGCCAGAATTCACGCTCGTCCGGACCCGGGAAGGGCGCAGAGTCCTTCTGCGACTCGTGTCTGAAGATCGCCTGCACCTTGCCCCGCATCTCGCCCTCCGACAGGGGCACGAGCACGGTCGCTTCGTTCACGCTCCACTCCTGCCAGGCGCCCCGGTAGAGCCACAGCCACGGCGGCTCGCCGCTGTAGCATTCGAGGGCCCCTTCCACGGCTTCCAGGCACATGCGGTGTGTCCCGTGGGGGTCGGAAAGGTCGCCCGCGGCAAACACCATCGACGGACGAACCTCTTCCAGCACCTCGGTAACGATGTCCACGTCCGCCTCCGTAACCGGGTTCTTCCGGACCTTCCCCGTCTGGTAGAAGGGAAGATTCAGGAAGCGGGCGCGGTCGGCCGGCAGCCCCAGTGACTCGATCGCCGCCGCCGCCTCGCTCTCGCGGATGATCCGCTTGAGATCCTGGACCACGGAGGGATCGACGTCGCCGGACCTCTTGTGCAGGAGATCCTCCTCGACGGACTTCAACACTGCCTCCAGAGCCTTCCGGTCGCCCACGTCGATCACCCTGGCCGCGCGCCTCATCACGTCGAGGTAGCGGCGGACCTCATGGTCGAAGACGGCGATGTTCCCGGAGGTCTGATACGCGACAGTGACGTCGTTGCCGTTCTCGGCGAGCTTGCGGAGAAGGCCGCCCATCGAGATCACGTCGTCGTCCGGGTGCGGCGAGAAGACGAGCATCTTCTGGCCGCGCGGGAGCCGGCTCTTGCCGCGGATCTTCGAAATCAGCGCATTGAAGACCTGGCCGTTGAGCGGCTCCGCCGACCCGTGCCGGGACACCAGCGACCCGAGGTGGTGCTCCCGGTAGTCGTCGGTGGCAAGGTGGAGGATCGGCTTGCCGGTGCGAAGGCTCAGCCAGATGACGGCCTCGGTCTCCCAGTGCGGGGTCCATTCCATGTCGTCGACGAGCCACGGCGTCCGGATCCGCGTGAGGTCGGCGGCCGCGGCCGGATCGAGGTAGACGGTGGCCGCGGGGTGCTGCTGCAGGAAGGTCGCCGCGACATCGGGGTGGACCTCCCCCTCGACGGCCCGCCGCACGATCCCCGCCTTGTGTTCGCCGGTCGCCAGCAGGACGATCTCGCGAGCCTCGAGGATCGTCGCCACGCCCATCGTGACGGCCTGGGGGGGCACGTTGTCCTCGCCGAAGAAGTCGGCCGCCGCATCCGCCCGCGTGACCGTGTCCAGGTAGAGCCGCCGTGTGCGCGACCTCCGCCCCGAGCCAGGTTCGTTGAACCCGATGTGCCCGCTGCGACCGATCCCCAGAATCTGCAAATCGATCCCTCCCGCTTCGCGAATGCGGCGTTCGTAGTCGAGACAGTGGGCCTCGACATCCGCGTCGGGAAGGTCGCCACGGGGGATATGGCAATGGCTGGACGGGATGTTCACATGCGCGAACAGGTTCTCCCCCATGTAGCGGTGGTAGCTGTGGATGCTCCCGGGCTGCATGGGGAAATACTCGTCGAGGTTGAAGACAACGACGTTGGAGAAGTCGAGCCCCTCCTCCCGGTGCATCCGGATGAGCTCCCGGTAGACTCCGACCGGCGTGGACCCGGTCGCGAGGCCGAGCACGGCGGCGCGGCCCTCGCCGGCACGCTCCCGGATAAGGGCCGCAATCCGCCCGGCCACCTCGGCGGCGATACTGTCGTCCGGCATGACACGAACCGGAATGCGTTCGTGCCGTGCCGTATTCGATCCGCTCATGGACGTGGGCGAGTCGCGCCGCGATCTGCTGCGGCCGCTACGGCACCTTCTGTTCCGGCAGCAGAACGAACTTCGCGTACTGGTCGGCGCGGAGATAGCGGATTGCAGCCTGCTGAACCTGCTCCGCCGTCCAGCTCTCGATCAGCTCGCTGCTCGGAATGTCACGGAAGTCACGGCCCCGCAGTTCGAAGGACGCCAGCCGGCCCAGCCAGAACGCGTTCTGCTCCAGGTTCGTCTCCCGGGAGCGCCGCTGCGTTTCGCGCACCTTCGCCACGGTCTCCGCGTCCGGCCCCTCGGCCCTGAGCCGCTCGATCTCTTCGAACACCACTGCCGACAGCTCGTCGGCGCGAGCCGGGTCCGAACCGAAGCTCACCTGTACGCGGTACTCCTCGTCGGGCCGGGAGGACAGCGATCCGCTCACGCCAACACCGTACGTTCCGCCCATGTCCTCCCGCAGCAGCTCCCGCAGCCGAATGCGCAGTATGCCGGCCAGCGCGGTCATCGCGTTCGACTCTTCCAGCGAGTATTCCGCGTCGCCGGCGAAGATGATGCGGGTCTGGCTCTGCGGCTCCAGGCCCTTGTGCACGACCTTTTCGATGACCCCGGAAGGGGGATCCACGCCGACGTCCACCCAGGTCTCGACCCGTCCCAGATTGGGCAGCGATCCGAGGTACTGCTCCACCAGGGGCCTGATCTCATCGAGCTCAAAGGCCCCGACGAAGTAGAAGGTGAAGTCGCTGGCATCCGCGAAACGGTCCTGATAGAGGCTGTAGATCTCATCGAGGTCGGCCTCCTTCAGCGCCTCCAGCGTCTGCGCCAGGCTCTGAACCCGCGGATGCCCCTGGGCCATGGTCGCGGAGATCGTGTCCGAGAAGACGGCATTGGGGGTCGCTCCCATGTTGCCGAGGAAGCCCAGCTGCATGGCCTTCATGGCCTCGAACGCGGTTTCATCCTTCCGCGGCGCATGGAAGTACAGGTAGACCAGCTGGAACGCCGTCTCCAGGTCCTTGGGCGACGCCGAGCCTCTCATTCCCTCCGACAGCTCCCCAACAGTTGGCGAAACCGACGCCACCTTGCCGGTCAGCTTCTTCTGAAGCGCGGTCTGGTCGAACTCGCCGACCCCCGCCTGGCCGACGATCATCGCGAGGGAGGCGCTCATGTACTGATCGTCCGACACCAGCGAGCTGCCGCCCGGGCTGGTCGCGGAAAAGCGGATCTCGTCGTCCTTGAAGTCGGTCGGCTTCAGGACCACGCGCACCCCGTTCTCGAGGGTCCAGACCGTCACCCCCACTTCTTCCACAGCGTCCTCCGACACGACGGGCGACCCCTCGGGAATCGTCGCCAACAGCGGGGCGTCCGTCGCAGCGTCCTCGTAGGGCGCGATGTCCTTGCCTCCGATCGCGGCGAAGACGCCGATCATGTCCTCCTCGGTGGGTACCGCCAGCCCTTCCTTCTCCGGCGAATTGACGAGAATGACCCGGCCCTGCTCGGTGAGCCACCCCTCCGCCACCTCGTCAACCTCGGCAAGCGCGATTCCGGGCATCAGCGCCGCCGCCAGGGCCGCACGCGTCTCGACGCTCGGATAGCTGTTGCCCTGCAGGAATACCTGCACGTAGCGGTTGGCGAGCGACGCCGATTCCTGGTTGTCCTTCTCGGCGAGGCTCCGCTCGTACGACCGCATCATATCGGTCTTCTGCCGCTCAATCTCGGTGGCGGCGAACCCGTGCCGCACCGCTCGCTCCGCCTCGGTGAGAAGCGCGTCGAGACCCCGCTCGATCCCACCCTCCGAGACCATCGCGCCGAGCTGGAATGCGTCCACTCCCCGCACGAAGCCGCCCTGACCCCCGAAGCCGAACAAGAAGGGCGGGTCGGCCTGCAGCCGCAACTCGTCCAGCCTGTTGTTGAGCATCCCGGAATAGAGACCCTGGACGAGGGAGCGGCGGAAGTCGCGAACGGTCCCCCGAGGCGCCGGCGCCTGCTTGTACATGACGGCGACCTGGCTTTGCGCGGCCTCCACGTCGCTGGCGATCGCCACGCGTGAAGGATGATCGATCGGAATCTCGGCGCTGGTCCGCGGACGCGCGTCCGCGGGGTTCCGGAGCCCGCTGAAGCGCTCCCGGATCATCGCCTCGATCTCGCTGCCGTCGAAGTCGCCGACCGCGACGATGGCCATCAGGTCGGGGCGGTACCAGTCCGTGTAGAAGCGCCGCAGCACCTCGGGGGGAGCCGACTCGAGTATCTCCGGCTTCCCGATCGGGAGGCGCTCCGCATACAGAGACCCCTCGAACATGACAGGGAACTGTTCATCCTGCATCCGCGCCTGGGCCCCGCGGCGGCCCCGCCACTCCTCGATCACGACACCTCGTTCCTTGTCGACCTCCTCGGGATCGAACAGCTGGCCCTGCGCCCAGTCCTCGAGGATCTGGAATCCGGTCGCCAGCACCTCCGGGTCGTCCATCGGCACGCGCAGCATGTACACGGTCTCGTCGAAGCTCGTGTAGGCGTTGATGTGGGGCCCGAACTGCATCCCGATCGATTCCAGGTAATTGACCAGCGCCTGCTTCTCGAAGTTGCGGGTCCCGTTGAAGGCCATGTGCTCGACGAAGTGCGCCAGTCCGAGCTGGTCGTCGTCTTCGAGGATCGACCCGGCGTTGACCAGGAGCCGCAACTCGGCCCGGTTCTCCGGCTGGTCGTTCTCGTGGACGAAGTAGGCGAGTCCGTTGTCCAGCGTGCCGGTGATCACGGCCGGGTCGGGGGGGATGGGGTCGGCCGGGTCGGGCGTCTGCGCGGCCGCGCCGGTGGCGGCGAGCGCGCTGATGGTGGCAAGCCGCAGCGCGGCGGACAATGCACGACATGACGGGATGTTCATCGGGTTTCCTCCAGAAAACACTGGGCATGCAAACGGCAGCCGCACCGTGGCGCGACTCTCGGAAGGTGTCACGATGCGGACGGGAACACAAACCGCCCCGGCCCGCTCGCGCAGCGGCGTCAGCCGAGCCCGTCCGCCCCCCGCAAAAGCCCCCTCCCCGCCAGCGACGAGAACGTCCCGCCCGCGACGATGATGTGGTCCAGTACAGGGATCCCGAGCTGCTCCCCCGCCTTGCCGAGCTGCCGCGTAACCTTGAGGTCCTCCACGGAGGGCTCCGGGTTCCCCGACGGGTGATTGTGGACCAGGATCACGGCTGCGGCCCGGAGCACGATGGCGTCGCGGAAAACCTCGCGGGGATGGATCAGGGACGCGTCAAGGATGCCCCGCGTAACCTGCCGCTGACAGATGGGGACATTCTGGGAATTGAGGAGGAGGACGTGGAACTCCTCGTGCGCGAGGTGAGCCAGGCCGGGCGCGAAGATGTCGTGGACGTCGCCCGGCCCTGTGATGGGGTCCTCACGGCCTGCGCGCGCCGATCCGATGCGCTTGCCAAGCTCGATCGCCGCAACGATCCTGGCCGCCATCGCGGGGCCGATCCCCGGTATCCCGACCAGCCGCCCCGCGTCCATCTGCGCGAGGTCGCGAAGGTGGCCGCCCGAGAGGTCGAGCACCCGTTCGGCGAGCCCCCCGGCCGGCGCGGCACGGTTGCCGGACCCGATCACGAGCGACAGAAGTTCGTGCTCCGACAGGGGGCCGGGACCGAAACGCTCCAGTCTCTCCGAGGGCTGCCCCTCAGGCGAACGCACCGCGGCTAGCCCGCCGCCCCGTGACACTTCTTGTACTTCCGTCCGCTACCGCATGGACAGGGGGTGTTGCGACCGGGTGCCTTGGCCGCCACGACCGGAGTCTTCGGCCGCCGCTCCTCGCCCCGGTTGGTCGCCAGGCGCCGCACGTCGGGGCCGCCAGCCGCGGGATCCACGGCCGAGCCGCGTCGCGCGGCGGACGCCATGCCCATGGAATCCATTGGACGCGCGCCTGCCGCGGCCGCGGGCCGCCCCGCACCGGCGCCTTGGCGGGCGGCGCGAGCCAGCTGGCGGGGGTCGGGTCTGCCCGGCGCGCGCAGTCCGCCACCCGGCGAGTCCGAGGGCCCGGAGTACGCGAGCTTTCGCTGGCCCTGGTAACGCATCGCCGGCCGCTGCTCCAGCCGCACCCGGAAGAATTGCTGGGTGATGGTACGCCGGATGTCGTCCATGAGGCCCACGAACATCTCGTAGGCTTCCTTCTTGTACTCGACCAGCGGGTCCTTCTGTCCCCACCCCCGGAAGCCGATCGACGCCTTCAGGTGGTCCAGGTCGTACAGGTGGTCCTTCCACTTGCCGTCGATGGTCGACAGCATGACGAAGCTCATTACCCGCTCGCCGTGCTCGCCGAAGGACTCGATCTTCCGGTCGAAGCCTTCGCGAACGGCCTCTTCCGCCACCCGCAGCACCTCTCCGCGGTCCACCTCTTCGGGGTCGTCCTCGTCGTCGACGGCGGGGAGCACGGTGTGGAGGTCGAGCAGCATCCGCTGCCTCAACCCGCCGACCTCGATCCCCTCTTCCAACTGCGACACGGGCAGGTGGTCCGCGAAGACGGCATCCATCGTGTGATGGATCATCTCCCAGATCTCGCCCTTCAGATCCTCGCCACCCTCCAGGGCGAAGAGGCGCAGATCGTAGATGACCTCGCGCTGCTGATTCATGACGTCGTCGTAGTCCAGCAGCCGCTTTCGCGCCTCGAAGTTGTTGCCCTCGACCCGCTTCTGGGCCCTGCCGATGGACCGGGTGACGAGCGGGTGCGTGATGACCTCGCCCTCCTCCGCCCCCATCCGATCCATCGCGCCGGCTATGCGCTCCATGCCGCCGAAGAGGCGCATCAGGTCGTCCTCGAGCGAGAGGAAGAACTGCGTTGCGCCCGGATCACCCTGGCGGCCCGCCCTGCCGCGCAGCTGGCGGTCGATCCGGCGGGCCTCGTGCCGCTCCGATCCCAGGATATGAAGGCCGCCGTCCTCGATCAGGTAGTCTCCGGGCTTGCCGTCCAGCTCCTCGTAGCGGGTCGGATCGGTGGGCGCCACCGTCTCCAGCTCCAGGCCCCGTTCCCGCGCCCAGTCGATGGTGCGCGGCTCGGTCACTCCCGGTCCGAGTTTGATGTCCGTGCCGCGCCCGGCCATGTTCGTCGCGATCGTCACCCCGCTCGGCCGCCCCGCCTCGATCACGATCTCGGACTCGCGCTTGTGCTGCTTGGCGTTGAGGACGTTGTGGACGATTCCGCGCCGCCTGAGCATGCGCGACAGCGTCTCGGACACCTCCACGTTGGTGGTGCCGACAAGGACGGGCAGCTCCAAACGGTTGAGGCGTTCGATCTCGTCCAGGATGGCCGCGTATTTCTCCCGCTTGGTGCGGAAGATCAGATCGTCACGGTCGTCGCGCACGATGGGCCGGTTGGTGGGAATGACCGAGACGTCCAGGTTGTAGATCTGGTGGAACTCGGTCTCCTCGGTCTCCGCCGTACCCGTCATCCCCGCGAGCTTGTCGAACATGCGGAAGTAGTTCTGGATCGTGATCGTGGCCAGGGTCTGGGTCTCCCCCCGGATCTCCACCCCCTCCTTGGCCTCGACGGCCTGGTGGAGCCCGTCGCTCCACCGCCGACCCGGCATCTGCCGCCCGGTGAACTCGTCCACGATGACGATGGCGCCGTTGTCACCGATGATGTAGCGCTCGTCCTTGTGGAAGAGGGTGTAGGCCTTGAGCAGCTGGTGGATCACGTGGATCCGCTGCGACTTGTCCGCGTATTCGGTCTCCAGCTCCGCGATCCTCGCCCGCTTCTCGTCAATGGAGAGGTCTTCGTCTTCCTGGATCTCTCCAATGACCTCCGAAAGATCGGGCACGACAAAGGCTTCGGGGTCGCCCGGCGACAGCTCGTCCAGCCCGGCGTCCGAGAGGTGGACGTTCTGTCCCTTCTCGTCCATGGCGAAGAGCAGCATCTCGTCGACTTCGTAGAGACGCTTCTCGCGCATGTAGTCGCCCTCGACCTTCTCCGCGAGCTTCACAAGCGCGGGCTGGTCCGCGAACAGCTTCATCAGGCGCTTGTTCTTCGGTCCTCCGCGCTTCGCAGCGAGAAGCTTCTCCCCGGCCGCGAATTCGTCCTCCTCGGCCTTCAGACCCGCAACCGCTCCCGCGATCAGCCGGTTGACCATGCGGTTCTGCTTGCGGTGCAGGGCGCCCACCGACGGCGCCATCTGCTTGAAAGGCGTAGACGTGTCGCGGCTCACCGACCCCGAGATGATCAAGGGCGTCCGCGCCTCGTCGATCAGGATGGAATCGACCTCGTCGATGATCGCGAAGTGGTGCGCTCGCTGAACCCGCTGTTCCAGCGAGTGGACCATGTTGTCGCGCAGGTAGTCGAAGCCGAACTCGTTGTTGGTCCCGTAGGTGATGTCGGCGTTGTATCCGCCCCGGCGCTCCTGGGAGCCCGGCTCGTAGAGATCGATGCAGTCCACCGCCAGGCCGAGCAGCTTGTAGATGGCGCCCATCCACTCGGCGTCACGCTGGGCCAGGTACGAGTTCACGGTGACCAGATGCGCACCCCGGCCCGCCAGTGCGTTCAGGTAGAGGGGCATGGTGGCCACGAGGGTCTTCCCCTCACCCGTGGCCATCTCCGAGGCACGCCCACGGTGCAGCTGGACCGCCCCGATGAGCTGCACGTCGTACGGGATCATGTCCCAGACCAGCGCCTGCCCCGTGACGTTGACCTCCTGCCCGCAGAGACGCCGGCACGCCTCCTTCACGACCGCGAACGCCTCCGGCAGGATCTCCTCCAGGACCTCCGCCAGCTGGCTCTTGTACTCTTCTTCGAGCTTGCCGATCCGGAGGCCGAGGATCTCCCGCTCCTCCGGATCGGTGAGCATGCGTTTCCGTGCCCGGATGGACTCGATCTCGGTCAGCGTCGCCTCGGTGTGCCCGGCGATCCGCTCCTTGAACTCGTCGGTCCTGCCCCTGAGCGCCTCCGCGGAGAGCGCCGTCAGAGAGGCGTAGTGTTCGTTGATCTCCTCGACCAGCGGCGTCAATCGCCTGACTTCGCGTGCGTGCCGGGAGCCGACGATCTTCTTGATGATCTTCTTGATGATTTTATTGATCATTCTGCCGTTCGGATCTCCCCGGGAACGGGGGTCTCCGCCTCTTCTGGCTTCTTCGGCCTCCCGCCGCTTCGCGGCCGGTGCGCCTGGTAAAGCCGTTCGCTTTCAATAATGGACATCACACGGGTCACGACCATGGCTCGAACGGACTTTCTGCGCCGGATCCTCTCCCGGATGCGGGTCGACGAGATATCGACCGGCGTCACGGGGACGATCCGCACAGGAAAGTCCACCTCGGCGGACAACCCTCCGGTCGCGGTCCCGGCCCGGGAAATCGCAACCACCTCGGCCAATTCCAGAATCGCGTTCGGCTCCTTCCACGCAGAGAACCCGGCCAACAGGTCTTCTCCGATCACCAGCACCAGGGACCATTCCGGATGAGCCGCCTTCAGGGCTCGCAGCGTATCGACGGTGTACGATACGCCTCCCCGCTCCAACTCCAGTGCACACAGCTCGAATCCGGGGTCGTCGCGTATGGTGGCGCCGACCATCCGACTTCGCACCTCTGCCGACGTGACCGGCCAACCCGTCTTGTGAGGCGGGATCGATGCCGGAACCCACAGCATCCGGTCCAGACCGACCGCCTTCACGACCTCTCCGGCCACGACTGCATGGCCCCGGTGGGGCGGATCGAAGGTGCCGCCGAAGACGCCTACCCGCGGGCCGCCATCCATGCCATCAGTCGCCCCGGTCCCGGAGGAGCGCGGCTTCTGACCACCGAGACCGTGTCGCTCGCCGCCGGCTGCTCAAGAGCCTTGGCCTCGGGCGAGTCCGGATAGGTCCGCAGCAGCCTGGTCCTGAACTCCTCCTCCTGCTCGTCCCACTCCCACTGCTCGTAGATCTCGATGAGGCGGACAAGGGCCCTGGGCGCAAACTCGGTTTCGCGAAACACGTCCAGAAGGTCGAGAAATACGAGCTCCGCCGACTCGAGAATGTCTCGCTGGAAGTAGAAGTGCCCTTCCGCGTAGGCCTTCTCGGCCAGCTTCACGTGCATGTCCTGAGCCACGACCGCCGCCGAATCTCCCACCGGCATGCCCTGGAAGTCGCCGGCCACGTTCTGGCAGGTGGTGCGCGCCTGAATGGTATACTGCTGGTCCCGCTGGGGATGGGGAGACATCGCCGCATAGGAACGGCAAAGACCCATCCACGCCTCGCGGGTGCGCTCGTGCTCCGGGTACACCTGCACAATGCGGGTGTACTCCGACACCGCGCTCAGAAACTGGTCGTCCGCGTAGAACGACCGGGCCAGGTAGTGGCGCGCCTCGACGGCCTGTTCGAAGGCCGGGAAGGTGAGGACCAGCCGCTCGAAGGCGCGGCGGGCCTCGTCCCAGTCACCCTCGTCGAACGCGCGCTGGCCGTGCTCGAAGAGCTGTTCGGGCGTCCAGCCGGAATACGGCGGCGCCGATGCGCACGCGACTCCCAGCAGGCTCATCAGGGCACCGGCGGCGACGGAACGACTCAGCACGGGGTACCTCCCCCCTCGCTGAACCTGATCTCGTCCACCCGGTCGAGCGCACGCCGAACCAGGGGTCCCGAGCCGGAAGCGTCGGCGTCCGCCACGGCACGGTAGGCGATCAACGCGGCCACGCAGTCTCCCAGCCCAACCAGAATCTCGGCCTTCTCGAAATATGCCTGGGCAAGCAACGTCCTGGGCTCCTGCAACTCGAGGACCACGTCCAGGTATTGCAACGCCTCGTCCACGGAACCCTCCTCCGCGACCTCCCGGGCCATCTGGAAGGAACACGACCCCACATACCAGCGAACTTCGTCCTCGCGCCGGGGCGCCAGCTGGCGAAATTCGTCCAGAAAGACGAGCGCACGCTCGCAGTCGCCGATCTCCTCATGGGCCAGCGCCGTCTCGAAAATGATGTCGGGGTCGTCCCGGTTCTTCCCGAGCGCCCTTAGATAGAGCGGCCGGGCCCGGCCGTATTCGCCGCTGTTGCCGTAGTGCCGCGCCATGGGCAGCGCCAGCTCCTCCACCAAGAGCCCGGGCCGGAAGTGCAGCGCCGCCTCCATCGCGGACGCCATGCCGTAGCTGTCCCCCGATTGGTGGGCCCGCTTGGCCAGCGCGACCAGATCGGAGACCGCCTGATCCGCATGGACGCTGTCTTCGCCGGCAGCTTCATCGTACAGAGCCCGGGCTTCGTCGACCCGCCCCAGCGCCACATAGGCGTGGGCGGCACGGACGGCGCCTGCCGTGCCCGGATCTTCGCGCAGCAGGGAGAGACGGTATTCGGCCAGGGCCTCGTCGTAGTCACCCCGCGCGAAGGCACGGTCGCCGCGAATGCGTGCGGTCTCGCTTGCGGGATCCGTTCCGCACCCGCCGGCAAGGGGAAGAAGCATCGCCAGGAAGAGGACGACCCCCCATTCCCGGTGGCCCGATGGGCCGGCCCGTTCTCCCTTTTGCCGCTCTCGTCGCTGCTCTGCGTACACCTGTCGATTTCGCATGTGATCGCCGGCCCGCTCTACCTCGGACTCCCCGGACCCGGCTGATCGTACCTTGGGGTTCCTTTGAAGTTCCACCTTTCCTCGCGCCCCACAAGCTCCCGGAAGTACGGCACGGTCTTCCGCAGTCCCTCGCGAAGGCTGACGGTCGGGGTCCACCCAAGCTCTCGCCGCGCGGCTGTGATGTCCGGACGCCGCATTGCGGGATCGTCTACAGGCAGGGGGCGGAAGTCCGGCGGAACCGCCGAGCCGGTCTCCTCCATCACCAGTTCGGCCAGCTCTCGAATCGTGAATTCCGCGGGATTGCCGATGTTCACGGGATCGGCGCGCGTCGACTGGAAGAGCCGGTAGATCCCGTCGATCTCGTCGTCGACGAAGCAGAACGACCGGGTCTGCGTCCCGTCGCCATACACGGTCATGGGTTCCCCGCGCAGCCCCTGCACGATGAAGTTGGAGACCACCCGGCCATCGTCCGGCCGCATGCGTGTACCGTAGGTGTTGAAAATCCTGACGATGCGGGTGTCCAGCCCGTGGGCACGGTGATAGGCCATCGTCATCGCCTCGGCGTAGCGCTTGGCCTCGTCGTAGACGCCTCTCGGGCCGACCGGATTGACGTTGCCCCAGTAGTCTTCGGTCTGTGGATGAACCTGCGGATCGCCGTACACCTCCGACGTCGACGCCAGGAGGTAGCGAGCGCCGTGGCGCAGCGCGAGCCCCAGGGTGTTGTGAGTCCCCAGGCCGCCCACCTTGAGCGTCTGTATGGGCAGGTCGATGTAGTCCACCGGGCTGGCCGGCGAGGCGAAGTGCAGCACGCCGTCCAGCTGCGACTCCACGAACAGGGGGGTCGAGATGTCGTGCTCGATAAGCCTGAACCCGGGCTCGTCGTCGAGGTGCGCCAGGTTACCGCGGGATCCGGTGATGAGGTTGTCGACTCCGACGACCTCGTAGCCCTCCGCAAGGAAGCGGTCCGCGAGATGGGAGCCGAGGAATCCGGCCGCTCCGGTGATCAGGACGCGCACGAGGCGACTTGCGGGGCGACGCGACGGCCCACCGAGTGGTACTCGAAGCCCAGCGCCCCCACGACACGCGGCGCATAGAGGTTCCGCCCGTCCATGATCACCGGCTCCTTGAGCAGAGAACGCATGCGGGCGAAGTCCGGATGGCGGTAGGGGTGCCATTCGGTGTGGATGAGGAGCGCATCGGCCCCGTCCAGCACATCGTAGTTGTGGTCGCGGTATTCGATGCCGTCACCGAGGATGCGCCGGGTCGCCGGCATCGCCACCGGGTCGTGGGCCACAACCCGCGCGCCCCGCTGCAGCAGGCCGGCGATCGTCACGAGACTCGGAGCCTCGCGCATGTCGTCGGTGTTGGGCTTGAAGGCGAGCCCCCACAGCGCGAAGGTGCGCCCGCTCAACTCGTCGCCGAAGCGCTCGACCACCAGATCCAGGAGAAGCCGCTTCTGGGTCTCGTTCACCCCGTCCACGGCGTCCAGGATCGACGAGTCCAGCTCCAGATCCCTCATTGTGCGTGCGAGTGCCTTCACGTCCTTGGGGAAGCACGAGCCACCGTACCCCACGCCGGGGAACAGGTAGGTGGGACCGATGCGCCGGTCCGAACCCACCCCGAGCCGGACACTGTCCACGTCGGCGCCGGTCCGCTGGCACAGCCGGGCGATCGCGTTCATGAAGCTCACCCGGGTTGCGAGCATGGCGTTCGCCGCGTACTTGGTGATTTCGGCGGCGGCGACGTCCATGACCAGGATCTCGTTGCCGGTGCGAACGAAGGGCGCGTAGAGGTCCTGAAGCACCTCGCCGGCCTTGGGGTCGTCCACCCCGAGGACCACCCGGTCGGGCTTCTTGAAGTCGCTGACCGCGGCACCTTCCCGGAGAAACTCGGGGTTGGCGCAGACATGGACCGGGTGGTCCGTCTCGGCTTCGATCGCTTCACGAACGCGGGGCGCGGTCCCCACGGGAACCGTGCTCTTCGTGATCACGATACGCTCGCCGTCCATCGCGCGTCCTATGTCCCTGGCCGCCGCCACCACGTGCTGGAGGTCGGCGGACCCGTCGTCGCCCGGTGGCGTCCCGACCGCGATGAACACGATGTACGACTCGCGGACGGCCCTCGCCACGTCAGTGGTGAAGGTGAGGCGGCCCGCGGCGAGGTTCTGCTCCACGAGGGCGTCGAGGCCGGGTTCGAAGAACGGGATCTCGCCCCGGTTCAGCGCCTCCACCTTCTCCTCTATGATGTCCGCGCAGATGACATCGTTGCCCGTCTCCGCCAGGCAGGCGCCGGTCGTCAGCCCGACATATCCGCTCCCGACGACCGCGATCCTCATCCCTTCACGATCCATCGCTGCGGGTTGGAGGCCTTCTTCGAGGCCGCCACCGACGCGGTCACGTTGCGCGCGTCGACCAGCACGCGCGACAGCTCGAAAATCCGCTCGGCGTCGAAGCGCGAGTGGTCGGTCACGATCACGACCGCGTCCGCATCCCGCAGCAGGTCGTCCGCGAGGGGCAGCGACTGCAGCGTGCGGCCGTCCCTGGTCAGCCACTGCGGCACATGGGGGTCGTGGTAGCCCACCTCGGCCCCGTCCCGTTCCAGGAGGTCCAGAATTGCCATGGCCGGGGATTCGCGCACATCGTCGACGTCCTTCTTGTAGGCCACCCCCAGAAGCAGAATCCGCGAGCCGTTGACCGGCTTTCGCGCTCCGTTGAGGGCTTCCCGGACCTTGCCCACGACGAAGGTGGGCATCTCCGCGTTGATCTCGGACGCCATGTCGATGAAGCGGGTGCGAAAGTCCATCGTCCGCATCTTCCACGACAGGTAGTGCGGATCGACGGGCAGACAGTGGCCCCCGAGCCCCGGACCCGGCGTGAACTTCATGAACCCGAAGGGCTTGGTCGCCGCGGCTTCGACGACCTCCCAGATGTCCAGGCCGAGCTTGTCTGCGATAAGCGCCATCTCGTTCACCAGCCCGATATTCACGGCGCGGTATGCGTTCTCCAGGATCTTGGCCAGCTCGGCGGCCTCAGCCGAGGACACGGCGACCATTTCCTCCACGAAACGGGCGTAGAATGCGACCCCCGCCTCGGTGCACGCCGGCGTGATCCCACCGATGATCTTCGGGGTGTTGCCCGTCTTCCAGACCTTGTTGCCGGGGTCCACGCGCTCCGGCGAGAAGCACAGGAAGAAATCCTCGCCCGGCTCGAGACCGCTCTTTCGCAGAATCGGCAGCACCACCTCGCGGGTTGTTCCCGGGTAGGTGGTCGATTCCAGAACGATCAGCTGCCCCCTGGCGAGGGTCGCCGCCACCGCTTCGGTGGCCGCAAGGATGTGGGAGATGTCCGGGTCCCGCGTCCTGGAGAGCGGCGTGGGTACACAGATCGCGACCGCGTCGCAGCGGCCAAGCCGGGACATGTCGGTGGTCGCTTCCAGCAGGCCGCGCCGACGCGCGTCGGCCACCTCGGCGCTGCTCAGGTCCTGGATGTGGCTGCGACCCGCGTTGACGCCGTCCACCACCCCCTGGGCCACATCGAAGCCGATGACACGGACGCCGCGCGAGACGGCCGCGGCGGCAAGGGGCAATCCGACGTAGCCGAGGCCGACGACGCCCAGCAGCGGGTGACGGGAATCGCGGTTGTGCGCCGCGTTCATCTCCGCCGTCCGCGCAGCACGCAGGTAGGCCCCATCTCCCGGGGCCCGCATCCGGCCCGCGCCGCCCTCATCCTGCCCAGCCCCGGCGCGGGCGTCCCTTCAGGAGGAGGGCTCTTCCGACTCGGTGGCGCTGGCCGTAGCCCCCTCGATCGAGGCGATCTCGACGAAGTTTTCGGAGAACTCCGCCAGCGTCCGGTCCATATCCTGCGGGAAGGCGCCTCCGGCCTGCCATGCGTCCAGGACGGAGTCGGACATGGCCGTGACCATCCCCGTTACATCAACGGTGCCGCCCTGGGTGACCGAGGTAGAATCGGCAACCAGCATCTCGGAAAAGTGGAGAAGATACGGCGTGGATTGAGCGTCGGCGAGGCCCGTCCAGAAAGCGTGCGGCCCCAACAGGCTGGTCACCGTGATGCCCTGCAGAGTGATTGCCTGTCCGATGTAGGTGGCCGTACCCGCCGAAAAGTCCTCGAAAGGTACTGCGTTCAACACGGCCTCCTCAGGCTCCACCACCACCACTTCCGTCGGTTCGGCCGTGATCGAGAGCCAATACATAAAGCCCCCAATCACCACGAAGCACAGAATCATGAGCATGGTACCCAGTCTGACCGACCCTGCGCGGGACTTCACGAACGTTCCCATCTGGCCTTTCCTTTGTGCTGTTCGGACTCCGGTGCCGAGGTCCGTCAGGGACCTCTTCCTGCGGCCCGATTCTATCACACCAATTCGATGAGCGCCATATCCGCGGCGTCTCCCTTGCGATTGCCCAGCTTGAGAATCCGCGTATAGCCGCCCGGACGTCCCTCGTACCGGGGTCCGATGTCGTCGAAGAGCTTGCCGAGGACCTCACGGTCGGCAATGCGCCGCGCCGCCAGACGCCGTGCATGGAGATCCCCGCGCTTCGCAAGCGAGATCAATCGCTCCGCGAACGGCCGCAGCTCCTTGGCCTTCGCGGTGGTCGTGGTGATCCGCTCGTGGCGGAAAAGCGACATGGCAAGATTCCTCAGCAGGGCCTTCCTGTGGCTCGGCGACCGTGAGAGGTTCCGCCCCTTCTTTCTGTGACGCATCGTCTGTTATCCTCGCTACTCGCCCGCCCCCGTGGCGGCCTCCTGCTTCATGAAGAACAGCTTCCCGTCCTTGCCCTCTTCAGTCCTTATCCCGAACCGCAGGCCGTGCTTGTCGAGAATCTGGTAGATCTCGCTGAGAGACTTCTTCCCGAAGTGCTCGATCTCCAGCATCGCGGCTTCAGTTTGGCTGATCAGATCACCAAGCGTATTGATGGACTTCCTCTGGAGCGAGTTGCGCGACCGGACGCTCAGCTCCGTCAGGTCCTCGATCGAGGTCTGAAAGAGTTTGGCCAGCTTTTCCGGCACCGGCAACAGCTCGCTGTCTTCCTCCCTGGGCGGACCGCCCTGGGCGAAGTAGAGCATGTACTCCAGGTGACGGCGCACGAGTTCCGCCGCATACCGGATCGCACCCTCGGGGTCCACGGAACCGTCGGTCTCCACATGAATCGTCAGGCGATCGAAGTCGGTGCGCTGCTCGACCCGCGTCTCCTCGACCGTGAAGTTGGCGCGCAGGACGGGATTGTAGATCGCGTCGATGCGCACGAGGTCGACCGGCGCGTCGGGAGGCACCTTCTGCTGATCGGCAAGCACGAATCCCCGCCCCTTGTTGACGCGAAGCTCGATGTTGATCTCGCGATCGTCTTCGAGGGTGAGGATGTGGTGGCTCGCGTCGTGGATCGTAACGGAGCCCGGCGCCCTGATCCGCTTGGCGGTGATCGGGCCCGGCTTGTTGGCCCGGATCGACAGGATCGCTTCGTCCACGTCGTCGTCCAGGCTGACCACGAGGGATTTCAGGTTCTGAATGATCTGGTGGACATCTTCCACCACGGACGAAATGGTCTGGTGCTCGTGAACCACCCCGTCGATCCGGAAAGCCCAGACCGCGGATCCCCGGAGGGACGAAAGAAGCACGCGGCGAACCGAATTGCCCAGCGTGTGTCCAAAGCCCCTCTCGAGCGGCTCCAGGACGAACGCCGCGGAACGGCCGTCTTCGGACATCTCGGCGATTTCAATACGGTCTGGAAGTACGAGACCGGTCAGGTCAATCTCCAAATTCACCCTGTGTATCTCCCTTGCCTTGTTTGCGTCTCTGTGGATCCCCGGGTCCGCTGGCGTTGGCGGCTCCCGGCAACAAGATCACTTGGAATAGAGTTCGACGATCAGCTGCTCCTGGGCCGCCAGCGGGATGTCTCCCCGCATGGGTGCCCGGACGACCCTGCCGACCCGTTTCTTGTCATCGACCGAGAGCCAGTCCAGCAATTGAGGCCGGGAACGCGAGCGCAGGCTCACCTCCACCAGCTCCAGGTCGCGGGAACTCTCGGACACGGCCACTTCGTCACCCGCCGCGAGCCGGTAGCTCGGGATGTTGACCACCCTGCCGTTGACTTCGACGTGGCGGTGGCGAACGAGTTGCCTGGCCTGGCAGCGGCTCATCGCGAGACCCATGCGGAAGACCACGTTGTCCAGCCGGCTCTCCAGCGCAAGAATCAGGTTTTCGCCCGTGATCCCCGGCCGGCCGGCCGCGTACTCGAAAAGGTTGCGGAACTGTTTCTCGTGCAGACCGTAAATGCGCTTGACCTTCTGCTTCTCGCGCAGCTGCATCGCGTAGTCGGACTGTTTGCGGCGGCGCACCGAGGCGGGCCCGTGTTGACCCGGCGGATACTGCCGCCGCTCAACCGGACATTTCTCGGTGTAGCACTTCGTGCCCTTCAGGAAAAGCTTCTGCCCTTCCCTGCGACAGCGTTTGCAGACCGGACCTGTATATCGTGCCATCAGCGTTTCTCTTCTTCTGCCTCAGACGCGGCGTTTCTTGGGAGGCCGGCACCCGTTGTGGGGCAGCGGCGTCACATCGTGGATCGACTGGATGGTGAGTCCCGCCGTCGCGAGGGCCTGAATCGCGGATTCCCTCCCCGAACCGGGGCCCCGTACGCGCACGACGACCTTCCGCACCCCCATCGCCACGGCGTCCCTGCCTGCCTGTTCGGCAGCCATCGTCGCGGCGAACGGAGTGGACTTCTTGGACCCCTTGAAGCCCGCCGTCCCGGCGGACGCCCACGCCAGCACGTCACCGGACCGGTCGGCGATCGTGATCAGCGTGTTGTTGAAGGTAGCCTTGATATGGGCCACGCCTTCCGCCGCCACGATCTTCTTGGTCTTTTTCTGTCTGGTCGATCTGGGCTTCGCCAAACGGAACCTTCCTTCGGAGCAGAGTTGATCCTTCGCGGGCTACTTCTTGGGTGCCTTCTTCTTGCCTGCGATCGCGCGCCGCGGGCCCTTCTTGGTCCGGGCATTCGTGTGGGTCCGCTGACCCCTCACGGGCAGTCCCCGGCGATGCCGCAGACCGCGGTAGCAGCCGATATCCATGAGTCGTTTGATGTTCATGGACACCTCGGTCCGGAGAGCACCCTCGACCTTGTAGTTCTGCTCGATCTCGCGGCGAAGACGGCTCGCGTCCTCGTCGGTCAGCTCGTGGGTGCGCAGATCGGGGTTGATCCCCGTGGCCTCCAGAATCTTCTTCGCTCCCGTGCGGCCCACTCCGTAGACATAGGTGAGCGCGATCTCGATCCGCTTGCCTCGGGGAAGATCCACCCCCGCGATACGTGCCATTTCCTTACGTCCCCTCAGCCCTGACGCTGCTTGTGCCGGGGATTCCGGCTACAGATGATCCGCACGACGCCCTTCCTGCGGACGACGCGGCAATACTCACACTTGGGCTTTACGCTGGTACGGACCTTCACGTCGGCCAACCCCCTTGGCGATCGCGGCCCCGATCGTTCGGGGCATAGCTTTTTAAGATAACTGTCATATTTGCTTCACGGTAGTGGTCAGGGAAACGCCGTTGGCCGCCCGATCGATCACCGCGCTCAACGCGGCTTCCCAGATGCCACCGCCGGTGAGGATCAGCGGACCATCGGCGGTCACGGCGACGGTATGCTCGTAGTGGGCCGACAGCGTCCCGTCCAGCGTGGCGACCGTCCACCTGTCGTCCAGGGTGACGATCTCGTCCGTCCCCGCGGCCAACATCGGCTCGATGGCCAGCACCATCCCCACCCCGAGGGGCACGCCGAAGCCGGCGCGGCCCACATTCGACACCTGCGGCTCCTCGTGGATGTCACGGCCGACGCCGTGGCCCACCAGGTCACGGATGATCGCGAAACCGCTGTCTCCGACGGTGTCCATCACGGCCGCCCCGATGTCCCCGACGTGATTGCCGGACCGAGCCGCCGCCACCGCCGCCCCGAGCGACTCCTCCGTCACCGCCATGAGGCGGGCCGCTTCCGCGCCGACTTCGCCGACCGGGAACGTGTACGCCGAGTCGGCGCACCAGCCCTGCCGCTTCACGCCCACGTCGATCGACACGATGTCACCGTCTCGCAGCGTCCGCACGGACGGTATCCCGTGCACCACCTCGGCGTTGATGCTGATGCAGGCACTGCCGGGGAAGCCGTAGAGGCCCTTGAACGCGGGGGTGGCGCCGTCGTGCGAACACACGAAGTCGTCGACGAAGCGGTCGAGCGCGGCGGTGGACACCCCGGGACGCACCCGGGGCTCGATCTCCGCAAACAGGGCGGCGATGATGTCGCCGCACGACGCGATCGCACGGATCTCGTCGGGCGATTTGAGGTGCACCAGGGGGCGCGTCTTCCGGCCCACTAGTCCAGCACCGCGCTGCGGAGTGCGGTCTGCACCTGGTCGATGTCACCCTCCCCGTCAACACGGGCGCGGAGCCCCCTGGCCCCGTAGAAGCCAATGAGCGGCGCCGTCGCTTCCCGGTACACGGCCAGACGGGTTCGCACGGTTTCCGGGCGGTCGTCGGCGCGGTGGATGAGCGGCTCTCCGGTGTCGTCGCAGAAGCCATCTCGCCGCGGCGGATCGAAGTAGACGTTGTAGACCCGCCCGCTGGGCGACGACCTCCGCCCAGCGATGCGCTTGACCAGAACGGCGTCATCGGCTTCCAGCAACACGACCCGGTCCACGCCACGGCCCCCGGCCGCGAGGACCTCGTCCAGCGCCTCGGCCTGGGGAACGGTGCGCGGAAACCCGTCGAAGATCACCCCTCGGTCCTGCTCCATTCCCGCAAGGTGCTCCCGCACCAGGTCGACGATCACGTCGTCGGGCACGAGTTCTCCGGCGTCCATGTACCTCCTGGCTTCCAGGCCCAGTGAGGTCCCGGCCTTGAGGGCCGCGCGAAGCAGGTCCCCGGTCGACACATGGGCCCAGCCGAGCTCTCGTCCCAGCCGAATCCCCTGCGTCCCCTTCCCGACCCCGGGCGACCCGAGGAGGACCACGACCTTGCCATCGTTGGAGGGTACGGGCATCAACCTACATGTAGCGTTGGCGGCCACGCATCTTGACGCGGCCCTTCTTCATGAAGCCGTCGTAGTGGCGCAGCAGGAGGTGCTGCTGGGCCTGCTGGACCGTGTCGAGTCCGACTCCGACCACGATGAGCAGGCTCGTGCCGCCGAAGGCGAAGTTCTGGATGCCGAAGATGTCGAAGATCCAGAACGGGACCAGGGCGATGCAGGCCAGATAAACGGACCCGGGCAGGGTCACGCGGGTCAGGATCCGGTCGATGTACTCGGCGGTGCGCGCCCCCGGCTTCACACCCGGGATGAACGCGCCCTGCTTCTTCAGGTTCTCGGCGAGGTCGACCGGATTGAAGATGATGGCCGTGTAGAAATACGTGAAGAAGATGATGAGCGCGGCATAGGTGAGGTAGTACGCCCAGTTCCCCGGTTGGAAGATGTCGGCCACATCCGCGATGAACGGGATCGAGCTGAACGCCGCGACCGTGCCCGGCACTACGATGAAGGACTGGGCGAAGATGATCGGCATCACGCCGGCCGAGTTGATCCTCAGGGGGACGAAGCTCTTCTGCCCCTCCCTGATGCGTCCCCGGCCCACGACCTTGCGCGGAATCTGCACGGGGATCTTTCGAGACGCCATGGTCATCGCCACCACCCCCGCAGTGATGCCGACCACCACCCCCAGGAGCGCAATCACTTCGATGAGGCCGATCTCACCGATGCTCACGGACTCCCAGGTCCGGACCATCGCCTGAGGGAAGCCCTGGATGATCGAGAAGAAGATCATGAGCGACATGCCGTTGCCCACGCCCCGCTCCGTGATCTGTTCGCCGAGCCACATGACGAAGACACCCCCGACGGTCAGCACCACCACCGTCGTGAAGGCGAAGCCCATGCCGGGGTCGCGGACCGCGCTCGGGAGACCCTGCAGGAAGGCCCCGTACGCGTACGCCTGGATGACGCAGAGCAGGACCGTCGTGTAGCGCGTCCATTGTGTGAGCTTCTTCCGCCCCTCTTCGCCTTCCTTCTGCAGCTTCTCCACAGTCGGGAAGACGGCCGCGAGCAGCTGGAACATGATGCTCGCGGAGATGTACGGCATGATGCCGAGCGCCAGAATGGTCGCCCGGCTGAGCCCGCCGCCCACGAACATGTCGTAGACGCCCAGGAACGTCCCCGAGAACTGCCCGGAGAGCGCCTCCAACGCGCTCAGGTCCACGCCCGGCACGGTGATGTGCGATCCGATCCGGTACACGAACATGATCATGAGGGTGAACAGGATCTTCTTCTTCAGCTCTGGAGCTCGGAAGAGATTCGGGATCGGATTGGCCATCAACCCCCCTCAGCCGCGCGGCGACGAAACACGATTGGCTTCCCCTATTTGTCTTCCCCGCCACTTGTCTTCCCCGCCACGCGGGGAGAGAATCGCCACCGAACCGCCGGCGGCTTCTATCTTCTTGCGGGCGCTGGCGGAGACCGCGTGCACCGAGCACTCGTGGGCGCTCGTGACCTCGCCGTTGCCAAGGATCTTCACGGGCTGCCGCAGCGAACGGATCAGCCCAACCGCCTTCAACGTTTCGGGCGACGCCGCCCCACCCACGATGTGCAGGTCCGCCACGTTGACGACCTGGTATTCGACACGGTTCCGGTTCTTGAACCCCCGCTTGGGGATACGGCGCTGCAGAGGCATCTGCCCGCCTTCGAACCAGGCCGGCACGCCGCCCCCGGACCGGGAGTTCTGTCCGTTTTCACCGCGTCCCGCGGTCTTGCCCTTGCCCGAACCCGGGCCCCGGCCGACCCGTTTGCGGCCCCGGTGCGACCCCTTGGGTGCGCGCAGGTTGTGAAGTTCGATCATTGGTCAGTCCACCTCCGTGACCTTTACCAGATAGTCCACCTCTACCAGATAGTCCACCTTTACCAGATAGTCCACCTTTGCGATCATCCCGCGGATCGCGGGCGTGTCTTCATGGACTACGGTGTGCTGGTGACGTCTGATTCCGAGAGCCTGCAGGGTACGTCGCTGGATCTTCTGTCTCTTCACCCCGCTGCGCACCTGCGTGATCCTGATCTGCCTAGCCACGGTTCATCACTCCGAGTTCGTAAACCGAGATTCCGCGTTCCGCTGCAACGTCGTACGCGCTGACAAGGTTCCCGAGCCCTTCCATGGTCGCGCGGACCACGTTGATCGGGTTGTTCGTCCCGAGACTCTTGGTCAGGACGTCGGTGATGCCGGCGGCTTCCAGAACCGCACGCACCGGACCACCCGCGATCACACCCGTTCCGGGGGCCGCCGGGCGCATCAGCACCCTGCCCGCACCCCAGTGCCCAATGATGTCGTGAGGGATGGTCCCGCGCACAACGGGGACGGTCACCATTTCGCGCCGGGCCTGTTCGAAAGCCTTTCGGATCGCCTCGGCAACCTCGTTGGCCTTGGCGTGGGCGATCCCGACGCGGCCGGCCTGGTTCCCCACAGCGACGAGAGCGGTGAAGGAGAAGCGGCGTCCGCCCTTCACGACTTTCGCCACCCGGTTGATGTGGATCAGGTTTTCTACCTGCTCCGCTCCCTCGCGGGGAGGCCTCTTGTTTCTAGCCATCAGAACTCCAAACCTCCCGACCGCGCGCCTTCCGCGAATGCCTTGACCCGACCGTGGTAGCGAAAGCCCCCGCGGTCGAATACGACTGTTGTGACTCCATGTTCCCGCGCCTTCTCCGCAAGCAGTTTGCCCGCGGCACGAGCCGCTTCCACCTTGCGGTTCCCCTCACCGGGAGCAGTGTCCCGCAGTTCGGGGGCGAGCGTCGAGAGCCCGACCAGCGTCCGTCGGGCGTCGTCGTCGATGACCTGGCCTTCGATCTGCCGGATCGACCGGTAGACGGCGAGGCGCGGCCGGTCGACGGTGCCGGACACCTTCTTCCGGATGCGTAGGTGGCGCCGTTTGCGCTGGAGTTGTCGGCTCTTCCTCAGTTTGCTGGGTTTGATCATCATAATGCCCCGGCCGTCTTGCCGGCCTTGCGCCGGACGTGCTCGCCTCTGTACCTGATGCCCTTGCCCTTGTACGGCTCCGGCGGACGGAACGACCGGATCACCGCAGTGATGTGGCCGACCTGCTGCTTGTCGGCCCCCTTCACGACGATCGTGGTCTGGTTGGGAAGTTCGAAGCTGATCCCTTCCGGCGCCGGGAAGTCAACGAAGTGCGAGAATCCCAGGCTGAGCCGCAACCCCGTGCCCAGCGCCTGGGCCCGGTAGCCCACCCCAACGATCTCGAGGGTCTTGCTGTACCCCTCGCTGACCCCCTGTACGATGTTGGCCACAAGCGAGCGGGTCAGGCCGTGGAGCGCCCGGTGCACCTTCTCGTCCGTGGGCCGCTTCACGACGAGCGTCCCCTGGTCGGTTTCGTCCCAGCCCACGGTGATCGGGGAGCGCACCTGGAGCTCCAGTTCGCCCTTGGGACCCCTGGCCGAGACCCGCTGTCCGTCGAGAGTGACGGTGACACCCGCGGGAACCGGAACCGGCTTCTTGCCAATACGTGACATGGATCCTCCTACCAGATCACCGCGAGGAGTTCGCCGCCGACCTTGGCCTCGCGGGCCCCACGGTCGGACAGCAGTCCCCTGGACGTGGAGAGCATGGCCATTCCCAGTCCGTTGCGGATCCGGGGGATCTCGTCAACGCCCACGTAGCGGCGCCAGCCGGGCCGGGATACGCGGGAGATCCGGCGGATGACGTGCCTGCCTTTGTAGTACTTCAGGTAGACGCGGACGAGACCGTGGCGGCCGTCGTTCAAGACCTTGTAGTCGTGGACGAACGCGTTCTCCTTCAGAATCCGCGCCACCTCGACCTTCAGCTTGGACAGCGGAATATCGGCCCACCGGTGTCCCGCGCTGCCGGCGTTCCGGATCCGTGTGAGCATGTCCGCAATGGGATCTGTCATCATGGTCGGTTCGCTTTCTCCTTCGCTCCGGGCGTCCCGGCTGTGTCTCGCGTAATGTTCATCAGGCCTGGGCCCCGATAATCACCGGAAGTTCACCCCGGAAGGGGAATCCGATCTGTGTCAGGAGGGCGTACGCCTGGTCGTCCTTATTCGTCGACGTAACCACCGTGATGTTCATGCCGTGGATTTCCCTGACCTTGTCGTAGTCGACCTCGGGGAAGATGATCTGCTCCTTGACACCCACGGTGTAGTTGCCGCGGCCATCGAAGGAGCGGGTGTTGAGGCCCCTGAAGTCCCGGATCCGCGGCACCGCAACCGAGACGAAGCGGTCGAGGAACTCCCACATCCCGCGCCGGCGCAGCGTCACCGAAGCGCCAACCGGCATGCCCTCGCGAAGCCGGAAGTTGGAGATCGATCGCCGTGCCCGCGTAATGACGGCCTTCTGGCCCGTGATCACCGCCAGCTCGCTGACCACCGAATCAACCAGCTTCCGGTCGCGGCTGCCCTCTCCGACGCCGACATTGAGGGTCACCTTGACGACCCGCGGAATCTGATGAGGGTTGGCGAAGCCGAACTTCTCCTGCAGCGCCGGCCTCGCGACACCCTTGTAATGAGCCCATAGTCGTGGTTGCATCACTCGTGGTTCCATCATCCTCTCGCTGTTTCCGTCGCTGCCGAGGACCGGCTCACGCCGTGCTCCTCGGCACCGGATTGCCGGTCTTTACGGCGATCCTTTCCTTCAGTCCGTCGGGCTCCACGCGCATGCGCACGCGGCTCGCTTCTCCACTCGCGGGGTCGATCAGCATCACGTTCGACAGGTGAACCGGCGCTTCGGAGGTGATGATCCCCCCTTCCGGATTGGCCTGTGACGGACGTGTGTGGCGCTTCCGCATGTTGACGCCCTGGAGCACGACCTGGTTCGAGTTGTAGAGCACCCGCAGGACCGAACCTTCGGCATCGCGGTGGTTGCCCCGAATGACCTTGACCCGGTCGCCCTTGACGATCTTCGTGATAGCTCTGGCCATGGTCTACAGCACCTCCGGAGCCAGGGAGACAATCCTCATGTAACGCTTCTCGCGCAGCTCGCGCCCCACCGGACCGAAGATGCGCGTTCCCCGGGGCTCCTTCTGCGGGTTGATCAGAACGGCCGCGTTGTCGTCGAAACGGATGTAGGTGCCGTCCCGGCGCCGCATCTCCTTGGCCGTGCGGACGACCACGGCTTCCGTGACCTCGCCCTTCTTCACGGGGGCGTTGGGCACGGCGTCCTTGATCGTCACGATAACCCTGTCCCCGATGCGGGCGTAGCGTCGCCCGGACCCGCCGAGCACACGGATGCACAGCGCCCGCCTTGCACCCGTATTGTCGGCGATCTTCAGCATTGATTCCTGTTGGATCATCGGATCTTTCTCCCGTCATTCTCCCCGCGGGCGTCAGGCGGGCCGTTCTATGAGTTCAACCACGCGCCACCTCTTGGTCTTCGAGAGCGGCCGCGTCTCCATGATCGAGACCGTGTCACCGACCCGGTACTCGTTCGTTTCGTCGTGCGCATGGTACTTCTTGGTGCGTTTGACCTGCTTACCGTATAGCGGATGCGCGAAGCGGCGCTCCACGACGATGGTGATCGTCTTGTCGGCTCTGTCCCCGACCACGACGCCGGTACGCATCTTGCGCCGGCTCCGGACGCTCTCGCTCATCGCTGATCTCCCGCCGCGGCCGTCCCGCGCCGCTCGTGAAGGATGGTCTTGATCCGCGCGATATCCCGCCGGATCCCGCCCCGCAGCTTCGGGTTATCGAGCTGCATGATCGAGCTGCGGAATCGAAGGCGGAACTGCTCCAGCTTCAACTCGCCCAGCCGGTGCCCCAGCTCCGCGTCTCCCAGCTCCCGAACTTCCTCTGCCTTCACTGTATTGCTCCGGTCATAGCTCACTCCGGTCATAATTTCTAAAGCTGCGATTCCCGGTCGACGAAGCGCGTCTTCACGGGAAGCTTGAAGGAAGCCAGTTCCATGGCCCGGCGGGCCGTCTCGAACGGAACGCCTTCCAACTCGAACATGATCCGGCCGGGCTTGACCACGGCGACCCACTCCTCCGGGTTGCCCTTTCCCTTGCCCATGCGCGTCTCGGCCGGCTTCCTGGTGACGGGCTTGTCGGGGAAGATGCGGATCCACACCTTCCCGCCCCTCTTCACATGGCGGGTGATGGCGACACGGGCGGATTCGATCTGCCGGTTGGTGATCCAGCTCGCCTCGAGGGACTGCAAGCCGTACTCGCCGAAGGAAACCTTGCTCCCCCGGTACGCCTTCCCGCGCATCTTGCCCTTGTGGGTCTTTCTGCGCCGTATCCGTTTCGGTGCCAGCATGTTCGCTCCTCCCTAGGCGCCCGGTCCGGCCGAATACGTCCGGCCGAAGCGATCCTCGATCACTTCGCCCTTGAAGATCCAGCACTTCACACCGACGGTCCCGTACGTGGTTTGGGCTTCGACGTGTGAGTAGTCGATGTCCGCACGCAGCGTGTGAAGGGGTACGCGTCCCTCGTTGTAGCCCTCCGTGCGGGCGATCTCGGCGCCGCCCAGGCGACCGGCGCACTTGATGCGGATCCCCTCCGCCCCGGCCCGCATTGCCGACTGCACGGCCCGCTTCATCGCCCGCCGGAACGAGATCCGCTGCCGGATCTGGTGCGCGACGTTGTCCGCGACGAGGCGGGCGTTCAGTTCGGGGCGCTTGATCTCCTCGACGTTCACCGAGACTTCACTATCGGTCAGGACGGAGAGCTCGTCACGCAGCTTGTCCACTTCCGCGCCGCGCTTGCCGATCACGACGCCGGGACGCGCGGTGTGCACCGTGACCACCAGCTTGGACGGCTTCCGCGCGATATCCACGCTGGCGACCGCCGCGTGGTGCAGTCGCCGGTGCATGTAGGTGCGGATGATGTGGTCTTCCTTCAGCAACTCGGGAAAGTCGCGTTCGGCATACCAGCGGGAGCGCCAGTCTGCAACGATTCCCAGACGGAATCCGTGGGGGTGGGTTTTCTGGCCCATCCGCTAATCCTCCTTCTCTTTCACGACCACCGTGATGTGGCTCGACCTGCGCCGCCGGGGCGACGCGCGTCCCATTGCGCGGGCCTTCCACCGCTTGAGGGTGGGACCCTGATCGACGAACGCGCAGCTCACCACGAGAGCGTCGACGTCCACCGAGTCCCCGTCCCGGTCCGCCTTGTCCCGGACGTTCGCCACGGCGGACCGCAGCGTCTTGTCCACGGGAACCGCGGCCGCCTTCTTCGAGAACCGGAGCACGGAGATGGCCTCGTGGACGGGCCGTCCCCGGATCAGATCGATGACCAGGCGAACCTTCCGCGGGCTCATTCTGATGTCTTTGGCGATCGCACGCGCCTCCATGGCCAACTCCCTTACATCCTCGACCGTTTGTCGGCCAGCTTGCCCCCGTGCCCCCGGAAGAGACGCGTGGGGGAGAACTCGCCGAGCTTGTGACCGACCATGTTTTCGCTGATGTAGACCGGAATGAATTTGTTCCCGTTGTGGACCGCGACGGTGTGTCCGACAAAGTCGGGCGAAATCGTGGACGCGCGGGACCAGGTCCGGATGACGTGCCTCTCGTTCCGTGCGTTCATGAGCTCCACCTTGCGGAGCAGCTTCTCGTCGATGTACGGGCCCTTCTTGACGCTTCGCGGCATGGCTCCTATTCGCTTTCCGTCCGGTCCATGGTCAGCGCGTCGCCTTGCCGCGCTTGCGTCCACGGACGATGAACTTGCTCGACTTCTTCTTCGCCTTGCGGGTCTTCGTCCCCTCGGGCTTGCCCCAGGGGGTCACCGGAGGACGCCCGCCCGACGCCTTGCCCTCGCCACCGCCGAGGGGGTGATCGACGGGGTTCATGGCGACGCCGCGCACCTTGGGACGGCGGCCGCGCCACCGGTTGGCGCCCGCCTTGCCCAGCGTCTGCAGATTATGGTCCGCGTTGCCGATCTGTCCCACCGTGGCCATGCAGCGCTTGTGGATCCTCCGCACCTCGGTCGAGGGGAGGCGTAGCGTGACGTAGTCCCCTTCCCTGGCGACGACCTGGACTCCGGCGCCCGCCGAGCGGGCCATCTGCCCGCCCTTGCCCGGCTTCATCTCCACGTTGTGAACCGTGGTGCCGAGGGGGATACGCTCCAGGGCCGTGGCGTTGCCGGGGAGGATATCCGCGTCGGGTCCCGACGAGATCACGTCGCCCACCTTCATCCCGCGAACGTACAGGACGTAGCTCTTCTCGCCGTCCTCGTATTGGATCAGGGAGATGAAGGCCGACCGGTTGGGATCGTACTCGATCTCGGCGATACGCCCCTGCACACCGTGCTTCCGCCGCTTGAAGTCCACCTTGCGGTACCGGCGCTTGTTCCCGCCGCCACGACGCCGCACGGTGATCCGGCCATGATGGTTCCGGCCGCCGGACCTCTTCTTCGGTTCGGTAAGGGACTTCTCGGGCTTGTCGCGGGTGACCACGTCCTTGGCCGTGATCGACCGGAACCGGGTTCCCGGGCTAATGGGTTTGAATTTCTTGAGCGCCATGGATCAACCCATCTCGTAGAATTCGATCTGATCGCCGTCGACCAACTGAACCACCGCCTTCTTGTAGGAAGGGGTGCGGCCCAGGTCCCAGTTCCTGACCATCCGGCCCAGCATGGCCCGCTTGGCCTTGCCGGGATACCGCATGGTGCGGACGGCGGTCACCTTGACGTCCCACAACGCCTCGACGGCCCAGGCGATCTCGTGCTTGTTGGAGCGCTTGTTGACGATGAAGGTGTAGAGGCTGGCTTCCATCTGCGCGGTCGTCTTCTCGGTAACCACCGGAGAGACGATCACATCGTAGGCTTCACGCATCAGGCATCCTCCTCCCGGTCGATGGGACGGCGCCGCGCGCGGGTGTCCGCGGGCGTCGCATCGCCTATGGTCGCCAACGCGGCTTCCTCGATGACGACGGTCCCGGACCACACGACATCGTAGGTCGACTCCAGACCGAACGGCATGACGCGCACGCCGGGCAGATTGCGCCCCGACAGGTACAGGTCACGGTTCACGCCGTGGGTGAGGAACAGAAGCTTGCCGGGCCGGTCGAGCGTGCCCAGCAACGTGGTCAGCTTGCGCGTCGTGGGCGCGTCGAAGTCGAAGCCCTCGATGACCGCGACCCGGCCAGCCTCTGCCCGGCTGTTGAACGCCGAGGTGCGGGCCAGGCCGCGCACGCGCCTGGGCACCCGCTGGGTCCACGACTGGGGCTGCGGCGGAAACGCTCTCCCGCCGCCGCGCCACTGGGCCGCGCGGATCGTGCCGGCCCGGGCTCGTCCCGTGCCCTTCTGGCGCCAGGGCTTGCGGCTTCCGCCGGACACGGCCGCGCGATTCTTCTTCGCGGCCGAGCCCTGACGCTGGTTCGCGAGGTGCGCCTTGATGACCTGGTGGACCGCCGCCTCGTGAATCACGCCGTTGAACAGACCGCTCGGGAGCGTGACCTCCGACCCGGCGGAGCCATCCGTATTGAAGTAGGGAGCCTGGTACATGGTGCTATTTCCGGATCAGAACGTAGCTGTTTCTGCTGCCTGGAATCCCGCCCCGTATGAAGAGCAGGTTCCGCTCCGAGTCGACCTGGACGATTTCCATATTCCGGATCGTCTTTCTCTTCCCGCCCATGCGGCCGGGAAGCTTCTTTCCCTTGATGACCTTGGACGGGTCGGTGCCCGGGCCCATCGAGCCCGGGGTGCGGGACATGGGGTGTCCGTGGCTGGCAGGCCTTCCGGCGAACCCGTAGCGCTTTACGACACCCTGGAAGCCGCGCCCCTTCGTGACCCCCGTGACCCGCACCTTCTGTCCGGCCTCGAACAGTTCGACGGTCAGCTGCTGCCCCGGCTCGTACGCGTCGCCATCGCCGGGCTCGAATTCTCGAACCAGACGCGGGGCCGCGTCCAGGCCCGCCTTGGCCGCGTGTCCGAGCTGGGCCTTGTTCGACCGCTTGAGCTTCCTGGCGCCGAAGCCCACCTGAACCGCGGCGTACCCGTCGGTGCCGGGGGTCTTGACCTGAACCACCGGACAGGGGCCCGCTTCGAGCACGGTCACCGGGATGGCCCGTCCTTCCTCCGTGAAGACCCGGGTCATGCCGATCTTCCTGCCGATCAATCCGGGCATCGTCAGTCCACCTTGATCTCGACGTCCACGCCGGCCGGAAGATCCAGCTTGGTCAGCGCGTCAATGGTCTGGGGGCGGCTCTCGATGATGTCGATCAGGCGCTTGTGCGTCCTGAGTTCGAACTGCTCCCTGCTCTTCTTGTCGATGTGTGGCGAGCGAAGCACCGTCCACCTCTGGCGGCGCGTCGGCAGGGGGATGGGCCCGCGGATCCGGGCGCCGGTCTTCTGCGCCGTGCGCACAATGTCGGCGGCGGTCTGGTCCACGACCCAGTGGTCAAACGCCTTCAGACGTATGCGGATCCTGTTGGTCATCCCTTGTTGCCTTCGCGCCTGCACCGGTTTCGCTGCCATGATTCCTCTACTCGATGATGGAGGTGACGACGCCGGCACCCACGGTGCGGCCGCCTTCGCGGATCGCGAATCGCAGTTCCTCGTCCATCGCGATCGGCGTGATCAGCTCCACTTCCATCTGAACGTTGTCTCCCGGCATCACCATCTCCACCCCCTCCGGCAGCATCGCCGATCCCGTCACGTCCGTCGTCCGGAAGTAGAACTGCGGACGATATCCGTTGAAGAACGGCGTGTGCCGCCCTCCCTCTTCCTTCGTCAGCACGTACACCTCCGCCTTGAACTTCGTATGCGGCGTGATCGACCCCGGGATCGCCAGAACCTGGCCCCGGCTGATCTCCGTCTTCCCCACCCCCCGCAGCAGCAGTCCCGCGTTGTCCCCCGCCTGCCCCTGATCCAGAAGCTTGCGGAACATCTCCACGCCCGTCACCACCGTCTTGCGGTCCGTGCCCATCCCCACGATCGACACCGTCTCGCCCTTGTTGATCACCCCCCGCTCGATCCGGCCCGTCGCCACCGTCCCCCGGCCCGTGATCGAGAACACATCCTCCACCGGCATCAGGAACGGCTTGTCGATGTCCCGCTTCGGCTGCGGTATGTAGCTGTCGATCGCGTCCATCAGCTCCGCGACGCACGCCGCCGCATCCCCCTCGCCTCCCGCCTCCAGCGCATGCAGCGCACTCCCCATCACCACCGGCAGATCATCCCCCGGGAACCCCTGCTCGCTCAACAGCTCCCGCACCTCCAGCTCCACCAGCTCCAGGAGCTCCTCGTCGTCCACCATGTCCACCTTGTTCAGGAACACCACGATGTGAGGCACGTTCACCTGCCGCGCCAGCAGCACGTGCTCCCGCGTCTGCGGCATCGGTCCGTCCGCCGCGCTCACCACCAGGATCGCCCCGTCCATCTGCGCCGCACCCGTGATCATGTTCTTCACGTAGTCCGCGTGCCCCGGACAGTCCACGTGCGCGTAGTGCCGGTTCGCCGTCTCGTACTCCACGTGCGCAGTCGCGATCGTGATCCCGCGCTCCCGCTCTTCCGGCGCCTTGTCGATCTCGTCGAACGGGACCTCGTCCCCCCCGAACTGCTTCGCCTGCGCCATCGTTATCGCCGCCGTCAGCGTCGTCTTTCCGTGATCCACATGGCCGATCGTCCCCACATTTACGTGCGGCTTCGTTCGCTCGAAGGTCTGCTTCGCCATTCTCCCCCCGTATTGGGCTTGCGGTGTATGTTGCGGCGGGGCCGTTAAACGCCCGCCAGGACTGGTTTGCCGGCTTTGGACCGGGCTACTTCGTCGTAGTGCGAAAACTGCATGGTATAGACGGCCCGGCCCTGGCTGAGCGACCGTAGCCTCGTCGCGTATCCGAACATCTCTCCCAGCGGGACACTGGCACCGATGACCTGGGCGTCTCCGCGGTCGGTCATTCCCCCGACCTTGCCGCGGCGAGCCGAAAGGTCGCCGATCAGGTCTCCCATGTACTCCTGAGGCGTCACGACTTCGACGTCCATGACGGGCTCGAGCATGACGGGACTGGCCCTCTTCAATGCAGCGTTAAGGGCCAGCGTGCCCGCGATCTTGAACGCTATCTCGCTCGAGTCGACGTCGTGGTACGACCCATCGATGAGAGTCACCTTGACGTCGACGACGGGATAGCCCCCCACGACGCCGGAGTCCATCGCGGCCCGGAGCCCTCGCTCCACCGCCCGGATGTACTCGCGCGGCACCGAGCCACCCTTGACCCGGTCCTCGAAGACGAAATCCGAGCCGTTGGCACCGGGCTCGACGTTGATGACGACGTGGCCGTACTGCCCCCGTCCTCCGGTCTGCCGCACGAACCTTCCCTGCACCTTCGAAACGGCGCGGCGAATGGTCTCGCGGTAGGCCACCTGAGGGCGCCCGATGTTGGCCGACACGGAAAACTCGCGGCGCAGACGGTCGACGATGATCTCCAGATGGAGCTCACCCATGCCGCTGATGATCGTCTGGCCGGTCTCGGGGTCGGTGTGCACCCGGAAGGTGGGATCCTCCTCGGCGAGCTTGGCCATGCCGCTGCCGAGCTTGTCCTGGTCGGCCTTGGTCCTGGGCTCGATGGCGACGGCGATCACCGGTTCCGGGAAATTCATCGCCTCGAGGATGATCGGACGCTCCGGAGCGCAGATGGTGTCGCCCGTGCGGACACTCTTCAGGCCGATGACCGCCGCGATGTCGCCCGCGAACACCTCGTCGCGTTCGTCCCGCTTGTTGGCGTGCATCTGAAGCAGGCGGCCGGCACGTTCCTTCTTGCTCCGCGTGGCGTTGAGAACCCGGCTGCCCTTCGGCAGGGACCCTGAATAGACCCGCACGTAGGTGAGCTTACCCACGAAGGGATCGGTCATGATCTTGAAGGCCAGCGCCGAGAAAGGCGCATCGTCGGAGGCTTCGCGCGTCTGCCGGTCTCCGTCTCCCTGAGGCGGCCGCCCGACGATGGCTTCCACCTCGAGCGGTGAAGGCAGGTAGTCGATGACGCCGTCGAGAAGCCGCTGGATGCCCTTGTTCTTGAAGGCCGACCCGCAGAACACCGGAAACAGGGTGCCCGACGCGGTGGCCGCACGGATCGCGACCCGTACATCGTCTTCGGTCAGCTCCCCGCCGATGAGGTACTTCTCCAGGAGTTCGTCATGGTGCTCGACCGCTGCTTCCACCAGCTCGTGGCGAAGGGTATCGACCTTCCCGCGCAGAGAGTCCGGGATGCCGACTTCGGTGATTGTGGCGCCGAGCTGGTCGCTCCAGACGAACGCCTTCATGGCCACGATGTCGATCACGCCCGTGAAGAGATCGGCCTCGCCAAGAGGGTACTGCACGGCGAAGGCGTTGGCCCCGAGCCGCTCGCGCATCATCGTGACGACGTGGTCGAAGTCGGCGCCGGTCCTGTCCATCTTGTTGACGAACGCGATCCGGGGAACCCCGTAGCGGTCCGCCTGGCGCCACACGGTCTCGGACTGGGGCTCCACACCACCCACCGCGCAAAAAACAGCGACCGCACCGTCAAGAACGCGGAGCGATCGCTCGACCTCGGCCGTGAAGTCCACATGGCCGGGGGTGTCGATGATATTGACTCGGTACTCCGAGCCGTTGCGTTGCCAGAACGCGGTCGTGGCCGCGGAGGTGATGGTGATTCCCCGTTCCTGCTCCTGCTCCATCCAGTCCATGGTCGCCGCGCCCTCATGGACTTCGCCCATGCGGTGGAGGCGACCGGTATAGAACAGAATACGCTCCGTAGTGGTGGTCTTACCGGCATCGATGTGTGCCATGATGCCGATGTTCCGGAGCCTGGTCAGTGGTGTGATTCTGGGCATTCTCTATTTCGCAACTCGAATTATCATCAGGCCTGTCAAAAAGCAGCCCCGCCGGGGATCCCTCTCCCAATCGCCTCAGGCCTGGCCAGGCCCTCGTCGGCGGGGCGGACGACCTACCAGCGGTAGTGCGCGAAGGCTTTGTTGGCTTCGGCCATCCGATGGGTGTCATCCTTTTTCTTTACTGTCGCGCCTTCTCCTCGGCTGGCAGACAGAATTTCGCTGGCCAGCCGCTGGGCCATGGTCCGTTCTCCCCGTCCGCGTGCGAAGCCGATCAACCATTTGATCGCGAGGGCTTGCCGCCGCTCCGGCCTCACTTCGATGGGGACCTGATATGTGGCGCCCCCGACACGCCGGCTTTTCACCTCCAGAGCCGGCTTGGCGTTGGTCAGCGCCTGCTGGAAGATGTTGAGGGGCGGCTGCCCCGCCTTCGTCTCCACGATTTTCATCGCGTTGTAGAAGATTGCCTCTGCGATGGACTTCTTGCCGCCCAGCATGAGTCCGTTGATGAACTTCTGGACGACAGGGGACCCGAACCGAGGGTCGTCGGGAGTGTGTCGGCGGATCGCGCTGGAACGACGGCTCATTGGGGCAACTCCATCGATGCAGCCTACTTAGGCCGCTTCGCTCCGTATTTGGACCGGCCCTGCCGGCGCTCGGTCACGCCGGAGGTGTCCAGCGTTCCGCGGACGATGTGATACCGGACCCCGGGCAGATCCCTCACCCGGCCTCCACGAATCAGCACGATGGAGTGTTCCTGCAGGTTGTGCCCCTCGCCCCCGATGTAGGCCGTGACCTCGTAGCCGTTGGTCAGCCGCACGCGGGCGACCTTCCGCAGGGCGGAGTTGGGCTTCTTGGGGGTGGTGGTGTACACACGGGTACAGACCCCCCGTTTCTGGGGGTTCTTCTGGAGCGCGGGCGACTTGTTCTTCTTCTTCTGCCGCGCGCGACCATTCCGTACCAGTTGATTCAGTGTGGGCATGAGAGCCGGGTCCGTCGTTCCTTTCGTGAAGTCGGGGGGTACCCCGGGGCGAACAAAGGCGCGCCGATCAGCGCGCCATGACACCCGGAGAGCGACCCCCCCAGCTGATTTCCTGGACAGCCTGGGAAAGCTAGGGGATGATTTCGGAAAAGTCAAACGCGAGATGGTCCATTTGCGCGGGTCGGGTCGGGGTCAGTGCTGGTTCCCCCTGATGACGTGTGCTCGAAAGTCCTCCTGCAGACTCTGCAGGGAATGGCGCATGCCCTTCACCTCACCGCGAATCTCTCCGAGTCCTTCGCGAAGCCCCGCCTGTCCATCGTGCAATCGGGCGAGCCTTTTCCCGATCTTCTCGTGGGCCTCCCGGCTCTCCTGGCGCACACCCTCGAACTGCTGGCGCACGCCCGAACTGTTGCCCCACACCCTCGAACTGCTGCCCCACACCCTCGAACTGTCGCCCCACACCCTCGAACTGTCGCCCCACGGCACTGAACTGTCGCTCCACGGCATCGAACTGTCGCTCCACGGCATCGAAACGTCGCCCCACGGCATCGAACTCGCGGCGCAGAACACGCCAACCGAGCGTCGCCACCGACGCGATCGCGAGGACAATCGTTCCCGTCACGCTGCCGGCCTGCCACCAATCCATGCGTTCCTCCCCCATACCGGTTCCCGCCGTCGCCCCAACGAAGGTACCGGCGGACCTGCGCGGGCCGCAACGGATCATGGCGAACAGTATCGGGTGGAGCGAAGGGCGCGTACATGGCCGAATGGGACTTGCCGGACTTGTCCGCCACTTTCCGGCCAAAGTGGCGGACAAACCCCCCGATGTGTCCGAATACGGCTATCGAGACTTGTCTGTCAAGGCGCGGACGTTCTCGACTCCGTCCCTGACTTCGGCGTCGTCCCGCCCCGTGATGTTGACGTGGCCCAGCTTGCGGCCCGGGCGGGGTGCCTTGTCGTAGAGGTGCAGATGCGCCCCGGAGAGCGCCGCCACCGCCCCCGTGTCGGGGAGCGTGCCGATGATGTTGACCATGGCCGCCGGGCCCCGGACGCGCGGTTCAGCCAGAGGAAGCCCCGTCACCGCCCGGATGTGGTTCTCGAACTGGCTCACGTCCGCGCCGTCCAGGGTCCAGTGCCCGGAATTGTGGACCCGGGGGGCCATCTCGTTGGCGAGAAGGCGGCCGTCCGCCTCGAAGAGCTCGATGGCGAGCACACCCACGTAATCGAGCCGTTTCATGACCCGGCCGGCCAGGCGTTCGGCCTCCGTCTGAAGCGCCGGGGAGGCACCAGGCGCGGGCGCGTAGCTGGTCCGCAGGATGCCGTCGCGGTGATGGTTCTCGGTGAGCGGGTAGAAGACGCGGCACCCGTCGCGTCCCCCCACTGCCAGAATGCTCAGCTCCCGCTGGAAGTCGACGAAGCCCTCGGCGATGAGGCCGCTCCCGAGCGTGGCCAGCGCGGCCGCGGCCTCGGCGCGCGATCGCGCCACCACCTGCCCCTTCCCGTCGTACCCGAAGCGCCGCGTCTTGATGACGGCGGGAAGCCCGGTGGTGTCGAGCGCCGCGTCGAGATCCGCGGGCGTGTCGAGGCGGTGGAAGGGGGCGGTGGGGATGCCCAGTTCGCGGAATATTCGCTTTTCGGCCAACCGGTCCTGGGCGGTCGCGAGGGCGGCGGGAGGAGGGAGCGCCGGAAGCCGCGCAGCCAGGTATGCGGCGCTCCCGGCCGGGACATTCTCGAACTCGTAGGTGACGACGTCCGCGCACGCGGCGATCCGCGCCAGGCCGTCCGGGTCGTCGTACGGGGCTTTGATCACCGTGCCGAGCGCGCCGGCGGGCGGATCCGGGGACGGCTCCAGGAAGGTGAACCGGTGGCCCATGGGAATCCCTTCCAGGGCCAGCATGCGGGCGAGCTGCCCGCCGCCGAGGATGGCGACCCTCACGGAAGCGCTGCGTGCCGCGAGCCCGTCCTCCGGAACGCCGGGGACGTCACCGCTCGGCGCCGGGGAGAGGCCTGCTGGGGTCGGGGTCCGCCATGACTGCTTCAGTTCGCGCGCGAGCGTACGCGCGAACCGCTTCCCGGATTTGCGGATCGCCGGCGCCGAGAATCCGTCCCGCCAGCAGCCCGGCGTTGGTCGCTCCCGCGACTCCGATGGCCATGGTCCCGACAGGCACGCCGCCCGGCATCTGCACGATCGACAGCAGCGAATCGAGACCACTCAGCGCGCGCGACTGCACCGGCACGCCCAGGACCGGAAGCACCGTCTTGGAGGCCACCATTCCGGGCAGATGGGCAGCCCCGCCGGCCCCCGCAATGATGACCTCGAGCCCCCGGCCCTCCGCCTCCGACGCGTACTCGAAGAGGCGGTCGGGCGTCCGGTGGGCCGACACCACCTGGACCTCGTGGGGAACCCCGAGGGCGTCGAGTGTATCGCAGGCGTGCCTCATGGTGTCCCAGTCGCTCCGGGATCCCATGATCACGCCTACCAGCGGTTGGCTCATCGGCGGGGCCTCTGTTGTGAGAAGGTGGAGGGGGAATCACCGATTCTGCCGCAACGGGCAGGGTATATCAAGAGCCGGGGCCGAGCACCACGGGGGACTCGAACTAGCGGTATCTTTGGCGTGCGTACTTCCCCACCCTGAGGAGACGGCTCATGTCCGCTTCCCGAAAGCCCGCAATCTCACGGGAACCGACCTTCATGGCGTTCCTGCCCGTGCTCTGCGCGGTGTGGGCCGACGGCCTCATGGAGGACGAGGAGCTCGACGCGGTCAGCCGGGCAATCACGGACGCGGAGTGGATGACCGCCGAGGGGCGCGCGCGGGTGCGTGACTGGCTCGATCCCGGGTCGCCGCCGACACCGGCCGTGTTCGGAGAGGCGACGGCGGCGATCCGGTCGGCCGCGGAAAACGGCACCCTGACCCTGACCCGCGCCGGACTGGCCGTGGCCGAGGCGGATTCGTCCCGCGCCCTCGAAGAGGCATTCCCGTGGCGGGACGACGCCCTGGCCACGCTCGGACGGGTGGAGCTGGATCTCGGCCTCGCGGGAGCGGAGGCCCTCCGGTACATCACCGGCAGCGGGGAAAGGGCCGCGGTCGTGGCCGAGCCGACGCCGAGCGTCACGGCGGAGATCGCGGCGCTGATCCGCGGCGACCACCCGGTGCTGAGGGCGCGGGTGCGTGCCGTGCTGAACCGTCCCGAGCTGCACATCCCGGACGAGATCTCGCGCGGCGAGTACCGCGAGCGCACCCTCGCGGCCGTCCACGTGCTGGCCCGGGCGGGGCTGGGCGCGGTCGCCTACCCGCGCGAATACGGGGGCGAGGGCGACCCGTGCGGTGCGGTGGCCGTCTTCGAGGAGCTCGCGCTGGGCGACCTCAGCGTCCTGGTCAAGTACGGCGTGCAGTTCGGGCTCTTCGGCGGCAGCATCGGCCAGCTGGGGACGGAAAGGCACCACCGCCGCTACCTGTCCCGGATCGCTTCCCTGGAACTCCCCGGGTGCTACGCCATGACCGAGACCGGCCACGGCTCCAACGTCCGGGACCTCCGCACGACGGCCATCTACGACCCACGGGCGCGGGAGTTCGTGATCACCACACCGGACGACGACGCGCGCAAGGACTACATCGGCAACGCCGCGCTGCACGGCCGGCTGGCCACCGTCTTCGCGCGGCTGCTGGTGCCCGTTCACGGCGACGGCCCCGGCGAGGACCACGGCGTGCACGCCTTCCTGGTCCCCATCCGGGACGATTCCGGCGCGGCCGCCCCGGGCGTCCGCATCGAGGACTGCGGCGCGAAGGAAGGGCTGAACGGCGTCGACAACGGGCGCATCCGGTTCGACCGCGTGCGGATCCCCCACGATGCGCTGCTCGACCGCTTCGCCCAGGTGACGCACGACGGCGAGTATCACAGCCCCATCCCCAGCGCGGGACGGCGCTTCTTCACGATGCTGGGAACGCTGATCGCGGGACGCATCAGCATCGCCGCGGCATCTCAGGCGGTGACCCGCAAGGCGCTCACGATCGCGCTCCGCTACACGGCGGCGCGCCGCCAGTTCGGCCCGGCCGGCGCCCCCGAGGTTCCGGTCCTCGACTACCTGGCGCTGCAGCGCGACCTGCTTCCCCGCCTGGCCACGACGTACGCGTTGGGCTTCGCCGTGCAGAACCTGGTCCGGCGCTACGCGAATCCCGATACCGACCGGCGCGAACTGGAGGTGCGGGCGGCCGCCCTGAAGGCGGCGGCTTCGCGCCACGCGCTCGACACCCTGCAGGCGTGCCGCGAGGCGTGCGGAGGACAGGGGTACCTGGCCGAAAACCAGTTCGCCCGCCTGAAGGCCGACACCGACGTCTTCGCCACCTTCGAGGGGGCCAACCCCGTCCTGCTGCAGCTGGCCGCCAAGGGTCTGCTGTCGCGCTACCGCAAGGACATGGGCGACCTGTCCATGTGGGGCATGGCCCGCTACCTCGCGGAGCTGGCCGGGACCCGGCTTGCCGACATGAACCCGGTCGTCACCCGCCGGACCGATCCCGAGCACCTGTCCGACCGCGAGTTCCAGCTGTCGGCGTTCCGGTATCGGGAGCAGCGGCTGTTGCGCTCGGCGGCCCGCCGGCTGAAGGCGCGCCTGGACCAGGGCATGGACAGCTTCGCGGCGGTGAACGCCTGTCAGGACCATATGATCACGCTGGCGCGGGCGCATGTGGACCGGATCGCGCTGGAGGCCGCGTTCGAGGCGCTCGACGCATCGGAGGACGGCGAAGGGAAGGACCTTGTCGGGGCGGTACTGGGGCTCTATGGGCTCGCCACGCTCGAGAAGCGGCGCGCCTGGTACCTGGAAGCGGGCTACTTCGAACCCGCCAAGAGCGAGGCGATCAGGCGCGAGGTCAACCGCCGCTGCCGCGAACTGGCGCCGCGTGCGCTGGAACTGGTGGACGCCTTCGGGATTCCGGACGCGCTGGTCCGGGCGCCGATCGGGGTCAAGGACTGAGGTTCGAGCGGGTCACCCCCCCAATTTGGGAGGCGCGGGGAAAAGGGTCGATTCCGTATTCTTCTTGCATGACGATTCCGCCGTTGCTATTGAAGTCACACGACGGCCACGAGGCGCCCGACAACGGTGGCCACGATGCGCAAGTCTCCCAGGATTGACGACAAGCACGGGAGAAGTAGCGACGCTTTCGGACACCGGAATGGCGACAGAACCGGATGAGGTGCGAAGATCACTGGCTGTGGGGGCCACCAAAGGGGCTGGAGGTGCCTGCAAGGGAGGTGTCATGAGCCAACAGGACCTGTTCGAACGCATCCTCGCACTTCTCCACGATGCCGCGCTCAACGATGTCCACTGGTCGGCTGCAGCTCGCCTGATCAACGAAGCCAGCCAGATGAAGAGCAATGCCCTGGCGATCAGCGACCGGCGCCATCAACCCAGACCGGAGCTCTTCTTCTTTCGGCTAATCGTCGGCGGTGAACATCGCGATGACCTGGAGCGAGCGCACTTGCGGGACTTTCTGCTCTACGACGAAAGCATTTCCCGCGTCAAGCTGCTGCGTGCGGGTCAACCGGCGCCTACGGCCGATCTGTACACCGACCACGAGAAGAAGACCTCACGGACATACGAACTGATTCGCGGCCCCGCCCGACAACAGAACGGCCTCAGCTTGTACCTGGACGGCCCGGTGGGATCGCATATCGCGTGGGCATTGGGAGACTCGATCGCACCCGGAGGCTGGGGCTCGGAGCAACTCAAGATGGTCTCGGGCCTTCTGCCCCACGTGCGCCAGTTCGTGCGGGTAATGCGGGCTGTGACCGATGCCGAGGCACAGGGAAGCTCGCTCGCCGATTTACTCGACAACGACCGCTTCGGTGTCATCCAACTGGACCGGCAGGGGCGGCTCCTGGAGGCGAACGACCTGGCAACCGGTCTCCTGCGACAAGGCGATGGGTTGTTCGACCGGGATGGTTTCCCGGCAGCCAGGAGGACGGAAGAGAACACCGAGCTTCAACGGTTGCTGGCGCGCGCGACGTCGCCGCTCTCCACCCGGCTGGCGGGCGGGTCGATGACGGTCCAGCGCTCATCGGGGCAAGCGAGGCTCGTCGTTCACGTCAACCCCGTGGCTCAGAGCCAGTGGTACCTGCGATCCAGGCGGGTCGCCGCGCTCGTACTGGTCGTCGACCCGGATCGTGTGGCCCGGGTCGACCCGGGCCTCGTGGCGGATGCCCTGGGCCTCACTCCGGCCGAAGCCCGCCTGGCGGTCATGCTGGCCACAGGCCATAGCGTGCCCGCCATCGCCGCAATGACTCAGCGCACGGAGGGTACCGTCCGTTGGCACATGAAGCAGATCTTCCGCAAGCAACGCATTTCGCGACAGGCGGACCTGGTGCGGCGGGTGTTGTCGTTGGACGGATTCCCCGGGTCCGAGCGCTGAGACTGTCACCCCCCGATTTGGGAGGCGCGGGTCCAGGGTCGATTCCGTACTCTCCTTCGTCCGGAGCGTAGATCTCGCGATTCGGACACAAGGAAGGGGAAATGCATGACGATTCCGCCGTCGCTCTGATCCAAGCCGAAGCCGAAGACGATGTCGCCGCACGTCACCTGGAGGCCGTGGCCGCCGTCGTCGTGGAAGGTCAACGCCCGAGCACGCGCAAGGCATACGCTGCCGCGTGGAAGCGATTCCAGGACTGGGCAGAGGAGGAGGGAGTCACGTCGTTTCCCGCGGACCCGGTCACCGTGGCCGCCTATCTGGTCCATCGTGACGCCACGGGGCTGTCCTTCGCCTCGCTCGCCATGGACCGCAAGGGGATCAGCTTCTTTCATCGCAGGGCCGGGATTCCGTCGCCCACCGCTTCCGAAGGGGTCAAGATGACCATGGCCGGGGTCAGGAACCGCGCCGCCGAACGCGGAAGGTCGGAGCCGAGGCAGGCCCGCGGGCTTCGGGAAGCGGGCCTGAGAGCCATTGTCGACACGGCACACATACCCAGGATCTATGCGTCCGGCCGCATGGAGTCTCGGGAGGCCGCCATCTTGCGGGGGGCGGTGGACATTGCGATCGCGTCCGTGATGAGAGACGCCCTGTTGCGACGTGGCGAAGCCGCCGACCTGCGATGGGCCGACGTGGAGTTCCGAACTGACGGAAGCTCGCGCATCACCATCAGGCGTTCGAAGACCTCCAACCGGTCGGTCGTCCTCTTTGTGGGCGTTCGGGCGACGGCAGCCCTGAACCGCATCCGCCCCTGCAATTCGATCCCCGACGCCAGGGTGTTCGGCGTTCGGCGTGGACGAACCATCAGTGCCCGGATCGCCGCGATGTGCAGGAGAGCGGGACTCGGTGAGGGGTTTTCCGGACACTCGCCCAGGGTGGGGATGACTCAGGATCTCGTTGCACACGGGGCCGGCCTTGTCGCGATCATGAACGCCGGGCGGTGGAAGTCCGAACGGATGCCTGCCCACTACTCGCGGGGCGAGGCGGCGGGGCTGGGGGCGGTTGCTCGTTACTATGGTGGGGAGAGATAGTCCACACCCGTGCCCCGATGGACAAGAAGAGATTCCAGCCAGGCACGGAAAGAGCCGTCGTCCGGGACGCACAATCCCGTGTCGAAGTAGCTGAACTCGTCGAGCCTCTCCAGCCCTGCCAGGGACAGCGGCAACGGGCCCGTCAGTTCGTTGTTCTCCAGTGACAGAGTCTCAAGGTTGTGCAGATTGCCCAGTTCCACAGGCACCGCATCCGTAAAGTTGTTGTCTCCGAGCCCCAGCCAGGCAAGCCTGCCCAGATTGCCGAGTTCCGGCGGAATGGCGCCCGTCAGGTTGTTATCCCCAAGCCACAGGTCCTCAAGGCTGTCGAGCCTGCCGAGTTCCGGCGGAATTGCGCCGGTCAGGTTGTTGCCTCCCAGCCCGAGCCCTTCCAGGCTGGCCAGATTGCCGAGTTGCGGCGGGATTGCGCCTGTCAGCTCGTTGCCGGTGAGCCCCAGCCAATCGAGTCGGGCAAGGCGACCGAGCTCCGGCGGGATCGGACCCGTCAATTCGTTGTCGTCTAGGTACACCTGCTCAAGGCTGCCGAGATTGCCGAGTTCCGGCGGGATGGGGCCCCTCAGGTTGTTCTCCTCGAGGTCAAGACCCGTCACCCGGCCCGCGCGATCCGTCGTCACGCCATGCCACTGCCCGACCGGCTTTTGGGCAAGCCAGTTCCTGTTGCTGCGCCAGTTCATCCCGCCGGTTGCGCAGTAGAGCACCACCAGGGCGTCGCGGTCACGCATGGCGCGGCCGTCCACGCTCGTGCTCACCAGGGACCCCAGGCTGCCGGGAATCGACGTCGGCGCCACCGAGCCCATGCCCTACCCTACCCAGGCTCCGTCAGGAGCTGTCGCAGGAGGTGGTACGAATGCACCCTTGTCTACCCGGGCCCCGTCAGTAACCGTAGCCCGGGATGGTACGAATGCACCCTTACCCACACGCGCCCGCTGTCCCAGGGTGACCATCTTGTCGATCGTCGCGCCGGCGCCGATCACGGTCTCGCTGCCGGCCACGACCCGGTGCGCCACCTTGGCGCCGACGCCCACAATCGTGTGGTTGCCCAGCCGGGTCCGGTTCCCTACGAAGGCGTCCTTGCCGATCATGACGCCCCCGAACAGTGTGGCCCGCATCTCCACGTGCGCCCCGTCATCGACGTGGGAGCCGTTGCCCACGACGACCCTCGACATCACGACCGCGCGGATTCCGATGCGTACGTTTACTCCCGTCTTGCATGGGCGGCGAGTTTCGCACCGGCCCCGATCTCCGTGTCCTCGCCCACCACGGCGTCATCCTCGATGGTGGCGAAGTCGCCCACGGAGGCATTGCGCCAAAGGATGGCGCGGTCTCCTATCTTGACGTGCGCGCCGATGGTGGCACCTGAACCGACGATCGCCTGTGCGCCAAGGGCGGCCGTCGGATCGACGGTCGCCGTAGGGTGCACAACGGCGGTGTGGTGGATGGTGCTCATGTCGCTACCACTCCCTTCTTTGACGGGGTTGCCCCCGCCCGGCGAACCGGGCGGGGGCAGGTCCTGCTTGCGGCTCTCATCTGTCGATGAGCCGCAATTGCCAAGTCAATCTGCAGCTTTCCTTTCTCAGCCTTAGCTGCTGGGCGGCTCCGTGACCGTGATCCTGACCGTTGATGCAGTCACCCCCTCGTAGTCCTTGTCACCGCCAGCGGTAACGACCGTATGCACCACCGTCGCCTGGTCGTCGACACTATTGCTGTCCGTGTGGCCAGTCACCGTGACAGTCTGTTCACCCGTCCCAGTGAATGTCAGAGACCCTCCAGAAAGGTTCACGCCCGTCCCGGCAAGGTGTACCGTCACCGTTTCGCCGTCTGAAGGCGCTTTGGTCAGGCTTACAGTGTACTCGGCCGTGCCACCCTCCACGACACTCAGCGAGGTGTGGCTCACCACCACGCCTGCGGCCTCATCGTCCTTGACCGTAACGTCTATGTTCGATGGTGCCGCCGCGCCCTTGTACCCCGAATCCTCGTCGGCATCGACAGAGTGCCGTATCGTGAAGGTCGCGTCGTCGTCATTGGAGTCGTGCAACGTCGCTACCGTTACTTCTATCGCGTTGCCCGAAGTCGAAGACGTAAACATAGCCTGTGCCGGATCCACCGTAGCGAGTCCCCCCAGCACCTGCAGGTTTACGCGAACCGTCTGGTCGGCCACCGGAGGGGCCGACAAGGTGATCATGTACGTAAGTGTGCCACCTTCGACAACCTCGGCATCATGAAAGTCGTCCGTGACGGAAATCGTAGCCTCTTCGTCGTCGTCAACGGTAATGGCTACCACCACAGAATCTGCGCTGCCGTAGCCGCCACCCGTCGCCTTAAGCGTTACCATGGCCTCGGCGTCGGCCGGATCATCATCGTCCGCGCCCGTCACCATGATCGGCTGCTCGTCATCCCAGTTCATGGTCGTAAACGTGAGATCTGGGTCGTCTACGGTGGCGGCGGCTTCTGCTGACGATACCACGGTCACAGTCACAGCGTCCATTGGTTCGACGGCGAGGCTAACCATGACCACCCCGGCGTCGCCGCCCTCGGTTATCCTGACGGCAGTCTTGTCGACCCGAATTGCAGCGCCTGCTACGACGTCGTCGTCGTTGGCGGTCACCTTGATATCCACGGGGTCGATATCTTCGGTGAGGTAACTGCCAGTTCCGGAAACCGTGTGGCGAATGTTTGCGATTTCGCTGGTCTCGTTATCATCGTCGGCGACCGCTATCGTCACGGTCCGCGCACGATTCCAGTTCGCTGCCGTGAATATCAACGAGGTCGCGCGTCGTTGTGATATGGGTAAACTGTGGCATCCCCGTTATCGTCATGTGCTTCCACCGCAATGTTCACCGTTACTGGGGGCTCGCTCGGCCGGGTAGTCAGCCGCACCGTGTAATCACGTTCGGTGTTTTCGTGGACGGTGACGTCGTCAATCGAGACGAGCACCCCCGGCACAGTCGGTGCCGCCGCCCGCGTCACCGTGACGGTGTACGCCTGCATATTGCCGCCCTCGGCGGTGACCGTCACCGTGATCGTGGTGGTGCCCTCTGCAAGAGCGACCGGGTTGGGAGGCAGCGTGACCGTAGCGGCGTCATCCGTCGCCGTAGCGGCCACCGTGGTGGAGGCGACGCTATTCGCCACATCGGCCGTGTAGGCATACGTTGTGGCGGCCCACACCTCATTCAGCGTCACACCGCTCAGGCTAAGGGCACTCAGCGTCGCGACCGTCGAAGCTCCTGCCGGGCTGCGCGTCACCGTCACGGTGTACGCCTTGGTCGTGGTTCCGTCCCCGGCGGTGACCGTCACCGTGATCGGGTTGGCGCCCACTGTAAGAGGGACCGGGTTTACCGGATCTTGAGCCATGGTGGCGCTGGAATGACTCGTCGTCGCCGTGACCGTAACCGATGTAACGGTGTTCGCCACACTGGCCGTGTACGTTTGCATGGCCATGTCGAACGCTGGGTCCAGCGTGCCTGCGCTCAGGCTCAGCGTACCCAGATTCGCGTCCGACGAAGTTCCTGGCGGGTCACGAGTCACCGTGACGGTATACGTCTTGGTCGTGCTTGCGTCCTCGGCGGTGACCGTCAACGTGATCGGGTTGGCGCCCTCTACAAGAGTGACCGGGTTATCCGGATCTTGAGCCATGGTGGCGCTGGAATGATTCGTCGTCGCCGTGACCATAACCGATTCAACGTCGTTCCCCACACTGGCCGTGTACTCCAGCATGGCCGGGTCGAACGCTGGGCTCAGCGCGCCTGCGCTCAGGCTCAGCGCACCCAGCTTCGCGTCCGACGAAACTCCCGGCGCGTCGCGCGTCACCGTCACGGTGTAGGCCCCCGTGGTTCCGTCCTCGGCGGTAACCGTCACCGTGATCCGGTTGGTGCCCACTCTGAGAGCGACCGGGTTCGCCGGGCTTTGGGCGACGCTGGCGTTGTCATCATTCGCCGTCGCCGTGACCGTAACCGATCGAACGGTGTTCGCCACACTGGCCGTGTACGATGTAGTGGCCGCGCTGAACGCCGGGCTCAGCGTGCCTGCGCTCAGGCTCAGGGCCTTCAGAGCCGCGTCCGACGAGCGTGCGTCTCTCCGAACAACCACCTGGTAGGACCGCTCCTCATTGTCCTCCGAGGTCACCATCAGGTCGATGGTGTTCGCCCCGTCGTCCAACTCCACTTCGTACCTCTGCTCATCGGTGCGGTCGGCACGTTTGCGATCCGATGGCATCACCTCGTCGCCGTCCATCGACACCATCAATACCTGCTTCTCGATGTCCTCCAGCTCCACCGTAAACGTCAGTTCGTCGGCAGCTTCCGCCACATTGACAGTGAACTGGTCGATCTGACCGAAGGCTCTCGTGATTTCGGTGCCGGAAGGGTCTTCAACCATGAAGTCACTTGCCAACAAATCGTTCCCAACCGGGGCGGCACGGTAGACCATGTAGGTATAGTCCGTGTCGTCATAGCCGTTCTCGGCGGTTACCGACACCGTGATCTCCGTTGCCTTGACCATGCCTTCATTGTCGGAACCGGTCTTGTTGAAGTCCGGCTCGACCGTGGCCACGCCCTTGGATTGGGGCCAAGGCCTCGCACCACGGCTCTCGGTCGTAGCCACGAAGCTCGCATCTCTATGGATGTCCGGCGTCACCGTTACGCTCTTCGAAGCCCACGTAATTACGTCGGCGCTGGATGTCAGTTCCTCCGGATCTTCATCCGGATCTGTCGTTCCCTTGATTACGACCCCATCACTGCCCAGATCGTCGTCGTCGTCCAGACCGTTGTCGTAGACATAGAAGTTGTTGCCGGACGCCAGGTCACGCTTGCCCTTCAGGAGACCGGTGTGCATCTCGAGCGACGCCGTGGTCGCGTCATCGTCAATGACGTTGTCATCATCGATATTCGCAGTCAGGTATCCCGCCTCACCGATGTAGATCTCGTACCAGCCTTCCAGGAGATCGTCGAACTCCCAGGTGCCGTTGCTCTTCGTCTCCGTGGTCTGGGTCGGGAAATTGTCGCGGTCGTACCTGCTACATTCCTCGTCTTTGGCATCGTACGTGTCGCAACGAATCAGCTCGACGGTGATGTTGCCGGAGCTGCCGGACGCCTCTCTCACTCTGCCCGAAATGCTGCCGTCCACGTACAGCAGAGCGAAGTTGACGAAGGAGGCGCTAACCGTCCCCCTCGCGTTTGACACCGGACGGATGTGTTCATTGTCATGCCGGCGTTGTAATCCCAGTACGGCAGCTTGAAGTCGCCCTCTTCCACGGCCGGATACTCGTCGGCCGCGACCTTCCGGGAGAAGCCATCCTTGGCACTTGCCTCGACGGCGGAGTATTCGCCCGTACTGGTGGCTCTGACGTAGTAACCGCTGCCTTCGACAACATCGTCAAAGGAATAGGAACCGTCGTCGTCGGTCTCGGTGGTTCCGTGACTCGTAAAGGTCGTGTCCTTCTTGTTGGACGAGACCTTCTTGATCGTCAGGAGTTCAAGTTCAACGCCCGCGATCGCCTCGTCTCCGCGCACGATCTGATCAAGGTCCGGATCCTCGTGGTCGCCTTCGTGGCCATCGTTCACAACGTAGCCCTTGATTTCGAGCCGGAGCGCCGTGACATCGAAGCTCGCGGTCGCCATCACAGGTGTCCCGGTGATGCCATCGTCGGCATCGTCGTCCATTTCCTCGTCGTGATAGATCGCGACTCTGGCACTGTCGGCCTTGCTGGTGGCGGTGGCGGGGGTGCGCACCCAGTATTCGCCGTCCTGCACGGAGGCGAAGCTGTAGTTGCCCTTTGTCGCCGCACTCTTGCTGGTCTTTGTGTTGTCGTCGGGACTGTGGTTATTGGTGATGGCCTCGAGGTTGACCGCTGCACTGCTGACCCCCGCGCCACGGCGCGTAACCGCGCCGCTGATCGAACCGCTGGCCCACTGGTAGGCGAAGGTGGAACACATGTCGTCCTTCGACGAAGACGACATGGGACAGAGCCGAACTTCGGGCCCGGCACCACCGTCGTCACCGAATGCGCCGACCGATGTCCCGTCTTCGAGATCCCCGCCATACGCGTCCACGTCCCGGCCGTTACGGGCGCTCTCCGTGTCCACCACGGCCGCGCGGTCCGAGCCGGCATGGAACCTCACCGTGAACTCCTCGTCCGCGGGCAGGTGCTTGAAGCTGGCCAGGCCCTTTGCGAACGACATGGGGTTGCTGACCTCGACGGTGCGCTTGCCTTTGCTGTCGAACGCCTTGTACTCATACTTCGTCAGGCGTCCGCGCGAGTTCTCCGACATGAGCTCGACCATGAGCTCCTCGCTGACGTCGTCGCTCGGTCTCTGGTCTCCGCCGGCCACCTTGCTCTGGTAGTTCGAGAAGCCGGACTCGTCGTCCGTCTCGCGGTACACGCCAACGGTGAGCTTTTGCGTGGTGAAGGTGATCCGGATGGGACCGAGGTCGATCATGTCGTCGTCTTCGCCGAGCGGCAGATCGAGCCCCGTGTGGGTGTGCATGAGCGGGTCGCTCTGCTCCCACATCTCGCCCATGTCGGGCTGGACGCTCTTCCCGCCCACGACTGGAACAGCGGCCACGCCGAAGGTCGCGGGCAGCATCGTCGGGTCGACCACGTACGAGAACGTGCTCTTGCCCTTGTCGTCCATGTCGTCTTCGCCGTCGTCGGTGGGCATGGTCGCGTTAACCGTGTCACCGTCCTCGTCAACCATCATCAGCGGCTCCGGGTCGTCCTCGGCATCCGGATCGACCATCACGACCGCGGTGCTCCAGCCACCCAGGCCCTCGTCTCCGTCACGCGCCGTCTCGTTGCTCTTCACCCAGAAGTCGAAGCTGACCGCGACGTTCACCAGCGTCGCGACTTCCTTCTCGTGGTCCGCCGCGTAGAGACGTGCCGTCGACGCGTACGCGATCTCGATGACGTCGTTGTCGGAGACCACGAGGTCGTCATGGCCGGTTCCCACAACCTTCACGAAGACGATGTTGTCGTTGTCGTCGCTGCCGGGACTCGTGTCGTCGGCACGCGCGAATGTGAACGACGCCATGCCCATCTCGTCGGTCTCGGCCTCGCCCAGCATGCCGGTTCCGTCGGCCCGGGCGTACAGCGCCAGCTCCACGCCCTCAACCGGAGCTCCGTAGTGTCCGCCGCCGCCCATGCGCGCGCCGGTGGCCACCGTCTGCATCGTGATCCGGAACGGGAAGTTGGCCGTGGCACTGCCGCCCGCCTCGACGGTCACCACCATCGACTCGCCGACGAATGCAACGCCGGCCGCTGCGAGCCCCGCCGCCACCTCTTCGTCGGTGACGGGAAGCTCCACCTGGTACGACCCGGCCATCAGGACTTCGCCCGTCGTGAAGGTACCGTCCGCGTTGATGGCAATGTCGTGCTCGGTGTTGAGATCGGGACCGCGCAGCTTCACCTGCGCCTTGGCGAGCAGGCCGGCCAGCATCACCGGGTCCAGCTCCCCCGCCGCCACCAGCGGCGCGAGTGCCGCGGTGATCGAGGGCTCGCCCGCGGTGTGCATCTTGTCCTGCATCACCTCGTCGATGAACAGCATGCCAGAGATCGAAGCAGTCCGCGTGTGCGTGCCGTCGAAGTTCCGGATCGCCGACTCCGCGTCACCCAGCGCGACCGTGTGCGACATCGTCTCGAACGCGTAGGCAGTCTCGTCCGGGTTCATCATGCTCACCACGTAGGTGCCCTCGGCCAGCCCGGCGAACGCGTACTGCCCGTCGTCCATCGTCGTGTAGGTGGTTTCGGCGGCGCCCGCAAGGGTGACGGTAACGTTCGGGATGCCCATGCCCTCGACGCTCACCCGGCCACTGATGCCGGACGTGCGGAGCAGCGTGCCCATGAACGGAATGTTGGCGGTCTCGCCGAGCGCGACCGAGACGTTCATCGAGGTGGACGTGAACTCGACCTCGTCGGGGTCAAACCCGGAAATCGCGACCGAGTAGTTGCCCGCCTTGAGCTTCGAGAAGGCGTACAGACCACCCGCGTCGGTGATGTCGGTTTCGTCTTCGCCCTCGCCGGTCATGGTGACGGTCACGTTCGGAAGGCCCACGCCCTCGACGCTGACCTGGCCCATGATCCCCGCTGTGCGGAGATAGGTGCCGTCGAAGCTGATGATCTTCGACTCGCCCACGCCGACCGTGGCGCTGGAGGATGTGGCGCCGAAGCCGACCTCGTCCATGTCGAATCCGGAGATCTCGACCGAGTAGGTGCCGGACCGAAGGCCTGTAAACGCATACTGGCCGTTCATGTCGGTGGCAGTCGTTGCATCGGACATGCCCGAAAGCACGACAGTGACGCCTCCGAGGCCCGTGTTCTCCACCGTTACTGTCCCAGCTTCGGATGTCGTCGGATTCCGGCAAAACGCTGTCGTTTTCGACGGGCGCGGAATGCTTGCACGACCGCATCCGGAAAGGCGTTTCGGGGGGCTACCCCGGTTACGTGCCGGGGCCTCAAAACAGCACGTTGGAGGGGAATATGAACATCAATTCCGCCGCCGCCCTGATCCATGGAAGTGATCTCGCCACGCGTCACCTGAGAGCCGTGGCCGCCGCCGTCCTGGAGAGCCAGCGCCCGACCACGCGGAAGGTTTACTCAGCCGCCTGGGACCGCTTTCAGGCTTGGGCGCAAAACGAGGGAGTCACGGCGCTTCCCGCCGATCCGGTCACGGTGGCCGCATATCTGGTCCACCGCGACGCTCTGGGGTTGTCTTTCGCCTCGCTTGCCATGGACCGCAAGGCGATCAGCTTCTTTCATCGCCGTGCCGGCCTGCCTACACCCACCGCTTCCGAAGGCGTCAAGATGACCCTGGCCGGGGTCAGGAACCGCGCCGCCGAACGTGGCAGGGCCGGGCCGAGGCAGGCCCGCGGGCTCCGTGAAACAGGGTTGGAAGCCATTATCGACACTGCTCACGTACCGAGGGTGTACCGTTCCGGCCGCACCGAGTCTGCCGAGGCCGCCCGCTGGCGCGGAGTGGTGGACATCGCCATCGTGTCCGTCATGAGAGACGCACTGCTGCGACGCGGCGAGGCCGCCAACATGCGCTGGGCCGACGTGAAGTTCCGGCGGGACGGGAGTTGCCGAGTCATCATCCGGCGCTCGAAGACGTCCAACACGCCCGCTGTTCTGTACGTGGGCGTGCGCGCGACGGCGGCCCTGAAGTGCATCCGCCCCAAGAAGCCGGCCCCGAGAGCCAGGGTATTCGGTGTTCGGCGCGGCAGGACCATCAGTGTCCGGATCGCCGCGGTGTGCAGGGAGGCGGGACTCGGTGAAGGGTTCTCCGGCCACTCCCCCAGGGTGGGCATGACCCAGGACCTGACAGCACGCGGGGCCGGCCTCGTTGCGATCATGAACGCCGGACGATGGAAGTCCGAGCGCATGCCCGCGCACTACGCACGAGGCCAAGCGGCGGGGTTTGGCGCCGTTGCCCGATACTACGCCCAGCAGGGCTGAAAAAGACGGAAATCTGACGGAAATCTGACTATGGGTGAGAATCCGACGTTCTCCAGCCTCGTCCAGTTGGCTGTATGTCCATTACAGATAGCAACTTAGACGGTAATGAGACAAGTGGCACCGATCTTGCGATAGTCACGTGGCAGCACCCCCGATATGCGGGGCGGCTCAATCACCCGTTTCCAAGGAGAAAACGGAATGGAAAGATTTAGGAAGCTCCTCGCGGCGGCAACGTTGCTGGTGCTCCCGATCATCGCGGCTTGCGGAGAGGACGTTGTTCCTCCGCCGGCGACCGGCTCCATCGCGGGCCAGGTTTCGATCGAGGGCATGGGGATCGACGGTGTATCCGTCAATCTCAGCAACGGCGCCTCCACCACGACGGCGGGCGGCGGTACCTACCGCTTCGACGGCGTCGAGGCCGGCGCCTACACCGTTACCATCAGCGGCTTCCCGGCGGACGCCAGCTTCGATGCGACCTCCGCCGCAGCCACGATCCCCGAAAACGGTGGGTCGGTCACCCTTGACTTCCGTGGCTCCTATATTCGCACCGCGTCCATTATTGGGACAGTAACGGTGGGAGGTACCAGCCAGTGGTCCTGACGGTTCAAGGTTCCAAGATGTTCCCCTCGCTCGAAGCCACTCAAGTCACTGGCCAGTCTGCATTTACGGGCCTTCGGGCTAGCGCCCGCCCGGTGGAGATTTCCGGGCTCAACACGGACGAGTCCCCCTCCGCCGCCTCCTGATCGCCGCCAATAGTCGGCAGTTTCTTCCGTTTCAGAGCCCTTTCAGCGTTCCGTCAGCGATCCGTCATCGTTCCGTCATCGTTCCGTCAACGGTCCATCAGCGCCTCTCAGCGATCGGTCAGTGATCGGTCAGCGGTCTATCAGCAACCTCCTCAGCGGCCTGTCAGCACCTCCTCAGCGGTCTATCAGCGCCTCTCAACGATCGGTCAGCGATCGGTCAGCGCCGACCCCCGCGGTTCAGGATCCAACGGTTGGGGCCCACGACGGGTAAGTCTCGGTGCGCCGCCCCGAGTCGAGCACGACGGCGCCGCGCGCGTCCCCCTATATGCCACGCGCATACCCGGTCCCCGGTGTAATTCTGTCGAAGGGCACTGGCGATCTCGTCGCCCAGGTGCGGAATGTCGAAGGAGCGCCGGAGGTAGCCGCCGCACCGCAGGTACGCCTCGGCACCGACGGCGAACTGGTACCTGGAAGGAGGATTTATCAGTGCAAATAGCTACTTTGACAATCAGTGCGCAAGGGGTGAAGGCAGGCACCCCACCTCAGCCACGAGTTCTGTACATAACTTTATGTACATTTTGATTCCGTGGTGACCGGGGGCCCGCATTTGCGTGGTGACATGGGCCCTCATTCGATAGACTGTAGTCCCCTACCGCGTCGGGTCGCTGCATGGGGGTGATTGGGACACCTTCGGCAGCGTTCAAGCGGTCGCGTTCGACGGAGCGGGCAATCTGTACGTCCTCGATACCCAGGCGTCGAGGGTCTCGGTTGTGAACCTGTCCGGGGGTTTGGTCCGACAATTCGGGCAGGAAGGCGAAGGCCCCGGGGGATCCGACGGGGTTCGCGCCCCGGCTCGCGGTCGGCGTGCTCCCCGGCGGTGGCGTGGCCTTCACGGATTCCTCGGCCTACGCGATCAAGGTGACAACGTCCTCCGGTGACGTGGTCCGTGTTCTGCGTCGGCCGTTCCGCCCTGAACCCGTGACCGAGCGCGTGAGAGCCGGCGAGATCGATCGCCAACTGAAGGAGGTGGGTGCGGAGACCGAAGGGGCCTGGGCCGATATGCGGCGTGAGCAGATCGAGTCCATGGAGTTCTTCGACGAAGTCCCGGTCGTGCGGGACCTGCGCACGAGCTGGGGGGGAACGATCTGGATCCAACGCCGCGGTGACGAGCCAGCGAGCATTGGCCCCATCGACATGATCACCCCGGATGGCGTGTACCTGGGCACCTTCGCGGCCGGCGCCACGGCGATGCCGTCGGCATTCGGCCCGGAAGGGCTGGTCGCATTTGTGGAAACGGACGAGCTCGACGTGCAGACGGTGGTGGTGAAGCGCCTGCCGGGCGGGGTCAGGGAGTAAACGCGCTCCCGCCGAGGCGTATGGCAACCATTTCCCAGGTTGGGGTTACCAAGTGCATTGAGGGCCACAACGTCTCTTCACCGAGGAACGGGGACCACCGTGATTCGATCGACCTGTACTGCTCAAACTGCGTTGTTGGCATTTGCTGCGCTGACCAACGCCCATTTGCCAGGTGGGCAACCGCTGACCGCACAGGAAGTGATTGTACTTCCCGGCGAGGACCGCCTCCTCGAGGCCAACTTCGAGGAGGTCTACCGGATAGGCTCGTACGATGGTGACGAATGGGAGACTTTCGGCAGGGTCAGCGGGGTGTCGTTCGACGATTCGGGCAACCTTTATGTGATGGACGACCAGGCTGGCCGGATCGTGGTAGTGAGCCAAGGAGGAGCGTTCGTTCGCGAGTTCGGGCGGATTGGCGACGGCCCCGGAGAGTTTGCCGCGAATTCGAATACAGCGGTCGGATTCACCGTGCTCCGTGATGGGCGTGCGGTGGTATTCGACCCGGGTCACGGCGCATTCGCCGTGTTTGGACCGGACGGCGAGTTCGAGCGTTCTGTGCCCATGTCCGGCAGTGCGGTGTACCTGATCAGGACCCTGAAGACCGCGAACGATGGTGAGAACGTAATCACGACAAGCGTGTCAGGGTTCAACATGGGAGGCTCCGCCGATGCCGTGCTACCGTTTCGCCCCATCTTTCGATTGGTCCTGACCGGGGATGAGGTCGTTCAGGACACGGTGGTCCGAGCGTGGCGGCCATCGGGAGATGCCGCCGGTTTCAGACCCGGGTTGGTGGCTGAGGCGCTCCCGGACGGTGGCCTCGTCTACACCGACTCGTCCGCTTATGCGATCAAGGTGGCGTCCCGGGACGGCGAGTTGACGCGGTTGCTTACCCGGCCGTTTCGGCCCGAACCTGTCACCGACCGCATCGAGGAACAGGAGATCGAACGCCAGTTGGAGGAACTGGAGGAGCGCAGCGCTGGAGCGGAGAGTGGTAACCGGATGGCCGCCATGCAAGCCCAGTTTGCACAAATGCGGCGCGAGCGGCTCCAGTCCATGGAGTTTTACCACGAGGTTCCGGTAGTCCGCACCCTGCGAACCAGTTGGGAGGGCACCATCTGGGTACGTCGTCGCGGAGAGGAACCGGCAGGCGACGGGCCGATCGACTTGCTGAGCCCGGATGGCCGGTACCTCGGCACCTACCCGGTGGATGCCACCTCGATGCCGCGGGCCTTCGGTCCCGAGGGGCTGGTCGCCTTCGTGGAGCGGGATGAGCTCGACGTGCCCACCGTGGTGGTTCGGCGCCTGCCACCAGAGGCGAGGTAGCTCCTTACCAGATACGGCGTACGCCATATCGGTCGAAGAGCGACTCGATCGACACCAGCGGGAAGTCGTGCGCGAGTGACTGGGCGATCAACATGCGGTCGAACGGATCCCGGTGCGGGCCCGGAAGCCTTCCCGCGCGCTCAGCGTGTGCGGCGGTGATCGCCAGAGGCTGAAAGCCGTGGTGCTCGATGCAGGCCGCCACATCGCCGGCGACCTCGTCCGCACCCGGTAGCTTCCCCAGGCGGTGTTTGGTGGCGATCTCCCATGCGGACGCTGCGCTGACAAGTACGCGGTTGCCCGGGTTGGCAATGGCGCCGCGCGCGGTGCGCGACAGTCTCTCGTTGCCGGCCAGCCACCAAAGGAACGCGTGCGTGTCGATGAGAACGCGCACCCGGACTCAGCGCTCCCAGGCAGCGAGTTCGGATTCGGGGAGCGGATCGAAGAAGCTGTCGTCAACTGTAAGGCGACCCTTCAACGCGCCGAAACGGCGGACACGTGCGCCGCTCTGGTGACCGACGAGACGGGCAACGGGCTTGCCGTTCCGGGCGATCACAATCTCCTCGCCCGCCTCCACCCTCACGAGAAGGCGCGAGAGATGGGTCTTGGCCTCATGAACGTTGACAGTTGACATCGTAAGGGCCCTCCCCTTGCACATGACACAGCCTTAGTCAGAAATATGACTAACATGGCGTCGATGGGCCGTCAAGATTGGCCGGTCCGGGAGATGCGAGCCGGTGGTGGTCCCAACCCCCCCTATGCCGTACACTCCCTCTCTCGGCCACCATCACCACGCATAAGGAACCATGATGCACGACCATCGCCCCCGTACATGCCCGCGCGACACCTCGTCACGCTCCCTGCCGGTCTTCGCGCTGCTCTGTGCGGCGCTGCTCGCCCCCCTCGCCTCGCCGCCTGCCCTCCACGCGCAGGACGAGTCCGACGACGCCCCCGCCGAACTCACCTCGGGAACGCTTTCGTCCTTCCGCTGGCGCAGCATCGGCCCGGCGCTCGCATCCGGGCGCATCGCCGACATCGCCGTCGATCCCACCGATCGCAGCACCTGGTACGTCGCGGCTTCCTCCGGGAACGTCTGGAAGACGGCCAACGCGGGGACCACCTGGGACCCGATCTTCGACAACTACGGCTCCTATTCGATCGGCGCGCTCGCGCTCGACCCCAACGACCACCTCACCCTCTGGGTCGGCACCGGCGAGAACAACGGCCAGCGCTCTACGGGATACGGCGACGGGGTCTACAAGTCCGTCGACGGCGGGCGCTCCTTCCGCAACATGGGGCTGGAGACGTCCCTGCACATCGGCATGATCGCCGTTCACCCCGACGATTCCCGCACGGTGTTCGTGGCCGCGCAGGGCCCGCTGTGGGCCTCCGGCGGGGAGCGCGGGCTGTACCGCACCCGGGACGCTGGCGAGAGCTGGGAGCTCGTCATCGAGATCGACGAGCACACCGGCGTCAACGAGGTCTACTTCGACCCGCGCAACCCGGACGTGATGTACGCGTCGTCGTGGCAAAGGCGCCGGCACCAGTGGACGATGATCGACGGCGGGCCGGGTTCCGGCATCCACAAGTCCACCGACGGCGGCGAGACCTGGCGGGAGATCAACCGCGGACTCCCCGGCGGGGACAAGGGGCGGATCGGGATGGCGGTCTCGCCGATCAACCCCGACGTGCTCTACGCCATCGTCGAGGCGTCGGGCGACGCCGGCGGCACCTTCCGCTCCGAGAACATGGGCGAGAACTGGAGCCGGACCTCGACCTATCAGTCCAGCGCGCCGATGTACTACCACGAGATGTACGCCGATCCGCACCGCTTCGACCGCATCTACGCCCTGGACACCTTCGTGCAGATGTCCGACGACGGCGGCAACACCTGGGGTCGACTGCCCACGCAGGGGGTTCATGTCGACTTCCACGCCCTCACGTTCGACCCGGGCGATCCCGAACACCTGATCATCGGCAACGACGGCGGCCTCTACGAGACCCGCGACGGCGGGGGCAGCTGGCACTTCTTCTCGAACCTGCCGCTGACACAGTTCTACAAGGTCGCCACCTCCAACGACGAGCCCTTCTACTACGTCTACGGCGGGACGCAGGACAACAACACGCTGGGCGGTCCGTCGCAGACGCTGGGCGGCGGCATACGCAATTCGGACTGGTACGTGACCCTGGGCGGGGACGGCTTCGATCCGGTGGTCGACCCCGAGAACCCGGACATCATCTATTCGCAGCTCCAGTACGGGGTGCTCTCGCGCTTCGACCGGGGCAGCAAGGAGCGGCTGGACATTCAGCCCCAGGACGATCCGGACGGGCCGCCGCTGCGCTGGTACTGGGACGCCGGGCTACACATGTCGCCCCACGACAACAACCGGCTCTACTTCGGGGCTCAGATCCTCTTCCAGAGCGATGACCAGGGGTCGAGCTGGCGCGCGATTTCCGGCGATCTGTCGCGGAATATCGACCGCAACCAGCTCGAGGTGATGGGCCGGGTGTGGAGCGTGGACGCCGTGAGCAAGAACCGGTCGACGTCCTCGTTCGGGCATATCGTGGCCGTCTCCGAATCGCCGCTCGCCGAGGGGCTGATCTACGTGGGGACCGACGACGGGCTCGTGCAGGTGACGGAGGACGGGGGCGCGACCTGGCGGGCGATCGAGGGCCTTCCGGGGGTGCCGGACACGAGCTTCGTGCACGACGTCGAGGCCTCGGTGCACGATCCCGACGGGGTGTTCGTGGTGGTGAACAACTTCAAGCGGGGCGATTTCCAGCCCTACGTGCTCCGGTCGGAGGACCGGGGACAAAGCTGGACCGCGATCACCGAGGGGCTGCCGGAGAACAGTCCGTCCTTCTCGATCGTGCAGGATCATGTCGAGCCCGGCCTGCTCTTCCTGGGGGCCGAGTTCGGGGCGTTCGTGTCGGTGAACGGCGGCGAGTCGTGGATGGAGTTTTCCAACGGACTGCCGACGATCCCCGTGCGCGAGCTGGAGATCCAGAAGCGCGATGGCGCCCTGGCGGCGGCAACCTTCGGGCGCAGCTTCTACGTGGTCGACGACTACACGCCGCTGCGCGAGCTGGCGGCGGGGGCGGACGAGGTGCTGGCGTCGGACGGTCACATCTTCGAGGTGGCCGATGGCGACATGTTCCTGTCCTGGAATCCCGGCGGGGGCAGCGGCAGCGACTTCTACACGGCCGACAACCCGCCGACGGGCGTGACCATTACCTATTGGGTCGGGGAGAGCCTCCAGACCCGCGAGGCCGAGCGCCAGGCCGCGGAACGCACGGCGCAGCGAGCGGGCGAGGACACACCGTACCCGACGTGGGATGAGCTGGAGGCGGAGGACCGGGAGGAGGCGCCGCGCGTGTACCTCACCGTGCGTGACGGGGACGGGGCGGTGGTGAACGTGGTGAACGGCGCGGCGCGCCGGGGCGTTCACCGCGCCGTGTGGAACTACCGCTACCCGGGCTACAACCCGGTGACGGGGGGCGGTGGCGGTGGTGGTGGCGGAGGTGGCGGGGGTGGTGGCGGCTTCGGCGGCGGTGGCGGGAACGGGCCGATGGCGCTGCCGGGAAGCTACACGGTGTCGCTCGCGCAGAGAGTCGACGGTGAGGTTACCGAGCTCGCCGGGCCGGTGTCGTTCCAAATCGCGCCCATCAACGAGCCCGCGATCGCGGCCCAGGACCGGGACGCGGTGCTCGCGTTCCAGCGCCAGACGGGCGAACTCCTCCGTGCGGTGACCGGGACCCAGCGCGTGGCCGCCGAAGCCGCGTCGAGGATCTCGGCCATCAAGCAGGCGCTGCAGCGCTGGCCTGCGGCCCCGGGAGAGCTCATGGCCGAGGCCCGCGCCCTGGAGCTTCGCCTTCTCGACCTGCGGGAGACCCTCGAAGGGTCACGCACCCGGTCGTCGCGCGCCGAGCCCGACCTGCCGGGCATCACGGGGCGGGTGAACCAGATCGTGCGCGGGCACTGGAACGGCATGCACGGACCGACCGGGACGCATCGGGAGCAGTACCGGGTCGCGCGGGAGGCGTTCGGTGCTCTGTACCCCGACCTGGCCCGGCTCGTCGAGACGGACCTGCCGGCCCTGGAGGCGAGTCTGGAGGCGGCCGGAGTGCCCTGGACGACCGGGCGGGCGCTGCCGAGGTGGCCACCGGGTTGAATGCGCGGGACACCGGGCGGGCGATCGCGCCCGGCATGGCATATCAGTTCCTCGGAATGGTGTATACTCGCGAGGCATTGGGATCGCTGGCGGTCTCCCCCCCGATGACCAGTTCGAGCCCTGCGGCATGTTCGCGCACGGCGAGGTTCGCGCAGTTGGGCGTCCCGGGATTCAATGCGTCCTCGGGCCATTTGGCCAGAGTTCCCTGCGTCATTTCGTCGAGCATGACCCACGCGCCGTCGAGCAACGCCCTCGGACGGCGGATGGCCGCGCTTCGAACCTCCCTGGCAAGACAGTGCTCTGCTGTCCGCACGAAGTCTTCCACGAACATCCGAAAGCTCGTCATCTGCGCGCGCCTGGCGAAGCGTATGGTGCCCACGAAGCGCCTGCTTCCCGCCGCGAGATCGGTCACGTGCAGAGTCATCGCACTACCCCCGTGCATCTCTTAACGGGCGATCCTGAGCAACGAACCCGTGACGGGCAGCCGGGGTCGTCCATCATCTGGTCCGCGGGGTTCGCGCCCGTCAGCGACAGATCTGTATAGCATGTTAGAGTCGATGATGGAGCCGTCGATGCTCAAAGCATAGCAGACGGCCGTCGCCGGTAATCCGGGCGTTGCCGAGAGCTCCCCATCGACGCTGGTCTTCTAGCGGGATAGCCACATTCGCGAACAACCCGTTGTCAAAGACGACAGTTACGGGCTTGTACGGTGGGTCGGCCTCCTTGCCATCCGGGAGCGTTCGTATCGACACGAGCCTGGGCGTGGGCGACCACGCCAAAAGTTCCTTGCGGCCCCGGAATACGCGGAATTCGCATGAGCCCATGCCGTCAGTGAAACCAGTGTTCAGAGAGAGGATACCTATCTGGTTGAGGAAGTCCAAGACATGACGGGTGCCGAAAATCATGCGTTCGCCTGCCTTGAACCACTCGAGGGTCGAGCACTTTCCGCAGTGTCTCGCCCGTGCCGTCCCGTCGTTGTGAAGAAGGTCGTTGCGGATGTGGCGCAGGTCGCCAAGAGCATCCATTTGAGGACGGATCGCCTTCTCTCCCAACGAGCCCTTGAGTGCGTTGCGGTGGCGAGTGCGTTGCTGGCGAGTCTCCCAAAGCTGGTCGTATAACGCAACGACCCACCCCTTGTACGCCATCTGAGCAGCGACTCCGTCATGGCCGTATAGGTCGTCATCGCGCACGTTAGTGATGCACGGCGAGATGCAAAGGTCGGGTAGTCCGGTCAGTTCAAGGGGGTGTGTTACACCGAGCTGAACAAACTGCTTCCGGCGACTCGCTGCGATGCTCGACACCAAGAACAACACCATCGACGAGGCTTGCAGAACCTCGTACAGAAATGAGTCCAGTACGTCCCTGAATTGTCTGGTCATGATCTCTCGAGTTGAACGAGTACGGTGATCAGCTGACACACGCCCCCCCGAGGCCAGGCTCCTACCGTGGTGCTTTGACCTCCTTTGCTGGCGGAGGGGTTGAGAGTGCGCTTCCGCGGGATCCAGGCTGACACATTGTTGGGCGTTCTCCCGTTCATGTCGGGGCTGCGGGGTGCTGTAGCCTCAAAATAGGCGTCCAAGTATTTTCGACCGCAGTGCGCGCACACCAGTTGGCGTTCCGGATCATCTGGTACCTTCACGCCGAAGTGGAGGCTTCCGCCATGCGGATCGGAAGATTGGGTCCTGCTCGGACTTGCCGGCCAGTTCGTTCGCTTGGCGCTGTGTGTGAGTATCAACAGGCTACGGGCCACCAGGGCGGCCAGAAGATCTGTGAGCTGTTTTCCGGGCTAAGCGAGGGCTCGGCCCCCGGCGCCATACCCGGTCCTCGCAAGCCGCCCACGCGGCTTCCTCCAGGGCCAGGAACGCGTGGGCTTGCGGACCGAGCAAGACGCGTTGTCGTTCGTCGTCCCGCACCACCCGGCCATCAGGCCACAGGACACGGCCCGGGACCGGCTCCACCCCCGAGTACCGCCGGAGCCAGCTTCCGCCCCCGCGCACCCGCCGCCCGCCTTTCGGCCTAGCCCGGATTTCTCAAACGCATAGGAAGGCACCGGCCTCCGGGAGCTGTTAAGTTTATGTGGGAGAACAACTTGACAGCGACGACACCGGAGGACCGATGCCGACACAGTGTAAACCGCTTTCCTTCGCATTTCAAGGGTGCCAGGGCCGCAGGGTAGCGGCCGCGTTCGACGGGGGCGCGATCACCTCGAACGCCGGAGTGCTGCTGCTCCGCGAGATCGACCGTTCGGCGGGGCTCCTGGACCAGGTGGCAGGTTGCTTCACCGACTACCGCGATCCCCGTCTCACGGAACACTCGGTCGGGACGCTGGTGAGGCAGCGCGTCATGGGCATCACCCTGGGATACGAAGACCTCAACGACCACGACCAGCTGCGGCACGACCCTGTTCTGGCGCTGCTCTCCGGCAAGCTCGAGGGACATCGGAAGGACTGTGCGCCGTTGGCGGGGAAGAGCACCCTGAACCGGCTTGAACACGCGCCCCCGAGTGGCGAACCGGGCCGCTACCACAGGATCGGCCATGATGCGGACGCGCTGCAGGCCGTGCTGCTCGAGTCGTTCATCGACTCCTGGAAGGGCGGGCGGCCGTCGCGCCTGGTGCTCGACATCGACACGACCGACGACGAGGTCCACGGCCGCCAGGAGGGCCGCTTCTTCCACGGCTACTACGGCCACTACTGCTTTCTGCCGCTGTACATCACCTGCGGCGGCCGCCCGCTCTTTGCCCAACTGAGGCCGGGCAACGCGGATCCCGCCGGAGGCGTGACCGGGCCGCTGGGCCGCATCGTCGAACGGCTCCGGCAGCGGTGGCCGGGACTGGAGATCCTGCTTCGGGCCGATGCCTCCTATGCCCGCGAGGAGATCCTGGCCTGGTGCGAGGGCAACGGCGTGGACTACGTCATCGGCCTGGCCCGGAACTCGCGGCTGGTCGAGACGATCGGCTGGGAGCTGGCCGACGCCCAGGCGGAGGCGAAGCGGCGGGGCCGCCCAGCCCGCCGGTTCAAGGAGTTCCTCTACGCCACACTCACAAGCTGGTCCCGCAAGCGCCGGGTCGTCGCCAAGGCCGAGCACCTGCCCGGCAAGGCCAACCCGCGCTTCGTGGTCACCTCGCTGCCCGACACCTTCTCGGCCCGGACCGTCTACGAGCGCGTCTACTGCCCGAGGGGCAACATGGAGAACACGATCAAGGAGCAGCAGCTCGATCTCTTCTCCGACCGGACCTCGGCGTCGCGCTTCGCCGCCAACCAGCTCCGGATCCTCTTCTCCGCCTTCGCCTCGATCCTCTTCGTTGCGCTCAGGCGTGCGCTGCACGGCACCCGCCTGGCCCGCGCCACCGCCGGAACGCTGCGGCTCAAGCTCCTCAAGATCGGCGCCCGCGTCACGGTCTCGGTGCGAAGGGTCAAGGTCGCCATGGACTCCGCACACCCGTCGACGCGTCCACGCCCGATTGCCAGGGTAACGACTCCACACCCCCTTCGAGACACCCGTTCCAGCCGATCCTCCGGGGACCACTGCGCCGCAGGACCAAAAAAGCTCGCTCAGGCAGCGGCTCCCGCTACTCTGGCCTCTCCAAAACACGGCCGCAGAGCCGCTTGCTCCTGCTCCACCTGCTCCCTCGGCAGAAACTCGGCCCCAACGCTGCCCGAACGGCCCTCAGCGGTGACTGTGTGAGAAATCCGGGCTAGGGCGTTCGGGCTGGGCATCGAGTCCCAGGTCCAGTTGGAGGGCGAACGGGTCACACCGTTTCCGGGTCATTCTAGGTCCGCCAGCAGCAACCAGGACACCCGTCAAAAGACAACCCGAACTGGGCCATGGGGGCGGCCGTATTTGGATCGGTCATGGTGGGCAGGTGGGCGACCGTTCCTGAAAGTGGTTGGTGATATACCAGAGCTGGCACCCGGGGTAGCTCGAGGCGCCGACGGTGACGGTCCCCGCACGGGCGGCTTCCGCCCGGGAAGCCGGGCTGGTCACGGGGTCTCAAAAAAGTGTGGCAACGCATCGTGCTCCTCGGGGCGCGAGGGAATGGCCGTTGGAGGCTCGGGCCGACAGCGCAGGTTGGGGAGGGATGCGGACACGAGACAAATGATGCGTTCATGGAATCCACGTGTCAAACGATCCCGCGTTCCAGTTTGGGCTGGCACATATTCAGCAGACAAGCGCACCGGCCACATCCGGGACTCGGTGGTGGAGGGTGCGAGCAGGGCCGCGATCGCGCGGTAGGCTGGCGTGAGCCGGCGGACGGTGTACCGCTGGATTGTATCGGGACAGTCTGGACCAGGAGTGCCGTTCAGCCGTATTCCGGCAGAGCGACAAAGCCGGCAACGGTGAAATGGTGGTCGAGGGTCAGGGCCTCGCGGATGCCCAGCTCGCTCATGACCGCGAAGCTTGCGGCGTCGGCGAGAGAAAAGGGCTGATCGGAGAAGCGTTCGATCCAGCGACTGATCGCGTCCGTCTCGCGTTCCGGGGTGATGTATTCGATCCGGTTGGGGACCTGCCGGACCGCCTTCAGGAAAGCAAGGGCGGCCCGGTGGCCTGAGCGACGGAGCAGGAGCGCGTGGGTCTCGGCCACGACCACGTTGGTGGTCACGATTCGCACGCCCTGGCGGAGCCGTTCGCGCAGCGTCCGTGCCAGCACCGCATGATCCCGATGAGCGCGGTCGGCGAGGGGGTACCACGCGCTGGTGTCGACGAACAGGTCCTTCACTTCGAATCGCACTCGTGGGGCCCGTGCTGCGGGCTATCCGACCAGGAAGCGATTTCAGTGGCGGCGAGACACTCATCATGGTCCCGCGCGGCGTCGACCCCCGGGTCATCGGTGGTCGACACGATCCCGATGATGTCCAGCGCCGGGTGACGTTCAGGGTCTGACAGCTGGTTTTCCAGAGCCTCCAGACCCCGCCGCAGGACATCGGACTTGGTGGTGTCGAGCTTTGCCGTCAGGCGCTCGAGGCGGTCCCGTTCGCGGGGACGCAGGTAGACCTGAACCGGCTCCGAGACGCGCCGCCCGGGTGGCTTGTCATTAGGGTATTTCATGAATCATGATAACCATTCATGTCCCCCTTCGCCAGCGCCCCCGCGGCCGGAACTTTCCGGAACCCCGGGAACCTTCCGCCGGAAGTGAAGTATGCATCCCTCCGACGGGCAAGCGAGTGCCTTCAATCAAGGGGTAGATCAACGTGTTGAACATAGATATCGCAGGACGGCTGCGCCGGGAATCCTGGCTGCGCCGGGGGTCATGCTTCGCCACCATGCTAGTGCTGGGAATCGGAGTCCCGATGCGAGGTCACGCGCAATCGGGGGGCAGCGGCATCTGTGACCGCACGGAACAGGTGCGTGACGCGATCGTCGACGCCGTTTCGGGGGTCGGCGACTGCGCCGACATCACCGCGACGCACCTCGGGCAGGTAACGAATCTCTACCTCGTCGCGGACAACATCGCGGCCCTCCAGTCGACCGACTTCGCGGGTCTCACAGCACTCGACAGCCTGAACCTGGCGTTCAACAAACTGAGGACACTGCCCTCGGGGGTCTTCGACGACCTCACCAGCCTGACATTCCTGCAATTGGCGGGCAATGATCTGATTCAACTCCCCGACAGGGTGTTTGCCGGTTTGACCTCGCTGACGACCCTTGGGCTCAGGGACAACCTGGGATACCCGTTCGGTCCCACTGCACGCGCCGGGCCCTCCCACAACGTCGGAGCGGACGCCAAGGTCACCCTCACGGGTAGTAGTGGGGGTGACCCGTGGGGACGGGATGTGACCTATGCGTGGACACAGTCCGATGCGACCGGCGTTGTTGTTCCCCTGGCAGGGGCGAACACGGCGACCCCGAGCCTGACCGCGCCGGCGGTCGAGGAAGCGGTGCGCCTGGACTTCACATTGGCGGTCACGGCCATCAATCCCGGTGGCATCACCCCTCCGGGCACCACGACCGACGGCGACGTGGGGCTGCACACCGCCTACGTCCACGTGGATGCCGCCGAACAGGTTACCGTCAGCTTCGTGCGTCGGAGCTACACCGCGACCGAGGGCGGGAGCGCGGCGAGGGTGGGGATCCGCCTGAACAGGATCCCGAGACGCACGGTGTCGATCCCCCTGGAAGCGGTACCCGCGGACGGCTCGGATGCCGGAGACTACTCGGTACCAAAGGAGGTCACCTTCGGGTTTGTGGACCAGGTCAAGTACGTGACGGTCACCGCCGCCGACGACGATGTGGACGACGATGGGGAGAGCGTCACGCTTCGCTTCGGGTCATCGTTGCCGGTCGCGGTCATGGAGGGACGCCCCGCGACGATGGATGTCGCGCTCGCGGACAACGACGACCCGGTGGGCGCGTCGATCGACGGGTTCACGGTCACCTCCGATCCGGGGGCCGATGCCACCTACAGCTCAGGCGACGTCATCGAGGTGACCGCGACCTTCAGCGAGGCCGTGACGGTGTCGGGGCAGCCGCAGCTGACCCTGAACATCGGCACCTATGTGACGGAGTTGCTGGGACAGGCGGCAAGGAACGCCGGATACGTGAGTGGATCGGGCACCGAGGCGCTGGTGTTCGCCTACCGCGTGGCTGCCGGTGACAGCGACCCCGATGGCGTGAGCATCGCCGCGGGTGATCTCCTGCTCAACGGTGGCACCATCCGTGCTGGCGGCGGGGTGAATGCGCTGCTCGGGCACGACGGTCTGGATCCGCAGCCCGGGCACAAGGTCGACGCCCTGGCTCCGACGTTCAGCGAGGCCTTCGTGAACGGCCTCGAACTGAAGCTGCGGTACACCGAACCCCTGGATGAGGGCTCGGTACCCGCCGCTTCCGCGTTCCGCGTCAACGTGAACGGCGTGCGCCGCAACGTGTCCAATGTCGGGATCGACGAAAAGCTCGTGACGCTGACGCTCGCCTCGGCGGTCGCACCCGGCGAGCAGGTGACGGCGAGCTATACCGTGCCCGGAAGCGACCCGATCCGCGACAGGGCGGGACTGGCCGCGGACTCGTTCACCGACGAAGCCGTGACGAACTACAGCGCCCCCGGAGTGAGCATCAGGGCAATCGATCCGGCGGTGTACGAGGGCGAGGATGTCGACTTCAGGCTTTTCCGCAACGGCCCGGCTTCCCGGTCCTTGCGCGTCACCGTGGAGGTCGATGACAGCGGTGACGTGCTCCGTGGCGCGGAAGGGTCCAGGAGGGTCACCTTCGCGGCCGGCGACTCCACCGCGTGGCTCACGCTCAGGACCCATGACGACCACAGCTACGAAGCCCATGCGACGGTGACCGCGACAGTGGTCGGGGGCGGTGACCATATCGTCTCCGAGACGCACGGAAGCGCGAGTGTCACGGTCTCGGACAACAACCTGCCGGATACGGACGTGACGTTGGACGCAGCGGACAGCGTCGACGAGAGCGTGGGCCGCTTCACGGTCGAGGTCAGTGCCGGCACGGTTGCGGACGAGGAACCGCACGGCAGCCTGTCGGTGCGCCTCGGCTCCGCGGATGGGACCGCGACATCGGGTCAGGACGGGGACTTCGCCCCGGTCGACGAGGTCATCCGGTTCGTCCCGGAGGACTTCGAGCGTGTCGTTGCGGACGGTGTGGCGCGCTATGTCGCGACCCTGGAGCACCAGATCGCGATTCACAACGATGGGATCGAGGAGGAGGACGAGACCTTCGAACTGGAGTTGACACGCAGCTACGTGATCGCGGACAAGGTGAACCTGCCCGCGCAGCCGCTCGAGGTCACGATTGTCGACAACGACGATGGGCAGCGTCCGGAAATCAGGGTCACACCGATCGTGATGTTCATGCACGAGGGTGAATCGAAGCGGCTACCGGGTGTCGCTGAAGAGCGCGCCCGCCGGCACGGTGACAGTGACGGTGGGCGGTTGGTCGGGCACGGATGTCTCGGCCGCGCCGGCGAGCCTGGATTTCACGGCGTCGAACTGGAACGACGAGCAGACCGTCACGGTCACCGCGGAGCAGGACGACGAGACCGACAACGACGAAGTCACGCTCACCCACAGTGCCGGCGATGGAGACGAAGGCCCCACCGTGGAGGTGACCGTCGCGGACAACGATGTGCCGATGCCGAGTTTGTCGCTGCGGGCGCTCACGGACTCTGTGAGGGAGGGAGAATTCGCCCGCTTCGAGATCACGCGGACGGGGCCCTTCGACCGGACGCTCCTGGCGGGGGTCATCGTGTGGGACCTGGAAGAATACTATGCGGACGCATGGGTCGCGGCGTACTTCCACGAGGGAGAGGGGAAGGATACGGTCTACTACCCCGCGCAGGTGGACACCCTTGTGACCACGGACCGGACGGTTCGAGTCGCGGTCAATCCGTACCTGGACGGGTACGAGGTGGGCTCTCCCTCGGAAGTGGAAGTCCATGTGATCGACCAGACCAGCGGGACTGGTGGGGACGTGGCGAGAGCGACCAGGGTCTTCTTCGGCGCCGCCCCGCCTGCGGTTGCGGAGGGGGGCGCGGGAGTAGCGGTGGTCGTGAGACTGAGCGAACCGGCCGCGGCCGCGGTCAGGATCCCGCTGGCGACGCGTGGCCTGGGGGGTGCAGGCGAGGAGGACTGGGATGTGGCGTCGGAGGTCATGATCGAGGCCGGGGAATCGGAACGGGAGTTCCTGGTCTCGGCGGTGGACGACTCCGACGAGGATCCCGGCGAATCGCTCGAGCTGAGCTTCGGAACGCTGCCGAAGGGGTTCGCGGCGGAGGATCCGCGGACGATGGTCGTCGACATTGACGACAACGACGTGTTCGTCATGGGGACGGAGGAGACGCGGGCGTGGTTGGCACGGTTCGGGCGGGCCATGTCGGGGGACGCTGTTGAAGCTGTGCGGGGGCGCATGGCGGCGGCACGGCACCCGTCCGCGGAGTCACGAGTCACGGTGGGAGGCCACGAGCTGCAGACGTGGAAGGATGCACTCTTCTCGGGCGGCGTCACGACCGGCCCCGGCCCGGCCCGCGTGTCAGCCAGCGAGACGGTGGCCGCCCAGCCAACGAATGCGGCGGGCGAGTTCCTCGGCCGTCTCCTCTCCGGGACATCCTTCCGCCGAACGGGAGCCTCCGGCCTTGACGCTTCGGGCCGGTGGAGCGTGTGGGGCCGGGGTGGCAAGTCGGGCTTCAGCGGCCGGGACGGCTCCCTCTCGCTGACCGGCGACCTGATCACGGTCACCCTGGGCGCCGACTACGGCACGGGACCGGCTCTGGGCGGTGTCGTACTCTCGCGCGGCATCGCTGACGGCACCCTTACCGGCAGCCATGACGTGAGCGGCCAGGTGGAGACGACCTTGACCGCCGCATACCCGTGGTTGCGCTACGCGTTGAGCGACCGCGTCGCGGTGTGGGGCATGGGGGGATACGGCTCCGGGGCGATGACCATGGCACCGGGCGACGCGGCGATCCGTGCCGATTTCGGCATGCGGATGGGTGCCGCGGGTGCGACCGGGCAACTCGTGGCAACGGGAACCTTCACCCTTGCCTTCTCCTCGGACGCCATGTTCACCCGCACCAGGGTCGACGGCGCGGCATCCCCGGACGGGGTGGAGGCCGACGTGAGCCGCGTGCGCGTGATGATCGAGAGCTCCTCGTCGCTGCGGTTCGCCGGCGGCACCTTCACGCCCACGTTCGAATTGGGAGTCCGCCAGGACGGCGGTGACGCCGAAACCGGCAGAGGTCTGGAACTTGGCGGCGGCTTCGGCTACACCCTGCCGTCGTTGGGGCTCAGCGTCGAAGCACGGGCGCGCGGCCTGGTCGCCCACGAGGACGGGGGCTACGGGGAGTGGGGTGCGTCCGGTTCACTGCGGATCTCTCCGGACCCGACCGGCCGTGGGCTGAACCTGAACCTGTCGCCCTCCTGGGGAAGCGCGGACGGCGGGGGCGTACGCGCGCTCTGGTCCAGGCGCGACATGACGGGCATCGCGACGGGACGCGGCGGCGCCGCGAATCCGGACGGTGGCAGCGTGGCGCTGGAGATGGGCTATGGCATTGCCCTGACGGAGCGAGTCATCGCGACGCCCTTCGGTGGAACGACGCAGGGGCAACCCGGCAGGGAACCCGGCAAGGAACCCGGCGCCTCGGGTTGAACGTCGAGGGTTTCGAACGCTTCCGCCTCGCCCTGGAGGTTGGGCGGAGCGCCGCGCGCGAAGTCAGACTCGGCATGACGGGGACGATCCGGCGGTAGCACGATGTGCTGCCCGGGCTCGAAACTACCGGCGCCCCACCTCCGGGAACCCCGGCGGCGGGCGCCGGTGGTGCGTCCCCTGCTCGTAGGCATAGGCATACCGGAAGAGGAGTCCCTCGGCGTAGGGACGGGCCAGGATCTGCAGTCCGGCCGGGTGCGTCTCCTCGGTGAACCCCATCGGCACGGTGATCGCGGGCATCCCGGTGGCCGGCGCCACGCGCTGGGAGTTGTCGCCACTGTACTCTTCGCGCGCGCGATCGATGTGCGCGGGCGGGCTCAGCCAAGTCGGGTAGATGACGGCGTCGAGGTCGGCGGCGTCCATGGCGGCCATCAAGTCACTCAAATAGCCCTGACGCTGCTCATTGTCGAGATAATCCGGGCACGGCGGGTCCCACTCGGGCGGCGGCACATCGAGCGGTGAGTCCTCCGAGCGGCGCAGCGAGTTCTCCACGTAGCTCGAGTACTGCCCGGTCTCCAGCACGGCGAGCACGTCGGTGAACGGCGCCGCGTCCCCGAGCGAGGTCAGGTACATGTGCATGTCGTAGCGGAAGCGGCCGCAGAACATGTTCTCCCGCTCCAGCTGGGCGCTCACGTCGAAGTCGAACGGGTCGACGATTTCGGCGCCCAGCCCGGCCAGCTCTCCGAGCGCCTCCTCGAACACCGCCACCACGGCCGAGTCGGCGTCCTCGGTGTCCACGAGCGCGCGCAACACCCCGATGCGCGCGCCTTGGAGGCCGTCCGCGTCGAGGAAGTCGGTGTAGTCGTCCTCTTTGCGCCCCCGCCCTGCCTCGGTGTAGGGGTCGGCCGGGTCGTAGCCGGAGACGACATTGAAGACGCGCGCCACGTCCTCCACTGTGCGCCCCATCGGCCCGGCGATGTCACGGTCGAACGAAAGGGGGACTACGCCGTCCCGGCTGGTGAGCCCGATCGTCGAGCGGATGCCGACCAGCGCGAGGCGCGACGAGGGCCCGCGGATCGAGTTGCCCGTGTCGCTGCCGAGCCCGATCAGGCCGAAGCTGGCCGCGATCCCCGAGGCCGTTCCGCCGCTCGACCCCGCCGGTACGCGGTCCAGCGCGTAGGCGTTGCGGGTCGTGTCGAACGACGAGCTGACCGATTGGCGCGCGCTGAAGGCCCATTCCGCCATGTTCGTCTTGGCGACCACGATGGCACCTTCCTCGCGGATGCGCCGCACCATGAAGGCGTCGTCGGGCGGCATGCTCTCGGCGAGTGCGATCGAGCCGGCCGTGGTGATAAGGTCGTGGGTGTCGAAGTTGTCCTTGACGAGCATCGGCACGCAGAACAATTGGCCGGGTTCCTCGCCCGCGGCCAGCGCGGCATCGAGTTCGTCGGCGCGTTCCAGCGCGGCCGGGTTCACCACGGTGATCGCGTTGATGCGGTCCTCGTAGGCCTCGATGCGGTCGAGGTACGCCTGGACGATGTGGCGGCACGTAGTCGTGCCCGAGAAGATGGCCTGCTGGATGTTGGCAATTGTGGCCTCTACGACGGGGACGGGGCCGGGGGCGGGGCGGTCGCAGGAGGCGACGGCAAAGACGAGCGTAGCCAGTACGGCCGCAAAGCCGGTTGGATGCACGGTCGCGCGCCTGGCCGGGGGGGAGGCGCTCATCGTCTAACCGCCGTCATCTGAATCTCGACCCCGAGGCGACCCACCAGCGGCAGCCCGGCCACCGTGGGCGCCGGTGCTCCGTCCGGCATCACTTCCGCCAGCACCTCCATGACGGCTTCCGCGTCACGCACGTCGGTGAGGTAGACCCACACGTCCTCCACGTCGCCGAAGTCCAGGCCGGCGGCTTCGAGCGTCGCGCCGAGGTTCGCCAGCGTGTTGCGGGCTTCCCCCGCGGCGTCGTCGCCGCGCGCGAGCATCCCGGACAGCCAGACGCGCTCACCGGTCGCGATCGCCGGCGAGAGGGGTGACCGACCGCGCCGCTGCCCCTCGCGCAGCACCACCCGCCGTTCGTCCGAACGCTCGGCGACGCACTGGATCTCGACCAGGAAGGCCGGGTTCATGAGCCCGCCGCGCACCGCCGCCCGCGCGGGGGGGTCGTCGGCCGTGACGAACTCGGCGTATGCCGCGTTCATGTCGCCCCAGAGGCGGACGTCGTCCAAAAAGACCTTGCAGGCGACCAGGTCGCCGTAGCCCATCCCGGCCTCTTCCAGAACCATGCCGATGTTGCCGAAAACGCGCCGCGTCTGGGTCTGCACATCGCCCCCGACGGGCTGGTAGGTCTCCGGATCACGGCTGGTGGCTCCCGCGATGAAGAGCACGTCGCCCGCGCGGATGCCCCACGAATAGGGCAGCGCAGGCGACTGCAGTCCCGGCGGCGTGACGATCTCGGTCTCGTCCGGCGTGGCGACCGCGGAGATCTGAATGAGCGCGTCCCGGTCGGTGAGGTCGGCCTCGCACGGTGGCCCTCGTGGGGGGGTCGTTCGCGAAGTAGCCGCGGTAGATCCCGTTCATCGCCGCGAAGTGGCGCGTGTCCCTGAGGAAGACGTTCATGGCGACGACGTCGCCGTAGCCGAGCCCGCGCGCTTCGAGCTGCTCGCCGAGAGCGTCCAGCGCGGCAGCGGTCTGATCCTCGACGGTGGTGAGCGGGGCACCGCCGCGTGATGTGGCCGTGATCCCCGACAGGAAGACGAGCTCGGGCGTCTGGGCCGAGATGGTCGCCGGGAGGAGGAGGAGGGGGAGGGCTGCGGCCGTCAGCGCGGTGCGGAGGCTGCGCGGGGCAAGGATGTTCATGGCAAGAAACCGTTCGGGTGGGGTTGGGTGGTCGTGGCGCTGATGTTAGGCTGCATTCGGACGAGGGCAAGGGCCATGCGGCGCGCGCCGTCGGGCCGAGGGTGACGTTGTCCCAACGAGACGACACCCCACTGCGAGCCAACCGGGGGCCGGGATCGCAAGTTGTCAATTGACAGGCGACAACCTAGATTTTGCGATGATTGCATCGTTCCGCCACCGGGGATTGAAGGCGCTCTATGAGGGCAGGACAGCACGGCGAGTCGCGCCGGAGCACGTAGGCAGACTGCGGGACATCCTGGCGGCGCTCGATTTCAGCCGGGGGCCGGAAGGCATGAATCTGCCGGGGTTCCGGTTGCACGCGCTCAAGGGACCGCTGAAGGGGCACTACGCGGTTTCGGTGTCCGGCAACTGGCGCGTGACCTTCCGGTTCGAGGACGGAGCAGCGGTCGATGTGGACTACGTGGACTATCACTGAGGAGAAGCTGATCATGGCCATGCACAACCCACCGCATCCGGGCGGTATCGTGAAGCGGCAGTGCCTCGAACCTCTGGGCTTGACCGTGACCAGGGCCGCCCGGGGTTTGGGCGTCACGCGGCAGGCGCTCTCGGAGTTGGTGAACGGGCGCACAGGGGTTTCGGTAGAGATGGCGATACGGCTGTCGAAGGCCTTCGGCTCGACGCCCGAGACCTGGCTGGGTATGCAGATGGCTTATGATCTCTGGCACGCCCGCAGCCGCGCCCGGGAGATCGCGGTGGAGCGCTTTGTGGCGGCGTGATGGCGCCCTTGGCGCAGCTCTCTTGCACTCCCGACCCGCGGTATCCATGGTGATTGCGGCATTCTGTCCCGGACCAATACCGCCCTGGAGGTTTCTCGTGAGAAGAGTTTCACTGCTCCCGTTCGCACTGCTCCTTGGCACCACCACCGCCGTGGCCATCACCCCCGGACGGGCCGCCGCCCAGGGCGGAGAGATGCACGACATGATGGAGTTCCCCCGCCCCATCGACGCGCTCGACAACGTGTGGATCGAGGAGCTCACCATGCTCGAGGTCCGGGACGCGCTGCAGGACGGCACCACCACCGCGCTGATCCTGACCGGCGGGATCGAGGAGAACGGCCCCTACCTCACGACCGGGAAGCACAACCACGTGCTGCGCGTCATGGGCGAGTCGATCGCGCGGCGGCTGGGCAGCACCCTCGTGGCGCCCATCGTCACCATCGAGCCCGGCGACCCCGAGCGCGCATCCACGCCCGGCGGCATCCGCTACTCGCAGGAGACGTACCAGGCGGTGCTGCGCGACATGGCGGTCAGCCTCGCGGCGCAGGGGTTCACCCGCATCTTCCTGCTGGGCGACAGCGGCGGCAACCAGCGCGGGATGGCCGCCGTAGCCGAGGAGCTGAGCGAGGCCTGGCGGGATCGTGACGTCGTCATCGCGCACATCCCCGAGTTCTACAACTACGGCGACGTGCTGACCTATCAGCGGGACGTGCTCGGGATCGACGAGGATCCCCGCCTCGACGGCCTCCACGACGACTACTACATCACGTCGATCATCATGAACGACGACCCCCGCCATGTGCGCCTGGAGCAGCGCATCCGGGCCGACAAGGCGACGATCAACGGGATCAGCATCGTCCCCGCGGAGAAGACGATCGAGCACGGCAAAAGGCTGATCGAGTTTCGGACGGAGGCGACGGTGGCGGCCATCGAGAAGGTGGTGGCCGGGCGGTAGGGGGCTCCGGAGGGGTGCCCAGCACGGCACGCGGTCGTCTCGACTATGTGGGACAGATTGTAGCCATAATCTGTCACGGTGCCCTTGCGGTGACCCCTGTGGAGTCCTCCCACAGGCCACTTGTCTGCGAATCTGTGACAGATTCCTGGCAGAAACTGGCAGTCTAACTGTCACAAGAGCACATCGATGAGTTCGGGCTGTTCGGCCGGGTACTGCCGCCGGATGAAGTCCCCAAGAAGAGGAACCGCGAAGGAGTACTTCCCGTGCCGGTTCCTGAAGACGATCCCCGAGTTGATGAGCGCCGCAAGGATCTGGCTCGCGTGACTGGGGCTGAATCCCTTCACCGACAGTTTCCTGGAAAGCTCCACAATCTCCTGAACGCTGAACTCGGATTCAGGGTCGTCCAGCCTCGACACGACATACAGGAGATCGCGCTGCCGGTCGGTCACCCTCGACCACCGGCCCGCAAAGAAATCGCTGTCCAGCTTTGCCGTGATCTCCTCAATCGGGACGCTTGGGTTGTTCGATCCGGTGGTGATCTGCGACACGAAAACGTCGAAGGCCTCATGGCAGATGAACTGGATGAAGTATGGGTATCCGCTCGAATGCTTCTCAATCTGGCGGATGGACTCCTCCGTGAAGGTGATCGGGCAGCCATCCTCCTGGATCGGCTTCACGATCGCCTCTCGAACGTCGGGGGGATCCAGGCGATTGAGGAAAAGCACGCGGAACATTCGTTCCGAGTAGGTTCTGGCCTCGACCAGCTTGGGGAAGAGCGTGGGCAGACCGGTCAGGGCCAGGAGAAATGGAGCACCCTGTCTCTGGATGGACTGGAACACGTCAAGCATCACCGAGAGCGGGTATTCGTCCTTCCTGGCATGGTCCACCATGTTCTGGGCTTCGTCATAGGCGAAGACGATTCCTCGGGGCGGGTTCGGCGATGCGCGCAGAGCCAGCCAAACGAATGTCAGCGCGGCCTTCAATCGACGGCACCCGGATCGTCACCAGCTCACCCGTCGTCCCTCCGTAGCGGAATCGTCTGGGGCGCCCCGGTGTCGCTCCCGGGCCCGGGATGGGGCACCAGCCTGAGCGGCCACTCGTACACGCCCTCCAGGGTCTCGCGCGAAAGGATTTCGGCGGGGGTACCCATGGCCTCTGCACGGCCCCGGTCGAGGAGCAGCAACCGGTCGGCGAACCGGGCGGCAAGGTTGAGGTCGTGGGTGACCAGAAGCAGGGCGAGTCCGTCGGCCCGGAGTTCTCGCAGCAGATGGAAGAGCTCCATCTGGAATCGCAGGTCGAGGCCGGCGGTGGGTTCGTCGAGGAGGAGGATCGGGGCCTCCTGGGCGAGCGCGCGGGCGATTCGGACGCGCTGGCGCTCCCCGCCCGAGAGTTCCCCGAGCTGGCGTTCGGCGAAGGGGGTGACCAGGCAACGCTCCAGCGCCCGCTCGACGATTGCCTGGTCCCGGCTTCCGGCGCGTTCCCACGGACCCAGGTGCGTGTACCGCCCCATTGCCACCATCTCACGCACCGTCACCGGAAACGGCGACGATTCGGACTGCGGCACCACGGCGATCGCGCGGGCCCGCTCCCGGTCGGAGAGGTCACCCAGCGCCCGCTCGTCGAGGCGCACCTCACCCGCGTGCGGGACGAGCGCCCCGGAGAGGAGCCTGAGCAGCGTCGATTTGCCCGCCCCGTTCGGCCCCGCCACCGCGAGGAGTTGTCCCGGCGACACCGACAGCGAGACCTCGCGCACGGCGGGCTCCTCCGCGCGCGGATGCACAAAGGTCAGGCCGCGGCCCCGCAGAACGGGACGCAAGTCGCCCGGCCGCGCGCCGCTCATCTCCGCCCCCCGCGCATCAGCAGGACCACGAAGAACGGCACCCCGACCACCGCGGTGACCACCCCGGTCGGGAGCTCGGCCGGGGCCACCACGATCCGCGCCACCGTGTCAGCGAGAAGGAGAAAGGCGGTCCCGGCCAGGAACGACGCGGGGAGGAGCAGGCGGTGGTCATTCCCCCACGCAAGCCGCACGGCGTGGGGCACGATCAGCCCGACAAAGCCGATCACGCCGCCCGCCGCGACGGCCGCGGCCACCATCAGCGACGCGGCCAGGTAGGCGGTGAGCTTCACCCGCTGCACGGACGCGCCCAGGTAGTAGGCGACCTCCTCCCCGCGCGACAGGAGGTTGAAAGCGCGGGACAGGGAGAGCAACACCACCGAGGCGGGCACAAGCAGCAGCGCCAGAAGTCCGTTCGACCCCCAGTCTGCGCCCGAGAGGTTCCCCATCATCCAGAAGATCGCCGAGCGGAAGGACTCGATGTCGGCCAGCGAGAGGAGGAGGAGGATCACCGCGTTGAAGAAGGCGCCGGCGATCACTCCGGCAAGGATCAGGATGCGCGTGTCCATGCCGCCGGGCGAGGCACGCTGCGCGATCTGCAGGACCAGGGTCATCGCGGCCACCGCGCCCAGGAAGGCGCCGGCGGGAAGTGTCCAGGGGAGGGTGACCCCGACGCCGGTAACCATTACCGCGACCGCACCAACCGCGGCGCCTCCCGAGATGCCGAGCACGTAAGGCTCCGCCAGCGGATTGCGCAGGAGCGCCTGAAAGGTGCAGCCGCTGAGCCCGAGTGCTCCTCCGATAAGGGCGGCAAGGATAGCGCGCGGCAGCCGTAATTGCAGCAGAATGGTCCGCGCGGTGGGGTCGGCGTCGGCCGAGAGCGTTCGCAAGAGGTCGCCGGGCCCAAGGCCGGAGGCGCCGAAGGAGACGCTGAGGGCGACTGCGACCAGGACGGCCAGCGAGAGGAGGGCGATCCGGCGGGGGGAGCGCGTCAATGTTCCGCCGGAGTCGGCGTCGGGGCCGGGGCCGCGGGAACGGCCGGCAGCACGCCGTCGCCGTGGCAGGCGGCTCGCGTGTGGGTCTCGATGTACACCGGCTCCCCTCCCTCGAAGGATGGTGCTCAAAGGACGAGGGTGCCGCGTCTCCTGACTCGAGGCGACGTCGCTCGCCTTCCCGGGGGGCTAGGTGCGGCCCCAGTGGCGATCGAGCGGGTCGTGCCGGATCCGCGCGGGATCCGGGCCTCCTACAGTGGCGGGGCCGCGTCGGCTTCAGACCGAACTTCCGGTGGCCCCCTCGCTACAGCGGACCACGATAGCGGCACCGGGGGTGGAGTGCAATTCGGGCTGGGGCTCCCTTGTTTCTCGCCCCCTCGGAGTGAATGGTACCTGATGAGCTTCCTTCCAGAGCGACCTGCCCTCGGGGGCCGGATCGTTGCCTTGCGTCGCGCCGCCCTCCTCCTCGGCTTCGCCCTCGTCACGCTCCCAACCAACCTCGCCGCCCAGGACACCGACGAGGGCGAGCGCATTCTCGCGCGCCTCGAGTACGACCGCCTCCGTACCTATTCCGGGCGCGGGGTCGACATCTCGGCACGCATGCGGATCGCGCGGGAGCGGGTGATGGCCCTGCGTCGCATCGCGGCCCGGGGCGCTTTCTCCGTGCCCTGGCGGCCACTCGGACCGGCACCGATAAACGACCCGGGGTACGGGCAGGTCGCCGGCCGTGTGTCCACCATTGCGATCCATCCTCGCAATCCTGCCGTTGTCTACATCGGTGGAGCACAGGGCGGCGTCTGGAAGACCGAAAACCGGGGAGCCTCCTGGACCCCTATGTCGGACCACGAATGCTCGCTGGCCATGGGGTCGATTGCGATCGACCCCGTCAATCCGAACATCATCTATGCGGGTACCGGCGAGCAGCATTTCTCCGGTGACAGCTACTACGGTTGCGGCGTACTGCGGTCCCTGGACGGGGGTTCGACGTGGGAATGGGACCGGCAGCTGGCAAGTGTCTTCCTCGATGACAGGAGGGGCGGAGCAAAGATCTCCCGGGTCATCGTCGATCCCTTGACGGCCGGTTCGTCCAGCTCGACCACGGTCCTTGCCGCGACGGACTTCGGCCTCTTCCGCTCGACGGACAGTGGCCGCAGCTGGCGTGCGGTTCTGGCGGGGGTCGTAAACGACCTGGTCATGAACCCGGTTGATCCGTCGATCCTCTATGCAGCCAATCGAAGGGACGGAGTGTACAAATCGACCGATGGCGGCCGCAGCTGGAACCGCGCCTCCGGCGGCATGCGTGATACGGACATCGGTCGCATCAACCTGGCCATCGCTCCCTCGGCTCCCGATGTCCTGTACGCCGCCATACGCGACCGCGGCGAGGACGCGCGTAATGGCGGACCCCTTGTCTACCGCACCGACGACGGTGCCGCCACCTGGCGAGAAGTCGATGCAATGGGCGCCAGCTGCTCGATCTGCTGGTATGCCCTGACCCTGGCGGTGCATCCGGTGAACCCCGAGCGCGTCCATCTCGGGGCCGGCGTAAGACTGTTCCTCTCCGAAGACGGCGGACAGACGTTCGGACGGGCCCATCCGGACAACGTGTACGTCGATCAGCACCACCTGGTCTTCGACACCCTCAGCGGACCGGATGTCCTGTATCTGGCCAACGACGGGGGCGTCTACCGCTCCCTGGACGCCGGCGTCAGCTGGACCTCGCTGGCCGCCAACCTGGCGATTGCGCAGTTCTATCCGGGAATCACTCCTCATCCGGTCGACCGCGTCGAGACACTGGGGGGGACGCAGGATCATGGTACACTGCGCGCAAATGCGGGGACGACCACCTGGAGCAAGGTCCTGGGCGGAGACGGGGGATTCACGGCCATCGACGCCGAGGACCCCGACGTGTGGTACGGCGAGGCGCAGTGGCCGTTCGGGCCTTTCAAGAACGGTCAGTACGCGCAGTCGGGCATCGACCTGGACGAACGGGCGGCGTTCCTTCCGCCGCTGGTGATGGATCCGGTCGATTCGAGAAGGCTCTACTTCGGCACCCGGAGCCTCTACCGAACGGAGAACTCGGCCAACAACTGGGTGCGCATCTACAGCAGTCCCCGGCGCGCCACCGTCAGGGCCATCGCCCCGTCTCCTTCCGACGAAAACACGGTGTACGCCTCCATCCTGCGCCCCTGGGACATCTACCGGATCGCGTTCACCCACGACGGGGGCCTGACCTGGGAAGAGTCGGAGGTGGGGCTGAGAGAGCCTCGGTACATCGGCGACCTGGCGGTGCATCCGGACGACTCCGACCAGGCGTACGCCGTGGCCGGCGGCTTCGGGACCGGTCACGTCTTCCAGACCACCGATGGCGGCCGCACCTGGCGGGACCGCACCGGCAACCTGCCCGACCATCCCGTCAACGCGGTGCTCTACGACCCCGAAGATCCCGAGGGGGTCTACATCGGCACCGACCTGGGCGTCTTCCATTCCCCCCGGGGGGGTGACGCCTGGGACATGCTCGCCGACGATTTCCCTACCGTTGCGGTGTTCGACCTCGCGGCCCGCCCGGGGACCGGCAGGCTCGTGGCCGCCACGCACGGCCGCGGCATGTTCGAGATCCCGATCGAGGTCCCCTTGACCGCGCGGGTGCGGCCCGAAGCGGTGACCGACACCATCCTGGTCGGTGCGGACCAGCAGCGGAACGACCGCGTGATCGTGGCACCGCGCGGGCGCAATGATCACATGGCCGGGTGGAACGCGGCCATCTCCGGCACGGCACCGTGGCTCACGCTCACCGCGGGGACCGGGCAGGGACGGGGACGGTTCAGCTACGCCGTCGCTGGGGCCGAACTGGCTCCGGGCGACCACCAGGCCGCCATGGAGGTCACGGTGGCAGGGGTCGCGGGAGCCCTCACGATCCCCGTCTCGGTACACGTCGCCTCGCCGAGGGGCCACATGACCCTGGCACGCAGCGCCACCGAGATGACCGTGCTGGTCAACGACACGGAGCCCTTCGAGGATTCGGTCGCGGTCTCCTTCGAAGGACCCCAGGCGGCGACCGTGGAATGGCAGGCGATTCAACCAGGGAACAACCGCTGGATCCAGCTGAAGGACGATGCCGGCGTCGGGGACGGCTTCGCGACCTGGACCGTGGATCCGGACAGCATAGACGTCGGAACCTACGTGGACTCGGTGGTGGTGGTGGCAAACCTTGCGACGGGGAGCCCCACGGCCTTCGTGTACACGCTGTCGGTGGAGCCGCCGCTGAGCGTGCCCGCGCTCCGGCCGATCGCCAGTTACGGGGTGACCGGCTGGTCGGTCGTCTCGACTGATTCCATACCCGCGGATCTTTCCGGCTTCGGCGCCGATTCCGCGGCCTGGACCGCCTCGGGCGGCGGGTCGGAATGGCTGACGATCGAGCAGGGCCGGGGTGGCCGGGAAGATCCCGTTGTCTGGACCCGCTCATCGGAGTCTCTCGACCCCGGCGTCTACGTGGACACCATCACGATCCGGGTGGACGGTCATCCGGATCTCGCGGGTCTGATCGTGGACCGTTTCGAAGTTGTCGCACCGATGAGCGTCGAGGACGCGGCGCACCATCTCCTCGGGCAGGAACGCCTAGCGCCGGCGCAGGAGTCCTTCCTGGACTGGTTCGGCAACCGCGACGAGACCTTCAACGCCGGGGACGTGCTCAGGTGGCTGGATCACTGCGGGGTGGAGGGCGAGGGCTCGGGTTGTGAGAGGCCTCCTGGTGGAGCGCCGCCGGCTTCGGACTCGATACCCCGGGCGGCGGTGCGGCCGCAAGCGCGCCCCGAGAGGAGCGGACAGCCATGAAGAGGATCGCGCTCGTGCTCCTGGCGGCCGTGACGGCCACGGTAACCGTGTACTCATGCGGTGGAGACGAGCCCGTCGCGCCCCAACCCCCGGCGAACCGGCCCCCGCAGGCTTCCGGCACGATTCCCGCAGCGAGGATCCTGGTCGACGATGTCGTCACCGTGGACGTCTCCGCGTACTTCACCGACCCGGACGGTGACCGGCTCAGCTACACCGCCACGGTTTCACCCTCCACGGTGGCCTCGGTCACGGTGTCGGGAAGCATCGTCACGATCGTGGGGCTGGCGAGGGGCGACGCGGTCGTGACGGTGACCGCGAGCGATCCGGCGGGGCTTTCGGCCCAGCATCAAGCCGGCGTGAATGTGGACGACCGGTTCGGCTACCTGAGTGTCGACATCCAGCAGGGCCAGCGCGACTGGGGCGCGGTCGTCCTCTTCGTCGCGGGTCCGATGTTCGATTCGCTTCAGGCGGCCCCCGACCTGACGCTCTACCACGTCCCCGCCGACGGGGGCGTGCGCGTGTTCCTCGGCGGTGTGGTCCCGCAATCCGGCACGCTGCTCCGGTTCTGGACCGCCGACCGGGGCCGCGTCCTCGAGTACGGCGGCAGGGTCGCGCAGGCGGCGGCGCGGACCTACGAGCAGCGGGGTCCGGCAGGGGCGGCGGTCAGAGTGGTGCGCTGAACCGCCCGCCGTCCACCTACCCCTTCCGGTCGAAAAACACCTTCCCGGCGATGCCCCGGAAGAGATTACGGGTCAGGAAACCCGCCTCCAGAGCCCGCGCAACCGGCAGACGATCGTACATCCAACGCGCGGCATGCTTCCAGATGCGCTTCGGGTAGGCGCTGCGGACCACGTCACCCGGATGGGGGCCGTCCCCATCGAGGTGCTCCGCGATGGCATCCCCGGCGATTCTCCCGAACCGGTAGGCGTTGTGGATGCCGCCCGCCGTGAGGGGCGAGACCATCCCGGCCGCGTCGCCTATCAGGAGTACCCGGTCCCGGTAGAACTCCCGCAGCAGCCCGCCGATCGGGATGACCCCGCCACGCTTCTCCAGCACCCGGTCCGCGGACAGACCGAACCGGCCGTTGATTCTGGCGACGAACTTCGGCATGTCGGCCCGGCAGTGGCGGTGGACGGCCAGCCCGACCTGGGTAACGCCGACCCCGGGCACGACCCATCCGATGTAGCCGGGTGCGCACTCCGGATCGATGAAGCAGTGCAGACAATCGCCCGCACTGTCCAGAGGCTCGAATTCCCACTCCACTCCCTTGAGAATCCGAACGTTGCGGTCGAGGCCGAATCTCTCCGCCACCCGGGAGCGCGCCCCGTCCGCCCCGACCAGGAACCGGCCCGTGACGCCGGAACCCTCCAGGGTCAGCCCGAACCGTTGCCGCGAGGCGCCGCGGAACGTCTCCCCGAACCGGACTTCGGCACCCGCGCGCCGGGTCTCGTCGACGAGATGTTCCATGAGCCGAGCCGTGTCCGTCGCCATGAAGGAGTAGCTGTCGCGCTCCAGTTCAACGAACTGATGGCTCGGCGTATAGACGCGCACCCGGTTGATCCTGCGGACCAGTGCCTCCGGGGCCGCCCATTCCTCCCAGGCTTCCTGGACCAGAATGCCGGTCGTATGGATCCGTTCGCCCGGCTCGGATTTCCGGTCCAGGACGAGGACCGAGAGGCCGCGCTCCGCCGCCCGCCGGGCGCACGCGAGGCCGGCAAAGCCGGCGCCGATGACGACGAGGTCGTGGCTGTGGGGCATGGGATCATTCCTTGAGGACGGGCGGAACGAAAGCTAACCCCGATTCGGGAGTCCGAGTTTGTCCGCCACTTAGGGTGAGATTTGGCGGACAAACGAGTCAAAAGGTGGCTTGTGGGGCTTGCCACAGGTCCATCCCGGCTCGAAGTTTGACGCGGCACCTCCCAACCCCTACCAGGATCCGGAATGATCATGTCGCACCGCCTCCGCGTCTTCCCGCACCTGCTCTTGCTCACGATTGCGCCCTTCTTCGCGGCGGGGCTCTCCGCGCAGGACGGCGCCCAGCCACCCGACAACCCCGTCGACCCCCAGCCCGGCTACATCCTCCCCCCCGACCCCGTCCAGGACCTCTTCGCCACCGACCCCAACTTCGCAACCCTCGACCACCTCAGCCCTGACGGCGACCACTTCGTGATTCCGCTCTCGACCGAGCTGTCCACGCTGGAAGAGGTCGGCGAGGAGACCCTGCGCCTCGCGATGCTCGAGATCCGGACGCGCACCGACCGCCCCTGGCACCTCGACCTCTACGGCCTGTACGGGCTCCGCTTCTACTCGCTCAGCGAGCGCACCTTCACCGATGTGGATCTTCCCGACGGCATCCACATCAGCGATCTCATGTGGTCCCCCGACGGCTCGCGACTCGCCTTTCTCGCGCACCTCGAGGACGCCACGCGGGTGTGGATCGCCTCGACCGCCGACGGCAGCGTCCGACCCGCCGGCGACGCCCGTGTGATCGCCACCCTCGGCACCTCCTCGGGCGGGCAGGGCTCCAATCCGTCCCGGATGCTGCAGTGGACCCCGTCCGGGTCGCTCATCACCCTGGCCGCCCCGGCCGACCGCGGCCCCGAGCCCCCGGCGCCCGCCCTTCCCTCCGGCCCCAGCATCCGTCACACGCGGGCCGAACCCACCCCCACCCGCACCATGCCCTTCCTTCTCGAGGACGAACACGACGGGGACCTCTTCGAGCACTACACGCGCAGCCAGATCGTCGAGCTGGTCCCGGGCCTTCCCGCCCGTCCGATCGGGGAACCGGGCATGTTCGAATCGGTCTCCCTGAGTCCGGGCGGCAGCCACCTGATGGCCACGCGCATCAAGCGCCCCTTCTCGTTCATCGCCAGCTACACCGGGTTCCCGCGCGTGACCGCAGTGCTGGACGTGGCGACGGGAGAGGTGCTGGCGACGCTGGAAGAGCGCGAGCTGCGGGAAGGGCGCGGCGGGGGGTCTCAGGACGGCGCCCGCGATTGGCAGTGGCGTCCGGACGGCAGCGGGATCTCCTATCTTCACCGCGCGCCCGCGGGTGATGGCGCGCCCGCGGGTGATGGCGCGCCCGCAGGTGACGACGCGCCCGCAGGTGACGCCCCCGCAAGTGATCCGGCGAGCGGCGCCGCCGACCCGGACACCCCCCGCGCGGACCGCATCATGCTCCTCCGGGCCCCCTTCGGAGACGACGACGCGGTCGAGGTCGCGCGCAGCGAGCATCCCATCGCGTCGGTCACCTATTCCGCCGACGGCCGCCATGCATTCGCCTCCGTCACCCGCGACGGCGACGCCGCCGTGGTCCACTACACCCTCGACCCTTCCGACGACACCTCCGGCGAGGGCCGCACCCTGGTCCCCTTCCACGACTCCGGTGACGCACTCGGGCTCCCCGGCGACCTGCTGACCGCGAGCACCGGCAACGGGATCGGCTACGCGCTGATGTCGTCCGACGGCGAGAGCGCGTACCTGCGCGGCGATGGGTGGAAGGATGACTTCCGGCCCATGCCGTTCGTCGACCGGCTGTCGATCGCCGACGGGTCGACGGATCGGCTCTTCGAGGGTTCGCCAGACAGCTTCGACCAGCCGCTCGTGTCGCTCGACGCCGACCTGGAGCGCATGATCGTGAGCCGCGAGGGCAGGAATACCTTCCCGGACAGCTATCTGTGGGTACGGGGCGCGAACGGCCAGGGCACCCCGGCCGCCGCGATGGAGAACCTGACCGGCAACGTGGACCCGTTCCCCGAGCTCACCGCGGTGCAACGCATCGACTTCGAGTTCACCCGCCGCGACGGCCTTGAAATCCAGGGGCGGGTGTCGCTGCCCGTGGACTACGTCGAAGGGACGAAGGTGCCGGCGATCTTCTGGACCTATCCGCGCGAGTACCGTAGCGAGGACGCCTTTGCCAACGCCACGATCCGCGCGCGCAACCACAACGCGTACACGCGTCTGACCTGGCTCCGCTGGTCCGACATCTGGCTGACGCAGGGCTACGCGCTGGTCTACCCGGACATCCCCATCGTGGGCGAGAACTACAACGACTACTACATCTCCAACATGGTGGACGGTATGTACGCGGCGATCCGCGCGGTCGATGGCCTCGGCGTGATCGACATGGACCGGATCGGGCACGGAGGCCATAGCTACGGCGCCTTCGCGACCGCGAATTTCCTCGCGCACACCCCCTTCTTCAAGGCGGGCATCGCGGGCGACGGCGCCTACAACCGCTCGCTAACGCCGATGGGGTTCCAGGCCGAGCCGCGCGATATCTGGGCAGCGCCCCATATCTACATGGAGATGTCCCCGTTCTTCAAGGCGGACCAGATCAACACCCCGCTGCTGATGTACCACGGGGCCGACGACAACAACTCCGGCACCTACCCCATCCAGTCGGAGCGCATGATCCAGGCGCTCACCGGGCTCGGCAAGACGGCGGCGCTCTTCGTGTATCCCTTCGAGTCGCACACCCCGCGGGCGATCGAGAACAACCTGGACATGTGGGCGCGCTGGATCGGGTGGTTCGACAGGTATGTGAAGGGGGAGGGCGCGGCGAAGCCGACGGCGGAGGAGGGGTGAGGGGGCGAAGGGCCGGGCTCAGGGCCCGGGGCCACCGAGGGACCGGGCGGGGTCGAAGTGGCAGCCCAGATCGGCGTATCCGCCTACACCGCCCAGACATTGCGGAAGCCCCCTCTGCCCCGCAGTATCTGCTAAGTGACCCGCATTGACGACATCTTGCGCATGCTGACCGAGGCAAGGGGATCCTTCCCGGAAGAGACCTGAATGTCATCGCAGGCAAGCAAATCCACCTCCACCATCCGCTACCAACCCGACGAGAAGCCTCCCTACCTAATTGCGCTGGGGCTCGCGCTCCAATACTGCATCCTCGCCCTCGGGGGCATTGTACTGACCGTCGCGATCGTGATCCGCAGCGCCGGAGGCAGCGAAGCCTACCTGGCCTGGGGGGCCTTCGCAGCGCTGCTGGTGAGCGGCATCGCCACCATCATTCAGGCGTCGCGGCTGGGGCGTCTGGGGTCGGGATACCTGCTCGCGATGGGCACCTCGGGGGCCTTCATCGCGGTGTCGGTGGCCGCCCTTCAGCAGGGGGGCCCCGGGCTGCTGGCGACGCTGGTCATCGTTTCGTCGCTCTTCCAGTTCCTCCTCGCGGGGAGGCTCTCGCTTCTGAGGCGGATCCTCACACCGACGGTAGCGGGAACGGTGATCATGTTGATCGCGGTCAACGTCATGCCCTTTCTCTTTGATTTTCTGGACAATGTGCCCGCCGGCAGCGCGCCCCTTGCCGCACCCGTCACCGTGCTCTCGACGCTCGGCGTCACCTTGGCGGTGATGCTTCGGTTCACCGGGTCGGTACGTCTCTGGGGGCCCTTGATCGGGATCGTCGCCGGATGCCTCGCGGCGTCGTTCTTCGGCCTCATGGACGGCGGCTCCCTCGCGGCGGCCACGTGGACCGGCGTACCCACGGCCGGGTGGCCGGGCCTGTCCTTTGACTTCGGTACCGCCTTCTGGGCGATCCTGCCGGCCTACACGTTCGTGACCCTGGTGGGTGCGATCGGGACGATCGGGAACGCTGTGGCGATCCAGCGCGTTTCGTGGCGGGACCGCCGGGCCACAGACTATCGGGCGGTTCAGGGAGCCGTGGCCACCGATGGTCTGGGCAATCTTCTCTCCGGGCTCCTCGCCACGGTGCCGCACACCACCGATTCGAGCAGCGTCTCGATCGTCGAGATCACGGGCATCGCAGCGCGCCGGGTCGGAGTATGTATCGGATTGATCTTCTGCGTGCTGGCCTTCCTGCCTAAGGTGACGCAGCTGCTGCTCATCATCCCCGACCCGGTGATCGGGGCCTATGCGATGGTGATCATCGCCGTGTTGTTCGTTCTCGGGACGAGGATTGTCGCGCAGGACGGCATGGACTACCGCAAGGCCACGATCGTCGGGTTCTCCTTCTGGGTCGGAGTCGGCTTTCAGAGTGGCCAGATCTCGACCGAGGGACTCACGCCCTTCCTGCAGCAGCTGCTCGGCAACGGGATGACATCGGGGGGCCTGACGGCGCTGCTGTTGACCGCCTTCATGGAGCTGACCGGACCCCGGCGCGTGCGCATGGAGACCAGTCTCCAGGTGGAGTCGCTGCCGCAGATACGAGGGTTTCTGGAGTATTTCGCCGGCCGCAAGGGGTTGGGGAGCGAGACGGCCGGGCGACTGGTGCACGCGGCCGAGGAGACGCTGCTGCTGCTGATCGGGCAGACCGACGCCGACGAAGCGCGGCCGAAACGCCGGCTGCGGCTTGCCGCCCGGACCGATTCCGGCGGGGCCGAACTGGAGTTTCTGGCCGCTGGCGGTGAAGGCAATATCGAAGACCACATGGCCGTGATCAGCGCACACGCAGGCGAGGCACCCGAAGAGCACGAGTTCTCGCTGCGGCTGCTCCGGCACCTCGCCACTTCGGTCCAACACCATAAATATGAGGACACCGATATCGTGACCGTGCGGGTCGACCCATGACCGCTCACGGCACCCGCCAGGATCTCCGCTATCAGCACCGGCCGCGCGGCTCGGGCGGGGACGATATTGGCGTCGCAATGCGGCTCGGGCGGGCACGGAGGTATTTTGCGTCGCAATGCGCCATTATAGACGGCTAACACGCAAAATATCGCGGTTACTCGTCAAATCCAGCGTCTAGACACAATCTCGTCATGTCCCTATCTTGAGGGTCGGAAGGAGGTTGATCCGGCCATGGGCGCCATCGTCGCAACAAGCCGTACACAGGACGTACTTCGGGAAATCGGGGCGCGGGTGAAAGCACTCCGCCTGAGGAGGAATCTCCGCGTTGCGGACCTCGCCGCCCGCTCGGGGGTGAGCCCGCGGACCATCGACCGCCTTGAAGCGGGCCACAACATCGGCACCGAGAAGCTGGTCAGGATCATGCGCGGGCTCGGGCGCCTACAGGCGTTCGAGGCGTTTGTTCCGTTTCCGGAGGTCTCCCCCTACGATGTCGCGAGGCTGAGGGGCAAGACGCGCCAACGGGCGTCAAGGCGGAATGACTGACTACGCGACGGTGCGGGTGGAACTGTGGGGCCGGGATGTCGGCATCCTCGGCGAGTCAGCCGACGGGCGGATCTCATTCGAGTACGACCCGGCGTTTCGAGGGTTCGGCCTCGACATCTCACCGATCCATCTCCCTGTCGATCTGCGAGGCCCGTTGTCCTTCCCGGAACTTGCCCGCAAGCCCTCGTTTCTTGGTTTGCCCGGTGTCTTCGCCGATGCGCTGCCGGACCGGTTCGGCAACGCCGTCATACGCCGCTACTTCGCCGGGAGAGGGCGACCAGACGCCGCCATGTCACCCCTGCAGCGCCTCCTCTATATCGGTGACCGGGCGATGGGCGCTCTGGAGTTCCGTCCACCGCTCGATGCGGTCGGGAGCACCGAAGAGGCACTCGAAGTTCGGGATCTGGTCGACCAGGCACGCCACGTCATCGAAGGCGACGTGTCCGTCGCGGTGCCCGAAATCATGCAAATCGGGGGAAGCGCGGGAGGAGCCCGGCCGAAAGCACTGATTCTCTGGGATCGCGGGGCGAACCGGGTGCGCTCGGGATTCGCCCGACCCGAGTCCGGCGAGGAGCCCTGGCTCATCAAGTTCGACGGAGTGTCGGCGGACGCAGCGGGACAGGGCATGCGCGCCCTCCGGCACCCGGGGCCGTGGGGACGGATCGAGTACGCGTATTCCTGCATGGCCAGAGATGCCGGAATCGAGATGCCCGAGACGCATCTTCTCCGAGACGGGGAGTTCGCGCATTTCATGACCCGACGCTTCGACCGTGTTTCCCCGGGCGCAACCGGGTCCGCCGACAGACTCCATTTCCATAGCCTCGGAGGGCTTCAGCACATCGACTTCACCGACCAGTTCGTGTTCAGCTACGAGGGTTACTTCGACACGATCCGAGCCATCGGTCTCGGGCAGCAATCGGTGAACGAGGCCTATCGGCGCATGGTCTTCAATGTGGCAACCGTCAACTTCGACGACCACGTCAAGAACTTCGGTTTCCTGATGAGTCGGGAGGGTCGCTGGCGCCTCGCACCCGCGTACGATGTGACTTACGCCGAGAACGAAGCGTGGACGCGCCAGCACCAGGTTTCCGTCAACGGGAAGTTCCGCGAGATCACCCGCGATGACCTGCTGCAGGTGGGGGAGATGTATGACGTGCCGGATGACGGAAGGGCGATCGTGGCCGAGGTTGCTCAGGTGTTGAGCGGTTGGCGAGGCTACGCCACGGAGGCGGCGGTGCCGGACGGAATGGCGGTTGAGCTGGAGGGGCGTTTGGGCATTCATGGATAGCTGAGCGCCCTGGGCCCCAGGTTGGCCGCGGCGTACACGAAGAAGGCGAGTCCCGCCGACGACCATGTGGCCAGCGCCCGCCCCCGGCTTGCGATCCCCGCCAGATGGGCCCGATTATCCGACATCCTTCACCGGCAGCCCGCCCCACCCCCTGCACTGACGCCGCCCATGACCTCTCACGACACGCGCCGGGGCCTCCGCTACCAAGCCGACGAGACCCCCGGCTACCCCGTATCGTTCGGGCTGGCGTTCCAGTACATCCTGCTCAACATCGCCGGCATCGTCATCACGGTGGCGATCGTGGTGCGCGCCGGCGGCGGCAGCGAGGCCTACCTGACCTGGGCCGCGTTCGCGGCGCTGTTGGTCTGCGGCATCACGACCCTGGTGCAGGCAAGACCGATCGGCAGGATCGGGGCCGGGTACGTCCTGCTCATGGGCACGTCGGGGGTCTTCATCGCCGTGTCGGTGGCGGCGCTGGAATACGGCGGGCCCGCGCTGCTGGCCACGCTGATCGTGGCATCGTCGCTGTTCCAGTTTCTGCTCGCGTCCCGGCTTTCGCTCCTGAGACGCGTCATCACCCCCACCGTGGCCGGCACCGTGATCATGCTGATCGCGGTCACGGTCATGCCCATCGGCTTCGACCTTCTCTTCCTCGCGCCCGAGGGCGCCCCGGCGGCGGCGGCTCCCCTGACGGCCCTGACGACGATGGCGATCACCATCTTCATCGTGCTGCGGGCCACCGGGGCCCTGCGACTGTGGGGGTCGGTGATCGGGGCGGTCGGCGGCTGCCTGGTCGCGGCCGCGTTCGGGATCTACAACATGGACATCGTGGGCGAGGCGCTCTGGTTCGGCGTGCCCGCGGGGGGATGGCCGGGCTTCGACCTCTCCCTGAGCCCCCAGTTCTGGGCGATGCTGCCGGCCTTCATTTTCGTGACCCTCGTCGGTGCCATCGAGACGATCGGGGACGGGATGGCCATCCAGCGCGTGTCCTGGCGGAAGCGGCGGGCCACCGACTTCCGGGCCGTGCAGGGAGCGGTGGCGGCCGACGGCCTCGGCAACCTCCTCTCCGGCCTCTTCGCGACGGTGCCCAACACCACCTATTCGAACAGCGTGTCGATCGTCGACATCACCGGGATCGCCGCCCGGCGCGTGGGCGTCTGCATCGGCCTGATCTTCATCGCGCTGGCCTTCTTCCCCAAGGCCACGGCGGTCCTCCTCGCCATCCCCGACCCGGTGGTCGGCGCCTACATCATCGTGCTGATCGCCATCCTTTTCGTGCTGGGCGTGGAGATGGTCGCGCAGGACGGAATCGACTACCGCAAGGCCACGATCATCGGCGTCTCGTTCTGGATCGGCGCCGGCTTCCAGAGCGGCCAGATCCCGTCCGAGTACTTCGGCTGGGCAGGGCCGCTGCTGGAGAACGGGATGACCTCGGGCGGACTGACCGCAATCCTGCTGTCGGCGTTCATGGAGCTGGCCGGGCCCCGGCGCAGGCGCATCGAGACCACGCTGAACGTCGAGGCGCAACCGAAGATCCAGGAGTTCCTGGAGACGTTCGCGTCCCGCGCCGGAATGGGTGACGAGATGGTCGGGCGCATGGGTCTCGCCGCCGAAGAGACCCTGCTCGTCCTGCTTGACCAGGTGGCTGAGGACGACGCGTTCGGTCAGCGGCGCCTGCGGGTGACCGCCCGGGCCGAGTCGGGCGGGGCCGACCTCGAGTTCCTCGCGGCCGCCGGGGAGGGCAACATCGAGGACCGCATGGCGCTGGTCGGCGGGCGCGCCGCGGAGGTGCCGATCGAGCACGACTTCTCTCTGCGGCTGCTTCGGCACATCGCCTCGTCGGTCCGGCACCAGAAGTACCATGATACGGACATTGTGACGGTCAGGGTGGATCCGGTGGGGGGGTAGACATGGTTCATCCTGGAAGCGCCAGCGGAGCCGCTATCCTGCTGTTCCAGTTCGGGTGCGTTAGCGTTCTCGCTCCCATTTGGGGCACGGACTTCCCGAAGCTGGCAGCCCAGACTGTCATAGACCTCTCCGAATTCGAGATCTGCGATGACTGTGAGCTGCGCTTGGAGGAAGTCATCAGACTGGGAAGCGCCGAAGGCCCCGGCATCATCGGGGAGGAGTGGACACGGGCAACGTGGCACCGGGACTTCGGATACTTTGTGTTCGCGGGAACGACCCTCCGGTTGTTCGATCACGATGGTGGCTTCGTCAAGGCGATCGGCCGCGAAGGGGAAGGACCCGGCGAGTTCCGTTGGATAGGGGACGTGCAGGTCGCGCAGGACCGGATTGCGGTGCTCGACTCCAGGATTCATGCCTGGTCTCTCTACGATGAGGGCGGATCGTTTGTCAGCCGCAAGACCTATCCGGGAGATCTCGGCAGGGGTCGTTTTGTCGTTGCGGGCGGGGATACGGTGGTCTTGGCGGCATGGGAGAGCCGAAACCACGATGCCGTCGGCCTTCCGTTGCACCTCACAACCTTGGCAGCGGGTTCGCCCGTTGCCCACTTCGGAGCGGAGTCGGCGGAGTACCTCCCGGACGAGCCTTTCGGGAGCTATGCCGTCCTAAGCACGCTGAGCCGTCCAGGCACGGTCTGGTGGGGCAGGGTTGGCCGGCCCCATCTCGAAGAGTGGTCCCTGGATGGACGGCACTTAAGGACAGTCTTCGGGGCGCTTCCATGGTTTCCGGAGGAGGTTGCCCCGTTCATGACGGTCCCTATGCCCACCTACACGCGCCTGGGCTATTTTGGCGTGGACGCCTTGGGCCGACTATGGACGCTGATCGAAGTCCCCGATCCTGAATGGGAGGACATCGAGCTTGTCAGGGATCCCGAAGGGTGGCTGGTCCCACGGGAGGACGATGTTCGGGACCACCAGTGGCGCGACGCCAGACTCGACGTCTTTGACCTCGGCAACCGGCGTCACCTCGGCCATTACCGATGGGACGGCGTCTACCCGGCACTCATGGTGCTCGACGACGACTTGGCGGTAAGCTCAGTCGAGCTTGACGGGGAAATGGTCCCGCGGCTAGTGATCTACAAGCTTCCGACATGATCTTGTCTGGTTTGTCCGCCACAATCGGCCTGAAGTGGCGGACAAACTCCCCTCCAAGGCAATTCTTGCCAATTCTTGCCAATATCGGTATTCATTCAGACATGAATACCATGAACGTGTCCCTTCCCGCCCCGCTGAAGTCGTTCGTCGACGAGCAGGTTGAGGGCCGGGGGTACGGCACCTGCAGCGCGTATATCCGCGAACTGATCCGCCACGATCGAGATCGCCAGCAACTCCGAAGTCTCCTTCTCAAGGGTGGCGAGTCTGCTCCCGCGATCACGGCCGATGCGAGCTATTTCCAGGACGTTGCGCGCCGGGGTTCGCCGACAATCGAAGGGATGACGCCGAGGTCCGTCATCCTGCGAGCGGCGGCCCGAAGGGACGTGGACGAGGCGGTCACGCACTACCTGGCGGAGGGCGGAGCGGACGTCGCACTGGGCTTCATCGACGCGCTCGAACCGGCTTTTCGGCACATCGCCGACAACCCGGGCTCGGGGTCGCCCCGCTACGGCCAGGAGTTGAATCTTGCGGGACTGCGCTCCTGGCCGCTCGAGTCGTACCCCCAACTCGTCTTCTACATGGTCGGCGGTGGGCACATCGATGTCTGGCGGGTATTGCACGGCCGGCGCGACATCCCTGCGTGGATGCGCGAATCCTAACGCCGCAACAACCGCCCAGGCCTGGCCTCCGTCATCTCCCCGTCGTCGATCACCAGCCCCCCGTTCACGAACAGGTAGTCCACCCCCTCCGAGTACCGCGTCGCGTCCGCGCCGAAATCGGCCACGTCGCGCAGCCGCGCCGGGTCGAACACCACCAGATCGGCAGCCATCCCGGGCGCGACGATGCCCCGGTCGTACATCCCCAGGCGGTGCGCGGCCAGCGAGGTCATCCTGCGCACGGCCTCTTCCAGGGTGATCACCCCGTCCTCGCGCACATACTTCGCGACCACCCTCGGGAAGGCTCCGAAGGCGCGCGGATGGGTGCTCGACACCGAAGCCGGGTTCACGGGCGAGGCATCGGTGTCGATCATCACGAACGGGGCCCTGAGCGCCGCCCACTTCTGCTCCTCGTTCATGCTGAGCGGATTCACGCTGACGCCCCCTGCCTGCACGAGGTCGAAGACGGCGTTCCAGGGATCGGTGCCGAGGATCTCGGCCGCTTCGGTCACCGAGCGATTGACGACGCGCGGGTCGACGGCGCCCGAGGCCGAGACGATCAGCACGTTGTTCCAGTCCATCCCGACGTGCTGGAACCAGTTCTCCCAGCCGGCATCGGTCTCGACTTCACTGCGCAGCTCGGCCCGCAGCGCGGGGTCGCCGAGGGTGGCCAGGAACGCATCCGTGCCACGCGCGTAGTGCCGCGGGTGCAGGAACGAACCCAGGCCGATCCCGTTGCGGACGTAGGGGTAGATGTCCGCCGTCACGTCGAGCCCCGCGGCGCGCACCGAGTCGATCAGCGCGAGGGCCTGGTCCATGAGGGGCCAGTTGCGCTGGCCGGCCGCCTTGAGGTGGTAGATGTGGACGGGGACGTTGGCGCCCTCCCCGATGGTGATGGCCTCGCGGATGGCGTCGAGGACCGCGTGGCTCTCGTTTCGCATGTGCGTGAAGTAGACGCCGCCGTACTCGCCGGCCACCGCCGACAGGGCGACGAGTTCATCCGTGGACGCGTAGATCGCGGGCGGATAGATCAGGGACGTGGACACGCCGACGGCGCCGTCTTCCATCCCCTCGCGCACGAGCGCCTTCATCTGTTCGAGCTGCTCCGCGGTCGGGGCCACATCCTCTTCCCCCAACACCACGCGCCGGACCTGGGTCAGCCCCACATCATGCACCACGTTGATCGGGATGCCGTAGCTCTCGAGGATCGCGAAGTACTCGGAGTACCGGTGCCAGCGCAGCGTGTCGCCATCGATGACGGGCGGATTGCTCAGCGTCTCCTCGCTCTGCGGCGCGGGCGAGCCCCCCTCACCGGACAGGTACGTGGTGATCCCCTGGCGCAGCTTGCTCTCGGCGCTGGCGGGGTCGGTGATCAGCACGAGGCTGGCCTGCCCCATCATGTCGACGAATCCGGGGGACACGACGCGGCCGGCCACGTCAATGGTTCGATGGGCCTCGCGCCCCGCGAGACGACCCACAGCGGCGATCCGGTCCCCGCGAACCCCCACATCGGCACGGAACCAGGGGTTGCCGGCTCCGTCGACCACACGCGCGTTAATAAGCAGGACATCGAAGGGGGCGTCGGCGGTGGGTGGCGGAGCGCTCTGGGCGCAGGCGGTGGCAAGAATGCAGCCCCCAAGGCACAGTGCGACGAGGCGCGAGGCGGGGCGGCGGCGGTCGGTCTTCATACGGAGATCTCCGGCTTGGGTTTGATCTGCAGCATACACGACGCTTCCATACCAGTACAGGGAGCCCACCGCAGTGCCCGCAATCGTCCTCTACATCCGATTCGCGATCCGGTGCTCCCGCTTCTTCCCTGCTACCCGCCCAGCACGTTGAACTGCTTCGTGAACTTCACGATGAACGACCGCGCCAGCGTCCCGCTCTCCATGAACCGTCCGCCGTCCGGGTTCAGCCCATCCGGGAAGTCGAATCCCTGCACATCGTTGTACACGATGAAAAGCCCGGTGCCCGCGGTGTTGAGCCAGCCGAAACGGAGGTTGGCCGACCAACTGTCCAGCTGGTTACTGTATTGCACCAGCGACTGCAAGTAGACTCGCGGGGTGAAGAAGTAGCCGAAGTTCATCCCCAGGAGCACGGTCTCGAACTTGCCCTGCGGAAGGTTCACGTCGAAGTATGTGGCCCGCGCCGAGGTACTGAACGACGCATTTGGCCGGAAGGTAACGGAACCGTTTCCGCCCCAGCGTGAGCCGGTCAGGAAGCTGCCGATGTTGATGCGCGAGTTGACCGAGAGCCTGGCGGCGGCGTTGCTGTTGAACACGAGCTGGGTTTCCCAGCCCTTCAACGTCCCTTCGGGAATCACCACGTCGGTGCCGAGGATCCGGAACGGCTCGTAGATGCCCTCGATGTTGAAGTTGGTCCCGGTATGGATCTGTGCGCCGGACGGCCATTCCCAGTGCGAGTCGATGTGCAAACGCGCCGACTCCTCAAAGCCCTGCTCGAAACCGGTCTTACGGCTGCGATAGGTGTAATACGACACGTGTGGCCGGATCTCGCGCAGCCATGTCGGACGGACCGTGTGCATCATGTGGTACTGGTAGTAGCGGTATCCCCTGCGCGGCAGAAACCCCACCTCGGGGTTGAAACCCTCGCCGATCTCCCGGGTCTGGGCCGTGACCGACCAGCTGCGGCTGCTCCAGTTTCCGGACAGGTCCCATGCGTACTCGTCCCCGGTGGTTTCCGGGCCGTCCGTCCTCGACACGAAGCTGCTGAAGGTGAGCGCTTCGCTCACTCCCAGGGCGGCGTCGGCCGCATAGGTCCGGTTGAAGTCGCCGTCGGACCCGCCCTTGTTGATGAACAGCCCCCCGATCCGGGAGCGGTTGGGCAGTTCCTTCGCGATTCGCGCCACGGAGTACCCCTGGGCGTCCTGCAACCCGGTTACGTCGCCGGTCCGGATGTGCAGGAACCCGACATTCAGCCCCGCCGCACGTCCGGACAGCCGCGCCCCTCCCCTGATCGGCACCTGCTGCCCGCTCGCGATCCCGATCCGCCGGCTGAAGAACAGGTCGGCACCCCCTCCGCCCACGCTGAAGAAGCCCGCGTTCTCGAGGAAGAAGGGACGTTTCTCGGGAAAGTTGAGCGAGAAGCGGGTGAGGTTGAGCTGCTGGTCGTCGACCTCGACCTGGGCAAAGTCGGTGTTATAGGTCACGTCCAGCGTTAGCCCCTGCGTGACCTGGAACTTCACCTCGCCCCCGAGGTTGCCGTCCTGCGAAAAGCTGGAAGCCGCGCTGTAGTCCCGATCCGTCGACCCGAGGACATACGGGGTGATGGTTGCCAGCCGCTGGAACGGTGGCCGCAGTCCCTCCAGATCGCCCGCATAGTTGAGGCGGTAGAGGTTGAACTCGCGCGGCACCGGCGTCCAGAACGACTCCTCGTTCAGCCGCCGGATACGCCGGGCCACGTTGAAGCCCCAGGTCTCGTTGTCGTTGCCGTAGCGCAGGGTGTTGAAGGGGATGCGGAACTCGGCGTACCAGCCCTCGCCGTCGGTGGTGGTGGCGACCGTCCAGCTGCCGTCCCAGTTCTTGTTGAATCCGCCGCCCGAACCGGACTGGAAGCGCCGCCGGGAGTTGAATCCGCCTCCCTGGAAACGCCCGCCGCCGCGCCCCTCGTTCGCGACCTGTCCGTCGTATTCGATGCCGGTCGGGGTCGTCCCGAAGACGAAGCCGTTCTGGTCGTCGTTGTAGGTGTCCAGGACGAAGACGATGGCGTCGCTCTGGTTCACCTGATAGTCGCGGATGCGCTCGCCGTAGGTGATGGCGTCGGCCTGGCTGTCGAAGGCCCACACGCCGAGGTACAGCGCCGCGTCGTCGAAGATCACCCGCACCTCGGTTCGCTCGCTGGCGGGTTGGCCGTCGGAGGGCTCGCGCTGGGTGAAGCCCGTCATGACGGGGGCCTGCTGCCAGACCGCCTCGTCGAGGCGTCCGTCGATGCTGGGCCCTTCCGTGACCTCGGTCGCGGTGGCGGTGGCCGGCATGACGCCGCCGAGCCGCCGTTGGCTGAAGCCGGCTGAGCGTTTTGGGCGACAAGAGCGCTGCCGGGGAGAAGGATCAGGATACCAGCGGCGAGCGCAAGACGAGGTTTCATTGGGTGGCCTGATTTCGGGTGCTGTATTGACCAACCAAGTTCATTCCAACACGCGGATTTCGCCAGATGGCGGTCTTGGCACTGCTCGGCGGAACCCCACCGCTTCACCACTCGAACGTGTAGCTCGCCTTTGCGTAGAAGAGCGCGCCCTGGAAGCCGAACGGCGAATGCTGGCTGTAGAGGTTGCCCACCCCCGAGCGGGCCCTGGGATTGTCGTCCGGATAGGTGTTGAGGAAGTTCTCGGCCCCTGCCGTGAGGGTCACCGACCGGGGCAGCGTGTACGCGACTTCGGCGTCGAGCAGCACCTTGCCGGTATACGTGAACTCGTCCGCATAGTCCCACCAGGAGGAGAAGTAGCTGGCCTTCCCCAGAAGGCGCAGGTTGCCCACCCGATGGGTGGCTGAAAAGCCGGCCCGGGTCGTGGGGAGAGCCTCTTCGAGCTGCCGCACCCTGATTCCGTTGGGATCCTGGGCACCGTGGTCCGTCACGGCCGTACTCGTGTGGTTGAATAGCAGGCTGAAGGTGGTGTTGCCTTCCCGGGACGGCGGCGAGTAGGAAGCGACCACGTCCACACCCTGGGTCCGGGTGGAGAAGTCATTGTTGTAGTAGCGGAACTGCCGCAGGTTGCGCGCCGCTTCGACCCCCTCCGCGAGGAGCTGTTCGACCTCGGCGGGGGTCAGAATGTAGTCGTTGCTGAGCGCGATCCTGCCCGAGACCGCCACATTGAAGTAGTCGGCCGTAACGATCAGAGGTCCGGTGCTCAACGCGGTGCCGACAGCAAAATTCTGCGACGACTCGGGTTGCAGCAGCTTGCCCCCCTTGGTCTTCGCGACAGCCGATGTGGGCGGGATCGTGCCGACGTTGACCAGTTCCTGGATGTCGTAGTCGTAGGTCGTCCCGATGTGCTGGAAGTTTTGCTGACCCGGTGTGGGCGCGCGGAAGCCGGTGCTGACGCTACCCCTCAGCGCGAAGCCCTCCGTCACCTGAAGGCGTCCCGAGACCTTGCCCTTAACGGTGGTCCCGAAGTCCGCGAAGTCCTCCAGGCGCACCGCGGCTCCCACCACCCACCTGTCGTCCGGCCCGTCGTGGTGAAAGTCCCCGTACACCGCGTAGTTGCGCCGGTCCCATCTCCCTTCCGAGAACGGGCTGAAGCCCGGGAACCCGTTGGAGGCGGCGCTGAAGCCCTGAACCAGAAGCGGCCCGATCTCCCACGATTTCAGTCCGCCTGGCACGATTTCGTAGCTCTCAACCCTGCGCTCCAGACCACCGGCAAGGTGGGTGCGCTCTCCGACTTCGTATTCGAGGTCCAGGTTGAGGTTCAGTTCGCGTTGCTGGTTGATCCCGGGTCGGAAGTCCGTGGGCGTGTCGGGCCCCAGCGACGCGTTGATCGTGTTCATCATGAAGAAGTCGACCTTGTGGGTCCCCCAACCCGTGCTCAGGTCCCATTCCAGGCCACCGCTCGTGCCCCGAAGCCCGGCCACCCCCGACAGGTCGAAGACGTCCCCGCCGAACCGGGGCGTGAAGCCGCCCGGGAACAACTCCTGGAACGTGAAGCAGTTCGGGTCGCCCTGGACCTGCTGCAGCGCGGCCTGGTCCGGGACATTGTTGACGATGCGGACCACCGGGCAGTTGGCGGAACCATCCAGTACGCCGTCGTGGGCGTCCAGCAGATCGGCAATCAGCAGGGTCTGGCCCCCGTCGATGCTGAACACCGCGTCGCGCGTGTTGGGATTTCTGAAGTAGAAGCCGCCGGTGACGCTCTTGGTGTGATAGTTGCCGTGTGCATAGGCTTCGACCCCGCCGTCGAACGTGTACCCCATGTTCGCGAAGAGCTTGACGTTGTTGTCGACCTCGGGGAGCCCCCAGATCTGGGCGGGATCACGCACGGGAACGCCCAAGGCCGCCAGGGCGGCGGCGTCGTCCCGTTGAACGCTGCGGCTGGTGGTCTCGGCCTGACCGAATTCCCCGCTGACGCTGAGGAAGCCGGTTTCTCCCAAGGGCAGTCCGATGTTCCCCGCCACGGTGTACCTGTCTCCGTCGCCCTCGCCGAAGCGGCTCCCGCGCACCTCGAGCGTGCCTCCAGAGCGGTTGCTCTTCGGCACAAAGTTGATCACGCCTGCGATGGCGTCCGACCCGTACTGGGCCGAGGCACCGTCCCGCAGGACCTCCACCTGGCTCACTGCGATGGCCGGCAAGGTGGCGATGTCGGGAGCCTGCGCACCGTCGGCGACACCGTTGCCGCCGAAGAGGACGATCACCGCGGACCGGTGCCGTCTCTTGCCGTTGACGAGGACCAGCGTGTGGTCCGGCGCCAGGTTGCGTATGCTCGCAGGCCGGGAGATGGTGGCCGCGTCGCTGATCGGCTCCGAGGTCACGTTGTACGATGGCACCACGTTGCGCAAAAGGGTGCTCAGGTCGGTATCTCCCTGCCGCGCCAGGTCCGTGACCGGGACGACGTCGATCGGCACCATCGATTCGGCGGCCGTGCGCGAGTGAGCGCGCGACCCGACGACCACGAGCCGTTCAACGCTGATGGGGGCCGGGAGCAGGACGACGTCGAGCCGGGTGGTCTCGTTGTCCGCCACGTTCACCTCGTGGGACGACGCTCCGTAGCCGAGACGGGTGAAGCCCACGCTGTGGGGGCCAGCCGGGAGATCAGCCAGGCGGTACGTCCCGGCGGCACCGGTGAGTGTGCCCATCCCTCCCGCGAGGGAGACCTCGACGCCCTCGATCGGCTGTCCGGATCCGTCGGTGACCGTGCCCTCGATGATCCCCTGCCCTGCCGCAGCCAATGGGGTTGCCAACAAGCTGGCGAGTATGACGGTGAGGTGCCTGGATGCCCGAGCCATGGATTCGCCCATTTTCAGTCAAGGGTATGTCAATTTCCGCCACCGCCACCCCCTTACATGATGGGCCTCGGATCCCGTCCGTGCCACTGGTACGGGTATACGCGCCCGGGTATCGCGGCTCGCACAGGCGCTGATCAGGACTGGTCCGCGCTACCGGATCTCCACCACGAAGTACCGCTTCTTCCCCACCCGCACGACCACGAACCGGTCCTCGATCGGGTCCCCCCTCCCCACCACCACCCGCCGGTCCACCACTCGGGCGCCGTTGAGATACACCCCTCCTCCCCGGATCAGCCGCCGCGCCTCGCTCCGGGACGGGGTCATCCCGGAGTCGGCCATCAACACGGCGAGCTCCACCCCCCGCTCCAGCCGCGACCTGGCCAGCACGGTCGAGGGCACATCGGCGAAGATCTCCTCGATGTCCCCCGCCCCCAGCCCTTCCATGCTCCCCCCGAACAACACCCTGGACGCGCGCTCGGCCCGCTCCAGCCCCTCCGCCCCGTGGACCACCCCCGTCACCTCCGCCGCCAGACGTCGCTGGGCCTCGCGCCGGTGCGGCCGTTCGGCGACGGCATGCACCAGCTCCTGCACATCACGCCCGTCGACCAGCGTGAACAACTTGAGGTAGCGCACCACATCCGCGTCCTCGGTGTTCAGCCAGAACTGGTAGAAGCGGTAGGGAGATGTACGCTCCGGGTCGAGCCACACGGTCCCCGCCTCGGTCTTGCCGAACTTCACTCCACCGGACGCCGTGAGGAGGGGGAAAACGATCCCGTGACAGCGGGACCCGCCAAGCCGCCGCACCAGGTCGATCCCCGCGGTGATGTTTCCCCACTGGTCCGATCCGCCCATCTGCAGGGTGCAGCCGTACCGGCGGTTGAGCTCCCAGAAGTCGTACGACTGCAGGAGTTGATAGCTGAATTCGGTGAAGGATATTCCGGAGTCGTCGTCCTCCAGGCGGCGGCGCACCGATTCCTTGCGCAGCATGGCGTTCACGGAGAAGTGCTTGCCGATGTCCCGCAGGAAGTCGACGAAGCCGAGGCCGTCCAGCCAATCCAGGTTGTTGGCCATGCGAGCGGGGTTGGTGCTGGACTCGAAGTCCAGGAAGGATGCAAGCTGCCTGCGGATCCCCTCGGCGTTCTCCTCGGCCTGCGCGCGGTCGAGCAGTGCTCGTTCCTCCACCTTGCCGGATGGATCGCCGATCAGACCTGTCCCGCCGCCGACCAGCGCGATCGGGCAGTGTCCGGCACGCTGCAGGTGCACGAGTCCCATGATGGGCACGAGCGACCCCACATGGAGCGACGCGGCGGTCGGATCGAAGCCAATGTATCCCGTGACCTGCCCCGCGTCAAGTGCGTCGCGGACGTGTTCGGTAGCGTCCGCGAAGAGGCCGCGGCGGCGGAATTCGTCGATCATGTCTTCGTCCTTGGCTGCATCACAGTTGGCGTCCCCACCGCTCGGCCACGCGGGATCGCATCACCTTCCCCGTCCAGGTTCGCGGCAGTTCGTCCACGATCAGAATACGCGACGGGCAGCGGCCACGGGCAAGGTGAGCACGGCAATGGCGGTCCACGGCGGCGGTGGTGACGAGGCCACGACCGCGCACGGCATCTTCGCCGCCGTCACGCCGATCCGGTTCTCCCGCCCCGGCCGCCGCTCCGTCCCGCTCCACCACGGCGACCACCAACTCGCCCCACTCCTCGTCGGGCGGGCCGAAAACCACCGCCTCCGCGACGCCCGGCAGCGCCTCGATCACCCGCTCCACCTCTCGCGGACTCACGTTCAGTCCCCCGCTCACAATGATCGCGTCCTGCCGCCCCTCGATCCAGACGAGGCCGTCATCGTCGATGCGGCCCGCGTCGCGGGTGGCGAACCACCCCTCCGCGTCCGTTTCGAGGGGTCGCGGGGCGGCCCCGGGCCCCCGCATCACCACCGATGCCAGCGTCGGTCCCCGTACGGACAGCGTGCCGCCGGGCGAGGATCGCACCCCCAGGCCGCGCAGGGGGCGTCCCACGGTTCCCGGCAGGCGACGCGCCAGTGCGGGCGGTGCGGTTGCAACCTGGGACGCGGTCTCGGTCATGCCCCACGTCGTCGCGACCGGCAGCCCGGCCCGCCACGCCTCGTCCAGCAGGGAGAGGGGCGCGGCGGCGCCTCCGACCAGCACGCAGCGTAGCGTCGCCGGCACGCGCTCCCCGCCAAGGCTCTCCAGAATCTTCCTCAGCATGACCGGCACAATGGCCAGATGGGTCACCTCGCCGTCCAGGATGCTCCGGACCACCGCGCGTGCGTCGAAGGAGGGCCAGAGCCTCACGGCGGATCCGTTCATCACCGCCCGCACGACAAGAGACAGCCCACCGATATGCCCGAGCGACAGGCAGAGGCCCCAGCGGTCGTCGGCGGTGAGGCCCAGGCGGCGCGTGACCGCGGAAGCCGACGCCGCGAAGGCCGCCCGAGTGAAGCCGAGAGCTTTGGGCGCCCCCGAGGAGCCCGAGGTGAGGAGGAAGGCGATCACGCCCGCCGGGACGGCGGAAAGCGGCCCGAAATGTAAACCGGAGTTGTCAATATGTAATGTAGAGTTGACAATATGTAATGTAGAGTTGACAATATGTAATGTAGAGTTGCCCGAGTGACCTCGGCGGCGGTGAGCCTCTCGTGTAGCGGCACCGCGACATGGCCGGCCTTCCACACCCCAAGCAGCATCGCCACGGCGTCCGGACCGGGCGACAGGCGAAGGGTGACGAGCGACCCGGGCGGGAAGTGTGCGCCAGCGCGGGAGGCGGTCGCGGCGAAGGGGTCGGCAGCGGCAAGGGGATCGGCAGTCGCCTCGGGGCAGGTGGCGGCGTGGAGGCGGTCGGCGGCGGCCCGGGCCGTGAGATCCAGCTCGCGATAGGTCATGCGGCCGCCGTCCCAGGAGAGGGCGGTGGCGTGGGGTGCGGTCGCCGCCCGTCGCGCGAGGTCGTCCGCGGGCGAGGTCGTCAAAGCGCCCCGACCAGTGCGCCCACCGCCAGGCCGGTCCCGTAGAAGGCCACGCCCCGGGCGGTCATGCCCAGAGCGGGGTTAAGCGCGCGCCGGTCCGCGTAGTTGCGCACGCGCTGGAAGGCCGGGCGACACGGCGCCAACCCGGCCAGCGACAGAAGCGTCCACGGCGTCCACGCCAGGAAGGCGATCCCCGCCACCGGCACGGCCACCGCCACCGCCAGACACACGACGTACTGCCCGACCGTGAAGCGGTCACCGAAGCGCACGGCGAGGGTGCGCTTGCCCGCCGCGCCGTCGGTCTCCCGGTCGCGCAAGTTGTTCACCACCAGGATCGCCGTGCTGAAGGCGCCCATCCCGACACCGGCGAGGAGTGCGCCGGGCGACCACGTCAGAGCCTGCACATAGTACGTCGTCGCTGTCGCCGCAAGGCCGAAGAAAAGGAAGACGGCGACATCACCGAGCCCGTGGTACGACAGCGGGTACGGTCCCCCGGTGTACGCGACCGCGAAGAGCAGCGACAACAGCCCGATGACCAGGACGGGCCAGCCCCCCACCGCGACCAGGTACACGCCGATCAGGAAGGCCGCCCCCAGCGTCAGCACCATGCCGCGCCACACGGCGGTGGCCGGTAGCAGCCCGGCCTGGGTAACCCGGATCGGCCCCACCCGCTCCGCGGTGTCCCCCCCCTTGACGAAATCGTAGTAGTCGTTCGCCAGGTTGGTCCCGATCTGGATGAGGAGCGCTCCGACGAGCGCGGCGATCGCGGGTCCCATCGCGAAGACGCCGTCGGCAGCCGCGAAGCCCGTCCCGGCGACGACCGGGGCCGACGCCGCGGTGAGGGTGCGGGGCCGGGTGGCGAGGATCCAGGCCTGGGCGCGCGTCAGGGTCACGGGGCCCGCGGGGCGGCGGCCGCGGGTTGCCGGACGGCCGCGGGCCGCACGGCCCCGGATCACCACGGCAGCCACGGATACTTCCGGAAATCGGGCTTGCGCTTCTCCAGGTAGGCGTCGCGCCCCTCCTGGCCCTGTTCGGTCATGTAGAACAGCAGGGTGGCGTTCCCGGCGAGTTCCTGCAGCCCGGCCTGCCCGTCCACGTCGGCGTTGAAGGCGGACTTGAGCAGCCGGATGGCCAGCGGGCTGTGATCGAGGATCTGCTGGGCCCAGGCGAAGCCCTCGTCCTCCAGCTGGTCCACCGGGACGACCTTGTTGACGAGCCCCATCGCCTCGGCTTCTTCGGCATTGTACTGGCGGCACAGGTACCAGATCTCGCGCGCCTTCTTCTGCCCGACGATGCGCGCCAGAAACGACGATCCGAAGCCGCCGTCGAAGCTGCCGACCCTGGGGCCGGTCTGGCCGAAGACGGCGTTGTCGGCCGCGATGGTGAGGTCGCAGACCACATGCAGCACATGGCCGCCGCCGATCGCGTAACCGGCCACCAGGGCGATGACCGGCTTGGGCATCGTGCGGATCAGGCGCTGCAGAACCAGGACGTTGAGCCGCGGAACCCCGTCGCGCCCGACATATCCCGCATCGCCGCGAACGCGCTGGTCGCCGCCCGCGCAGAATGCGTACTTGCCGTCCTTGGCGGGACCCTCGCCGGTGAGGAGGACGACGCCGATCGACGAGTCCTCGTTGGCGTCGCCGAAGGCCTCGATCAGCTCGAAGAGGGTCTCGGGCCGGAACGCGTTGCGCACCTCCGGGCGGTTGATCGCGATCCGGGCCACCCCGTCGCGCTTCTTGTAGGTGATGTCCTCGTAGGACTTCACGGTCTCCCAGGTCGATGATGTCATGGCCTTGTGTGTTTCAGGATTTCGTTGACGCGGCGGGCGACCCGCACGCGGGTTTGCTCGTGGCTCAGCCGGTTCCGCTCACGGTCGGTCCGAACCCGGATGACCTCTGTTCCCGGACGCCCCACCGCGGCGACGACCGCCTCCTCGAGTTCGGCGGGCGTGGCCGCGTCCGCGAACGGCAGTCCGTACATCCGGGCCGCGTGCCGGAAGTCGAGCCCGTGCGGCGTCGCGAAGCAGGGCGTGAAGACCGGCTCGAAGTGGCGGATGGGAAGCATGTGGAAGATGCCCCCGCCGTCGTTGTCCACCAAGACGAAGACGACGTTGAGCCGCTTGTCGCGCGCGGCCAGGAGGCCGTTCATGTCGTGGTAGAAGGCGATGTCGCCGATCAGTCCGGCCACGGGGCCCGCGCCGCCGCCCGCGCACCCGAGCACCGACGAGACGATCCCGTCGATTCCGCTTGCACCCCGGTTGCCGAGCACCTGGAGGTCACGCGCGGCCGGGCGGCCGTACCCGTCGACGTCCCGGACCGGCATCGAGGACGACACGAACAGGGTCGCGCCGGGCGGGAGGGCACGGATCACGGCGGCCGCGTAATCACCCTCGTTGTCCGCGTCGGGGGGTAGCCGTTCGATGGTCTCCCACGCCGCCGCTTCGATGTCCGTCCAGGCGCGCGTCCAGGAGAGGCGGGGGGCGGTTTCGGGGTCGTCGCCGTCGTGGCGGCTCTCGGGGTGGGCCAGCCGGTCCAGCACCGTCCCGGCGGAAGCGCGCAGATAGTGGTTCGCGAGGCCCTGGTGGTCCTTGGGGTGCGCGCCGTTGTCGATCACGATCTGCGTGGCCTCGGTCCATTCCGCCAGCGCCGCTTCCAGGACCCCCGACGTGGGCGTGCGGCCGACCCGGATGATGAGGTCCGGTGCGAGGCGCCGTACCACCTCCGGGACGCGCAGGAAGTGGTCGTAGGCGCCGAGGACCGGGGTGGCCGGGACGTCTTCCACGCCATGGGCGAAGCGCGCGCCAGAAAGGGGGTCGGCCAGGGTGGGGATGGATCTGCCGAGCGCGAAACGGACCACTGCGGGGCCATCGTGGCCGGGGTCGCTGGCAGGGCCCGCGACGAGCAGGGGCCGACGCGCCGCACCGAGCCAATGCGGGAGCAGGGTGTCCTTGTCCTGCACGGGCATTGGCGCCCCGGTTCGCCGTCCCAGCGGGTCCGCGGCGGAGACTTCGCCGCTCTCCACCGCCGCCTCGACCGCGGCCAGACCCGTGAGCCGGTCGCTCTCCGGCCCGCGCAGTCCGAGTCCCAGCGGCGTTGCGGGCTGCAACGGCTTGTCGAAGGGCACGTTGAGGTGCACGGGTCCGGCGGGCGGACCCACCGCGTGCCGGGCCGCACGGCGGACCAGCTCGACCATCGACCGCGTGCCCGCCTCTTCCAGCGCCTCGGGCGAGGGCAGGGGCAGATCCGCCTCGTAACGCACGCGATCCCCGAAGATGCCGGGCTGCGTGATGGTCTGGTTGGCATCCGACCCGCGCAGACGGGGCGGCCTGTCCGCGGTGATCACGATGAGGGGGACATCGGACAGATCAGCCTCGACGACCGCGGGGAGGAGGTTCGCGACCGCGGTCCCGGAGGTGGTCAGGACTGCGGCCGGGCCCAGATGACAGCGCCCGTATCCAACCGCAAAGAACCCGGCGGAACGCTCGTCCAGGTGCACCCGGCAGTCGATGTCGGACAGGGAACGAGCTGCCAGCACGAGGGGCGCGGACCGGGAACCGGGGGCGATCTCCACCTCTTCCAGGCCGTATTCGGCGAGGGTGCGAAAGATCGCACGGGCCCACGCAAAATTGAGTTCGCCGCCGGTCACCCCACCGTCACCCCAGGCCGGCCGCGGCGCTCCCGGCCACCTCTGCCCGCGCGACCGCCCGCAGGACCGGATCGAACTTGAGTTCGGTCTCGGCCCACTCCAGGGCCGGATCCGAGCCCGGCACGATTCCGGCACCCGCGAACAGCCGCCAGCGCGACCCGTCGCACACCGCCGAGCGAAGCGCGGGCACGAAAATCCCCTTTCCGTCGGACGCCAGCCACCCCACGGGCCCGGCGTACCATCCCCGGTCGAACTCTTCGCCCTCGGTGAGGATCGAGAGCGCGACGTTGCGGGGGATTCCACACACCGCCGGGGTCGGATGCAGGGAGGCGAGAATCTCGAGAATGGTGACCCCGCGGGGAACCTTCGCGGCGATCTTGGTCTCGAGGTGCTGGATACGGGCGAGCGCGAGCACGTGAGGCTCGACGTCCCGTTGCACCGCGCACCCCAGCGCCGACAACCGCGCCACCATGTCCTGAACGACAAAATCGTGCTCGGCTCTGTCCTTTTCACTTTCGAAGAGCCTGCGCGCCAACTGCGCGGTCTCCACCGAATCGGCTCCGACCCCGACGCTGCCGGCGACCGCCGTCGCGCGTACGACCCCGTTGACCATCGCGGCGATCGTCTCGGGCGCGGCGCCGACCACCGCCCTCCCCCCAACCGGCTCGAAGAGGAAGACATGGCTCCCGTGGCTCTCCTCCCACAGGGCGAGCGCCAGGTCGAGCGGCGCCACCGGCCTCGGAGGCGTCACGTCGAGGGCGCGAGCCAACACGACCTTCTCGGCGTCGCCGGCCCTGATCCGCTGGAGGATCCGCCAGATCATGCGGCTCCACGCGGCCCGATCGACTCCCGCGACCCTCTCCGCCGCCGATCCGTCCGCTCCACCTGCGCGCGAACGGCCAACCGGGACCGTGGAAAGGCTTCGCGTCAGCGCATCCGCCCAACGCTCCCACGACTGCTCGGCGGTCTGCCGACTGCGGGCGCGGACCACAAGAGAGCAGGTCCCGGCCGACGGGTCGTGCTCGACCTCGGCCTCGGGCAGGTGGAACAGAGCGGGTGGAAACGGGGACCAGACCTGGTCCGCGCTCGGCCGGGACGCGAACGCGAACCCGCCGAAGATGCGAGCACGCGCCCCACCCGGCTCGATTCCTTCAAAAACCCGCGACGCCTCGTGCTGCACCGACCGGAAGCGGGCGCGGTCAACGCCCTGGCCGAGTCGGTCCGCCTCGCCAGGGGTTTCCTCCGGGCAGGCGGTGTCTTCCCGGATGGCAACTTCCCGGAGCACGCCGGCATGAGCCACCCATCGGTCACCGGATGCCCAGAACCCCCTCGGTCCGCCCTCGCCCAATCCCAGGAACGCGACCGGCGAAACGGCGGGGATGTCGCCCCGGATCTGGTACACGGATGGCCCGTCCCCGGCCGTTACGGGTCGCGGCAAAGCCAAAACTCGGGTCAGCGCTCGCCTGCGGACGCGCGTCCACCGCGCAGTCGAATATCCTGCGGAGCGGGCGCCCCTGACAGCGCATATTCATCCTGGTCCGGGGGCGGACCCGTCACGTTGGTGACGCCGCAGTTCATGAGCAGCGCCTGCGCGTCGGTCTTGCCGCTGTCCGAAGGGGGCAGCACGTCCTCACCCCGCTCCGCCGCGTCCTCGCTCCCCCCCGCTCCCATGGCCACGTCCTGGTCCGCAATGCGCGTGGCCACCACTCGGAGGTTGGTCTCGCCTGTCGCAGGGTTGTCGAACGCGGTGGCGTTCAACACGTCGTGATAGGTGTTGCCCGTAAAGAGCTGCAGACCCAGCCCCGACGTCTGCTTGCGCCCCCTCACGAAGCCGACATCGCTGTTACCGTCCTCGATCGTGTACCCCATGATGTTGAGCTGGGCGACCGCGCACTGGTAGGCGTCTTCGCGACCGGGAGGCGCCACCCCGTAGTAGGAAACCGGCGCGGCCGAACATGCTGCGGCAAGAACGACGAAAAACGGTGATAACTTCCTCATCTTTGACCCCCTAAAAGCCTTCCAGGGACGCGAAAACCCGGCTCCGCCCACAGATGCAAGTTGGTCGCCGCCACCCCGGCCGTCAACCGACGGTGCCCGCCGTGTTGCTGGCTTCGCCAGTCGTCATAACATATGTTTACGTCATGTCCAGAACCCAGCTCCACGGCGACTCAACTGCGGATTCGGTTGTGGCGCAGACCGATGCCGCATCGTCCGAATCGGCCGTGCGGGACGGCTCCGAACGGCCGGATGAGGCTCCCTTCCACACCCCTGCCGACCCGACTCCCGTTCCCTCGGCGGCGGGTGAACACGACCTGGGGCGTCCCGAGTACTACCTGAACCGCGAGCTGACCTGGCTCAACTTCAACTTCCGCGTGCTGCACCAGGCTGAAGACGCGAGGACCCCGCTGCTGGAGCGCGTGAAGTTCCTGTCGATCGTCGGATCGAATCTCGACGAGTTCTTCATGAAGCGGATCGGCGGTTTGAAGCAGCAGGCCGAGGCGGGGATCACCGAGCGGACGGTCGACGGTCGCACCCCCGGTGAACAGATCGAGCAGTGCTACGAAGTCGTGCGCCGGCTCGAGTCGAGGCAGCGGAAGGCCGGACGGGAGATTCTGGGGCTGCTGGCCGAGCAGGGGATCCAGGTCCTGGACTGGAAGGACCTGAGCAGGAGTCACCGGAAGTGGCTGCGCATCCACTATGTGCGCAACATCTACCCGCTTGTGACCCCCCAGGCGACCGACCCGGCCCACCCCTTCCCCTTCATCTCGAATCTGTCGCTCAATCTGCTGGTGACGCTGGGCTACCCGGGTGAGGAGCACAGCTCGCTGGCGCGCGTGAAGGTACCGGTTGGGGCGGGCATCCCGCGGCTGGTGCGGGTGGCGGAGTCCAGCGAGTGGGTCCCCCTTGAGAGCGTGATGGCCAACAACCTCGATCTTCTGTTCCCGGGGATGGAGATCCGGGCCTGCGAGATCTGCAGGGTGACCCGGAACGCCATCTACGACGTGGACGAGGACATGGCCGACGACCTGCTCGAGCTCATCGAGACGGGTCTGCGGAAGCGCCGTCTGGCTCCGATCGTGCGCTTGCAGGTCGAGGAGGGTTTCGATCCTGCCCGGAGAACGATGCTCGCCAAGGAGCTCGGCCTGAAGGACAGCGACATCTTCGAAGGCAGCGGGCTGCTGGGCCTGCGGGACCTGATGGCGCTTCACGACCTGACCCGGCCGGGGCTGAAGAATCCCGCTCACTACCCCGCCGAGCACCCCGACCTGCTCAACAACCGCCCGATCTTCCAGGTCATCCGGGAAAAAGGCCCGATCCTGCTGCACCACCCGTACCAGGCATTCGACACATCGGTGCTTCGCTTCCTCCGCGAGGCGTCCCGGGACCCGAAGGTGCGTGCCATCAAGATGACCTTCTACCGGATGGCGCCGCGAAGCAGCATCATCGACCATCTGGAGCACGCGGCTCGCCAGGGCAAACAGGTGGCCGTGGTGATCGAGTTGCAGGCACGCTTCAACGAAGCCGCCAACATCCAGTGGGCAAGTGAGTTGTCGGCCCACGGAATCCATGTGACCTACGGGGTGCTCGGGCTGAAGACCCACTGCAAGGTCATTCTGGTGGTGCGACAGGACCACGACGGGCTGCGCCGGTACGCGCACGTCGGGACCGGCAACTACCATGTGGGTACCGCCCGCGAATACTCCGACCAGGGTCTCCTGACCTGCGATTCCTCCATCGGCGCCGATCTGACCGAGCTCTTCAACTATCTGACGACCGGGTACCGCCCGAAGCGCAAGTACTGGAAGCTGCTCGTGGCCCCGAAGCATCTGCGGTCCGCCATCCTCGACCGCATCGATCGCGAGATCGCCCTGCACTCCAAGGACTCGCCGGGCAGGATCCAGATGCAGATGAACGCCCTGGAGGACCCGGAAGTGACCCGGGCGCTGTACGAGGCCTCCCGGAAAGGGGTGGCCGTGGACCTGATCGTGCGTGACAGCTGCCGAATTCGACCGGGCATACCGGATCTGTCGGAGAACATCCGCGTGGTGTCGATCGTGGGCCGGTTCCTGCAGCATTCGCGGATCTACTATTTCCGGAACGGGGGCGACGAGGAGTACTACATCGGGTCGGCCGACTGCATGAGGCGCAATCTCAGCGCGCGGGTGGAAACGCTGGTGCCGGTTGAGGATCCCGCTCTGCGCAGCGAACTCCGGCAGGTGCTGGACATCCAGCTCACCGACCGACGCTGCGCCTGGGAAATGGGAGCCGATGGCAGCTACACGCAGAACATCCCCGTATCGCGAAGGGAGACCTGCACTTTCGAGACGATGATCGCTTGGGCCCATGCCCGCGAATTCGAGGGCACGAGGCTGCGCAACCGCCTGGCTCGCGGGCCGAAGGGGCACTCGAAGAGATGAGGGCCCGCACGGTCCTCGCGGCGTTGGCCGTCGGCGCGGTGCTCTTCGCGGGCTGCGCCACAGGGGAGGCCACAGGGACCCGTTCTCGCGGATCGAACGTCATCACGGCGGAGGAAGCGCGAGAGACGAGCGCCTACGACGCATACCAGGTGGTACAGCTGCTCCGTCCCGTGTGGCTTCGTCCCAGGGCGGCGCCCTCGCTCACCAATCCCGGCGCCGGCTATGCCAGGATCTATGTGGACAACGTACCCTTGGCCGGCGGGATACGTGATCTGAGGAATGTGGCGGCGGGCGACATTTTCGAGATCCGCTACATCAGCCCGGCGGACGCGACGACCCGGTTCGGGACCGGGCATTCCGGCGGAGTGATCATGGTCATCACTCGGCGCGGCGGCTGAGCAGCCCCTGGCAGTAGCCCCGCTGCGTTTCACCCCGGGCTGAAGACAGGGCTCCGCCCGTCTCGAGTCCCGGCATGAACAACAGTCTTGCCGGGACGGTGCCGCTTGCGATTTCACCATGTGTCTGCGATTATTTCGTGTGGGCGATTATTCCAATAGCGCTTGGTATACGATTCTGTATTTATTTTCGTAGCCACGGCGCAGTCGACCTTAGGCGGCGGCGCGGGATTTGCATTCCCCGAATGGAGGTGCGTGATGAACACACCATCTGCGACCAACTCTCCTTCCCTCTTTCCCTCCGCCCGGAGGACGTTCGCTCGGAAGACCCGGGCATCGCCCTTCGCGGCCGTACTCGTGACCCTCTTGCTGACCGTCCCCGCTCCGGGAATCGCACAGCAGGGGATCGGGGGCACGGTGGTCGACGCCGAAACGCAACGGCCTCTGGTGGGCGCTCAGATCGTCGTCACCGGCACGAGTCTGGGGGTCTTGGCGCGTACGAACGGCGGCTTCCTGATCGAGGGTGTCCCCGGCGCCACGGCCGAGGTCCGGGTGATCATGATCGGCTACGCCCCCTGGCAACAGACCGTCAACGTGGGTGACCGGAACATCCGGGTCGAACTGCAGCGGCAAGCAATTTCGATGGACGAGATCGTCGTCACGGGAACCGCGGGCGGGAGCCAGGTGAGAGCCGTCGGCAACGCCGTCAGCGCGGTGGAGATGGCCGACGTCATCGAACGGCGCGCGCCGCCCAAGATCCAATCCATGTTGACCGCCGAGGTCCCCGGACTTCGGCTTCGCTCGGTCGGGGGCGAGATCGGCGGCGGCGGTCCGATCAAGATCCGTGGAACCGGAAGTCTCGTTCTCTCCAACGAGCCGGTGATCTTCGTCGACGGCGTCCGGGTGGACAACCGTGACAACGCCGAATCCGCGGCTTTCAATAACAGACGGGGCGGCCCCTCGCGGCTCAATGACCTCGCGCTCAACGATATCGACCGCATCGAGGTCATCAAGGGCCCCGCCGCGGCGACTCTGTATGGCACGGAGGCCTCCAATGGGGTCATCCAGATCTTCACCAAGCGGGGACAGCAGGGAGCCCCCAAGTTCGAGGTGTCGCTCCGGCAGGGTGCCGCCTTTCTGCACAACGCCGCCACGAAATTCCCGGTGGTCTGGGGCACCGACCCCAACACCGGGCAGCTCCTTTCGGCGAACCTGGTCGACCTTGAGGCAGCCCGTGGTACGCCCGTCTTCAGAACCGGGCTTCCCACGTCGGTTTTCGCCAGCGTTTCGGGTGGAATCGAGAACCTGAAGTACTACTTCTCCGCCGACGCCCTGCGGGACGAGGGAATGGTGGACTACCAATGGCAGAACAAGCTGGCGGGCCGGTCCAATCTGTCGTACACGACCGAGCGCTTCGAGGCTGGCGTGAACATGGGCTTCATCCGGCAGAAGACCCATACCTCGGGCGGCGAACAAGCCATGACGTTCCAGCTGATGTGGGGAAGTCCCCTCAAACTGGACGGCCCTTCGCGAGGGTTCTTCCGCAATTCACACCAGGACTACCAGCAATTCGTCAGCGGCGAAGAGGAGGTCGACCGCTTCACCGGCGGCTTCTACCTTCGCCATTCCCCCGTCGAGTGGCTCACCCACCGACTGGACATCGGCGGGGATTTCGGGAACCAGCGCAGCTTCAGCCTGTGGCCGCGAACGGCCCAGCAGCCGGGGCCCTTCAGGAGGAGCATCGGTCAGAAGAATGTCGTGCAGGATCGGACGGCGCTGACCACGTTCAACTACAACGTCACGGTCCCGTTGAACCTTGGTGACAACATCAGCCTCGAGAGTTCCTCGGGAGTTCAGTACTACCAGCGCAAGCACCAGATCACGCTAGCCAGCGGCATCGAGTTCCCCGTACCCGGGGTCTCGACGGTCAGCGCCGCGGCCCAGCGTCTCGCCGACGAGGACTTCATCGAGAACAAGACGGTCGGCGTCTATGTGCAGGAACAGATCGGATGGAAGAACCGGCTGTTCCTGACGGGGGCGGTGAGGGGAGACGACAACAGCGCTTTCGGCGAGAATTTCGACTTCGTCATCTACCCGAAAGTGAGCATGGCCTGGGTCGTGAGCGAAGAGCCCTTCTGGTCTCTGCCCCTGGTCAATACGCTCAAGCTCAGAGCCGCCTGGGGCAAGGCGGGACAACAGCCGGACGTCTTTGCGGCAACTCGCCTCTACACACCCGCAACGGGTCGTGGTGGAACCCCCACCCTGACCCCCTCCAACATCGGCAACCCGGATCTGAAGCCCGAGGTCGGGCAGGAGATGGAATTGGGCTTCGACGCAAGCCTCCTCGACCAGAAGGTGACGATCGACTTCACCTACTACGACCAGCGCCGGACGGACGCGATCGTGCCGGCGGCGGCCCTCCCCTCGTTGGGCTTCCCCGGGACGCAGTTCGTCAATGTGGGAGAGGTGACCAACAGGGGATTCGAGATCGCGGTCGGGACCCAGATCCTCCGTTCAGAGGACTGGGGACTGGACCTGGGCGGCAGCTACGCGAACACCGACAACGAGGTCGCGGACCTCGGGGGGATCACGCCGCCCCTGGTCGGGTTCCCCTGGCCGGGCCAGCGGCACGTCGAGGGGTACCCGGTGGCTTCCCTGTTCATGAAAAAGGTCGTGAGCGCCGCGTGGGACGCGGGAGGGAACCTGGTCAACGTGATGTGCGAGGGCGGTGATCCGGTCTCCGGCGGCGGCCCGCCGATACCTTGTGCGGACGCGGGGACCGCCTACTGGGGCTCGCCCACTCCCACCTGGGATGTCGCGGCGACCGCGACCCTTCGGTACAAGGACTTCAGCGTGAGTGCCACAGCGGACGGCCAGGGCGGCTACGTCAAGTGCAACGGCGACATCGCGTGGGCCAACGTCTTCTTCCGCAACACGCGCGAGATCAACCTGCCACCGGGTGAGCAGGACCCGATCCTGGCGGCCTATGACCAGATGGGTTTCGTCTGTCAGGCAGGCGCCGTCGACTCGGGCTTCGCCAAGCTCCGGGACATCTCCTTGAGGTGGGACATTCCAGCCAGGTTCGCCTCGTTCTTCGGTGCGGCCAAAGCCACCGCCCAGCTGTCGGCGCACAACATGTTCGTCCTGTGGCAGGCCACCGAGGAACTGTACGGCACGCGGGTGATCGACCCCGAGGTCCACTCCAACTACAACGCCAACGGCGACATCGGTGACAAGAGCGCGTATACGCAGGACCTTTGGCCCCAGCTCCAACGGATCGACTTCACCATCCGCGCGGTCTTCTAGAGGGAGGCACCCAGATGAATAATCAGAAAGTCCTAATAGTCGCCCTGGCAGCGCTGGCGAGCGGATGTTCCGGTCTCCTGGATGTCGATCTGCCGGGCGTCGTCGAGGCGAAGACCCTCGATGATCCCGGACTCTCGGCGCTGTTGGTGGAGAGTGCGATCGCCGACTTCGAATGTGCCTACACCAACTACGCCGCCGGCAGTTCGGCCATGTCGGACGAGTGGTGGCACACTTCCGGAGGCCAGGTCTACCGGGAATGGGGCGGACGCCAGATCAACGCCCAGCACAACAACTACGTTCGGGCGGGCTGTGGCGAGGGCGGATTCGGCCAGTACGTCGTGATTCATACGGCGCGTTTCCAGGCCAAGGACGCCTTCGAACGGATCACGGAATTCGACGCCGCCGATGTGCCCGGCGACAAGAACGGGCTCCTGGCCACCGCATCGGCCTACGAGGGCTACGGCCTGCTCCTGCTGGGCGAGAACTTCTGTGAGATGGCCCTGGACGGAGGTCCTCTGATGCAGCCATCCGAGGTGCTGGCGGTCTCCGCGGAGCGCTTCGAGCGCGCCATCAGCATGGCGGCGGGCAACGACGATGTTCGGAACATGGCCAGCGTGGGCCTGGCGCGGGCGCGCCGGGGGATGGGCAACCTCGCCGGAGCCGCCACGGCAGCCGCGACGGTGCCCGAGGAGTTCGTCTACGACGTCAATCGCGACGACACGCCGCAGCGCAGGTGGAACCGCTTCTTCGACAGCAACGTGAGGCGCTCGGACTATACGGTCGCACCCCCCTTCCGCGGCATCGAGTGGAAGGGAGACCCGGATCCCAGAGTCGATCTCTTCTACAACGGGGTGATCGCTGCGTACGATGTCGATTGGTGGCAGACCACGAAGTACAAGTCGCTGTCCGACAACATTCCCCTGGCCACCTGGGTCGAAGCACAGCTCGTCATGGCGGAAGCCCAGGGAGGGGCCGCCGCCGTGGACATCATCAACCGGCTTCACGGACGTGCGGGCCTGCAGCCCTTCGACCCGGCCACCGACATGGTCGAGGGCCCCAAGTCCGACAACATCATGAACATGGTGATCGAGCAGCGCCGCCGTGAGCTCTTCCTGGAAGGCGGCCACCGTCTCAGCGACATGCTGGTGTACGACCTCCCGTTCTTCACCGGGATCGACCACCTGGGCCGCGAGTACGGAACCACGACCTGCTGGCCGCTGCCCGAACTGGAGCGTCTCGGCAATCCGAACATCGGCGGATGAGCCGCCGGACTGGTGCAGGGCCGGCCGGCGGCGGTTCAAGGGCCGCCGCCGCCACGGTCCTCGCGGCGTTGGCCGCCGGCGGGGTCTTCTTCGCGGGCTCCGGCATCGGCGTAGCGTTCCTTGCGGCTCCCGCGTTCGCCCAGGAGGCGCCACGGCTGACAACCGACAACCTGTGGACGTTCCGCCAACTTTCGGCGCCCGAGTGGGCTCCCGACGGGCGAAGCATCGCGTTCACGGTGGGCGAGGCGGAAACCAATTCCAGCGCGATCTTCGTCGCGGGTCTCGACGGAAGTGTGCGGCGGCTGTCGCTGTCGAGGCCGGGGACCCCGGACCGGCCCGGGGAGGCCCTGTCGCGCACCCTGCTCCCGGAGCCCTGGACCCCGGACGGACGCACGCTGCTCTACCTCGCCGGGGGCGACATCCACGCCGCCGACGCACGCACGGGCACGACCCGCACGCTGGTGGACTTCGGCGCGACCTCACCCGGCCATACCCCCCAGCAGTACTTCAACGGCCCCGACCCGGTGTTGTCCCCGGACGGGAGCAAACTCGCCTACATCCGCGAGAGCGAACTCTGGGTCCTGGATCTCGAGAATGGCGGGGTAGGCCAGCTGACGAGTTCCCACGGAGAGGGGTGGCACAACCTCCAGCCGCGCTGGTCCCCCGACGGCACGAAGATCCTCTATGCGGCGCAGGCCACCGACGAGCAGCGCCGGTTCCGGCACACCGACTTCTCGGGGCTGATCATCGGCGTGAGGTTCACCCTGATCGGGTACGGGCGGGTGAAGCTGGGTGTCATCCCGGCCGAGGGCGGGGAGACCACCTGGCTGGGACCGCCCGAAGGGGAGCGGTATTCGCTGCGGGGAGGGAGCCAGGCGCACTGGTCCCCGGACGGAAGCTCGGTGGCCATCAACTGGCTGTCGCTGGACCACACGGCGCGGGAAATCCGGATTGCGTCCCCCGAGACCGGAGAGGTGCGTACCATCTGGCGAGAGGAGGTGGACGCGTGGATCTCGCCGCTCGCCATCTGGATGGAGTGGTCGCCCGATTCAGGGCGCCTCCTGTTCACCTCGGAGCGCACCGACTGGAACCATGTGTACGTGATTGACGCCGAGGGCACCGATCCACAGCCGGTGCAACTCACGTCGGGAGATTTCACGGTCACCAGCAACCAGGTCTACGACCGCTTCGAGGTCACCCCTTCCTGGTCGCGCGGCGGCAGCACCATCCTCTTCCCTTCGAACGAGGCCGGTACCCCCGAGCGGCACCTGTACGAGGTGTCGGTTGCGGGCGGGGAGCGACGGCGCGTGACACCGCTACCGGGTGTGAACCTGTCTTCCACGCCCTCGCCGAACGGCTCCCGCGTCGCCTACCTCCACAGCGACCACACCGCGCTGCCCGAGTTGTACGTGCAGGAGATCGACTCGAGCGAGCCCCGGCGGCTCACCTCGCTCGCCGTGCCCGAGTGGCTCAACGGGTATCCCCTGCGGGAGGCCGAAGTCGTCCGTTTCCCGAGCCCCGACGACGGAAGCGCTGTGACGGGGCGACTCTTCCTGCCCGACGGGATCGACCGTGCACGAGAGCATCCGGCCATCGTCTTCGTGCACGGGGCAGGCTACGCGCAGAGCGTCTTCCGGGGCTGGCTGCGCCTCGACCAGACGGCGTTCAACCGCTACCTCGCGCAGGAGGGCTACGTGGTCCTGGACGTGGACTTCCGGGGCAGCGCCGGATACGGCCGCAAGTTCAGGATGGACGTATTCGACCGCCTCGGAGAGGTCGACGTCGCGGACGTGTTGGGTGGCGTCGAGTACCTGAGGGATCTGGACTACGTCGATATGGACCGAATCGGCATCTGGGGGCACAGTTACGGCGGATTCATGGTCGCCAGCGCGCTGTTGCGTTCTCCGGAGACCTTTGCGGCCGGAGTTTCCAGCGCCCCGGTCACCGACTGGGAGCGCTTCTTCTACCTGGCACCCGGCTACAACGAGGAGCACTTCGGCTTCCCCTGGGAAAACCCCGAAGGCACCCGCCGCGGATCTCCGCTCACGTATGCCGAAAACCTCATCCGCCCCATGCTCATCCTGAGCGGCATCCAGGACACGATGCACCTCGACGCGGCGGCGCTCGTCAACGAGCTTCTTGCGCACGGAAGGACCACATTCGAATGGATCTTCTACCCGGACGAGGCCCACGGGATTCGCGGGCCACGTGCACGAGCCGACTACTATCGCCGGATCGCGGAGTACCTCGACCGGTACCTGCGGACTGCCCCCGCGGCGGCTTCCGAGGGCTGAGCATCGCCGTGAAATCGCGCGTACGCATCGTCGCTCGTTGCGGCCCGCCGGCCGGGCGGCTTACCGGGCCTGGTGCCCGTGCGGTCGTCCGGCACCGGCTACTGCCAGTGCTGGTCGGCCTCTGGCTGGCGGCTGCCCTGGCCGGCTGCGGTCCGTCCGCGCAGGACGCGGACACGGCGCAGGCTCCCACCCGGGTTTCGCCCGAGGACCTCTTCCGGATCGTTGACGTCGGCGAACCGGATTTCCACCCGGACGGCAGTCGGCTCGCCTTTGTCACCACCCGGCTGGACCGCGAAGCCAACGCATACCGGCGGGCCATCTGGGAGGCCGACCTGGGCACGGGAGAACTCGGCCAGCTCACCCCGGGCGACAGCGACCAGTCGCCCAAGTGGTCACCGGACGGGAACTGGCTCGCATTCCGGTCGTCCGGAAGCGACTCGCCACAGCTATGGCTGCTTCCGCTCGGGGGCGGGGAGGCCCGCCAGCTCACAGACCTGGAATCCGGCATCTCGGCCCTGGCCTGGGCACCGGACTCGCGCCGCCTCGCCGTGGTCTCCGATGTGACCCGTCCGGCCGCCGCCGAGCAACTGCTTGGGGAGGCCGTCGAGTCGGAGTCGGGCGATCTGATCGTGGCAGACCGCCTTCGCTACCGCGCCGGCACCAGCTACCTGGGGTCGTCCTACCCCCACATCTTCGTGATCTCCGTCAACGGGGGGGAGCCCTTGCAGGTCACCGACGGACCCTTCGAGGACTCGGAGCCCGCCTGGTCCCCGGATGGTGAGCGGATCGCCTTCGTCTCGAACCGGACGGCGGAACCGGACTTCAACCGGAATGCGGACATCTGGACCGTGTCCGCATCGGGCGGCGAGGCCGAGCGGTTCTCCGGCGGCCCGGGCACCGATGCGGCGCCGCGCTGGTCGGCGGACGGGTCCTGGCTCGCCTTCCGCGGGAACTCCGATCCACACGACTACGGTTCACAGTACCAGATCTGGCTGGTGGGCGACGAGGGCGGGGAGGCCCGCAGCCTGACCCGCGACATCGATCACACGCCGGCCGACTTCGCCTGGACGCCCGGGGGTGACCTCGCGGTCTCGTTCCAGATCGAGGGGAACATCGAGATCCACAGGCTGGACCTGAACGGGACGCATTCTCCCGTCGTGGCGGGCGAGGGACAGGCCACCGGATTCGCCGTCGGCTCCGACGCCACGCTGGCGTATCTGTGGACCACGCCCACCGCGCCGGCGGAGGTGTACGTCGCGCCCAGCGGCACATTCGACTCGGCGGACGGAGACCACCTCGACGGCTCCGAAGGTCGTGCGCTCTCGGGCTTCAACGACGACTGGCGCGCGTCGCGGGAACTCTCGGACACGGAGGCGTTCTGGTACCAGGGGGCCGACGGCTGGGACGTACAGGGCTGGATCATGGAGCCGGCTGGCATGCGCCCCGGCGCCCGCTATCCCCTGGTCCTGGAAATCCATGGCGGCCCGTACGGCATGTACGGGACCGGGTTCAGCCTCGAGTTCCAGATCCTTGCCTCGCAGGGCTGGGGCGTCGCGTTTACCAACCCGCGCGGCAGCACCGGATACGGCCAGCGGTTCGAGCACGCCGTTACGGGGGATCTTGTAGGAAAGGCCTTCGACGACATCATGGCCGGCGTGGACGTGGCCCTCGGTGAACACGAATGGATCGACCCGGCCCGGCTGGGCGTGACCGGGGGCAGCTACGGGGGACTGATGACGAACTGGGTGATCGGCCACACCGACCGCTTCGCGGCCGCGGTCACCCAGCGGAGCATCTCCAACTGGATCAGCTTCTTCGGAACCGCGGACATCCCCTCATGGGTCGAGCTCGAGCTCGGGGGGACCCCATGGGAAGCGCCGATGCAACTCTGGGAATCGTCCCCGGTTGCATACGCGGACCGGATCACCACCCCGACTCTGGTCCTGCACAGCGAACTCGACTATCGCGTGCCGATCGGCCAGGGCGAGGAGATGTACCGGGCCCTGGTTCGCGAGGGGGTGCCTTCGCTGTTCGTCCGGTTCCCCGACGAGGGACACGGGCTGCCCGGATCCGGCCAGCCTTTGCACCGCCTCGAGCGCCTGGATTGGATCGTGCGCTGGTTCGCCAGGCATCTGGCCCCGGCACAAGCGGGGTAACGCAACTCGACGAGGAGCGACATCATGACGAGACGAACTGTGTACACGGCGCGGCGACCCACACGCGGTGGAGCCTTCCGCTGCGGACTGCCGGCGCTCGCCACCCCGCTGATTGCTGCGCTGATCGCCGCCTGCGTCCCCCCGGGGCCCGGCGACGACGTCACGGCCCTCGTGGGCGGGCGACTGATCGACGGAACCGGGGCCGCCGCGGTCGAAGACGCCGTCGTGGTGATGGGAGGCGGCAGGATCATCGCCGCGGGGGCCGCCGGCGACGTGACGGTACCGGCCGGGGCAACGGTCATCGACGTTGCGGGCAAGACGGTCATGCCCGGGATGATCGAGGGCAACAGCCACATCATCTTCGACGGCCAGTCGAACCACCCCGCCTTCTTCGCGGGGCGCTACAGGAGCTATTACGAGATCGGAGCGCGCAACCTGAATGCGAGCCTCATGCAGGGGATCACCACCTCGCGGGACACCATGGACCCGCTGGAGGAGATGATTCGACTGCGTGAAGACATCGAGAGCGGGCTCATCGCCGGGTCGCGACTCTTCACTTCGGGCACGATCCTCAACTATCCGGGCATCTTCCGAATGTTCGAAGACCCGAACGATTCACTTCTCGCGGGCGCAACCGCCGAGGGAATCGCGCACGCGAAGGCTTCGATGGTGCTTCCGGTACGCGACGGGCCTCACGGCAGGGAGATCGTCGCCGACTACGCCGAGCGCGGGGCCGACTTCATCAAGGTCTCGTCGTACAGCGGGCCCGAAAACATCCCTCCGGAGCTGTCCACCGAAGCCCTCACCGAGATCGTGGAGGAGGCGCACGCGCGAGGCCTGCGGGTCACGACCCACACGTCGTCGATCGAGAGCATCGTGGCGGTGCTCGATGCAGGAGTGGACGCCATGGAACACCCCACCCTCGTGGGCGAGGAGGAGGTGGGGCCGCAGGGTGAATTCTCGGACGAGCTGGTGCAACGTTTCGTCGATCAGAACGTCTACTCGGTATCGCTCATGGTTGTGCGCGAGGTCTATGTGACCTACCTCGAAGACCCGAGCCGTCTGGAGGACCCGTGGTACATCCGGCACGCCCCCGCGGACATGGTGCAGGAGGCCCGTGACTATGTGGCCGAGCAGGTCGCGGAGGGCCCGGAAGAACTGGCGCGGCAGCGTGCCGGCTACGAACTGGGGCGGCGCAGCCTGCAGAAGCTGATCGCGGCCGGGGCACCCATCGCGATGGGGACCGACAAGGGTACCCGCCTCAACTTCCACGAGAGCGGAAACCATGTGCGTGAACTCGAGATCTTCACCGAGCTCGGAATGACGCCGATGGAAGCGATCGTCTCCGCGACGCTACGGGGTGCAGAGCTGCTCGGGATGGAGGACGAACTGGGGACGGTGGAAGCCGGGAAGCTGGCCGACGTGATCGTCGTGGACGGCAACCCGCTGGAGGACATCTGGGCGCTGCGCGAGGTCGATCTCGTGTTCAAGGAGGGGGTGCGGTACAGGTAGCGCTTCCGGGTCACCCCCCCAGGTCGCGTCCCGCACGGCGGTGACCCTGTAGCCTCGCTCCACCAGCCCGTCGCGCTCACGTCACCAACTCCAGTCTGTCGTTCGGCCGGTACCAGCGGCCCACCTTGGCCATCGGCTCTCCCTCGACCAGCACCACGTCCGCCGTGTAGTCGAAGGAGCCGCGCATGAGCACCGATCCCACCCCGTACGAATCCGCCGGCACGCCCTGTTCTTCGAAGGCGCGGATCTTCGACGCCGTGAACCCGCCGGATACGACGATGCGCACATGCTGGAAGCCCTCGCGGTCGAGCGCGCCCCGCACTTTGTCGACGAGGCGCCAGTTGACTCCCCGGGGGTCGAAATCCCCCATCTCCCCCGCCACCGACCGGTCCACCATGGTCCCCGAGGTGTCGAGGCGGACTCCCCACAGGCGTTCGCCCAGCGCCCGCACCACCGCCAGCGATGTCGCCACGCTGTCGTTGTCGAAGTCCACCAGCGACACGATGCGCACCTCGTCCGGCATCGCATCCGCCAGCGACACGGTCGCGGCCACCGTGTCCCCGCCGTAGGCCGCGATCAGTGCGTGGGGGACCGTGCCGATCCCCGACGAGCCCCACCAGGAAGCCTGCGCGTCGGTGGACACCCCGATCGCCCCTGCCACGTGCGCCGCCCAGCCGTCCCCGGTCTGCACCATCCAGTGGTCGTGGCGCGCGGGGAAGAACATGACGGGCTTGGGCCACGCGGCCTCGACCACAGCGCGGGTGTTGGTGGCGATGCGGGTGCGGCGGGCCAACACCCCCGCGTAGAGCGTCTCCAGGTGCGCGAAAGCCGGGTACGGCCCGGTGATGAACATGACCGTCTCCCACGGGCGGGCACGGTCCCCGTCGCGCAGGGACCGGACCTCGATGTCGCCGAAGTCGTAGCCCTCCGTGAGGCACAGCTTCAGGATGGCGATGGCCTCGTCGGTGCCCGCAACGACGGCGTCCTGCTTCTGAAAGACCTGCATGGTGACTGTGGGACCACGCCCCGACGCAAGGAGCAGGTCGCGCGCGCGCACGAAGTACTTATCGGAGTAGTAGCCGCTGCGCATCTTTTCCACGGGGAAGGAGAAGATGGCCGGATCCAGCCGTTCGGGGTGCCGGATCGGGTCGGGCGGGGCGGATCGGGCCGGGAAGTTGTCGCCTGCTCTGGCCATTGGGATTGGGCACGTACCCGTGCGGGACAACCGATGGGGGACTCGATGATGTCATATTCTAACAGGAAGGGTCCGGGTTCCGCGGGGTTTGAAAGGTTCTCGTGAAGGGAGACGCCGCATGAGAAGGAGGCTCCATCCGAACTGGCGTTGCCGGGGTCGCTGGCTGGTGTTCGTCCCTCTGCTGCTTCTCCATGTGCAGGCCTGCGCCGACGCCGGCACCGGCGACGCGGCCGACCCCCGGCGACCCGTTTCGCTCGGCGCGCCGAACGCCGTCTTCCCCGAGGACTTCGGGTACGTGCACACGGTGCTGGAGCTCCCCGGCGGGGACGTTCTGGCCGCCGATCCGCTGGGCAAGGCGCTCTACCGGGTGGACATGGACGCAGGGGTTCGAACCGTGGTGGGCAGGCTGGGCGAGGGGCCCGAAGAATACCAGCAGCCCGACGCCGTCTGGCCGTTGCCGGGGGACTCGACCCTGCTGGTGGACCTGGGCAAGGGGCAGCTGGTCAGGATCGGGCCGGAGCTGGAGTTCGGAACGGCGCACCCCATCGCGAGGTTCCAGGAGGACGGAGGGGTCGTGATGGCGATGCCCGCCGGGATCGACCTCGGCGGGAACGTCTACACCGCCTCCATGAGTGGCTTCCCGCCCGACCCCGATGGGCGCGGCGCAATTCTTCGTATCAGTCTGGCCGAGGGATCGGTGGATACTGCCGGCAGCTTCAAGCGCCTGGACATCGTGGTCGAAGAGATCGAGAACGGGGTGAGCATCTCGCCGATTCCGCTATCGCCCCAGGATGCCTGGGGGGTCGCCGCCGACGGCTCGGTTGTCGTGGCGCGCTCCGTGGGCTATGGAGTGGACTGGTACGCCCCGGACGGTTCGGTTACGCGCGGAGACACTATCGTCCACGAGCCCGTCCCGATTACCACTGCCGAGAAGGCCGAGTACTTTCGCGACCGCCGGCGCCACGCCGGAATCGGCATGGGAATTTCGAGCAGTTTCGACGGGTCGACGACCGCAACCTTCTTTCGCGGCTCCGGCGGGTGGGAAGAGCCCGATTATGACAACTTTAGTTGGCCAAATGCAAAGCCTGCTTTACATCCCGCGACCGTTCGCGTCGATCCTTCGGGGCGCGCATGGGTAAAGCGGCACCTGCCGGCGGATACCGGAACCGCCTACGACCTCTTCGACCGCCAGGGGCGGTTGGTCAGGGCGGTGACGCTGGAGGGGGACCGACGCGTGGCCGGCTTCGGTCCCGGGTCTGTCTATATGGTCGCGTTCGACGAGTTCGACCTGGCGTACCTGGAGCGGTACGGGCTGCCGTAGTCGGGGACGGCTGGGGACACCGTCGCGCACGGCCGGGGAGCACTACGAGCGGCGAGGCGCCAGGCTGCCAGGATGGGGGCAAGCGGCGAAGACGGGTACGCGGTCACGTGCCCAGCCGGTCCAGGTCCAGTGTTCGGGCGGGATCGTCAAAGCGCTGATACGCGCCCGCGATGCTGTCCGACGATATCACCTGCCCCTGGTACGTGGTGGTCACGACGTTCCCAAAGACATTCATGTCGAGATCGAGGGATATCGAGGGATAGGTGTGGGTACCGCTGACGGTACCCGAGAATACCAGCCTTTCGACCCGTAGACTGAACGTTCCGGTGACGATCCCAATCGGAGACTCCTCCATTTTGAGCCTCCAATTCTCCACTGCGCCGTACGCAACGCCGGTGCCGACCCAATTGCCGGTAACTGTTGGATTCGCGGGCTCCGCCAGGCCGTCCCCGCAGTTGGAAGACGCTACAAGAGCCGCAAGAAGTATTAGCAGCCCTCCACGGGCGGCCAGGGTGCGTTGGCACCACGGCGGCGGCGGTAGACCTCGACCCATCCGCTATCCGCCACCGGCTTCACCAGGATTTGCCGGCAACCCCAACTCGTACATTACCACCCGCTCGACCCCCAGGTCGTCGGTGTGGACGCCAAGCAGGTAATCCGCCCCGAATTCGTAGATCGTCAATCCACTCGGATTGGTCAACCTGCACCGGAAGTCGCCGTTGGGCGTGAAGGCCCACCAGTCCACGGTTTCGCCCGGCTTCGCATAGGGATACACCCATAGGCGACCCCCTCGGCCGACCTGGACGGAACTTACCGTCGGGAATACATCGGCAACCGGCCGTCGGTCGCTGATCGCGTCGTCGTCGGATGGCCTCCAATTCTCGCTGCCACGGCCACCCCGGCTCTCGATCCGCCGTTCGCGGTATGCCTGCACATGGGCCCGTGTGACCTCCCGGTCAGGATCGGACCACCGAACGATGCGCCTCACACGCAGTTCATCGTCCAGAAGCAGGACTTCGGGCTCTCTCGCCGTCGCAATCGCGATGGTGTTCCCACGAGCATGGACCGAAGGTATGGGATCAAAGAGGGTGGACATGATAACGTCCGCACCTTCCCAGGTACCCGAGCGGTTGGCCTCGAGCCTGGCCAGCTCTCCGATCACGGTGCCATCGGGAGAGTGCACTTCCACGAACCGGGACTCGGGGACCTCGAAGTCGTACTCTCGTCGATAGAGATCTCTGACGTTCACGGAGGTCCCGTTGTCCAGCACTCCGCCACCCAGAGATGCATTGAGATACCGCGGATTCATCTCCACGGTACGTACGAATTCTCCGGTTGAGAGGTACAGGTGGTAGCGCCAGGGCCGGTAGTCGCCCACCCACAGCGTGTCTCCAGGGAGTACCCAGATATACCGGCCGACGCGAAACTCGCCCGGCCCCTCGCCCTGTCCGCCCATCGAGCGCAGGTGCCGGCCATCCGAGCTGAAGATGCGGATCTCCCCGCTCCCGTTGTCCATCATCGCGATCGAGCCATCGGACAACCGGTTGGCGCCGCGCACAAAGTAGAACATGTACGGGTCGTCGCCCTCCATGGTCCCCAAGGAAAGTGTCGGCTCCTCGCTCAGTGCGCAGTAGGCGTCGGAGTTTCGCGGATCGCTCGTGACGACTTCGACGCCCGCGGTGTCGATGGCGATGGAGGGCGCGCGGTCGGGGTTCTGCCCATCACCACGTGAGGGGGTGCCCAGTGCGAGGACAAACGCCAATGTGGCGCCCTGGAGAGGGTACTGCCGAAGATGCAACCGAATCATTCCGAAGCCTTTCTGCCCATGGTTGGCGCGACGCCGACCGTTCTCGCCACACGGTGACAGACTGGGGCAGCTGCCCGCGCGCAGACAAGGCTTTCGCCGCAACACCGGGGCGCCCCCTTCTTGACTCCACGACCCGCGCGGGCCAGCATGGCAGCAGACGAGCGCCGAACCTGGCGCCGACGGGCCTGCCCCCAACAGGGAGAAACGCCATGAGGAAGCACACCTTTTCACGGATCCTGGTGCTCTCCGGCCTGCTGTGGGCCGCGTCTTGCGCCTACGAGGCTGACGAGGAGCCCGACGCAGCCCCCGCCGACCCCACAGCCATTGCAGATCCGGTGGCGGCGGGCGACCTGCCCAACCCGGCGGCCGAAGTCATGGCCGACTGGGCCGATCTGCCCGATGGCCGCGAGTGGGGCTCGACGGCAGGTGTCGATATCGACCCCAACGATGGCCACATCTGGGCCTACGACCGCTGCGGCGGCGTGGGGCTCGCGGGCGGCTGCGCCGAGAACCTGGTCGACCCGATCTTCAAGTTTCACAGCGAAACCGGCGAGATCCTGGCCAGCTTCGGCGCGGAGTTGTTCGTGCTCCCCCACGGCATCCATGTGGACGCGGACGGCAACATCTGGGTAACCGACTCGCAGGGCACCCAGGACGGCACCAAGGGTCACCAGGTCATCAAGTTCAGCCCCGAGGGCGAAGTGCTGCTGACCCTGGGACAGGCTGGCGTGACGGGCAGCGAGCCCGGGCAGTTCAACGAGCCCTGCGACGTGATCACCGCGCCGAACGGGGACATCTTCGTCTCCGACGGGCACAGCGGCCAGAACGCCAACCCACCGGAGGGATCGACCGGGCGCATCATCAAGTTTTCCCCGGAGGGCGAGTACATCATGGAGTGGGGCCAGATCGGCGACGGGCCGGGCGAGTTCCGCACACCGCACGGCATGGCCTTCGATTCGCAGGGACGCCTCTTCGTCGCCGACCGCGGCAACCACCGCATCCAGATCTTCGACCAGGAGGGCAACCACCTGGACTCGTACTACCAGTTCAGCCGCATCAGCGGCCTGTTCATCGACGGGGACGACAACCTCTACGCGATCGACTCCGAGTCCAATCCGAACAATCACGAAGGCTGGATGACCGGCATCCGCATCGGCCACGCGTCCGAGGACCGGGTGACGGCGTTCATTCCGCCGCACGCTTCCGAGCGCGGGCCGCAGGGTGTCGCCGGCGAGGGCGTGGCCGTGGACGGGGAAGGCAACGTGTATGCGGCGGAGGGCCCGATATCGCGAGCGGATGCGGGAGGCGGCCTGACCAAGTACGTGCGGTCCGGCAACTGAAGCCGGACGGCGGCGCAAACTTCGCTTCCATCAAGAGGACCGAGTAATGAAATCCCTGTGCAGTACACTGGTAGTGGTGTCCCTGGCAGTACTCACGACCCCCGTGACCGGCTTCGCCCAGGAATCCGATCCTGTCCTGGAGGAATGGCAGGTGCCCTGGGAGGAGAGCCGGCCCCGCGACCCCTATGTGGCGCCCGACGGACGGGTCTGGTTCGTCGGTCAGCGTTCCCACTACGCCGCGGTCCTCGACCCGGCGACCGGCGAGATGAAGAAGTACGATCTTCCCGACGGCGCCGGCCCGCACACCGTGGTGGTGGCCGACGACGGCATGGTCTGGTACACCGGCAACCGCGTCGGCAACCTTGGCCGTCTCGACCCCGAGACCGGCGAAATCGAGATCTTCCCCATGCCCGACGAGCGGGCCCGCGACCCGCACACCTTTGCCTTCGACGCGGCGGGCGACCTCTGGTTCACCGTCCAGGGCGGCAACTTCGTGGGCAAGTTCTGGCAGGAGACCGGCGAGGTTCGGCTGGTCGAAATGCCGGACAACGCTGAGGCACGGGGCGGCTCGACTCGGCCCTACGGCCTGAAAATGGACTCGCAGGACCGGCCGTGGGCGACCCTGTTCGGCACCAATCAGATTGTCATGGTCGACCCGGAGTCCTTCGAACCGACCTACTTCGACCTGCCGGACGAAGGTGCCCGCCCAAGGCGGCTGGTCATCGACTCCAAGGACATCGTCTGGTATGTGGACTACTCCCGCGGCTATCTGGGCCGCCTCGACCCGTCCACCGGCGAGGTCACGGAGTGGGCCAGCCCGAGTGGCGGAGAATCCCGTCCCTACGGCGTCGCGATCGACGACGACGACCGCGTCTGGTACGTCGAGACCGGAGTCCGCCCCAACGTCTTCGTGGGCTTCGATACCGGCACTGAAGAGTTCATCAGCACCGTGGACGTCGAGAGCGGCGGCGGCACCATCCGGCACATGTACTTCGATCCGGAGACCAACGCGATCTGGTTCGGCACGGACACCAATACGATCGGCCGGGCCGTGCTGCCGCCGGTCCGGAGGGTGAGCGAGTAGCAGGCCTTCCGAGGCGAAACACCGCGTCAGCACCTAGACCGGCGAAGCAAATGGCTGCTTGGCCGCCGAATCAGGTCGAGAGCGCATGACACACAGGGAGCTGAAGAGTGCCCGCAGCTTCGTGGCCGAGGCACGGCGCGTCGTGGCGCTGACCGGTGCGGGGATTTCCGCGGAATCGGGTGTGCCCACCTTTCGCGGCGACGGAGGGCTCTGGCGCAACTATCGGCCCGAAGACCTTGCGACGATCGACGCCTTCGAACGAGATCCCGAGACGGTGTGGCAGTGGTACGCGTGGCGCCGGAGCTTTCTCGCGACGTGCGAGCCCAACGACGGACATCGTGCGCTGGCCCGCTTTTTCCTGGAGCGCGGCACGGCGGGGCTTGTCACGCAGAACGTGGACGGGCTGCACACGCGAGCCGCGCGGGAAGTGGCGGGTGACGGGCCGCCGGACGCGGCGCTGCCGGTGGAGATACACGGCGCGATCGCGCGTGACCGCTGTAACGATTGCGGCACCCGCGCGGAGGCCGAGCCGCTGGGCGATTCCCTTCCCCGCTGTGCGACCTGTGGCGGGCCCCGCCGCCCCGATGTGGTGCTCTTCGGCGAGATGCTCGACCCGGCTGTGCTGGACCGCGCCCAGTCAATGGCCGAACGGGCCGACCTCTGCCTGGTCGTCGGAACGAGCGCGGTGGTCTACCCGGCCGCGGCCATCCCCCTGGCCACGCTGCACGCCGGGGGGCACCTCATCGAGGTGAACACCGAGGAGACCGGGCTTACGAGCGTGGCCGCGGTGGCGCTGCGCGGGCCCGCGGGGGTGGTGTTGCCGGAATTGCTGGGATAGCAGGGGGCAACTCACTCGCCTCCGCCGCCGCCGGGGGAATCCAGCCGGTGCATCACCACGCGTTCCGTGCCCAGATCATCCACGTTCAGCGCGAGCAGATAGTCGGCACCGAATTCGTAGGGTGTCAGATCATGTCCCGGCGCCAAATGACAGGAGAAGGTACCGTCCGGGTTGAAGGCCATCCACGCCGACTCTTCACGGGGCCGGGCAAAGCGCTTCACCCACAGGCGACCGTCACGGCCGATCATCAGGTCGGCGGCGGTGGGAAACAGGTCGGCGACGGTCCGAGCGTCGTTGATGGCAGCTTCGTCTACGTTGCTCCAACCGGGGCTCGCACGACCCCCGCGCTCCGCTACATAGTCATCGCGGAACGCCCGGAGATGGACGTTCGTCACCTCCCTGGCCGGCTCCGCCCAGCGAACGATCCGACGCAGCCGAAACACCTCGTCCAGGATCCGCACCTCGGGATCCCGGGCGGTAGTCATTGCGATGTTGGTTCCGCGGGCCGCCACTAGCGGCGATGCCCCGAAGAGTGTTGGGAGGAAGAACCCGGGGTAGTCGCTCACCGGCTCGAAACGCCGGCCCGGAAGCGCCGCGATGGTGTCGATGAGAGCGCCATCCGGGCCGTGGACCTCGACGAGGAAGGTCACCGGAGCCGAGGTGTTGCCTCCCGGTGGGGTCATGGCCTGTGTCACATTCACCGACGTGCCATTCGCCAGCACTCCCCCGCGAACGAAGGCGTGCAGCTGATAGGGGTCCGGCTGCACCGCACGACTGAACTCACCGGCCGGGGAGAAGACATTGAAGCGCCAGGGGATGTAGTCACCCACCCACAGCGTGTCCCCCGGAAGCACCCAGAGGAGCCAGGGACCCCGGAACTCCCCGGGGCCATCGCCAGCACCTCCCATCGAGCGCAGATGCTCGCCCGTGGCGCTGAAGATCCGGACTTCCCGGCTGGAACCGTCCACAACCGCGATCGATCCGTCCGAAAGCCGGGCCGCATGTCGGATCTGGTAGAACAGGTGCGGCTCGTCACCCTCGACCGCGCCGATGGACAGGATGGGCGCATCGCCAAGGACGCACCGGGCGTTCGTGCCCAGCGGCTCGCTGGTGACGATCTGGACGCCGGCGCTGTCGATCGCGACAGCGGTGCCCTGCTCCAACAATGCCTCTTCGCCACAGGCAACGGTGGCAATGATGAAAAACGCCACCCGCAAAGCCCGGACGGAAACGCCCACGTGCTCAGGACCGTGGCAATACCTGAGCACCGGTCAAGCTCAGGTGGTGATCGGTCGACCACACCGTGTCGATTCGATGAAGTCCCATGAAGGCGAGGCTCGAAGCGTCCACATAGGTCAGGCGCGCACCGCGCATCCGGTTCAACATCCGACAGGCCTCCTTGTGGTGTTCGGCGTCGACCTCGAAGAGGGTCAGTCCCACAAGGCTGTCGGCGAACAGCCTGAACGAGCGGGCGGCTTCCTCGCCGTGTCGGTGGAGAAACCACGAGTATGCTTCCGACCAGACCAGCAGCGACGTGTACCAGCGTGGTCGTTCCCCGCCGAACAATGTCCGTGCCTGTTGATGATACTGATCGCGCTTGCTCAACGCCGCGATGAAGATACCGGTATCCAGGTAGGCCCTCGGATCGCTCAAGGGGACTCCCGGCGATAGACGACCTCGTCCACCGTGCAGCTGTCGTCGCGCCGGCCGTCCAGGATGCCCACATAGGACATCCAGGGCCTGTCGCTTGGAACCCGTGAGACCGCCTCGCTCAAGCTCCGCCGGCACAATTCCGCAAAGGAGATGCCCTGCTGCCTGGCCAGAGCCTTGGCCCGATCGTAGAGATCCTGTCCCAGAGAGACTTGAGTTCGAATCATGTTATCACCTCGTCATTTCATGATAACAGTCGAAGCACTCGCTGGCAATTGCATGCCACCCCGGATTCGCGGGCTGTCTGGCGTCGAGCTCTCCCTTGGCCCAATCAACAAGCCGGAGTACAATGACGGTTGCAATGCCTTGTCCCCCCATCCCTACCGGCAGGCTCCGCCATGTGCAACACAACCCCGCTCGCCCGCCTGGCCAGCGTCGCCCTCTTCATCCTCGGGACTCCTTTCCACGACGGGGTGGCCTCACCGCTCGCCGCCCAGGAGGTCGAACACTTCGACCTGCTCGTCCGCGGGGGAAGGGTCCTCGACGGAACCGGCAATCCATGGTTCCGCGCCGACATCGGTGTGCGTGGGGGGCGAATCGTCGCTCTGGGTGACCTGTCCGGGGCCAGCGCCGAACGGGTGATCGATGCGACCGGGCGCTATGTATCCCCGGGATTCATCGACATCCATTCGCACGCGGACGACGGCAGCGGCCGGGGCGGCAGGACCATCCGCAGCGACTCGATCCATCGCAAGGCGGCGCCGAACGTGGTTTCGCAGGGCGTGACCACGGTGGTCGTCAACCAGGACGGGCGTTCGCCGTGGCCGGTCGCAGAGCAGCGAGCCACCATCGAGAGACAGGGCGTGGGCCCGAATGTGATGCTCATGGTCGGTCACGGGACGGTGCGGCGGATGGTCATGGGGGACGACGTTCGGCGACCGTCTACGCCCGAGGAGGCCGAGCAGATGGCGGCGCTGGTGCGGCAGGCGCTGGAGGAAGGGGCGGTGGGGATGTCGGCGGGACTCGAATATGCCCCGGGCCGCTGGAGCACCACCGATGAGCTGGTCGTGCTGGCCTCCGAACTTGCGCCGTACGACGGAGTCTACATTTCGCACGAGCGAGCGGAGGGCGCGGATCCGATGTGGTATCTGCCCAGCCAGCACGAGGGGCGACCGCCCACGTTGCAGGACGCGGTGCTCGAGACCATCGAGATCGGGCGACGCACGGGCGTCCGCGTGGTCGCGTCTCACATCAAGGCGAAGGGTGTGGCATACTGGGGATCGAGCGGTTCGGCGATCCAGCTCATTCAGAGGGCCCGGGACGAAGGTGTGCGCGTGTGGGCGGACCAGTACCCCTACCCCACCAGTGGGACGGACGGGAACACGGTCCTGGTACCGCGCTGGGCGCTACAGGACGAGGAAGCGGCCCGGCCCGCGGATGCCCGCCCGCCCGCCGACATGCTCGAGATCAGGCTGCGGGACGCCGAGGCAGCGCCCCGGATTCGAATGGACATCACGCACGAGATCGGGCGCCGGGGTGGGGCCGACCGGGTCGTGGTGTTCGAGCACCCGAACGATGACTACGTCGGCATGAACCTGATGGAGGTAGCGACGCTCCGCGGTCAGGACCCGGTGGAAACCGCGATCGCCCTGCAGCTCGAAGGCGATCGGACGAGGCCGGGGGGCGGGCGTTTCCGGGGATTCTCCATGTCCGAGATCGACCTGGAGAACTACGCCGCGCAGCCCTGGGTCGCGACCGCCTCGGACGGCGGCATCGCCTGGCCTGGCGACGGACCGGTTCACCCGCGCTTCTACGGGACCTTCCCGCGCAAGATTCGGCACTATGCGCTGACCGTCGGCGCCCTCTCGGTCGAGTCGGCGGTGCGCGCGCAGACCTCGCTGCCGGCGCGGATCATGGGTCTTGCCGACCGGGGCGAGATCCGGGAGGGCTACTGGGCGGATCTGGTGGTCTTCGACCTGGAGTCCATCGCCGATCAGGCCACTTTCGTAGAGCCGCACCAACACGCGACCGGGATCGACCACGTGCTGGTGGGCGGCGAATTCGTGGTCGAGGACGGGGAGATTCTGTTGACCGTGCCGGGCCGGGTGATCGTGTCGCGGAAGGGAGGGAGGCCGGCGGCTTGACGCCGGATCACTTCCACAGCGCGCCGATCGGCACCGCAAAAAGTCCGTCGCCGAACGACGTGGTGTGATCGCCATCGTATAGCAGCACACCCATTCGGAAGCGCTCGCCCGCGCGGCGCCGGAACCGCTTCAGGCCGGTTAGGTCATGGGAGCGCAGGGAGGCCGCCGCCTTGACTTCGACCCCATAGCAGTCACCGGATGCACCCTCCATCACAATGTCCACTTCGACCTTGTCCTTGTCACGATAGTGATGGAAGGTCAGGGGTTCTTCCATCCACAACGCTTGTTTCCGCACTTCGTTGTACACGAATGACTCCAGGAGCGACCCGAATTCCGCGGGGTTGCGGAGCAGCTTCCGGCGGGTGATCCCTCGCAGCGCGCACAACATTCCGGTATCGACCACATGCATCTTCGGAGTCTTGACCATTCGCCTGAACTCGCTGGCGTGCCATGCGGGAATCCGCTCGACAAGGAAGAGCTGTTCCAGCAGGGCGAGATACTTGCCGGCGGTCATCCGGTTGAGTCCGAGCTTGCCGCCAAGCTCTGTGAGGTTGACAAGCTGGCCCGAGAGGACCGCGGTCAGGCGGAGGAGCTTCGACATCGCGTCGACATGTTCGATGCGGGGAAGGTCGTGGAGATCGCGCTGAACCAGGGTGTTCAGGTACTGCTGGTACCAGGCGCGCACACGCTTCTCGCTCCCCCGCAGGAGCGGTTCGGGAAAGCAGCCCGTAACAACTCGCCGCGCCAGATGATCCCTGACCCGCACATCCTGGGCCAGGGGCGCTTCGCCGCTGAGGAGCGTGTCGAGAAAGGTGGGCTCCTTCCCGGCGATTTCACATTCGGACAACGTTGGCAGACGGACAGCCTCCATCCTTCCTACCAACGCATCGGAGACACGGGGGAGCAGCAGGGCGTTCGCAGAGCCGGTCAGCAGAAAGCGGCCGGGGGTTCGGTTCTCATCAACCGCCTGCTTGATCGCGACGAGGGTATCCGGGACGCGCTGCACCTCGTCGAGGGCAATCCTCTTCGGCGGCAGATTGCGGATGAATCCCACCGGGTCCGATCGGGCCAACTCCGCCTGGGCCAGGTCGTCGAAGGTGATGTACTCCCAGCTCTCGTCGATCAGATCGTTGACGAGGGTCGTCTTCCCGACCTGTCGGGCACCCATGATGAAGACCACGGGCGTGTCGGCCAGGGCTTCCTTGACGCGGCGAGCTGAGTAGCGCGGAAACATTGCGATGGATACCTCGGCGTCAGGGATTTGCCGCGGGGTCCGGCCCGGACCCGATCGATGGCGGCTGATTGTAAATCATATCAGCGTCCAAACGCTATTACAAGAGCGTCTGATCGCTATCGACGGAGCGGCCAATCGCTATCGACATAGCGTCCAATCGCTATTGATCCTGCGTCTGATCGCCGCTTGAGGTCCTACGCCCCCCACACCTTCCGCATGACTCGGAGCGCGTTGAGTCCCAGGATTCGCTCCACGCGCTCCGTGCTGTGCCCGCGCGCCGCCAGCATGTCGGCAAGCTTCCGGAACTGATCCGGGCCTTGCAGATCCGGGATGAACGGCACCACTCCGGGGCGTTCGCCCGCGGCACCGATGCCCGCCGCACGGCGCGCCTCGACATCCCTCCGAGCCGCTTCGTAGGCCGCTTCCATGTCGTCTACGGCCGTCGTCCCGCCATCGGTGCCGATTCCGACGTGTTCCTCGCCGCACACCTCGACAGCGTGCTCGATGTGCCGGACCACGTCCTCCGCCACGGCCATGCCGTCAGCCGCCAGGAACGGCATGAAGTAGATCCCGACGATTCCACCGGTCTCGGCGACCAGGCGCAGTTCCCGGTCCGTCTTGTTGCGCGGCAGATCCGTCATTGCCCTGCAGCCGGTGTGCGTGATCGCAACGGGCGCGGTCGATGCGTCGATCCCATCCAGGCAGGTCTGCTCGCCGCTGTGGCTCAGGTCCACCAGCGTGTTCGTCGCGTTGAGTTCGGCGACGACATCTCGCCCGAAGTCCGTGAGCCCGCCGTTTTCGGGCACCATCGACCCGTGGCCGAGCTGGTTGGCGACGTTGTAGGTGAGCTGGATGATCTTCACCCCGAGTCCGGCGAAGACACCGACCCGCTGGGCGTCGTCACCCATCATCGCCGCGTTCTGGAAGCCCTGGATGATTCCGACCTTGCCTTCGCGCGCGGCACGCTCGATGTCGCTCGCGGACCACACGTTCAAAAGCGAATCGGGGTGCTCGCGGATGATCCTGTTCCAGCGGGATATATCGGCGACCGAGCTCTCGAACGGGTCCCGAGGGCCCGCGACGTAGCCGACCGTGGTGTTGGCGGCAGCCATCCCCGAAGCGAGGGCGTCGGAGATTGCACGTGCATCCGGACCGGGTTGGTCGCCCAGTCCGCTGCCTTGGGCCGGGCCTTCCGGGGGAGTGCGGTTCGGGTTCCTGAGACCGCCGAGCATGTTGATGACGAAGAGGTCAGGCTGGGCTCGGCGCGATACCGATACAAGCGTTGCATCCGTGGCGCTTCTGGCCGAAAGCGCGATGCCGGCCGTCGCGCCAAGAAAGGTCCGGCGCGTCAGGTGCCGTGGGCTGTTTGCAGCCATCGCCAACTCCAGCTTCCGATTCAAGAGGTCAGCCAAAGGGTTGGTCGCGAGGCGAGACCCTTCAACGAGGGAGTGGGACGGACGCGACGGACAGGATATCGTTTTCGTCTCGATATACACCCCAGATCCGAGAACTCGAGAAGCGAAAAGCATCGAACCGGTCAGGCAGTCGGACTTCCTGAATGGCCCCGTCAGGCGCAATCCGCAGCCACAGCGGACCACCGCTCAGTCCACCCGAGTCGAGACCACGAAGCTGATTCCTGACCCGATCATGGACGCGCACGAGATGCTCGCCGCAGGGAGCCCACAGCCGATACCACATTGCGACGCAGCGACGCGCAGTGAAGTCAGGAGTTCGGCAGGTCTCACGGTGGCTCCAATGGTGCCGGGATCACGACATGCCTCGGATCACGACGCGCCTCCGGGCGCTTCGCACCTTCAACGTGCCCAGCATAGTGCTCGGTCGCGTACGGTCGCAAACGCGCTCGCCACATCCATCGCCTCGGGAGCGGCGAGTCGTTCAGGCGATAGCGAAGGGCCTGGCACTCAGGATTCTCGCGGAACCGCCAGCGCGCGCTCGAGCCGGCCCACCCTCCCTTCCGCGCTGCCGCCCCCCTCGGCGTCCGGCGCACACGCCAGCAGCGACTCCATGCGGCGCAGATCTTCGGCGTACTCTTCAAGCCGCCGAAGGTGGCTGGCCCGGCTCTTCGTGCAGACCAGCGTGTTGGTGGCCCCGAGCCACCGGCTCTCGTAGTCGAGGTCGCGGTGATCCCGGCCGATCTTCTGGCGGAAGTGCCAGCGGATGTCCTGGCGGGATTCGAAGCGCTCCACCCGCTGAGCGGGATCCCCGCAGAACGCAAGCAGCCTGGCGCAGAGGTGGCAGTCGCACGGAATCTCCACCTCGATGGTCCAGTCGCTGGGTGGGACGGGCGCCGCGGCGCTCCGCGCCAGCAGAAAGTCGGCGGATCGGCGCCACAGCACACTGTAGGCGGCCGTTTCCGCGATGCCGCCCCGCCCACAAATCCTTTCCACCGCCGCCGGTAGCATCCGGTCCGGGGTCACGATCGTCGGGTGATCCCCAATCGCCCGTGCGGCCGCTGCGGCCGCGTCCGCGAGCTCCAGCCGATCCGCGAGCACGAATAGATCGCAGACGGCCCCGGGATCGATCCACTCCTTCGGGGAGTCGGGATACCTGTGCAAGGCGCGCGACGGCTCCGCCGACCGTTCGCGCTCCCTGCGAGCACGAGCCTCGGACTCCGACCGAAGAGCGGGCTCCAGGCCGGACAGGGCGGTTTCCGCCGCTTCGCGCATCGCGTCGCGCCGGGCCCGATCCGTCGTCGCCTTGGGGCTCCCGCCCGCAAGGACGAGGAGGGCGACGATCTCCTTCGGGCGCCGCGCGAGGTGTCTCTCGATCAGCTTCGGCAGGAACGCCCCAACCTCCCCCGCCCCGATGAGGGCCAGGACTTCGGCCAGGACCACGTTCTCGCTGCCGTCGTAGTGAGTCGTGACCACGCGCTGGAGAAAGTCGGCGCCAAGGTCCCCGTCGCCGACGGCGTACAGCAGCCGCAGCATCTCGTACCGGTCCTGCGACCGGGTTGACCAGCTCCGGGCCGGCCAGATCCGGATCAGTCTCGCCAGGAGCCGTCGCACCCCTTCGTCTGCCCCATCCGCCGGACGGCCGCGCTGGGTGGCAACCCACGACACGGCGTGGCCGACGCTGTTGCCCGCCACGATGTCCAAGGTCTTGTCGCCGGGCCAGACGACCAGCGCCCCGTGGCGGTAGACCAGCGCCATCGTCACGCCCTCGTTGCCCGTCGGATACACCCTGCGCTCGTCCGGCTCGGCGTCGGTGAGCGCACGCCGCGACAGCAGTTCCGAGGCTTTCAGGTCGATCGGCCCGAAGCGCGGGCGCCCGCCGTCCCCGCCCGCCCAGCCGTCCAGGGTCCATATTCGGCTCCGGAGCTCCCCTATTTCGGCCTGCGGAGCGTCCTGTATGTCGCCTTTCCAATCGTACGGCGGGCTCTCGTCGGGATAGCCCTCCTCTTCGAACCTGAGAACGGCGGCGTGTAGCTCGCAACCCGCCCGGCGCGCGGCCTTCCCGAGCACCTTCGCCACGGCGGCGTCCTTGTTCTTCAGCGTGTCGAACGACAGTCCGTCCTCGCTGTACTCGTGGTCGAGCACCCATGCGAGCTTGTCGACGCCGCCCCCGTCCCGCCACCGGGCCAGGCTTTCGGCGACCTGCGTGGTCAGCTTCCGGTATTCCGGTGGGACCAGTCCGTCGTCTGGGGACCCGGCGAACAGGTTGAACACGAGCGAGACCCGGTGGCCATCCCTGACCGGCAGCACCTCGTGCGGGCAGTCGGAGTAGAAGGCGGCGAACAACAGCTCGGACGGTTCCAGCGCCGCCATGCCGAACGTCGCCGACCGGCCCGCGTGGCGCACGACCAGCTCCCCCCCGGCGCCGGGCGTCGGCAGCGACAGCGACAGCGTCGCGACCATGCCCGGAACCTTCTCGGTGTCCCGGTGCTCGGCGAAGAAGCCACCGGGCCGGTAGACGAGGAGTTTGTAGAGCTCGGCCCCGAGCCTTTCGGCGGGGAGGCCAAGACCAGCGGCCACCATGTCCATGATCTTCGCGAGCGAGTCCGGCCACGCGCGCCCGTCCAGACGGACATCCGTGGCGTCGATCTGCCAGCTGTCGCGGACCGACGTGTCCAGAACGGTCTCGGCTCCCTTCCCGTACGGCGAGCGCTCCGCAGCCGCGATCAGCGCCTCGATCTGCGCCTCCGGCACCGGGAACGAGAGCTCCCCGGCGCCCTCCACGATGACGCGCGGCATCGGGGTGAAGATGCGGCCGCCGACGCAATAGTCACCGGGACGGTCGACGGACCGGAGAAGTTCATCGATGCGCCCGTGTTCCGGGATGGGTTCGGTTCCGTACATTGCCTTGGGCCGTTGAGCGAGAGGGAGGGGGTGACGATTATGACCAGACTGACTAGTCTATGAGTATGCTACGGGGATGGCAACCGCTATCGGGTCGGCTCAGCCCGTGCGAGCCCGGCTCCGTATCAACACGATCCTCGCGCGCCTGGGTTCCCGATCGGGAAGACGGACCTCCCGCTCCTCTCCCTCTTGGCCTCCCAGCAGCGCGACGCCGACCGGGGAGTCGCGCGAGACCTCCCCCTTCTCCCAGTCCGGGTCGCTGTCCACCACGACGCGCACGACGATCTCGCGCGACGTGAAGTCGTAGACCCACACCGTGTCCCTTGGCGCGACCCGGCGGGCGGGCTTCGGATCCGGTGGATCGGCCGACCACTCCATTCCATCGACCTGGCCACGAATGAACCTCCTGGCTCGGTCGCGGTCGGCTGACACGCCGGTGGCATTCCTCAATTCTTCCAGGAAGCGCTCCAGGAGTTCGGAGCCCAACAGCGCACGGCCCCAGGCCGCGACTGCCTCCGCCGGAAAGCACCGGTCGCGGTAGAGTTGCCCGGCCTGCCGGAACGCTTCACCCGACTCGACCTCGTGGAACGCGAGGTATTTCTCAAGTTCATCGGCGACTTGCTGCTCGGGGTCTTGCACGATGTCGAACCGGGCGAACTCCCGGTTCCGGATGCTGCCCGGGCCCGCCGGAAAGTGGAACGCCCACTCCCGCCCGTCCTTCGAAATCGCCAGCTGGATGGCCTCGTGGGCACAGTCGTTGAAGGGGTGGTCGTCGTGCAGCCGGTCATTGTCCGGTGTGGCTTCGATCTTCACGAGAACGCGCGGACTGCCGGGAGGATGGCAAAAGCCGACATCAACCTTCCCCGACCCGGTTTCGAACTCGGGCACCACCATGCGCGGATCGGCGAACTCCCAGCCGAGTTGCGTGAAGAGGGGCTTCACGATGCCCCCCAGCACGTCCGCCGGTGTCTGGAACCGTTCTGTCTCCATATCCTTCTCCAATTCTTCGATCTTTTCGCAGAGTGCCTGGATCCTCACGGAGCGTGCGAACAGGGGCAGCCCGCCTGTCGTGTCGCCGAACAGGGGCAGCCCGCCCGTCGCGTCGTCGAATCCAATCCTGTTCACGTAGCGCCTCGCGCCATCCGTTGCCCGCGCCATCCAATGCCCGAAAGGGGCGTCGCAGAAGGTCGTTACGAATTGGCGGCAGATGTCGGCCGGTGTCAAAACCGGTTCCCGGAACGGTTGAACCCGGCGGGCGCCGAACCCACATTGCCTGTCCCTCCGCCTCCCCCGTCGTACGTATAGCCAGGAGCCGCACGCACCCGATGGCCGCCGTCAAGCGAAGACCGCTGGAAGTCGCGTCCCGCCGCGTCGCGCAGGACGCCAAGCTGGCCATACGCGATGTCTACGATGCAATCGTCGAGCTGGTCACCAACGCCGACGACCGCTATCAGATCCTGCGGACCGAAGGTAGGGTGGAGATTGAACTCGGCAGGCAAGGCACGGGCCAACCCTCGATCCTGCGTGTGCGCGACTTCGCCGACGGAATGACCACCGATCAGATGAACCGGAAGCTCGGGCGGATCGGCGGGCGGGTCAGCGGCCTGGAGGAGGGGCAAGCGGTCCGGGGCACGAATTCCCGGGGCGCGAAGGACATCGCGGCGCTCGGCAAGGTCACCTTCGAGTCGATCGCCGGCGACGGACGCATGCACACTTGCAGGATCTTCCCGAATCTGGAATACGAGGCTGACGATTCGCGGAGAGTCACCCCGGGAGTCCGCAAGCGCCTGGGGATCGGCGACGGCACCGGCACGGTGGTGACGATCGAAATCGAGCCGAGCCACCGGATCCCGAAGATCGACACCCTCGTGCCGAATGTGGCGAGGCTGGTACGCCTCCGCGACATCGTCTGGCAGAAGCAGACAACGCTGGTGGCACGGGGCCTGAAGAAGGGGAAGGACCGCGAGATCAACCTCCACCGGCCCGCGGGCAAGAGGCGTGTCTCCAAGACGTTCCGGGTACCGGGGTATTCCGGCGCGACTGCCAAACTGGTGATCTATCGGGCTCGCAAGAAGTTCCCCTCCGAGCGGAACCGATTCCGCCGGGGCGGGATCCTGGTCAAGTCCAGGCACGCGATTCACGAGGCGACGCTCTTCGAACGGAGTCTGGAATGGGATCCCCATGCGCAGTGGTTCTACGGCCGGCTCACCTGCGAAGCGATCGACGACCTCTGGAACGAGTACGACGAACGTCAGGCACGGGGCAAGCCGCATCCGCCGGAGAACCCGGTTCCGATTCTGGATCCGTCGCGCAAGTCAGGCCTGATCCCGGATCATCCCTTCGTGGAAGCGCTCTATGAACGGGCGCTCACCCTGTTCCGGCCACTGGTGGAAGAGGAGCGGACCCGAGAGCAGCGCGAGCGAGCGCGAAGCGTGGAGAGCCAGAAGACGCGCAAGCGCCTCGACGCCCTCGAAAGAGCTGCGAATCAGTTCATGGATGACTTCTCGGACGAAGACACGTCCCGCGACCCCAAGGGGAAGGAAACGGGAAGCCAGTTTCAGATCCAGGGCTATTCGCTGAGCCCACAGTACGCGCAGGTCGTTCGGGAACAATCCTTCAAATGCTGGCTTACGGTACGGTCCAAGGCCTTCCCCGAGCTTGGCGAAGGCGAGCCGGTGGAGGTGGAGTGCCTGACGGATGACATCCGGGCCGAGCGCCCCACGGTGCCCCTGGAAGCGGTCGAAACACAGGAGGGCGCGTTGCGGGCGACCTGGTCGGTCAAGGCCCTGGAGGCGACCGCGGCAACCGGCCTGGAAGCTCGCGTCGGGCCGATCCGAGCCGAGTCGACGATTGCTGTGCTGGCTTCGGAGGCCGAACGGTACGCGGACGTCGACGAACTCCAGTTCGAACGGAAGAGCTATCGGATCCGCGGCGGCTCTCGCAGGAGCATTCGGCTGGTCGCCCCGACGGCGCTCGCGCGCTCAGCCGGCCGGGAGTTCGACCTGGAGCTGTCGTCTGACGACTTTCGGATCTCGGGGCCCAGAAGGCTGGTCCTGAGCGCCACCTTCGGGATTGCGGTTTGCAAGCTCACCGTGGCGGTGCTGGACGATGACGCCGCGCCGACCAAGGTGATAGCGCGCCTCGGGCAGCATGAGGCGGAAACTGAGCTACGGGCCGCGGCGGCTGCAGGCGCGGGGATTGTCATCAAGCTGGAGGATGTGGACCATGGCGCGCTGCGCTACCGGTGGAACAGGAACGTACTGGAGATCGGCGCCCGTCATCCTTCGCTCAAGCGGTACCTGGGACCGAAATCGGAGCAGTATCCGGGGCAGGATGAGCTCCATTTCCGGGTGCTGCTGGCCGAGGTCGTGGCCGAAGCACTGTGCTCGAGGCGCCTGCAGGCGAACATAGAGGCGAACCCGAGGGACTTCGAAGGCATGTCCTGGGATGACTACTACCGTCACTTCGCGCGCATGATGTCGGAGTTTCTGCCGAAGGCGCATGGGTTGATGGCGCCGGGGGTTTGAGAGGGGAGAATGACAACGGCGGTTTACATGAAGTAAAGTGTGATTTACATTTTGCGCGAACCGGTCTGTTGAGTAGGGAGGTGACGGATGAAGAGAGACGGAGAAACAGGATCGATCGAGCGTGTTGCGGGCGTCCCGCACCCCGAAGGCGCGGCGGATTCAGAGGCGCACCGGGAAGATCCAACCAAGACGGATGAGCACGCTGGTGCGGACCCAGCCGCAGGCATCAAGCACATGGATCCCATGGTGCTTTGGAGTGCATGGCCCGGTGACGAGCCAATCGAGGAACTGCTGGCGATGCTGGACTGAGTGCCCTGCCCGCAGGCCAGAGGTACGTTGCCGCCGAGGGGAAGTCCTCTAGCTTACTTGGTATGAAGACGGTCATCACCACCAACGGACACCTCGTTGTTCCTGCCGAACTCCGCCAGCTTGACGGAGTGAGTCCCGGTCAGGAATTCGAGATTGGGCGACTGGGCCCGGGGGTCTATCGTGTCGCGCGCGTTGGGGCACCGGCCAACGCTGGCCTAGTGGACTGGCTGCTGGCCTGCCCCGAGAAGGGGTGGTTCCTGCCGATCTCTTCAGAGTCCGAAGTCAGGAATCCATCGGAACGGTGACGAACTTTCCCTCCTGGTCGATCCTTGGGCGGCTTCCAAGCACACAGCCCAGAGCGTCACGATAGAGACGTCTGTCATGTCGAGCGACCCGGAATGGCAGCTTGCCTTTGTACTCCCGAACCTCCTCTTAGGGGAATCGGAGCGATCCCCATCGGAGCTAACCCTTGGACTTGAGGGGATTGCGATTGTGTCTCCATCTGATCGGAGGGTCGCAGAGATCTCGACTTGGTCCGTAGCGGCCAACACGTTTCTCAATTCCTTCCATGATGGAAACCGCAAATCGCTCGAACCCGCCGCCCTGATAGTGCGGAAAGACTGGTATTCGGACATGGGCAGGGATCCAGAACCACTGATTTCTTTCCGAAATGCCGTCGCGATCGCTTCGATCCTTCCTTTCCGTGCGCACTGGGAAGCCGATGGCTGGTCGGGCGTATCTTGGTCCGACTCCTTCGACTATCATCCAGCTCGGCTCAGAAACGATGGCTCGAAGTTTGACTCGTGGACTCCGGCTATCAACTCAATTGGCTTCAGAACCAAGGAACTATCTCTTACACCCGATCTGCGTGTCCCACGTCCCGAACTTCGTCACGCCGATGAAGCCCTAGCGGACCGTCTTGGACGTGTCTGGCGACTTCGATACAGGCGAGGTAGAGAGAAGCGTAGGGCCAAAAAGGTCTTTCGGTCACTCGAAGCCGCGTACGAGGCATTGTCGGTCGGGTTCAAGAACTACGCTTCCCTCTACGAAATCGGACTCGACACGGTGCACTGGACTACGGCCATTGAGGTACTTGCGTCCCCGCCGAATAAGTATGTGAAACTGTGTGATTGCATCAAACTACTTGGGAGGGCATCTTGCATCAATGATCCTGAATTGCAGGAGCGCGGGCACGAGGTCAGAATAGGTAAGGACACGACCCACGTGACTCTGCCGCAAAGGGCCTACGTGCACTTGTACAAGGCGAGAAGCAAGTTCGTTCACGGCGACGAGGTGTCGGTGGACCTATTGCGACCCTTCGGGGAGGACGCGCCTCCACTACTATCCCTGGCCTCGACGGTGTATCGCATCGCCCTGATGGCCTACCTAGAAAAACACTGGCCCCGGGAACCAACGCCAGAACCAGATGGGGCTTCACTACGAGAACTCCTGGCTTACACTCTGCGAGAGAACCTGGGACCCTACGAAGACCACCTTCTTGCGGCAATCGGCAAGAGCTATTGGGACTGACTATGCCATCCGCTCCTCCAACCGTCCCTTCCTCGCCGCCCAATCCGGCATGACCCGGTCCAGCAGTCGGTAGAACTCCGCGCCGTGGTGGGGCTCCGCCATGTGGCATAGCTCGTGCGCAATCACATAGTCGATCGTGTCGACCGGGGCCTCGATCAGGCGGCGGTTGAGTAACAGCCGTCCCGATGGTGACAGCGACCCCCAGCGCTTTTCCATCCGTCGCACGATCAGCCCCTTGGGACGAAACGCCGCCGGGTCGGGGAACCGGGCCAGGCTGGTCTCCAGCCGCTCCGCGAACTTCGCACGCGCACGCTTGCGGTACCACCCTTCCACGAGCCGCCGGGTGACCTCCGGCTTCTCCGGCGCGCGGGTATGAACGATGATGAACCCGCGGATCATCTTCACGCCCGGTCGCCCATGACGGACCACCTTCAGCCGATACTGGCGGCCCAGTAGGAGATGCGTCTCGCCCGCCAAGTAGCGCCGCTCCGGCGTCCGCGGCATGAACTGCGAGAAGAACCTCTGCTGCCGCAATACCCACGCGGCTCGTTTCCGTAGTGGACGAAATGGGGCTTCACTGCGGGAACCTCCGCTGCGCCAACCTCAGGATCTGCGCCTGCAGATCGTCCATCTGCGCCTCGGTGAGTTCGATCCCCTTCTCGTCCCGCAGGACATCGTAGAAGTAGTCGTCGATGGCGTTGCGCATGTCGTTCTGAGCAGTCTCGTTGGACCACACGTCGACGATGCGATGCTCGTGGATGATGTCCATGACAGCCAGCGCCACCTCGGCCGTCTCGTCCTCTCCGACCGGCTTCCCGGACCGCTCCGCAAGCACCCCACTGAAGATTCCGTAGAACGCCATCCCGTCGTCATTCCCCCTGAGCGCAGCCGGCATTTCGCGCTCCTCGTGCCCGCGGGCGACTTTCGAACCGATCTTGATCACGCTGTCCAGGTAGTCCTTCTCCGATTTCCGCTTCTCACGGTACTCATTAATGGTGTCGTCGAGCAGCTTCGAGAAGCGCTCGTAGAAGGCAGGGTCCAGATCCATCCGCTCGGTGATGGCCCGCCGGGTGGCGCTGGCGATCCTGTCGGCCTTGGAAGCTTCGCTGATCCCGGTCTCCTTGATGACCGACTTCAGGACACTGGTGTCGTGGACGTCGATCAACTTGATGACCGTCTCGGCCGGCTTCGCGGACACATGATCGTCGAGGAGGCGTTTGATCTTCGGTTCAAACTCTTTGACGTCCACCGCCTCCTGGTAACGGATCCGCACCGACCGCCGGAGCTCGCTGAAGCCCCGCCAGTCGCGTTTCATCTCGGCGATCTGCCCCTCGTCGAACACGTCGAGAATCTTCTCCGACGACAGCGAGATGTGCAGGCAGCGCGAGAAGGCGCGCAGCCGCCCGTAGAAGTCCTGCCGAATGGCTTCGTCGGCCAGGAACTGCTCCATCGCCTCCATGTCCTTCTTGTTCTTGACGGGCCTGAAGAGGTCCCACACCCTGCCGTGGAAGTGCCGGAGCTTCTTGATCTCCTCGCGCACATCGTGGACGGCGCCGACGAGGTCCTCTGGGTCGTAGCCCTCCAGCGCGCTGTAAGTGGTCAGCGCCTTGTCCAGTTCGCCCAGGAGTCCCTGGTAGTCGATGATGAATCCGAACTCCTTCGGCTCAACCCCCTCCTCGTGGAGGCGGTTCACCCGTGCGATCGCCTGCAGAAGGTTGTGCTCCTTGAGCGGCTTGCAGACGTAGAGCACAGTGTTGCGGGGTGCGTCGAACCCGGTCAGCAGCTTGGAGACCACGATCAGGATCTCAGGCGTGCCCGGGCCCTTGAAGGCATCGATCACCCGACGGTTGTACTCGGTCTCCGAGCCGTAGCGTTCCATCGTCTCGTCCCAATACGCGCGCACCCGGTCCTTCGATGCCTTGTCGACCTCCTCGTTCCCTTCCCTGTCGTCGGGCGCGGAGATGACGATCTCGCTGGTCACGTCCCCGATCTCGTCGAGCACCTCCTTGAAGCGGATGGCGGCCGCCTTGGACGGCGCGACCAACTGGGCCTTGAAGCCCGTCCCCTGCCAGTGCCGCCGGTAGTGTTCCGAGATGTCCAACGCCTTGGCTCGTATCGCTTGTTCGGTCTGGTCGACGAACCGGCCCTCGTAGAGCAGGGGCACGACCGCGCCGTCCTCGACCGCCTCGTCGATCGCGTAACGGTGGATCAGCCCACCGAAGGTGCGAAAGGTGCTTCTCTTCTCGTGGCCCAGCAGCGGTGTCCCGGTGAAGCCCAGGTAGCACGCCTTCGGGAGAAGTCGACGCATCTTCATGGCCAGTTGTCCGTGGCCGCCGATGGGTCCCGTGTGGGAACGGTGGCTCTCGTCCACGAGGACGAAGAGATTGGGGTCGTCGTCGGGCCTGCTCGAGTACTTGAGGGCCGTGTCGAACTTGTTGACGATGGTGGTGATGAGAGGCGTTCGCGCCTGGATGAGGCTGATCAGGTGCCGGCCGCTACGCGCGCGCATCGGTTCCAGCTCGCAGGACTTGAAGGTGTCCTTGATCTGGTGGCCCAGGTCGGTCCGGTCGGTGACGATGATGATCCGCGGGTTGACGATCTCCTTGTCGAGCGCCAGCGCCCGCCCGAGCATGACCATCGTCAGCGACTTCCCCGAGCCCTGGGTGTGCCAGACTACACCGCCCTGCCGCTTGCCGTCGGGGCCAATATGCTTGACGCGCTCCATGGCCCGCTGGACCGCGAAGAACTGCTGGTGGCGGGCGATCTTGCGGATGCCGCCGTCGAAGACCGTGAAGCGGCGGACCAAGTCGAGGAGGCGTTCAGGGCGGCAGAGGGAGTGGATGGCGCGGTCCTGGGCGGTGACAGCGCGGGGGCCCTCGGCGGCGAGGGCTTCGAAGTGGGGGCGGGCGGTGGCGAAGTCGCCGGAGTAGATGGCAGCGGCTTCCTTCACGGTCAGGAGGCGGTTGACCGCTGTCGGGAGATCAGATGGAACGGCGGTGGTGCGGTATTCCGCAGGCTTCGGCGCCGTATCGGTCAGAATGGACCCGGCGGCGGCGGACCGTGGCGCAGGTCCGGTCGTGGGGGACGTGTTGTGCACTGCCTTTTCGGCAGCCACGGGCAATTCCCGCTGCGCGATCCGGCCGCCTCCCGTCTCCGCCTCGCGCCACCCCTGCCAGAACTTTGCGGTGCCGACAGTCGCGTACCGCGTCTCCTTGCGGTTGAGCGCCAGCAGGAGGTGGGCGAAGTGGAACAGGTGCGGGATGTTGGCTTCGTTCTGGTAGCCGATCAGCTGCCTTCCGGCCTTTCGAAGGCTCTCGGTGGGCCGCTTGTTCTCAATGACGATGAACGGGATGCCGTTCACGAAGGCAACTACGTCTAGGCAGCGGGTCTTGATGGTGCCGGTTCGCTCGACCTCCATCTCGGCAGTGACGTGGTAGGCGTTCTGCGTGGGGTCGTCCCAGTCGATGTAGCGGAAGGAGTACGACTTGGAGTCCCCCCCGATGTTCTGCGTGATCGTCGTCCCGAGTACGAGAAGGTCGTAGATCCCCTGGTTCGTGCGACGGAGTCCCTGCACGCGATCGGGGGTGGGGCGGAGGCGCCGGACGGCTTCGTGGGCGTCCTCCAAATCGAAGCGGTAGCGGCGGCCACGGTAGGTAAATCGGTTGATCGCGAGGAGGCGATCCGTGAGGATGTCGTCCAGGATGACGTTGCGGAGGCGGCCGCCGCGGTGGTGGACGGCCTCAGCTTGGGAGAGTGGGGTGTAGCCGAGCGCGACGAGAAGTTGCAGTGCCGGGATCTGGGACTGGTGCTTCTCGGTGGGGTTGGGGCCTCCCTCAAGTTGCCCTTGGCCTCTCACAATAAGCAGACCCGTTCCGCGATGGTCTACAAGTCCGCAGGGTGAGGACGTGGCGGGCTCCTCACGGCATCCACTTCGAGCACCTCGGCTATCTTCGCCAGCGATAGGTTACCCGGGTAACCCGCTTCGACAAAGGGTACGTCATACATGGAATGAAAGCTCATTCCCAGCCAACAACCGATCCAGAACCCAGTCCCAATCGGCCAGGGTCATAAGTTCCCGCCGAATGTCCCGGATCCGTTCGAGAAGTTCGTCGAAATAGTCGCGGTCGGGATCCTTGAGCTGCTCGTCGTCCATGGCGTAGCCCTTGAAGAGGTACTCCCTGAGAACCGTGGTTGCCCACCGACGAAACTGGACGCCGCGCGGAGATCGGACCGGTACCCTACGGCCAGGATGGCATCGAGGTTGTAGATCTTCGTCCGGTACCGTTTGCCGTCCGAGGCAGGTATCAAGGATTCCTTGACAACTGACGGCCCGGCTTCCCCTTCGGCCAGGATGTTCGTCATGTGGAGGCTGACGTTCTGCTTCGTCGTGTCGAACAGTTCCGCCATCTGGGCCTGAGTGAGCCAGACCGTCCCCTGTTCCGCCCGGAAACTGGATCTCCGCTCGACCATCCTCTGTCGAGTAGAGGATCAGTTCTCCTCGGGCCGACCGCTCTTCTCCGCCGTATCCGCTCATGCGGCCCCTCCCGGCTTTCGGGTGCCATTCACCTCAACCCATGCGACCGAAGTCTGCGGTTCAGGAATCGGGCGTCCGTCCTCGTGCATTCCCTCAAGGTGGAAGGCGATCGCTTCCCGAATCCGGTGCTTGGCGTTCTCTACCGAGACTCCGGTCGCCACGCACCCGGGCAGATCCGGGACGTAGGCCGAGTAGTTGTCTGGGGCTTTCTCAATAACGATCGCGAATCTCAAGAGCATCTCTGTCTCGCTACCTTACCTAGTGCCTGGCTACTCATCGGGCCAGCCTTTTCGCGGTGATCTCACGATCGGTAACTCTTCCTGGTTGGAAGTCCCCGTCGCCGACTATCGACTCCACTCCCCACCCCCTTCCACCGTCGCCAATACGTCCCTTCCGGCCGCGGTGGTCCTATACCTCTGCTTCCTGCTGGTGGGCTTGCCAGGAATGGTCATCTCGATCCATCCGGCATCCAGTAGCGGCCTGAGAACCTGGTTCCTGAACTTGTGGTCCTATACCTCTGCTTCCTGCTGGTGGGCTTGCCAGGAATGGTCATCTCGATCCATCCGGCATCCAGTAGCGGCCTGAGAACCTGGTTCCTGAACTTGGTACGATTCGTCCTTTCAATCACCGCCATGAGTTCGGTCATCGGGCGTTCTGACAATGCCTTACGGAGAATCGCGACTTGGTCCCGACTTGGTCCCGACTTGGTCCCGACTTGGTCCCGACCTAGTCCCTCGGAGGTCGCGTCCGAACCCTCGCCTGCCAACGCGGGACGCCGGAAAGTCACGGTCACCCAGTGTTCCGAGACTTCGATCACAGGCACAGGCACTCCCCACTCCCGGCAGAGACCGCGAATGCGCCTGATTCCCGATCCGATCTGCTCCACGGCATCCATGCGGTGAAGCAGCCCGAACAGCAGCGGATTGCGCGGCACACTCTTGACACCGAGTTCAGCTTCCGTGATTCCTGCCGGAAGCCCACCGGGGCTGACCACCTCGAGCCGATCATGAAACAGGCAGACCTGGACATTGGCCTTGGAACGGTAGTCCCGGTGCGCAACAGCGTTGACCACCGCCTCGCGGATCGCGTCCAAGGGAAGCTCAGGACGTTCCTGGCGGTTCACCGACCCCGTGATGATGTAGCGCACGTTGATCTTCGAGCGGACCCACGTCATGGCTCCATCGATCATCGAATACACATCGCCCAGGAAGTCGCGCCGGTCCAGAATCTCCGTCTTCGTGGTTCCGAAGAACAGCGCACAGGACAGGTGCCCGCTCGCATGGAACTTGCGGATGTTCTTCGCGAGCAACCACGCCCCCGCGTTGGTGATCCGGCCATCACCGGCCAGAAGGTCCAGATTCTCCAAAGCAGTCCTCGGCTCCATGTGATCCGGAATCTTCGCCCTCCGGCGGAAGACCGCCCAGGTGTCATCGTCGAGATCGCTGTCCAGTGAGAACCTGCGACAGGGGCTCTCGTCGAAGTGGATCACACCCTCCGCGAAGAAGAACTCCCGGATTTCATCCCGCGACATTTGTTGTGAAGACGCTCCCTCGCGAATGAAGAACTTGCCACCGAAGGAGTACGGCTTGCTACGCTGTGCCGACACCCTGACGGCGAGCACTTCCCCCATGCTCTCGACCTCCACGCTGATCGGCAGATCAGCGGACCGGGCGATGGACTGTACCTGCGATTTCAAGCGGTTGTGTCCCTCGACGCTGCGAACCATGCCGTCGTCGTCCACACCGAGCAGGATCACCCCGCCAGCTGCGTTGGCGAAGGCACAGATTTCGCGCCCCAGGTCGGACCGCAGCGATCGCTTGAACTCGACGGTGAACCCCTCACCGAGCGCGAGCAGGTCGGACAGGGTCTTCACGTCAGACCTCCACCCCCAGCTCCCGCAGATACCCCCGCATCTTGGCCCGCACCTCGACCAGCTCGGCCTCGATCTTGTCGATCTCCCGCTGGACCTCGCCGATGTCGATCTCCTCCTCGGGTTCGAAAGTGTCAACGTACCGGGGGATGTTGAGGTTGTAGTCGTTCTCGATGATCTCCTCGGGCATGGCCAGGTGGGAATACCGCTCGATCGTCTCCCGCTTCCTGCAGGTCACGATCACCTTGGCGATGTGCGCATCCTCCATGACGTTCTGCTTCTTGCCGGGCGTGAACTCCTTGCTCGCATCGATGAAGAGCACGTCGCGGCGGTCCTCGTTCGCGCCGCCCTCCTCGCGGGAGCGGTCGAAGACCAGGATCGCGACGGGGATGCCGGTGGTCGTGAAGAGCTTCGCGGGCAGGCCGATCACCGTGTCCAGTAGGTTCTCCTCGATGAATGCCTTGCGGATGCGCCCCTCCCGGTGACCCCGGAAGAGGACACCGTGGGGAACGATCACGGAGACGCGTCCGCTCCGCCGCTCGGCGATCTCGATCATGTGAGTGATGAAGGCGTAGTCCCCCTTTGACGGCGGAGGGACGCCGCGCCAGAAGCGGCCGTACGGGTCGCCGGCGGCGTTCTCCGCACCCCACTTCTTGAGCGAGAACGGGGGGTTCGCGACCACGATGTCGAACGTCTTGAGCCGGTCCTCCTCGATCAGGGTGGGGCCGGTCAGCGTGTTGCACCAGTCGATGCGGGCGGCGTCCTTCGAGTGCAGGAACATGTTCATCCGGGCCAGCGCCCAGGTCGCCCCGTTCACCTCCTGCCCGTAGACGGAGTAGTTGCGCGACCCGACCTCCTCGGCCGCGCGGATCAGCAGCGAGCCTGAGCCGCACGCCGGATCGCAGATCGTGGCGCCGTCCTTCGGCGCGGCCAGCTTGGCCAAGAGCCGGGAGACCGCCGAGGGCGTGTAGAACTCCCCCGCTTTCTTCCCGGCGTCTGACGCGAACAGCGAGATGAGGTAGATGTAGCACTCTCCGATGACGTCCCCGGCCACCCTGGACGGGCGCAGGTCGAGGGCTGGCTTGTTGAAGTCCTCCAGCATGTTCTTGAGTCGGCGGTTGCGGTCCCGGGTCCGCCCGAGGTTGGCCTCCGAGTTGAAGTCGATGTTGCGGAAGACGCCATCGAGCTTGGCGCGGTTTTGGTCCTCGATCTCCTCGAGCGCGATGTTGATCAGCTCGCCGATGTTGGGTTCGTTGCGCTGCGCGTGCAGGTCGTAGAAGCTCGCGCCTTCGGGCAGGACGAAGCGCTCGCGCTCCAGGCGGCGGCGGATGCGGGCCTTGTTGCCACGGTATTTCCTGGTGTAGCTCTCGACGTGGTCGTTCCAGAGATCCGAGATGTACTTCAGGAAGAGCATCACGAGGATGTAGTCCTTGTACTGGCCCGCGTCGACGACACCTCGGAAGGTGTCGCAAGCGGCCCAGGCGGTCTGGTTGACTTGGTCTTGGGTGGTTTGGGTCATGGGGTGGGGTCAACTCCGGATCTCGTAAGTCGCGATTCTCTTGGCTATTCCGATAGCTTGAGGACTCGGACTGCCAACACAGAAAAAGAGCTCGAATAGAGGCGAGTTCTTCCTGTTCTTCAAGGTCCGAGACTGCTCCAGGAATCGGTCGCCGAACAGTTCTTGGAGTTGGCTCCTGTAGATACTACGGAGACCGTCAACCCCGCTGTCTCGATGGACCTCTTCTGTACCAAAGAGACTCCGTTGGTCGCTGGGCGAATACAATCTTCGCCAGCTGTCACCACCGAAGACGGCGTTCAAGCGGTTGGCCCACTGCGGCTCGACCGCGTCAGGGTCCCTCGACAGCGGCAACATCCTACCGATCGCACTAGAAGGGAACAGGAGCCACATGTCGAGCCTCTGCAGTCTGGCAATGTGCTCAACCGTACTCCAATCGAGTTGGACGCCAAAGGGGTCCAAGAACAGGACGCCGCGCCAAGTCCTTCCGTAAGTGCCCCTATGGAGCCGTTTCAGCAAGGCATTGGCATCTTCACATTCGACATCAATCACTCTTCCTGGATAGTGATGACGCAGCTCCCTCAGGCGATGGCATTTCTCCGAGTCCTGGTCCACGAGAACGACGCGGTCAAAAGATCGATCCGTGACACTGAGTGCCCGACCTGCAGAACCCATAATCGGTATTCCATAGGACTCGTTCCCGGATTGTATCCATCCCGTCCCTGCGAACGCATCCAAGTAGATGAGTTCAAACCGTTGATTCTTTAGGGCCGTCGTGTAGGAATCCAAATAGCCTTTCAAGATGTCGAGCTTGTCCTCGGTCCATGGTCCGCCGAACTGGTTGTGTCCGGTCGTCATCTCCGATCCCTCTTGCCATTAGCATTGCTTCCGATAGTTCTCTGGCCCTTGGCGGTCACGGGATTTCCTTCCGTCGTCGACCACCCCGGAATCTCACTCCACTCCCGCCCCTCCAATTCACGCCCCCCCGCCTTCGGCGTCCGGCCACCCCACTGCTTGAAGAAAAACGGCACCCTCGCAGCCAGACACTCGTCACGAAGCGACTGCACCCAGCGGCCCTCCATCGGTCGCCGCCCCACTCCACTCTCGCCACCCACGATCACCCAGTGAATGTCTCCCGCGCTCCAAACCTTACACAGGCTCAGCGGCCCAATCAGCGGTTCGCAGCTGAGAAACCTGACCGCCGCCGGCACCTGCTGGAGGTGCCGGATTCTGTACGCCGTCTCCTGATTCTCGGTCGACGTACCGATCCAGATGTGGGGTGGCAGGCCGTCGTTCCCGAACAGGTCCACGTTCTCTCGCACGAAGCGGGCGGCGCGGGCGGGGCGCTTGGTCAGCACCTGATAGGTGTGTCGGTTGACCTCCAGCATCACCTTGAACGACTCCCGCAGGAAGTCGGGCGGTATGTCTCGATGGAATAGATCCGACATCGAGTTCACGAAGATCAGTCGCGGCTCCTTCCAGCTCGCAGGCTGGGCCAGCCGCTCCGGCCAGATCCTCACGGCGAAGGGGTCGCGGCGCTTGGCGGCGGTGTTCACGACCGGCATGCGACGGGTGTAGATCTTGCTCAACAGCCGCCGCGACAGCGCTTCGGCATAGCAGTTGTCGCAGCCTGCCGACACCCGCGTGCACCCAGTCGTGGGATTCCAGGTGACCTCGGTCCACTCGATCGATGTCCGTTGACCCATCTCGGTGACCTCCGTGTTCGTCCCTGCGCTCACTCTCGATCCCACTGACTCCGAATATAAACCGAAAGCATGGAGACGGAAGGGACCGAGGCGGGCTATTCCCGCGTTGGCAGTCCCCCAAAAGGTGCCACGGGGCGCCCCCACGGTCGAGTGCACCCGCTCTTGCGTGGTTCGGTGGGTCATAAGGGGGGTCTCTCGAGGCGGCGGCCAGGGCGGTGAGTACCGCTGGCCAGACTACCGAGGGTGCGGGCAATCATTTGCTCACGCATCTCGGCCGCACGGATCGTCAATGCGCGTGCGCGCTGGGCCAATGCGTCAATGGCGACGATTCTCCGTTGATCCTCCCTGGCGGGCAGGTCGATCTCGAGGTTCTCGAGGCCCGGCCGAAGCACCATCCGCATGTTCGTGCCACGCGCGACTCGGTCGAAGTGGCGCTGGGCAGGTGGCTGGTTGATCGCCCAGGCCAGGAACTCCGGGAGAACGGTGTGCCGTTTCGGACGGAGGATGAAGAGAGGGATCAGGACGACCGCCGGCTCCCGAAAGCGGGCGTCGAGGATCGCAGCCGTGTTTCGGTCACCGCGTGGGCGGAAGATTACATCTCCGGCTTGGACGAGGTATCTGTCCGACAGCCGATCCGGCCACACGCATCGGGCCATCAGGTTCGGGTCGGTGAGCCCCTTCGGCGTGAGGTCCTGCAGTTTGATCAAGGGAACGCCTTCCCCCGAAGCAGTCGGCACGAGCCGCTGATGGCGAGCGTAGCCAGGCTGAATCGCGCAGATTTCCTTGAGTCGTGCGCGGCGGGGGCAGGGCAGGATTTCGATTTTTCTTTGGGGTTTGCGGGGCAAATGGGATGACGTGAATACAAAATAATATAGATAGGGTCGCGTATCTATTGTTTTTTGTCAAGATCCGCGGCTCCAGCACCCAGCGAAGGGATATCCAGTCAGCCGTCTACACCCCCCGCCTCACCCCGACCGCATCAACCCCCACAACCGCACGTACTCGACGCCCAGGTCATCGGTCATCTTCGCCAGGATGTAGTCCTCACCGATCTCGAAGACTGTGAGGCCTTCGGGCGTTTCGACCAAGCCCAGCACACGCCCCTCCCGATCGAAGACGGTCCAGAGCGTGCCGTCGTACTCCTCCCCGGGGCGCTCGAATTCGGCCACCCAGAGATGCCCGAGCGCGTCACCAACGGTGCCGGCGAAAGCCGGGAAGGCGTCGACCAGCGGCACGTTCGCGGCCACCTCGGCCACGGGCACACGTCGCTCCACTGGAAGCCTGGCTACCCGGCGGCGAAAACTGGCGTCCTGCTCGGCCTGGGTCGGGGTTCGAGGTTCGTAGTCGCGGCGCACGATCCGCGCGAGGGATCCGTCGCTCCGGTAGGCCTTGATTTCGTAGCTCTCGGTGCGGCCTATGACCGCCAGATCTCCCCAGACTGCGGTGTGGGTCGTCTGGCCGAAGGGATGCCGCAACGGCGTAACGTAGGTCATTCTGCCTTGCGAGTAGCTCTCGGAGTAGGTCTGCGGCCCGGGATGCCTGCCCAGTGAGGCGCGGGTGTCACCGTCGACGGTCCTCAATGCATAGGCGTGATCCTGGCGCCAAAATCCCTTCGTCCGCGTGGACTCCATATCCCTCGTGAAGAGCGTCCCGTCCGGCAGGAGACCAATTACAACATCGGGGCTCATCGCCAACCCAATCATTCCCTTGAGGGCCTGAACCCCGCTCGCCACCATCGTGTTATCCCCACTCCGGCTGCGCAGCGCGGCGGTCCAGCCGTGATTGCCCTCCAGGTCGAAGACGGAGATCCTGCCCCGCTCGGGGTCGTCCACGATCAATGAGTCCGTGGCCCACGGCCGAACCCGGTTCAGGGCGGCGAATTCGCCGGGCCCTTCGCCCTGACCGCCCCATGAAGCCAGGTATTGCCCCGTCGCGTCGAACACCAACAGCTCCATGGAGCCCCCATTCGCTACCACGATCCTGCCGTCGGCGAGCCGGGTCGCATCCTCGACCCCGTGGAGCTGGAAGTTCGGCGCCGCTTCCGGGGTGCCGATCGAGACCAGCGGTTCGGTGCCGACCCTCCATGCGAGCCTTGAACCAGGTGCGAGGCGAGGGTTCTCGGCGATGCTGATTCCGGCGCTGTCCCGGACGCCGTACTGTGGGCCGTCGGTCTGGGGGACCGGGTCGGATCCCTCTTCACCGCATGACGCGACCAAGCCGCCGCCGACCAGCGTTGCGCCGATGACGAGCGCGGTGAGCAGCATTCGAGCGAGGGACAACCGCGGCGTCTCAATGGGCGCGCGGTGGCGGGCCGCACTCATGGACCACCCTGCATCCTCTTACGGGTCTCGAATTCGAGCTTCAGGGCCTCCGACCTTCTGAGGCGCTCCGTGTGCATGGTTCTGAGGAGCCCGAACCTCTCTCGGGCGTATGAGATTTCTCCCCACAGGTCCCGTGCCTCCTGCGATCTCTCATCCAGTGCATTCCGGGTCTCCTCAGCCTGTTCCCATCCTTTCCGGATCTCGTCCATCCGCTCCCGGAGGTACTGCAGCTGCACGTCGAGTCGCGTCAGCTCATCGAGCATCCCCTGCTCGGAGGTTGGTTGCGTGTCAACGCCCTCGACGACGGCGGGCACCGCAAGCCCGTCCTGTTCGGGCACGTCCCGCCCGTTGCCGCCTGCGCAGGCGCCAAGGGACGCGATGACGAGGAACAGGAATCCGGCACCGACAACGGCGCCGCGGCGGTGCAGCGAAGTGGGTCGAATGTCTGCGAAGTTCTTCATGGTCTCCAGCCTTTCTTTCAGTGTGACGGTCCGCGCCGACATGCTTGCCGCCACCGCGGGCATCGGGAATTGCGCCGGGGTTTGAGTGCGGACCAGCAGCTCGGCGTATTCCCTGGGCCGCACGATTTCTGCGGCCACGACCTCGGCATCGCAGGACGTCTCGCGGCAGCGCTCGATTCCTCTGCGCAGCAGCCGAACCATGGGGTGGAAGGCGAACACCGCCGCGGTGGTGCAATCGAGCAGCGCCCACACATAGTCGGCCCGCCGCATATGGATGACCTCGTGGGCGAACACGATTTTCAGCGACTCGTTCGGCGCCGGATCGCCGACCCTGGGCGCAGTGACGCGGAGCCTGTCAAGCCGGTGGAGGTCAGCGGCCAGCATCGCGAGACGAACGACCGCCAGCAGAAGGACGCCGACCGTTGCCGCGCCCAGGAGCGCCAAGGCGATGTCGGCTGCGGTCGCCGGGTCAGGACCCAGGGGGATTCCACCAATAGCCGGAAGCGCAATCGCGGGTTCGGGCCCTGTGGGCAGACCCGGCCCCAACAGGACCCGTGAAGGCAGCCAAGGCGCAGGAATCCACGGCGCGGCCAGGACGGACGCCGGTAGCGCCAGCAGAAGCGCCTGGCGTAGCCGGTATCCCGTCATAGGGTGTAGCCCGCGAGCCAGCGTGAGCGAAAGCGCGACCGCCCCCGCGAGCCCCGTCCAGACGAGCACCGGAACCCAGAAGGCCGTGGCGCTTGCGGTGCCGATCCGTTCCAGGAATTCAAACATCGCGCTCCTCCTCGCCGGCCATCCGAGCCAACAGCTTCTGGATCTCGGCGCTTTCGTCCACTGACAGCGTCTCGCCCCGGACCAGGGTCTGAACCAGGGCGGCGGCCGAGCCATCGAAGACCTGGTCGAGAAGGTCCTGAACGAGTTCCTGCCTGACCTGGGCAGGCGGACGCGCAGGAGTGTACAGGTAACGGGAACCGCTGCTGTCGCAGTGCAGGAAGCCCTTCCGCGCAAGCTTTTTCATGACCGTCATCACGGTGGTGTACGCGACCGGGCGGCTCTTCAGGATGCTCGCCTGCACGTCGGCCACCGACGCCTCTCCCGCCGCCCAGACATGGTGGAGCACTTCCATCTCGGTCTCGCCCAGCCGGCTCAGTGTTTTGCGTCTCAACTCTTCCTCCTGAATGGTTGGGGTGTCGTTGCGCTTCAGGGTGATCGCCGCCCGCTACCCGCTCGAGCACCCCGGGGGAGTACACGAATCGGGCATGGGTCCAGCCATACTATCATGGTAATACTATTGTGATAGTATCGCAACGCAAGTGCGGGTGTAGCTGCCGTGGGACCAAGCGCTGGCCGGGGAACATTCGGGAACCCGGAAACAGCCCTCCACCCCTCCGTGTACCGACCACATCAGGCCATCCGGCCCGACTTGACAATACACGCAGGCGGAGGAGCACTCTCATGAACGGGCCCAGCAACTCCCTGACGATGCACTTGACCCGGGCAGGCCGTGGCCTGCTGGCCGTGATCTGGCTCGCCGCTTGCGACGACGATGTCGTTGCACCTCGCCAAGCCTCCCAGGTGGCGACCACGGCGCTGGAGTGGACCACCCCTCCCGAGGGCCGGAAGCGTCAGAGCCCTTCTGACGACGGCCCGGCAACAAATTTCTCGCTGGTGCAACTCCCCGGCACCGAGACACTGTCGCTGGCCTCCGGCCGCTTTGATATCGACGTGGTTATGCTCGATACAGGGGGGCAGGCCCTCCGATCGGCAATCCGGAGGGCCGCAAGACGCTGGACGGCGGTCCTGGGAGACACGGAATTGCCCGACGTGTTGATTCCGAGCGGTCCGAAGCCTGCCTGCCTCGGGGCCCGGGTCGACAACCTCACGGGGCTGGTGGACGACCTCGCGATCCTGGTGTCGACCACAAGCATCGACGGCCCTGGCGGGACTCTGGCGCTCGGAGGACCCTGCTGGGTGCGGTGGGGCAGCTATCTGCCCTACGTGGGTTTGCTGATCCTGGATCAGGCGGACGTTAATGATCTTGGTGAGGGTGAGGTGACGGACCTGCTCGTCCACGAGATCGGACACGTCCTCGGGATCGGTGCACTGTGGGGTGATTTCCGCCTGGTCCGTTCACCCTCGCTGTATTCGCCGGGGGCCGACACGCACTTCGACGGCTCGGCGGCGGTCGCGGCCTTCGATGCCGCCGGCGGCGAGGATTACGGGAATGGCAAAGTGCCCGTTGAAAACCTCATGGGTCCTGGCTCGTCCGACATGCACTGGCGCGAATCGGTGCTCGCTTCGGAGTTGATGACACCGGTCCTCGGGGTCGGCGAGGCCAACCCCTTGAGCGCGATCACGATTCAGTCCCTGGTGGACCTGGGCTACACGGTCGATGTCAGCCTGGCCGACGCGTTCACGCTCGCGGCCGAAGACAGTGGAACTGTGCGAGGCGAAGGCGCCGACGGCCGGGCCATCAGTCTGGGCGGGGATGTGCTGACGGGCCCACTGCTGGCGTTCGATACCGACGGGCGCATGGTGCGGAAACTCCGACGCTGACATTGACATTCCCCACCCGAGTCGCACATATATCTGCCCACCTCAACCGGGCTGGTCTCCTGGTCCGCTTGCTCCCGCCATCCCGAGATCGATCCCCCCATGGGACAGACACTGCTGCAGAAGGTCTGGGATCTTCACACCGTCCGGCGGCTTCCGACCGGGCGTACCCAGCTCTTTGTCGGCCTCCACCTGATCCATGAAGTCACCACGCCGCAGGCGTTCGACATGCTGCGGCGGCGGGGCATCGGTGTTGCCTGCCCGGAGCGGACCTACGGGACGGTCGACCACATCATTCCGACGCTGGACCAGGCGCGGCCCTTCGCCGACGACCTGGCCGAGCAGATGATGTCCGCCTTCGAACGCAACTGCCGCGAGTTCGGGATCCGCACCGCCGGGCTGAACAGCGACTGGCAGGGGATCGTGCACATCATCGGGCCGGAACTGGGTCTCACGCAGCCGGGCATGACAATAGCTTGCGGGGACAGCCACACGTCCACCCACGGCGCGTTCGGAGCCGTCGCCTTCGGGATCGGGACCTCGCAGGTCAGGGACGTGCTGGCCTCCCAGTGCCTCGCAATCGATCCCCTCAAGGTTCGCAGGATCACCGTTTCGGGCGAACTGGGGCGCGGTGTCTACGCGAAGGACGTGATCCTCGAGATCATCGCCCGGCTCGGTGTGCGGGGCGGGGTCGGCTACGCCTACGAATACGGCGGCCCCGCGGTCGAGCGCATGACCATGGACGAGCGCATGACCATGTGCAACATGTCGATCGAGGGCGGGGCCCGGATCGGCTACGTCAACCCCGACGAGACGACGTTCGCGTACCTGCAGGGGAAGCCGTTCGCACCCGTTGGCGACGCATTCGAACGCGCGAAGGATTGGTGGCGCCGGGTGGCCTCGGACGCGGACGCGGTCTACGACGATGTCGTGGAGATCGACGCCGGCGCGATCGAGCCGCGCGTCACCTGGGGCATCAACCCGGGCCAGTCGGTTGGCGTGTCGGAGCGGATTCCCGATCCCGGTTCGGCGGGGGCGGACGCCGGCGCGATCGGCGAGGCGCTCGAATTCATGGGATTCGCGCCCGGCGCGCCCGTTTCGGGGACTGCGGTCGACGTGGCGTTCGTTGGTTCCTGCACCAATTCGCGGCTGTCGGACCTGCGCGAGGCCGCTCGCGTGGCCAGGGGGCGCAAGGTCGCGCCGCACGTCAGGGCGCTGGTCGTTCCCGGATCGAAGCAGGTGCTCCAGGCCGCCGAAGCCGAAGGGTTGCACAAGGTCTTTCAGGAAGCCGGATTCGAGTGGCGCGGAGCGGGCTGTTCCATGTGCCTTGCGATGAACCCCGACCGCCTGAACGGGCGCGAAGTATGCGCGTCGTCGTCGAACCGCAACTTCAAGGGACGGCAGGGAAGCCCCACGGGCCGCACGCTCCTGATGAGCCCGGCCATGGTCGCCGCCGCAGCCGTCAGCGGCGAGGTCACCGACGTGAGGACGATGCTGTGATCGAGCTCAAGCCCATCGATCGCGTCGAGGGGACCGCCGTCCCGCTCCGCGGCAACAACATCGACACGGATCGGATCATCCCCGCGCGGTTCCTGAAGGCGCTGACCTTCGACGGTCTCGGCGCGTACGTGTTCCAGGACGACCGCGGCTCGATGCCGGGGCATCCGTTCGCGAACCCCTCCTACGCGGGCGCGTCCATCCTGCTCGCCAACGAGAACTTCGGCTCGGGCTCGTCGCGCGAGCACGCCCCGCAGGCGCTCAGGCGGTGGGGTATCGAGGCGTGCGTCGCCCAGTCGTTCTCGGAGATCTTTCTGGGCAACGCGACCACCATCGGGCTGCCTTGCGCCACGGTTCCGGCCAGCGACATCGAAGCCCTCATGGCAACCGTCGAGGACAAACCCGGGACACCGATGGCGCTCAGCATCCGCGCGCGCTCCATCACAGCGGCCGGCCGCACCATGCCACTCTCCATTCCCACCGTAGTGCGCGACTCGCTCCTCACGGGGCAATGGGACGCCACGGGCCTTTTGCTCAGCGAGTTCGAGGACGTGCGTCGGGTCGCGTCCCGACTTCCGTACGTCAAGGGGTTCTGAGCCGCCAACGGCGCGCCTCGGGACCCACCTTCGGAGCATCCAATGGCCACGGATCGACTGATCATATTCGACACCACCCTTCGCGACGGCGAACAGGCGCCGGGTTTCTCGATGAACACGGACGAGAAGCTCCTGCTTGCCCGGCAGATCGATGCACTGGGCGCCGACATCATCGAAGCGGGCTTCCCGATCGCCTCCGAAGACGACGCGCGGGCCGTGAAGCTGATCGCCGAAGAGATCCGGCGTCCCGTGATCGCCAGCCTCGCGCGCTGCAACCCGGTCGACATCGAGCGCGCCGGCGAGTCCCTGCGGCCGGCGGCCCGGCCCCGCCTGCACACCTTCCTGGCCACCTCGGACCTGCACCTGGAGTGCAAGCTGCGGATGAGCCGGGAGGAGTGCCTGCGGGCGATCGAGGCGGGCGTCACCCAGGCGGGGGACTACACGGACGACATCGAGTTCTCGGCCGAGGATGCGACGCGCAGCGATATGGACTTCCTCTGCCAGGTCGTCGAGACCGCAATCGACGCCGGGGCGACGACGATCAACCTCCCCGACACCGTCGGGTTTCTCGTCCCCAGGGAGATCGAAGCGTTCTTCACCGAAGTGATCCGCAGGACGGGCGGCACGGACGGCGTGGTCTTCAGCGCCCACTGCCACGACGACCTCGGGCTGGCGGTCGCCAACTCGCTGGCCGCGATCCGGGCCGGGGTCCGTCAGGTGGAGTGCACCATCAACGGCATCGGAGAACGCGCGGGGAACGCGGCGCTCGAGGAGATCGTCATGGCGGCGCGCGTCCGGCCCGATCAGCTGTCGTACACCACCTCGATCGACGCGACGCTGCTTGTGCGCACGAGCCGGTTGCTCTCCGAGCTGACCGGGGAGCCGGTGCAGGCCAACAAGGCGATCGTCGGCCGAAACGCCTTCGCGCACGAGGCGGGCATTCACCAGCACGGGCTGATCAAGGACCGCCGCACCTACGAGATCATGCGACCGGAGGACGTGGGCGCCGAGTCCACACTGGTGCTGGGCAAGCACTCCGGTCGCCACGCGGTCAAGCGGCGGTGCGAGGGGCTCGGGCATGATCTGAGCCGGGGCGAACTCGATGTCGTGTACCGCGAGGTGGTCGAGCTGGCCAAGCGGCGCAAGCCGGTCAGCGATGTCCGGATCGCGGCGATCGTCGAGCGGATCAGGTAGCCAGGCCATCAATCCGGCCAGCCACGTCGTTCCTCAACGCAAGGGCTGCCGAAAACCGCGTGCACCCTTGATTCGTGCCGGCGTTACCATGACACTTTGTCGTCACCCCCTGGAGGTAGTGCATTGAATAGCAGAACCGTCGACCGAGAGTGGCGATTGCGCCACGGGCCGTTGCTGGTGTCCCTCGCATCGCTGGCCCTGGCCGGATGCGGCGACGCGGCGAGTCCGGCGGCGCCCCCGACCGGGCCAGCGGCCATCGAGGTCATGGCCGGTGCGGGGCAACGCAGCCTCCCGGGTCGCCCCTTGTCCGAACTTGTCTACGTTCGCGTCCTGGACGTCGCGGGCCGGCCCCTTCCCGATGCGACTGTCGTGTTCACGCCCGCCGCCGGGCACGGCTGGGTGACCCCGGTCCTCGCGGCCACCAACCCGAACGGCGAAGCGGCCACTCGCTGGATCCTGGGCGAATCCGCTGGCACCCAGACCCTCACGGCTACCGCAGCCACGGTCTCGACCACCACCACCGCCGAAGCGCTGGACCTGGAAGCCGAACTGGACGTCCTCTTCGCGCCGCCTTCGGAGGCCGAGGTGGATGCAGTCCGCGCGGACTGGTCCGGGCGCGACTTCTCCGCGGCTCAGGTCTCGGTCGAACTCACCGAGGAGTATTCGCTGGCCGGCGCCCCGGCCACCCTTCGGATCGTGTCTCACATCGTGGCGGGCGCGCGCCACTTCGGGGCGATCGTGATACCCATCGGGGCCACCGAACGGAGCCTGCCGGTGCTGGCCTACCTGCACGGTGGCGACAGCGGCGTGTCCGTGGACGACCTCCAGATCGTCGGCTATGCCCTGGGAGAGGCAAGCACGCGGTTCGCCTACGTGATCCCGTCCTTCCGCGGCGAACCGCTCGAATACGGCGACCGCGTATGGGTCTCCGAGGGTCCGCCCAGCCCCTGGGACTACGATGTCGACGACGCGCTCGCGCTCGTGAACGTCGCTTTGGAGTCGACGCCCGAAGCGAAGCCCTCGGGGCTCAGCATTGTCGGAGGCAGCCGCGGAGCCGGGGTCGCGCTACTGGCCGGCGCACGTGACGAACGCATCGAACGCATCGTCGCCTTCTTCGGTCCGACCGACTTCTTCGACGACTGGGTGCGCGGGCTCGTTCGCGAGGCGGCGAACGGCGATCCCCGCAACCTGACGGGTGTCGCCCACTTCGATTCCACCCTCATCCGGCCCTTCATCACGGGAGAGATCCCGGTGGCCGAGGCCCGCCTCGGCCTCGTTCGCCGCTCGTCGGTCCTCTTCGCGGCCGACCTGCCGGCGGTTCAACTCCACCACGGCACCGACGACGAGACGGTAGCGGTCAGCCAGGCCGAAGCGATGATTCACGCCATGGAGGGAATCGGGCGCGGACCACCCGATTTCGAGGCGTTCATTTACGAGGGGGGCACGCACGATTTCTTTTCCATGATCGAATCCATACCCCGCGCCGCGGCGTTTCTTCGGCAAGTGTTGGCAAGCCCTCGTCCAGGCGGGATGAATCGCCGGGCGAATGCGGCGGGGATCTCTGCCACGGGCTCTTAGCGCGACCCGTCCACCCTGACCGTCACGAGGTCGGTCGCGTGGTACTGGCGATGCCGCACCGACGCGGAGTAGTGCTCAAGCAGGCGAAGCGACAGGTCGCGCCCGCTGGAGGGAATGTCCTGTTCCTTCACCAGCGCGATCTGTTCCTCGAGGTTCGTGCCCTGGGGCCTGGCGAGAAACTCCATGACCGCGACCCCCTTTTCCTGGCGTACGGCCACCCGCAGACGCCGCGTATCGGATGGCGCCTCGTCCTGGCCACGCCCGGCAAGGCTCATGAGGACCTCCTCGCCGGCCGAACAGAGACGGTCTGTGGATTCCTCGTTCCACTTGAGGCGAGCGGCGAATTCGCGGAGGAATTCGTCGAGCAGGTGCCGGACGCCGGCGTCAAGGGACATGTCGATGTTCCGTCGGCTCGACCACCACTTCCCCCAGCCGAAAAACAGCCCGACGAAAGTGTAGAGGATCAGGACAAGCACACCGATGGCAACCGCGATCCAGATCAGGTTCCAGTTGCTGCCGGCCGCAGCATCCGAGACTTGTGCATATGTTGCGACGTTCAGGGAATGGATAGGGCTGACTCTTCGTCTGGGGTGAACAGGCTGGCCGTCTCGGTTGAAACAGAATGCCCGCCATACTACCGCGCGGGACTACGGAGAACAAGGCCGGGCCGCAAGTGGCGCCGACATGCCAGCGTTCCTGTTGGCATGCCGGCGTTCCTGTTGGCATGCCGGTGCCCCCGGGGCCGTCAGCGGAGCAGCGCCTCCAGCCGAATGCGTTCGTCGGTGCGGTCGTCGCGGTACTTGACGATCACCGGCGCCTGCAGCGAAAGGTTCCATTCCTTTCCGATCCCGGAGCTGATCGGACGCGACCCGGGAACAACCACTGCGCCTTCGGGAACAACCAGCGGACCGTCGCCCGCCGCTCTGAGCACGTTGCCGCGCACGATGTCGAACACCGGGGTAGAGCGCGTCAGGATCACGCCCGCGCCCAGCACCGCCCCGCGCTTCACGATCGCGCCCTCGTACACGCCGCAGTTGCCGCCGATGAGCGCGTCGTCCTCGACGATGACCGGCACCGCCCCGACCGGTTCCAGGACGCCCCCGATCTGCGCCCCCGCGCTCACGTGACAGCGGTGGCCGATCTGCGCGCAACTGCCCACGAGCGCGTGCGAGTCGATCATCGTGCCGTCGCCGACCCACGCACCAACGTTGACGTACATGGGCGGCATGCAGGTGACGTTGCGCCCCAGGAATGCGCCCTCCCGCACCGCCGAACCGCCGGGCACGACGCGCGTGCCACCCCCGGGGGACGAGGTCTTGGGCGGGAAGGTCGTCTTATCGGTGAAGTGGAAGAGGCCATCGCCGACATCGTACCGGGCGAGGCTCCCGAGCCGGAATCCCAGCAGGATGCCCCGCTTCACCCAGGCGTTGACACGCCAGCCGTGCGGGGCGGCGGGGTCGGGTTCGGCGGCGCGCACCTCGCCGGCGTTCAGCAGTCCGCGGAACCGGGCGAAGAGCCGGTGGTCGGCCTCCCGGGGGACCGACCTCACAAAGGCCTCGTCGATGCGTTCGGCGATCATGGCCCGGTCCTCGTTCATTCGGCCTCCGGGGAGGGGACCAGCCCCAACTCGCGCAGCACCGTCAGGATCCGCCGCTGGTTGGTCTCCGCGATCGTCGTCAGCGGAAGACGGTAGCGAGCCTCCAACAAACCCATCGCCGCCATGGCGTACTTGACAGGACCCGGATTGGTCTCGTAGAAGTTGGCGTCCATGAGGAGCAACCAGCGGCGCAGCAGTCTGCGCGCCCCGACGAAGTCACCCGCCAGGCAGCGGTCGCACAGCTCGGCCATGGGCCCCGGTATCTGGTTGGCCGCGACGGAGATCACGCCGTGGCCCCCGAGCGCAATCGTGGGGAGCGCCAACGTATCGTCGCCCGCCAGGACCACGAAGTCTTCGGGAACCACGATGTCTTCGGGAACCACCTGGAAGATCCGCGCGATCTGCGCGATATCGCCGGACGCCTCCTTGACGCCCGCTACTCCCGGAATCCCGGCCAGCCGCGCCAGACAGGCGGGGGTCACGTTCACACCCGTCCGCCCCGGCACGTTGTAGACGATCACGGGCAGGTCGCTGGCCTTCGCGACTTCCGCATAGTGGAGGAAGAGGCCAGTCGGCGTCGGCTTGTTATAGTAGGGCGTCACCGTCAGGAGCCCCGCGGCGCCGGTGCGGGCGAGGGCCTCCGCCAGGGCCACGACCTCGGCGGTATCGTTGCCCCCGCAGCCGGCAACCACCGGGACGGCGCCCGCAGCCGCCTCCACCACGAGTTCCGTCACCCGCACCTTCTCTTCGCGGCTCAGGGTCACACCCTCGCCCGTGGTCCCGCACGGCACCAGAAAGTGGATCCCGGCGTCCACTTGGCGCCGTACCAGCGACGACAGACGGTCCTCGTCGACCGATCCGTCCGCGCCGAAGGGGGTCACCAGCGCCGTTCCGCATCCGCCGATCCGGCTATTGTCCCGCCCGGGCCGTCCGTCCTGGTTCTTCTCCAACACGCTCTCCATCCTTTATCTCCGCTTGGGCCCGCCGCCTTCCGCCACGATGCGTTCCCAGCACTCGGCGAAGTCGTGCACCCCGCAGCGTCCATGTATCCATCGTGCGGCCGCCAGCGCGCCGCGGGCAAACCCGGTCCGGGAACGGGCCGTGTGACGCAGCCGCACGGTGTCGGCCGCGGAGTCCCACTGGAGCTCGTGTGTGCCGGGAACGTGACCGGTGCGCTGGCTCGTCACGTCGATTCGGGTGCTCCACCCCGCCGTGCGGACCGCTTCGATCAGCCGCAGCGCGGTTCCCGAGGGGGCATCGCGCTTGTTGCGGTGGTGCGACTCGAAGGCGGCGAGGTCGTAACCGTCGCATCGTGCCATTGTGCGGGCCGCGTCCGCCACGATGCGGTAGAACGCGTTGACGCCCACCGAGAAGTTCGCGCCGAAGACGAGCCCGATTCCGCTCTCGGCCGCGCGGGCGAGGAGTTCGTCGCGCCGATGCTCCCACCCGGTCGTCCCGATCACCGCGTCGACGCCGAAGCCGCAAAGCCGTTCGAGGTTGCCCGGCAGGGCGGCCGGCGTGGAGAAATCAATGGCCACATCGGTCTCGTCGAGGGTCCCCCGGGTCAGTCCGGTGCCGCCCGCGTTGTTCGAACCGTCCAGCCGCAGCACCGTCACCGCGTTGAAGTCGCGCGCCAGTTCGCCGATCAGGCGGCCCATGCGGCCGTGGCCGATGAGCGCGATGCGAAGGGGCGGCAGGTCGGCCGCGCGGGGCGTGCCCAGACCCGTCCCGGCGGGTGACCTCTGCGGGTCGGCCGCGGCGGGGGACGACCTCACGCCGGCAGCCCTTCCGCAATCATGAGCTCGGCGTTCAGCACCGACGCGCCCGCCGCGCCCCGTATCGTATTGTGCCCCAGGGCCGCAAACTTGATCCCGAGGACCGGACACTCGCGGATCCGCCCCACCGTCACGGTCATGCCCCCTCCCGCCATTGCGTCGCGCCGGGGCTGTGGACGGTCGGTTCCGTCCGCGACCCGAACGGGCCGCTCGGGCGCGGTCGGCAGCCGGAGCTCCTGGGGCCTTCCGCGGAAGCCGTCCATCAGGCTCCTCACCTCCGCCGGCGAGGGCTGCGCTTCCAGCTCGACCGAAGCGCACAGCAGGTGCCCGTCGATGGTGGCAACGCGGTTGCAATGGGCGCTCACTACGGCCTGGTGAGGTTCGATGCGGCGATCCGGGTCACGCTCTCGCCCCTCATCCATTTCGCCGCCGACCTCCGCACCACCACGCAGCTCACCGAAGATCTTTGCCGTTTCGGCACCGAGCTTGTCCTCTTCGCCGCCGATGAAGGGGATGGCGTTGCCCAGCACGTCGACCGCCGACAGGCCGGGATACCCCGCACCGCTCACCGCCTGCAGCGTGGACACGAGGACGCGGCGGATCCCGAGGGTGCGGAGCGGCGCCAGCGCCAGGGCGAGGGTGATGGTCGAGCAGTTGGGGTTTGTGACAATCGCCCCGGGCCACCCGCGCTGACGCCTCTGGCACGAAATTAACGCCAGGTGCCCCGGGTTGACTTCGGGGATGACAAGCGGCACATCCGCGTCGAGGCGATGGTTGCGGGAGTTGGAGAGCACGATGTGACCGGCACGTGCAAAGGCCCGTTCGATCCCTCCGGCGACCGATGCATCCATTGCGGAAAACACCAGCTCGGGACACTCCGGGTCGGGAGCGGCGTTGCGGACGAGAAGCCCGGCGACGTCCTCGGGCATCGGACGGTCCTGCACCCAGTGTGCGGCGGCAGCGTAGGCGCGGCCCGCGCTCCGCTCGCTTGCGCCGAGCCAGACAAGCCGGAACCAGGGGTGTCCCTCGAGCTGGCGCACGAACTGCTGGCCCACCATTCCGGTGGCCCCCAGCAAACCGACGTCAATGGGGTGTGCAGCGATCATGTCAGGCGTACGGGCTTCATGTCAACTGATCGGCCTGCTCCTCGGCACCAGTCTCGCCGACCACAACCCTGAGTTGGTATCGGAGAAGAAGATCCGCCCCTTGAACGGCATGACGCTCCACGCCATCGGCGAGTTGGGCACATATCCGATCGGATCGTAGGCCTTGAAGACCGCGATCTCGCGCCCCTGCGTGTACAGGTTTCCCATCAGGTCGCCCGACACGTCCACCATGCGCACGCCCCCTTCGTAGTAGGCCTGGTAGAGCACGTCGTCCTCGACCCAGACGTTGTGCGTTCCGTACTCGGGCACCTCGTACCGTGCCACCATCTCGGGGTTCTCCGGGTCGGAGAAGTCGATGATCTGGACGTAGCCCTGCGTGGCGAGAGGGATGCCGTTCATCCCGGTTTCGGGGTCGTACTGAAGCTGGTACGACCCGCGCCCCTGCCCCGGCCCCTCCCATGCGAGGCCACGCCGGCTCATGATCTCGTCGCCCACGAAGACGTAGTGCTTGCCCGTGGACTCCGAGACATACGGGAAGACCGCGTGGGTGCCACCCGTGGGCAGAGGATAGCTGCTCACGAACACGGGATTCTCCGGGGAGCCGCCCCAGCGGCCGTCCCCGACGTCCGCGACCACCAGCCCGGTCTCCCATTCGGCCGAATAGGCGAGCCCGTCCATCACCCAGACGTCGTGGAGGCGGCTGTCCGGGTGGTTGTATTCGCCCACGTACCGGGGGTTGTAGATGTCGGCGATGTCCAGGATCACGTACTTGTCGCCGCCTGCCAGCGCGAAGATGTGTTCGTTGGTGGGGAAGGCATTGTGCACGCCGCCCGTCAGACCGTGGTCGGTGACTTCCGAGGCGATTTTCGGATGCGCGGGATCCGCAAGGTCCAGGATCACTACGCCGTTGCGCCGGTTGGAGGCCCCCTCGCGAGTCATGGTCGCGTAGCGCGCGTCGGGCGACACCTTCATGTCGTTGACAGAACGTGCATCGACCTGAATCGAGTCCGTCTTGACGATGCCCCCGGGGTCGGTCACGTCCCAGACGAAGCCGTAGCCGTCGGACCGCTTGGCCCCGGTGAGCGCGTAATCGCGGCCGTCGCGGCCCTCGAAGACCCAGAAGTCGGTCGTCCGGACCCGCTGTTCCCTGCCCTGGCCCTGGATCTCCAGCTTCTGGATGACGTCCCGGGCGACGACGCGGAACGAGGTGCGTGCGGACAGGGGCCCCGCGTCGGCGATGACCGTGTAGACCCCCGGGACATCCGCGACAAAACGGCCGCCGCGCATCTGTGCCGGGGCAGACGGGGCCATGATCCCGTCCGGTTCCTCGTAGGCGTGGGACCACTCGACGGGGACGCCGGTGAGGAGCTGGCCGTCACCGTCTCGCACCTCGGCGCCGAAGTCCACGACGTCGCCGGTGCGGGCGCGGGTGACGCCGCCGACGATCTCCAGTGACTGGCCCGTGAAGGGGTCCGCGGACAGGGTGGCCGTGCCCTCCACCCCCTCGACCGTGGCGGCGATGGTGGCCGTGCCGGGGGCGACCGCCGTGACGCGCCCGAAGCGGTCGACGGTCGCGACATCGGGCGTCCCGCTACGCCATTCGACCGTCCGGGGCGGGGCGCGCGCTGCCGTCGCCGTGTTCGGCCCGGGCGATCAGGCGCACCGTGGTGCCGACCAGGAGACGCGTGTCCGAGGTGGGTGTGACGACGACCCGCGCCACGGCGGGCCAGTCGATGGTGACCGGCACACGGAGCGTGACGGGATCGCCGCCCGGCGGCGCGCCCTCTGCCGGGATGAGGGTCGCGATGAGCGCGAACTCCCCAGCCGTGAGGGCGGTGACGGCTCCCTCCCGCACCCTCATCGCCAGGCGGGGACCGACCAGCCGCACCCCCGGTGCGTCCACGCGGGCGCCGGAGCGCGTGATCCCGGTCACCGTGACCTGAGCCTCGTCACCGACCCGCATGGCCAACTCGGGTGGGTCCGCAACCAGCCGCACGACCGGGTCGTCGGCCTGGGCCTGGAGCGGGGCCGTACTGGTGAGCGCGCCCGCGGCGAGGAGGCCCCAGCCGAGCAGCAGGCGTCCGAATAGCGTCTTGTTTCTGGTCATCCTGCATCCTCCCTGGGTGTCCGTTCGGACCAACCCTCACGTAACGTCAGGGTCGTGGTTTCCTTCGAAATCCGGCTCGGTCGGGCGATCGACCGGGCCAACGTCGGTACCGCGCAGCGAAGTTGCCGCAGATTGGGTCGCGGGGCAACGGAAGCCCGTCCGGCAGGGCGCGACGTGCGCCGCATCCGATTGCTCCGCCACGCACTCTCCGGCTAAGGTTCGGGCCGACTCTACAGGTGCACCCCCCTGGAGGACAGAATGAAAATGCGGTCCGCTGGACACTTCTCCGTCACCCCGACGTCCACCCTCTCGCCGGCCCTGCTTCCGCCGACTTCCACCCTCTCGCCGACCCTGCTTACGCCGGCATCCACCCTCTCGCGGGCGGCCTCGTTCGCCCTGGCGGCGACCCTCGCCCTGACGGCTCCATCGCCGGCCGCGGCCCAGGCCCCCGACACCACCGCCCTCATGCGGCACACGCAAGCGATGGCGTGGCGGAACATCGGCCCGACCCGGGGCGGTCGCTCCGTCGCCGCGACCGGGGTGGTCGGGGACGACCAGACGTACTATTTCGGCGCGACGGGCGGCGGCGTGTGGAAGACCACCGATGCCGGCATCACCTGGACCAACGTCAGCGACGGCCATTTCGCCACGGGTTCGGTGGGCGCGGTCGCGGTGGCCGAGTCGGACCCGAACGTGGTGTGGGCCGGCATGGGCGAGCACGCGGTGCGGGGCGTCACCACGTCGCACGGCGACGGGGTCTACCTCTCGACCGACGCCGGGCGGAACTGGACGCACATGGGACTCGAGCGCACCCGTGCGATCTCGCGCATTCGCATCCACCCACGCGACCCGGACGTCGTGTACGTCGCCGCGCAGGGCGCACCCTACGGCGAGACGGAGGACAGGGGCGTGTACCGCACGACCGACGGCGGGCAGAGCTGGGAGAAGATCCTCTACGCCGGCACCCGTGCGGGAGCGGCCGATCTGGCCATGGACATGACCAATCCGCGCATTCTATATGCTGCGTTCTGGGACCATCTTCGGCGGCCCTGGGTGGTCGAGTCCGGCGGCGAGGGCAGCGGTCTCTGGAAGTCGGTGGACGGCGGCGACACCTGGGACGAGATCAACGAGGGCCTCCCCGACCTTGTCGGCAAGATGAGCATCGACGTCTCGCGCGCGAATCCGGACCGGCTCTTCGGGGTCGTGGAGGCCGAGCCGGGCGAGGGCGGCGTCTTCCGCTCCGACGACGCAGGCGCCACCTGGGAACGGACCTCGGAGGATCGCATTACCCAGACCCGGTCCTGGTACTACATGGAGATCTACGCCGATCCCGGGGACGAGGAGACGGTCTACGTCATGAACGCCCCGTTCCTCAAGTCCATCGATGGCGGCCGCACCTTCACCCAGGTGGCGGTGCCCCACGGGGATCAACACGACCTGTGGATCAATCCCGCCAACAGCAAGAACATGATCAACGCCAACGACGGCGGCGCGAACGTCACCTTCAACGGCGGCGAGAGCTGGTCCACCCAGCGCAACCAGCCGACCGCGCAGTTCTACCGCGTGATCACCGACAACCAGTTCCCCTACCACGTCTACGGCGGCCAGCAGGACAATTCGGCGATCGGCATGCCGTCCGCGGCGCTCGGGGGCATCGGCTGGGGCGAATTCTACTCGGTGGCGGGCTGCGAGAGCGCCTATCTCGCCTTCGACGAGGACGACCCCGAGGATATCTACGGAGGCTGCTACCAGGGGCTGATCGACCGGTGGAACCGCAGCACGGGCATGTCCAAGCCCATCATGGCCTACCCCTTCCTCGGCCTGGGCACCTACCCCGGCGAGCAGCGCTACCGTTTCAACTGGAACGCCCCGATCATCGCCTCACACCATGACGCGGGCACCATCTATCACGCGGGCAACGTGGTCTTCGCGACCCGGGACCGCGGCCATAGCTGGGAGGTCATCTCACCCGACCTCACCCGGGACGAAGAGGACAAGCAGGGCGCGGGCGGCACCCCGATCACGAACGAGGGGGCCGGCGGGGAGAACTACAACACGATCATGGCCCTGACCGAGTCTCCCCACGACGCCGGGGTGCTCTGGGTCGGCTCCGACGACGGCCTGGTCAACCTCACCCGCGACGGTGGCGCCAACTGGAGCGAGGTCACCCCGCCCGACATCGACCGCGCGATGATCAACTCCATCGAGGTGTCCCCGCACGACCCGGCCACCGCCTACGCCGTCGCCACCGCTTACAAGTTCAACGACTTCACCCCGCTGATCTTCCGGACCCGAGACTACGGAGAGAGCTGGGAGGACATCGCCGACGGCATCGACCCCGACCACTGGGTGCGCGTCGTGCGCGAGGACCCGGTCACCCCGGGCCTCCTCTACGCGGGCACCGAGATGGCACTGTTCCTGTCGCGCGACGGGGGCGCAAGCTGGGAGAAGTGGCAGCTCAACCTGCCCGTCGTGCCCGTTACCGACCTCACGATCCGCGCGAACGACCTGGTTGCTTCGACCCAGGGGCGCGGATTCTGGATTCTGGACGACCTGTCCCCGGTGCAACAACTGGACGAGGCCGCAATGGGCGCCGACATGCACCTGTTCACGCCCCGCGAAGCAGTCATGGCCTCGTTCGGCGGCGGTTTCGGGGGCGGGGGCGGTGACGATGCCGCAGCCGGGGCCAATCCGCCGAGCGGAGCGCAGATCTTCTACTCCTTCGCGGAGGCCCCGGACAGCCTCGTCACGGTGGAGATCCTGGGCGCGGACGGGAACGCGATCCGCACCTACGCGACCGATCCGGAGGCGGCGGGAGACGAAGAATACTCAACGCTGTCCACGCCTGAGGCCGGGCTGAACCGGCTGGCCTGGGACTACCGCCACGACGCGATTCCCGGTGTTGACGGGTACCAGAACTTCGGCAGCCTCCAGGGTCGCGTCGTCGTGCCGGGCGACTACCAGGTCCGCCTTACGCACGGCGAAGAGAGCCGGACGGTAACGCTATCGGTAGCGCCCGACCCTCGCTGGGACGCGACCCAGAGCCAATACGAGACCCAGGAGCGCTTCGTCGCCGAAGCGCAGCAGGTCGTCCGCGACCTCTACGAGGCGGTCGACGAGCTGGCGGGGGTATCGGAGCAGGTCGATGCGATCATCGAGCGAACGGAGGACCACCCGCTGGCCGACTCGATCCAGGCATCCGGCGAAGCCCTGACCGGCGCGATCGGAGAGTGGGAAGAGGAACTCATCCAGCGCCAGCAGCAGACCTTTCAGGACGTCATCAACTTCAAGAACAAGCTGGACGCGCAGATCCTGGCTCTGATCGGCTCGGTGGACGGCACGGAGCCGCCAGTGACGGCAGGCGCGAGTGAGCGTTGGACCGACCTGCGGGGCGAATGGGCCACCCACGAGGCCACGCTGTCGGAGTTGCTCGGAGCCGTGCAGGTCTTCAACGACTTCCTCGCCGAGAACGGGGTGCAGGCGATCAGCGTACGCGCTCGGACACGCCCGGTGTCCTAGGCAGCCCGTGGACAAAATCCCCCAGGCATTCGAACGGCGATGCATCCGGGCTGGACGCTTCGCTTCACCTGCTCACAATGTCATGCAAACATTACAAGATGTCATGTATAGTATACATTTCTGGCCACCAAAGCTACGCTCTGCGTTGCAGAAGCCCCCGTGCGGGCTCGCCAGGAGCCGCCTGGCAAAAGGCCGCGGCCCGGACAATCCCCGGCCGCGGCCCCAGGCAGCCCGTGGCAGAAACCCCCGACGCGGGATTTCACCACGGACCCCCCCAGGCAAGGCGGTCAGCTACCGCCAAGGTTCGGATTCGATTCCCACTCGTCGATGCCGATCTCAAAGCATACGTCACGGCCGGCAAGCGAGGGATGGTTGATTCTCCTGAGGTCGTTGAGGCGATGGGCCTGCAGCCACAATTCGGCCGAACGCTCGTACATCAGCTGATCCATCACAGCCGATTGGCTCATCTCTCCCCCGTAGGGATCGAGAGCGACGAAGGCGCGCACCTCGTTGATGAGCGCGACCGCGCGTTCAGGGCTCCCAATATTCAACTCGGCCTCCGCTTCGATCAAGCGGGCTTCCTGCCACGTCGAAATGGGAATGGGTGAGTCCCGGAGCTTGTACTTCTCCTGCTCCACGTACTTTCGGGTCGGATCCGGCCCGGTTTCGTTGGGTCCCCGGTCGATGAAGGACGTTCTCGGATCCGCGATGAAGCGAGGATCGTCATAGAACGTGGCATGGACGCCCGCTTCACGCCTGGTAAGGGTGCGCGTCAGGCTGGCGACCGAGTTCTGTTCGCGTCCGCTGTTCTGGGAATAGATGGCGTCAAAGCGGAAGCCGGCCGGGATCGCCTTCGCGTCCGCCAGGGCGCCCGCATGATCGCCCAGCATGGACCGAGCGCGTGCCCGTCCCAACTGGGCCCGCATCGCCCAGTCAGGGGCTCCCGCCGCCGTCGCGCTCGACATCGCGTCGGTAAAGTCCTGCTCGGCCAGCCGGTAGAACTCTGCGGGCGGCATTGCCGGCCCTCCGTTGATGGTGCCTTCGCAGAAGTTGTCGGCGAGCATGACCTTGCCGAGTCCCCCATACAGTCGCACCTGGGCCGGCTCGGACCTGGCCTCTGCGAAGCCCTCGTCGATCCGGCGAGCCGCGTCGTTCGCGACCCAGATCGACCGTGCCATCTGGTTGTAGACGCCGTTTCCGTTCGAGGTGCGGTCCATGAGGCCCGTCTCCACCGATCGCCAGCTCGGGAAGGAGCCGGTGTGGATCAGCTCAAAGGAAACGAGTCCCATGATGTTGATCGCGTTGTCGTACATGTCGATCCAGTCTCCGGCGACTCCGTTCACCAAAGGAGTCAGCGCCGCTTCCTGGTCGAGATCCAGCTCGAGGATATCCTGCTCATTCTGCACCTCGAACAGCCCGTCGCACGCCGGCAGCGATAGAATCAGGGCCGTGAGCCCGATCGCGCCGAGCGGTGGCAAACGGAAGGTCACGCCACGAAATACCTTGTAACCGCGCGCCATGGTTTTTCTTCCTTTCTGATCGTTTGTCATGTCATCCTCCCGTCACATCGATGTCCGAAAGGTCATCAGGAAGATCCTCGGCGGTGGCAGGGTGTCGAAGTCCTGTGCGTTTCGCAGGTTGGACGCTCCGTCCCAATTGGTCTCGGGGTGTATTCCCGAGAACACGCTCCACATCCGTAGATTCCTCGCGGAAAACCTGATGCTCGACCGGGTCAGGCCGAAGTTGGCCAACCACTCGTCGGGAAGGTCGTAGCCGGCGCTGATCTCACGAATCGTGAAGAAATCGGCCGGTTCCCAGAAGCCGGTGTAGCCCAGGGTCGTCGTGTAGTTGTAGAGCGAGTCGGATGCCGGGGTCGGAGTCCCGTTCGGCTGCTCGACCAGGGACAGATACTCGTCTCCCGTGCGCACGCGGTTGGACCAGTACCGTGAGAAGTTGTTCTTCACCATTCCGCCCCGGAACTCCGCCATCGCGGACAGGGTGATGGACTTCCATCGGAACTGGTTCGAGTACGAGCCGAACCAGCTCGGGTCCTTGCGGCCCTGAAAGTTCTGTTCGCTGGTGCGGCTGTGCGTACGTGTGTTCGGGTCCCAGCCTTCGAGGTCGAAGCCCCAGGCGCCGTGAACGGGATACCCCTCCGTGATCCTGTAGCCGAAGCCGCTGAGGTCGGCGACCCCGCCCATATCCGTAACTTCGTTGTGCTGGGTCGCGAACTGCGCGTTCCCCGACCATTCGAAGTCCTGCGAGCTGTAGAGCAGCGCGTTTACGCCGATCTCCACCCCGCGGTTTTTGATCGCGCCGATGTTGGTCAGCTGATCGGAGAGAAAGCCCTGTGACGATGGGAAGGGCTTGAAGAGGAGAGCGTCCCTGGTCGTCTGGAAGTACGCGGTTACCTCGACGCCTATCCGGTCCTCCAGGATGCCCGCGTCGAACCCCACTTCAATTTCCTCGGAACGCTCCGGTCCCAGGTCCGGGTTTCCGATATTGCCGGGCGTAACCGCGGGCAGGCCTCCCTGCGCTGACACGGGCACCCAGGTGCGGTCCGCGGCAAACTGGGCAGGGGCGAGCCCGGATTCTCCGTACGCCACCCGGAGTTTCATCGTCGGGATCAGGCCGCTGGGCCAGAACCCCTCTTCGGAGATGTTGTAGGCTACCGACGTCTTCGGGTAGAGCTGCGTATTGAACTCGTTTCCGAAGGCGGAGTTTCCATCCAGCCTCATGCCGGCGGTTAGGAAAATCTTGTCCCAGAATCCGAATGTCCCCTGCGCGAACACGCCGGCGTTGATCTCTTCAACACGGCGCTCGGACCCGGAGGTTATCGAGGTCGCGTCAACCGATTTGACCCCTGGCGCCGGGAAATCCGTGCCCCGCGCGTCCACCCGGACGGTATTCTCGAAGTTGCCCTGGAAGCCGCCCGTGACCTCCGATGAGAACCAGTCGGTCAAGTCGTTGGAAAGCGTCGCGCGGTACTCCGTGGTCACGTCGCGGAAGGTGCGAGTGTGGTTTCGCTTGTTGCCAAGCTTGTTGCCCGAGCCCTCGTAGCCGAAGGGGAAGAACTTGGTGAACTCGTCCGCGAACCAGTCGACCCCGGTTCGGAACGTGTGGCTGAATCGGTCGCTGGGCCGGTGGACGACTTCGAAACCGGATGTCGCCCGCAGGACCCGTTGAAAGTTTTCCAACGTGCTGTTGGCCGCCACACTCCCGAATCGCTCTCCGTATGGCCGGTCCACTGTAGCCGTATAGGGCAAACCGCTCGCAAACTGGGAATAGAGTCCGTGCAACGCGTTGTTGTCGTCGGGAACCCGCAATCGGTTGTGGATGAGACTGGATGTTGCCGTCACCGTCACGGTCGGGCTGAGAACCGTAGTGAGGTTCAATCGGCCGGATATGACCTTGTTCCAGTTTGCATCGCCCTTGAGCGAGGCCTCCTGGCCCTTGTAGCTCCCCGAGATGAAGTAACGAACCGACTGCCCGCCTCCGCTCACGGAACCGGCGTAGCGGTGGTGGTAGCCATTCTCAACCAGCTCCGTGGGGTCGCGTGCCTGGAAGCCGTCGGGTCCCCGGAAGAGGTGGTTCATTCTGCCTGGAAAGGTGTCGGTTGGTGTCCGCTCGAATCCCTGTTCGACTTCGAAGTTCCACTGCGGTGCGCCCGTCCGCCCCCGCTTCGTGAAGATCTGGATGACCCCATTGGCTCCCTGTGTGCCATACATCGTGGAGGCAGCCGAGCCTTTCACGATCTCGATTCTCTCGATGTCCGAGGTCGAGATGTCCTGCAGCCGCGAGATGTCCATACCGCCAAACCAGACACCCCCCTGATCGTGCGAGGCGTCGACTCTGATCCCGTCAATGTATACCACCGGATCACCGCTTAGCGACACGGAAGTCATGCCGCGGATGCGGATTATTCCACCCAGGCCCACGGTTCCGGATGCAAGATTCATCGCGACACCCGCCGACCGCCCCTGAATGAGCTGGTCGACACTCGTGATCGGTGCCGCCGCAGTTACATCCGCCGCGTTCACCGTCGAGATGGAGTTGCCCAGCTTGCGCCGGGCGGTCTCGACACCGGAACCGGTCACCACGATTTCGTCGAGGCTGATCGCGCGCTCGGTGAGCACGAAGTCGGCCAAGACGCCCTGCCCGACCGTCACGGTGACGGTGACTTCCTCCGGCCCGAACCCGATGATGTCGGCCCGGACGGTCAGCTCGCCGGCCGGCGCGTTGGGGATCAGATAGCGGCCATTGTTGCCCGTAATGGTGCCGAGACCGCTGCCCGGGACCGAAATCTGCACCCCGGAGAGCGGTCGCCCGCCAACCGAACTCGTCACGAGCCCCGTGACGCTCCCCGTCGTCTGGCCGAGCGCGGGTATCGCGCCCAGACACAACGCGGCCCAGGCCGCAAGGCCCAGCTTGAGGGGACGCACAATGGATCTGGCCATACGTTGCCTCCTTGGTGTTGTGGGCCGGACGCACCGCTGGTGCAGCGGTTGGAGTAACGACCCTGCATCCATGTGCCTGATACGGTAGGTTCCGCACCGGGTCGCGGCAAGCAAAAAAGGAACGGTGACCGCCGGCGATCAGCGGCACTGACCCCCCCCGATTGCGCGCCATCCCCCCATTATGTAGTGTCGCACCCGGAATAGCTGCGCGACCGCAGCCACACGCGAACCCGAACGCGAGCACCACCACGTGAGCAGAATACAAGACCTTCTGGGAGCCGAAGCCGAAGACCTCCTGACGTACCGGGCCAAGGGCTTCCTCAAAGAGCAACTCCACCTTCCCGGGCCGGATTTCGTCAACCGGGTCGTCGCGGGCACCGACCGCAACCCCCAGGTCCTCCGCAGCATGCAGCAGATCCTCGGGCACGGGCGGCTGTCCGGGACCGGTTACGTTTCGATCCTGCCCGTCGACCAGGGGATCGAGCACTCGGCCGGGGCGTCGTTCGCACCGAACCCGGCCTACTTCGACCCGGGGAACATCGTTGAGCTGGCCCTCGAAGGGGGGTGCAACGCGGTCGCGTCAACGCTGGGCGTCCTGGGCTCCATCTCCCGGAAGTACGCGCACCGCATCCCCTGCCTGGTCAAGCTGAATCACAACGAGCTATTGACGTACCCCAACCGCTATGACCAGGTCATGTTCGCCAGCGTCCAGCAGGCGTGGGAGCTGGGGGCGGTGGCCGTGGGCGCCACGGTCTACTTCGGTTCCGGCCAGGGGATGCGCCAGCTGCAGGAAGCCTCCGAAGCGTTCCAGATGGCCCACGAGCTGGGCATGGTGACCGTCCTGTGGTGCTACCTGCGGCAGAGCGCCTTCAACACGGACGGCAAGAACTTCCACGCAGCGGCGGACCTGACGGGCCAGGCCAACCACCTCGGCGTCACGATCCAGGCCGACATCATCAAGCAGAAGCAGGCCGAGCTGGACGGCGGCTACCGCGCGGTCGGTTTCGGGCGCACCCACGACAAGGTCTACTCCGAGCTGGTCCCTGGCGCGCATCCCATCGAGATGACGCGCTACCAGGTGGCCAACTGCTACATGGGCCGGGCCGGGCTGATCAACTCGGGTGGCTCCAGCGGCGACAACGACTTCGCCCAGGCGGCGCGGACCGCGGTCATCAACAAGCGGGCGGGCGGGATGGGGCTGATTTCCGGGCGCAAGGCGTTCCAGCGCCCCATGTCGGAAGGCGTCAAGCTGCTCAACCTGATCCAGGACGTGTTCCTGGACGACGAGATCGAGGTGGCGTAGGGGGCAACCGCCGCCCCGGCGCCCCGGGGGGCGAGGCGCAACCGCGCGTCATGACCCGAGCGGCCAGGCGCCGGAGTGGGTTCAGTCGCTCCCCGTTATCCGGCTCCGCCGCTCCATGAATACCACGTCGCGCCACCGGCCGTCGTGGAAGCGCCCCACGCGCTTGTGGGTCCCCAGGGGGCGAAAGGTCAGGTGCCGCCCGGACAGCATCGCCATGAGCCGCCCGCCTTACCGCTTCACGACCTCGCCGGGCGCCTCACCCGTCATCTCACCGTTGCGAAGCACAGGGACACCGTTCACCAGCACGTGGATCACGCCTTCCGAGAAGCGCTGCGGGTGATCCCAGTCAGACCGGTCGATGATCGTCGCCGGGTCGAAGATCGCAACGTCCGCGCGCATCCCCGCGGCCAGGCGGCCCCGGTCGCTCATGCCGTGAAAGTCGGCGGGCAGCAAGGTGATCTTGCGGACGGCTTCTTCCAGCGGGAGGACGCCTTCGTCCCGGACATAGTGACCCAGCAGCCGCGGGAAGGTGCCTGCGCTCCGAGGGTGGCCGGCGGGTGATTCGGATCCGTCCGCGTAACCGCCATCGCTGGCGGTCATGTTCCAGGGCTGGACCAGGAGGCGCCGCACATCGTGCTCCTTGATCGCACCCAGAGTGAGATTGACGGGTTGGGACGCACCGATGATCAGATCGGCCACGGCGTCGAAGGGGTCCTGGCCCCGCATCTCGGCAATCTCCGAAAGGTAGACCCCGACCAACTCGGGGTAGTCCGACGAACTGGTGATCCGCATGCTCGTGTACCCTGTCGCCTTGAGCCAGGCAAATCCTCCGTTGATCCCGTTTTCGCTGGCCTCCTTGAGCAGAGCCCTGGTGTCCGGATCCCCAAGAGCCGCCTTCAACTGCGCCATCCCCTCTTCCGTCCGCCCTTGCCGCCCCATCTGACGGAAGACGCCCAGCCCCTCGACATCGGGCGCCACGATGATGCCGGTCAGGCTGGCGGTCGCGGCTCCGTCGTAGGGGTACTGGTCCGACACGATCTCGATTCCGCGTTCGCGGGCGCCCTCGACCAGATCGATGATGTCCGCGATCACGCCCTCGTTGTGCAGGCCCACCGCCTTCAGGTGGCCGATCTTGCCGGGGAGTCCGGCCCCTTCTGCGACGTCGACGACCTCACGGTCCGACCCCACGAAGTCATGCACCGGATTGCGGACATGCGAGTCGTAGACGCCGCCCGCCGCCGCAGCTGCTTCGGCGAGCGCGATCACTTCGTCCGTCTCGGAGAACATCCCCGGCTCGTACATGAGCCCGGTGGAAAGACCGAGCACACCCAGTTCCATCCCCTCGCGCACCAATGCCCGCATGGCCATCAGTTCCTCGCCGGTGGGAGCGCGCTGCTGGTCGTCCCCCATCACCTCCCGGCGGATCGCGTTGTGGCCGACGTAGAAGGCCACGTTGGTGCCGATCCCCTGCCCCGCGTACGCCTCCGCCAGTCCCCGAACATCTGACGGGGAAAAGCCGCCGTCAGGCCCGCCGATCACCAACGTCACCCCCTGGCGGATGACGCCCTCGTTCAGGCGACGGTCGGCGTCTGCGATGGCCGGAGGCGTGTGACTGTGGACGTCGATGAAGCCCGGCGCCACCACGAGCCCGGTGGCGTCGATGGTATCGACTGCCTGCATGGCCACATCCCCGACCGACACAATGTCGCCGCCGGCGATCGCCACCGTTCCGGGCCGGGGCGCGTCCCCCGATCCGTCGACAATCGTCCCTCCCACGATGATCAGATCGGCTGTCCCCCCATCGCCCGCACAGGCGGCAAGGAGGAGCCCGGCCACGAGCACTACCACACGCCGTGTCATGTCGTCTCCTGGTTTGTTGTCGGGGCCAGCCGCGGGCGCGCTCAGCGGGCGTCACCGCGGGCCGGCGCTCAGTCCTCCGTCACCGAGTGAACCGCGAACGGCACCCCCTGCGCGTCCATGCCGTGGGCAATGACGTCGCCGCCCGGGACAACCATCGGACCGTTCGTAATCTGTCCACCCAGCTCCTTGACCGTCTCGGCCGCGGCCTTCGCGTCCGGTACACGAATATAGTAGAGCCACCCGACGGGCATCCCTTCGGGTCCGTTCAGCATGCCACCCAGGGGATGCGCCCCCCGGCTGAACATCTGGTAGATCCCCATATCGCCCATGTCCATGCGGTCCGCCTTTTCCCAGCCGAACACCTCGGAGTAGAACGACCAGGCCGCTTCCATGTCGGAGGTGGCCAGGTCGCACCACGAAAACTCGGCGACCTCAGCCGGGTTATCGTGACCCGGTGTGTCTCCCTCGGGCTCGATGACCGCGATCACCCCTCCCTGCGGGTCCGCGAGCACCGCAAAACGACCGACCTCCGGGACCTGGATTTCGGCCATCACGGAGCCGCCGAGGCTCCTGACCTTGTCCAGCGTCTCGTCGATATCCGGGGTGGACACGTAGCACAGCCAGCACGGCGGCGCATCGGGCGAGGGCAGATCCATTACGCCGCCAACCGGCATCTCGCCGTTCATCCACATGACGTAGGGCTCGCCGCCCCCGTCCCAGGTGCTCGTGCCCCAACCGGTGATCCGGCCGTAGAAGTCACGGGCCGCGTCAGGATCCGTGGTCATCAGTTCGTACCAGCACAAGCGGCCCAGCGGTTTGTCGGACATGCATTTTCTCCTTAATATCTCAAGCTCCATCCCGTCAGCGAGCCCGAATACTAATCACGCGCGCGGAGCGGACCAACCGGATGGGTACAGCGGGAGTCCGGGGCCTACCCGGCACGAGCATCACCTTATGGAAGGCAGCAACCGGATGAACAAGAGTCGCCTGAACGTGAACACGCGCCGCTGGAACGCCCCGATTCTTCTTCTCTCGGCGATGGCGCTCCTCCTCGCCCCCACCACCGGCGGCGCGCAGGAACTGGGCACCATCCACTTCCCCACCTCCGGGGCCCCGGAGGCCCAGCCTCACTTCGAGGCGGGCCTCCTCTTTCTGCACAACTTCGAGTATGAGGACGCCGAGGCGGCGTTCAGGAAGGCGCGCGAGATCGATCCGGGCTTCGCAATGGCCTATTGGGGCGAAGCCCAGACCTACAATCACCCGATCTGGATGCAACAGGACCGCGAGGCGGCGCTCGCCGTGCTGAGGCTGTATGCGCCCACGGCCCAAGAACGCCTCGCACGGGCTCCGACCCCGCGCGAACGCGACTGGCTGGAAACGGTGGAGATCCTTTACGGCGACGGCCCCAAGGAAGCCCGCGACTTCCAGTACCGGGACGCCATGCGGCGCCTGCACGAGAGGTATCCGGACGACCACGACGCCGCGACCCTCTACGCCCTGTCACTGCTGGGAACCGCACACGGAGGAAGGAACTTCGCGACCTACATGAAGGCGGCGGCGATCGCCCAGCCGGTGCTGCAGGAAAGCCCGATGCACCCCGGCGCCGCCCACTACGTCATTCACGCGTTCGACGATCCCGTTCACGCACCGCTGGGGCTTCCCGCAGCGAGGGCCTACTCGGAGATCGCGCCCGATGCGGGACACGCCCAACACATGACCTCCCACATCTTCGTGGCAATGGGTCTTTGGGACGATGTGGTGACCGCGAACATCCGTGCCCGGGACGTCCAGAACGCGGGACTGGAGCGCAAGGGACGCCGTGCGAACCGATGCGGACACTACACGTCCTGGCTCCACTACGGACACCTGCAGCTGGGCCGGCTGGAAGACGCGGCCGCCGGGATGGACGCGTGCCGGGAGCGGATGGGCGACGCCCCCACCCGGGACGAGGCGGGGTACTTCGTCAACATGCGGGCGCGGGCGGTGATCGACGCTGCGGACTGGTCACTCGCCGGAGCGATCTCGGCCGATCTGGACGCATTCCCCGGGGTGGCGCTGCCGTACGACTTCGTCGACGCGCTCAGCGCGATCCGCACGGGAGACATGGACGGAGCGCGGGGCATACGGGCCCGTCACGGGGATCCCGGCGAGGTGTCCAACCTGCGGCACGGGATTCTGCTGCTGGAACTTGACGGCCTGCTCGCCCTCGCGGCCGGCGACCCCGCCACCGGGATCTCCCTGCTGGTGGATGCGGCCCGACGGGAGGAATCCCTGCCGTACGAGTTCGGCCCCCCTGCTACGCTCATGCCGCCGCACGAGCTCCTCGCGACCGAGCTGGCCGCGCTCTACCGCAACGGCGAGGCGCGCACTGCATGGGAGGACCAGCTCGCGCGCACTCCAGGACGGACCCAGGCGCTGCTGGGGCTGGCCCGTTCAGCCATTGCGCTGGGCGACGAAACGGTGGCCCGGGAGGCCTACGCGGCACTCGCGGAGACGTGGGTGGGAGCGGACGGGATGGTGCCGGGGCTGGTGGAAGCCAGAGCCGCAGGGGCGACGCCTTCGTCCCGGTAGGAGTCGGTGGACAAACCCGGCGTCGCACCGAGAGCGGTGGGGCGCCGGGGCCCGGGATCCGCGGGCGCCGTCAGGTATCCGCGAGCTCCCGGCCGCCCGCAGCAGACCCGCCCGGCTCGTCCCAGAGCACCCACACCGCCGGCGGCGTCCTGAATTCGTGACCGTACGGCCGCGTCGGCCGTGACGGATCCAGGCGCACGCCGGGCAACCCGCCCAGCACCCTGACCAGCGCCTGCTCCGCCTCGATGCGGGCGAGCGACGCACCGAGACAGAAGTGGCGGCCGGCCCCGAAGGCGAGGTGGTCGCCCGCGTTCGCGCGGCCCGGGTCGAAGCGATCCGGGTCGGGGAAGTGGTCGGGGTCCCGGTTGGCCGCCCCCAGCATGCACTGGACGGTCTCGTTCGCCGGGATATGCACGCCCCGGATCTCGACCTGCTCGGTGGTGAAACGGGTGCAGGACTGAACCGCGGGGTCCCACCGCATCGACTCCTCGATCACGGCTTCGATCTTCGCCGGATCCGCCACCACGGTCCGAGCAATGGCCGGATGGGACAGCACGGCCCACAACGCGTTCCCGATCATCGACTCGGTCGTCTCGATCCCGCCGAAGAGGACGATCAGCAGGTTCGCGACCATCTCGGCCTCCGTAAGGGGTTCCGCCCCCTCGCGCAGCACCGCGATCATCGACCCCTCCGGCACGGCTTCCTCCCCGCCCAGGAACGGCGACACGTAGTCCCCGAACTCGCGCGCGGCCTCCTTCCCCGCGGCGCGCACGTCGGGGTCACCCGCGAAGTTCTCGAGCGCGGCGGCGAAGCGGTCGTACCACCCGACCAGCCGCACCCCGTCCTCCTCCGGCAGCCCCAGGACCCGGCAGATGCTCCGCCACGACAGAGGACGCGCCACCCGGGCACGCAAATCGGCGGACCGGCTCACCTCCGGGTCCCGCGTGTGCCGGTTCAGATCCCGCATCACCTCGTCGAGCACGGACCCCACCGTGCCAAGCAGGTTGCGCTCCAGCTTCCCCCTCCTGAACGGCCCGATGAAGCGCCGCTTGTACCGGATTTGCGCTTCACCATCGGTCGTGAGCATGTGGGATCCGAAGATGTCCCTGATGGTGGAGGCGGGAGAGTCGGTGGTGAAGCGCTCCCAGTCGGCGAGGACCCGCACGACGTCGTCCCTCCGCGTGAGCAACCACATGTCCAGCTTCGGAGCCCATGTCACCGGCTCGACCGCCCGCAATTCGCGGAAGGTCGGGTACGGATCGTCCGCGAGCGCGTCAATGGTCAAACGGGCCCCAAGAGGAAACCGACGCGCTCGATCATCCACCTGGCGACGTTTGTCCGCCACTTTCGGCACTATTTGGCGGACAAACCCGCCAGAAGCTCCCCCGCAGCACGTCCCAGGTTGGTCCGCCCCTGGTTGTAGTTCCGAAGCAGCACCACGGTGAACCCCGTCGCGGGCTCGAAGAGCAGGTACGCCGTATACCCCGCGACGGACCCGCCGTGGCCCGCGAACACCCGTCCGTCCGCCGCGCTGACCGAGAACCCCAGGCCATAACCGGACCCGGGGTCCTCGGGGGTCTGCACCGACAGGACCTCGGCACGCATCTCGTCGCTGAAAAGCGCAGGACGGCCCCTCCCCATCACTCCCGCGGCAAAGGCCGCCAGATCATCCACCGTGGAGTACACCCCGCCGTTGGGCACCTTGTACCCGCGCCCGGCATGCTCCATCGCGGGCTGTTCGGTGTTCGCCTGGCCGTCACCGCCATTGGCATGCCCCGCCGAGAGGGCCGGCATCAGCGCCTCGTCGACAATGAAGGTGCTGCTCGTCATGCCGAGCGGTTCGAAGATCCGGGCCTCGACCTGATCCATGAACGGTTCGCCGGCGACCCGCTCCAGGCCGAAGCCGAGGATGCCGAACCCGATGTTCGAATACGAGTACTCCGTCCCGGGCGGGGTCTGGTAACGGGTCGTGGGAATGGACTCCAGGATGCGTGATGTCCATGTCTCGATGGGACCGGTCCGCCGCATCCGGCAGGCCGGGTTCCCGACCGAAGCCGGCCGTGTGACTCGCCACCTGGCGAAGCGTCGGGTTCGCCCCCTCAGGCCGGTCCAGCAGGTCACGGACCTCGGGGACGATGTCTTCGAGGGGTGTCTCCAGCGTCACCGTGCCATCATCGGCGAGCATCGCCATCAGCACGGCCGTGAACGACTTCGAGATCGAGCCCGTTCGGTAGATGGTCTCGCGTGCCGCGGGCACCTCGCCGGCGGGATCGGCCCACCCGTACGCGCCCGACCACAGCACCTCACCATCGCGGGCGAGGGCCGCGGTGATGCCGCCCACGCCATCGTGCTCCACATCGGCGGCGATCTCCGCACCGAACTGCTCGACGGCGGACTGCCATCCAGCGGACTCCTGGGCGCTGTCGGGCGCGGCACACGCTGCCGCGACGACGAGCATTGCGAACACGGCCCCGGTACTGCGGCCCGCAAGCCGCCGCCATGCACCGCCACTTGAATCCCGCGGGGATCGCCGCCACGGCCTGCCCGGTCGCCGACTCACCCGACCACTTGCTGGCCCGCTTATCGACCCGCTCGCCGGCCCACTCGCCGACCCACTCACCAGCCCACTCGCCCGACCACTCGCCGGCCCACTCTCCGACGCAAAAGCCAATTCATCCCTGTCCATGCTCACGCGTGTCCTCCGCTCCAGGTGGTAGCTGCCGTACCCTGATCCCTCGTCCGTCCCAACGTGCTATTGCGCCGCACCGTGTGCAATCGCACCGGGCCGGCCACCGGCAGGCCACGGCCAGGCCTCGGACCGGCCACGGGCGGGCCGCCGGGATCGTCGCGTCCCTTGCACGGCCGCCCCCCGGCAACGTTACGCACCCCTCCCGTGTCGCACTGCATAAGCGATCGTCACCGACGACGCGACCAGATCACCCTGAACGGGGGCACGACATGCGCCGGTTGCTGCTGGCAAGGCACGCAAAATCAAGCTGGGGCGATGTCAGCCTGAGGGATCATGACCGTCCCCTCAACGCCCGGGGCCGGCGCAGTGCGCCTCTGGTAGCCGGCGCTCTCAACGACCTCGGTGTCACCCCCGATGCCGTCATCTCCAGCACATCCGCGCGGACCCGCGAGACCTGGGCTCGCATGGAGCCCGTCTTCGAGAGCCACGCTACAGTCGAGTTTCTTCCCGAGCTCTACCTGGCCTCGCCGCACATGGTGCTGGCCGCCATCGCCTCGGTGTCTCCCTCAGCCAAAACGCTCATGGTGCTCGGCCACAATCCGTCCACGCATGCGCTCGCCGCCTTCCTCTCACGCGAGGGTGACCCCGAGCAGATCCAGCAGCTGACCCGCGCCTTTCCCACCGGTGCGGTCGCTGTCATCGAGCTGGCCGGGGAGCGCTGGGAGGAGGCGGAGGACGGCGGCGAGCTGCTGCACTTCATCCTGCCGCGGCACCTGGAATAGACAGGCCTCGTGCTGGTTCCCCCAGCCACACTGTCACATTAGGTTGCCAACTCCAACCACGCGTCATCAGTGGAGGCGACCATGACCGGCGAGACCGCGGGCCAAAACAACGATCAGCCCCTGGAGACCATCGAGCGCATCTTCCGGAAGGGCGTCTACCCCTACCAGGACAAGTTGAAGCGGCGCGAGTACGAGCGGCAGAAGGCAGGGCTGCAGGTCGAGTTGCTCAAGGTGCAGCGCTGGGTTCGAAACAGCGGGATGAAGATCGTCATCCTCTTCGAAGGTCGCGACGCCGCCGGCAAGGGCGGCACCATCAAGCGATTCATGGAGCACCTCAACCCTCGCGGGGCGCGCGTTGTGGCCCTTGACAAGCCCAGCGATGTGGAGCGAGGCCAGTGGTACTTCCAACGGTACGTCAATCTTCTGCCGACAGCCGGCGAGATGGTCCTCTTCGACCGTTCCTGGTACAACCGTGCCGGCGTCGAGCGGGTCATGGGCTTCTGCACCGGCCAGGAGTACCTGGAATTCCTGCGCCAGTGTCCCGAGGTCGAACGGATGCTTGTCAATAGCGGGATCCGCCTCTTCAAGTTCTGGTTCTCCGTCTCTCAAGAGGAACAGGCGCACCGCTTCGACCTGCGCAAGACGGATCCCCTGAAACAGTGGAAGATTTCGCCCATCGACCTCGCTTCACTTGACAAGTGGTCCGAGTACACCCACGCGAAGGAGGCGATGTTCTTCTACACCGACACCGCGGACGCGCCCTGGACCGTGATCAAGTCGGACGAGAAGAAGCGGGCAAGGATCGCCACCATGCAGCACTTTCTGTCCAGGCTGCCCTACCCCGACAAGGACGAGTCGGTCGTTACCGGACCCGATCCCCTCATCGCGGGACCGGCCACCCGAGTCGTCAGCCGCGACGAACCGATGACGAGACAGCCGAAGGCGCGGACCCAGCCGGGCCGATCGAACACGCCGTAACTTCACGCATTCCCAAGACGACCCCAACCGGAGTTGCCATCCGTGCGCCGACCTGCTCTCACCCCTTCCTCCTCCTCCTTCCTTCTCGCCCTCGCTCCCCTTATCGCAACGGTGATCCCGATGCCCGTCACCGCCCAGAACGTTTCGGCCGACTACAACCGGGAAGCCCGCGACCTGGCCACCCATCCCGCAATCGTCAACGCCTTCAGCGCAATCGAGGCGATGGACGATTGGGCGCTGGAGCACCTCATCGAACTCACCGAGATCCCCGCCCCGCCCTTCATGGAAGAAGCCCGGGGGCGCCGATTCGCCGAGCTACTCACCGAATACGGGGCCGACTCGGTGTGGACGGACGCCGAGGGCAATGTGATCGGGCTGCGCCGTGGCAGGCGCGGTGACCGCACGATCGGCTTCGGCGGCCACCTCGACACGGTCTTCCCCGAGGGCACCGATGTGACCGTGCGCCAGCGCGGCGACACCATCTTCGCACCCGGCGTCGGAGACGACACGCGTGGACTCGTGGTCGTGCTGGCCGTCCTGCGCGCCATGGAGGAAGCCGGGATCGAGACGAACAGCGATGTCCACTTCGTCGGCGTGGTCGGTGAGGAAGGCCTGGGCGATCTGCGTGGCATGAAACAGATGTTCCGCGACCCCGAGTCGGCCCCGGACGCCTGGATCGACGTCGATGGCGGCGGTCTGATGAGACTGGTCACCGATGGCCTGGGGTCGGTGCGCTACCGCGTGACCTTCAAGGGCCCGGGCGGGCATTCGTGGGGCGCTTTCGGGCTCGCCAACCCCGCGCACGCCATGAGCCGCGCGGTGCGGCAGTTCCAGGACACGGCCGACACGCTGACCCGCAGCGGTCCCCGCACGAGCTACAACGTCGGACGCATCGGCGGCGGCACTTCGGTCAACGCCATCCCCTTCGAAAGCTGGATGGAGGTCGACATGCGCTCGATCAGCCCCGCAAGCCTGGCGCACATCGAACAGGTGTTCCTGGACGCGATGGACCGGGCACTCGAAGAAGAGAACGCGCTCCGGCGCGATGGTCCCGCGCTGACCGTCGACAAGCTCAAGATCGGCGACCGACCCTCCGGTGAAGGCGACCGCAACGCGCCGCTGGTCCAGCGCGCGCTGGCCACGACGGCGGTCTTCGGGGTCCGGGGCCAACTCGGCCGCTCGTCCACCGATTCGAACATACCGATCGCGATGGGCATCCCGGCGGTCACGATCGGTCGCGGCGGCCTGGGCTTCGGCGGCCACTCGCCCGGCGAATACTGGATCAACGTGGACGGGCACCTCGCGATCCAGCGGGCGTTGCTGCTGCTCGTCGCCGAGGCGGGGATGGGGGGGATGATTCCGTAGGGCGGAACGAGCACGTTGTCCGCCAAATCATGCCGAAAGTGGCGGACAACCCCCGGGAGTGTCGTCGAGGCGCTGGCGCGCGCTGGTCCAGATCCTCATTGCAGCCGTGGCGTCCTGGATCCGGTGGGGGATCCCACGTCGCCCTTACCCCGCTGCGGTCACGGCCGTGGGCGCCTTCTGAAATGGATCTTGGAGGCCAGCGTCGTCACGGCTGCGTGCGCCACGACCCCAAGACCGACATCGATCAGGGGATTATTGGAGGGTTGTGCGAGAACGAGAGGTACACCGATTGCGCCGCCAAGGATCGATCCAATCGCGGCCCTGCCTGGATCGGCTCCCGCTACCCATGCGGCTACTCCCACAGCCGCGACCGGTACTGAGAAGGCGAGCACCTCGGAATCGGTTCTAAGCACCAAGAAGAAACCGGTCCCCAGGTACGCAAGCAGCCCAATGCCTGATGTAGCCACGAACACCCGGCCCGAGGACACCGGCGTGTCTTCGGAAGCTACCTGATACCGCAGCAAGTAGGGGTCGGGGGCCAACGCCGAGCGCAGTTTCGCCCGCGAGAGGGTACCGTCCAACCCATCGGCCGGCCACGCAACGGCATGGAACGGACTCTTCCGAATCTCCGCGATTGCCGCGGATAGGGGCATCGGTTCCCGTATTGTCCAGACGTCCGTCAGCTCCGGACCGACCTGAGCTACCACGTCCCAGGGGAGGACCAGGAGCGCCAATGCGGCTGAGTGTCGCAACATTCAGTTTGCCACTGCGGTCATGGCGACATCGTCCTGGGCGCCTGGTTACTCGGCCCTCGCGGCCTAGCTTGCCTCGAATCATCGCCAATTCGTCCGCGACTAGGAACACCTGCTGTCGCATCGAGTGGGCCGTGACAGGAGGAGGTGGACCTTGGGCACCGTAGGTCAACCACCACGGGAGGACCTGGCTAGCCTCTTCACAACCACCGTCTCCACGTCGAACTCAACCTTCTCGATAAAGGCTACCAACCCATCGGGACCGAAAGCGTCCGGCATCTCAATCGCGCCCGCCCGATAGGTCCCGAGGTATCGGCCGTCCATCGTGAGAACGTCGATAGGCCCCTTATCGTCCGTTGGTTCCTCGCCGTGTCTCTGCACCCAGATTTCGCCGTCCCAGCCCGTCCTGAGCGCGCGTACGATTGCAAATTCTTCCGAGAACGGCAGGTTGGCGATTCGCTGCCGTTCGTACTGCCTGAACATCGGCGGGGTGATTGTCAATATCTTACGCTGGCGGGCCTTCTCGGTTTCGATCATACGCCCGGTCACCGGGATTGGTTGAAGCGCCCGCCGCAGGATCCGCCATACGCCAATCCCGGTCCGTGCGATCTTAATTGCGTAAGCCGAAGAGTCGGAGAACGCCACACTCCCGTCGGGCAACACCCCCAGCAACATTCTGGGTCCGAACACATGCCGTTCAGGAAGCCCAGTGGCCAACGGTTCCCCGCCCGGGGCCAGCCAACCTTCCACGACAGTGTCCCTGGCAACCACGTCGCCGGTCAGCAGGAGGCGTTCGATCGGCAGGCTGGTGTGCTCTGCGGGTTGCCGACCCACCCCAGTAATCGTCAGCATTTGCCCACCCACCGCAGCGATTACAGCCTCGCCTCCTGGATCAGGCATGTACTCCGTCAGAATCACGACGCCCGACTCGGGTGCCATCCGCACTCGGTCCTCGTACTCTCCGTCCGTCCCGAAGATGTGATATGCGAGATCCCCCATGTCCGCAATCACGACCCGGCCGTCCCGCATCACGGCGAGCCCACGCGGGGTGCGAAACTCGCCAGGGCCCTCGCCAGGGCCGCCCAGCGTGTGTTGCAGTTTTCCGCCTGGCCCTACGACGAAAATGCGTTTCGCCATATTGTCGAGCACATATAGCTTGCCGGCCCCGTCGAAGCCCACTCTGCGAATCGAACCAAATCGCTCCCAGTCGTCTGCGGCTTCCAGGGACCCGATCCGATACACCTCCTCGAAGCGGTTTTCCAGCCACCGGTCCTCAGGCGGAAGTTCGACAATCTCCTGAGCGCTCGACGGAGCTGCCGCTAACAGGCCCATCGCAAAGATCCCACAACCAGTGCGTGTCAGCATTTAGTGTGATGGCCCCTGGTCCGCTCCCGGAACGGCTTCAACGAGTGCCGTTATCTTCAACGAATTCAGGGAACCAATAAGCTGGTATTTTACCCGCGCACAAGCAATAACTGGCGGTAAACGGGGCGGAATCGGGGATGCCGGCCAAAGCGCGGCTGGCGTCGCCGCCCTATCCGCCCGACCGGCTCAGCGACCACACCTGCGCGTATTCCACTCCCAGGTCATCGGTGGCTTGGCCGAGGATGTAGTTCTCGCCAGTTTCGTAGACCCGCAGTCCGGCTGGCGTTTCAACGAAGCCCAGGACGCGTCCTTCCGGATCAAAAACGGTCCAGAGTGGATTGGCCCCGCCTTCCCCCGGGAGGTTGTATTCCTGGACCCAAAGGTGACCCAGGACATCTGCCATCGCTGTGACGAATGCGGGGTGGGTCTCGGGGAGCGGCACGTCCCTGTATAGATCCCGCAACTGTCGGGTCGTCTCCGCTGTCACTCCGCCCGGCTCTGGAGCAGCCGCCTGACGCTCAACGAAGGCGTCTCGGTGCGCCGATGTCACGGGGATCAAGTCGTGGTCAATTCGTACGATGCGCATCAGAGATCCGTCGGCACCATACGCCCGGACTTCGTAGCTGTCGTTGGAAGCGACGACCGCCGATTCGCCCCACGCGAAGTTGACGATCCGGTGCGCAAACGGGACCGTCATGAGGAACATCGTTGCGCCGAGGGACGAGGTGTAGCGCTCGGACCCGAAAAACGAGCCCAGGGAAGCTGGCTGCTCACCCTCGGCGACTCTCACCTCGTAGCGCCTCTGCTCGCGGCTCGACCCATCGGCGGCTGACCCGCCGGGCACGGATTGCGACACGAGGATTGCACCGCTCGGAAGGACAGCGCCGGCATTGATGGGGCGATCGGATTCCAGCCTCAAGGTGCGGCCGAAGTTCCCCTCGGCGTCGAACACGGAAAGGCGACGGTCCTGCGAAAACCACGCAACCACCGAATCTCCGGGCCATCTGTCGACTTGCACGAGGCTGTTGAACTCGCCGGGCCCTCCTCCTTCACCCCCCCACGTCGCCAGGTGGCTTCCCGCCGCGTCGAAGACCCGCAATTCATGTGAGCCTCGGTTTGCGACGACGATCCGCCCGTCGGAGAGCGTCAACAGGTCCCGGATTCCGTCCAGCAGATACGGCTCTTCTCCTTCCAGTGCCCCGATGGACACCGCCGGTTCGGAGCCCACCCGCCAAGCGAGCCTCGAACCCTCAGGCGGGCGGGGATTCTCGACGATCCGCACTCCGGCGCTGTCTCGCACCTCGGAGGCCAGCGTCGGCGCCCCGTCTCCCCCGGCAGGTGGTTCGTCTGGCTGACCACAAGCGACCATCGCCAGGGCCAGACCGGTCAGGCCGAGTATCTGCTTCATTTGAGGCACCTCATGTCACGTTTGGGTTCACCCCCCCAATTCCTCGGCCATCGAGCACAGCCCGATCGCCTCCACCCCGCCCGGCAAGGGATAGCGTTCCGTACCGCCATACACCAGAAACGCCCGGTCCGGCTTGACGTCCTCCAGTGCGATCCGGACCCGCTTACCGGGAGCCCCCGCCGATCCGCGCTTGATCTCGATCGCCCAGACGCGGCCACCCGGCAACTCCAGGACAAGATCGATCTCGACACCCGTGGCCGTGCGGTAGAAGCTGGCCCGCGTCCGTCGCGGAGCCGCCCGGAGCAGCGTCTCGATCACGAAGCCTTCCCAGCTCGTCCCGACGACGGGATGACCGAGCACCGAGTCCAGGTCGTCGAGCCCGAGCAGCGTGTGGACGATGCCGCTGTCACGGATATACACCTTGGGCGACTTGACCAGCCGCTTGCGCACATTCGCGTGAAGTGGCGGCAGGCGTCGGATGAGGAGAAGATCGGCCAAGAGGTCCAGGTAGCGCATCACGGTCTTGCCGTCCACACCGAGGCTCCGCGCGAGCAACGACGCATTCCACAGACCACCCTGTGAATGGGCGAGCATGGTCCAGAAGCGGCGGAGCGTCTCGGCGGGAATGCGTGGCCCCAGCATGGGGATGTCACGCTCGAGGTAGGTGCGAATGAAGTTCTCGCGCCACAGCGTGCTCGCCTCGTCCGTCAGGGCCAGGAAGCTCCTGGGGAAGCCGCCCCGGACCCAGAGCGGGGTCTGATCACCCGCGACCTCGCGAACATCGAACGGAGCGAGTTCCAGATACCCGATCCTGCCAGCCAGGCTCTCGCCCGACTGTCGCATCAGGTCCATGGAAGCCGATCCCAGCACCAGGAAGTGCCCCGCCGGCTCGCCATCGCGGATACGGTCGTCGATGATCCCGCGAAGCACACGGAACAAATCGGGCACGCGATGGATCTCGTCGAGCACCACCAGCCGGTCGCGAACCGAACCGAGGTAGCCGCGCGCGTCGGACAGCCTGGCCAGGTGGCCGGGGTTTTCCAGATCGAGGTAGAGTCCCGGTTTGCGGCCGCCCGATGGGGCATCGAGGCCCTCGTCAGCGACGGTCCGCGCCAGCGTCGTTTTGCCGACCTGTCGCGGACCCAGCAGTGCAACGGCGGGGAAAAGGCGGAGGTGCTCCTCAAGCGTAGCGCGCAGCGTGCGTGGGATCGTGGCGGTCGGCATGGCACTGGGATCTCGGGGTGATGGTTGGATCGAATTGGGTTCGTTGTTTTGTGCAATTTAGGTATGGAATACCGAATTTGCAAGGATAACGATACAAGTCGTCTGGACCCCAACGGGGGGTCGCTTCGATCGTCTGGCTCGCGCTGCACTCTGGGTGAGCGTGGAACGGACACCCATTTCCTGAAGGGGGACGCTGCGGGGATCCGCGTAGCCCATTTTGTCCGCCACTATTGCCACCAAATGGCGAACAAACGACGTTACACGTGCGAATTCGACCACAACCGACCCCACCGAGACCATCCCATGCCCCCCGTCCACTATCAGCCCGACCACTTCCCCCCTGACAAGCGCCTCGAATGGCACCGGCTGGTCCCCCTGATCGGCCCGACCGCCGCGGCCTTGGCAAGGTACGACTGCCTGCTCGGCTCCGTGCCCAACCCCCTCGCGCTGCTCGCCACGCTGCGCGTTCAGGAGGCGGTGTGCTCGTCGCGCATCGAGAACATCTTCGCCGACGTCGGCACGGTGCTGGAGCTCGATGCGGGCGTGGAGCCGGCGAATCCGTACGTCCGCTCCGACGCCCGCGAGGTCCTCAACTACCTGGCCGCCGAACGCCGCGCACTTGAGCTGCTCGGCAAGTCGCCGCTGTCGCTGCGCATCGTGTGTGAGGCCCACGCTCTTCTCCTTTCGGGCGAGCACGGCCGGGGCAAGTCACCCGGCGAGTTCCGCCGCGCACCGGTCTGGATCGGCGGCCCGGGTTCGACCCCTGACACCGCGACCTTCGTCCCCGCGCACGCGGCCCAGGTCCCCGAGGGGATGAGCGCGTGGGAACGGTACATCCATGCCGGCGCCCCGGACCGTCTGGTGCAGATCGCCGTCCAGCACGCCAAGTTCGAGGCCGTGCACCCCTTCCTTGACGGCAACGGCCGTCTGGGCCGCATGGTCATCCCGTTGCTCATGTGCGAACACGGCCTCGTCCGTCTCCCCCTCTTCGGTCTCAGCACCCGGATCGCGGTCCGTCGCGGCTTCTACTACGACGGGCTGCTGGGCGTCTCCCGGAGCGACGACTGGACGGGGTGGTGCCTGTACTTTCTCGACGCGGTGCGGGCCCAGGCGGAGACCGGGGCCGCCACCGTGGGGGCGATCCTGGAGCTGCGCGCGGAGACGGAGTCGCTCGTGGCGGGTGTCGCGCGGGCCGGCAACGTCGCCACGGCGCTCGACCGCATCTTTGCACGCCCGGTGTTCCCCGTGAGCGACTTCATCGGCGGAGAGGGCATCCCGCGCCGTACCGCGCGAAGGCTCCTGTCGCGGCTGGAGGAACACGGCGTCGTGGAGGAGATCGCCCCCGCGAGCGGGCGGCGCGCGGCAGTGATGCGATTCCCCGGGCTGCTTGAGGTGGTGACGGGGTAGCCATCTTGCCCGGGCCCGGCGGTCGCCGAGAAGCCGGACGAGCCCCTGGGGAGCTCTCGGCAGTCAGCCGCTTCCGCTCTCGCCCGACCCGCTCCGGCCGATCAGCCGCTCCGTGAAGTCCTGCCGCTCCTCGATGAGTGACAACCTCTCGTTGATCGTGTCCATGGTCTCACCAAGGCGGCGGTTGTCCACAGAGGTAGTCCTGGTCTTCTCGAGGACCATCACATCCAGAAGCGCTCCGAGACGCTTCGCGATGGGGCGCAGCAGGATCACTCCCCCGACCGTGAAGATCAAGACGATGCCGACGATCATTGGGGCGATAAACTCCCAGTCCATGTGTGTACTCTCCGTGATGGGCGCAGTGGGTCGGTGACCTTATCCCTACGGGGCGGAGTGGGCGGGGCGTTCCGATGGGGGGCGACGGGGAGCGGGTGGGGGGGGGGCGGGGGCGCCGTGTTGCGGTTTTCGGCAGCGCTTGAGATCGTGGAGTTACCCTTCCGCCTCTGGAGAGATCTGACACATGACCGATTCGCCGGTGAAGCTCTCTGCCTCGCAAGTCTCGCTGATCCTTCAGCGTGCTTCCGAGATCGATGCCCGTGGTGACACCTTGAGCGTCGAGGAACTCCGTCGCATCGCGGCCGAGGCGGGGATCGATGCCGGGGCGACGAACACGGCGATCGCGGAGATCATGGCCGAGGAGGAGGCTGCGCCGGTGCCTGCGGTATCGAGCGCACCCAAGGTTCCCGCCAGGACATCGCCCTTTCCGTCTTCGCTGCGAATCCTCACGGGGGGAGCGGTCGGTGTGGCCGTGGGCTTTCTCACTTCGATCAGCGATGGGGCGGCGATACTGGGCCTCGGTGCGGCCGTCATGTACCTCCTGCTGCGCGCCCTCCAAAACATGAAGCGCGGCAGCCAATTCGATTTCCAACTCCAGAACTTCGCGCTGTGGTTGGGCACAATGGTCGCCGCTACGGCTTCAGGCTTCTTCGTGTTCGACGTCTTCGGGGGCGTCTTCCTCGCGTGGTTCTTCTCCGCGATCCTGGGTGGGCTGCTGGTGCGGCTTGGGCCGAAGGAGGATGAAGAGGGGGAGGAGGAGCCGCCTCGGATTGGGCGTGGGGGTGGTCCGTAGTGCCAGGACCGGCTCGTCTGCAAGCTGGCATCCTGACAATAGTCGCGACGACTGCCCTGTCGTGTGCCCCAGGCGATTCCGTCAGCACGACAGTAGCGGACTCGGCCGGGGTCGCGATCGTCACCAACGTCGGCACGCCGGCGTTGCTTCCCTGGGCGCTCGACACGGTTCGCGTCTTCGGGGGTGACGACTCTGGGCCGGCCACCTTCCATGAGGTACGGCAGGCGTTGGTGGACGTTGATGCCCAAGGCCGGATCTTCGTCCTGGCCCCCCGCATCTGGTGGTCCCAGTGGGGGGACCATGTGGCCTTGAGCGCGTGGGGCGGGTTCCGGGTCGACGTGCTGGAAGGCCACGGGTTGGTCAGGAGCATCCGCTGGGCCGGTGTCGGGGAGGACCAGCCGAGCCGCTCCGAGGCGGAGGCGTACCTGGAAACTCAGGGGTACCTCGGGCCCTGCGACGACGACGTGGGTGAGACGATCGAGAAACACGGCTTCCATCCGCAACCGCAGATCGTGCGCGGGCTGGCCGTCGCCCCGGACGGGCGCCTGTGGGTCCAGGTGAACACCGTCGAGGGAACCCGCATCCTATTGCTCGACACCGAAGGATACATGGTGGGTGTGTTGCCCGAGGGGTTTCCGATGCCGCTGACGTTCCTGCCCGACGGTCGCCCGTTGGTCCAGGTCGTGGACGCCCTGGATGTTCAGCGGATCGGGGTGGTCATGGTGCGGCGCTGACGTGGTGGCCCCACAATCGCAAGGGCAGACGTCGGACAAACACCACTTGTTGACGCTCACGGATGATCGAGTACGGTCGTTGCCGGTCATATTGAAGCCGATGTGATCCACAAGACTTCTTGACGGTCACGGGTGATCGACAAACGTAGGTCGTTGCAGGCGCTGGCGAAGACGCGCGGACCCAAGCCCTCGGGCGCAAAGCGTGAAGCGAAGAAGCCGCTGAAGCTCGAGCGGGAGAACGCGCGGCTGCACGAGGAACCAGCATCACGGTACACCTTCCGATCACGAACCTGTTCAACGTTGGAGGGTTACAAGAACTCATGGAGCAATCCAGGAAAGGGAGAATCGAATGAGAGTGGACATCCGCGACAGGGAGGCCCTACTCGGGGTCTCGCCCGGGGCGCTGTCGGCCTACGCCCGCGCTTCCGGCTGGATCAAGGCCGAAAGGTACGGCGACCACTCCGATGTCTACGCCGCAGCGGAGTTGCCCGAGATCATTCTTCCGCGACACCAGAGGCTTGCCGATTACGCGAGCGTCGTTTGGCAGTTGATCGAGGTCTTCGCCAAAGCCGCCGAGACGGACGAGCTCGTCCTGTATCGCGACTTGGTCACGGCCGATCGTGATGTTCTGCGGGTGCGCGCGCCCGATAGCGAAGCCGGCAGCGTGAGCGTGAGCGACGGTGTAACTCTCATGCACGGCGCGCGCGATATGCTGTTATCCGCTGCGTGCTCGCTGTCGAATCCACAGCCTCTCTATCGGGCCGGCGCGAACAAGGAGGCCAGCGAATACCTGAAGCAGGTTCGCATGGGACAGACCGAACAGGGCAGCTTCGTCATCACACTCCTGAGCCCTGTCGTTCCGCCACGGATGCAGTTGGGACTCAGCTCCGATTGGCAGCACGACGACGACCCGATCGAACGCCAGATCACCAGACGGCTGGTCGGTGCCTTGACCGCAGTCCGCGAGGCGACGGAAATAACCGTCGCGGGAGACGCCGACGCGTTCTTGAGGGCCATCGAGCATGGTGTCAGTGCCAACCTCTGCGAGGCGCTTGTGAGCGTAATGGAACCATTCCGGGAGATCGATGTGACCGTCACGTGGGCGCGGACGCGACCAGCCCCGCAAGCCCGCGATGTCGTTCGCTTCGCCGCTTCCGATGCCCCTATCCTGCGCGAGGCCGCGCGGTCGTTCCGCAGCCGCGAGCCTCAGCCCGATATAATTCTGGGAGGCTTCGTTCGGATGCTAAAACGCGGTGAAGCGGAACGAGACGGAACCGTCACCCTGCTGACATCCATTAACGGGACAAACCAATCCGTCACTACCGTCTTGAAGCAATCCGACTACGAGCGGGCAGTCTCGGCTCACAAGGAGCAAGCGTCAGTGGTCGTGAAGGGCGATCTGGAGCGCGTTCGACAACGCTGGAGCTTGCTCAATCCCACGATCATGGACGTGATTCGGAACGACGACGCCCCGGGCGACAGCGGGTCGTGAGGAGCGAGGAGTTTCGCATGATTGCGGACGCGGTAACTATAGCCGCACCCCCCCGCACCCCTCAAATCACTCCCGGAATCACCGCCTTCCGACGTGCCGGGTAGTCCTCGAACCGTTCCCTGTACCACAGATGGTTGCTACGCGCTCTCGGGACCAGGTTGGCTGCGGTGTAGACGACGAAAACCAGCCCGCCCAACGACCATGTCGCCAGGGCCCAACCGCCCCATTCCAATAGCTCTCCGAGATAGTTCGGGCAGGAGACCCAACGGAAGGCCCCGCCGCGAGGAATGGCATAGCCAGCGGCGACGCGACCACGGTTGCCCGGCCCGCTACCGGCACCGCTCTGTTTCCGCAACCTCAGCAGAATGTTCAAATAGTGGAGTTGCCACATTCCGAGGAACACCAGCGGGACGAGCTGCCAGGCGTGCTGCCCGAGGCGTGCCTGACGGGGTCGACCCCGATGTGGACGATGTGTCTACTTCTGTGTACATTAGCATGTGTATATTTCTGTTTACTGCTGATGAAGGAGCCCTGCCATGAAGGCAATCCAGGTCACATTCGACCCGGCTCTGCTGGCCAGGCTCGACCGGCACCCGCTGGTCCGCGAGCGCGGCCGGTCCTACGTGTTGCGGGAGGCCGCAGCCGACTTTCTCAGGCGCAAGGAAGCCGAACAGGTCGACCGGCGGTACCGGGAGGGCTATTCCGACACGTCCGAACTCGACCGCGAACTGGTGGATTGGGCCGCCCAGGGGGTGTGGCCGGAGGAATGAACGGCAGCATCCCTCGGCGGGGGGAGATATGGCTGTATACCTTCAAGCCGCCCGACAAGAAGCGCCCGGTGGTCGTCCTGACCCGCCAGGCGGTGCTCCCTCTACTCCGCACGGCGATGGTGGCCCCGGTGACTTCGGGTGTCCGGGGTCTGCCGAGCGAAGTGGCGGTCGGTATTGCCGAGGGGCTGAAATACGATTCAGTGATCAACCTCGACCACGTTCAGACGGTCGAGCAGCGGCTCCTCCGCCACTACGTGGGATCCCTGTCCGAAGCCAAGATAGCCAGTGTCTGCCGTGCGCTCGCGATAGCGACGGGGTGCGAATAGTCCGCCGGTCCACCGGCATCCGATCGGAAAACGGTCAAGGCGTCATGATTTGTCCGCCAATTGACGCCGAATGTGGCGGACAAATCCCCCTCACCCCCGCCAGACCGGCAACGTCATACACGTCGGACCACCCTCGCAAGGGATGCACAGCGCGTTCGCGATGAAGCAAGTTACCTGGCACCCCGCATCCTTCATTAGTCGCAACGTCCCTGGAAAGCCCGCCACGGCCACACACTTTCGGGGCGCCAGCGCAAGCACGTTCAGGCTCAGCCCGCGCGACGACTGGAACTCCCTGTCGCCCGCTTCCAGGCACTCGATGCCTCGCTCGCGCATGAACTGATACAGCGCCACCGGCAGCAATGGCGGATAGACCAGGGCCAGATCCCGGTCCAGCGGGCTGATCAGCGACAGCAGATGCAGGCAGGCGGCGCGTCCCTGCCACACCGGGAGATCGAATGCATGCACGTGAACCCCGCGCGGCTCGAAGATGCTTCCGAGTTGGTCGATCCCGGCCTGGTTCGTCCGGAACCCCCGCCCCACAACGAGCGTGCCCTCGTCGATCCAGAGCAGATCGCCGCCTTCCGCAGTGCCCGGCGGCTCGATGGCACCGATCACCGGCACTCCCTGCCGCTCGTAGAAACCCTCGTGCAGTTTCACCTCCGGCCATCGCAACTTCTTGCCGGGCCGGAGCAGGATCGCGCCCCAGGGGGTCATGAACGAGGGATCGAAGACGAAGACGGAGTCGGCCAGGCCGTCTTCCGCGTCGGGAATCCAGTCGATTTCGGTCCCCGAATTCGCTACATGGCGCACGAAACCGTCGTACTGGTGGACCAGCTTCCGAGCGTTGAGCGGACCAGCGTAGTGCCAAAGCGCGGGATCGGCTTCGAAGATAGCGCGGCCCGGGCGGCGCATCGCGACGCGACGCAGCGGCGCCACCATGCTGCTCACGCCGAAGTTGCCGGGCACGGCGGCTTCGCTCGGGCCCGCGGCTTTCCGTCCATCGTTCACGGGGAGCGCTCCCTCGGGTCCGCCACTCACGCCGCCCGCCACTGCATCGCCACGTACACCGGGATCCCGGCCACGAGCAGCAGGAACCCCCAGAACACCGTCTCGTACCCGGCTCCCGCGACAGCCCACAGCGAGAACCCGAACGCGAGGACGCTCACCACCATGCGACCCACGGGAGCCGAGCCGCCGGACCCGTCCGCGCCGAAACGCTCCCGCAGCGCCATGATCAGCCCCGTCATGCTCGAAAACAGGTAGGGCACCAGGGTCGCGAGCGTGGCGAGCAGGATCAGGAAGGTGAACGCGTGCACGAGACCCCGGGTGTAGTTCATCGCAATGAGCACCGAGGCGATGACGCTGGAAATGACAAGCCCGATCGTCGGCGTGCCCCGGGCGGTCAACCGTTCGAAAGCCGCCGGCATCAGGCCGTCCAGCGCCGCCGCCCTCGGCATCTGGCCGCTGAGCAGCACCCATCCGTTGAGCGCGCCGAAACAGGCGACCGTGGCGCCCGCCCCGATGATCCAGCGTCCCGCACCACCCCAGATCGAGGCCGCGGCATCGGCGAACGGGGCCGTCGACGTCGAGAGGTCCGCCGGGGCGATGATCCCCATGACGGCCACCGTGCAGACGATGTAGACCACCGCCGCGATCGTGGTTCCCAGGATCGTCGCCCGGGGGATGGTGCGCGCCGGATCACGCACATCGGCGGCGGGAATCGTGGCGGCTTCGATCCCGATGAATGCCCACAGCGTGAGTGTGACCGTCGCCGTGACGGCGCTGAGCGGACTGCCGCCCGCCGGGTTGAAAGGCCGGAAATGGCCACCCTGGAAGTAGAAGAAGCCGACGATCCCGATCGCGGCCAGCGGCAGGAGCTTGACGACCGTGGTGACGAGCTGCACCTGCCCTCCGGTCCGCACGCCGTGGGCGTTGACGAGCGTCAGACTCCACAGCGCGACGAGCGCCATGACGAGGGCCGCGACAGGCGACGTGCCCAGCAGGGGCCACACGACCGTCGCGTAGCTTACCGTCGCGACGGCCAGCGCCGCGTTCCCCGCGAGGATCGAGATCCAGTACGACCAGGCGACCCAGAATCCCACGAAGTCGCCGAACCCTTCACGCGCGTATGCGTAGGGTCCGCCGACCCTCGGGAGGATCGCGCCCAGTCTCGCCAGCACCAGCGCCAGGCACATGGCCCCGCCCGCGCTCACCAGCCACCCGAGGATGCTGATTCCTCCGAAGGGCGCCAGCGACGCGGGGAGAAGGAAGACGCCCGACCCGATCATGCTCCCCACGACGAGGGAGGTGCACATCCACAGGCCGAGGCCGCGTTTTTTCGTTGTCGGAAGTGTTTCCATTGGTCATAGATTACGTCATGACCCTCTTCCATTCCAGCCGTGAGCGCCGCCTGTGGACGTGGGCCGCGGTGGTGGAGGAAGAGATCGTGGCCCTCAGATCGGAAGCTCGGCGGGTTGTAGCAACGAGAACCAGGATGCCAGACAAACGACTGTGGTTCGGTACAATGGTTGTGGCCATCCTGCTTGTGCAGGGGTGCGTCCTCCCTGGGCTGGTGGGAGGCTGTGAGGAAGCGATAGACTATGCGATCACGGTTAGGGTACTGGATTCATCGACAGGGGAAGGTCCTGGTGCGAGTCCAGTCGGAATCCTGACGGACGGTACCTACGTCGAAACCATGCTTGTTTCCGGTGGCTACCTCGCTGGAGGCCAGGGTCGCCCTGGCACCTACGATGTCGAAATCAGGGTACCGGGATATACTCTGTGGAGAGCGGACGGGATCGTCGCGAAGCCCGATGAGTGTTCGAAGGTCGACGGAATCGAGCTGACGGCTTACGTAATCCCTGTTGCGTCCACGGAGTAACGGAGGCGCCCATCCGGTGGCCCAGCCGGTCATGGGGGGGGCTTCGTGCAACGCCCCTTCAGAACGTCCAGGCGCCTTGCCCGGCCCAACGACGATCGGGCCCCATGGGGTCCATGAAGGACGGGTCGAAGACGAAGAAGGAGTCGGCTAGCCGGTCTCCCGTAGCTCGTACACCGCCAGCCTCTGGACATTGAGTTCGTCCCGCACCACCACCAGCACCCAGTCCTCGCCGGCGTCGAGGAGGGTCATGTTCGCGGGCACCGTCACTTCGCGGACACGCTTCCCGGACGGGTCGAATATGTCCCAACGCTGTCCGGGATGCCCCGGCAACCGTCGTATCCCCCACCCGATGCCTTCCCACCGGCCGACCCACAGGCTTCCGTCATCCATCGCCATGAGTCTTGAATACGCCGGCACGCGAAACGGCAACACTTCCTCATAGCCGGGCCAGGAGTCCCGCAGGAATCTGTTCCTCTCTTCCTCGTCCATCGCCTGCACAAGCTCATCCCGAAGCTGGCCGATGTCCTCCTGCGTGGCTGTCAGATCGTCCCCTGTCCACTCGAGTGTCCTGATCACGCTCCCGTCCCACGCGACGAGTTCCAGGATGTAGTCGTCGCTGGTGCCGATCCATACGCCCTCGCGAGTGCCTCCGAGAACCAGTCTCTTCGACCAGGGACGATCCCAGTAGCCGCCGTTCAGGACCCTCTCGGGGCCGGGCACGTTCTCTCGAAGCACGTTGGCCCGCTCGCCCTTCCCGGTCCAGACCACAGGCACCTGGAAGCGCACGATACCGGGCTCCGCCGGGAAAGAACCCCAGGGGAAGTAGATGATCCTGCCGTCCGGCGCACAGGTGACCCGTTCGTAGGGGGGTGGGCCCTGGTGCGCGAGCTGCCACGTCGACAACCTTTCGCCCTGCTGGTTGAACTCGGTGATGCGGACGAGCTCCTGGTCGTATACGTGGATCCTGTCACTCGAACATGCCCGCAGGAGGCTCAAACGGACGAACTCTCCCGGACCCACCCCCCTCTTTCCGGCGGTCCAGAGATGCGTCCCGTCCGCTCCGAACTTTCGGATCTCCCACGTACCCTCGACCCCCACGACGACACTCCCGTCGTCCAGCCGCTTCCCGCCGGAGATCCGGAAGAACATCTCGGCATCGGGACCATCCACCGTTCCTACGATCCAGATGGGATCTTCCGACGGTGCGAAGGACCTGGGAGCCCCGTCAGCAGTCGTTGTTCCTTGATCGCCGCAGGACAGCGCGAGACAGGCGGCCACAAGACCGGCGCCATGAAAAAGGGCACCGCGCGCCGGCACACAGACTCGTACTCGGGTCTTCATCATGGTCCAGATTCTCCTTATTCTGACGTTTGTCCGCCACTTTAGCCCGGAAATGGCGGACAAACCAACAGGGCCTGCGGCGTATCGGGCTGTGGTGCTGGTCCGTTGGGCGGTGCCGCCGGCCGTGATCCAAGCTGGCGCGGAATGTCCCGTCATGTCATCCTCCAACCCGAACGAGGCCTTTCCACCCCGATCCAGGACCATGACGCAATGCAGGATGCTCTCCGACGTACACCCCATTCCATACCCGGCATGGTACCAGCCGTGTTCCTCTGCGCCGGAATCCTCTTGTCGCTGGCGGCGTGCGAGACCGCCGAGGCTCCGGCTCAATCCAGCGCCGACGGAGGGTCCTCGGAAGTGACCTTTCCCGCCACCAACCGCCCCGACGTTCGCGGAGTTACCGGAGCGGTGTCGGCGGATCATCCGCTGGCCACCGCGGCCGGCTACGACATGCTTCGGCGCGGCGGCAACGCCATGGACGCCGCGATCGCCATGGCCGGAGTGCTGGCCGTGGTCCGGCCCCACATGAACGGTGTCGGAGGCGATGCCTTCGCGCTGTACTACGAGGCGGAGACCGGTCGGGTCCACGCGCTGAACGGCAGCGGTCGCGCCGGCGCGCTCGCCACCCCTGCCCTGTTCGCCGAACGCGGACTCGACGCCGTGCCGGGGAACGGTCCCCTCTCGGTATCGGTGCCGGGGGCGGTGGCGGCCTGGGTGGACGCGCTGGATCGATTCGGCACAATGCGGCACGGCGAGTTGCTCGCACCGGCTATCGGTTACGCGCGCGGCGGTTTCCCTGTCTCCACGCGGCTCGCCAGCGACATTGCGGCCCAGTCGGGCGCGCTGAACGACCACGCCCAGGCGCTGTACCTGCCCGGCGGCGAGCCGCCCCCCGTAGGGAGTCTTCTGCGCAATCCGGCGCTCGCGGCCACCCTGGAAGGCATCGCCCGGGACGGCAAGGACGGCTTCTATCACGGCTCCGTCGCCGACCGATTGACGACCTTCATCGAGGCGGAAGGCGGCTACGTGCGCGCCCCGGACCTGGCGGCACACACCACGACGTGGGTGGAGCCGCTCAGCGGTGAGTACAGGGATTACACGATGCTCGTCCTCCCGCCCAACACCCAGGGGATCGCCCAGCTGCAGTTGTTCGAGATGGCCAGGGCCTTCGACCTGTCAGAGATGGGCCACAACAGCGCGGCTTATCTGCACACCCTCATCGAGATGAAGAAGCTCGCCTTCGCGGACCGGGACCAGTGGGCGGCCGACCCGGATTTTACCGACATTCCTCTCGACGACCTGCTCGATCCTGATTATTTGGCTGGGCGCGCCGGGATGGTGGATCCAGGTGAGGCAGCCGAAGGTCGCGAGCCCGGCGTGGCGCCTACCGCGATGGCTGCCCGCGCGGATCGGTCGGCCATGGACGACTCCGGCGACACCGTCTACCTCACCGCCGTCGACCAGTGGGGCAACGCGGTGAGCTGGATCCAGAGCCTGTTTGCCGGCTTCGGCTCCGGCCTGCTCGAGCCCGAGACGGGCGTGATGCTCCACAACCGGGGCGCACTCTTCAACCTGGAAGCGGGCCATCCGAACATCATCGCGCCCGGCAAGCGGCCCTATCATACCCTGACGCCCATGATGGCGCTCCACGGCGACGGGAGCTTCGCCTTCACCCTGGGAACCCCCGGCGGAGACAGCCAGCCGCAGAGCCTGCTGCAGATCGTCAACAACATGGCCCATTTCGGCATGACGCCCCAGGCAGCCATTGAAGCGCCCCGCTTCAGGAGCTATGGCGGGCTCGGGGTGGCCTTCGAGGACCGCATCACCGCTTCAGTGCGGGCGAGCCTCGAGGCGCTGGGTCACGAAGTCGAGATCGTGCACGGATGGACCTCCACCTTCGGCGGAGCGCAAATGATACTGCGCGACCCCGCCGGGACGCTCACCGCAGCTTCTGATCCAAGGCGCGAGGCATATGCGATTGCGTACTGAGGGAGGTCGCACATGACGGCGGTGGCGCGTGCGATGGCCATCAGCGGAGCGGCGTTGGCTCTGCTGGGAGTGGCTCTGGGTGCCTTCGGGGCCCACGCCCTGCGCGCAAGCCTTTCGCCGGGCGACATCGAGATCTTCGAGACCGCGGTGCGTTACCAGATGTACCACGCGGTCGCGCTCTTCGGCGTCGCCTGGCTGGCCACCAAGCTTGTAGGTCCGCTGACGGACTGGGCAGGATGGCTCCTGGTCGCCGGGACCGTGGTCTTCTCCGGCAGCCTCTATCTACTCGTCCTCACCGGCACTCGTTGGCTGGGCGCGATCACACCGGTGGGGGGCCTCATGCTCGTCGCCGGATGGTTGCTGGTCGTGGTAGCGCTCCTGCGCCGCGGCGTCTGACTAGCCCGCCCGGCCCAACTCCACCGGCTGCCCGTGCGGCGTGTGCCGGTACGCGTCCGCCCAGGCTTCCTTGCGCTCCTCCAGGACGGTCGCCGCGCTGAGGCCGAGCTCAACCACCAGCCGTTCCAGCGCCGCCACCCAGTGATGGTAGTAGCGCGAGCCGTCGTCCGGTTCGCCCCGTGCGTCGGCTGCTGCCAGTTCGTCCGCGAGCGTCCGCGCCCACGTCTTCCAGGTGAAGTGTCCCGTTCCGACAGCTTCACCGCGAGCGCGAAGGCCTGGGCCTGCCACGGCGCCTCGAACACGGGGCCGTCTGCGTCACGGGGCAGCGGGGGCAGTGCAGCGAGGCGGTCGGGGCCGGGTTGCGGTGAGGTCGTCATCGCGCCGGCTCCAGGTAGTCTTCCCACAGGTCGACGTAGACCGAATCGCCAACGGGGCCTCGCTCGCCCCACAGCTCCCGGGCCTCGAAGCGAACCGAATAGACGTGCTGCGGGCGGTCGCCGGGCTGCTGGCCCTCCGCGTCGCTGTCCTGAAGGGCGTAGACCCCGTGGTCCTCGACCACAGTTCCCTGGCGACCGCGCACGTACCGCGGCTGCCGGGTGTGCCCGCGCGGGTGAAGATTGCGGGCGCGTACCCTGTCGTTCGGGCGAAAGCGGGGGGGCACGTCGAGATCGAGCAACCCGAAGCCCAACGATTCCGTGTTCGATCCCGGCAGGACTTCCGGTCTGGCTGCGTCGGGGTCCGCGTACCCGGTTTCAAGTTCGGTCTCACTGACGAGCCCGCTTCCGAGCAGTCGGCTGGTCATCATGTGGAACCAGCGCTCGTAGTACGACATCCGCAGATACTCGGCAGGCTCGATGCTCTCGAGTGTCCATCGAAAGCCGGTCCAGTTCCGACCCCGTCCCCACCGCCCGACCGCCCTCGTCAGCGCGTACACGCGGCCTTCCCAGCGGTGGTGGAACACGGGCTCGTTCTCTTCGTGTTCCACCGGTCCGAAACCGTCCATGCCGCCCATGTCGTGGATCGTGTTCATCGGCCTCCTCCGGATGGCACCGCCACCTTGGCCACGCCGACCATCGAATCACGCGTGACCAATTCGGCCAGCTCCTCTTCCGTCATGTTCTCCGTGCCGGCAGGGCGCTCGGGGAGCACCAGGTAGCGCACCTCCGCCGTGCTGTCCCAGACCTGAACCTCCACCTCATCCGGCACCTCGACGCCGAATTCGCGCAGCACCTCGCGCGGTTCGATCACGGCGCGTGCCCGGTACGCGGACGACTTGTACCAGACTGGCGGCAATCCGAGCGTCGGCCACGGATAGCATGAACATAGCGTGCACACAAGAAGGTTGTGCACCTCCGGCGTGTTCTCGACGACCTTCATGTGCTCGCCCTGGCCGCCCAGATAGTCGAACTCCGCGATGGCCGCAGACCCGTCGGCCAGAAGTCGCTCCCGGAACGCAGGGTCGACCCACGCACGCGCTACCACCCGCGCCCCGTTCTGTGGCCCGATGCGGTTCTCGTACGTGTCGACAATCTCGTCGAGCGCCGCCGGGTCGACCATCTCCTTCTCGACCAGCACGGACTCCAGCGCTCTCACCCTCAGCGCGATGTCCGGCGGCACCACCTGGTGGTCGTGATCGTGGTGGCCGTGGTCGTGCGCGTGACCATGTCCGTGGCCGTGGTCGTGCGCGTGGTCGTGCGACTCCCCGTCGTGGGCCCTGGGAGACTCCGTCGCTTCGGCCATGATCTCTCCCTGGGCGGCAAACGCGGCCGCCCCGACCGCCGAGTCCCTGATGAACCCGCGCCGGTCAACCGGTCGCCTTTCTGGTGCGTCCATGCGATCCTCCTCTCGCTTTCATCGTGAAAGCTGGGCCGGGGGTGCGCAAGCGCCCGGAGGAGCGAATACAATGCTCTCAGCCCGGGAGTCGGCACCCGACTCACCCACTCGCAAGGCCCCAGAAGTCCCATCCAGCCATGTAGGCGCCCATCGAAGTCTCCATATTGCGACCATGCCCCGCAAGGCATCGCGATTGCGGTCCTCGCCGGATCACGGGTACCTTGGCCGGGGCGGGATTCAACGATGGAATGGGAGGGGGTGCGCTTTGGATTGGTGGCAAACAGTCGGCATGATGGGCACGTTCGTTGCCACGGCAACGGCGGTGGCATCATTGGGGTGGCGGATGCTCGAGAAGATGCGCCAGGAAAGCCGGGAAGCTCACGAGAAGATCGGGAGTACGATCGTCGCAGTAAGAGACGGACTGGATGCGAAGATCGACACCGTGCGCGACGGACTCGACGCCAAGATCGACACCTTGCGCGACGGACTCGACGCCAAGATCGACACCTTTCGGGACGGGCTCGACGCCAAGAATCGATACGGTCCGTGACGGGCTCGATGCCAAGATCGATACGGTCCGTGACGGGCTCGACGCCAAGATCACCGGACTCGATGCCAAGAGCGACACACTGCGCGACGGACTGGAGGCCAAGATCACCGGGCTCGATGCCAAGATCACCGGACTCGATGCCAAGAGCGACACACTGCGCGACGGACTGGAGGCCAGGATCACCGGGCTCGATGCCAAGATTGACACCTTTCGGGACGGGCTCAATGCTAATATCACCACCGTGCGGGACGATTTGGGCGCCGCAATCGCGAAGGGAAACGAGAGCCTGATCGGCGTGCGCGAGGGACTCGCAGGGGTTCGCGGCGAACTGAGAGGCGTCACCAATGCCTTGGGAACCCTGCGGGAGGACTTTCGCGCTCACGTCTACGGGAAAGAGTGACCCCGGCAGCCCAACCGGGGTAGCGGCCGCGGCACATCCCGGGTGGCCGCCGGCCACCTCCACAACCTAGAATGCCGACAATCCCCCATCCCGAGAGCCGAGACCGACATGACCCCACGCACCCCCACGAAGCTCATCTGCCTATTCGCCATCTCCCTCGTTGTCGCGTGCGGCGGCGGAACGGCGACCGGGAATCCCGCTCCCCCAGGCGCCGATGCGGGTGGCGGTGAACGGGGCGGCGGCCAGGCAAGAGGCCCCGACGCGGCCGGTGACACCGACGAAGCCACCTATGCCGACGTGATCGAAGGCGCCGAGTCCGACGACGGCCTCTTCACCGTGCATCACAAGGACGACGACTACCTGTTCGAAATCCCCGACTCGCTTCTCGGCCGGGACATGCTCCTCGTCAGCCGCATCTCCGGCAAGATGGACGGTCTGGGAGGATTCGCGCCGGCCGGGGTCGCCACCAACCGCCAGATGGTGCGTTTCGAGCGGCGCGGGGAAAGCGTTCTGCTGCGCAAGTACTCCGGCGAGGCCGTCGCGGACGACACGCTTGCCATCGCGGCATCGGTCGAGGCCAACTACTTCGCCCCCATCCTCGCGTCGTGGGACATCGAGGCCCGCAGCGCAGACTCCACGAGCTCCGTCATCGACGTCACCGGCTTCTTCGAGGGTGATACCCCCGCCATTTCAGGGCTGAGTCCCGCGCAGCGCAGGACGTACCAGGTCCGCCGGCTGGACGGGGACAGGAGCTTTATCGGGCGCGTGCGGAGCTACCCCCTGAACGTCAATGTGCGCCACACGCTCACCTACGACGCGGGAGCCCCGCCTTCGGACGCCCGCGCCAACACGGTCTCTCTGGAGATGAACCAGTCGCTGGTGCTTCTGCCGACCGAGCCGATGCGTCCCCGCTACGCCGATCCGCGCGTCGGCTTCTTCTCGATCAACCGCATCAACTACGGGCTCGACGAGCAGAAAGCGGCCACCGAGACCTTCATCCGCCGCTGGCGGCTGGAACCGTCCGACCCGGAGGCATATGCACGGGGAGAGGTCGTCGACCCGGTGCAGCCGATCACCTACTACGTCGATCCCGCGACCCCGGAGCGCTATGTGGGCGCGGTCAGCCGCGGGATCGAGAACTGGCAGGCCGCCTTCGAGACGGCCGGTTTCAGCAACGCCATCGTCGCGCTGGAAGCTCCGACCCGGGAAGAGGATCCCGACTGGGACCCGGAGGACGTGCGCTACTCGGTCGCGCGCTGGTCGGCCAGCGAGACTCGCAACGCGCAGGGGCCGAGCACCTCGGATCCCCGCACCGGCGAGATCATCGAGTCGGACATCGTGTGGTACCACAACCACATGCGCTCCTACCGCAACTGGATGATGGTGCAGACCGGGGCCGCGAACCCGGACGCCCGCCAGCTACCGCTGACCGACCAGCTGATGGAAGAGGCGATGGAGCAGGTCATCACGCACGAGATCGGGCACGCGATCGGGCTCCCGCACAACATGGTGGCCAGCTCGTCGTACCCGGTGGATTCGCTGCGTTCGCAGGCCTTCGCCAGCCGCATGGGCGTCGCCCCGACGATCATGGACTATGCGCGCCAGAACTATATCGCGCAGCCGGAAGACGGCCTGCGGCCGGAGGACTTTCTGCGGCGGATCGGCGTCTACGATCACTACGTGGTGAACTGGGGGTACCGGGTGCTGCCTGATGCCGCAACCCCGGCCGACGAGATCCCGACCCTCAGCCGCTGGATCGTCGAGCGCGCGGACGACCGCATGTACAAGTATTTGCCGCAAGGTGGACTCGGGGTGAGCGATCCGCGTGCACAAACGGAGGACATGGGCGACGACCCCGTGCGCGCAAGCGAATACGGGATGACAAACCTGAGGCGCATCGTCCCGAACCTGGTCGAATGGACGACCAAACCCGGTGAGGACTACACGGACCTCGCCGAGATCTACGGCGAAGCGATCGGCCAATGGTCACGTTACACCGGGCATGTGCTAACCCTGGTGGCCGGGGTGCATGTCGACCTCAAGACCGCGGACCAGGACGGGGCGGTCTTCGACGGTATCCCGCGGACCGAGCAGAAGCGGGCCATGGACTGGCTCGCGCGCGAGGTCTTCACCGCCCCCGAGTGGCTCAACGAACCCGGGATCCTGGAGTTGGTCGGCCCAACGGGCGGCAGCGTCGCCAACATATCGAGACGGCAGATCTCCGTCCTTAACCGGCTCCTGGACCCGCGCCGGATGGCCACCCTCGCGGAGCTGGAGGTCACCCAGCCCGGCGACGCCTACCCCCTTGTCGAGTTTCTGGACGACATGCGGGCCGCGGTCTGGCAGGATCTGGACCGGGTGTCCGAGATCGGCGCCTATCGCCGTGCCCTGCAGCGTGCCTACCTGGAGCGCATGGAGTTCCTGATGACGGAAGAGCCGACGGGCAACCCCTTCCTAGGTACCGGGCCCGACGTGAGCACCTCCGACATCCGCCCCCTTGTCCGCGAACAGCTGCGCATGGTGAGGGACGATGTGCAGCGGCGGGCGAACCAGGCGGGTGGAGACCGCGTTACAGGGGCTCATCTGGATGACGTGGTCGTCCGCGTCGAGGCTATTCTGGAGGTAGGCTCGGAGTAGCGGCGGCGGACTCGGGCGCCAGCAGCGTTTCGCGAGCGAGCGTCTCTGGCGACAGCGATTCGGAGCAGTGCTGGTCCCCTGTCGGCTACGCGCGCCCCGGCCTGCGCGCACTCCGGCCGTCTTGCTTTGCGGCATAAATGCACGCTATCGTGCTGGCAAAGTGCGCCGCATCTGCGCGATGGAGCAGTTCGGGACCAGGTCGCTATTCCATATCCTAAACTGTATCAAGAGAAAGATAATATGTTGAAAAGACTATCATTGGTAGTGCTTACGGTGGCGGCGCTGGGTTCGGTGGCGCTGTCCGCGGGAACACTTGCCTGTGGGTCGCCCGACCCGGAGCCGCGAGACTCGGAGCCGCTCGCGACCGGCGGCGCCATGTCACAGGACCCGGTCCACTGGACGGCGGAGATTGACGAAGAGAGCCTCGCGCCGGGGGCGAAGGTCACGGTGAACGTGCGGGCCACGATCGACGCCGGGTGGTACATCTACTCCATCACGCAGGGCGAAGGCGGCCCGGTGCCCAGCAAGATCTCTCTCGCCGCCGAGCAGCCCTTCACCCTCGCCGGCGAGGTCGAGGGCACGAAGCCCACGGTGAAGTTCGACCAGAACTTCTCTATGGAAGTCGAGATGCACGAGAGCCAGGTCTCCTACACGGTGCCGGTGCAGGTTTCGGCGGATGCCGGTTCCGATGTCAAGGAGATGCACGTCCGGGCGCGCTACCAGGCTTGCACGAACCGGGTCTGCCTTCCCGCGCAAACCGAGAGGATCGCGCTCCCCGTGGCGATCACGCCGACAGCGGGGGTCTGACGCCATGATCGATGGCGCCTTCTTCTGGCTCGCCATCTCCGCAGGAGCGTTCGCGCTGATCACGCCCTGCGTCTTCCCGATGATCCCCATCACGGCTTCCTTTTTCGCAAAGCACGGAGGAGACAGCCGCCAGGCGGCGCTCAAGAACGCCGTTCTCTTCGGCGGGGGCATCATCGGCACCTTCACGGCCGTGGGGCTCGCCACGTCGGTGCTGGTGGGCGCGGCCGGGATGAGCCGCTTCGCGGCGAGTCCCTGGGTCAACCTGGCGATCGCGGCCATGTTCGCGATCTTCGCCTTCAACTTCTTCGGCTTCTACGAGATCCGGGTCCCGTCAGGCTTGCTGACCCGTCTCGACCGCGTGACTCGTGACCGCACCTCCAGCCGTGGCCTGGGCGCGGTGCTCATGGGCGGGACCTTCGCGGTCACCACCTTCACCTGCACCGCTCCCTTCGTCGGCACCCTGCTCGTCCTCGCCTCGCAGGGGCAGTGGCAGCAGCCCGTCATGGGGCTCCTGCTCTTCTCGACCACCTTCGCAGTCCCCTTCTTCTTCCTGGCCCTCACCCCACGAGTGCTGGGGAAGCTGCCGCGCTCGGGAGGGTGGCTCAACTCGGTCAAGGTCGTGCTCGGCCTGATCGAGCTCGGCGCGGCGCTGAAGTTCGTCTCGAACGCGGATCTGGTACTGGGCTGGGGCATCTTCTCCCGGCAGGTGGTCCTCGCCTCCTGGGCGGTGCTCTGCGGGGTAATCGCAGTCTACTTGCTCCTCGCCCTCATGCGCCCCCACCCCATCGCCGCCTCCCTCGCGGCCGGTTTCACGGTCTTCGGGATCTGGCTCGGCCTCGGCCTCGACGGCCGTCCCCTCGGCGAGGTGGAACCGTTCCTGCCCCCGCGCGCGGAGGACACGCCCGCCGGCGCCCTGGCAATGGCGCAGCGGGGCGAGGAGCGCGAAGGACTCCACTGGTATCAGAACGATCTGGACGGCGCGCTCGCAGCCGCCCGCGCAGGCGGCAACCGCGTCTTCATCGACTTCACCGGCTACACCTGCACCAACTGCCGCTGGATGGAGTCCAACATGTTCACCATCCCCGAAGTGGCCGGGCAGTTGGAGCGCTTCGTCCTGGCACGCCTCTTCACGGATGGCGAAGGCGAGGTCTACGAGAACCAGATGGACTACCAGAAGGAAAAGTTCGGCACCATCGCGCTTCCCCTTTACGCCGTCCTGGACGGTGAAGGCAACACGATTTCGACTTTCCTGGGGCTCACGCGGGACCGCGAGGAGTTCCTGGAGTTCATGAAGGCGGCGCTGTAGTGGCTGCGGATGACGCGGCCACCACAGGAACAGAGGAGTCAAGCAATGCAAAAGTCAGTGCCAGTAATCGGTGCGATCGTCGTTGCGTTCGGACTGGGATTCGTGCTGTCCGGCAGCATGGGCACACCCGGCGCGGACGAAGCGGGCTTTTCGGCCGAGGATGTCCCCATCGCAGCCCAGCGGATGTGGTTCCCGCCCGCCAGCGAGTACAACACCCCGGACGAGCCGCTCGACGACGAGCGCTTCGACAGGCTCATGGTGGCCCTTGAGGCGGCCATGACCGCCGAGGAGACGTTGGAGGACTTCGAGGCGGAGGCAGACGTCCACCTCTGGGCGTTCATGCGCCGACTGGCGGTACCCGAGGTCACCGACGAGCAGAAGGAGCGGGCCAAGGCATACCTGGAGGAGCTGGTCGAGCGGCATCCGGACCATCGTTCGACCATCCAAATGCGCAGCGGGCTGCTCGACTCCTACGCGACCTCGATGGCCAGGGCCCCGTCGTTCACCATGAGCCTCGCCCTCTTCGGCGCCGCCGCCGAGTACGACAACGAGGGCGAGCCCTTCAGCGACGCCCAGGTGGACGGCCTGCTCGGCCAGGTCGAAGCCATCCTGAGCCTCCCCGAAGCGGCCGCCGACCTGGATAACGAGGCCGATCTCCCCCTGTGGCGCCTTTCCAACCGCCTCCAGCTGGGGCAGATCAACGACGAGCAGACCGCCCGCATCGTCGGGTATCTGGACGATATGAAGGAGAAGAACCCGGACGCGGCGGACGTGTTCGACAAGTATCGTTTCGTGGTCGAGAACCTGATTCCCGGCAATGTCGCGCCGAACATCGTCGGGACCGACACAGAGGGCGTCGAGTTCGCGCTGGAAGACTACCGCGGCAAGATCATCGCCCTGGTCTTCTCCGGGCAGTGGTGCGGGCCCTGTCGCGGGGAGTACCCGTACCAGCGCGCCATGCTCGACATCTACGACGAGGAGGACGTGGTGATCCTGGGCGTCAACAGCGACGCGAAGCTGGAGACGATCCGCCAGGCGAAAATCGACGAAGAGCTTCCGTACCGGACATGGTGGGACGGGCACAGCCAGCCCGACGCCGATGTGGTGGCTGCGAAGGGGCCGATCGCGACCGAGTGGGGCGTCACCGGCTGGCCGACGATCTACGTCATCGACGGCGAGGGTGTCATCCGCCACGCGAGCAAGCGCGGAGGCGGCCTACTCGCCGCGGTCGACGAGTTGTTGATGGACAAGCGGATGCGTGAGTTCGAGGAGCGGCAAGCGGAGGCGGAAGCCGACGCACCCGACGCGGAAGCGGACCCGAACGACGCGGAGACGGACGCGGACGAGGCCGAGGGCGCGGCCGTTACTACCAATCGGGGGTGAATTGTTGGCAGGAGCCGCCTGCTACTTCAATTCCACCAGCTGCTCGGGGTCCACACGCACCACGATGTAGGTGATCGTCTCGGTGATCTCGCTGAACCCGTGCGGCGAGTCCGCCGGAATGATGACCATGTCTCCGGGGCCGACATCGCGGCTTTCGCCGTCGTTGATGCCGCCTACCGCGCTCGGTCCGGTCAGCATCCGCACCGTGTTGCCCTCCGGGTCGAGTTCGCGCCCGTTCGACAGTTCGCCACCCGTCACCAGGGTCCCTCGCCCCGAGACCACGTAGTAGATCTCGGTCTGGTTGTGGTGCTGAATCGCGCCGAGCGATGTACTGGGCGGCCGCTGCACCACGCCGACGCCAACGTTGTGCCCGCCCGCGTCGATGTGCCGGATCTGCTGGTCACTGACCCGTCCCGCGGGCGCGTTTCCGATCATGGCCAGGATGTCGGCGGCTGAGATGTGGGTGGCGGCGGGGAGTTGGGCCGGATCACCGGGTGGGTCGTCCGTTGTCGTGAACCAGAGGATTCCGGCGGCGAGGGCGGTGACCAGAAGCTTCGACATCTCGGGGGCTCCGTGAGGGATGGGTCGTTGGGGGTTGCGCGGCGGAAAATAGTAGCGTTCGGGTTCATCGGTTGACAGCGGCGCCCCCCTACAAATACGTCGCCGGCGGCATCCCGAAGATGTTGTCGATCACTGCGCGGGCCTGCGGCGGCACGCCCTGCAGCGACGACGGGATCCCCATCGCCCGAGTCTCCTCCACCGCGCGTTTGAGCACGAGGGCGCCCGTCAGGTCGATGCGGCCCAGGCCCTCGAGGTGGATGACCACCTCGGACACGTCGCTCGCCTCGGTAAGCCGGTTCATGAGCGCCTCCTCCAGCCGGGGCGCGGACGCGAACCAGAGGATGCCCTGAACCTCCAGGTGAAGGATGTCTCCCTCGATCCAGCTGTCGAAACCGGCCCGCCGTTCCCTCCACACGTGAATCGCGAGTGACAGCAGGATACCCAGCAGCAGGGCCTGTTCGATCCGCGGCGCCAGCAGCAGGCACAACGCCAGGGTGAACCACACCACCAGCGCCTGGATCCTGGACAGGGTCCACACGTTGAGCAGGAGACGGGGCTTGACCAGCCCGCCCACGGCGGCGATCACGATCCCGGCCAGCACGGCCTTCGGCAACGCGGAAAGGATGCCCGCAAACGGCAGGAACAGGAGCACCGCGATGCCGGTGATGGCGCCCGACCAGCGGGTCCCCGCCCCCGACAGGTGGTTGAGGCTGCTTCGAGACAGGGATCCGTCGGCCGGCATTCCGCCGCAGACACCGGAGACGAGGTTGGCCGCGCCTTGGGCCAGGAACTCCCGGTCGGGACTCCAGCGCGTCCGGTCGAGCGTGGCGAAGCTGCGGGCGATGGCCGTGGTTTCGGCGAAGCCCACCAGCGCGATCACAACGCCGGGGACGACCAGCGCGGGCAGCAGAGCCCAGGGCAGGGCGAGGCTCAGGGGGGGCAGCGAACCCGGGATGTCCCCCACGATCGGGCCCCGGTAGTCCGACAGCGCCGAGAACAGGACTCCTCCCAGCACGGCGACCAGGGCGCCGGGGAAGAGGGGGTGGATGCGGCGTGCCAGGAGGGTGATCGCGACGGTCAGGACGGTCAGCGTCAGGGCGGTCAGGTTCCACGAACCCGGGCTGCCAATGACCCGGATGGTGTTGCCGACGAGCCCGCTCTCGCCCGCGGCCGTGAAGCCCAGGGTGGACGGAAACTGGGACAGGAGGATCAGGATGGCGGCACCCGAGGTGAAGCCTCGCACCACGGGCTGGGACATCAGATACGTGACCTTACCCGCGCGCACGGCGGCGATGGCCAGCCGGGTCAGTCCCACGATCAGGGCCAGGAGGGCCGCCGCGCCCACATACTCCCGGCTGCCGGGCGTGGCAATGGTGATAAGGGCGCCGTGGGTCAGCAGCGCGGTGAGGGCGACGGGTCCGGTTTGCAAGTATGGGCAAGAGGCAAACAGACCCGCCGCGAGGAGGGGCAGCGCAGATGCGTACAGGCCGTGCACACTGGGAAGGCCCGCCAGCTCGGCGTAGGCCATGCTCTGGGGAATGATGAGAAGGGTGACGCTCAGCCCGGCGATCACGTCCCTCGACGACCGGCGGCGTTCACTCCACGCCTGCGCACCCACTACCGGCTTGTGACCCGGTCGCTCTCGGGGGCTCGGGGCGCTCACCGAGCGACTCCGGCGACGGACGGACCGCCGCTTGCAGCCGGGGCTCCGGTGACGGACGGTCGACCGCTTGCGACGGGGGGCCCACCAGCGGCCGGACCCGGTCCGGATTCGCCCGGCACTGCGGTTTCCGCTTCACCGGCCAGCTCGGCGAGCAGCGCCGCCGTGGAGCGCGCCCGCCCCGCCCACCACCCCGCCACCAACCCCATCCCCCCCAGCCCCTGCCCCCCCCCCGACCCCGCCCGCGCGCCCCACCTCCTCGCGTGGCTGGCCATCCACCGCAGCGTCCCGGCGGCGTCCTGCGCGAAGAACGAGTTCAGGACATAGCGACGCTCCCCGGCACGACAGGCCAGCCCCACCTCGTCCCCGAGCCGGACCAGGTCGTCGCGCAGGATGATCACGCCGGAGCGCGCCGGCGCCAGCAGCGCGGAAATGAACGCGGGTCCCCCTTCCCGGCGCGGGTCCGCAAGCACGGGGCGGAGCGCAACGCGGCGGGCAGGTAGTCCGGGAAGTCCATCTCACCCGTCACCTCGTCGAGCGCGGCTCCCAGCAGCGCGGCCCACGCCTCATAGAACGGGTCGCCGCATCCGTCGAAGGACGCCAGGTACGGGCCCGTCCACGACGCGACATGTTCCCACACCAGCGCGACCCTGGCTTGCCCCAGCAGCGTGCGGCGGGCGCCGTCGCGCTCGTCCCGCTCCCATTGGTCGAGCGCGGCCAGCAAGCCCAGCAGCGACGCGAGGTGGTCGGGTTCGCGGGCATCGGCGCGCTCGTCTCCGGTCGGCCCGCGCCCGTCTCCGGTGATACCCAGCGCCCGCACGAACCCCGCGACGCGGTCGCGCGCCTCCCCGCCCATCATCCCCTCGGGACCCAGGTACACCGACGCGTACGGATACCGCTGGAACCCCACGACGGCCCCGTGAGCCGCCGCATCCGGCACCGCGGGCAGACCGAGCGCCTCGGCGACGCGACGATGCTCGGCGACCGGCGCCTCGATCAGCGAACCGAGGGCGCGAAAGAGTTCCATTCAGGGGCCGTCGCCCGGCTGCCCCACCCCCTCGGGGGCGCCGTTGCCACCGAGTGCGCCGCTCGCGCCGGGCCGCGGACCGCCGTTGCCGGAGCGGCCCTCGTCCGGCAGCCGGAACGCCGCCCGCTCGGGCCGCACCGGACGCAGCAGCCAGAAGGGCCGGCGGGTCCCGTCCGGCGAATGTCGCTCTGCCGGCCTGGTCAGCTTCAGCCACCGCCGGAACGCCCGCCGCGACTCTGCAGTATCGACCACGATGTCGCCGTAGCGGTCGCCGCCCTCCGCCTTCTTCACCCGCACCGCCTGGTGCCAGCAGTGCGCGCCCGAGATCGGATCGGGCTGTACCGGGAAGGTCATGTTCTGGTGCACGCCCACGTCGGTCCACCAGATCCGCGCGGTGTCGGCGTCCTCCGAATCGAATGGCCCCGTGCCCCGCTTGCGCTCGATCTCCCAATCGCTTCCCTCGTGGCGCAGGTCGACCGTCGCCATCGTCTGGCGGGGCCCGTCCCCCGTCTTCCACCGCCCCATGTGGTGCGAACACGCCACCACCCCGGGATGGATGCCTTCCGTCACCCACGCCTTGACCACGAAGTGGCCGATCCCGGTCTCGACCCTGACCAGATCCCCCGTCCTAACGCCCACCCGCGCCGCGTCACCGGTGTGGAGCCAGAGCGGGTTGGTATGCGCGATCTCGTTGAGCCATTTCGCGTTCGCGCTGCGCGTGTGGATCTGCACCGGCAGCCGGAAGGTCGAGATCAGACACATCTGGTCCCGGTCCAGCTTCGACCTGTGCACGTGGCTTTCTATGTAGCCCGGCACGGCCAGCTCCGGCCAACCCCACTCGGCCAGCGTCCTCGACCAGAACTCGAGCCGCCCCGACGGCGTCGGAAAGCCTTGCCGCACCACGCCGTCCACCTCGACGCCCGCGCGGCGCCGCCCGTCCCCGTCACCATCGAGCGGCGGCAACGGCACCACGTTGGGCGAGGGAGGCGCGGGAGCCCTTGTGAACGCCCGTCCGGCCTCGTCCACGCGCACGTCGTCGAGTTCGCTCTCCGGCACACGCTCCTCGTAGACCGCCCCCACCGCGGCGTCGATCTCGAAGGCCCCATAGCGGCGCATGTACTGGAGCGGCGTCAGCCCCTCCCGCGCGGCCTTCTCGGGCAGGCCCGGCACCGAGTTCTCGAAGATCCACCCGTAGTACTCGTCCACGGTCATCTTCTCGCCCGGCCGCGCCCGCGACTCGAAGAACTTCCGGATCCCGCGCGAGCCATCGGGGTCGATCCTCCACGTCAGCTCGATCCAGAACTCGTTCTCCTCCCACACCTCACCCGGGTTCACGTCGCGGGTGGACCGCACCTCCTCGCCCAGCCGCTCGCGCGCCGCACGCAGCACCGGCTGGCGGAAGCCGATCCAGCGTCCGTCGTACTGCTCGTACGACATCAGGTCGTGGCGCTCCGACGAGTGGCCCATCGGCAGCACGTAGTCGGCGAAGAACGCCGTCTCGTTCCACGTCGGCGTCAGCGCCACATGGAGGCCGATCCGCTTCGGGTCGGTCAGCATCTCGATCCAGGAGAAGCCGTCGGGGTTGGTCCAGACAGGGTTGTAGACGCGGGTGAAATAGACATCCAGGCGCCCGTTCCGCTCCGCTGTCAGGTGCGGGAGCAGGAACGACATCTCCATCAGGCTCAGCGGGTAGTCCGAAGGCCAGGTGAGGTCGTTCCAGCGCTTCGGATGCTGCGATGGCATCCGGATGGGGCGGGGCACGAACTTGTTCCACGAGTTGGGATAGGTCCCGCCCGGGACGGCCACCGCCCCGAGGAGCGCGTTCAGCAGAAAGAGCGCCCGGGCCACCTGCCAGCCGCCGAGGTTGCCGGCCGCCGCGCTCCGCCAGTTGTGGCTGGACAACCGGGTGCCCGCGCCCGCTACGATCTTCGCCACCGCCTCGATGGTACTTGCCGCGACGCCACTCTCCGCGGCCGCGTAGTCGAAGGTATACTCCACATATAATGCACTTAACTTTTCCTGGAAAGTCCCGAAGGTGACGGGCTCGCCGGGGTGGTTTTCTTCCAGGTACTCTCGCCAGTTCCACCACCGCTCCACGAAGTGCTCATTGTAGCGGCCGGTCCGGATCAGGTGGTTGGCGACTGCCAGCAGGACCGCCGCTTCGGAGCCCGGGTAGGTGGACAGCCAGTGGTCGGCGTGGGTGGCCGTGTTGGAGAGACGCGTGTCGAAGACGATGAGTTTGGCGCCGCGCTTCTTGCCCTCCATGACCCGCTGGGCGTGCGGGTTGAAGTAGTGGCCGGCCTCCAGGTGGCTGCTGATCAGAAGGATGACCTGGGCGTTCTCGTGGTCCGGGCTGGGCCGGTCCATGCCCATCCAGAGGTGGTAGCCGGCCCGCGCGCCCGAAGAACAGATGTTGGTGTGCGAGTTGTGACCGTCCACGCCCCACGCCGCCAGAATCCGCTCCGTGAAGCCGTCCTCGCCGGGGCGACCGACGTGGTACATGATCTCGCGGTGCCGGTCCTCGTCCATGGCGGCACGGATGCGCCCGGCGATGTCGTCCAGCGCCTCGTCCCATTGACCGGCTCCCACTTCCCTTCCCCGCGCTCGCCCGCCCGCTTCAGGGGCGTGAGGATGCGATCCGGGTCCGTGAGCTGGGTGAGTGTGGCGGGTCCCTTGGCGCAGTTGCGTCCGCGCGACCCCGGATGCTCGGGATTCCCCTCGAATTTGCGCACTTCCAGTGTATCACGATCCACATACGCAAGTAGGCCGCACGCCGACTCGCAGTTGAAGCACGTCGTCGGCACGAGCATGTAGCGGCGCTCGACGCGCTCGGGCCAGGCCTTCGAGTCCAGCTCGACCCAGTCGCTCCAGCGCTCCCTGGGCGGGTAGGCGGCGAGGTGGACCCGGCTGGCACCCGGGTAGAAGGTCTCGCCGCGGGCTTCCGTCTCGGCCCGCGCGGCGGAGACGCGGCGGTTGAGGTCGTCGATCGTCATGCGATGGGCACCGACTGGCCGGCCTGGACGTAGGCGTGCTCGTAGGCGAGCAGCGCGGCGAGCCCCAGCGGGATCGCGATCCAGCCGAGCCACGGGGCGGCCGCGCCCGCCAGCGCGCCGAGCAGCCCCAGCCGGAACCAGGTGCGGAAGCGGCCATGGGTCATCTCGCGCTCGGCGAGGCGGGCGTGAGCAGTGGGGGGCGGCATGAAGACCTCTCCGGCGATCATGAGGGCGTGGGCCGCGCTGGCAACGGCGAAGGTCAGCAGCGCGGCGTCGGTGACGGCTGCCGGCGCCCCCAGCGCGAGGGCGGCGAGCGTGATCGCGCCACCCCCCGCGACGAAGGCCTGGACGAGGAAGTGCGCCGGCAGCAGCGGGTTCTGCCACATGTCGCGCGCCTTGGCCTGCCCGAACAGGAAGGCGGTATAGACGGCCGTGAGGACAGCGAGGCCGCCGCCGAGCCAGCCGAGCCAGGGCGGCGGCGAGGCGCCGGTGAGGGTGGCCGCGAAATGCGCCGCCAGCACGGCTCCGAAGCCGCCGATGATGAAGCCGCCCCGTACCAGCCAACTTCGCCACTGGGGGCGGCGGAAGATGAGGTGGAAGCGCTCGGGGTGTTCCAGGTCCCAGATCAGGATGGCGCCGGTCAGGGCCAGGAAGACACCGCCCAGAATCGGCGCGGCCAACGTCCAGAGCGGGCTGGCGGCGGTGAGCACGCCGGTCATGAGGAGGAGGAGCGGCACCAGGTACGCCCCCGCCGAGATCGACTTGGTCCAGGTGTACAGCGACACGCGGAAATCCCACGGCGCCCGGTGCGGAATGTCGTAGCTGAGCACCGCCGCGGCCGAAGAGTTCCACGGCCCCGGATGCCCGGACGGCACCCCGTGGTCCACCTCACCCTGCTCACTCCACATGAAGAGCCCGCCCTCCGGACGCCGAGCGGCCAGCGGGTCGAGGGTCACCTGGTCGGCACCCTTGTAGAACAGCTTCGGCCTCGTCTCCTTCTCGGGGCGCCGCACCATCACCGGGTCCCGGTTGATGATCCGGGCGACCTTCGACGACGGGTCGTTCATGTCGCCCACCAGGAGCGCCTCTGTCGGGCAGACCACCACGCACGCTGGCTCCAGCCCGATATCGAGCCGGTGCGCGCAGAAGTTGCACTTCTCGGCCGCCCCGTCGGACGGATTGATGAAGATCGCGTCGTACGGACAGGCCGCGATGCATGCCTTGCAGCCGATGCAGGCGCTCTTGTCGAAGTCGACGATCCCGTCCGCCCGCTTGAACATCGCGGAGGTGGGACAGGCGGCGACGCAGGGAGGGTCCTCGCACTGGTTGCAGCGCGTCACCTGGAACGAACGCCGCGCCTCGGGGAAGATCCCGGTGTCGACGTACTTCACGTAGGTGCGCGTGACCGAGAGGGGGACTTCGTTCTCGGACTTGCAGGCGGTGGTGCAGGCGTGGCAACCGATGCAGCGGGTCTGGTCGACCACCTTCGCCCACTTGGGATGGGGGCTATCGTTGGCTGGGTTCATGCCTTCACAATAGACGGACGCGCGCCCGGCGAACAGCCGACATCGCACACACCCGGGTCTGCGCGATACCTTCCAGACATCATGACAGCATGCCTCTTCTCTGGTGACCACCTGGTCCTGGCGGACGGCGCCGCGCATCTGCCATCGTTCGACGAGGCGAAGAGTTGGGGCGCCGCCGGGGCGGACTGGTTCCCGGTGGAGGCACGCGAGCCGGGTTCACGGGTCGTTGCCGCGCTGGCCGAACCCGGGTGGAAGCCCCCCGCGGGCGTGGTGACCATCGGGCTGCGCGCCGTTCTGGTCCTGCTCTCCGAACCCGATCTCTCGCTCGCCCTGACCGCGGCGCACTTCGCCCTCTGGCGCCGCACCTCCCGTTTCTGCGGGGTCTGCGGAACCGCAACCGAGCCTTCACCGCGCCACCAGGCCATGACCTGTCCGTCGTGCGGGCACCTCGCCTTCCCGAAGGTGTCCCCCGCCGTGATCGTCCAGGTGACGTGGGGGCGACGGATCCTGCTGGGCCGCTCCCGGCGCCATCCCAGCGGCTCCTACTCGGTCCTCGCGGGCTTCGTCGATCCGGGCGAGAGCCTCGAGGAGGCCGTGCGCCGGGAGATCGCGGAGGAATCGGGAATCCGGGTCAGGGACATCCGCTACTTCGGGAGCCAGCCGTGGCCGTTCCCCGACTCGCTGATGGTGGGATTCACGGCCGTGCACGACGGCGGGACCCTTCAGAACTGCGACGAGGAGCTGGAGGATGTAGGCTGGTTCGCCGCCGACGAGCTGCCCCCGGTCCCGCCCGCGCACAGCATCGCCCGGGCGCTGATCGACGACTTCGCACGGCGGAACGGGGTGGATCCCGTGAAGGTGCCGACGTGGAGGCGGCGGTGAGGGGTGGTCCCCCGGCGGTTTCCAAGGCGTGGAGGGCTGGCCTCCTCCTGTCGGCGCTCGCTTTCGCTGCTTGCGAGCCAGCCGATCTTCCCTCGCCACCGACTGCTCCCGTTATCGCGACCCTCGACGAGGCCCTCGCCGTCGAGAGCGTCATCACGCTGGGCGAAGACCCCGCCGACTCGATCGCGGAGGTGGGCGCTTTCACGGAGCGGCGTGCCGGCGGCTTCGTGGTCGCCGACCGGCTGCTCCCACGGGTACGCAGCTACGGTGAGGACGGGCAGCTGGAGGCCGCGTTCGGAAGATTCGGAGACGGCCCCTTCGAGTTTCGGCGGATCCGAAGCGTCACAGAGACCCTCTCCGGCAAGATCGTGGTCCCGAACCCCAACCAGGGCAACCTTACCGTACTCACGGCCGCACTTGAGCGAGATACCCTGCTGCCGATCCCGGGGCTGGTCGGTGAAGCCCAGGCGATCGGATCGGACCTCCTGGTCGAGATGCTCCCCGTCGACGACGACAGATACAGGTGGGTTTCCGGTTTCCGACCTCCTGTCCTGCATCGAATGACAGAGGACAGCATTGCCTGGAGCAGCTACGAGTCACCCTTCTCGTGGTACGACCGGCCCTACTGGAACGCACTGGTTCCCGTTCCCTTCACAGTCGCTGGAGACTCCATCTTCGCGGTATCGGGTGCGCGGTTCCCAATCACGATCCTCAATGGTGCGGGCGACACCGTCGGCACGATGGGTACACCGTCCGCCTCGTTCCGGCCGATCCCCATTCTGGAAGTAGGCGCGTTCGCAAGCCTCGACTACGGCGCGACGCTGCCGGACCTTCTCAAGAGCTTCGAAGTCATCGACCGGATCGATGTTGTAGGCCGGCACCTGATTCTTACCCGTGCGCGGTACGACCACACGCGGCCGTTTCCACCCTTCAGGCCGCTGCATTCACATCTCGACATCTACGATCGGCACACAGCCTTGCGCATCTACGAAGACATCCCTCTTCCGGAAGGATCGAAGGTCCTCGGAGGCGGCCGGTATCTGTACCTGCTACTCAACAAGGACTTCCCGCCGTGGCGAATCGCGAAGCTGCGGCTGCGGAGGTAGACCGTTCCTCACGGCCGACAGGGTGTACTTCCCGAGGGCGCGCTATCATTACTGATCCCGTCGGCCCGTCACCCTTCACCCAGGAATCCCGCATGACCAGACTGCTCCTGACCAGCACCCTCGCAGCAACCACACTGGCCGCTTGCGCCAGCGGTCCTTCCGGCCCGCCGCCATTCGATCCGGTAGGGAGCTACCAGTACACCGCCGACGTGGACGGACAGGCCGTCCCGGGGTCGATGACCATCGAGCGGGCAGAGGACGGCTTCACCGGACTGATCCTCAGCGACATGTTCCCGCCCATTCCCATCAGCTCGGTCACCGTGGCGGACCAGACCGTCACGATCGAGGCCTCTGGGCCCAATGGCCCGTTGCTCATCGAGTTCCTCGTTGCCGACGGTGTCCTCGACGGAACGTGGGCGATGGGAGAACAGGGCGGCACCTTCTCGGCGACCAGGTCGGGCAGCCCGTGACGGGCATCCCCGCTGCCGGCGTGGGGCCATCGCCCGGCGTGGGGCAGCCACCCGGCGCGGGGCGACCCTGACGTTACGTTAGGGTCCCTCAAACCCTGACGTAACGTCAGGGTCGCTGGGGCCGCCGGCTAGCGCAGACTCACCCTCGCCGGCCGCAACGGACGGACCGCGAGGCTCCAGCTCGTCTGGTACACGAGCCGCACCACCTTCTCCAGCTTTTCGTAGTTGATGCGCTCGGGCACGTCGTCCTGGCGGTGGTAGTCGGGATGGAGCCCGGTGTGGTAGAACAGCGCGGGCACACCCGCTTGCATGAACGGCCAATGATCGCTCCGGCGCAGCAGCTGCAGCGGATGGTTGTCGTAGCGGAAGCGCATGTCCAGCCCGATTCCGCCGTTGGCCGTCTGGACCTCGGACGTCAGGTCGGAACTCCGGGTCGTCCCCAGAATGTTGATCGCGTTTGCGTTGGACTCCCCGGACTGCACGTCGAGTCCCCGGAAACGCCCGCCACCACCGACGACCACCTCTTCATTCCTCCCGATCATGTCCATGTTCAGGACCGCCACGGTCCCGTCGAGGGGATGCAGCGGGTTTTCGACGTACGCCCACGCCCCGAGCAGCCCCTTCTCCTCGAAGTTCCACGCCGCGATCAGCACCGACCGCCGGGGACCCTCGCCCATGCGGACCGCTTCCGTGTAGGCTTCGGCGATCTCGAGCAGAGCCACGGTGCCGGAGCCGTCGTCGTCCGCTCCGTTGTAGATGATTGGGCCCTCGGCGCCATCATGGTCGAAGTGCGCGCAGATGATGACCCACTCGTCCTTGAGCGCGGGATCCGATCCCTCGATCAGGCCGACCACGTTGCGGGCGGCGTAGGTCTCGCGCCGCACATCCGCAGCGATTTCCGCGCTGACTCCGGGAAGGGGCACGGGCGTGATGCCTCCGGGCGACTCGGACATTCCGGAGAGCTCCTCGAGCGTGCGCCCGGTCCCCTCGACCAGGCTCTCGGCCAGCGTCGTCGAGACGCGCACGGCGGGGATTCGGATCCGGTCCAGCCGGCTTTGCAGCGTGTAGCGTCCCCCACGGCGCACGCTCTCGGGCCAGTATCCTGCCGCCGCCGCGCTGAAGTTGGCCGGCTCCGGGTGACTGTGGACATCCGTCACCATCATCACGCCCAGCGCACCGGCGTCCTGGGCCGCCGCCAGCTTCCGGTAGTTGGCTGACGCCTCGGACGTCACCAGGCCGTCAAAGGGGCTTTCGGCATCGGCCTCCCCGGGCTCGTGCATGACGATGAGGACGATCTTGCCGGCAACGTCGTCGCCGTAGTCGTCGTGGCCCAGCTCGGACGCCGACATGCCGTAGCCTGCGAAGACGACCTCGCCGGCGGCCGTCCCGGTTCCGCTCTCGCGCACCGGATAGAAGTCCTGGCCCCGCTCCCTCTCCAGCGTGATCCCCCGGTCGAAGGTCACCTTCAGGCGGTTGTTCTCGCCGACCTCGGCCTGGACGACGTTGAAGTACTGGTAGTAGGATCCTCCGGGGCCGGCCGGGGTCAGTCCCAAACGCTCGAATCGGGACTTGATGAAGGCACTGGCCGCCCGGTTTTCGGGTGAGCCGGCCAGTCGGCCGCGCATCTCGTCGCCCGCGAGGAAGAACAGATCGGCCCGGAGGTCGGATTGGGTGATGGACTGGATGGCCGGGGCGGTCTCCTGTGCCTTCAGGGCAAGCGGAAAGAAGGGGGCGTAGGGGAAGAAGACGGCGGCGATGACGACGCCGAGCAGGATAGCGGTAGCATTGCAGCGGGGATTCCTGCCGCGGGGGGACGCTGGGCGAAGCATTTCGGTGCCTCCGGGTCGGGGGGTGGATGTGACAACGTAGCGCGCGGGTCCCGCCCGCGCGAAGCCTGCCCGCCCCCGCAAAGCCTGCCCGCAAGCCGCCAGCAGCCCGCGGTGAAATCCTCGCGCGCTATCCCAGGAACCGCATCACCGTGAGCGCCGTGGCACGGGCCCCGTCCATCAACTCGTTCACCCCGATCGACTCGTCCTCGCGGTGGGCGCCCGCGACGTCGCCGGGACCGAAGAGCACCCCGGGTGTGCGGCCCGCGTTCACGAAGTGGCGCAGATCGGAGCCGTACGGAACGCCTGCCGGCTCCTCGCCCCCAAACCCGAGATCGCGGGCCGCGCTCGCGGCCGCCCGAACGATCGCGGCGTCGCCGGGCGTCTCGCAGGGGGCGAACTGACCCCCCCACCACTCCACCTCCACGGGATGATCGCGAAGGAAATCGTCGCCCTCGCAGCACGCGGCCACCCGGGCCTCGAATGCGCGGCGGGCGGCGGCGACGTCTTCCCGCACCCCGACCCCGAACCGCCCTTCGGCCCGGACGATCTCGGGAACCGACGACGCCCACTCGCCTCCCCGCATGGTCCCGACGCAGATCGGATAGGGCGCCGGGTTGGCGCGGAAGCGAGCGTCGCTCACCCTTCTATTGCGTTCACGCTCAAAGTCCATTAGATGTTCGTACACAAGGATGAACTTCTCGATCGCGCTGACGCCTTCGTACCGCAGCGCCCCATGCGCGGCGCTCCCTGGAACGGTCAGGCGAAAGTTCAGCGCTCCGGCCTGGGCGGTGGCGACCGCGAGACGGGTCGGCTCCAGGACGATGGCCCCGTCGCCCGTGTGACCGCGCAGCACCGAAGCCAGTGTGCCCAAGCCCCCGTCCTCCTCACCCACGACGCTCTGGAAGAGCAGCGAACCGCGCAGCGCAGCCCCGGAGTCGAGCACCGCCTTCACCCCGGCCAGCCCGGCGACCAGCGGCCCCTTCATATCCAGCACCCCGCGACCGTAGACGCGCCCGCCCCTGACGTCCATCTCGAACGGCGGCGTTGTCCAACGCGCCTCGTCGCCCGGCGGCACGACATCGACATGGCCGTTCAGCACGAGGGTGGGTCCTCTCCCGGCGGCGCTTTCCACGTCCGGATCAGCTCGTCCCGGTCCGTCACGGCCCGAGCGCCTTCCCCCCACCCAGTCAACCCGCCCCACCACCCCCAGCGGATCTTCCCTGGCGATTTCGGTGGCGTAGTCGGGGTGGCCGCTCACTTCGGCCTCGTCGATCTCCCACACGTCGAGGCCCATCCCCAGGCCGTCCATCGCAGCGGCCATGTACTCCTGGGCGGCGCGCTCCCGGCCCTGCCAGCTGGGGATCGCCACCAGGCCCGCCAGGACGTCGAGCAGCCACGACTCGTCGACGGCGGCGAGCGCGGCGGCCTCGGCCCGGCTGAACGAGGTACGCGGATCTTGTCGAATCATCTCGGCGACAGTGTGCCCCGGCCCCCTACCGCCGCAGCGACCCCCGCAGCGTGACGCCGCGTCCCTCGGGACCACCGTGGCTCGGGGTTCCGGGCACCCCGGATTCAACGCTCAGCTTCAGGACTTCCATGACGTCGAAGCGCCACCCCACGCGGGACGTGCGTGTACGCGTGTCCCCGGCGAGCATGAAGTCGACGTAGGGAGCCATGGACACGCCGTCTGCGAAGGGAGCGAACGCGTAGTGCATTCGGGCGGTGACGCGACTCCTGTCCATATCCGGTCCGGTGACGGGGCCGCCCCGGCCGGTCCAGTCCCCGGTCGCGTGGGGCGACCACATCTCCTGCACACCGCTCTCGGTCACGCCCCACGACGATCCCATCCTCAGCGAGAGTCCCTCGTTCGGCCCGAGTGGCTGGTAGATGACCGAGCCACCCACACCCCATTCGCCGAAATCGTCGTCCTGGTGGACCATCATTCGCCGGATCGTGGCCTCGACCCTGAACCCGCGCGCGGAGTCGGCGTACGCGAATCCGCCGCCCACCTCCATGCCCATCCCGGTCTCGGCGTCTCCGCCGTCCTGGCGGACGCCAAGTTCGAGCTTGGAAGAGAGGGATGCGCCCGACGTGAGCACGGTGTCGGCCGCCGCCTCGACCAGCAAGCGCAGCCGGTTCGCGTTCGCTGCGGTCGACGTGAAGCCGTAGCCGGCGTCGCTGCTCATCCGCACCAGGAACGCGTCCGTCTTGACTGCGATGTCGAAGCCCTGACCCAGCCAATTCAGACTTACCACGCTGCCGCGCGCACCGATCGCTGCCATGAGCATGCTGATTCCGGTGTCGGTTGAGCCGAGCGCAGCCGCTTCGGGGAACGACATGCTTCCTGCGCCATAGCCTCCGAGACCCCACGCGGAGATCCGGTCGGTGACATTGACCCTCGCGTACGGGTACAGGCTCGTCAGCGTCGACTCGACCGGGCCAGCCAGCCGGCCCGCCGACCCGGCGCCGAGGGTCCCGTCGCCCAGGCTATGGGACACCGCCAGGCCGGCCAGCACGCTGCCCCGCTCGTAGTCCACGCCGGCCAGCGCCGTCAGTACGCTGCCGTCCACCGACTGGTCGTCCTCGGCCCCGCTGAAGCTGGTGTTCACGCCGCGAAGCCAGGTGGTCAGCGTGCCGTCTTCGAAGAATCCCCCCAGTCCGCTGGATAGCTGCACGGCCGTGCCGTCCACCAGGTCGCCGAAGCTCAGGGCGCGCCCGTTGCGCATGGAGTTGGCCACCTCGCCGGTCACGCCGGAGAGCGACTCCCCGCCGAGGCTGCCGTCCAGACGCTCGGTAATCCCCTCGACCGCCTGGCTCGCGACAGTGCGGCCGAAGCGGGCCAACCACGCCTTTGCGAGGTTGGCGTCGTCATCGACGATCACCACCGTGGCGGAGGACTCCTGGTCCAGCACGGCGTTCGTCGGGCTGGAAAGCGTAACCGTGAAGGCCTCGTCCTCTTCGGGCACCAGATCGTTCAGCACGGCAACGCGCACGGTCGCCTCGGTCTCGCCGGGCCCGAAGGTGACCCTGCCGCTCGAGGCCTGATAGTCCGTGCCTGCTCGCGCGGTCATGTCGGCCGTCGCCCAAGTCACCGAAACCACGTACGCGCTCGCTCCGCGCAGCGAAACGGGAAGCAGGATCTCGCCCGCATCCTCCTCCACGCGTCCACCGCCGATCCGCACCGCGGGCATCGCATCGTTGTCGGACACCAGCATTCGCGCGGTCGGGGATCCGGTGATCACGTAGTCATTGCCCTCGCCCATCGTCACCTCGATCGTCCCGTCCATCTCGTCGAGTGCGTCGTCCGCCGTGAGCAGGGAGAGCGTCGCCTCCACGGAGTTGGACGCGAAGGTAACGGAGGTGGGGGCCGCACCTGCCAGGAAATCGCCGGTCTCCGACACCGTGACCGGGACCGTGAGGCGCGTCCCCAATCGGCTGACGCGGGTAAGCCGGAAGCGTGCGGGGGTTCCCTCGGGAACCGACTCGGCCAGCGCCTCGATCGACACCGACGGGAGGTCGTCATCCAGGATCGTGCCCGTCGCCGTCAAGGGCCCACCGACCTGGCTCGCGTTCACGAAGTCGCTAAAGCTGAGCGTGAAGCTCTCGGTTTCCTCGTCGATCCGGTCGTCGATCAGCCCCACCACGACCTGGGCGGTCGTCCGGCCCGGCGGGAACACAACCGTACCCTGCGCGGGAACAAAGTCCATTCCCTCGATCGCCGTACCGCTCACGGTGGTGTACATCGCGCTGACTTCCAGGACACTCGAGTGGTCGAGGGTAACCTTGAAGACCAGACTCCCGTCGCCCTCGTTGGCTTCCTCATCCGAGACGGTCATGGTCGCCCGGTCATCCTCGAACACCTGTACACTCACGTCGGCCACGGGCAGGCCCTCGTAGTCGCCGCCTGACGCCCGATGTCTCAGCACCACGACCGGGTCCTGCATCGAATCGCTGTCCCGGGCGGCCGAGACCACGATCGTCTGCGGCCTCCCCCAGTTCGCGGGTGTGAACAGGAGCGTCGACGGAGACACCGTCAGATCGGTGCCCGAAAGATTGGTCGTCACGCTGACCGTCACGGCCGACGTCGGCTCCGAGGTCAAGGTGATCACGTAGGACGCGGCGGAGCCCTCGTTGATCTCCAGCGCGGTCTCCGACACCTCGATGCCCCGCTGGTCATCGTCGGTGATCGTCACCTGGGTCCGGATTCGCCCGCCGGGGAGGAAGCCGTCAGGCAGGTTCGGGGCGATTTCCAGCACTACCACCTCGTCGTCCTCGTCGATACGATCGGCCGATGTCAGGAAATCCACGACCTTCCTCGTTTCCCCCGCTCTGAAGACCACGGTCCGGGGCACAAAGAAGTCCGAATCCAGGACCCCGAGCCCCTTCGTGACGGCAATCCCGACTTCTGCCGTGCGCCCCGGATCTCCGCTGAGGTTAAGCGCCAGCTGGACGCGGCCGCCCTCGGCAACCGTGTATGAGGATCTGGCGAAGGAGATCGTGACCTCGGGCACATCGATGTCCACGATCGTTCCCGTTAACTCGAGGCGCTCGCCGGGGTTGTCGATGATCCCGTCAACCGGATTGTAGACCTCCAGTGTGAACGACTCGTTGCGTTCGTCCTCGCTGTCGTTCAGAAGGGGCACCGTGACCGTGGCTTCGGTGGTCCCCGGCGGGAAGGTCAGTGTGCCCGTGGTCGATGTGTAGTCACGGCCCGCGACCGCGGTTCCGTCGACCGTCGTGTGGTCCACCGTCACCTCGAAGTCGACCGGGAAGCTGAGGTAGACGTCGAAGACCATCCCGTCCGGATCTTCCTCGTTCGCGGAGGCGTCCCGTCCTCGCACAAACGGAAGTCCATTGTCCCGGACCTCCACCAGCACGCTGTCCACCTCGACACCGTTGTAGCCCCCGCCACTCGCGTCGTGCGTTAGCTCGATTTCCGGCTCGTCCTCGTCGTTATCGTCCAGTGGACTCTCGACCAGGATGCTCTGGGGAACATCCCAGTTCGATGCCGTGAATTCGAGCTCCAGCGGGACGGCGGAAAGGTGCGTCCCCATCAGATCCGTCGTCATCCGGATGGTCACGGTGCCGCGCGGCTCAGTGCCCAGCACGACTGTGTACTCTTCACCGGTCCCCTCTTCCACCACGAGGCGCCGGGGACGGACGACGACGAAGGGATCGAGTTCGGGCCTCGCGGACACGGTTGCGGGAGGGCCGAACCCGGCTTCGTTCTCCGCTCGCACCTGGAAGCGGTACCTGGTCCCGTTGGTCAGCCTGCTGACGGTCACCTGCCTTGCCCCGGCGCCGCCCGGCAGGTTCGTCCACCGGTCCACAAACGGATCGGAGTCGGCCGCGAAGCGGTACTGGTAGCCGGTGACCGGGGCACCGCCATTGCTGGCCGGAGGCAACCACATCAGCACCACCCTGCCCTCTTCCGGTTCTGCCGTCAGGCCTTGTGGTGGACCCGGGGAACTGTCGTTGTCGCGGATGACAATCGTTGCCGTTGGCACGCCGATAGCGGCGCCACCGGTGGCGTTGGTGAGCGTGACGGTGAAGGTCTCGTCGTCCTCGTCAACCGCGTCGTCGTTGACCGGGACGCTGATGACCTGCGCTACTTCCCCGACCGCGAAGGTGAGTGTGCCGGTGCCCGCGGTATAGTCTGCTCCCGCCACGGTGGCGGTGCCGTCCGCTGTGGCGTAGTCGATCGTGACCTGCTCGGTGCTGACCGGGCTTAGCTTCACGGTCAACTCCAACGTGCCGATGTCTTCGTCTACGGTCGCATTGGCGATCGACAGCGCCGACGTGTTGGCCGCTACCGGCATGGCGGCAATCGTGGCGGGGACGCCCACGCCCGTCGGGTTGCGCGCCGCCACCTCGAAATTGTGCCCTATGCTGTTGGCCAGCCCCATGACCATGACTTCCGTGGCCGAGGCCCCGCCCGGCACGGTCATCCATACGGTGATCGGGTCCGCCCCCGCCTGATACCGGTACTCGTACGATTCAGGGTCGCCCCCGGCAGTCGGTGGATCCCATTCGAGCATCACCTCTTTGTCGCCGGGCGTTGCCGCGAGGTTCTCGGGGGTGCCGGGAACCGGATCGTCGTTGTCGGTGATCGTCACCGTTGCCGTGCTGGTGCCCAGGGTCGCGTTGTCTGCGCTGCCGAGCGTGACAGTGAATGTCTCGTCGTCGTCGTCCGCGGTGTCGTCGGTGATCGAGATCGAGATCTCCGCCGAGGTCGCGCCCGCCGTGATGGTCGCCATCCCGTTCGACACCGCCGTGTAGTCCGCGCCAGCCGTCGCCGTTCCGTCCGCGGTGTTGTAGCTCACCGTGACGTTCTGGGTGCTGCTCGCGCTCAGCGTGACCGTCAGGGTCGCGGTCCCGTCACCCTCGCCCACCGTCGCATCGGCGATGCTCACCGACGAGATCGGTGTCGCCGGCGCGCTTGCCGCCGGTCCCGGCCCGGCCGCGCTCCGCGCCCACACCTCGAACGTGTGTTCCGTTCCGTTGGCCAGACCCGTCACCGTTACGCTTCGGGCCGAACCGCCCCCGGCCACCACCGTTGAGTTGCCGAACGCGCCCGACCCTACCATGTACCGGTACCAGTACTCGACCGGGGCATCGCCCGAACTCGGCGGAGCCCACAAGAGCGTCACCTCGCCATCGCCGGGCGTCGCCGACAGGTTCTGCGGCGCGCCCGCCAGCTCGTCGTTGTCGGTGATGGTGACCGTGGCAGTTGCGGTGCCGACCGATGCATTGGCGGCGTTGCTGAGCGTGACAGTGAATGTCTCGCCGTCGTCGTCCGCGGTGTCATCGGTGATCGCGATCGAGATCTCCGTCGAAGTCGCGCCCGCCGTGATGGTCGCCAGCCCGTTCGACACCGCTGTGTAGTCCGCACCTGCCATCGCCGTTCCGTCCGCGGTGTTGTAGCTCACCGTGACGTTCTGCGTGCTGCTCGCGCTCAACGTGACGGTCAGCGTCGCGGTCCCGTCCGCCTCGCCCACCGTCGCGTCGCTGATGCTCACCGACGGGACCGGCGTCGCCGGGGTGCTGGCTGCCGGCCCGGGCCCGGCCGCGCTCCGCGCCCACACCTCGAACGTGTGCTCCGTCCCGTTGGCCAGCCCGGTGACTGTTACGCTCCGGGCCGAGGCGCCGCCGGCAACGGTCGTCGAATCCCCGAACGCGCCCGACCCCACCTTGTACCGGTACCCGTACTCGACCGGGGCATCGCCCGAACTCGGCGGAGCCCACGAGAGCGCCACCTCGCCGTCCCCGGGCGTCGCCGTGAGGTTCTGCGGCGCGCCCGCCAGCTCGTCGTTGTCCGTGATCGTGACCGTGGCTGTTGCGGTGCCGACCGATGCATTGGCGGCGTTGGCGAGCGTGACGGTGAATGTCTCGCCGTCGTCGTCCGCGGTGTCATCGGTGATCGCGATCGAGATCTCCGTCGAAGTCGCGCCCGCCGTGATGGTCGCCAGCCCGTTCGACACCGCTGTGTAGTCCGCACCTGCCATCGCCGTTCCGTCCGCGGTGTTGTAGCTCACCGTGACGTTCTGCGTGCTGCTCGCGCTCAACGTGACGGTCAGCGTCGCGGTCCCGTCCGCCTCGCCCACCGTCGCGTCGCTGATGCTCACCGACGGGACCGGCGTCGCCGGGGTGCTGGCTGCCGGCCCGGGCCCGGCCGCGCTCCGCGCCCACACCTCGAACGTGTGCTCCGTCCCGTTGGCCAGCCCGGTGACTGTTACGCTCCGGGCCGAGGCGCCGCCGGCAACGGTCGTCGAATCCCCGAACGCGCCCGACCCCACCTTGTACCGGTACCCGTACTCAACCGGGGCATCGCCCGAACTCGGCGGAGCCCACGAGAGCGCCACCTCGCCGTCCCCGGGCGTCGCCGTGAGGTTCTGCGGCGCGCCCGCCAGCTCGTCGTTGTCCGTGATCGTGACCGTGGCTGTTGCGGTGCCGACCGATGCATTGTCGGCGTTGGCGAGCGTGACGGTGAATGTCTCGCCGTCGTCGTCCGCGGTGTCATCGGTGATCGCGATCGAGATCTCCGTCGAAGTCGCGCCCGCCGTGATGGTCGCCAGCCCGTTCGACACCGCTGTGTAGTCCGCACCTGCCATCGCCGTTCCGTCCGCGGTGTTGTAGCTCACCGTGACGTTCTGCGTGCTGCTCGCGCTCAACGTGACGGTCAGCGTCGCGGTCCCGTCCGCCTCGCCCACCGTCGCGTCGCTGATGCTCACCGACGGGACCGGCGTCGCCGGGGTGCTGGCTGCCGGCCCGGGCCCGGCCGCGCTCCGCGCCCACACCTCGAACGTGTGCTCCGTCCCGTTGGCCAGCCCGGTGACTGTTACGCTCCGGGCCGAGGCGCCGCCGGCAACGGTCGTCGAATCCCCGAACGCGCCCGACCCCACCTTGTACCGGTACCCGTACTCGACCGGGGCATCGCCCGAACTCGGCGGAGCCCACGAGAGCGCCACCTCGCCGTCCCCGGGCGTCGCCGTGAGGTTCTGCGGCGCGCCCGCCAGCTCGTCGTTGTCCGTGATCGTGACCGTGGCTGTTGCGGTGCCGACCGATGCATTGTCGGCGTTGGCGAGCGTGACGGTGAATGTCTCGCCGTCGTCGTCCGCGGTGTCATCGGTGATCGCGATCGAGATCTCCGTCGAAGTCGCGCCCGCCGTGATGGTCGCCAGCCCGTTCGACACCGCTGTGTAGTCCGCACCTGCCATCGCCGTTCCGTCCGCGGTGTTGTAGCTCACCGTGACGTTCTGCGTGCTGCTCGCGCTCAACGTGACGGTCAGCGTCGCGGTCCCGTCCGCCTCGCCCACCGTCGCGTCGCTGATGCTCACCGACGGGACCGGCGTCGCCGGGGTGCTGGCTGCCGGCCCGGGCCCGGCCGCGCTCCGCGCCCACACCTCGAACGTGTGCTCCGTCCCGTTGGCCAGCCCGGTGACTGTTACGCTCCGGGCCGAGGCGCCGCCGGCAACGGTCGTCGAATCCCCGAACGCGCCCGACCCCACCTTGTACCGGTACCCGTACTCGACCGGGGCATCGCCCGAACTCGGCGGAGCCCACGAGAGCGCCACCTCGCCGTCCCCGGGCGTCGCCGTGAGGTTCTGCGGCGCGCCCGCCAGCTCGTCGTTGTCCGTGATCGTGACCGTGGCTGTTGCGGTGCCGACCGATGCATTGTCGGCGTTGGCGAGCGTGACGGTGAATGTCTCGCCGTCGTCGTCCGCGGTGTCATCGGTGATCGCGATCGAGATCTCCGTCGAAGTCGCGCCCGCCGTGATGGTCGCCAGCCCGTTCGACACCGCTGTGTAGTCCGCACCTGCCATCGCCGTTCCGTCCGCGGTGTTGTAGCTCACCGTGACGTTCTGCGTGCTGCTCGCGCTCAACGTGACGGTCAGCGTCGCGGTCCCGTCCGCCTCGCCCACCGTCGCGTCGCTGATGCTCACCGACGGGACCGGCGTCGCCGGGGTGCTGGCTGCCGGCCCGGGCCCGGCCGCGCTCCGCGCCCACACCTCGAACGTGTGCTCCGTCCCGTTGGCCAGCCCGGTGACTGTTACGCTCCGGGCCGAGGCGCCGCCGGCAACGGTCGTCGAATCCCCGAACGCGCCCGACCCCACCTTGTACCGGTACCCGTACTCGACCGGGGCATCGCCCGAACTCGGCGGAGCCCACGAGAGCGCCACCTCGCCGTCCCCGGGCGTCGCCGTGAGGTTCTGCGGCGCGCCCGCCAGCTCGTCGTTGTCCGTGATCGTGACCGTGGCTGTTGCGGTGCCGATGGTGGCGTCGGTGGGCCCGCTGAGCGTGACAGTGAAGGTCTCGTCGTCGTCGTCGACATCATCGTCCGTGATCCCGATCGTGATCCCCGCCGAGGTGGTGCCCGCCGTCACGGCCACAATCTCGTTCGTCACCGCCGTGTAGTCCTCGTCCCCCGTCGCCGTTCCGTCGGCTGTCGAGAAGCCGACCGTCACGTCCTGGGTGCTCACCGAGCTCAGCGTCACCATCAGGGTCACCGACCCGTCACCTTCGCCCACCGTCTCATTGGCGATGCTTAGTGACGGAATCGGCGTCGCCGTAGCAGTGGCGGCACTACTAGCCCCCGTAGCGTTGACCGCCCACACCTCAAATGTGTGCTCCGTCCCGTTGGCCAGGCCCGTCACCGTGACGTTCCGGGCCGAGGCGCCGCCCGCCACGGCCGTCGAGTCCCCGAACGCACCCGACCCCTCCTTGTACCGGTATCCGTACCCGGTCGGGGTGCTGCCCGAACTCGGCGGCTCCCACATGAGGGTCACCTCTTCGTCACCCGCTGTCACAGACAGGTTTTCGGGGGCATCGGGGGCCGGCTCGTCGTTGTCCGTGATCGTGACCGTCGCGGTGCCATTGCCGATCGTGGCGTTGACCGGGTCGCTCAGCGTGACGGTGAAGGTCTCGTCATCGTCGTCGGCATCGTCCTCCGTGATCGAGATCGTGATCTCCCCCGACGTGGTGCCCCCCGCGATCATCAGGCTTCCGTTCGTCACCGCCGTGTAGTCTTCGCCAGCCGTCGCCGTCCCGTCCGCGGTAGCATACGCGACCGTCACGTCGGTGGTCTGACTCGTCCTCAACGAAACCGTCAGCGTCACCATCCCGTCGCCCTCCCCCACAGTCTCATCGGCGATGCTCACCGCCACCTGCGGCGTCGCGTCCACATAGTCGGGCAACCCGGGTCCGTGTTCGTTCTCCGCTCGAACCCCAAACGTGTGTTCGTTCCCGTTGTTCAAGCCCGTGACGGTGACGCTCCGGGCCGACGTGCCGCCCGCCACGGTCGCCCAATCGTTGGCAGGGCCATCCCCTTCCCAGTAGTTGTACTCATACGAGTCCGGAGGGTTGCCATGGAGCGGGGGGTCCCATTCAAGGGTCACCTCCGTGTCCCCAGGCCTCGCCCTGAGGTTCTGAACCTGGCTGGGTTCCGGGGAGTCGTCGTCGTTGATGGTGACTCTCATGGTGTCCGGCTTGGCGGCAGTCAAACCCGCCGGCATATCGCCGAAGAAGACGAGAAACTGTTCGTCAGGCTCCGGGATGTCGTCGTCGACGATTCGGATGCCAAAGCTCTGTGTGCCGTCCCTGTCGCTGACGGTGATTATGTTCCCGCTCAACGAGTAGTCCCCGGGATGGTCCGTATCTCCGAGCGGCATGTGTTTGAGCGGTACCTTCAAGCCGATTCCGCAACCGGCGGGCTTCAGGAGCACAAACAGGACCGTCAACTCCAGGCTTTCACCTATCCCGACGGAGTCGTATTCGAACTCTATGGTGCAGCTTTGCGGGCTTGGCGCGGGAGCGGCAGCCAAAATATCTGGCTCACCGGTAACACGGGAGGAGTCCGCAAGGCTGGTCGGATCCAATGCTTGAAGCGGCGACACGTATCCCACAAGCAGGAAGGCAAGGCACCCAAGCGTTGCGGGAGCACCCTTGCCCGACGTCACGAGTGAACAGCAGAGCTGCGTCAGGGCGGTCTCGATCCGGTCAAACGGAGTCGCGGGGGGTGGGTTGTCGTGCGCAATCCCAATGTAGCGAATGCACCCGCACAGTTGTACCGACCAGAATCGCGGTGGTGGCGTGACTCGACTTTGGCCGGCCCCCCGTGCCGGCTACCGTTTCATCGACCCCCGAAGCGTGAGGCCACGCCCGGCTTGGCCGGGATGCGCCGCCCCGACATCGGTCTCAAGGCTGAGCCTGAGCGACTCCAGCACGTTGAAACGCCATCCCAGACGCGACGTCCGCGTGCCGCTAACCCCATCCAGCAGCATCTGGGCATAGGGAGCCATCCCCACACGGTCCCCGAAAGCGACGATGCCGTAGTGTACCTGCGCGTTGAGGCGACCGCCGGAACCGCCTCCCACCGCAGCCCGTCGGGCTCGCGCGGCAAGGTTCCGCGTCGCGTACGGCGACCACATGTCTTTGACCCCACTCTTGGCAACTCCCCACGAGGTCCCCATCTTCACCGACAAGCCGCGCTGCGGCCCTCCGGGCTGGAACACGATCGTGCCACCCAACCCCCATTCCGTAAAGTCGGGGTCCTGGTGGGAGACCAGAGTTCTCGCCGTGGCCTCGACCCTCAGGCCGGCGGCCTTGTTCGCGAATTGCAATCCGCCACCAACCTCAACTGCCGTCCCGGTCTCGGCGTCTCCGCCATCGTAGCGCCCCCCGACCTCCAGCGTTGACCCGAAGACGCTGCTCTCCCCGATCTCTCCCTTGCTCGAGACCTCGAGCAGGAAGCGCACCCGTTGGGCATCCGCCATCAGCAATGGAGCGTCGGCGCCGACATCCGAGCTCATCTGTACCAGGAACGCGTCCGACTTGAGGGCGATGCCCAGGCCGGACCCCCGGGGACGCAGCACTTCTCCGCGAGCTCCGAAGGCTCCCATGTTCATCTGGATTGTGCTCCCCGCTATGCTGGACATCGCCGAGGAATCGGGGAATGACATGTCGCCGCGGCCATGACCACCCAGGCCCCAGACGCTCAACCGGTCGGCCAGCTTGACACGCAGGTACGGATTCACGCTGCTGAGCGTCGATTCCACCATCCCGCCGGGCCCGGATTCCTCCGACGCCCTGCCGAAGCTGCCATCTCCGAGACTGTACGACACCGCGATCCCGGCCAGGACCCTGCCCTGCTCGTAGTCGATCCCCCCGAGGCCGGTAAGGACGCTGCCGTCAACCGCGAACACCTCGTCGCCACCGCCGAAATCCGTCCTCATTCCCCGGCCCCAAGCGGTGAAGGATCCTCCTCCGCCCGGAGACGCCTCCTGGCCACCCCCGCCAGTCGAGAACTGGAAGGAGCTGTTGCCGAACAGGTTACGAAGGTTGACCGGGCCTCCGTTCTGGGCCTGAGCCGCCGCCTGGCCCGCCGTGTTCGCCAGCGACCGCGTTCCGTAGCTCCCCGCCAGACGCTCGGCGACTCCCTCGACCACCTGGCTTGCGACCGTGCGCCCAAACCGGGACAACCACGCCAATGTGACGGCCTCGTCGTCGTCGGTGATCGTACCCGTGGCCCCTCCGACCTCGAGTACTGCGTTGGCCGGGTTGGACAGGGCAACCGTGAACGTCTCGTCTTCCTCGGGGAGGATGTCATCCAGCACGGTCACTTCGATCGTGCCGGCTGTCTCGCCGGAGGCAAACGTCAACGTGCCGCTCGCGGCCTCGTAGTCTTCGCCCGCCCGCGCGGACTGGTCGGACGTCGACCAGCCAACCGTGATCTCGTACGCGCTCGCACCCCGCAGTGAGACGGGGAAGCTGATCGTTCCAGATGTCTCCGGCACCTTTGCGCCGGTGATGATCAGCGCCGGGGTCGCATCGTTGTCGGTGACCGTCAATCTCGCCTGCGCCGGCCCCGAGATCTCGTAGTTGGGGCTCTCCGCGACCGTAACCTGGATCGTCCCGTCGTTTTCGTCGAGGTTGTCATCCTCGGTGCGCAGGGTGAGGATGACCTGATCCGTGCCCGGCAGGAATGTGACCGTCGGCGGCGCCGCGCCGCGCAGGAAGTCGCCGGTCTCTTCGACCGTCACCGGAACGCGCAGCGAAGCGGACAGGTTGCCCACCCGCCTGAGCCGGAACTGCGCGTCACCGCCCTCGACCAGGGACGTGCCGATGGCGGAAAGCGTCACCGAGGGAAGATCGTCGTCCAGGATTGTCCCCGTCGCCGTCAGGGAGGTGACACTCTTGTCCACCCCGACGAAGCGGCTCAGCCTGAGCGAGAAGGTCTCCTCCATCTCGTCAGTCTTGTCGTCCAGCAACGGCACGGTGATCAGGCCCTTCGTCTGTCGCGGGGGAATGACCAGCGTGCCTCGTGCCCGGATGTAGTCCACGCCCTCGGTCGCCGTCCCGCCGAGGGTAGTGTAGCTTGCCCTGACCTCCCGGTCGGTTTGCACGTCCAGCTCGAGCTCGAAGACGATTTCGCCGGCACCCTCCGGCATCCGGGCATCCTCGACGGACAGGGTCGGCGCATCGTCTTCCGTCACCGTGACCCGTACCGTACCTGCGCGGAATCCGGTGTAGTCACCGCCGGTCGCCCGGTGACCGAGCGTCACCACGGGATCCTGCAACGCGTCGTCGTCCTGGCCCGCAGCCACCAGAACCGTCCGTCCCACCCACCAGTCCTCCTGTGCAAACAGCAGCGTGGACGGGGTGACCGTCACATCCGAGCCGGGTGGACTCGCCAGGATGTCAAGCACGACGGTCCCGGTCGGCTGCGAAGTCAATCCGATCCGGTATTGGGCGCTCTGGCCCTCGACGAGTGCCAGCGCCTCTTCCGAGATCGTGATCCCCCGCTCGTCGTCGTCGGTGATCGTGATCGTCACCTCCGGCCGATTCCCCGGGATGAAGCCTGCGGGCAGCGACGTAAAGCTCAGCACGACTACTTCGTCGTTCTCGTCGAACCGGTCGGCCGTCGACACGAACTCCATCCGCTGGCTCGTCTCACCGGCCTCGAATACAACGGTGGTGGGCACAGTGAAGTCCGTCGATTGAACACCCCGGCCACCAGCGGCCCGGACGCCGACCTCGACCAGGCGCCCGGGATCACGACTCAGCCTCAATTGAATCGTGACCCTCCCCCCCTCGCGCACACGATAGGCCGACGCGCCAAAGGAGACACCGACCTGGGGGTAGTCGTCATCCAGGATCGTCCCGGTCTGCGTTAGCCGCCCCCCGACGGCACTGCCCAACACCGCGTTGGCAGGGTCGAAAAGCTCCACCTGGAAGGTTTCGGCCTCCTCGTCCAGGTCGTCGTCGATCAGGGGCACGACGATTGTGCCCTGTGTGCTCCCTGCGGGGAAGGTGAGCGTCCCCGTCGTCAGGGTGTAGTCCCGGCCGACGCGCGCCGACCCATCGGACGTGACATGGTCCACCGTCACTTCTTCCTGGCTCGCAAAACTCAACGACACGTTGAAGACCAGGCTGCCTTCCGATTCCTCCGCGCTCGCTTCCGCCACCCGCAGAACGGGCAGCTTTCCGTCCAGCACCCGTACCGTGACGCCCGGCACCTCTACCGCATCGTAGCCACCGCCACTCGCGCTGTGCGTCAAGACGATTTCCGGCTCATCTTCCATGTCTCCATCGACAGAACTGACCACGCTGATCGTCCGAGCCTCATTCCAGTCCTGCTGGGTGAACACAACCTGCGTGGGACTCACGGACAGGTCGGCGCCCGACAGGTCCGTGGTCATCTGGACCGTCACGTCTCCGGTCGGCTGGGTCGCCAGCACGACGCTGTAGCTCGCCTCGGTACCCTCTTCCATGACCAGCACCGTGGGGGTGACCGTGACCTGCGGCGTGTTTCCGCTAACGCCAGTACCACCGCCTCCGCCACCACCACCGCCACCACCGCCGCCGCCGCCTCCGCCGCCGCCTCCTCCTCCTCCACCGCCGCCGCCGTCCCCTCCGCCTCCGCCGCCGTCGTTGTCGGTGATCGTGACTGTGGCTGTGGCGTTGCCGATGGTCGCATTCGATGGGCTGGAGAGCCTGACGTTGAAAGTCTCGTTGCCCTCCTGGTCCGAGTCGTCGGTGATGGAGATGGAGATTTGCGCCGATGGTTGGCCATCCTCGATGCTGACGCTCCCATTTGGCACTGCCACGTAGTCCGTCCCCGCGGTCGCGTTCCCGCCTTCGGTCGCGTATCCCACCGTCACCGTCTGCGTGCTGAGCGTGCTCAGCGTGACCGTCAGGGTTGCGCTTCCGTCCCCCTCGCTCACCGTCGCGTTCCCGATCGACAGCGACGGGGTTCCACCCCCCGAGGTTGGGCTCGCGCTCGTGTCGGCCGCAGCTCCCCCACCTGCGGAGTTCATCGCCCGAACCTGGAATTTGTACAATGTGCCGTTGTTCAGGCTGGACACGGTGACGCTGTGAACTCCGCTTTCTCCCGCGGATGTCCAGTTGCTCGGGTAGGTGTCCGACGACTCCGCGTAACGGTATTCGTAGCCCGTGATCGGAGGGCCCCCGTCGCTCGCCGGCGGTGACCACGAGAGGGTCACCCAGCCGTCTCCGGTCGTCGCTGAGAGGCTTTGCGGGGCACCCGGCTTAGGCGTCCTCGGGCCCCCGGGGTTGATTGTGATGAACATCGTGTCGGGGTTCACCACTTCCACCGTCTCCCCGTTGTCCGTGAAGGTCGTTTGCGTGAAGAACACCTTCAAACCCTCATCGTCTTCGTCGTCGTCGCTGTCCGCGTGCACGTTGACGCTGAAGGCCGTGGTCCCGTCATGTTGGCCACCAATGGGTGCGAAACTCAGGGTCCGGGTCCGGGCGTTCTGCTGGCCGAATGTGTAGTCTTCTACTTCGGTGTCATCATACTCCTGGTGCTGGATGATGACGTCTCCCTGGTAACACGCCACGCGGTTTCCGTTGACCATCTTGGTATCCATCACGACGAACAAAACCGCGAAGAGGCCCTCGGAAATGCCAACGTATTGGTGTTCGAACCTCACGGTGCAATCCTGCTCCGACGCTTCCGCAGCGACCTTCAAGGAGTCGGCAGCCTCGCTCCCCGGCGCGCTCACGACGCCCGCATACGCCGGCGCGGGCGCCAGCGCCGACAGCACGCACAGGGACGCAAGCGTCCCGGAGACGCTACGGCCCGGTAGCAACGAAGAGATGATTCCACCCATTCTTGGGGTTCCTGTTCTGATCCTGTCATTCCCGCCCGCCCAGGATCACGCGGGCAGTCAAACTAGCCCGACCCAAACGCTCCGACAATCCATATGTTCCCTAGTGTGCCAGAGCCCGACCGGGCAGACTACGGCGACTCCCTGAACCTCATCGCCCAGAGTCCGGAATTGATGTCCGCGAACCAGACCAGGTCGCGGTGGGGCATCACACTCCATGCCCCCGGTGAATTGGGCACGAAGCCCGTTGGATCGAATGCCTTGTAGACCGAGATTTCGCGGCCCTGCGTGTACAGGTTGCCCATCAGCTCGCCGGACACGTCCACCAGCCTCATTCCACCCTCGTAGTACGCCTGGTACAGGATGTCATTCCCCACCCAGATGTTGTGAGTACCGAACTCGGAGACCTCGTACCGCGCCACCATCTTCGGGTTCTGCGGATCGTCGAAGTCGATGACCTGGATGTATCCCCAACTCGCCCGCGGGTACCCACCCCGCCCCGTCACCGGATCGTACTTCTGGCGAAAGTCCGGCCCCACCCCCTCCCACGCCATCCCCTCGCGCGTCAGGATCTCGTCGCCGATGAAAACGTAGAACTTGCCGGTCGACTCGGACACGTACGGGAAGACCGCATGCGTGGCACCGGTCGGCACCGGATAGTTCGAGACGAAGACCGGCTCCTCGATCGTGCCGCCCCAGCGCCCGTTGCCCACATCGACCACCACAAGCCCCGTCCCCCATTCGGCAGAATAGGCGATCCCGTCGTGGACCCACACGTCGTGGACACGGCTGTTCGGGTGGTCGTATTCGGAGACGTAGCGGGGGTTGTAGAGGTCGCTCACGTCGAGGATCACGTACTTGTCGCCGTTGGACAGCGCGAAGAGATGGTCGTTGGTCGGGAACGCATTGTGGACCCCACCGGTCAGCCCGTCCGTGTACTCGGACGCGATGACCGGGTGCGCGGGATCGGCCAGGTCCAGAATCACCACACCGTTGCGGCGGTTGGAGGCCCCCTCCCGGGTGAGGGAGGCGTAGCGTCCGTCGGGCGAGACCTTGACGTCGTTGACCGAGCGGGCGTCCACCTGGATCGAGTCGGTCTTGACCACGTTCTCCGGATCCGTCACGTCAAAGACGAAGGCGTGGCCATCGGACTGTTTGGCGCCCACCAGAGCGTAGTCGCGCCCGTCAACGCCCTCGAAGACCCAGAGGTCGGTGCTGTAGACCCGCTCCTGGCTGCCCCGCCCCACCACCTCCATCGACCGCACCACTTCACGCTGCACGGCCTCGAAGGTGCGGGTCGCCCTCAAGCCCCCCGACCGGGCCACCACGGTGAACTCGCCCGGGACGTCGGCCACGATGCGCCCGCCCTCCATCTGGCCCGGCGCGGGGGGCGCGATGACTCCCCGGGCGGGCACGTAGGAGTGGCTCCACTCGACGGGCGCGTCCGTGATCTCGTCGCTATCCGCGTCCCGAACCACGGCCGCGAACGTCTGCACGTCCCCGGTGCGCACCGCGCCTTCCGCGCCACCGACAATTTCGAGCACAGCTCCGACAAACTCGCGCACCGCGTGGTCGATCCCGCCGATCACGCCCTCGAACACGGCCTCGACCCGGACCGGACCGGCCGCCGCCCCACGCACATGACCGAACGCGTCCACCTCGGCGCGGTCAGGATCGCTGGTCCGCCACACAAACTCCACGCCGGGGCGTTCGGTGCCGTCGGCGTGGAGCGCAATGGCCTGGTGGGTCACCGTGCTGCCCTCGAAGACCGGCCCCGGACTCGTCACCTCGACGCGCACGACGGGTGGCCACTCCACCACGACCGGCACGACAAGGCGAAGCGGCTCACCGCCCGGACCCGGCCGCACGGTCGTGATAATAACCTCCCATTCACCCACTTCTAGTCCCATTACGACATCATTGTCAAGACTCAAGGCTCTCCGCGCCCCGACCATTCGCACCGCTTCGTCCACGGGCCGCCCCTCGTCGTCGAGCACCTGTACGGAAAGGGTGGCGCTCTGTCCGCGCTGGATGACCAAGCTCGGCGGGTCGGCCTCGATCCGCGCCGCGGTCTGGGCGCGGATGCCCGAGCCCGGCAGGAGAGCGAGCACGGCGAAGGTGGCCAGGGAGAGGCGGCCGGGGAGAATGGATATCCGTACCATTGCCAGAGTCCTTCTGAGGCTGCGAGGTGGCGTACTGCAACATGGGGCGTGAAACCCCGACCCGCGAGGGCTCGTCCCACGACATGTCGGGATATGTCGCTTTACCGTGGCGATATGTCGCAGTACACTTGAAGATATATCACATTACTACGATACATGCCGACAATGACGCACAGACGCCGTCCCCGCGGCGCTCGGAACCATTCAACGAAAAATGGAGATCACCATGCGGTTTGACGACTACCTCGATTTCGACAACCTGCCCTGGCCCTTCGGCTCCTCCAAGACCCGCCAAAAACGCGGCCGGCGCTACCGCCGGAGCCGCTGGAAATGGTTCGAGCGGGGCGACCTCAAGTTCGCCATCCTCGCACTCATCGAGGAGAAGCCCATGCACGGCTATGAGGTCATGCAGGCCTTGGAGGACGAGTCGGCGGGGTGCTACAAGGCGAGCCCCGGATCGGTCTATCCAACCCTGCAGCTGCTGGAAGATCAGGGGCATGTGACCGCCCGGGACCAGGCTGGCAGGAAGATCTATGCGATCACCGAAGACGGCCGGAGCTACCTGGACGAGAACCGCGAACATGTGGAGCACATCTTCGAGCGCGTGTCGAAGTTCAGCGACCGCATCTTCGGCAGGGACATGTCGGAGTTGTCCCGCAAGTTCTCCCGGCTGGCGCGCACCACCTTTCAGGGCGCGGTCAGCTGGATCGACGACGAGCAGCTCTTCGGCGACATGAAGGGCGTTCTCGACCGCGCGGTGAAGGACATGGACGCCGCCTGGGACGCGGCCCGGGAGCGGCGACGCGCGGCCAAGGCTGCCAGGTCCGCGCAGAGGGAGACCGCCGAGGGGTAGCCTGCCGGCTCGGGCACTCCGCCGGTCCCGGTGCCGACGCGGAGTTCACCACGCTCTGCGTCAGTTCAGCCCCGGGGCCGCCAGATGTGCCGCATGTACCGCTCGGGGCCCTGCAGAAAGCCCTTGAGCAGCGCGACGGCCTCGAGCGCCTCGTACGCGACCGCCCGGAGCGGAGATGAGTCGAACGAGTAGATCGTCGCGCCCGGCACCGCCATCAGCACCGGCGAGTGGGTGGCCACGATGAACTGGCCGCCCTCGTTCACCATGTCGCTCATCATGGAGACGAAGCCGAGTTGGCTCTGCGGAGAGAGCGCGGCCTCCGGCTCGTCGAGCAGATAGAGGCCCTCGGGGACAAAACGGGACCGGAACAGCTTCAGGAAGCTCTCGCCGTGCGAGTTGGCGTCGAGGTCGCCACCGTAGCGCGACCGCATTGCCGTCAGGGACCCCGCCGCCGGGCCCCGCGCAAGCCTTCTGGCCAGCTCGGAGCGCCCCCGGTATTCGCGATCCACCTCTTCAAGCCGCGCCTCCATCTCGGTCTTCAGCTCTCCGAGCCGCCGGACAAAGCCGAAGAAGTCCTCCGCGCGCAGAAAGAAGCCGCGGTGGGTCCGTCGTCCCCACACGGGGGTGATCGCCCGCGCCAGCGCACGGGGACCTGCCAGGGAATCGTCGGAGCTTGCCTCCGCGCCGCCCACCGTGGGGAGATTCGCAATGATCGCCAGCGCTTCCAGCAGCGTGGACTTTCCGGATCCGTTCTCCCCGGCGAGGATCGTCACCGGTCCCGGGAAGGCGATCTCACCGAGTTCCTGCAGCGCCGGTATGGAGAAGGGGAAGGTGTCCCGCCGACCAGCCGGAGGATCGCCCAGCCGCACCGCTCTGAGCAGCGACGTCACGCTGGTACGGCTCTCGTCCATGGGCAACCTGCTCCGGCCTTGTCGGGACTCTTGTTGGGACTCGCCTCAACACCCATTATGCCACACTGAGTATGCCACACCGTGGCCATCCATACACCAACGAAGGACCTCTCCATGACGACGTCACGCGCAAACTTCCCATTCCTCGCCCTCGCTCTCGCCTCGATCACCGCCCTGACCTTGGCGCCCGCGCCCGGGCACGCCCAGGAGGCCGACGCGGCCGAAGCCCCCGCCGCCGACCGCTGGACCCCGGCGCTCAGCATGCGCTACCATCAGGTCTCCGGCCTGGCGATTTCGCCCGATGGCGCGGACGTCGCGTACGTGGTCCGCGAGCCCCTCATGGAGGGCGAGAAGTCCGAGTATCTGAGCCACATCTGGGTCGCGGCCGCGGACGGGAGCCGGAACGTCCGGTTCACAAGAGGCGAGCATTCGGCCGGCAGCCCCGCGTTCTCCCCCGACGGCCAGTGGCTGGCCTTCTCCACCGCCCGTTCGGACAAGAACCAGATCTGGGTCATCCCGATGGCTGGCGGCGAGGCCCGGCAGGTCACCGACGCCAAGGCCGGCGTGGGCCAGTTCCGCTGGTCGCCCGCGGGCGATGCCTTCGCCTTCGTCATGAGAGATCCCGAGACCGACGAGGAAGAGAAAGCCGGCAAGGAGAAGCGCGACGTGATCCTGGTCGACCAGAACTTCAAGTTCGGTCACGTCTATACGGCCCCCTTCGATCCGGCGACGACCGAGACAGCCGAGGCCGCCCGCGTCACCGAGGGCGACTTCCACGTGACCGGCTTCGACTGGTCGCCGGACGGGTCGCAGCTGGTCTTCGCGCACCAGGCCGACCCCCGGATCAACACCGGGCGGCTTTCCGGCGACATCGCGGTCGTCTCCGCATCCGGCGGCGACGTGGCCCAGCTGGTGACCGGGGCCGGGATCGAGTCATCTCCCCGCTGGTCGCCCGACGGCTCGCTCATCGCCTACGCGTCGACCGGGAACCAGCCCGAGCCGGTCGGTCTGGCCGACCTCTACGTCGTGAACCCTGAAACCGGGGACTCGCGCATGCTCCCGGAGACTCCGAACCGCAGCGTTTCCATTCTCGGGTGGTCCGCCGATTCCGACGAGGTCTTCCTGAACGAGTCCCTGGGCACGACCCGGCATGTGATCGCCGTGCCGGCGGGGGGTGGAGAGATCCGCCAGGTGACCGAAGGCGCGGGCGTCGTCGGCGCGGCCGCGATGGCGGCGACGGCCGGAACCCTGGCGCTGACCTGGCAGACCACGGGCGAGCCGGCCGAAGTCCACGTCACCGGCATGGGGGCCTTCGAGCCCATGCGCGTGAGCGCGGTGACCGCCGACGCCCCGCGTCCCCCGATGGGCCGCACCGAACTGCTGTCGTGGGAAGCCCCTGACGGCACGCCCGTGGAAGGACTCCTGACCTACCCCGTCGGCCACGAGGACGGGACTCGCGTTCCCCTCGTCCTCAATGTGCACGGCGGACCCTCGGGCGTCTTCAGCCAGTCCTTCACGGGGTCGCCGAGCATCTACATGATCCAGTACTTCGCCCAGGAAGGCTTCGCGGTCCTGCGCCCCAACCCAAGGGGGAGCACCGGATACGGCAAGGAGTTCCGCTACGCCAACTTCATGGACTGGGGCTTCGGAGATCTCTCGGACCTGATGTCCGGCGTGGACGAGGTCATCGACATGGGGGTGGCGCACCCCGACAGCCTCCTCCTCATGGGGTGGAGCTACGGCGGCTACATGACGTCCTTCGCCGTGACCCAGACCGACCGCTTTCGCGCGGCTTCGATGGGGGCCGGCCTGCCCAACCTCGTCAGCATGGTGACGACGACGGACATCGGCGACTACCTGGTCGGCCACCTGGGGGATGAGTACTTCAACGACTACGAGACCTACGAGAAGCACTCCGCGATCTACCAGATCAAGAACGTCACGACCCCGACCCAGGTGATCCACGGCGCCCTGGACCTGAGAGTGCCCTTCACCCAGGGGCAGGAGTTCTACAACTCGCTGATGCGACTCGGCGTGGACACCGAAATGATCGTCTATCCGCGCACGCCCCACGGACCGAGGGAGCCGAAGTTCCTCATGGACGTGTCGGAGCGGATCGTGACATGGTTCGAGAAGTACCTGAGGGGGCCGCGGCCGACGGCGGATCGGTAGGGTGGCGGAAGCGAGCACTACCCGCTTGCACTGGCCGCCGCCGCGGCCGCCTGCTGGATCAGTTGCTTCACCGCCCTGCCCACCGGCTCGTCCTTCACCAGCTCCTTGAGGCGGCGTCTGGCGCTCTTCCTCTCCTTCCGGCCGAGGACAGGGCGCAGCAGCCCTCCGCCCTCCGCCAGCGAAAGGAGCATCGTGGTGCGCGCACCCGGTGCTCCACCGCCTGCGGTGTCCTCGTCGCCCGCCAGGATCACGTAGCGCAGCCGCCCGATGATGTCCTCCCTCCAGCGAGCGTCCATTTCCGGGTAGGCGCGCACCCTGAAGACCACGAGAACCGACCGACGGGTCGCGCGCAGAATACCGCGCCGGCACAGTCGTCCGGCCACCCGGTGCTTGAGGCTCTTGATCCGCGTGAAACGCTCGATCCACGCGCCCGGGGAACGGGGCTTCGAGTCCCGAAGCCGCGTCAGGCACTCGTTCAGCATCCGGTCGCGCGTGGGGGTCTTGGCATCGATCACCTTGACCCGCGTCTTCCACCGGGTCTTCTCGATCTCTACCCGCCCGCGGAGCACGAGCTCGGCAAGCAGAGCCCCGCCGATGATGTACGAGGACCATCCCGCCACCATGCTGCCCTTGTCTGCCCGCATGCCCAGGAGGAACAGTCCCTCCTGCAGGGGAAGTCGCTTGTCCCGGCCGGCCGGGACATCGTCCACCGTGGTGCCTTGCCCGCCGTCGTGCACGCTAGCTCACCGGCCGCCGCACCGGACCGCGGAGCCACCGCCCGGGCTTCTCACCTGTCAGCCCCCCGTCGCGGATGACCGGCACCCCGTTCACCAGGAGGTCGGTAATCCCCACGCTGTACTGGTGCGGGTCCGAGAAGGTGGCCCGGTCGGCGATCACGTCGGGGTCGAACACCGCGATGTCGGCACGCATCCCCTCGGCGATCACGCCCATGTCGTCGCGACCGATCCACCTCGCGGGCATCGATGTCATCTTCTTCACGGCCTCCTCGAGGGTGATGACGCCCAATTCGCGCACGTAGCGTGCAAGGACGCGCGGGAACGCCCCGTAGCTGCGCGGGTGCGGGTAGCCCACCCCGTACCCGACCGCGTCCCCGTCGGTCTCGATCATCGCCAGCGGATGCTGCATGATCCGGATCACGTCGCCCTCGTCCATGGCGTGGTAGATGGCGCTGAACCCGCCCTGGAGCTGCAGCTCGATGGCCAGCGCGATCCCCGTCTCCAGGTCGTTGGGCAGGCCGCGGTCGGCGGCGTAGTCGGCCAGCGTCTTCCCGTTCCAGGACTCGTCGGAGCCCAGCACGCGGAACTGGATGCGTGACATGTCCGCCCCGACCCGGTCCGTCATGAAGATCCTGCGCATGTCCGCCTCCATGCGCGCGCGGGTGCCCGGATCCGCGACCCGCGCCGCAAAGTCCTCGGGGCCGCCCGCAAGCGCCCATTGCGGAAAGAGGATCACCGAACTGGTGCTCGACGCCGCGTACGGGTAGAGGTCGTGCGTGACCGTGAGCCCCGCCGCGTTGGCCGAATCGATCATCGCCAGACTCTTCTCGCTCCACCCCCACTGCCCGGCACCCGAGGCTTTGTGGTGGTTGATCTGGGCCGGGAGGCCCGCCTCGTCCGCGATGCGGATGACCTCGGCGACGGACTCCAGGAGCCCGCTGCCCTCGTTGCGCATGTGGCTCACGTAGATGCCCCCGTGGGCGGACGCGACCTTGGCGAGCTCGATGATCTCCTCGGTCTCGGCAAAGTTGGCCGGCACGTACAGCAGCCCCGTCGAGAGACCGAGCGCCCCTTCGCGCATGGCCTGATCGACCAGCGCTTTCATCTCTTCGAGCTCCTCGGGCGTGGGCGCGCGGTTCTCCATGCCCAGGACCTGCTTGCGCGTCCAGGTGTGTCCCGCGAAGAAGCCCACGTTCGGCGCCATCTCCAGGCTCGACGCGAATTCCTCCAGCGGCCAGGGCTGATCCCCCGAGTGCAGCGACACGACCAGCGACGTGATCCCCTGGCGGAGGAAGTTCTCGGCGAGGGGGTAGTCGGCGATGCTCTGCTGGACGTGCGAGTGGTTGTCGATGAAGCCGGGCGTGACGACCTGTCCCCGCGCGTCGATCACGGTCGCGGCCAGGGACGGGTCGACGGGCTCGCGGGACACCAGGGCGATGCGGCCGTCGACGATCGCGACATCGGCGGCGAAGCGCTCGGCTCCGGTGCCGTCGACCACCGTGCCGCCCGTGATGAGGACGTCGTAGGTTTGGGCGGCGGCGGCGGCGGGGAGGGTGGCGAGCGCGAGGGCGAGGAGGAGGGGGGCGGGGTTGTGTCGCATGGTGGCTCGCGGTGGGGTTGAGTTGTCGGGAGCTTCGGGTTTCGATCTTGGCCCGAGCGACGCCGTCGCGTCAACCAGGCCTACCATCCGGTTCCCCCCAGGCCTATCGTTACCCACCATGCGAATCGCAACCTGGAACGTGAACTCGGTCAAGGCACGGCGGGACCGATTGGTCCAGTGGCTCCGTGACCATCACCCCGACGCGCTGTGCTTGCAGGAACTCAAGACCACCGACGACGCCTACCCCGCCGAGGCGGTCCGCGACGAGGGGTTCACCTCCGCGGTCTTCGGACAGCGTGCCTACAACGGCGTGGCGCTCATCAGCCCGCATTCGATCACCGATGTGCGCCGCGGAACCGGGGACGACGACCCGCAGGCGCGGCTGATCGGCGGCATCGTCAACGGTGTCACCGTCTACTCCGGGTACTTCCCCAACGGGCGGTCCGTCGGTTCGGAGTCCTACGGCTATAAACTGGCGTGGATGGGACGGCTGCTGGAGCTGCTGGAAACCCGCCACGACCCGGGCGACCCCGTGGTGCTCACCGGGGACTTCAACGTCGCACCCGACGACCAGGACGCGGCGAACCCGGAGCAGTGGGCGGCGAGCGTCCTCTGTCACGCGGATGTGCGGGAGGCGCTCGAGCGGATCCGCGAGTGGGGCCTGGTGGACGTGTTCCGCAAACACCACCCGCAGGGCGGCCTCTACAGCTGGTGGGACTATCGGCGACTCGCCTTCCCGCGCAACGACGGCTTGCGGATCGACCACATATTCGCCACGCTGCCAGTAGCCGAGACGTCAACGGGTGCCTGGGTGGACCGCAACCAGCGGAAGGGCAGGAAGACGGACATTCCATCGGATCATGCACCGGTGGTGGCCGACTTCGACCTCTGACATGGGCTGACGCCAAGCCGCCGATTGGACGGCGGCTGGAACACTGGAACGGCATCGTTGTATACTGTCTTGTATGGTTCCAGATCAACAAGGAGGCTTTGTGAGCGTGCGCACTGCCAGAGATCGACAGCACCGGCAGATCGTGGTTGTAGGCCTCGTTGTATCGTTGGCCATTCACGCGGTGGTGCTCGGAGCGATGACGTTCCATGGGCCGGACCAATCGGGCGAAGTCGGCAAGTTCGGCCAACCCGACGTGGAAACGCCCTTCGAGACCGCCTTCCTCGAGTTGATCGAGATCAAGGAGGTCCCCGAGCCGGTCGAGGTGGAGCCGATCATCGAAAATGCGCGCGCTGTCGTGGCCACGCCGACACCCGAACAACAGCCGACGCCGGCTGCGGGAGAGTTGTCGCAGGCTGCCCCCGCTTCCGCGACCGAGGCCGCGTCCGGAGCAGGCGCACCCGCGGCGAGTTCGGTTGCGACGGAACTCGTCAGGCTGGGTCGGGAAGCCCGCATCGCCCTCTCCATGAAGCCCCAGTTCGTCGCTCAGCGCTCGGTTGCGGGCGCCAATCAGCCGATTGAGGCCGTGGATCCCCATGCGGGCCACGACCACGCCGAAGATGACGGCGACGAGGAAGAGAGCTGGTGGAGGCGTCTCGGGATTACGGTGGGCACCGGTGGCGGGAAGATCTGCCGGCCGCCACGTCCGCCGGTGGTGATTCACAAGCTCGGAGCCTGACCTTCCCGACGGGTGCCACGTTCCCCGGCAGGCCTGACGTTTCCCGACGGGCCTGACCTTGCCCGGCGGGCTTGCCCCCCTCCCAACGGGCGCGCTTTCAGTCCGACCGCGGCCGCCGCTTGAGCGTCTCGAGATCCTCCAGCCTTCTCGGCCAATCCCTGCGGAGTAGCCGCGAAAGGGCCCGGTCGGCCAGGAGGCGGCCCCCCGTCTGGCACCGGGGGCAATAGTTCGTCTCGCGCGTGGCGTACACGATCCGCTGGATCGGGGTGCCGCACTGATCGCACGGCTCACCGTACTTGCCGTGCGCTGCCATGGCCGGGTGAAAGGCGGTGACCTTGGTGGGAAAATCGTCGCCCGCCTCCTTGATCAGCCGCGCGGACCACTCACGGAGCGATGAGCAGGTCGCCGTGCGGAGGCGCTCCACCTCGTCGTCGCCGAGCTGCGAGGTAAGCCGCACCGGTGAAAGCCGAGCCCGCAGGAGGATTTCGTCCGAATGCGCGTTCCCTACGCCGGAGAGGATGCGTGGATCGGTGAGCGCGCGCTTCAGGGTGCGGTTTTCGCGCCGCAGGGCAGCCGCGAATGTCTCCGGGGTTGCCTCCAGCGGCTCGATTCCCCCGGGGTCGTGCTCGTGCAGGGCCGGTTCTCCCCGGACGATGTGCAGCGACGCCCGCTTGTGGCTGCTGGCCTCGGTGAGGAGCAGGCTGCCGCGGGAGAAATCGAAGGCCGCGTGGCCCCGCTTTCGGGGGATCACCGCGCCGCGGTTCCTCCACTGAAAGCGCCCTGCGATCATGAGGTGTATGACGACGAAGAGGTCGTCCTCCAGCCCCATTACGATGCGCTTGCCGAGGCGTGACAGGGTCTCGACGGCCTTCCCTTGGACCGCGGACGGGGCCGGATCGAAGGTCTTGAGCAGGGAAGGCGACCGGATACGCAGCCGTTCGATCCTCTCCCCGAGCACCCGCGGCCCGAGAGCGTGCAGGTACAGCGTGACTTCGGGGAGTTCAGGCATCGCGGCCGGCGCTCTCGGGGACGTCCACGCTGTTCAGGTCGTAGCGCATGATGCGCGCGTGCGGGCCCCCGTGGTCGCGCTCGACTTCGTACACCGCACCCGGCACGGTCTTCGGCACCGCCGCCTCCAGCCGCTCGATGTCGGACCGCCCCAGCCGCACCCGCCGGCCGTCGACCCCCAGCGCCCGGCGGCTCAGCCCGACAACGGCGGCACCGACGGCCGGTTGGGCGAGCACGTACGCGACGGCCGCTTCGGCCATTGACGCGCCCTCCCGGCCCGCGATATCCGCGAGCACGGCGCGGCACCGTTCGAGCACTTCCGAGCCGCCGACTTCATCGACGATCAGGCGGTACTTGGTCAGCGAGCGGGAATCGCCGGCACCCTCGGTCAGCAGACCTCCCGCCAGGGTGCCGTAGCAGAGGAGCGTCACCCCCCGCTCCCGGCAAAGGTCGGTGAGGCCCTTGCGCGGGCGCCGGTCCAGCAGGGAGAACTGGACCTGGTTCGACACGATCGGGATGCCCGCGTCCAGCAGCGTACCCAGGCCCTGCCGGTCGAAGTTGGTGACACCGATGTTGCGGATGACGCCCTCCTCGCGGAGTTCCGCAAGCCACTCGGCCGTGCTCACCCAGCCGGATATCGAGAAGTCCCACCAGTGGAACTGCACGAGCTCCAGCGCTTCGACGCCGAGCCGTTCGCGCGACCGAAGGACGATGCGGCGGGTGTAGCTCCGGTCGATGCCGGGCAGGACGGCGAGATCCGGCACGAACTTCGTGTGGATGATGGCGTCCTGCTCGGGCGTGCGCCGCGCGGCCAACCAGTCGCCGATGAGCCGCTCGACGCCCGTGTAGATGTCCGCGCAGTCGAGGATCAGGGGGCCGGGCGCCCCGGCGGCCGCGTCCAGGACCGCGAAGGCGGTCGTGCGGTCCCAACCCGGGCCGTGACCGCGGGAGAGCTGCCAGCAGCCCCGGATCACACCGGACGCGGGGGGGCGCCACGGAGAGTTCACGCCGACGCGTCCCGGCCGGGCTCCAGGGGAACGCGCGTGACCTCGCCGTGGCGGAAGGTGGACGTCCCGGTGCGGATGATGCGGAAGCGGGCGCCGCAATGGGGGTCCGGGCACGCCACCTCCGCGTCCGTCGTCATCCAGTCGTGGGGATGGGTGGAACGCTGCTTGGCGGGGAGGAGGGGCAGAAGGGCGGCCAGGGGGTAGATCGGGAAGCTCTGCCCGGGGGGAAGGGACAGGTCTTCGCCGCTCAGCTCGAAATAGTCCCCGGCGCGGTGATTGCAGACCATCTCGCGCTCGCCGGCGACCACCTCGACGCGCAGATCGTAGAGTTCGAATGCATCCGTGTCGCTTCGGCGTGAATCGTCCATGTCTTTCGCTCATGCGTTAGGCTTCCTGGTCTGGACCACACGGCCCCGACTCCCGATCATACACCATCCCGCCGCCTGCCGCGCACCCCCGACCCCAATCGCCTGGCCGCCAACGTGAGCCTCGAACACGGACCGCTCTCGTCCTCCCCACCGGACGCGGTCCCGCCCCCGACCCTGCACTTCCACTTCGGCCTCGCGGGCGCCGCAATGCCCATACTGGTCTTCGCGTGCGGGGCGGCTTGGCTCGGCTTTTCGGGAGCGCCCGACGAACGCGGCCTGTGGCCCATCCTGATCGTGGCGATGGGCGCGGGACTGGTGCTTGCCGAGCGCGCCTCGGCGTACAGCGCGGCCGTGATTCGCGGGATGTCGCGCCCGATCGTCATGCTGATGGTCGCGGCGTGGCTCCTTGCGGGCGTGTTCTCGGTGCTGCTCAGGGAAGCGGGCCTGGTACACGCGCTCGTGTGGGCCGGGGGCGAATTGGGCGTAAGCGGCGGCGGCTTCGTGCTCCTGGCCTTCCTCATCGCGGTCATGTTCTCGACCGTGACCGGCACGAGCCTCGGCACGATCCTGATCTGCGCCCCGCTCCTCTACCCCGCCGCGGGTGTCCTCCAGGCCAACCCGACCGTGCTGATCGGTGCGATCCTCGCTGGCGCGACCTTCGGCGACAACGTCTCGCCCGTGTCCGATACGACCATTGCGTCGGCCAGCACCCAGCGAGCGCCGATGGGAGGCGTGGTGCGCAGCCGCCTCCGCTACGCGCTCCCCGCCGCACTCGCCGCCGCGCTGATCCTGCTCGTGATCGGGGGGGCTGACGCGCCGTTCGACCCGGCGGCGGGCGGGACGGGGGCGGGGGCGCAGGCCGAGAGCCTCGCAGGAGATCCGGCCGCCTTCCCCATGCTGCTGGCTCCGCTGGCCACGTTCTTGATGCTGTGGCGGGGAAAAGGGCTGGTGGAGAGCCTCTTCGCGGGCGTGGGCGCGGCGGTGGTGGTCGCGCTGGCAATGAATCTTGTGTCCATATCTGACTTACTCTATATTTCCCCCAACGCGTTCCGCGCCCAGGGCCTGATCCTGGACGGGATGGAGGGCGCGGTCGGAATCGTCGTCTTCACCATCCTGCTCATGGGGATCGTGGGGGCCGCACAGGAAGCGGGCATCGTGGACCGGCTCGCGGGAGACCGGGCAGCGGGGGGCGAAATCTCCGCTCGCCGGGCCGAGACACGCATCTTCACCGTGACCAGTGTGGCCGTGATCGTGACCACGCACTCCGTCATGGCGATCCTGGCCGTGGGCGACCTGGTGCGAAAGACGGGTCGCCGCGCGGGGATCGGACGTTTCCGCCGCGCCAACCTCCTCGACATGACCGTCTGCACCTATCCCTTCCTTCTACCGTTCTTCATCCCGACCATTCTCGCTTCGTCGGCCACCGCCTCCGGCGAGCCCTTCGGCGTACCCCGGGTCACAGCCCTTGACGCCGGTCTTGCCAATCCCTATTCGTGGGCGCTGCTTGCCATCATCATCACGGCGATCGCGACCGGTCTGGGGAGGTCGGAGAGACCCACACGGAATCGCACATCATGATCATTCGCCCCAGAGTCCGGGGATTCGTCTGCGTCACCACGCACCCCACCGGGTGCACCCGCAACGTTGAGGCCCAGATCGTCCACGCCGAGGCCAACCCCATCGCCAACCCGCCCCGCTCGGTCCTCGTCCTGGGTTCCTCGACGAGCTACGGGCTGGGGTCGCGGATCGCTCTCGGCTTCGGCGGCAGAGCGGCGACCTTCGGCGTCTTCTTCGACCGGCCGCCCAAGGCCCGGAAACCCGGCACCGCAGGGTGGTACAACACCGCCGCCTTCGAGGACGCTGCGGCAAGGGCGGGGCTCCAGTCCGCGTGCTACAACGGCGACGCCTTCTCCCACGAGGCCAAGGAACGTGTCATCACGGCGCTGAAGGATTTTCCCCCCGTCGATTGCGTCGTCAACTCGCTGGCCGCTCCCAGGCGCATGCACCCCGACACAGGCCAGCGCTTCACCTCGGTGCTGAAGCCGATCGGCGAAGCGTATCATTCCAGGACGCTGAACACGGACCGGGCCGAAGTGACCGACGTGCAGCTCGACGCGGCGACGCAGGACGAGGTCGACGCGACCGTCGCCGTCATGGGGGGTGAGGACTGGCACATGTGGATGGACGCGCTCCGCGACGGCGGTGTGCTGGCCCCCGGCTGCCGCACCTTCGCCTACAGCTATATCGGACCCGAGCTGACCTGGCCCATCTACCGGGACGGCGCCATCGGGCAGGCCAAGGCCGATCTGCACCGCACCGCCGACGAGCTTCACGCCGTGCTGTCCCAGTCGGGTGGCGGGGCCCATATCGCGATCATGAAGGCGGTGGTGACCCAGGCCAGCGCGGCGATCCCGGTGGTGCCGCTGTACGTGTCCATCCTCTTCAGAATCATGAAGGAGAAGGGCGACCACGAGGGACCCATGGAGCAGGCTCAGCGGCTGTACGGGACGAAGGTGTACGGCGCCGGCGGCATTCGGGCGGACGAGAACCGCTTCATCCGCCTGGACGACCTGGAGATGAAACCCGAAACCCAGGCCGCGGTGATGCGGGCATGGGACTCGATCTCGACCGAGACCCTGCGCACCTCCTCCGACTTCGACGGATACAGGTCGGCTTTCCTCCGGCTCTTCGGCTTCGAAGTCCCGGGTGTGGACTACGGAGCCGACGTGGACACCAGGGTCGAGATCCCGACCCTGATCGAGGGCTGAGCGCACCAACATGAAGCCAACCGCCGACCAGCTGCGCGAACTGGCCTCCCGCGACCCCGTGCTGGGTGCCGCAATGGACCGCCTTCCCCCGTTCCCGGGCTTTCCGGCCGGAATCGGCGCGCGGGGATCCCACTTCCAGGCGATTGCACGGTCGATCTCCTACCAGCAGCTGGCCGGAGCGGCCGCGACCACTATCTACGGCCGTGTGTGTGCGCTCACGCGGGGACCCGGATTCCCGACGGTCGAGGAGTGCCTGGGGCTTTCGGATGCGGACTTCCGCAGCGCAGGGTTCTCGGCCGCGAAGACGCGCGCGGTGAAAGATCTGGCCGGGAAGTGCACGGCAGGTTCGGTGCGGCTCCGCAGCGTGTCCCGCATGACCGACGACGAGGTCGTCAAGATGCTGTCCTCGGTGTGGGGGATCGGGGAATGGACCGCGCAGATGTTCCTGATGTTCCGGCTCGGCCGCCTCGACGTGATGCCGGCAGGCGACCTGGGCGTCCAGGAAGGGCTGCGCATTCTGGACGGGTTGGAGGAACGGCCCGGGCCCGGTGCGGTGCTTGCGCGGGCAGAGCCGTGGCGGCCACTCCGGTCGGTCGCGACGTATGTTCTCTACAGGCTGTGCGACGAAGCGAAAGGGTGATGAGCGAGCAGCCCCTCTCCGTCAGCACGACCCGCCTCGAGACCCCACTCGGCGCCATGGTGGCGGGAGCGACCGATGACGGCATCTGCCTGCTGGAATTCGCCGACCGGCCGATGCTGCCTACCCAGTTGAGGCGCGTGGAGGCACGGCTGGGAAGCATGCCCACGCCGGGCGAACATCGTTATCTCGGAGCCCTCGAAGAGCAGCTGGCCGGCTACTTCGCCGGTGAGAGAAAGGACTTCGACATTCCCCTCGTGCTGGCCGGCACCGACTTTCAGGAACGAGTCTGGCGCTGCCTGTTGGACGTCCCCTACGGGCGGACCATCAGCTACGACGAACTTGCCCGGAGGGCCGGGTCGCCGGGGGGGTCACGCGCAGCGGGAGGCGCGAACGGCGACAACCGCATCGCCATCGTGGTGCCGTGTCACCGGGTGATCCGCGCCAACGGGCACCTCGGCGGATACGGCGGCGGGCTTCGTCGCAAGCAGCGCCTCCTCGACCTTGAAGCGGGCGAGGTCCAGGGCGTTCTCTTCTGAGCGTCGATGACGGAGCCGTCGCCGTCAGCCGTCGATGACGGAGCGCGGCTCCGCCGTGGCCGCCAGCCTCGCACCCGGCCACGCGGCTCCGACCGCCGACCCCAGGAACACCACCGCGACCGCCAGGAACAGCGTCGCGTTGAAGACATCGACACCGGGCGGGCCCAGGACGCCCACCACCAGCACGGCGCCCCAGAGCCCCAGTCCCACGCCCACGGCTCCGATCCTGAAGGCTTCTCCGAGTATCATGCGCTTGAGTGCCCCGGGTTCCGCGCCCAACGCACCCCGGATCCCCATCTCGCGGCGACGGGACCGGACGTGGACCCTCATGGCACCGACCATGCCGAGGGCCGACACGAGGGCCGCCACGATCCCGGCCAGGCGGGACCCGCCGCCCAGCCACGTCGCGGTCCCGTACACGCGATCCAGTTCATCGGCGGCCGGTTTGAACGCGGTCACCGCCAGTCCGCCTCCGGAAGCCGCGGCCAGCGACTCCTGGACAATCCGGAGGGAACCTTCATCATCGCCGGATCCGGCGGTGACCGAAGCGACCAGCTCGATTGCGGCGGGCGGATGCTCGATGGCGGAGTAGTAGACGGCGTATGGCGGGCCTGAAGCACCCAGACCCCGACCGGCAATGTCCCTGACGATGCCCACCACGACATGCCACTCGCCGTCGAGTCCGCCCAGGGCGACCCCCTTGCCGATGACGGGCGGATCCTGGAAGTGGGCGTACGCGTACGCCTGGTTGATGACGACCTCCGGCGCCTCGCCGTCACGGGGGCCGCTCGCGCGCAAGTCACGCCCCTCCACGAAGCGCAGTCCCCGCCCGGCGAAGAATCCGGGCATCACGGCGTGGTGCCTGACCCTGGTCGTGTGGATCGGATGCGGCATCCCTCCCGTCGAGCAGCGGCCACATTGGTTCGTGGCGATCACCTCCGGACCGAGACCGATCCACGCGCCGGGCGTGGCGAGCGATTCGGCGACCAGTCCGGGGGCGTCCCGGACCGCCGACCAGGCGGATTCGAAGAGAGCCGCGCGAGCGACGGGGTCGGCGGTGGCCTGCCCCGTCGGCGACAGGAGGCCGACGACGGCGTGGCCCGTCGCCGTGTCCGCCGGGGTGACGTTCGCGGCACGGTCGCCGGTCCCGCCGCGCGACAACAGGAAGAGCCCCGAGCCGGCCAGGATCGCGGCCGCCGCGGCGAGCTGGAGGGTGACAAGGAGCACCCGGTTGAACTGGCGCGGCCGGGGATCGGTGAGGTGCCGGCTTGCGGATTCCTGCAACAGGGGCCTGCCGGCACGGTAGAGGCCCCGGACGGGCAGGACTGCCGACAGGGCGATGACTGCGGCGACGACCACCAACCCCGCCGCGCCGGTCCACGGCGACGGGCGGCCGAAGGTGACTCCGGGCGGGGCAAGTTCGGCCATCCGCGCGATGGCCACCACCGTGAGCGCCCCCCCGATGGCCGCCGCACGCAGCAGCCGATTGCGCCACAGCCTCGCCGCGCCGCCCACCAGCCAGCGCGGGGGTGCACCCAGCATGACCTCGATCACACGCCGCGCCGCCAGGGCGAGGTTCTCCGAGCCGATCACGCCGAGCAGACTCACCAGCGCCGTCAAGGCGGCCAGCAGGATGAGAACGATGGTCGTGCGGGCAAGTTGGTCGAGGTCGGCAAGCTCGGACGCGCCGGCGGGGGAGTCCGGGGCCGGAAGCCCTGCCATGGCCACCGTTGGGGTCACGGCCGTGTCGATGCGGTGGAACGGGCCGTCGTCCCCGCCGCGCAGGAGCAGCGAGCCGGCAAGCACCAGGGCGATGAGCGCGGCGCAGCTCCCGATCGCGGTGCGGTGCAGCGGCGTCATGGGCGGTGTAGTGGCGTCATGGGCGGTGCGGGCAGTGCAAGGCGATGGGCGGTGCAATGGCTGGATGGGCATTGATTTTGTAAATCGTTGATATTACTGGTTTTAGATTACACATAATGATTGTCGTTCCCCTATCGGTTCGTGTTTCCTGAACTGGATGCTGATCGACACTCTCGGATATGCCAGCGGGTGTGGCCAAGGCGTAGAGGCACACCCGCGAGTGGGGAGTAACTGGCGGGATCCCCGTGTCGCAAGCAACTACGGCGGTGACCGGAACGAATCGCTCCCGAATCCGAACGTGCCGCTTGAAGAGGACCTGCCAAGCGTCCAGGTCCAGTTAATGAGCTGGGAATGAGTTCGTACGTTACGTGCCGAGGTCGCCGGCAGATCGATCTTCCATTCACTCTTCCAGACCGAACACTGCGTGTCGCTGCTAGGGCACAAGCTCCATGTTCCTCGCCCGCCCGTAGAGCGATCCATCACTTGTTGCGAATCTCCAGTCAGGAGTGTTGAACCATGTTGCGCTCTGTTCCCACGCGCGCTCCCGCCCCGGCGCTGGCCCTCCTCGCCCTCACCCTGATCACCGCCCTCTTCTCCTGCGAAACCGAATCGCCATCGCCGGTGGGGGAACCAATACGCGAGACGCTTCCCAACGGGGCGGTCCTCGTACGATATCCCGACCTCCCCGCCATCGACTCGGTCAGCCCCGAAGTCGCTGAAGCCCATGTCGATCTGCAGTTCGGTAACGTCGATGGAACCGACCCCAACCTCACCTTCGGCGCGATTCGGGTCCAGGCAGCCGGCGACGGCACCATCTATGTTCTGGACCAACAAGCCGCGGAGGTCCGCGTTTTCGACTCCGGTGGCCAGTACCTCAGAACAATCGTACGGCAGGGTGAGGGACCTGGCGAGATCGGCAGTGCCAACGGGATCTTCCTCTCGGGAGACACCGTCCTGTGGATCAACGACACCCGACGGTGGACGATCCTCGGCGTGGACCCCGATGGAGAGGAGGTTCGGCGGTTCACCAAGCCGGTTATGAGCGTCACGAGCATCTGGGCGGGCGTGTTCGACGACCGGGGACGCTACTGGAGGGAAATCTCCCATTCGGACAACGAACCGGGTTTCCCACCCCCGGTGGGACTGAGTTCGTGGACCGGGCGGTACTACTACAAGTCCTATGACCTGTCCAACGGGGCCATCGACTCGATCTACCTCGGGGAACCACGTTTTCGGATCTATGCGTACTCCACGCCTGACGTGCCCTTTGGGTTCCTCCCCCTCCGCTTCGAACCCTTCGAGATGATCGTGGTGAACCCCACCGGGGCATTCTGGCGTGCACACAGCGAGTCGTACCGCATTGCTCGGACCGGCCAGGGCGGGGACACGCTGGTTGTCATCGAAGTCGGGCTGCCCGAGCAACCGGTGACCGACGCAGATCGCACCGCCTACGTCGACAGCATTGTCGGGGAACGTCCCGAACTGCGCCGTGAAGCGGAGGAGGTCGCGGCTCTGATGCCGGACGCAAAGCCGATACTCGCAAAGATCTTTGTAGACGATGAACACCGACTCTGGGTACAAAGGGTCACTCCCGAGGGTGCACCCGCGTTCTACGATCTGTTTTCCGTCGACGGCGACTATCTGGGTTCGGTCCGCCTCGCGTTCGTGGCGGCCGGGCCGCTCGTGATCCGCCACGGCCAGATCTACACCTGGATCGAGGACGACCTGGATGTGCCGTACGTGGTCAGGGCGCCGGTGTCGTGGACCCGCGAACCGCTAACAGAGGCGGAGCTGCTCGGCTGTTACGACGTGAGCACCAGTGGCGAGTGGAAGCTGGTCCAACCCAACCCGCACTCACCTTTGACACAAAGAGCAGCCGAGATTCTCGCTGGCGACTCGATGTACTACGAGATGCCGTCTCGGATCCAGCTGGCTGGGCCACCCGCAGACACGATGCGCCTCAGCGGCCGCTCGGAGATCACCGTCCCGGAGGGGGCTGCGCCCAGCGTGCATTCGTCCATGAGCTACGACATCCAGAGCGACACGCTCATGCTCGTGTTCACCACAGGCTATGTGGGACTGGCTGTGTATCTGACACGATCCGACGACGCGAGGTGGTCAGGGCCCGTAACAACGTTCGACGACTACACCGGTCTGGAGTGGTCCCGTCCAGTACAGGTGACCCGGGTCTCGTGCGATTCGCCGCCCGCGGTTGCGAGTTCCGTGATGCTTTCGGATACCGCCTCCGGGGAGAGCGGCCCGTCCTCGCGGTGTGGCGCGACGGCCGCTTCGCGGTGTCCGACATGGAGCGTTCCGCGATCTGGACCTTCTCACGTTCGTCATCTTGGGCCGGGTGCAATTTGGCAAGTTGACACTACAGTTCGGCGATCCGCCTCTACCTGTGGTCCTGCCGGCGAGCGTCGCCGCCGGCAGGCCGGTCGGAGCCGATGAGGGGCTGGCTCACGACCGTTAGTGGTCGTAAGCCAGCCTACGCAACAAGATTCATTGGATTTGCAACTGTTGGCAGCCGATGAACTTGGGAGTTTCGTGGGCCGGATTCCCGCCGAATGATTCCCGCTGGTCGGGATTTTAGCCGCGAGCCCCGCGGCGGCCTTCCAGTGCCGTCCTGAGTTGTCCCGCGTCGGGCCTCTGGGTTCGAAGGGGCGGAGTCCCTCGCCAGCTCCGGTGTTATACCCCGGGTAGGCTGGCTCCGGCGCCTTAGGGGGCCGGAGCCAGCCTGCGGACGGCTTCCGTCACGCCTCTCTGCGAGCCGCCCGGAACGGCGGGCACCAAGCCGTCGCGGAGGCGTCAGGTCCCGCGGGGGCACTCTCTACGCACCTCATGGATGCTCAGTCGCGACTAAGAACGGCTTGGACGCAACTCCAAGCCATCCATCCGTGGACAGGACCGCACGAGCGTTGCTGATGTGAACACGAAGTCGATAGGTGCCGTCGATCGGAGTGGTCCAGCCTGTTGCGTCTTCCGCAATGGATGCGCTGATGAACTGGGACCTCTCGAGCACCTCGCCCGGACCGATCGACACCTCCTCCACCGTCGAGAGCAAGCAGAAGGTGTTCCAGACCTCCTGCCATTGGCCCCGCGATCCCAGTCGATCAAGAACGTTTCCGCAATCGAGGTACCAAAGCAACTCTCGGGTCTGATTCTCGATCGAGATCGCAAGCTGCCCGTGGATGTAGTCCTCGCCGACCCGAAACTCGTGGTCCGTCACGGTCACAATAACCGGCTCAGGCGACATATCGAACGGACCCCAATCGCACCCTGGACCGGCCACCAACGATCCGCAGATAGCCAGACCCGCCAAAGCCCAACGGCGCACGTCAACTCCCCCAATCGAAGCTTTGCTCATGATCTACCTGCGGTAGGCTACGCCGACGAGCAGGGACGTCATGCGATAGCCGCCGAACTCAATCTCCCTGTAGGATTCACTGGTCAGCTCATGCGCGGACTGGAGGTCCAGCGTGAGGTCCCGTTGCGGCGACATGCGGATATCCAAGCCGGTGCCCGCGACCACACCAGCGACGAAAGTCCTCGTCGCGCGTCCTGCACTCTTGCGCCAGCGCGTTGTCGAGTGAGGTCTCATAGCAGCCGACGGCGAACCCGAGGATCCCTCCGCCCCCAAGACACGGCGTTTTCCCCAGGGGGGCTCAGAACGAGACGTATCCGCCCATCTGGAAGCGCTCACAGGCTGTGCTGCCGCACTCCGCGACGTGGAGGATGAAGCGCGCCCCGTAGCGCCGTCCGAACGTCAGGCTCGCACCGGCGGTCGGCCCAACGTAGTCCCCGCTGCCATACACGATCCCCGCGCGCAACGCCGGGCGAACGAGCCAACTGGAACGTCCGAGCAGGACCGACGCGCCGATCCGGTTGTCCGCTCCGGCCCGATCAGCGCACCGGTAGGTCTCCACCATCCCATACAGCGACACCGGCCCCACGACCCGTCCGTTGATGCCGACGTAGCGTCCGGGACACCCGAGGCTATTCTCCCCCACGATCCCGGCTTCGAGCACGAAACGGCCCGGTGCCTCCTGACCGTCCGGTGCCTCCTGCGCCTGAACTTGCCAAGGCAACACGGCCATGCAGGCCAACGACAGCCAGAAGACATGAGTACTCCTTGCCAAGGTCATGATTCTGGCTGCTAGTGGCTCCACGGAAGGTGAGCCCGTCGGCGGCGTAGCGTCGTCGCGACGCTCTGGCGAAATTGCACATCGGAGCCTCCTTGCTTCGGGGAATCAGGACCTGCTGACTTCATTCATGGCGTCGGGTGAGCGCCGGAGCCGCTCGGACACCTCGACGGTCCCAGACCGATCCTCTAAAGCTGGCAACGCATGTCAGCCCTCGCTAGAGGGAAAACCCTGAACTCAATAGGGGGAAACCTTAAATCTCGTGCAGGGAAACTCCCCCCAAGCCATGAAAAGGTTGAGCTTGCCGGCGGGGGACTAGCCAGTGGGGCTCTGCCGGGAAGCTGGGCAGGGAGCGAGAACGGGTTGCCTATCATCGCCTCTCCATCGAACGGAGGAGGCGCGATGATCGGAAGAGAAACGCGGGTGACCCTCGGGAGCGGGTCGGCAAAGACGACCGGATGCGACGCCGGGATTCCCGCCATTCAAGCCCGGCTTTCCCGCTTTCGCGCCACGATCCAGCAGGGTCCAGTCCAACGGCAGGAAACGCGGATCGTGCAGTCCTGTAAGACGTTAGACGATTTCCTGCCGGGATTCAGACCTTGGGCGTTCCGCCTACGCAGTGTTGAACACTGCGGCCTGGCAAGGGGACGCTGCGCCCTCCTTCGACCCCCTGCTTCCCGCGCCGCTGCCGGAGCAAAGGCGGGTCGGGAGACGCCGCCCCCGGAACCTGTTGGCACCGGTGTCTGAGCCGACGCACCGACTGGTCGCCGCCCGCGCCACCCCTGCGGAGCATGACGACTGGCAGGCCAAGACGACCGCCAGCTGGCGTATCGCCGTCCGAGCTGCTAAGGCAGTCGATGGCGCGAACGTGAACGGCGCCAGCTAGTTAGCAGACATCCACGCACTCAGGTCTATCTTTATGTAAGGACACAGATCGTGCCAGGAAAGGAGATCGACCATGTGGTATCGCCGAGTCCTCCTGCTCCCTCTGTTCACGCTTGCCTGGGACAACCCCGTGGCTCCACTGGCTTGCGCCCGGCCGGACAGCGGCACCCGGTGCTCCCGCGCGGTCTTCATCCGGCTTGCCGGAATCGTCCAGACCGCCTTCTCGCGGTCGATCTCGCTCCACACCGCCCCGCGGACCTCGCCGCCACGCGCCGCCCGCACGGGCCAGCTTCCGGTTCGCCAGCGCCTGCTCGCGGGCCTCGGCCAGCGAGACGAGGACGACGCTGCCGAGACCGATCTCACGCTTGCGGCCCCGGACGACGAGCCGCTGGATCCAGCTACGGGTTCCGGTCTTCTTGACGTAGAGGTACAGCCCGTTGCCGTCGCAGTGTCGGCCGGGCGGAGCGGAGCGCACGAAGGCGGCGGAGAGCCGGTTGTGGGGATGTCGGCCCCTTGGCTTGCCTCGATGGTGCTGTGTGCGGGAACTGGTGACATTATTCATTCCCTAATCGTAGCCGGGATGGCAACGGATCACAAAAGGTGCAGCCGACGGATAGGGAGAAGGAGAAATCCTACTTAACGTGTTGACATACAGGTTGTTACAGGACTCTACGGACGCCTATGGACGACACTAGATTTCATCTGGGCGGTGCAATGGCTGGATGGGCCACAACGTGGTCGAGGACAGCGCCATTTCCCGCCGCGGCAATGGCGCGAACCGCTCGACAGTGTACTTTGTGGGACTCATGAAAGTACCCCTCCTGGACCTCACGGCGCAGTACGCGTCGATCAGGGACGAAATCGACGCCGCGATGGCCGCGGTCGTCACATCCCAGCGCTTCATCCTCGGTGCGGCGGTGGACGCGTGCGAGAAGGCCGTCGCGGCATACACGGGAAGTCGCTACGGGGTCGGCGTCTCGTCCGGTACCGACGCGCTGCTCGTCACCCTGATGGCCGAGGACATCGGCTCGGGGGACGAGGTCATCACCACCCCCTACTCCTTCTTCGCGACGGCGGGCGTCATCGCACGCACCGGCGCCACGCCCGTCTTCGTGGACGTCGATCCGGTCACCCTCAACATCGACCCCGACCTCATTGCGGCCAGGGTGACGGAGCGGACCCGCGCGATCATCCCGGTGCACATCTTCGGCCAATTGGCCGATATGGCCCCGATCATGGAGATCGCCGCGCATCACGATATCGTCGTGATCGAGGACGCGGCCCAGGCGATCGGCGCGGAGCATCGGGGCCGCCGCGCCGGATCCATCGGTCACTACGGGTGCTTCTCCTTCTTCCCCACCAAGAACCTGGGCGCGTACGGCGACGGCGGGATGGTGGTCACCGACGACAGGACAAGGGCCGAGAGGCTGCGCGCCCTTCGCGTACACGGTGAGGCGGCCAGGTACCACCACCGGGTTGTCGGCGGCAACTTCCGGCTGGACGCGCTGCAGGCCGCAGTGGTCCTCGCCAAGTTGCCTCACCTCGACGTCTGGACCGAAGCCCGGCAGGCGAACGCGTCCCTCTACGACAGCCTCCTCGGCAAGCTCGAGCACGAGCACCCCTCCCGGCTGCGTCTGCCCCGCACAGTCACCGACCGGCACGTCTTCAACCAGTACCTCGTCCGCGTAGCGAACCGCGACACGGTGAAGGAGCATCTTGCGACCGCCGGTGTCGGCACCGCCATCTACTACCCGCTTCCCTTGCACAGACAGGAGTGCTTCTCCAGCCTTGGCTACCGGACCGGGGAGCTGCCTCGCAGCGAGGAGGCGGCCGAATCCGCCCTCGCACTGCCCATCTACCCGGAGCTGACCCACGCGGATATCCGCTATGTCGCCCGGTCTCTGGAGTCCGCAGTCAGAGCCGGCAAGGAAGACCGATGAACAGAAGAGAACGACGCACCTGGCTCCCGTTGCTACTCGCCGCGGCTCTTCTGCCGACGGTGGACGCTGCCGCCGGCCAGACGACCGCCCTGCGTTGCGGCCGCCTCATCGACGGCGTGTCCGACGAGCCCCGCGAGAACGTCACGGTCATCGTCACGGGCGAGACCATCACCGAGATTCTCGACGGCACCGCGGTCCCCGACGGGGTCGACCGTGCCCTGGACATCCGGGGCGGAACCTGCCTGCCCGGCATGATAGACCTGCACGCGCACATCCTCATCAACCCCAACGGTCCGGTCAGCGAGCTTGAGCGCTCCAGCGCGGACCGGGCGCTGGACGGCCTCCACGCGGCCCAGAGGATGCTCGGCGCGGGCTTCACCACCCTGCGCGATCCGGGAGACTTCGACTCCTACTACGCCCTGGTCTCGGTCAAGCGCTCGATCGCGGCCGGGGAGCACCCCGGACCGCGCCTCTTCGTGGCGCCGCATGCGCTCGGGCCCACCGGCGGGCACGGCGACCTCAACACGCTGGCCCCGGACGCGGCCATCCAGACGCCCACCCGCACGGTCAACGGCGTGGACGACATCCGCGCCACGATCCGGGAGCAGGTCAAGTTCGGCGCCGACTGGATCAAGGTCATGGCGACGGGCGGCGTCATGTCCGCCGGGGACGACCCCAACCACACCGCGTTCGTCGACGAGGAGATGCTGGCCGCCGTTGACGAGACGCACCGCCTGGGGCGCAGGATCACCGTGCACGCGATCGGGACGGACGGGATCAAGCAGGCCGTCGCGGCGGGGGTGAACAGCGTGGAGCACGGGATCCTGATCGACGACGAGGCGATCGAGATGATGAAAGCGCGGGGTACGTGGCTCGTGCCCACCCTCTATGTGCTCAACTACGTGGTCGAAGAGGGGCCCAGGCTGGGCTACCCGGAGGAGAGCGTGGAGAAGGGCCGGCAGTTGCTCGTGACCCGTGACGACAACATCCGGCGCGCGATTCAAGCCGGGGTCAGGATCGCCTTCGGTTCGGACACGATCTTCCCGCACGAGTGGGCGGCGCGGGAGTTTGCGCATCTGGTGCGCCTCGGCATGTCGCCGATGGACGCGATCCGCGCCGCGACCTACAGCGCGGCCCAGGTGCTGGGGATCGAGGCAACCACGGGGACCCTGCAGCCGGGGATGCACGCGGACATCATCGCGGTGGACGGCAACCCCCTCGACGACATCACCGAACTGGAAGAGGTTGACTTCGTGATGAAGAGTGGCGAGATCGTCAAGGACGAGCGTCCCAGAACCTGAGAAGACGGGGCATGCCCGGACCGGCGGAGGCACTCGAACCGGTCCGCGAGCGCCCGAAGGAGCAACGGTGGACGGACAGAGCGGAAAGCGCCTCATCGTCGTCGGAGACCGGGTTCTCATCGAACCGGAGGAGGGCGAGGAGCGCACGAAGGTGGGCCTGTACCTGCCCGCGTCGGCGGTAGACAAGCAGTCCGTTCAGGGAGGCCGGGTTCTGGCCACCGGGCCGGGGACGCCGATCGGTGCACCCACGGAGCTGGACGAGGAGCCCTGGAAGATCGGGTCGGGGGAGGCCCGCTACCTGCCCGTCCAGGCTCGCGTGGGCGACTTCGCGATCTTCTTCCGTAAGGCCTCCGTGGAGATCAGCTTCGAGGGCAAGGTGTATCTCGTCGTGCCGCAGGCGGCCATCCTGACCCTGGTGCGGGACGAGCACGCGGACGACCTGCTGACCGACATCGATCCGTCGTTCTAGCTCGAAGACGGGTTGGATTTGTCCGCCACTTGGAGCACGAAATGGCCAACAAGCCCTGTAGCGGTCACTTTGTCGGCCACAATGGCACTGATTTGGCGGACAAGCTCGGTGGGCGCTGTTTCGTCGCCTATGCCCCCTCCGCCTTCGAACACCGCCTCGGATCACCGCAAGCGCTCCGCACACCCGTATCCGGGTCGATGTGAATGCCCTCAAAGGCTCCGTGGTGCCAGTTCCAGGGGTTCACGACGTCGACGGCGTGGCCGCGGTCTCGCACGGCGCTGATGACCTCTTCGCCGATGTCCGCTTCCACCATTGTGGCGCCCGGTACTTCCAGCGACCTGGCCCCGAAACGGGGACGCACAACCGATTCGGCAATCGGGACACCAAAATCGATGATATTGGTAGTATTCTGGATCACGTTGGCGAGCAGTCCCACCGATGGCGAACCCGACGCCAGCATAGGCGTTCCGCGCTGGTTGAACACCATGTTCGGCGCGACGTATGCGGTCGCCCGGTGCCCTGGTTTGGGCATCACGCGCAGGAAATGCGCACCGGATGCACAAATGGTCACCCCGTCAACGAACAGACCATTGCTCCACGGCAGCGACATGCACGAGTGCAGGAGCGTCGCCACGTTGCCGGCCGCGTCGACGACGGTCACGTGGTTGCTGCCAGGCGGTGGAGGAGGAGGCCCGGCGGCGGAGTTCGCCTGCCCCATCTGCAGAAGCTTGAAACGCATCTCGGCATAGTCCTTGGACAGGATGACGTCCAGGGGCACCGGGTGGCTCTCGGGGTCGTTCTGCTTCCCGCCTTCCTCGAATACCAGGTTGTGGATCCGGGACATCTGATAGAGCGTCTCGGCGGACTCGTTGGGGGGACCGAGCGTCTGGAGGTCCAGGAATTCGATCATGTTGAGCATCTCGATCACCAGCGAACCACCGTGATCGGGAGGCGGAGATCCCGCGATCGGATACCCCCGGTACGTGCCCCACGCCGGCTCCTGCCAACGAGCCTCGTAGTGGGCGAAATCCTCGGGCGTGATCACGCCGCCGCTCGCCTGAACGACATCGCAGTAGTCCCGGGCGAAACCGCCATGGTAGTAGTAGTCGTTCCCTTCTTCGGCCAGCCGCTCCAAGGTGTCGGCCGCTTCCCTCTGCAACAGGAGGTCCCCCGGGCGCGGAATATGGCCGTCGGGCATGAAGATGCGCCGTCCCGCTTCCGTCATGCCGATCTTGTGACACATCACGAAGATCTCGCCCCAGAGAAAGGGATGGGTCTCGAAGCCGTCCCGGGCGAAGGTGATCGCGCCTTCCATGATCCGGCGCCTGGGCAGTGAGCCGTGACGTGCGAGTGCGGCCTCGAACCCGGCCCAGAAGCCCGGCACCCCGGGTCCTCGTCCGGTCGCGATGTCCGCAGCCGAAAAGCCCGTCAACGGCTCGAGAGGGGCGTTCGCACCGCCGTTGACGTAGGTCGTCTCGCCCGTGGCAGCATCGAAATGGAGCATGCTGAGGACGCCGGTGATTCCCGTCATATGGGGCTCGACCACGGTTTGGGTGACCGATGCGGCCAGCGCGGCGTCACACGCATTGCCGCCGTCGCGCAGAACGTTCACGGCTTCCCGCGTTGCCAGCGGATGGGCACAGATGGCCATTCCTCCCTCGGAGGTGGCCGGGGTCTTCGGCCCGAAGTGGGCTTCGGCGATCAGCGCCCGGCGCTCGTCGTCGGAAGACGTCGGCGGGCGGGTCGCCGCTGCCGCCGCGCCCGTCGACCCGGCCGGCCATACGTCGGCCGACAGCTCGCGAGCCCCCAACCCGGCGGCCGCGGTTCCCAGCGCCGCCGACCTGAGAAACGCACGCCGCCCCGTGGTGTTCCGGCGTCGTGACGGGGAGTGGATGGTCGGATGGTTCCTGCCCATGATCTTCCTCCGGCTTCAAATGACCCGGCGCCCGCAGTCAGGAGCCCCGCACCGTCGAATCCCGCGGCCCGACCGCGGCCACCGTTCCTGTCTACCCGGGGGCGAACATACCGCGCCGGCGGGGCCGCCGCCACTGGAAAAGACCCGCCACGTCGAGTTGCCTACTGATGAGCGAAGGGCCATGATGCAGCGGCCCTTGAGTCCATCAGCAGCCCTGCCTTACCGGATTCGGCGGGTGCCGGACAACCGAACGGACGGGGCTGCCAGACCCCCAGGGGACGCCCATGCGCGAACAGTGGAGCAGCAGGATCGGGTTTATCCTGGCCACCGCCGGCTTCTCCATCGGGCTGGGGAACATCTGGCGCTTCCCCTACCTGGCGGGAGAGAACGGCGGGGGTGCGTTCCTGCTGGTCTACGTCGCCTTCGCGATCATGATCGGCATCCCGCTCATGACGGCCGAGGTGAGCCTGGGCCGCAAGACTCAGCTCACACCCATTGCCGGGATGGTGCAGCTGACAGGTTCCAGGCGGAGTCCATGGACGTTGATCGGGTGGTTCGGCATCGCCGCGGCGATCCTCATCACCGCCTACTACGTCATGGTGATCGGATGGGTGGCGGCCTACTTCGTCATGTTGGCGGGCGGCGGTGGCGGGCTTGGCCAGACGCCTGACGAGACTCGAGCGGTGTTCGACGCGTACGTCGCCACTCCCGGTCCCAACATCGGTTACTCCCTCTTCGTACTCCTGCTCATCGCATATGTGGTCAGTCGCGGCGTAACGAAGGGGATCGAGCGATACGCCAAGTTCCTGATGCCACTGCTGGTCGTGCTGCTGGTGGCTCTCACCATTCGCGCCTTGACGCTCCCCGGCGCCGGAGCCGGGTTGGTCTGGTACCTGACCCCCGACTTCTCCGCGCTGAGCGGATCTTCCGTCCTCGCTGCTCTCGGGCAGGCGTTCTTTTCCATCGGCATCGGGATGGCGGGGGCTTTCTGCATGGGCAGCTATCTGAACCGGCGGGAGACCGACGTGCCGGGTAACGTGGCCCTCATCACCGCCATGGACACCGGCGTAGCGGTCGTCGCCGGACTGCTGCTCTTCCCCGCCCTCTTCGCCTTTGGCATGGACCCCGACCAGGGTGCGGGCCTCCTCTTCGTCACCATGACGTCGCTCTTCCAGCAGATGCCGGGCGGCATGGTATTCGGGGCCGCGTTCTTCTTTCTGATGCTGGTCGCCGGCTTCACTTCCCAGGTGGTCGTCTTCGAGTGCCTCGTGGCCACCGTCGTGGACTCGCTGGGATTGACCCGCAGGCGGGCGGTTGCTCTCTGTGCGACGGGCGCCTTTCTGATCGGCGTGCCCGTCATCCTTTCCCAGGGTCCGTGGTCCCATATGCGCATCCTGGGGATGAACTTCTTCGACTTCGCGGATACGGTGTCCAGCGACTACCTGCTCGGGGCTGGTGGTCTGCTTATCTCACTGTGGGTGGTGTCGAAATGGGGGTGGAGCAGCTTCCGGGACGAGACCAACCAGGGCGCGGGGCGCGTCAAGGTAGGCGCGGCCTGGGCTCCTCTCGTGCGCTTCATCATCCCGGTTGCGGTCGCGCTCGTCCTTCTCGGCGGCTTCGGGGTCGGCGCGGGCAACCCGGCGCTCTTCGTGGGGTGTGCGGCCGCGGTCACTCTGGTCTATGCCTTCTTCCTTCGACGCTTTCCTGCGTAGCCAGGGCTTCGTCATGCTCGACGGCGGACTCGCGAGCGAGCTGGAGAGATCCGGGCACGACCTCAACGACCCGCTCTGGTCGGCGAAGGTCCTGCTGGAAGACCCCGCCGCGGTTGAGGCGGTCCACACGACATTCCTCGACGCGGGAGCCGACTGTGTGACCACGGCGACCTACCAGGCCACCTTCCAGGGGCTTGCCAGGCGCGGCATCACGGAGTCCGCAGCCGTGGGGATCTTTCGGGACGCGGTGGATCTGGCTGTCCGGGCCCGGGACCGATTCTGGGCGTCGCGGGAGAATCGTGCGGGGCGCTCCCGGCCCCTCGTCGCGGCCAGCATCGGACCCTACGGCGCGTTTCTCGCCGACGGCGCGGAATACCGGGGGGACTACCGCATCGGCAGCGCGGCCCTCGCCGACTTCCACCGCGCCCGTCTGCGCCTGCTGGAGGACACCGCGGCCGACATCCTCGCCTGTGAGACGATCCCGTCGTTCGGTGAGGCTCGGGTGCTCGCGGCGCTGGTCGAGGAGACGGGGAGAACGCCGGCCTGGTTCACCTTCACCTGCCGGGACGAAGGGCACATCAGCGACGGGACCCCGATCGGTGAGGTGGCCGCATGGGCCCAGGAGAGCGCGGGGGTCTTCGCCGTAGGGGTGAACTGCACCTCGGCCGCGTACGTGCCGGGTCTGGTGCGCGCCCTGGTGGCCGGCACGCGCAAGCCCGTGATCGCCTACCCCAACGGCGGTGGCGAGTGGGACGCCGTGATGAAGACGTGGGGCCGCGCGGACGAGGTGGCGGACTGGAGGAGGGCGTGCCGGGAGTGGATCGCGGCCGGGGCGGTGGCGGTGGGGGGATGCTGCCGGGTTGGGCCGGGCCGGATACGCCACATGAAGGAGGCGCTTCGCGCCGCCGGAGGAAGCCCGTGAAGCTTGCCGTGATGGCGTGGCGCAACCTGTGGCGCTACGGACGGCGCACCTTGATGACCGTTGCCGCGATGACCCTGGCGCTGGTCACCCTCATCGTGTGGACTTCGCTGGTGCAGGGGTTCCTCCGGGATCTGGAGACCACCATCGTCGAGGTCGAAGTGGGCGATGTCCAGGTCTATCCGCCCGATTACCGCAACAGTCCCTCGATCTTCGACCGGATCAGCGCCCCCTTCGAACTGGTGGATTCGCTCGGTGCGATGGGCTTCAACGCATCGGCGCGGCTTCTCGCCGGCGGACTGGCGGCGGCGGGCGAGTCGTCCGCGGGCGTCTCCATCCGGGGTGTGGAAATCACCCAGGACGCTCGCGTCAGCGTCGTCCACGACCGTCTCGCCGAAGGCAGCTGGCTCGACCCCGGCGACCCGGCGGGGGTCGTGATCGGGGGCAGGCTGGCCAGGACACTGGACGTCGGACCGGACGACGAGATGGTCCTCCTCAGCCAGGCGGCGGACGGAAGCATCGCCAACGACCTGTACCGGGTCCGCGGGATCCTGACCCCCATCAGCGACGCCACGGACCGGAGCGGGGTCTTCATGGTCCGCCAGGCGTTCCTGGACCTGTTCGCTCTCGAGGGAGGGGCGCACCAGCTTCTCGTACGAACCGGGGCCGACCAGCCCCTCGATATATCGGCTGACCGCATACGAAGCGCCGTACCCGGCCTCGAAGTCCTGACCTGGCGCGAACTCTTCCCTACCCTGGCCACAATGCTGGATTCGGTGGAAGGGACCATGTACATCCTTTTCATGATCGTGTACCTGGCCATCGCCATCCTGCTCGTCAACGCGACCCTCATGGCCGTGTTCGAGCGCATCAAGGAGCTCGGCCTCCTCAAGGCGATCGGTCTTTCGCCCGCAAGGCTCGTAGGGCTGATCATGTGGGAGGGGGTCTTCCAGGCGGGGTTGGCCGCCGTGGCCGGTCTGGCCATTGCGTGGCCCTTGCTCCTGTATTTCAGCCGGGTGGGGATCAATCTGGCCGCCCTCGGCGGCACGATTTCGATCTCCGGCATCGGCCTCGACCCGGTCATGCGGAGCGTCGTCAATCCGACCGTGGTTGTCGGCCCCCTCAGCGCAATGTTCGTCATCGTCTTCGCGTCCATGCTGTACCCCGCGCTCAAGGCGGCGCGGATCAAACCCGTGGAAGCGATGAAGCACCAGTGAGGCAATCATGAAGCGAACCAGCCTTTGGGTCATGGCGCGGCGGAACCTCGGGAGGAACCGGCGACGCACCCTGCTCACCCTCGCGTCGATCGCGTTCGGCGTCTTCCTGGCCATCATGTCGATGGCCGCCCAGGACCGGAACTGGCAGGACATGATCGACCTGGGCGCGCGCATGGGCGGCGGACACGTCACCCTGCAGCACCCCGAGTATCTCGACACGCCCAGCCTCTCCCGCACCGTAACCGGGACCATCGAGCTGAAGGAAACCGTGGCCCGCGACCCCCTGGTCACCCGGGTCGTGGAACGTATCTCGGGCCAGCTCATGGTCAGCACGGCCCGCGAGAGCTACGGCGCCATGTTCATCGCTTTCGACCCCGACGCCGAAGACGAGGAGTCCCTCTCGTTCCTGGAAGCGGTCGCCGAGGGCGAAATGTTCTCCGCCGACAACCGGACCGGCATGGTCCTCGGCGCGCAGCTGGCCCGGAACCTGGGCGCCGAGCTGGGCGACAAGGTCGTGTACACGGCCACGGACCGCGGCGGTAGCATCGTTTCCGGACTCGGCCGCGTGACCGGCCTTCTTCGCACGGGAGCGCCCAGCATGGACGCGGGCATGGTCCTCCTCCCCATCGCGGCGACGCGGGACGTGCTGGGGTACGCCCCCGACGAGGCCAACCAGGTCGCCGTGTTCGTGGGCGATCACCGCAAATCCGAGGCCCTCGCCGCACGGCTGGGACGCGACCTCGGCGAAGCGGCCGCGGCCGTTCCATGGTACGAAGCCCGCCCCGAGCTGGCCGCGTTCATCGCCATGAAGGTGGGCGGCGGCGTGATCATGATCGTCATCATCGCGCTGATGGTCGCCGCCGGGATCTTCAACACCGTGTTCGTCAGCGTCATGGAGCGCCTGCGCGAATTCGGCATCATGATGGCGGTCGGGTTCAGTCCCGCGAAGCTCTTCCGGCTCGTGGTCTACGAGAGCGTCTGGCTCGCGCTGATCGGCCTGGCACTCGCCGGAGTACTGACCATCGGCCCGTACCTCTACCTCAACCAGGTGGGCATCGACATGGGCGCCTATATGGGAGACACGTCGACCGAGATCTCCGGAATCGCCATGGCGTCCGATCTCAAGTTCGGGATCTACCCGGAAAACATGGTCCGCATCGTCGCACTGGCCTTCTTCGCCGTGATCCTTGCGGGGATCTACCCCGCGTGGAGAGCCGGACGCGTGAGGCCGGTGGAAAGCATAAGGCTCGGATGATGAACGAACAGCGAAACGGCGAGGTGGTCGTCGAACTCCGCGCCGTGTCGAAGGTATACCGCCAGGGCAATGTGGACGTCCACGCCCTGCGCAGCCTCGACCTGACGGTGACCCGTGGCGAATTCACTGCCCTGGTGGGCCCGTCCGGCTCGGGAAAGACCACGACGCTCAATCTCGTTGGCGGCCTCGACGCCCCGACGGCGGGCACGGTTCTCCTCGAGGGCGCGGACCTTGGAGCCCTCGGGCGCAAGGCACTCAGCCATCTGCGCCGTGACCGGATCGGGTTCGTCTTCCAGTCCTACAACCTGATCCCGGTGCTCACCGCCTACGAGAACGCCGAGATGGTCATGTGGGTCCAGGGCGTGCCCGCCGCGAAAAGGAAGAAACGCGTCATGGACCTTCTCCACGCCGTCGGGCTCGAGGGCATGGAAGACCGGCGACCCACCGAACTCTCCGGAGGCCAGCAACAACGGGTCGCGATCGCCCGCGCCATCGCCTCCGATCCCGCCATCGTGCTGGCCGACGAGCCCACGGCCAATGTTGATTCCGAGACGGCCGAGACGCTCATCTCGCTGATGGAGCAACTGAACCGGGACCGGGGCGTCACGTTCCTCTTCTCCACCCACGACCACCGCGTGGTAGAGCGTGCACGGCGCGTAGTCCGCATGGTAGACGGCCGCGTCGAGAACCCTTAGCTTCAGCTTCATCACCCACGGGACGTGGCGCAGTCCGGTAGCGCACCTGAATGGGGTTCAGGGGGTCGCCGGTTCGAATCCGGCCGTCCCGACTTTGGCAAGGCTTTCCGTGACGGGCTGGCTAGTGTGGCAGCCCCTCGCTCACCGGCAACCCGTCGCTGATCGCAACCTCGGGGTTGCCGCGCACGAGCCGGGCCGCCTCTGCCCGGTTCCCCTTCCAGTTCCGCAGAATCGCCCGCACGCGCCCGGTTGAGCCGTCCGTGACGATGGCCGTGCGGCGAGTATCGGACCGTTTCAGCGTGTAGGAGCCCTCGGGCCCCGACAGAACCACCTGCTCCAGCGACCCGTCAACATCCGGGTCGAAGGGGAGGCTGAAGAGGAAGTGGCCGCCGCCGAATTCCACCGGACGCGGCGCGAAACTCAGGGAAAAGCGGTGCTGTCCGGCCGGGCCCAATCCATCGAGCCGGTAAGGGCCGCCGGTCTCGGGCAGGATCGGCGGCAACTCCACCATGAACGATGGCTCCAGCGCCATCTCACCACCGCCGATCCTCCCGCGCAGCAGCATGGTTCGCCCGGTCGTGCCCGCCTGGCTGAACGGGGCCGGCCGGCTCATCAGCACCTCGGTCTCCGCCTCGTGGCGGAAGGCGAGGGCCCTGGAGAAGCTGTAGTCGCTGACCCAGGCCGGGCTGCAGTAGCCCATCACGTCCTTGTAGAGGAACGAATCCACCACGCGTTCCCTGTGAAAGTCGTATCCGTACACCCCGATCGTGCCCCCTTCGTACGGATAGCCCGGATCCGGACCACCGGCACCGCCGCATGGGGCGTGACGGAGATCGAGGTTGTGACCCAGCTCGTGCGCCAGCGTCTCGTGATCGGCGGCTCCGACGCCCACCGGGTAGCCGAAGTAGCCCACGCCCTCCCAGTTAGCGTCATCCGAGAGCACGACCGCACCGTAGTAGTAGCCCCGTTCACCCTCTGCGATCCGCAGGAAGGTGAGGTCTCCCAGGAGCTCACCCCAACCCGCCCCCGTGCTCAGATCGGACGACGTCACAAAGCCCTCGTGGACCTCGGCCGTCATGTCTCCGATAGGCAGCACCGACCGGGCAAGGCGCAGGTGTTCACTGTCGGCCGTCAGCCCTTCGGCCCACTCGTAGACCTCGTTGCTCTGGTTCGACGCGAGCACGACCGGGACGACCGTCAGGTCCATGCGGGGCAGTCTCCGGACATCGAGCGTCAGCCGTCCCGCCGCCGGAACCCTCAGCTGGCTGCCGGGCCCGAGCGGGACGGTCTTTTCACGATCCAGATCGACGAGCATCGTTGTACCCGGCTGGATCACCGACCCCGGGATCATGGCGTTGTAGGACAACTCCAGACGGCCCTCGTCCACCGTCCCGGGCAGCACATCGGACTCGATGCTCATCAGCGCGCCGTGGACCAGGCGGTCGTCGTGGAAGAACAGCGCGTTCACGCGGGGTTGATAGAAGCTGTCCTGGTCGCCGGTCACGAACACGCGCAGCAGGGCTCGGCGACCTGAAATGAGGGGCACACTTCCCGCACGGTTCTGTACGCTCTGCGTCAGGTAGACGTGGGGTGCGGTCAGGACCAGACTGGCCGGGTTGACCCTGAGCCGGGTCCGAGTGGTCAAGCCGGCGAAGGAAGCCACGACTTCCGTGTCGGCTTGACCCACCGCATCCAGTAACCCGTCCGGCGCTATATACGCTGTCCGTGCGTCCGCAGTCGCCCACTCGGGGGCAGCCCACGGTGGCCAGTGCCCCAGGGAGTCTCCGTTCTGGTCCAGGACCGTGACCCCGAATCGAACCCTGTCGCCTACGATCAGCGCCGTGTCGGCGGGAGAAATGACCAGCGTGGAGGGCACGCGGTCGGGATCCATCGCCAAGTCGGCACAACCCCCCGCGACAAGAACGACCACCAGGGGCAGCATACCTCTGCGGCAGACCTTGATCAGCTTCCCCCTCCGAGCTGAAGGGCAACACCCAGGTCCAGCGCCAGTGCAATGGCGTGGTCGGAAGCCGTCGCCGTATTGGCCGACCACCAGCGATACGACACACCGGGGAGCAAGCGCACCCGGCCGACTCCGAGAGTCAGCCCGCCGGCGCCGTGGAAGCCAAGCCCCGGATCGGACGTCTCGCCCTCGGAACCCACCTTCGTCGCGCCGAAGAGCACGCCCGCTCGCAGCCATGGTCCACCCCGGCCCCATTCCGCCCCAAGGGCGCCGTGATTCCCCACCACGGTCAGGTCGCGGTCCGTGCAGAACCCCATCTCGCAGCCGAATGCCGTCCTGAAGAAGCCGCCGAAGACCGCGAAGGACGGCAGCACCTGTCTTCGCACCACGAGGTCGAACGAGACCGACGGGGCCACGTCGAGCGCGGCGGCCGAGGCCGAGTGGCTGCCGACGGTGAGTCCCCCGCGGAACTCGGCCTGGGTCTGAGCCGCCACCGAGCCGTGCACGAGGGCCGCCCCCAAGGTCGCAGCCAGCACCAAGTGCTTGCTCATCGTGTACCTCCCGGGAGGCCGTTGCTGACCATGATCTCGACGCTGCCTTCGATGCGGGAGAAGCCGCCGCTCCAGTCACGTATGATCGCCCGCACCTGTCCGCTGGTACGGCTCCGGATGATCGCCATGGGGGGAGTGCTGGACCGACCCAGCGTGAACTCACCCTCGGGCCCCGACAGAACCACACGCTCCAGCGCGCCGTCCGTGTCCGGATCGTGCGGCACGGCAAACTGGAAATGTCCCCCGCCGAATTCAACCGGAGCAGGTGTAAAGCTCAAGGAAAAGTGAAGCTCCCCTCCGGGGCCGAAGCCCTCCAGCCGGTACGGACCGTCTTCGTCCGGTAGCGTTGGCGGGGCGTCGATCATGAACGCGGGCTCCAGCAGAAGTTCGCCGTTGCCCGCGCTTCCCCACAGCATCAGCGTCCTCTCGTGGAGAGCCGGGTCCGACACGTCCGATCCCAGAACATCATCTTCCTGGTTCAGCCGATAGTCCATTGCCTTCAGGAAGCTGAAGTCGCTTATCCAGCGCGGGCGGCAGTACCCCATCAGGTCACTATACTGCTCGGGGTTCAGCAGACGGCTCCGGCGCAGGTCGTACCCCCACACGCCGATGTCGCCGTTGTCGTAAGGGTAGTCCGGATCGGGACCGCTCGCCGAGCCGCATGGGGCATGGCGAAGGCCGACGTTGTGACCCAATTCGTGCGCGTAGGTGCCCTCATTCGTGCGGCCAATGCTTACAGGCTGGCCGATGTACCCGAGTCCGGCGATGCTTGAGCCGGGAGGACGTTCCAACACTCCGTAGTGGTACCCCCTGACATTCTCCAGGAGTCGCAAGGTCCTGATCTCCCGGAGGAGCCGGTTCCACTGGCTGAACTCGATCGGAACGGTCGTCGTGTAGTAGGTCTCGTGCACCGTGACGTCCATCTCCCCAATGGGCAGAACGGACCGAGCGAGGTACAGGTGTTTGCTATCCGCGTTCATCCCACGGGTCCAGAGGAAGACCCGTTCGTCCGGCGCCGAAGAGACCAGGATCGGAACGATGATCTGTTCCAGGAGTGGCATTTCAACCACATCCAGTTCCATGGCTCCCTCCGCCGGGATACGAAGCCGGCTCCCGGATACCGCCGGGACCACTCCGTCCGGGTCAAGCTCTATGACCATGGCCACCCCGGGCTGAAGCACCTCTCCCGGGATCTCGACATTGAACGACTGGTCCAGACGATTTTCCGTCACTTCCTCGGGTAGCACGTCCCCGATCAGGTTCATCATCGCACTGTGGACGACTTCTCCGTCCTGATAGAAGACGGCTCGCGCTCGCGGCTTGTAGAAGCTGATCTCGTCGCCAATGCCGAACACGCGCAGGAAGGCGTCGCGCCCCGCGATGATGGGTACACTACCGTCGACGTTCTGCATCCCCTGGGTGAGGTAGATCGCACCCGCCGAAAAGACCACACTGTTGGGGTTGATACGCAATCCCGTCCAGGCTTCCAGCCCTGCCAGTTCGGCTGTCACCTTCAGGTCGGCTCCCCCAAGGCCGATCAGAGACCCGTCCGGCGCAATGTCGATCTTGGATGGATCGTTGGGGGTCCATTCGGGCGGCGCCCACGAGGGGGGGCCGGGAATCCGGTTCCCGTCCTCATCCAGGACGGTCACCGTAAGCTTGGCCGCGTCGCCCTCGGTGATCAGCGTGTCGGCAGGTGTAATCGTCATCGAAGCGGGAATCTGGTCGGGCTCAAGCGCCAGGTCGGCGCAGCCGGCGACGACCAACACGCCGATCACACGAAGTGCTGGAAGGTCCGAGAATCTCATTGTGCGCCTCCTGCCAAGAGGTGCCGGGACGACGCTTCCTGGCGATCGTCCGAGGACACCCGGCCCAAGCCCAACCTGGCAATCGTACGCGCCGGTTGCCGGGAAAGCTAGTGGCTCGGCAAACGGGCCGTCCAAAATGCGTCCCGCGGACCCCGAAAGTCGCTCGGCTGTCAGAATACCAGAATCCTGATGTTGCGGTACCAAACCGCGTCCCCATGGTCCTGGAGCCCGATGTGACCCGCCGGAGCCATCCCGTAACCGGGCCATTCGGCGAACTTGGTCTTCGCCACCATCGCCCGCCACTCGTCTGTCCAGAGGTCGTACTCGACGATCCTTACGCCGTTCATCCAGTGCTCCACACGGGCACCCCGGACCACGATGCGGACCTGGTTCCACTCGCCGACGGGCCGGGTCACGTCTTCGGACGGGGCGTGCAGCGCGTAGTTGGATCCGGCCGAGGTCTCGGGAGCGCGGCCGTCCGGGTGGCCGGCGTTGTCCAGGATCTGCAGCTCCGGACCCGTCCAGTAGGGAGCACGCTCGGCCTCTGTCGCTCTGTAGAAGACCCCGCTGTTGCCCCCTTCCTCGAGCTTCCACTCCAGGGCCAGCTCGAAGTCCGCGAACTGCTCCACCGTCATGAGCGTCCCGTCGCCGGCGCCCGGCGTGAAGGTGAGCACTCCGTCCTGAACCGACCATCCGCCGGGCACGTCCTCGCGACGGTATCCGCGCCACCCGTCAAGCGTGCCGTCGAACAGCAGCCTCCACCCCGCCGCCGCCTCTTCGGCGGTCAGCCGGTTCGGGGGCGGTTCCTGCGCCACGGCACTCGGCTCGGCCACGTCTCCATCCGCTCTGTTCATGTCCGCGGCTCCCTCACCGCCACAACCCTGTGCCGCGGCTACCCACGGCACGAGCAAAAGCGCAACCACCAGCGTCGAGCGCATCCGGTCCTCCTGTGTTGTCCTGTTCAATCGCGTTCACTGAACGCGGCATCGAAATCCGTTGTGGATGGTGGAAACGCCAGCTTCCGCACGAAGCCGCACGCCTCTTCCGCACCGTGTTCCCGGTCCATGCCCGCGTCCTCCCATTCGACCGAGAGGGGACCTTCGTACCCGGCCCGGTTCAGCGCGCGGATGATCTCCTCGAAATCGACCCGACCCCTCCCGAGCGAACGGAAGTCCCAGTAGCGCCGGGCATCGCCGAACTCGGTGTGACCGCCGAAGACCCCCGCCGAAGCCGGCCGGCCGGACCACCACACATCCTTCATGTGCACATGTGCGATCCGGTCTCCGAACCTCCGGATGAATGCGACGTAGTCGACCCCCTGGTACGCAAGGTGACTGGGATCGTAGTTGAAGCCGAACGCAGGGTGCCCGGCCAGCGCTTGCACCGCCCGCTCGGCCGTGACGATGTCGAAGGCGATCTCGGTGGGGTGGACCTCCAGGGCGAAGCGGACACCCTCGTCCGAGAAGATGTCCAGCACCGGGCCCCACGCGTCCGCGAACTCGCGAAAACCGGCGTCGATCGACGTTGGCGCAACCGGGGGGAACGAGTACAGCAGGTGCCAGATCGGGCTTCCGGTGAAGCCGTTCACCACATCGACCCCCAGCCGCGCCGCCGCCCGAGCCGTGTCCGCCATCTCGTGCGCCGCACGGCGGCGTACTCCATCCAGGTCGCCGTCACCCCACACGCGGGCGGGAAGGATGGCACGGTGGCGATCGTCGATCCGGTCGCAAACGGCCTGGCCCGCCAGGTGGTTGCTGATCGCCCACACGCCGAGTCCATGACGGGCCAGCAAATCGCGGCGACCCTGGCAGTACCACGGGTCCGCGAGCGCCGCCCGGACGTCGAAATGGTCGCCCCAGCACGCGAGCTCCAGCCCGTCGTACCCCCATGCGGCGGCCTTTTCGGCCAGGACGTCAAGGGGCACATCGGCCCACTGGCCGGTGAAAAGGGTCACCGGGCGGCTCATGGGGACACCCCGCTCACCCGGGGCCGATACCCCCCCATCCCCACCCACCGCTCCGCGGCAGCCGACGCAAGCACGCAGTCGATGAAGTGCATGCCGCGGGCGCCGTCCACCTCGTTCGGGAAGTCATGGTCCAGCGGATCCGCCTCCGCTCCCGCCATCCCCGCACCGATCACCCTGCCCGCGCACCTGTAGATATTGGCGAACGCCTCGACAAAGCCCTCCGGGTGTCCCGGCGGGAGACGCGTCGCGTGGCGCGCCGCCGCCGACAGGTACCCGCCGCCCCGGGTGAGCGTCCTGCGCGGTGCGTCCGGGTAGAGCAGCTCGAGTGCGTTCGGCTGTTCCTGCCGCCACACCAGGCCCGCGTCCTCCCCGTAGACCCGCAGCGACAGCCCGTTCTCCTCGCCCGTGGACACCTGGCTGGCGCAGAACACGCCGCGCGCACCCCCCGTGAAGCGCACCAGCATGCTCGCATCGTCCTCCATGACGCGTCCCGGCACCAGGCTGGACAGATCCGCGAAGACCGCGTCGATCTCCAGGCCGGTCACGTGCCCGACCAGGTTGTGCACATGGGTCCCGATGTCCGCCACCGCCGACGAAGCGCCCGCCCGCCGCGGATCCTGCCGCCACCGCGCCTGCTTGTGCCCCGCTTCCTCCAGCCGCGTGCCCAGCCACCCCTGCGGGTACACGGCGACGACCTTGCGCAGGGTGCCAAGCCGTCCCGTGCGGACCAGGTGGCGGGCCTCCTTGACCATTGGATAACCCGTGTAGTTGTGCGTCAGCGCAAAGGTCAGGCCGGTCCCGGCCACCGTGCTGCACAGGTCTTCCGCGTCCGCGAGGGTGGTGGTCATCGGCTTGTCGCAGATGACGTGGATGCCCGCGCGGAGGAACGCCTTCGCGATCGGGTGGTGGAGGTGGTTCGGGGTGACGATGGACACCGCGTCGATGCGGCGGCCGTCTCCCAGCGCGGCCTCCGCCGCGGCCATCTCCTCGAAGGAGGCGTAGACCCTCCGCGCGTCCAGCCCGAGGACCCTGCCCTGTTCCCGCGAGCGCTCCGGGTGCGACGCGAAGGCTCCCGCGACCAGCTCGAACTCCCCGTCCAGCGCGGCCGCCATCCGGTGCACGGCCCCGATGAACGCACCCGGACCACCACCGACCATCCCGTACCTGAGCCGGCGGCCAAGGTAGGGATTCACGCCGCCCTGCAGGGGCTCATGTCACGCCAGCTCTTCGCTACGGTACCCGCCGGAGCGCCGGTCCCGGAGATAAAGCAACCCGAACACGATGATCAGCACCCCGCTCAGCGGCACCAGGTAACGGAAAGAAATCAACCCTCCGTGGTTCTCCGCCGGGCCCAGAATCGATCGCGCCCGGTCCACCGCGGGCGACGTGGACCCCGATTCAATGAAGGCGCGCAGCGCGTTGGCAGTCTCTACCGGTGGAAGCGTCTCGGTCTCGTTGACTGTGACCAACACCCCGTTGACGATTTCCAGTGCGGCCCTCAGGTCGTCGCCCTCGGGACCGGGCAGGCGCAGGGACTGGGTCTGCAGCGCGCCGCCAGCTTCCAGCAGAACAACGAACGCGGCGTCCTCGACGAGGACCTCGTGGGCCGCCCGGTCCGCGATTCCGCCCATCCATGGCGCAGTGACGAGCCCGACGACGGCCATCCCCACCGTCCCCATCAGCCCCAGTCCCAGAGCCCCGCTCCGGGGAATCCTCTCAGACACGAAGCCGAGCATGGTCGGCCAGAAGTAGCATACGCCAACCGCGAACACCGTTGCGGCAGCGAACACCGTCGCGGTCGATCCACCCGCACTGAGCCAGAGCAGCCCGGCCCCGGAAAGGACGGCCGAGACCAGAAGAATGCCCGTGGGCGACAGCCGGTGCACGACGGGACCCGCCCGGTACCGCATCACCGCCATGATGCCGTTGACGTAGACGAGGACCAGGATCCCCGCCATCCCCCCGGCCTCGAGCACCGCCGGCACCCAGCGGTTCGGCCCGAGTTCGATCGACGCCGTCATCGCCATGCACAGCAGCATCAGGAGCATCAGCGGCGTGGTCAGGGTCGCCTTGAACATCTCGCCCATGGAGACGCCGGAGCGGACCCCCTCGGTCGCCGGGAAGCGCTGGCCGAGGAGCAGGTAGCCGTAGATGGCGGTCGGAACGAGGATGAGGGCGATCTTGAGCTGCCACGATGTGACCCCCGCGCTGTCCAGCGCGAACGCCGCCAGCCCCCCGAGGACGATGCCTCCAGGGAACCACACGTGGAACTGGTTGAGCTTGACCGTCTTGTTGTCGGGGTAGAGCGCGGCAACCAGCGGGTTGCACGCAGCCTCGATCAGCCCGTTGGCCATGGAGATGACCAGGGCACCGACGAAGAGCGTCGCAAAGCCGCCGGCGACGATCATGATGAGCGCACCGGCCAGGTGGCCGACGAACGCCATCCGCACCAGAAACCGCATCCCCAATGTGTCGCAGAGGGGCGAGAAGATCAGCTGGGACACCGCAAAGCCCCACAGTGCAGCCCCGCCGATCCACCCGATCTGGGCGTTGTTGAGGACGAATTCTCCCTTGAGTGCGAACATCACCGCACCCACCGTCGCGAAGGCCACAGAAGTGGCGATGAGGGCAACGCAGCTCCCCAGGAAGAGACGCCTCTCGTCTACGCCGGGATTGCCGCCGGATCCGTCGTTCATCGATTCGTTCAACTCGTCTCCAGAGACGTGAGGGTGATGGTGTGGACGGTCCGCCACTCAGCTCGCGGACAGGTAGCGATAGCTCGCCGTGACCGACGCGAGGGGGTCGGCGGGCTGGTCGTGCTCGACGAAGTAGTGGCGAAGCCCGGCCTGTGAGGACAGGGCGAAGAGCGCCGCCCAGTCGATTTCCCCCGCGCCGACATCGGCCATCCGGCCATCGGCGGTGAGGTCCTTGACGTGACAGAGGGCGAAGCGGCCCGGGTGCTCCGCGAAGAGGGCGGCCGCGTCGGCGCCGCCAACGGCCGACCAGTGGAAATCGATCTCCAGATCGACGAGCCCCGGGTCGAGGTGTTCGACCAGAACCGAGTACCCGGTGACCTCGCTGCCGGGAACGGCCCCCGCCACCACCTCGAACTCGAAGGCGTGGTTGTGGTAGCCGACCCGAAGGCCGGCATCCCCGGCAACCTCACCGGCCGCGTTCAGCATTTCCGCCACCTCGCGGTAGCCGTCGGCCGTCCGCAGCTCCTGGGGCAGCGACGGCAGCACGAGCCAGCGGTGTCCGACGACTGCCGCCGCCTCGATGGCGGCTTCGAGTCCGGCGCCCGTCAGATCCTGCATCCCCACATGCACGGCGGGGGCGACCAGCCCGGCCGCGTCCAGCCAGCCCCGGACCTCCCCGGGAGCGTGGCCGAAGTACCCCGCGAATTCGACCTCGTCGTACCCGACCCTGGCCACCGCGTCCAGCGTCCCGGCCACATCCTCCTGCATGAGGGCGCGCACGGTGTAGAGCTGGAGTCCGATCCTCTCCAATGGGGGATTCAGGACGCGTGCCCCCACCTCACCCGGCGTGCCCTCTCGCGCACATCCCGCCAGCAGCCCGGCCCCGATACCCAGCCCCGCCGCGCGCAGGAAATGCTTCCTGTCCATGCTTCCGTCATGTGTGATCATAGCGGGACAATAGGTGCTCTCCCCGCCCGCGGCACAATCCCCGCGAACGCCGCCGCTCCCCCCGCACACGCCGCAGCCGCTCCCCCCGCATCACCGCACACGGAACCCTCCCGCCAGCGGGTCTCCCTCCTCGGCCCGGAAGCGCGCCGTACCCGTGTAGTGCGCTTCGCCCCCCACCAGCACGGTGACCGCCTCATGGTCCCCCACGCGCGTCTCCTCCACGATGCACCCCGAGAAGACCGACCCCGTCACGCTCGAAAAGCGCCGCTCGTCCCCCACCCCGGCGAGCCCCCGCGCCTTCTGGATAGCCATCCGGGCCGTGACGCCGCTCCCCGTCGGGCTGCGGTCCACCTGCCGGTCCGCGAAGACGCAGACGTTCGCGCTGGGACGGTCGTCGCCGTTCGTGCCGTCGGTCAGGATGGTGCCGTACAGGAACGCCAGGTCGGGGTGCCCGGGGTGGTCGAGCTCCAGCTGCGCCTTGGCCGCGCACGTCACCGCCCACGCCGCGTCCACCAGGGTTCGCGCCGGCGAGGTTCGCACGTCGAGCCCGAAGCCCGAGGCGGGCGCGAAGGCGTAGAAGGCACCGCCGTAGGCGATATCGACCTCGACCGCACCGAACCCTTCCACCTCCACCTTGGCGTCGAGGAGAGGGGCGAACGCGCCCACGCTTTCGAAGTGGACCATCCCCGCGCGCCCGTCCCGCACCTGAACGTGCGCCGTGACCAGGCCGCAAGGGCACTGTACCCGCACCTTCGTCCGCGGCGCCCGCGCCGCCACCACGCCCTCGTCCACGGCCCAGCGCGCCATTGCGATGGTCGCGTGCCCGCACATGGTGGAGTAGCCCTCGTTGTGACAGAAGAGCACGGCCAGATCGGCGTCCGGGTGATCGGGCTCGACCGGAATGACGCCGTACATGTCCGCATGGCCGCGCGGCTCGTGCATCAGGAAGCGGCGAAGGTGGTCGAGGTGCTCGCGCGCGTAGCGCCGTTTGTCGAGGATGGTGGCGCCGGGGATGTCCGGGTAGCCCGCAGTCACGATGCGAACCGGTTCGCCACCCGTGTGCATCTCGCGGGTGCGGATTTCGGGTGGGAAACGGTCGGTCGAGGCTGGCATCTCGTCCTCCTCCGGTCGGGCTCTCCACGCTCAAAGGGCCTCGGAGTGCCCGGAATTGTCATGTATGGTTTACATCATGTCAACTATGGTTGACATCCTGCGCACGTCCAACCAGCCTCCGCGCCGCGAAGAAGACGCCGTACGCCGCTGCCGCCGACAACAGCCCCCACGCCGGCGGCACCATCCAGCCCGAGCCGTCCCACCACTGCCGCGCCACGAGGAGCGCCAGGACCCCGGCCGCGGCCGCCGCGAGCGCTTCGAGCGAACCGGGGCGCCGCGAATGGAGTCCCGCCGCGACCGGCACGAACAGGCTGACACCCATGAGCGAATAGAAGATCACCAGCGCATCGACGACACTGGGGATCATCACCGCGAGCAGCACCCCGGACACGCCGCCCAGAACCGCCGCCCCGCGGGCGACCCTGAGCACCTGGCCGTCCGTCGCGCCGGGGTTCACGAAACGCTTGTAGAGGTCCTTCGAGAGCGAGGTGGCCAGCATGAAGAGGATGGCGTCGGCCGAACTGATCTCTGCCGACAGCACCGCGGCCAGCCCCAGCAGCCCCACCCACGGCGGGACTCCCTGCGTGAGGACCACGGGCAGCGCGGTCTCGGGGTCCGCCAGCCCGGGCGCCACCGTGTGCGCCACCATGCCGAGAATCGGTGGCACCGCGGCGAAGAACATCAGCGCGATCCCGCACGCCAACAGCCCGAAGCGCACCGTACGCACGTCGCGCGCGCCGAAGGTCTTCTGCAGGATCCCCGGCGACACGATGAAGGCCGGAGCGAGGAGGATCAGGTACATCCACCCCGACCCGCCGTTGCTCATGAAGTCCATATGACCGGGCGTGGCCCGTGCGTTGGCCAGCACCGCCGAGACGCCCCCCGCGCCCTCCACCGCCAGCGGAACGGCGATCAGAAAGCCGCACACCAGCACCACCAGCTGCACCAGGTTGACCCACGCGGAACTCAGCAGCCCCCCGGCCACGAAGTACACGGTCATCACCACACCCCCCGCCACCGCTCCCAGCCAACGGGGAGCCCCCGCGACCACCTCCAGGATCCACGCCATGGCGATCAGCTGACCCGCCAGGATCGCCAGGGTCCCGAGCCAGAGGAGCGCGGCCATCGACGCCCGCACCGAAGGCCCGTAGCGGTGTTCCAGATAGTCGCCGACGGTCCGCAGCGAGTGTTCCTTCGCCACACGCCACATGCGCGGCCCCAGCCACAGGGCGAGGATGAGCGTTCCGATCCCCGCCGACCCCACCCACCACCACGATGCGATCCCGTTCTGGTACCCCAGCCCCGTGGCTCCCACGGTGGAGCCTGCCCCGATGTTGGCGGCGAGCAGCGTCGCGAAGAGGAGGCCCGGGCCGAGGGAGCGCCCGGCGACGAAGAAGTCGCGCGTGCCCGAAACCCGGCGGCCGATCGCGAGACCGACCGCAGTGATCAGGGCGACGTAGAGGAGCAGCCCGAGGAGGATCACGTTCACGGACGTGACCTCGCGCCGGGCAGGTGGCCACGTGAGCCGGCAACACCGGTGATTCCGTCGACAGGGGTCAGCTTTTCGACCGCTCCGGCCGGTTCCCGGCAAGCCGCGGACGCGGGCACCGCCAGCGCGGGGGTCAGGGCGGCGATCCGGGCGGCAATCCCGATCCGTGCAGTGCGGGGCATGGCTCTCTCCCAGGCAACGTCGCTTCCCGGCGGGCCACGGCGGAATCCATGGCCCTGGCACCAAGATAACGGAGGCAACCCGAGCGGGCAGGGGCAACGATCCCCGGCCTTGATGGTGTCCGAAGATATGGAGGGAGTTTCTCGGACAGAAGATTTGGCACGCTTATTGCATATTCAATTGGCGTCACCGGGGAACATCCCGGTACGAGATCCTGGAGGAGGAGAGAGAGATGACGAGGCCTTACTGGAGACGACGGACAAGCGGGAAACTGAGCGCGACGGGATTGATCCTGTCGCTGGGACTGATCCTCACCGCGAACGGCTTCATCAAGTCCGAAGCCACCCAGCAGGAGCCGGTGTCCGTCGAGTGCGCAGAGCCCGCCGTCACGCCCCCCACGATCCGAAAGCAGATGCGGTCTCCTTCCGCTCCGTCAATTGTCCGTCCGGACGCCCGCCGGCAGGAGAATCGCGTTCTCTGAGCGGTCCACCGCCCTGACATTGCCTGGAACCCCGGAACAACGCGGGAAAACGCGGGTTCTGTGAGGATATGGACAACCTCGCAGTGACACAGGGAGGAGGACGCAATGACCGGCGTAAACCTGAAACAACGGTTCGACTGGAAGGTCACGGCCCTGGGGTTTGCAGTGTCTCTGGGCCTGATCCTCGCCGCCAGCGGAATCATGCGATTCACGGAACCGTGCGTTATACCGGAGTCCGTCCCGTCCGGGAACATCGCCGAATCGGTGGACCAGGCGCCACACACCGAATCGACAGTGATGTCACCCACCGTCCCCGTGGAGGGACACCGGGAGCTACACCACTCGCCGTAGCGTTCGGCAACGACGGCGGACCCGGATGTGTCGTTCCGGACCCGGGGGCGTGTCTGAACGTCCCGTCCGGACTACCGCTTGTCCGGTAGCGGCACCGCCTGCCCTGCCGGAATCGGTGACTGGTAGGGTTCGCCCCCGGTCTCCGCAGCATGGGCCTCCTTCGCCCGCCGCAGCAGGTCGGCGTCGAGGATGAGTTCGGCGCCCATCAAGGCCAGTGCCCTGGTCGCAACCTGCGCTCCCTTGACGGCCCCCGCGGTCCCGTGGGACGCACTCGTCGCCCACGAATGCCACGGAATGTGCTCGGCGGCGGTGGTCACGCTGAATTCGACGGTCGGGGTCAGGTAGCTAACCTCGGCAACGTCCGACGAGCCGCCATCGGCAGCCGTGGGCGCATCCGGCAGGTGGTCGATCGTATCGCGCAGGCCGGAGGTCTCGACCTCGAGGAAACCTTGCAACTCCCGGGCGAACTGCTGGTCGGCCTCGCTGAACCGGGGCGCCCCCACGCGCTCAAGGTTGGCCTGCATGGCTTCCTGGAGGGGTCTGACCAGCGTATACGTGTGGACGCCGGTGATCAGGAAGGGCTCGTGCTCCGTGCGGGTCATCTGCGCGGCACCCGCGGCGATGTCGAGGATCCACTCGTAGTTCTTGTCGACGGCGGCACGCGTCGTGTCGCGAACGTAGTACCATACCTTGGCGTGCTCTGGTACTACGTTGGGCGCCTCGCCGGCGTTGGGAATCACGTAGTGGATGCGCGCGCTGGGCTCGATGTGCTCGCGCATCATGTTGACCCCGTGGTTCATGAGCTCCACCGCGTCGAGCGCGCTGCGCCCGTTCCAGGGGTCGGCGGCACCGTGAGCGGCCTGCCCCCGGAAGGTGACTTCGAAGTTGTTGAGGGCGCGGGCGCGGTTGTTGGTGACCGCGGTCTTCTGCCCCGGGTGCCACACGATCGAGGCGTCGAGGTCGTCGAAGAGGCCGTCCCGGGCCATGTAGACCTTCCCGACCACGGTCTCTTCCGCCGGGGTGCCGTAGAGGCGGACCGTACCGGTGGTGCCATGGTCGGCCATCATGCGCTTGACCGCGATGGCTCCCGCGACCGAGGCCGCGCCGAAGAGGTTGTGGCCGCACCCCTGGCCATGAATGTGTCCGTCGCCGCGGCCGGTGCGGCGGGGCTCGGGAGCGTTGCCGATGTTCGGCAGCGCGTCGTATTCGGCGAGGACTCCCAGGATCGGCCGGCCCGACCCCCACGACGCGACGAAGGCGGTGGGCATCCCCGCGACGCCCCGCTCGACCGAGAACCCCTCCTCCTCCAGGAGACCGGCGAGGTAGGCGGAGGACTGGTGCTCTTCCAGCGCGATCTCCGAGAAGTCCCAGAGCCGGCTCGACATCCGGGTGACGAGGTCTTCCAGTGCGGTGGCGTGGTCCAGGGCGGCCTGCTTGCCTTCCTCGACGGATTGGGCGGCGGCTGGCCGGGGGGCGGGCGCGGCGATCAGAGCCGCGGTGACGAGCACGGCCGTGCGAGCCGTGGTGACGATCTTGCGGGGGTTCATATGCATCCCTCGAGGCTTTGGAACGGTTTCCTTGTGACGCCGGAGAGTGCGAATGCGGCGGGTGACGGGCAAGTGCCCCGCCCCTTCGAGCACGCTTGCCGAGCCGGCGGGAGCGCGTAGCGAGTTCCGCACAGGTCCGGATACTGGCGCCGGTTCAGAGCCGTACCCATGATCGGGGTGGATGGAAACGACGATGAGACCGAATACGACGCGCCCCCCGACCGAACGGGCTACCCCGCCGTTGCGCCTGGTGCTGCTCGCGGGAGTCCTCACGGCGACCGCCATCTGTACCGATCCGGCACCGGTGGCCGTGCAAGAGGACTACGACTACGGCGCGAACTGCGTCAGCTGGCCCGCCGTGGAGGGGCCGCACCCTGTCGGCACCGCCGAGTTCGAAGTCACCGACTCGCTCCACGCCGCTCAGTACGCTCCCTCGCCCACCGACCACCGCCGGATCTACGTCCGTGCCTGGTACCCGGCGGCGGAAGCCGGTGCGACCGATCCGCGTCCGTACCTTTCATCCGCCGAGGCAACAATCCTCCCGAGCCAACTCCTCCCGGCACTCCAGCAACCCGCCGACGCCCTTCGTGGCTGTGTGGCTCTGCCCTCGAACAGCCATCAGGACGCGGCGCCGGCCCCTGGTCGCTACCCGGTGATCGGATTCAACCACGGCTATACCTCGTACCCCGCCCAGCAGAGCGCGCTCTTCGAGCATCTGGCCGCCAACGGCTACGTGGTCCTCTCGGTCGGTCACCCGTACGAGTCCGGCGGGCTGGTCTACCCGAACGGCGACGGGATCACGATGTCGCCGCGGATCCTGGAGGACATGGCGCGCTACGCCGGAGCGACCGAGAGCATGACCGTGCACTACCCGCCCAGCCTCGCCGACGCACTGGACGCCTTCCCCACCTACCTGCGGACGCTGCGCACCACATCGCTGGGACAGCTCGCCCAGGTCTGGCAGTCGGATGTCCAATTCGTCCTGGACCGCCTCGAGGCGATGGACGTGCCGGCGAGCGCGGCAGGGGTGGCGGCTGCGATCGACCACGACAGCCGTGCCTACATGGGCATGTCGTACGGCGGCTACATCGCGGGAATGCTGGCACAGGGCGACCGCCGCGCGAAAGCCGCGATCAACCTCGACGGCGGCTACTGGACGGCCGAGCTGATCGACGCCGACCTGCGCACCCCGTTCCTGATGCTCAACTCCGACCCCACTGCGATCATGGCGGCCATGCCCGCCGAAATGAACGTCTACCGGGGATCGTACGGACCGGACGCCCCCACCCCCGGGGACCTCGCCTACGAGCGACTGGCCATGGCGGGCCTCCGCGACGACATCCACCGGATCATGATTCCGGGAATCCAGCACGTCGGCATCAGCGACTTCCCCGAGATCCTGGGAGCTCCCGGCACAGGCCCCGTTCTGGGCGAGGCGGGGATCATCGCCAAGTTCACCGCCATCCAGAACGACCTCGTACTGGGCTTCCTGGACCGTTATGTGAAGGGTACCGACTCCGACTACCCCGCCGGCGCCCTGGCCAGGTACCCGGAGCTCATGGTCCGCAACCGCGACGACATTCGGCGTCAGGCGGAAGCACTTGGGATGGGTCCGCACTCCTACGGCTGGGACGCCCTTGGCATGCCGGTACCGCGGTAGCGCTCGAACCACTCCAGGATGTTGGCGACTTTGGCGATCAGGTTGGACGGACTGCTGCTCGCGATCCCGTGATACGAGTCGTTCACCCGCACCATCTGCGTCGGCACCTTCCGGATTTGGAGCGCCTGGTAGAACTGCTCGGTCTCGCTCATCGGCGTCCGCAGGTCCTGCTCCCCGGTGATCAGCATCGTCGGCGTGGTGACGTTGCCGACCAGCGAAAGCGGGGACCGGGCCCAGTAGTGCTCCAGCATGCCGTCTTCCCAAACCGGGGCCGGGAACCAGTACTGGTAGTATGACGCGTACCCGTCGGACGTCAGCGAGAAGCTGATCCAGTCGATGACCGGTTTCTGGGACACGGCCGCACGGAAGCGCCCGGTCTTGCCGACGATCCAGGCGGTGAGCACGCCGCCGCCGCTGCCTCCGGTGACCATCAGGTTGCCCTCGTCGATGTACCCGCGTTCGATCACCGCGTCGACGCCCGACATGAGGTCGTCGTAGTCATACCCCGGATAGGCGTGGTGGATGAGGTTGCCGAACTCTTCGCCGTAGCTCGTGCTCCCGCGCGGGTTGGTGTAGAAGACGACGTACCCGGCGGCGGCGTAGAGCTGGACCTCGGCGGCGAAGCGCGGGCCGTAGTTCGCGAAGGGACCGCCGTGGATCTCCAGCACGAGCGGGTACTTCCGCGACGGGTCGAAGTCCGGCGGCTTTGCGATCCACCCGTGCACCGGGCGGCCGTCGTGCGAGGACTCCCACCAGATCTCTTCGACTTCGGCGAGTTTCTTGTGGGCGAGCAGGTCCTCGTTGAGGTCGGTGATGCGCCGCGGCTCGGCCCCCCTCCCCCCGATTGCGACATCGGCCGGGCGCATCGGCGAATTGACCGTGAAGGCGAAGCGTCCGTCACGGGCCACGGTGTAGGAGCCGCCGCCGTAGGGACGCCCCAGTGCGACCCCGCCGACGTCCGCCGCAAGATCCGTGACGTCACCGTCGAGCGTGATCCGGGCGACCCTGGTCGTGCCCTGGTCGTCGTACTGGATGAAGAGCGACTGCCCGTCGGCAGCCCAGTTGAGACCCCCCACGTCACGGTCGAGCGCGCCCACCCGGCGGCTGCCGCTTCCGTCGCGGTTCATCACGTAGAGGCGCGTGACCTGGTAGCCCTGGTGGCGGTCGTCGAAGCCGGTGTAGGCGATCCGCGACCCGTCCGGTGAGACGACAGGACCGCCGTCCGGGCCGAAACGTTCGGTAAGCTGACTGAGCTCTCCCGACTCGACCGAGACCTCGAAGACGTTGCTGTCGCGCACGTCGAAATCGGGGGCGCCGCGGTTGGCGCTGAAGACGATCGACCGCGAATCCGGGGACCAGGAGAGGCCGCCGCCGTGGTCGTACGGCCCGCTGGTTAGCTGGCGGGGCGTGCCGCCGTCGGCGGGGAGGACGAAGATGTGCGTGTGCCCGTCCGGGAGGTAGCCGCGGCCGTCCGCGCGGTACCGCAGCTTGGAGATCACGCGGGGCGGGGCCGTCCATTCCGCGCCTTCCGGCCGGGGCGGCATCTTCGCGAACGCGGGAGCCGGTTCCGGCACGAACATCGTGACCGCGATCCACTCGCCGTCGGGTGACCACGCGATGTTCCCCGGGGACTCGGTCACGTTGGTGAGTTCGGCAGTCTGGCCGGTGTCCATCCAGCGCACGAAAAGCTGGTTTGCGCCGTCGTCCGAAGCCACGTAGAGGAGGCGGCTTCCGTCGGGAGACCAGCGCGGCGAACTCACCGCGCCGCTGCCGTCGGTGATTGCGCGGTGGTTGGAGCCGTCCGTGCCGACCACCCACAGTGCGGTGCGCGACCGGTCGGTCATGATGTCGAAGCCGCGCCGCACGTACACGACCCGTTCGCCGTCGGGCGAGATGCGCGGATCGTCAGCGACCTCCATCTCGAAGATGTCCAGGTACTGGAGCCGCCCGGGATCGGCGGCCTCGTCGTTGGCCTGCGCGGCGAGAGGTGCCGCGACGGGTGCTGTGAGCACCAGGAACGGGAGGAGAGCAAGGGCGGACTGCACGCGGCTACATCGCTTCATTCTTGTGCCTCGTCGGTGTTCAGCGCCGCGGGACTGCGGCGGGGTCATTGGGCCGGCAGGTCGTAGCGGGCCGGGGGCGTCACAATAGCTGAATGACCGCGCCGCTGACCAGACAACGGCGAGTCGGTTCGACCTCGCACCCGGACGTTGTCCGCCCACAGCGGGGTCCGGCCAAGGGCGTTTCGCTCGCTCCAACGTCCCGTGACAGATTCTCGGACAGATTCGGCATGGAATCTGTCACGAACCCCTGGCCATCCCCTTCGATGGGCATTCACGACGGGTCCGCCTCGTGTCAGATTCAAGGTTGCGACTCACCAACCCCTTCCAGGAATGACCCGAATGCACCTGACACCGCGCCGCGCTCCGGCGACCACCTGCCCCGTGCCGACCAAATCCGCGATGGCCAACCTCGTGGTGGCCCTCTGCGTCACCGCCGCCCTCCTCGCGATGGCCACCCTGCTCGCCCCTTCCCCCATCGCCGCCCAGACGGTCGACACCCTCGCGTTCAAGGACCTGAGCTACCGCATGGCTGGCCCGTTCCGGGGCGGGCGCTCGTCCGCGGCAACCGGCTTCCCGAACGACCCGGACCGCTGGCTGATGGGCACCACCGGCGGGGGCGTCTGGGAGTCCACCGACAACGGGGTGTCGTGGCAGAACATCACCGACGGGTACTTCGGCGGATCCATCGGGGCGGTCAAGGTCGCCGATTCGGACCCGAACGTCATCTACGCCGGGCAGGGATCGGTGGACATCCGCGGCAACACCTCCACCGGGCGGGGCGCGTGGAAGTCGATGGACGCGGGCCGCACCTGGACCTTCATCGGGCTGGCGGAAGCGGGACAGATCGGGCGGATCGAGGTGCACCCGCGCGACCATGACCTCGTGTACATGGCGGCGCTGGGCCACCCCTTCGGGAAGAACCCGGAACGGGGAATCTTCCGCTCGCGGGATGGCGGCGAGACGTGGGAGCACGTGCTGGCGCTGAGCGACTCCACGGGCGCGTCCGATCTGACCATGGACATGACCAACCCGCGCATCCTGTATGCGGGGATGTGGCGGGGCGAGCGCAAGCCGTGGGCGCTGATCTCGGGTGCCGAAGAGGGCGGCGTCTACAAGTCGACGGACGGTGGCGACAGCTGGACGAAGCTGGGCGGCGGTCTCCCCGAAGGGATCGTGGGGAAGGTGGGAGTGAGCGTCTCTGCCGCCGATCCGGACCGGGTATGGGCGATCATCGAGGCCGAGCCGGACGGGGGCGTCTACCGGTCCGACGACACGGGCGCCACGTGGACCCGCACGAACTCGGACAACAACCTGCGCCAGCGGGCCTGGTACTACACCCACGTGCAGGCCGATCCCGCCGACCCGAACACCGTGTACGCGCTCAACACCAGCCTGTACCGGTCGGTCGACGGCGGAACGACGTTCGAGGTGATCCCGGTCCCTCATGGTGACGTGCACGACCTGTGGATCCACCCCGCCGACCCCGACCGCATGGTGGTGGCGGACGATGGCGGCGCGCAGGTCACCGTGAACGGCGGCGAGACCTGGTCGACCTACTACAACCAGCCCACCGCCGAGCTCTACGACGTGATTGTCGACAACGGCTTCCCCTACCGGCTCTACGGCGCGCAGCAGGACAACACCACGATCTCGGTCCCGGCCTGGTCCGATGTCAACACCCTCTATCCCAAGGAGCACTGGAGGAACGTCGGCGGCTGCGAAACGGGCCCGGTGGCGCTCGACCCCGACCGGCCCCATGTCGTCTACGCGGGTTGCTACGGCGGCGTCATGGACCGCTACGACCTCGAGTCCGGCCAGCGGCGCAACATCATGCTGTACCCGCAACTTCAGCTCGGGATGGCCGCGAAAGATCTCCGGCACCGCTTCCAGTGGGTCTCGCCGATGCTGGTCAGCAGACACGACCCGAACGTGCTCTATCACGGGTCGCAGCATGTCAACCGCTCCCGGGACGAGGGGGCGACGTGGGAGACGATCAGCCCCGACCTCACCACGAACAACCCCGACCATCAGGAGCAATCGGGCGGGCCGATCAACGCCGATGTGACCGGCGTCGAAATCTACAACGTCGTGTTTTCGATTGCGGAATCGCCGTTCGACCCGGATGAGATCTGGGCAGGGAGCGACGACGGCAGGATCCATGTGACGAGGGACGGGGGGCTCAACTGGACCGACGTCACGCCACCCGACATGCCCGACCTGGGGACGGTGGACGAGATCGAGCCGTCCTCGCACCGGGCGGGCCGTGCCTACGTGGCCGTGCACCGCTACCGGCTGGACGATTTCCGGCCGTACATCTTCCGCACCGACGACTTCGGCGCGTCCTGGGCGCAGGTAACGGCGGGGATCGCCGACGGCCACCCCGTGCGGACCGTGCGAGAAGATCCCGTGCGCGACGGGTTGCTCTTCGCGGGGACGGAGTTCGGCATCTTCGTCTCGCTCGACGCCGGTGATTCATGGCAGAGCTTCCAGCGCAACCTGCCCGTCACCCCCGTCACGGGGATGCGCGTGGCGCACGACGACCTGATTCTGTCCACCCAGGGGCGCTCGTTCTGGATCATGGACGACATCACTCCGCTGCGTGAGGTCGAGAGCGCGGTCGCCGCGGGGACCCACCTGTTCGCGCCGCGAGATGTGCGCCGTCTGACCAACATCGGCGCGGCCGGGATGTCCGAACTGGACCCCGACCCGCCGCCGGCCGGCGCGCAGATCCACTACTACCTCGCGGAAGAGCCCGACGGGGATATCCTGGTCGAGGTCGTGGATCCACTCGGGGAGGTGGTCCGGACCTTCTCGTCGGACTCTGCGGCGGCCGCAGAGGCGGACGGGGAGCGGATCCCGAAGACGGCTGGGCTGAACCGGATCGCGTGGGCCCTTCAGTACGAGGGGCCGGAGCTCCCGGAGGGCGCCGTGCAGTGGGGATACACGGGCGGGGTCACGGCGCCTCCGGGCACCTACACGGTGCGCATGACCGTGGGCGAGACCATGGCTGAGCGGGCCTTCGAGCTTCTCCCTGACCCGCGCATCCCCGAAGTCACCATCGCCGGCTACCAGGAGCAGTTCCGGATCGCGATGCTGGCGCGTGACTCGATCAATTCGATCACGCGGGCCATCGACGACCTCGCCGCCATCCGCGCGCAGGTCGACGCGGTCATGGAACGGGCGCGCTCGGCCGAGCAGGCGGACGGCCTGCAGGCCCTCGCCGACACCCTGAACGACAAGTCGACGGGCGTCACCGAAGACCTCATGCAGACCAGGAACCGTTCCGGCCAGGACCCGATCCGCTTTGCGCCCCGCCTCGACAATCAGTGGCTCGAGCTGTACGGGCGCGTGACCGGCACGGATGGCTACATCTCGGGCGGCGCCGAGGGGGCTCCCCAACAGGGCACGATGGAGCGACTCGACGATCTGCTCGAAGAATGGGATACGGTGAGGACCCGCTACGTCGACCTGCTGGAAAACGAACTGCGGCGCTTCAACGAGGCGGTGGAGCTGCTGGGCCTGCCGGCGGTCGTGTTGCCGCGGCGGGGACGGATTGTGAGTTGAGGGTCGCGGGACCGAGCAACCCCGGCACGGCTGTTGCTGTCCAAGTGATGCCCATGCAGGTTCCCCGGCGGGACACACCCCCGGAAGTCAGCCAGCGGTGAACATCCGAACGAAGCTGGAAGAAGACCACGCTCTCACGGTCGCTCTCTCTCTTGGCAGTGTCGCGTTGGCCACGGCCTCGTGCAACCAGGACGCGGGCACCCGCACCGACACAGCCACCTGGGGTCGAGCACCGACTCGGGAGGCGTAACGACGGTGGACCTGGGCCGGGTCGAGGACCTGTCCCCGCCGCGGCTGACCCCGACCCTCGTGTATTCCACGCGTCAGAACGGCATCGAACTCTTCGGGGCCACGGCCGCCCTCTTCCTCGATGGTGGAGACATGGCGCTTGGCAACTCCGGGGCACGCGAGGTGCTGCTCCTTGCGGAAGACGGGTCGGTGGCCAACCGGGCAGGGCGCCCCGGGGAGGGTCCCGGCGAGTTCGGCGAAATCACCGCGATGGTCAAGACCGCCGACGGCTTTCTGGTGTACGACGCCCGAATGGGCCGGATGAACGAATTCACCAGGCTGGGGGACTTTGTCACATCGGGGTCGTTCGGTTCGGAGAGCAGCATCGTGGACCTGAGGCCACTGGCGCGCGGATCCGACGGAAGGACGCTCGCCATCGTGGGGGATTCACGCGCCTTCTACCCAGGCGAAATCAGGAGGGACACGACGCCGCTGATGATGTTCCCCCGACCCGAGGCCAACCCCGACACATTGGCCCTGCTGCCCGCCACCGAGTGGAGCTTCGCCGAGATCCCCGGAGGCGGCGCGACTCGGTTCGAAGTAGGATTCGGCCTCGGCGTGGTGGCGTTTGGCCTCGAAGATCGAGCCATCGTCGGGGAAACCGGATCGCTCGACCTTTCGGTCTACCGCGCGGATGGGCGCAGGACGCGTCGGATCCATGGCAGTGGTGGCGGCGGCGAGGTCAGCGATGGTGACGTCACTGAATGGAGGTCGGAGCAGCTCGCCCGGTCGGCGGGGCTGCCACCGGAATTCATGAAGATCGTGGAGGAGGTTCCCTACAACGAGACGTTTCCGGCCTTCCAGACGGCCGTTCTGGGTCCTGGTGAGATGGTCTGGATCGGCCTGCTTGCCCGCCCGGGCGCCGAGGAAAGGGCATGGTTCGTGATCGGACCCGACGGTCAACTCAAGGGCCGGATCGATCTCCCCTCAGGCGCCGAAGTGCTGGCCATCGGCGTCGATCGCTTCGCCCTGGTGCAGCGCGACGAATTGGGTGTGGAGGACTTCCAGGTCCACGGATATTGAGGGCAACGATGGCGTAGGCATGGGACTGTGCGCGCCACGTACATTGCATAGGCGGGTGGTGGTGGATGCTCAGAGCAGGGAATCGTTCGCAGGTACCAAAGCGAAGGAAACGGGCGAAATGAAACTCAGGGAAGAATTCAGACGGTACATCCCGGACCAGGACAAGCGCTGTGCGGCGATCATCCACACGGCTTCGGCCGCGGCCGCAACCGCGGCGGCAGCGATGGTCGTCCCGGGTTCGGATTCCGTTGCCATCGCGCCCATCCAGGTGGCCATGATCACCGCGCTCGCGGATGAATTCGAATTGCACTGGACCGACGCCGCGGTGAGGTCGACCCTGTACGCCACCCTGGGCACGATGGTCGGCAAGGGGAGCGCCAACCTCGTGCTGCGCTGGGTGCCGGTGTACGGGAACGTCATTCGGGCAACGGTGGCCATCAGCGTGACCCAGGCCCTCGGATGGGCGGTGGTGAGGAAGCTGCGCAGGGACGGCCGGCTCGTCTGAGGGTACCCGTGTCCCGGATCGGCGCCGTCCTCTTTTTCCTGACGGCCTGCAGCGCTCCCCTCACCGAGCCCCCTCGCGACCACGAGCCTGTCGATCGCTGCCCCGCTCCGGGGACGGGCATCGACATCGGCGGGCTTCCCGGCACCGGCGCCGACACCAAGCGGCGCCCGTTACGGCGTCTCGTCCTGATGGGCGGCGGCCGGGCGGAGGACGCGGCCACAAGGTTGTTCGTCGAGGCTGCGGTCTCCGGCGACGTCGTGATCCTTCGCGTCAGCGGCTCCCTGACCAGTTATACCGAGTACTTCACGGCCGGGTTGACGGCCAGTTCCACCCCGGCGACACTGGTCACGATCCGCACCAACGACCCCGGGGTGGGTGACGACCCCGCCGTCCTCTGCCTGCTTGGCAGAGCCGAGGCGGTCTGGCTTCCGGGAGGCAACCAGTGGAACTATCTGGGCCGCTGGCCCCCTGCACTTCATAGCGCTTTGGCCGAAGTCGCCGAACGGGGCGCCGCGATGGGAGGGATCAGCGCGGGTGCGGCCTCGCTGGGAGAAGGCGCGTTCGACGCGCAGCACGGGACGGTCACCTCGGTTGAAGCGCTCGCCGATCCGATGCGCCGCGAGGTCAGTGTCTCCAGACCTGTTTTCGCACAGCCCGAATTGAAGGGGGTCCTCGTGGACAGCCACTTCACGGACCGTCGGCGCGAAGGCCGTCTCCTCGTTTTCCTCGCGCGTTTCCTGGCGGATCGCGGAGAGGGGCCCGTTGTGGGCCTGGGGCTGGACGAGGGGGTCGCCGTCACAATCGAGACTGGCGCTTATCAGGTCACTTCGGGCGGATCCGGAGCCGCGTGGCTGTATGAAGTCGCGGGTCCAGCGCTGCTCAGGCCGGGAGTGCCCCTGACGCTATACGGGATACGCCGCGTGAAGTTGGACGCCGGAAGCGCCGGAAGCTGGCCTTTCGACTGGACCGCGGCGGCCGGTCGTGCCCGTTCGATGTACGTGCTGCGTGGCGCGGTCGGCGTGGGCCGATCGCCGTAGCTACCAAGCCACCGCCGCGCTGTTGTTCCGGTTGTGCGAGGCCGCGCGCAGCTCCCCCGTGTCCGGATCCCGGCTGACCGCGACCCACAACCCCTCGCCCGCGAGGCGCGCCTCCGCCGGGTCCAGCTCCTCGTACGCGTAGCCGGTGCCGTCGAGGACATCCCGCGAAAAACCCCCTGCCGGCACACGGAAGGTGAGCTGACCGGTCACGGGGTCGGCGTTGGGCATGAAGAAGTCGGGGGTGTTGATCGCGTCATCCACGGTCATGCCGTGCTGCATGACGTTGAGGAGTCCCTGGAAGGTGCGATGATGGAGGCCCGATCCCATGGAGGCGAAGCCGAGCACGGCCTGCCCCTCGTGAAACAGGATGCCCGTCTCGGTGGGCGCGGGAAGTCGGCTGCCGGGCTCGATCCGCGCGATCTGCTGCTGCTGGAACGAGGCCGGGTCACCGATCGTGATCCCGTCCACCACGATGGCCGTCTTGCCCCACAGCACCGCGTTGATGCTGTGGGTGATCGCCGCGATGTTCCCGTCCGCGTCGATCGCGACCACATCGTCGGAGTGCCCTGAGGAAGCCGGGGCCCACGCCCCGAAGGGCATCCCGGCTTCCATGAAGGCCCACAGCGCCTCGGCGTGTCCGGGCGTAAGCCGTCTCTCGGTCGTGAAATCGGCGCCGAGAAGGGCGGTCATGGTCTCCGGAGGCAGAAAATCCAGTATGTAGTTGCGTGTGATGTCAAGTGCCTTGCGGAGCGCGTCTGGCGACTCGGTCCAGTGCGCATCGCCGAGCAGCCCCGCGGCCGCGGCGAGCCGCTGCGCCTCGATCAGGGCCACACCCCCGGCGTTGGGGGGAGGGTTGGTGTAGACGGTGTAGCCACCGCCCAGATCCGCGGTGAGTGGTTCGTCCCACAGCACCTCGTAGGCGGCCAGATCCTCGACGGTCATCCGGCCGCCGTCGGCCTGCACCGCCGCCGCCGCCTTCTCGGCCCATGGCCCGCCATACATGTAGTCGGTCCCCTCCTCGGCCACCGCCCTGAGCGTCGCCGCAAGGGCGGGCTGTGCGAAGACATCGTTCTCGACGTAGGGCGACCCGTCTTCCTTGAGGAAGGTGGCCCGGGTCTCCGGCAGCCGAGCCAGATCGGGTGCGCGGACGGTCCAGTAGCCGGCCATCTTCCTGGACACAGGGAAGCCGTGCTCGGCGACATGGATGGCGGGCTTGAAGATCTCTCCCCACGGCAGCCGCCCGAACCGCTCGTGGGCCGCTCCCACGCCCTTCATGAAGCCGCCCACCAGCGCGGTGCGGCCGCCCACCTCCGTGCCGTACATGCCGTCGGGCGTCGACATGTCGATACCGCCCGGGATCGTCAGCGGGTCGTCCTCCCCGATCACGGTGTTCCACTCCGCGTTCATGGTGTGCACCTCGTCCGTCCCCGCGTCGTAGTACACCAGCGACATGATGCCGAAGTAGCTGATCGGGGCGCCCGCGGTGAGGGTGACCTGGGTCAGCGCGGCCGTGAGCGCGGCGTCGATCGCACCGCCGCCCTGCTTGAGTGCTTCCAGTCCGGCGCGCGCCGCAAGGCCGTTGTACGCCACGGTGACCGCGCCATTCCTCCCGGTCGCGACCCCGGCCTCGGTCCGGTCAACGAGCTGCGCGGCCATGAAGCGGTCGTAGTCCTCGGCCCAGGTGTCGGGCGACAGGTCGACGGGACGGTTCGCGGATGCGCCGGAGCACGCCGTGAGTGCCAGGCAGACCAGCAGGATCGGGTACCTCATGAACGGGGTACTCCTACTCGGATGCGGGTCGCTTGCTCAGCCACTCGGACCACCATTCCAGCTGCACCCACGTGCGGTGCATGGTACGCCACGGGGTCCAGCCACCGTGGTAGGACTCCGGATACCGCACGAACCTGGCGGGGACCTGCTGCTTGCGAAGCGCCACGTACATCTGTTCCGCCTCTTCGATCGGCACCCGGTAGTCCGACTCGCCGTGGACGAACATCGTGGGCGTCGTCACCCCCTTCGCGTAGATCAGCGGAGACGAGCGTAGCAGGTTCTCGAGTCCCTGCTCCTCCCAGGGAGGTCCGTAGAACTCGCTCTCCTTGGTGCGCGGGATGTCCGCGACGCCGTAGTCGCTCACCCAGTTCGAGATTCCCGCCCCCGCGACAGCCGCCGCGAAGCGGTCGGTCTGGGTGATGACCCAGTTGGTCAGGTAGCCGCCGTACGAGTATCCGGTGACGCCCATGCGGGCCGTGTCGATGTCGTAGTTGGCTATTGCGTGGTCCACGCCGGCCATCACGTCGTCGTAGTCGTTGAACCCCCACCCACCCCAAGTGCCCCAGCGGAAGTCCTCGCCGTAGCCGGTCGAGGCGCGCGGGTTGGTGTAGAGCACCATGTACCCTTGCGCGGCGAGCAGCTGGCGGTCGAAGGAGAAGTCGTTGCCGTAGGCGCCGTGGGGGCCTCCGTGCATGAGGAGGATCATGGGGAAACCGCTGGCGCCCGCACCCCTCGCGGCAGCGCCACCGCCGCCTTCACCGTAGCCCCGGCCGGGCAGGATCCAGCCTTCGACTTCCGTGCCGTCCGGGCTACGGAAAAGCAAACGGTCGGGCATTGCAAGGTCCAGATCGGCCAACAGCGCCCCGTTCACGTCGGTGATCCGGGTCTCGTCACCCCCGTCCATCGGCACGACCCAGATGTCGCGGGGGTGAATCGGATCGGTCGCCGTGTAGGCGACCCGGGACAAGTCGGCCGAGAAGGAAAGGCCACCCAGCCGGCGGTCACCGGCGGAGACCTGCTCGACCGCGCCGCCCCCGACCGGCACCCGGAAGAGGTGTGTGTTGCCCCCGATACCTGCGGAGAAGTAGACAAGCCCTCCGTCAGGCGACCAGGTCGCACTGCCGGGGATCAAGTCCCACTCGGCGGTCAGGTTGCGGATCCGCCGTCCGTCCGCCGCGTCGAACATGAGCAGTTCCGTGGATGAACCCCTGTCCCGCCCCTCCCGGATGATCACGTCGAGGCCCTCGTTGCCCCGAACCACGATGCGGCTGCCATCGGGAGACCACGCCGGCGACGAGTAGTTGTATTCGTCGTCGGTGAAGCGGTCGACCGTTCCGTCCAGGTCCACCGTCCACAGGTCCGAGCGCTCGTAGCTGTGTTCGTCACGCTGGCTCGCATCCGCAGTGAAGGCCAGTCGCCGGCTGTCGGGACTCCACGCCAACCCGCCGGCATCCACGCCCAGCTCCGTAAGCAACCGGGGTTCGCCCCCCGCGACGGGGATCAAATGGATCTCACGGGGCGGCGTCGCCTGCGGGTCCCGCGGGTCGGACAGGTACCCGCGCCGGTCGAAGCGATAGTTCATCCAGTCGAAGTCACGTCCGTCGAAGCGCTCGGCGGTGCGTCGTTCGAAGTCCGACCTGTACGCGGGCTCCGGGCCCGGGGGCGGAGCCACCGGCGCAGTGAAGGCAATCCACGCGCCGTCCGGGCTGAAAGCCGGCGAGCCCTCCAATCCGTCGATCCCGAAAGGCTCGCCAGCGGGATCGTCCGCGCGGACGAACACGCGACCTTCCGAGACGAAGCCAAGCAGATTGCCGTCGGGACTCCACTGCGGTGACGACGCGTCGATTCCGGGACTCGAGACCATCACCGGATCCCCCGAGCCGTCCGCGTTGGCCAGCCAGACCTCGCTGTGCCGGCGGTTCTCTTCCTCCAGCACCGAGGTCACCACGTAGGCGACGCGGGATCCGTCGGGAGAGAGGGCCGGGCTGCCGACACCCTTCAGCCGGTAGTAGTCCTCGAGTTCGACCGCCCGGGTAGCACTGGCCTCCGAACCCGCGCCGGCCTGGGCCGACAAGCCGGAAACCAACGGGAGGATCGCCAATGCCAGCGCCGGAATCGCAACGGCGAGCCGAAGCATCCCGCCAGTCGGCAGAGGGGCGAAAACGGGCCGGTCCCGCAGGGCCGGATTCGGGGTCGGAAAACCGGGTTTGCTACGCATGGCTGGCCTGTGCTGGGTCATCGTACGTCGCCCCGGGACTCCACGCCTCGCTGCTTCGCCCGGGCGTTCAAGCTCGAAGCTACAAGCTGGGGTGCGGTCGGCGACAGCGCCATCACGTGAGCGGTGGGCTTCAAGGAGGGCGGGCACCTTCCTTCACCAGCAGGCGGCTTCATTCGCTGGCGTGACGAGACGCTCCCCCGTAGCCTCATACCATGGCGCAATCCGGGGCCCACGGGGCGGCACGCGCCCCCCTGGGTGACACGTCCTCACCCCGCCCTTCTCCCGCGCGTCACTGGAGGGACAAAATGACACGTCGCGACGTCCTCGAGGCGGCACTTGCAACCGCCACGCTTCTCTTCGCCACCATTTTGCCAGGCGGCCTCTCCGCACCACTCTCGGCCCAGGATCCCGGCGATCCATCCCCACGTGCCATGACAGTCGACGACGTACTCGGGCTCCGCTCTCCGTCAGGGGTCGAGATCAGCCCCGACGGCTCCCGGGTCGCGTTCGTCGTATCGGAAGCGGACATGGAAACGGACCGCACGTCCACCAATGTGTGGATCGTGCCCTCCGACGGCGGGCCGGAGGACGCGCGCCGCCTGACCGTGAGCGACCTCGACGACTCCCCTACCTGGCATCCCGGCGGGCAGTGGCTCGCCTTCGGGTCTTCCCGGAACGGTGAGCGGCAGGTCTACGGGATCCGGCCCGACGGCGGCGAAGCGTGGCAGGTCACCTCGCATGAGTCGGCCATCGACGCTTTCGCCCTGTCGCCCGACGGCTCCCGGCTCGCATTCCTTGCCACGCCAACGAAAAGCGAAGCCGATGAGGAGCTCGAGAAGCACCGCGGCCGCCCCATCGTGCAGGACTCGGCCTACGCCGACCAGTGGACGCACCTCTACGTGGCCGAATTGAACGCAGACGGTTCCGCGGGAGAGGCGACCCGCTGGTCGCGTGACGGGCTGCATGTCGAAAGCCTGGTCTGGTCACCGGATTCCCGGTCCGTGGCGTTCGGGGCGCGCCCTTCGCCGGTGCTCCGGACCCGTTACGCAAGCGCCACCTACGTGCAGGACGGACCCGACAAGGACGCTCGCCAGGTCACCACCATGGAAGGTCCGGACGGCCCGGCGGCGTGGGACCGGGAAACAGGGCTGGTCGTCTCCGGGTCGGGCCACGTCCTCGGCACCTTCAACCGACAGCTCTGGACCGTGTCGCCGGCCGGGGGAGAGTCCGGCCCGCCCGCTCCGGGTCCCCTGTCGGCCGGCCTCGACGAGAACGCCAACCTGGTCCACGTCGACGGATCACAGCTCCTTGTTAGCGCGTCCCATCGTACGGGAAGCGCCCTTTTTCGCATCGCGCTGGCCGACGGAGAAACGGCCGGAGCGCCGGAGGAGGTGAGCGCCGGCGACCGTTTCCATTCGGCGCTGTCCGCCTCGCACGACGGCTCGCGCATCGCATTGGTGGCCGAGGACGGGACGCACCCGCCCGACGTCTTCGTCACCGATGCGAACGCCTTCGACCTGCGCCGCCTGACCGACCTGAATCCCGGCACGGCGGACTTGGCGCTGGGCGCGCAGCGGGTCGAACGCTGGCGCTCACGCGCGGACGGGGAGGAGATCGAGGGAGTTCTCACCCTGCCCGCGGGCTACGAGGAAGGCGAGCCGGTTCCCCTGGTGCTCGTCATCCACGGCGGCCCATCCGGCGTCTCCTCGGACCGGTTCCACGCCACCCGGGGCGCCTACCCGGTGCAGGTCTACGCGGGCATGGGCTTCGCGGTCCTGCAGCCCAACTACCGCGGATCGACCGGCTACGGCGAACGCTTCCGCGGACTGAACCGGGGCGACATCTCGGGGCGCGACTGGGTCGATGTGGACTCGGGCGTGGACGCGATGATCGAGCGCGGGATCGCGGACCCCGACCGCCTCGCGGTCAGCGGCTGGAGCTTTGGCGGCCATCATACCTACTGGGGCATCACGCGCACCGACCGCTTCAAGGCGGCGAGCGCGGGCGCGGGGGCCAACGACCTGATCTCGATGTACTCGCAGACCGACCTTCCCGAGTTCTACCACACCTACCTCGGGCCGAAGCCCTGGGAAGACTGGGAGCTGTACGAGGAACGCTCGGCGTACCGCTACGTGGACCGGGTGACCACCCCGCTCCTCATCCAGGTCGGCGAGAACGACGAGCGCGTCCCGGCGGAACAGAGCATCCAGTTCTTCGAGGCGGTACGCGCGATCGGCAAGGCGCCCACCGAACTTGTGATCTATCCCGGCCAGCCGCACGGCGTGCGTTCCCCGCGCCTCCGCCGGGACCTCATGTCGCGGAATGTGGATTGGCTGCGGAAATGGGTCCCACCTCGATCTTCTGCCAGTGACCCTGGCGGAAGCGGACTACTGTAGAGTGATCCCCACGTCGATCCGCCGCCAGTGCCCCCTCCGGAAACGGCCCGCGCTCATGAAGCACCGGGTTATGTGGCCCAGCAGGATCGCGATCCAGATGTGGCGGGCCTCCAGGCCGATGGTCTCCTGCATAACCCAGCATAGCGCCAGTGGCAGAGCCAGCTGGGAGATGATCGAGATGTACAGAGGACCACGGGTGTCCCCGGTCCCTTGCAGAGCTCCCGTATAGGCCAGGGCGACGGCGACGAAGATCCCCGATACGCTCAGAAAGGCGAGGAGCTGAGCGCCCAGCTCGGCTACTACGGGGTCGTCCATCCCGAACGCGTTGAGAAGCGGCCCCGGCACGAACAGGAACAGGAGCCCGATCCCCGCGGCGACGCCTATGCCGATCCTGGACGCCACCCTCGCGCCCTGCACCGACCTCTCGGGCTTCCCGGCACCCAGATTCTGCCCCGCAACCGCCGCGGTCGCACCCATCAGTCCCACCGATGTCCAGGTGACGAGTGAGAACAGCTGCGTGTAGCCGACCGAGTACGCCGCCTGCGCTTCGGCACTGTTCGCCAGCGAGCCGACGAAGCGGAGGAGGATCACGCCGCCGATGTTCATGGCCACGCCCTGAATCCCGGTGGGCAGTCCGAACCGGAACAGCTGGCGGATGATCGCCGGATCCGGGCGCCAGTCGATGCCTCGGTGGAGATGGATCACCCAGCGGCCGCTGAAGAGGAAATGGGCCGCGACCAGCGCCATGATGCCGGCCGCGATGACGGTTCCCATTGCAGCCCCTAGGGTGCCGAACGCTGGAATCGGACCCAAACCCCGGATCAGGATCACGTTCAGCACCAGGTTGAGCATCGTCATCCAGATGCCGAGCCTGAGAGGTGTCCGGGCGTCCCCGGCCGAACGCAGGGCCCCGCCCAGCATGAAGAACACCATCATACCGAAGCTGAAGATGAAGAGGGTGCGGATGTAGGGCAGCGCCTCCGCCTGCACCGCCGGCGCCGCATTCACGAGGTCCAGGAGCGTCGGCGCCAGGAAATAGCCGAGCGGCGCGAGGATCCCCAGCGATAGGACCAGGGCCGTCAGAAACGCTTGATAAACAACTTTGTTTACTATTTCGGGCTCGTTTCTACCCGCGAAACGCGCGACCAGGACCCCCATCCCGGTGAATAGAGAAACGATGAAGACATGGACGACCAGGAAGATCTGCCACGACACGCCGATGGCCGCGTTGCCGGTATAGCCGACGAAGTTCCCCACCATGACGTGATCGACGATGCCCTGGAGGCCGCCGATGACGTTCTGCAGCATCGTGGGCCAGGCCAGCTTCCAGACGGCAGGCCCTATGGGTCCCTCGACGATGGAGCGGTCGAAGGATTTGCCGGCTGCCTTCTTCACTCGCGGGTTCGGTGCCGCGAAGATCGCGGAGGCGCTTGGACCGCGACGCTACTTGCCCTTCGCGAGCCGCGAACCAAACCAGGCGCCCGCCACCCCTAGCAACGGGTTCAGCCACATGAGCCAGACGGGTTGCTGTGCTCCGGTCATCGCCTCGGCCATGCCTACCTCGTCAGGCCGCGGCCCAGCGACCCCGGCCAACGGGTTCAGCGCGGAATACACCCCCAGAATGATGACGAGAACGATCAGCATCCACAGGCCACGATCGTCCACCGCCACCTTCGAGCATACGAAACCGCCCAGGACACCCGCGAGCAGTCCCACGACGATCGTGGCGAGCGACCACACCCCCGACACCTCCCAGGTCCCCGGTTCGAAGGAGCCCTCGGCGCCGATGACCAGCCAGAGGCCCGTAAAAAGGGCCATGACCACAAGGGCCATGGCGATGTACCCCAACACTGCCCCGCCGACATTCCTCAAGTGAGCCTGCATCACGTCTTCCCTTTCCCGAAGTTTGAGATTCGGCGCCCCCCAGGGCGAGCGGCCGGCGGGGTCCCGTACCCGAAGCGGATTCGACGACGGGTCCCCGCGCTGCGAAACCGATTGACGGTAAACAGGACGCCAGTCCGCGGCAACCGGTTTCGAGGCGACGTTGTGCCCACGGCGACCGATCAACGAGTACCTTTGTGTGCAGATCCTACCACATAACAGGAGCGACACAAATGGGAGCATCAGATCACGACGACTACGGTTGGAATGGAACGGTAGAGCCGTCCGCCGATATCGCCGCCAGCCCGGACACGGTTTGGGGGTTCCTCTCCAACCCGGAAGGTTTTTCGGCATGGATGGAGGGCGAGATCACCTTCGAGCCGCGGGCCGGCAGCCCTTTCCGGGCGGCCTTCCCCAACTACCACATCGTGCTTGCCGGAGAGATCGTGACACTGGACGCTGAAGCGCGCCGCCTCGGTGTCACCTGGGGAGTCGAATCGGGCCAGGGAGCAGACAAGATGCCCGCGGGATCGACACTCGTGGAGTTCCATGTCCGGCCCGAAGGTACCGGGTGCCGCGTGGACGTCCACCACAGCCGGTTCCGGACCGTGAGGGCCGCCAACGAACAAGACCACGGATGGCGCTTCCAGCTGAGCAAGCTCGACCTGAAGGCGAACCGGATCGACCTCGCGGCCGGTCTGGCGCGCACCCTGCCGGACTGGGTGGCGGCCTGGAACGAGACGGACGACGGCGCGCGCATGGAGGCCCTGCAACGCTCCTGCGCGGCCGACGTGACCCTCCGCGACGAGTGGACGAACCTCTCCGGCGTCAAGCTTCTGAGCATGCACATCGGCAACTGCCACCGGTACATGCCGGGTTACTCGCTGGAACACACGGGCGATGTCCGGATCTGTCGCGGCGAGGCGCTGGTGGGGTGGCGCTCGACCGGGCCGGGCGGTCAGCCCATGGAAGGATTCAACTGCATCCGTGCCGACCCGGACGGGACGATCCGGGGGGTGACGGGGTTCCAGAAAGGCTGACGCCGGCGCGCCGGCGGGTGGCGCAACACGCCGAGCGCTCTACCCCAGCGTCTCCGCAAAGGTGGGCGCGGCCCGGTGGTTCGCAGCCTGCTCGTAGGCGTACGCGATTCGCAGCAGCGTCGGCTCGCTCCACGCCCGCCCGAAGAAGGACACGCCGGTCGGCAGTCCCGACTCGAACCCCATCGGCACCGTGATGTCCGGATAGCCGGCGATGGCGGCCGGACCCGCGCTCGACCCGCCCCCGAGCGAATCGCCCAGGATGTGGTCGGTCTTCCAGGCCAGGCCGCGCGTCGGGGCCACGATTGCGTCGAGGTCGTGCTGGTTCATGAGGGCGTCGATACCGTCCTCGCGGTTGCCTCGCTGGATGGTGCGGACCGCGTCCAGGTACACTTGATCGGTGAGCGGTCCCCGCGCCTCGGAGGCGGTAAGTCGCTGCTGCCCGAAGTGGGGCATCTCCAGCTCGGCGTTGCGCTCGTTGAAATCGATGATCTCGGCGAGGGTCTTCACGGGCGCATCCGGTCCCAGGCTGGCGAGGTAGGCGTTCAGGTTCGCCTTGAACTCGTACTCCAGCACGATGAGCGGGAGTTCGTCGTTCCACGCCGAATCGGGCAGGTTGGCCGGATCCACAATGGTCGCACCGGCCTCGCGCATGGCGTCGACGGCCTCCTCGAAGAGCGCCCACACCTCCGGCGCAAAGCCCGAGAAGCTCCTGGCGACGCCGATCCGGGCCCCTTCGAGCCCGCGCGGGTCCAGGAACTGCGTGTAGTCGGTGTGCGAGTTGCCCGCGCTGGCAGCCGTCACCGGGTCCCGAGGGTCGACGCCGGTGACAGGTCCCAGCAGGGCAGCCGCGTCGCTCACCGTGCGGCACATCGGCCCGGCCGTGTCCTGGGAATGGGAGATGGGGATGATACCGGAGCGGCTCCACAGGCCCACCGTCGGCTTGATCCCCACGATGCCGTTGGTGGACGAGGGGCACATGATCGACCCGCCCGTCTCGGTGCCGATGGTCAGCGCCGACAGGTTGGCGGACGCGGCCACCCCCGACCCCGAACTCGACCCGCACGGGTTGCGGTCGAGCGCATAGGGCATGCGGCACTGCCCACCCCGGGCGCTCCAGCCGCTGCTCGCGCGCTCTCCCCGGAAGTAGGCCCATTCGCTCATGTTCAGCTTGGCCAGGATGAGCGCGCCGGCCTCGCGCAGCCGCTGGGCGACGAACGAGTCCTGCGCGGGAATCGACCCCTCCAGCGCGAGCGACCCGGCCGTTGTGGTCATCTGGTCATGCGTATCCAGGTTGTCCTTCAGCGCGACCGGGATGCCGTGAAGCGGGCCGCGGGGGCCGTTCGCGCGCCGCTCCTCGTCCAGTTGGTCGGCGATCTCCAGAGCCTCGGGGTTGGTCTCGATGACGGATCTGAGCTCCGGGCCCTGGCGGTCCAGCGCCGCTATCCGGTCCAGGTACAGCTGTGTGATCGAGCGCGCCGTGCGTTCGCCCGACTCCATCGCGGCCTGCAGGTCGGCGACGGTGGCCTCATCCAGCTCGAAAGCACCCGGTTGGGTGCCGCCGGACCCACCGGCCCCCGCATCCGCCCCGCGCTGCGGAGAATCGGGCGCACACGCGGATGTGCCGAGCGCGGCTGCGGCGGCGCCGCCTGCAATTGAGGTTCCGATAAAGCGACGGCGGTCGATCATGTCAGGCTCCGGATCTGTTGCTGGTTCGGCAGTCCGCGGCAGGCGCGTCAACCCCTGCGGCGCGGCGCCGGCGGCAGCGCATCCACCAGCTCGACCATGCGCTGCTGCTCGTCTTCGTTCGGCAGGCGTCCAATCCCGGCGCCCAGGTTGTCCACCATGTGCTCGGCGTCGCTGGTGGCCGGCGTAACGCACGTCACGGCCGGGTGCGCCGCCGCGAACTTGATGAAGAACTGCGCCCACGTGCTGGCGCCGAAATCGGCGGCCCAATCCGGCACTTCCCGATCTCCCACCCGGGCCCAGAGGCGTGTGCGGCCGAAGGGCACGTACACGAGTACGCCGATCCCACGGTCCATCGCGAGGGGCAGAATCCCGTCCGCCGCGCTCCGGTTGTCGACGGCGTAGTCGATGCCGATGAAGTCGAGGTCATAGTCGTGCATCGACTGGGCCAGCGCCTCGTACTGGCCCTTGCTGGTGCTGGTGATGCCCGTGTACCGGATCCGGCCTTCGGCCTTGAGCTCGTCGATGATCCCCACCTGGGTCGGCGGGTCGCCCAGGTTGTGCACCTGGATAAGGTCGATGACCGGAACCCCGAAGAACTCGAACGAACGCTCGATCTGGGCCCGTGCCGCATCCGGATCCGCCGCACCGCGGCCACGTCCCGCCACGTTGACCTTTGTCGCCCAGAAGATCCGGTCCGAGATCCCCATCTCGCTCGCAATGCTCCCCGCCACCTCTTCGGATGCGCCGTAGCTGGGCGCCGTGTCGAAGACGCTCCCGCCGTTGTTCACGAAGGCGCCGAGCACCTCCTGGAGCGCGCTCACATCCTCGCTGCGGGCCACCCGCGAGAAGGTCGCGGAACTCCCGAGCCCCACAATCGGCAGCTGCTCGCCTGTCGACGGAATGGCCCGGGTCATCATCTCCTGTGCGGACAGGGCACGGAGTATGTGTGGATGGAACGAAAGCGCCGCGCCAGCGGCGGCGGTGGAGCGAAGCCAGTCACGTCGAGTCAACATCTGCGGTGTCCTCCCTGGTGATGATTGCCAGCCACCTGCGGCCAGCGAGTGGTCAAGGTGCGCAGGGTCGCATCCCCACGCAATTCCATGACAATCTCGCGCCCCTGCGTGTTGTCGTGAGCCCGCGGATGGCCGGCGCTCGCCTTCACGCGGTTCAGCCGGAGAAAAGGCTCCGGTCGATCGCGGGGACGAGCCGCACCGCGTTCTCGTAGTAGATCTTGCGCAGCACCTCGTCGGGGAGGTCCAGGCCGTACATCTGCCAGAACGCGTGATAGCGCCGGTAGTAGTCGAAGTAGTCGTCGGCGGTTTCGAAGACGCGGAAGTAGGTGTGGAACTCCTCCTTGTTGTAGGAGTCCTTCCCCATCAGCACTCGGTCCTGGTACTGCGTCAGCCATTGCCGTGCAAAGCGGGGCTGGCGTCCCAATTCGTACACGACGGCGCCCAGCCCCACGTACATGTTCGGGATCTCGTCGAGGAGCTGCCCCAGAAGCGTCAGGTCGTGCCCGAGCCACCCGAGGTGCGCGGCGATGAAGTTCGTGTTCGGGTGAGCGCGAAACAGGTTGTGCTGCTCGCCGATGATCTGCTCGAAGGGCGGGAACTGCCCCGGGGGTCGAATGCGCCTCGGCCGGAGCTTGAGTTCGAGCCACCGTTCGTTGAACTGGTCGTGCGGCTGCCAGAACTCCGCCGGGTCCGCCGAGTGGATGAGCACGGGGATCCCCAGCTCTCCGGCCTTCTCCCACAGCGGCGCCATCCGGGGGTCGTCCACCGCGATCCGGTTGCCATCCGTGTCCCGGTTGGTCATGCCCAGGCCCTTGAAGATCTTCAGACCCGACGCACCGCTCCGCACATCCTCTTCGAGCTGCGCGGCGGCGCGCTCGCCCCACCCCGGCGCGCCGACACCCCGGAAGTCGGCGTTCGCAAAGAAGACGAAGCGCCCGGGATGCCGTCCGGCCAAGTTCGCCAGCCCCTGCGCGAGCCTCTCTCCACTGCCCCCGGACAGGTTGACCATGATGGCCATGTTGAGCTCGTCCATCTCGGCGACCAGTCGGGCCACATCGGCGGCCGACATGCGCCCCGCGTTCTGATGCCCGTGTATGTCGACGAACGGGAAGCGCGCGCGGGTAACCGGGTTCTCCGGGACGACGAGCGTGTTGCGCGGCTGGTAGTCCGTGACGGTCACATCCTGGGCGCGCAGCGGGGCCGAAGCCCCGACCGCGACAGCCACGAAGGCGGCGGCAGCCAAGGGGGCGGGCGCGGGCAGGGGGCGGGCAGCAGCCAGACCGGCGACTACCCGGTGGCCGGCGGTGGCCAGGCGGGCGGCGGCTGCCGGCCTGGGCGGCCGGGTATCGGGCAAGCCCCTGCCAGAATCTGCGGTGCTCCGGAACATCGCTCTCCTCCTCCTCAATTCCTGCGCATGCTCATCAGGACATAGCGTTTGTGGGTCGCAAAGCCGGCGGGGTCCAGCACCGCCGCATTCCTCAGGGCGGCGTCGCGGGCCCGCTCGGCCACATTCTCCAGAACGTAATGCAGCGCCGGGCACTTGGCGCGGAGCTTGTCGTGTGCGAAGTCGATCGCGGGCAGGCCGATGCGGCTGGCCAGCAGGTGGGCGAAGCCGAGCGTGGGGAGCACGTTGGCGGTGATGTCCGTCTCGTGGACGATCTCGAAGCCGTGTTCGTCCAGCCTGCGACGGAAGGAACTCAGCCTCCAGCCGGAACGGTTTCGGTCCGGGGCGGAAGTCGCGGCGTCACGGTCTCGGAAGGCTCCGCCGTCACGGGAGGCCCCGCCGTCACGGGAGGCCCCGCCGTCACGGGAGGCCCCGCCGTCGCGAAAGTAGTCGGCCACGACCCACGTGCCATTTCGAGCCAGAATCTGTCCCACGACGTCGAAAACTCCCTCCGGATCCATGTACTGAATCGACTCCGAATGGATCACCGTGCCAAAATGTGCCCGGAATCTGTCCACGAATGTGTCCTCGAAACGACAACGCAGGAGAGGCACTCCGGGATAGTTGCGGCTGATATACTCGGCTTGGTGACGATCCGGCGTGAGGCCGGTCACGTCGTGCCCCGAGAAACGCAGGAGACCGAGCATCCCTCCCATGCCCGAGCCCGCGTCCAGCACCGGCGCCTCGGGACGGTCGATGAGTTCCACCAGCTTTTCGGCGTAGCGGAGCTGGGCCCGGTAGAGGTCCTCGAAGCTCACCGTCTCGGGACGTTGGCCGGGGTCGTCGAAATACCCGTAGTGAAGGAAGTCGCCGGGCAGCATGCGGTTGTACAGCCGCAACTGGGCGTTCGCATGCACGGTCGGGACGCGGCGGTGAAGGCGCCGACGCCGGATCCAACCAAGGACATGATGTGGCAGGAAGGTCCGGCCGAGGATCTGTCTCAGAATCCAGGGGACGCCCAGCCTGGCCGCCGGTCGACCCTGCACGTCAGTCAACAGCCAGGTACCGAGACAGAGCTCTCCTGACCCCGTCGCGGTCCTTTTGCGACAAGCCGCCGATCCTTCGGACGATCAGTCCGTCGTCAAGGGTGAACAGCTTGAGACGGACCTTGCAGGGAATGTTGAGGCCAGCTTCCAGCCACCCGTGAATGGCCACGTCGCTGGGCCAATCGCCATGCGATGTAGTGATCATCGCCAAGACAGACTGTCTGTGAGCTCGGTTGAAGCTTTCGGACGAAACGACCAGGGCAGGACGGCGCTTGCTGGCCCGCCGGTCGAAGAAGGGGAACGGAACGACGACCACATCGAACGGCTCAAAGGTCACGCCAGGCGTCCTCGTCTTCGGAAGAGACCCATTCGGTCATGGCCCCCGAAAGCCCCTGGAGGTAGCCGTCGGAGCCGAACTCCACCCTGCGCACGACGAGGTAATCGCCCTGCAGATCGAAAGCGATCAGGTCGCCCTCGCGCAGATTTGCCGCGTCCCGAATCTTCTTGGGGATCGTTGTCTGCCCACGTGCTGTGATTTTCGAAAATTCCATTGTTCTGATTCCTCTGAAATTCTGATTACCAAGATAGAATCGGTGCACATCGAGCGCAATGTTCTTCCCAGGATGCGAGCAGCAAAGTAGAATTCAGCTGCACCCAGACACCCTCGAGGAGACATCAATGAAAGTCGCTCGCTCGCTCGCTTGCCTCGTCCTGATGCTCGCGTTCGCCAACACGCTCCAGGCCCAGCAACGACCCGCCAGCCCCCGCGGCGAGGCCGCCACACAGGTCGACGGCGCCTTCAACGAAAACGGCCGCTACGAGGGATCGTGGATCACGGTGTCCTACGGCCGGCCCATTCTGCGCGGCCGCGACCTCTTCGGGTTGGGCGACGAATACGGCCAGGCGTTTCTGCGCGGTGCTCCCGTGTGGCGGATCGGTGCCGATCAGTCGACGCGCTTCATGACCGAGACGGACCTGATGTTCGGAGATCAGCGTCTGCCCGCCGGCGAGTACAGTATCTTCGCCGAACTCGGCGAGACCGAATGGACGCTGATCTTCACCACATGGGGCGTGAAGAACGCCTACCGCGAGGACAACCCGGACGCGCTCTGGGGCTCGTACGAATACACACCGGACCGGGACGTCCTTCGCGCGAAAATGGATGTCACCACGATCGGGATGTCGGCCGACCAGCTCGTCATCGCCTTCATGAACATGACGCAGGACGGCGGCGTGTTCACGGTGTGGTGGGACGACCAGGTCGCCACGACGCCGTTTTCGGTGGCGCGCTGAAGCGAGGGTTCCGGCCGGGACCCCGCGCGGCCTCCTCTCCTACCGCCGTCCCCCGATCGACAGCGGCATTACGGGTACGTACCTCACCAGGCGCATGCGGTTGATCTCGCCGGCGTAGATGTTGCCGTCGAAGTCGACGCCGAGGAACTCGATCCCCGGGCCGATATTCACGTCGTGCTGGGGGATGAAGTAGGTGACCCAGGCCTCCTCGTTCTTGAGGTCGCCGATGCGGATGCCCTTTTCCCAGCCGAAGTTGCTGCGCCAGGGGTCGGGGGGGCCGGTGCGCAGGTCGCCGGAGAGGCCGTCGCCCGCGTAGAGGATGTCGTTGCCATCGATGAAGAGGCCGCTGGGCTTGCCGTACTGTGTCCAGATGTAGAGCAGGTCGCCCTGGGGCCCAAAGACCTGGATGCGGCTGTTGCCCCGGTCGGCGACGTAGACGCGGCCGCGGGAGTCGATCTTGATGTCGTGGGGATCGCTGAAGCCGCCGGGCTCGCGGCTCTCCGAACCGACGCCGCCGCCGACCGCGAGGACGAAGGTCCCGTCGCTGGTGAGCCTGACGATGCGGTTGTTGCCGCCGCGGTGACCGTCCGCGATCCAGATGTCGCCGTTCGGGGCGATCGCGACGCCGGACGGGCCGTTGAAGTGCGCCTCGTCGTCGCCGTGCACGCCCGCCTCGCCGATCCGCATCACCACGTCACCCTGGCGCGTGAGCTTGATGACCTGGTGCCCCATGCCCATGGACTCGCCCAGTGCGGCGCGGGCGTCGCCGTGCGCCCCGCCCTCCGTGACCCAGAGGAAGCCGTCCGCGTCGAGGGCGAAGCCGTGCGGGAATGCGAACATCCCTGCCCCGAAGCTGTCCACCAGGTTCCCGTCGAGGTCGAACTTCAGGATCGGGTCCAGGTCGGTCCCGGCACACTGGTTGGCGCCGCAGCGATCCAGGATCCAGAGGTGCTCGCCGTCCGGATCGGGGATCACTCCGCTGACGATGCCGAGCGTGCGGCCCTCGGGGAGCTTCTCCCAGCCGAGGGTCGCGCGGTAGGGGTTTCCGGACGTGGTTTGGGCTGGCAACCCGGCGACTGTCGTCGTGACGGAAAGCAGCACCAGAAACGTGGAATCCCTCACTGTCTTATTTAGACCAGGCTTGTATAGACCAGGCTTGTATAGATTAGGCATGTTCATGGGCGCTTTTGGCTCGTTGAAGGGCTCGGTCCGGATCGGGTTTGCTTCCGCGGATTGAATCTACACGCCACCCACGGCTTGGCGCGCCCGGCACTCGAAGGCTTTCACGAGGTTCCATCATGTCCGGCATCCGTTGCGGACGCGGAGCCGTGTGTGCGGTAGGCGAACAGACGGAGGTACCATGAAGTCGAGCACATCATCCCGGAGCCTGTTGGCCGGACTTCTGCTGGCCGCGGCCACCGCCTGCGGAGACGCGGAGCCCAGCCAACCCGAAGTCCCGACCGAAGTCCCCGCCGACCCCCTTTGCGACCCGGCGATCACGGTGCCCGAGGGCTTCTGTGCCCGCGTCTACCACCCGGGCGTCGGCGCCGCACGGCAGCTGGCGGTCGCCTCCAACGGCGACGTGTTCGTGGCTGTGCGCAACACGGGCAACCAGCGCGGCGGAGTGGTCGCTCTGCGGGACTTCGACGGGGACGGCCGCGCCGACCAGACGGAGTCCTGGGGCGACAATGGCGGCTCGGGCATCGCACTTGCCGACGGCGTCCTCTACTTCGCGACGGACAACGCCGTGTTGCGCTATTCCATCGCCCCCGGTTCCCTGACACCTGCCGGGGCCCCCGAGACCATCGTGGACGGTCTGCCGAGCGATCGCAACCACGCGTCCAAGAGCATCGCCCTTCACCCCGACGGCAGCGTGTTCGTCGGCATCGGCTCTCCGTCCAACGCCTGCCAGTCCATCCCGCGGACGGCCGGATTGGCGGGCAAGGATCCATGCCGGGAGCGGGAGATCCGAGCGGGCATCTGGCGTTTCTCGACCGACCAGGCCGGCCAGACGCAAGCGGACGGCGAGCGCTTTGCGGCCGGCGTGCGCAATGCGGGGGCGATCGCGGTGCATCCCGGCTCGGCGGAGCTGTACGCAGTGATTCACGGCCGGGATCAGCTTCGGCAGCTCTGGCCCGCGTACTTCAGTGACCCCGACGGATCCGAAAAACCCTCCGAGGAGTTCGGCCTGATCCGCCAGGGAGCCGATTTCGGATGGCCCTACTGCTTTCACGACCCGGCCAGCAACCGGAAAGTCCTCGCGCCCGAGTACGGCGGCGACGGAGTCGAGGTGGGCCTGTGCGCCGACATGGACATGCCCGCGATCGGCCTGCCCGCACACTGGGCTCCCAACGCCATGGCGTTTTCCGCGGGGGAGTCCTTCCCCGAGCCCTACCGGAACGGCGCGTTCGTCGCATTCCACGGGTCGTGGAACCGGTCGCCCTTCCAGGCCGGCTACAATGTCGTGTGGATTCCCTTCGAGGGGGACGCTCCCACCGGCGACTGGTCGATCTTTGCGGATGGCTTCGCGGGTGGCCGGATCACCTCGTCCAACCAGGCCGACAACCGGCCGACGGGGGTCGCGGCGGGGCCGGATGGGTCGGTCTACGTGAGCGATTCGTTGCGCGGGAAGATCTGGAAGATCGTCGCGGGGTAGGCTGGCATTCTCAGCGGTAGAGGAGCCAACCCTGACGTTACGTGAGGGTTGTCCCGCTCAGCCACCCCCGCGGACCGCTGGCAAGGGATTGGTCCGACGGATGCGCCGCTTCCTGGAAAGGGCAGGAGTCAAGCCATGATTGAGTACAGGGGTTACACGGGAGTCTTCGAATACGACGACGAATACGAGTTTTTTTCGGGTCACGTCGTTGACACCCGGGACGGAATCAATTTCGAGGGCAGCTCGGTGGCCGAGCTGAAAGAGTCGATGCGGCGCGCGATAGACGACTATCTCGAATTCTGCGAAGACACGGGGAGAGCGCCCAGCAAACCCTACTCAGGCCGTATTCTGGTCAGCCCTCACCGCCCCAACATCCGCCCCAGTGCCCCCCGCTCCGCCGCACAAACCCCTCGCTCCGTCACCAGCCCCGTCACCAGCCGCCTGGGCGTCACGTCGAAGGCGTAGTTCGCGGCCTGGGTCCCTTCCGGCGTGACCCGCACCCTCCGCTCCACGCCATCATCGTCCACCCCCCACACCCGCGTCACCTCCTCCGGGTCACGCTCCTCGATCGGTATGCTCGCGCCGTCCTCGATCGTCCAGTCGATGCTCGGCGACGGTACCGCCACGTAGAAGGGCACGCCGTTGTCGCGGGCGGCGAGCGCAAGCGGGTAGGTGCCCACCTTGTTCGCGACATCGCCCGCGGCGGTCGTGCGGTCCGTCCCCACGATCACCACATCGACCTTGCCGCGGCTCATCAGGTATCCGGCCGCGCTGTCGGATACCAGCGTGTGGGGCACACCGTGCTGGCCCAGCTCCCAGGCGGTCAGCCCGGCACCCTGGAACCGCGGGCGCGTCTCGCACACCCATACATGGATCCCCAGCCCTTCGTCGTGGGCGCGGTAGACGGGGGCGGTCGCGGTTCCCCAGTCGACGGTGGCGAGCCACCCCGCGTTGCAATGCGTCATGACGTTGAGGCTGCGTCGGGCCCCGCCCGCGGTCGCTCCGGCCTGGCGGGCAATCTCCTTGAAGACCCCAAGCCCGTACTCGCCGATGCTGCGGTTGCGGTGCACATCGTCTTCACACAACTGGGCGGCGAAATCGTGGGCCGCGTCAGCGCGCTCCGCCGCCGGCAACCCGCGCAGCAGCGCCCCGGCACCGTTGAGCGCCCAGACCAGGTTGACCGCGGTCGGGCGGGCTACTCCGAGGCCGGCGAGCGCTTTTTCGAGCGACGCATCGGACGGATCGGCGCGCATCGCCAGCGCCACGCCATACGCGGCGGTCGCACCAATCAGAGGCGCCCCGCGCACCACCATGTCACGGATGGCACGCACGGCATCGTCGACGGACTCCAGCCGGATGGTCTCGAACCGATGCGGGAGGAGGGTCTGGTCGATGACCCGTACATCCATTGCATCGCCCGCGGTGACTGCATCGCCCGCGGTGCCTCCGTCGCCCGCGGTGAAGATCGCCCGGTACGGGATACCGCCCACCTTCATCAGGCTGCTCCCCCGTTTCCTCGTCAATCAAGAACGGCCGGGTCCGGCCGCAGTCGATGGTTGCATTGCCCGCCCCTACGCCAGCGCGATCCGCCCGCAGCACTTCTTGTATTTCTTGAGGCTCCCGCATGAGCAAGGGTCATTGCGGCCGGGACGGAGGAATTCCTTGTCCGCCGGGCGTGGCCGCTTCCGTTCCCGTTGAAGGTCATACAGATGTACGCCGATCATCGCATAGGCCGAAGCGGCCTTGGTAAACTCGTCACAGGTCTCCTTGACGACGACCTCCAGCGGTCGCTCCGGATCCCCCAACTCCTCCATCATCGCTTCCGCGATCGGACCGGTGGCAAAAAAACCCAATATCCACAACACGTCCATGAATTCGTCGGCCAGACTGTCCTCGAACGGTTGCCAGGTTTTCTGCAACCAGAGATGTCCCTCGATGAACCCGCGTGACCACTCGGAAAGCGGCGAGTCGTAGTCCAGGTTCTCCAGCACGTCGTCGCGGACCTTCACCTCGTCGGGCAATCTGCCACCGCCCTCGCGCACATCGTCGTTGATGACGTTGTACAGCGACAGCAACGCCCCCATGATCCCCTCGGCCTGCTCGCGGTCCTCGAACGTGGGCAATTCACCGCCGAAGACGATCGCATACCACTCCGCTGGCTGCACCAGGTCCGGCGACGCGGCGACCGAAAAGAAAAACCCCTGCACCTCGCCGATGGTCATGGCGCCTTCCGGCCGGCCGGGACGAGAGAGGAACTCCGCCAGGGTGGCCCGGCGCGGCGGCGTCAGAGGCACAACGATGTTCTCGGAAAACGTCTCCTTGCTCATGTAGCTCCTGTTTGTCGGCTCGGCCCTCAGGTGACCGGCCTCGTCTCCTCTGCAAGGTGAACCTCGAGCCAGGCGGCCCACCGCGCCCACAGGTCGAGCAGCGTCTCCCTGGTCGCGGGGCCGTGGTCCTCGAAGGGGTAGAGGTACATCGCGGCTTCCTTGCCCAGCCCGTTCAGGGCGTGGAACAGCCGCGGCGAGTGGTCGGGCGCGGTGCCGACGTTCTGGTCGTGCATGCCGTGGTACATCAGCAGGGCGCCGGTCAGGTTGTTCGCGTACACGAACGGCGACATCCCGAGGTACACTTCGCGAGCGTCCCAGAAGTGCCGGCGCTCGGACTGGAAGCCCAGCGGGGTGAAGGTCCGGTTGTAGTTGCCGTCACCCGCGATCCCGGCCTTGAAGAAGGGTGTGTGCACCATCGCGTTCACGGTTCCGAACGCACCGTACGAGTGCCCGCCAAGCCCGAGCCTGCGCCGGTCGATGATCCCTCTTGCGTCCAGCTCGTCGATCACCGCCGCGAGATTGTTGCGCAGATCGTGCTGATAGTTGTTGTTCATCCGCCCCGCTTCGCCCACGATCGGCGCGTCGGGCTCGACCACGACATACCCCAGCCGGATCAGGTATTCGATCGAGCGGGTGCCGAAGTTGGGGAAGGCGTTCTTGTTGAAGGTGCGTCCCCGTTCGTCGTACGACTCCTGGTCCTCGTATTCGCGCGGGTAGAACCAGAACATCGCGGGTCGCTCTTCGCCTTCCTCGAAGTCGGGCGGCATGGTGACGTTGACGAGGAATCGAAACCCGTCGGGGCGCTCGACGGTGAAGCGGTCCCGTGGTGCATTGGTCAGATCGGGCGTGTAGTCGACGTTTTGGGTCAGCTGCGTGCGTGCCTCGCCATCGACGAGGGACGACTGCCCGACCTCGGTCGGAGATTCGCGATGGACCACGAAGTTGCCGGCGCCCGCGTCCAGCACCGTGGTGATGCGTTCGTACTCGCCGTCGTTCGAGCTCTCGTAGACTCTTTCCGTGTCGCCGGTGCGAAGGGCGACCCGGTCCAGGAAGCTGATCGGAGACTCGGCCAGAGGGTCCTCGTTGTAGTTGGTGCCCATGAGGAAGACGGATTCGCTGCCGTCATCCCCGACGACCTCCACGGTGTGCGAGCCGGCCGACCCACCACCACCTCCGAAGCGGCCGCCACCGCCGCCTCCGCCCGCCTGGCCGTTGTCCATCAGAAGCGAACCGGGGTTGGCGTAGAACTCGTCGGAATCCCACTCGCTGATCGTGTAGCGAGTCTCCGGGTCGTCCAGCCGGACAGCGTACTCGGTGACGGTGCCGCCCCCGCCGCCTCCGCCGAAGCCACCACCGCCGCCCCCGCCACCGCCGGGTCTCTGGGTGACGAAAAGCCAGCCGTAGTCCGACGAGTAGCGGTGGTTCGCCATGCGCCGGTCGCTCTCGTAGAGAACGGTCGTGTCGTCCTCTCCGAACGGAGCCGTCCACAGCATGACACGATCCTTCCGGCTCGTGTCGGCCTCGTCATCCTCTTCCTCTGCCGCGGCCTCGTCGCCCTCCTCTTCCTCGGGAGCGGGCTCCATTCGCAGGAACGTCAGGCCGGCCCCGTCTTCGCGCCACATGATCTGACGCCGGTCCGCTTCCTCTTCGTCGCCCGCGACGCCCGGAGCCGACGGGACTCCGCGGATGCCGGTGTTGAGTTCGGTGTCGGCGATCTCGGCGAGCACGTTGCCCTCGCGGTCCCAGATCTCCTCGACGCGCCCGAAGCTGGTCACCGGCACGACGTAGCTGAACGGCCTGTGCATCGTCGTAACGCGCGCATGCTGCCCGTCGGGCGAGAAATCGAAGCTGCGAAGCATGGCCGGGTCACCCACCCGGATGACGCGCCGGTTGTCGACGGCGATCATGGCCAGCTGGCCGGTGACATGCCACTCCAGCAGCGACTCGTCGTACGGCGTCGCCATCAGGCTGGCGTAGGTCCGCAGGACATTCTTGCCGTCCTCGGTCTGCTTGATCTGTGGACCTGCGGGGACGGTGCGCTCCATGGGTCGCCCCGCGCGGTCTTCCGGAACCAGCACAGTCGCGATCTCTTCGCCGTCCGAGGTCCACTCGAAGGTGGTGACCATGGTGGCCAGCACCGGGTCGCGCGTGATCTGGCGGGAGTCGCCGCTCTCCGGATCGGCCACGTAAATGTGCGTTTCGTCGTCGGTGTGGACGTAGAAGGCAAGGCCGGAGCCGTCGGGGGACCACTGGGCCGCCGACACGCGCGCGCCGCCGGGAACCTCGATGTCGGTGACCGAGCCGTCGGTGGCCGAGAACACCTGCAACCCCGCGGAACTCCGGATCGACAGGTTGCGGTGACGGTTCGCCTGTGGCTCCAGGAACTGGCCGCCCAGCTCGTCGAAGGGCCGTGAGAAGCGGTCCATCGTGACCGGCCCGTCGCCAACCATGTGCAGGAACCAGCTTCCGTCGGGACTTGCCTGGTTGAGCGTCGCGTTCAGGTAGCGCGGCGCCAGCACCGCGTCCGCGATGTCAGCGGGCGGTTCTACCCACCCCTCCGCCGAAAGGACCGCCGCGGCCGCGCTGGGCGGATCCTGGGTGGCGGTCGAGGCGGCGTCCTGCGCGTGGAGGGTCCGCGCGGGCGGCGCAATGGCCAAAAGCGCGATAAGCGCGAGGGCGGGTGCAAAGGAAATGCGTGTCGAGGCTTTCTCGTGTCCGGTCATCTTCGTGACTCCATCCTGACTGCTGCAGTGGCGTGCGAGACTACGGGTAAGTTGGGGTACCGAACGCGAACCCGACAGGGGCTTTCTGCTAGTCCCGGTCCCTGCGGTAGCGAGTGGCCTTGTATTCCTCCACCCAGGCTCGGGAGCTGCGCCAGCGACCGCTCGAGTTGCGGATCGCACGGAGCCGGCCGCGTCCGGCTGCTGCACGGAGCGCCGAGGAGTTCAGATCCGGGGTCGCCAAGGCGCTGAGCGGCACCAGGCGGGCCGGACCGGCGACCGCCGGAATCACGAACCTGTACAGGTTGTCGAGGATCGCACGGGCCAGCATCTCCCCCAGCGGACCGGATTCGCCTCGGTCAGCCTTTTGGAGGGCGCCGAGGTATCTTGAGCGGTCCCGCTTGTAGATGATCGCGGGTGGGTAACCCAGCCGAACCAGGATCAGGTTCAGGAGCAGGCGGCCGGTTCGCCCATTGCCATCGAGGAACGGGTGTGCCTGTTCGAACCGGCAGTGGATTTCGGCGAGGGACTCCGGGAAGGTCAACGATTCGGCATCAAGCGCATTCACCGCCTTTATCCAGGTATCCATCTGGGCAGGCACGAGCGGCCACGAGACGGGAGTCATTCCCCCGGGAAACGGCCGGATGTCATGTTCGCGGAAGTTGCCGGGTGCCTCCCGATCCGTAGCGTCGGGATGAGGAGCCACCTCCCAAACCGGCGACATTGCCGTGTGGTGAACCTGTCGGGCCTCGGCCAAACTCAGGATGGCCCCCGGATGACAGAGCCCGGACCGGTGGACCGCCTGCCGGTACACCCACTCGGCCGCCGTAGCGTAGCCCCGGACCTCCAGATACTCCTGGAGCTCCCCGTCGCCGACGGCTCGCCCCTCGGCCAGAAGCCGCTCAACCTGCTTCAGCACCAATGTATTGCCCTCGATCGCCGTGGAATGATGGGCCTCTTCGTACCAGATTCCGCGCCAGATTCCGGCAGCTTCCTGTGGGATCGGCAAGCCACCGAAGCGCTCCCAGAGCTCCGAGACATCGGATCGCAGCCGACGATAGACCTCGCGACGAGGTGGGCGGCCACGTCGTGCCGGTCGCTGGTGAATGTGTTCGATCATGGCAATCCCAATTGAACAGAACAAATATTAGGGAGAATGTGTTCGATTCTGAAGATTCAAATGTAACAGAACACTTTGAGGCAACGGGCGGCCACGCCCTCGCCACACCCCACTCTACATGCGACATTCGCCTGCCCTCGTCCACTCAAGGAGGCATCACATGTCCCAGTCGCCCATTGCGCCGCCCACTGCGCCGCCCACTGCCTGCCGGCTCGCGACCGCCCTGGCCCTCGCCATCGCCACCCCGGCCCTGGCACTCGCCACCCTCCCCGCCCCCATCGCCGCTCAGAACACCCCGGCCGATTGGGACATCACCCAGCCCCGTGGCGAGACCCGCGAGATCGCCTTCACCGCGACGGAAGGCACATGGATGTCCGTCGACATCTCTCCCGACGGGGCCTGGATCGCCTTCGACCTCCTCGGTCACATCTACCGCATGCCGGTCGGCGGCGGCGAGGCGACCAGCATCACACAGGACTCCGGGCTCGCCCTGAACATTCACCCCGTTTTCTCGCCCGACGGGTCCGAGATCGCGTTCATCTCCGACCGGAACGGACAGAACAACCTGTGGATCATGGGGGCCGACGGTTCGAACCCCAGACCTGTCTTCACAGACATCAACATCCGCGCGATGGAGCCCGCGTGGCTGCCCGGCGGCGACTACCTGGTCGTCCGGCAGACCGACATGGCGGCGGGCGGACTCTTCTCATACGGGCTGTTCATGTACCACCGCGACGGCGGCACCGGTGTCGAACTGGTCCCCTACACCACCCGGATGCCCGGATGGTCTTCCGTCTCGCCGGACGGGCGCTACATCTACTTCCACCAGTTCGTGGGTTCGATCCTGCCGTACGGAGGACAGGATTCCTCGAAGGGTGACTTTCAGATCCGACGGCTCGAACTGGCGACCGGACACGTCACGCCGATCACCTCCGGCCAGTCGCAGCAGCAGGGCCGCATGACCAGCGGCGGTGCGTTCGCACCCGAAGTGTCCCCCGACGGACGGTTTCTGGCCTTCGGACGACGGATACCCGACGGCGTGCTGGAATACCGGGGCCACGTCTTCGGCCCGAGGACCGGGCTCTGGCTGCGCGATCTGGAAACGGGGGCCGAGCGGCTGATCATGGACCCGGTCGAATGGGACATGACGCAGGAAATAACAAGGGCGGGACCGGTCCTGCCCCGCTTCACATGGGACGCCGCGGGAACCCGCATCTACCTGTCCCAGGGTGGCGGCATCCGCGTGCTCGATCCGGCCAGCGGCGAAGTGGGGACCATCCCCTTCAGCGCCCGTGTCGAGCGCACCATCTCCGAAATGGCACACAGCACGCGCAGCATTCCCGACGATTCCTTCGATGCGCGGTTCCTCCGGTGGCCGACCGGCTCCCCCGACGGGCAAACCATCGTCTTCGAGGCGGTCGGCAAGCTCTGGCTGCGCGACGCCTCCGGTGGCGAGCCCCGACGGCTCACGCCGGACGACTTTCCCGCCTTCGAGTACGCCCCGTCGTGGTCGCCGGACGGCGGATCCATCGCGTTCACAACATTCGACTGGGCGGAAGGCGGGCACATCTGGCGTGTCCCTGCCGACGGCGGACAGGCTCGGCGCGTCTCCGACCAAACAGGCGAGTACATGAACCCGGTGTGGAGTCCCGACGGGAGCGAGATTCTGGCGGCTCGGGGATCGGGAGCGACCGCGCGGGGCCGCACGCCGGCCGACAACCCCTGGCATGATCTGGTACGCTTCCCCGCGGACGGAGGCGAGGGCGGAGCGGCCAGGGAAGGAGACAACGCGGCAGACTCCCGGGGAACCCCGGTGGCCCGCATCCTCGGCGGCTTCGGCACCGCGCTGCCCATTGCCAGCTACGGCGACGACGGTCGGATCTACTTCGCCACCGAAGGCATGCTCGTCTCGGTGACCAACACCGGCGCGGACCGGCGCGAACACGTCCAGCTGCCGGTGACGTGGGAAGCGGTAGCCTCGCCCGATGCGGCAAGGGTGGCCTTTGTGACCGGGGGAGACGTCTTCGTGGCGCCCGTTCCCCCCGCGCGCTCCGCCGACGCGATTCCCGCGATAGCGCGCATCGGCGGGCGCCTCCCGGTCGAACGGCTCACGACCCAGGGGGGCCTGTTTCCCCGCTGGCGCGACAATTCCACTCTGGAGTTCGGCAGCGGTACCCGTTACGCCACCCACGACCTGCGCACCGGGGAGACTTCCGTCACCGGCCTGCGCCTCAATGTTCCCCGCAACCTGCCTGAGGGTTCCGTCGCCATCACAGGCGCCCGCATCATCACCCTGGACGAGGCCGGCGTGGTCGAGCGGGGCGATGTGGTGACTGCCGGTGGACGGATCACATGCGTCGGCGAATGCGACATTTCGGGGGCCGATCGGACCATTGACGGCACCGGAAAAACCGTCATTCCGGGTTGGATCGACATGCACGGGCATCACAACCGCCAGTCCATGGGCATGATTCCCGAGCGCGGCTTCGAGCATGGCGTCTATCTGGCGTACGGCGTGACCACAACCCGGGATCCGGCAGCGTCGTCAGTCAACACCTGGAGCACGAAGGACCTTGTACAAGCCGGCCGGATGGTGGGCCCGCGCATCTACGCGACGGGCGAGACGCTGACCGCCGGAGATGCACCGTTCAAGTTGGACGTGGACTCGCCCGAGGAGGCGGACAATCAGGTGGCCCGGCTACAGAGCTGGGGAGCGGAAAGCATCAAGCAGTACCTGCAGCCGAACCGGCGCCAGGCGCAATGGCTGGTGGACGCCGCGCGCAAACGCGGCATGGTGGCGACCTCCGAGGGCGGCAACTTCGACCTTTCGCACAACGTCGGGCTGGTGATGGACGGCCACGCCGGCTTCGAACACGCCCTTGTGCAGTTTCCGATCTACTCCGACGTGTCACGCTTTCTTGGCCAGGCCGGGTTCTACTACTCGCCGACGGTCGTCGTCGGGGGCTCCGCGCCATGGACCGAAGAGTTTTTCTTTCAGCGTGACGACACCTGGCTCGACGAAAAGCTCCGGCGGTGGCTGCCGTGGCGTCACCTGATCCCGCATGCGCGAAGGCGCAACCTGCGTCCGGAGTCCGACTACGGCTTTGCGATCGTCGCCGAGGGCATGGCCGACATCATCGCGGAGGGTGGCTACGGAGTGATCGGATCGCACGGCCAGCAGCACGGGCCCGCCTCGCACTGGGAGGTGTGGTCGTATGCGGAGGCACTTGGACCACTGGGCGCCCTCGAAGTCGCGAGCCTGAACGGGGCCCGCTACCTCGGCCTGGATGATCAACTGGGGAGCATCGCCGCCGGCAAGTACGCCGACCTCGTCATCCTCGATTCAAACCCGCTGGACGACATCGAAAACACGCTCGACATCGACCTGGTCATGAAGGACGGAGTCCTGTACGACGCTGCGACGCTGGACGAAGTATGGCCCTCCGCGCGGCCATTCGGGTCGTACTACTGGGTCAACCCCGACGTGATGAAGACGGACACGCTCCCCGTCGGGCACTGGCGTCCCGGGAACTGACGAATCCATCCGCGGGCGGCGGCCGCTGGCAACCAGGCCAGGACCGCCGCCCCCGGGAGCCGGATGCAGGCGCGGATTTGCCACGGACCCCTCGATCAGACTAGAACTTCCACTGCCCTCTCATCGTGAGACCGTGCCGCGCGGCGCTGATGGCGTTCTCCCGGCGCGTTCCCTCCACGCGCAGATCCAGCACCCGGGTGATTTCGTAGCGCAGCCCGCTCCCAAAAGCGCGATCCCCGCCCTCGGTGATGTAGAAGCGGCCGTACGGCGTGCCGGCGAATCTCGCCAGCCCGTAGTCGACCTCGGCGTTGAGCTGACCCCGCGCCGGTGTGAAATCGCCGGGCTGCATCGCGCTCACGCCCCGGTCCCAGAGGGCCTGAACCCCGCTGGACGCATCTCCCCACGCGGGGACGAGTCTGACGGACAGACCCTCGCCACGTCCGTGCGAGTCGATCTGAATCAGGCCGCTGACTCCCCACTCCTCGTAGCCCAGGTGCCCGGTCGCGAGCATCCTGCCGCGTCCTTCGGCCGTGAATCCTCCCCGCGGGCTCACGTAGCGAACACCGCCTCCGAGCTCCATTCCGCCGCCGTTGGCCATGTCACCGTTGTCGTAGCGCACGCCGCCTTCGAGCAGAACCGACACCTCGTGTCCCGCCTCGAACTGGTATCCCTGCTTCCACTGCAGCGCGACCCGGGCACGACGCATATCCAGCGTCAGCGAGTCGACTTGCTCGCCACCCTCCACCTCGACGCGGGAGAGCCAGCCCTCGGCCTTCAGGCGCAGCGACGCGCTGCCACTCGCGAGCAGGTCGCCCGCGCCTCCGACCGCCCCGTTCAACATGCGAACAGGACTCGACCGAAGCTCCTTGCGCTCGTCCTCGATCTCGACGTTGCCCCAGCCGTATCCGCCGGTGGCCCATCCGGTGATGTCGACCCGGCCCAGGAATCCCACGACGTACGGGTTGAGGCTGGTCATCTGACTGGCGTAGGTACCGGCGACTTCGGTCGCGCCCGTCTTGTCGGTGAAGTCGAAGTTGCCGGTGGAACGGGTCGCTGCCACCCCCGCGAGGATATGAGGACGCACCCGGACGTCCGCGCCCATGTGCATGCTGAGCATGTCGCCCTCCCAGGCGACGAGACCGCCTCTGGCCCGCGACATGCTGTGATACTCGCCACTGCCCCATGTCGCCAACGACGGACTCGATCCCAGCTGCGGCAGCGCGTCGCCAATGGGGAGCGTGAACGAGGCTCCGTTCAGCAAGCGCCGGAGGTCGACGTCGGTCCCCGCCCCGGCGCCCAACGCACCTTGCCCGTACGCTCCGGGACGCATGGCCGCAGCGGCAGCGCCGAGTGACCGGAAGCCGCCCACCTGGACGCGACGGCCGAACGGATCACTGGCCGCGAACGACTCGGCCCGGCTCGCGATCGCAGAGACCGTGCTCGACGTCATCGCAGCCGCCGCGTGGGAAAGCACCTCCGCGTTCACACGCCCCGCGCGATCCCTGGGGTCGTCCGTGGACGCGGTCGCGATGTTCGAGGGCGCGCCCGTCCCCGCGAAGTTGATTGCAGAGACGCGGTAGTGCCGCGTGCTCCCCGGCATGAGGCCCGTGTGGCCGTAGGCCGTGGTGGTGACTGCCGTGGACCGTACCAGGTCGGCCCAGACCGCGCCGTCTTGCGAGACCTCGATCCGGTAGCCGGTGACGGGTGACCCACCGTCATACGCCGGTGCCGTCCAGACCAGATCGATCCGCGTGGGCTCGGTCGCCGTGGCGATGAGGTTCGTGGGTGCGTCCGGAACCGTAGCGTCGGTGGTGGCGTTGGCCACCCCTGACTCCGTGCCCGACCCCACCGCATTGATCGCAAACACCCGGTAGTAGCGGGTCGTGGCCGGAGCCAGCCCGGTGTCGGAGTAACTGGTCGAGCCAGACAGCGTGTTGGCCACCAGGGCCAACCATGGGCCGTTGCCGCTCTCCCCAAATTCGATCCGGTAGCCGGTGATCCGGGACCCGCCGTTGAACGATGGAGCTCGCCACGACAGATCGATCTGCGATGTACCGCTTGCGTTGGCCGAAAGGTTGGTGGGTGCAGCGGGAACGGTCGCGTCGGTCGTGGCGTTGGCGACATTCGACGCCGGGCTCCTCCCTGCAATGTTGATCGCGTACACCCGGTAGTACCGCTTCGTAGCCGGCGCCAATCCGGTGTGCGAGTAGGAGGTGGCGTTCGAGCCCGTGTTGCTCCTGAGAGGGGTCCAGCTGGAACCATTGGGCGAGGACTCGATCCGGTACCCCGTGACCGGGGCTCCGCCATCATTGCTGGGCGCGGTCCAGGTCAGGTCGATCTGATTCTGCCCGTTCGCCCTGGCAGAGAGCCGGACGGGAGCACTCGGCACGGTGGCGTCCGTGGTGGCGGTGGCGACATTCGATGCCTCGCCGGTCCCCACCGAGTTGGTCGCGGACACCCGGTAGTGCCGGGTCGTGGCGGGGGACAGGCCACGGTGCGTGTATGTGGTGGAGGTGTGGCGGGACGTGAGGACGTTCCATGGGGTGCCACCCGTGGCCGACCACTCCACGCGATAGCCGGTAATCCGGGCCCCACCATCCATGAGCGGAGCACGCCACGACAGGTTGACCTGCGTCTGGCCGCTTGCGGTCGCGGTCAGGTTGGTCGGCGCATCGGGAACCACGGCCCGGGTGGTGGCGCTCGCCGTGTTGGAGTACGCGCCCCTTCCCTGCGAATTGATCGCCGCGACCCTGTATGAGCGCCTGCTCCCGGGGGGCAGATTGGTGTGCGTGTAGGCAGTCGAGATGGACCCGGTGTTCCCATTCAGAACCGTCCACAGCGCCCCGCCCGAGGTCGATACGTCGATCCGGTAACCGGTGATCCGAGCGCCCCCGTCGTCGGACGGGGGAGCCCAGGACAGCCGGATCTGGGACTCACCGGGGGCGACCGCGCTCAGGCTTGACGGTGCTCGCGGCGGGCCGATGTCCGTGGTCTCGCTCGCGACGTTTGACGGCTCGCCCGTTCCCTCGGAGTTGATTGCCGACACCCGGTAGTGCCATGTAGTCCCGGATTCCAGGCCCGTGTGCGCGTACGTTGTGCTCGACGAGCGCGTGTTACTCACCCGCACGGTCCAGGTCCGTCCGCCGTTCGAGGAGACCTCGATCTCGTAGCCGGTGATGCGGCTGCCTCCGTCAGAGATCGGCGCGCTCCACGACAGGTTGATCCGCGAACTTCCGCTCTCGACCGCGGTGAGGTTTCTGGGCACACCCGGGACTCCGCCTTCGGTCGTGGCGTCGTCGATATCCGACCACGGGCCCTCGCCGTCGCGGTTGATCGCGGCGACGCGGTAGTACTGCCGGGTCCCCGGCTCGAGCCCGGTGTGGGTGTACGAGGTCTTGGTGTCGTCCGTGTCGTCTACTAGATCGTCCCAACCGCCGCTGCCGGTAGCCGAGAACTCGATGCGGTAGCCGGTAATGCGACTGCCTCCGTCGTCGGACGGCTCGTCCCAGTCCAGGTCGATCTTCGTCCGACCGTCGGCGGTCGCTTCCAGGTCTCTGGGCGCGCTCGGGAGGTCGTCGGCCGATTCGGTGTTGTTCGTGACTGTCTCCCTCGAGAGCGACGAGGCTTCATTCTCCAGCCTGTCCCGGATCGGGTTGCTGCCCGGATCATAGTCGATTCGCACGATGTCGTCCCGCGACACGGCGTCATCGAGGATTAGGGTCACTTCGTCGCGATTGACCGAGACGGACTCGACAGAGTAGTCGGTTCCGTCGACCGTCACATCGAAGTCGCGGGGAGCGGGCTCCGAACCCCCGTCAAGGTCCTCGTCATACAACAGGACGAGTTCGTCCTCGTCGATCGTGGCGTCGTCCAGTTCAGGCGCTTTGGTGTCCACCTGGAAGGTCTCGCTGGCTTCGGCATTCTTATCATTGCTATCGCTCGTCACCGCGTCGGCGCCGATCGTGACGGTCACGTTCCCTTCGAAGTCCTCGTAGGGCTCGATGTCCACGTCGTAGAGATGTGCGTTCCTTCTCCGCACGCCCGAAACCGTGGCGCCGTTTCGAACATCGAGGTCGCCAGTGGTGAACCCCGTCACATTCTCCGAGAAATCAAAGGTTACCGTGAAGACCTCGCTCGTCGGCCTTGGCGCGTTGGTGGTCATATCCACCGTCGGGACCCCTCGGGCCACGCCGGCCCCCGTCTTTCCCGACACCATCACACCTTCGCCCACCCCTGCCGCGATCCCGGGTACCTGCGCCATCGCACCCGTCGCCGAAAGGAGAAGCAGACCTGCCAGGACCGACGAAAATAAAGCTCGCATACGATGCTCCGTTGGTTCAGGAGGGCAGATCGGCCGGCCGGCCGCGAAAGGTCCGGCCCGTTGACTACCGCTCACGGGGACCTCATGCCCTCAAAGATAAACCCTGCGGGGATTCGTCAACCGTCTACACCGCAATCTCTCCGAAGGATCCGACCGCCCTGCCGGGCTGAACTCAACTCCGTTGCCGAAGCTCCCCCGTCAGTTTGAACACGCGCCCGAACCATGCGACGAACCTCTCGGCCGCGTCGCTGTCATCGCGGAGGTAGCGTGCCTTGATCGCCACACCGTATGGTCGGCAAGTCCACGTCGCATGACGAGATGTCCGATCACGTGTTTGTCATCCGAGCCCTCGACGAACAGAACAGGAGATGCCAACGATCGGACCATCAGCGGAGTTCGATATCCAATTCGGCGGCAGCGACGATATCATCGGAGTCAAAGGCCACACTTCGTTCGAGATTTCGTTCGACCTTCTGAATTGAAACGCTGTCCGCCAAGTCTGGCCGGGCCTTGAGCAGCGACGCTAGCCCGGCAATGCAGTCGAAGCTGTGGGTCGTCGCAAAGACCTGAATCGAAAACCTGGCGGCCGCCTCGACGACGAGCTTCCACATCTCCTCCATGACGGTCCAGTGGAGACCCTTATCGATCTCGTCAATCAGGAGAAACCCACCCCCTGCGTGCACCAGGGCAAGCGACAGAGCGAGAAGCCGCCGCATCCCGTCGCCGTAACTCCCGATCGGAACTCGGGGAGCACCGGGTCCGAACCCCAGCACGATACCCGGCGAACCTCCGGTGCGCCTGGTTGTGTCGCCCGCTAGAAAGTAGATGGAATCGAGGTCTTCCTCGAGGATCCTCATTGCTTCGAGAACCTCGGATTCCCTCCCAGCGACAACAACTTGGTCCCACAACACGGCCATTTCGTGAGCTTGGAGCGACTCTGCAGTAACAAACTGGCTGGGTGGCGATGTCCGCGAAGATTGAATCGTCGCATGCCGCAGGCCCGGGGCGCGCCAGTCGAGCGATCCATCCTCGGTCAGCGAGAGCACAGTGCTCTTGTCCACGCCCCGGCGTATCTGAAGCGCGAGTGGCTGAATGGCACCTGCTATCTCGAACAGATCCTGCCCCTGACCGTCCTCAGCTTCCACAATGTCCATTCGAACCCGTCCAAGACCATCATCGGAGGAGATGCTCAGGCGGGCTCCGGGACCGAGCCTATGGCCGTGGAACTGATGATAGAGGGGGTACCTGGTGGTCGGGCGGCCGTCATCACCAATCAATTTGTGGGACTCGCCTCGTCGGCGGGCCGTCTCGATCAGTACGCGGGGATCCCCACGCGATACCAACAGCTGGACCGCCTCCAAAACCGACGTCTTACCACAGTTATTCGATCCAACCAGCAGGTTGACCCTGGCCAGGTCTCGGAGCTCGTACCGCTCGAAGCTCCGGTAGTTCTCCAATCTGAGCGTGCGAATCATTCGCGGCGGCCCCCGTTCGCCCTGAGGCGGGCCGACTGTTCACGGTGGTCGTTCGGTTACCCCAAGTTGTCACGACCGCCACCGGCTCGCCAGTCGGCGGCGAGCCATATCCTGCCTAGTTCCCGAAGAGCGACTGCTGTCCGACCCTCGACAGCCACATCGAGCGGCTGGAGTGCCCCACGCCCGGCACGATCATTTCCACATGGCCGTGGCCGGCGTACAGGGAATCCATGAAGCGCACGATGGTGCGTCCGCGGAGGTAGCGGTTCGGGCCCTGGAGGTTGGCGCCGCAATTCACGTCGAGGGACGCGCTCAGCGTGTCGGCGTTCCCCACCAGAATGCGCACATCCCGGCGCGACAACAGGGCCCGGATGGTGTCCGCCTCCAGCCGTTCGGCCCAGCTGTTGCGATCCTGCAGACCGTAGTGCCATTCGTCGTAGTCGTCGCAGCCCCCGCCCGGCACCGCAAAGTCTCCGGCCTGGTTCTCGCGCTCGGGCCCCAGGTAGAGGTACGTTGAGGGGTTTGCCACCACGTAACGGAACACGACGCCGTCGCGCCCCTCCTCCTGTGCCGTACTCGACGCCGCATAGCGGTGCACGACCTGCCCGCCGGCGGAATGACCGGTCACCACGATGTCGCGGATTGCCGGGAAAAGGGCCGCGTCGAGGAACTTGTCCACGATCCGGTCGATCGCTGCGTAGGAACTCACCCGGGGTGACGGGCCTTCGGGTCTGGACAGGTTCCCCCGCTTCCACCCGGGACTCGACCAGAAGGGCTCATCCGACTCCGGACCGTCGACATCGGTCTGGAAGTGGGGCGCGACGACCACCGTGCTGCCGGAGACGCCCCCCTGTGTGACCGCACTCAGTCCGCTCAGAAAGTAGTTGTCGGGGTCGCGGGCGTTCCCATGAATGACGATGAGCCCCCGGGTTACCGCGGTGTGTCCTTCGGTGAGCAGGTGAGTGCTGTACACCGGGAGGAACAACCCGCTGGCGATCTCGACCCGTTCCTCGCACGTCGCGTTCGCGAAGGTGCAGGGTACCGGCCGCGAGGGCGGCTCCACGGGTGGGGGGTCCGGAGGGGTGACGGTGCTTCCACCGTCTCCCGAGCAGGCAGTCGCAAGCAGGGCGACGGCCGCAAGCAGGGCGAAAGCCGCACGCGCGGCGAGGGCCGGCCCAAGGGGCGACCGCAAGGTCTTCCGAGTCACCCCGCCCTCCGATACTCCCCCATGAACCCGAGGTCCATGCGGTCGATGCCCCCGTCCACGCCGATGGTGAAGGTCACGAACGAGCTCCCGTAGGCCTGCCCGTCCCCCCCGTCGAAGTACAGGCGGAAAACATCGTGGTGCCAGTGCTCCATGTCACCCCTGAACGCGCCCGGTCCGTCGAAGTGAAGGGACAGGCGGCCGTCCGAAAGCACCACGGTGACGGGCCCGGAGCCGTACGCGTCCTCGTACGTGCCCGCGTAGTCCTTCAATGACAGCGAAGGACGCGTGCCGGGGATACGGGCCGCGTCCTGGGCCGCGAGCGCCGCCTCCACCTGGGAATGGATGATCTCCGTGCGGGTCATGATTTCGCCGTGCCAGTCGCGCGGCTCGACGTCGAGGAGGCGCGCGAAAACCCACGCCGCGATCTCCTGGTGCGGGTAGTAGGGCGTCCACATGCTGCCGTTGGCCAGGACCGCCACCCCCGCGCCGATTTCGGGCAGCATGGCCACGTAGGCGGGGAACCCGAAGATGCCGCCGCCATGGGAGAGGTAGAGGTGGTCGTGGAAGGTGGCCCGGGTCCAACCCATCCCGTATGCGCCCGTATGGTCGTCGGCAAAGGCGAAGGTGTTCTCGGTCGCCACCTGGGGCGCCTGCATTTCCGAAACGGTCGAATCCTCGAGCACGAACTCACCGTTGAAGAGGCCCTGCCGGACGTGCATCCGCATCCAGTTCGCGAGGTCGGCGACGTTGGACACCACGCTCCCCGCAGCCTGCATGTTGTCGTACGACTGCCACGGAAGCACCCGCCGCTCCCCGTCGCGGCCCACGCCGTGGGGCATGGCCACGTTGCGGCCCGGCGCGTCGTCGATGCTCACCCCGCCCGCCGGCGCGACGCCCAGGAAGGTCGACGCCACATAGGGATCGTCCCACACGTCGTAGGGGCTGGTCCCGCTCTCATGCATCTCAAGCGGCAGCAGGAGGCGCTCCCTGACCCAGTCGCCCCAGCTCGTCCCGGTCACCGCCTCAACGATCAGGCCCGCGACTCCGTACGCCTGATTGCTGTACCGGAATCCCTGTCGCAGCGGTGCCTGATTGTCTGGTAGCCGGAGGCGTTCGGCCGCTTGCCGCGCGTCCATGACGGCCAGGACGGGGTAGGCGTCGCCCGGCATTCCCGAGCGGTGGGACAGCAGATCGCGGATCGTCATTTCACGGGTGACCCAGGGATCCCTGACCCGGAACCATGGCAGGTGCTTCACAACGGGGTCATCCCAGCTGACCAGCCCGTCGTCCACCAGTGCCCCGACGGCCCCCGCCGCGAACGACTTGGTGACGGAACCGATCTGGAAGAGGGTGTGCGCGTCGACGGGATCGTCCCTCCCCATCTCCTTCACTCCGAAGCCCTCGGCGAAGACGACCTCGTCGTTGTAGACGACCGCGACCGCGATCCCCGGAATGTCCCAATCCGGCATCGATTCACGGATGTACGCGTCGAGCCCGGCCAGCGTGTCCTGCGCGGGGGTCGTGGTCGCCGTTGTCGCTTGTGACGGAGTCGCCGAAGTCGCCGCTGCGGCCGTTTGCAGTGCAACCGCGGGCGGCGCAATAGCCAGAACGGCCGCGATGGCCGTTACCGCAGACCGAATCACCCCCATGTCACTGCCGCGCAAACGTCCCCAACCCCTCGATCTCGAGCATGTCAACGACTCCCGCCGCGCCGATCGTGAAGACGATGAACATCTCTCCGTTGGCGGGATTGTCGGACAATACTCTGAAAACGTCGTAGTGCCAGTGCTCCATTCGGCCCGTGGTCTTGCCCCCCAGGCTCACCCGGAGCGCATCCTGGTCGTGCGTGATGTCCACCGCCCCGTAGTATTCGTGCCCGTAGCGTCCCGCGTACTCCGCGAGCGGCCGCGAGGGCTCGGTGCCTCGCGCACGGCCGGCATCGCGGTGCTGGCGTGCTTCGGCCGCGCGGGCGGCGCTTTCCTGCTGTTCGGCCAGCATCAGAGCACTCCAGTCCGCCATTTCGGACCCGTTTTGGCGGACAAAGTGGTCGAACACGCGGTACATCAGCGCCACGATGAGGTTGTTGGGGCGCGCGTTGGACAAGGCCACCATCCCGACGCCTTCCTCGGGCATGAAGGCGATATGCGCCCTCATCCCGTCGATGCCCCCTCCGTGGTCGACGACCTTGCGCCCGCTGTAGTCGATGATCCACCACGCCAGCCCGTATGCGTTGAAGTTCATGGGGGCGTCGCGGGCGTGAAGGCTGTTCTCGGGCGCGTCGGCCTGGATCAGCATCTGCGGTCTGTGCATCTCGCCCATGACGCTGTCGCTCACGAGCCGCACGCCCTCGTGAACCCCGCCCGCCAGGTGGAATCCCAGCCAACGGGCCATCTGCCTCGCGCTCGAGTAGATCGACCCCGCCGGACCCACGTTGTCAATATTCTTGTGGACCACCGGCGTGGCCGCGCCATTAACGTGGACATGAGGCGTGGCGACGTTCTCGAACCGTCCCAATTCGCGTGTGGACGTGACGCTTCGGTCCATTCCCAAAGGCGTGAAGATGCGTTGGTCGACGAAATCGTCCCATGTCTGCCCCGAGACCGCCGCGACGACCTCCCCCGCAGTGAGGAACATCAGGTTCTGGTACTGCCAGGCGCCGCGAAAGCTCCGGGTCGGCTCCAGGTTGCGGATGCGTCGGATGATCTCGAGGCGGTCGTGCGGCCATCTGGACCAGACCGCGTCACCGCGGGCGAGGCCGCTCCGATGGGTGAGAAGGTCCCGGACGGTGAGCTCCCGGGTCGCGTAGGGATCGTTCATCTCGAACCAGGGGATGTGGTCGATCACCCGGTCGTCCCAGCTCAGGCGGCCTTCGTCGACCAGAAGTCCCAGCGCGGTTGCGGTGAACGCCTTCGATGTCGAGCCCACGGCGAAGAGGGTGTGCTCGTCCACGGGTGCTCCGCTCGTGACGTCACGCACCCCGTAGCCGCGCGCGTGAACAATCTCGCCATCCCTGACCACGGCGAGGGCCAGACCCGGGACGCCCCACGCTTCCATAGCCGCCGTGATGTAGTCGTCCAGCCCCTGGAGGGGCGCGGGCTGGGCCGTGGCCGCCGGGGCGAGAATGCAAAGGAGGACGAGGACAGCAGCTCGTGAACCGCTAGCCACGGTTGAACACGAAGTAGTCGTGGATCGCACGGGCGATCTGGGCGATCACGGGTTCCCGGTCCGCGATCTCGACCTCCGATTCCTTGACATAGACGACCGTCACCACATGACCCGCGTCGCCCGGCAGATCGATGATGCCCACGTCGTTGGTCGTCTGCCCGATCGTCCCCGTCTTGTGCGCGACCGCGGTCCCCGGGGGCAGCACTCCCTTCAGCCGCGCCGCACCGGTCTGACAGCGGTACATGATGTCGATCAGCAGCGCGGAGCTCTCCTCCGACAGGATCTCCCGGTTCCAGATCTTCTGCAGCAGTGCCGACATGGCTGCCGGTGTGGCGGTGTCCCGCGGGTCGCTGTTGAAGACGGCGTCGTTGGCCGCCATGGCCTCGTCCGTCCGTTCCCCTTCGAGGATTCTGCGGTAGTCGTCCGGGGCGATCTGGTCGTCCTCGCGCACATCCGGGTGTCCCAGCCAGTTGGCGATCAGGGCCCATGTCGGGCGGTCCACGCGGATCCCGCCGATCCCCACCTCGGCCATGCGCGCAGTCACGGCACCCGAGCCCCCGGCCTCACGCATGAGCACATCGGTCGCGATGTTGTCGCTGATCAGAAGCATCAGCTCGAGCAGGTTGTGCATCGAGATCTGCAGGCCCGGGTCGTCCAGCAAGTCGCTGATGGCGCCGGAGGTCCGGTAGACATCTCCCTGCTCCACTTCGACCATGTCCCGGAGCGATATCTCGCCCTTGTCCACCATGGTCAGGATCTGCACCGCGATCGGGACCTTGTAGGTGCTCGCCATCGGGAAGGGCTCGTCGCCGTGAAGGGTGAACCCGCGTCCCGTTTCGAGGTGGTACGCCGCGACGCCGACCGTGCCTTCGGCGTATTCGGCCAGCCGCGCGACCTCGGCCGCGAGCCGGTCCAGGCCGGGATCGTCGCCGAATGTGCGGGTGGTTTGCGCGCACGCGGGGGCCGCAAGGAGAAGCAGGAAGGACAGCGCAGCCGTGAGGGGCGCCGGGCGGGGGCGCGGGTGGGCCGGGTGGGGGCGCGGGTGGGCGGGGGCCGGACGGGCAGCGGCGGGGCGGGCGGATGTCGCGACGGGCATGGTGTGCTCCTTGGGGTGGGGCGGAGGGGGGGGCGACATGGTCACGTTAGGACGGGGTGGGGCGGGTGCGCCAGAGGACGCCAGAGGAGGAGGCCGATCTTCATCGAAAGGTGAACGTCTGGCTTTCCAGGTGACGAAGGAGGAGGCCGATCTGGCTTTCCAGGTGACGGACGTAGCCTTTGCAGCCCTCAGGCCCCGCGTTGCCTCGCTGTTCCCCGCGTTCGGCAGAAAGGTCGTTCTCCCATGTCCGCATCCCGCAATCTCCGCAGTCCCGTTCGGCCCCGGGCGCCTGCCAGGCTTCCGGACTCCCGCCAACTCCGGAATCCCGCCCGCCTCCGGGCCGTCCTACTCGCCCTCTGCGTCGGCTTCCCAGGTCCGTCCCACGCTCAAGATGAGCCCCCCTCCACACCACCGCCCGGCCGGGAGCCCACGGCAATTGACTATTCGAACGTCCCGTATCCCCATCCGGTGAGCTACATGAACGTTCGACTCATGGGCCAGGACCATCGCATGGCCTACATGGACGTCGCTCCCGAGGGCGGACCGAACGGCGCGACCGTGGTCCTGTTCCATGGCATGAATTTCTTCGCGGCGGCGTTCGCCCCCACCATCGCGGCACTGCGCGAAGCGGGCTTTCGGGTGATCGCGGTGGACCGTCTCGGCTACGGCCGCTCTTCCAAGCCGCTCATCCACTACAACCTGCACATCCCGGCACGCAACACGAAGGCGCTGCTCGACGAACTGGGCATCGAACGCGTCGCCATCGTCGGGCATTCCATGGGCGGCATGGTAGCGACCCGTTTCGCATCGACGTATCCGGACGTCATCACGCACGTGGTCATGTCCAACCAGATCGGCCTGACCGACACCAGGCCCGGACGGCCATGGTCGGACCCCGAAGACGCCTATCAATCGGTGCTCCAGCGCACCACCTACGCGTCCGTGCTCGCGGGTCACCGGCGGTACTACCCGAATGGTTGGCGGGACGAGTACATGCCCTGGGTGATGGTCCAGTACGGGCTCACGCTCGGGGGCGACTGGCCTCGCATGGCCCGTGTGCGTTCGGCCCAGCAACGGATCCTCTACGAAGACCCGGTCGTGCACGAATGGCGGAACATCGAGGCCAAGGCCCTGGTGATCGGCGGCGCGGACGACCGCCTGTCGCGGGACTATCCCGGCCGGGCGCGCCATGTGGCCGAAGAGCTGCGCAACGCCGAACTGGTGCTGTTCCCGGGGATCGGCCACGTGCCGCACTTCGAGATCCCCGACCGCTACCACGCCGAACTGGTCCGTTTCCTGCTATCGGACCCGAACGAGCCGGCGGATCAGAGCTGGCGTTAGCAGCCCCTCCAGGAGAGTGCCCCAATGAGCCGGCTGGGGATCGAACCCAGGACCTACGGATTAAAAGTCCGTTGCTCTACCAACTGAGCTACCGGCTCTCGGGAAAAATAACCGCTCGACTACGCCTCCAGCGACAACTCCAGCTGCAACAGCCCGAAGGTGGTGCGGTGGTGAGGCGTCAGCCCCGCGTCTCTCACGGCTTCCTTATGACGCCGGGTGGCGTAGCCCATGTTCCGCTCCCATCCGTAGCCCGGGTACCGCGCCGCAAGCCGCGTCATGAGCCGGTCGCGGCAGACCTTGGCCACGATCGACGCGCAGGCGACCGAGTGGACGAGGCCGTCACCTCCGATCACGGCGTCGTGCTCCCACCCCAGGCCTCGCACCGGCAGCCCGTCCACCACGACATGATCCGGCTTCACGGGAAGACGCTTCAGGGCGCGCCTCATGGCCCGGGTGGTGGCGCGCAGAATGTTGATCCGGTCGATCTCGGTAACCGACGCCGCTCCCAATGCGACGGCCGCGGCCCGTGCGTGAATCTCTTCCGCGATCTCGGCCCGGGTCTCGGGCGTCAGCACCTTCGAGTCGGCGGCACCATCGATGGACACACCCTCGCCGAGGATCACGGCCGCCGCCACCACGGGTCCGGCAATGGGTCCGCGCCCCACCTCGTCCACCCCTGCCACATGTGAAAGACCCCGATCCCAGAAGGGGCGCTCGTAGTCAAGAGGGTGCGGGAACCTGCCTGAGACCGACACCCGATGCTCAGGCGGAGCTCACCATGAACTGCTGGCCGCTCACGCCGAAGTCTGCTAGTGCGGTCTGGGTATCCGCCTTTCCTTGATCCGCGCGGCTTTTCCGCGCAAGCCCCTGAGGTAGTAGAGCTTGGCCCGGCGCACCCGTCCCCGCCTGACGACCTCGACGCCTCCGACCGTTGGTGCGTTCACCGGGAATACCCGTTCTACGCCGATCCCTCCGGAGAGCTTGCGGACGGTGAATGTCTCACCCATCCCTGAGCCCCGCCGTCCCAGGCAGACGCCTTCAAAGACCTGGATCCGCTCCTTCTGTCCTTCGCGGACCCGGTACAGGACCTTGATGGTGTCACCGGGCGCGAAGTCGGGAAGATCGTTCCGCGCGTGTTCCATATCGAGCTGGTGGAGGACGTCCGCCATGGCCGGGCCCCTCATTCGTAACCGTTACCGTTCTGCGACTGTGTGCTTGGCAGTGTGCTTGGCAGCCTGAAAAGATAGGCAGCAATGCCGATGATTGGAAGCCTTGGGTCTTGTCCAACGGCACATGAGCCCCAACGCGGGACGGCCCTGGCAACCCTCCAGGTTCGTGTGACGTCTCATGGTCACTGAAGGGACACCTTGACTGCGGAGGCAGGAGATGAAGCGAGCTAACACCGACCTGATGGCAATCGGACTAATCCTGGCGAGTGCGGTTGCAGGCGCCGGAGCGACCCTGGCATTGACTGCAAGCAGGCACGACACGGCTCCCCGGCTTTCCCCGCATGCCATTCAGGGCCCCTCCCACAGTCCCGACCCCTCCTTCGTGGTCCGGTGCAGACCGGCCACGGTGCTCGTATCGGAGAGCTGGGCCTGGAAATCCACGACCCTGGTGTCGGTGGGGGAGAGTTCGGAAGACACTGCCGTCGGCTGCACCAATGCCGGTTTCGTCTTCGTTCGGGGCCCCGGCGCGCGGGTGCACAGCGAGGTTGCGAACCTGCGGACCGGCTCATGGCGGATCCGATTCAGCGTGAGTCCAAGGCAATCGCCATCGGACCCGGTTCCGGCGTCGACTACGAGCCCCGTCGCCGATCCCGGGTAAGCCGCTCCGACTCCTCCCGGCGCCACGCCTGAATCCGGCGGTGGTCTCCGCTGCGGAGCACATCCGGCACGGACATTTCCCGGTACTCGGCCGGCCTCGTGTACGATGGAGCGGAGATTGCGTCGCCATCGTAGAAGGAATCGGAAGACGCGGACTCGTGGTCGCCGAGGGCTCCCGGCAGCAGCCGTACGACGGCGTCCGTGACGGCGAGCGCCGCAACCTCTCCGCCCGACACCACGAAATCGCCGATGGACAGCTCCTCCGTCGCCAGATGGTCGGCCACCCGCTGGTCCACATCCTTGTAGTGTCCGCAGAGGAAGGTGACCTCGGGCTCCAGCGAGAGGCGTACCGCGTCGTCGTGACGGAAGCGGCGCCCCCGGGCCGACATGAGCACGACCGGTCCCCGCGGACCAAGGTCGTCGATCGCCTCGAAGAAGGGCTCGGGCTTCATGACCATCCCCGCACCCCCTCCGTACGGCAGATCGTCGACCGTCCGATGCGCGTCGTGGGTGTAGTCGCGAAGATCGGTCACGCGGTAGGACACCAGGCCTGACCGCGCCGCCCGCCCCGGGATGCTGGCTTCCAGAGGCGCGCTGAAGAATCCCGGAAAGATGGTCACGATGTTGATCCGCATCACGGCAGCAGTCCCTCCGGCGGGTCGACCACGACCCGGCGCCGCTCCCGGTCGAACTCGACGACCATTTCCGGGATGAACGGGAGCATGATGTCGCCCTCCGGCCCGGCGACGGCGAGAAGGTCCGCAGGCCTGAGCGGATAGACCTCCCGCACCACCCCGAGCTCGGCGCCGTCCCTGTGCACGACGGTGGAGCCAAGGAGCTCGTGGTAGAAGATCTCGCCCTCGTCCAGCTCGTCGATTGCGTCGAAGGGGCGCAGGAGATACCTGCCCCGCAGCCGCTCGGCCGCGTCGCGGTCGTCGACACCGGCGAACTTGGTCAGAAAGCCCTTACGGTAGGGCCGGACGGACTCAATGGTGAGCCGGCCGAGGCTGGTCGATGGCTTTTCGCCCTGCTCATCACCCGGGAAATGAACGGCCCCGGGAGCAAAGTGACTCCCGGGGTAGTCGGTCAACGACCAGACGTAGACTTCGCCCTTCCTGCCGTGCGCTTTGTTGATGTGGCCTACGACCAGGAATGGGGGATGCCCGCCCTCGGTCACACCCTGCAACCCCACCTGACGGGACCCTGGTCAGCCCGGCACCTCACGCCCCGCAGCGCGACGCGGGGTTTCACCATTCTACGCCGATTCGGCTGCGGCTTCGGCGGCCGGTGCTTCGGCACTGTCGTCCTCGGTGCCAGCCGCTGCTTCGGCATGGTCGTCCTCGGCGACCGCCGCCGCGGCGGCGGAAGCGGCGGCGACCGACTCGCCCAGCGCGACGGTATCGTCACCACCAGACCTGGCCTTCGACACCAGATTCCCCACCGTCGGGGACGGGATGGCGCCCTCGCCGAGCCAGTAGTCCACGCGCGTCAGGTCGACGACCAGGCGAGCCGGATTCGGGACCGGGTTGTAGTGACCCAGGTTCTCGACAAACCGCCCGTCCCGAGGGGCACGGCTGTCAGCGACCACGATGCGGTAGTGGGGCTGCTTCTTCTTTCCCATCCGCCGGAGGCGAATTTTTACAGACATTTTTCCTTGCCGGATTGAGTGTTGCCTCGGGGCCTTCGCCCCGCCGGGCATGCGCCCGACTTCACGATCACCTACGGGGCATCAGCCCCTTCATCTGCTTCAGCATCTCTTCCATTTCGGCGAACCGCTTCATAAGCCGGTTCACCTCGGAGACGGGCCGGCCGCTGCCGCGGGCGATCCGCTTCCTGCGTGACCCGTTCAGGATCTCGGGCCGGCGCCGTTCATCGGGCGTCATCGAAAGGATGATCGCCTCGATATGCTTCATCTTCCTTGGATCAACTTCCCCCACGGGGAGCCCGCGGGACATCCCCGGGATCATCTTCATCAGCTGATCCAGGGGACCCATTCGCTGCACCTGCCGCATGGCGACGAGGAAATCCTCGAGGGTGAAGCGGCCCTTCCCGAGAACCTTGTTGTGGAGCGCTTCGGCCTCCCCGGAGTCCACCACGGCCTGGGCCCGTTCCACCAGCCCGACGACATCCCCCTTCTGGAGGATGCGGCCGGCGATCCGCTGGGGGTCGACCGCCTCGAGCGCGTCGACGCCTTCGCCCGTGCCGATGAACTTGAGCGGCTTTCCCGTCACCCCGCGGATCGAGAGAGCCGCACCGCCCCGCGCGTCGCCGTCCATCTTGGCCAGGACAAAGCCGGTCAGGTCGAGAACGCGGTCGAAGCCCCGGGCGATCCGCACCGCCTCCTGTCCGGTCATGGCGTCGGCGACCAGGAGGATTTCGCGCGGTTTGAGCACCTCCTTGAGGCGGGCCAACTCGTCCATGAGGGGCTCGTCGATCTGGAGCCGCCCCGCCGTGTCCACAATGAGAACCCCGGCCTTCATCTGCCTGGCCCTGCGGTGGGCTTCCCTGGCAACCTCGACCGGATCCGTGGCCCCGTCTTCGTCGTGGACCGGAACTCCGACCTGCCCTCCAAGCACCCGCAACTGGTCCACCGCCGCGGGACGGTAGAGGTCGCAGGCGGCGAGAAGTCCGGACCGGCCCTGGCGCTTGAGCCGCTTTGCCAGCTTGGCCGCGGTCGAGGTCTTCCCCGAGCCTTGCAGCCCCACCAACATGATGACCGTCGGGGGTGCCGACGACCACTGCAGCGCAACCTCATCCCCGGCACCGATCAACAACGCCAGCTCGTCCTGGACGATCTTCACGATCTGCTGGCCGGGCGACACGGACTTCAGCACCCGTTCGCCCATCGCCTTTTCCTGAACGCGCTTCAGGAATGTTCGGGTGACCTTGAAGTTGACGTCGGCCTCCAGGAGAGCGCGGCGCACCTCGCGCAGCCCTTCCCGGATCATCGGTTCCGTCAGAAGTCCGCGTTGGCGAAATCGCCGCAGAACCCCGTCCAGCTTCCTGCTCAGGTCTTCAAACATCACAGTCCGCAATGAATGCGGTACAGCTTCTGAAGATAGCCCCAATAGGGGCGGCGTTCAACGAGAACTCCACCACCGCTTCGCTTCGCGAATGAAGCGGACGATGAACATACATAGCAGAATCTAACCGGCAGTCCAGAACGATCACGCGAAATCCAAGGGAGTTGAAGAGTAGTGAAGTGCGAGTATCGACCTTGGATGTGGTCAACCCCGTGAGCGCCTCCCCAGGAAAAACCCGACAGCCAGCGAGCCACCGACAGACAAAGCATGTGTCATCAGCGAAATCGCCAGGCTTCGCTGTTCGTCACCCCCCCAGAACGCCATAATGAGGACTAGGCCTAGCGCCGCCACCACCACACCCAACACGGCCCACGTGACCTGTATCGTGTGGGCAAGTTGCCGATTTCGATACTCATCGTCGCGATGAAGCCGGTCGCTATGGAATTGAAATTGCCGCTCGTCAACCGCGTCGAGCTTGGTGAAGCCTTCCCGCATCGCCTCGACCGCACGATCCTTGCTGGCGATGCGTTCTCGCTCAACCGCCAACATCTCGCCCCACATCTCAAGCTGCGCATCCGCGTTCGGTCTTGGCGTCAGCCCCGTTCCTGTCTCTTCGCTCACTGGTAGGCCACCGATTTCTTGTAGCCTGACTTGCCGGCCCCTTGTGTTTCGGGCAGGACTCCCGCCTCCAACATGTCTGTGAACACTTCCATCGCCATCTCAAGCGATACCGTGTAGACCCGATACCCGCCGTAGGGCGACTCGTCGAAACGAGTCACCGCGTCCGGTGCCACCGGTGATGCCCTGCGACGACCCGCCTCTTCGAAGGCCTCTTGCCAAGTGGCACAGTGAGAGTCGGAGATCAAGCGAGGAAGGATGTCCAAACGTAGCAATCGAATCTCCTGTTCGTCGGGGACCTGCCAAGGCAATCTACTCCGCCTGGCGATCCGCGTCCAATGCGCACCTACCTATGACGATACGGCCAACGCCCCTGAGCCGTTTCGGCGGAATTCAATTCACACTCATTCTGGATACGATACACCATCCGGCAGGGCGGTTCCATATGCAAAACGGGACACTTCGTAACCGCCCGCGGGCCCTCACGGCTCCCGGATCACTTGGCTGCGGCGCGTCCCGACCGACACCATGGCGATCGGCGTTCCGACAAGCTCTTCGATCCGGCTCAGGTACGCGCGGGCGTTTGCGGGGAGGTCGCTCAGCGAGCGCGCTTCGGTGGTCGGGGTCTCCCACCCGGGCATGATCTCGTAGACGGGCTCGGCGTTTTCCAGCTCCCACACGCCGGCCGGAAAGAGCGTGCGCACCTCGCCGTTGATGCGGTAGCCGGTGGCGATCTTCAACTCGGGGAGCGTGTCCAGCACATCCAGTTTGGTGACGGCGATCCCGGTGAGGCCGTTGACCCGCGCGGCATACGCGGCCAGTACGGCGTCGAACCAGCCACACCGGCGCGGGCGGCCGGTTGTCGCGCCGAACTCGCCGCCGATCTTCCGGACCCGCTCGTCCATCGCAGCGTCGAAAGCCGTCGGAAGGGGGCCGTTGCCGACCCGGGTCGTGTACGCCTTCACCACGCCGACCACCGAATCGATCGCGGTGGGACCGATCCCCACCCCCACCGCCGCCGCGCCCGCGGTCGTGTTCGACGACGTCACGAACGGGTAGGTGCCGTGATCCACGTCCAGCGCCGTGCCCTGCGCGCCTTCGAGCAGGACCCGCTTGCCAGCCGCGAGCGCCCGCGCGATCTCATCACCCACATCGGTGGCCACGGGCGACAGCCGGCCGGTCAGCGCAAGCGCGTCCTCCACCGTCCCGGCCAGGCCGGGGTCCGCTCCCAACTCGCGGAGACGGGCCCGGGCCCAGTCGATGGCGCGCTCCACCCGGTCCACCCCCCGCGCGCGGTCCAGGAGGTCGGCGATTCGCACACCCCGCCGCCCCGTCTTGGCCTCGTACGCGGGGCCGATCCCCCGCCCCGTGGTGCCGATCTTGCGGTGCGCGACCTCCTCTGCGGCGAGATCGAGAGCCTTGTGGAACGGGAAGACGACGTGAGCGCGGGTGCTGACGCCGATCCGGCCACCGGGGTCCACGCCGTGCTCGGCCAATCCGTCGATTTCAGCGAAGAACTGGCTCACGTCGAGCACGACCCCGTTGCCGAGCAGGCACCGTTTGTCAGGGTGCAGCACACCCGATGGGACCTGGTGCAGCACCACCAGGTGGTCCCCTACATGCACCGTGTGCCCCGCGTTGGCGCCGCCCTGGTAGCGCGCTATCAGATCGGCGCCGGCGGCGAGCACATCGACGACCTTGCCCTTTCCTTCGTCGCCCCATTGGCACCCGACGACGACGGTGCATGCGCCGGTCGGCGCTTTCGCTTCCATGGAGGGAACGGTCACGCGTGGGCCACGGCGCGGCCAAGGGTAAGACCAGCCGCTCGGAGGTGCCCCGCCACTTCCCCGCGGCGGCTTTCCGGCAGCGGCTTCAGCGGGGGGCGCGGGGCCCCACCGTGGTACCCGAGCAGGTCGAGGGCACACTTGACCCCGGCCACGCCCATGCCGCCCACAACCGCGTTGTGCAGCGGCCCGACGCGCTCCTGCAAGGCACCCGCGCCCGCTTTGTCCCCCGCCACGAAGAGTTCGTGGATGCGGGCGGAGTCCCGGGGCGCAAGGTTGGCAACGCCGAGAATCCCGCCCACCCCGCCGAGTTCCAGCGAGGCGTAGAGGAGGCTGCCGCTTCCGACGAGAACCTGGAAGCCGTCAACGCATTGAGTCACCAGGTCGCCGATCGTCTCCAGCTTCCCGCGCGAGTCCTTGATCCCGATGATGTTCTCGTGCACCGACAGCTCCGCGACGAGTCCGGCGGGGAAGTCCAGGGTGCTGAAGCGCGTCGGGACCTGGTACAGGATCACGGGTACCTCCGCGCCATCGGCGACGGCCAAGTAGTGGTCGCGGACAACGGCGGGGGTCATCGCGCCCTTGTAGAAGGCGGGCGGCTGCACCAGCACGGCGTCGAACCCCCGGGCGGCGGCCATCCGGGTGAGGTGCAGCGTCGTGCGCAGCGACTCGGCTCCGGTTCCCGCGACCAGCAGCATGTCATCCGGGACGCTCTCGGTGACGACACCCCACGAAAGATCGCGTTCGCGCTCGTCGAGGAAGACGGCTTCGCCGGTCGAGCCACCGATCACCAGGCCGCGAATGCCCATCGGTGCCCACTTCTTCACGTTCTCCCGGAGGGCCACCAGATCGACCTCGCCCGTGACGGGGTCGAAGGGGGTGGTCGTCGGGATCATGACTCCGCTGATGTCGATGGGACTTCTCCGTGGGTTGAAGGTGAGGGGTCCGCCGCGGCCGCGCGCCGGACGCCCGGTTGCAGGATTTCTAGGTGGGGGGCGAGAACATGCCCATCTTGTCCCTGGCGAGCGCCAGCGTCTCGCCCGCCATGGATCTGGCCCTTTCGGCCATTGCCATGATCCGGCCGTCCAGATCCGTTTCACGACGGAGGATCTCGGCCCTGCGGTCGCGCATCTCGCCGGTGAGCGCCACCAGCGCGTCCGCGGTCAGGCCCTTCAGGTTCACATACCGCAACGTACCCGAGAAGTAGTCTTCGCGCATCTGCCGCGCGTCGTCCTCGTGGCCGCACGCAGCCAGCAGGGTCAGCAGGTTCTCGATCCCCGGACTGGCCCGCCGGCTCCCTGCATCTTCCGCGTCGGAACCGGCCCCCTGCGCGGGGCCCCCCGAGTCCGTTACCGCCGAGCGGATCTTCTTCCGTATCGAATCCTCTTCTTCGAACAGCCCGATGTAGTGCCTGGGGCCGAGACTCTTGCTCATCTTGCGGTTGGGATCGGCGGTGGAAAGAACCTTGGTGATCGGTGCATAAAGCGTTTCCGGCTCGGGAAAGAGGTACCCGAAGCGGGTGTTGAAACGCCGCGCGATCCCCCGGCTCAGCTCAAGGTGCTGGGACTGATCCTGCCCGACGGGAACGCAGTCGGTCCGGTAGGCGAGGATGTCCGCCGCCTGCAGGACGGGGTAGAAGAGAAGCCCGGCCGAAATGAAGGTGCCTTCGTCGTCGGCGTGTCCGCCCTTGAGCAGAGCGGACTTCTCCTTGAACTGCGTCATGCGGCTGAGGTCCCCCAGCGACGTGAGCGTGGCGAGCATCCAGCACAGTTCGGTCTGCTCCGGGACGGTCGACTGGATGTACACGGTCGTCCGGTCCGGGTCGATCCCCGCCGCCAGCAGACTGACGAACATTTCCTTCGACGCGCGCTGCAGCTCCCCGGCGTCGCGAGAGGCGATCATGGCGTGGAGGTCCACGACGCAGTAGATGCAGTCGCACTCGTCCTGGAGGCGCACCCAGTTCTGCACGGCGCCGAAGTAGTTCCCGATGGTCATTACGGCGGTGGGCTGGATGCCGGAATAGATGCGCTTGCGCTGGGGCATGGGAATTGGACGTAGCTCGTTCGGAAGATGAGGGCAGGACTGTTTCCGGCAGCCGGCAGGATCAGGTCGTGCGGGAACCGGACGGCGGGAACGTCTCCGCCGTTTCACGGCAAAGGGGGGGACTCCCGCTCGCCTGCTAAGTTAGCGTAGCGTGGCCGCGAGTTCGACCCTTCCGGGCTACCTGCCGCCCAGTCTCCAACCATGATCCCACGGTATCTCCGATGCGCGAGCGAGTCGACCGACTGCTGGACACTGCGATGGAAGCCGCCCGGGTGGCCGCGCTGATTCACCGGGAGGCGTCCCGCCGGGGCGGCGGGCAGTGGGTGCACGAGAAGACCACCTCCAGCGACTTCGTGTCCGATGTCGACATGGCGGCCCAGGAAGCCGCGATGGCGGTGATCGCCACGCGGCATCCGCACCACGCCATCCTCGCGGAAGAGGACGGCGGCGGCCGCGACGGCGCACTCGGGACCGAGTACATCTGGCTCGTGGACCCGCTCGACGGCACGACCAATTTCCTGCACGGCCACCCCTACCACGCGGCTTCGGTCGCGGTCTGGGACGGCCAGGGACCCCTCGCAGCGGCGGTGGAGGCCCAGGCGCTCGGCAAGGTGTGGACCGCCGCGCGGGGGCGGGGCGCCTTCGAGAACGACGAGCGGATTCGGGTGAGCCGCACGGCGAGGATGGACCGCTTCCTCCTCGGCACGGGCTTCCCCTTCAAGGCCCATGACGTCATGGACCCCTACCTGCGCGAACTTGACCGGGCGTTGCGGCACACCTCCGGGGTGCGGCGGACAGGAGCGGCCGCGATCGACCTCGCCTACGTCGCCAACGGCATCCTGGACGGCTTCTGGGAGACGCGCCTTGCGCCCTGGGACTTTGGCGCCGGGATCCTGTTCGTGACCGAGGCGGGGGGTGTGGTCGAGCGGATCGAGGGCGGGCCGGTGGACACGGCGGCCGGTTCGGTCATCGCGGCGAATTCGGCGGATGGGCTGGAGGGGCTGAGGGGGGTCATCCGCCCCGCGCCACCAGCGCGTTGAAGAACAGCTTGTAGGTGCCGTGCGTCTGGGCGCGGTGCTGGGCGCGGAAGCCGATCATCACGATCGTGCCCTCGCCGTGCGCGACCGAGACCATCGCGGCCTTGTTGGCAATCGCCTCCTCGCCGAGCAGCCACCCGCTCTGAAGGATGTCGCGGTCGATGTAGGTCACGACGCGGCGCACATCCGAGCTGCGCGCCCCCGGCACCGTCTCGTAGACCTGACCGCCCGCGAGGTAGGCCACGAGCGCGTCCTCCGGCATGCCGTACGCGAACGGGCTCGAAGTGTCCACCGCGACCTTCAGGGTCGAGCCGGGGGACCAGAAGTCGTTGCCCGACATGCCGGCAACGGCGTTCCGCACGGGCACATTGAACTCGTCCAGCACCAGATCGCCGGCCTGGGCGAAGGTGACCAGCGTGCCCCCGTTCTCCACGAACGCCTCGAGCGCCTGCGCGCCCTCTTCACCGAAGCCGCTCCGGTAGTCGGGCGGCGTGCCTGAAGGATCGGCGCCGCGACCGCCGCCACCGCCGCCACTCGTGGGCCCGATCATCATCTGCTTGGAGTCGGCCGGCAGGATGATCACGTCCCACTTCTCGTGCAGATCGCCCTCCAGGATCTCGTCGTCGAAGAGGCTGGTGTGGGCGAAGCCGAAGTCTTCCAGCAGCCAGCGCGTCCAGCCCTCGTCCATGTTGCCGCCGTAGAAGCGCTGGTACATGCCGATGCGCTGCTGCGCGACGGGGTGGCTCACGCCGGACGGATCCGCTGCGAGAGCCGCAAAGTCCACGCCCGTTTCGTTCGCGATCCCTCGCAGAGTCTCTTCCGCGGCGCCCGGCTCCACGATGAAGTCCCCCCGGCGGGCAACTGCGCCTTCTTCGGTCGCGCGCTGCACTGCGACACCCGCCTCGAAGAGCAGGTTGACCGCCTTGAAGGCGTCGTTGAGGGTCCCGTCGATGACGTGCCCATGCTCCGCGCCCGATGCGACCGTCCCGCGGGGCTCGACCATCCCGGACACCACCGTCAGCGGAGCCTCGACCGCCGTGCCCGCCGGGTCGACCCTCACCCCCATGAACTCCGCGATCACGTCGGCGGACATGTCGTAGGGGCGGATCGGGTTGCCCTCGGCTGTCCGCGTGTAGCTGTTGTCCGGATAATAGGTCTGCCCCAGCAGCCAGCGGATGACGCCGCGCTTCGGCTGCGCCATCGACACCACGTAGCTGCCTTCGCCGTACACGCGGCCCTCGTGGGTGAAGCCGTTCGCCGACCGCTCCACCGTGATCCCCTGAAGCAGCAGCTTGTTGACCATCTTGGCCATGGTGAGCGGGTCGTGCTGCTCGGCGGGGATCAGGAACGCCTTGACGTCGCCCTCCATGCCGCGCTGGATCTGCCTGCTCGACTTGTTGTACGCGTTGCGAAGCACGGTCTCGCGGTTCTTCGCCGCGATCTCGAGCGGCGAGAAGGTCGCCACGATCTGCCGCTCCACGATGTCGCGCACGTGCCACCACCCGCCCGGCCACGGGTTCGGGAAGGTGGTCTGCGCTTCGTACTCGGGGAGCTGGCGGGAGCCGCCCAGCTGGTCCGGATGCACATAGAGCGGCGTCGCCAGCCGGGCGCTGGCCGACTCGGTGAGCATCCCCGCGATGTTGTGGAAGGGGGTGATCCAGTGGAAGCCGAAGTGCCCCCACCCTGAATAGATCGCGGCGTTGACCGCGCCTTCGAGATTCGCCTCCTCCATCTTGTAGGCGATGTGCGCGCCGTACCACGACATCTCGCGCCACACCAGGGGGTCGGCCTCGGGGCGGATCGGCTCTGCGTACGGCGGCAGGTAGATGCGGGCCGTGTACGATCCCATCTGGTGGTGATCGATGTACGCCTGCGGGACCCACTCCCGGAACATGATCTCGGCTCCGTACCACGACTCCACCGTGTTCTGCATGAACGCGTCGCGGTTGTTGTCGTGCCCGATGTAGTGATGGTACAGCTCGGGCGGGCTCGCGCCCTCGTACTCGGTGCCGACCCAGCGGTCGTACCACTCGTTGACGATGCCCACCCCGTCGGGGTTGAATGCGGGGATGAGGATCGAGACGGTGTTGTCGAGGATCTGGTTGATCTCGTCGTCGTCGCGCGTGGCGAAGAGATGGACGATCTCCGCGGCCGACTGGCTCGCCGCGACCTCGGTGGAGTGAAGCGCGTAGGACTGGACGAAAACGACCTTGCCGTCGGAGACCGCGGCGTCGATCTCGTCCCGGGTGTGCCCTCGCGGGTCCTGCAGGACCGCGTTCATGCGCTTGTAGTCGTCGAGCCGGGCGAGGTTTTCCGGGGCAGAGATGAAAAGGGACAGGAAGGGCTCGCCCAGCGTGGACGGGCCCATGTGCACGACCTGGACGCGATCGCTCTGCTCGCCGATGAGTTCATAGTACTCGACGAGCTTGTCCCAGTGCGCCAGCTTCCGGTCCGCGCCCATCTGGTGGCCGAAAAATTCCTCCGGGGAGGGGATGTCGGCGGTTTGGGCGGCCTCCTGTGCCGGGGCTTCGGTCGCCAGGGCGAGGAGGAGGGCGAGCGCGAACAGGGGAACAGCCGGCAGGAAAACCCCTTGGGACATCGGACGGGGCCGTGCTTCGTCGGGCTGGGTAAACGTGTAGTGCGGTGCCATCAGGTTGCTCTGTCGTGGTGGGCGGGTGGCAGAACGGACTCGGCATACAAAGGACGATCTATGTGAACACGCCGCAAGCGCGCACCCGGGTCGGCAACAACCGATGGCGGATGGTTTCGACGTTATGGTTGGCCGCCACAAGTCGTGATTGCTACCTTTGGGGATTCATTGGTTAGGAGCATCCAAGTGGTCAACGTAACGGATAGAGATTCGGGGTCGAGGTGGTCCGAGCCAGCCGGAAGTGATGAAGCGGACGCCTGCCTGGATCGCTTTCTCGCAGTGCTGCAACCCCTCCTTCGCACACACTCCGCACGCTCGGCCTGGATCGTTGGATCGCGAGCTCGGGGGAACGCCGCGCCGGAGAGCGACATCGACGTGATTATCGTGGCACCTACGGACCGTCCGCCGGTGGAGAGATTTCGCGACTATCTGTCCGCCGTGCTCGAGGCAGGGGCAGCCGTGGACCTTTTTGTGTACACGCCGGAGGAGTTCGAGCGGTTGCGACTCGAGGAGCGTCCGTTCCTGTCTCATGCCATGGAGTCCGCCAGGCCGGTCTATGTGGGATAGCGTCGCCGAAGCCGAGCGGTGGTGGAGACAAGCCGAAAACGATCTTGAGTTTGCACGCCTTGGGCTCCGGGAGGAGTTCTATTCTCAGGTCTGCTTTCTCGCTCAACAGAGCGCGGAGAAGGCCGTCAAGGCGATCGGCTACTGCCTCGGTGATCGGACGGTATTGGGCCATTCCATCCTGGTGTTGGCCGACCGCTACTCCGACCGCGTGCCAGCCCTCGCCAGCCTGCGGCAGGAAGCGGGGATCCTCGACCAATACTACATACCAGCTCGCTACCCGAACGGCCTCCCCGGCGGTGTGCCTTTCATGGCCTTCGGCAAGGACCAGGCCACCACTGCCCTTGACGCGGCCGAGCGCTTCTTGCGGCTGGCGTCCGAGCACATCTCTGGCGACACCTCAACTCCCTGAGCCCGGCACCGACGCACGGCCCACCGGCACGGCGGCCGCATCGCTCACGATGAACACGCGGAACCCCTGGGCGATCCGTTCCGCGATATCGTCCACACCGGCCGTGATCCCGCACGGGACGCCGTGGCTCTGGCAGGCAGCCAGCACCGCCTGGATCGCCCCCTCCACCGCCTCCATGTCCCCCTCGTAGGCCCTGCGGAGGTCCCCGGGTCCGGCGAAGACGATACTCACGCCCGGCGTGGCAACGATCTCGTCCACGCGCTCGACCCCCCCGCGGTCCTCGACGATCAGGATGCTGAGCAGGGTGCCGTCCGGGTTGCCGGGCCACAACTCGGCACCCATCACCGAGACCGCGACGGCGGCGTCTTCGGCCGACTCCACATGGGGGAAGACGATCGCCGCCACCCCGGCGTCCAGGGCTTCGGCGACGTTGGCCGCGGCCTGCTCCGCCCCACTCCGGATGGGTGGCACCCTCAGCACGAGCGGATGTACCGCCTCCGGCCCGGACCCCTCCGCGATGCCCTCCATGTAAACTTGGGTTGACATGATGTCAAACGGACCTGACTCCAGGGAGTAGAAAACGAAGTCGAGGTCGCGGTTCTGGCCCATGAGGGCACCCTGTTCGCGGGTCGAGGGACCCGGGAAGATGCCGAAGAGGACCTGGCCGTCCGCCAGAAGGTGCACGAGGGGGGCTGGGGCCATGGCTGCGGCATCGGATCCTGCGGACGCGGCCCCGGATTCCTCATCGGCGGACTGTTCCGGGGCGGAACATCCGGTTGCGAGGGCCAGGGCGAGAACGAGCGAGGGCGGCATGATGCGCGATCGGGACGGGAACATGGCGTGGTCCGGGTGCAGGAGGAGACGGGTCAGCCATCGGTGAGTGGCCAGTCTAGCGATCCGGCCCGGATCGCGACAGGGCGGAATGTGCAGCCAGCAGTGGAGCGGTCGCCGCGGGTAGCTTCTCAGCAGGACATGTCGATTGAGAGTTGGTGATTATAGCGAGTTTAGCGATATTATCTCGTAACGATAAACCACCTAATCTCCCTATAAACCGAGTTTGAAATGGATCCGATCCAGAATCCGTATTCGCCCGGAGCCGGCATGCCGCCCCCCGAGTTGGCAGGTCGTGAGGAGTTGTTGGAAAGGATCCGAATCACACTGGAACGTGTACGTCTGCGCCGCCCGGCAAAAAGCGTCTTGTTGGTGGGCCTCAGGGGCGTCGGTAAGACCGTGCTTCTCTTGAAGATGAGCGAATTCGCGCAATCGCGGGGCATTCTGGTGACCCGGGTAGAGGCTCCCGAGTCCCGCTCCCTGCCTGCGATGTTGGCCCCAGGACTGAGGCTGGCCATGATCCAGCTGGCGAGGAATTCACGCGGGCGGGAACTGGCGAGGCGGGCGCTTCGGGGGTTGGCTGGTTTCGCCGGTGCGCTCAAGGTGAAGTACCATGACATAGAGGTCGGACTCGACCTTGACCCTGAGCCGGGTCTCGCCGACAACGGAGACCTCGATCTGGACCTCCAGGCGCTCCTCGGGGCTGTCGGAGAGGCGTGTGTGAGCGCCAACACCGGACTGGCCATGTTCGTCGACGAGCTTCAATACGTGGACGAGGACGAACTGGCGGCACTCGGTGTCGCACTTCACCATATGGCCCAACGTCAGCTTCCGGTCACGCTCGTAGGAGCGGGACTGCCGCAGCTCCGCGGACGCATGGGGCGAGCCAAATCCTACGCCGAACGGCTATTCGATTTCCCACAGGTGGGGCCACTCGAGCACCAGGCTGCGGCCATCGCGATCTCGAGACCCGCCGAGGATCTGGGAGTCGAGTTCCATAGGGAGGCCATCGACATGATCGTTCGGGAATCGGAGGGATATCCCTACTTCCTTCAGGAGTGGGGGAAGCACGTTTGGGACGTTGCGGAGCGCTCGCCAATTACGGAACTGGATGTGCTGGGAGCATCGGCATCGGCACTCGCGGCACTCGACGAGAGCTTCTTCATGGTGCGTTTCGATCGGCTTACCCCGTCCGAGCGGAGGTATTTGCGGGCGATGGCCGAATTGGGCGCAGGGCCGCATCGCTCGGGTGATGTTGCCCTGGAACTCGATCGGAAAGTTACCTCTCTCGGGCCGGTACGGGCCAAGCTCATCTCGAAGGGTATGGTGTGGAGCCCAAGTCACGGCGATACGGCGTTCACGGTTCCCCGCTTCGACGAGTTCATGCGGCGCATCCTGCCGGGCGACAGGTGGAGGGACTGACCTCTGGCTACACCCCCCAAAGATGCGTACCTTTTCGCGACCGGGTAGTCTGTAGGACTTGCTCACCGACTGCCACCACTCCGAAGGAGAATGACCATGGCGAACCCGAGACTTCTGATCACTGCTGCGCTTGCCACCGCCGTCCTGGCCGGCGCGGTGCCGGACACCGCTTCGGCCCAGAGCGCCGCCCACCGTCACATCGGCCACGTCGGCGACATGTTCAACGGCACGCCGGACAACGTGGGGCTCCTCGCGGCCGCCCTGGCCGAGGCCGAGGTCGCGGCCCAGCACGCCGGACTCGCGGCCGGATCCGACGATCTCGCCGGGATCCAGAGGCACATCGCCCACGTGCTGCACGCGATCGACCCGTCGACCTCCGAGAGAGGCCCCGGCAAGGGATACGGGCTCGTCACCGCCGCAAACGGCTGCGCAGCCCACATCGGGATGGCCGGCGGATCGGACGAAGCGTCGGACGCCGTCAAGACCCACTCCAACCATGTAGGGACCGCGTGTCAGAACGTGGTCATGTGGGCCGAGGCCATCGCCGAGAAGGCGGCAGCCGTAGCCAGCGCGACCGACATGGCGGCGGCCAAGGCACTCGCCGAGGAGATCGCCACAATGACACAGGCCATCGTGTCCGGCACCGACGCCGACGGCAACGGGCGCGTGTCCTGGGGCGAAGGCGAAGGCGGCCTGGCGCAGGCGGCGACGCATTTGCGGCTCATGAAGGAGGCCGAAGGGCTGGGCTGACCACCCCGGGAACTCCCATGAGAATCGAATCATCCCATCGCTCCAACCGTTTTGTGTCCGCAACCCTGGTCACGGCGGCCCTTGTAGCCAGTCTGGCCGTTCTCGGCGCCGGGGCCGTCACCGGGCCCGGCTTTGAAGCGCACACCGCCCCGGACGCGATGTTGTCCCCGCCCGACACCGTCAGCTTCGCCGAGGACATCCTTCCCATCTTCCAGCAGCGCTGCGCCAAGTGCCACGGCGCGGCCGACGAGAACGGAGACGTACGCACCGAGGTCAGCCTGAATCTCCTCGAGTACGAGAAGGTCATGGCGGGCTCCGAGTTCGGGACGGTCATCGAAGCCGGCGACCCGGACGGCAGCTTCCTGATGGACATGATCGTCGCGGGCGACATGCCCGAAGAGGGAGACAAGGTCCCCGAGGAGGAAATCGCGCTGATCCGGGCCTGGATCGAGGCGGGGGCGCCGAACAACTGAAGCGGGGCCGATGATCGAACGATGATCAAACGATGATGCAACGTTGACAGAACGCTGATCGCCCGTTCGGTTACCGCCCTGCGCTCCGACGTTTTCGGGCAACGAGGTCCGTGACACGGGGCCAACACGGCCAAGGGAGGTGAGTCGCGGATGAGTTCGCCCGCCAACCCGCGCCAGCCCCGATTCACCGCATGGCTCGCGCTGTCGCTTCTCGCATGGGCCGCCGCCTGCGGCGACCCCGTCGAGCCGAACCGGGCCCCCGCCGCGGTGGGCACCGTCCCGGACCAGATCCTTCCCCGCGGGCACAGAACCACGCTGGATGCGGCCGGATACTTCAGCGACCCCGAGGGAGGAACCCTCCGGTACGAGGCCGCGACCTCCAACGCCACCGTCGTCTCGGTTTCGGCGTCGGGCAGCATCCTCTCGCTCGCCGCGTTGACGGACGGGACGGTCACGGTGATCGTGACCGCCATCGATCCCGAGGGCCTGGCCGCCCAGCAGTCGTTCGCCGTGACCGTGCCCACTCCGCCGATGATCGAGCTGGCCGTGGACAGCACCGCGGCACCCGAAAGCGGCATGGCGGTGGTCGAACTTGTGCTCTCTGCGGCGCCCCCGACCCCGATCACCGTCGCCTACACCCTCGGTATGGACGGCGACGCTGCCACGGCCGACGCGGACTCGGCCGATTTTGCGGACGGCTTGCGAGGGGCGGTCGAGATCGAGATGGGGGCCAGGGAAGCCGCGGTCAGAATCGCTTTCAACGACGACGACGACATCGAAGCGACGCGGGAGTTCTTCAGCCTTACGCTTGACGAGCCCGCGGCGGACGCCGGCTACGATCTCGGCACCGAGACCACGGCGGTCGTGACGATCCAGGAGGGCGTGTGCGACCGCACGCCCGAGGTCGGGGACAACATCGTGGCACAGTCGGGCGTTGAAGACTGCGCCGTGGTCGGGGACGGGCACCTGATGAGGATCTTTTCTCTCAACATAGGCGGTCCTGGCTCCATCACATCGCTGCTGCCGAGCTTCGAGGAACCGGGAATTGTCGCGTGCGACGCCGACGAATGGTTCTCCACGGACGGCCTCGGCCTCCTCCGCCGGCCCGGAGAGGCCACTGAGTGCGAGGGCGGACCGGGCATCGCGGAAAGCGACGCGGGACCGATCCCGGCGACGCGGCCAGCCGCCACCGCGCTCAAGACCTTGAAGAACGGCGACTTTGCGGGTCTGTCCAACCTGGCGTTCCTGGTGATCATGGGATCGGAACTGGCCGAATTGCCTCCGGAAGTATTCTCCGGGCTGGGCGGTCTGCAATACCTCATTCTGAGCAACAACCGCCTGACCGCAATGCCGGAAGATGCGTTCTCGGACCTCTCGAGCCTGCAGTTCCTGTTTCTGGACCGCAACGGGCTCACCGCACTACCAGACGGGATCGCGGACCTCTCCAACCTGAACACCCTGGTCCTCAGCTCGAACCAGCTCACCGCGCTACCGGACGAAATGTTCTCCGGGCTTTCGAGCCTTGGAACCGCGTTTCTGGACGGGAACCAACTCACCCGGCTGCCCGCGGAGGGACCCTCCAGCCTGCAGAACCTGATCCTGACCGCCAACCAACTGACCGAGGTGCCGGCGGGGTGGTTCCTCGACAATCCCGGTCTGCTCAGACTGTACCTGGACAACAACCGGTTGGCGGAGTTGCCGCCAGGAATCTTCGCGGGCCTCTCCAGCCTGCTGGAGCTGCGACTGTCGCAGAATGGGCTTTCCCATATTCCCGCCGGTGCGTTTTCGGACCTGGTCAGTTTGCAGGAGTTGCGTCTCTTCCAGAATCAACTCTCGGAGATACCCGAAGGCGCCTTCTCGAACCTGGCCGAGTTGACGAGGCTGTTCCTGGGACAAAACCAGTTGTCGGCGTTGCCCGCGGGAGGGTTTTCCGGTCTCGACAATCTCGAATGGCTGGCACTGGACGTAAACCGGCTGAACGAGCTGCCCGGCGACGCCTTCGCCGGCCTTACGAGCCTCCAGAGACTCTGGCTGACGGACAACGGGTTGGAGGAACTGCCGCAAGACCTCTTCCTGGGCCTCCCGCAACTGGATTTCCTGTCGTTGGCCATCAATGAGCTCACCGAGCTGCCCGCCGAGGCGCTCGTCACGCTTCCGAAGCTGAGAATCCTGTATCTGCTGGAAAACCAACTCTCCGAGCTGCCCACGGGCCTTTTCGCCGGTCTGTCCGGCCTGGAGGGACTGTACCTCAGAGACAACCAGCTGACAGAACTACCGGAGGGGATGTTCATCGGCCTCGCCAACCTCATGAGGCTGTCCCTGGAAAACAACCCCGGTGCCCCCTTCGCGCTGACCGTGGAAGTCGAGCGCACGGACAGCGAGGACGTTCTGGCGCCGAGTCCGGGCAGGGTGAGCGTACGGCTGGCGGACGGCGCGCCCTTCGCCATGCGCATCCCGCTGTCGGTGCACGGTGGCGGGCTCGCCGGCAGCGCGGTGGTCGTGGGGCCGGGAGAGGAGCGCAGCCCCGAGATCGCGGTAACCCGCACTGAGGGAAGCCAGTCGGGCACCCAGGTCACGGCGGGCCCGGCGCCCAGGACGCCGCCACGCTTCTCGGGGATCACCGTTGTCACCACCGATCCGCTCATTCTCTTCGGGATGGTCTCGAACCTCGCTCCGATTCCTCTGCGCGAGATACCGTGGTACCGGCTGCGCGGGGGAGGCGAGGACGAGGTCGTCGAACTGTCTTCGTACTTCCGGGAGCCGGACGGCGAAGCGTTGCAGTACGAGGTGACCAACGAAGCGCCCGGCGTCGCGTCCGTCACCGTTTCGGAGGATCGCTTGTCTCTGAGCCCGGGCACCGGCGGGTCCACGAAGGTCACGGTGACCGCGGCCGACCCGGAGGGCTTGAGCGCGAGCCTGTCGTTTCCCGTAAGTGTTCGGGCTCCCATCGTGGGATCGTTCGACATGGACGTGATCGTGAGCGGCGAGGCATCCGAGGCAACGCGCGCGGCCTTCCAGGACGCGGCGGATTGGTGGATGTCGATCCTCGCGGGCACGGAGCTTCCCGATGTGCCGGTCGAGGGGCTGGGCCGGCCGGGCTGCTCCGGCATCTTTGCGGATCAGGAGATCGGCGGGATGATCGACGACCTCCTGATCGTGGCGGTGGTCGAGGAGGTGGACGGACCTGGCGGCATCCTGGCGAGTGCGACGCCTTGCGGTGTCCGCGAAGAGTCGATGTTGCCATTCCTTGGGGTGAACCGCTTCGACAAGGACGACCTGGAGAGTTTGGAGGGATCCAGCGACCTGGACGAGGTCATTCTCCACGAGATCGGTCACGTGCTGGGAATCGGAACAATCTGGAGAGACTTCGATCTGCTGCGGGATCCTTCCCTCCAGACGCCGGGGGCGGACACGCACTTCGCGGGACCGTTGGCCATCGCCGCCTTCGACGAGGCCGGGGGCACGAACTACACCGACGGCGCCAAGGTACCGGTCGAGAACCGTGCGGGCCCCGGTTCGGGCGATTCGCATTGGCGACAGTCGGTGTTCGTGACGGAATTGATGACGCCCTACGCATCCATCGGCACGCCCGATGCCCTGAGCGCGATCACGATCCAGTCACTGGCGGACCTCGGATACACGGTCGACGTGAGCCTGGCCGAGCCCTACACGCTGCCCGGCCTGATTGCCGCGGACGAGGCGATCGCCGCGGTGATCGATTTCGGAGCCGATGTCCTGAAGGGCCCCATCGTCGTGGTCGACCGGAACGGACGCGTCGTGCGGGTGATCGAGCGATGACGGACGTGAGGATGGCCACGTCGCGACAGGCCCTCGTCGGGCTTGCGCTGATCGTGGTGGGCTGGGCGGCCGCTTGCGGCGAGAGCATCACCTTGGTTCCCCCGAACCGTACTCCGGTAGCGGTGGGCACCATTCCGAACCAGACCCTCGCCGTTGGGGAGGCGGCGCCCGGCTTGGACCTGGACGCGTACTTCAACGATCCGGATGGAGATCCCCTGACCTACAGGGCGACCTCGACCGATCCCTCCGTCACCACCGCGATGGTCACCGGATCCTCTCTCATGATCGCGGCCGTGGCCGGCGGGAAGGCTACCGTGACCGTCATCGCGACCGATCCCAGCGGTCTTGTTGCCGCCCAGAGCGCCGGCGTAACCGTCCAGAGCGAGAACCGGACGCCGACTGCGGTGGGGAGCATTCCCGCCCTGAACCTGAATGCCGGCACGTCGGTCACAGTGGACGTTTCCGCGTACTTCGACGATCCCGACGGCGACGCCCTCGACTACGAGGCGACGTCGAACAACACCGCCGTGGTCCAGGTGGACGTTGCCGGCAGCGGTGTCACGGTCACCGGCGTCGCGGAGGGATCGGCGGGCGTAGCGGTCACTGCCACCGATCCGGGCGGGCTGTCCGCCGAGCAGGGCATCAATGTCGTGGTAATCGCAGGCGAGCCGGGTCTTCGCGATGACTTCGACGCCGAGACGCTGTCAGGCTGGGACGTTACGCAAGCCACGGCGGAGTTGGCCGAAGGGATTCTGCGATTGACGAACGACTCAGCCGGAGTTCCCGGCCAGGTCGATCGTGCCCTTGGATCGAAGCTGGTCGACTGGGAAGCCCGGGTGGTGCTCGGTCGTGCCCACGAAGACGCGGCAGCCCGTGTGACTCTCTCCACCGGGTACCCCTTGATCCCGGCCATCGGTGTGGAAATCGGATCCGGCGTCGAAGTCGGCGGGCAGGACACCAACTTCCGGCTGTTGTTCTTCGATGGGAATGCGCGGCAATGGAATTACATCACGGCCGGGACTTCGGACGCCGTTCACGACAGCGTCGGAGCCTTAATGGAGATCACCTTCTCCATGAAGGATGCGTTCTTACGGGTCGCTGCCGGAGACACCGAACTCTACACGGAGAACCTGACCGGCGCGCCAGCCGGATTGTTTGAGCTGACCGCAATCGGCTTGCACGTCGTGCCCCTCGAGGACGCGGCCGAACGAACCGCGCTCTTCGACTGGATCGAAGTGACGGGTGCGGTGGTGTCCTCTATCGCTGCGGACGCGGCGATCCGCCCCGCCGCCTCAACCACGCCACCGTGGCCAGCAGAACCACCGCGAACGCGATCAGGAAGGTGGCCACCGCGAGGATCGCCGGACTGATCTGCTCCCGGATGCCGGCCCACATCTGGCGCGGGATGGTGCGCTGCTCGATCCCCGCCATGAACAGCACCACCACGACTTCGTCGAACGATGTCGCGAAGGCGAAGAGCGCCCCCGAAACGACTCCCGGCGCGATCAGGGGAAGCTGCACTTTGCGGAAGGCGACCACGGGCCCCGCTCCCAGCGACGCGGCGGCCCGGGTCAGGTTGCGGTCGAAGCCGGACAGGGTGGCCGTCACGGTGATGACCACGAAGGGGATGCCAAGCGCCGTATGGGCCAGGATCAGGCCGAGATGGGTCTGGCCGAGCCCGATGCTGGAGTAGAAGAAGAACATCCCGGCCGCCGAGATGATCACCGGAGTGATCATGGGCGAGATGAGGAGGCCCATGACGAGGCGGCGGGCGGGCATGGCGGGACTCGAAAGCCCCAGCGCGGCCAATGTGCCGAGCACCGTGGCAAGGATGGTCGCGAACGCACCGATGACCAGGCTGTTCACAAGGCTCCCTCGCCACGCCTCGCTCTCGGCGATCTCGCGGTACCACCTCAGCGAGTAGGCTTCCGGATCGAAACGCAGCATCCCCTCGGTGAAGGTGAAGTACGGCTCCGCGTTGAAGCTCAGCGGCACGATCACCAGGATCGGCGCCACCAGAAAGACGAACACCACGGTGCAGAAGGCCAGGTAGGCGAAGCGGACCAGACGCTCCCGGGGCAAGCCGCCGCCCTTCCGGCGGCGCGGGGCCTGGCCGCTGGTGAGTTCGCCCGGGTTCATCGCCGCCCCTTCACCCCAGACTCAGACGCTCGATGCCCACGAGCCGGTCGTAGAGCATGTAGAGCACGAGGACCCCCGCGAGCAGAATCCCTCCCAGCGCCCCCGCCAGACCCCAGTTGAGCGAGGTCTGCATGTGGTAGGCGACCATGTTGGAGATGAGCTGGCCGCTGCTCCCCCCTACCAGCGCGGGTGTGATGTAGTACCCGATCGCGAGGATGAAGACGAGGAGCGAGCCCGCGCCCACCCCGGGCAGGGTCTGCGGCCAGTACACGCGGCGGAAGGCTTGCGTCGGCGTGGCCCCGAGAGAGGCCGCGGCGTCCATGTACCGGCCCGGGATCGCCCGCATGACCGAGTAGAGCGGCAGGACCATGAAGGGCAGCAGCACGTGGGTCATGGCGATGATCGTGCCGGTCATGTTGTAGATCATGGCGAGGCGGCCGTCGTCGCCGATCAACCCGACAGAGACGAGGAGGTCGTTGATGACACCCTGCGTCTGCAGCAACACGATCCACGCGGTGGTGCGTACCAGCAATGAGGTCCAGAAGGGCACCAGCACAAGCGCGAGGAGGATATTGGCGCGGCGGGGCGGCGCGTGGGCGATCAGATGGGCGATCGGGTAGCCCAGGAGCAGGCACAACAAGGTGATCCCCGCGCTCACGATCAGCGTGCGCCAGAGCAGCCGCAGGTAGATGCGCCTCTCTTCGGGTTGCCGCGCGACCGAGCCGTCGGGCAGCTGCTGCATGTCGACGGCGTTGAGGTAGTGGCGCGCGGTGAAGCGCTGGCCGGTGGCACGGATCGCGTGCCAGGTGCCCGGGTCCGCCCATGCCGAGTCGATTGCAACCATCGCTTCCCGCCACGGCCCCCCGGCCACGCCGCCCAGCTCCCGGGCGCTGCGGGTGACGACGCCGCGCAGCCCGCTCTGCACGCGGTTGACACGACCCGCCACCCGGCCCAGGGTCCGTTCCTCGCGGGCACGGAGCAACTCGCGCGCGGTGGCCTCGTAAACGGCTTCGGGAGGGAGAGCCTCGCCGTCCCACTCGCTCAGCGATGCGAGGGTCTCGGGCAGGGCGTCCGCCACCACCGGATCGTGAACGCTCCGCATGAGCATGGTTCCGAGCGGCGCGATGAAGGTCACGCCGACAAAGAGCAGCAAGGGCAAGACCAGTCCCAGTGCTCGCAGCCGCTCCCGTCTCAGCGAGTTCGCCGCACCCATCGTCTTCAGCGCACCAGCCAGGCGCTGAATCTCTCGTTCAACTCGTCCTGGTTGTCCACCCACCAGGACCAGTCGTACCGTAGCGCTCGATCCACGTTGCCCGGACTCGCGGGCATGTGTGGCGCCATCTCCACGCCCGCCTCGACGTGGGTCGTCACCAACGGCGCTCCGGACCTGCGGGTGGGAGAATAGGAGATTCGACGTGCGACCGCGGCCTGGGACTGCGCGCTCGTGGCGAAGGCGACGTAACGCAACGCCTCTTCCAGCCTCGGAGTGCCGGCGACGATCCCCATCTGGCCCACATCGAGGAGCTGCCCGTCCCAGACGATCACGAACGGCTGGTCTTCCAGCACTTGCGCATTGAAAATACGTCCATTATATGCTGTACTCATGGCGACTTCACCGTCGGCCAGCATCTGTGGCGGCTGCGCGCCCGCCTCCCACCAGATCACCTGATCCTTGATCGTGTCGAGCTTGCGAAAAGCCCGGTTCATCCCCTCGGGCGTGTCCAGAGTGGCATAGACCTGGTCAAGGGGCACTCCGTCGGCCAATAACGCGAATTCGAGGTTCACCTTCGGGGCGCGCCGCATTCCCCGCCGGCCCGGAAATTTCTCGAGGTCGAAGAAGTCCTCGATCGTCGTGGGCTTCTCACCGGAGATATTGTCCGCGTTATAGGCATACACGGTCGACCAGAACACGGCCCCGACGCCGCACTCGGTCTGGCTCTCGAGCACGAAATCATCTGCCGCGGGTGTCCCGTCGGGTCCCGCGGGCAGCGTGTTGATGTCGATCGGCTCCAGGAGCCCCTCGTCGCACCCTCTCACTGCGTCGGCGATCTCGAGGTCCACCACGTCCCAATGGACATTGCCGACATCCACCTGAGCACGGATCTGGGCCAGGCCACCGTTGTAGTCCTCCACGTTTACCCGAATCCCTGTCGCCGCGGTGAACGGAATGTTGACGCCCTCGTTCACGGCCCTCGCGTAGGACCCGCCCCAGGAAACGGTTGTGACCGCCTGGCCGGCGGCCTTGTCCCAGGGAGTGGGCACGGCAATGGCCAGAAGGGCAAGAGCGCCGAGTGCGTGCCTGGCAGCCCGTGGAAGAAATCCTCCCGGCATTCGAGCGGCAATGCACCCGCGGCGAGAAACCAGGGTCCGCCACGGGCGGCCAGCGATCGATCTGTTCAATCGTCTTTCCCTTCGTAGTCGAGAACACGACAGTCGGTAACCGTCCAGCCGATGCGCACGGTGTCACCGACCAGTATGCCGCCATGCCCCACGATGTTGGGGATCTTGGCGATGAAGTCGTGCCGCTCGCACGCGTCCATGCGTACGCGCAGGTGATCGCCCAGAAACGCCAGATCCCGGACGGTGCCGCCGATCTGGTTGCCGTACAGCCCGGGTTCGGGGTTCACCGCCACCCGTTCCGGGCGGATCGACAGCGTGACCTGGTCACCCGGCTCGCAGTCGGCGATCTGCAGCGCGCGGATCCGCTCCCGGCCCGTCTCCACGTCACACAGTCCCCCGTTCACCGTGATGACCCGCCCGTGGAGGCGGTTGTTCTCGCCGATAAACCGCGCGACGAATGCGCGCTCGGGCTCTTCGTACAGCGTCTCGGGGGCCGCCATCTGCTCGATGACGCCCTCTTTCAGCACGGCGATGCGATCCGACATGACCATCGCCTCCTGCTGATCATGTGTGACATACACCACCGTAACCCCCAGCTGCCGGTGGATGCGGCGGATCTCGTACTGCATCTCCTCGCGCAAGCTCCGGTCCAGCGCGCCCAGAGGCTCGTCCATCAGGACCAGGCTCGGCTCGAAGACCAGGGCACGCGCAATCGCCACCCTCTGCTGCTGCCCACCGGACAGCTGCCCCGGCCACCGGTCCGCCAGGCCTTCCAGCCGAACAAGCGCCAGGGCCCGCTCGACACGCTCTTCCCGCTTCTCGGGCGCGATGCCCCGCACCTCCAGGGGAAACGCGAGGTTCTGGCCGACGGTCATGTGGGGGAAGAGGGCATAGTTCTGAAAAACCATCCCGATCCCGCGCCTGCGCGGCGGCAGGTCCTGCACCGAACGGCCATCGATGCGGATGATTCCGGATGTGGGCGTCTGGAAACCCGCCAACATCATCAGGATCGTGGTCTTGCCCGACCCCGACGGACCCAGAAGGGTGACGAATTCGCCTTTGCGGACGCTGAGGTCGAGATCCTCGACCACCAGCGTGCGCCCGTCGTAGCTCTTGCTGACCCCCTCGAACTCGACGTGCACATGGTTGTCGGAGGCTGTAGAGGATCCGGCGCCGCCGCTGTCTCCCACGGCGCCGGACACGCCCAGGCGGGTCACGACACGCTGCCCGGCATCGTCAGCAGCGCGGCGTACAAGTCGATCGCGTACCAGAGGTTGCCGATGCGAAGGTTCTCGTCGGGGGCGTGCTGGTTGTTGTCGTGATTGGCGACCGGAACCACGATCGCGGGCTTCCCCGCGACGTCGGTGAAGAGGTGGAGCGGCAACGTGCCGCCCATCCCCGGGGCCAGCACCAGGGAACCGGGCCCGAAGGCGCGGTCGGCGGCCCGCGAAGCCGCCCCGATCACCTGCTGCACGTAGCTGTTGGCCATGCCCGTACGGGCCGCCGGCGACCCACCCCCGCCCGTGACCTTTGCAATGCGCGGGTACCTGAGCCGCGTCTCCATGTCGGGGTCTTCCGACACGACGTGGAAGCCTTGCTGCTCGATGTGGTCCACGACGAGCTGTCGCAGGTGAGCGGGTTCGTTCCCCTTTACCAGGCGGATGCCCAGCGCAGCCACCGCCGTGTTCGGGATGACGTTGCGGGCCAGCGCCCCGGTGTTGCCACTGGTGATGCCGCGGATGTTGAGCGCGGGGAGGAGCAGTCTCTCCGCGATCGTCTCCGGCTCGCCCTCGGTCCACGCCAGCCCGAGTTCGCGGCGCAGCTGGGGGTCGACGTCCGGGATCGATTCCAGGGCCGCGCGCTCTTCGTCGCCGATGGGGTCGGCGGTGTCGTACCAGCCGTCGACCAGCACGCTCCCGTCTTCGTCCTTCATCGAGGCCAGGAGGTGCGCGAGGATGCTGCCGGTGTCGGGCGTCCAGTTCCCGTAGTGGCCGGAGTGCAGGTTGCGGGTGGCCCCGTACACCGTCACCTCCATCCCCATCGAGCCGCGCACACCGAACGTCAGCTGCGGCCTCCCGCTCTGGTGCGCGGGCCCGTCGAAGAAGAGCCAGATGTCGATCTCGTCGAGCTTCTCGGCCCGCATTTCCATGTAGCGGCCCAGGTTGCGCGAGCCCGCCTCCTCTTCACCGTCGAAGAAGAACACCAGGTTCGAGGTGGGGATCACACCGCCCTCGCGAAACGCGTTCAGCACTGTAAGGACCGCCGCGATGGGCGCCTTGTCGTCGCCGGCGGAACGCGCGTAGATGCGCCAGTCCGGGTCCACGGCCTGGCCGGGCTCGGGCATTGGCATGGGTTCGCCGCCCGCCTCCATCGAGGCCGAGTAGAGGGTGGGCTCGAACGGTGGATGCGTCCAGTTGCCCGGATCCACGGGCTGCCCGTCGTAGTGGACGTAGATGCCGAGCGTGCGGGTTGCGCCGGGCGTGTTCAGCTCGCCGTAGACGAGGGGCGCCACGCCATCGAGGGTGAGCAGCTCCGATTCGGCGCCCGCTTCGCGCAGGCGGTCACGAATGTAGAGCGCGGCCCGGGTGATGTCCTCGGTGTCGCGGGCGCGGTTCGGGTGTGTCAGCAGCTCGGCGAAGTCGCGGACGATCTCGGCCTCGTGGCTCCGTCGGTACTCCTGCGCGAGGTCGGCGCCGGACTGGGCGGCGAGGGGGGCCGGGGGGACGAAGAACGGAACGGAAAGCGCGATCGCGACGCACCCGGCCCGCAGGACATGGACTGAAGGCAACATGGCTACCCTCCGCGCTCCTCTTCGATGAAACGGTCGATGTGGCTCTGCAGCACCTCGATCGGCAGTGAACCGGGGGCGAGCACGGCCTCGTGAAAGCGGCGGAGATCGAAGTCGTCCCCGAGGGCCTCTTCCGCCTTGCGCCGCAGGTCGAGAATGGCCCGTTTCCCCATCTGGTACCCCAGCGCCTGGCCCCACATGTCGGTCGAATAGCGCAGCGATTCGGTCGCGATCTGGGTCTCGGAGTCGAAGATGTGGTCGCGCATGTACTGGCGGCCCTCTTCGAGCGTCCATCCCAGCAGGTTCATCCCCGTATCCACAACGAGCCGGGTGGCAACGAAGATCTCCATCATGTACGCGCCGTACTCGCCCAGGGGATCGTCCGCCAGAAAGCCCGAATCGATGCCCAGGAAGGTCGAGTACATCCCCCACCCTTCCGTGTACGCGGTGTGCAGCCCGTTGCGGCGCACGGCCGGCAGGTCGGTGTTGGCGTACTGCCGGGTGATGTGGAAGTGGTGCCCCGGGAAGAGCTCGTGGAAGGAGATCCCCTTGTAGGTCAGCCAGCTGCGCTGATCCAGGTCGGAGCCGTTGAAGTTGTAGTAGCCGACCGGGTCGGCCGGAGTCGGCGGATTGTAGTAGCCGAAGGTCTGGGAACCTTCGAGCGCCGGGTCCAGGCGGCGGGCACCGAAGGGGGCCTCGGGCTTCGTCAGGAACAGTTCGTCCGCGCGCGCGAAAAACTCCCACGACGGGGTTTCGAGCCGCATCTTCACCTCTTCCACCGACTCGGGAAAATACTCCGGATTGGTGGGGATGTGGCGTCTGAAGTCGTCGATCGAGCCTTCGAAGCCGATACGGGCCTGAACCGCCAGCATCTGCTCTTCCAGCTCCGCGACGTTCTGCAGCCCGATCTGATGGATCTCCTCGGGCGTGATGTCCATGGTCGTATGGGACCGCACCAGGTAGCGGTACGCCGCCTCTCCACCGGGTTGCCGGGACAGCCCCACCTCGGCGGGCGCGGCCTGCCGGTACTCGCCGTCCAGGAAGTCGCCGAGGCGCTGCAGCGCGGGGTTGATCTCCGCCTCGGCGATTCGGGCGGCCTCGGCGAGGAATGCGGCCGCGTCTCCCCCCGCGTTCAGGTCGTCGCTCTCCGCCCCGAGGCGCACCAACGCCACCGCGAAGGGGCCGTCGTCAAACGGGGCGGTACTCGCACGAACGATCCCGACCACGGCGTCCATGTTGGGTTCCGGCACGACGACGCCCCGTTCCATCTGGCCCCGCGCGTGCGCGTTGACGAAGCCCACCGCTGCCGGCACCTGCGAAAGCAGCGTCAGGTAGTCCTCACGGCCCTGCGCATCGGCCACCGGCACCATCGCGAAGAGCGCCCGGAAGTTCCCGATCGGGGACGAATAGGGGGTGAGCACGTTGGTGATGACCCAGTAGTGATCGAGCCCCTCGATGTTGAGCGATGCCCGCCGCTGAAGGACCTCCCAGGTGAGCCGGTCCTGCACCCCGAGCGCGTCGCTGTCGATGGCCTCGAGCCGCTCGTACACGCCGAGGCTGAATTCGGCGTCGGCCTCCGCGCGATCGAGTGTCGGGACGGGGAGCCGCTCCAGGCGCAGGCCTTCCCGGGCCCGGGCGCGCAGATCGACGTCCAGCCGGCGCTGCCACACGTCCTCGGCGATCGCGGCGAGTTCGGCCGAGTCCCCGACATCCGGCGCGGGAGGGGATTCGGCGCAGCCGGCAACCGCCAGGTACACGGCGAACGCGCCACAACCCCGGACGAGCCCACTCGCCGGAACGGGCCGCGGCGGACCCGACGGGGGCAGCGGAGGCCGGGGGGGAGGAGGATGCCGGGGAGGAGGTGGTGGTTCGGGGGGACGTATGGCTGCGTGCACGAAGTCAGCTCCTCGAAAGGGTCGCGAGCTCCCGTTTCAGATCTTCCTTGCCGACCACCCGCTGGCCGCCTTCGTCGCGCCGCAGGGTGATCATCTTCGTGAAGATGTTGATGCTGACGACCGTCTCCTCTCCGAGCGCGGTAATAATCGTCTTCCCCTCGCGGGGGTACTTCCGGCGCTCCTCCACGTAGCTGTCGTGCTCGTACATGAGACAGCACATGAGGCGGCCGCAACACCCCGAAATCTGCGCCGGATTGAGCGACAGTCTCTGGTCCTTGGCGAGCTGGAGGCTGACGGGCTTGAGCTCGGGCAGCCAGGTGGAGCAGCACAGCTCCCGCCCGCACCGCCCCACGCCCCCCAGCAGCGCGGCCTCGTCCCGCACCCCGATCTGCTTGAGCTCGATGCGGGTACGGAATGCCCGCGCCAAGTCGCGCACGAGCGCGCGGAAGTCCACCCGCTTATCGGCGGTGAAGTAGATGATCAGCTTCTTGCGATCGAACTGCCATTCGGTCTCGGTAACCTTCATCTTCAGGCGATGACGCGCCACATGCTTCCGGGTCTCCCTGCGCACCCGCGCCTCGTCGTCCTGCTTGTGCTCGGAACGCCGGATCTCGTCCTCGACGGCGCGTCGGACCACCCGCAGCGTGGGCGCGGGGGTCGAGCACCCTCCCGACGACGAACATTTGCGCTCGGCGATGCTGCCCAGGGCGGTGACCCGCCCGAGGTCTTCTCCCCGGTCGGCCTGCACGATGACACGGTCGCCCGGCACGAGATCGAGTGTGTCGAATGTGTAGTACGCCCGGCGCGTCCCCTTGAAGCTCACCTCCGCGAAACCGCCCATGCTACTCGCCCTCCTGCTCGGTCCAGGTTCCGAGCGCCTCGTACTTCGCCCATCGTTCCGTCACGAGGCGGTCGGGCTCCTTGGCCGCAAGCTCGCGCAGGTTACGGGTCAGGGCCTCCGCCAGAGTCGCCATGGTCGAGTCCGGGTCCGCATGGGCACCTCCGGCGGGTTCGGGGACGACCTCGTCGGCGACGCCGAGGGCCAGGAGGTCGGTCGAAGTGAGTCGCAGCGACTTGGCCGCCTTCTCCCGCTCGTCGGCGGAACGCCAGAGGATGGCGGCGCACCCTTCCGGAGAAATCACCGAGTAGATCGAGTGCTCCAGGAGGAGGATTCGGTCGGTGACCCCCAGGGCCAGTGCACCCCCGGACCCCCCTTCCCCGATCACGACGGAGATGGTCGGGACGCGAAGGCGGGCCATCTCGCGGAGGTTGGTGGCGATCGCCTCCGCCTGGCCCCGTTCTTCGGCTCCGAAACCGGGGTAGGCGCCCGGGGTGTCGATGAGCGTGACCACCGGCCTTCCGAACTTGGCGGCCATTTTCATCAGCCGAAGCGCCTTGCGATACCCCTCCGGATGCGGCATCCCGAAGTTGCGGCGCAGGTTCTCCTTCATGTCCCGGCCCTTCTGGTGCCCGATCACCATGACGGACCTGTCGCCGAGCCGGGCCCATCCGCCGACGATGGCCTCGTCGTTGCGGAAGCACCGGTCTCCCTTGAGTTCGAACCAGTCGGTGAAGATGCCGTCGATGTAGTCCAGGGTGTACGGGCGGCGGGGGTGGCGGGCCACCTGGACCTGCTCCATCGGCGTCAGATTGCGGTAGGTCTCGTCGCGGAGGACATCGAGCTTGGCGGTCAGTACCCGCAGCTCGTCAGCAACGTCAAGGCCGCGCTTCGCCGCCATCTCCCGCAGCCGGGAGATCTGGTCTTCTATTTCGACAATGTCGCGCTCGAAAGCGAGATGTGCTGCGGACGACAACGTGGTGCTCCTCACAGGTTGGGTCAGACGCACCCCGGGCGACTCGTTGCCTGGCGGCCATCCGGCTCAACGGGGTAATCCGAATAATACGCCATTTGTTCCCACTGGCGAAAGCGGGGGGTATCGCTCAACAGCCCGTGGATGCATCCGCGGGGGTCTATTCCGCGAGCTGACATACGTCGATGACGACTTGCTGAAGGCGGTACACCATGTTGCACGTATCATATCCAATACCGACAGGCGAGCGCTGTCGGGCCATTCTTCCTGTGGAGGACCTGACGTGAACGATTCAACCATCCGAATGCTGTCCCTCGCGACCGTGCTGCTCGCGGCGTCGACCGTGGCCGCGCCCACTGCCGTCGCGCAGGATCGGCCGCTGTCCCCGGAGTTCGCGGAGGTCTACCGGGCCGGCGGCACCACCGCGCCCGACTGGGCTCAGTTCAGCACTCCCACCGGCCTGGCGTTCGACGGATCGGGCAATCTGTACGTCCTGGATCCCCAGTTGTTCCAGGTCGCAATCATCGACCCGAACGGCGAGTTGGTCAGGACCGTGGGGAGTCAGGGAGGAGGGCCTGGCGAGTTCAACATCCCGATCGCCCAGGTGGTTTGGCGCGATGGACGCTTCGCTGTTGCGGATATGGGACACAACGCCTACCAGCTCTTCGATCCGGATGGAGAGCTGGAGCGGTTCGTGAAGATGAGTTCCGCACAGGGCCCGATGGCCGGATTCTCCTCCATGCGGAGCGCGATCAGGCCCGATCCGGACGGTGCCGCGCTAATCGCGCAGGGAGCACCGGGGATGATGTCCCAAATGTCAGGACTGATTGCAGAGGCGACCGGTGCGGACGAAGAGCCCGGAATCGACGACCGAGGGCTGGAGCGCGTCGACCTCGGCGGGGATGTCGTCACGGCGGAGCCGATCTTGCAGGGTTGGCGCCCGCCCAGCGAGGACGACGGGGCCGAGATGAGCGCGGACGATTTTCAAGACGTTTCCAGTATGGTCACCAGTATGGCCGAGATGATGGTGGGCGAGGAAAGGTTCTTCGAGCCGGGGCTCATCTGGGACGTGCTTCCCGACGGGACCCTCGCCTATTCCGACTCGTCGGCATACTCGATCAAGCTGACCGGCGAGGCCGGAGCTGTAATGACGGTACTGCGGCGCGAACTGCACCCCGAGGCCGTCACGCGGAGCATCCGCTCCGCCACGGTCGAGGAGAGTCTCCGAGAAATGGACGAGGAGGTCGCGAATGCGAGCGGGCCCGAGGCAGAAATGATGGCCGCGATGCCCGGCATGATGGATGCCGTGCGGGACGCGCTCGAAAAGCGGGACTTCTTCGAGGAGGTCCCCGTCGTACGCGGCATGAAGGCGACCTGGGAAGGCGCGCTCTGGATCCAACGGCGGGGCGAAGATCCCTGGGACGACTCCGGCCCGATCGACGTATTCGACGCGGAGGGGGAGTACGCGGGCACGCTGCCACCGGGCGAGATGCCGGCCGCCTTCGGACCCGACGGTCTCGTTGCCTACGTGGAGCGCGACGAACTCGAGGTGCCGACCATCGTGGTGAGGAGGCTCCCGGCCGAGTTGCGGTAGCGGCCCGCGGCAAGCGGCTCAGCCCCCCTTCAGCACCCAGCCGTCCGGGTCCAGCGTGACTGATTCGGGACGGCCGGAAACGGCGAGCCGGAAGGTCTGCTCCCGCGATGTCAGCTCGATCGACGCGCGGGACCGGATGTCCCCGGACTCACCGAGGCGCATTTCGACCTCCATGGGCAGTCGAAAGCTCGGCCATTCAGCGGATTGCGTCTGTCGGACCGTGAGGACCACCTCGCTCCCATCCTCGGACATCTCCCAGGCGGACTCCAGCACCGGATAGCCGGGCTGGTGGACCCATTGGTCGAAGAACCACTCCAGCGACTGGCCGGAGACCTCTTCGAAGACGCGTCTCAGGTCGGCGGTGAGTGCGTTGCCGTAGGCGTATTCGGCGTAGTACGCGCGGATTCCACGGAAGAAGGTGTCGTCTCCCAGGACCCCCCTGAGCATGTGCAGAACCCAGCCGCCCTTGGCGTAATTATTGCTGTTGAGGAGCTCGAAGAGCGTTCCGGGACCGGCGGGATCGACGATGGGCCGGCCAGACACATTCGACCTGACAATCCCCTGGCGGCTCCCTTCCATCCGCCCGCGGAAGTCTTCCACTCCGTCCGCGGCTTCAAAGAAGAGGGCGCCGAAGTACGTCGCGAACCCCTCGGACAGCCACAGGTGGGTCCAGTCGGACTCGGTGGCGGAGTCGCCGAACCACTGGTGGGCGATTTCGTGGGACACCGTGCCCTCCCCGAGCCGGCCGGACGCGATCGCCCCCTCCGAGTAGAAGATGGCCGACGAGTTCTCCATGCCGCCGAACTGGGTCGCGGACTGGACGTTCGCGAGCTTCTCGAACGGGTACGGTCCCACGGTCTCGGTGAAGAAGTCGATCATCTCGGGCGCACGCGCGAAGACCTCGCGGGCAAAGGCGGCGTCCTGGGGGTAGGCCCAGAAGGACACGTCCACGCAGCCGTCGGGGTCGGGGCTCGCCGGGGCGTTGCCGCAGGCCGCGCGGCCCAGCGACTCGATGGCGAATTCGGCCGCGCCGACGACCAGGGTGTAGGTGGGATGAGCGACGTCCGTGGCCCAGCGCCACGTCGTCTTGCCGTCGCTGCCGCCGAGGGCATCGGGCGCGGCGGGTGCCGGGTCGCCGACCGGGGCGCCGTTGGCGATCACCTGCCACTCGGAGGGAGCGTGCACGGCAAAAGAGGCCGTCGCCTTGTCGGCCGGGTGGTCGACGGAGGGCAGCCAGAAGCGTGTGCGGTTCGGCCAGTTGTCGACGAAGGCCACCGGATCGCCATGCACGTTGTCGCGGATGATGAGGCCGTCGTCGGGCGTGCCGTGGTACTCGATTGTGACGCGCAGGTCGTCGGTGCCGGGGTCTTCCGGGAGCGAGACGGTGAGCTTGCCGGCCGCGTAGTCGAAGGTGGCGGGCTCGTCGCCGATCCGTACCGCGCGGATGCCCAGGCCGGTGAAGTCGAGGGGGAGCTGTGCGGCACCGCCCGAGCGCACGGTGATCGTGACCCGTCCCTCGATCTCGGGAGCGCCGAGCGCGAGTTCGATGTCGTAGTGCCGCACGTCGAGGGCAAGGTCGTACTCGCCCGCCGCCGCCGGGAGGCCGGCCTCGACGGGGGGTGGCTCGGAAGCCGTGACCTGGGGTGGGGTCTCGGCCGAGCCGCATGCGGCGGTCGCCGCGAGAAGCGCGGGCAGGGCGAGGAGGGGGCGGGGGGGGTGGGGTGGGGGGTGGGGGTGGGGCATCGGGGGATTCCTCGGCATGGTGGGAGGCGGTTTCAGTCCTGCGGGACCGTGGTTGGTCGAATGATCGCACGGGGGCTAGAATGGTGCCACTACTTCACCCGTGAAGGTCCCAATCGTGTACAAATCCTGCATGTTCGGTTGGACGGTCGAGTATAAGTTGTTGTCACACATGGATATTTGGGATTATTGAGTGGGTTGTTATCACTCAGTTTATCACTATCTATTTCGCCTAACCTCCGCCGAAGTGGCCCTGTCCCCCCGACTTTGTCCGCCCCGCAATGATGTTGGGCCAGACCGGGTCCCTCAAGTCAGCCTCGGCCCTGCTCCTGAGCGCGATCACGGTGCTGGCTCTGACGGATATGGAGCATGTGGTGGACGTGAGCGGGCGGATCCGTTCACGCTGCCGGGGGCGGCGGCGGCCGCTGCGGCGGAACGAGAGGACGGGGGGGCGTTCGAATCCTCCGACGACATCCGCCCTGGGCCGGTCGACGTGGTGGAAGAGACCGGCAAAGAGCCTGCCCGACGGGCCCGACAGCTGGCCGTGCGGCGGCGCACCAACGAGGAGCCGACATGAAGATCGCCGATCTCGCTTCCCAGCCGGAGGCAGTTCGCGGGCAGCCCGCCACCCTCCTTGTCGGGGGCGCGTGGCAGGCGCGATTACCCGTCTTGCATTGGACGCGGCCGCGTCCCTCGCCGCCGCCACCTCACATCTGTCCGCTCAACCCTCGATCAAGGTACGCGGCTCGAATCGTGCTGCAGGAATCGGGCGACGACTACCTTGTCCTGCCCACCCCCGTCGTGCCCGATGGATCGGGCGGGTACCTGGTGGCCGACGCTGGACCGCCGGGTGTGTTCCAGTATTCGGGGAACGGGCGCCTGATGCGGCGCTACGGCCGCGCGGGCGAAGGCCCGGGCGAAGGCCCGGGCGAATGGATGGACACCAACGTTACTCTGCCCTGGGGAGACGAGCACGTCATGGTCGTGTCTTTCACTCCGTCTGCCATCCATCTCTTCCGGCGCAGCGACGGACAGTTCGTGGAGAGACATCCGCTCAACACGCCGGCCGAGTCCGTGGTACCCGGCTCGGAGGGACTGTGGCTGAGCGGTGCGCTCTACGCTACCCGGAGCGCGATCCGCCGCTTGACGGTCGGCGACTCCGAGGCCCGTCCCGTCCTTGGGCTCCCCGACGAGTATTCGGCGAATGGTCCAGCCGGCGGGATCTTCCACGAGATGCCGTTCGCGATGTGGGCCGACACGTTGCGCTGGTCGGGCTCGAGCCGCTTCCGTATCTGATCGTCGCGGACACCACAGGCCGGGAGCTGGACCGCTTCGAGGTCCCCGCGGCTCGCCGCAGGGGAGGCACGGCGGACCCTGAAGCCGCGATCGACGAGGTTCTCGAGAGCGGACGCCCATACCCCGAAGTGTTCGGCCTCTTCTCCGTCACCCGCGGAGTCCACCGGCGGCCGGACGGCGCATTCGTCGTGGTCCACTTCGAACCACGGTACCGAAACAGGGCCTGTCAGCACGGTGGGGCTCTGGGTGAGCGTGATCGACGAGTCCCGGGAGTCGGCTTGCGTGGACGCGGCGATCCCATTGGAGCGGGTACGCGTGCGGCCATCGGATTCGAGGGCGACTTGCTTCTGGTTCTGGAACAGGTGTTGCGCGGAGGAGACGCCGTGTCGGTCTTGCGGCGAATCGAGGTGCATACGGATGGCTGCGACTGGATGCCGATCAGCCGTTGAGGTCTCGCAGGGCCTTCTGACTCTCTCCTGATTTCGCCATTTGATTCCGCGGGTTTGGCCGCCCAACCACCGACCCTTAGCGCGGCCCGAACAGTCGCGCCGCCAGGGCGTCATTCATACCGGTGGGCAGTAGAAGGCGAAAGACAAGGCGGCACTCGACAGCCTCCCTGCCGGGTGCCTCATATGGATCGTGGATCCGCGCGCCCCGGAACTCCGATCGGCGGCTTCACGACAGGGCGTGCCAATCGACTTCCTGGAGGCGGATCTTGAGCGCGGATCGGGGGGACCGATGCCAATTCGCGCGTGCACATGAGACATCGGGGTGCATGTGCACGGAAGCGCCAATCCCAGGTGCGCGCCAGCGCTTTCGTATGTCGCTGGCTGCCTTGCGGTTGCACCACGGTCACCGGAGCGGCGATGCCGATCCGGAGCTTGCGGCCGTGGACGGGAGTATCCATGTCAAGAGGGTACCGTGAGGAGCGGGGCCGGGGGGACGCGGCGGACAGACGGTACCGGTGAACGCGGGATGCGGTCGCTGAGTCAGGCGAGAGCTCGCGGATGGATCTGTTCGGCCTTGGTCGCCGGTTGGGGGCATGGCGCTCCATGCATGGTGTCCGGGCGCGTACGCGGTTCCAGATGCGGTCCTGCTGGATGAGCGCGTTGGCGAGGACCAGGAGTTTCCGCATCACCGCTGTAAGGGCGACCTTCGGCGGTTTCCCGTTGGCCACGAGAGCCTCGTACGTCCGCTTGAGGTCGGGATTGTACCGGATCGCGACCAACGCGGGCATGTAGAGCAATCGGCGCACGTGGTGCCTGCCACCCTGAATGAAGCTGCGTCCCTTCCAGGAACCGGACTCGCGGGTCACCGGCGCCAGGTCGCCGATCGCGTCCGCCATGGTCGCCAGCGTCCGGGCATCGACGGCGTCGGTCTTGGCGCGGTGTCCCCGCGAGCGCGCGAAGCACCGGACCTGGTAGGGATTGATCGCGTACAGCGGAAGTCCGGCCTTCAGCAGGGCGTCCTCGAAGTCGCGGTGGAAGGGCCCGCTGGGTTCGTAGGCGACGCGCGCGGTCTCCGGGCCGATCCAGGCGATCAGCTTGCGGAACCCGGCCGCATCGTTCGAGAACCGGGCCGTCCTGCCCTCGGGCGCGACGTGGGCGTCGAGGTGGGCTTTCGAGATGTCGATCCCGATGGTATCGTGGGTCATCTTCCCTTCTCCTGTGCTTGTCATGCGAGCCATGATGCTCATGTATCCATTCAGGACGATGGGCCGGGTCCTCCCTCCAGCCCGGGGACTGACGTTAATAGACAAGCCCGTGCTGAAACCCCTCGTCAGCACCGAGACGCCCGCACGCCCCGGCTTGCCGCCCCCGCCGCCTCACTTGCCCGGAGCGTCAACATCGGATACGCTAACGTCACTAAAGGGCCAACGGCAGACGTGGCGAGAAACAGGTACTTGCGTCGCCGTAGCAAATACCCTATACATGGGACATGATCGCGTTCTACTATGAGACTCGCGACATGCGGACCCGGATCGAAGGGTTGCTCGCAGGGGCCGAACTTCAGGTAACGGAGTGCCGCAAGACATTCCACGAATTGTTCGGCGTTGCGAGCGTGGCGATAGCGGGGTTGGGCGAGTTTTCGGACACGGATGTCACGTGGCTTCGGGCAGTCCTTTGACCAGAGCATCGGGGGGCCATCGTGCGTGCTCGTCACGCCTTTGTCCCTGGAGAGTCTGCAGCGAGTTCGCCAGATCGAGTCCAACCGTTGTCACGTCGTATGGGCGGAAGAGGCCGCCGATCGCCTGGTCGATCTCGTGGGTCGGATCGAGCCTTGGTACCGGGATCCCCTCCGGCTACTCGGCCATCGTCTGCTCCGCGACCACTCGTTTCACTGGAGTCTGGTCAAGGCGATCAAGCGCACGTGCAGGACTGCCATCGACCCGGACTCCGAGCCGCCGCCGAGCTCGGTCGGGGGCCTGGCGCAGCACGCCAAGGTTCCCCCGACGCGTTTCGCCGCTACTGGAGGACGGAAGTGCCGCTCCAGTGCGGACCCAAGGAGTTCCTGAGCTGCGCGACTCTCCTGTGGGCGGTGCGCCAGCGTCCCTACGCCAAGTGGGACACCATCGCCCGGTGGGCGGGGGTACGCCGACGGACGCTGGAGCGATACAGCGTACGGTTGACGAACTGCACCCTGGCCGCCGCCGGGCGCGATCCGGGAATGGTGCAGCGGCGGTTCGAGGAATGGGTGAGGGAGGTGTCCGCGGTCGAGACGCCACCGGTCGGGGCCGCGCCTGTCCTTGGGGATCACCGACCCCAGCACGACGTCACCGATGTCCATTACCGGATCCGCACCCAACGCCAGCACATCTATCATCTGACCGACCTGCTGCGGGTTCAGCCCGTATCGAGCCGCGCTGCTCCGATTTGCGCCAGAATGCCGGTCTGAACGCGACCGAAAGCCGTCGAGCGCGCCGGCGACCACGGATGTGCCGCCGGACTTACGACCTGACGCCGGACCAGGTGACCCCCAAGGTGGACTTTTTTCGCAATCGACTGTATGTATATACATATATGGATGCCCGGTAGGAGCGGGCGACGGGGGAGAGCCCGCCGGTGCCAGGCCCAAAGGAGGCCACATGCGCGCTCTTCATGCTCTACTCGGCGTCGTGCTCATCGCGGGGGCCAACCCCGATCTGATCGGTGCCCAGACCGCTACGGTCACGGGGCGGGTCACCGCCGCCGCGACAGGTCAGCCGGTGGGGGGTACGAATATTCACATTCCCGCGCTCGGTATTGGCACGATGGCCCGGGACGACGGGCGGTACATCCTGCTACAGGTGCCCGCGGGCACCCACACGATCCGTGCCGAGCGGATCGGCAACCAAGCCGCCACGCAGGAGGTCACGGTCGCGGCCGGCGAGACGGTCCTGCTAGACTTCGAGCTGACGCAGATGGCGCTCGAGATGGACGAGATCGTGGTGACGGGTACTCCCGGAGGCACCCAACGCCGTGCTCTCGCCAATTCGGTGGGCGTCGTGTCCGCGGAAGAGGTGGTGGGACGCGGAGGCGTCTCCAACGTCTACGAAGTCCTGAACGCCCGGGTGCCCGGTGTCGTCGTCACCGCCGGTCCCGGGATCCCGGGAGCGGGCTCCAAGATCCAGATCCGTGGCCGGGGAAGCATGGCCCTGCAGACCGACCCGCTCGTCTACGTGGACGGAGTCCGTGTCGAGAGCAGCCCGTGGACGGGCACGTCCGGGGCGCTGTTCGGCAACGACGATCGAGGCCCCCGCAGCGACGTCATGGGGCGGCTGAACGACATCAACCCCGAGCACATCGAGAGCATCGAGGTCATCAAGGGCCCCTCGGCCCAGACCCTCTACGGCACGGAAGCCGCCAACGGAGTGATCCATATCATTACCAAAAAAGGTACCGTTGGTGCTGGCACCCGCGTGAATCTACGGGTTTCCCAGGGCGCGAATTGGTTCGGCGACCCGGAAGGCCGCTGGCCGGTAAGCTATGCACGGGACCCCCAGACTGGTCAGATCCTGTCCGCCGCCCTGGCCCAGACCGAGACCGAGCGGGGCACTCCGATGTTCAGTACCGGGCACACCCAAGCGTACGGGATGGACATCCAGGGGCAGGTGGCCGAAGGACTCAGATACTTTTCCGGCGCAGACTTCGAGCGGAGCGAGGGGGTCGTCTCCGGCCATGTCCGGAATCTGTTCGCCGCCCGGCTGAACCTCTCGGCCACCCCATTTCAAACGCTGGACCTGACCACCTCCATGGCGATGACGGCTGGCAGGAGCACGGCACCGGGGGGCACGGAGAACGTCGACATAATCACGACCCGTGTCCTGGAGTTGAATCAACCGGGCCGGGGCACGCGATCCCGGCGCCCCCCCGAGGTGCACCGCGACTGGCGCGTCCAGCACGACGAGGTGGATCGCTTCACCGGGTCGCTGACCGCCAACCACCGGCCGGTGAGCTGGCTTGCCCAGCGGCTGACCGCCGGGGTCGATCTCACCGCCGATAAGGCGGAGTTCATCAACCGGCGCGTGGTCGGAGAGATGCTGAGCTTCTTCCCGTTCGGGGGCATGTGGGGGAGCGATGGCGGCAAGACGATCAAGGAACGCAGGGTCTCCTATGTCACGGTGGACTACGGCGCCACCGCGACGGCTTCTCTCAGGTCCGATCTGGAGTCGCAGACGTCGTTCGGGGTCCAGTACTACGGGAACCGCGAGACCTTCTCCACCCAGGCAGTGGTGGGCTTCCCCGTTCCCTCGGTGACCTCGACGAGCGGGGCGGGTACCATCAGCGGAGTCAACGACGACGTGGTGGAGAACAACACGGTGGGCCTCTACGTGCAGGAGCAGCTCGGCCTGAACAACCGCATGTTCCTGACGGGCGCGTTCCGGGTGGACGACAACAGCGCGTTCGGAACGGACTTCGACTTCGTCACCTACCCGAAGCTGAGCGCGAGCTGGGTGGTGAGCGAAGAGCCCTTCTGGGACTTCGGCTTCGTGGACGTGCTCAAGCTGCGGGCCGCCTGGGGAGCCTCCGGACAGCAACCCGCGATGTTCGCCAGCGTTAGGCAGTACTCGCCGATTCCGGGACCGGGCGGCACGGCGGCTATCACGCCCAACGTGTTCGGAAACCCGGAACTCAAGCCCGAGCGAGTGGTGGGCCTCGAGGCCGGTTTCGAGGCCAGCCTCCTGAATCAGCGCCTCGTCCTCGATTTCACCTACTACAACCAGCGCACCCGGGACGCCCTGGTCCTCCGTGACGTGGCACCTTCCACCGGATTCTCCTCCGGCTTCGGTATCCTGGGCGGGAAGCAGTGGGTGAACGCCGGCGAGATCGAGAACAAGGGGGTCGAGGTACTGGTCACGGTGGTGCCGGTCACCACCCCCTCGGTCCGGTGGGATTTGACGTTCAACTATTCGCTGAACGACAACACGATGATCTCCCTGGGTGGCGACCTGGATTTCATCGCCGTGGACTACTTGCAGAACCGGCATCAGCCCGGATATCCGGTGGCCTCCTTCTTCCGCAAACACATCCTCAGCGCGCAACTCGACCCCAACGGAAGGGCGATCAGTGCGCTCTGCGACGATGGCCAGGGCAACGGGATCCCCTGCGACATGGCGCAGCCCGTATTCGCCGGCCGGCCCGAGGCAAGACACCAGGGTGCGTTTTCGACGTCCGTAAGTCTGGGAAGCAATCTGAACTTCCACGCGCTGATGGACTTCAAGGCGGGACACAAGCTGTGGAACGTGGCCAAGTGGGCTCGATGCGTCTTCGACCGTCAATGTGAAGAGAACGCTGATCCCTTAAGCTTCGATCCGGCCCTCGTGGCGGAGTTCGATCTCGGGGGCGGAGTCGAGTACATCTGGTCCACGCTCGAGGACGCGAGCTACCTGAAGTTCCGTGAAGTCGGGGCGACCTACATGCTGCCGCAGGCCTTCGCCGAGCAGCTCTCCGCCAGGAGCGTCAGCATCACCGCATCTCTTCGGAATCTCTACACGTGGACGAGATACTCGGGACTCGATCCCGAGGGCGGTGTCCTCTCGCATCGGAACCTGCACGAGGACGACGCAACGTTCCCGCCGCTGGCACAGTTCCGCACGATGGTGAGGATCGGCTTGTGACGCCCTCGCCGCACCGAATCGAATGGTCAACGCCGGGCGCTTCCGGGACAGGAGGATTTGAACGATGACAGCCTACCGTGAATTCAACCCACCGTGCTCTCGAGGCGCCGCCACACCGGCGACCGGGCGTGCGCTGCTGCTCGCCTTTGTCCTCGCGTCGTTGTCTGGATGCGACAGCCTGATCGGCGTCGCGGATTCGCCGTCGCGGATCGTAGCCGAGGACGCGGAGTTGCCCGTGAATGCCTCCCTCATGGTCACCGGCACGATCGCGGATTTCGAGTGCGCGTTCACGCGGTACATCGCGGCCCAGGGCCTCGTCGGGGACGAGCTGATGTGGGCCAGCACCTCTCCCTGGGGGAGGGAGTTTGACCGCCGCGAGTTCAGTCCCAGCGAAGGCTTCTATGCCACTCAGACATGCGACCAACTCTGGAGCCCGGCCGTGTACAAGCCACTCTCCACGGCACGCTGGCAGGCCGACAATGCCCTGAATCTCATAGATGAGTGGACAGACTCCGAGGTCCCGGAGCGTACTTCCCTCATTGCGACGGCCGCTGCCTACTCGGGGTACGCCCACACCCTCATTGGAGAAGGGATGTGCAGCGCCGCGTTCGATCTGGGTCCGGAGATCGGCCCCGCCGAGATCATGGAGCGGGCCTTGGCCCGTTTTGGCCGCGCAATTGACGCCGCGACATCGGTCGGGAACCAGGAGATCCTCAACATGGCCCGGGTCGGGCGGGCCCGCGTTCACCTCAACCTCGGCGACAAGGCGGCCGCCGCCGCGGATGCCCGGTTGGTGCCCGAGGGGTTCGCCAGGCTCGCCACGTACGACGAGTCTCCAGATCGTCGGGCCAATCAGGTTGCATTCACGAACGCGGCGGGCGGATGGAGTGGCGTGACGATAGGCGAGTTCTACAGGGACCTGTCGTACGAGGGTGTGCCGGACCCGCGCCCACAGGTCACAAACTCCGGAAGGCTGGGCCAGGACCAAATGACACCGTGGTGGGTCCAGAGCAAGTTCGACAGCCGGTCCGACCCCATGACCATCGCGAAGTGGGAGGAAGCGCAGCTCATCATCGCGGAGGCGGAAGTCCAGGCCGGAAACCTTCAAGTGGCCGTGGACATCATCAACATGCTTCACGCGCGCGCAGCCCTGCCCCCGTTCTCCAGCACCGATGCGGCGCAGGTCATGGATCAGATCGTCTACGAGCGGCGGGTGGAACTGTTCCTCGAGTCCCAACACCTGAGCGACCTGAACCGCTACGACCTGCCGCTGAAGCCGACCCCGGGCGAACCGTACCCCGGCGGGGGCATCTACGGGAATGCCAGGTGTTTTCCCCTGCCAGACGTGGAACGGGTGAACAACCCGAACGTCCCCTGACCTCGCCGTCCCCCCAAGGCTGCGCGGGCGACGGCGGGCACACCTCGGTTCTCTCGAACAAGGGGGTCCAGGCATGGCCGGTAGCCCACATTTTCGCCTCCTCGTCCTAGCGCTCTCGTGCTCCGGTTGCTTTACCTATCGGCCCATCGAGGCGCCGTCCCCCTCCGTGGGAACCGAGGTGCGGTTCGAGTTCACCTCCGAGGCGGCGCGAAGGGTGGAGGAGCGCAACCCCAGATCGCTGACGAGGGGCGTTGCAAAGGTGATCATGACAACCGCCGACTCCATCGGCCTCGACGTGCCTCTGCCCGGGTTCTACGCCTCGCAGCGAACGCGGCCGATTAACGACACCGTCCGGGTGGCACGAGCAGACCTGCTGTCCGTGGAGATGAAGGAGTTCTCCGCTGTGAAGACGGCCATTGTCACCGGTGGCGTCGGGGCGCTTGCGCTGCTGTTGGTGGATCTCTCCGGCCTAGAGTCGGGCTCCAGGTGGGACAAGCCGGGCCCGGGACCGGGTGAGAGGCCGTTTGTCAGCCTCACCCTGACCCTGTCGCACTGGATCTTCCGCCGCCGCTGAAGACGGTGATGCAAGGCCGGACCCCCACCATGACCGACCACCCCCGCTTCATTCGTCGCCGGTAGGACCACAGCGTCCAGCTCTCGTGGGAGTCCATCCGCCCGCCGACCTCTGAATCCGATTCGGAGGAAGCCGCCGTCGTCGCCGCTGTCGAGCAGCTCTTCGAGGCCATGCGCACCGGCGACAGCGAGATGGCCCGTGCCGTCTTCCACCCCGAAGCCCGTTTGGGCCGCGCCGGCGAGGACGGCATCAGCTTCCGGCCCGCCGACGGGCTCATCGAGTCGATCGGCCGACCGCGAGACGAGGTCTACGACGAGCCCATCTGGGACTGGACCGTGCATGTCGACGGCCGCCTCGCACAGATGTGGACCAAGTACGCTTTCTACCGAGGCGACACCTTCTCGCACTGCGGCAAGGAGGGCTTCCAGCTCTACAAGGGCGAGAACGGCTGGCAGATCACCCAGCTCGTCAACACCAGCCGTAGCGAGGACTGCTTCTACCCGCCGGGGCGGGAGCCTGAGCCCACGGGTTGAAACAAACCGATGTCACGGGTTGTCCGACGGGCGCTGATCGTCGCCGTCATCGTTGCGCTCGCCGGCTGTAACGGCGACGCCAGCGGCCCGGACCAGCCCGAATTGACGGGGAATTGGGCAGGCCGGTTTACGAATGCAGTCCTGGGCCAGGGTAACCTGACCTTGACGCTGTCCCAGGACTCGGACGGTTCGGTCACGGGGAACTGGAGCCTGACCGGGGACGGCGGCAACAGTGAGGGTGCCGTAGCAGGCTCCCACCACTATCCGGACGTCTTGCTGGCTCTCGAAGGCGACTCGGGCACCCTGCTCTACACCGGGCAGACGGATTCGAGTGATCGTATCCGCGGTTTTCTGAACACCAGCGCGTCGCGCATCCAGCTGGAGCTGCGCCGAGTGGAGAGGTAGGCCGGCCGGCCGCCGCTGGCAGCCCCCGCCAGGCGCCAGTGGCGTCAGCAGCCCCGCTGGCCGATATTGGCCGCGCGGACCCCGGCTTCGCGCGCAGTGTCCGTCGCCCTCTCTCAATCAGTGATGTACATCCCCCAAGCCTCCATCACCTCGCGCCGCCGCTCAAGCAGATCCGAGCGGGCATAGGCCGCCTCGACCTTGTTCTTCACGACATGTGCCAGCGACGCTTCCGCGACCTCGCGAGCAACCCCGGTCTCCGAGCACCAGTCGTGGAACGACGACCGCATCCCGTGGGGCACACAGGGGATCTCGAGGCGGCGGAGCAGTAGCGACAGCGTGGCATCCCCCAGCCGCCGCCCTCGTAGCCCGGGGAAGATCAAGTCGGTACCAGCCCCAAGCGCCTTCGCCTGCTCAAGCACCTTCAGGGCGCCCGACGACAGGGGCACCCGGTGTTCGCGCCCCGACTTCGTCCGCTCCTCCGGAATCGTCCAGACCTTGCTCTTCAGGTCGACCTCCGGCCACCTCGCCCTTCGCACCTCGCCGCTCCGGCACGCCGTCAGCACCAGCATCTCCAGGGCGAGCTTGGTAGTCGTTTTCGCCCCAGAGGAGCGAATCCGGTCAAGCGCCGCCCCAACCCGCCGGTGCGGCAGCGCCCGCTGGTGTCGGACGCGGGTGCCGTTCCTGGGAAGAGCCGCGCTGATGGCGTCTCCGGCCGGGTTGTCCTCGCGGTACCCCTGTGCGACAGCCCATTTCATCACGGCTCCGATCCGCTGGCGCACCCGCTGCGCCGTCACGCGCTTGCTGTTCCAGAAGTCGTCGGCGAGCAGCACGCCCATCACGTCGGCCGTCGTGATCGCGCTGACGGGCTTGTGGCCGATCCGCGGCAGCGCGTGGTTCCGCAGCGTGCCCCGCCAATTGGCTTCGTACTTGCCCCTCGATCGCCACGAGGGGCTGTGAATCGCGATCACCGTCTCCACGGCCTCCGCGAACGTGGGAACACCGCCAGAGCGGGGATCCCGCCCCCAGGCAACCGTCCGGCGGTTCGCCAGCGCCACTTCGCGAGCCTCCGCCAATGTCACGACCGGATAGGCCCCGAGCCCGATGTTGACAGACCTGCCGTGAATCCGCAGTCTCTGGCTCCAGGTCTTCGACAGCCGCCCGGTAGTTGTCGGCTTCACGAGCAAGGACAGCCCGAAGCCCCCCCGGCCATCGCCGTACCGGCCGGGCCGGTTCACGGTCTTCACGAACGATGCGCTGAGCTTCTTGGGACGTTTCATGGAGTACCCTACCCGTTATCACATTTTGGTTGATTCTAAATGATACAACATGGAACCGAGTGAGACAAGAGCGGGTGCCAGATGTCGCCGTAGAGGCATCCGTATGACACTCGTAACAGTCGTTGGATCAACGATTTATCGATACGGTAGGAACTTCTTGACACTCCCTGCGACCCCCTGACCCGAGCAAGGCCGAAAGCCGTGTATAGCAGATGCATGTTCTGCACCAGACCACTCAAGGCCAACGAGGTGGTGGAGGCCTTCCCCATCGGGCGGCGCCTGGCATTCGACGCCGCCAAGGGACGGCTCTGGGTCGTGTGCCGGAGCTGCGAGCGCTGGAATCTGACGCCTATCGAAGAGCGTTGGGAGGCGGTCGAGACGTGCGAGAGACTCTTCCGCGAGACGCGATTGCGCACATCGTCGGAGAACATCGGGCTGGCGAGACACCCGGAGGGTCTGGAACTGGTGCGGATCGGGAAGCCGCTGAGGCCCGAATTCGCCGCGTGGCGGTATGGGGATCAGTTCGGGAGGCGACGCAGGCGGATGATCATGTACGGCAGCGTCGCGGGTGTCGCAACGACGGGCGGCATCGTGGCTGGCGGAATGCTGATCGGTCTTGCTGGCGGCTCTTTTGTCTTCAACCTTGCCCACGTCCTGTACAATCTGTACGTAGCGCGGGCGACCCGTATGAAGATTCGCGGCTCTGACGGCCGCGTGAGGTCGATGGGCTACAACGATGTCTTTTCAGCCACCCGTATCCAAGCCGCAGACGACGAAACCGGCTTTCGGGTCCAGACTGCCACGGGAATCTGGGTGGGTGGCCACAGGGAATGGTTGGAGGGCGAGGACGCCCACCGTGCCCTGGCTACAGTACTTCCCGCATTCAACTTCATGGGCGGCAAGCTGAGGACAGTACGGGAAGCCGTTTCCGAGATTGAGTCTCACGGTGACCCTCGGCGATTCCTTCGCAACATTGCCGGGCAACAAGTATCCTATGACCGGAACGGCCTCGGCGGCTACGTGAACAAGATGCCGTCGCCCACCAAACTCGCCCTGGAAATGGCCGTCCACGAGGAGCAGGAACGCCGCGCCCTGGAGGGCGAACTGTGGCGGCTGGAACAGGCGTGGCGCGAAGCCGAGGAAATCGCCGCAATTTCGGACAACCTGCTGCTGCCGAAGGGGGCGGCCGAGTTTGTGGACCACCACTCAGGTCCGAAGTCGCCCCCGCACGCCGGGAAGTCCTGAGGTCCTGCCCACGCGCGTGAGCGCCCGCAATCGTCACTCCTTCCGGTACACCCTCACGATCCCCACCGGGGGCGTCAACGCCTGGGCTTCGTACGGCGCCCGGTGGATCGCGCGCACCACGTCCATCCCCTCCACCACACTGCCGAACGCCGCGAAACCCTGTCCGTCGGGGTTGCGCATCCCGCCGAAGTCGAGCGACGGCTGGTCTCCGACGCAGATGAAGAAGCTGTGCGTGGCCGTGTCGGGACCACCCCGCGCCATCGAAACCGCGCCGTCGGTGTGCAATATCCCTGTCTCGCTGGTGCGCTCCAGTGCGATCGGGGGGAAGCCCTCGACCGTCGCATCCCGGTTCCGGCCACCCTGGATGACCGCGATCCGGATGGAATCGTCCGGCTGGTTGTCCTCGTGCACCGTCCTGTGGAAGACGCCGCCGTCGTAGTGTCCGCCGTCGACATAGCGCAGGAAGTTGGCCGCCGTGGCCGGAGCCCGGTCGATGTCGACCTCCAGCTCAAAGGCGCCCATGTCGGTTTCGACGACGACGAGGACGGGGTCGTCGGTTGCGGGCGGGGTGCACGCGAGGCCAACGGCCCCGAAACCCAGCAGGGGCAGAAGGGCGGTCATCGTCCGTCGAGGTGTGGCGTGAACGGATCGGCGCCAATGTGTCTGCGGTCTCTCGGATCTCCGCACTTTGTCCCCCTTACTTTGCTGTCGTGATCGGCGCGCGCTTAGGTTGTCAGGCCAACCACGGGACACATCGCCCGCAAATCGACTCCAAATGCGCCGAATCATGAGTGAAGAGACAAAGTCCAACCCCGAACGCCCCACCGCCAGTAGCCGGAGGAGCTTCGTCAAGTCCGTAGCCGCCGGCTCAGCGCTCGCCGCCGGCATTCCCTCATTGCTTTCGGGCGAGGACGCGGCCAGCAATGCAGGGTCCGCCGCGCAGACGCCCGGCAAGGGAGCACCACCCGTCCGCCGCACCCTGGCCCGCACGACGCCCCGCGGACAGGTCGCCCCTTCCGACCGCATCGGACTCGCGGTGATCGGTGCGGGGGGGATGGGCATGGCCGACGTGTCCACCGCGCTCCGCATCCCCGGGGTGGAGCTGGTGGCCGCGTGCGATGTCTTCGACGGCCGTCTCGACGCCGCCCGCGAGCGTTACGGCGCCGGGCTCTTCACCACACGCGACTACAACGAGGTGCTTGCGCGCGACGACGTCAACGCGGTGATCGTGGGCACGCCCGACCACTGGCACCAGCCGATCTCGATTGCGGCGCTCAGGGCCGGCAAGGCCGCCTACTGCGAGAAGCCGATGGTCCATACGATCGGGGAAGGCCAAGATCTGGTGCGCGCGCAGGAGGAATCGGGAAGCGTCTTCCAGGTGGGCAGCCAGGGGATGAGCTCTCTCGGCAACGAGAAGGCCAAGGAACTGTACGAGTCCGGCGCGATCGGCGAGCTCAACTACGCAGAGGGCTTCTGGGCGCGCAACGATCCGATCGGGGCGTGGCAATACCCCATTCCAGCGGAGGCTTCCGAGGAGACGGTCGACTGGAAGCGCTTCCTGGGATCGGCACCCGACCGCCCCTACGACCCGCTCCGGATTTTCCGCTGGCGCAACTACCGCGACTACGGGACCGGGGTCGCGGGCGATCTCTTCGTCCACCTCTTCTCGAGCCTCCACTTCGTCGTGAGTTCACGGGGTCCGAGCCGTGTCCAGGCCACGGGCGGGCTCCGCTACTGGGAGGACGGCCGCGAGGTGCCCGACGTGCTGCTGGGCATGTTCGACTACCCCGAGTCCGACACGCAACCGGGCTTCAACCTGTCGCTCCGCGTCAACTTCGTGGACGGGACTTCGGGCAGCACCTTCCTCCGCCTGGTGGGGAGCGAGGGGGCGATGGACGTGACGTGGACCGATGTGGTGCTTCGCAAGAACGTCGCCGTGGATCCGATGGACGCCTTCTCGCAGGAGAAGATGGCCGAGGCGGCCGCGGGCGAGGGCGGCCTCCCCGCGCGGGTCCGCATGCTGCCCCCGGCCGAGGTTCGCTACGAGGTCGAGCGTGGCTACCGCGGCGCCCATGTCGACCACTTCTTCAACTTCTTCCAGGCGATCCGCGGCGGCCCTTCGGTGCGGGAGGACGCGGTCTTCGGCCTGCGGGCGGCTGCCCCGGCGCTGGCCTGCAACCTCAGCTACTTCGAGGACCGGATCGTGCGCTGGGACCCTGACGAAATGAGGCTCGTCTGATGCGTAGAGTATTCCTGCTTGCCCTCCTCGCTGCCTGCTCCGGCGGCTCCGACAGCCAACCCGCTCCCGGTGCGGACGCGGGCACCGCCGACGCTCCTGCCGACGCCAACCCCAACATCCTCACCGAGGCCGAGCGCACCGCAGGCTGGCGCCTTCTCTTCGACGGCGAGACCACCGCCGGCTGGCGCGGCTACAACCGCGAGGAGTTCCCCGACACCGGCTGGGCGGTCATCGACGGCGCACTGATCGTCGGCGCGACCGCCACCGACCCCGACGTCGCGATCGGCGGCGACATCGTCACCACCGAATCCTTCACGGACTTCGACCTCAAGTTCGACTTCATGTTCTCCGAAGTCGCGAACAGCGGCGTCCTCTACCGCGTGATCGAGGAGGAAGGCGCCGAGATCTGGCACAACGCGCCCGAATACCAGGTGCTCGACGACCCCGCGTACATCGAGATGGGCACGATGGACATGAACACGCACCTCACCGGCGACAACTACGACCTGCACGCGGCGAGCGAGACGACCCTGCACGGCCCCGGCGAGTGGAACACCGGGCGGATCCGCATCGCCAACAATCACGTCGAGCACTGGCTCAACGGCACCAGGACGGTGGAATACCAACTCGGCTCACCCGAATGGGAGGCGCTCGTCGCGGCCAGCAAGTTCGCGCCGTATCCGCGCTACGGCCGCGCCGCCTCGGGCCCGATCGGCCTGCAGGATCACGGCCGCAACGTCTTCTACCGCAACATCAAGATTCTGCCGCTCGAGCCGGTCTCGCTCTTCAACGGCGAGGACCTCGACGGCTGGCAGGTACACGGCACCGAGTTGTGGTATGTCGAGGACGGCGAGCTCGTTTGCGAGAGCGGTCCCGACGCGCAGTACGGCTATCTCGCCACCGACGCCACCTACCGCGACTTCGACCTCACCGTCGACTTCATGCAGGAGGCCGACGGCAACAGCGGCGTGTTCTTCCGCTCCAGTGTCGAGGGCACCGTCGTGAGCGGCTGGCAGGCCGAAGTCGCGCCCCCGGGCCTCTTCACCGGCGGCATCTACGAATCGTACGGCCGGGGATGGCTCGTCCAGCCCGATCCCGCGCTCGACGCCGCACTCCGAATGGGCGACTGGAACACCATGCGCGTGCGGGCCGTGGGCGACCGCGTCACGACATGGCTGAACGGGACGCGGATGGTGGATCTGGTGGACGAGATCGTCGGCACCGGCACGGGCTCGATCGCCTTACAGATCCACGACGGTGGCGGGATAAGGGTGCGCTGGCGGGATATCCGGGTGGTGGATCTGGGGAGCCGAGGGCGCCTGGCGGGCGCCCTGTGACCGAGACGCACATGACACCGACTCGTATCGGCCGCCTGGCCCTGCTGCTATTGCCGCCCGGCGTCCTCCTTCTCTCCTGCTCTTCGCCTGAGCGACTTCCCGAAGCCACCACGATCACCGAAGTCCGAATCATCGACGGTACCGGCGCGCCTGCGGTAAGCGGCGCGATCCGGTTCGTCGGGGACTCGATCGTCGCGGTGGGCCCGGCGGTCGAGCCGCTGCCCGGCGATGTCGTGGTGGACGGCGGGGGCCTGGTGCTCGCCCCCGGATTCATCGATACACACAGTCACCATGACGTGGGTCTCGCGGAGGCGCCCGAAGCGCTTCCGGTGGTCAGTCAGGGGATTACGACCATCATTTCGGGCCAGGACGGCGCCCATCCGATGCCGCTGGCCGCCGCCATGGACTCGCTCGAGCAGTCCGCGCCGGCTGTCAACGTGGCCTACTACGCCGGCCACGGCACGATCCGGGCGGCTGTGATGGGTAACGACTTCAGGCGTCCGGCCACCGATACGGAGGTTGACTCGATGATCGTCCTCCTCCGGCGCGAACTCGATGCCGGAGCGGTGGGGCTATCGAGCGGTCTCGAATACGATCCCGGCATCTTCTCCGATCCGTCGGAGCTACTGAACCTCGCCAGAGTGGCGGCTGAACTCGGAGGCCGGTACATCACCCACATCCGCAGTGAGGACCGCTGGTTCTGGGAGGCGATCGACGAGGTCATCACCATCGGGCGCGAGGCCGGACTCCCTGTCCGGATCAGCCACTTGAAGCTGGCGATGGTCCCGCTGTGGGGTCAGGCGGACAGTCTGCTGAGCGTGCTCGACCGGGCCCGGGCGAGCGGCATCGATGTCTCCGCAGACATCTACCCCTATGCCTACTGGCAGTCGACGCTCACCGTGCTCTTCCCCAACCGCGACTTCGACAACCGCACGGAGGCGGAGAGGATCCTCCGGGAGATCGTGAAACCGGAAGGTCTGCTGATCGGTGCCTTCGGACCCAACCCGTCGTACGCGGGCAAGACAGTTGCCGAGATCGCCGTCCTTCGAGATGAAGACCCGGCCTCGACGCTGATGGGCCTGATCCGGGAATCGCGGGATCTGGCGAGCGAGAGGCTCCCCCAGGGCCCGGAGGACGGCGTGGTTTCCGCCGCCGTCGAGAGCGTGGTCGCCACCGCAATGGACGAAGGCGATATCGATAGGCTCATCGCGTGGGAGCATGCGAACATCTGCTCGGACGGGCTGCTGAACGGGGCCCACCCGCGCGGTTTCGGGGCCTTCCCACGCGTGTTGGGCAGATACGTGCGGGAGAAGGGCACGCTCACGCTCGAAGATGCCGTCCGCAAGATGACCAGTCTGCCGGCGCAGCACGCGGGGTTGCAGCGCCGTGGCACGATCGCACCCGGCAACTATGCCGACCTGGTGCTTTTCGATCCGGCCACAGTGATCGACCGCTCCACGACGGACCAGCCGCATCTCGAGTCGATCGGAATTGCCCAGGTCTGGGTCAACGGAAAGGTCGTATGGAGCGACGGCGGCACAACGGGCGCCCGTGCCGGGCGAGTCCTCCGGCGAGAAGGCATTCCCGCCCCGTCCTGACGCCCGTCAACATTTCTACCAGAGGGTCCGTTTCATGAAAGGCTTCGCGAAGAGTATCGCGCTTCTTCCCCCGGTCCTGATCATTGCAACCGGGAGCTTCCTGGCCGCGCAATCCAGCCTGGCGACCTCGACCCAACCGGACTGGGACGTCACACAGCCTCGGGGCATCGCGCGCACCATCGACTTCACAACCGACGAGGGAACGGGGACTTCCGTAGACGTATCACCCGACGGAAGGTGGGTCGTCTTCGACCTTCTGAGCCACATCTATCGGGTACCCATCACCGGAGGCGACGCCGAGTGCCTTACCCAGGGCAGCGGGATCGCCCTCAACTACCATCCGCAGTACTCGCCGGACGGATCAACGATCGCCTTCATCTCCGACCGGAACGGGCAGGACAATCTCTGGATCATGGACGCCGACGGGACGAATCCACGACCCGTGGCGCCTGATCCGCGCGTCCGCATGAGTACGCCGGCGTGGACCGCGGATGGGCGCTTCATCATAGTCTCTCAAACCGGCGCCGGCCTGGGAGATCCGCAGGTTCAAAGTGGACTCGCGATGTACAGCCTGGATGGCGGTGCCGGGCTGGCAATCCTCTCCGAGGCCGGGATGCGCGCCTCTCGTCCCTCGACGTCCGCCGATGGCCGGTTTGTCTACTATGACCTTCGCCGGCCCCAGGAAACGGACGTGCTCAAGGGAGGGGTGCAGATCCACCGGTATGATCTCGGGACAGGCACTGACCGTGCGATCACCTTTGGCGAGGCGATGTCGCAGGCGCGCCTGACCAGCGGCGGGGGGTTCGGCGCCGAGCCGAGTCCCGACGGACGCTACGTGGCGTTCATACGAAAGGTGCCGGGCGGCACCATCGAGTACAAAGGCCACCAGTTCGGACCCCGTTCCGCCCTGTGGATCCGCGACCTGGAGTCCGGGAGTGAACGACTGCTCATGGATCCCGTTGAGATGGACCAGTCCGAGTCTTTCATGGGGTCATACCCACGCTACCGCTGGATGACGGACGGGCAGAGCATCGTGATCCATCAAGGAGGGAAGATCCGCCGAGTCGACGTTGTGACGGGCGAGGTCTCGACCATCCCGTTCAGCGCCCGGGTGCTCCGCACCATTTCGGAGCAGGCCTGGGCCAGGACCAGGCTGGGCGACGGTCCCCTGGACGTTCGCTTCATCCGCTGGGCAACGGTCTCTCCGGATGGCCGAACCCTCGCGTTCCAGGCGGTGGGGCGCATCTACGTGCAGAATCTTCCCGGTGGCGAGCCGCGACGCCTGACAACCGGATTCCTGCCGTTCGAGTTCCAGCCGGCATGGTCCCCGGATGGCCGCTGGATAGCGTTCACAAGCGTCGACAACGACAATCGAGGGGCGCTCTGGCGCGTTCCATCCACGGGCGGGACGCCCGAACAGCTCACGCAGGCACCGGGGGAGTACCTCAGCCCGGCGTGGACACACGATGCGCAGGAGATCGTGGTGGTCCGAGGGGCGGGGTCCACCGCCCGGGGGAGCAGCCTCTCCCGCAACGGCTACTACGAGTTGGTCAGGCTGTCGGCCGGAGGCGGTCCCGAGACCGCCATCGCAGAGATTGCCGCGGGTACCGGCCTCATCGGACCGTCGGTGGCCGAGCTTCGACCGTCGGTGACCAGCGACGATCGCGTCTACTACATGACCGTCAGGGAGGAACGCGTCTTCCCGACCCTGGTCGAGGTCAGGTCGACACGGCTGGACGGCAGCGACTCCAGGATCCACGCGATCATTCGCGACGCGCTGGATGTTGCCGTCGCGCCGGATGGCCAGCGGGTGGCATTCACCCACGGTGGGAACGTCTACCTGGCCCAACTGCCTGAGAGCGGTACAGGCGATGCCGTACCGACGCTTGCTCCGATGGGTGGGACCTTCGCCAGCAGACAGCTCACCAGGGAGGGTGGAATCCAGCCGAGGTGGCGCTCCGCCTCGATGCTCGACATCACGAGCGGCAACCGATTCTACGCCTACGACGCCGCGACGGGGCGGACCGACTCCCTGTCGGTTGCGCTGAGTGTGCCGAGGGCGGTTCCGCCAGGATCGATCGCGCTCACCGGGGCACGGATCATCACCCTCGACAATCGGCAGGTCCTCCCGAGCGGAACGGTCGTGGTCAGGGCTGGAAGGATCAGTTGCGTCGGCGAGTGTACGACACAGGGAGTCGACCGGGTCGTGGATGTTTCAGGCAAGACAATAATCCCCGGCTGGTTCGATATGCACTCTCACCAGCACAAGTATCACCTCGGGATGAACCCCCCGCGCGACTTCGAGGTGGCCGTCTATCTGGCCTACGGCGTCACGACGACTCATGATCCGTTCGCGACCATGGTGTCCGCGTTCCCGACGGGGGAGCTGATCGAAGCCGGCGAGGTCGTCGGACCACGCTCATTCAGCAGCGGTGAGGCAATCTTTGCCAGCCGGAACGCGGCAAGTACCGAAATCACGAGCCGTCTGGTCGCCATGCACGAGGTGAGGCGCCGGGCGTCCTGGGGCTCGCTCCTCGTCAAGCAGTATCGGCAGCCAACGCGGACCCGGCGCCAATGGGTCATGGACGCCGCCCGCGAAATCGGGGTCCGGGTCACGGGCGAAGGAGGCGACCTCGATTGGATCATGTCGCTGGCCATGGACGGACATACCAGCTTCACGCACTCGATCCCCAATGCTCCCGTGTACGGCGACCTCACCACCTTTCTGGGGCGGGCCGGGATCGTCTACGACTACACTCCGCTCGTCAGCCTCCTGGGGCCCTGGGGCGAGGAATACTGGTGGCAGGAGAGCCCGGTCTGGCTCGACAGCAAGCTGCAGGACTGGATTCCCTGGCGCGAACTCATTCCCCACACCCGGAGGTTCACCTGGCGTCCGGTGACCGATTACGCGAAGGACATCATGGCGCAGGGGCTCGCCGATGTCGTTGCGGCGGGTGGCTACGGATCCGTCGGGACACACGGGCAGCAGCCTGGAATCGGGGCACACTGGGACGTGTGGACGAATGCCGAGGCTGTCGGCAACATGGGCGCGCTCGAGATCGCAAGCCTCCACGGCGCTATCTATCTCGGCGTCGAGGATGACCTTGGCACGATCACTCAGGGCAAGATCGCAGACCTCGTGGTGCTGAACGGCGACCCGCTGCAAGACATTCGCGAGACGGCCAACATCCAGTACGTCATGAAGCACGGCCGACTCTTCGACGCCAACTCGCTGGACGAGGTGTGGCCGACTCCGCGCAGTTACGGCGACCACTACTGGATCCTGCCGGAAATGTATCGACGGGATGTCCGCCCGATCGACCATTGGGACCGCCGGCGGTAAGCACAGCGGCATCCGGGCAACCCGCGTACAATCAGAAGGCGGCTCCCCGACTCATCCCACCGAGATTGCGAAGGACCCTATGAACGCACGCTCTCTGCTTGTCACCACCACCGTCGTGCTCCTCGCCTCGTCGGCCCGGCCGACCCTGGCCCAGGACACCGGCGATGCCACGCTGATGCTCGCCCAGCCGGCGGTAAGCACCGACCGGATCGCGTTCGCCTACGCCGGGGACCTGTGGATCGCCGGGATCGACGGGAGTTCGCCGCGAAGGCTCACCTCGCACATCGGGGTCGAGTTCAACCCCCGGTTCTCGCCGGACGGGGAGTGGATCGCCTTCAGCGGGGAATACGACGGGAATACGGACGTCTTCCTCGTCCAGTCGGATGGCGGCGTGCCCACGCGCCTCACCTGGCATCCGAGCGCCGACATCGTGCAAGGCTTTACGACCGACGGGTCGGCAGTGCTCTTCGCGTCGGGACGCAACGCCTACACCGGACGTCACCAGCAGCTGTTCACGATCTCGACGAGCGGAGGGCGCCCCGATCAGTTGCCCATTCCCCACGCTTTCAAGGCGACCTATTCGCCCGACGGGTCGAAGATTGCCTACACGCCGCTCTACGAAGCCTTCACCCAGTGGAAGAACTATCGGGGCGGGACAGCCACTCGGATCTGGATCTACGACGTGGCCGATCATTCGGTCGTCCAGGTGCCACAACCGGAGGGGCGCTCGAACGACACGGACCCCATGTGGATCGGCGACCTCGTCTACTTCCGTTCGGATCGCGACGGGGAGTTCAACATCTATTCCTACGACCCGGAGATGGAGAGGGTCGCACGGCTTACGTCTCATGAAGACTTCCCGGTGTTGAGCGCTTCGGCTGGCGCGGGCCGGATCGCGTACGAGCAGGCCGGGCGCCTTCATTTGCTGGATCCGGTGTCGGGCTCGACCGGGTCGGTGCCGGTGGAGATCGCGACCGATCTGGTGGAGGTGCGCTCCCGCTACGCGAGCGGCGAGAATTTCGTCCGGGGCGCGAGCCTCTCGCCCTCCGGCGCCCGCGCCGCCTTCGAGTTCCGGGGCGAGATTGTGACGCTGCCGCGCGACAAAGGGGACGACCGCAATCTGACGCAGTCGACTTCGGCCCACGAACGGAGTCCCGCCTGGTCGCCGGACGGCGAGTCGATCGCCTGGTTCTCGGACGACTCCGGAGAGTATCGGTTGTACGTGGCCCCGCAGACGGGTGCGGGAGAGGCGCGGAGCTACGCGCTGGACGGGGCCGGGTTCTATGCCGATCCGATGTGGTCGCCCGATGGAACGAAAATCAGCTACATAGACAACTCGCGGGCGGTGTACTGGATCGACCTCGCCGCCGGACAGACCCACCGCGTGGACGCCGATGTCATGTATGGCCCGCTGCCTCCGCCCTCGCACGCGTGGTCGCCCGACTCACGGTGGCTGGTCTACACCCGCAACAACGAGACGAACATCCGTGCCGCGTACGCCCACCTGCTCGAGACCGGCGAGACGCGAGCGCTCACGGACGGGTTGAGCGAGGTGTCCGAGGCCGTCTTCGACGCCGGCGGAAAATACCTGTACCTGACGTCGTCCACGGATGCGGGTCCCGTCGTGCACTGGTTCGCGCAGTCCAACAACGATTTCCAGATGACGAACGCGATCTATCTCGTCGTCCTCGAGAAGGGCACCCCATCCCCGCTCGCCAGGGAGAGCGACGAAGAGGCCGGCGGTGGGGACGACGAGGGGGCCGAGGCGGGAGGCGATCCCGCCGAGGTCGTTGTGAACATCGACTTCGACGGACTGGATCAACGGATCCTCGCCCTCCCGTTGCCGGAAGCCGGCTACTCGAGCCTCCAGCCCGGCGACCCGGGACAGCTCTTCTACATCAGGAGCGAAACGGTGAGCGGGTTCGCAAGCCCCGGTTCCGCTCCCAGCCTGCGCCGCTTTTCCCTCTCCGACCGGGAGGAGAAGACCCTCGTCGGCGGCACCCGCTTCTACGAACTGTCGGCCGACCGCAAGACCGTGCTCTATGCAACCCAGGGCGGATGGTTCATCGGGAATGCCGGCGGGACGGACATCGGATCGAGCGCGGACCGGCTCGCGGTCGTGGATGTGGAGGTGCAGATCGATCCGCGAGCGGAGTGGCGGCAGATCTACGACGAGGCGTGGCGGATCAACCGCGACTACTTCTACGATCCGAACATGCACGGCGCGGATTGGCCGGCCCTCAAGGAAAAGTACGCCGTGTTTCTGCCCCACCTTGCCACCCGGGCCGACCTCAACACGCTCCTGATGTGGCTCCATTCGGAACTCGCGGTGGGCCATCATCGCGTAGGGGGTGGCGATTCTCTTCACGAGGTGGATGATGTGCCGGGCGGTCTCCTGGGTGCGGACTTCGTCATCGACCAGGGGCGGTATCGGTTGGAGAAGGTGTACGGCGGCCTCAATTGGAACCCCGGACTGCGCTCGCCGCTGACCGAGCCGGGAGTCGAAGTCGAGGCGGGCGAGTATCTGCTGGCGGTTGACGGGGTCGAGCTGAGTGCGCCCGAAAACCTCTACAGCCGGTTCGAGAACACGGCGGACAGGATCGTCTCCATCACCGTCGGCCCTTCGCCGGATGGCGCCGGATCGCGTACGGTCGACGTGGTTCCCGTGGCGAACGAGGGGGCATTGCGGAACCGGGACTGGGTCGAGGGCAACCTGGCTCGCGTCGACGAGGCCACCGGGGGCCGGGTCGCGTACGTGTACGTCCCCAACACGGCCGGAGCGGGTCACGAGTACTTCAAACGCTACTTCTTCCCGCAGACGAACAAGGAAGCCGTGATCATCGACGAACGCCACAATGGGGGCGGCCAGGTCGCGGACTACTACATCAACACTCTCCGCCGGCCCTACCTGTCACACTGGGCCATGCGCTACGGCGCGGATCTCATCACGCCACAGGGGGCCATCCCGGGGCCGAAGGTGATGCTAATCGACGAGACAGCGGGCTCCGGCGGCGACATGCTGCCCTGGATGTTCCGGAAACTGGAGATGGGTACGCTCATCGGCCGCCGCACATGGGGCGGCCTGGTCGGCACCCTGGGCTTCCCAATCCTGATGGACGGCGGATCCATCACCGCGCCGAACCTCGCCATCTGGACCGAGGACGGCTTCATCGTGGAGAACGTCGGCGTGCCGCCCGATATCGAGGTGGAACAGTGGCCGGCCGAGGTGATCGCGGGAAGGGATCCGCAGCTGGAAAGGGCAATCGAGGTCGTGATGCAGCAGCTCGAGGCATCGGCCGACATGACGCCCGAACGACCGGGCTTCCCGATTCGCGTGCGCCGGCGCTAGGACGAAATGAGGCCAGTCCGATGCGAGCAATACACACTATACACACTCGTGAAACGGCGCGCGCCTGCCGGGATGAGGCTATCGTTAGCGATTAGCTAAGTCTAGCTGAGCTAATCCTTCTGCGCAGAGAGGCAACGGGTCATTATGAGGGTCAACATGCACGAGGCCAAGTCCCAGCTGTCCCGTCTGGCCAGACTGGCATGGCAGGGAGAGGATGTCGTGATCTGCAGAGCGGGTCGCCCGTGGCTGCGGCTGACCCCGTATGAGGAGCGGCTCGAGCCTCGGCAGCCGGGCGGCCTGGAAGAACAGATCTGGATGAGCGCGAACTTCGACGACGAAGACGACGAGATCATCGCGATGCTTGAGAACTCGAAGCTGTTCCCGGGCGACGAGTAGCAATGCGGCTCCTACTTGATACGCACGCCTTCCTCTGGTGGGTGTCCGACTGGGATGTTCTTGCCGACCAGGCCCGCGCCGCCATCGCCGATCCCCGAAACGAAGTGTTCGTCAGCGCTGTCTCGGGGTGGGAGATCGCCATCAAGAAGGCCAAGGGCCACCTTGTCGCGCCGCCCAACCTGGCCGCCGTCGTCGAGGAGAAGCAGATGGCGCACATGCCGCTGACGTTTCGACATGCGGAGCGAGCTGCGGTCCTCCCGATGCACCACCGCGACCCGTTCGACAGGATGCTGGTGGCGCAGGCGCAGGCGGAAGACCTGATCCTGGTTACGAGGGACGCGCGTATCCCGCTCTACGACGTATCCACGATGCCGGCCTGAGGGTCCGCGGGGGCCCGGACCCTGACATTACGTCACGATCGGTCGGCGCAGGGGTGGACTGAAACCGGGAATCCAAAGAGATTGCAGTCCGCCACAGGACCCGAGTCATCTCTCACACGGAAGCGTGAGCCGGAAGAGGCCGATGGACCAGCACCCAACCGGATCCGAGTCGAGAGAAATCTCGGTAAACGTCAATGTGAACGTCCCCTCCCCGACGGCCCACCAGGAAGTGTACACGGAAGGCATGGGGTACGGCCTCTGGTGTGGGAGCTTCTTCGGATTCTGTGGCCTCCATCGCTTCTACATGGGCAAGCACGGCACCGGAATCCTGTGGCTGCTGACCTTGGGCCTTCTGGGTGTCGGCCAGCTCATCGATCTGTTCCGCATGAAATCGCTGATTCGCGACTCCAACTTCCGCAGGGGCCATATCGCGAGCCCGAAGACAGCGACACACGTCTCTCCCGGTGCCGTGCCGGACTTGGCCAAAGCCCTTCGCAAGCCCGCCGACCTGAGGCTTGAGCTGCTGAAAGCCGCCAGCCAGAACGGCGGCGTCATTACCGTGACGCAGGGGGTCATGTTCTCCGGGAAGTCGTTCGAGGAGGTGGAAAAATGCCTCCACGCGATGGTGGACAAAGGTTACGTGGACGTGGACAACGCCCCCAGTAGCGGCGTCGTCATCTACCGCTTTCCGGAGTTGGTCCGAAGCTAGGAGACGGGGCCCTCAGTCCCGCCGCGCCCTCAGTCCCGCGACGCCCTCAACGGCGCCCCCCCCCACGACCTCGCGGCGCTCCAAGTCCCCACGGCGCCCTCAGTCCCGCGGCGACCCCTCCAGCATCCCCTCCAGCGGTTCCTCCCGGGCACCGTTCTCGTCGCAGACCGCAAACGCGGACTCGGCCGATCCATACATTGCGACGCCCGCGTACTCGCCAGCCTTGTTAAGGACAAAGAAGCGCAGATCGAAGCTCGGCAGTCCCCGCGCGTTGAGCAGGCGCGACTCGACGGTGTTGGCACGGACGCGTCCAAGCGCCGCCATCCCGGCGTCCTTGGGCGACATCCCCTGACGCATTGATTCGACGATGAGGAAGCAGCACAGGTTGTAGAGGTTCGCTTCGCCGCGGCCCGTCGATCCCGCCGCGCCCACGTCGTTGTCCACGTACTGGCCGGCGCCCAGGATCGGGGAGTCCCCCGCCCTGCCCGGGATCTTCCAGGACAGACCGCTGGTGGTGGTCACGCCGCAGATGTCCCCGTCCGGCGAGAGGGCTTCGAGGCTGGTCGTGCCCCAGAAGGAGTCCGGGTCGATGAGGCCGTCGTCGACCATGGACAGGCCCGCGGCGAGCGCGGCGTCCTGGAAGCTGCGCAAGCGGGCAGCATGGGTCGGGTCTGGGGGCAGCCGCGACGACCCCGAACCCGAGCGGCGCCGCCGAGGCGCATCGGGATCGGTGTCCTCTCCGGGGCGCCCCGGGCCGCGAAGCCGCTCCTCCGGATCGAGCCAGTGGCCCGGATCGACCCGGCGGCGCCATTCCAGCCACAGGGCGCGGGACGCTTCCGTGTTGAGGTCGTCGTGGATCTCGAAGCCGAGCGAACGCGCGAACTCCCGCGCCCCCTCGCCCACGATGAGGTGATGATCGGTGAGCTCCGCGACCGCCTTGGCGACGAGCGACGGGGTCTTCACGCCCTCCAGGCCCGCGACGCCGCCGGCCCATTTGCGGGGACCATGCATGAGACAGGAGTCGAGCTGGACCACGCCGTCGGCGTTGGGGAGGCCGCCGTATCCGATGCCGCGCTCCGCCGGGTCGAGCTCGGGGATGTTCACCCCGGCGACGCACGCGTCGAGGATGTCCTCCCCCTCGGTGATGCCCCGGAAGGCGCGCTCGATCGCGCTCTCGGGCCCGCCGTTCCGGTACCGGATCGAGGACACGTCGGCGACCAGGAGGGGGCGGGCGGGGCGGGTGTGGATGGCGGGCGCGGAGGGCGCGGCGAAGGCAGCCTCGCTAGCACCTGCGGTGGTCGGCACGGCAAGGGCAGGTACCGCGCCGGCGGCCGCGCCAACTGCCGCGGTCTTCACGAAATCACGTCTTTTCATTGGGGGACTTCATTCATTGGGGGACTTCATCCTGTTGGGTGAGTTCGCGGGGAATCTGGGGGGTGGGGGCGGTTGGTGGCAATGCGGGGGTCGACCGGGTTGACCATGGACGCCGCACCGTTCCGCGGACGGTCGCCGCCGCATCGGCTCGTCGATTGGCGGCTGACGCCAGGGGGCGGCGCCATGCGGCCAAACAACCGGCAGCCCACATCGTCGCCGAGGGCCCCGCTCTACCTCGCTTGCCTCCCTCCCTTCCGAGGCCGAAGTTCCCCCGAAGCGCACTCGACCTCGTCCCGGAGTAATCGGTCATGGTCCTTCTCCCGCCCCACCTCCCCAGGCATTTGCGGGCAGCACGTTGCCCAAATCGTCACCACATACGATCGCCCCTTCGCCCTCGCCACCTCCCCTGCCTGGCCACCACCCTCACCGCCCTCACCGCCCTCACCCTGTCAGCATGCGCCGAGCCAGATGCCCCGCCAGCCGACCCGCGCTGGGGAGCACTGATCAGCGCGCGTACCTATGGCGCCATTTCGAAGCGCGACAGGATCACGATCGTCTTCACCCGGGATGTGGCGGGCGAGTACCTTATCGGCCGTCCCACGACCGACGTGCTCGTCCTTGAACCTGCGGTAGAGGGCGCGGCCACCTTCGTCAGCCCTCGCGAGCTGGTCTTCGCACCCGCCGCCGACCTGCCTTCGGGACAGGAGTTTCGAGCCACCCTCGTCCGGGAGGGTCTGCTGGGTCTTCCCGGCGACCTGGGCGACTACCAGTTCGACTTCAGCGTCATGCACCAGCGCCTGGAGCTTCTTGTCGACGGGCTCGAGGCGGAGTCCGGGGAGGAAGACGACCTCGTCCTGACCGGATCGATTATGACCGCCGACTTCGCGGACTCGGAGGCCGTGGAGGGGGTTCTCAGCGCCGAGCAGGACGGGGCCGACCTCGAGGTTCGGTGGCAGCACGACCCGGACGGCATGAACCATCGCTTCGCCGTTCAGGGCGTGACCCGCGGCGGGCGCGACGACGAGGTCCGGCTGCGCTGGAACGGCAGGGGCATCGGGACCTCCGCGCAGGGAATCCAGGACATCGCGATCCCGGCCCGGAATGTGTTCCGGATCATCACCGTGCGTGCCGAGTCGGACGACCGCCAGTACGCGCTGGTCCGCTTCTCCGATCCTCTCGACCCGAGCCAGAGCCTCAACGGGCTGGTGAGCCTGGGCGACGAGAACGTGACCTTGGAGGTGCAGGGCAACACACTCAGAATCATCCCCGGCGACCGTGTGATCGGACCCGCGACGGTCGTGCTCGAGGAGGGGCTGCGGAGCGCGGACGGCAAGCGGCTTGAGGAGCGCCATGAGACCGAGGTGACCTTCTTGGACGTGAAGCCGGGCGTGCGCTTCGCCGGACGCGGCGTGGTGCTCCCGCGGGCGGACAGGCTGACCGTGCCCATCGAGGCGGCCAACGTGCACTCGGTGCAGGTGACAGCGTTTCGGGTGTACGAGACGAACATCGGGCAGTTCCTACAGGCCAACGACCTGTCCGGCGACTGGGAGCTCCGGCGCACTGGACGCACTCTCTGGCGGCGCACGGTCGAACTGCCGGAAGAACCGGGCGGGGGGTGGACACGGTACACGCTGGATGTGAGCGACCTGGTGCGCGCCTACTCGGGCAGCCTGGTCCGCCTGTCCCTGTCGCTCAACCGCGGCAACTCCACCTTCGCGTGCAGCGAGGCCCAAGACCGGACACCGGTGCTCGAGGAACCGTGGCCGGACGACCTGGATGCGGCGGGGAGCTCGCCGAGCAGTTGGGACGCAATCGAGGCGTCCTACCAGGGCTCGGTCGACTGGAGAGATCGCAACGACCCGTGCCTCGACGCCTACTTCCGCTGGTCCTCGCGGGCGAGCGACTCGCGGAACTTCCTGGCCTCAAACATAGGCATGACGGCAAAGCGGGACGCCCGCGGCAGCATCCTGGTCGCCACCACCGACCTCCGCACCTCCGAACCGATGCGCGGTGTGGCGGTCACGTTCATGAACTACCAGAACCGGCCGCTCGGAACCGTCGTGACGGGTCCCGGGGGTCTCGCCCGAACGACGCTTGCCGCGGAACCTCACCACGCGGTGGCCACCCGAGGCAGCGAGAAGGGTTACCTCAAGATGAGCCCCGGCAGAGCCCTGCCGACAAGCCACTTCGAGGTGGGCGGCGCAGTCGTGGCGGAAGGGCTCAAGGGGGTGATCTACGGGGAGCGCGGGGTTTGGCGCCCCGGCGACGACATCCATCTGACTTTCGTGCTCGACGACGCCGACAACCCCCTGCCGGACGGCCACCCAGCCACCCTGCGACTCCTCAATCCGTTGGGCCAGGTGGTTCACACGGTCACCAACTCCGACCCCGTCGGCGATTTCTACGCCTTCGCGCTCAGGACCGCGTCAGACGTGCCCACCGGGAACTGGAACGCGGCCGTCGAGGTCGGGGGGGCTCGCTTCTCGACCCCGCTCAAGATCGAGACCGTCATGCCCAATCGCCTGAAGGTGGACCTCGACCTGGGCGAAGACGAGCTGCTTCAGGGGGGCTTGCAGCACGAGGTCAGCCTCTTCGGCCAGTGGCTGAGCGGCGCGGTCGCGCGCAACCTCGACACCGACGTGCAGCTGTCGTTCCGACCGGTCCCCACCGCCTTCACCCGGTTCACCGATTACGCTTTCGACGACCCCGCGCGCGACTACGCCGCCGAGCCGCTGACGGTCTTTGACGGCACGCTGGACGACGAGGGATACGCCACCTTCACCAGGGAACTGGCACCGGGCAGCCATTCCCCTGGGATGCTCTCGGCGACCTTCACCACCCGCATCTTCGAACCGGGCGGGGCCTTCAGCACCAACCGGCGCAGCCTGCGCTTCTCCCCCTACGACCGCTACGTCGGGGTCCGTGTGCCGCCCGGCGACGCGCGTCGCGGCATGCTCGTGACCGACACGACGCATACGGTCGACATTGCGACTTTCTCTCCCGATGGCGAGCCGGTCGCGGTCGATTCGGTCGACCTCACCCTCTACAAGATCGACTGGCGCTGGTGGTGGGACCGCTCCGCGGAATCACTGGCGCGCTACACCGAGTCGGAGCACAGCTCGGTGGTGGCCCGGGGACGCGTCGCCACGTCGGACGGGCGCGGGACGTGGGACTTCAGCGTCAACTATCCGGATTGGGGCCGGTATCTGCTCCGCGCGTGCGACGCCGAGGGGGGCCACTGCACCGGCCGGACCCTGTACATCGACTGGCCGGGATGGGCCAGCCGCCCACAGGAGCAGTCCGGAGACGGGGCCGGCGTGCTCACCCTGCTCGCTGACCAGGAGAGCTACACCGTGGGCGACGTGGCCGAGATTCAGCTGCCGGAAGCCAACGAGGGCCGGGCGCTTGTGACCCTGGAGACGGGCACGCGAATCCTCGACCAGCGGTGGGTGGAGATGGGCGGCGGGCGCATGCGCTTCGAGGTTCCGATCACCGCAGAGATGAGCCCCAGCGTCTACGTGGGCGTCAGCCTGATCCAGCCGCACTCGGGACGTGCCAACGACCGGCCGATCCGCCTCTACGGGGTCATCCCGCTCGTTGCGGAGGATCCGGCGACGGTCCTGCGTCCGCAGGTAGCCGTCCCCGAAGAGTGGCGCCCCGACACCACCGTCAGCGTACGAGTGTCCGAGGCGTCCGGCCGGCCCATGACCTACACGCTCGCCGTCGTGGACGAAGGACTCCTGGGCCTCACCAACTTCGAGACGCCCGACCTGCACGAGCACTTTTTCAGCAAGGAAGCCCTCGGGGTTTCCACCTGGGACATCTTCGACGAGGTGGCCGGTGCGTACGCGGCCGAGTTGGAGCGGCTGCTTGCTCTGGGTGGGGACGACGCGGTCGAGATCCAGGAGCAGGAGCGCAGCCGGTTCCCGCCGGTGGTGCGTTTTCTGGGGCCGTTCACCCTCGGGCGCGGCCAGCGCCGCACGCACTCGGTCGACATTCCGGAGTACATCGGGCAGGTGCGCGTCATGGTCGTCGCGGGCCACGAAGGCGCCTACGGTTCGGCCTCGGAGTCGGTGTTCGTGCGGCAGCCGCTGTCGCTCCTGGCCACCGCGCCCCGGGTGGTGGGTCCGGACGAGGAGATCACTGTTCCCGTGTCGCTGTTCGCGATGGAGGACGGCATCGAGCAGGCCATCGTCACCGTGGAGGTCGGCGGTGAGTTCCAGGTGGTGGGAAGCGCCAGCGAAACGGTCACCTTCGATGGTGCCGAGGAGGGGCTGGCCCGGCTGCGGATTCGCGCGGGCGAACGGCCCGGCGTGGGCATCCTGCAGTTCGACGCGGTGGCCGGGGAGCACCGTGCCCGCTCGGAGATCGTGCTGCCGATCCGCACGACGAATCCCGAGACTACGAACCAGGTGAGGGCGCAGATCGCACCCGGCGAGGACTGGAGCGCCGAGTTCGATCCGCACGGAATCCCGGGAACCAATTCGGCGACGCTGGAGCTGACGCCATTCCCGCCGCTCAACCTCGAGGCGCGGCTGGGATATCTGGTGCGCTACCCGCACGGGTGCCTGGAGCAGATCGTCTCGGCGGTCTTCGCCCAGCTGTACCTCCCGCTGCTGGTGACCCTCGATGTCGACGACCGGGCGCGGGTGGAGGACAACGTGCGGGCCGGCATCGACCGCCTCCGGGGATTCCAGGTGTCGTCCGGCGGGTTTTCGTACTGGCCGGGCACGTATTCGGGTGCGAACGCCCGCAACGCATGGGTGACGAACTACGCGGGTCACTTCATGATCGAGGCGGACAGGCTGGGCTACTATGTCGAGCCGGAGGTGATCTCGAGCTGGAAGGCTCACCAGCGCCGCCGCACACGCTCGTGGAGAAGCCGCGGCGACACGCCGGCGATGGATCAGGCATACCGACTCTACACCCTCGCGCTGGCCGGCGACTACGAGGTCGGCGCCATGAACCGGCTGCGCCAGACGGGCGGTCTGGCGGCCGCGGCCCGCTGGCATCTCGCCGCGGCCTACGGGCTTGCAGGTGTGGACGCCGCCGCCGGCCTGCTTCGCGATGACGATCAGATCCCGGAGTACGAGGTGCCCGGCTGGAGCATGGGCTCTCCGCTACGGGACCGCGGCATTCTTCTGGAAGCCCTGGTGACGTTGGACCGCCAGGCGCAGGCCAACCGGGTCGCCGAGGACATCTCGGCCGAGCTCTATTCGGACGACTGGCACGGGACGCATTCGGTGGCCTATGCGCTGCTGGCGATGGCTCGGTTCTACGGGCTGGGCGAAGCGTCTGCGGAGTTCACCTTCGAGCGCGGGGCGGGGGACGACGTGACGGAGGCGGCGTCTTCGTCGGCGGTGTATTCGGAGGATCTCGCGGAGCTTGCGGAGCAAGGGGGCCGGGTGGAAGTGCGGAACACCTCGGACGCCCCGCTCTTCGTGAGCCTGGTGACGCGGGGATCACCCGCGGCGGGGGAAGAGGCGGCGGCGGCGTCCGGGCTGGCGGTCGGAGTCATCTACACGGATCCGGATGGCAGACAGATCGATGTGTCCGAACTCCGACAGGGGACCGACCTGGTGGCCAGCGTTACGGTCCGGAACGAGTCGGGACGGGATCTGAGCGACCTGGCGCTGGAGTATCGAGCGCCGTCGGGGTGGGAGATTCACAACGCGCGAATGGACTCGGGTGAAGGGCCGGTGGACGACCGCATCGAGTATCAGGACGTGCGAGACGACCGGGTCTTCACCTATTTCTCGCTGGAGGAGGAGGAGTGGATCACCTTCTCGATGCGCTTCAACGCGGCCTATCTGGGCGACTACTACCTGCCGACGGTGTCGGTCGAGGCGATGTACGACGGGTCGGTGTACGCACGCATCAAGGGGATGGGCGTGCGCGTGGTCGAGGACGAGGGGTGAAGTTGGACCCCAAACCCCGGCGAGTGGCGGCGGGGGCCGCTGCGGCCGCTGCTTTGCTGGTGGTGGCAAGCATCGCCACCCGGCTTCCCGACCCGCTCTTCGACGACCCGGTGTCGTCCGTCCTGGAGGCGCGTGACGGGTCGCTGTTGGGCGCGCGGATCGCGTCGGACGGGCAGTGGCGTTTTTCCGGGCGCGACACGGTTCCCGGGAAGTTCGCGGCCGCCGTGATCACCGCTGAGGACAAGCGATTCCGGTGGCACCCCGGAGTCGACCCCATCGCGCTGGCCCGGGCGGCGCGGACCAACCTCCGCGCGGGCAAGGTGGTGGGCGGCGGCAGCACGATCACGATGCAGGTGATCCGCATGGCGCGCGGCTCTCGTGCCCGCACCTACCGGGAGAAGTTCGTCGAGGCAGCGCTGGCGCTCCGGCTCGAACTTGGGACCGACAAGGACGAGGTGCTCGCACTCTACGCCGCCCACGCCCCCTTCGGCGGCAACGTGGTGGGGCTGGAGGCGGCGGCGTGGCGCTACTTCGGGAGGGGCCCGGCCGATCTGTCCTGGGCGGAGGCCGCGATGCTGGCGATCCTGCCGAACAACCCGGGTGCGGTGCATCCGGGGCGGAGGCGCGAAGAGCTGCTGGAGAAACGTGACCGGTTGCTCCGCCGGTTGCAGGAAACCGGCGTGATCGACGGCGAGGAGCTGGAGTTGGCCTTGATGGAACCGTTGCCGGACGCACCGCATCCCTTGCCACAGGCGGCCCCGCATCTGCTGCAGACGCTGGCGGCGGGGGGAGGAGGGGCGGGGCGGCGCTACGCGAGCACGTTGGATCCAGCCCTCCAGCGGCTGGTGGGAGACGTCGCGTCGCGGCAGTCGCACTCGCTGGCCTCGATGGGCATTCGCCACCTGGCCGCTCTCGTGATCGACAACCGCACCTTCGACGTGGTCGCGTACATCGGCAACAGCCGGTGGGCGGTGGGCGAGGGCACGGGCCACGCGATCGATCTGATCCGGCGTCCCCGCAGCACGGGGAGCATTCTGAAGCCGCTTCTCTTCGCCCGGATGCTGGACGGGGGGGAGATCCTGCCCGAGACGCTGGTGCCCGACATTCCGTCCCAATTCGCGGGTTACCGTCCCGAGAACTACGACCGGGAGTTCCGGGGAGCGGTCCCGGCCAGCGCGGCGCTGGCGCGGTCGCTCAACGTGCCGGCGGTGTGGATGCTGCGGCGCCACGGGGTGGATCGGTTCTACGACTTCCTGCGCGGCATGGGGATGACCACGCTGCACCGTCCGCCCGGGGACTATGGGCTGACACTGGTGCTCGGGGGCGCGGAGGGGACGCTTTGGGACATTACGGGGATGTATGCGAATCTGGCACGGATCGGGGGTGGGGGGTCGGGCCAGCGTGGGGGATTGCTGCGGCCGCGGGTTCTGATGGCTGAGCCGCCTGCGACCGCTGGCAGGTCCCCGCTGAGCGTGGGGGCCGCGTGGCTGACTCTGGAGGCCCTGGTCGAGGTGGCCCGGCCCGGCGCCGAATCCGGGTGGCGCGTGTTTGGGGGCGGGCGAAGGGTGGGGTGGAAGACCGGGACCAGTTACGGCCACCGTGACGCCTGGGCGATTGGCGTGACCGCGCGGTACACGGTGGGGGTGTGGGCGGGGAACGCGGGGGGAGAGGGGCGACCGGAACTGACCGGGATCGGCGCCGCCGCGCCCGTGCTCTTCGACATCGTGAACCGGTTGGAGGGGGATGCGTGGTTCCCCAGGCCCGAAGCGCACCTGAAGCAGGTGAAGGTCTGCCGGTCCGACGGGTACCGTGCCGCGGGGAACTGTGAGACCGCCATCGCCTGGGCCCCGAGGGACAGCCACTTCGAGCGCCCGAGCCCTCACCACCGGACCGTACATCTGGATCCATCCAGCGGACTGCGCGTTCACGGAAGGTGCCAGTCCGTACAGGCCATGTCCCACGAGACCTGGTTCGTGCTACCGCCCGGGCAGGAGTCGTTCTACCAACGTTGGAATGCCGGGTATCGTCCGCTGCCAGCATACCGAGCCGACTGTGCGGGGACCTCGGTCGAGGCGTCGGCGCGCAGTCCGGTCGACTTCCTGTACCCGGACAACGGGACCCGCATCTACATCCCGGTCGAACTGGGTGGGCGGAAGAGCCGGGCGGTCTTCGCGGCAGCGCACCGGGACCCGGACGCTACCCTGCACTGGCACCTGGACGACCGTTATGTGGGCTCGACGAGCGTGTTCCACGAGCAGGCGCTGGATGTCGCGGAGGGGTGGCACGTGGTGACGGTGGTGGACGAGATGGGGAACCGGGCGCGGCGGGGGTTTGAGGTGTTGGCCGGTGCTGCCAGCGCCAGCGACTCCGGGTGACATCAGCGCTGCTGAAGCCCCGCCCCCCGGACGGCTCGCGGCTGGATTGGCAGATCGGACAGCAGCCGGCGGTCTCGATCGACCTCAGGTCTGAGACGCGGGAACAACCTCCCGGGAGTGGTATCGGACGACATCGATCTGGTGTTCGCGCTTGCGTGCCTGCACGAGATCGTAGGTGGTCTGACGACGCAGCCAGAACTCGGCACTTGACCAGCCCGCTTTCTCCAGCCGAATGGCCATCTCCGGAGAAATCGCCGCGTGGCCATTCAGAACCCGAGAAAGCGTGTGACGGGCAACACCCAGCACCTCTGCCGCCGCGGTGACGCTCAAACCGAGCGGAATCAGACAGTTCTCCCTGATGCTGCGACCGGGATGCGGGGGATCCTTCATCGCCATGCTGCTGCCTCCTGCCAGATGCTAGTGGTAGTCGACCAAGTCGACATCGTGGGCGTCGCCACTGTCGAACCGGAAGACGACCCGCCAGGCCCTAACGGACAACCGCCACCTCATGCCACCCACCCCAATCCTCGTCTCCTGGTCCTCCGCCGAGTTGGCAGCCTCCCATCTGGCCTTTGGCGACCTGTTCCGTGCGTTTATTCGGACCTGGTGCGGGTCTGACACGGCTGTCATGCCCATAACATTTTATTTGGCCGGGATATAACCTTTCATTTGGCCGCACAACATACTACACTTGGTCAATGATCGACATCACGATTTTCCCCCGTCTCATCGAGCCGCATCTGATTGAAGCGCTCGCCGACTCGCCGGCCGTCCTGATCCACGGGCCTCGCCAGTGCGGCAAGACCACGCTGGCCCGGATGGTGGGTGCGTCGCGCGGGTACAAGTACGTCACCTTCGACGACAATGTGGTCCGTAGTTCCGCCCAGGACGACCCGCAGGGATTCGCGGCCGGTCTGCCCGAGCGGGTCATTCTCGATGAGGTGCAGAGAGCGCCCGCACTCTTCTCCGCCCTGAAGATGGAGATCGACCGGCGTCGCATTCCCGGACGCTTTCTGCTGACCGGGTCCACTCAGGTGCTTCTCGTGCCGAAGCTCTCGGACTCGCTCGCAGGCCGTCTGCAGACGCTACGGCTCCACCCCTTGGCCCAGTGCGAACTGGCACGGTGCGACCCCGACTTCCTGGATGCCCTGTTTGACAGCGAATTTGCGGTTGAACGCGACGGACGGTTGGGGGACGAGCTGCCCGATCGCATCACTGCGGGCGGGTATCCGGCCGCGCTCACCCGGCCGCCGGGGCGCCGGCAAGCCAACTGGCACTACGACCACGTTGACGCCCTGATCCAGCACGATGTCCGTGATCTGGCCCGCATTCGAAGACTGGAAATACTGCCGCAGCTGCTCCAGGCTGCCGCCATCCAGACCGCGAGGTTGTTCAACCTCAGCCACCTGGCCGCACCATTTGAGGTGAGTCGGCCCACAATTCGGGACTACGTGACGCTTCCTGCTGGAGCGCCTGCCGGCTTGGCACTCGAACGGGTCTTCCTGCTGGAGCGCCTGCCGGCTTGGCACAGCAACCGCTTGAGCCGACTGGTCAAGAGGCCGAAGCTGCACCTCTGCGATACCGGAGTCGCCTCGGCGCTTCTCGGCATGGACGGTCCGGCGCTGGCTTACGACCGCTCCCTGTTCGGCCAACTTCTGGAGACCTTCGTGTTCCAGGAACTCCGGAGACAGGCCAGCTGGCACGATGTGCGAATGTCCTTCCACCACTTCCGCGACAAGGACGGTACGGAAGTGGACATCGTCATCGAGCGCGGCACCGCGGGACTCGCGGGTGTCGAGGTCAAGGCGTCGGGCACGGTGCGCCCGGCCGACTTTCGCGGTCTCCGCAAGCTCCAGGGCGCACTTGGCGACCGGTTCGCGGGCGGCGTCGTGCTGTACGACGGGGAAGCCACCGTCCCCTTTGGCGAACGGCTGCATGCGGTGCCGGTGCGGCGACTAATTGGGGGTGCAGGGTAGCTACGGATGCAAATTGACGGACATTGATCTTCCAACTGGTAGGCCCATCATATTGCATTTGGACGCAATGCTGCTTTTCAGCAGGTTAGATATCTCAACGAGGAGCCGGGTCTGTCAACCCCCCAACAGCGTCTCCACATGCGCCGCGGCGGCGAGCGCCGTCCCGTCCAGGTTGTATCCCCCCTCGAGCAACGACACCAGTCGCCCTTCGCAGCAGCTGTCGGCGTAGTCCATCGCCATGCGGGTCATGCGGCGAAACGCGTCGTCGGTAAGATCGAAGCACCCCAGCAGGTCGTCGCGGCGGCTGTCGAAGCCGGCGGAAACCAGCACGAAGTCCGGGTCGAACGCAGCCACCGCTGGCGACAGGGCGTCGTCCCAGTAGCGCAGCATGTCCGCGTCGCTCGCGCCACAATCCAGGTGCGCGTTGATGTTGAGGCCAGTGCCCTCCCCTTCGCCGGTGAGCGACGGGTCGCCGGTTCCCGGATAGGCATTCCAGTCGTGCGCCGAGAAGAACAGCACCGACGGATCCCCGTAGAACGCGTTCTGGGTGGCGTTCCCGTGGTGGTAGTCCCAGTCGATGATCAGGACTTTCTCGTATCCGTGGATCTCCTGCGCGTATTTGGCAGCGACCGCCGCATTGCTGTAGTAGCAGAAGCCTTCCTCGGCACCGGTATTGTTGGCGTGGTGCCCCGGGGGACGGATGGCGCAAAACACGTTTTGCACGGCGCCATCGGCCACTGCATCCACGCCGGTGAGGGCTCCGGACACGGCGAGTTCCGCGACGCTTGCAGTCACGCCAAGTTCGCGCACGGCGTCGACATGCTCGCCGGTGTGATGGGCGCGGATTCGGAGCAGCGGATCGACGGTGGGGCCCATGGGAATCGTGGCCTCGATCAGTCCGCGCGCGGCCAGCTCCGCACGGATCCTCACGAGTCGCTCGGGCACCTCGGGCGGACGGCCGCCGTCCGAGCGAAGAAGGACATGGTCAAGGTAGCGGGCATCGTAGATCAGGCCGGTGCCGCTGGCCGGGGCGTCCGTCCCGGGTGCCTCGGTACGCTCGCCGGCAGCGTTCTGCGAAGCGCGCGACTCCGAGCCGCAGCCCGCCAGCCACGGCAGGACGCTCAGGCCGGCAACACTCCTCCCGGTGCTGGCGATGAAGTCTCTGCGCGTGCGCGTGTGTGTGTGGCCATTGCCGCTTGAACCGTTACCGCTTGAACCGTCGGCCATTCGTCTACCCCTGTCTTCGAGCGATCCGCACCCTACCGACCCTGACAGTGGGCCGGAAACGCCAAAGTGGCCAGTCCCCGCCGAGGCCCCCGTCAGATGCCGGACCGAGGCTCAATTCGCGACCGCATCCAGTGGGCGATCGCTTCCTCATCCAGCTTGCCGGACGCCAAGGCCCACATCTTCTCAACGACTTCGTCTCCTGGCGCGACGAGGTCGAATCCGTTGAGCCCGAGAAAGATGACCGCGGCCAGGAACGAGATCCGTTTGTTTCCGTCACGGAACGGGTGGTTGGTGCAGATTCCGAACATGTAATCGGCGGCAAGACGCGACAGATCCGACTCAGGCTGATGGGTCCATCTCTGCTTCGCTCGGGCCAGAGCCGATTCGAGGGCGTTCTCGTCCCGGATGCCGAGAAGGCCGCCGTGTTCGCGAACCTGGTCGAGATGGACAGCCTCGATGACAAGCCGGGGAACCCATCGTGGCTCCGGCTGCGTCACTTCGCGAGTTCTCTAAGAGCTCCCTGGTACCGCTTCTGAGCCTCGACCGCAATCGCCAACCCTTCCTCTACATCCGAGTCGTAGGGGCTCAGCAGGATCCCGTTCCCCGTCTCGACCGCAAGTACCTCGTCGCCGGCCTCAAGGTGGAGGCGTTCCGCCATATCCTTCGGCAACGTAGCCCCGACGGACCCACCCATTCGCCGCAGTTTCACACTCCGAACCATGTATTTCCTCCAGGTAGCACCGTAATGCTACTCGACTCCGGACTCTCTGACAAGCGCCCGTCGACGATAACCCGCGCCCGGTCGTCGATCGTCCCGCCGCCCCCAAAAACGGAGATGGCGCCTCGCGCGGCCGGCAACCGTCAACACGACCAGGCGCGTCAATTAGCTTGCAACCCAAGAGTACTCGCGAGGGGCCCAGCCAGAGGGAAGGGATGAGGATGAAGACTGCCAAAGCATACCGACTCGCAATTTTCACCGCGTTCGCGACAGCATTCCTCCTGATGTGGGTGATCGGTGCCGTGGGCCTCATCGGTATCGAGGGCGACCCCTTCGACATGATCTACGGCGGGGTGCTCGCCGTCGGGGTCATCGGCGCCATGATCGCCGGCTTCCGGCCGCAGGGAATGGCACGCGCGATGGTGGCAACGGCGCTCGCTCAGGCGTTGGTCGTCGTGATCGCGCTGATCGCCGGGAAGCACCACGTTGCGGTCAGTTCCGTGCCCGAGATCGTGTTCTCGAACGGGTTCTTCGTCGCGCTGTGGCTCGGATCGGCCCGGCTGTTCAGATCTGCTGCGCGCCCGCGATGATCTCCCGGACACCCGAGAGCACGGCTTTGCAAGGGTAGCTGCCAAATGTCCCGGCAGGCGTCGTTCCGGAGAGGACCGGAATGAATGGCATAGCGGCCGTCTCCGCCGCCCTTGCGTCCACCTCGGAGTCGCCGACATACACGCACTGGCCAGTCGGGATTCCCAACAAGCTGGCTGCCTTGTTCAGCCCCTCGGGGTCGGGCTTGTAGCGGCTGACGTCATCACCTCCGACGATCACCTCGATGGTGTCTCGCAACCCGTCCCGGTCCAGCGCGGCCTCAATGCGGCGTCTGCCCTTGGTCGACACGATCCCCAGGGGATAGCCTGCGGCGCGCAACGTCTTCAGCACCTGACTCGCGCCCGGCAGGAAGAACGTCCCCTCGACCATGACTTCGTCCGCCTTCCTCATGAAGTGCTCGAGAAACTCGTCTCCTCGCGGCCTCTGCTCCTCGCCGGCGAGGATGGCGAGCATGGTCGTCAGGTCCAGCCCGATAGTCCTGGCGATCGCGTCCGCTGGCGACTCGGGAAGCCCCATCCGCGACAGGGCGTGGTTGACACAAATGACGACTCCCCTGGAAGAGTCGGCGAGCGTGAAGTCGAAGTCGAACATCACGGCCCGGGCATCCGCGACTGCCGGATGGACCGCGGCCAGCCTCTCTGGTCGGTTCTTGGTGCGGACGATCAAATCCTCCAGGACAGGAGCTTCGAGGGAAGGGTCTGCGAGGAGAATGATACCTCGTTCGGTAACGCCTGTGTAGATTCCTCACCGCACGCTTCCTGGCGAGAGGCACTCCTCAGTATCGCCGAGGACCGGCCCGGCGCCCGGACCCATGGCTGGCGGCGGCGGGTTGAGGCTTCGCCCAGCAGGATGGGCCTGGCACTCGTGGAATGCGTCCCCGAGGAACGCCACCTCATCCATAGCGACCTCGAACATCGCAACGTTCTCGTGGACGAAGACGGCGTCACCGCCATCTTCGACTGGGGCTCATCGCTCTACGGCGACTTCCTGTACGACATCGCCTGGCTCCATTTCTGGTTGCCATGGTTTCCTGCGCGTGCCTCGATCGACCCACGCGAAGAGGCACGGCGCCACTACGAGGCGACCGGGCTCGCCGTGCCCGGGTTCGAAGCGCGGCTCCGCTGCTACGCCGCCCACATCGGGATCGATGGGATGGCCTACAGCGCATTTCTCGGTGACTGGGTGGAGTTCGAGCAGAAAGCTGAGCGCACTCTCAGCGTCGTGTCGGATTGACCCCCTGACGGATGGCCCTTCCATATCGGAATCGATAGTGTCAACTGGACGCGGCATGGCTTTGACCGGTCGTTCCGCAGTCCGAGCTCGGCTGGAACGATCAACGGAGGAGGACAAGTACATGGCTGTCAACAAAGAGATCGCCGGATTCCTGAAAGAAGGCCTGGAGCGGGGATTGCCACGGCAGCAACTCGAACACGTGCTCCTCGAAGCCGGTTGGCCGCGCGATCAGGTTCGAGGCGCCTTGCGAGGGTTCGCCGATGTCGCTTTTCCGATCCCCGTCCCCCGCCCCGCACCATACCTCTCCGCTCGTGAGGCCTTCGTCTACCTCGTTCTCTTCAGCACGCTGTACATCAGCGCGTTCAGCCTGGGGAGTCTCCTCTTTGCGTTTATCCATCAGGCGTTTCCCGATCCTTCCGTGGATCCCGCAGCCGCCCTCGAGGTGACGCGAGAGACGATCCGGTGGTCAATCTCCTTCCTCGTCGTGACGTTTCCTGTCTTCGCCTTCGTCTTCTGGACGAATGATCGGGCTGTCCGGAAGGACCCGGGTCGACGGCTCTCACGGGTCCGGCAATCGCTGACGTACCTGACACTCTTCGTGGGTGCAGCCATCCTCATCGGCGTGGTAACGAGCATCGTCTACAACCTCCTCGGCGGCGAGTTGACGGTCCGGTTCGCCCTGAAGGTCCTCACCGTCGGTACGATCACCGGCTCGCTGTTTGGATACTTCCTCCGCGACGTGCGTAAGGAGGAGGTAGCCGAATGAACCTCTCACCGCGATCCATCGTATTCGGAGCCTCAGTGACGGCCGTGGTCGCGGCGGTGGCGACCGGACTGATCATCCTGGGATCCCCGGCGCAGGAGCGCGAGCGTCGGATCGACGACCGGCGAGTGGCAGACCTGCACGGAATCGCGGCGGCTACCAATCTCTACTGGTCTCGACATTCCCGGCTGCCAGCGTCACTGGACGATCTGACGGCCGAGCCTGGCTTGAGGATCAACACCCGCGATCCCGCGAACTCGGAGTTCTACGGATACGAAGCGCTCGACAGCGCGCGCTACGAGGTGTGCGCAACCTTCGATAGGGAGTCCGGTACAGCGCCCGGAGAGACGACGATAGTCCCTCCGATCGTTCAGTCGAGCTGCCAGGGCTGCCATGGCCCGGGCACAGTCGCCCGGACCCCGGTCCACGATCCAGTCGCTGCACAACTCAAGCTTCGGAACCTGTGGGCACACCGCGACGGGCGGCAGTGTTTCCAGATGCAGGCGCAAGGGATTGGATGGTAGGCAGGGTCCGGAAATCGCCCGGGCTGGCAACCGGCCGACTCTCCGCTTGATTTCTTGAGTTTCGGGCCCCAGGTTTGGCTCGATCGTCCGACCCCACAGCATTCTCAACTGAAGCCATGCAGCAACTTGCAACCCTTGCCCGGCTGCCGGTGGCTGGGAGCCTCGTCCTCATGGCGGCAGGCGCGAGCGCGCAGTCGATTGATGACGCAAGGTCCGCCCACGCGGACGGCCGCTTTCTGGAGGCCGCTGATCTCGGCGAAGCCCTGGGGACATCCGACGGCTACACCCTGGCGGCGCTATCACTTGCGGTGTACGCCCACTACGAGGCGGCGGACGACGAATGGAGCGAGGTTGTCGAACGTGCGATGCGGATGGGTGAGGAGGCCGTGCGCGCCGATCCGACCAGCCCCGAGGCGCATTGCCACTTTGCCCACGCAGTCGCCCGCTATGCTCAACGCGTGGGCACGCTAACCGCGATTCGCAAGAATCTGGCGGGCAAGATTCGCGATTTGCTCGAGACGGCGATTGACATCGACCCCGACCACGCCATGACGCACTTGATGCTCGGCGTCTGGCACACCGACGTCGCCGCGGCCGGCTTCTTTGCCCGAAGGATCTACGGTGCCAATCGGGAGGAAGCCGTCTACCACTACGAGCGCGCTCTGGAACTGGCACCTGAGTCGAAAGCCCTGCTGTACGAGTACGGGATAAGTCTGCCTGAACTCGACGAGGACCGAGGCACGGAACGGGCCAGGGAGATGCTGGAGAAGGCGCTTGGACTACCGGTGCGGGACATGTACGAGGAGTATATTCATCTGAAAATCCTGGACAGACTGGACCGGTTGGCGGGGACGTAGGCGCGCCCCACCAGTCACCTCCGTGGCGACGGTCGATTGACAGACCGGTCGATTGGCTATCATTCTCTGTTCATCGGCAGGCTTTCAGCACGATCGTCAACGTCCACGGGGCTTCGTGGGGAGGGGTGGGGACCTTGTATCAAGCTACAGTAGGCCGCAACCGGATCTTCCCGTTGGTATGGGTAACGCTGGTGTGCATCGCCTGGGCCTACGCGTGCGGGGACGACACTACTGAGCCACCGCCCGATCCACCCCGCCCAACAACGGTCACGGTCAGCCCGGCCACGGCCGAGCTGACCGCATTGGGCGCGACCGTGCAACTCACGGCGGAGGTGCGTGATCAGAGCGGGCAGGTCATGGGCGGGGTAACTGTGACCTGGGCAAGCAGCAGCACTGCGGTAGCGACTGTGAACGGATCGGGTCTGGTGACGGCTGCGGGCAACGGGACGGCCACGATCACCGCGACGGCGGGGTCGGCCTCGGGGAGCGCGACGGTCATGGTGGCCCAGCGGGTGACCACAGTGGAGATCTCGCCCCCCGCCGACACGCTGGTGTTGGGCGACACGCTGCGCCTGGTGGCCGAGGCGAAGGACGCGAACGGCCATACGGTGGCGGGCTCCGGCTCCGGGTTCTCGTGGGCGTCCAGCGACACGGCGGTGGCGGTCGTGGACGGGACGGGGTTGGTTTCGGGGGTTGCGGTGGGGGAGGTGGAGGTCTCGGCCACCTCGTCAGAGGTCACCGGGCGCGCCCAGCTCGTGGTGGTGGCGCCCGCGCCCACGACCGTAGCCGTGACACCGGACACGGTGGTGTTTGAGGCGCTTGGCGACACCGCGCGACTCACGGCCGAGGTGCAGGATCAGATCGGGCGGCCGATGCCCGACGAGGTAGTCAGGTGGGCTGGCAGCAGCGACACCCTTGTCGCGACGGTGGATTCCACCGGACTGGTGACGGCTCTGGGGAACGGGACGACCACGATCACCGCGACTTCGGGAGCGATCTCGGGGAGCGCCGTGGCCATGGTGATGCAGGTGCCACGCTCGGTGACGGTATCGCCTTCCGCGGACACCGTCCTTCTGGGCGATACCCTGCGATTGACGGCGCGGGCGTTCGACGCCAACCGGCAGTTGGTGGCTAGCGCGGAGTTCGCATGGTCTTCGAGCGACGAATCGCTGGCCACCGTCGACACGGCGGGTCTGGCACGGGGGGTCGGCCAAGGGAAGGCCACGATCACCGCCGCGGCCGGAAACGCTCGAGGGGCCACGGAGCTCACGGTATTCAGCCCGGACCGGGCACCACTGGTGGCGCTATACCACGCTGCGAACGGCCCGAACTGGGTCGACAACGAAAACTGGCTGAGCGACACGCCGTTGGACGACTGGTACGGCGTGGATACGGATGCCGACGGCCGGGTCGTCCGCGTGAATCTCGGTGGCCGGTTGGACAGCCAGAACGGGAGATGGATACGTCATGGCCTCAAGGGCGCAATTCCACCCGAACTCGGCAGCCTGGCCAAACTCGAGGGTCTGTGGCTCTACGTGAACGAGCTCTCCGGGACAATCCCGCCCGAACTCGGGAGCCTTGCCGGACTGCAGCGACTGTCGCTCAGTGCCAACGAGCTTTCCGGGGCGATTCCGACCGAACTCGGCAGCCTCACCGACCTCAGGTCTCTGAACCTTTCGGATAACTCTCTGACCGGCCCGATTCCACCCAACCTCGGCAGCCTCGCCAGCCTCGAGCAACTCGATCTCTGGGGCAACAATCTGACAGGCTCGATTCCACCCCAGCTCGGCAAGCTCAGTAGCCTGACCCGACTCTCACTAAACACCAACTCTCTGACCGGCCCGATCCCGCCCGAACTCGGCAACCTCGCCAGCCTCGAGCAACTCGATCTCTGGCGAAGCAATCTGACGGGCTCGATTCCGCCCCAGCTCGGCAAGCTGATCAGTCTGAAGCGACTGGCACTAGACGATAACTCCCTGACCGGCCCGATTCCGCCGGAACTCGGCGACCTCGCCAGCCTCGAGCAAATCGGTCTCTGGCAGAACAATCTGACGGGACCGATTCCGCCCCAGCTCGGCAAGCTCAGTAGCCTGACCCGGCTGTCGCTCGACAACAATGACCTGACCGGCCCGATCCCGTCGGAACTCGGGAACCTGGCAAGACTGACCGAGCTTCTACTTCACGACAACGGCTTGACGGGCGGCCTCCCCACGGAACTTGGTCGCAACACCAGCCTGGAGGCACTCACTCTCACGGCGAACAGTCTGACGGGTCCGATTCCGCCTGAATTCGGTAGTCTGACCAGCCTGACCCGCCTTGAACTCGAAGGAAACGCCCTGACCGGTCAACTGCCACCGCAGCTCGGCGACCTCTCGAGGCTGGAAAAACTGCTCCTCGGATACAACGAGCTGGCGGGCCCGCTACCCTCCGAGTTCGGCGGAATGACAGCCCTGCAGGAGCTGACCCTGACGAACAACGCCGAAATGGCGGGAGCACTTCCGGCCCAACTGACGGCTCTAAAGCGCCTCGAAGTGTTACTGGCCGGAGGCACGAATCTTTGCGTGCCCTCGGATCCGGGCTTCGCTCCGTGGCTGGACGGGGTCTACAGGCGCCGGATCGCCCAGTGCCTGGAAGTGGATCCCCCGATGGCGTACCTGACCCAGGCGGTGCAGTCGCGCGAGTTCCCCGTCCCGCTGGTCGCCGGTGAACAGGCGTTCCTGCGCGTGTTCGTGACGGCCCGGGAGGCCACCCGCCAAGGCATTCCGGCGGTCCGCGCCCGCTTCTATCTGAACGACCGGGAGACGTACGTGACGGACATCCGGGGCAAGCGATCGCCAATCCCTGTCCGGGTGGACGAGAGCAGTCTCGACAGGTCGGCCAACGCCGTGATTCCCGGACATGTGATCAAACCCGGGCTCGAGATGGTGATCGAGGTCGACCCGGACGGAACACTGGGCGCCGATCTGGGGGTCGCGAAACGGATCCCCGAGACCGGCCGCCTGAAGGTCGACGTGGGGGATGTCCCCCTCTTCGACCTGACGCTGATCCCGTTCCTCTGGAGCGAGAATCCCGATTCGTCGATCGTGGACCTGGTGAGGGGAATGGCGGCCGATCCCGCGAACCACGAAATGCTCCAGGACACCCGAACCCTTCTGCCGGTGGCTGACCTGGACGTGAGCGGGTACGAGCCCGTGCTCACCTCGACGAACAACGCCTTTGAGCTACTTCGTGAGACGGGGGTCGTTCGGGTCATGGAGGGTGGAAGCGGCCACTACATGGGATTGATGGCGGGGCCGGTCACCGGAGCCGGTGGAGTGGCATTCAGGCCCGGGCGGTCCAGCTTCTCCGTGCCGCGCTCAGATGTGCTGGCGCACGAGTTAGGCCACAACATGAGCCTCACTCATGCGCCGTGCGGCTACCCTGCCGACCCCGATCCCTCGTTTCCCTACCCGGACGGGTCCATCGGTGCGTGGGGCTACAGCTTCCACGACCGTGGCCTGGTAAGCCCGTCCACACCGGACCTGATGTCCAACTGCGGCCCGCCCAATTGGCTCAGCGACTACTACTTCGCCAACGCTCTGCGCTTCCGCCTTAGCGACAAGGATCACCCAGGGCTGCCGGACAGGGCTGCGCAGACCGGTACACTCCTCCTGTGGGGCGGTGTGGATGCAGACGGCGCACCTTTCCTGGAACCCGCCTTCGTCATGGACGCCCCGGCTTTGCTGCCCGAGGACCCGGGTGATCACCGGATCACCGGACGGACAGCCGACAGCGCCGAACTATTCTCGCTGAGCTTCGCCATGCCCGAGGTGGCCGACGGCGGCAGAAGTTCCGGCTTCGCGTTCGCTGTACCGGTACAATCCTCCTGGGCCGGGGCGCTCGCCAGCATCACGCTCTCGGGGCCGGGCGGCTCGTTCACCCTTGACGCTGACAGCGACCGCGCGATGGCAATCCTGCGCAACCCGCGCACTGGACAGGTGCGGGGGATACTTCGGGACCTGCCGGTGGCGGATGGAGTGCAGGTTGACGCGGTGGCCGTGCCAGGCGCCGGAGAGGGCCTGGAAATGCTCTTCAGCCGAGGGATACCGGATGCCGCGGCCTGGCGGCGGTGAGCCCTGGGCGAGCCCTGGGTCGTCGCGGGTTCCCAGGGGAAGCTCGCCCAGCGGACCTTCTGCTTCGGTTCTTCCGGTTGCTCCCGTCAACGTTAATGTCGTGTCCACTCCCTCGACCATGTGGGAGGCGGCGGCGGATCGTCAGCCGCGGCGCATTGCGTGTTGAGCGCGTAAGGCAGCGAGCCAGTTGTGCTCGATACTACCGGAGTGCGTTGGATCGTCCGCGCAGGCCCCGCCGGAATTCACGCTCTCCGACGGAGTGTCGCACTGCAGGCACCGCGGCCTGCCTCCTGACTCATAGCGGTGGCCGGGCCGGCGCGCGCTCGGCCCTCAGCCGAACCCACGCGATTCCGTCCACATGTTCGTAGTGGCGGTCGGCCGACACCAGATCGGCCCCCGTCTCCATGGCGTGGGCAGCGATCCAGACATCGTTTGTGGGAATGGGACGGCCCTTCGCGCGCAGCGACGCCGCAATCCTCGAGTACCGGTCGGCAGTCGTCTCTCCGACCGGCACGAGCGACACGTACGGATTGTCCAGGAAAGCGCGCATCCCCCGGACGTTGCGCTCGTAGCGCGAGCCGTGCCGGAACCCATGCATCAGCTCCCCGAGCACAACGGCCGACAGGAGGACTTCCTCGGCGCCACGCACGATCCGGCTCACCTGCTCGCGCCCGCGCATGAGCTGCGAATACGCGTTCGAGTCGAGCAGCACCCTCATTCCCACATGGCCTCGTCGATGGTCTCGAAATGTCGCAATGCCTGTTCGATCCCGTCCGCTTCCGCGCCGCTCCACGTGCCGATGAGGTGGTCCAGCGACGAGCCGACCGTGTCTGCTCCCTGTCCGTCCGCCAGCCCTGCCCCTCGGCGCAGCATCTTGACGGCGGCCCGGTTGAGCGACGTCCCGTCATGGTTGGCAAGCCGCCGAATCGCCCCGGCCAACTCGTCCCCCAGACCACGAACGGTAAGCTGTTTCACATCCTGCCTCCTGTATGACTCATAATATGCTGTGTAGTGATGCATTTTATGAGTCGCCCGCCCGTGCGTCAAGGTGGGCGGTTGCCCCGCAAAGCGAATTCAAACATGTTTCCCGTCATGATCTACGAGACTGACATCCGATCCCCCGCCCGCGGAGCGACCTGTACGTGTACGTGTACGCGCTTCGCCTGGATCCGGGTGTGTTGATGCGCTGAGCCCTGAGCTCAAGCCGTCTCCGAGCCGCCCGGGTCCTTCGATCCGGGCGGCTTTTTCGTGCACTGGTTCCGCCCCTTCCGACCTTCCCCAAGCCTGAGAGAAAACCATGATCAGCCCTGTTCCACCACAGATAAATGTCCTCTACGAGAATCCCGCCTGGATCCCACCCCTTCAGGAGGCCCTTGAGAGGGAGGGCTTCCGGGTCCGCCTGGTGCACGTGAACGAGGGGAGCATCGACCCGGCGACGCCTCCTCCCGACGGCATCTGGATCAATCGCATCAGCCCGTCGTCACACACCCGGGGCCATGTCCACACGGTGGAGCTGGCTCGCCAACTCCTGTACTGGCTGGAGTCGCACGGCCGCCGAGTGATCAACGGGCTGTGCGCTTTCGAGCTGGAGATGAGCAAGCTCCGGCAGGACCTCGTCCTGCGGCGACACGGGATCCGGACGCCCCAAACCGTGCTGGCCGTCGGGAGGGAGCATCTGCTCGAAGCCGCCGCAACCTTCGACGGCCCGTTCATCACGAAGCATGATCAGGGGGGCAAGGGTCTGGGCATCCAGCTCTTCCACGACCCCGGCGAGCTCGAGAAGCATCTCGACCGCGAGGGCTTCGACGCCGGGCCCGGCGCCAGGATGATCCTCCAGCAGTACATCAGCGCACCCGAGCCGTTCATCACGAGGGTGGAGATCGTTGGCGGCCGCTTCGTGTTCGCCATGCGGAGCTCGACGGCCGACGGGTTCGAACTCTGCCCCTCGGATGTGTGCAATCCGATGCCCACGGACCGGGAAAACAGGCAGATCGGTGCGACCGCCCTCTTCAGCCGGTCGCCGATCACGGCGGACGACCCGTTGGTGCAGTCGTACATACGGCTCTGCAACGAGGAGGGGATCGAGATCGCCGGGATCGAATTCGTGGAGGACGCCTGGGGCGACCGCCACACGTATGACATCAACGGCACGACGAACTACAACCAGACTCTGGGTGCCCGGATCGGCATCGACGGGATGGGCGAGCTTGCGCGGTATGTGCGCTGGGTGGCGGCGGCGGGCCGTGAGCCGCGGCGGATTGCGTGTTGAGCTCTGTTGTGTTGGCAACGGATGCCTCCTACGCCCGCGCGGGCCGGAAGGCGCGCATCGACTCCACCTTCGCCCGGTAGCCATCCTCTCCTTTTTCCAGGAAGTCCCGCTTCACCAGCCAGTTCATGTCCCGGGCCAGCGTCTTGCCGGTCTTTTCCGCGTAGAGTCTGGCCAGGTCGGGACTCAGATCCGGTATTGCCTGCTTGCGGACCGGCACGCCCACGCGGCCGAGCGCCAGGGTCACCTCGCGGCGCCGACGCATGGCCGGTGACGACGGTATCTGTCGGAATTCACCGTAGACGAAGTGCTCCCAAGCCAGCTTCAGCTGGATCCCCGCGATGAACCGGCTTTGCTCCCGCAACCCGTCAACGAACCCCTGCAGCGAGTAGAGCAGGAAACCGAGCGGGTCCCCGCGACCGGAGTTCGCCCGGCTGGAGCGATCGAGCTGCCGGTAGTATTCGGCACGGGTGAGGTTGTAGTGATTGCTGAGAAGATGGGCGCAGGGTGACGGCACGCCCTCCCTGGCAAGGATCATGAACTCGGCCAGTCGGGCGGTCCGCCCGTTGCCGTCCCCGTAGGGATGGATCCACGCGATATACAGATGGACGAAGACGGCGCGTAGAATCGCTGACGCGGTGCGGTCTTCGCGCTGGTCCGGGCGAACCGGCCAATCGTCTCCCTCAAGCCACCTGCAGAGTCGCTGGAGGAGGAAGGCGCAATCCCCTCTGGGGGCGCCCCGGTAGCGCCCGACTCCAACGGAACGCGTCGGCACCTCTCCCGGAACGACACCCTCTTCGAGGTGCTCCTCGAGACCGGCAAGCAACCGCCGATTCGCTCCGGCGATCCACTCCGGCGTGAGTCCCGGAGGCCGTCCACTCATGATCTCCGCGAAAATGTCGTTGACGGCTTTCAAGACGTTGTCGACCTCCAGCCTCAGGTATTCCTGGGATCGCGGGAGCTCCAGACGCCCCTCCAGCTGGGCCCTGATCTGTTCCTCGCTCAGTGTGTTCCCCTCGATCGCCGTCGTGGCCCGGGCACCCTTGACCAGGTAGAGTTGGTACATCTCAAGGGCGTCGGCGGGCGGAAGGATCGCATGAGCGACCTGATCGCACCGGGCGGCTGCCTCGCCGAGCAACGACCAATGGAGAGGGTCGGCGCGTTCCAGATGGTGACGGAAGCTGATCCAGGGGTGGGTGCGCCGGCATTCCCGATCATTCGTCATCGTCGTTCCTCCTTGAGGGCATTCCAGATTACGATGCTACAGGATGTCCGACTGGATGTCCATGTACTACCAGACACTCCACGGGGCCATGTTTTTGCTAAATAGTTGATAACAATTGAGTTATGGACCGTGTTACGTCACATACGTAATTATGATCCAAAAAATGACCTCTAGAATGTCCCACATGCTGGAAGGCGACTGGAAACGCGGGACCATCAGAGGAGGAGATCGAAATCGCGCCTCAGGTGGCCCTCAAAACCTTCAACAAGACCCGACGAGTCAACTTGCGGGTGACAGAGCGCCAGCCAGCCATCAGCTAACCTGCTACCGCCTCCCGCAGCGCGCGTACCCACAGTCGAGCATGGGCGTCAATGCCCTGGTAGTTGAAGTGGCACCCGTCGTGGCGGAACCGCGGCCCGACGATCGCATCGGTGTCCGGCCCCGGCCGCACGTTGGGAATCCGTTCGGGGAGGCTCGCCTGCGCTCCGCGGATGCGCTCCGCGCTCGCTGCGTACGTGGCGCGCATCCCATCCTCGAAGTAGCAGTGCGTCGCCACGGCGGGAAACACGGGCGCGTCGATGCCGAGCTCGGCCAGCGACGCCACCAGCCCGCCGAACATTGCCACGTACTCGTTCGGAGGCGTGTCGGCGACCACGTCCGACTCGCCCTGGTGCCACAGCACATGCGTCGGGCGGATGCCGGCCTCCGCCAGCATGCGGGCGGCCTTCTCTACTCTCACATGCAGTCTGCCGCCGGGCGCCCACAGCGCGAGCTGCGTGCCCCCGATGCCGATCGGCACGATCAGGACCCGGCGGTAGAGTCCCTCATTGACAAGGTCGTCGCCAAGTCGTCCCCACACACTGCCGCCGCTCCCGTCCGGCCCGAGCAGGGGATCCTCCGCCTGGTAGCACCTGCCGTCATGCGGATTGAAGTTGACGACCTCGTTCCCGGCAACGTACCGATCCCTGGCGGCGTTCGCGCTGTTCGACTGCCCGAACACGAACAGCACCGCCTGGTCCGGGCTGTCGCCGACGAAAGCGTCGCAGTCCGCCTCGAGCCGTCCTTCCGTGTCCGCGAAGCCACACGATGCGGGATCGTCCTCGCAGGACACGGCGGACGAGGCCGGCAACAGGCTCATTACCGCGTACGCGGCCTTGGCGGGGGTGGCAACCCAATCCGGCGTGAACATGCCGGCCAGGCCGCCGAAGCCGTACGCGAGGTACAGTGACCCCAGCCACGCGACCGCGATCACGGTCCGCACAATCCTTTTTTTCACGCTCTGCCTCCTCTTCCGACGAGTCACTTGGCGCCAACCTGCCTCTAGCCCCCCGCCAGCCACCGGTACACGGCACCCACGTTGAGTGGGAACCAGGCCTCGTACTGCCCCCAGTGGGCGTAGTCGTCCAGGCGCACCTGCTCCATGGCCTCTGCCTCGGACAGGCCCTGGTCCAGTGCTTCCTGCACGGCGTCTCGCAGATCCGCGTAATAGGCGAGTTGGCGCTCGATGGTCCCACGATCGCCGACCGCGCCGTGGCCGAAGACCACGGTCTCGAAGGGGATCTCCATCAGCCGGTCCAGCGCCACATAGAGGTCGTCGAAGTGCCACCCCGGAAGATCCTGGTACCCGACACGATCGTTGCTGACGAAATCGACCGCGAAGAGAACCCGCTGATCCGGAACAAACGCCACCAGCATGTTGTCGCTGTGGCTCGGTCCCAGGTAGTGAAGCTCGATCGCGCGCCCGCCGAAGCGGAGCGTCAACTGGTCCGCGAAGGTCGAATCCGGCGGCGGCAGGTCGGGGTCGCCGCGCTCCGTGATGATGGGCAGCGCGTTCTCCTGGGCGATGATCGGCACGTCGGTGCCGAACTCCTGCCGAAGCACGGGCGCCCCGGTGGCGTGGTCGGCGTCGCTGTGGCTGTAGACGATGGCCGCCAGCGGCTTGTCCGAGGCCACTGCGCGAATGGCGTTGCCGAGCCCCGCCGCCGCTTCCATCGAGATGGGGTCGAAGGCAACCACGCCGCCGTCGGTGTCGACGAAGAACGCATTGTGCGAGCCCGCGTTGAACTGGTAGATGCCGTCGGCGACCTGGGTGGTCTGAGGGTTCGGCTCGGGCTCGTCCGCGGGCGCGGCGCAGGCCAGGGGCAGGAGCGCCAGGGCGGCGATGGGGAATGGAGGGCGGCTGGTGTGGACCATAGGGTCATCCTCCGGCGAGGGGATTGAGATCGGGTCAGTATAGTAGCGCGCCTGTGCGGGGGGGCTACCCCGGCAGCGTCTTCGTCCGTTCGGGACTCCCGCAGGCGCACCGGGTTGCCGAGGTCGCGGAAGGTGACTGGAAGAGGGGAACCCTTGCAGCGGCTGAATGGTATATTTCGGAGTAGGGCCGTCAGACCCTGTTGCGATTCAACGCGGGACGCAGGGTGGTTGCGGCGACTGCATCGAAGGAAGACTCCCATGCGCACCCGAAGCTCCGCTCGCTTGTTCCTGCTGACCCTGGTCCTTGTCGGCTGTGACATTTTCGGGCCCGGGTACCTTGAGATACGGGAGGTGACCGTCGGCCCCACCCTGGCCAAGTGCTACGGCGTGGGCGTGCAGTCATGCATGGTGGTCGACGGCGAGTTCTTCTACGGTCGAATCGAAGGCTTCGAATACGAGGCCGGCTACGACTATCGCCTCCGGATCGGCAAGTACGATCCCTGGGGTGGGATGGAACCGCCGCAGGATGCCGGCCGGTACGACTACCGTTTGCTGGAGCAACTGGAGAAGACCCTCGCACCGTCCACCCCCGCAACCTTGTCGGTGGGTCCGACGCGGGTGGCGTGCGTCCGGAGCGACGACTTCTGCCTGGTGGTGGACGGCGCGCTGTACGACGACATGATCACCAGCTTCGAATACGAGGCCGGCGATCACTACGTCCTCGAGGCCGACCAGTATGACGATGACCGGGTCAACCTATATTCCGGCCTACGGTTATCGCTGGCTGGAGACGCTGGAGCGTACTCCGAGTAGTTGATTCCTGCTGAACGACAAGCGGCGCGACATGAATCTGCGGGTGATTCAAAGCGGTGGCCGGGCCGGCCCGCGCTCGGCTCTCAGCCGAACCCACGCGATCCCGTCCACATGCTCGAAATGGCGGTCGGCAGTGGTCTCGCCAACCGGCACGAGAGAGACGTACGGATTGTCCAGGGAAGCGCGCATCTCCCGGGCGTTGCGCTCGTAGTGCGAGCCGTGCCGGAACCCATACATGAGCTCCCCGAGCACCACCGCCGACAGAAGAACCTCCTCGGCGCCGCGCACGATCCGGGTCACCTGCTCGCGCCCGCGCATGAGCTGCGAATACGCGTTCGAGTCGAGCAGCACCCTCATTCCCACATGGCCTCGTCGATCGCCTCGAAATGCCGCAATGCCCGCTCGATCTCGGCCGCTTCCGCGTCGCTCCATGTGCCGATGAGGTGGTCCAGCGACGAGCCGACCGTGTCCGGTCCCTGTCCGTCGGTCAGCCCCGCCCCTTGGCGCAGCAGTTTGACCGCGGCCCGGTTGAGCGACGTGCCGTCACGGTTGGCAAGCCGCTGAATCGCCCGGGCCAACTCGTCCCCCAGGCCACGAACGGTAAGCTGTTCCACGTCCTGACTCCTATATGACTCATGATATGATGCATAGTGATGCACTTTATGAGTTGAGCGCGCGGGCGTCAAGCTGGCGATCCCGCCCTCGGAGTCCTCTCCGCACAGCCGACGCAGCATCAAAACGCTAACGTCATGTTATTCCTTGTATACCACTCTTATGTTACAATAATTCTCGATCCTTCCCCCGCCGAACGCGCTATTGACCGAGAATTCCCATGCACCGCGTACTGAACGAACTACCCGAAGCCTTCGTGTCGCATACGGCGATCAGCCGCGCCGTGTCGCGGGCCGTCAGTGCCGGGAGACTCCGGAAGCTCGCTTCCCGCCTCTACACAAGCAACCTCGACGACGCTCCCGAAGACATCGTCAAGAGGAACCTGTGGGGGGTCGCCTCAGGATACTTCCCCGGGGCACTGGTCGCGGATCGCACCGCCTTTGAAGCAGCTCCCGCCTCCGACGGATCTCTCTGCCTCGTCAGCGAGAGAGGGCGCACAACTGAGCTACCCGGTGTCGTGCTGCGTCCCCGGCGCGGGCCTGGGCCGATCGCATCGGACATGCCGTTTGTCAGTGGACTGCGTCTCAGTTCGCGAGCCAGGGCCTATCTCGAGAATCTGCGTTCTTCCCGCGCCCGGAGCGGTCGCGTGCCACGCACTCTCCGGCGCGCCGAGGTCGAGGAGCGCCTCGATCAACTGCTTCGCACGGCCGGTGAAAGCGCCGTCGATCGACTGCGGGACGACGCCCGGGCGATCGCCGTCGAGCTCGGCCTGGAGAAAGAGGCCGCCCAACTCGACGCCTTGATCGGTACTCTGCTCGGCACCCGCCGGAGCCGGCTCGATTCACCGGTGGCGATCGCCCGGCGGCGGGGACGTCCCTACGATCCCGATCGGATGGCGTTGTTCCACATGCTGCATCAAGCGCTCCGCAATCGTCCTCCCAGCGTCCGGCCCGCGCCTGCGCGGAATGCAAAGGGTCGGTCGACGCTGGCGTTCTTCGAGGCGTACTTCTCGAACTTCGTTGAAGGGACGGAGTTCCTGGTGGACGAGGCCATCCGAATCGTTTTCGAGGGCGAGATTCCCCAGCACCGGCTAGCGGACGCCCACGATGTGGCTGGAACGTGGCGTGTCGTCTCGGATGCGCGGGAGATGGGCCGGACGCCCGGCGAGTTCGGGGAGCTCACCAGCCTATTGCGAGAGCGCCACCGAACGATCATGGCGGGACGCCCCGAGACGCAACCAGGCGAATTCAAGGTGGAAGAGAACCGGGCCGGACTGACCGTGTTCGTGGCTCCCGAACTGGTTCGGGGCACCCTTGAAGAGGGATTTGCCCTCTACCGGAGCCTGGAGTCGCCTTTCGAGCGGGCCGTCTACATGATGTTCCTCGTCAGCGAGGTACATCCTTTCGCGGACGGCAATGGACGGATCGCGCGCGTGATGATGAACGCGGAGCTCGTGGTTGGGGGGGACGAGCGGATCGTGATTCCGACGGTGTTCCGCGGCAACTACCTGGCGGCGCTGCGCGCGCTGTCTCGAACCGGGAGGCCGGAGCCACTGGTTCGCGTCATGGACTACGCGCAGCGCTGGACGATTGCGGTGGATTGGAGTTCCCTCGAGGTGGCGGAGCGGGAGTTGGAGGGTTGTAACGCGTTTCTGGATTCGGATGAGGCGGAGGCGGAGGGGAGGCGGTTGCGGATGCCGGGGTGAGGTCACCGCTTTCGGTCGATGTCGAAGCCGACCCGGTTCCCGCAGGCGCACCGGGTTGCCGAGGTCGCGGAAGGTGACTGGAAGAGGGGAACCCTTGCAGCGGCTGAATGGTAATATTTCGGAGTAGGGCCGTCAGACCCTGTTGCGATTCAACGCGGGACGCAGGGTGGTTGCGGCGACTGCATCGAAGGAAGACTCCCATGCGCACCCGAAGCTCCGCTCGCTTGTTCCTGCTGACCCTGGTCCTTGTCGGCTGTGACATTTTCGGGCCCGGGTACATTGAGATACGGGAGGTGACCGTCGGCCCCACCCTGGCCAAGTGCTACGGCGTGGGCGTGCAGTCATGCATGGTGGTCGACGGCGAGTTCTTCTACGGTCGAATCGGAGGATTCGAATACGAGGCCGGCTACGACTATCGCCTCCGGATCGGCAAGTACGATCCCTGGGGTGGGATGGAACCGCCGCAGGATGCCGGCCGGTACGACTACCGTTTGCTGGAGCAACTGGAGAAGACCCTCGCACCGTCCACCCCCGCAACCTTGTCGGTGGGTCCGACGCGGGTGGCGTGCGTCCGGAGCGACGACTTCTGTCTGGTGGTGGACGGCGCGCTGTACGACGACATGATCACCAGCTTCGAATACGAGGCCGGCGATCACTACGTCCTAGAGGCCGACCAGTATGGCGATGGCCGGTACGTGTTGAGTGAAGTCGTCTCAAGAACCAGGGCGGCGGGCACGGAAGAGGAGATAGCCATCGATCCCCACCGGGTAGAGTGCGACGACGGCCATCCCGGGTACTGCAAGGTCGTCATCCCCTTCCGGGTAGATCGTGGGCTTCCAGCCCCGGCACGACGGCTGGCCGGGTCGGCCCGCGCATCGGCTCCCGACAGCCGAACGGGGCACGCGATCCCGTCCGCATGGCTCGAGACGCTGGCGGTCGGCCGACACCAGATCGGCCCCTGTCTCCATGGCGTGGGCTGCGATCCACGGAAGAGGAGATCAGCCCCGGCACGACTCGGCTATCGCCTGCGCGTCGACGGCATGTTTCCCGACGGCATGATACGTTTCGGCCTATGGGTATCGCTGGCTGGAGACGCTGGAGCGGAGTCCGAGTAGTTGATTTCCTGCTGACAGACCCGGAGTGAATCGGCTGGCCCGACGGCACGCGGTTGTCCGGGTGATTCAAAGCGGTGGCCGGGCCGGCCCGCGCTCGGCCCTCAGCCGAACCCACGCGATCCCGTCCACATGCTCGAAGTGGCGGTCGGCCGACACCAGATCGGCCCCTGTCTCCATGGCGTGGGCAGCGATCCAGACATCGTTTGTGGGAATGGGACGCCGCGCGGATGCCGCGATCGAGTACCGGTCGGCAGTAGTCTCTCCAACCGGCACGAGCGAGACGTACGGATTGTCCAGGAAAGCGCGCATCCCCCGGGCGTTGCGCTCGTAGTGCGAGCCGTGCCGGAACCCATACATGAGCTCCCCGAGCACAACCGCAGACAGCAGAACCTCCTCGGCGCCACGCACGATCCGGGTCACCTGCTCACGCCCGCGCATGAGCTGCGAATACGCGTTCGAGTCGAGCAGCACCCTCATTCCCACATGGCCTCGTCGATCGCCTCGAAATGCCGCAATGCCCGCTCGATCTCGTCCGCTTCGGCTTCGCTCCATGTGCCGATGAGGTGGTCCAGCGACGAGCCGACCGTGTCCGGTCCCTGTCCGTCGGTCAGCCCCGCCCCTCGGCGCAACAGCTTGACCGCGGCCCGGTTGAGCGACGTGCCGTCACGGTTGGCAAGCCGCTGAATCGCCCGGGCCAACTCGTCCCCCAGTCCACGAATGGTAAGCTGTTTCACATCCTGATTCCTGTATGACTCATTGGATGATGCGTAATGATTCACTATATGAGTCGTCCGCTCATGCCGTCAAGCTCGAGCCCCCGGAGTTGACGTTGTCGGCAAAGTGAACTTCCGACTCCCCGGTTGACCGTCTCAAAATAACACGTATACTAATAGGTGAATACGTGTACGTGTATCAAGGGACCGAGAAATGAAGACGAAGCTCACCATCACGGTGGACCCCGAGGTGGTCCCTGTCGCCAAGCGATACGCCCGAAGCCAGGGGGTCTCTCTCTCGTCGCTCATCGAAGGGGCGCTGAAGGAGATGGTGAGAGACGAGGCGCCCTCCTTCACCGAGCAGTGGAGGGGACAGTTTCGAGCCGCGAGTCGTGACGATCCGAGGTACGAAGCGCTGGCCGGGAAGTACCTCTGATGCTCCTCGATACGGACATCCTGATCGATGTCGCACTCGACCGTCGTCCGCATTCGGATGCAGCGACGGAGCTGCTGGACCGGCTGCAGAGGGGACCGAAGAGGGCATTCGTCGCATGGCATACGCTGTCGAACCTCTACTACCTCGTGGCTCCCCGGCGCAGCGGCCCCGGTGCACGCGATTTCGTCGAGCAGCTGACCCGGTTCGTCGCGGTGGCGACGACGGGCACCGACGCCATCCAGTACGCGGCGAAACTCCCGATGGCCGACTTCGAGGACGCCATGCAGGTGGCCGCGGCGCGCGCGTGTGGCGCCCAGCACATCATCACGAGGAACCTGGCGGACTTCCGGCGGTCGCCGATTCCGGCGATCGCGCCGCGAGACGCGCTTGATACGCTGTTCTGAGGGGCGATAGCGAGGGCGAACCCTGCTCGAGCGGTCAGCCCGGCGCCTCAATGCCGATCTCGGGTGTCGCCGCGGTGAAGTGGCGCACGTTCCAGGTGATGATCGTCACGGCACCGGCCTTCAGCGCGCATGCCGCGATGAGCATGTCGCACGTTTGTCCGCCGATCACTCCCCGCCGCTGTGCCCTGCGCAACGCACGCCAGGTCTCGGCTGCCGTCAGATGTACGACCGGCGTCTTCCGCCAGTTCGCATCCAGGAGCGCGATGGCGTCCCCGGATCGCAGGCGATTGGGCCCGGGGAGCCGGGTGAGGACGGCGTACGTTTCCGCCAACGAATGAGCGGCAAGCACAAGCTCTTCGCCAGCGCGCTCGCGTCGCTCGAGCTCCTCACGGGTTCGCGCATGGTGTTCGTGCCAGGAACAGACCGTCGCGACGAGGGCGCTGGTATCGCAGAGGTATCGAGTCACCCGGCGGCTTGACGCTCGCTTGACGATGAGGCGCCGGAGCGGAGGCTGGTGGTCGTCTCCTCGACCTCCGCGGCCGTCAACACGGGTCGTCCCTCTCGCGGCACCGCGACCACGGCGGAGCCACGGCGTTCAAGCGATACGTCCAGCGGTACCGGCTCGATTTCGATTCGGCCGTCGCGGACCCGGAATCGGACGTGGGTTCCGGGACGCAAACCGCTCGCTTCACGAACCGCTTTGGGCACAACCAGGCGGCCAGCCTTGTCGATGGTAGTTTTCATGGTAATAATAATGGCATTTCTGGTGCCATCGATCAAGGGGACAGTGGGAGGCGTCTCGTGGGGAGACAGGTGTTGACAAAACGCACACATTGGATGGACGGTACGCGGTTCCTGAAGACGATCATCCCCAGTCGGAAGGCAACGCGGGACTATCAGAGGAGGAGGTCATCGTGAGCGACCAACTGAACACCGAAGAGCGGGAAATCCTGGAGGAGTTCGAGCGGGGCGAATTGAAGTCCGTTCCCGGCGCTGACCGCGAGATGGAGATAGCACCTCTGCTCCGCCGCTCGAATGGCCAGGGCGCGGTGCATCTCCGTGGCGCCCCCGAATGTCGCCGTTGACCAAGAGCCACGGCGAACCGAACATAGGATGCCCCTCTGCGACCCCCACCCTCACCCGCAAACGCAAATGGGCATCCACGGCATCGAATACGGCCACGAGCACGAGCGGCTCGAACATCTCCTGCGGTCCGTCGACCGTCCCGGCGACTATTGCGTCGGCGGACGGCTCTACACACCCATGCCACGCGTCGTCGTGGACGGAGCCGGAGAGCTCTCGTTTCCGATCCCGGACGCGCAGATCGGGGCGCTGATCGCAGCGGCGAAGCGCGCGCCCTTCGGCAAGGGGACCGAGACCCTCGTGGACACGTCGGTTCGCGACTGCTGGCAGATCGACGCCACACGAGTCCGTCTGGCCGGGCACGCATGGCCGGACTCCTTCGCGAAGCTGATGGATCTCGTGGCCGCCGGTCTTGGGCTGCCCGCCGAAAGGCTCGGCGCCGAGCTCTACAAACTCCTCGTCTACCGTCCGGGAGGGTTCTTCGCCGAGCACCGGGACACCGAGAAGGTGCCGGGCATGGTCGCAACCCTCTCGCTGTCGCTGCCCACGCCGGGGGCCGGAGGAGAGCTGGTCGTTCGCCATGGGGGGATGGAAGAAGTCTTTGACCTCAACGCGGGCGAGCCGCCCGAGCTGTCCTTCGCGGCGTTCTACGCGGATTGCCTGCACGAGGTTCGGCCACTCGCGGAGGGCCACCGCGTCACGCTCGTCTTCAACCTGTTCCTGGGTTCGTCCGGTGACGCGCCCGGGGCGCCCGACTACTCGGATCTGGCGACGCCGGTTGCGGAGTGCCTCGCCCGCTGGCGGGACGAGGGGATCACGGACAAGCTCGTGTGGCTGCTCGACCACGAGTACAGCGAGGGCGGGCTGTCCTTCGACACGCTGAAGAACACCGACGCGGCGGTCGCGCAGGTGCTCGGGGACGCCGCGGACCGGGCGGACTGCGAGTTCCACGCCGCCGTGCTGCGGATCGAGGAGTTCGGTTCGCCGCTGTATGAGCCTCCAACCCGCCGCTGGGGCTGGGACTGGGAGTGGGATGACTACGAAGATGTCGGATCCGAGGCCGAGATGGACGAGGTCGACGAGCGGTGGGAGGCCCTGGACGGCTGGGCGGCGCGCGACGGGGGCAACCCGCCCTTCGGACAGATCCCGTTGAACGCACTGGAACTCCTGCCACAGGGAGCCCTCGACGACGCCGAGCCGGATGGCCGAAGGCTGGAGGGCTCGACGGGCAACACTGGCCCCACGCTGGAGTTCATCTACCGCCTGGCGGCGCTCGTGATCTGGCCCAGGGAAAAGACGGTCGACATCGTGGCCAGCGGGAGCATCGACCGGGCGGTGTCGTGGGTGGAGACGCAGTGCGCGGGGGTGGGGAGCGCGGGCGAGGGTGCAGCCGCGGGGGACGGCGCGCGGACGGGAGAGGACGTGGGCGCGCGGGTCGGCAGACTACTCGACAGGCTGACCGAGCTTTGGCCGGTCGGCGAGGACGACTGGCAAGAGCAGGACCGGGCGGCGATGCTGCGGTTGCTGCACGGCACGGGGGAGGCGGAGCCCGCCGCCGATTTCCTGCACCGCGTGGTCATGGCCAACTACGATGGCGCGGAGAACGAGGCCCTGGCGGCCATCCTGCACGTGATCGGGCCCGAAGAGGCCGGGGAGTTTCTGCCCTGGTTCGTTGAAGAGCATCTGCCGCGGCGCTTCAGGGACGTCGTCGGGGTGCTGGTGCTGGCGGACCTGGAGTGCGCCGCGGGCTCGAGTGCGAGAGATGTCGTGGACCCGGCCCTCGACACGGCCTGGGGCGAGGTGCTGCGCGGGGCGGCGGCGACCGCCCTGTCCGGACTGCGCGCCGCGTTCCAGACAGAGTCGGAGATGCGCCCCGGCGAAGATGACGACTGGCCCCCGGGCACCCGGCTGTGGCTCCTGGAAAGGTCCGGCCGCGCCGCGCAGGACAAGTGGATCGATCACGCCGCCGTCTGCGGCCTCCTGGCGCTTGCAAACCGCCTTGGCCTCGACGTCGAAGCCGTGTCGGCCGCCGAAGCCATCGGCGATCACCCGGACATCGTGACCCCGGACCGGATGCTTCCGGCGGCGCTTGAGCTGATGCACAAGCAAGGAGCACTCGCCGAAACGGCGGCCTACGGGGTGTTGTGGCGCCAGGCCGCCGACTCTCTTCTGGAGCGCAGCTCCACGGTACCCGTCGAGCCGACCAACTGGACCATCGCGGCGGACGTCCCCTGCAAGTGCGAACTCTGCGACAAGCTGCGCGCGTTTTGCGAGGACCCCGTCAAGCGGCTGGAGCACTTCAAGGTGCGCAAGGATCTGCGCGGGCATCTACACCAGGTCATCGACCGCCACCGCCTCGACTTGCATCACGTGACAAAACGGCAGGGCAGCCCGTATACCCTGGTCTGCACAAAGAACCGCGCCAGCCATGAACGACGCCTCGACGAATACGCGGAGGACCTGCGCCGCATGGACTCGCTACTTGCGTGCGCGCCGGATCGCGAGAGGCGGGGAACGCCCGAGGGGAGGGTGGTGCGGTTGGCGAGGGCGCTGGGGGTTGCCGACGGTTAGCGCGGTGTAGGCTATCGGCAATACACAACGGTTTTGTTGTCAACATGATCGTTGTGTCCCTTCAACCCTCCCGAGTTGACGAGTCGCAAGCATTACGCGAGCATTATGCCATCAATCACAGCCCCCAAGAGGCTCACATGGGAAACCTCACCATACGCAATCTGGACGACACCGTCATCGACCAGCTCAAGGCGCAGGCAAAGGCGAATCAACGCTCCCTTGAGGGGGAGGTCCGCCACGTGCTCACGCGGGAGGTGTCCGACTACCTGCGGACCGCGGAGTTCCTGGAACGCGCGGACGCGCTGGCGACGACGACGACCGGTACGAAGCAGACGGACAGCGCCATGCTCATCCGGGAGGATCGCGATCGGTGAGAGTGACCGTCGATGCGAGCGTGGCCGTCAAGTGGTTCGTGGCGGAGGATCACCGCAAGGAGGCTCGGCTTCTTCTGGGGCCCAGAATCGAACGTTACGCGCCCGACTTGCTGCCGGTGGAATGCGCCAGCGCGATCTGGAAGAAGGCCCGCCGCGGGGAAATCGGCTCGGCGGCGCCCTTCCTGGATGAGATCACCAAGCTGTCGGGGGTTATCCGAATCCAGTCCAGCGAGACCCTTCTGCGGGACGCGACGGAAACCGCGCTGCGGATCGGGCATCCCGTCTACGATAGCCTCTACATCGCCTGCGCGAGGCTCACGGGATCGGTTCTCGTCACGGCGGATCGCAAGCTCGCCGAAATCGTATCGGATCGAGTTCCTGAAGTGAACGTGATCGCGCTTCGGGATGGGCCGGCGATGGCCAAGGTCGAGGCGGCCGGGATTCGCCTCGTCATCCACCCAGACAAGGTCGACGAGTTGATCGAGGCGTGGGACCGCGCCGCCGCGACCGAGCGAAGCGTTATAGACGATGTCCATCCCGTCCCTGACAGGGGACTCCGAATCATCACTCCCGAAACCTCGGAGCTCGCAGAGACTTCACCGACCTACCTGAAGCTGGTGAAGATGGTCGAAGAATTGAGTACCGAACAGCGGATGGACCTGCTGGTGCTTGGCTGGGTCGGGGACGGCCGACCACACACTCGTAGAAGGCTGTTCGACTTCGCAATGCGCAGCTCGTCCAACATCAAGTACATAGCTGGGTTCGGAATGCGCTGGCGCGAGGGCTTGCGGCAATGGTCCACATGGGATCGCACGATCTCGGGCTCCTGATGCTTGCCCGTGTCGGTTGTCCGCCACTTCACGTCTGTCTTGGCGGACAAACGAACTCGGAAATACCCGTCGGCACGAGTTACGAAGTTGTCCAAGCCGATGCTCTGCCGGACTGGCATCTTCCAGACAGTCCGTCAGCACGGCGTTTCGGTCATCTGTGGTACGCGGAGCGGCCGGTGTGGTGGGATGAGCGGCTGTTCGGGTGAGTGAGCTGCAGTCACTCGCCCAGGTTCTGCTCACGAGCGACCCGGGAGCGGCTCGGATCCGCAGTTGGACGCACGATATCGGCCGGCGTCTCCTTCTCGCGTCGCCCTACGCCCGCGAACCCAACTTCAGGCGGCTTCATCCCGACGACCTCTCGTTTCTGTTCGCCGCCTACGACGCACGTTTCCTGAACGGGCTCTGCGGGGAACTGCTCGGGCCGGATGGCGTGACCTTCCGCCTCTCCAGCCGGATGACACGCGCGGGCGGTAAGACCACGCGCTTGCGGTCCCCGGATGGCACCAGCCGTTTCGAGATCGCAGTGGCCACTTCGATCCTCTTTGACGGCTTTGTGGCGGACGATCCGGAGGTGTCCGTCTGTGGCGTGCCGTGCCGCCACCGGCTGGAGGCGCTGCAGCGACTGGTCGAACACGAACTTGTTCACCTCGCGGAGTGGCTGTGCTGGGATGCGAGCCACTGCGGCCGCAAGCGCTTTCAGGGCATCGCCGCGCGACTGTTTCTGCACCGAGCCCACACGCACCAGCTCATCACCCGCTCCGAGCGCGCCGCAAAGCTGGGCATCGCCGTCGGTGCCCGCGTGACGTTTCGTTACCAGGGAGGGTGGCTGGAGGGGCGGGTCAACCGGGTCACGAAGCGTGCCACGGTGCTGGTCGACGATCCCGCGGGCGAGCGCTGGTCGGATGGGCGGCGCTACGCGCGCTATTATGTGCCGCTCGGAGAACTTCGTCTGGCGCAGGCCTGACGGTCTTGGGGCGCGCCGACCCCGCCGTTAGCAGTCTTTCGCGAGCCGGGCGCTCACAAGGCGATTCATGCTGACGCCCTGCTCCGCCGCACGAATGGCCAAAGTGCGGTGGGTCTCCGGCGGGACCCGAACCATGAACTTCCCGCTGTAGCGACGGTCCGCCATCGGCTCCGGAACCAACTCGCCACTGGTTCGCATGTCGGACACGCAGTCAGACACTTCCCTGGTCTCCACGCCGGGGTCTTCGCTGAACTCGATGTAGAGACTGTCGGTCTCGGGGTGGTAGTGGAGCTTCATGGGGGTCCTCTGCGGCCATCGGGATCATTGTCGAGATGGGAGCGATTAGGTCGGTCCCTGAGGGGACTAGACAGGCCAAGCAAAGCAATCCATACTGGTCGTCATGAGTCCCGAGCGCTACGACTTCCTGGTCCATTCGGCCGAGCGTGGACACATATGGCGCGAGGCGATCCGGGACGCCGCCCGCGTGGTCATGCAGAGGGCTGACCCAGGCCCCGTATCACGTAGTTGGGACGATGAGTATCGCCGCGGCCGATACCGTGGCGAACCGCCGATCCCGTTCGTCGGGCGCATCGTCGACATCCTTCGCGATCGACCGGAGACCATGAGGGGCAAAGGCCTGTATGTCGGCTGCGGCAACGGACGGAACTACGTCGCTCTCGTCGATGCGGGACTGGATTTGATCGGGCTTGACGTCTCGAAGGAGGCCATCGCACAACTCCGGATGGGCCACCCGCATCTGGCGCCGGATTTGGTCCAGGCGGACTTTCGCGAGTTCGATTCGGAGTCGCTGTTCGACTATATCGTCGCCATCCAGGTCTTCCAACACGGAACGGCAGACACGGTTCGATCGATGTTCGCGCGCTCTGCGATGCTGCTGAAGCGCGGAGGACTACTCTTCGTCCGCGTGAACTCTACCTCCACCGATGTCTACCACTCCCATCGGATCGTCAAGCGGGGAGATCGAGGCGGTTTCACAGTCAGGTACCATGAGGGACCCAAGCGCGGGCTGATCATTCACTTTCTGTCGCTCGGGGAGCTGAGGGAGATGCTGGACCCGTGGTTCACGGCTCTGGTCCCGACGAGAGAGCAGGTAACCTTGCGACAATCCCCGAAGCGCGGGTCATGGGCGCAGTGGGAAGGCGTCTGGGTCAGGCGGTAGGTGACGACCGGTCCCCTGTTGCCTCGTCGCTCCCACGGTTCCTGAAGACGATCATCCCCAGGTCGGAAAGCGACACGGGACTATAGGAATGAGGAGGTCGTCGTGAAAGACCAACTGAACGCCGATGAGCGAGGAATCCTTGAGATGAACGCGAGCGCGTCGGCCGACCCTTTTTCCTCGCCGAAGACTTTGATGACGGAACCCTGATCGCACCGCTGTACCCTCCTCCCCTGGAACGGTTCGCGCACCCAAGAGCGGGGAGGTATGATGTGTCCACCATGCAGACTCAAGTACCGACGACGTGGGAGGATGTCCTGCGGATGCCGGACGACGGCAACCGCTACGAGTTCATAGGGGGGCGCCTGTACATGACGCCCGCGCCCGTGACCCGGCACCAGCGCGTCTTGATGCGTCTTTGGTCAGCTCTGTCGCGGATCCTCGTCGACTCCGGACGCGGAGAAGCGTTCTGCGCCCCACTCCTGGTCCAGTTCCCGGGAACCGGCGACCGGGTCCAGCCCGACCTTCTGTTCGTGTCCAACGAGAGGCGGGCGATCATCGGCGAGAAGCAGGTTCTGGGCGCACCCGACCTCGTCGTCGAGATCCTCTCGCCGTCCACCGCGCACCGCGACCGCGGGATCAAGCTGGATCTGTACGCGCGTCACAGGGTGCGGCAATACTGGATCGTGGATCCGGTCGAGGATTTGGTCGATGTCTGGCGCTTCGGGGACGAGCCGGGGCACGAGCGCTTCTCCGGCGAGCTGCCCGTTCGGCTGGGTCCCGAGCGCTTGGGCCTGATCGACCTTGACGAGGTCTTCTCGCGTCATCTGGACCTGTGGGAGAACGGAACATAGGGTCAGCTGACACATGAAACTCTTCCTGAAGGTCGTGCTGTTCACGGTCGTGGTGCCCGGCACGTTTGCGGGTCTCCTCCCGGTTCTCATCGTGGGTGACCGAGCCGTTGCCGGCGGGGCGACACTGGGATTGGCCTGCGGCCTCTTCGCGTTCGGCCTCGTCCTCTATCTGCGCTCCGCGTGGGACTTCGCGGTGTTCGGGAGCGGAACCCCGGCGCCAATGGACGCCCCGAAACGACTTGTGAAACGGGGGTTCTACCGCTACACGCGCAACCCGATGTACGTCGCGGCGCTGACCGTGGTCATTGGGTGGGCCACCCTCTTCGGAGCCGCCGTTCTCGCAGGGTACGCAATCGTGCTGTTCGTCGCTTTCTCCCTCTTCATCCGGCTCTATGAAGAACCGCGCCTCGCCCGGGAGTTCGGCGAGGAATACGCGACGTACGTGTCGCAGGTCGGGCGCTGGCTGCCTCGTCGCTCCCACGGGCAACTGACATGGGTGGTCGCCGTCGCGGCCCTGGCAATCATCGCGTGTCGCGGGGCAGAGACGGGCGCCGCCGGAGAGGGCTCGTCCCCCACAGAGGGAGGCGTCTTCGCCACCATCGCACCGTTCAACAGCTACGGCCACGTCCACGACGCCGACAACGTCGAGGCCATGCGGCCGCGGGTCATGGGCACCCACGGGGTCATCTCTTCCGGGCACTATTTGGCCACGCAGGCCGGCTACGACGTGCTCAAGGCCGGGGGCAACGCCTTCGACGCGGGGGTGACCGCGGGGATGGCGCTCAAGGCGCTCAAGATGGACTACGCGGGCTGGACCGGGGTCGCGCCCCTCATCCTCTACAGCGCCGCGGAGGATCGCGTGATCACCCGGGTCGGGGCCGGGACCTCGCCCGCGCTCGCTACCCTTGACTACTTCCTCGAACACGGCAAGTCGCCCGTCAACAACGCGCTGATTCCCGCGGACGTCGACGTCTGGCTCGCCGTGCTCGACCGCTTCGGCACCCTCAGCTTCAGCGAAGCCGCGCAGCCGACCCTGCGCATCGCCGAGGAGGGCTATCACCTCTACAAGATGCAGAAGTGGATGATCGAGGATCAGATGGAGGGGATCCTCGCCTTCCCCTACAACCGCGACTTCTGGTTCCAGAACGGGGTCGGCGAGCAGCGTCTGGGCGATCTGATGGTGAACGCCGACCTGGGGCGGCTCATCCGCTACATGATGGAGGCCGAGGAGCAGGCGCTTGCCGCGGGCGGAAGCCGCTCCGAAGGGATCCGCGCTGCGCGGGACGCCTTTTACAAGGGAGATCCCGCGCGCGACGTGGACCGCTTTTTCCGCGAGCAAGGCGGGATCGTTCGCTACGAGGACCTGGCGGGGTACGAGAGTCGTTGGGAGGAACCTTTGGGCACGAGCTTCCAGGGCTACGATGTGTACACGGGCGATGGATGGAGCCAGGGGCCGCGCATCGTCCTGATGCTCAACATGCTCGAGAACCAAGACCTGCGCGGGCTCGGCTACAACACGCCGGAGTACATTCATCTCGTGTCCCAAGTCATCAACCTGGCGATGTCGGATGCCCACAAGTACGTCGGCGATCCGGACTTCGCGCCTGCGCCGGAGGGGCTCTACGGGAAGGAGTACGCGCGCGAGCGCATCGGGCTCATCGACGAGAAGAGCGCGTTTCAGGACATGCCGCCGTGGGGAGATCCGGCGGCGATGGCGGCGGTGGCGGACGGCGCGCCGACGAGCTTCGTGATGGCGAGCGGGGAAGGGGATGGGTCGGCCCGTTCCATCGACACCTCGTCCCTCAACGTCATGGACGGGGAGGGCAACCTGTTCTCCCTCACCGAGAGCGATGGCCACACCTCCACCCCCATGATCCCGGGATGGGGGTTCGGGCTGGGCAACCGCATGGGCCAGTTCAACCTGGACCCGGAGCTGGCCAACGTGATGGCGCCCGGCAAGCGCCCGCGCAACACCAACGCGCCTCTTCTGGTGATGAAGGATGGGCGGCCGTTCATGGGACTCTCCACCCCCGGCGGCGACCAGCAGCTGCAGTCGCTCCTGCAGGTCTTCCTGAACGTGGTGGTGTGGGGGATGTCGCCGGAGCAGGCCCTGGACCAGCCCCGCTTCGGCAGCTACAACTTCCCGGCCTCGGGCAGCGAGGTGAACAGCAGTCCCGCGGTGCTCCGCCTCGAGGACCGCATCCCGGCGGAGACGGCGGAAGCGCTGCGGGCGATGGGGCACGACGTGCAATCCTGGGGCCTGTGGAACTGGCGTGCGTGCGCGCCCACGGTGACCTGGCGCGATCCGGAGACGGGCTTGATGATCGCGGCAGGTGACGTGCGGCGAGAGACTGCGTCGCTGGGGTTCTGAACGGAGATCCATCGCCACGGCCGAGGCGGATTCCCGACTTTGTCCGCCATCTTGGCCCGGTTTTGGCGGACAAATCACCCAGTTCGCGGGTTTCAGCCCAGGAACGGTTCGCGCGTCACATGGTGCGGCAATACTGGATCGTGGATCCGGTCGAGGATTTGGTCGATGTCTGGCGCTTCGGGGACGAGCCGGGGCACGAGCGCTTCTCCGGCGAGCTGCCCGTCCGGCTTGGTCCCGAGCGCTTGGGCCTGATCGACCTTGACGAGGTCTTCTCGCGTCATCTGGACCTGTGGGAGAACGAAACCTAGGGTCAGCCGCGCGATCGAGGACGTCCCTTCGATGACTTGTCCGCCAGTTTCGGCCAGAAATGGCCACCGGTCGCCCGAGTCTGCAAAATCCGGGTAGCTCGTCGGAGATTCGACAGACGGCGTCCGTTGAATCCTCCCGCCGGACAACGCTCCAGCCGTCGCCTCGCCGAACCTACGGGTGACCTGCCGGTGCAGGACCTGTGCCTGACCTTGCCGGGCCCCCTTCTGGACCAACTCATCAAGTCCCTGCTGAAATCTGTCAACCCTCCAGTGTTTGTCGCAGGGCCGCCAGCTGCGTGGCCATGTCCTCCGGTGAGAGGTTGCGTGCCAGGGGCCGTCGCCGTGGTAGAGAACCAGATAGACGAACTCCGGGAGCGGATCCCCTGTGCGGAAGTCCTCTCGGCCCACTATGCCCTCAAGCGTCAACGCCGTGTAAGTGGTCGTCCGAAGGGCCATGAGCCGCTCGGCGGTGCGCTGGAACTCGATCAGGATCATGACCCGCCCGACCTGCGGCTCCGGGTCGCTTCTCATCAAGGCCGCTGACCACGCGCCTAACGGGCTGACGATCTACGGCCAGGAGAATCCTCCACGGACGCGTGGCCGCCGAGATCAAGCCCGACAACACCCTTGCCGCCCCTCAGTTCACGGAGGGATCAGGGGGTCTCAAACGGTTCGACTTCGCGGTCGCCAATCCGCCGTTCTCCGACAAGGCCTGGACGAACGGCCTCGATCCGGCCCACGACGAATTCCGCGATACATCGACTCGAGTGAGTCGGAGGATCTGCATGACCTGGGTGCGAGTGTGAGAATTCCGCAACAGCGTCTCGGATTTCCTCGGGACCGGGCCGTCGGGTGTGCGCCGTGGGACGAGGGGTGGCTTACGGGTCCATCTTGGAATGCAGGAGGTCGATCGGGGGGTGCCCAGGATTCAACAGACGCTGTCTGCGGAATCTCCTGATGGGGTGGCGTGGGGTATGTTGGCGACGACTGTCCTCTCCGACCTGGACGCCGAGATCGCCGGGGTGGAGTACACTGCCCAGAAGACTGCAGCACCACCTGCTTGCGGTCAGACATCGAAACAGAAATCGTGCTCCACGAGCTTCGACACCTTACCCCCACGAAACACACTTGCCTGCGTACCGGTGACCGTTGACGAGAAGCCATTGCTGGTCAGGGCCACGTCTCGGTCCAAGCCGGTCGCCAACGCGTCCGACAGTCCGACCCTCAGTTCCGACTTGCTAAAGCGGCGCCCTCCAATTCGGACGACCACACGAGCGCGTTCTGCCAGCAGCCCCCGCCATCCCTTCACCGACTCCGTGACGAATCGCCAGTACTGTTCCTTGCAGTAATGACGGTCGTCCTTGCGATCATACGAAGCTCCCGGCCTGCCCCCGAGGAACCACAATCTGAGCCACTGATCCTCCCGGAAATTCGTGGTGTCCAGATAGGGCGGTGACGTTATCACATCAGTCACACGCCCGGTCAGCGACGGTAGCGCTTCGCCCGCCCGACGCGCGTCGGCCTGAACCACCTGTCCCTCACTCTCGGGTGGGGGAGTTCGGTACCGGTAGTCGATCATCCGCTGCAGAATCTCGAATACGTCCCGGCGAGGTGGCTCATGACCAATCTCACGCCACCACCGGATGGAGTACCCCGGTTTCGTACTGATCGTGCGCGGCATCCGATTGCTGAAGCAGTTTGGCGTGCGATGGGATTCGCCGTGGAGAGCCCCGAGGCAGAGCGCTGCCAGGAAACGATCCTTGCGGCAGTTCCGCCAGTCGAGCACCGACCTCAGGTAACGAATCTGCGGGAGTGTGTCAGGATGATAGCATAGTTCGAAGAACTCCTGAATCTCACCTTGCCAGCCGGGGTCATCGGGCTCCTGGAAGTCGGCCTGCAGCTCCCTGACCCGTTCCCGGGCCTCCGCCGGGGCCGGGGGAGTGGCCTTGGCGCCGGAGACACAAACCGCAACGGGATGGACGTCACAGCCAGCGGCTTCCCTGCCCTGGAGCAAGGCTTGAAACACGGTAGTTCCCCTCCCGCAGAAGGGATCGAAGACCACGCCGTCGTGGGGACTGGACGCCAGGCGTGCCTTCACGAACGACTCGGGAAACATTGCGAAGTAGGGACAAATCGAGTGGAATCGATGCCTCATGCCGCCTCCCGGGCGCGGTTACGGTAGTCCGCGACCCAATCTACGACTTCTTGCAGCCTGTCGTACGCTTCGATTTCGACGCCCGCGTCTACCAGCCGCCGCGCCTCCGAAACCCGAAGGGGAACTCGGAGGCGGTGCAGCACGTTGCCGAGCTTGCTCACATCACGGCGGAACTTCAGATCGTCAACGGCAAACGGAACGATCATATAGGGAATGAATCGTGTTACCGGCGCGTCCGCGAACCAGCTGTGGTTGAACGCGCCCTGATGGCCAAGCAATGACTTCTCCCTCCAGTCCCCGCCCGTGGCGACCTGCGCGGCAGCGAACAGAAACCCGGGCTGCCGATCCGGATGAAGATGGGCAGCGAAGACATCAACTTTGTCGTCCTTGGCGTGCTCCGGCGCACCCGGCTTCCGACGGACACTGCCGTCATCAAAGGTCGACCAAATCTCTTTCAGTTTCCGCAGAAACGAGGAGCCATCCGGCCGGGGGAAGCCAAAACTCCAGGCAACACCCTGAACTTCCGCCGCCAGCGCCGCTGTGCTCATGTATTGGAATAGCTGTCGGAGCCGACGGATCTCCGCTTCCTCGGGCCTCAATCGGGAACCGTAAAGGACGGGTGACTGCAGATTCGATAAGACGAGACTCAGGACATATGCGCACTGTCCCAGAGAGTCCCCGGCGGCCTGGTAGCTCAGGATATCGCCATTGCGATCGAGCCGAAACGGATACGCGGACCCTAATACGGCGCGACGGTCCTCAATCCGCTGGACGACCACGGAGACAATCTCCTCCACGCCATCTCTCATCTCGTCGTCAAGAGCGGAGGCCTCCTCATCGGCACCGATCGAAGCCTCGTTCGCGATATCGGAAGTCAGAACGAATCCGTCGGCGGCGAAGAATGCAGCAAGTTCCAGAAAATCGGCACCCACATCGGGGTCTCGAAGCCGTCCAGTCAGTTCATCGAGGGGAGGATACAGGCCCGGTCTCACCTATCGGCCTCCGGCCTTTCTGTATTTCTCCTTCATCCTTGAGTGCAGTACGTCGGCCGTCTCCTTGATGTCTTCCGATACCTCAAGCAATGACTCATCCAATCCGTCATACGCCCTTACCGAGCCAACCGCAGCCTGGAGCGAAAGGCGAGCCTCGATCAGAGACTTGGTAAACCGTGCGGTTACAGGCTCCGCTACTTCATGTGCGCGATCAAGATTCCTGGTAACCTGGAGCTCATGAACCGCTTCCGGCTTCGCGAGCACCTCGCCGAGCCGCTTGATGTCAGGGTTTTGCCTTTTGACGACATGCTTCTCGTCGTCTGACTTGGACCCGTAGATCCAACGGAGCACCCGGCGAAGCTCTCGCGTCCCATCGGCCGGTACAGGATTGGGCTCAGGATCATATCGGGCCCAGCCAACGGGCAGACCCAGATACTCCATGTACTGAGACCGCGACAACGCCGTATAGAGGTGGGAGAAGTTGAACTTGCGGGGAAATCGGTCCTCGACATCGAACAGTCCCTCTTCGGCAGCTTGTTCCAGGACATAGATCCCCGACACCATGCGCTTGATCGTGTCGTGGCGATCGCCGATGGATCTCGCGATTTCGTCCAGTCCGATCTCCGCGTCCTTGTACCACCTCGCCGCGAATCTGGCCTTCGCATAGGCGTCCCACTTCTGAGGACCGTTGATGTGCTTGAAGCCGATCAGCGGGCGCGCTCGCTCCCGGTTGGAAACGCGGTAGACCGTGACCTCCTCGAACGTGGGGCGGTGACCGTCCGCGATCTCCGGGACGGTCAGGCTCAGTCGCTCGTCAAGACGGATTCGAGAGACGAGATCCGGTTCACAAAGCAGGCGGATGGCCGCGAGGCGTCGGTTCCCCTCCAGCACCAAGAGTTGCCCGCTCTCCGGTCCCTTCATGACGACCAGGGGCTCAATGTCCAGATATCCGTTGGAGGACATCGACTGGAGGAGCTCGTCGAGCTCGGCGCTGCGGTAGAGCTCGGCGATCAGCGCCTCCTCGGAGTGATGGTCCGCCCGACCCGTCAGACGCGGATTCTGGCGATCCAGCCGGAGGCAATCGACCGGGACCTTGGTGGGCTCCTCAATTCCTGGGAGGGTCATCGCTCTCTCCGAGTTCGCTAAGACTGGGCGATAGTGAAGTAATCGCCGTAGCCGCCGATCCTAACCTGCTTGGCGAGGGCCCGGAATGGAAGTGCCTTGAGTGGCAGGGGTCGGGGCTCCTCATCGATTCTCCTGTTGGCGGCCGACCAGTTGGACAGGCAGCAGAGGGTTCGCGGATTCCGAGGTGATTGGCTAGAGAATAGCGCCCGGCGCGAGCCAGAAGAATAGCTTGATGGGACTATCATAGGCCGACTACCCGATCTCGGCCGCCTCGAGCCTGTAGACCTGGCCAAACGAGGAGAGTGCGAGGTCTGGCCAAACGAGGACGACCGACACGACGTAGAAGAGGAGCACGAGTTCGGCGACGAGGTGGAATGGTACAACCCCACTGGCGTCCAACAGAGGAAGATCTACTGGCGCCTTCCGACAGACTTTGGAGATCGGGACCGTACCGACCAGTACCGCTGGCTGCTCGAAAGGGTCGAGGCGCTCCACCGCATCCTGGCACCCCGGGTAAAGACGCTGCCGGTACCGGAGTAGCGGGGTCGACCCTTCCCAAGCGGCCAAGACCCCGGAATGTCAACTATACATGACACTATGTAAGCGTGAGTTGACATTCCTTCGACTAGGTGGGCCATTGACCCGATGCCCTCGGTAGGCTCGCAGCCTACGCGGGATCTGGCGCCTCCGTCGGGTTCCCGCCATCCTCGCCGGAAGGAAGCCGGAACACGCGGCCGAGGAAACGACGCGCTACGAGACTCTCGAGGGCGCGCTTGCGTGCCTGATCGAAGACTTTAGACTGTCCGGAATACGAGCCAATCCCGATCATCCGAGTCTGTTCAATGGCAATCAGTCCTGACGACCTCCAACGGCGACTATGCGACCAGCTCTGTGCGGCCGTTCGCGTGGAGCGACGTCCCGATGGCGAACTCATGCTCGCGGCTGACTTCGAGTTCCCTGACGGGGACCGCTACCCGATCTACCTGTCGGAAACCCCGGGCGGCGTCCGGCTGTTCGACAAGGGCGACACGTTGACCCGGATCAGTTACGACCACGATATCGACGCTTTCCTCGCCGGAAGCCGAGGGCTGCTCATCGAGCGGATCCTGGGTGAGGAACAGGTCGGCAAGGACGGAGGCGTGTTCTACCTGGATACGCCCACAGATCGTCTTTCCGATGCCGTCTTTCGGTACGGCCGTGCCCTCACCCGGATCTACGACCTCACGCTTCATTCGCGGTCGCGGGCGGTTTCCACGTTCTACGACGACCTCGCGGACCTCCTCCTTCAGACGACCGACGAAGACCGTATCCAGCGCGACCACCTGCTTCCGGACCTGCCCAACTCAGAGGCCTATCCGATCGACTATCGATTGAAAGGGATAGCGGGGGGCAAGTCTTTCTTTACGGCGTTCCGAATCGGGATAAGGCCCGCCTGACCACGATCATCCTGTCCTACTTTCACCGAAACCACCTCGACTTCGATTCGATTCTGGTCTTCAGCAACCAGTCCGAAATTCCCAGAATGGACCTGGCGAGGCTGTCGGATGTAGGAGGGGATATGGTCTCGTCGCTGGATTCGAGTGAGGATCTGCGACGGAAGCTCGAGCGGCGGATCGCGTAAGGTCGGACAGACAACCGGGCTCCCAGGCCTCGGCCAAAAGCTGGTTTTTCCGGTCCCGTCTTGTCGACCGTTTGCCCTTACCCCGTTCCTCGCGTCCTGTTGCCCACTGCCGCCATGCCCGCCCGGCCCAGGCCCATCCAACTGGCCGGGGTTCCGCGACTCGGCCATCTTGCAAGACCCCCACCATCTGAGAGGCGATGTACCGGACCTGCATGTTCTGCAAGAAGCCCCTCGGCTCCAACGAGGTCGTGGAGGCCTTCCCGGTCGGCCGTCGCCTTGCCTTCGATCCGGCGAAGGGCCGCCTCTGGGTGGTTTGCCGCAGCTGCGAGCGCTGGAACCTCACCCCCCTGGAAGAGCGCTGGGAGGCGGTCGAGACCTGCGAAAGGCTCTTCCGCGCGACGCGGATCCGCACTTCCACTGAGAACATCGGCCTGGCCCGGCACACCGAAGGCCTCGAACTGGTGCGCATCGGCGAGCCCCTCCGTCCCGAGTTCGCTGCCTGGCGCTACGGCGACCAGTTCCGCCGTCGGCGTCGGCGCTGGATCGTGGCCGGGTCGGCGGGCGTCGCGGCGAACCTCGCTACCTCGGTGACCATCAGCTTGACGACGGGCGGGTTGATCGGGGGAGCTGCGGCCGGTGCACTGGGCGGCGGCGCCGCCGGGGTGGTCTTGATGACGGTAGTGAGATTGCTGAACAGGCAGGCCCATGTAGCGCAGTTCCGGCGCTCCGACGGCACGCTCTACACGCTCGCACGGGAACAAGCCACCCAATTCGCCCGGATACGAGCCGACGACGACGAACCCGGCTTTCGCATCGAGATCCACAAGGGACCGCTCTCACGGAAAGGCCCGGACTCGTTCGAGGGCGACGATGCCGGGCGAGCCATCAACGCTGTCCTTCCCCTGGTCAACGGCGCAGGCGCTACGGCTCACCACATCCGCGAAGCGGTGTCCCAGATCGAATCCCACGGCGACCCGCATCGGTTCATCGCCGATTCCACCGAGCGAGGGTCCGCTGCCACTGCGCGCAAATTCCCCACGCCCGGGCGCGGGAGGAAGGCCCGGCTGTCCGGGCCCGGATGGGTCCGCAAGATGCCCAGGCCCACGCGCCTCGCGCTGGAGATGGCGCTGCACGAAGAGCAGGAACGGCGCGCGCTTGAAGGCAAACTGGCGCAGTTGGAGCAGGTGTGGCGCGAAGCCGAGGAGATCGCGGCGATCGCCGACAACCTGCTCCTTCCCGAGCACACCGACGAGTTTCTGGACCGCCACTCACCTCGGGGAGGGTCCGGCGGGCCTTCCTGATGAGGCGCACCAAGGGCAGGCTGCGTGTTCTTTCAAACGCGGCAGCCATCAGGCAGGAACTCCCGGCTTGCGCGCAAGTCTCTAGCCTTCCTTCGCGAGCCGGGCACTCACCAGGCGATTCATGCTCACTCCCTGCTCCGCCGCTCGAATGGCCAGGGAGCGGTGCGTCTCCGGCGGCACCCGCACCAGGAACTTCCCGCTATAGGCCCGGTCTGCCATCGGCTCTGGGACCGCCTCGCCATTGGTGCGCATGTCGGCCAAGCAGTCGGCCACGAGGCGCTGGATGCCCGACAGGGCTTCTGCCGGGGTAGCCGCCAGCCAGCTCAACGACGGGAACTCGGCGCAGAGGCCTACATGTTCCCCGTCCTCGGCTGACCATGCACTGCATGTCCTCCAGTCTTTCGACTGCCCGTATGACCTGGCGCACCTGGTATGCCTTCGCCATCCCCTTGGCGTTCACGCGAACACCCGCCGGATTCCTGCGGAATTCGTCGAGGGCGGCCAGCAGCTTTCGTCGTTTCATAATAGCATTATTGATACTACTCGCAAGATGGGAGCGACGGCTGAGGACTTGAGAACCGACTTGCGGAAGTCGTCGTGCATGGAGTCTCCGGGACGGTGGGGACTCCAAGGTGGTGTGGGGGCGTGGGCGAATGGATAGCTGGATGGGCCCCTATTGCCGCCCAGACCGGAAGGCGCGCATCCGGCGATCAAGCGTGATCGTCAGGACTGTCAACTACGCTTGACATTATGTCAACGCCAGTTGACATCAGTGCTCCACGGGTTGCGGTGGGGCTCGTTACCCGATCCTGTAGGAGCGGAGGGGCAGCGCAGTTGTTTCCAGCGAGGAAAGATCAAGCTGGTTCGAGGCGCGATCGATGTCGAAGCCAACCAGATTCCCGCGCGCATCGATATCAACGTTCACGCCGTCAGACACTTCCCTGGTCTCCAGGCCGGGCTCCTCGCTGAACTCGATGTAGAGACTGTCGGTCTCGGGGTAGTAGTGGAGCTTCATGGGGGTCCTCTCATCCTTCGAGGGCCCGCACGACGGCTTCGGGATCACGGTCGATGACGGTCAACAGGACCCGAGCCGCCCGGTCCGGGACGCGCCGTCCCTGTTCCCAGTCTTGCACCGCCCTGGCATCGAGGCCGAATCGGTCTGCGAATCTCTGACGGCTGAGCTTCATGCGCTTGCGGAGCGCCACGATGCGCTCCGCAGCGGGATCATCAACGATTCGGCAGGGAAGCGACGTTCCCCCTCGCACATGGGCGAGCACTTCCCCAAGAGCCGCTTCCACTTCACGTCCCAGATCTGTTCGGCCGGTCGTCATCGGTTCCGTTCCTCCTTCTTGATCGTGGCCACGAGCCGCGAGAGCACCTTCCTGTCCGCTGGTCTGAGGTCTTCCCGATCCGCCTTCGCATAAGCGGTCAGCATATAGATCGCGTCGGGTCCGGCGTGACGGAAGTAGATCGTGCGGATTCCACCCCGCTTACCCCTTCCCGAGCCCGCCCAGCGCAACTTGCGGAGCCCCCCGGTTCCCCTGACTACGGGCGCAGCACCCGGATCGGCGACGATGGCCGCTTCCATGGCCCGCCGTTCGGCCTCGGACAGCAGCTTCCGAATGGCTCGTTCATAGGTTTGTGTGGTGAAGACCTTCGTGTCCCAATGTGCGGCAGTGCCGCACTTGGGGCAAGGAGGAGTCGGCCGAAGGGTATCGGGCATGGAGTCTCCGGGATTGGCGGGGACTCCAAGATCGCGGGGAGCCGCGGGCGTTTGGATGGCTGGATGGGCCGACTTGGGTGGACGGACAACCGAGTGCCAGCGTCAATTGCGGAAAACGGGTGCAGATGTCAACTACGCATGACATAATGGAAAGCAAAGATGACACAACCGCTCAGGCAAGTTGGTCGGTGGCCGCCGTTGGACCGGTCGGTAGTCCGAGCCAAAACCGCTCCGTCGCTGGTTCAGAGTTCAGGGCACGATACGAGACCGGCCGGATTCGCCCGACGCCGTCGGACCAATCCCCTCACCCGAGCTCGGCCTCGCTGACGGATACTGTTTCCGGCCACCTGCCAATCCTACTGGGCTGGCCGCTTCCTCACGCGCCTGAAGGGTCCACCTGCCGGACGGATCACGTTCCGCGAGCTGAACCTGCGCGCAATCGGCCGATGCAAGGTGGGATCATTCGTGCCGCAATGTCCATGTGACGGCGCTCAGGTCATCCGCACCCGCTCAATAAACTCCTCGCCCGTGACGCATTCGAGCAGGGCGTCAGTCACCCTGTCGATGCCTTCGGGGCTGGTGAGTTTCCCGAGAAGCCCGGACACTCGTCCGGCCGTCTCTTCGCCAAACTTCCGTTCGATCTGCCGGCGAAGAACCAGGGCCTGACCCTGCTGGGCCCCCTGCTCAATCCCTTGGCGCACGCCCCTCTGGATCAACTCGTCCATGCCCTGCTGGAATCTGTCCACCACCTCAGCCATGGTCTTCGCTCCTCCCTTCATCAGTCTTTCCGGGTAGTTTCTCAACTCTAACATGGTAGCCAACGTCTGGACCATGAATCCATCCAGGCCCGGATCTCCGTTCGTCTCGACAGCGCGCCACAGGGCCGACAACTGCGCGGCCATATCCTCCGGCGAAAGGTTGCGGGCCAGGCCGAGGACCAACGCCGGGAGATCGTCGCGCGATCGGTCATCTCCCGTACCCTCTCCCCACGGGACCAGACGATAGCGACCCGGATCGGAGCGCTGGAACAAGTCGGCCACGTGCGCCGGTGCGGTCCAGGGGCCGTCGCCATGGTAGAGGACGAGATAGACGAACTCCGGGAGCGGATCCCCAGGCCGGAAGTCTGGTCCGGCGGCGACCCCCTCAAGCGTCAGCGCGGTGTAGGTGGTCGTGCGGAGGGCCATGAGCCGCTCGACCGTTCGCTGGAATTCCAGCAGGAACAGGACTCTCTCGCCATTGACGGTGTCGGCGGACCAGATCATGTCCGGGTGGCGCCGCTGCAGCGTCTTCTTGCTGACGAGCCCAGTGGATTCCTCGTGGAGCGTCGAGAAGTCGATCTTCGCGGCCCACTCGGGCGCGTGGCGATGGATCAGGATCTCGACCATGCGGCGGTCGGCGAAAACCGACTTGAGGAAGGCGTCGTGCATGGAGTCTCCGGGTTGGTGGGACTCCAAGCTGGTGGAGGGGTGTGGGCGGTTGAATGGCTGGATGGGCGTGAGTGGCGGATCGCAACGAGGGGAGGTCTTCAAGGCCGGGATCCTGAAGAAGTCCCTGGTCAGGAAGAGTCCGCCAGAAAGGAGGCCAAGCCCGCAGCGTAGATCTGACCTCGGCGAAGCCGGTCTGGCCACCGTCCTTCTTCGGCCTACTGTCAGGTGATTACTGTACTACAACAGACGATACAGTGCGGCCAAGGCGGCCAAGACCAGGGCCGCGATCAGGGTTTCCCCTATACGCTTCCAGTTTAGGGTGGCCAGCGCGTCCCGCATCGTGAACGTCAGGGACGCGATCCGGTCCGCCAAGTTCCGGAGGACCCGGTGAGCCCCCTCGATCACCGCTTGCCGTGTGCGTTCCCAAGCCCGGAGGGTCAGGCGATGTCCCGCGATCACTGGGGCCGCTATGCCCTTCCCGACAGGCACGATCACGCGGTTCCATAACTGAAGGATCAAGGCGACCAGCGCGATCACGATGGCCGCGATAGCGCTCCGGGGAATTTGTTGGACCGGCGCGTACTGCCGGAGCACAGCCGCCACCGCCGGGTTCCCGTTGGTTTGGGTCGCCCACTCTAGGGGTGTTAGGCCATCCTTGGCCCGCGCGTCCAAGTCGGCACCGGCCGCGATCAGCACTTCGGCCACCGCCGGACTGCCGCTCCAGCGAGCCGAGTAATGCAAGGGTGTTGCGCCGGAGCTTTCCCGCGCGTTCACGACGGCACCGGCCGCGATCAGCAATTCCGCTACCGCTGGGTTTTTGTTGGACCAGGCGGCCCGATGAAGAGGCGTATAGTCCGCAGTATCCCGCACCATTGGATCGGCACCGGCCGCGATCAAGGCTTCAACCAATGTCGGGGGCGCGCCTCCCGCCGCGACATGCAGGGGCGTCCGACCACCTTCCGTCCGCGCTTCCAGATCGGCACCGGCCGCGATCAGCACTTCGGCCGCCGCAGGGCTTCCGTCGAATCGCACTGCGACGTGCAAGGGCGTTGCGCCGTTATCGTCCCTCACCATCGGGTCGGCCCCGGCCCGGAGCAGGGCCAGCGCCACGGCCGCGCTCTCGTTGAATCCCGCGATGTGGAGGGGCGTGCGGCCGCCTTGCGTCCGTGCGCCCAGGTCCGCGCCCGCCGCGATCAGGACCGTCACTACCGCAGCGTTCTCGCCGTCGATCGCCGCCCAGTTGAGGGGCATCCTGCCGTACTCATCCTTCGCGTTCACGTCCCCACCGGCAGCGATCAGCGCCTCCACGACCACCGGGCTCCCGCTCCACCGGGCTGCCCAGTGCAGGGGCGTCCCACCGTAGGTACTGTCCCGCGCCATCACTGCGGCTCCCGCCCCGATCAGGACTTCCACCACCGCCGCCTTCCCTTCCCACGCCGCCCAGTGCAGCGACGTAAAGTCCTCATCCGTCCGAGCCTCGAGGTTCGCGCCCGCCGCGATCAGCACTCCGGTCACCGCTGGGTTCTCGTTGTACCGCGCCGCCCGGTGCAGGGGCGTATAGCCGTTGCGGTCCCGTGCCTCTAGGTCGGCCCCGGTCTCCAAACACGCGACGACGGTTGTCGGCGTCACAGTCTCGAAGAACTCGGGCGTGTCCCAGCCTTCGCATAGGGGGGCAATGCCCAGCACGGTCGCCAGGACGGAAGCAACGGATACGCCGGACATAGGGCCCCCAAGGGGAGCGGGAGCTTCCGCTAGCCCGCATTTCTCACAGGGTGGTCGACTAGGGTTGGACCGAAGGATAGGCTTCGTGGTTTTCCTGGTCAACGGTGTTTCGCGGCAGAAGCTCCTCCCCGCGCTGGGACCTTGACGCATGGCCCGGACCAGACCCTCGCAAGTGGTACTACGTGTCGCTACCGGGTGGGTCGGTCCAGTTCGTCCCCCGTTGGCGGATCTTCGAAGTTCGCATCCTCACGCTGAATTTCGTCAGTGGAACCGGGTCGCGCAATGGAAGGATTTCCTGCGGACGCACTGACCATTCCGTTTCACCTTGCCTTCCTCTGGGCCAGTACGGCCGGCGTTCCCCGGCTCCGAGGCGTCTGGATGCGCAACGACCTCCAGACCCGCCACCACAGGCTGCTGGAGGAGACGGCTGGAGGAGACGGTCCGGAAGCGGAAGATCAAGCTCACCGACGAGCAGATCCAGGCGCTGGAGCGGTTCGACCCCGAGTACCGCGAGCGGCATATCCAGGTCAACGCCACGGGCGAACTTGTGGCCGTGGACACCTTCTTCGCGGGCACGCTGAAGGGCGTCGGCAAGGTCTACATCCAGACCGTGCTGGACTGCTTCAGCCGCTTCGTCTGGGCCCGGCTCTACACCTCGAAGATGCCGGTCACGGCCGTTCAGATCCTGAACAACCACGCGCTGCCCTTCTTCGAGGAGCATGACTTGAAGGTCCAGAGCTCTTCCTGCAACTCAAGGAGATCGAACACCGCACCACGAAGGTCGGCAGGCCCCAGTCGAACGGCTTCATCGAGCGATTCCACCGGACGCTCCTCGAAGAACACCTCCGAATCAAGGGCCGCACGACCTGGTACGAGACGGTTGCGGAGATGCAGAAGGACCTGGATGCTTACCTGGAGACCTACAACCGCCAGAGGCCGCACCGCAGCCGCGGCATGAAGGGCAGGACGCCCTACGAGGTCTTCAAGGCCGGGATCCCGAAGAAGTCCCCGGCCCGGAAGAAGCCAGCCAGAAAGGAGGCCAAGCCCGCAGCGTAGACCTGACCTCGGCGAGGCCGGGTGTCAGGTGAATACCGTACTTGTACACGTTGATGGAGAACACGGAGTTCCTGCCAGCAGGCTTGCCACCATCCATCTCGCGCCCTGCATTCTAGTACTCATTCCCGAACACTCCTTGCCGTGGATCTAACTCGCTGCCTGGCCCCCAATCCGCCTCGCTAGACCACTGAAATCCTACCAGATCCTTGATGAGCCTATCCCTGAGAAACAGGGCATTCAGAGCCACACCCCCACCCTCTTCTCCTGCCATTTCCCGGACTTCAGCAGTCGTATTCGGCCAATCCTTCGTCGCGTAGGCCAGTCCTCTAATAAGGCGTTCCAGAGTCACGATTAGACTCAAGCCTGGACCCACGCTGTATGGATCCGAGCGGCGGCTTTTCGTCTTGATACCCAAGGGATTCGCGATACCAGCACTTCCTTCTCTTACGCGAACCGAGTGGTGCTCCATGGCCGCATGGATTGCATACAGTGTCTTCGTCAAGTCTTTCGTTGGAATATCCGGAACAACTCCTTCTGGGTAGTTGTGGGCAATCCTCCGGTTTCGCAGTGCCCTAAGTCGCTTAGCTGCCGCTCTCGCTTTGTTTGTCAGGCGTTGCTGTTTCCTGTCATCGGTTCCCAGCAGATTCAGAGTAGCCCGCCCGCGGTCATCCTCTTCTGTGATCCTTGCAAGCCTCATGGCCAGATCATAGTACAAGGTCCTCTGTATCAAGCCAAAGAAGCTCCCATCGACCGCATTCAGTAGCTTCACATTGTTCGAATCACCGAGTTTCTCGAGTGTCTGGTAAACATGGATTGCTCCAACCCATTCATTCCAAAGAGCTTTCCATTGTTTCTCGTTCAGTTTTGTCGATTCTCGCTCCCTCACCTTACCCCCTTCCTCTTGCGTCAGCAGGTCATCGAGCCGCCTCGTCACCACGAGGGAGAGGGCGAATCGGATCCACTGTGAGCGTTTCATGCCGAAGGATTCGGCAGCGCGGTCGATGGTCGCGAGCTGGTCTTGGCTGAGCCTGAGCTCAATCCTCTGGTCGAACGTGGTCATGGTGCTGGCTCCTTTGCATTGACCGAGTAGATCTTGACCAAAGGCTCGCCCGGCTCGATGCCCTTGGACTCCAGTACGGCCCTTTGCGCTTCCGTCTGCAGGATGTGGTCGATAGCCTCAGCCGGGATTTGGCCGTTTCGCTCGTACCGAACCACGGTTTGCGGTTCCGCAACCTTGACCGCACCGTCGGTGATCTCTACCGCCGCGAGATGCCCGGTGCCATCGATCAGGTAGAGTCCTGGTGGAAGGCCGTGCAGGTCGTCCACGCTGTCCCAGGGAAAGTTGTCCGGGAACACGTCTTCGACATCGAGCCCGAGGTTGGCGGCATGAGTCATCCACCATCGCCCGCGAGACATGGGAAGCTTGCCGATCACGTCGAAGACTTCGCCCAGCGTCCGGCCAGAAGCAGCGGCAAGGGCCACGGGAACGCAGCCCTCTCCACCTTCTACAACCTCCAAGAACCTGTCCAGCTCGGCAGCCGTGCGGTTGTACCGAACCCGCAATCGGTCACTCATGCTGTCCTCCGTGCCCGCACGGTCGGCAACGTCTGGCGCAAGCGCCGGTAGTGGTGGGGCGTCATCCGTTGGAAATCTTCCACTGCTGGCGCGAGAACAGCTGGGCCATGGTGAGGTCGCTCGCTTCGAGCGCGGCCTCCTGCTGGAATCGGGCCTGCCAGTAGTCGGCTTCGAGCTTCTCTTCGCGTGTCGTGGGGATCTTCGTCAGATCGATCATTCTGTCTATGTTGACGGAACGTGGGTCACCGTACAATAACCGTACAATCGTCGTACACATTGAGTCAACAGAGTCGGGCCTTGTGCGGCATGACGGCAGCTCAGATCGCACCGTTGCTGCGCGTCAGCCGCGCCCGCGTCTACCAGCTGGCCGGAGAGATGTCGCCATCCCCCCAGCCGGAGAGACCCTTTCATACCGAGGCCAAACCGGACGAATGATGACCCCCGAGACGCGCGATGGCCACCAACGCCCCCCTCATGCCCGTCCCCACCCACCACGCCGACGCCCTAAAGAGCCGCTTCAGAGATGTGTTCGGATGCCGCGGAAGGGAATTCGGCAGCCTATCCCGTGGCGTCCTGGGCATCTCGGACGGCAACGAGGGTGTCCAATGGAACGCCGGGTACTACCCCCGTGACGGCGCGATCTGGTTGGGCGTGAACCTCGAGGGCATGAAGTACGACGACTGGCCGGTCGCGCGACTCATCGAGCGGGAGATCTCCCGTCCGCTTCTCCTGACCCGGTATCGCCGGAAGGTCGCAAGACCCGACAAAGTCACCGTGCTCTGGGCGCGCGACGCGTGGCAGTACTCCGCCCGACGCAGGATCAAGGAGGCGAATCTCGCCCCCACGCCGATCACGCTGGATCGCCTCGATGGTCAGGGCTGGGCGGATGCCCTGCGAGGCACGAGGGAATGCCTGGACCCCCGGAAGCAACATCGCGGTCGCAAGAAGGTCGCGGTCACGTTGCTCCCTTCGAAACGGCACCCTTGGGAACGACAGGTTGAGATGGATGTGAGCCCTCACCTCAAGATCAGGACCCAGCTGCCGGACATGGCTGCCGACCGAGTCGACGCTGCCGACTTGACTGCCTTAACGGGCTCCGACCACCTTTCGGTGGATCGGGACAGCTGTGCCGAGACAACCAACTCCCAATACGGTGGAGACCGCGGGGAATGACCAAGGCACGCCTGACGAAGTACAGGGGTGATCTCAGCCCCGCTCAGATCGCACACGGCATAAATGCCGCACGTCGAAACGCTCGTCGACTCGCGGACGATGCCAAGCTGCTTCTTGATTCAGGTCGCTACCCCACGGCCGCCGCAATCGCGGCACTATCTGTTGAGGAGAGCGGGAAATCCAGTGTGCTCCGAGGGCTCGCTCTTTCGCCGAACGTGGATGTGCGACGCAATGCTTGGAGGGATTATCGGTCGCACCGCAGCAAGAACGCAGCGTGGATACTCCCAGAGCTGGTTGCAAAGGGAGCGCGAGACCTTGACTCACTCAGACTCGCAGCCGATTCTTCCGCGGAACACACTGCGATACTGGATCAACTCAAGCAGATCGGTTTCTACACCGATTGTTTGGGCGACGCGCACTGGAGTGAGCCGGCAGAAGTCATCGATGAGGACTTAGCGAGGAGCCTAGTCGGCATTGCCAACCTACTTGCACGCGAGGGAACAGTCACGGAAAGAGAGATGGAACTCTGGGTGGAGCATATGCGGCCTGTTTACGGGGCACCGCCCGTCTTGATGAAAGCCGCATTGTTGAACTGGTTTGCCGCGATGCGTGAGAACGGTTTGTGGGAGGACGGTGACATCGGCGTGGACGCGTTTGTTTGGGGCGAAGCCACGCTCCAGATGCTACTTGAATTCTGGGAGGGATTCGCGGCGTTTGTGGCCCGTGAGGGCGAGATCGTGACCAGGATCAACTCGCCCACGCCACAACATTGGTTGGGAATCAGCGGAGTGGGTCGGCCCGGGTTCCACCTGTATGGGGTGATCTGCACGTGGTCACCGAGTGGCGGTCATGAACTGAGGGCAGAACTCGTCATCAACGGCCACGATGCCGATCACTACTTCGATCTGCTCCACGCCGACCGGCAAGATGTGGAAGAGGAGCACAAGTTCAGCGACGAGATGGAGTGGTACAACCCCGCTGGTGTCCAGCAGGGGAACATCTATTGGCGCCTTCCGACAGACTTTGGAGATCGGGAGCTGCGTACGGGCCAGTACCGCTGGTTGTTGGAACGGGTCGAGGCGCTCCACCGCATCCTGGCACCTCGGGTGAACGCGCTGCCGGTGCCAGAGTAGCGAGGTCGAACCTTCCCAAGCGGCCAAGATCCCGGAAATGTCAACTATACATGACATTATGTAAACATGAGTTGACATTCCTTTGATTAGGTGGGTCATTGACCCGATGCCCTCGGTAGGATCGCAGCCTGCGCGGGGTCTGGCGCCTCCGGCGGGTTCCGACCGAGCGGGTTGACGCTCGGTCCGGTGGCCCGTAATGGTCATTGCCCCCCAGGCATCGCCACCCGCCAATGGAGTCCACCCGACCCACCCCCCATGCCCCTCCGCAAATCCCACCTCTACTCCTCGCTCTGGCAGAGCTGCGACCAGTTGCGCGGCGGCATGGACGCGTCCCAGTACAAGGACTACGTCCTCACGCTGCTGTTCATGAAGTACGTCTCGGACAAGTACGCCGGGAGCGACGACTTCGCCGACACCAAGGTGCCTCCCGGGGAAAGCTTCGCCGACATGGTCGCGCTCAAGGGATCACGGTGCGCCGAGATTCAACAGACGGCGTCCGCCAAATCTCCTGGTGGCGTGGCGTAGGTCCTTGACAAACCGCCACATGCCAGTGGGCACATCATTGTCTTACCGGTCTCAAGACAGGAAGCCGCTTTTGAATTGAACCCTTGGTTGCAACCGGTTGAAGGCACGTAGGGCTCGTGTGACGCCGCTCGTCAGTGGAGCTCTCCTCAAGTCGGTCATTCTTCGGTAAACGTCCATTCGATCGGCACGTTGATCGTCTTCTTGGAACCCGCTCGCGTGGCAAGCTCAACGATGAATCGACGACCAGCGATCAAGGCAGGCACCGCTTCCCCGCGGATGTCGAGAGCGTGACCCGCGTATCGCAGCACCCCCGAGGTGAAGAATTCTGATTGATCGAACACCGACATTGCGTCCTTCGGGTCCTCTCGGTGAGCCTTGCCAATGGCTCGCTCGTCTATGTGCTCGAATGCGTTTCGTATCGCAAGCACCGCTTCCATTATCGCGGTGACGTCCTTGGGCACTCTGGATGGTGCCGAGATCGTGGTAGGGGCCCCGTCAATCATGCCGATTGCCCGGCTGAGCGCGACGCACATGGACTCGGCGTCGCCGAGAGCGTCGAACATGGCTTCCCTGGCCCGAAAACCCTTTTCGTTGGGGTACTTGGCTAGTCCACGGAGTGCGCCAGAGCAATGCACGTGGGCCGCGTCCAAGCGCCGAGCCGCCGCCTCCAGGTAATTGACGAAGGTCTGGTCCTGCTCGCGCGGAGGAATTGCCAGCCAAGTCCAAACCGCGTTGGCAACTGGGGCGTATCCGCTGTCGCCGGGTTCGGAATACCGGTCTACATCCGCCATCGTGACGCTGATGCTCCCCGCCGGGAATTCCAAAGTCTCCCCGACTTCAAGCGAAATGCCCTCACCGGAGTCTGTCTCGCCATCATTCAGACTGCGGCCATACACTACATTGCCGTTCCGTCCCGCTGGCACGACTCGCACGCCGGCGAGGGAATCGTTCGCGCCGACCACCGGCCCCAGATTGATGCTGATGTACGTGATCGGGCCGATTGTCATCGAGTCCCAGCCTCATACGGCCCCAGCAACCGATCGCCATCGAAATGAACCAAGTGGCCCGGTGACTCCGCGATCCATACTTCAGTTTCCCACGCCACTTCGCCGAAATATCTGAGGAACGTTCTCCGGTCGGGAAATGCGGTGACGAACACGAGCCCCGGCTTGGCGCTGGCGAGGAGGGTCTTCAGTTCTCCCATGCGCTTCGCGTTGACCGGGCCGTGGCTTGTCAGCCTCGATCAGAAACAGCCAGTCGCGCTCCCGGTCGTAGATGACGACATCCGGCATCTTGCCGTGTTCATCGACGGCGATCCCGAGCTCGGCCGCAAGATCCCGGTCGAAAAACGGACGCGATCGTCCGCACTCCCGGGTCGGGGGTGAGGGCCGCGTCCGTCAATGGGGTCGTGCTGCCGTCGGGCATGGGTGGCTATCTGGGGATCGAGGGGTGACGCTGGGTCCCGAAAGCTAAGATGTTCGGCTTTTGTTCGCAAGCCTTCAGACCCGCCACGACCGGCTCCAGGTGGAGGGGGATAGGCCGGAAGCGAAAGATCAAGTTGACCACCGAGCAGTTCCACCCGGAGGGGGCGGCTTGGCGTATGTACGCGGACGACTGTTCTCCAAATCACACAGAAAGCAGCACTCCGAATGTAAAGTAGTTCATGCTCCAGGCTGATTTCCGGGTATCCCGATCATGGCCGGGTGACGATCGGAGAACGGGCGGGAATCGCAAGGGGCTGCGCGGCCTCGCTTGCTTCGCTTACGGGAACTCCCCATCGTTCCCCTGCTCCAAGCAGCCCGATCTCTTCTTTCTCACTTCGATTCCCCATTGGACACGGAGGGGCGACCCGATGGCCGATCCACGGAAACCTCTTGTGAAGGCCATTGCCTTGAGGGGTTTTCTCTCGTTCGGGCCTGATGTCGCGGAGTTTCCACTGGAACGCCTGAATGTCCTGATCGGGCCGAACGCGTCCGGCAAGTCCAACTTTGTTGAAGCGATGTCGGTCCTGCGAGCGGTCCCCCGGGACCTTCCCAAACCGATCCGGCAGGGAGGCACGGTAAGAGACTGGCTTTGGAAGAGGGGCCCAGGCAGCGAGGGGGCCGAGACGGCAGCCGACTCCGGCGATGCCCCTCGGTCCGCCTGCCTCGAGTTGGTTTTCTCCGGGGGTATGGTCGCTCAAGCCAAGGGCAATCCAGCGGTACGGTACCGGCTCGTGTTCGGGGTGGAAGGCGACTCTTTCGTCGTCCTCGACGAGCGGCTGGAGAATGCCCAGGTCACCCCAGGCTACCCAAAGCCGTTTTTCTACTTCGGGTACGAGAATGGCCGTCCCATGCTCAGCGTTCAGCGTGGAGCCACGAAGAGAGAGCTCCGCAGGGAGTTCATCGACCCGGCGCAGTCCATTCTGTCGCAACGCAGAGACCCCGAGGAATACCCCGAGCTGGGGCGCTTGGCCGATGTGCTGGCACGAATCCGGATCTACCGGAGCTGGCAATTCGGTCCCGATGCAGCTGTGAGGGCGGCTTGCGCCGCTGATGTTCGCACCGACCATCTGTCAGAGCAACTCGACAACCTGCCCGCACGCCTCCTGGCCCTGAAGCGGAGTCCCGTCGTCAAGCGGCGCATGGTCGCGCTGGTGCGGGAACTGGCTCCGGGTTTCGACGACTTTGAGGTAACCCCGGACGGCGGGTTGCTGACCCTCCGCCTCACGGAGGGCGACCTCTCGATTCCCGCGCGCCGCCTGTCCGATGGTACGCTCCGGTACCTTTGCCTGCTGGCGATCCTCGTCGACCCCGATCCGCCACCGCTCATCGTGATCGAGGAGCCGGAACTCGGGTTGCATCCGGACATCCATCCGCAGCTGGCGGCGCTCATGGTCGATGCGAGCTCGCGCACGCAACTGATCGTCACAACCCACTCGGACATTCTTGTCGACGCGCTTACCGATACGCCGGAGGCGGTCGTCGTCTGCGAAAATGTCGACGGTTCGACTCAGCTCGAGCGGCTGACCTCCGAGACGCTTGAGCCGTGGCTCGACAAGTACCGCCTCGGGGAATTGTGGCTGCGGGGAGAAATTGGCGGTACGCGGTGGTGACGGTCAGGCTCTATGTGGAAGGCGGCGGCGATTCGAAGAAGCTCAGGGTTCAGTGCCGGAGAGGACCTCATGGCCCAGTTAATGGAATCGTGGTTCCTGGCGGACAGACGGGCCTTGAAGACGTTCTACGGCCCAGAGTTCCACGAGAAGTCGCTTCCTTCGGACCCGAGAGTCGAGCAAGTCCCCAAGGCTGATGTCCTGGACGGTTTG
>CBDBJS010000001.1:0-732724 GCA_965206455.1 Longimicrobiales bacterium | reverse complement strand
AGAGGACCAGAACCTTGCGCTGTAGATCCGTGAGATGTCCCATGGCTTCCTTCAGCCGGCCCCGCAGCTCCGATCTGCCCGCGTCCTCGAGCGGATTGTCCCTCGACGACACGGAAGCCACCTTCTCGAGCGGCACCGTCGCCCGGACCCGGTTGTAGTCCCTGCGGTTGTGCGCCGTGTTGCGGACGATCGACATCAGCCATGCTCCGAAGCGGTCGGGGTTGCGGCAGTCGTCGATCCGCTGCAACGCCCGGATGAACGCATCCTGGCACACGTCGTCCGCGTCGCTGACGATGTCCACGTTGGCCCTGGCGATCGCGTGTGCGGTCCTGAGGTGCCGGCGGACAAGCTGGTCGAACGCTCTGCCGTCTCCGCGCCGAACCCGGGCAACGAGGATCGCGTCGGTCTCCGCACTGTCCATTCAGGTCCGGCCGGTTGAAGTGATTCGAACGAAGCGCGCCTGACAGGAGGACAGCGGCGCTCCGAAAACTGTTAGCCGGGCTCTGTCCCCTGGTGTCGCCCCTCTTTCAGGCTGGCGCCTCGCCGCTCCCGGTGCTGCGCGGGGACTTCACCACCGGCTGCCTGGGCGTCCATCGCGTCTGGTCCCTCTCTTCGTACTTGTCCATGACCCGGGTAAATGCGCGCTCCAGGTCGATCCCCTGTTGATTGGCCAGGGAGATCAGAACGAAAAGGACATCCGCGATCTCCAGCTCGAGTTCGGCCGGAGCCTCGTCGGCCCGCTTGGGCTTGGAGCCGAAGCGGTGGTTGACCTCCCGCGACAGCTCGCCGACCTCCTCCATCAGCCGGGCCAGGATGGCCAGCGGAGGCCAGTAGCCTTCCTCGAATCTGCTGATCCAGTCGTCGACCCGGTCCTGCGCGTCCCGGAGTCTCACGGGAGCCCCCCGCTCGGAACGAGCACGAGTTTGCCGAAGACCCGGCCGGCTTCCAGCATCTCATGGGCCTGCCGTGCCTCGGCGAGGGGCAGCACCGCGTGCACCGAAGGCGTGACCGCCCCGCTGAAGACCATGTTCATGGCCGCGCGGAACTCGGCCGGTGTGCCCATCGTGGAGCCCATGATGGAGAGCTGGCGCCAGAACAGGAGACGCAGGTCGACCTCCCCCCTGGTTCCCGTGGTCGCGCCGAAGGAAACCAGACGGCCACCCACGGCCAGAGCCCGCACCAGGCCGCTCCAGATCGCCTGGCCGACCGAGTCCAGGCAGAGGTCCACCCCACGCTTGCCGGTGGCCTTGTAGATCTCCTTCCCCCAGTCGGTCGTCGTGCGGTCGAAGACGTGATCGGCACCGAGCTCCCGCACCTGCCGAACGCGTTCCTCGGAGGAGGTTACCGCGAAGACCTCGGCACCGGCCGCCTTGGCGAACTGGACCGCCATCGACGATACGCCACCGCTCGCTCCCGTGATCAGGACGCGTTCGCCCGCCCTCAGTCCCCCCCGGGACATCAGTCCGCGCCACGCGGTGACGCCGACCAGAGCGGCCGCGGCAGCCGTCGTCGACGCCACCTGTCCGGGGATCTCCATGAGGTTGGCCGCCGGGGCGACCGCGAATTCGGCGAAGCCCCCCTGCGTGTGCTCTCCGATGATCGAAAGCGGCTCCGCGTGCACGTTCGAAAGGGCCGCGAGCCGGTACCAGTCGTAGGCCAGGGACGGGTCGACCACCACCCGCCTGCCAAGCCAGGACGGGTCCGCCCCGGGTCCGGCCTCGTCCACGATACCGGCGATGTCGGAGCCGCCGATGTGCGGCATGGGGATCCTGATCGGAAGGCCGCGCCGCATCCACAGGTCCAGATGGTTCATCGACGAGGCCTCGACCCGGATCCGGACCTCGCCCGGGCCGGGACGCGGGGTTTCGATACCTTCGACCGTGACGACCTCGGGGCCGCCGTTTTCGTGAAAGACTGCTGCCAACACCGTGCGTGCCAACCTTGTTCGGGGAGTGCCGTCGTCCTGAAGATAGCAGTTAGCTTTAGCGGCACCACACGATCCCCGGAAGGAAGTTGGCTGGATGGCAGAGCCGGTGAGGAGACCCGAACCCGGCGAGGGTGAGGACGATCGGACCCTGGGCGGGTACATGACGGTTCACACCCGGCCCCCCGCGTTCGAGGCGGTCGACGGGCAGCCGTACACCGTCTCGATCGAAACGGAGCGGACGGGCGACCTGAGGGCGCCTGTCGCCGGATACCTGGTCTTCCCGCGGTGGGCCCACACCGGGCTGGGCATCGTGGGGCACGTGGAGAGCCCGGTGCTCTGGAGGGGTTCGAGCCGCGCCGCCGTGATCGCAGCAGCCGGGGCCGTAGCGTTGCACGAGGTACAGCGTCTTCTGAACGAGGCCGTGGTCCGCAATACGGAAGGCGGGGCGGTGACGAGGTGACGGGCCGGGACAGGGCGCAATCGGTCCGCGTGACCGAGATCTTCCACTCGATCCAGGGCGAGTCCACCCGGGCCGGGTTGCCGTGCACCTTCGTGCGCCTGACGGGGTGTCCGCTCCGGTGCGTCTGGTGCGACACCGAGTACGCCTTTCACGGAGGGACCCGGATGTCGATCGGCGAAGTCCTCGCAGCCGTGGAGAAAAAGGGGTGCCGCCTCGTCGAGATCACGGGGGGCGAGCCCCTCGTCCAGCCTGGCGCCGCCGTGCTGGCCGAGCGCCTTCTGGCGGCGGGCTGCACGGTGCTGGTGGAGACCTCGGGTGCGCTGGACGTGAGCGTTCTCGACGACCGCGTTCATCGGATCATGGACCTGAAATGCCCGGGCTCGGGCGAGGAGCAGCGGAATCTGTGGTCGAACCTGGATCACCTGACAGGCCGTGACGAAGTCAAATTCGTGGTGTCCGGCCAGGAAGACTTCGAGTGGGCTGCGGGTGTGATCCGGCGCCTCGGACTCGACCGGAGGGTCCGGGAAGGGTCACTCGGTGCGCTTCTGGTGTCGCCGGTGTGGGGAATGCAGGGGATGGAAGGCCTGGCCGAGTCGATCCTGGCGAGCGGCCTGCCGGTCCGGTTTCAGACCCAGCTTCACAAGCACATCTGGGGACCGGATCGCGCGGGGGTATAGCAGCTCGTGGCAGAAATCCCCGCTGCGATGCGCCTGTCCCGGCTGCCCGCTGCGTTGGCCGCCCGTTTCGGACCCGTCGAATCGGCGGTGCCGGACGCGCGCCACCGAAACGCGGCGGTCGCCCTGATCCTGCGTCCGCCCCCCGGCGTGACCGACCCGCTGGTGCGGGCGTGCGAGATGCTGGCGATCCAGAGAGCCGAGTCGGCCCGCGATCCCTGGTCGGGGCAGATGGCACTGCCGGGTGGGAGCGTGGACGACGCGGACGCCGGACTGGTGGCCGCGGCGGTGCGCGAAACGCAGGAAGAGACGGGATTGCGCCTCGATGCCGCCGGGGACACGCTGGGCCGGATCGAGAAGGTGCGGCCGCTGGGTGTGCGCCTTCCCGCGTTCGCCATCTGGCCCTTCGTCTTCCGGGCCGAGCCCGGGGCGGCGGCGCGGGTCAACAGCCGGGAAGTGGCCTCGGTGCACTGGTTCCGGATTGATTCGCTGACCGACGAGCGCAACCGTGGCAGTTACGCGTGGAAGGAGGGCGGGGAGGTGAGGTGGTTCCCGTGTGTGCGAGTCGAGGGCCGCGTGATCTGGGGGCTTACCTACAGGGTGCTGATGTGGTTTCTGGACGCGGTGTAGTCAGCGCCCGTCGAGCCATTCCACCAGAAACAGGTTCGTGTTGCCCTCGTGCGACTCGTTGCGGTTCGATCCAAAGACCAGCTTCGTGCCATCCGGGTGGAAGACCGGGAAGCCGTCGAAGCCCTCCGACCAGGTGACGCGCTCCAGGCCGGTGCCGTCCACGTTGATCAGGTAGAGCTCGAAGTCCCGCCCCCGGGGATCGTCCATGTTCGACGAGAAGATGATCTGCTCCCCGGACGGGTGCCAGTAGGGGGCGAAGTTAGCGGCGCCGTTGTCGGTCAGCTGGCGCGGGTTCGAGCCGTCCGCGTCGGCCACGTAGATATCGAGGGCCGAGGGACGGATGAGGCCCTCGGCGAGGAGGGAGAGGTAGTCCTCCCTGGCCTCCCGCGTCTCGGGGTAGTGGGCCCGCCACACGATCTTCGTGCCGTCGGGGCTGTAGAACGCGCCGCCATCGTAGCCGAGCCGGTCGGTGATGCGCGTGACGTCGGAGCCGTCCGGGCGCATCGAGTAGAGGTCGAGGTCGCCGTCGCGCACCGAGGTGAAGATGATGCGGTCGCCGGTGGGCGAGAAGGTGGCCTCGGCATCGTACCCGAACGACGAGGTGAGCTGCACCACATTCGACCCGTCGGCGTCCGCCGCGAAGATGTCGAAGCTCGGGTACACCGCCCATACGTACCCCATGGAGAAGTCGGGAGGGGTGGGGCAGGCAAGGCTGAAGTGGTGCGTGGACGAGTAGAGGATCCGGTCTCCGCCCGGGTAGAAATACGAGCACGTCGTGCGGCCGTCGCCGGTGCTGACCCGCTCCCTGGCGCCGGTGGCCGGGTCGATCGTGTAGATCTGGTCGCACCCTTCTCCGGCGGTCGGCGTCGACTGGAAGATCAGCGCGGAGCCGTCAAAGGCCCAATAGGCTTCGGCGTTCTCGCCTTCAAAGGTGAGCTGTGTGATTTCGCCGAAGCGGTCTTCGCCCTGCTTGATCAGCGGCGAAGCGGCCGCACCGGACTGGCCCCGGGCCTGGGAGGGCAAAGCAATGGCCAGAAGGGCCGCGAGCAGAAGGGTGTTGGATCGGATCATGGGCCTCAAATGTACAAGGGCGGACCTGGGCAGCTCGGCGCAGGCCGCCTGTGACAGCAGGACACGCTCGGGGAGTGTGTTCAACGTGATGAGATAGCCAACCAAGGTAATGAAATCGGGCAGGCGACAGATCGGGCAGGCGTCAAACCGGCCACCCTCAGATCGGCCGCGCGTCAGATCGGCCGCGCGTCAGATCGGGCCACGCGTCAGATCGGGCCACGCGTCAGACCGGCCAGGCGACACACCCGGCCTACGAGACAGGCGCCACGCAAGCCCTCCGGCGACGACCTCCGGGCACCTACCCGGACCGGACCACGCGAATGCCCCGCCGTCCGAGTTCCTCGACATAGAGTTCCGGCGGGATGACTTCGTCGGGCGTGCCCACGCCCGGAGCGGCCACCTGCCCGCGGGCCTGCATCAGAGCCGTGATGGCCAACGAGAACCCGGTGGTCCGGGCCATGGCGGTGATCCCGGTCACCGGATCGTGGTAGTCGATGACTTCGTAGCGGATCCGGGCCGGCTGTCCGTCCTTGTGTCCCGCCACATCGACGCGAGCGACAACCATGTCCCCGCCTTGCTCGTTTGCCAGCAGGGGCGTGATATGCTGGATGAAGAACTTGCGGGGGTTGATCCGGTGCCCGTTGTAGTCGACATCGCGGTCGCTCAGGAGGCCGAGTTCCCGGATCGCGCGCATGATGCGGGCGTGCCCCGGATACCGTAGCGTCTTGTACTCCACCACACCGATGCGACCTTCGTAGCGGTGCGGCAACGTCGAGGTTCCCCCGCCCGTGTGGAATGCCTCCAGGCAGCCGACGGGAGCCGGGAAGTGCAGCTCCTCCAACCCTGACAGCGCCTCCACGGTGGTTCTCCGGCCGTCCCGGAGGATCTCGGCGGGCGTTACGTAGTAGTCGAACACGCCCTCCAGCGAGTAGACGATCTTGTAGTTCAGAGGCGGCTCCGGGTCCTGCGGCAGGCCGCCGACCCACAGCCGGACCGATTCCGTCTTGTCCATTTCGGCGATCCCGGCCTGTGCCAGGATGTTGACCATGCCGGGTGCCAGTCCGATGTCAGGGGTCACGGACAGGCCGTTTTCCCGGGCCGTCCCGTCGAGGTCCCGCTGCCGGTTCACGATGGCGGTGTTTCCGCCCAGATCGGTGTAGTGCGCGCCGGCAGCCACCGCCAGCCGCGTCATTTCGAGGTTGAAGTAGTAGGGGAGCGCACAGAGGACGCCGGTAGCTCCCCGCATCGCGGCCGCGACCTCTCGCCGGGAGGTGGCATCGGCCCGGAGCCTGGTCAGGCGTTCCCCCAGATAGGGCTGGAGCGCACGGTGAACCGGGTCGGTGCGAAGGTCCGCGACGACGACCTCGCGGACGTCTTCCGCCTGGAGAAGGTCGTAGGCGGCGGCGGATCCCTGGGCACCGCCTCCCAGAACGAGGAACCTCATGGCGTACGATGAGTCCATGGTTGAGGGTGAGGGAGGGCCACGCGCAGGGAGGGGAGCCGTGCCACCGGCGGATCAGGCGGGGCCCAGAAGGTCGAATTGGGCCCCTTGCGCGGGGACCTCCCCGTGCAGTCGGGTGACTTCGACGATACGGTCACCCGGCGCGAGGGCCACGACGGCGCGGGCCCGCGAATTCCGTCGCTGGACGGGAACCTCGCCCGCGCCGAGGCCGGTAAGCACGCCACCGGCGGAGATCAGCACGACCTTGTCATCATCCAGGGCCTCCATCGCGGCCACCAGGCTGGTCCTGTCCCCGGTCATCGGCGCGACGAGGGCCCCCAGCCCGCCCCGCCGCTGCAGCGGAAACTCCGAGATGGGCGTTCGCTTCGCGGCTCCGGAGTCGGCCACCATCAGGATCGACGCTTCTCTCACGGCGACGACCAGCGCGATCACCTCGTCCCCGCCCTGCAGCCCGATCCCCTTGACTCCCAGCGCAACACGGCCCACGACCGGCACATCCCGTTCCGGGAAGCGGATCGCGCGACCGTTGCGGGAGACGAGCAGGAATTCCGTGTCGCCGTGTGTGCTCTTCACATCCAGCATCCCGTCGGCCGGCCGAACCCGCATCGCGATGATGCCCCCGGCCTTCGGGTTCGAGAATTCGCCGAGCCGGGTCCGCTTCAACAACCCCCCGCGGGTTGCGAAGGTCAGGTAGCGGTCCTCGCCCAGGTCGTCGATCGAGAGGGTGGCGACGATGCGGTGACGCCCGTCGACCCCGAGAAGCGCCCAGATCGACTTTCCGCGGGACGCGCGCGAACCCTCGGGGATGTTCTCGACCTTGAGAAAATGCACATGGCCCTTGCTCGTGAAGGACAGGAGCCACCCCCGGGTCCGCGCGACGGACACGGCCTCGAGGTAGTCGCCCCGGAATTGCTCCATCGCGGCCAGTTCCATGCCCGCGGCCACACGGCGGCGGTAGAGATGCATCGGGATGCGCTTCAGATAACCCTGATGGGAGAAGGTCACCACAACGTCCTCGTCCGCGATCCCCGACTCCACGTAGGCGAAGTCGGCCTTCTCCTGACGGGCCATGATCACGGTGCGGCGGGCGTCGGCATAGCGCTCCACGACCTCGTTCAGCTCCTTCATCATCACGTCGAGTTGGAGCCCTTCGTCCTTCAGGAGGGCGCGAAGTTCCCTGATCGCGGCGCCGAGGGACCGTTCCCTGGCTCGGAGCTGGTCCCCTTCCAGCGCGGTGAGCCTGGCCAGGCGCATGCGCAGAATGGCGTCGGCCTGGACGTCGCTCAGCCCAAAACGGTCCTGGAGCCGCTCGGAGGCCTCGGAGCGGTCGGCGGAACGCTTGATCTCGTCGATCACGTCGTCGATGTGGGCGAGGGCGAGGAGCAGCCCCCGGGTGAGGTGCAGATCGGTCTCGGCCTTCTCCAGGTCGAAGCGCGAGCGCCGGCGGATCACTTCGAGCCGGTGATCGCGGTAGCGCTCCAGCAACTCCTTCAGCGTGAACTCCTCGGGTTGTTTTCCCCTGTCCAGAGCCAGCATGATCGCGCCAAAGGTGCACTGCAGCGCGGTCTTCTTGAACAGCAGCGTCATGATCCGGCTGGTGTCCGTCCCCCGCTTCAGCTCGACCACCAGGCGGATCCCCTCGCGGTCGGATTCGTCGCGCAGGTCGGCCACATCCGGGAGGCCGCCCTTTCGCGAAAGCCCCGCGATCCGGGCGATGATCCGCGACTTCGAAACGGCGTACGGGAGTTCGGTGACAACGAGTTGTTTGCGCCCCCCCCGCACGGTCTCGGTGACCACGCGCGCCCTCATCGTCATGCGGCCACGGCCCGTCTCGTACATCTTGCGGATCCCCGACCGCCCCACGATGTATCCGCCCGTCGGGAAGTCGGGCCCCGGCAGATGCTCCATCAGATCGGCGGTGTCGCAGTCCGGGTTGGCGACCAGGGCGCGGAGCGCGGCGGCAACTTCGCCGAGGTTGTGGGGCGGCACGTTCGTGCTCATCCCCACCGCGATCCCCGAACACCCGTTGACGAGCAGGTTCGGGATCCTGCTGGGCAGGACCGTCGGCTCCTTGAGGCGGTCGTCGTAGTTGTTCTCCCATTCGACCGTGTCCTTCTCGATCTCTGCGAGGAGCTCGGTCGCGATGGCTGCAAGGCGCGCTTCCGTGTAGCGGTAGGCGGCGGCCGAGTCCCCGTCGATGGAGCCGAAATTGCCCTGCCCGTCGACGAGCGGATACCGGAGCGAGAACTCCTGGACCATCCGCACGAGGGCGTCGTAGACGGCGGTGTCGCCGTGCGGGTGGTACTTGCCCAGCACCTCGCCGACGACGGTGGCGCTCTTCTTGTAGCCCCGGTCGGGCTGGAGGCCCAGGCCGTGCATGGCGACGAGGATCCGCCGGTGCACGGGCTTCAGGCCGTCCCTCACATCGGGTAGAGCCCGCCGCACGATCACGCTCATCGAGTAGTCGAGGAACGAGTGGCGCATCTCCTCCTCGATGTGACGATCGAGGACGCGATCACGCATGCGGGCTACGGACATTCGGGCTCCCGGCCCCCCTTAGTGCAGCCCCGGCACGGGGCCTCGTTCAAGCACCTCCACCGCGTCGCCCACCGCGATCCTCCCCGGGCCGTGGTGCACCACATTGACCCCGAAGTAGACGTTGGACTCGATGCGGCGGTACAGAGCAAGCGACCTCAGCGGTTCGGAGTCCGGATCGCGGACACCGGTGAGCTGGTCGGTCGTGGTGACCTTGCAGCGAGTGCACAGCTTGACACCGCTGAACTCCAGGCTGCCGACGGCGAAGCGCTGCCACATGTCTTCGTCGTGGGGATGGTGTCCGGACACGACGACGTTGGGGCGGAAGCGTTCCACCGGTATGTGGCGGCCCGCGCGGCGGGCGAGTTCCTCGACCGACTCGTCGCTGACCAGCAGGGCCGGGAACCCGTCGGCGAAGCTGACGCTGTGCCCTTCGGCATACGTCGGATCCGTCGTGCGTTTGTCCTCGTCCCGCATGAAAACCAGCCGGAAGTCGCCGCCCAGTACCTTGGACAGCCAATCGTCGGCGGCGGATCCGACCGCACGGGCGTCCGCGCCCAGACCGTGAATGCGGACCCGGACCGGGTCGCCGGCCGGGGCGAAGGGAAGCGTCAGGGCGGTCATTCCCGCTGCCTCCAGCGTCAGGACGCCGTCGCCGAGGCGGGGATGTACGATGGCCAGGCAGGGCGTGTCGCGTTGGCTGACGAATCCTCCGTCCGGCCTCACCACCATCCAGCGGCGGTCGAAGCGGGGTCCCAGATCGTCGAAGTCCATCGATTCCAGCTCGGTTCCGCGCGCACCCTTGACGGGGTAGATCCAGAGGCGGGTGACGCGCAGGACGTCCGAATCGGCAGTGCGGGGAGTCATGGGCCCCCCATCATGACATGGCCCGGTCGATGCGGCGGCCGACGATCGAGAGCGGCAGGGTCGCCTGGTGCCGCCCGTTGACCATGACGTGGAACGTGTGGACACCGGCCTCCTGGAAGACGATCCCGTCGAGGTTGATCACATGGGGGACGCGGATGCCCGTCTGCAGACTCGTTGGACTGGGCGCCACCTTCAGCTCCCCGCTCAGCGAGACAAGTTCCTTGCCGGTCGGGCTCGACAGCTGGATGGTCAGCTTGTGCGTCCCCGCTTCTCCGGCGCTGCCCAGAAAGCGCAGCACCAGGGAAAGGCGGCCGTGCCGGGCCGGGAATCGGGCTACCGAAATCTGGTCGAATACACCGAGCAGGTTCAGCTTCCCCGACCCGTCGATGGTGGCCGCGTCGGCGGTGAGTACGAGGTCTACGTCCACGTGATTCCTTCCGCGGGCGAGCCGGCTCGCGGCTCTCCCAGTAGTGATTTGCTGAGCACGAGCCCAAACAGCAGATCGAGGGCCACATGCGCGAAGATCGAAGGCCAGAGGTTCCCCGTCCAGGCGACTCCCACGGCCAGAAGCACCCCCACCGTCGCCGTCCTGACGACCCCATGACGACCCTGATAGGCATGAAGGAAGCCGAATACCACCGCTACGGGCAAGGCGGCGACGAGGTAGGAGCCCGTCCAGGGCAGCAGGAAGGCCGGCAGGAAACCCCGGAAAACGATCTCCTCGGATGTCCCGGCGGCCACGGAAAGCAGCGCGAATACCCCCTTCTCGCGGCGTGTGACGGGCATCAGCGCGCGCACCGTTTCGGTTTCGTGCCAGTCCAGCCGCGCGGCAAGCCCCTTGAAGCCGTAGGCGACGGCCACGCAGGCTGCGGTCAGGAAAACCGCGGGGATGAGCAGCGGCTCGGCCGGTCGCGGCCAGTCGAGCCACAGACCGGACTGTTGGGCGAGCCCGGGTGCGAGCAGGACTGCGAGGATTCCCGCGGCTGCCAGCACCAGAATCGATGTCGTATAGAAGCCGAGCCGGTGGGCGTGCATTTCGGCGGGTGGCGGGGGGGTCTGGCCGAGTGTCAGGGCGGGAATCAGAACCAGCCAGACCGCTGCGAAGATGGACGTCAGGGGCCCGCCGAGCCCCGCGACGGTGGCCACCAGGGCGAGGAGAAGGCAAGCGACACCGGCCCCCGCGCCATACAGGCGGGCCCGCTTCCCGGCGCCATGCAGGCGGGCGCGCGTCCCGGCGCCGGACCCGGCTTCGTGGCGTTCCGCTCCCTTCACGCGGCAAGCTCCCGGCCCAGCTCGAGGATCCGATCCAGGACGCGGCGCACATCGTCCCCGGTCGTCCGGGCGTTGAGGATGCACAGTCGCAGGGAAAACCGTCCTTTCAGGCGCGTGGAGGAGATCATGGCAAAGCCAGACTGCACGATCGTTCCCTGAATATGTGCGTTGAGGTCATCAAGTTGATCATCGCGGACCGCACCAAGCCGCCCCCGGTAGCGGAAGCACACCATGCCCAGGCTCTGCGGCGCCAGCAGCTCCAGCTCTCCCTCCCGCCGGATCCTGGCCTCGACCTGCTCCGCCAGCGCGATGCCGCGGGCGATAGCCTCCCGGTGTGCCCCGAGCCCGTAGCGGTGCACGGCCAGCCACACGCGCAGGGCCCGGAAGACTCGCGTGAGCTGCAGCCCGCGGTCGCAGAAGTTCACGTGTTCCGGGCCCCATGCGGCGTCCTGGAGATACTCGGGCAGGATCCTGAAAACCGCCTCCAGCCGGGTCACGTCGCGGGCCATGAGACAGCCCGTTTCGTAGGGCTGAAAGAGCCACTTGTGCGGATCGAGGGTGACGCTGTCGGACAGTTCCAGCCCCTTCAACAGTGGCCTGGTGGCCGGGTCCAGGACCGCGAAGCCTCCGTATGCGGCGTCGATGTGGTACCAGAGCCCCTCGTCCCGGGCGATGCCGGCGAGTTCCTCCAGGGGATCGATGGCGCCCGTGTTCGTGGTGCCCGCAGTCGCGGTCAGGCAGAAGGGCCGCAGCCCCTCCGCCCGGTCGCGCCGGATGGCCTGGTGCAGCCGGGAGGGGATCATCCGGTGCCCCTCGTCCGCGGCCACCACCCGGATCAGTTCCGGCGCGATACCGGCGATTCCGGCAGCGCGCTCGACGGAGGCGTGGGCTTGCTCGGACAGGTAGAGCACGCCCCGGCCAGGGTTCCCCGCCGCCTCCCGAGCGGCGACGATGGCCACAAGGTTGGCCGCGGAAGCGCCACTCGTGAACAGCCCGCCACCTCCCTCCGGGTAGCCCAGCCAGTCACGAAACCAGTCCGTGACGGTCAGCTCGATCTGCGACGGACCCGCGGACTCGAGCCAGGTGCCCTGAAAGATGTTGTATCCGCTGCTCAGAAAGCTGGCCAGCACGGATGCCCAGGAGGGGCTGGAGGGAATGAAGGCGAGGAAGCGCGGATGGTCGATCCGGGCTGCCAGAGGCATCACATCCTGGAGAATCGTCTCCAGGAGTCCGTCCAGATCGCGCCCCTCCTCCGGGGGAGGTCCATGCAGCATTGGTTCGGTGACGTCACGGGTTGCGCCCTGCCACGCCGGCCCGTCGTCAAGGCGGCTCCAGCGGTCCACGACGGCGTCGACCACCTGGTATCCGGAACGCCGCATTTCCTCCGTATCTTCCAGGAGCCGCCGGCCCACCGGACCCGATTCGGTCGCTTCGTCTCTCATCCGTTTTGACGTCACGGGCTGCGAGTGGTTGCTCAACCCTACGGAGTCTGTCCAGATTACGACTCCGGTCAACCCTTCCCGGTCAACCCTCTCCGGTCAACCCTGTTGATCCCGAGGGGCCGGCTTCACCAAGGTTTCAACCCGAGACGAGCAAGACTGTGACCACTTCGGCGCCGCCCAAGGCCGTGTATCGCGTTATCGATGCCTACGATCACCCCCATGGAGGCCGCATCCTGCGGGTGCGCCTCGGCAAGGGCGAGGCCCTGAAGTCCAGGGAACTGAAGGGCGGCACTCTGATCGCGTCTTCACGGGACGGTCGGGAAGTGCGCCTCAAGGTGGATGGCTTCGCGTTGTTCGGGGGCCGGCCCACCGACAGCCGGCTGGCGCGCACGGGGCGCGTGGACATCCACATCAGAAGCGAGGCCGCGAACGCGGTCCGGACGGGGTGGGTGCTGGCCGGTCCCGCCTAACCTCCCCGGAGTCCCGGCGGATCACGCTCGAAGGCATTCTGGAACCACGCCACGTAAGCGTCCCGGCCCTCGGGGGTTTCGGCCAGCCATTCCCGGCGGGCTTCCACGAAGGCGTCGGGCCGGGCGATGAGGATGAACTCCTCCAGGAAGCCGTTCTCCTTTGCGAAGGTCAGTTCGTCGAGGATCCCGTAGGGCGAGGCGTCGAAGATGGACCGCTGGTAGAGCCAGGAGTCGGCCACACGCGATAGAATCGCCCTCTCGATTTCGAAATCGGTGCCCCCGACCGCCTCCGGCAGCCATCGGTCCAGCCTGTTCTGGGCCTTCATGAGATGAAGGTGTGCGTAGAGCGTGTATGGCCCGGAGACACCGGGCCTGGCTTGAGCGCTGATGCTGGCTGTGTCGCCCTGCCGGTTCAGCTCCAGGCGCTCCCAGGGATAGATCGGTCCTTCTTGCGCATTTGTGTAGATCATGAAGGATGGGTCCAGCTCGATGCTGTCCATCTGCTCCCGGAGCCAGGCGTCCACCTCTTCCATGCGTGCCTTTTCGGGGGCAAGTCGCTCGCCGGTCAAAATGACGAGTCGGCGCGGCTCCGGCAGTTCGACCGTAGCCGACCCGCAGGCAATGGTGAGGAAGGCTGCGACCGCAAGGAGGGCGGCCACGGGGGCTGATGCGGGGTGTCCCGCAGAACGGCGGTCTCGGAATGGGGACATCGGCAATTCGGCCAATTCCTTCGGGGGATCTGAAACGAGCGTATGGACAACGTACTCAACCCCGGACGGTGGGTCCATGTTCCGGAGGAGGGTCGGCCAGGCCCCCCAGCCCCCGGGCGCGGGCCATCTACCCCGTGGATGCGGGCTTCGGTGACATGCTCACCGACGAGGACGGCCTGACCCTGCTGGAGCGGGTCGGCGTGCTGAACGAAGACGGAACTCCCAACGCGCGGGCCTCGGAGGAGGCGCTGATCTTCCTTCTGTGGGCCCACACCAGGGGCATTCAGCAGGCCTCTCCGGAGCAGCAGGCCGGCGCTGGCCGCACAGCCCTCGACGTTCTCCACCGGGCCGTCTTCGAGGATATGGTTGCCAACGGCGTCAATCCGGGCGAGCTCCCCATCTTTGAAGAACGGGTTCGGGCGCGTTACGCCCGGTACGGAAAAGCTGCCCGGGACTCGGATGTGGCGGTGGGTTCGGCGATGCTCGCGGCCATGACGGGCCGGCCGTCAACCCGCGCCGAGGACGCGCTCCGGATCGCAAGCCTGGCCATCGGCGTGATGGCGCCGCTGAGCGATTTCTACACTGCGCTGGAGTTGGCGGAAGAGTGACCCGGGGGGGGGCCGCCGGCCTCATCGTCGCCGCGCCCGGATTTCACCGCATCCTTCCAGCGCAGGACCTCGAACGGGCTGCGGCAGTCCGCGCACCAGCAGGTCGTGAGCGAGGCGTGGCTCCCGAACAGCGACATCACCTCGGTTCGCGTGCCGCCGCAGAACGGGCACGGCGGTGGTGCGGGCGAGGTCGGCGCCGTGTCGCTGTCCATGCCGTCTACTCGACGACGCCTACTCGACGCCGCCTACTCAACGCCGCCTACTCAACGAACAGCGCGCGGTTGCGGTCGCCCCGCGCGCGCTCCACGGCCTCTTCGCCGGGTGCACCCGGGCCGCGCCGCCGCTCCGCGTCCCATCCGCGCTGGTCGGGCTCGATGTCGTCCAGCGCGATGCCCGCCGCGCCCAGGCTGTTCGCCAGGCGGGTCCGCACCCGCACCCGCACCTGCTCGCCGGGCAGAACGCGTCCATCGGCCACCAGCTCGGCGTAGACGTCGTCGCCGGGAAGAAGCCACGCGAGCGTGGAGGGCAGCACGGCCCGGGCCGCCGCGTCCAGGCGCGCCGCGCCCTCCCCCCCCGCCGAGGCGAGCCGGGCGAACCAGGCCGTGCCGAATTGGCGGTGGTACTCCTCCTCGGCGAGCATCTTGGGCACGCGTGACCGCGCCAATGCGAAGTTGCCGCCGGAGAAGCTTTCCAGGGCGACCGACAGGGCACCATCGACGACCACCACGGCCGCGACGAAATCGGCCCAGTCGCCGAAGGGGCGGTCCAGGGCGGGGGCCGAGTAGTACCGGTCGGCGGGGCGCGTGTGCTCGACCTCGAAGGGATCGAAGCCGAGGCGCTTGAGCATGGCGTAGAGGAGGCGGGCGTGTCCCCACTCGTCCTGCGCCATCGAGGAAGCCGCGATTCCCGTCTCGATGGAGGGGCTTCCCAGCAGCCAGTCGCTGTAACGGATGCCGAGAAGCCGTTTCGTGTCGGCCAGGCTGAGGATGTGCCGGGAAAGGGGGCCGGGTGAAGGCGCGTCCCCGGTCGCGCCCGGGGCGCCGGTGACGGAAGCGGACGCGGGGCGCTTGCGGCCGGTCATTCCGCTCCCTCCGGCAGGTTTCGTGCCCACGGCCCTTCAAGCCGGTTGACCGGGATAACGGCACGGCGCGGCACCACGCACATCTCGAACCAGTTCTCCTCGTCATAGGTCTTCCAGGCGTACACGCGGGCCAGCTCGTCGCCCGGTGCGTCGATGTAGCCGATGTGGCGGAGGGCTTCGCCCCGGTTCTTGCGCGCGAAGACTTCGTACACGCCCTCGCCGAGTCCCCCCGTCATGCGCCGACCCCCCCGTCATGCGCCGACCCCCAAGTCATGCGCCGACCCCGAAGCTGCCCAGCTTCCTGCGTCCTTCGTCCGTGATACGCGCGGTGGTCCAGGGCGGATCCCACACCTCGTTGATCTCGACGGAGTCCACCCACGGTTCCAGCGCGATCCGGTCGTTCACGTCCTGCTTGATGAAGTCCATGCATGGACACGCGGTAGCGGTGAAGGTCAGGTCGACCCGCGCGGTCCCGCCGTCGAAGGCCACGCCGTAGACCAGCCCGAGCTCCGTCAGGGAGATCGGCAACTCGGGGTCGAGGACCTCGCCCAGCGCGGCGCGCAAGGCGGCGTTCTTGTCCACGGGCGGCTCCGTCAACGGCGCGGACCAGCGGTCGCGCCCGCCCGACGCGTGGATCCGCGGTGCGGGCTGCTCGGCCAGAAGCGTCTTCAGCGGGCGGCGACCCCTGGGGCGGGCGTCGCCCGGCCCCGTGACGGCACGGTGGGTCAGTTCAACCACGAGGACACCGTTCCCCGGGACCTCCGCACCGACTCGACGTAGATCTCGTTCATCGGACCGCGCCCCTTCCAGCGCTCGAAGACCGCGTCCCAGGTGATTTCGCCATCGTCGAAGAGCCAGTGCTTGGCTTCCGGGTCGTACTGGCAGGGGAAGGGGTAGTCCAGCACGTATTCTTCCCTTCCTTCGTCGTAGTGGGCCGGCACGGACAGGCCCAGGCGCTCGCAGAGCGGGACGGTGGACGACATCCATACCTGGCGCAGCTCGTCGTTGGTCAGCCCCTTCAACCGGTAGTCCAGCTGCCCGCTGTGGCGCTTGAGGCCATCGGGCAGGCCGAACCACTCGATCGTCATGGGGAACATCCAGTCGACGCAGCGCTGGAGCAGCTCGTTCGCGGCGCCGCCCGCCCGGGCCAGCCGGCGCATCCAGACCTCGCCGTGGCGCAGGTGGAAGGTCTCTTCCATGTCCACCTTGATCAGCGCGCGCTTCAACGGCCCGTAGGAAGTGTTCCGGTGCACATCGCTCAGCAGCGTGATCCCGGCCCGGTCGAAGAAGCCGTTGGCGACGACGAGCTCGGCCCAGTTGTCCAGCGGCTGGTCGAAGCCGTAGGGGTGCTTGAACTCGTGGGGTTCGCGCCCGTACACGAGGTGTTCCTTCGACACGCCAATGTCCTCCAGGAGCCGGTACGCGATGTTGGCGTGGGCCAGTTCGTCCTGGATGATCGCGTGCGCGCTGACCTGTGTATTGGTTGACGGCGCATGCCGGGCCGCGCGCCAGTAGGCGGGGGCACTCATGAGCTCGGTGTCCGCCTGAACGGTCAGCTGGACGATGATCGCCTTGCGGTAGCCGGGCGTCATCTCCTCGGGGGATTCGAGGATGTAACCGTCCCGGATTCTGGCTTTCAGTTCGTCTTCGGTGTACTCAGGCATCGTGCCCCCCCTCTAGATCCCCAGCGCCGACCGGATCAGGGGACTGATCCGCTCCGGGGTCCAGGGCGGATCGAAGGTGAGTTCGATCTCGGCGTCTTCGACCCCGTCGACACTGGCGACCGCTTCCTTCGCTTCTTCCAGGATCTGCCCGGCAGCGGGGCACATCGGCGTCGTCAGCGAGATCGTCGCTTTGGCGCTGGCACCCTCGACCTCGATGTCGTACACCAGACCCAGTACCACGAGGTCCAGATTCAACTCCGGATCCTTCACCGTCTTGAGGGCGTTGCGGACGGCTTTTTCGGTGACTTGCACTGGACGGACCTCCGGCTCTGCTGGGTCGCGGGCGTCATGGCGGCGGGGAACATGCAATCTAGCGAAACCGCCGCGAGGCGCGCCTCGCGCGGGCGGCGCGGTCGTTGCCCACTTGTTCAGGAAGCCGGCACCGGTACATTCGGCGTGCGCGCCCGGCACCCCCGGAGGAGAACGAAAAGCATGCGAGTGGCCATCAACACCGGCGGCGGCGACGCTCCCGGCCTGAACGCGGTCGTGCGGGCCGCGGTGCTGTCGGCGGAGCGCCGGGGGTGGGAGGTCGTCGGCATCCGCCGCGGCTACGACGGGCTGTTTTTCCCCGGTGGGGTGGTGCCTCTCAATGGCGCGGCCGTGCGCGGGATCACTCACCTGGGCGGGACGATCCTCGGAACGACAAACCGGGGAAGCCCCTTTTCCTTCCCGGTGCAGATGCCGGACGGCAGCGTGGTGATGGAGGACCGTTCGGACGAAGTGATCGACCGGATCCAGAGGCTGAAGATCGACTGTCTGATCGCCGTGGGCGGCGACGGATCGCTCAGGATCGCGAGCGAACTGGCCGACAAGGGCCTGAAGGTGATCGGGGTGCCCAAGACCATCGACAACGACCTGCAGGCGACGGCGGTCACCTTCGGCTTCCACACCGCTGTTCAGACCGCCACCGACGCGATCGACAAGCTCCACTCGACCGCGGAAGCCCACCAGCGGATCATGGTGGTGGAACTCATGGGCCGGGACGCCGGCTGGATCGCGCTCTTTGCCGGGTTCGCGGCCACCGCGGATGTGATCCTGATCCCCGAGATCCCCTACGACCTCGACCTGGTGGCCGCGAAGATCAACGCGCGTTGGCAGGAGGGTCCCGAGTTCGCGATCGTGGTCGTGGCGGAGGGGGCTCGCTCGAAGGGCGGAGAGGCGTCCTACCTCGAAGAAAGGGGCCCGAGCGGAAAACGCCGCCTCGGGGGTGCCGCGTACCGTATCTCCCGGCGGCTGGAAGAGCTCACCGGGCGGGAAACGCGGAGCCTCGTGCTGGGCCACCTCCAGAGGGGCGGACGGCCGATCGCGTTCGACCGGTTGCTGTCGATGCGTTTCGGAACTGCCGCGATCGAGATCGCCGCGCAGGGGCGTTTCGGCTGCATGGTCGCGCTGGATCCGCCCAGGGTGCGGGCGGTGCCCATTGTGGAAGCGATCGAGAACATCAAGACGGTCCCCATGGACGACGATGTGCTTCTTGCAGCGCGCGCGATGGGGATTTCGTTCGGGGATTGACGGGATGATGACAACGCGAGTGAAGATTGTGGATGAGTGGCTTTGTCGACGCGTTACCTTTTGAGCGACGATCCAGTCCCACCAGTGAAGCTGAGGGCCACGCGCGCAGGAACCGGCTATTGACGAAGGAATTCGCCAACCTTGAACGAGCCCCGATTCGAGAGGCGCTCATTGACTTCCGGGTGAGGCCGGGGATTGGTGTCGAGCATACGACGCTGGCCGACCTAGCCGATTCCCTGTCCGATGACTACCCTCGACAGGATCCCATCCGTCAGTTCCATGGTCAGATCGCCTTCGACGAAAGTGGAGTGGGTGTACGCTCAGAGGGCGGAGGGGCTTACGGTTATCGCGTTGCCAATCGCGACGGACTGAATGTGGCACAACTTCGCCCCGATGGATTTACGTACAGCCGGCTCGCCCCGTACCGGTCCTGGAAGGGAATGGTATCCGACGCATGGCCGGTTTGGGAGAGGTTCGTTGCCGTAGTGCGACCACTGGGAGTTGGGCGGGTCGCGACGCGCTTCATCAACGCTCTTCAGGTGCCTCCTCGAGCGCCGTTGGATCGCTTTCTAACAGCACCGCCGCAAATTCCACCCGGCTTGCCGACGGCCTGTTCAGCGTTCCTCTTTCGGTACGTCACCGAGGCAACCGAAGGAATCGCCACGACGGTCTCATTGGCATCGGAAACCAACAAGGACCCTGAAGCGGTATCGCTGGTATTGGACATCGACTGCTACGCACATCGAGAGTTCTCAGTGGCCGGAGGGGCAATGGTGGACATCAAGGAGACGCTAACACGGCTTCGGGAGCGGAAGAATGCCGTGTTCTTCCAAAGCTTCACACCCGAGACTCTGGAGATGTGGAAATGACAGCTGGGGCACTTACGATGGCAGACCGCACGAGTTCACCGTGGTGGGGTACGGATCGCGGTGCCACAGCCGAAGCACGGGCCATTCCCTTGCAGATCACAGCGGTAGCAGAGAGCTTCGTTGCCGCCGAGCACGGTCGGACGATTCGTGACAGTCGGGTGGCCCTGTCGGAGGCCGTTGAGGAATGTTCGGCCCCCGGCTGGGATGGCTACGGAGCGGCACCCGCGAACGCGATGTCTGCTTCCTGGGCCGAGAAAGTGGTTGCCGCATTCCCGTACGCGCTTGGGTTTGGCGTTCCCCATGTCGGGTTCGATCCGGATGGTGATGCGCTGTTGGAGTGGGTCGTCCGGAAGGACCGCGTACTCGCCGTATCCGTCGGCGCCGACGGGGAGCTCCGTTATGCGGCGAGAATCTGTGGCTTCAAGAGGACGGGCGTTGAGGTTTTTGCCGACGCGCTCCCCGCAGGCCTTGTTGAAACAGCTCGCCGCCTGGCTGTTTAGTGGCCGGAAGGCGAAAGCGGATGTGCGGTATCGACTCCCCCTGACGCGGCTGGCGTTTTCAAAGCGCTGGTTGGATCGCAGCGGCGGGGAGCTCCGTTTTCGTGCAGTGGCCTTCCTCCCATACCGAACAAGGTCGGGTTCGCTTGAACTGTCGGTATTCCGCGTCGATGGTCTGAGTGACCAGGGTATTTGGGAGCACGTAATGCGGTACGCGAGCCGCCCGGGGAGGAAGCTTCACGGGCGCGCCGACTTTCGGTTGAAGGATCTTGACCAACGCGTCCTCAGGATTGAACTGGACGAGACGCCACCAAGACACGGCAACGTCGTGGGCTGGCCTCAAGAAAAGGATGACCAACTCGCACTCGCGCAGAATCTGGCAGAACTCGCCCGTGCGTTTCCGGCCCCGCGAGAGTGAATGATCGCATAGATTCGGCCACGGCGCGGGAACAAAGAAGTAGTGTGTGACATATTCCCGAGGATGAGGAAGTCAGCGAGGTCACCCGGATGAAGTCCGCCAGATTCTCATGTGCCTGGGCACTTGCTGTCGCCCTTTTCGCCCCCGTCGCGCTCCCGGCCCAGGACGAAGAGACGTCGCTCACCATCACCCTGGAGGGCGAAGTGATCGATGTCGCCACCGGCGTGCCGGTCGTGGCGGCGATCGTCGCAATTCCCGTCCTGGGCCGAAGCGCGGTCAGCGACGAGATGGGGTACTTTCGCATGGAGGAGGTCCCGGCCGGGTTCTATCCCGTGCAGGTGATCCGCCTGGGGTATGCGAAGCTCGAGGCCGAAGTCCCCATCAACGGGAAGGAAGTGCTGGCCCTCTACCTGACTCCCGGACCCATCTCGCTGGAGGGGATCGAGGTCGAGGTGATCGGGCGCGAGGACCTCGACATGAGAGCCCTGGGCACGTCGTCGCGCGCGTTGATCAGCCCGTTGGAGATGGAGGACTTGCGCGAACGCTACTTCAGCCTGGACCAGGTTCTGACGTCCAGAACCCTGCCCCGGGCTCGCTACCAGGGGCCGCGCATCCCGGGCGGGACGGGTTGCCTCATGGTTCGAACCCTGGGCTTCGGGGGACAGAGCTGCGCGGCGGTGGTGGTGGACGGGGTGCTCCTCGGCCCCGGGCAGGCCGGCTGGGTCTACCAGATGAGCACCCACGACATCTTCGCGATGCGCTTTCTGTACGGCCCCGGCGCCGCGCTCCGGTACGGCCACCGGGGCGGCGACGGGGTGCTCCTCATCGAGACCCGGATGGGGCGGCGCCGATGATCCCGGCGGCGCCGATGATCCCGGCAGCGCGCGCACGCCGCCAGTCTTCCGCGCGCATCGACACCAGGTTCGCGAAGAGCCGGTAGGCGCCCGGCACCCCTGCCGGGAACTGCCGGAAGAAGGCGAGCCCGGTGTAGACGTAGAGGCCGTCCCCCACCGGAGCCACCACGAGCCCGCCGCGCTTCGGGTCCTCGCCCGGGTCGGCCATCTCCATGACGGGCGTGTAGCGGTCGTCCCATTCGCCGAGGAAGTAGAGGCCCCGTTCCTGCACCCACCCCTCGAAGTCGGCGGGGCCGATCGCGTTCGGCGCCGCGAACACGGGTGACTCGGGCGCCAGGATGGTCACGTCGGCCGTCTCGTCCGTAACCCTGTCGTGCGGCCTCCCGATCGAGACCGGGTAGGGCGCGAATCCCCCCGCGGGGAACTCGTACTTGTTGTACTGGACGATCACCGTGCCGCCGTCCTCCGCGAACGCGAGGACCGCGTCGTTCGCGGCGGCCAGATCCGGCCGGGTTTCGTAGGCGCGGACCCCCAGGACCAGCACGTCGTAGCGGGAAAAATCGCCACCGCGCACCTGTGCCGCGCCGAGTTCCTCGACGTCCATCCCGATCTGTCGCAGCGCCGCGGCTCCGTCGTCACCCGAACCCATGATGTATCCCACGCGGAGGTCGGTATCGGCGACGACGGGGAACGCGCTGACCTCGACCCGGGCGTCCCGGAGCATCACGGTCCGGCTGATGTGCGGGTAGTCGACGATGTCGGATTCCTGGACAGATTCCCCCTCGAATCTGTCACGGAATCTGTCCAGGGCTGCTTCGGTGCCTTCCAGACGCGCCCCGCCGGCTTCGCTCACGACCACGCGAAAGACATGCCCACCCTCCGCAACCTCGCCTGACGGCGCCACCGCGAAGGTGAACGACGCGCTGGCGCCATCCGAATCCAGCGCGAAGGGCACCTCCTCCGGCTCGACTCCCCACCCCGCGGACACGTCGAGACGTATGGCCCCGGACCTCGTGCTCGCCGAGTTGTTGGTCAGAACAACGGTCACGTCGCGTGCGTCACGATTCGCCGTGGGCCACGCCATCCGCCGCGGCTCGACACTGGCGGTCACCGCGGGAATCACCAGCACCCGCTCGCGGTACTCGCCGGACGCCTTGTCGACCCCCACGTAGAGGCCCTCGCGCTCGACCGCCAGGCCGGATTGCGATCCCCCTTCAGGGCCTCGCGAATCGACTGTGGGGCCGGGCAAGGCCATGGCCACGCGGGCCCGGATCGGCGAGGGATCGAAGGGAAGCGCCCACCGGGTTCCGTTCTCGGGCCAGGCATAAAGGCCGCCCGGTCGCTCCTCCTCGAGGAAGTAGGGCCCCGAGAGACGTGCGTCGGGCGGCACCTCCACCCGCCAGCTCCAGCGCCCGATCTCTCCCGCGGCGATCCGTCCGTCGGCGGGCATGTCGGGGACCGAAGGCCGGAAGAAGGGAGATCGCGAGGGCCCCGCGGCCGACTCTTCCGTCGGCGACGCCGTCCAGCCCTCCGGCAACAGCAGCGACGGGTCGACGACGTTCAGGTCGCGGGATCCGCCGTTCCACACGTTGACGTCCACCACGACCGACCCACCCGGCGTCAGGAGGTCCCTCCCGACGCGGACATCGGCAACGACGCCGCCGGCGGCGAGAAGGGCTTCGGACACCTGCCCCAGCCGGTGCTCCAGCTGCCGCCGCCCCGCCCCGTCCGGAGCCTGGTCCACAAGGTCCCGAAGGATTGACGCGGCCTCGGAAAGCCCGGCGACCGCTCCCTCCGCCTGAACCATCGAAAACCCGCCGGCAGCCTCTGCGAGCGCCTGCCGGTACCGGTTCAGGCGCTCCCTTGTATCGGCCGGCCAGCCGCCTGGAAGCGGGTCGGGGAGTTGCCCGAAGAGCGTGGTGTCCACGCCGGCGAAAACGCCATCGTCTCCGGCTGCGGCGGTTCCGGCCCCGACCCTGGACTGCTCCAGTCGCAGCGAGCTGCTGCGCGGCCCCATGAACTGACCCGACCCCATGTCCTGGGAGCGGTGCTGGCTGCGGCTCTCCATGGCCAGCTGAAAGTGCGAGCGCCCCAGCACGGGATCGAAGGTGCCCGTCGGCACGGCGAGCGTCGCGTCGCGGGGCGAGAAGCGGACCGACTGGTACAGCTTCGCGGGCGACCAGGGCTCGACGCCCCAACGCGCCAGTTCCGGGTAGCGGTCAGGGTCGCCCGCCGCCGCGAACACCTCATGCGCGACCACCCCCGCGACCTGGTGCTGGCCGTGTCCGTCCCTGGCGGTCCCGGAAAAGACCGCCACGATCACGTGCGGCCTGAACGTCCGCACCACGTACACCGCATCCCGGAGCACCTCCTCGAGCGGCCACAACCCCAGTGCTTCGTCGATGCTCTTCGAGTAGCCGAAGTCGAACGCGCGGGTGAAGAACTGCTCCCCGCCGTCCAGCGCGCGTGCGGCGAGCAGCTCGCCCGTGCGGATGACGCCGAGGCCTTCGTGCAGCCGTGGCCCGATCAGGTTCTGTCCGCCTTCGCCCCGGCTGAGCGACAGGTACGCGGTCTCGGCTCCCAATCCGCGCGCGAGGGCGGTGAGCAGGCCGGTGTCCTCGTCATCGGGGTGGGCGGCGATCATCAGGACGCGCTTCACGCCGTCGAGCTGCCGCATGCGAAGCGCCGCGGCGACGACCCCGCCCGCCTGCTGGGCGCCGGCGGGCGGTCCGGGCCAGAGCGCAGCGCACGCGATCAGGCCGACGGTTGCGATCTTCAGGGTCTTCATGCTCCGCCGCGGGCCTCCCAACCTCTCGCAGGTATGGCGACAATCCGGGTGCACCTGCACACTTCGGAACCGGAAGGTAACAAGACCGGCGAAAGGCCGGCGCGCTCCTTCAGCGAACCCGGAGAGTCACACCGGTGCCCGCGAACAGATCTTCGGCCGGGCCGTTCACCCCGAAGCCCACACGGATGTCCCACTGGAAATCGTCCGACAGGAGCCAACTGAGGCCCGTGTTGAGATAGTGTTCCGGCTGCGCCGCGTCCGGGTCGGAGGGAAAGAAGGCGAACCACTCGCCGAACACGCCCATGCGGGCACCCAATCCCACACCGGCCGCGACGGATTGGGCCCACTCGGCGTAGCCCTCATCCGCATCGCCGACCGCCCGATTGACCTGGGTGCTGCCGGCCAGCGAGAGGTTTTCGGCGGCGTCCCAGCTGTAGAGGAGGTTCACACCCGGCAGGACGCGATCGCTGGAGAAGCCGTCGCTGCCGGTGGGCACCGTCGCCTGCGGCAGGAGGGCGATGGCCGGAATCAGCCCCTTCTGTTCGCTCAGCGCCAGCTTGACCCCCAGGTAGAGATCCTCCATGCCGGTGTCGCTGGCCGCCCTTCCATCGGATTCGATGCGCTGCACCACCGGGCCCGCCGCCAGCCGCAGCTCCAGCCAGTCCGCCATGACGCCAACCCGCAGCAGGGGCTCGCCGAACGAGTGACCCCGGACGGAGTTGCCATCGTCGCGGTCCAAGCCGAAGGTGTACCCGAATTCGAACTGAAAGACGCCAAGGCCGACGGTCGTCGTGGCCTCCGTGAAATCCGGGCGGTCCGCGACGAGTGCGGCGGCTGTCTGCGCGGAGCCCGCCCCGGGTGTGGCCAGGAGGCCCGCAAGCGTCATGGCGACGACCCCGGCCACGACGATCGGCCGCCCTTTCTTGTGTACTGCGTCCTTCATCGTGACCTCACTCGCTTGTAGTGCCTTGGGCCGCTACCGGGGCCACGGCAGCGCCAGCCCCTCGGGTGCCCGTGACCGCCCGAACCAGCCGGCCAGCGCCGCCAGGCTGAGAACATAGGGCAACGCCAGGAACAGCGGGTACGGCAGGTCCGCATCCAGCGCCTGCAGCGCGAACTGGAGCGCCTCGGCCCCGCCGAAGAAGAGCGCGGCCACGAAGACACCCTTGGGATTCCACCTCCCCAGCACAACCACGGCGATCGCGATGAAGCCCTTCCCGGCCGACATGTTCTCGGCGAAGGTGCCCGTGTGCACCAGGCTGAGGTGGGCACCGGCCAGTCCCGCCATCAGCCCCGCAAAGACCACCGCCAGCATCCGCGTCCGCACCACCGCCACGCCCGCCGCATGCGCCGCTTCCGGCGACTCGCCCACGGCCCGCAGCGCCAGGCCCCAGCGGCTGCGGAAGAGGAACCACCCCAGCAGCGGCACCAGCAGGTAGGCCGCGTACGCGGTCACCGCCTGGTCGAAGAAAGCGGGGCCCAGCACCGGAATGCGTGCGAGCAGCGGCAGTTCCCACGCTGGAACGGTCTCCAGGTCGAGTGCGACCCCCGTGACCCCGAACCGGCTCTGGAAGACCGCTCCCGTGAACCCGAGGCTGCCGATGGTCACGGCCGTCCCCGTGATGATCTGGTCGGTGTTCAGCCAGACAGCGAAGACCGCAAACAGCAGCGCGGCCAACCCCCCGGCAAGGGCCCCGGCAGCGAGTCCGAAGTAGGGTCCGACCGCCAGCGACCCCAGCGCACCCCCAAGCGCGCCCCAGATCACCGACCCTTCGAGCCCGATGTTGATCACCCCCGCCCGCTCCGAGACGGTTTCGCCGAGGGCGGCGAGCGCGAGCGGGACGCCCAGTCCCACTGCAGCGACGAGGAAGGAGGAGAGGGCGGCGTAGTCAGTCACGGGAACCTCGGCCAGCCAGGACCTGCAGGACCCGGTCGACGGTGAGCACGGCCAGGATGACGAGCGCCTCCATGCCGCGGACCCACACTTCCGGCACGCCCGCCTCGCGCTGCATGGCCCCGCCCCCCGCGCTCAGGGCGCCGAAGACGATGGCGGTGAGCACCACGGCCAGCGGGTGGAGCCGCGCAAGGAGCGCAACCGCGATGGCGGTGTATCCCCACCCCGGAGAGAGGCCCTCGTACATGCGGTGCGTGATCCCCGCCACCTGGATCCAGCCGGCCAGGCCCGCGATCGCGCCCGACGCCAGAAAGGTCAGCCAGATGACCGGCTGCGCCCTGAAGCGGCCGCTGACCTCGGCGGCCCGTACCGAGGCGCCGACGGCACGCACGCGGAACCCGCCGGGCGTTCGCGTCAGGTAGAGCCACAGCGCGACCGCGATCACCAGTCCGATGAGGAAGCCGATGTGGAGGCGCGTGCCGGGGATGAGCGCGGGGAGGTGCGCCGCGACCGGGATCTCGTCGGTCTGGTTGAAGATGCCCCGCGACTCGCGCAGGGGGCCCTGAACGAGGAACTGGGCCAGGAAGAGCGCCACGAAGTTCATGAGCAGGGTCGTAATCACCTCGCCGACGCCCATCGCGGTCTTCATCGCCGCCGGGACCGACGCCCACAGCGCCCCGGCGGTGGCGGCGGCGAGGAGGGTGACCGGGAGGATCAGGAAGGCGGGCGCGCCGGGGAGGAGGAGCGCGATGGCGACGCCGGCGAGCGCTCCCGCGTGGAGCTGTCCCTCGGCGCCGATGTTGAGGACGTGCGCCTTGAAGGCGAGCGCGATGGCCAGGCCCGTCAGCAGCAGGGGGGTGGCCCGGACCAGGGTGAAGGAGACGAAGCGGTCCCACGAGCCGAAGGCGCCCCGGGCGAGGGCGGCGAAGACCTCGCCGGGCGCGTAGCCCCCAAGGGCAAGGAGTCCGGCCGCGATGGCCATGGTGGCCACGAGGGCGGCGGTGGCGGAGGCGGCGGCGCGGAGGCCGGCGCGGGCGCCACCCTTTCGCCGGCGCACGGCGCCGGTCGCCGGGCCGGTCATGATCCGTCCCCCGCGTCCCGTGTCCCCGCGCTCAGCATCAGCTCCCCGATGGCGGAAACGGTGCGGCTCTCGGGCGGTACCGGGATCAACCGCCCCCGCACGATGACGACGACCCGGTCCGCGAGCTCCAGGATCTCGTCCAGATCGGCCGAGATCAGCACAATGCCGGGCGGGCGGTCCCCCGTTCTCGCCAATGCCGCGATCCGCGCACGCACGGCCCGGGTCGCCTTCACGTCCAGTCCCCGCGTGGGCGACTCGGCGACGAGGAGGTCCCGGGCACGGAGGAATTCCCGTCCCGTCACCACCTTTTGCTGGTTTCCCCCCGAGAGGTTGCCCGCCACCTCACCCGGCGACCCGCCCCGCACGTCCATCTCGCGCACGAGAGCGGCGGCCGTCTTCCCGATCCCTGCCCAGTCCAGCCACGGACCCTTGCGGTGCGACCCCGCCCCGTGCAGCGCGAACGCCACGTTCTCGGTGATTGTGAAATCATTCACAAGCCCTTCTTCACCCCGGTCCTGCGGGATCCACCCCACCTCGTCCGGGAGCGTCGCCGTGCCCTCGGCGGGCCTGACGACCCCGGCCAGCACGCCCGCCAGGTCGCGCTGTCCGTTGCCGTCCACCCCGGCGACGCCCACGATCTCGCCCCGGTGCACGGTCAAGGTGACGCCGCGGAGCGAAGAGGCTCCACCGCCCTCTACGGTGACACCGTCGGCCAGCTCGCCAACCCACGCTGCGGCCCGTCTCGGCCCCCCCCGCGGCCCCCCCGCCCCGCCCCCGGCAACGAGCCCCCCACCATGGCTTCCGCCAGCTCGCGGGCCGTGATCCCCGCGGCTTCCCCGGTCAGCACCCACTGCCCCCTCCTCAGCACGGTCACCCGGTCGGCCGCGGCCAGCACCTCGTCCAGCTTGTGCGCCACCAGCACGATCCCCGTCCCGGCGCGGGCCACCTGCCTGAGCACGGCGTAGAGCCCGTCCACCTCCCGGGGCGTGAGCACGGCGGTGGGCTCGTCGAGCAGCAGCACCCGCGTCTCGCTCATCAGCGCCTTCAGGATCTCGATCCGCTGGCGCTCGCCCACGCCCAGCTCCGCCACCGGCACGTCGAGTGCCACGTCCAGCTTCAACTCGGCCGCACGGGCCTCCACCCGGGCCCGGTACCCGCGGGCGGCCGTACCCCGACCCGTCCACGCTTCCCCGTTGAAGAGCGCGACGTTGTCGAACCCCGTGAAGCGCGGCACGAGCGAGAAGTGCTGGTGGACCATCGCCACGCCCATCGCGCGAGCGTCCCGTGCCGTTCGCAGGGCCACCACAAGGCCGCCGATCTCGACCTGGCCCTCGTCCGGCGTCAGCAGCCCTCCCAGGACCCGCGCCAGGGTTGTCTTTCCGGCGCCGTTTTCTCCGAGGAGGCCGTGAATCTCTCCCGGGAGCAGGTCGAAGCGGACGCGATCGAGCGCAGTGACGGATCCGAACCGTCTGGTGATGTCTCGGAGCCTCGCCGCTCTCGGAGCCTCGCGGGATTCCTCCACGGTCTGCGCGCAGCTTCTCTCCCGCCCGGTCAGGGGGAGATCGAGTCCCCTTCCACGAACTCGATCCTGGGGACCACCAGGTTGCGGCGGGCGATGTCCTCCCGCGCACGGTCGATCCGTGCCCGCACCTCAGGCGGGATGACCCCTTCCTGTGCGGGGTTCGGCACGAAGTCCACAGCGCCGGTGGCCAGTCCCGCGTAACGCGCGACACCGGAGAGGGTCCCCGCGCGCCAATCCCGCGCGGTCTTCAGGAACATGGCCGGGATGTTGATCACCGCGCTTCCCACGATGACATCCGGCGCCACGTCGTTCTGGTCGCGGTTCATGCCGAAGGCCCAGGCCGTGCGCCCGCCCTCGCGGACTTCGCGAACGGCCTGGAAGAAGCCGAAGGAGGCGGCGTCCACGTTGTGGATCATGACGTCGGCTCCCTGGCGCAACTGGGCCGCGGCGGCCTCCTTCGCGGCGGAGACGTCGTCCCAGCTGCCGATGAACGTCTCCAGCACGACCGCGTCCGGCTTCATCGCCTTCACACCCGCCTCGAAAGCGATGAAGGTACCCTTCGCCGAGGGGATCTCGACGCCGCCCACCATGCCCGCCGTCCCGGACTGCGTCAGGGCGCCCGCCGCCAATCCTGCGAGGTAGGTGGCTTCGTTCAGGTGGAAGATCAGCGGCACCACGTTGGCGGACGGACGGGACCCCGACGAGACCACGAAGGTGACGTCGGGGTACTCGGCGGCAACGCGGCTGGCGGCGTCCTGGTACTCGAAGCCGTGGCCGAAGATCAGGCCGTACCCCGCCTCGGCATAGGAGATGAACGCCTCGTCGAACTCGGCGGGGGTGCGGGTTTGCTGGTGAGAAATCCGGAAGCCGAGGGAATCGCCGATCGCCTGCAGTCCTTCGTAGGCGCCCGCGTGCCAGCCCGCGTCGCTGACGGGACCGGAGGTGAGAAGGGCGACGGCGGGTCTGTCCGCTTCGTTGTCCGGCTCCCGGCCCGCGTCGCCGGCCCGCTCGTTGCCGCACGCTGCGGAAGCGGCAAGGGCGATCGCAAGCGTCCACTTGGAAGTCCGTCTCATGGACCCTCCTGGCTGCCGGCCGCGTCGTCGGCCGATGAGATCCCCGTGGGCAAGCGGTGGCCCGTTCGGGATGGACAATATACTGTAACGCAGGTGCTACCGTAGCGGTTCGCGCACCGTGATGCGTCGGTTACGGCGCAGATCGTGTCCCAACACCCCGGGTGACCCCAATGAGCCAACCAAGAGACAGCTGGAGTTCCAACACAGGCCTGGTCCTCGCCGCCACCGGCAGCGCGATCGGCCTCGGCAACCTGTGGAAGTTCCCGTTCATCACCTGGGAGAACAACGGAGGGGCCTTCGTTCTCGTCTACCTGATCTGCATCGCCGCGGTCGGACTGCCGATCATGATGGCCGAGCTGCTCATCGGGCGACGGAGCCAGAAGAGCGCGGTCGGGGCGCTGAAGGAAGCGGCGGGCCCGGCATGGGGGCTGATCGGCGGTTGGGGGGTCCTGGCCGGCTTCATCCTGCTCAGCTACTACACGGTCATCGCCGGCTGGTCGCTCTACTACTTTGCGCAGTCGCTGGGCTGGTCCTTCGGAGGCTACCCCGCCGGGATGTCGGCCGGGGACCTGTTCGATACCCAGGTGGGCAACGCGGGTCTGCAGCTCATGCTTTCCCTCGGCTTCAGCATCGGCACGATCGCCGTGGTCTACTTCGGTGTGAGCAGGGGGATCGAGCGTATCGCCCGCATCTTCCTGCCGATCCTCTTCGGCATCCTTCTCCTGCTGCTCATCAGCGCGCTGGGGATGAGCGGCTCGGGGGAGGCGCTGGGCTTCATCTTCCGCCCCAACTTCAGCGAGCTGCCCATGGAGGGAATTCTCGAAGCCCTGGGCCACTCCTTCTTCACCCTCTCCCTCGGGATGGGGGCGATGATCACCTACGGCTCGTACATCTCGCGCAAGCAGTCGATCGTCAAGGCGGCGGGGGCGATCGTCGCGCTCGACACACTGATCGCCCTGGTCGCCACCGTGATCATGTTCTCGGTGATCTTCTCGGTGACGGGGATGAGCGAAGAGGTGGGCGGCTCCACCGTGGGCATGCTCTTCATCTCGCTGCCGGAACTCTTCTACACCGAGGTGCCCTTCGGCGTGCTGCTGGGACCGCTCTTCTACGTGCTGGTGGCGCTGGCGGCGCTCACGTCGACGATCTCGCTTCTGGAAGTGGTGACCAGCTACGTGATCGACGAACACGGGGTGAGTCGCAACAAGGCCACGGTCGGGGCCGGCGCGGCGATCTTCATCTTCACCATCTTCGCTGCGCTATCGTTCACCGGGACGCCGTTCCTGTCCTCGCTGGAGATCTTCGAAGGCAAGATCGGCTGGTTCTCGAACGCCGACCACTTCGTGTCGAACTGGATGCTGCCGACCGGCGGCTTCTTCGTTACGGTCGCTGCAGGCTGGATGATGACCCGGAGCACAACGGAGAGCCAGCTAATGGACGGCAACGAGCCCAGGTGGTTCCACTACGGTGCCTGGCGCTTCTTCATCCGCTGGGTGGCGCCGATCGCGGTGGCGGCCATCATCATCGCCGTGATCTCGGGGGTGGACTTCAGTTGACGAGCAGGCGGTGGTGAGCGGCCGTCCCCAATCACCGGCAGTTTGTCCGCCACTTCGGGGCAAAAGTGGCGGACAAACGATGCCGGGTGTGCCGCAAGTCGAAAAACGGCCACCGGAAGTCTCCTTCGGGGGCCGCGTCCTCTTCCTGGCCGACGATGCCGAGCTGATCCGCCGCCAGCTCCACGACGGGCTGGACCTGGAGCTGACGGACGACCTGCGGGAGCGGCTGCGCCACCAGATCAGCACCGACGAGATCACGCCGGCCTACATCTGTTTCTTCTACGACGAGACCCTGGGCGATTTCCCCTATCTGGGGTTGCAGGTCGCGGGTGCCGATGGGCAGGACGAGGCGCCGATCGAGCGCGGCACCGTGAGGGCGGGCGGCTTCATCTGTTCGGTCGCGGGGAGGCGGCGCGGCAAGGGCTCCAGCCGGGAACAGAGCCCGTATGCCGAGCTCATGGCGGGCATCAAGGTCGTCGTCAGCGAAAGCATCGAGCGCATCTACAACGAGAACTGCCAGAACCTGGGCATTCTGACGACGACCGACTTCGGCCTCATCGACCGGATCCGGTCCGGGGAGCCCATCCCGCTCGCCGAATTCACCGACGGCAAGGACGAGATCACCCGGCAGATCATCGAGTACGGCGGGCTTTTCGAGTTCAACATGGCCAGGCTGCAGGGGAAGGTGACGCTGCCGGCGCCTCGGGCTGGCCCCCGCCCAATGACCCTCGGCGAGAAAATCTTCGCCAGCAAGTGGGTCGTGGATGCCGCCACCGACAGGGTCGGCACCGACAGGGCGGAACCCGGCGAGGCAGGCTTCTTCCGCGCGGACATCCGCTTCTCGCACGAGTACGTGACCCCCATGGCCGCCATCTTCTTCGAGCAGAAGCTGGGGGCGGACGCCAGGGTGCTCGACCCGGACTCCATCCTCTTCTTCCGAGACCACCTGACGTTTCTGCACCAGGTGATGAGCCAGGAGCGGATCGAGCAGGGGTTGCTTGGGGTCGCCAACGAGCTCGAGGCCAAGCAGCGTGAGTTCTCGGAAAAGCAGGGGATCCGGCTGTACGGCGAGCAGCAGGGGCACGTCATGGGCTCCGAGGCGATCTGCCACTCCAAGATCCTGGAGGAGTACGCCGAGCCGGGGATGCTCATCATCGGGACCGATTCACATACCCCCCACGCGGGCGCGGTCGGGGCGCTGGCCTTCGGGGTGGGCACCACGGCCATCTTCAATTCGTGGATCACGAAGGACGTGCGGGCGCGGATCCCGCCGTCGTTCAAGGTGGTGGTCAGCGGCGAGCTCCCCGCGAACGTGACCGCCAAGGACCTCATGCTCGAGATCCTGCGGCACCCCTACGTGCGCGACGGCCACGCGATCGGTCAGATCATCGAGTACGCGGGGCCGGTCGTGGAGCGGCTCTCGGTGGACGAACGCGCGACCATGACCAACATGGCGGCCGAGGTAGGAGCGTTCACCGGGCTCGTGGCGGCGGACGAGCGCACGGTCGAGTTCCTGGTGCGGGAGCGCGGCATGGACCCGGCCCGCGCCCGCGCGCTGGTCGAACGGCGTGTACAGCGACCCCGGCGCCGACTACGTCAAGGTCATCGAGATCGACGCCTCGCGGCTGCGCCCCATGGTCGCGCTGCCGGGCGATCCCGGAAACGGGCTCTACATCGACGAGCTCGCCGACCCGGTCCCGATCGAGATCGCCTACGCCGGATCGTGCACGGCGGGCAAGAAGGAAGACATGGACATGTACGCCCGGGTCTTCCGCGAGGCGCGCGACCGGTGGGGGCGTGGGGTCCATCCGGATGTGAAGTGCTACATCCAGTGCGGCTCGACCGAGGTGCGGGAGTACGCGCGCGAGCAGGGGTATCTGGATCTCTTCCGCGAGATCGGCGCCGAGTTCATCGAGCCGGGGTGCGGTGCGTGTATCGCCGCCGGGCCGGGGATCACCCGGTCGGCCGAGCAGGTGTCGGTGTCGTCCCAGAACAGGAACTTCCCGGGCCGCTCGGGGCCGGGCCAGCTGTACCTGGTGTCGCCCTACTCGGTGGCCGCGTCGGCGGTGGCGGGGAGGGTGGTGGTGTGGGAGCCGTGCGGGAGCGTGTCGCCGTTCGCGCACATTTGAGATATGTAGTCGTTCGGCGACATTGACGTAAAGTCGCCGAACGCCTACACTTCGTGTTATGCGAGTCCGTACACCAGTCGATTTCGGCCTGATGATCCGCCAGGTGAGGCGATCGCGGGGAATGACCCAGCAGCAGCTGGCGCGAGCCGCTGCCGTCGGGCGCCAGTGGATCGTGGAGATCGAGGCCGGAAAGCCGCGGGCGGAGCTCGGCAGGGTGCTTCAGACCCTGGCTGCGCTGGACCTGTGGCTGACCATACACGGCGAAGGGATACCCGAGGCCCGCAAATCCGACGTTCCGATTGAGGCCTTCGATCTCCGGGCCGTTCTGGATGCGCACCGGCGAACATAACCGTGACCGAGCGGCTCATCGCGTTGGCCAACGGCCGCCTGCTCGGCGAGATCAGGCGTGACGCCAGAGGACGGCTCAGCTTCGAGTACGACGCTGCCTGGAGCCAGGACGATGCGGCATATCCGCTTTCCCTCTCGATGCCGCTGACTGTCCCCGACCACGATCATGACAAGATCGAGCCATGGCTTTGGGGACTCCTCCCCGACAACGAGAACGTACTGGCACGTTGGGCTCGGAGGTTCCAAGTGTCGGCGCGCAGTGCTTTCTCACTGCTGAGGGCCACCGGGGAGGATTGCCCAGGGGCGGTTCAGCTCGTCCGGCCGGAGCGCGCCAGTCGCCTGCTGGCCTCCCGGCCCGGGGGGGTGTGGGAGTCCCGCCTGGTGTCGGAATCCCGTGAGGTCGTTTGGCTGACGACCGCCGAGGTCGAGGCGCGCCTACGCACTCTGCGGCACGACAACAGCGCCTGGCGGCTAGAGGAGGATGTGGGGCAATTCAGCCTCGCGGGGGCACAGTCGAAGACTGCTCTACTCCTTGAGGACGGCCGCTGGGGCATCCCTCATGGCGTGACACCCACGACCCACATCCTGAAGCCCCCGATTCCCGGCTTCCCCGGGCACTGCGAGAACGAGCACCTCTGCCTGGCTCTCGCGGGAGCCCTTGGCATTCCCGCCGCGCGATCCCTGGTGAGCTGCTTCGGCCAGGAGACAGCCATAGTCGTCGAGAGATACGATCGGATCGCCGCCGCCGGACGCCTGGTACGGTTGCACCAGGAAGACCTCTGCCAGGCGCTGGCGCGGAGCCCCTTGAACAAGTACGAAAGCGAAGGCGGGCCCGGTTGCCGAAATATCGCGAGTGCGATCCAGTCTCACTGCAGCCGCCCGGGTGAGGACCTGCGCACCTTCGTCGGGGCGGTCGCGCTGAACTGGGTCATCGGTGGCACCGACGCTCACGCCAGGAACTTCTCACTCCTGATCGGTGCCGGGGGGAGCGCCAGGCTCGCGCCGCTCTACGACCTGGCCAGTGCCCTGCCCTATCCCGGCCACTACGCGCCGAAGCTCAAGCTGGCGATGAAGATCGGCGGAGAGTCGCGGCTCGGGTACGTCCAGGTGAGACATTGGGAGCGGTTCGCCGCCGAGGTGGGTCTGCCGACGGAAGAGGTGCTCGGAATCTGCGAATCTCTGGCCGCCGAGACGCCCGACCGTTTCGCCGATGTCGTTGGGGCCGCCCGGTCGGAAGGACTGAATCACCCGATCGTGGACAGGCTTGGGGAGGCGGTGACGAAGCAGGCGCGAGCGTGCCTGGACAGCCTGCGGAGATGAAGGGGACAGGCTGCTCTGGTGAAGAGCCGGTTACCGGAAAGCCCGCGCAGACGAGCGGGGTGAAAATGGTCGCTGCTGGACTCGAACCAGCGGCCCCTACGATGTGAGCGTAGTGCTCTACCGACTGAGCTAAGCGACCGTACTGCGTTTCTGTAAATACCCCCACGGGGAATCGAACCCCGGTCTCCTGGCTGAGAACCAGGTATCCTAGTCCACTAGACGATGGGGGCGTCTGTTTTCCGGCTGTGCGACTCGGCACCGCCACAAAGCAGGGCAGAAAAGGTAAGCCGATTCCACGGATCGCTCAAGAGATAGCGTTGTCCAATGAGCAATGAGCATGAGCGGGAAGCTGGTTTCCAACGGGGAATGAGCATGAGCCGGGGTGCGAGCAGATCATGGGAGCATGATCGTGACACTCTGCCCTGCCCACTCGTTTGTGGACACCCCTTACGAGTAGAAGTCCGAAGTCGCGGGATTTGCAGATCGGGCGCCGAGCGTCCACAATGGTGGCTTCGGGCCTTTCACCACCCCCCAGCTTGACGAAGGAGAGTCGAAATAAAGACGTGGAATCTGTTCACCGTTGCCTGCCTGCTTGCGGTGGGCTGCGACATGGAATCGACGGGCCTGCCGGATGCCGACGGATCCGTGACGATGGAAATCGCCGTCAACGCCGACGGCACGATTACCCCTTCGGGGAACGGCTTCGAGGAAGCCGTGAACGCCGGAACGCCCCTTCGCGTCCGGGCGCGCGGCATAGACGGTGAGACCCTGTACGACCTGAGCGGGCGAGACGTCCCCGAGCTTCTGCGAAAGCTTCGCAACGTGCAGGGAGACCGTCGCATGGAGGTCGGGCCGGTGTCGCCGGAAATGCGGGCGGCAATGCGCGACTTGATGGAGGGGTTGCCGTCCCGCGATGAACTGTTATCTATGACGCCGAGCGAGCGGGCGGCTGCACGGAAAGCCTTCGAGGAGGCGATGGCTCGGGCGGATGCAATGCGGGCGGACGCCCTGCGAGGTGTCAAATGAGCGCCGTGGCGATGTGGCTTAAGTGGCTTGCGGTTGCCGCTGTGGTGACCGTGGTGGCCCTGTTGGTGATGTTCGTGTTCGGGCCGGTGGCGTTCACGGTCGTTATCGTTGCCGGTAGCCTGTACGGTGCACCGCTGTTCGTCCGCACGATGGCGAAGACTTTCCCCGGCCACTTTCCCCGGAAATATGGTGGAACGCTACCTCTTGCGTTCCTGCTTTTGGCCGTTGGGGCGGCCAGCCCCGGCGAAGCCGAGGCAGCGGTGTATCCGGGCCAAGCCGAGGCCGTTTGCATCGTTGGCGCGGACGGCATCCCCCAGGATTGCCCAATCCTCGAACTCTCAGACTCGCGGGGCGTCCCGACAAGTACGATATCATGAAGTGCGCCATTGAGGCGAAGACCTCCGTTGCATGCACCTACTTGGACACGCCGACAAGCGCGAGGGATTGCCTCAGGACTCGAACGGATTCAGGAACGGGACCCCAAGCTGACTGAAGTCCCGGACGTTCCGCGTCACCACCGTCAAGCGGTGAACCACGGCCGTGGCCGCGATCATCGCATCCTCCAGGAGGGCCCGTGACCGGCGGTTCTTCAGGCGTGCCCATTCCCGGAACGCCGCCGCATCCATGGGCAGGACTCCATACGAGTCGAGCACCTGCTCCAGCCAGACTTCCAGTTCGTGGGCCTTGTCGGCATCCCGTTCGCGAACGCTCTCGATTCCGGCCTGGATCTCACCCACGGTGACGGCGGACAGAAAGAGCTGCTCAGACGGCACCTCGGCAATCCATCTCAACACCGACCGGTGGGGCCGCGGGCGGCGGAGCTCCGACACGACGTTGGTGTCCAGCAGATACACGGGACTACTCGAGCGGGGGCGGTTCGCGATGGCGGTGCCCCGCACGGGGTGGCGTCAACTCCTCCGTGCGGGCCTCGGGAGCCAGCAGAAGTTCCTTGATGTCTCGCCTGGCCAGTCGCTTCATCCGAAGCCACTCCTCGATCGACACCAGGACCGCCGCCTCCACGCCACGCTTTGTGACCACCTGAGGTCCTTCGGACACGCTCGACTCGAGCATCTCGCTGAAGCGCGCCTTGGCTTCCTGCACCTGCCATATTCTTGGCACACAGTCCTCCTGAGCTTTGATATAGCTGACTAGTTATATGACTAGTCCGAATGCGACGCGAAGTCAAGGCGCCCACGCCCCCTCGCGTTCTGCCTTTCCGTCGCCAGATTAGGAGTCACCCGTAAACACGGCGCCGGCATCAACGCATGGCCGCCAGACCCACGCGCCCGCCGTGTTTGCGGGACAAATCGCACACCACGGACCGAGACGGACAAACTGTGAACCCAAACCCACAAGTCCTCATCCTCGGCGGCGGCCCGGCGGGATCGGCCGCGGCCCGGCTGTTGGCGCGCTGGGGTCACGAGGTCGTCCTCGTCGAGCGCTCGGCGGGAGCCGGGACCGCCGGCGAGCCGGGCGGGGGTGTCGGCGGGGGCAATGACGGGGACCGGGCCGCACACTCCTTGGCCGAATCGCTGCCCCCCAGCACGCGCAAGGTTCTGGCCGCGACGGGCCTGCTGGGTGTGGTCGAAGCGGGAGGCTTCCAGCCGAACGGCGGCAACACGGCCCTGTGGGGCGGAGACGGGCGCCGCGACGACTTCACGGGGGGCGCCACCGGCTTCCATATCCTCCGTTCGCGCTTCGATGCGCTGCTGCGCGGGGCGGCGGCGGAAGCCGGGGCGGAGATCGTGAGGGGCGTGGCGCGGTTGCCGGAACGGGTCGCGGTCGGGGAGGGGTGGCGGGTGGAGGTGGGGTTGGGGGACGGAAGCCGCGCCGAGATGCGCCCGGGCTGGATCCTGGACTGCACCGGGAGGGCGGGCATCCTGGCCCGTCGCCACCGGGTCCTCGAAACCGCGGCGCCCACCCTCGCGGTCATCCGGCGCTATGTGCTCGAGGCCGGGTGGGCGAACGTCGACCCCGCCCACGCCCTGGTCGAGAGCTTCGGGCGCGGCTGGGCGTGGTCCGTGCCCACCTCCCCGCACGAGCGGCATGTGGCGGTCATGCTCGACCCCGAGCTTCACGCCGTGATGGAAGACGCCCCCGACCTCACGGCTGCCTTCGACGCCGAGATCGCCGCGACCTCGCTCATGCGATCCGTAACCACCCCTGCCGCGCCCGTCGGCGACGCCTGGGGGGTGACCGCTTCCATGTACACCTCGTCCAGCTTCGCCCTGGACCACGCCCTGCTCGTGGGCGACGCGGCTTCCTTCGTCGACCCGATGTCGTCGTACGGGGTGAAGAAGGCGCTGGCATCCGCGTGGCTGGCAGCGGTCACGGTGAACACCGCCCTCTCCACGCCGGAGCTGGCGGGGACCGCGCTCGACTTCTACAGCGGCCGGGAACGCGCCATGTACGAGTCGCTGCGGGGCGGTCTGTCCCGGCACGTCGCCGACACGGGGGCCGACGGTGACGCCTTCTGGCAGAAGCGCGCCGAGTGGCTTGCCGACCAGCCTCACGCGGCCGCCGAGGCGAACTCCGCGGACGGACCGGATGCCGAGAGCCTTCGCGACGACCCGGAGATGAGGGCGTCCTTTCATTCCCTGCGGCTGGGCTCCGGGCGCCTCCGCGCCGGTCGCCGCGACACGGTCGACAAGCCTCTCGTGATCGGCAACCGGATCCGGATGGCCCCGTCGCTGGTCACCCCGCGCTTTCCCGGCGGTGTGCGGTACTTCCGCGACGTCGATCTGCTCCGGGTCACCCATCTTGCGCCCATCAGCGAGAACCCCGGCGCGCTGTACGAGTCCTACTCCGAGTGGGCCGCGCGCGAAGACCTGCCTCCGGTCGACCTGGCCAACTTCATCGGCGTGGTGGCGCTCCTCGTCGCGGATGGGGTGCTGGTGCCGGGACCGTCCGGGTAGCAGCCCGGTGCCTCGCTCCTCTCGGTGCGGCGCGGAGTTGTCTCCACCGGCTGCCGGCTACCTGTTTTGACGAACGGCAGGCCGCGTGATAGATCATCAGAGGTCCGCCAAAGCCCCTCGGAGCGGCTGCGCATCGATCCTGGATAGCAGGGGGAAGACACCACAGCCAATGAAAAGGCTCACCGTTCACGCAATCCGGTGCAATGCGGGGGTTCGCCATGGGGTGGTTGCGCTCGCCCTGCCGCTCCTGCTCGCCACCGCCGCTTCCGCCCAGGAGGAGGCCGACACCACGACCGGCATCCCCGTCACGGACCAGACGCTCATCGACTCCTGCGACCGCTGCCACGCGGTCGACGAGGACGGAATGATGACGCGCATCTCGTACCTGCGGAAGACGCCCGAAGGCTGGCAGCAGTCGATCCGCCGCATGGTCACGCTGAACGAGGCCGAGCTGGAGCCGGAGGCTGCCCGGAACATCGTACGCTACCTGTCGGACAACCACGGCATCGCGCCGGAGGAGCTGCGCCCCGGCCGCTTCGAGGTGGAACGGCGGCTCATCGACTGGTCGTACGAGGCCGATTCGGATGTCGAAAACACGTGCAGCCAGTGCCACTCCATGGGACGGGTGATCACGCAGCGCCGGACCAGAGAGGAGTGGAACCTCCTCATGGCCACGCACCGCGGCTACTATCCGCTTTCCGACACGCAGGGATTCAGGCGCAGCGGGCCACCGGCGCCGGACGCGACGGACACGCGCCACCCGATGGACAAGGCGGTGGCGCACCTTTCCGGGGAGTTCCCGCTCACGACCGCCGAATGGACATCGTGGTCGGCGACGATGCGGCCGCCGCGCCTGGCGGGCACCTGGGCGTTGAAGGGACACGACCCGGGCCGCGGGCCGATCTACGGCACGGTCGAGATCGCTGCCGGGGCCGACGGCGGCAACTTCGCCACCGAGACGCGGTACGCCTACGCCCGCGACGGAGAGCAGGTGGAGCGGAGCGGCCAGGCGATCGTCTACACGGGCTACCAGTGGCGGGGCCGCTCGTTCGAGGGTGGAAACGAAGACACCGCGCTCCGCGAGGTATTGATGGTGGAGCGCGGCTGGAACGAGATCAACGGCCGCTGGTTTGCGGGGGCCTACGACGAGTTCGGGCCCGACGTGACGCTGTTGCGCGCGGATGGCCCCGTCGTGCTGGGCCTGCACCCGGTTTCGCTGCGGTCCGGCTCCAGCGCCACGGTCACCGTGCACGGGGCGAACCTGCCCACCGGGCTCGGTGCCGGGGACGTGGATTTCGGCCCCGGCACCGAGGTCGTGCGGGTCATCGAGAGCGGGTCGCAGGCGCTGACCGCAGAGGTGTCGGCCAGCGAAGACGCCGCGCCCGGCGCGCGGGACGTGTTCCTGTCGGGGCGGCCTGTCCCGGGCCGGCTCACCGTCTACGGCACCGTCGACCGGATCGCGGTCACCCCCGAAGCGGGGATGGCGCGGCTGGGCGGCGGCAACTTCCCCAAGGGCTATGCCCAGTTCGAGGCAACCGCATTCAGCAACGGCCCCGACGGCAAACCCGAGACCGGCGACGACCTCGATCTGGGCTTCGTCGACGTCACGTGGTCGGTGGAAGAGTACTCCGCGGTCTTCGACGACGACGACATCGAGTACGTGGGCTCGCTGGATGACGACGGCCTCTTCCATCCGGCCATTGACGGGCCGAACCCGGACCGCATCGGGCAGCGCAACAACGTCGGCGACGTCTGGATGGTGGCGACCTGGAGCGGTCCCGGCGGGGAGGAAGTCCGGGGGCGAGCGCACCTGATCGTCACCGTACCCCTGTACATGCGGTGGGAGCCGTGGCGGGTGCAGGAGCTGTCGGGCCGCGTTTCCCAGGAAGACTGATCGATGAGTGCCGCCCGGAGAAGCGCGCGGGGGATCAAGAATGTCAGCTACACATTACATCTTGTAATCTGGAGTTGACATATCGCTCTCGGCAGAGGGGTTCCATTCGGTCTGTCGCTGTTGGTCGCCGTGATCGCCGGTTGCGATTTGCCCGGATCCGCTGCCTGTGAAATCACGGACCCCAATGGCCAGGCTGTAACAAACACGAGCTTCGGGTCCTGGCCTGCGGAGCTCTCCTGGCGTGAGGTCTGGCGTGCCGGAGGCCTCAATGAAGCCGAAGTATTGCTCATGCCGGCTGGCGTCGCCGTAAGTCCCAACGGATTGGTCGCCATCGCAGACTGGAGGCTGGCCGAAGTTATCGTGGTCGACTCCGATGGAGAGTGGCAGGGGGCGGTTATGACTCGAGGCGATGGCCCGGGCGAGGTCCAGGCACCCGTCGCGGTGACCTGGGTAGATGCCAACACCCTCCTCGTCCTGGACGTAGGTGCATTCCGGATGGTCACACTGGACCTTGCTTCTCATTCGGCTAGCGTCACTGAGGTCGATCCGGCATTTCTGTCGCCGGTGGTCGCATCTGGTCAGGTAAGGTTCGTGGCGCTACAACCGGACCGCACGGTGTGGCTGGAATTCCCCGGCCCGGTCGAGGATGGTTGGGAGGAGCGATCCTTCGTCCGTTGGTCTCCCGACAAACCCGTGAACGATACGGTCATGTGGTCCCGTGCCAGAGGGTTTGCGGGAGCGACACTGGCTGCATGGCCGCGGTCGTTGCTGGGTGTCGGTGCAGAGACCTGGGTCGTCTCCAATCCAGATGGTCGCTACGAATTGGAGGTTTTCGACCGGGATGGCACGAGCCTCGTTCGGTTCTGCCATACCGGGGAGGCGCTCCCGCTCTCGCCTGCCGAGCGCGGGGAGGATACTGATGCGGAAATGCCCGACGCGTGGCGGGACGCCCTCCACGAACTCGATGAGCCGCGGAACCCGGCGATCATCTCCCGAATCGTCGTCGACCTGGACGGGCGGATTTGGGCTCAGCGAGACCGCTCGTTGCCTGGTGCATTCGACGGGCACGGGGCACCGGGAGCCATGTATGACGTATTCCTCCAGTCCGGTCGGTTTCTTGGCTCGATCCGCCTTCCGGACGATCAGCGATTGCTGGAAGCGAGAGGGCGCAGGGTATGGACGCTCCACACCGGCAGCTTCGACGAATACTCAATCGTGGCACTCGAGATTGAGGGATTCTGATTCCCCTTCGAGATCCGCTTCTGGCCTCAGCCCTTTCTTTGGACTACTGTGATGAGATGAGCACTTCCAGCACGACCCCGCACGCCGCCCCCAGCCCAGGCTCGAGCCCAGCTGTGGCCACCCCCACCGACGCCGTCTTCCTCGCGCAGAGGGAGTTCCACCCCTTCGAAGCGGGGGGTGAGACCTTCCTCTACCTGGTGCCGTCGGCCGCGGTCTTCTACCTCGACGAGGCGTCGCACGCCGTCCTGCAATCCCTCGACGGGGGTCCGGCCAGGGAAGACGACATTGTCGCCGGGCTTGCCCCCCGCTACGGGGAATCCGCGGTCCGCATGAGCCTTGGCGAGTTGATGCGGGTGCAGGCCATCGGGCTGACGACCACCGCGCCGGAGACGTTTCCGCGGGTGCTGCCCCAGGCGAACTTCCCGCTGACCACCATGGTCCTCAACGTTACCAACAAGTGCAACCTGGCGTGCACGTACTGCTACGAGTACGGCGAGGACAAGATCGTCGACACGACCTGCGACCCCGCGCCGGCCTACATGAGCGAGGAGACCGCTCGCAAGAGCGTCGACTTCATGTTCGAGCAGTCGGGCGAGCTGCCGGTGGCGCACCTGACCTTCTTCGGCGGCGAGACGCTGCTCAACTTCAAGGTGCTCAAGAAGACGGCGGCCTACGCTCGCGAGCGCGCGAAGGAGCTTGGCAAGGATGTCGACTTCTCCCTGACCACGAACGGCACGCTCCTGAAGGAAGAAGTGATCGAATGGCTGGCCGACAACCGGGTCGGCGTGACCGTCAGCATCGACGGCCCCAAGGAGACCCAGGACAAGTTCCGGGTCTTCAAGAACGGAATGGGGAGCTACGACTACGCGCTTCCGAAGATCAAGATGCTCCTGGAGCGGCACCGCACGCGTCCGATCGGGGCCCGGGTGACGCTGACGCGCCAGACCCTCGACGTGCCGCGGATCTTCCACCACCTCCGCAACGAGCTGGGCTTCTGGGAGGTCGGCTTCGCCCCGGTCACGACGGCGGACGGCCGCGGCTACGCGATCGAGGACACGGGCTTCAGCCACATGCTGGACCAGTTCGAGGAGCTGGCGCAGGAGTTCCTGGAGTTCGCGATCGAGGACCGTCACCACGGCTTCTCGAACGTGAAGGACACCCTTGAGGAGATCCACAAGGGCGTCAGCAAGGCGTTCCCGTGCGGTGCCGGGCTCGGGCTCATGGGCGTGGCGACCGACGGCGAGGTGGCGCTCTGCCATCGCTTCGCGGGCTCGGACGACCACAGCATCGGTTCGGTGCACAACGGGCTGGACCGCAAGCGCCAGTTCGAGTTCCTCGGCCGCCATCACGTGGCGAACAAGACCGACTGCAACACCTGCTGGGCCCGGCCGCTGTGCGCGGGCGGCTGCTACCACGAAGCCCATGTGCGCTACGGAGACACGGGCAAGGCGAACCTGCACTATTGCGACTGGATTCGAAGCTGGACCGACACCTGCCTGAAGGTCTACGGCGAGATCGCGGTTCACAACCCGGGATACCTGGAACAGTTCGACTAGGAGACGGACGCATGGATCATCTGAAAGCCATCAACCGGAAGGCGCGGCGGATTCAGGAGCACATCGGGGCGCCCGGCGCAGGGATTCCCGTGCCCGAGTTCGGACCCGGAGGGGGACCGGCGGCTCTCGGCGTACCCCCCGGCGCGGATCCCGGCGACATGGACGTCGTCGGTCTGGAGAGTGGCCCCCACATCCCCCTCGGCTGCTCGCTCGTCTTCGCTCCCGGGTGGGAGGTGGATTCGACCGGAGGCACCGCCGGACTGTGCCAGCCGGTGGAGCGCGACCTTTTCGACTGCCACCTGGCCTGCTTCTGGCCCGCGCACGTCCCGGACCAGCTCAATCACGCGCCCGACTGGACCGGCAAGTGCGCGGCGGCCCAGAAGGACTGGCGCAAGATCGACCTGATCTTCCCGTGAGCCGTCGCATGGCGATGCTCGCTCGGATGCTGTCGGGGCGGGCCCGTCACCGGCGGGTGCCGGGGGCGTTGCTGGCAGCGGGCCTTCTGGCGTTCACCGCCGCCGGTGCCGGCGCGCAGGGCGGCGGCAACGGCGTCATCTACATGGCGGCCTACGACCAGTCCATCAAGGTCATCGACGAGAACTCGCTCGAGATCGTGGACTCGATTCCGACATCGATCGGGATCCCGATCGGCCTGACCCTGTCGGCGAACCACGAGCACATCTACGTGCGCGACGCCGAGTTCGAAGAGATCGAGATCTTCGACGTGGCCACCCGCAAGTCCATCGACAGCTTCACCCTGAGCCGCGGCAGTTCGAAGGTGCGGATCTGGGGGCTCGAGGTGGACCCCGCCGAGAAGTTCATCATCCTCAACACCATGCGGTACACCAAGCGTATCGACCGCTGGGAGATCGACGAGCCGACGCTCCTGAAGTACGACCTGGAGGCGAAGGAGGTCACCGACACCGTCCCGTGGCCCGAGGGCGACGGAGGTCGCCGGGCCCGCCTCATGTTCTCGCCGGACGGGGATCTTCTGTACTTCTTCAGCCGTGGCAACATCATCGTGCTCGAGACCGAGAACTTCACCGAGACCGACCGCTGGGATCTCTCGCGGCCCATCGAAGAAGGGCTTGGCCGCTTCAGCTTCGGGTTCCCCACCAGCCCTCACGACGACCCCGGCTTCCACACCGGCCTCTTCAACTTCACCGATCCGGTGCAGAACCGGCGCATGATGGGGATCGCGCGGGTCAACCTTGCCGACAGGGACGTCGACTTCTTCACCCTGGGACCCAGCGAGCCGGTCAGCTTCCGTCTGGCGCCCGGCGGCATGAAGGCGTACGGCCTGGTGCAGCAGATCGGCAACTACGAGTTCTGGACCTTCGATGTGGAGGGGCAGCGCGTTGAGAGCCGCCAGCGCTTCCCGGGACGTCCCCGCATGGGCCTGGAGATCAGTTCGAACGGTGAACTGCTCTACATCTACAACGCGGGCTCGACGATCGACGTCTACGACGCCGGCAGCTACGAGTTCCTGCGGACCATCGCCTTCGACGCGGACATGACCAGCTTCGTCATGATTCCGGAAGGGACGGGGCCGCGGGCGAACTGAGGAGCGGGGGGTACACGAAACGCGTGCACTCGCTGTGTCCGACCGCCTGCTAACTCCACTTTGCACGTTTACTCCATGGGACCTGTTATCTAACTACAATAACCCACCACCCGTGTCCGAAAGGAGCAACGCCAGATGATGAAACACCTACTCAACGCCCCGAAGGTCGGAGTTCTGCTGGCGATCCTCGCTATGGGGTCTCTGGCCGCGTGCGAACAAACTGTTGAGCCAGAGGCATTCGGTACCCAGCGCCCGGAACTGTTTCATGAGGTGGTGGCAGGGCTGGATGCCGGATTCTATCGGGTGTGGAATGTGGCACGTGCTCAGGCTGGTGCTCCATTGCCGCTAACCTCCGATCATCCCGAATGGACGTGGGACCGGCTCAAAGGATTCGACAACATCGTTGCCGCACTGCACGAGGCCGCAGGTACATCCCACACTCCGATTGCACTAGCGTCCGCTCCTGGCCCGGACCCGGAATGCTTGTTGGGGCCTGATCCCACAGATGAAGAGCGCGAGGCGTTTGCCGAGTGCGGCAACGAGCTTCTGGAATCTGAAGAGTGCGAAGATGTCTTGGTTGAATACTGGATGAAGTCCGACGTAACGCACGCGCATTGTATCGAGGAGGAGTAGCCCCTCGATACCCGACGCTACTCCAGCCCGCGACGGCGAGCTCGAAGCGGGTAGCAACGGCGGCACTTCCCGCCGGGAGGTAGCCAGATGGCCATACTGGACGCCGAGATCCGACGGGGACTCGCCTACGTCATCCCGTACAAGGGCCGGCTGGCGTTCATCCTGGGGCTCAATCTGGCGGGGACGGCGCTGGCCCTCTACATCCCCTTCCTGACCCGCGACCTGATCGACGACGCGCTGCTGGGGAGCGACTTCGACGCCCTCGTCCGGATCGTCGTTCTGTTCACGGCGATCACGGTTGCCAGCTTCGTGCTGAACGTCGTGAGCGGGCTGCGCTACACGAAGGTGTCGGCCGAGATCCTCTTCGACATGCGCCTGGCCGTGTACCGCCACCTGCAGCGGCTGTCACCGCGTTTCTTCGCGCGGACGCCGCTGGGCGACATCATGTCGCGCCTCAACAACGACGTGGGCGAGATCCAGCGGGTGCTCTCGGACACGCTGCTCGCGTGGGTCGGGAACGTGGCGTTTCTGGTGGGCGCGGTCGGCATGCTGTTGTGGCTCGATTGGCAGCTGTTCCTGGCGGCGGCGGCTCTGCTTCCGCCGGCCATCTGGGCGCTCGTGCGGTACCGGCGCCGGCTGGAAGTGCGCGTGCTCGTGATGCGGGAGCGGAGCGCCGACATAGGGTCGTTCCTGATCGAGACGCTGCGGGGGGTGCGGCTGGTGGCTGTGTCCAACGCCGGGGAGCGGGAGGCGAGGCGGTTTAAGAGGCGTAATGACTCGTTTGTTGACTCACTCATGAAGATGACGCGGTTGCGGTACCTGGCGGGGGGTCTGCCGGGGCTGCTGCTGTCGGGCAGCACGGCGGTGGTCTTCCTGTACGGGGGGTCGCGGGTGATCGGCGGGGTGATCACGCTGGGCACCTTCACCGCGTTCATGGCCTACCAGATGCGCCTGATCGGGCCCGTGCAGGGCCTGATGGGGCTGTATGCGGGGCTCGCGACCGCGCGGGTGTCGCTGCGACGGGTGCACGAGCTGATGGACGAGCCCATCGAGGTGGAGGATGCGGCGGCGCCGGCCGCGCTGGGCCCGGTGCGCGGGGAGCTTGTGTTCGAGGACGTGTCGTGCGGGCACGGACGGGGCGGGGCCGTCCTGGACGGCTTTGCGCTGACCGTGTCGCCGGGCGAGGTGGTGGCGCTGGTGGGGCGGTCGGGGAGCGGCAAGTCCACGGTGGCCGACCTGATTGTGCGGCACCTGGACCCGGATCGGGGGCGGGTGCTGCTCGACGGGAGGGACGTGCGCGATGTCGCGCTGGACGAGCTGCGCGCCCGGGTGGCGGTGGTGGAGCAGGACGCGTTCGTCTTCAACACGTCGATCCTGGAGAACGTGCGGTACGGGCGGCCGGGGGCGGACCAGGCCGAGGTGATGCGGTCGGTCGAGCGCGCCGGACTGGCCGAGTTCGTCGCGGCCCTCCCCGACGGGCTCGAGACGAAGGTGGGGGAGGACGGCCGGGCGCTGTCGGCGGGGGAGCGGCAGCGGGTGGCGATCGCGCGGGCGCTTCTGGCGGACCCGGCGGTGCTGGTGCTGGACGAGGCCACGAGCGCGCTGGACGCGGAGACGGAGGCGCATGTGGTGCGTGCGTACCGCGAGGTGATGAGGGGGAGGACGACGGTGCTGATCACGCACCGGGAGGAGATGTTGCGGGGGGTGGATCGGGTGGTGGAGGTGGGTTGATGGACGTGTGGCCCGTCCTCCGCGGGGGTGCTCCAAAGGCCCTCGTCATCGGCCTGGCGCCAATGCAGCTCGTCGCCCAGATGGACACCCTGGACCTATCGGGACAGGTCCCCGAGACCGTTATCCCGGCCGAGTTCGATGGAGGCTTCTTCGCGCGGATAGGGCAGATCGTCGTCGACGATAAGGGAATCTGGGTCATTGACCGGGGCCACACGAAGGTCTTCCGCTTCGGCCCTGAAGGTGACCTGATGACGGAATACGGACGTGAAGGGAGCGGACCCGGAGAGTTCATGCTCCCGAAGAGAAGCCGGGTCTTCCACGTCGGCTGGAGTTCGATTTGGCGGAAGGCTGGTCGGTTGCGACCGTGCTCCTCCCGGGCCAAAGCGGCGAATTCTGGCTACTCCAGGCGGACGAGAGCGATCGGCAGGAGTGGGTTGTCGTAAGGCCGGGCTCGACCAGGAAGTGGCGCGTCATACTCCCGGAAAAGTTCGTACTCCGGGCCATCCACGATGGCCGCTTGTACGGTGTCGCGAGGGACGAACTCGATGTTCCAAGGGTGGCGGCGTTCGCGGATCCCAGGATGCGGCGGTGAGGAGGTCGGCGCCCGCTGCGCCTCTCTGGTTGCTGATTTGCGCAGGTTGCGCCGCAGGCCCCGATCAAATCACCGACCCCGAGGTTGCAGGCCCGGCAGTGATCCCCGTCGACAGCGTCCTGCTCGAAGAAACCGGTGAATTATATCTCGGGAATCCGTTCAGTCTCGTACCGGACACGCTCGACGGATCCTTTCTGGTCTCCGACTTTTTTCAGAACCAACTCATTCGCTACAACCGGGATGGGCGCCTGCGGCAGACCTACGGTCGGCGGGGATCGGGCCCCGGGGAGTTCACGGGCGTCGGGCCAGCGTTCATCCTGCACGACACACTGGTTGTCGGGGTCGACGGCCGGCGGAAGCTCATGCAGCTCTATGCACGCGGAGACGGGAGTTTCCTGGGCAGCTACCCTTACCAGGGAGTGCTCGGAATCGGCGAGTTCTCGGTCGTGGATCAGTCTGTCGTCTTCCCTTCGCGGGAACTAACGGGCCTCACGTCCGTTGCGGTCTGGCGCTACCCGGACAGCGTGATCGACCATGTGGTTCCCTTGCCCGACGAGTATGTTCGGTCGGCCATCCGCCCGGACGGGTATGTCGGCCAATTTGCAGCGTTTCACGGAAGGGGCAGTGCGGTAGCGTGGCCCGACACAATCCTTTCGGCCATGAGCGGCCTGAACGAGGTGTTCCTGTCCACACGGGAGGGATCTGCGCTCGACACGCTCCACCCGCCTGCAATCCGGCGGAGGGGTGTGCCGGAGGATATTCAGGAGCGCGTCGACGCGAATGACGTACCCGTGGGCGTTCACGAGTTCAGTTCGAGTCTGACGGGCCTCTACCGTCTGTCCAGCGGCGCCACCGCGCTGTTTCATCACGACGCGATGCTCGAGGGAGACCCCGGTCGCGGGACCATCACCGCCGACATCTACCTGACCGTGATCGCGCCCGACCGCAAAACCGCCTGCGTTGACGGTCCGGTGCCTCACTTCAAGGCGATGCGGGCGATCCACACGGTCGTCCGCGACACTGTCTTCCTGCTCGACCGCCGACTCGACGAAGCGGTGGAACGTCTGGAGAGTTGGGTCCGCATGTACCGGATCGACACGTCCGGGTGCACCTGGCTGGAGATGGATTGATGTGGGATCCGAGGGGTGTTGCGGGGGGTGGATCAGGTGGGGGGGGGGTGTGAGGTGCGACCCCAAGCACGGGGGCGGATCGGCTTTGCACGTTTTTCGGGTGAGAACTGTTCTTCAAGTGTACATGGCAGATTCTCCGAGTTCTTCCAACAAGCCTCGGGCACCTCGCCTTCGAAGGGATGCCCAAGGAGTCTTACATGTGATTGATTTCCGCCGTACCGGTAAGCGACAACTTCGGCTACGGTGCATGGCCATGCACGTCGGCGATAGGCGTAGCCATCGCCATCTGCGTGGGCACCGGCGTCCTGTTGTAGATAGGATGGTCGCACCCGTACTGGTGTCCGTTCTCGCGTCTGGATCGCTGATGCCCCAGGAGGTCATTGATCTTCCGACCGGCGACACGCAACTGTGCGTAGCGTTCGATGAGCGGTTTCGCATCGACGGCCTCTCCACGGTCACAAGTGTAGGGTTTGACCAGCTCGGCAACATCAGGATCGGAGACTTCTCCCCGGATGGTGGCCTGCGCGTGATCGGGGCCAACCCGGAAGGAGAGCGGTTCGATTTCGGGTTCGAGGGCCCGGGACCGGGTGAGTTTGCCAGGGCCACGCGGTTGGTGGCCCTGGCAGACGGCCGCACCCTCGTGCCGGATCCGGCGCGTGGCGCGTTCCATGTGTTCCTGCCGGACGGAGAGTTCAGTCACCAGGTCCGCTTCGGCACGCTGAAGGGAGAGTCGTCAGAGACGACGTTCAAGGCCGACCGCGTTGGCGGGATGCTCATGCGAACCAGAACAGTGCAGAGCATGGCCATTGATTCTACCACGTTCACCGCAACCACAAATCTGGTGGAGGGTCCGCGCCAGGTGGAGCGGGTTTTCCTGGACGCGGACGAAGCGTACACCGAGGTTCTCACGCGTGGGTGGGCGCCGGCGCGGCGAAGGGTTGCCGCCGAGTGGAAGCTGGGGGGGATAGCCGAAGGCCGCGCCACGTCGGACGGTACGGTGACACGGGTGGCCCTGCTTCCCCGGTTCCTTTGGGACGCGATCCCGGGCGGCGGTATCGCCTTTGCCGACTCGTCGAGCTATGCCATCAAACTCACCGGACCTTCCGGCGATGTGGTTCGCGTCCTGCGTCGCGCGCTTCCGTCGCGACCCGTCACCAGTGGGGTGCAACGGGCATACCGCCGCCACGAGCGTGACGCCCTGTCGGCCCTCATGGGCGACCGCCGAAGTCGGGCGGCCGAGCAGATCATGGGAATGTTGCGGAACATGGAGGACATGCAGCGCCGAGCGATCGCAGAAATGGAGTTCGCGGACGAGGTGCCGCTGGTGGACGACGTGATCGCCACCTGGGACGGGACTCTGTGGGTGCGGCGCACGCCCGATGACGGATTTCCGTTCGACCCGTTGGCCGACCCGTTCAGCGTGGGCTCCGCAGGGGAGCTCCAGCGGCAACAGGTGGGCAGGGAGCCTGCCCCGATCGACGTGGTGACCACGGACGGAGAGTACATCGGAACCCTGCCGGTCGGAGAAGCCAGACCGCCTGCGGCATTCGGCCCCGGCGGGCTGGCTGCGTACATCGAGGTCGACGCCCTGGACGTTCCAGTGGTTCTGGTCGGACGGCTAACGATATCGCCGGCATGTGAGCAGCAGTGACTGACAAGGCTGAGGATATGCCTCAGTCCCAGTCACCATCCGGCGTTCCCTTCTGAGGCCACGCGCGAGTTCCGGATCGCCGTTAGTCGCGCCGGACGAAGCTCTGGACGGGATCGACGCGGCGTGGCCCCGTCGGAGCGGGCGGTCGTGTCATCCGGGAGTCAGGGCCGCGTGCGGACAACCCTCGTTGGAGAGACAGTCGACCTAAACTGCGATGAGGCGGCATTTGTTGCGGAGTCTCCAGAAGGGTCCAACGAGAACGTGGGTGGTCGTGGATTCGATCGGAGGCGTAACCGCGATCGATCTTCCGGGTGCCCTGGATGTCAAGCGGTGGGGGCCGGACTGGGTAATCGGGGTTGTGAGCGACGAGCTGGACAGGGACGAGGTCCGTCGCTATCGCATTCTGGGCGCGGCTGGGGAACCCGGTGCTTAGGGTGGCGGAGTTCGTCGCGGTGCTCCCCGACGGGCTCGACACGGTGGTGGGTGAGGACGGCCGGGCGCTATCGGCGGGGGAGCGGGAGGGGGTGGCGATCGCGCGAGCGTTGCTGGCGGACCCGGCGGTGCTGGTGCTGGACGAGGCTACGAGCGCGCTGGACGCGGAGACCGAGGCGCATGTGGTGCGTGCGTACCGCGAGGTGATGAGGGGGGAGGACTACGGTGCTGATCACGCACCGGGAGGAGATGCAACGGGGGGTGAGGAACTGGGGGGGCGGGTGGAGGAGCGGTCTGAAGGTGCTGCCCAAGCACCGGGGCGGATCGGCCTTGCACGTTTTTCGGGTGAGAACTGTTATTTGACTGGGTTCGCGGAGGAACCGCGACGCTCACTCATTCCGCTATGTAGCGGCGCATGCCGAGATGTTACTAACGCTCACCGATCAGGTAGACGACGGGGTTCAAGATGGAGATAACGCGATCAGGATTCAGAGAAGCGTTTGCCCTCTTCTTGGACGCGTGTCCGGGCCCTCCCCTAGCGAAGGCCGCGCTGTACGCGGCTGCGTTTCAGGAGGTGGAGGGGCTCCCGGGACCGAGTGCGTCCAAAGTACGGAACGGAGCAGCAGTGCGGAGAGGGCAGTCTCTGGAGCCCGAGAGATACCTGCGTTCCGTGATCGACGTGGCCCAAAGGGTGAAATGCCGCCCAGCCTATCTTTCCAAAGCGGCTCTCCTTCACGGTTACATGTTCTCGAGGGCGTTGCGCTGGGTCCGTTTCCTTCACGGAGTGGCGCTTCTCGCTCAAGGAGATCGCCTGGATGCAGTGGCCTGGCGGCTTGGATTCAACGACGTTGCCGGTTGGAGTCGGTTCACCAGGAGGCTCGTCGGCAGAAATCCGCGTCAATTGCCGGCTGTTCCGTTCGAGTTCTGGGTGCGAAAGGCGATTGACGACGTGTATTTTGGGGTTCCGGCCTCCGGTCTCCTGCGGACGGCGGAAGAACGGGGGCGAGAGGACAAGTAGACGGCACGAGAGGACATAGGAGATGGGCGGTGCCGACTCTATTTTTCGGGAGACCGGCGGAGATGCTGCCGGATCTCACTCAGCCCCATGGGGGAGCAAGATGATGTACTCCAAGGTAGTCGGGTTCTTGCGCGGCGGGTCCGCCAAACTTGGTATGGTGGTCGTCATGATCGCTGCCGTTTCTTCTCTCGGCGCGACGATGCACGAGCGGTTAGCAACGGCGGGCATGTCGCTCGTTCCCGTTCCAGTGCTCTGTACAGCGCCCGACATCTCAGGAGTCTCATCCGATGTTCCGCGCGCTTCTGGAGCGCCCGTCCAGGACTTCGGGCCTGGTCTCGAGGCCATGAACGCGTTACTAGAGCTTTGTATAGCTGTGCAGACAGGATGCGAGCGTGGATGCGAAAACGGGGCCCGTGCACTAATGGACATGGGTATCATTGAATCCACGGACGCAGAGAATTATATTGACGAGTGTGAGACGGAATGTGTTGACTGCTTAGGAGATCGTCGGGATTAAGGTGATTTCCTTCGGTCTGGGTGTCATCAGATCCAGTCAGACTCCACGAAGGGCTAAAGAGAGGAAAGCGAAATGAAACTGTTGGCAAGGTATCCCATTCTGAGCACGACGATCATTTCTTTCTTGGTAGGAGTTGCCCCGCTACGGGGTGGTTCCCACAGGGTGTTGGATGAGAGTGTCAATCCGAATACTGCATCTTACGGCTGCTATATCGATGTGGGGCCGTCGCCTCAATTTTTTGGTATCGTGGTGATCTGTGCGATCTATACAAGATCGTGCGAGGATTCTTGTGCGGATCAAGCTGCGCACCTGATTAGCATTGGGGTGCTTGAGTCGGACGAAGGAGGTGAATTCTATTCGCGGTGCGCGTCCGATTGTAGTGACATAGGAGCGTGCGTTGAGGATCTCTTTCACTAGGTTAGGCGGTTAGCGAGTTATGGTGAGCATACTGATTCGATTCGAGAGGTCTGGCGGCGGCCGCTGGTGTGCGCGCGGACCGGTACTTGGGGTATTCCTGGCGTTAGCCGCCGGTTCCTGTGTTGAGAATCCACCGGCACGTCAAGACACGCCAATTGAGGCTGAGACCGGGGTGCTCGCTGCCGTTCCGGTTGGGACTGCGCCGGTTCCTTACAGTCGCATTTCGACGGTAGCCATTCCAAATGAAGACACGGCGTGCACAATAGACTCCTACGCTGTGAAAGTGCATTGCGTGAACCGCCGCGCCGATGTAGTCGGGGTGTTCGGCAGTGAAGGCAGTGGACCCGGAGAGTTTCTGAGGCCGACCCGACTGGTTCGGGGAGAGGACGGGACCATCGGGGTCGCGGACGGTGCTCGGACCCGATTGGTGGTGTTCGAGCCGTCGGGAGCTTTTGTGCGCGAGACTCGGCTGCCTGGCGCCCTGTTTATTCCTGCGTCGCCTTTTGGCTCAACCGTAACCGGCACATACGCCAGGTTTGTGGGCCCGTCGGCCGATATCTCCGAATTCAGCGGCTCAATGGTCGCCGTGGAAATGGACGCGAGGACCGGAGAGGTTCTGCGGGAGTGGCGGCCTCCGAATATCCCCGTTTTCGACGAATGCGGGATGCCCAATTTCCTGTTTCCCACACCGACCGATGGATGGGTATTCGTTGGGTGCAGCGGACATTTGGCGTTCATGGATGCTTTCGGCGGCACCCGTTTTCTTCAGGCACCGGCGTATTCCGAGGAACTGCCCAGCGAGCGGGACGTGAGTGATCGGCTGGAAATCATACGGAGGTTCAGAGAGAGTCTGGGGTCGGCAAAGGAGCGGCCGTCAGTCTCTGACATCCCCTTGTTGGAGGCGTACAGGCAACGCTTCAAGCTCTACTACCTGCTGAGGGGCCAGGAGACGTTTGATGAACGTGGCAGACTCTGGATCGCGACGCGCCGGGATCGTGACGAGTTCTCCTATCTCGACGTCTATGCGAACGCTGGATTTGTCGGTAGCGTCAGGGTGCGCGATCGCATAATCGACTTTGACGTGATGAACACGACACTGGTGGTCCTGGTCGAACGCAAGGCCGGGCCGGATGACCCCGACGGTGTGCCTGACCGGGAGATAGACTGGTACGACATCAGCGAGCTCTGACGACGTTCAAGGCCGACCGCGTTGGCGGGATGCTCATGCGAACCAGAACCGTGCAGAGCATGGCCATTGATTCTACCACGTTCACCGCAACCACAAATCTGGTGGAGGGTCCGCGCCAGGTGGAGCGGGTTTTCCTGGACGCGGACGAGGCGTACACCGAGGTTCTCACGCGTGGGTGGGCGCCGCCGCGGCCAACGATTGCCGCCGAGTGGAAGCTGGGGGGGATAGCCGAAGGCCGCGCCACGTCGGACGGTACGGTGACACGGGTGGCCCTGCTTCCCCGGTTCCTTTGGGACGCGATCCCGGGCGGCGGTATCGCCTTTGCCGACTCGTCGAGCTATGCCATCAAACTCACCGGACCTTCCGGCGATGTGGTTCGCGTCCTGCGTCGCGCGCTACCGTCGCGACCCGTCACCAGCGGAGTCCAACGGGCGTACCGCCGCCACGAGCGTGACGCCCTGTCGGCCCTCATGGGCGACCGCCGAAGTCGGGCGGCCGACCAGATCCTCGGGATGTTACGAGGGATCGAGGACATGCAACGTCGAGCGATCGAAGAGATGGAGTTCGCGGACGAGGTGCCGCTGGTGGACGACGTGATCGCCACCTGGGACGGCACTCTGTGGGTGCGGCGCACGCCCGATGACGGATTTCCGTTCGACCCGTTGGCCGACCCGTTCAGCGTGGGTTCCGCAAACGAGCTCCAGCAACAACTGGTGGGCAGGGAGCCTGCCCCGATCGACGTGGTGACCACGGACGGAGAGTACATCGGAACCCTGCCGGTCGGAGAGGCCAGACTGCCTGCGGCATTCGGCCCCGGCGGGCTGGCTGCGTACATCGAGGTCGACGACCTGGACGTTCCGGTGGTTCTGGTCGGACGGCTAACGATATCGCCGGCATGTGAGCAGAAGTGACTGACCGCGCCGAAGCGGGCGTTCGTGTCATCCGGGGAGTCAGCGCCGTGTGCGGGCAACCCTCATTGGAGAGACGTCGACCTAAACTGCGATGAGGCGGCTTTTGTTGTGGAGTTTCCAGAAGGGTTACTCTTGGCAGGCTGTTGACCAGCATGGCTGGGCAAAGCGTCGGAACTCCGATGACGGACAAGACCTTGAAGAAATCGCCAGTGCCCCGAATCGGGCTCGGAAACACCATGCGGACGCGCACGTCGGCCTACCTGCCAGCCGGACTCATCCTCTTCATGCTTGCCACCGGCTGCGAGTCGCCGTCAGGGCCACAGGGGTTGACAGTCACCGACAGTGCCGGGGTACGGATTATCGAGCTTGGCCCCGATTTGGAGGGTGTTGCCGAGCGACGGGTATTGGCCGACGAGCCGGACTGGGTCATTCGGTCTCGCGAGGACGATCCGTCGTTCGTGGTGTCCAAGGTCATGGACGTGGAGCTGCTGTCCCAGGGTCGTATCGCGATTGCCGACGAGGTTGGGAACGAGATCCTCGTTTTCGACTCGGCGGGACGTCACGTTGCGACCTGGGGCGGGATGGGTGATGGGCCCGGTGAGTTCAGGCGGCTCGCGTGGCTGGCGTTCAAGCCGCCCGATTCCCTTGGAGCTGGAGACTTCCGCCTGTTCCGGGTCAGCGTTCTCGATGCGAATGGCCGATTCGTCAGAAACGTCGAAACCGCGAGCGGGTTGGTCCGATCTGCGGGTACGGTACCAGCGCGGCCCATTGGGCTTCTCTCGGATGGATCCGTGGTCACGGCGGTCTTCGAGTCAGCCGCCCCGGTCGAGGGTTCGCAGCGCCCTGGAGTCGAGGTGGCGGTGATTCCTCCGTCCGGGGAGGGCGCAGACGTGGTCGGCACCTGGCCGGGCGGCGAGCTTTCGCCGTTCCTGGAAGATGGGCTACTCCAGATGGCGGCTCCTCCGTTCGGCAGACGTCTCCACATCGCTACGTCTCCCGATGGGGTTTGGCTGGGTGATGACGATAACTGGGAGTTTCGTCAGTATTCGGCGCGAGGTTACCTGCGAACCGTTGTCAGGTCTACCGCGAGTCCAACGGCCGTGTCCGATCGCCTGCTCGAAGAACGGATTACCGAGAAATACCGGCACGTATCCCCAAGTCCTTTCCTGGAAGGGCTCAAGGCAGATCAACGCGGGATCGCCGGCAATGCGACGACACCCAGCTTCGGGAGTATGGTCAGCACGGTGAGCGGCGGTGTTGCCATAGGCGAGTATCAGGCAGGCAGGGCTCCAACGAGAGCGTGGGTGGTCGTGGATTCGATCGGAGGCGTAACCGCGATCGATCTTCCGGGTGCCCTGGAAGTCAAGCGGTGGGGACCGGACTGGGTAATCGGGGTTGTGAGCGACGAGCTGGACAGGGACGAGGTCCGTCGCTATCGGATTTTGGGCGCGGTTGGGGAATCCGATGCTTAGGGCGGCGCTGATGGGGGGAGGATGGGTGAGAGTTGCGGCGGCGTACCTGGTCCTGGTTGCCGTGGCATGTACGGCGTGCGGCGACGGTGGCGCGAGCGACCGTACGATCGAGCCGACGGCGAGGTCCTTCGCCGAAATGTTCCGGCTCGTGCGAGTGATCATCCCGGAGCAGAGTCCGGAGTCTCCGATCGTCCGGATTTCGGGGGCGACCTGGAGCGGTAACGGCTTCGCTATTGCGGACGTTTCGGAAGGCAACGCCAAGCTGTTCGATAGCGACGGCGTACGCATCGCCACGGTCGGTCGAAGTGGCGAGGGCCCCGGGGAGTTCGTTAGTGCACGATACCCGCAGCTGGTGAACACACGCCTGTTCGTGGCCGACGGGGGGTCCGGGCGGGTCTCCGTTTGGACGACATCGGGCGAACTCGACCGGGAAATCGTCCATGGCATCGGGTACGTATCGGGTTTTGCGGTGCTATCCGATGGCCGCCTGGTACTAGCCGGCGACGGTTTCGGGGTGCCCGGCGCGGCACTGGGGGTATTTGCGAACGACGGGACCGCGCTGGCGCAGGGCCTCTTCACGCAAGGAGTGCTCCCGATCGATGCCGACCCCGAACTCCCCTGGCGCAACATGCGGCAGACCCTCTTCGCCGCTGCCAGAGACACGGCCTGGGCGGTGTCCACCATCTCGGACAGCGTCTGGGCGGTTCCGTTGGACTCCGAGACGCTGGAGGTCGAGTCGTATCGACTTGTCATTCCCGGATACATCGCTCCCGGCGCCCCGGAAGAACCCCTGCGATCCCCGAGGGACCTCATGGCATGGGGCAACACCTTCCACGGTGCGTCACGGCCCGTCGCGAGTTCCGAACTACTCGCGATTCCGTTCGTTCGCGGAGTGCTGAACTATGGCGACCCGATGATTCTGGTGGTGCGGGATCGGGATGGAGACTGGTACGCGCTCAGCGAAGCGCCGCCGGTGATCGCCGCGTTTGCCGACCAGCTGCTTGTGATCCACAACCCGCTGGAGGATCCTGTCGAACTTGCCGTGTACGAACTGCGCCGGTGAGCGGGGGTGGCCGTGGCGGCGACACAGGGCCGGCGCGGGTACACCCCTCGGCCATGGGTCCGCAGTCTTCACGCTCGAGCCGCTTTGCACGCTTTTCTCATGAGTCTTGTTCTCTGAGTACAGCCGGGCCAGAGTCGCGCGGCACGCAATCACGGAAAGGATGGACGATCATGAGGAAGCTCTGGATGTTGGCGATGGCGGTAACGGCTTTGGTAGCCGCTACGTGGGCACCGGCACCGGCCAAGGCACTCGGCTGCTACGAGATCTGGTCGATCTGCGACGACGGGCGAGATTGCTGCAGCAGGATCTGCGAGCGGCTCGTCGATGGCTCGTACTGCACTACCGGTTCTGGCGGCGAGAACTGAGTCGACATCGTTCAATGTGGAGAACAGGAACCCGTCTGGATGCCAGAGGCACAGCCAGTGCCATCATTGGCACACTAGCCCTGATGATGGCGTACACAGACGCTGTCGGACAAGAGGGGATTGCCAATGATTCGGTGCACCTCTACCGTTACGTGGGTGTGGACCAACGCCTGCCATGGAGCGCCGTCGAGCTTTGGCGAGTCGGAGATACTCTCCAAAGTAGTGCTGTGGTGGAGTTTGAGTCGACGCTCCAACCGTGGGATGTTGCCACCGACAGTTCGGGCTCAGTATACATCGCAGACCGTACGCAGGTTTACGTGGTGTCATCCGACGGTCGTAGCGTTGGAGTCGTCGGTAGGCCCGGTCCTGGTCCGGGCGAGTTCGGGTCGAATGTCTTCGGCTTGGACATCGCTGGCGACACGGCACTTGTCGTGCGCGTTGCGGGTGCCCTCGTGCGTTGGCGCCTGCCCGATCTCACGTTGCTGCCGCAGATACGAATCGGGGCAGCGTATGCGTTCCAGGATCTTCGTATGGCAAAGGACGGGTTCCTGTTCTCCAGCGTAAGCCGAGCTGTGCTAGACCGGACGGTTCGGGACACAAACCGACTACTACAGTGGGAGGGTGGCACATCCCGCGTCGTGTTCGAGGGCTCAAGTCACGACAAGACCGAGGCGGGTTCCGAGTCAGTCTGCTTCCCTGGCGTCCTCTTCGCCAAGCTGTTCGCCCCCACACTCAATTGGGACAAGAGAGGCGATGTGCTTGCAGTGGCGGACGACGATTCGTACACGATAGACGTCATCTTTGATGGCGGCCGCCATATCCGTATCGAGCGGGCAATAGAGCCTCGCAAGGTGACTCGAGATATGGCTCTACGTACCGCGGCATTCGACGAAGCCCTCGCCTGGGGTCCTCCAGGCGATAAATGCATTACCACGCCGGAGCAGGCCGTGCGCTTGTGGGGATACTCGGAGTTCCTCCAGCCGATAGGGGCACTGCGGTTGTCGCCGGCTGGCCACATCTGGGTGCTCCGCGGGCGTGTGGCGGATGAGCCTTACGCAATAGACATACTTACAGTCGCAGGAGAATACTTGGGAACCGTGGAAGGGATGCCCATGCCCGTCGCCTTTGGCCCCGATGGTCGGATGGTCGTTGTGGAAACAAACGAACTAGGTGTACCGAGCGTTGCGGTGTATCAAGTGAGACAGGCAAGCGGCGTGATACCGTGGTGAGCCCGTCGGGGCTCTTGCCTGTGCAGCATGAGCATTCGGGTGGCCAGGTCCTGGAGGTTGAACGCCGTCCGCTGTCCGAGTACGCCGGGAACACGGGAGGGATCTCGTGAAGGTCAGATCACGGAGTGCGCGCATCGCGGCCCATTGCTAAAGCCTGGCCAGGCTCCGTCAGCGGTCCGTGGCACAGTCAGTTTTCCTATCTCGCTTCCAGCAGTACACGGCGGCTGCGATAGCGCTTGCGCCCGTATAGATTGCCACATGTCCAAGAGGTACCGGAGCCATGGCGCCCGTCCTCACGAAAAAGAAGATCGACAGCGCCACCGCAATCAGGAACCCGAAAAGACTCAGCTGGCCCCACCCGGCGGGTCCGTCCGACTGCCGCGCCATTTCGGTGATCCCAACCATTACCTTTTGGTTCAGGTCCTGCGGGTCGTTCCGCACGCCGGTGTGCAAGTAGCGCGCACCCTGCTGAATCTGCCAGTCCAGCCAACAGGAATGGCATTGCTGGAGATGCTCCACCACGGCGGGGTCCGCTCTCGGCGTGCCGACTCGTGCGAGGTCGGATAGATCAGGACAGGTCATCTTTGCAATCCTTGAGTACTTCCCGAAGTGTCGCCCTGACATGGCGCACGTGGGACCGGACGGTCGGGGTTGACACGCCCAACTGACGTGCTACTTGCTTGGGGCTGTTTTCCTCCAGAACGACCAGTTCGTACGCCTCCAACCGGCGCGGTGGGAGTTCTTCGAGAGCCCTCTCCAGGGCGTCCAGGAATCGATCGTAGTTCAATAGCCTCGACGGGTCACTCAATAGGGTGCCCATATGCTCGCGGGGGACGTGCCCGACAGAGTACCGGGCGATGGTCCCGTTCTGTGACTCCTGCTTCGCACGCCAGTTGCAGGCGTGGCGATGCCCCAACTTGAAGACCCACGACTTTAGCTTGCCCCGGTCATCGTAGTGGTGCCGCTGCTCCCAAATGCGGACGCAAATCTCTTGGTATAGATCCTCTTGGTCTTCGGGGTTGTCTGTGTACGAGGCTGCGATGTCCCCAACCAGGGGAGAGACGCGGTCTAGAATCTTCTTGAATTCCTTTGGATCGCCACGCCGAAAGGCTTCGAAGTCGATTTCCGTGTCGTTCTTGTCGATGGTCATTCCCAACGACGTCCGCGAACGAGATAGATCAGCAGAAGACCCTCGGCCAAGGGGAACGACAGGGGGGCCCACGCGGCGACAACGCCGGAGCTCAGCACTCCGCTTTGGAGAAAGGCTTCCGTGGGCGCTACAAAGCGCTCAAACGCAAGGAAAGCGATTGCTCCCAATAGTCCGATCGCAAAACGAGCGTTTCGGCGCCGCCCGCGCTTGAGATCGATGGTCAATTGGGCTGCGATCACACCAAGGACCACGTTGATGAAGCCGAAGACGGCCATCGCCGGAGGGAGATGCAATACCCAGCGGAGTACGTTTGGTGGGAAGCGATGGGGACTGCTCACCCTCAGGCTGTACTCATCAGGCGGGTTCGCCTCTACGAACCGCAGATTCCGGAGAATACCCACCGGCGTTCGAGCGCCGAACTGCCGTGCGGTTTCGGTCTCGGCCCCAAGGCGAACCAGGACTCGATGCTCGACCGCAGGTGCCGCCCAAGCTGCCAGGAGGTAGCATACGGTGCTGGCGACGACGCCCGACAAGACGACGGCGCGAATGACCTGCTGAGAGTATCCCAGAGTATCCCTCAGAGCCACACCACCCGCGAATACCAGGAATGGAAGGACGAACGCGGTGTCGTCCAGGACGAACGACAGCCAGTGAAGCAAGCCTCCGGACCACTCGAAAGGAGGCCAGCGAAGAGAAGCCAGGGGTCGTGCCGCGACGAATAGCAGAAGTAACGGCAGAACCGCCTTTGCGACTGCGGCTGAGACACGGATCTTGGATCGCTGAGGCCACATGGTCATTCTTGGGACTCCCCGCAGGGGGCGCTTCTAATTGGAGCCCTGACAGTCGGCGTCGGTGCGACAGACCGTCCCATTGACGCAACAATCGTGGCAACAATACGCTTCCGGCCCGTCACCCCGACAGCAGTTCCTAGGCCCGCTCCTGGTCGATCGTGGCTGGCCGGACTGAGCCGCTGCCAAAAGCAGATTCAGCAGGATAAGTAACACCGTCGCGAGTCGCAATCTCTTCGTGCTCCTGAATTCATGGGCTTGCTGGTCACAAGGGGGATCATTTGAGAGCCCCTCCAACGCTAAGTAAACAGCCCACAGGGGAGAAACGTGCAAAAGGGTGTGTTTCCTGAAGCCCAATACGGCTCCGGCGCCCGAGTAGCCCACCCACTTTCTGAACCATCGTCGACAGGGCCCACGACGGCGGAGCAAGGGCGAGATTGCACGTTTCCGGGGTGGGAACTGTTTCCTAGTCGTGACTGCATGAATCCCCGACCGAGCCCAACAGGGGATCCGTGCGCCAGGAGACTCAAGTGACCAACTTCAACAATGAGATTCGGAGCTGCCCTGTGACACTGTTACTCGATCGTAGAAGCACCCGTACCGGAAGCAGGCGGGCACTCAAGGCCGCGCTTGTGGTCTTGGCCCTGCTGGCGGCTGTTCAGACTGTGACCCTGAGCCTTCCAATGCTTGGTACCCAGGACCACCTTCAAGCGATATCGGTCGGCTCCGATTTGTCGTCGATATCCATCAACCACGCGGACGGCACCGTACCCAGCCTCGGAGCCGGGAAACCAACCCTCGTGCTGGTGTTCGATCCGACCTGCGCGCACTCTCGTCGGATCGCCTCGGAGTGGTCGTCGTGGCTTAACGCCGCTGATCTTGAGGAGCAATCCGTTCTTGCCATTTCGCCCGGGCCGCTTCCGGAAGCGATCTCCTACGCCCGGGAGGTCGACTGGCCGGTACAGGTCGGGTCCGTTGAAAGGGATCCCTCCTTGAGACTCAGCGTGGCCCTCACACAACGGACACCCTGGGTTTTCGCGGTGGATGGAGCGGGCCGCGTAGTGGCGGAGGGACAGGGCTCCAGACTTCGTGAAATGATCCTGGCGCCAGGTAAGCCTCCCGCCCGCGCATCGACCGGTGCTTCCCCTGTGCGTTAGACTTTTCCACTAACCCGACGTGGAGCCCAGATGGGTGTACGTTGGGCCGTTCCGGCTGAACCCGTGTTCCGGGCGTGGAGGCGTACAAAGGTCATGACTTCAGGTGTCGGAGAACCCCTTGGTGACGCGGCGGGCTCGGCCCCGGATAGGAGCGAGTCCAGTCGCGAATCCGCGTTCCCAGGTCCGATCTGCGTGGATTCGCCCGGAGTCCGGGAGCTGCGCGGTGACGGCGTCTCGATCGCCGTGATCGACAGCGGGGTCAACGCTGAGCATCCGCACGTGGGCCGCGTGGCGGGCGGGGTACGGATCGATCTCGTTGGCGATGTCTCTGGCGACTACGTGGACCGAATCGGACACGGGACGGCGGTGTTCGCGGCCATCCAGGAGAAGGCGCCGGGGGCGGAGCTGTTCGCCGTGCGCGTCTTCGAGGACAGACTCAGGACGAGTGTGCGGGCCCTGGTGGCCGCGATCGACTGGGCGGCCGAGCGGCGGGTGCGGGTCGTGAACCTGAGCCTGGGGACGGTCCGGGAAGAGCACGCGGAGATGCTCGGGGCCGCGGTGGAGCGGCTGGCCGCGGTGGGGGGCGTGGTGGTGGCGGCGGCGGAAGCGGAAGGGCAGAAATGGTGGCCGGGCTCGCTGCCGTCGGCCGTTGGGGTGGTGATGGATGAGGACTGTCCGCGCGGGTGTGTGGAGGTGCGGGGGGAACCGGGCCGCGACGTGGTGGTGGCCGCCGCGCCGTACCCGAGGCCGATTCCGGGTGTTCCGGTGGAGCGCAACCTGAACGGGATCAGCTTCGCGGTCGCGAACGTGACGGGGATGCTGGGGCGGGTGGTGGAGGGGCGGGGTGGGGCGCTGACAGCGGAGGGGTGTGTGGGGCTGTTGGGGTTAGTAGCAGCGGAGTAGCTTCGACCGCCCGAGTTTTCGCCGACACGAGCGGCCCCGGCGCTTCTTCTCAAGTTTGCGTTCGGCCCTCCGCCGGCCAATGCTTAGCCTCGAAGAAGGCGACGCAAGTCGATTGGATGGACTAGCCATAATCAAGCCACCGCGAAACGCAGCAACTCTGGACCACACCGTCAGACGGCGGGTGGCCACGCGAGTCCTGGCCCTTCTGCTGTCACTGTCAATCCTGACCTTGGCGCGAGGCGGAGAGGCGCAGGAGGCGGGCCAGGGTCAAGTCACGATCACTGGGACGGTCGTTGATGTGGTCACGGGGCAGCCCCTACCCGGAGTTCTCGTTGTGATTGGCCGGGCGGGTGTTCGGCTCGAGTCCGACCCCGCGGGACGGTTTACGCTGTCCCGGATCCCCGTCGGTACCTACACTCTGGAGCTTTCCCACGCTGGCTATCACCCCTCGGTGAACGACTTCACGGTGATGCGCGCTGGAGAATTCGTTACGGCCATGGAACCCGTGGACTACGGGGCGGACGGGCTTGTGACGGGCATCATCGGCGTCGTGAGGGACGGAGTTGAGGGCAGCCCGGTCGTGGGCGCCAAGGTCCAGGCGGGCGCTAACCCGCAGGGGACGCTGACGGACGCACGGGGCCGCTTCAGCCTCACCGAACTGTCCCCCGGCCAGCACCTCGTCAAGTTTTCCGACTTGGGGTACGTGACCCGCGCCGACTCAATCCACGTGGTGCCCGGGCGCCTCACCAACGTGCGCGTCTCGCTCTCGGTCGACCCTGTGGAGTTGGATCCGATCGAGGTCAGCGTCGAGAGACGGGAGATTGTCCTGCAAGACGTGGGATTCTACGCCCGCGAGGCCATCGGCTTCGGGAAATTCATCGATCGCGAGGATATTGAGATTTGGGCTCCGGTGAAGCTGACCAATTTGTTCACCCGGTTTCCGGGAGTGGAAGTGGTCCCGGACGCTGGAAACCCTTTGGAGAAGTACATCATGCTCAGCGGGGGCCGCAGCGAAGGTTGTTTTCCCCGCGTTGTGCTCGACGGCATGATGGTACAAGGGGGAGGGAGCCGGCCCGCTCGGATCGACCGTCTACTCACCCCCGACGTCGTCGCAGGCGTGGAAGTGTACCCGAGGTCGGCGGGAGTGCCGATTCAGTACAGCGGAACGGGATCATCGTGCGGTGTTGTCATTATCTGGACGAGGCGAGGGGTGCGGTAGCGGATGAGAATGCGTAGCTGTATGCCTGGGAACGCCAAGGACCGAATACGACCGGGCTAGCTCTCGCCCCTCACCGCCCCACCCCCCTCCCCGTCCTCCCGCAGCCAGTCCACCAGAAGCGCGATCTGGACAGTCGCTGAGGATCTCCTCGGGCCCGATGGCCGGCATCCGATCGTTGCGGTCCCCGTAGAATCGAGCGTGGGAAGCATCGCGGATGATCGCGGTTAGCCACTCCCTCGAGCCGAAGCCGGTGAGCACCGGACCCCGCGCCTCCTCCACGACCCCCTGGAACTCGTGACACTCGGTGCAGCGGATCGGTGCGGAAGAGATCAGGTCGGTCCCCTCGGCGATGTCGTCGCGGTCGGTCTCGTCCAGCGCGGCTTGGCACCTGGTACGGCAGCACCGTCCGCGCCGACAGGGCCCTGACCGCCTTGTTGAGTTGCTCCCGGCGAGCGGGGTTGAAGCTCGCCACCCGGCGCTGCACCATCCTCACCGAGCGTCCACCGGCGAACTCCGTCCCGCTGAAATAGTCGAGCGTCGTGACGCGGTCGGGGTCCAGCGGTCCGTCAGCGACGGGGGTGCAGTTGGGGGAGCAAGGACATTGCAACGGGGGCTCAAAACCCTGTAGAACCGCCAAAAATCGGATGTTTCGGGTGTTCCGGCGCCTTGAGTTGGCTACTGTGTTCGGGTCAGTCGCGGCGTGGAGGGGCGGTGGTGATCGGTTACTGATAGCAGCCAACTAGCCTGTCGGGCCCAGCGTACCGCCAGAGCCTAGGAGCTACATCAATGCCGAGCAGTCACCCGCGCCCGAACGCGGTCCTTCTAATGGGCCCGCCCTATCGTCATCTAACCCCGGTAGACCTCGCCGATCCCGTGCAGCCCCAAGAGGGGGGCTGGGTGATGTTGTGGCACCTCGGGAACGCCGGGTGGAGCGATGGCTCGGACCTGGTCGCGAACCGGCCGGCCGGGGTCCCGCTCGCCATTATCCTCCCGGACGGGGATGACCGCCTGGCCGTCCTCCGGATCCTTCGCGCCATCGAGCGGTCGCGGCCCCAGGCCGTCCTTCCCTATCACGAAACCCCATCCCCGGGCGAAATCGCGAGCGTCATCCGGAGACCTCCGTCGTCGCTGTCGACCAGCGTTTCGGAATACCTGGTGTGGCGGGGAGTCGCACTGGACCCGGTGACGAGGAGCGTCGTTCGACGAATCGTCGAGCTGAGTGCCAGGGTTCAGACCATCACCCTGCTGGCGAAGAACCTGTACATGTCGAGGCGGGCGCTTGGACGCCGTCTTCTCAACAGCGGCCTTCCGGTTCCATCCCACTGGCTCCACATCGCCCGAATCCTGCGCGCAACGATAAGGCTTCAGAACTCGGATGCCAGCCTTTTCAACGTCGCCTGCTCGCTCGGGTATCCCGACGGTTTCTCACTCAGTAACCAGATGAACCGCCTCTGCGGCATCCGTCCTCTCGATGCGCGGAAGAGACTGGGATGGGAGTGGGTGTTCGAGACCTGGCTGGCCCATGAAGCCGCCAGGGGCTGTGTCGCCGCACAGCTCCTCGGAGATCGTCCGTCCATCGTCGACCCGGAGGCAGTCGGCCTTCCGGCCAGCACGGACATCGCACCTCAATCAGCCGCCATCTCAAGCTAGGGACAGGACCTTGTCCTCAACGACAAAGCAGCACGATACCAGAGAATTGAGACTGGAACTCTTCGGTGGTCCCCTGCTCAGACGCCACGGGGAAGTCGTCAGGCTCTCACCTCATCAGGCGGCCTTTCTGGCCATCGCATTCAGCGAAGGGAGAAACCGCATCCCGAGAAAAGCGGTGCAGCGGAGCCTGTGGGACATCGAGGATGGCAAAGCCGTCAGGCACAGGCTCAGCCAACTCGTCTACCAGACAAACCGGAAGTGTGGTCGCAAGGTGACCCAGCTGGACGGAGAGTTTATCCGGGTTCACCGGGAAGCCGTGCGGTGCGACCTGGACGACTGGGCGGACATGATTCGGACGAAGAAGTTCCGGGAAGCGTACGCCTTCATCGAAGCGGGATTCCTTTCGGCATGCCCGGAGGTGGGCAAGAGCACATTCTCGGATTGGGTCGGGTGCCAGTTCATCGCCAAACGCGGCCGTTTACGAACTGAAGTCCTGGTTGCCCTGGAAGAGGCCCATTCCGAGGGCAACCGGCCGGTTGCCCTGGAGGCGGCCGAGGTCCTGTTTCGCATCGATCCCAACGAAGAGGTCGCCCTCCAGCGGAAGATGCGAATGGACGTGATGTACGGGGAGGTCAACGAGACGGAAGCCAGCTACCAGGCGTTCGGCCTGCGCAAGGATCCCACGGGACAGTGGATTGCGCTACGGGAGACGCAAGAGCTGTTCAAGGCGGTGAGATCCATGGCCGAGGGACGGAGCGAGGAGTCCCGGGCTCCCAACGACCTCACCCGGGCGGCCACCATGAGCGGACGATCCGACGAGCTGGCCCGGTTGATCCGCCACGTCACGCGGACAGACGACCAGGTCCTGTGGAAGACGGTAACGATCGGCGGAGAAGCGGGACTCGGGAAGACAAGGCTGGTGGAAGCGGCAATCAACCGTGCCCGTCTTCACGGCTCCGCCATCATCCGGGCATCGGCAGCCGAATTGGAGCGAGACATCCCCCTGAGTCCCCTCCTGGAGGGATTGAAGCAATACTCGACGGCAGCCGCTCGGGGCGAAAGCGAGCAGTCCTGGCAACCCGAACTCGACAGTCTGCTGTCACAGGTCCGGGAGCCCCCGGGTCCCGGCTCTCACGGCGACATGCACCGGGACAAGCTTCCGAGGCACACCTGCGAGACGTTCCTAAGGCTCCTTACGGAGATTGCGAGCACACGGAAGGTCGTTCTCTTCCTGGACGACTTTCAATGGGCCGACACGGCCACTGCCGCAGTACTGCATTTCCTGAACAGGCGCTGGTCCGCCGGCAACTTCACGCTGCTGCTCGCCTATCGCCCGGAGGAGTTGCGAACGGGCCATCCGGTCACCCGGCTCCTCCAGAAGCTGGAAGCGGATCCTGCGGCCACCAGGATCCGGCTCGAGGGTATGGAGGACCACCAAATGAGGCAGTTGGCCGAGTCCACATCTCCACGGACGCTGTCCGACACGGAGCTGGACGACGTGACGACGTTGGCAAACGGCAACCCGATGTTCCTGGGGGCACTCCTGGCTCAATTGGCGACAGGTGACGAGCACCGGCCTGGCGGTTCAGTCCAGGTGCCCCCGTCGCTTCAGCAGCTGGTCAACACGCGTGTCGAGCGACTGAATGCGAGCGCCAGGAAGGTGATCTCCGTGCTCGTTGTGCTCGAGGACGCGACGACGCTGGAAGAGCTCACACAGATCATGGGCCACGATAGTGACCGGTGCGTTGACGCCATAGAGCAGCTACAGGCCCTCCACCTGGTCGAGTGGACCGGCAGGGAGGTGCGCGCCCGACCCGACATCGTACGTCACGCGATCTACCGGACACTCAGCCCGGCCAGGCGTAGCATGCTTCACGCGTCGATGGCCGAACTGATTCGCTCCCGCTCCGAAGATCCCCCGCTGGAACGGGTGGCATTCCACTATTTCCGTGCCGGTGACCACGAGCTCGCCCATCTCTATGCGCTGGAGGCCGCCTCGGCCGCTGACTCGAAGACCGCAGCTGAACGTCAGCGGGTGCTGAGCTTTGCATACGACGTGAGCAGGGGGGTGCGAAGGGCTCGGGTGGCCGCTCGGCTCGCACGGCTGAAATACAGATCCCTGGAGCTTCGTGCCGCGCTCCGGCTCAGCAGGGAGGCATTGGAGGACGCTTCCGCACTGTCCGTGTCCGAATCGCTGACCGTGCGCCTGATCGAGGCCGACTCCCGGAATCTGCAGGGGATCGATCCCGCCGACACGACCCTGGAGAAGCTGGCCGACATCGAGAAGGAGGCTCGCGGCGATGGGGAAGAGAGGTGCCTGGCAGCCATCCTGGATACGACCCGCCGGCTGATCGTCAGATCCGGGGAACACAGCCGGCTGGATGAGCTGGCTACCCGAATCGGTCAGCTGGAAGGGGCCTCGGACGAGGTGGCCAGGTGCCGCAGTCTGTCCGCGATGGCGAGGGTTACCGCCCGCACGGATCCGTTGGCCGCCCTCGGCATTGCCGAGGAGGCGGTTCGGCTCTCGAAGCAATGTGCCCTTCACAGTGCGTTGATGCTCGCTCTTCACCACCACATCTCCGTCCTGATCATCTGCGGGCGGCTGGCCACGAAGAAGGGTCGCGAGGCGATCGAGGATGTCGCGGCGGCGGTTCCGATGAGCAGCGATGCCGCTTCCCACGCCCGGATTCTCGTCAACCTTGCGGAATGGCACACGAACGTCGGTCATCGCGAGCTCGCCCATGGATTCATCGAGCAGGCGAGTGCAGCGATGGAATCCATGGATTGCCCGCACATCCAGGGCCTTGAACGACTGGCCAGGGTGAAGCTGGCGCTCGCAAGGCAGGACGCTGCCGAGGCGGAGTCGGCGCTCGCCCGGGCTCTCGACCTGGAGACCCCGGAGGGAACACCCGAAGGCAGGCCCATCGACCGCTTCCACGAACGGAGCGCCTCGCTGCTGCCGACTCCCCCGAGCCTGGACGAGCGGTTGGCCGCGTTCGGGGGAATCCTGCTGCTGGAGTTCGCGAGATTCAATCGGGCTTCCCGGATCGCCAGGGAATTCCCGCTCAAAGCCTCACTGGACCAGGCACCGGTCTGCCTCATCGTCTTTCACGCAAGCTTGCTGTCTCGCCAGGGGGAGACCGCCGCCGCCCTGGCTCTGCTCGAACGTGGCGCGACCGAGACAAGGCAACGGTGCCCGCTGTCGTGGATGCGCCTCGCCCTCGAAACCGTCAGAATGGCACGCCGGAACGCCACCCCGCGGCAAGAGCTGGCCAAACGGGCGCGCGCGATGGCGGAGTCACTCGGATTGCCCGTGCTGGCTCACGACTTCGCGCCCTTCGCCGACTAGCGCTGCGCTCACCGGACGGGGCGAGACAGAAGGGCGGTCGGCGAATCGGACCGTGGAGGAGTGTCGCGGTGTCGCGGTGTCGCTGATATTCTATCTTCCGATAGCATTCCTCTCCCCTCCAACCAAAACCAGCCGATGAGTCACCCGAGACTGCCGGCAGGCGAAGGAACCGCCGACCCGAGCCCTCCGGCCCGGCGGGGTTTCCTGGCAGGCATCGCGGCCGTCGCCGCCGCGGGGTTCGCCTTCCTGGCCCCGGTCTGGTCGGGGATTCGCGTCGCACTTGATCCACTCGGCCGGACGCGGGAGGATCCCGATCTCGTTCCGGTGGCCAGCCTTGCCGCCCTGCCGGCCGATGGCGTGCCCAGGAAGTTCCGGATCCTGGCCGACAAGGTCGACGCGTGGAACACGCATGTGAACGTCCCGGTAGGCGCCGTCTACCTTCGCCGTACGGGTGACTCGGTCGAGGCGCTGAACGTGGTCTGTCCCCATGCGGGCTGCTTCGTGAACCTGTCCCCGGACCGATCACGCTTCGTCTGTCCCTGCCATAAGAGCAGCTTCAGCCTGGACGGGGCCGTCAACGATCCCGCGAGTCCCAGTCCCCGGGACATGGACGCGCTGGACGTGGAGGTCCGGGACGGGGACCAGATCTGGGTGCGGTTCCGGAACTTTCTTCCGGGCCGCGCGGAAAAGCTCCCGGTCGCGTGAGAGCACTCCTCGGCTGGCTCGACGACCGGACCGGGTACCGGGGCCTGCTGCACAAGGCGCTGGTAGAACCCATCCCCGGTGGAGCGAAGTGGCGCTACGTGTGGGGAAGCACCCTCCTTTTCGCCATCGCCGTCCAGTTCGTCACGGGACTGGTCCTGTGGGCGGGGTACAGCCCCAATGCAAACGGCGCATGGGAAAGTGTCTACTATATAGAAAACAGCATGGCCGGCGGGTGGATGCTGCGGGGAATACATCACTACATGGCCCACGCAACAATGGTGCTGCTTGTCCTGCACCTCATGCAGGTGGTGGTGGCCGGCGCCTACAAGGCACCCCGGGAGGTGAACTTCTGGTTCGGCCTCGCGCTGCTCCACATCGTGATGGGGCTGTCGCTGACGGGTTACCTGCTGCCCTGGGACCAGCAGGGATACTGGGCGACCAAGGTGGCCACCAGCATCGCGTCGGTCACACCCGTGGTGGGCCCGGCGCTACAGAGGGTACTCGTCGGGGGCGCGGAGTACGGCCACCTTACCCTCACGCGCTTCTTCGCCCTGCATGCCGGCGTGTTGCCGGGGGCTCTGATGGCCCTGATCGCAGGACATGTCTTCCTTTTCAGGCGGCACGGCATCACGACGCGCGGCGGGAGCGATGGCGCGGCCCGCGAGCCCGCCCCCAAGCGGCGCGACGGCATGTTCTGGCCCGACCAGGCGCTGCGCGACGCGGTGGCGTGTCTCGCGGTCATGGCGGCCGTGCTCTTCCTGGTGATCCGCGCGGGAGGCGCACCCCTGGGCGCTCCCGCGGACCCCAGCGAACCGTTCCCGGCCGCGCGCCCCGAATGGTACTTCATGTTCCTCTTCCAGTGGCTGAAGTATTTCCCCGCAGGCACCGAGGTGATCGGCGCGATCGTGATCCCGGGGATCGTCGTCACGCTCATCGCGCTCATGCCGCTGGCCGGGAGGTGGCGCCTCGGCCACCGCTTCAACCTGGGCCTGACCGCCGCCGTGCTGGGCGGCATCGCGCTGCTGACGTGGCAGGCGTACACCCAGGACGGCGCGGACGAGGAGTTCGTCTTCGCCCACAACAGCGCCGAGGCCAACGCGAACCGGGTCGCCGAACTCGCCGCCGGCCCCGACGGGATTCCGCCGGGAGGGGCGCTGACGCTGCTCGGGGCCGACCCGTTGACGCAGGGACCACGCCTGTTCGCCGACAAGTGCGCCAGCTGTCACACCTACGATGGCCACGACGGCACGGGCAGACCCGTGGCGGAGCCCCAGACGGCCGCCGACCTGAAGGGGTTCGCGAGCCGGGAGTGGCTGACCGGGCTGCTGGACCCCGAGCGCGTCGCGACGCTCGAGTACTTCGGCGGTACCGAGTTCGCCCAGGGACGCATGGTGCGCATGGTGCAGCGCCGGGTGGCGAGCTTCGACGCCGATCGCCAGGAGCAGCTCGCCAGGGTGGTCAAGGCCCTGTCGGCGCAGGCGGCGCTGTCGTATCAGGCCGCGGTCGACGAGGCCGACCGCGACGACATCGCCGAGGGGACCGCCCTGATCTCGTCCGCACCGATCCGCTGCACGGAGTGTCACGAGTTCCAGGGGGTCGTGGAGGAGCCGCGCGGTCCGGTGCTCACCGGCTTCGGGTCGAGGGAGTGGCTGACCGCGATCATCCGCGATGCTTCCCACCCGAGCTTCTACGGGGAGCGTAACGATCGGATGCCGGCTTTCGGGCCCGATGAAATCCTCAGCGACGTCCAGATCGCGCTGCTGGTGGACTGGTTGCGGGAGGACTGGGAGGGGGGTGGGAGCTGATGATTTGGGGGCCTTTGACTGATGCATGCGGGAACACTGTAACTGTGAGGTCGAGATGCAGCCACGTGTCCGCTGTCAGTTCTCGGACGGGGGTGGTGGCCGCCCTCCTCGCCGCCACCACCATCGGTTGTGCAACCGATGACGGCGGGGAGGGGTTCGTGCCTCTCGCCCCGTTCGCGTCGACCGTGGCCCCACTGAGTGCTAGCGATGAGGTGGCCCTGGCGGATGAGAACACCGCGTGTGTGATCAACTCGTACGAGTCCCGAATCCGTTGCAACGACCGAGCGGGATCGGTAGTGGGAGTGTTCGGCGGTGAGGGAGATGGCCCCGGGGAGTTCCGCCGTCTCTCGTTCATAAGGCGGGGACCCAACGGCACCGTCGGGGCGTTCGACCTGGATCTGTCCCGACTGACCGTCTTCACGCCGTTCGGCGTTCGCGTCAACGAGACGAGGTTGCCCACCGGTTTCGTTGCCGGAGGACCCATCGGGAACAGCCTGCTCGGCCAGCTCTTTACGTTTCCCGCCGGCGATATGGTTCCGGTGGAAGTCGACGCCGGAACGGGCGAGGTTCTCTGGCAGCGAGACAATCTTGACGGCGTGGCAGAGACGGAATGCGGAGAACTCATTGCCGTGCTCCCGAGCGTGGGAGGCGGATGGATCTTTCGCGCGTGCCAAAAGGAGCTCGTGTTCCTGACCGACCGCGACGGCGACCATGCGACGATCGTCGAGGCTCCCACCTACGTTGAAGAGTTGCCGAACGAGCGTGACGTGGAGGCGTATAGGGAGAGCATTGCGAACATTTCCGGTGGCGCCGGCGGGTCTCTGCCGGCGTCGGCGTGGGAACCCTATCTCGCGGATTTCAGGGAAACGCCAAAGCGCTGGTTCCTGCGAGGGCGCCCCATGGTCTACGACAGCCAGGACCGACTCTGGGTTGCGACCACGCGGGCCCGCGACGCCTTTTCCTATCTGGACATCTACATCGGCACCGAGTACGCCGGCACCGTGCGGATCCGGGATCGCCTCATGGGCTACGACCTGGTTGGACTTCGCTCACCAGGAACCCGGCGGAGGATTCCCCGCTTCGCTACTGGGTCGGGGTCTTTCCAGTGTAGTCGTGTTCCCGCAGTGTCTGGCTCTCACAGATCAGCTAGCGGTGGTCACACCGCCCCCCGCGGTTGCGTGACACCGCCTCCGAAAAGGATCTTCCAGGGGGCTTCGTACAATCACCTGCCAAGCCGACCCGTTGGAATCCACCCTCTTGAAGTGCGGTTACCACATTGCCTGACATTGCCACCACCTCGGCCACCGCCGAACCGGACCCCACCCTCACCGCCACGCTGCGCCGATTGGGCGGCCGGGCCACCCTGGGGGATTTCGTCTCCGCGACCGGCCTGCCCGAGCACGACGCCGAGTCGGCACTCAAGGGCCTCCTCGAGACCCACCGCGGCCACCTGGAGGTCTCGGACTCGGGCGATCTTCTCTACCAGTTCGACCCCAAGCTGATCGCGCGGTACCGGGAGCCGTTCGGCGTCCGCTTCAGGAAGGCGGCGTGGTCCGCGTTCAAGACGGGATTCAAGGTCTGGACGGCCGTGATGCTGGTCGTCTACTTCGTCGTCTTCGTGGTGTTGATCATCGCTGCGATGACCGCGAACCGGGACGGGGGCCGCGGGGGGTTCGGGGGACGCCGTGGCGGCTTCGGCCTGGGCGACTTCTTCCTGCTGCATTGGCTCATGGGCGGCCGGGGCTGGAACCGGGGGGGTCTGTACTACGGTCACAGCTACGCGAAGCGCCTTCCCAAGGAAGCCCAGCCACCTTTCTACAAGAAGGTGTTCGCGTTCATCTTCGGACCCGAGGAGCCTCGACCGACCCAACTCCAGAAGGACAGGGGCGTGCTGCAGCTGATCAGGGCCCGCAAAGGCGTCCTGACGTCGGCCGAGCTGGTCGAGCACGCGGGCTTGCCGCTGCCGGAAGCGGAGGAAGAGATGGGCAGGCTCACCGGTGCATACGGCGGAGATCCCCGCGTCTCCGATCGCGGCGCAGTGGTCTACGCGTTCCCCGACCTGATGAAGAGCGCCCATGGGCGGGTCCGGTCACGTGAGCCCAAGCCCGCCTGGCTTCGCCTGGAATACCCGAAGAAGCTGACGGGCAACAGCACCGCGTCCAACCTCGGGGTCGGGGCCATGAACGGCTTCAACCTCGTGGCGGCGAGTGTGATGGGCCTGGGCCCGGCAGTGCAGGCGGCGAGCCAGGGTCTCGGTCCCGTCGATCCGCTCTGGTTCTTCGGGCTGGGGGTGGTCCCCGCCGTGTTCAGCAGCATGTTCTTCGGGATTCCCATCGTGCGGTCGCTGGGCTTGAAGGGGGAGAATCGCGGCCGGATGCGCCGGAATGTTCGCCGGGTTCTGATCGGGATGGTGTACGGGCGGAGCGTCGGCACCGTGCGCTGGATCTCCGTGGAGGAAGCGATCCGCCATGTGAGCAAGCGGCTGGAGAGCTGGAAGGTGAGCCCGAAGGTCGTGCTGAAGGAGTTGGAGACCCTCGCCGCGGAGTTCGACGCCGCGGTCGAGGCCGGCGACGACGGATTCCGGTACCGCTTCCCGGCGATCAGGGAGACGTTTGTCGAGGCGGAGTTGATGCGGCGCCGGCTGAAGCTGCAGAATCAGAAGCTGGGCCGGATCGTCTACGCTACATCCGACACGAGCGCCGAGGCCTCGAAGCGCGATCTGGATGCGTTCGACAAGGAGTTGGCCCGGGCCGAAGTCGATGTGTCCCGGTACCTGCCCTCCCCCGGCGAAGTAGGCTACGAGGAGGACTTCGAAGTGGTCATGGACGAGCGTCCTGCCCGGACTAAGGTGCGCCGCCGGCCGTCCCCGCGGAATCGGCCGCGATGGCAGTGAAGGCGTCGTTCCACCACTCCACGGGCTGAGCGCCCATAAGCGGGACCCCGTTGATCAGGAAGGACGGCGTCCCGCGCACTCCCAGGCGGGCCCCGGAGAGGACCCCGCTGCGAACCCGGGGCCTCGGCCGCTGTTCCGCGATGCAGGTCCGGAACTCTTCCGCGTCCGCACCGGCCTCACGCGCCAGCTCCTCGAACACCGGGTAGGGCTCACCGAGGCTCTTCCAATCCGGCTGGCGCTCATATAGCAGCCTGCTCATCGGGGTGAAGACGTCCTGCTCGCCCGCGCACTCCGCGGCGTAGGCGGCCGCCAATCCGTTCGCGAACTGCCCGCTGGCGAACGACACGTACTTCCAACGCACCTTCCCGCTGTCGACGTAGTCCTTCATGAGGGTCGGGAAGATCTCCGTGTGGAAGCGCCGGCAGTAGCCGCAGCCGTAGTCGCTGAACTCGATCACGCTGATGGGCGCGTCTTCGGAGCCGAAGTCGAAGCCGATCTCGTCCAGGGTGAATTCCTGGGCGGGGGCCTGGAAGCTCGGGTTCCCGGCGGAAAGCATCGAGGACGGCATCGACTGCGAGGGGCTTGCCTCCGATCTCTGCGGCTCACCGGCTTCGCCGTCACCGCCGCACGCCGCCGGCACGATCAGCGCCGCGACGGCGATGATGGCCGGGGCGACCGCATTTCTCGTATGGGCATTCACTCTCGTATGTGCACTCACGCCTGCTGACCTCCCGTTTTGTCCGGTACGCGGTCCGCCGGGCCCTCCGAGGGGGCACGCCCGGACACCCAATCCTTACCTCCCGGGGCCGCTTCCGCTACCCCTTCGGCGGAACGCCGCTCGCCGCGCAAGCGGTTTGGCAAGCCTTCACGTATGACCACGGTCTCGCTGATCTTGTCGTGAATGGCCTGCCGATTCGGATCCCACCACACCTGCGCGAACCCCAGCAGTCCGGTGGCCACGCCGGCCGCATAGCCACCGGCGCGCTCCAGGGACATGTAGAGCCCGAGAGGCTGGCCGTTCAGGCGCACCACGCGCAGGCCCAGCACCTTCTTGCCCGGAGTCCGCCCCTGCCACAGTGCCAGGAACAAGGTGAGGTAGACCGTGCCCCAGCCGAAAATCAGCCCGGCCTCGTCGGCAGCGTCGCGGATCCAGGTGAACAGGGTGGACCGCGACTCGGCTTCGGCCAGCGCGTCGCGTGTGTCCTCGAGGTCGGCCTCGCTTCCCCTCAGCTCCGACCGCACACCGGTCAGGCTCTCGCGCAACGCGGCGACGGAATCGGTCAGCGCCTGTTCGAGGGGTGAGACCGGGGCGCTGTCGGCCAGAACCCCCCCGGCGACCGCTTCTCCGAACAGCGCGTCGCCCACGCGGCGGGCGACGTCGTCCCCGTCGAAGTCGGTGTTCTCGTCGACGAGCTCCTCGATGGTGCTGGCGACCGCGGCCTGGTCGAGCCCGGCGGTGATCATGACCCGCCCCAACGCGACCGCCGCGTCCAGCGCTTCCTCTTCGTCTTCGGCGCTGGCCAGGTCCCGTACGCCCGTCACCGCGCGAATCGCTCCCGCGACGGCGCCGCCCAGGTTGCCCGGGTTGGCCACGCCCCCCGAGGCCGTGTCGGTCGCTGCGGAGACATCGTCATCGCCTGCCGTGACCATCCTCAGCGCGGCGGGTATGAGCGACGTGATCCCCACGGCAACCACGAGCACCAGCGCGCCGGCACAGCCCAGGGCGACCTTGCGCCCCCGCCCGTAAACGGCGCCGCCGGAGCGCCGAGTGGCCATGCGCAGGAGCATCAGGGCCGCGATGCCGCCCAGGACACGCCATCCCAGCAGTTGCAGGAAGCCGATCAGGACGAGGTCGATCATGAGCGCAACAAAACGGCGCCATGGTTCCGCGAGAGGGGTGCCGAGCAGGTCCGGCGTGACCGAGAAGGCGTCCGGCGTGACGATGCTGCGCGGGTCGGTGGTCATGTGTCTCCGCGCCGGCGAAGCACGCCCGAGAGGAGGAAGCCGGCCGCGAGCCCAGCCAGGACGCTGACCACGAGGAGGGCTTCCAGCTTCCGAGCCGTGCCGGGGGCGGCGGGCGCCGGGGTGGCGGCCATGGAGGCAGCGCCCGCTTCTTCCAGGCGCGAGCGCACGAGCGACGCCTCGTCCGCGAATCCGCAGGTGGCGCAGGAGACGAAGCCGCGCTCGCGGGCCGTGCGGTTGGTGTACACCAGCTCGCCGTCCCCCTGTGGACAGGGAAGGCCCGCGGGAAGCGCGGCGATGATGTCGTAGAGGGCCCCCTTGGACAGATCGAACGCCTTCGCCAGCCGGTTGACGCCCGCGTCGGAGTTCCAGTACGCGTCGTTCGCCTGTGCAACGACCTCGTCGGGAAGTTGGTTCATGGCTCCCGTGGTTGGCCTGGATATCGTCATGGCCCGGATCCTGTCACCGGTGAGCGGAACGTCACCGCTACCGCTAAAGGTACACGGGGCGATACGATGTATGCACGGTACAACCCGACTCGTTCGGGTCGAGAACCGGCCATGAGGGGGAATCGAAGAGTCACATGCGCACGAGATCCGGAATCATCGGCAGCCTCGAAGGGGTCTACCGGGAGGCATTCGACAAGGCGGCGGCGGGCGGTGACCAGAGCCGCATGGATGCATTGGACTTCGGCTTCCAGCGGGACCAGGTCCTCATCGAGGTTCTGCTCGACGTCCGCGACGGCCTCGCCGGACTCCGCCCGGACGACACTCCCGACGAGCCCAGCCTTCTGGACAAGGCCAGGGCCATCCGCAAATTCACGAAGTTGGGATCGCGTTGAAGATCTACACGAGGCGGGGAGACGACGGGCAGACCGGCTTTTTCGGGGGTGGCAGGACGCGGAAGGACGACGTGCGGGTGGAGGCGTACGGAACGGTCGACGAGTTGAACGCGGTCATCGGGGCAGCCGCCGGGCACGTCGCCGAAGATCGGACACGCCGCCGGCTGAACCGTCTGCAGTCCGACCTCTTTGCGATCGGGGCTCACCTGGCCACGCCTCCCCGCGAGGGTCGTCCGGCACCGGGGCTTCCGGAGCTGCCGGCCGAGCGGGTCGCCGAGCTGGAGTCGTGGATCGACGAAGCCGTGGCCGCCACTTCGCCGCTCAGGAATTTCATCCTGCCGGCAGGAAGCGCGGGAGCGAGACACCTCCATGTGGCCAGAGCCGTCTGTCGCAGGGCGGAGCGGCGAGTCGTGACCCTTGGCGCGACCGCGTATGTCGATATCGAGGTCATACGGTACCTGAACCGGCTGTCGGACTACCTGTTCGCAGCCGCCCGTCTCGAGAACATGCATTCCGGCGAGGAGGATGTGGAATGGCGATCCGGTCGATGAACCCCCGGCTCCCCACGGCCACGGGAGCCGTTCGGCGTGCCGATACCAGGAGTCCCCGATGTCGGTGAAACACGAACGCGCCGAGACGAAGCCGCCGCACGGAGACGTCATCCGCGTCGATGTCCGGCACCCGGCCGGGGCGGATCCGGAGTCGGCCGTGCTGGTCGCGCACGGCTTCAAGGGCTTCAAGGACTGGGGCTTCTTTCCCCATCTCTGTGAGCGTCTGGCCGAAGACGGCCACCTGGTCGTGTCCTTCAACTTCTCGCTCAACGGCACCGGGCCCGATCTGATGGACTTTTCGGATCTGGAGGCGTTCGGAAGGAACACGCTGTCCCGGGAGCTCGAGGATCTCCATTGGATGGTGGACCGGATGCTCGCGGGCGAATGGGCCCCGGGCCGCCGCCCGGCCTCGGTCGGGGTTCTGGGACACAGCCGGGGGGGTGGCACAAGCATCATCACCGCCGCCGAGCATGACGGAATATCCGCCCTGGTGACCTGGGCGGCCGTGTCGACCCTGGACCGCTGGACGCAGCAGCAGGCCGAGGACTGGACGTCCCGCGGCGTGACCTACATCGCCAACGCCCGGACCGGCCAGAACATGCCGCTCTACCGGACCCTGTGGGAGGACTTGAAGGCGAACGCCCGCCGCCTGGACGTGTTGGCCGCCGCGGCGAAGGTGCGCGTCCCCTGGTTGATCGTGCACGGGTCGGAAGACGCCACCGTGCCGGTCATCGAGGCGGAGCGGCTGAACGAGGCTGGCCGGACCGCGGAGCTGGCCGTCATCGAGGGCTCCGGCCACACATTCGAAGCCACGCACCCGATGCAGGAATCGACCCCGGGTCTGGAGGCGGCGATTGCGGCCACGCTGCATCACTTCCGGGGGTTGCCGCGGAGGTGAGGCCGATCCCCGGCAAGCGAGAGGGTTGCGGGTGGGAGCGCGTTCAACAATCATAGACCCCCTGACAGTCCGTGTAGTCCGCGCTGCTTTCGAGCGACGGATTCCGCCGGGCCCGCGGGAGCGGGTGCCGCAACGGACTGCTGAGCCAACGGCAACTTCCGAGGTGTTAAGGTGACATACATCATCACCGAGCCCTGCATCGGTACCAAGGACGCCAGCTGCGTGGAGGTCTGTCCCGTCGACTGCATCTATGAGGTCGGCGAGCAGTATCTCATCCACCCGGACGAGTGTATCGACTGCGGCGCCTGCGAGCCGGAGTGCCCCGTGCAGGCGATCTTTCCGGACACGGACGTTCCCCCCGAATGGAGCGACTACATCGAGAAGAACATCTCCCACTTCGAGTAGCTCGGCGTTTCCGCGCACTCGGAAAAAAAGGGGGCGACCGGACTCCGGTCACCCCCTTCGGTTCAGGGCTGGGCTACCCTTCGTGCGGTCGGGCCGCCCGGCCCGTGCCGCTCAGGCTAGATCCCCAGCTCTCTCAGCTTTTCCAGCCTGATCCTTCCGGGAATCGTCTCCCCCGGAGGAACCTCGTCGACCTTGACCTCTGCAGGCTCGAGCCGCTGGTTCCCCTGCCGGAGAAGAGCAATGCCGGCGGCCGCGAGTGCGGCCGCGCCCAACAGGTTGACAGTGAACTTGCGAATCGCTCCCTCCTGTAGTCGTGAGTGGTGGTACTGAGTGCAGCCTGGACGGAGACATCTTATGAGCAAAATCCATGCCACGTCGGCGCGGCGGTATGCCGGGGGCTGCTGGAGAGCCGATTTCCCTTGTCGCCATTGCGTTTTTGGCGGTTGGCGGCTTCCGGATCACGGACGCCCGGGAAACAAATGTGTACGCTTTTCCTGACTACATTGTGAAAATCCTACCACCGGGAGCCGTGGGGGAATTGGTGCTCGAATGCCGCAGGGGTTGCTCCCACTGGTTGCCAGTCCCGTGAATCCCGACCCGGTCACCATGACCCGCAGGCTGGTCCGGACACCCTCCGTGAACCCGTTGCTGGAAGAAGGCGGGGCGGGCGAGGGGGCCGTGGCGGAGCTGGCGGCGAGCTGGCTGAACGACTTCGGCTACGGTCCGGTCGTGACCGAAGTCGGGCCCGGCAGGTGGAATGTGGTGGGGCGCCGCGGCAACGGTTCCGGGCGCTTGCTGCTCCTCAACGGACACCTGGACACGGTAGGGGTCGGGGGCATGGCCGAGCCCTTCTCCGGAGACATCCGTGACGGGCGGCTGTTCGGCCGGGGTGCCGCCGACATGAAGTCCGGCGTGGCGTGCGCCCTGCATGTGGCGTCGGCGCTGGCGGAGGAGGACCTTTCAGGCGAACTCATCGTCGCGCTCACGGCCGACGAGGAGCACGCCTCGTTGGGAATGGAAGCCCTGGTCGCGTCGGGGATCAGGGCCGACGCCGCCGTCGTATGCGAGCCCACGAGCCTGGCGGTGATGCCCGCCCACAAGGGCTTCCTGTGGATCGACGCGCACGTGACCGGGCGTGCGGCACACGGCTCGCGACCGGACGCCGGCATCGATGCCATCGCCCACATGGGACACGTGGTGGTGGCATTCGAGGCGGAGGCGGGCCGGCTCTCCGGCGACACGAACCACCCGCTGCTCGGCCCGGCATCCCTGCACGCGGGCACCATACAGGGAGGCAGTGCGCCTTCGATCTACCCGGAGAGCTGTCACCTGGTCGTCGAGCGGCGGACGTTGCCGGGAGAGACGGCGGCGAGCGTGATGAGCGAGGCGGAGGAGGTCATGGCCGATGCGCGCCGAAGTTGTCCCGGGCTGAACGCACGCCTGGAGGCCGGTCTCTTCCGCGCGGCTACCGAGGTGCCCCACTCGTCGGCGCTGGTCCGGGGGTTGCGGGAGGCGTGCGTGCGCGCCGGCCTCCCGGGGACGACTCTGGGGATGTCGGCGTGGGTGGACGCGTGCTTCCTCAACGAGAGCGGTACCCCGGCCGTCTGCTTCGGACCTGGATCGATCGCGCAAGCCCACACGACCGACGAGTGGGTGCACGTGTCCGAGATCGAGACGTGCGCCCGGGTGCTCGCCGATTTCTCGAGACGCTTCCTTACCGGCAGTCCACGGGCTGCCAGGTGAACCGCGGCCGCTCGACCCCTGGCTCTCCCGGGAGCGTTACCTCCCTCGACTGGTTATTTCGATCGCCCCGCCGGGGTAGTTGGTCCCGTAGCGCATGGTGGCGTCCGAGGCGCTGAGATACTTCAATTCCGCGATGTCGGACACCGGGATCGACCTCAGCGCGTTCTCCGGGTCTCCCAGTCGCGCACCGTCCTGGATGACCTGAGCGGTGTTGTTCCCCCGGCTCTGCAGCCAGCGAGGCCGCAGTCGCCGAATGACGTCGAGCGCGGAAAGGGTGGTGTATTCGGCCAGTTCCTCGGCGGTGATGAGGTTGGGGTCTCTCCGGGGACCGCCGGAACCTCCGCCGCTGGCGCAGGCAGCCAGGGCCGTCGCCAAGCCGAAGGCGACGACGAGGGTCAAGGTGATTCGTGAACGATTCATGCGCATGTCCAACTCCTTGTTGATGGGCGACCAGTGACCCGGGCGGAGCGGCCTCCACTCTCGCCGCCCCGTCGCTGCCATTCTAAACCCGTGGGGCCGAAGCATGTCAAGGGTTCGGTCCTGGCGGCCTGTCCGGAATCGGTTCGCTGTCTCGCCTCTCCGAGCAGGGCGTCCAGCGCCGCCCGGGCGAAAGCGATCTTGATAGTTGATCATTAACATGGTTAGCTTTATGATCATGATTCGAGTCAATGTTCACGAGGCGAAAGCCCGGTTGTCGGAGTACCTGGCACGCGCCGAGGCTGGCGAAAGGGTCGTGATCTGCCGCCGCAACGTGCCCGTCGCCGAGTTGAACGCAGTGCGGCCTCGCGCCGAGCCCCGTCCGTTCGGACTCGCAAAGGGTTTGTTCGATGTGCCCGGCGAGTTCTTCGATCCGCTGCCGGACGAGCTGTTGAAGAAGTTCGAGGATGGAGAGTGAACCTCCTGCTCGATACCGTCACGTTCCTGTGGTGGGTGAGCGGCGAGCGGGATGTGAGCTCCAGGGCCCGGGCCGCCATCGAAGACAGCTCCAGGCACGTGTTCCTGAGTCCCGTGTCGGCGTGGGAGATCGTGGTGAAGCACGCGCTGGGCAAGTTGCCCCTTCCCGAGCCGCCGCGGACAATGGTGCCCAGGCTGCGCGAGGCTCACCGCTTTGGGGAGTTGCCGCTCTCGGAGGCGGCGGTGCTTCAGCTCCCGCGGTTGCCCGCGCTCCACCGGGATCCGTTCGATCGCCTTCTCCTGTGCCAGGCGATCGAGCACGGCCTGACCATCGTCACGCCGGACACGGACATTCGCGCCTACCCGGTCCGGACGCTCTGGTAGGAACGCGCGTGCCTCAGCGGAGCGGGGGAATGGGCGCCCTCACCACGGACGGGACATCCAGCTCGTCCACGACCCAGGTGTAGATGTTCCCATGGCGGACCCAGAGTTTGCCGTATGGTGCGGGCTCGAACGCAAAGCGCACGGAACCCAGGTGGTCTCCGTCCTGGGAAAAGAGGTCGTAGAAGGCGGGCCCCTCGTTTTCGGCGACCCTCCGGACCCAGAGGCGGCCTTCGTCATCCACAAAAAGGCCACTGAGAATCGGCTTGACCTCCGGCATGAGAGCCGCGATCTCTTCGGCCGCCCGGCGGTCGTCGGGGTCGCGCTCGACCGACTCCTCGACGTAGGCGGAGCGGTCTGCGGCGGTCACCGGGATGACGGGGAGCGCGGCCTCGATCACCAGCAGGGTGTCTCCGTTCTCGGCCGTCCGGGTGATCCGGTATTCCGCAGTGTTCGCCCTCCAGAAGCCCCCGGAGGGGTCCACCAGCGTGGGTGTGGACGCCTCGAAGGGAATCCCGCGGTAGGAATAGCCCCCTCCGGTCTCGGCAATGAAGGACCGGTACGTATTTTCACCCGTGTACACCGAGTCGGTGGCTTCCGTGGCAATGTCGTAGGACTTGTAGTAGCTGCGCGCCTTGCCCGTTACCAGTCCCGTTTCGGGCGGAAAGGTACGCTCCTCGTCGGAGTGGCTCGTGCCCATCCAGAAGCGGCCGTGATGATCAAAGCTTCCCCGCCAGATATATGCGTACGCACGGACGGGAAAGGGGAACCGGGCGATCTCTTCGCCCTGTGGTGTCACGCCGATGATGGCCATCTTCCCGTGGTCGTTGATCCAGAGGAGGCTGTCGCCCTGGAGAAAGATGCCGTTGGCCTCTCTGATCTCGCCCGGGCCCTCACCGCTTCGCACGATCGTCTCCAGGTACTGGCCGTCCGGGCTGTACGCACGGACCTCGACGGCCTGGTAGTCCAGCACGTAGATCGTACCGTCGCTTGCCGCTTCGATGCCCCGGATGTTGCCGAAGATGAAGTTGGGATCCCCGTCCATGACGCCGAGCTTGAGATCCACCTGAGCCTCGACGACCTCGGATCCGGGATCGTCGATCGACGGCAGGGACAGGTGCCGAACCACGACGGCCCCGTTCGGGAGCGTCTCCCGCACGACATCGCTCGCGGGGGACCCCGCGCCACATGACCAGGTAGCCGCAACGGCAAGGAGTGTAAGCGATGAGCGGAACATCTGGCGCCTCCGTTTCAGGCGGGCGGAGCGAGGCCGGTGAGCCGATGAGCTCCTGGGGGTTGCACTTCTTCCGACACGGGCGGGCAACACGGGGTTGCTCGGGGGAGTTGGCCGCCACCGGCCGGTCCCGTATTCTACCAGCAACATGCCGTCCACCATGAAAACTCCGGAAGCCGACACCCGGCCGTCCCTCCAACGAGCGGTCGGCAAGGGCCAGTTCTTCACGCTCGCCTTCGGAACGATCATCGGCGTCGGCTGGATCATCTACCTGGGCTATTGGCTCGCTCCCGCCGGTCCGCTGGGGGCCGCAATCGGGTTCGGCGCCGGAACGCTGCTCATCGCGCTGATTGGTCTATGCTACGCCGAAATGGCCAGCATGTTCCCCGTGTCGGGCGGTGAACTCGCGTATGCGTTCGAAGCCTTCGGCACCGGCGCCAGCTTCATCACGGCGTGGATTCTGGCGTTCATCTACACTGCGGTGGCCGGTTGGGAGGGAATCGCCATCGGGGTGCTGGCCCAGAACCTCTTCCCGGACTTCGGGGGCCCGGTCCTCTACACGCTCTTCGACACGCCGGTGCGGCCGGGGAATCTGGCGCTCGGCATCGGCGTCATGGCGTTCATGGTCTGGATGAACATCCGGGGCGTGGCCAAGGCCGCCCGCCTGCAGGATGTCCTCACGTACGGGTTCTTCGCCCTGTGCATCCTGTTCATCGGGGCCGGCCTGTTTTTCGGCGATGCCTCGAACCTCGGGCCCGCCCTGGTGCGGGACGAGAGCGGCTCGGTCCTGCCGGGAATCATCGCGGCGTTCGTTACCGCGCCCTTCTTCCTGGCCGGATTCGACGTGGTCCCCCAGCTGATGGAGGAGCGCGCCCCGGGCACGAGCGGCCGCTCGGCCGCGTTGATGCTCGTGGCTGCCGTCCTGTGCGCGGGAGCCTTCTACATCCTGATCATCGTATCGGCTTCGATGGTGGTGCCGTGGCAGCGCCTTCTCGAGTTCGACCAGCTTCCCGCGGCGACCGCGTTCCGGGAGGCGTTCTCGTCGCCGATCTTCTCGCGGGCGGTGCTGGCGGCGGGAGTCATCGGCATCCTGACCACGTGGAACGCGGTGATCATCGCGGCGTCGCGGGTGTTCTTCGCCATGAGCCGGGCGCGCATGCTGCCCGCATTTCTCGGCACGATCCATCCGCGTCACGGGTCGCCGTCGGGCGCGTTGATCTTCGTGGGGCTACTGGGAGGACTGGGGGTGATCCTCGGCGAAGGCGCGATCGCCCCGCTCGTGGGCACGGCGACGATCTGCTTCGGGATCGCGTTTGCGATCGTTTCGCTGGGCGTCGTCAAGCTGCGCCGTACGCGCCCCGACGCCGAGCGCCCCTACAAGGTGCCGGGAGGGGCCCCGACGGCCGGGGCCGCCGCCCTCGCGGCGGGGCTGTTCGTCGTCCTGGCCCTGCTGGATCCCTACGAGCCCGGGGGCGGCATTCCCACGGCGTGGCTGCTCCTCGTCATCTGCTTCGCCCTGGGCGGCGCGTTCTGGTTCGCCTCGGTCCGGCACCGCAAGTCCGTCTCCGAACTGGAGCGGCGCACCTTGATCATGGGACGGGAGGCCCCGCCGGCATGACCCCGCGACATCTCACCCCCGAAAATGTCCACGACTCCATCGGCGAAACGTTTGTTTCCGACTGGATACTCGTCGACCAGGAGCGCATCAGCGCATTCGGCCGCATCACCGAGGACCCCGACCCCCACCATATGGACCCCGTCTACGCGGCAGAGCACAGTCCCTGGGGCGGGACGATTTCCTACGGTTTCCTGACCATGTCGCTGATGACGCCCATGATGTACCAGATCTACCGCTACCGGATGGACGGCGGCCGCGAGGACGGCTACCCCGCCAGCTACGGCTTCGAAAAGGTGCGCTTCGTGGCTCCGGTCCCGTCGGGGTCGCGCATCCGCGGCCACTTCACGGTCAGGGACGTGACCGAGCGGAAGCCGGGACAGCTTCAGATCACCTTCGCGTGCCGGGTGGAGATCGAGGGCGGGGACAGGCCGGCGCTGGTCGGGGAGTGGCTGTCGCTCTGGCTGACACCGGGGGAAGGGGCGTGACCTCGCAGGTCCCCACCATCGTGACCGTCCTCGCCGAGAAGGCGAAGGACCATCCCGGGAAGCTCTTCCTCCGCTTCCGCGAAGCCGATCTCGGCTATGCGGCCTTCGAGGAACGGACCCGTTCCCTGGCCTGCGGGCTCCGGAGCCACGGTGTCGGGGGCATCTTGCCCACCCTGCTTCCCAACTGCGCCGACGCCGTCTCGCTCTGGTTCGCCGCCAACCGTGCGGGCGCGGTGTGGGCGCCGCTGAACACGGGATTTCGCGGCCGCGGCCTGGCCCACGCGATCAACCTCACGGGTTCCCGGGACCTGGTCGTGGACCACACGCTGCTCGACACCGTCCTCGGGATCGGCTGCCGCCTGGAGCACGTGGAACGGCTTTTCGTGCGCGGCCCGGCCGGGGCATTTCCCGGCACCGTGTCGCACCGCGGCCGCTCCTTCACGGCCCACCCCCTGGAATCCCTCGCCCTCGACGACGACGGCGCGCCGCCCTCGGTCCCGTCCTCGACGGCCGACCCCTCACTCCTCATCTACACGTCGGGCACGACCGGTGTCTCGAAGGCGTGTGAGCTGTCCCACCGGTACGTTCTGGCCCAGGCCGCCATGCTGGGCCGGGCCACGCAGACGTCCCGGGACGATGTTTTCTTCTGCCCCTATCCCGTCTTCCACTGGGACGCCACCATCGGGACGGTCGGCCCGGTCCTGACGGAGGGCGCCACCGCCGTCATCACCGAGCGGTTCAGCGTGTCCCGCTTCTGGGAGGACGTGAAACGCTACGGTGTCACCGTCTTCGACTTCATGGGAGCGACGCTGACCTTCCTCTACAAGCAGGACCCGCACCCCGGCGACGCCGACAACCCGGCCCGGCTGGGTTGGGGCGTGCCGATGCCCGCCTTCCAGGCCGACTTCGAGGCGCGGTTCGGGCTGACGCTCATGGAAGGATACGGCTCCACCGAGGGCGGGGTGATGGTCTTCCAGGAGCCGGGAGTTGTGTCTCCACCGGGTTCGTGCGGCCGCTGCGTGCCCGAATACCGCCTGCGAATCGTGGACGACGCGGGAAAATCATTGGCCGCCGGCGGGGTCGGCGAGATCGTGGTGCGACCGGCCGCCGGCGAGGACCGCCACGTCATGATGACGCGGTACTACGGCATGCCCGAGGTGAACCGCGAAGCCTTCCGGGACGGATGGTTCCACACGGGCGACCTTGGGCGGCTCGACGAAGAGGGCAACCTCTACTTCGAGGGCCGCAGGAAGGACGCGATCCGGCGCCGTGGAGAGAACATCTCCGCGTTCGAAATCGAGCAGGTCGTCGAGGCCCACCCGGCTGTGCTGGAAGTCGCGGCGTACGGTGTGCCGAGCGAATACACGGAAGAGGACGTAGCGGTGGCGGTGGCGCTGAAACCCGGGCACCACCTCGGCGCGGCCGACCTGCGGGACTATTGCCGCACCCGCATGGCTCGCTACATGGTTCCGGCCCATGTGCGCTTCCTCGCCGCGCTGCCGAAGACGCCCACCGAAAAGGTGGCGAAGGCCACGTTGAAGGAGAGTCACCTCCGGATCCTGGAGGAAGCGCGATGCTGAAGCCGGCGAAATCGAGCCCGGGGACGCGGTCCCGGCGGCACCTGGCGTCAGTCCGCGTAGTCCTGGCCTTCGTGGTCCAGCACCGCCTTCATGCCCTCGAGGTAGCCCGCCTCGCCGAACCCTTCGGCCGCCATTGCCGCCACCGATTCCGCGACATGCGACGGCACCCGGCGGATCGTGCCGCCGGCGGCTCTGACCATCCACTCCGTCATGCAGGCGCGTTCGAGGGCAAGGATGTGCAGGAAGGCGACCTCGATCGTCGCCGCGCCCGCCAGCGCCCCGTGGTTGGCCAGGATCAGCGTGTTCTTGTCCCCCAGGGCGGCGGCCATGCGCTCGCCCTCGTCGTCCTCGGTCACGATCCCCTCGTAGCCGAAATAGGCGACGTTGCCGTGAAAGTTGCCGGCGAGTTGGCCGCCCCGGGTGTCCAGCTGCCACCCCTCGGTGGAAGCCAGGGCCGTGAGGTAGGGCGAATGGACGTGGAGCAGGCACTTCAGGTCCGGCCGGGCCCGGTAGATCGGAGCGTGGACGGCCCATGCGCTCATGTTGGGGATCCCGCTGCCCTCGACGACCTTTCCGTCGGGGTCGGTCATGAGAAGACCCGAAGCCGTGACGCGCGAAAAATGGGTCTGTCCGGGCGACAGCAGCAGGTGTCCCGGGTGACCCGGCACGGTAGCGCTGAAGTGGTTCCAGGTCCCTTCGTGCAGGCCCTCCAGCACCGCGATTCGATGGACCGCGGCCAGGTCGACGCGCGTTTGGCGGATAGGGTGACGGCTTGACGGGTCTCCGGCCGGCCGGCCTGTGTCGCCCTGGGGGATCGAGTCGCTCATGGCCAGCAACCTGGCGACGCGGACTCGCCCGTGGCAAGCGATGTTCCCCCGGCTCGACCGAACGGCTAGGATTCGGTTACATCCAATCGGAGATCAGATGCAAAGAAGGTTCGGGGTACTGATGACGGTCGCGCTCCTTGCGGCGCCTGTGTCGGGTACCCGGGCACAGACCTCCATCGGGCTCATCACCGGGGTCGCCGCCTCGACGTATTCCGGCAGCGGAGCGAGCAGTGTCGAATGGCGTACTGCCTTCATGGGTGGCGTGGTAGCCGTTTTCCCCGTCGGAGAGACAATCTCGATACGCTCCGAGTTCCAGTTCGCGACCAAGGGGTCCAGGGTTCGCACCGAGACGGGTGCGGTGGGCGACAATTTTCTGGAGCTTTCGTACCTTCAGGTCCCCGTCCTTGTGCAACTGCGAGCGCCGGGGGCTGCGGTTGTCCGACCCCATCTGTTCGGCGGCATTTCGTTTGCGCTGCCCGTGCGTTGCGCGCGCAACGACGTGTCGTGCGCGGACGTCGAGCACCTCGATGTGCATTCCTTTGATGCCGGCGTCCTGGTGGGAGGCGAGATCGAAGTGTTCGGGATTGGAATCGGTGCCCGCTACGAAGCCGGCCTGAACCCGGTGCTCACGTCGGTGGCGGGCACCAAGGTGAACCACGGCGTCCTCTCGTTCACCGGCAGGTACATGCTCAGGCGATAGCAGCCCGGCACGGGCCGCTAGCCGGTCCTGCCGTCCTCGCGGAAGAACTCCGAGACGAAGTCGGTCGCCGGGGCGGTCGCCAGAGCCTCCGGCGGGCCGCTCTGCGCCACGCTTCCACCCTCCAGGGCGTAGACCAGTGGCGTTCCCAGCGCCTGGACATCGCGGGGGTCGTGCGTCACCACGATGGCGGGGACCCTCCGATCGGCAAGGTGAGCCGCCAGGTAGGCGCGAAAGTCCCGGCGGGCGGCAGCGTCCATGGCCGCCAGCGGTTCGTCGAGCAGGAGCATGTCCGGATTCGGCAGAAGCGCTCTCGCCAGCGCGACGCGCTGCTTCTCGCCGCCGGAAAGGGTGGCGGGGTGGCGTCCGGAGAGGTGACCGCACTCCATTTCGGCGAGGATTGCGGCGGCTGCCGCGCGGCGGTCCCGGCGGTGGTTGCGCACCCGTGAGGAGGAGCGCCCGAACGCCACGTTCTCGAGGACGGTCAGGTGGGGGAAGAGACCGTACCCCTGCGGGACGTAGCCCACGCGTCGCTCCTCGGGAGCCAGGCAGACTTCATCCCGGGAGTCGTAGAGGACGCGCTCGCCGACCCGGATCCGGCCGCCGAGTGGTAGGTAGGCGCCCGAAACCACCCGCAGGAGGGTCGTCTTGCCCGACCCGTTGGGGCCGATCAGGACGACCGGGTCGAGGTCGCCCCGCACCTCGGCGTCGAGGTTGAAGGAACCCGCGCGCACGGTCACACGAACGCTCCAGGCGCTCACTCGTTGCTGCTTGCCAGCCGGGTGCCTCACTGGTCTCGGTGCCGGCGCGGGGCCTGCGCCAGGACAGGGACGGCTCGCAGGGGGACGAGCAACAGAGCGCTCGCCGCCGCCAGAACCAGGGCGAGCGCGACGGCGACCCGGGTATCGGACTCCAGGGCGGTGTAGATCGCAAGCGGCATCGTCTGGGTCGAGCCGACGAAGTTCCCGGCGAAGATCAGGGTCGCGCCGAACTCGCCCAGCGCCCGGGCCCACGAAAGCGCCGCACCGGCCACCATCCCGGGCAGGGCCAGAGGGACCGCGACCCGGAAGAAGGCGCCCATGGGAGATTGGCCCAGGGTCCGCGCGACGATCAGGAGGTCCTCGTCCACGGCGCGAAATGCGGTTGCCGCGGCCTGGATGTAGAACGGCGCCGCGACGACCACCTGGGCCATGACGACCGCAGTCGTTGTGAAGGGGATGCCGATCCCGAGTGAGGACAGAGCCGGGCCGAAGAGCCCGCTCTGCCCGAACGTCTGCAGGAGTGCGATTCCCATCACGGCGGGAGGGATCACGATCGGGAGGTCGACAAGCACTTCGACGATCCGGGAACGGCGCCCCGACGGGCCCGCCATCCACCAGGCCAGCGGTGTGCCCGCCAGAACGATGATTGCCAGCGCGGCCACCGTCGACCGCGCGCTCAGCCAGAGGGCGGGCCCGAAGAGTGGGTGCTGCATCCCGGCGGCGATGTCGGCTGGCGAGGACGCCCCGGCCAGCGCGATCAGGGGGACCGCCAGAATCGCCAGCATCGGCACGGCGACCAGGATCCCACCCCGCCCCGAAAGCCCCCTCCCGAGCGGCTTCCTCACGGCGCGGGCGCGGAGCCGGGCAGGAAACCCCGGCGCGCCAGGACTTCCTGACCCTCCGGCGATGCCACGAAGTCGAGCCATCGCTCCGCGCCTTCGGGGTTCGCTCCCCCGCTGACCGCCCCGATCTCGTAACGGGCGCGAACGTTGGCGCCGGGCGGCAGGGGGATCGTCCGTACGCGGCCCGGGGTGGCATCGGTCCTGTACACGATCGCGGCGTCGGCCACGCCCAGCTCGACCTTGGCACGCACCAGCCGGACGTTGCTCTCCTCCGAAACGATGCTGCCCAGCACCGCGGCCTCGAAGCGGGCCCCGTAGTCCCCGGCTGCACGGTGGAGCGCCTCCCGGGCGTAGGCGCCTGCCGGGACGTGCTCCGTCCCGATCACGAGGCGCTCCGAACCGGGCAGGTCGGCAAAGGACTCGATGCCGGCCGGATTGTCGGGCGGGACGATCACGACCAGCTCGTTGCTCGCGAAGACCGTTCGGTTGTCCACCAGCCCGGCGCGTTCCAGCGACTCGGCGTGCCGGGGGTCGGCGGACGCGAAGATGTCCGCGCGCGCCCCCTGTTCGATCTGGAGCCGCAGGATCTGGCTCCCCGCGAATACGAGCACGACGTCCGTGCCCGGATGGGCGCTCTCGAACGACGTCTCCATGTCCTGGAATGCTTCGGTGAGCGAAGACGCCGCGAAGACGTTCAGCGGCTGTCGCCCGGCGCCGGCCTCACCGCACCCGCCCAGGGACGCGGCGCCGAAAACCAGGATCAGGGCCGAGCCGTTCCTCATGCTGCTTCCACGGTCGTCACCTCGCCGCTCAGCGAACCGTCGTAGCCGGGCAGGTGCTCGACCTCGGCGCGGAAGTCCGGGTCGTCCAGGGTTTCGATGAGGCGCGAGACCGGGGGCCGGGACGCGGTGTCCTGCGCGACCACCAGGTCGAAGCGCTCCTCGGCGAGGGGTACGAAGTCCAGCCCTTCGGCCAGCGCGGCGCTTTCGATCGCGATGCCGACGTCGGCGTAGCCCGAGCGCACCAGGCGCGCGACCTCGCGGTGACTTGAGGCCGCCGGTCCGCCATCCGGGTGACAGGCTCCTTCCGCGCCCAGGAACCGGGCCGCCAGATCGTGGGCGCCCGAACCCTCTTCGCGCCGGACCACCCGCAAGTCGGGACGGAGCAGATCGGCACCGGTGTCGATACCGAGCGGGTTGCCCGGGGGCACCACCAGCCCCTGCTTCCAGCGCGTCAGGTTGGCCACCATGACGCGCCTGCCCGGAAGGGCCCGTCTCGCGGCCGCCGCGAGGTCATCGTTGTCGCCCGACAGGTGCAGCCCGGCCACGTGAACCAATCCGGCCGCCAGCAGGTCCATGGCCTGGCGGTTGCCCGCCTGCAGCCACGTCACGCGGGCGTCGCTGAACCGTCGGTCCACCCGGTGCCCGACGGCGCCGAGCAGGGGTGCGCATCCGGCCACCAGCACATTGCGCTCCAGGTGTGCGGAGTCGCCCAGAGGTCGGACAACGGCCGTGGAGCCCTCACCCTCCGACTCGACGATGCCGTCCGCGGCGGTCATTCCGTGCGCGGGCAGCCGGTGAGCGACCCAGCGACCATCGACCTGGCCGAGCGCGACGCGCGGCCCCGCCTCGCCGCCGGACGCGGGCGCCAGACGGGCGTGCAGCCCCGGTTCGGGGGCCAGCCGGAAGATGTCTTCGACAGTGCATCCCAATGCATACGCCAGCCTCAACCCCAGGCTGGTCGAGGGGACGTTCCTTCCCGCTTCGATGGCCAGGATGGCCTGGCGCGATACGCCGACCCGCTCGGCCAGCGCATTCTGCGACAGCCCGGCTGCCTTTCGCTGGCGCTTCAGATGGTTCTCGATGCTAGGCTCCGACATGGGTTCCTCCGCCTGGGGGCTCTCTTCGCGGGCCGCCGCCGCCGCGGTCGGGGGCAGGCAACGTCGTGCATGGGGGAGAGACAGTGTAATGTCTACATTACATAATGTAAAGCAGACTTGTCAGATTGGGCGTGTTGACGATGGCCGCGATCCATCGCGCCCGTCTCCTGCCGGCCCTCGAGGCTACGCCATGGGCGGCCGAATCGCCTGCGCGAGCGAGACCTCGATGTCCCGGATCGCCGCGGTGACGGCACGGCCGATCAGGTCCATCCTGCGGATCAGTTCGATGCGGGGCATGACGTGCCTGAGTTCGCGCTTCGACAGCAGCTCCGTGAAGATGCCGCAGGCATCGGACAGGCAGATGATCACGACGTCGCGGGGAGTGGGAATCTGGTCGCTGAACAGCACCTCCATGATGCGCAGCTTGACTTCCCGCTCGGCCTTGCCGTCGATCACCGGGTAGCGCCGGGCGCGGAACACCCACAGGAACCGGTCTTCGCGACGCTCCAGAACCCCGCGCTCCACCAGGCTGTCGATGGCGGCTTCGCGGGTCTGGTCGGCGCGGTTGGCGGCCCGCTCGACCCAGAAGCGGGCGTCATGGGTCTCGCTGGCGGCCGCGATATCGGCGAGCACCGGGTCGAGTACGGGGTCCCCCAGGGGCGTCCCGTCGACGAGGACCAGCTTCTCGAGATCCGTGTCGACGCGGTCCGCGAGCGCCAGGTCCATGAGCACCGCACCCGCGAGTGCGTACCTCAATGACCAGTCGGGCACCCGTACGAACTTCTCCTGTTCGTCGTCGAGAAGGAGGAGCATGATCTCTTCGGCGAATCTCAGCATGGTTTCGATCCCCTTGTTGCCTCAGAAGATATTGACTTCGGCCTCCGCCTGCGCGTCCGCGAAACGTTCGTGGCGAAACGCCGTCACGTCCAGCGTGTGTGAGCGCCCGTCGGCCACCAGTTGGGAAACCGCGAGCCCGGTCGCCGGCGAATGCATGATGCCGTGGCCGGAAAATCCGCACGCGTCCACCCACCCGCGGGTAGCGGGGTTGAAGCCGATGACCGGGCTGTGGTCGGGCGTCACCCCGTAGTACCCCCACCAGCTTCCCTGGCGGTCCACGCCGAGATCCTCCCACCAGGGATAGCGCTCGACGCCGGTGAGAAGGACCTGCTCGAGCCAGCTCCAGTCGATGCCTTCGGTGAAGCCGTCGTCGGCGTGGGCGTCGAGGCCGAAGAGGATGCGCTCGCCCTCGCTCCGCAGGTAGACACCGGTCGCCAGGTCGATGGTGAGCGGGTAGACGCGCTCGTCGGCGACGGGAGCGCTCAGGAATATCTGAATGCGCTTGGGTCTTACCGGGACGTCCAGCCCCGCGAGGCGGCCGACCACGCCGGACCACGCACCTGCCGCGTTGACGACGTGGCCGCAGGCGAACGATGCCGCGCCCGCTTCGACCCGCCACGCGCCGGCCTCGGGCCGGATGGCGGTCACGGGGTGGTTGAAACGGTACTCCACGCCGGCCGCGCGGCCCATGGTGACCCAGGCGTGGGTGGCCATGTGGGGATCGATGACGCCGTCCCAGGGGCCGTACGTCGCCCCCGCGAGACCGTCCGTCGCGACGGGGACGTACCGGCACGCGTCGTCGGGGGCCAGCACCTCCACGGGGGCGCCGAGGCTGCGCTGGAGCGCGACCGATTCCAGGTGGCGGTCCCAGCGGTCGTGGGGTACCAGAAGGAGGTAACCGATGTCGCGGTAGCCGATCTCGAAGCCGTGCCGCTCGCGGAACTCGCGGTAGACGGGCAGGGAGTACATGGAGAGTTCGATGTTGGGCCGGGTGGTGAATTGCACCCGCACCCCCGCCGCGCTCCTCCCCGTGGAACCGAGCGCGGGGGCGCCCTCCCGCTCCAGGACGGTGACCGACACGCCGCGCCCGGCGAGGTGGTACGCGCAGGAAGCCCCGACGATGCCGGCGCCGATGACGATGACGTCGGCGGTGTGGTCGGATCCCTCGCCGCCCCGGGCGCGACGCGGGGCCGGGTTCACGGCACGGGAGCCCTCACGACGGACGGGACATCCAGCTCGTCCACGACCCAGGTGTAGATGTTTCCATGGAGGACCCAGAGTTTGCTGTAAGGTGCGGGCTCGAACGCGAAGCGGACGGAACCCAGATAGTCGCCGTCCTCGGAAAACAGGTCGTAGAAGGGTGGGGTGTCGTCCGCGGCGCTCCTCTGTACCCAGAGCCGATCTTCGTCGTCCACGAAGAACCCCTGGAGAATCGGCTTGAGGTCGGGCATGAGGGCCGCGATTGCCTCGGCGCCGCGGCGGTTATCCGGTTCTCTGTCGACGATGCCCTGAACGTACGCGGAGCGGTCTTCCTCCGTCACCGGTTGAACGGGCAACGAAGCCTCGATGATGACGAGCGTATCTCCGCTCTCGCTGGTGCGAGCCAGGCGGTACGACGCGGTGTTCGCGTGCCAGAACCCCCCGGACGGGTTCGCGACAGTGATATCGGACGCCTCGAACGGGATATTGGCGTACCATCGGCCCCCGTCGGATGTTTCCACGATATGGGTTCGGTAGGCCTGGTCACCGAGGTAGACCGAGTCGACGGCTTCGGTGGCCAGGTCGTAGGACTTGTAGTAGCTGCGATAAGACTCTGTGAACAACCCCGGCTCGGGCTCCGTGTACTCGCCTTCGTCCTCGTCCCCATGGTCGGCGAGATTCCAGAAGCGCCCCCGATCGTCGAACGTCCCCTCCCAGATGTATCCGTAGCTGCGGACCGGCATGTCGAACCTGCGAACCTCCTCGCCCGCAGGGTCCACACCGATGATGGCCCACTTCCTGTGGTCGTTGATCCAGAGAATGCTGTCGCCGGCGAGAAGGATCCCGTTGGCTTCGCTGATTTCTCCCGGGCCTTCGCCACGGGCGACAATCGTGCGCAAGTATGCGCCGTCGCGAGAATACGCCCGTATTTCGACGGCCTGGTAGTCCAGCACGTAGATGCTTCCGTCGCTGGCGGCCTGGATGCCCCTGATGTCGCCGAACAGGAAGTTGGGGTCGTCCCCTTCGAGGCTGCCGAACTGTAGATCCACCTGCGCGTCGGTGACTTCGGGGCCTACGGAGTCGATGGCGGGGAGGCCGGGGTACCGTACGAGCACCGCGCCGTTCGGCAGGGTCTCGCGCGTCGGCTCGCCGGCGGGGGAGTCGGTTGCACACGCGTTGACCGCGGCGACCAGCGCGAGGGCAAGGAGGATGGGTCCGGGTGTCGTACCGGTCGGGATGCGCTGGCGGATGTCCATGCTCAACGCCTCTCAAACGTGATGCTGCCCTCGATCTCGGCGTGCAGGACCGCGACCTTGCCGTCGGTGCCGATCTCGAAGCGGAGGAACTCGTGCTCACCGGGAATGTTGCCCCAGGTGCTGCGGAAGGTGTCGTAGTGCCAGTGCTCGAGGGGGCCCTCGAAGCCGGCCCCGAAGGTGGCGGTGAGAACCCCGCCCTCGTTGGTCACCGCGATCTCGCCGTACATGTCATTGGCGTAGGTGCCCGCGTACTCGGACATCGCCAGCGTCGGCGAGGTGTCCGCGGTGCGGCTCTCCTCCGCCTGCCGGGCCTGCTCGGCTGCCTCCGCTTCGACGGGGGCGAACAGCTCCATCATCTTCTCGCTCCAGGACGTTCCCTCCCAGCCCTCCAGGCGGTCGATGACGTGATTGGCCACCGCGACCGTGAAGCCGTTCGCCCCGTTCAGGTTGGCCAGGATGACGATTCCATGGTCGCGTTCCGGGATCATCGTCACGAGGGCGGTCATCCCGTCGATGTTGCCCCCGTGCGACACCATCTTGAGGTCGCGGTGGTCGGTCAGGAACCAGCCGAGTCCGTAGGTCAGAAAGTCCGAGTCGGGGAAGATGAGCGCCCACAGGCCGTCGTTCCGGATCAGCATCTGGCTTGTGTGCATCTCTGCCGCGGCGTCTTCCGAGATGAGTCGTTCCCCCTCGTACTCGCCTCCGCCCAGCTGGAGCCGCACCCACCTCGCCATCTGCATGGCGCTGGAGTTGATCGACCCGGCCGGCCCCGCGTTGTCGATGTTGCGATAGGGGACCACCAGCAACTCGCCATCCGGGGTCTTTACATGGGGCATCGCCACGTTGTCCAGCCTGCCGAGCGGCTCCAGCAGGGTCGTGCTGCGGGTCATGCCCAGGGGTTTGAAGATGCGCGTCGCGACGAAATCGTCCCAGCTCATGCCCGAGACCGTCTCGATGAGCTCCCCCGCCGCGATCCATGTGGTGTTGTTGTACTGGAAGGTGGAGCGCAGCCGGAAGGTGACGGGCTGGTGACGCACCTGGTGCAGGACCTCTTCCCGGCTCCGACCGCTCCCGTACCAGAGGCGGTCGCCGCGCATCAGGCCCGAATTGTGGCTCATCAAGTCGCGCACGCGCAGATCGCGGGTGATGTAGGGGTCGCTGAGCCGGAAGGTCGGGAGGTGGTCGATGACCGGGTCGTCCCAGGAGACCTTGCCCTCGTCCACGAGCATGGCCATGGCAGCGGCGGTGAAGGCCTTGGATGTGGACCCCACCGCAAAGATCGAGTGCTCGTCGACCGGATCCGTCCCCCCGATCTGCTTGACGCCGAAGCCGCCCGCAAAGGTGATCTCGTCGCCCTGAATCACCGCGACCGCGACGCCGGGAACATCCCAGTCCCGCATCATGTCGCGCACGGTGTCCTCCAGCCCGGAGAGCCGCTGCTGGGCGGCACCGGCGACCGGGGCCAGGAGGGCGAGGAGGGCCAGGAGGGCGAGGATCGTGGCGGCGACCGAGGCTCGGCCGAAACGGGAGCGATTGGCTCTTCTCACCAGCTTCCGAGTTCCCCGGCGCGGGCGATCACGCCGCTCAACCGTTCCGCGGCATTGCGCCAGTTGGTCTGCACGGACGACTGGGCCAGATCGGCGTCGCCGGCCTCGATCGCGTCGATGATGATCTGGTGTTCCTCGACGGAGACGGCGAGCTGGTCGAGCAAGGCGTCGATGTAGAGGCGCGTGTAGCGCTCGGCCTGTGGCTTGATCGCGTCGTGGAGAGCCATGAGTCTGGGCCCGGCGCCGCCCTCGACGTAGCGGCGGTGAAACCGGGTGTCGAGCTGGAAGATCCGTTCCCGCGAAGGCTTGGTCGTGGACGCCTCGGCCAGCAGTTCGGCGTTGATTTCGTTCAAGTCGTCGACAATGGCCTGCCGGTCTTCTCCCCCGGCGGCTCCCCATGCGGCCAGGCCTTCCATCTCGGCGACGATGTAGAAGAGCTCGACGGCGTCGTCCTGGGTGAGAGGCGCGACGAAGGGGCGGCTCTGACGGCCTTTCGGGGGCGCCGCGATGTACCCTTCCTGCATGAGTCGCTGGAGCGCGCTCCGCACCGGCGTGCGGCTGAGGCCCAGGCGCTCGGCGACTTCCGTTTCGATCAGCCGCGAGCCCGGGGCCAGCCGCCCGCGAACGATCAGTTCCCGGAGGTGGTTGTACGCCTGGGTCCCGCGGTCGCTCGCGGTTTGTCTCGCTTTGGGCATGTCTCTCCATCCTCGCGGTCACCGCGTGTACGGCAGCCCGCGTTTCGATAATTGTCGTGAATTATAATAACCCCGACAGTGTACTGCAGTTTTGTCGCAAACTCTGCATACCTTGCCGTATGCGAATTCGGGCGATAGGATGACTCGTTGATTCCCGACGATTCTACCGACACTCGGAGCGCCATGGCCACCGTTCCCGGTTCAGCGGGCGTTGCGACCCTCCCGGATCCCGCGGAGATCGAGATCCGTGCGGTCAGGACGCACGAGGAGTTTGCCGCCTGTGTCGACCTTCAGCGTCAGACGTGGGGCTACGGCTTCTCCGAAGTCGTGCCCGTGAGCATGATGCAGATCACGGTCAAGATGGGCGGCATCTGCACCGGTGCGTTCGGTCCCCGCGGAGATCTCCTTGGCATCGTCTTCGGGGTGACCGGTATCCGTGGCGGCGAATTGGCACACTGGTCCCACATGCTCGCCGTCCGGTCCGATGCGCGGAACATGGGGATCGGGAGACGGCTCAAGCGGTTCCAGAAGGAGCAATTGCTGGTCCACCGGGTGAACACCATGTACTGGACCTTCGATCCCCTCGTGGCCCGCAACGCGCACCTCAACCTCAACCACCTGGGCGCCAGGATCACCGGGTACGTGCCCGATATGTACGGGACATCGGACAGCGATCTCCATCAGCTCGGGACCGACAGATTCATCGCCAGGTGGGATCTTCTCGGCAGTTGTGGACCACGGGCCCGGACCGATCGAAAGGCGGGCGTGGACGGCTCCAGTGAATCCCGCCCGGTGATCGGGGTTCCCGGGGACAACGACCGGGTGCCCGCGGACGCCGACGTCGTAGAGGTGCTGATCCCGAGCGACATCGAGGCGATCGAAGCGCGCTCGTTCGAGGAAGCCTTCAGGTGGCGCCTGTCGACCCGACGCGCCCTCACCCGTCTCCTGGACGGCCCGTACGACATTACCGGCTTCGTCTCCGGACGGGAACATGCCAGGTACGTTGTCTCCCGGACCGCCAACCCCTGACAGCCCTCGGACTGCCCGGGGGGGGCTCCGGTCCCACCCTTTCTCCAAGGAGCTTTGTCTTCCATGAACCGCATGCCGACCGTCGCGACCCCGCCGGGGCGCACCTCCGCTCGCTGCCTCCGGGCCGCGGCGCCTGTACTGATCGCTGCCGCTCTGCTCGCATCCCCATGGTCTGGCGGCGCCCAGCAGGCGCTCGATGTCCTCACCGCCGTCGATGTCTTCGACCTGGAATTCGTGAGCGACCCGCAGGTATCGCCCGACGGATCGCGGGTCGTCTTCGTGCGGCAGTGGTCCGACGCGCAGACCGACCGCAACTACTCGAACCTGTGGATCATGAACGGGGACGGCGGAGGGTTGCGACCCCTGACCTCGGGCAAGCATGACGACAGCTGGCCCCGGTGGTCGGCGGATGGCACGCGCCTCCTCTACCTGTCGGACGCGGGGGACTTCGGGGAGGGCGCGCCGCCCCAGATCCACGTCCGCTGGATGGACACCGGGCAGACGCAGAGGGTCACCGACCTGGTCGAGGAGCCGCGGGTGCCCGCGTGGTCTCCGGACGGCAACCACATCGCCTTCTCGTCCTTCGTGCCCTCGGCGGGGATGGCGCTCATCTCCATGCCCGAGCCGCCCGAAGGCGCGGAGTGGGCCGAGCCCGCCCGGGTGATCCACGAGCTGGTCCACCGCTTCGACGGAACGGGCGATCTGGAGCACGGCTTCACCCACCTGTTCGTGGTGCCTTCTCAAGGGGGGACGCCGCGGCAGATCACCAGCGGCGACTTCCATCACGGCGGGTACGTGGGACGGTCGGGCAGGGGCCAACCGGTGTGGTCGGCCGACGGCGCTTCGGTGCTGATCACGGCGAACCGTCACCCCGACTGGGAGCTGGAAAACCGCAACACGGAGGTCTACGAAGTCTCCCTCGATGGCGGGATCCGTGCCCTGACGGACCGCAAGGGACCCGATGGCGGCGTGGCGGTCTCCCCCGACGGCCGCTGGATCGCGTACACCGGCTTCGACGACCGCTATCAGGGCTACCAGGTCACCGGGCTGATGATGGCCAACCGCGACGGATCGGACGCTCGGGCCGTGGCCGCTAACCTTGACCGCACCGTGGGGGGCCTGGCGTGGGCGCCGGACTCGGAGCGGCTGTACTTCTCGTACTCCGACCATGGCAACACGAAGATCGCCTACGTGGAACCCGGCAGCGACGAGGTGCACGTCGTGGCCGGGAACATGGGCGGGACGGGTTCGGCGTACGGCGGCGGGAGCTTCTCGGTGGGCCCCGGCGGAATGTTCGCCTACACGGTGTCGACCCCCTCGGTGCTGAGCGAGGTCGCGCTCGGGGGCGACGGGAGGGACGTCCGGGTCGTGACCGCGGTGAACGACGACGTCCTGGCCCACAAGACGCTCGGCGACGTCGAGGAGATCCGCTGGCCCTCTTCCCACGACGGGCTCGAGATCCAGGGCTGGATCATCAAGCCGCCGGGCTTCGACGCCGGCCGGCGCTACCCGATGGCGCTCGAGATCCACGGCGGACCCTTCGCAAACTACGGCGACCGCTTCGATATCGAGAAGCAGGCGATGGCCTCGGCCGGGTACGTCGTGCTGTACACCAACCCGCGCGGCAGCACATCGTACGGCGGGGAGTTCGGTAACCTGATCCACCATTCCTACCCCGGGAACGACTTCTTCGACCTGGACTCGGGGGTGGACGCGGTGATCGATCTCGGGTACGTGGATCCGGACCAGCTCTACATCACCGGCGGAAGCGGCGGCGGGGTCCTGTCGTCCTGGTCGATCGGCAAGACCGACCGCTACAAGGCGGCGGCGGTGCTCTACCCCGTGATCAACTGGTACAGCTTCGCGGTCAGCTCGGACATCCCGGTCACCGTTGCCAAGTACTGGTTCCGGGCCATGCCGTGGGAGGATCCCGAACACTACATGTCGCGTTCGTCCATCTCGCTGGTCGGCAATGTGACCACGCCGACGATGGTCATGACCGGTGTCGAGGACTACCGCACCCCCATGTCGGAGTCGGACCAGTACTACCAGGCGCTCAAGCTGAAGGGCGTGGAGGCGGTGCTGGTGAAGGTGCCGGGGGAACCGCACGGAATCCGGGTGCGCCCGAGCCACTTCATGCAGAAGATCATGTACATCGTGGGGTGGTTCGATCGGTACCGGGGGCGGGCGTCATAGTGTATACTAGTTTTATCAACTAGTTTACAAAGACAGGAGGGATTTGGCCCGGCAGCGGACGAAAGGAAGGACCGACATGACCACAGTGGGCGCGTTCGAGGCGAAGACGCACCTCTCTTCATTGTTGAACAGGGTAGCGGAGGGGGAGGAAGTGCTGATCACGAGGCGCGGCGTGCCGGTGGCCCGGCTCGTTCCAGCCGAAGAGGCGGACAGATCCGACGTCGCGGAAGCGATCCGGGAGCTGCGTGCGCTGCGCAAGGGAGTCACGCTTGGCGACGTGAGTTGGAAGGAGCTACGCGACGAGGGACGCCCGTGAGCGGATTCGTCCTGGACTGTTCGGTCGCCGCAAGTTGGCTGTTCGATGACGAAGCGACGCCGGAGACGGACGCGCTGCTGGACCAATTGAAGGAGGAAGGCGCCGTCGTTCCCGGCATCTGGCACCTTGAGATCGGCAATGTCCTCGTGCGCGCCGAGCGGCGGAAGCGAATCAGTACTGCGAGAGTTGCAACGTATCTCCAGCTTCTGAGGAGGCTGGCGATCGTCACCGACACCGAGACCGACGAGCGTGCGCCACGCGAAACGCTGATGTTGGCGCGTGAGTGGACGTTGAGCACCCATGACGCGGCATACCTCGAATTGGCCATGCGGCGCGGGAAGCCCCTCGCTACACTCGACCGTGCTCTCATTCGGGCGGCCCGCTACGCCGCAGTGGAGATTCTGCCCCGAAACGCGCGCACGGTGCATGAGAGGTTTGAATGAAGAAAAGAGCTCGTTTGGTCACTCCGAAACCGGATGCCGTGCCGGTCTGGCGGCCACCCCCGCACCAAGACCGACGAAGCCATCCGCGCAATGGCCGCGACCGGTGGGGTGATGGGCATCACGGGCGTGCGCATGTTCGTGAAGGACAGGGAGCCGACCACAATCGAGGACTACATCGCATGTTCGACCTGACCGAGGCGCTGATCCGGCGCGGATACACCGACGAGCACATCCGGGGGATTCTGGGCGAGAACTTCCAGCGGGCGCTGGGGGACATATGGACGGTGTGAGCGGGGCGATGGAATGGCGGGGTGGGCTTCCCTGCCCGCCGCCTGGCTCATCCTCAACAGCAAGGATGTAAAGTGCGATTTACACAATGTAAAGCAGAGTTGACACAATGTAAAGCAGAGTTGACACAATGTAAAGCAGAGTTGACACATGGAGCGCGCAGGGGAATGCGGCGAGGCTTGAACTCCACGGTCGGGGCGCTCGGTGGTCCCGTCGCGCCGGCAACCGCCGCGCTGGCCGCGTTGGCGCTGGCTGTCCCCGCCGACGCGGCCATGACCGCCGCTACGGCCATCGCCGCCCCCGCAGCAGCAGCCGCCATCGCCGCCCCCCAGGACCAGCCTGTCGCGCTCGTCGGGGCCCGGATCCACACGGCCGCGGGGGCCGCCATCGAGAGCGGCACGATCGTCTTCCGGGACGGCGTGATCACGGCGCTGGGCGCGAACATCTCCCCGCCCGGCGATGCCGAAGTGGTCGACCTGAGCGGCATGGTGATCATGCCCGGCATGCTGGACAACCATTCCCACATCGGCGCCGATTCGCGCGACCTCAACGAGTTCCCGACCCGGTTCGGGCCGCAGCACCGCATCCGCGACGTGCTTTCGCCCGACGATGCCTTCTGGAAGGACGCGGTCGAGGGTGGGGTCACCACGGTCGTGACCGGGCCGGGGAGTGGCGAGGTCTCGAGTGGTCAGGCCATCGTGATCAAGACCTGGGGCGAGTCAATAGACGAACGGGTCGTGAAGGAGCGCGGCGGGCTCAAGATCGCGATGGGACGGAAGCGGCCCGACCAGTCGCCGACGACCAGCATGGCGGTCACCGCGCTGCTGCGCGCCAAGTTCATCGAGGCGCAGGAGTACCAGGCGAAGTGGGTGGCGTGGGAAGAGGGCGGCCGCGAAGGTCCGGCCCCGGCGCGCGACCTGGCCATGGAAGCGCTGGTCCGCGTCCTGAACGGCGAGGACCGGATCCGCTCGCACGTTCACAACGCGCACGACATCCTCTCGATCATCCGCCTGTCGCAGGAGTTCGACTTCGGGCTGACGATCCACCACTCGACGGAGGCCTACAAGGTCGCCGACGACATCGCCGAGGCCGGGATCGACGTGGTGGGGCTGCCGCTCTTCACGCGCGTCGCGCTGTCCGACGAGGTCATGGCGACGGGCACGGTGATGAACGAGAAGGGCGTGCGCTTCGCCTTCCACACGGACGACCCGGTGGTCGGTTCGAAGTGGCAGAGGGGCAACGCCGGGCTGGGCATCCGCTACGGGATGACCGAGCAGCAGGCGCTCGAGGCGGTGACGATCAACCCGGCAGCGATCGCGGGGGTGGAGGACCGGGTGGGAAGCCTGGAGGTGGGGAAGGACGCGGACATCGTGGTGCTGAGCGGGACGTGGTACGAGGTGAGCAGCCTGGTGACGCGGGTGTATGTGGATGGGCGGCTGGCGTACGACCGGGAAGGAGAGGGGCCATGATCGGGGCGATGAAGGGGGCCGTGCTCGGGGCGGTCGCGATCTGCGTCGCCGGGGCAGAGGTCCAGGCACAGACCGTCGCCCTCACCGGGGGGCTTGTCTTGCCCATCTCCTCGGAGCCTGTCGAGGGAGGGACGGTGCTGATCGTGGACGGCAGGATCGCCGCGGTGGGCGCGGACGTTGCGATCCCCGCGGGGGCGGAGGTCGTGGACGTCACGGGGAGCGTGGTGATGCCGGGGATCATCGACGCCATGAGCTACTACGGCGTCGCGGGCGAAGACATGAACGAGGTGCCGGTGCCGCTCACGCCTGAGTTGCGGATCATCGAGGCGTTTGCTCCCTTCGGCGCCTTCGGGGCGGGGGCTGCCGGCGAGATTCGGGTGCGCGAGCTGCTGCAGGGGGGCGTCACGGCCATGTACATCGGACCGGGCGACGCAACCGTCCTGGGGGGACAGGGAGCGGTGGTCAAGTCGGCCGGCGAACGCTTTGGCGATCTGATCGTGCGGGAGCCCGCGGCCATCGACATCACGCTCGGCGGGCGTCCGGCGTCGACCTATCGGGACATGTCGCGGTCCCCTGCGACGCGGATGGCGGTGGTGTCCCAGCTGCGGGAGCTGTTGGTGAAGGCCCAGGAGTGGGTGGAGAGCGGAGCCGGCGGGTCGGGCGGCGAGGGCGCGGGAACGGGTGACGCGGGTGCCGGCGCATCGAACGCGGCACCCCGCAACCTCGGCATGGAGGCGCTCGGGCGGCTGCTCAGGGGCGAGATTCCCGCGCGCGTGCAGGCCAACGCGTCACGCGACATCCGGGTGGCGATCGAGCTCGCCGAGGAGTTCGGCTTCGAACTGGTCATTGACGGGGGTGCGGGCGCGCATCAGATGAGGGACGAGCTGGCCGACCGGGGGATTCCCGTTGTGCTGGGTCCGCTGTCCCATCCCTACATATCCGGCGAAGAGATCCCGGACCCCGGCGACTACGGAGGGGTCGACGAACGCAACGCGGTGTGGCTCAACGAGGCGGGGGTGCACATTTCGTTCGCGAGCTTTTCGCGGAGCTTCGGGAGCTTCGGCGCGGGGGTTGCCGGCCAATGGCTCCTGATCGATGCGTCGATCGCCCTGGGGCACGGGATGAGCCGGGCCGATGTCCTGCGGGCACTCACCCTGAGTCCGGCCGAGGTGCTCGGGGTGTCGGACCGGCTGGGGAGTTTGGAGGCGGGGAAGGACGCGGACGTGGTCGTCTTCGACGGCGACCCGCTGAGCATTCGCACCTGGGCGAGCCGCGTGTACGTGGGCGGACGTCTGGTGTACGAGAGAGAGAACTGAATGATGGAAATGAGGATGAGAGGGAACGGCCGGGCGCTGGTTGCTGGCGTCGCGCTTGGCATGATGGCCGTGCTGGGCGCCTGCGGGGATGGCGGAAATACGGGCGCCGGGGGCGGGATGGCCGCCGCCGGCCCCATGGACGTGGTCATCGAAAACGGGCGCGTGGTGGACGGCACGGGGGCCGGTTGGTTCTACGGCGATGTGGGCATCCGCGGGGACCGGATCGCGGCGATCACGCGAGCGGGCGGGCTGGCCGAAACCGGGGCCGGGCTGCGCGTCGACGCCACGGGCAAGGTGGTATCGCCGGGCTTCATCGACATCCAGTCGCATGCGCGCGGGCCGCTGCTGACCGGCGACGGACGCCTGCTGGGGAGGATCACGCAGGGGATCACGACCGAGATCATGGGCGAGGGGTGGACGAATGCGCCCGCCAACGCGAACACGGATGCGGGCGCGGGGCTGGTGGATCCCGAGGCCCAGGGTGCCAGGCACGACTTTTCCGGACCGCGTGGCTTCGACCGCTGGCTGAACGCGATGGCGGACAACGGGGGATCGCCGAACTTCGGGTCGTTCGTGGGCGCGACCACGGTGCGTGTCTACGCGATGGGCGAGGCGGGGGGGGACGCCAGCGCAGCCCAGCTCGACACCATGCGCGCGGTGACGCGGTGGGCGATGGAAGACGGGGCCCTCGGCGTGGCCAGCGCGCTGATCTACCCGCCGGGCAACTTTGCGGGGACGGATGAGCTGGTGGAGGTGGTTGCGGCGAGCGCGCCGTACGGCGGCGTGTACATCACGCACATGCGCTCCGAGGCGGACCGCTTCCTGGAGGCGATCGACGAGGCGATCGAGATCGGCGAACGGGCGGGTGTCCCGGTCGAGATCTATCACCTGAAGGCGGCGGGCGTGCGCAACCATTACAAGTCCCGTCTGGCTATTGACAAGATCGACTCGGCGCGCGCAACCGGGGTGGATGTACAAGCCAACATGTATCCGTACACGGCCGGCGGGACGGGGATTTCGGCGCTATTCCCACCCTGGGCGTCCGAAGACGGTCGGCTCCTCGACAACCTGTCCGATCCCGACATGCGGCTGCGCATCCACGCAGAAGTTTTGGCCGACGGCCCGGAATGGGAGAACTTCGGGACGCTGTCCACCCCCGAAGGCGTGCTGATCACCACGGTCGGAGAAGCGGGGCCGGACAGCGAGTCTACCGGCGCGGAAGGCTACGTTGGCCTGCGCTTGTCCGAAGTCGCGGCCGAGATGGGGGTGGACTGGGTGGAAGCGGCTATGGAGCTCACCCTCATGACGTCCGGGCACGCCGGCATGGTCATTTTCATGATGGCCGAGGAAAACGTCGCGCTGCAGCTGCAGCAGCCGTGGATCAAGATCGGCACCGACGCTTCCGGCTTCGATCCGGACAGCGTGACCGGAATGGTGCACCCCCGTTCGTACGGCACCTACCCGCGCATTCTGGGCAAGTACGTGCGGGACGAGGGGGTCATCACGCTGGAGGACGCGGTGCGCAAGATGTCCTCTGCCGTCGCGACGCGGCTGTCGATCCACGACCGGGGCGTGCTCAAGCCGGGGATGTACGCGGACGTGGTGGTCTTCGATCCGGCTACGGTCGGGGACAGGGCCACCTTCGAGGATCCGCATCAGCTTTCGGTCGGCGTCGAAGAGGTGTTCGTGAACGGGGTGCGGGTGCTGAGCGGGGGGGAGCACACGGGGGCGAAGCCGGGACGGATCGTGCGGGGGCCGGGGTACAGGCCGGGCGGCTGATGGCGGATGGTGCGGATGGCGCGGTTGGCGCGGTTGGGCCGGTGCACGGAGTGAAGACGCTCCGGATCGGGCCCTCCTGATGCGCGTCGGGGTCGTCGGTGGCGGGGTCATCGGTCTTTCGACGGCCTGGTACCTGAAGAAGATGGGCGCGGACCCCGTCATCGTGGAGTCCGGGACCCTGGGCGCAGGCTGCTCGCATGGCAACGCGGGGTGGGTCTGCCCGTCGATATCGAGCCCGCTGCCCGCGCCCGGCCTCACGCTGAAATCGCTCAGCTGGATGCTGCTGCCCGACAGCCCGCTGTACATCAGACCCAGCGCGTTGCCCATGCTGGCTCCATGGCTGATGCGGTTCCGTTCCTTCTGCAACCACGCCGATCAGAAACGCGGCATCGCTGCGCTGGCCGCGCTCAACGCGTTCACAATGGACCGCTACGACGAGCTCGCCGGGGACGGTGTGAAGTTCGAGATCTCCCAGTCGGGTGTGCTGATGGCCTTCCACGACTCCGACAAGGCGGTCGCGGCGCAGAAAGAGGTCAAACTGGTGGCCGCGGCCGGGGCAGCTTCCTGCCGCGAATTGGACGAAGCCGAACTGTATCAGCACGAGCCCATGCTGCGCCCGGGATTCAGGTTCGGGCTCCTGGTGGGCGCGGAACGTCATGTGCGGCCCGAGTCGCTGACGGCGGGGCTGGGGGAGGCGCTGCGCGCGGGCGGGGCCGAGATCCACGAGGGCGCTCTCGTTACCGGGTTGAGGAGCGAAGGACGGCGCGTGACCGCGATCGCGACCTCGCAGGGCGACCTCGAGGTCGATGCCGTGGTGCTGGCCGCGGGTGCCGACACCGGGGCCCTGACGCGCATGGCGGGGTGGCGCATCCCCCTGACCGCCGGGAAGGGCTACTCGGTCACGATCGAGCAGCCCACGAACCAGTTGCGCCGGCCGCTCTACCTGGGCGGCGCCAAGATCGGGCTGACCCCCTTCAAGGGTGCCCTGCGCTTCGCCGGGACAATGGAGTTGTCAGGGATCAACCGCCGGATGGATGTAGCGCGCATCCGGTCGCTCCGCCGCCTTGTGAGCCGCGAGGTGGACATCCCGGAGGCGAGGGAGGGAGGCCGGGAGTGGGTGGGGATGCGCCCCGTCGTGCCGGACAGTCTGCCCGTGATCGGGAAGCTGCCGTCGCGTGAGAACGTGTACGTGAATACGGGCCACCAGATGCTGGGTGTGACGCTGGCGCCCAGCAGCGGGTGGGCGCTTGCCGGGCTGATGGTGGAGGGGGAGGCTGGGGTGGGGCTGGAGGCGTTCTCGGCGGGGCGGTTCTAGACGCTACTCTGACATGGGAGGCCCCATCATGATGCGCTCCACCACCCTCTTGGTCGGTATCGCGAGTTGTATCGCGCTGTCGAGCTGCACGCCGTCCGGCTCCGATGGCGCCCCCTACCCGATGCCCGAGGCGCGCTACGACATGCGCGTCGAGCAGGCGGCGCGGGTGCCGATGCGCGACGGCGTTCGCCTGTCCACCGATCTGTACTTTCCCATCGGCGCCCCCGAACCGCTGCCGGTGATCCTCATCCGGACGCCGTACGACAAAGGGGCCTTTCGGGCCGGCTATCTCGGAGAAATGGTCCGACTCTTCGTAGGACAGGGGTATGCCGTCGCGGTGCAGGACAAGCGAGGCCGCTTCGAGTCGGAAGGTGTCTATTCGCTCGCCGTCAAGGAGGATGTCGACGGCTACGATGCCGTCGAGTGGCTGGCCGACCAGTCCTGGTCCAACGGAAAGGTGGGGACCTACGGCTGCTCCGACCTGGGAGACGCGCAAGTGTGGATGGCACCTGCCCGACCGCCGAGCCTGGCCGCCATGATTCCGCAGGCCTCGGGCAGCATCGTCGGTCCGGCCGACAACATCTACCGGTATTTCGGGACCTACAACGGCGGGGCGTTCCACCTGGCGGCCGCGGCGGGGTGGATGGTCGGGAACGGGTCAAAAGTCTACCTGCGACCGCCTTCCCACCTCTCCGACGAGGAGTTCCGCCGGATCGCGCACCACTACTCGCCGGGTCCCGTGAACGCGCCGGAGGTCGACCTGAGCGAGATCATCTCCACGCTCCCCCTCATCGACATGATGCAGAAGGCGAACCGGCCCCATACCGACTGGGAATCGATCGTTTCCTACGGTCTCGCCGACCCCTGGTGGGACCAGTTCCCCTACTACAAGGGCCACGAGCAGATCGACGTCCCCTCCCTCCTCATCAATTCGTGGCACGACTTCGGGGTGAACGAGACGCTGTGGCAGTTCAACTACTTCCAGGAGAACGCCGTATCGAGCACCGCCCGCGAAAACCAGTTCGTCGTCATCTCTCCGACGCCGCACTGTGCCTCCGAGCGCATGCGCGCGCCCACCGTGATCGGCGAGCGCGACCTGGGCGATGCCCGCTACGATTTCTGGACGCTGTACGTGCGGTGGTACGACCACTGGCTCAAGGGCGAGGACAACGGCGTCACCGACATGCCGCATGTGCAGTACTACCTGATGGGGAAGAACGAGTGGCGTGCCGCCGACGAGTGGCCGATCCCCGGCACCGAGTTCACGAAGTACCATCTCTCGAGCGGCGGGCGGGCGAACAGCCTGAACGGCGACGGCGTGCTCACTACGGAAGCGCCGCAGGCCGGGGTGGTCGACCGATTCACCTACGATCCCGATTCACCGGTGCCCTCCATGTCCGGCTCCTACGGGATGGAAGAGGGGTTTTATGATCAGCGTCCCGTCGAACAGCGAGACGACGTGCTCGTCTACACGACCCCACCCCTCGTAGCCGGCGTGGAGGTGACTGGCCCCATCACGGCCACGCTTTTCGTTTCGTCGGACGCTCGCGACACCGACTTTACCGCGAAGCTGGTCGACGTCCACCCCGGCGGCACGGCTTTCTTCCTGCAGGAGGGGGTCCTGCGCGTGCGGTATCGGCAGGGCTTCGACCGGAAAGTGTTGATGGAGGAGGGCGAGGTCTATGAAATCACAGTCGCCCTCGACGCGACGAGCAACTACTTCCCGGCGGGTCACCGCATCCGCCTGGAGGTGTCGTCGTCCAACTTCCCGCGCTTCGACCGCAACCTGAACACCGGCGGCAACAACTACGACGAGACGGAGTGGGTGGTGGCGCACAACGCGGTGCACCATTCGCCGGAGTATCCGTCGCATGTGCTGTTGCCGATCGTGCCGGACGGGGCGAGCCGCTTGTTGGATCTTGCGTCCGAGCCCGAGGGCTCACTGTCTCCGGAGGCGACCGCGGCACTCCTCGAGCGCTTTCAAGCCGAGCTTGATGCGGCCTGGACGCAGGCCCAGGACACCGACGAGAACTTCCCCGGGGCGACCGCGGCATTCATTCTGCCGGACGGACGGGTGTTCGGCTTCGCGACCGGCGAGTCGGACATGGACGACGACATCCCGATGACCCCGGACCTGCGCATGGGCTCGGGCAGCATCGGGAAAACGTATGTTGCGGCTGTCGCCCTGCAGCTGGCGATGAACGGAGAAATGGACCTCGACGCGCCGGTCTCGACCTGGCTCGGCGACGAGGAGTGGTTCTCGCGGGTCCCCAACCACACGGACCTGACCGTGCGCAACCTGTTGAATCACACGGCGGGCATGATTCAGCCGTACTTCGAGGACCCCGACTTCGCGTCGGGACTGGGTGAGGTGTTCAGTGATCCCGATGGCTACATGACCCCGGAACAGTTCATTGCGGAAGCGGTGCTGGACAATGAGCCGCTGTTCCCCGCCGGCCAGGGATACCACTACAGCGATGTCCACTACACCCTCGCGGGCCTGGCCATCGAGGAGGCGACGGGTCGTGGGTACTACGAGTTGCTCGACGAGTTCTTCCTGGATCCGTTCGAGCTCGATCTGACCCTGCCGGCCGATCGGCGCGATCTGCCCGGACTGGCTCAGGGGTATGCGCACGCCAGCTCCGAGCTATTCGGCGTTCCGCTGGAGGTCGTGGCTGATGGCCAGATGGTGATCCACCCCCTCCAGGAGTGGACAGGGGGCGGCCTCGTCAACAATCCTCAGGCGCTGGTGCGCTGGGCGAAGCTGCTCTACGAGGGCGAAGCCATCGCGGGGGACGACCTACCCCAGTTGTTCGATATCGGCTTTCCGACCGACAGCACGAACCCGCATCTGGGATACGGCCTCGGGGTTTTTGTCGACGAGAGCGAACACGGGTTGACCTACGGCCACGGCGGCTTCTTTCCGGGGTACAATTCGCTGGTGACGTACTACAACGACCACGGCGTTGCCGTCGCGATTCAGGTCAACTCCGACGAATCGCAGATGGGCCGCCACCTGCCGAAGCTGGCCGATGTTGTGATCGAGGCGCTGGCGGAGGTGGGGCGCTAGCGCGGTTTCGCAACCCTAACGTAACGTCAGGGTATGTGCGCGGCGGCGGCGTCTTCACGGCCGGCGAGGTATGGACCGCCGAGGGCACCAGGGCGTACGTTGGCGTCAGATTGTCGCGGACTCTGGAGATTGCGATGGAACGCCTGTTGCCGCCCGATGCTCACCTGGCCCTCGGAATAGTCGTCCCGGGCTTGCTCGCTCTGACTCTCTCGTTGTCGCTTGCGGCTGTCGCCCCTGTCGCGGCGCAGTCGGGCACGGTGCGGATTGTCCAGACGAATTCGGCTGGCGATAACGTGCACATCATCGACCCGGTCACGAACCAGGTCGTGCAGGTCATCAAGGGGATCCCGAAGGCGCACGGGGTCGCGGCGGCGCCGGACGGCAGCGCCCTCTACTTCAGCAACGAGATCCACCGCACGCTGGAGATCGTGCCGACGGACGTCATGAGGGTCGCGGACCGAATCCCGCTCTCCGGACGGCCGCACAACGTCGCGATCAGCAACGATGGCCGGAAGGTGTACGTCGCGATCATCGAGGGTTGCAGCTGCGTCGATGTCGTGGATCTCGAGCAGGGTGAGGTCGTGAAGTCGATCCCGACGCTGGGGACGGTGCACAACGTGTTCATGTCGCCCGACGGGCGGCACATTGCGGCGGGGATGATCGGCGCGCGCACCCTGACCATCATCGACACGACCGTTCACCGGATCCGCTTCCAGGGCCTCAGTGCGCCGCGGAACCCACAGTCCACCAGACCATCGTCATGGGATGCCGACGACATCCGGTCCACCTGGACCAAGAACGTCGGGTGACCATGCGCCCGCCATTGGCGGTTCTCATGGCGGTCCTCGCAGCCGCACCCGTGTCCGCGCAACGGGTGCGGCTGCACGTCGGGCCCACCTTCGCGACTCAGCACGGCAATTGGGATAACACGATGGCCGGCGGCTATGGCGGCGTCTCGCTCGATGTGCGCGACAACCTGCGTACCGGCATCTTCTACGTCCAGAAGGGGTCGGGCGGGTTCCGGATACACTCGGTCGAGGTGCCCATGCTCTACAAGCGCAGAATCACCGAAGAAGCCTACATCGTCATTGGCCCTGCACCAAGCTACGCAAGCTACGACGGTACATATGTGGATGTCGGGGCGATGATCGGCGTGGCCTGGAGGGAAGAAGACCGATGGATCGGCGTGGAGGCGGCGTTCGTCTATGGCCTCGTGCCCGATTCCCACTGCTGCTCGCATGGCATCTGGCCCGGCCACCGCGTTCTCAGGGCCGGCCTGGAGATCCCGCTGAGGTAGCGATGGCCGGCCGAAACGCTACACTGCGACCCCCCGGGGCGCCGCAGTGTAGCGTTTCGCGGGCGTCCGCAGGCCTGGCTTGAGCCACGCTTATGTGGCTAAGCCAGCATACCCCCCGTGGCCACACTCCGCGTGTCCCCCGGAGGGGCCTGGCGGGGGGCCGTGCCCCCTCTGACCCCCACAACGGCAACGGCGCGCCGTGAGCGCTGGACGCACCGTTTGGGTGAACGCGGAGCGTGCCGAGTGGCACGCCAAGGCGCGCTCCGCACGCTTGACGCTGTCGGATCTGGCGGGCCAAGGCCGCGGCGGCCGGCGTGCCCCCCCTGTCGGCGCTGATACGCCGGGCGACGGCGTGCACGTGGGCGTGGACGGTCCCGACGGCCGGACTATGGCTCGTGAACGGCCGCCAAGGGCGCATCCGCCCCGGACACGCCGACGCCTCGGTCCACCCGACTGCGAAGGTGCCTCGAAGGCTTGAAGACCGGCACATCGCGGGGCGGAACCTCGACCGCCTCTCCGGTCCTGGGATTGCGGCCCGTGCGGGCCTTGCGGTGCCGCACCTTGAAGGTGCCGAAGCCCCGGATCTCGATGTGGTCGCCACGGCGCCAGCGCGTCCTTCACGGCGGGAAGGCGTCGACAACCAGCCCCGCCATCCTTCGTGGTCACTCGCGGTCCGAGCGCGTCGGCGGCCTGCTCAACGAGGTCGGCTTTGGTCATCATCTTCTCCTCGCGCGAAGTGCGGCCAAGTCCTGCCGCTTCATTATGATAACTTGCAGGGCGACCCCCGGCGTCACGTCCGCACCGGTCGCGTCGAGGTGAAGCCGTTCCCCGATGGCGTTGGCCGCAGCAGACGCCTTTAGGCTTGGGACGCGGCCGTCCCGGGTGCCCGACTGCCTTCCTGCAAGGATCGCTGGCTGGGAGCGACCCCGAGGCAGGGTGGGATGGGCGTGCACATCCCACCCTGCCTCGATGCCGATCGAGGCATGCCGAGATGGGGGGTCGCTCCGTCCACGGCCTTGAGGCCCGGATCGGCATCGCCGCTCCGACGGCCGTGGCGCAACCCCAAGCCGTTCAGCAACTTGCGGAATCCGTGCCGTGCACGTCCGAAACGCGTTTTCCTGCACACGATTTTCCTGCACATCGACTCCGATGTCACATGTGCGCCTCTGGATCGGCATCGGGCGCGTCGAAAACCGCCTTCAAGTCACCGCTTCGCACTCGATGATCGTGACGCTCCGGATCGGCTGCCAGAACGGCTCGTTTCCGCCTCCATTTCGGGGAGGATACCACGCGCTCCGAACCCTTCCTTCTGGCGGATACGGTCCCCGGCGCTGGGCGTCGACGGAAGACTCCGAGTGGCAGATGCTGGCCGCGTGGGTGCGCGGCGAAACCCCCGATTGTGTGGTCGGTCAGGCCTATCGCTGACTGCCCCGCACGCGAGCCTTCCGCAACTCGGCCAACGGAACCGGCGGCCCACCCCAGACGATCCCTCGCACCATGGTCAGAATCGTCGATCGCCACAGTATGTAGGCCATGATCAGCGTCGCCAGCGGGAACGGAAGGGCGCTCCACCGGGAATAGGACTCGTCCCGTGACACGGTCACGGCTCCTCGTCGGGCCGGAGCGCGACCCGTTCGTGCCCTCCGATGGCGTGGTAGGAGTCGGCGCGCATGAACGTACAGGAGCCGACCCCGAAGAACGCCCTGCTGCGGGGGTCGCGCACCTTCCAGAGGCGCTGCCTGGCGCTCAGGAAGAGATGGAACGCGATCAGGCAGGACTGGAACAGCGTGCCGTTGACGGTCAGACGAGGCGACGCGCTCAGATGATCGAGTCGTTCGCGGACGAGATAGCGCACGCCATATGCCGCGGCATCCGGCGTGAAGGTGACGTCGCCATCGGTGAACAGCAGGACGTCGCCCCTGGCCGCTTCGGCTCCCCGCTGGGCCGCATGGTTCTTGCCGAACCACCCCGGGGGAAGCTCCTTCACATGAAGCACTCTGAGCCGTTCGTCACCGGCGCTCAAACGTTCGGCGATCTCGCCGGTACGATCGTCGGAGCGGTCGTTGACGAAGACCACTTCGTAGTCGTCATAGCGGAGCGCGAGCAGTGACCGGAGCGCCCGTTCGACGGATCCTTCCTCGTTCCTGGCGGGGGTCGTCGGGGCGAGGCGCGCCCACTTCGTCGAGGCGGGGGATCCGGGATGCGCTGTAGGCGGCGATGAACCCGATTGCGGCCCACACAGCGAAAGTGAGGGCCGCGAGAGCGGCCGGAAGCGTCGTCATGTCGATGGATTCCCGGGTTCGGTGCGAAGTGCTTCTTCCGTAGCGTTGTGTGCCAGCATACCGCGTGGTATTTCCAGTGGTCAAACGACGGAAACCCGTCGGACCTGTCGGCCTGAAGAAAGGAAGCCGGATGGAATCGGGAACGCCTGACCCGGGCACTCGTGCGAGAGCGGAAGAGCTGGCCACCCGCATCAAGTCCCTGATTCGTGCCGTCCCCGATTTTCCCATACCGGGGATCAGGTTCCGGGATGTGATGGGGTTGGTGGAAGACGCGGAGGGCTTTCGGATGGCGACGGCGGCGCTGGCCAGCCGGTGTCGTGAGGTGGCGCCCGACATCGTGGTGGGGATAGAGGCGCGTGGCTTCATCTTCGGCGCGCCCGTTGCCCAGGAGCTTGGCGTTGGCTTCGTCCCGGTGCGCAAGCAGGGGAAGCTGCCGGGTAAGGTACGGGGGGTCGACTATGCTCTGGAGTACGGGAGCGCACGGCTGGAAATGCAGGGGGTCGCGCCGATCGATACTGGAACTCGGGTGCTCGTGATCGACGATCTTATTGCGACCGGGGGCAGCGCGGCAGCCGCGATCGAACTGATCCGCGGGATGGGTGGGGAGGTCGTCGGCGCCGGTTTCGTGATCGATCTTCCCGAACTGCCCGGAGCTGCTCGGCTACGGGCGCTCGGGGTGGATGTGTTCACCCTGTGCGAGTTCAATGCCGCTGACCCGTGATCCTGAACTTGAGCCGTTTGTCAGGATTGCGGAACGGGTGTTGGGCAGGCCCGCTACCGGCCGATCAGTTCGGGCGACCTGGGCTCCGGGATCGGGAGACCAACTTTCTTGAGTTCTTCGATGTAGAGATCAATCGCCTCGCGGATGAGAGTCGAGACTTCCTCCCGGGTTTCCGCGGCGGCCACACATCCGGGCAAGTCCGGCACGTAGGCGCCGTAGCTGGTTGCCCCTTTTTCGATTACGACGGTGTATTCCATCAGGTGTTCCTCACTGTAGGCCCGCTTGCTTGCGAATGCTGCTCCATGTCCCTGGAGGCAGATCAATCCCGGGTTTCCCTGCGACAACCACGATCCCCTTCTTGACCGGGTGCTTGAAGACACGATGGCTCCCACGAGTTCGGACCAAACGCCACCCATCCCTTTCGACTAGCCGGATAGCTTCTCTGACCGTCGGCAATCCTGTCTCCAATCCATACCTTCGTCGCAATTGGCTCCCCGTGTCAATGCCTGTATGGAGCTGAGTGGCGAGGCCACCCAGTCTGGCACTGGCGGAGTAAGATGACGGCGGCCGGGGATCCCTCCCATGTTCAGATGGGACAGATTTCCTGGATGCGACATCAGTGAAAAAACCGCCCCCGCCCCACGAACGACTTCCGGGGGTGACCACTCCCGGCCACGCTGGCGCCCCCACTTGGCACGTCCGCACGAGGCATGCTTCCGCCCGGCACGTTCCCTGTAGCCGCCCTGCCACTCCCCCCCCGCCCCAGCTCGTCCAGCCAGTCATTAAGCGAACCGACCCGATCCGCGATCACGTGGATCACGCCGTCCACCTTCTGCACCTTGCCGTGGCAGACCATCAGCCGCGCGGTCAGGGTTTCGCGGCGCTGGCGCTCGTACACGGAAGGGAAGACGACCAGGTTGGCCGTCCCGGTCTCGTCCTCCAGCGTCACGAACATCACGATCCCCTTCCCGGGACGCTGCCGCGTGAGCACGATCCCTGCAACGACGGCCCGGTCACCGTCGGACAGCCCCTCCAGCGCGTGCGCGGGCACGATCCCCTTCTCGTCCAGGCGGCGGCGCAGCAGCGCAACGGGATGGTGCTTGAGCGACAGCCCCGTGGTCCGGTAGTCGGCTGCGACCTGCTCCCCCGGGGTCATCAAGGGCAGCGCGGGTTCGGGACGGACGGCCTGATCGCCGCCGGTTGAATCGAAGAGCGGAAGCGGCCCGGCCTCGCTCATCGCCCTTACCGCCCAGGCGGCCTGGCGGCGGTCCAGCCCCATCGATGTGAAGGCGTCGGCCCGGGCCAGACGCGACAGGACGGATGGTGGAATGCCGGCCCGCTGCCACAGCTCCTGCGGCGAGCGATAGCCGTCCTCCCGGCCCACCGTCACGCGGTCGGCGTCCTCCTCCTTCAGGCCCCGGATGCGGCGGAGGCCCAGCCGCATGGCGGAGTTTTCCAGCGCGCAGTCCCAGTCCGAGTGGTTCACGTCGGTCGGCCGCACCTCGACGCCATGATCGCGCGCGTCCCTCACGATCTGCGCCGGCGCGTAGAATCCCATCGGCTGGCTGTTCAGGAGCGCGCAAGCGAAGACCGCCGGATGGTGGCACTTCAGCCACGACGAGACGTAGGCGAGATGGGCGAAGCTGGCCGCATGGCTCTCCGGAAAGCCGTATTCGCCGAAGCCCTCGATCTGGCGGAAGCAGCGTTCGGCGAAGTCGCGTTCGTAGCCGCGGTCGGTCATGCCCGCGATGAACTTGCCCTGGAAGCTGTGGATCGTCCCCGGATTGCGGAAGCTGGCCATGGCCCGGCGCAGCTGGTCGGCCTCGGCCGGGGTGAAGCCCGCCGCGACGATGGCGATCCGCATCACCTGTTCCTGAAAGAGGGGCACGCCCAGGGTCTTTTCGAGCACCTGTCGCAGCTCTTCCGAGGGATATTCCACCGCCTCGCGCCCCTGGCGCCGGCGCAGGTAGGGGTGGACCATGTCGCCCTGGATCGGTCCCGGGCGCACGATCGCCACCTCGATCACGAGGTCGTAGAAGGTCGCCGGCTTCAGCCTCGGCAGCATCGCCATCTGGGCGCGGCTCTCGATCTGGAAGACGCCGACGGTGTCGGCGCGCTGGATCATTTCGTAGACGGCCAGGTCTTCGCGCGGCACGTTCTCCAGGGTGTACGTGACGCCGTGATGGTGCTCGATCAGGCCGAAGGCGCGGCGGATGCACGACAGCATCCCCAGTCCCAGCACGTCCACCTTGATCAGGCCCAGCGCCTCCAAGTCGTCCTTGTTCCACTCGATCACCGTGCGGTCTTCCATGGCGGCGTTCTCGATCGGTACGATCTCGCACAGCGGTCCCCGCGAGATCACGAAGCCGCCGGTGTGCTGGGACAGGTGGCGCGGGAACCCGTACAGCTCCCGGGCCAGCTCCAGGGTGAGCGCCAGGCGCCGGTCCTCCGGGTCGAACCCCTCTTCGCGGGCCCGATCTTCGCCCACGGGCTTCGACCACCACGAGACCACCGACAGCAGCCGCCCGATCACGTCCTCGCTCAGCCCCATGCCCTTGCCGACGTCGCGGACCGCGCTCTTCACGCGGTAGCTGATGACCGTTGCGGTCAGCCCGGCCCGGTCGCGGCCGTACTTGCGGTAGATGTACTGGATGACCTCTTCGCGGCGCTCGTGCTCGAAGTCGACGTCGATGTCGGGCACCTCGTCGCGCTCGGCGGAGATGAAGCGCTCGAAGAGCAGGTCGATCCGGTCGGGGTCGACGGACGTGATGCCCAGGCAGAAGCACACGGCGGAGTTGGCGGCCGAGCCACGCCCCTGGCAGAGGATGCCGAGTTCGCGGGCCTTCCGCACGATGTCCTCGACGGTCAGGAAGTAGGGCGCGTAGTCCAGCTGGCCGATCAGCGCCAGCTCGTGTTCGATGGTCGCGCGCACCTTGGGCGGAATGCCTCCCGGGTAGCGCTCGGCCGCGCCCGCCCAGGTCAGCGTCTCCAGCGTCTCCTGCGGCGTGCGGCCGTCGCCGGAGACCTCGTCCGGGTACTCGTAGCGGAGTTCGCCGAGCGAGAAGCGGCAGCGTTCGGCGATCTCCACGGTGTTGGCCAGGGCCTGCGGATGGTCGCGGAAGAGCCGGGCGAGTTCGGCCGGGGGCTTGAGGTGCCGTTCGGCATTCGCGGCCAGGCGCCAGCCCGCGTTGTCGATGGTGCAGTGCTCGCGGATGCAGGTCAGCACGTCGTGGAGCCGCCGCCGCGCCGGGTCGTGCTGGTGGATGTCGCCGGTGGCGACGAGGGGCACGCCGTGCGACTCGGCGAGCCGGGCGAGGCGGGCCAGGCGGCGGTCGTCGTCGCCGCGGTGGTAGTGGGTGGCGGCCAGGTAGAGCGGGGCGCCGAGGTGGTCGCGGTACCAGGCGAGGCCGGCGGCGAAGTCGGCGCCGGGTGACTCGGGGGGCACGGCGACGAAGATGTGGCCGTCCTGGATGGCGGCCGTGGCCACGTCTTCCCGTGTGAGCATGCATTCGCCCTTGGGCGCGCGCCGGCGTCCCGTGGTGATCAGGCGGGCGAGTGCGCCGTAGCCGTGCCGGGTGGTGGGGAGGCAGAGGAGGCTCGGGCCGTCGTCGAGATCGAGCCGTGCGCCGGGGATGAAGTGCAGGCCTGCGCGCCGGGCGGCCTCATGTGCGCGCACGACTCCGGCCAGGGTGTTGCGGTCGGTGAGTGCGAGTGCCCGGTACCCCAGTTCGCTGGCCCGTTCGGCCATTTCCCCGGGGTGGGAGGCGCCACGCAGAAACGAGAAGTTGCTGGTGACCTGGAGTTCGGCGTAGGCGGGTCCAGGAGATCGCCGGGGAACCTCACTCACGCGAAAACCCCATGCAGAAACCAGCGCGCCACCGTCCCCGAACCCCGCGCATCCTCCCTGAACAGCCAGTAGCGACAACCCGCCTCGTCCTCGGTCAGGTAGTAGTCACGGGCCGGTGCGTCTTCCCGCCACCACTCGCACTCCAGCCGCTCCGGCCCGTGGGCCGAGACCACCCGGTGCAATCGTCCGCGATGGCGGAAGTGGGAGGGCGCGGCGTCGGAGCCGACCGGGACGCCGGAACCCTCGACCTCGACCGGCTCCGGCGGAGACAGCAGACGTAGCGGTCGGTCCCGGTCCTGCGGCCAGGCAGCGACGGACGGCAACGCGCCCGCCGCCAGATCTCCACTGTCCCCCACCGCCCGCTCCGGCAGCCAGCTCTCGTGCGGCAGCGGACGCCCGATCCGGCCGAAGCCGAAGCGGTTCCCCAGCCGGTCGAGCAGGCCGGCCAGCTCCTCGTCGTCACCGGGGTGGCCGTGCCCGGCACCGGGGTCCCAGTCGGTCTGCACCTCGTCGATGGTCTCGACCACGTCGCTGGCCAGCACGATCTCGTCGATCCCGAAGCCGGGTTCGACCTGGTCCAGCTTTTCGGCGAACAGGCCCATGAGCGGCTTCTTGCGGCGCAGGGGACGGCTGGTGCCGATCATGACCGTGCCCGTTCCGCCGTCGGCGCGGCGGCATACAAGGCGCAGCCGCCGGGCCCCTTCGCCCGCCCGGCTCAGACTCAGGCACAGGTCGTCCAGGAGTCCGTCCACCGCCGCGTGAATGTCCTCGGCGGCCGAAATCGGCTCGGCGAAGGCGCGGTGGGCTTCGCGCAGGAGGCGCGGCCGTAACGGCATAAGCAGCTCTTCGCGGAGACCCAAGGCCTGTTCCAGCCGCCGAACCGGCTCCGGACCGAAGCGTTCGGTCACTTTGACAGATTCCATGACAGATAGTGTGCAGATTCTGTCCAACCCGAAGGAAGCAAGCGCGTCCGCGACATCGGCGCTCAGGCGCAGAGCCGCCACGGGCAACTCGGCCAGCGCTTTTTCCAGCCCGGACGGCCCGACGCCTGCCGGAGCGATCGTGGGATTTTCCGCGCCATAGTGGGCCAGCGCCCACGCGGCGCCGGGAGTGTCGGCCAGAGCCAGCCGAACGGTCAGGCCGAAGCCTTCCAGCGCGTCTCGCAGCGATCCCGCCAGAATATCCTCGCCGCCGAACAGACGCGCGCAGCCGCCGATGTCGAGGAAGAGCGTGTCGACCCCATCGGGCATGACACGCGGGGTGAAGCGCTCCGCCCACCGGGCCAGCCGTTCAAGGGCGCGGGCGTCGCCGGCTGGGTCGGCGGGGTGGACGACCAGCCCGGGCGCGATGGCACGCCCGTCGGCCAGGGGCATGCCGGGAACGAGGCCCGCACGGGTGGCGCGGGGGTTGACCGCGGTGATGACCTGACGGTTCCGGCTCTCGCCAGCGGTGACGAAGGGCTGGCTGCGCGCTTCGGGACAATGCTGCGCCAGCCTCTCGGTCGCCCACCACGGGAACCACGCGACGAGGATGCGGCGGGGGATGCGCGGGCCCGGCCGGGCCGGAGTCCCCGATAGCGCGGATACGGTGTTTGGCTCATAAGACATGGCCGTGAACGATAACCGAATATTTCCCGAAGTACCACCCTAACGTAACGTCAGGGTTAGCGGAAAAGAAACCGGGAACCATCGGGAACATTCGGGAACACCGGGAACGCAATGTGGCCGGAGCAGTATCGAACATGCGAAAGCCCCCATAAACCCGTGGTTTTCGGGTCAAATGGTGGCGAAACATTCGATCTGGCAAAGGAGGAGGTGGAAGTGAAATGGCAAGCAACAGACAAAGGGGTCGCAAACAGCTTCTCCTCACACTGGCAGTTCTGACTGCCATCCCCGCTCAGGCCCAGACGGCACCCGCAATCATCGGAGGCAGCGATTCACAAGACAGCTGGACGATGCCGGTAGACGACAGAGACACCAGGCCGTACACCGGCCCGGTCGACACGCGTGAGGCCGCCCCGCAGATCACCATCGCCGCCAACCGCGACACGATCTTCGGGAGCCTCGAGGATCTGCGCCTGACGGTGAAGCGCGACGAGCCGGGGAATCGTCTGGTAGTGACGGTGAAGCTGGAGCAGGATCGGGAGTGGCTTGCCGACAGGTCCCACGAAGTCACCATCCACGCTGGCGACACCATCGCGGATCTGACTATTCCTCGCGACGACTTCAAGGCGAACGTCGCCCGTAGCGGTGAACTCACGGCCACCGTGGACGACATCAGCGGCTACGAGACGGCGAACGCGAAAACGACCGTTTTCGTCATCTCGCAGGAAGCGCCGGTGGTGACGTACTCCCTCTCCCGCGAGTCCTACACGTTCGCGGAAGACGTGGGACGTGCACGCGTACAGTTCGTTGCACGCATGGCGCCCGGCATGCCCCGCGGGGTTACGGTCTCCGTCCTGATCGCAACCAGGGGAAAGAAATCGTTCCGCGAAGGACTCACCGCGACATCGGGCGAGGACTATGAGCCGGTGAGCGGCGGGCTGATGATGGTAGCGGAGAAGTACGAACTCGAAAACGGCCGGTGGGTGGGCCGTACCGACCTGATCCTGCCGCTCTTCGACGACGATGTCCGCGAAGGCACCGAGACGTTCGAGTTGTTCCTGCAGCCCGCAACCGGCGCAGTCGACGTAGCGCAACTCGTGGCCTCCGACGGCACTCCCTGCGGGGTCCTGTGCCAGTACCTGATCCGCATCTCCGACGAGGAGGACATCCCCGCCATGGAGCTGTCGGTCAGTCCGGGGGAGATCATGGAAGAAGGGGAGACGTCGTCCACCGCGACCCTGTCGATCACCGACCACAAGTCCTTCGCCACCGATCAGGTGTTGACGTTCGCGCTCGCCGGGACGGCGACGAAGGGGGACGACTACGAGGTGTCGCCGGGCGATGCCGACCAGGAGGCCCCGGGTTACCAGGCGCTCCTGCCGGTGGAATCGACCTCGGTCGAGGTGACCTTCAAGGCGATGAGCGACGAGGTCGACGATCCCGACGAGAAGATCGAGGTGTCCCCGATGCTCGAAGGTGACAAGGTCGGCGACATGCAGGCCATCCGGATCATGAATCAGCGCATGGAACTGCCGGTGATCACCCTCGTCGCGAACCGCGACACGATCATCGCGGGCGTGGAGGACCTGGTATTGACAGCAACCCGCGAAGCACCGCTGGACGAGGCCCTGACGGTTACGGTGCAGCTGACCCAGGAGCAGAACTGGCTGTCCCGCAACTCCATCCAGCTGAACTTCCCGGCGGACGGGGCGACCTCGACGTTCACGTTTCATGCAAGTGCGTTCTCATCGGCTGTCACGGAGAGCGGCACCATTGCCGCAGTGATGGACAGTGTCGCCGGCTACGACACGGGAGATGCGACGGTGACCGTTTTCGTGGTCTCACAGGAAGGCCCGGCGATGAAGGTCTCCTTCAGCCACGAGGTCTACCAGTTCTACGAAGACAGGGAGGATCCGTTTGTGATTCTGATAGCGGCGGCGGCGATCGGAATGCCGCGCGCGGCGAGTATCACGTTCTCGGTGAGTTCCAGGAGAGGGACAGCGCAATCGCCCGACGACTACGAGGCGCTGAGCAGGGAGATAACCGTGCCTGAGGAGGACTTCACGTTCAGAGGCGGGTTGTGGCGGACGCAGTATCGATTGCCGCTGACGTTGATCGACGACGATGTCCGAGAAGGCACAGAGACATTCAACCTGATCCTGGAGCGCGCCTCGAGTACTCCGATCGAGGTGCAGCTGTCGGACTTTCTCGGTGCCCCATGCCGGAACGACTGCGCGACCCCGGTGGAAATCACCGACATCGAGGACATCCCCGAACTGGAAATGTCGCTGAGTGCGGACGAGATCCGGGAAGAGGGCGAGACGTCCTCCACCGCGACCGTCTCGATCACCAACGGCAAGTCCTTCGCCACCGATCAGGCGGTGAACTTCAGGCTCGGTGGCGACGCAATCCCGGGGATCGACTACCGCGTCACGCCAGCCGACGCCGACGAAGCCACCGTGGACCATCAGGTGACGCTGTCGGCCGGGTCCAGTTCCGTCGATGCGACGTTCGCGGCGCGCGACGACGATCGTGAGGAAGGGGACGAAAAGATCAGGCTCTCGGTGACCCACGACGGCGACGCGATCGGCAGTGGGACCATCCGCATCGTGGATCCGTTCTCGGGTCCGAAGGTGGAGATCACCTTCGAGGGGGTCCGGCCGCCCCGGGACCAGTATACCGCCGGGATCGCAACGGGTCCCTTCACAACGCGGATCACCTTCAGCGAACGGGTCGAGGGCTTTACCCGTGAAGACATTGAATGGTCGACGCACGCGGGTACGACGGTGGATTCCACCAATATCGGAGTGTTCATGTGGGACTACACCGAGGTTCGCGCGGGCCTGGAATACACGGCCAGGATGATGCCCGAGCAATCGGGACGCCTGTGGATCGAAGTCTCCCCGGGGGCCGCAACATCCGTGGCGACGGGCGACGGGAACCAGTTGGGAGCCAACAGCGTGTGGGTCGAACTGCCGGAAGGCCGCATGATGCTGGCCCCGACGGAGCTGTCGGTGGATGAAGGAGATGCGGAAGGGCACGGATTCATGGTCGTGCTGACCAGCAAGCCGACGGGCCCGGTCACGGTGACGCTGAGTGGCACCGAAGGTACGGCGCTCAAGACGACCAGCTTGGCAAGCCTGACCTTCAAGGGTCCATTCTGGACGCTGGGACGGGTGGTGAGGGTGACGGCCGGCGACGACGCAAACGCTGCGGACGAGACGGTGACGCTGCGGCTCGACGCATCGGGCGGCGGCTATGACGGGCAGTCGCTGAATGTGGTTGTGAAGGTGAGGGACGACGATTCGGCGAGCGGCGATGTGGATGACGAGGCCGCGGCCCTGATCCTTCTTGAGGGAGTCACCCCGGAAGCCGCTGCGGCGGCGCTACTCGACGACGAAGGCCTGAGCGAAGCCCGGCTTGACGCCCTCGATCGGCTGGGCAACGGCAACGGGGACTACGACCTCGGCGACCTGCTTTCATGGATCGACCGTTGCCGCAGCGGCGGGGCGAGCTGCGGGGCGGCTTCGTCTCCTGCGCGGGGGTCGATTCCCGGTGCGGCGGCCACCGCCGGCCTGGTCGCAGCCGGACGACGCGGGCGAGCCCGTCACCGGAATCGACGAGGGTCCGGCGGGATGCGCAGACTTGGCCGCAACCGCCGCACCCGCGGTCGCCCGGGCCGGTCCTGGTACGGGTCGGCACTCCTGCTCGCCGCGACCATGTGGGGGTGCGCCGATGATGTCGTGCGGCCATCGGTCACCGAGCCGGATCCCGGCTACCTGACGGTCCGGTTGACCACGCCCGTCGACGCGCGCGACATGGCCGCCATGCTGCTGGTGGAAGGTCCCGGCATCGATTTGGTGCGGGCGCGCGGTTTCGAGCTCTTCCAGTCGGACCGGTCCAGTTCCACCCGCAGACAGATCATCATCTCGGGGCCGCTGGTCACGGGGCCGGTCGCCGAATTCCGGGTGCCCGACCGGAGTGACCATGCCAGGTACCGGGTGCGCCTCCTGCAAGTGGCGGGCGAGGACTACACGACGAGGGACCTGTCGCGGTACACGGCCGTGGTCTCGCGTCGACACGAATCCCGGGGCACACACAATTCCTATTCGAATTCCTTTGCACCACGGTCGACGGAAACGCGATCGGGTATGGGGAGGAGGTAGAGATACAATGGGAAGCAGACTCACAAAAAACGACAACAACGACACAGCGCGCAGGGGCTCGAAGAATCTCTTTGTGACCCTGGCGCTTCTGACCGCTACGTCCCTACAAGCCCAGACGACACCCGCGATCGGAAATGGTATCGATGCACAAGATGGCCGGCGGATGTCGAAACACCACAATGAAGTAATGGCACACACCGTGTCGTCCACGACAGACGCGGCCCCGAAAATCACCATCACCGCCGACCGGGACACGATCTTCGGAGGTCTGGAGGATATGCGCCTGGTGCTCACGCGCGAGAATCCCGGAAAGGAATTGACGGTGAAACTGCGGTTGCAGCAGGACGAGGACTGGCTGAACCGGAGTACCCGGTCTCGCTCTGTGTATTTCTACCCCAATGACACAATCGCAGTGTTGAAGGTTCACAAGTCACAGTTCGACGCCGACGTTACCAGGTCCGGCTGTATCATTGTCGAGGTGGTCGAGGCGAAGGGCTACAATATCGACAAGGCGAAGGCACCCGTCTGGGTGATATCGTCCCCGGACCCCCTGGTGACGCTGTTCGTCAGCCGGGAAGTGTTTACGGTGGGGGAAGACGATGGACAGCTGTCCGGCGCACGCGTGTTCGCGATGATGGCGCCCGGCATGCCCCGCGGCGTGTCGCTCACGGCCAGTCTCGACACCAGGGGAAAGGGTTCCGAGCCGGAGCTTACCGCGACCTCCGGCCAGGACTACGAGTCCCCGAGGAAGGCACTGGTCATCCAGGAGTCGAGCTTCGCACCCTCTCGCGGCAATTGGATAGGCAGTGCCGAGTTCGTCCTGCCGATTTTGGACGACGACCTGCGGGAAGGCGACGAAGTCTTCGAGGTCATCCTTGAAGCGGACAGTGAGCTATCCGGTCTCGTGCGCTACAGGGAGTCCATCCTTGGAAAGAAGTGCCGTTCCGGGTGCGTGCACCGCGTTCGCATCACGGACGACGACCCGATTCCCGAGATGGACCTGTCGGTGAGCGCGAATGAGATCATGGAAGAGGGAGAAACGTCCTCCACCGCAAGGGTGTCGGCCACCAATGGCGGGCGCTTCGGCACGAGCAGGTGTTAACCCTGTCGGGCTGGACGTGGAACGGCGACGATGGGCGCCGACTACGCGGTGTCTCCCTCCGATGCCGACGAAGGGATGCCGGGGCTACCAGGTCATCCTGCCGGCCCAATCGGCCTCGGTCGGCTTGACGCTCAAGGCGATGAGTGACGAAGTCCAGGATCCGAACGAGAAGATCGAGGTGTCGGCCTCGCTCGACGGCGACGCGATCGGGCACATGCAGGCCATCCGCATCATGAACCAGGAAATGCCGCTGCCGAAAATCAGTGTGGCCGCAAACCGCCCCACGATCATCGGGAGCATGGAGAACCTGGTGCTGACCCTGACCCGCGAGGAACCGCTGAGTGAGAGGCTGACGGTGACGGTACAGTTGGCGCAGGAGCGGGATTGGCTGCCGTGGACATCGTGCCCCGTGACCTTCGAGGCGGGCGCGGCGACCGCCAGCGTGACCATTCCTCACAGCGCCTTCTCGACAAACGTCGTTGCGAGCGGCGACCTGACCATGACCGTCAATGCGGTCGATGGCTACGACACGGACGATGCGAGGGCGACCGTATACGTCGTCTCGCAGGAGGGCCCCGCCGTCAGGGTCTTCTTCGACCAGGACTCGTACCGGTTTGGGGAAGACAGGAAGGATGCGACCGCGGACCTGATCGTGGAGGCCGCTCCCGGCATGCCGCGTGGCACGACGGTCGCTTTCTCGATGTTCTCGGAGAGCGGGACCGCGAAAGCGAACGAGGACTTCAAGGCGGTGAGCCGACAGATGACCATTCGGGAGGAGGATTTCTCCTTCCGGAACGGCTCGTGGCAGGTACGGCGCCGGCTGCCGGTGACCCTCATCGACGACGAAATCCGTGAGGGTGACGAAACCTGCGACCTGGTCCTCGAGAGTGCCCGGGATGCTCAGGCCGACCTGGCGCTTGCGGCCGTGACCCCGGTGGATATCACCGATGACGAGGACATACCCGAAATGAACCTGCGTTTGAGCGCGGACGAGATCGAGGAAAAAGGCGAGACATCTTCCACAGCGACCGTGTCCATCACCAACGGCAAGATCTTCGCGACCGACCAGTTGGTGACGTTCAAGCTTGGAGGCACGGCGACCAGGGGGGAAGACTACAAGGTATCGCCCCGAGACGCCGATGAGTCGGCCTCGGACCACCAGGTGGAGCTGCCGGCCGGTTCCAGGTCCGTCGAGATGACGTTCACGGCGCAAGACGACGATATCCGGGATCCAGGCGAGGAGATCGGGGTCTCGGTGGCTCACGACGGCCATGCGATCGACAACCGGAGCATCCGGATCCGGGACCGGCAGCGGGGACCGACGCTCGAGGTCACCTTCGAAGGAGTTCGGTCAGTGCACGACGCGCATATCGCGGGGATCGCGACGGGGCCCGTTCACGACGCGCATCGTATTCAGTGAGCGGGTTGCGGGCTTCGCGGAAGAGATCATCAGTTGGCAGACCCACGCGGGCACGACGGAGGACGGGACGAACATCGGGCTGTTGCCGTGGAATTTCACCGAGGTTCGGGCGGGCGTGGAGTACACGGTCGAGATGATGCCGACCCAGAATGGAGAAGTGCACATCGGTGTCCAGGCTGGCGCGGTGACCTCGGTGGCCACGGGCGCCGGGAACGAGTGGGGTCTCAATCGCCTGCGCATCGAGCTTCCGAACAGACCGCATGCTCGTGGCTCCCACCGAGGTGGCCGTGTATGAAGGTGGTGCGGATGAGGGCGACTTCATCGTCGTGCTGACCAGCGAGCCGACCAGCGATGTGACGATTGCGGTGAGCGGAATGGAGGGTACGGCGCTTGCGGTCGACAGGCCGACCATAACGATCAAGCGCAGGTTCTGGAGAGTGGGCTCGGTGGTGAGCGTAACCGCGGGCGACGATGCGAACGTCACCAACGAGGCGGTGACGCTGAAGGTGAGCCCGTCGGGCGGAGGCTATGATGGGCGCGACGCCGACGTCGTGGTCACCGTGAAGGACGACGATGCGGCCTACGCACGGGGCATGTCGGCAGACGAGGCCCTGACCCTGGTCGACGATGTCACCGCGGAGGAGGCAGCGGCGGCGCTGTTCGGCGAAGGGGATCTGAGCGACGCCCAGCTCGACGCACTGGACCTGCTGGGCAACGGGAACGGACGCTACGACCTTGGCGACCTGCTTTCATGGATCGAGCGTAGCCGGCAGGGTGCGACGAGCCGCGGTGCGGTCTCGGTGGGGCTGGTTGCCGGGGCGATTGCGGTCCTGCCTGCCGGTGGCGTGGGCGGGCAGCGCGGCGGAACCAGCCAGCAGGGCCGTGGAAGTCGCGGTTCTGCGGCGCGCAGGCGCACGCGAGTTCGCCGGATCCTCCGACGCCCGGGCCGGTCCTGGTACGGACTCGTCCTCATGCTCCTGGTCACCCTGACCTGGGCGTGCGCCGACGATGTCGTGCAGCCGTCGGCGACCGAGCCGGATCCCGGTTTCCTGACGGTCCAGTTGACGGCGCCGCCTTCTGCCCGCGACCTGGGTGCGTTGCTGGTTGTTGAGGGTCCGGGTATCGAGTCGGTGCGCTCGCCCGGCTTCGAGCTCTTCCAGTCGGAGACCATTTCGCCGCGGCAGATCATCGTTGCCGGGGCGCTCTCGACGGGGCCCATCGTGCAGTTCCAGGTCCCCGACCGGGGACTCCACACGCTGTACCGGGTGCGTCTGCTTCAGGTCACGGGAGAGGACCACTCGCTCAGGGATTTGTCAGCGTACAGGGCCGAGATCCTGCGCTGACAGCTGAAGGCCGTCACTCCCTGGCGCGCACGCGGGCCGGTGCCGGGTATCGTCGGTGCGCTCGCCCGGCTTCGAGCTCTTCCAGTCGGAGACCATTTCGCCGCGGCAGATCATCGTCGCCGGAGCGCTCTCGACGGGGCCCATCGTGCAGTTCCAGGTCCCCGATTTGCGGCTCCTGCAGGTCACTGGAGAGGATCACTCGCTGAAAGACCTGTCGGGTTACAGGACAAACCCGGGTCATCAACTCCAAGCGGGCCGGAGTTGGTTCGACCATCAGGCCCTGTGAGCCCACGGTCCACTCCGCAGGCTTTCCGCCGCGGCAGTGCAGCACCTCGACGCGCCACCTCCCTTCCCGCGCCCCCGTGACCCGCCAGCGGCTGACCGCCACCGGAACCCCCGCCCCACCCCGCCGCCGCCTCGCTCCACCGTGCGGCACTCCGCGCGACAGCACCAGACCCAGCACCCCGGTCCCCTCGGCGGCGAGCATCAGCCGCCGCCCCGCCGCCAGGCCGATCCTTCCCGTCTCGGCCACCACCCCCCTCACGGCCCGGCAGCGGAGCGCTTCCTCCATGGCCCACAACATGTCCTCCTGGCGGTGCAGCCCCGAAACCACCAGCAACTGCCCTGCCCCGATCCCGTAGCGGACCAGCCCGGGCGCGTACAGGTCGTCCCCCCGGGCGAGCCACAGCAGCGAACCCTTTCGGGCTCCACCGCGGGCTCCACCGCAGGACTCACCGGGGGCCTCACCGCGGGCCCCACCGCTGACCCCGGCCTTCGCGGCCCGCGCGAGCAGAGCCGCGCAGAAGCCGGTGGCGGCTTCGTCCCCCGCCACCTCGTGGATGGAGCCCAGGCGCAGCCCGCCGCCGGGGAGCACCCGATCGATCTCGGGTACACCCAGCGGCAGACGCGGCCGGCCGGGCGATCCGGCCTCCTCGATTCCGTGGATCACGCGGCGCAGTGCGTCCGCCGTTTTCCGTTTCGCTGTCGATAGATGAGACATGGGCCGGACAAGATACCGAATAAACACCGTAATAGCAAATCCATTCCCGGGGCGGCGTCACGGTACGTCTCCGCGGTTCTCCGCCTGTCGGTGCTGTTCCGGGCCCAGGGCGGCGTCGCTGTCCCGTGTGACATTCCATCCCGGTCCGCCCTATGTTGGACGTCCCCCTTGAAAGGAGTAGAAGACCATGTTCACCAGACTGCTGCTGATCGGCTCCCTGGCTCTCACCTCCGGTTGCTCGCTGGCAATGGTGAAGGGGCCACCGGACTTCGTCCCCGCCGAGGAGCAGGTCCCCATGGGATCGTGCACCGTCGAGAGGGTCTTTCCCATTCTGGACGCCGTCGGGGCCGGTGCCTTCGTCATCACGGCCATCACCAGCTCCGACGGAAACGCCGTGAGAGTCGGCGCGGTCCTCAGCGGTGCGCTCGGTTTCTCGTCCTATACGGGATTCCGCAGGGTGAAGAACTGCAAGGAAAGGATGTTCCCGGGGCCCGGCGGACCGGTTCTCGACACGGTGCTGGTCCAGCCCCTCGACGGGATCGCTTCCCCGCTCTTCGGCGGACCGCTTCTCGTGGATCCGTTGTCCACCCGGCTTCCGCCGAAGCGGAAATGACCACCAGCGCAACCGTCACCGCCGGCCTCCAGGAGGAACTGCGCGACCGCTTCGGCGACCGCTACTCCACGGCCGCCGCCGTCCGTGCGCACCACGGCAAGGACGACTCCCACCACCCCGTCCTTCCCCCCGACGGCGTGGTCTTCGCGCAGTCGACCGAAGAGGTCGCCGTCGTGGTGCGGGCCTGCGCGCGCCACCGCACACCGGTGATCCCCTTCGGAGCCGGCACCTCGATCGAGGGGCACGTCCAGGCGGTCCGCGGCGGGATCTCGGTCGACATGAGCGGCATGAACCGGGTGCTGGCCGTGCGTCCCGACGACCTGGACGCGACGGTCGAGGCCGGGGTGACGCGGTTGCAGCTGGACAGGGAGCTGAAGGGCACGGGCCTCTTCTTCCCGATCGATCCCGGCGCCGACGCGACGCTCGGCGGGATGGCGGCCACGGGGGCGTCGGGGACCACCACGGTGCGGTACGGCACCATGCGCGACAACGTGGTCTCGCTGACTGCCGTGCTCGCGAGCGGCGAGGTGGTGCGGACCGGTGGCCGCGCGAGGAAGTCGTCCGCCGGGTACGATCTCACCCATCTCCTCGTTGGCTCGGAAGGCACTCTGGGGGTGATCACCGAGCTCACGGTGCGCCTCCAACCGGTCCCCGAGGCGATGGCCGCCGCCGTGTGTGCCTTTCCGGGGCTGGCCGAAGCCGTGCGGTCGGTGGTGGAAGCGGTGCAGCTGGGCATTCCCGTCGCCCGCGCGGAGCTGCTCGACGCGACGGCCATCAAGGCGGTCAACCTCTACTCGGGGTTCGACTACGCCGAGGCCCCGACGGTGTTCTTCGAATTCCACGGGTCGGAGGACGATGTCCGGGCCCACGGTGCCGTGATCGAGGAGATCAGCCGCGATTTGGGCGGCACGGCCTTCGAGTACGCCCGCCGGCAGGACGAGCGCGCCCGGCTGTGGAAGGCGCGCCACGACGCGTATCCGGCGATTCTGGCGCTGCGTCCGGGGTGCCATGGGCTGACGAGCGACGTCTGCGTTCCGGTTTCCGCGCTGGCACGGTGCATCGAGGAGACCCGGGAGGACATGAAGCGGGCGACGATGCCGTGGGGCATCGTGGGGCACATCGGCGACGGGAACTTCCACGCGGTGTTCATCATCGACCCCGATTCCCCGGCCGAGCTCGCCGAAGCGGAGGCGATCAACGAACGCATCGTGCGGCGGGCGCTCGCCATGGAGGGCACCTGCACGGGCGAGCACGGGATCGGCATGGGGAAGATCGGTTTCCTCAAGGAGGAATTCGGCGCCGCGGGTGTGGCGGCCATGCGCGCGGTGAAGAGGGCGCTGGATCCGGCGGGGATCATGAATCCGGGGAAAGTGGTGGGGTGAGCGGACGCGAAGCCATGGGTGCGACATGACCGTGCATGGCGAGAATTCGGGCGGGACCTGCCTGGCTCTTCTGCGCGGGATCAATGTCGGCGGCAAGAACGTGATCCGGATGGCCGAACTCCGGAACTGCTTCGAGGCCGAAGGCTTCCGCGATGTCGTGACATACATCCAAAGCGGGAACGTGATCTTCCGTTCGCCTTCCTCCGGGCTCAGCACGTTGACGATCCGAATCGAGGGGATGTTGGCGGCAGCGTTCGGCTACGAAGCGCGAGTCGCGGTGCGATCCCGCAAGCAGATGCAGGCAGTGGTTGAAGGGGCGCCGGCGGGTTTCGGCGCGCGACCGGATGCCTACCGCTACGACACCTGCTTCCTGATGGCTCCCCTGACGGCGACCGACGCCATGAACCAGGTCCGGACCAAACCCGGCGTGGACGAAGCCTGGGCAGGCGCAGGTGTTCTCTACTTCTCGCGACTCATCGACAAGGCATCCCGGAGCCATCTCAGCCGTATCGCCTCGATGTCCGTGTACCAAAGCATGACGGTCCGCAACTGGAACACGACGACCAGACTGCTGCAGCTGATGGGCCAATCCGAGGACGGATGCCGCTTGACGTGATTGCAATGCAATCATAGTATACCGGGGAGGAGACATCAGCCATGGCCAGCATCACGATTCGCAACCTTGACGACGAGGTGAAGTCGAAGCTTCGCGTGCGTGCGGCGACCAACGGTCGTTCGATGGAGGAAGAGGCGCGCACCATCCTGCGCGAGGCGGTGGAGCGGGAGGACTCGGAAAAAGGGCTTGGGACGAAGCTTCACAAGCTGTTCAAGCCTCTGGGCGGGGTCGACTTGGAGATTCCGCCACGGGAGCCGATGCGCGAACCTCCGCGCTTCCGCTGAGCCGCTGGTAATGTTCGTTCTCGACACGAACGTCGTCTCGGAACTCATGCTGGACCGTCCGCATTCAGCGGTTCTACACTGGCTCGACGACCGGCTGGCGCGCGACTTGTTTGTTACCGCGGTGACCCAGGCCGAGGTCCTGACCGGCATAGCCATTCTGCCCGAGGGGAAACGGCGGCAGGGCCTTGCCGCCGCGGCCGATCGCGCTTTTCGCGGCATGTTCGCGGACCGTGTGTTGCCTTTCGACAGTTCGGCTGCACGGGAATACGCCCGGATCGCCGCCGTACGACGGGCGGCTGGCAGACCCATCTCGCAGGCCGATTGCCAGATCGCAGCGATCGCCGCGTCCCGAGGCGGGCAGGTGGTGACAAGGAATGTCCGTGATTTCGAAGGGATTGCGATTGCCGTGATCAATCCATGGGAAGGCGCGTAGAAGGGCGATCCCGCCCAACCGAGCGAAGAGCGACCAATGACGAGACGAACGAGTATCCTCCCGGCCTTCCTCGTCCTGTTCGGCTGTGCGCCGGACCGGCCTGATCGGCCCACCCAAAGCGGCCAGTCCCTCGACCTCACCCTGGAGAACATCTACGGGCCGCGCGGGCGAGCCGGCGCCAGCGTGATTAGCCCCGACGGGCGGCACGTCGCGGTGTCGGCCACGGGGCCGAGGGGATCGGGGATCTACCTGGTGCCGACGGACGGCGTGGTGGTCGGCGCGGGTTCCGCGGGCGACACGGCCCCCTGCGCCGGTGGCACAAGCCCCGGCGACACCCCCGAGTTCTGGGCCGAGGGCGGCTCCCCGTCCTGGTTCCCGGAAAGCGACCGCATCGTCTTCCGCCGGGGACGGGACCTCTGGACGGTGACGGTGGGGAGTACCGAGGCCGTCCAGCTTACCGACGACGAACACGACGAGCGCGCCCCGCGCGTTTCGCCTGACGGCCAGCGGGTCGCCTTCTATTCCGGCCGCTCCGGCTACCAGGACATCTGGGTAGCCGCGGCCGACGGGTCCGGCGAGGCCCGGCAGGTCACCTTCGACGCCTTCGCCCCCGACGACTTCCGCTGGTCTCCCGCCTGGGCTCCGGACAGCCGGCGGATCGCCTACGTCTCGAACGCCGCGGACTACTGGCACGACGACGTGTGGGTGGTGGACATCGAGAGCATGGAGACCCGCCAGGTATCACGCGGCCTGACGGTCTCGACCGAGCCCGCCTGGTCGCCCGACGGCACGAAGATCGCGCTGCTGGGCACCCACAAGGACGGCTACTGGTACGAGGACCTCGCCGACATCTTCGTGCTCGACCCGGCGACGGGAACCGAACGCACGGTGGAGATGCAGATCTACGGCACCGATTGGCTGCACCGCATGCGCATCTTCTGGTCCGGCGACGGGGAGCGTATCCATTTCCCGTACCACGAGCGCGGCGACTTCGACCTCTGGTCCGTGCCCGTCGCGGGCGGGGTCGCGACCCGCGTCACCAACATGGGCGGCTCGCTCGGCTCGATCTCGGCATCGGCCGGCGCCGATCTCTTCGCCTTCACCCGCGCCACGCCCACGCGCGGCTCGGACGTCGACCTGATCCCCGCGGCAGGCGGTCCCCTCCGCCGGCTGACGCACTTTGCGGCCGAGTGGACCACCGTGGTCGACCCGGTCGAGATCTCCTTCCGAAGCTACGACGGCCTCTACATCCAGGGCTTCCTCTACATGCCCCCGGGCCATACCCCCGGCGACCGTCATCCGGCCCTGGTGAACGTCCACGGCGGCGGTACCAATTCGTACCTTCACGGCGAGGGCCTCTTCGAGCAGTACCTCGCGTCGAAGGGCTACGTGGTGCTGGCGGTCAACTATCGTGGCGGCTCGGGCTTCGGCCGCGAGTTCCAGGACCTGGGCGTGAACGATTGGGCGAACGGGCAGGCGAGGGACGCCGCGGCCGCCGGGGTCTTCCTTCGTACGCAGGACTACGTGGACGGCAAGGTCGGCATCTACGGCTACAGCTACGGCGGCATCACCAGCATGGCGGCCATCACGCGTGTGCCCGGGGTCTTCGACGCGGCCGTGCCGATGGCCGGGATCTACGACTTCGGGGATGCGTACACCAATGCGGACCGTCTCGGGCGGATCTTCATCAGGACGGGACACTCCGGCTCGCCCGAGGAGCAGCCCGCGATCTACGCCGTGAGCAACACGCTTGCCCGCATCGAGAATATCGACACGCCGCTGCTGATCATGCACGGGGAGCTGGACGTGCGCGCCCCGTACCGCCAGTTCGAGATCGCGGTCGCGGAGCTGGAGCGTCACGGGAAGGTCTTCGAGAGCCGGAGCTACCCGGGCGAGACCCACGGGTTGCGCTCGGCGGCCAGGATCGACATGTACAGCCGCGCCGAGGAGTTCTTCGATCGAATGCTGAAAGGAACGGACCGATGACAACCACGAAACACCTTCGCCGGACACCCCTGCGCATGCGCGGCGGCGACTTCCTGCTGCCGAGGGGCGGCGCTTCCGTTCGCCTGGCCGCGGCGTCGGCACTGATAGCCGCCATCGTGGCCCTCATGGCTGCCACCCCCGCTCCCCTCGCCGCCCAGGACCTCGTCCTCACGAACGCCCGCGTCGTGGACGTGATCGACGGTTCGGTCTCCGGACCCGCCACCGTCATCGTCGAGGACGGACGGATCACGCGGATCGTCGAAGGCGAAGAGGTCGATGCGCCGCCCGGCGCCACCACCGTCGACCTGATGGGGCGCTACCTCGCTCCCGGCCTCATGGACGCTCACGTCCACGTCGGGTCGGCGGCCGACGCTCGGCGCGCGCTGTACATGGGCGTGACGACGATGCGGAGCATGGGCACGTCCCACTACGCCGACGTCGGGATGCGCGAGCTCCAGGCCGCTGGCCACCTTGAGGCGCCGCAGTACCTGGCCGCCGGCTACCACGTCCGTCCCCCCGCGGCCGAGGCGTTCTTCCAGGATCACCCCGAGCTGGGGCACATGTACGGCGAAGAGGTCCGGGGCGAGGAGGCGGTGCGGGCCATGACGCGGGCGCTCGTGTCACGCGGCGTCGACTTCGTGAAGACGAACGCCACCGAGCGCGCGGGATTGCCCGACACGGATCCACGGAAGCAGTTCTACTCCGAAGCCGAGTTGCGCGCGATCGTGACCGAAGCCGGCGCGGCAGGCGTTCCGGTCGCGGCGCACGCGCATGGGGACGATGGCGCGAGGGCGGCGGTCGCGGCCGGCGTGCGGAGCATCGAGCACGGCACCTACATCAGCCCCGAGACACTCGCCCTGATGGTCGAAAAGGGGACTTTTCTGGTGCCGACCATCGCGATCGTCCGCGACCTCACGATCCCCGGCGGCGACTACGACAACGCGGTGCTCAACATTCGCGGTCGTCATATGCTTCCCCGGGTCCGGGAAATGGCCCGGAACGCCCACGAAATGGGCGTGAAGATCGTGGCGGCGACGGACACCGGCTACGGAATCCGAGAGCACGACCACGTTGGCGCACGAGCTCCTGGAGCTGGTCGGGATCGGCATGACCCCGCTCGAGGCGCTCCGGGCCGCGACGACCACGGCCGCGGAACTCTTCGGCCTGACCGGCCAGGTCGGCGCGATCCTACCCGGGCTCGAAGCCGACCTGATCGTCCTCGAGCGCAATCCCCTCGACGACATCGGCGTGGTGCAGGACGTGCTGATGGTCGTCAGCGACGGGAAGGTGGTGGTGAAGCGTGGGGACTGGCCGGGCGAGAGGCCGGTGTCGTAGGGCCTGGTGGGCTGTTAGCGGCCCCACGGCTCCAAATGTCAACTGTACTTTACATTATGTAATGCGCGGTTGACAGTTCAGCCCGCCGCACACACCGGCGGCGCCTCATAGTCCAGCCCAAGCAGCCGGAAGTAGTTCTCCCCCAGCGCGATGTTGCGGAACGCCTCGTCGTCGAGATAGCGGAGAATCCGGCTCGTGACCTCCAACTCCCCCTTGTAGGTGTCGAAGTCCTTGTTCGACGACGCCAGGAAATCCGTTCCCGGCAGAATCCGCTCCGAGTACTCGTTCAGAAACGCAACGTACAGCGGCTGGTTCTCCGCCTTCGAGAAGTAGTTGTCGTCGATGATCCGCCAGGCGAGGTCGAGCAGGAGATTCGGACTACGATCCAGCATCGACGCCAGGAGTTCGATGTGCTCGGCGGCGGGCAGGGTCTTCAACTCCAGCGACAGCCCCATGTGCATCCAGACGATCTTGTTGTCGGGGTAGTGGTCGAGGACCCCCTGCATCAGCGGCAGATACCGGGTCGGCTCTTCGTCGCTGCCCAGATCCGAGTGAATGGCGATCGGAATGTCCCGCTCCCGCAGCACCGCCATGAAGGGCGCCCACTCCGCGATCGCAGACATCGGCACGGGTTCGTGACCGTTCCCGAACAACGCCTGCTTCACGAGGTTGACCTCGCCCATCCACCGGAACATGCCCGGGTACTCCCTCTCCAGCAGCTCAATGCCGGCCACGACGGACTCCGGCCGTGACAGGTCCGGAAAGGTCATCGCCAAGGTCAGACGGCTCCCTTGCGGGGGATGCGCGACCAGGCTCGCTGCGTTGGCGAAGTCGTTCTTCAGCGTGGGGGTGACGATGGTCCCCACGCAGTCCAGGTAGTAGGTGCACGGTGAGTCCACCGGGAGCATCTGGCCGATGCCGTAGAGGTTGGCAAAACGGACGCCGGTCTCGTCGAGGTAGCGGGTGATCTCCTCGAACGGGAGCGGGGGGCCGCCGAACGGGCGAACGTGCAGGTGGCTGTCGACGACCACGGTCTGCGGTTGGGTGGTGCGGTCGTAGCAGGCCGGGGCAGACGTGCTGAAAGCTTCGAGTCCGGGGCCGGGCGTCGCGCATCCGGCGGCACCGAGGACCACCAGCGCCGCTGCGAACCGACGGGCCTGCCGAGCCGGCCTCACACCGTGGCCTGTTTCCACTTCCCCCGTTTGAACAACACCGCACTCACCACCGCCAGCGTCGAGAACGACACCGTCATGGCGATGAAGACGCCATTGGGGCCAAGTCCGACCGGAAACGCAAGGATCCACGCGAGGGGAATCTCCCAGAGCCAGAAGCAGAACAAGTTGAGGATGGTTGGCGTCCACACCGCGCCCGCGCCGTTGAAGGCCGCCGTGAGCACCATGCCGTAAGCGTAGAACACGAAGCCGATCGAAACAATGCGGAGGCCCATGACGCCCACCTCCCTGGCTTCGCCCGTGCCGCCGAAGATGCTGACGATCGCCGGGGCGAAGGCGATGAAGAGCAGGCTGACAGCGCCCAGAAAAACGAAATTCAGCTTGCAGGAGATCCAGACCGCTCGCTCGGCACGTTCGGGGTCGCCCGCGCCCAGACCCTGGCCGACCATCGTGGCCGCCGCGTTCGAGAGCCCCCACGCTGGGAGGATCGCGAAGAGGATGACCCGGATGGCGATTACATACCCGGCCAGCGCCTCCGCTCCGAACGACGACGTGACGCGAATGAGTCCGATCCAGCTTGCCGTCCCGATGAACGTCTGGAGGGTGCCCGTCGCGGAGAGGCGCACGAGCCTCGCCATGATCGCGGGCTGGACGCGCAGATGCGGCCGCCGTACCCGCAGCTTCCCGCGGAGACCGGCCAGCGTGTAGACCTGGACCAGCACGGCGACCCCGCGTCCGATAGTGGTCGCGATGGCGGCGCCCTGCAGGCCAAGCGCGGGGATCGGTCCGAGGCCGAAGATCAACAGGGGGTCGAGCACGATGTTGAGGCCGTTGGCGATCCAGAGCACCCGCATCGCGATCGCCGCATCGCCCGCGCCCCGGAAAGCGGCGTTCTGCAGGAACAGGAGTACGATCACGACATTTCCGCCGAGCATGACCCTGATGTACGGCAGCCCGGTCGCCACCACGTTCGCGTCCGCACCCATGATGCGCAGGATGTCCGCGGCGTACACCACACCACCCACCCCGAAGACGATCGCAAGGAACACTCCCAGAAGGATCGCCTGTGCGGCCGCGCGGGAGGCACCGTCCCGGTCGCCCTCGCCGGTACGCCGCGCCACCATGGCCGTGACGCCGATGCTCAACCCCACCGCCACCGTGTAGATGATCGTGATGGCCGACTCGGTGAGCGCGACCCCCGCCATCGCCTCGTCCCCCAATCGCGAAACGAAGAAGATGTCGACGACGGCGAAGAGCGATTCCATGGCCATTTCCAGCACCATGGGGATCGCCAGCAGGATGACCGCGCGCCTGAGCGGGCCGCTGGTGGGATCGCCGCCGGTGCCTCGGACGGCGTGTACGAAGACCTCCCACCAGGTCTCGGCGGGAGGCTTTGAAGCGCCCGCCGCCGAGGCTTCCCTATTCACTGTCCCCACCCCTCCCGTTGTGGTCCGCTTCGGCTTAGCCCATAGTGGCGCTAAAGCTAAAGGGATTTGCTCGCCGCGGGCGGCCATCCTACCGGACGGAGCGTCCCCAACGACGATGGAAGCGCGAGGCAACGATGATGAACACGGATCTCACACGACGGTCGTTTCTGCACGCCACCACCGTTGCGGTCAGTTCCGGAGCACCCGCACCACCCTTCCCTCCTCGTCGACAACGCGGATCGGGCCGCGAATGACATCGTTCCCGAGGTCGATCCAGTCTCCCGGTGGCTCGGCGCCAGCCGCGGCAGCGACAGGCATCGTATAGGGATCCGCCAGGCTGACGTCCACCGTGTATCCGAAGTCAGCCAGTGCCTGGATTGTAATCGCGCTCAGCGGCTGCGCATCTCCTTGTATGCCGGCTACCATGAGCTCGGGCCTCATCACCGATGTCCTCCAGTGCGAGTCGTCGGCAGCCCCGCGCCCATTGTTCTGGACGGGCACCTTCGCCCCGCCCGTATAGGTCGTCCCTCCGGCCGCGTCGAAGGCCGCGACCGCCAGGGGGCCCGCGAAGTGCGTGTCCGCGCCCGGGTTGCCATTGCGCGAAGGGTTGCGGAGGAGATCCAGGTCATCCCAGATCGTCCCTATGCCCAGGATGTGGCCGATCTCGTGAAGCGCCACATTGAGCAGCCTCCCGTCTGCCGCCAGACTCTCGACACGTGCTTCGTTGAACTGCACAACGCCCAGGTACGGGTGGAACGACCCGTCCCGCAACCGACACGGTCCCGCCTGTGCCAGGGAACCGGGGTTGATCTCCATGACAGTTGCCACGATCAGCAGATCTTCTACGTCCGCCACGCGGAAGCCGGGCCTGGTGCCGAAACAGTCCAGGTCGTCGTCTGCGAGAACAGGCGCTTCGGGAAACTCGGTTTGCGCCACGATGTCCCTCCACCGCTCAACCGCCTCCTGCAAGCTGACCATGGCGGCCTTGGAGAAGTCACCCACCGTGACCAGATCGATGTCGAAACCTTCCGGATTGCCAGCAGGAATCACCTCCATCTCAACCGATTGTTCGGCAAACAGCCCCTGCGGATCGGTCGCTCTTACCGTGATCTGCGCCGATCCCTCAGACACTCCCGCGAATGTCACCCGGCCATCCGCAACTGACGCTGTCGCCACCGCGGTATTGCTGGAAGTCGCCGAAAAGGTGAGCGGGTGCTCATCCGGATCCTCAAAATAGGCGAGAAAAAGCTCGACCTCGGCCGCCCGTCCACCCATCCGCAGCCTGTACGGCGGGATCGCCTCGGCGGCAACAGGGGAATGGTTGGACGCCTCGGCGAAGAGAACGATTGGATCACTCACCGCGATCTCCAGTCCGGTGAACTCTCCGGGCAACCGCGGTGGCGGCCCCGCACTGACATGGGTGGTGGCCCCGGTACTCGAATTGACTTCGAAATCGCTGCTGCTGGTGGTTCCCGCTTCCAGTGCGGCTTGCGTGGCCGATATTTCACCGCCCTGCGCCAAAGTTTTGACCAACATGTCGAACGGGGCACCCTCGACGATGCTCAGAACGATCCTGGCGGGACCGGAGGCCAGAAGATCGTCGCTGTCGGTGCGTTCCAGCTGCAGGGTTAGCGCAAATGGCGACCCGGGATTGCCGTGCAGTGCGAGCCGCTTGAGGCTCTCGAGCCCGGAAAAGAACCCGGCGGGAAGCTTGCCGAGATAGTTGTCGGCCACAGAAAGGCTTTCGAGGCTGGCAAGGTTGCCAAACAAGCCGGCGGGGAGCTCGCCAAGGCCGTTGCCCTCCAGCTTCAGCACCCGCAGAGCCGTCGGGTCTCGGAAAACCTTCTCAGGAAGCCCGATTAGACGATTGTCGTTGAGCTTCAGCGATTGCAGGGCGGTGAGCCGGTCAAGAACCCTTTCGGGAAGCGCTTCCAATCTGTTGTGACCCAGATCGAGCGATTGCAATCCTTGAGGCCCCAGGAACAACCTTTCCGGCACGGCAGCGAGGTTGTTGTAACGCAAATCCAACCGCTTCAAACCGACAAGATCGACAAACAGGTGTTCCGGCAACGTGTCCAGGTCATTGGCACCCAGAAACAGTTCTTCCAGGCTGCCGAGCGAGGCGAACGCGCCCGGAGGGAGAGACTTCAAGCGGTTTCCGGTAAGACTCACCCATTTCAAGCGGAGCAATCCCCCGAACAGGTTTTCGGGGAATTCGGTGATACCGTTGTTCGTCAGATCCAGGAGCTGTAGACCGGACAAACCGGCGAAGATGGCTTCGGGCGGCACGGAGATGTTGTTGCTGCCCAGGGTCAGCCACTCGAGACTTGACAGTCCGCCAAAGACGCGCTCCGGAAGAGCGGTGAGATTGTTCTGGGTGAGTGCCAGCCTTTCCAGTTCTTCCAGACCGCCGAAAACACCCTCGGGAAGCGCCGTGAGGCTATTCCCGAACAGATACAGACGTTTCAATCCGTCTAGTCCCTGGAAATCGGCCGCCTTCAATGCGGAGATTCCGGCCTCCTTCAGATCGATGACGTCTACCGTCGAGAGATGTCGCGAGTTGATCGCCTGGCAGGCAAACCCGACCTGCCGAACGATCTCGTCGCGGACCTGGGGGGTTCGGGTGCAAACATCGGCCCAAACGGACGATTCGACCCTCATGAGGTCGTCGGAGCAGGCCGCCATCCACGCGGCGACCGCCGTTGCCAGGACAGCCGCGCAGAGTCGGCGAGTCAGCCGTGGGCGCTCCACGTGTCCTTAGCTCTTTGTGCGCATCATCGCCTGAGCGCCTCCGGATCCGGTGCCGACCAGCGCCGCATCTCGTCTTCGGTCTGCCAATGGAAGCGATGGAGCGCCTTCTTTCCGGGCCAGACCTGCGTCATCGACTCCCCGTCCCGCACGAAGCCGTTCTTGACGACGTACCAGATCTTCGCGGTATTCCTGATCTCCTCGAGGGGATTGTCGTTCAGCACGAGGAAGTCGGCGAGCTTTCCGGGCTCCAGCGACCCGAGATCCCGTTCGTATCCGATCTTGACTGCGCCATGCCAGGTCGCGGCACGAATGGCCTCGAGCGGCGTGAACCCCCCCATCACGAAGGTCCAGAGTTCCCACTGCATCCCGAGACCCTGGCGGTTCCCGTGCGCACCGACCGTCACGTACCCGCCGCGCTCAACGACCTTCCGCCCATCGGCGGCCCCCTCGATGAAGTCCAGCTCCTCCTCGGGCACGTGCCTCCAGTAGCGGGAGGCGTCGACGTTCCCCTCCGGGGTGAAGCGCCGGATCTTTGGATCCTCGTGGATGTTTTCGAACTCCTCGAAGTACTGAATGACGTTGGATCCGAGGTACGCCACGATGAGCGTAGGGGTGTAGTGGAGCCCGGTGCGCGCGACGAGCTCGATCACGTCGTCGTGCAGGGGCGTCAGCGGGAGCGTGTGCTCGACCGCGGTATACCCGTCGAGCGCCAACGTCAGGTCGCGCACCAGATCCCCTCCGCCCTCGGAGGTCAGCCGGACCCCCTCCTCGCGCGCAGCCTGCTTCACCCACTGCCGCTCGTCGCGGCGGAGCTGCATGTACTCCTTGAGCATCGCCGGGTTGTAGGCCTTGTAGCGCTTGACCACGTCCCGCGCCGCATCGATCCCCTTGATGTTCTCGTATACCACGGGAAAGTTGCTCTCCGTCCCGTAGATCACATCCCCCGTCGAGTAGATGCGGGGCCCCAGCATCTCACCGGCCTCCACCATCTCCGACTGCGAGAAGACATCGATGTTGTGCGCCGAGGGATCGAAGGTCGTGGTCACACCGTAGGCAAGATTCGCGATGTACTCCCACTTCTGCTGCGGGAAGAGCTCGAAGGAGGAGTAATGCAGGTGGGCGTGCGAGTCGATGAGTCCCGGCATGATCGTCTTTCCGGAAGCATCGACGACCACGGCATCCGAAGGCACCGGGACGTTTCGCCCAACGGCGACGATGCGGCTCCGGTCCACGACGATCGTCCCGTCCTCGATCACCTCGTCACCCCGCATCGTGATGATGCGGGCATTGGTGAAAGCGATCTTGCCCTCGGGGCGTGCGCGCGGGACCGCCAGCCGGACCTCCGCCACCTGCTCGGCCGAGTCCGCATCGACATCCTGCCGGTAGAGCCGGTTGGTGAAGAGCCAGGTGACCGTGTTGTTTCCGAGCCAGCCGACGTAGTTGCCGCCCTGTTTGGTGAGCTGCTTCAGCGGGATCGAGGGGCTCTCGAAGTTCAGATTGACGACTTGAGCCGGATACTGCGGCAGATCCGAGACCCAGACCTGCGCCCGGCGCACATAGGCGACGCGTCTTCCGTCCGGCGAGGGCAGCACTTCGTCGAATGCGTTGAACTTCAGATGCCCCTTCTTGTCGAAGCCGTCCAGCCGAACCGAGTAGAGGGTCGTCTGCGACGGCTGCTCCGGGCTGGTTCCGCGCTCCCACTGGCTGAAGAAGAGTCGCGTGCCGTCGGGGTTGAAGGCGATGACCGGGTAGTAGCGCATCGGGAAGCCCCGCAGACGACTCGGGGTCATCGTGGTGATCAGCTGCGGGTCGCCGCCCACCGAGGGGACCCAGAAGAACTCGAAGTAGTCCTGGTCGTGCGGCTCGTCTCCCAGCAGCTCGACGCCACCCTGCCCCCCGCGCGCGAAGGCGATCTTCATCCCGTCGTTCGACCAGGTTGGGCTCGCGTAGCGGCCGGGATGGACCGAAAGGGTGCGCGTGGTGCCGCCGGACGCGGGGATCACCTTCACATGCCCGTAGGCGGTGTCGGTCCAGGTGACGTACGCGATGGAGCGGCCATCGGGCGAAAAGGAGGGCATGTATTCCCGCTCGTCGGCGTCCGTGAGACGCTGCGGTGTGCCATCCGGCAGATCGGTAACGTAGAGCTTTCCCAGCGCGCTGAAGACCATCCTCGCGCCGTCCGGCGAGATCGAGGGGTAGCGCAAAACGTTGACCTCGAGGTCTTCGTCGGGTTGACGCATCGGTGTCAGGATCTGCTCTGCAACCTCCTGCGATACCCCGGCTCGGAAGGGAATGTCCCGTACGGCGCCACTCTGCACATCCACCCGCTTGATCTTGCCATCGATCGTGATGACCACGCTCGAGCCGTCCGGAGTGAAGGCGTAGCCCGGAAGCACGTCCTGGCTGCCGCGCCTCGAGATCGGCGTGATCGAGGAGACGAGCTGGCGGTCCGTCCCGGTCACCAGATCCCGGACTCGCAGCGCTACCAGGTGATCCTGCCGGCGGGCGTATGCCATCAAGCGCCCGTCGGGAGAGATCTGCGGACGCACACCCGACCCGAGCGGGATCGTCTCGGCCGTCATGCGATCGAAGCGCTGGAGGCTGGAGGACGGTGGCCTGCCCGCTCCCGGTGCTGAGGTGCTGTAGAAGAGGTAGCGTCCGTCGGGCGAGATGGCGGGCCCCTGAATCGACCCCTCGATCTCGATCTTGAAGCCGCTCCCGCCCTCCGGATAATACAACCAGAGCTCGCCCTCCTTCCGTACGATGATCTGTCCGTCCGGCGTCCAGAACGGCGAGAGGTGAGGATCGGTGCGGGCTTTGCTGTACTGCTTCGGGTCGGAGCCGTCGGCGTCTACGGTCCAAAGATTCATCATGCCGTCGCGATCGCTGATGAAGGCGATCCTGTCGCCGTCCGGCGAGTAGCGGGGCATCTGATCCCAGTCGCGGCCGCCGAGCAGAACGGGGGCATCTCCCCCATCGATCGGCACCGTATGGAGATCGCCAAGGAGGTCAAAGAGGATCGTGCTTCCATCGGGAGAGACATCGAGGAACATCCAGGTGCCCTCGTCCACCTCGAACTGGATGGTGCGCAGCGGTCCGGGGTCCGGTTTGGCCTCCGCCTTCGCGCTATCGGGTGCTTCGGCGGCTTCTTGCGCTAGCAGGGGCGAGGACGCGGTGGTGAGCACCGCCGCCAATACGATGTGCGGGAAGGCCTTCATGGGATCTCCTTCTGGACCGGGAAGCACTCCAACGTCGTTGTTCCGAATCGTGTCATTGTCGCGGCTACATCTCCGCCCTGCGGAAGATCGAGTGCCCCATCAGGTTCTGCAGCAGCGCGCTGCGGGAGCGCCCCAGCAGAACTACGGGCCCGCTCCAGCGCACCGCATCGGCAGCCGGGGGCCCATCCTCGCGACTCACCACGATCACGATCTTGTTCCAGTGAACCGGTGCGGTGAAGGGCTCCCCGGACGTAACCGCGCCGAGCGCCTCGATCCGGTCCAGGGCAGGAGTGGCCACCCAGGCGACGTAGCGCGCCGCGCCCTCGGCCGGCGGGAGGTCGAGGACGAGGCGCAGCTCCTGGTCGAGGTGGCCGGAGCGCATCACGGCGAGGCCGAAGGGCGACCACGCGCCCAGCAGTTCAGCCAGACCGCAGCCTTCTCGGCCCGGGGCGGGCCCCAGGTTGAAACGCGCCAATTCCGAGACTTCGGGGGTGGCGCGGTCGAGGACGGGCTCGCATGGGGGCACGACGGGTTGAGCCCGTGCGGGCGCCGAGAAGGCCGCCATCGCGAGGCATGCCGCGATTAGCGCGGCGACGGCCCTGGCTCGCGGCGCGCCGGACTTTGGCGTGGACCCTCGTCCCACGATGCGACGCGAGTGCCGCCTCCGCCCTCTCAGGGAATCACCCGCCGGGGCGCATTGTCCCAGTCCTGAACGCTGGACACGTTGGGCATGCCCCAGTCGGCGCCGTTCCAGCCGTCGAAGCCGTCCAGCTTCATCAGGTGGACGCCGGTGGTGAAGTCGCTCACGACGATGAGTCCGTCGGCGTTGCGCACGTCGATGCCCCAGGCGCCGTTGAATCCGGTGTCGCCCTCACCCAGCGTGCGGGGGTCGAGGCCGCGCCGCTCAGGACCCTGGAAGGTGTCGAAGTAGCCCACGGTGGACGGGTTCTTCGGGTCGCGCATGTTGAAGACGTAGAGCCCGTCCTCGAACGACGACACGAAGACATACGGCCAGCGCATCTCGTGGTTGTGCGTGAACCCCTTCCAGTTGGGCGTCCACACCGCCATCTCTTCGTTGATCGTCTCCACCTCGCCCGCCAGGCCCGCCTGCAGGTCGTACAGCCGCACCGGCGAGTACAGGTATTCGGTCTGACCGACCGCGTACTTGTGGTCGGGGGTGGCGCTCATCGTGTGGGCCAGCTGCACGCCCAGCACTCCGACGATCGACGTTTCCAACACGGGCGCGGACGGGTCGGTCACGTCATAGACGTAGTACCCGTCCAGCCCGGCCCCGTAGGCCATGTCCTTGCCCGTGGAGTGGTCGAAGGCCACGTAGAAGTCGTGGTAGCCCTGAAGCATCCCGTAGGGTGAAGGCGTCGCGGTCGAAGGCCACGGCATCCGTCCCACCAGCCCCTGCGCGCTGTCACCTTGAACGAACAGCGACATGTCGTAGACGTTGGCGTGCTCGCCGCTGGTCGTGGCGAAGAGCAGCGGCGCGCCCGACGAGTGCTTGTACATGAAGATGTTGTGGAAGCCTCCGGGCGTGTCCGGCGCCCGCATCCGGCCGACTTCGCGAACCCCGGAGACATCCGGCAGCGAGGTCACGTCGAAAACCACCGCGCCGAGGTCGATGTCCGGCCCGCCGGCCGCGAACTGCATGGACTGCACCAGGTAGTAGCGGCCGTCGTGCTTGAAATACTTGGGGTCCATGCCGCCGAGCCCGACGTGAAGTTCCGCGTCCTCGATCCGCCACTCGTAGATCACCTCGGCGTTGTTCGGGTCCTCGATCGAGATGATGTCGAAGCCGAAGGTCGGGTTCATGATCCGGCTGGCATAGATGTACGGGCGGCTGAGCTCCTGCTCGATCTCGACGTCGGAGCGGCTGAACTGGGGGCCGACCTCGAGCGGGATGTGCTTCAGGCGCTGCAGGTTCGAGGTGTTCTCCTTGTTGGGCCCCTCCTGCGCGGCCGCGGGTGCTGCGAGGAGGGCGGCGGCCCACAGCGCGGGCAGGGCGACGGCGAGCGTGGCGAGAAAGGCGGCCCGAACTCGGTCGAGAAAGTGGCGCGTGGTCATGTTTTCCACTCCTTCAGGGCATCTGCACGAGTCTTTCGGGGACACGGAGACGAGGAACGTGTCCTTTCACAAGACTAAGGTTCCCGGCGCCGTCGCGCGACAGGACGGGAGTCCACGGAGGACCTCATGCAGATTGACAGGTATACGGTAATACGGGTATCATGGTCTCATGAAGGCGACTATCGAGATTTCGGATGATCTGTACCGGCAGATCAAGTCGGAGGCCGCCCTGCGGGGGCTTACGATCCGCGAAGTGACGACGCAGCTCTATCGGCGCTGGTTGAGCGAAGGAGAGGGCGGGGAAGCCCGGGAGCCCCCGACAGCGTGGCTCCGCTCCTGGCTGGATGCAGCCGACGAGGCGATCAAGTGCGCCCCGGCGGGCCGCTCGGCGAGAGAAGAGTTGGCCGCGGACCGAAATCGGCTGGAACGCGCGTGACGCCGCTGGTCATCGACGCCAGCGTCTGGGTCTCGGCCGCGGACGCAACGGATGCGCTGTCAGAACTCAGCCGGGCCTTTCTGTCCCAGGTCGTGGCCCGCGAGCTCCTGATCGCTCTCCCCGAGTTCGCCCAGCTGGAGATCGCCTGCGCGCTGTCCCGTCGGCTGCGGAGCGCCGACCACGGCCGCAGCCTGACCGATCAAATGCTGGAGTCCCCCCTGATCACGACGCACTCATTGAGTCGGGCGATGCTCCGACAGGCCATCCAGGTCGGCACTCGGGATTTTCTTCGCTCGGGGGACGCGCTCTACGCCGCCCTCGCGGAGGGGATGGCGGGCGAGCTGGTGTCCTGGGATGGAGAGCTGATCGAACGGGCCGGGGCGCTCACTCCCGAGCGCTGGATCGTACGGAACGCGTAGGGGCGTCAGCCTCCCCAGTCGTGTCAGCGTCCGCTCCGCCACCCCTGATACCGCTGCCAGTGGAAGCCCGGGAACACCTTCCGCTCGGGCCAGATCTGGTCCATGGTGTCGCCTTCCCGGAGGAAGCCGTTCTTCATCACATACCGAATGGTGTTGGTGTTGCGGATGTCGTCGAGGGGATTCCCGTCCAGCACCAGCAGATCGGCCAGCTTCCCCGGCTCAAGCGTGCCGATGTCGCGATCGAATCCCATGGACTCGGCCGGGATGGTCGTGGCCGTGCGCAACGCATCCATGTTCGAGAGCCCGCCCATGGCCAGCCCCCACAGCTCCCAGTGGGCGCCCAGGCCCTGCCGGTTCCCATGGGCCCCGAGGGCTACATTCCCGCCCTCCTTCAGGATCTCGGCAGCGGTCTTCGAGATGGACATGAAGTGATAGTCTTCCAGGGGCGCCATCTGGCGGCGACGCGCCCGGGACGCGACCTCCGCGTACGGCGTGAAGGTGAGGAGCTTCTCGTCCTCGTAGACGTCGTTCATCTGATAGAAGTAGGCCTCGGCCGTGGGCCCGCCGTATCCGACCATGAGGGTTGGCACGTAATAGGTGCCTGCGTGGGTGACGAGGGACCTCATGTCCTGGTATAGAGGAGCCGTGGGGATGGCGTGCTCGATGGTGGTGTGGCCGTCCATCACCAGCGTCATGTCGAAGAAGGTCCTCCCGCCTCCCTCCGGCAGGACCATGAGTCCCTCCTCCCGGGCGGCCTGAACGACCCACTGGCGCTGTTCGCGACGGGGCTGGAGGTACTGCTTGATCGAGGTGGCTCCGAGAGCCTTCAGGCGCCGCACCTGCACACGCGCGTCGTCCAGGTCGGTCACGGGGCGCGCCATCGCGGCCTCGATGAGCCAGATGATGTCACCGGAGCTGTAGACCCGGGGGCCCAGATACTCCCCGGTCTCGATCATCTCCGCCTGGGTGAAGACCGCCTGGGCCCGGGCCGAAGGGTTGTGGATGGTCGTGACCCCGTACGCGAGCTGGGCGACGTACTGCCAGTCCTCCTCGGGCAGGATCTCGGTGTCGAAGCCCGAGAGATGATGGGCGTGGGCGTCGATGAGTCCCGGCATGATGGTTTTTCCGGAGACGTCGATAACCCGCGCGCCGGAGGGCGCCTGGACTTCTCCGGATCGGCCGACGGCTTCAATCCGGTGGCCGTTCACCAGGATGTGGCCCCGCTCGATGACCCCGGCGTCCCCCATGGTGATGATCCGGGCGCCACTCAGGAGCACCTGTCCGGTGGCCAGCGCCCGGGGCGCCGTGACCTCGATCGCGATCTCCTCGGGTTCGGCATCTTCGTCCCCGTTCACCGCGTCCTCCACGGAGATCCGATAAAAGCTCGGCCCCCATCCCCAGGTGATGCTCTCCCCCCCGTCGGCCCAATTCACGAAGTAGCCGCCTTCGTCGCTCAGCTTGTAGACCGGGATCTGGCCGTCCTTGAGACGCACCGGCACGGGATCCCCGCCGGCCTGGGGCAACGGGGTGAGATAGACCTCGAACTGCTCGGTGAAGGCGACCCATCTGCCATCGGGCGACGGAATGACATCGTCGGCCAGCCTGAACTCCAGGTGTCGACGGCGATCGGTGCCGTCCAGCCGGATCGAGGTGAGGTGGTTGTCTTCCGGGACAAACCCCTGCCGATTGATCGTCTCTCCGTAGTAGATGCGGTCGCCCTCGGGGTTGAAGACCGGCCGAACCGTCTGGCGTCGGGTCCCGCGGGGGCGAAGGGGCGTGACGAAGTGGGTCTCGCCCTGGCGAGTGGCATCGAGCCAGTGAATCTCGACCTGCAGCGGCTCCTCCAGCGTGGACTCGCCCCGGAAGGCGCCCCCGGTGTAGCGGAGGAAGGTCAGCCTGGTCCCGTCCGGCGACCAGGCAAGATGCTCGTAGTGTCCCGCGGTCCCGGTCAGCTGCATCGGCGATCCCCCGTCCACCGGCACCTTGTAGATCTGGCCGCCCTCGGAATCCGACCAGGTCGAATACGCGAGCCAGCGTCCGTCGGGCGAGACCGCCGGCGAGTACTCCATGTTGGGACCGTCGGCGATCGGGGTTCCACGACCACTCGCGACGTCGTAACGATAGTTCTTGCCGGCGGCATTGAAGTAGAGGGTGCCGCCGTCCGGGCTCTGGTGTGTCCAGCGCAGGAGTTTGAGCCGGACGGGACCATCGTCGATCTGGCGGTCGAAGTGCACCTTTTCGGTCAGGGTCTGCTCGAAGCGTGCGCGGAAGGGGATCACGGAGGACGTGTCGGCCCCGAGATCGTAGCGCCGGATCTTGCCGTGCGCCGAGTAGACGATACCGCTGCCGTCAGGGGTGAAAGAGTAGCCTGGAAGAACGTCCCCGTCGCCGAATCCCTCCTGCTGGTCCCGGTCCATGAGCAGATTGAGCACCCCCTCGGCTCCGGTCCGCAGATCCCTCAGAACCAACCTCTGCTCGGCGTCGAAGCGACGACCGTACGTCAGCCAGCGCCCATCGGGGCTCACCGCGGGGCGCACGGCACCGCCGTATCCGGCCGCCAGCGCGTAGCTCTCCCCGGTCTCCCGATCGAAGCGCTCGATCGTCGAGTTCTGGAAGTCGGCGCTATTAAAGTAGATCCAGCGACCATCCGGGGACGCAGCGGGGCCCGCCGGCGCTTCGGCCTTGTCGATGATCTTGACCCCCGAGCCCCCGTCGACGTGGTACATGTAGAGGTCGTAGGTGAAGCCCTGCACCAGATCGTCGTGTCGGAGGGCCAGCACATACTTCCCGTCCGGAGTCCAATCCGGCGACCGGAATTGAGCGTTGGCGGCACTCGTGCGAGCCTCGGCATTGCTCCCGTCCGCGTCGGCGATCCACACCTGGTTGGAGCCCGACTTGTCGGAGATGTAGACGATGCTGGATCCGTCCGGAGAGAAGCGGGGTTGCTGGTCGTAGGCCGGGCCGCTCGAGATGGCAGTGGCCTCACCCCCGGCAATGGGAAGGGAATAGAGATTCCCGAGAAGATCGAAGACCAGAGTCTGTCCATCCGGAGACACATCCATCGACATCCAGGTCCCTTCCTCGAAGGTGACTTCGAAAGGGAGGGGGGGACCGTGGATCTCCTCGATGGACCACTTCTCCGTGGTCTTCTCGGCCTCGTCATCCTCTTGCGCGGCGATGTGGGCGCTCATGCACAACTGCGCGATGACCAGACAATGGATGGGAAATCCCCACCGGGGGTTCAGCTTCCTCGACATCATGCCTCCAAGGCGGGAAGGGGCGGGGCTGACCTGCAGGAAGTAACTTGGACCCTGGTCCGAGCCTACGGCAAACCCGATCCTGCCGCTCGCCGCACCGGAGGAAGACCATGCGCGCATTCATCCTGCTGCTGACCGGTGCGACGCTCCTGGCGTCTCAACCCCGTCAGGTCGTCCCGACCCCCCTCGAGGCGTTCTGGGCCCTCATCTCCGGGGACAGCCTGATGGTGGCCGCCGCCGAACAGTTGATCGTGGAAGACTGGGACGACGCGCATGCGTCGATCCTCGTCGAGCTGATTCGGTACACTCCGGACGAAAAGGATCGGCGGCGCATCTTCTCGGTGCTCGAGCGCGCCACGGGACAGAGGCTGGGGCGGGATCTCGACGGGTGGTGGCAGTGGATCTGGCGTACCAACCCCGGCACGCATCCGGACTACGCCGCGTTCAAGGCGGAACTGTATGCGCCGATCGACCCCGGCTTCGAGGATTACTTCGACGAAAATCCGGCTGCGAACATCCGGCTCGACGAGATCCGGTGGGGCGGTGTCGTTCGGGACGGCATTCCACCCCTCGACCATCCGAAGATGATCCCCGCCGCAGAGGCCGACTATCTGGACGACGACAATATCGTCTTCGGCATCGCGCTCGACGGCGACACGCGGGCCTATCCCAAGCGGATCCTCGCCTGGCACGAGATGTTCAAGGACTCCATAGCGGGCGAGCACTACACCGGGGTGTACTGCACCCTGTGCGGGACCATGATCCTCTATCGGTCGGCCTTCCGCGGCGTGCATCACGAGCTGGGCACCAGTGGGTTCCTCTACCGCTCCAACAAGCTCATGTACGATCAGGCCACGATGTCGCTCTGGTCGACCTTCGCGGGCGAGCCTGCCATCGGCCCCCTCGTTGGCCAGGGAATCGAGCTCGAGCCGCACTATGTCGTGACCACGACCTGGGGCGAATGGCGCGGGCGACATCCCGAGACCCTCGCGTTGTCCCTCGACACGGGACATGAACGGGACTACCGGGAAGGAGTGGCCTACCGTGACTACTTCGCCACCCACAGGCTGATGTTCAGCGTCCCGGAGCTGGACAGTCGCCTGCCGAACAAGGCCGAGGTGCTGGCCCTGCGCTTCCCGGAGGCCCCCGGTGAGCAGCTCGCGATCTGGGTGGTCTTCCTATGGAGAAACCGCGTGTATCACGACGCCCTCGGTGACAGGGAGTTCGTGGTCCTGACCGATCGGAGCGGAGCGAGCCGGGTCTACGAGAGCAACGGCCACCGCTTCACACGCTGGGATGGAGCCCATGCGGTCTGGGATGACAGCGGCGTGCGGTGGACCCTCGAGGAGGGCGGGCTCGTGGGCCCCGTGGGTGCGCGCCTGGAACGCCTCCCCGCTCATCGCGCCTTCTGGTTCGGGTGGTACGCGCAGTACCCGGGGACCCGGCTGGTGCGGAGGTAGCAGTCAACACGACCTCCGCTGGCGGTTTCATCCCTCCACTAGCTTGACCAGACTGCCACCAACTCGGTTCCGAATCCGCGCTTGCCCACTTGGGGACGTCCACATACGCCAATTCGGGCCTTGATTGGCGGACAAATCGCAAGGATTGAAGATGCTCCCGGGAACACTATCATAGCCCGTCTCTCGACACGGGACACGAGCCCGACTATCGGGAAGGCATTGCCTACCGGGACTACTTCGCCACCGACCGGCTCATGTTCAGCGTGCCCGAGCTGGACGACCGTCTCGGCAACAAGGACGAGGTGCTGGCGCTCCGTTTCCCCGAGGCCCCGGCGAGCAACTCGCGATCGAGGTGGACTTCCTGTCACGGAGACGCGCCTCGTCCGCAGGTAGCGGCGCAGCGCTTGCATTATCGTCTGCGCAATGCCTCGTACTGTTCGTCGTCGACGGTCCACGGGAACTTCGGAAAAGTCCTCTGCTCGGGCCAAAGCTCGTCGAGGGTATCGCCGTCGTACATCACGCCGTTCTTTACGACGTAGTGGATCGTGTTGGTATTCTGGATGTCGTCCAGAGGGTTGGCGTCCAGCACGAGGAGGTCGGCGAGCTTGCCCGGCTCCAGCGACCCCAGATCCTGCGCGAAGCCAATGCCCTCCGCGCCGTGGAGGGTGATGACGCGGAGCGTCTCCATCGGAGTCATTCCGCCCGACGCCAGCATCCAGGTCTCCCACTGCGCTCCCATTCCGGCCTCGTTGCCATGCGAGCCGAGCCCGGCGTGCCCCCCGGCGCGCACGATGTCCCGGACTCCCCGCGCGATCAACGGGATGATGTAGTCCTCCTCCACGATGACCGTCTTGCGGCGCCACTCGTTGTCCAGCGACTGGTGTGGCGTGAAGCGCCGGAGCTTTTCGTCGTCATGCATATTCCACTTCGCACGCCAGTACCCTTCGCCTGCGGGGCCGCCATACCCCACGATCAGCGTCGGCGTATAGGTGATGCCCGACTGCGCGAAGACCTCGATTGCGTCCTTGTACAGAGGGACGATGCCCAGGCTGTGCTCGATACCACTGAAGCCGTCCAGCGCCATTGTGAAGTCGGCCTTGAGATCTGCAGCACCTTCGTTGGTGACGGTGATGTTGACCTCCTCACCCGCCATCCTCACCCACTGACGCTGGATTCGGCGAGGCTGGAGATACTGCTTGATCGAGTGGGCACCCTGCTCCTTGTATCGGCGAACCGCCCGGAGCGCGTCCTCGTAGCTCTTGATGTTGACGTTGTTCGTGGTGAATGGATTTGCGGTGGCATAAACGCGTGGGCCCACGACCTCGCCGGCCTCGATCATCTCTTGCCACCAGAAGGAGCCCCGGCCGCCGCTCGGGTTGCGCGTCGTCGTGACCCCGTAGGCGAGGTGGCTGGCGATGTTCCAGCCTTCGTCGGGCACGATGGCGGCGCCCGTCGACGGGTGGGCGTGAATGTCGATGAAGCCCGGGACGATGGTTTTGCCCCGTACATCCATCACCTGGGCGTCCGACGGCGGGTCCATGCTCGAGGAGGGGCCCACCGCGGCGATTCGGTTGTTCTCGATCAGGATGTCCCCTTCCCCGATCACCTCGTCACCCCGCATCGTGATGATGCGCGCGCCCTGCAGGTAGAGCTTCCCCTGCGGGATGGCGCGAGGCACGCTCAGGGCGATCTCGAAGTGCTCGGACTCGAAGTCGCTGACCGAGTCTGCCGCGAGCACGCTTTCGAGCGACGCACGGTAGAAGTGATTCACGAAGCCCCAGGTGATAGTGCGGCCGCCGTCCGCCCAGCCGATCGTGTTGGCGCCTTCGTTCGTGAGCTGCGTCAGAGGCACCGATGCGGCGGCCAGATTGATCGCCACACCGTCGCCGACCTCCGGCAGCTGCGAGACGTAGGCGTTCTCCCGGTCGATAAGGAGGAGCCATTTGCCGTCAGGGGAGGGGCGGGCATCGCTGAGGCTGAGCTGCCCAGCTGAGTTCGAAAGCTTCGCGTGGGTACGCTTGTCGGTCCCGTCGAACTTGACCGAGACGAGATGCTGAGGCGGGGCTGCGGCGAAGGATACTGCGGGACCACGCGGGCCCATCTCGGTGACGTAGACCCGCTCGCCGTCCCGGGCCGTGGCGACCACCTGCGGTACGGTCATTCCCGAGGGAACGCTGTCCAGAATCTGATGCTCCTCTCCTCCCTCGGCCGAGATCCAGGCCACCTCGTTCTGGCCGCATCCCCGGCAGGTCGGGGAGGCCTGACGCCGACCCACGTAGACGATCTTGTCGCTCCCGGGTGACCAGCTGAACCCGAGGTACTCTCCGCCCGGGGGTGTAAGTTCGACGGCTGATCCACCGCCCGCTGGCACCCGCACGAGCTTGGCACCCTCGGCGTCGGAGCGTGCGACAAAGGCGATCCATCGCCCATCGGGTGAGAAGGCTGGCGCGTATTCGCGGAGCTGGCTGTCGGTAAGGCGGCGCGGCGCGCCACCTCCCAGCTCGGTAACCCACGTTTTGCCCACAGCGGTGAAGGTGAGCCATCTGCCGTCGGGCGACTGGTTCGCCCACTGGAGCTGCCGAACCGGCAGCGGACCGTCGTCGATACGTTGCTCGACCATGAGCCGCGGTACCGCGTCCTGCTCGACCCGGGCTGTGAACGGGATTGTCGAGACCTCCCTGGTGGCCACGTCCACCCGCTTGATCTTGCCGTCGCCCGTGAAGACGACGGCCCGCGAGTCGGGCGTGAAGGCGTAGCCGGGAAGGACGTCGTTCGGGGCGTAGCCCTCCTGATCGTCCCGTTGCATGGACGCCACCAGCCACTCCTCCTCCATGGTGTGGAGGTCGCGGATCCGAAGCGCCGTGACCGCGTCCCTGCGGGTGGCGTAGACCAGGTACCTTCCATCCGGTGACGCGATCGGCCGCAGGCCGCCCCCATATCCGGAGGTGATCCTGCGAGTCTCACCAGTGGACCTGTTCATCTCCATGACCTGGTACTGGGTCACCTGCTCACCGGCGTATCCTCCGGCGTGGCTGCTGAAGTACATCAGGGTGCCATCCGGAGAGAAGGCCGGGCCGGTGTTCGTGGTCCTGTCTCCATCCTTGGGATAGATCTCGAAACCCTTGCCGATGTCCACGTGATACATCCAGAGCGGCACGTTGGTCAGGTAGTTCTCGGGGGTCGGATAGGAACCGAAGCGCCGGGCGACGATGTATTCGCCGTCGGGCGTGAACACGGGCGAACTCAGGGTGAAGTCCACCTCTTTGGTGATCGCGCGAAGGCCCGTGCCGTCTCGCCCGATCAGCCAGAGGTTATCGCTCCCGCTCCGATCGGAGATGAAGGCGATCTGTTCGCCGTCGGGCGAGAAACGCGCCATGTCGTCCCACGCCATTCCGCTCGTGATTCGCCGCGCCTCTCCACCTTCCATCGGCAGTAGATAGAGGTCTCCCACGAGATCGAAGACGATCTCCTGCCCATCCGGCGACACGTCGAGGTTGATCCAGGTGCCCTCGTCTGTCGTGAAGGAGATAGTGCGTCCCGGCTTCAGGGGGAGGGCGTTGGTCGAGTCCTCCGGCTCCGCTTCCTGGGCGAGGAGCGCAGTTGCGATCCCCGTCAACGAGAGTGAAAGAAACGTGGCGCCGCACAGGGCTACGCGAGTGATGGTGGTTCTCATGGATGACCCTCCTGGATCACGTGGCATACCTTGAAGCTTCTCTCGGACCTTGATTCAGAACGACCGGAACTCGTCACGGCACCACCGTAAACGAGCCCATCATGCCGGCGTCCAGGTGCTCTGCGATGTGGCAGTGGATCATCCACTCACCCGGGTTGGACGCTTCCATCAACAGGTCCACCGTCGATCCCACGGGGACGAGGACCGTGTCCTTCCATGCCAGATTACGGTTCGCCACGCCGTCACGCGAGACGATGAGGAATCGCTGTCCATGCAAGTGGATGGGGTGATGCATGGGGTGGAACGCCGCGGCGTCGTTCTTCAGACGAATCTTGACGACGTCTCCGAGGCGGAATTGCCAGTCGATCCCGTCGTTCTCGGCACCCGTCGCCGTGTCCCGCAGGATCCAGCGGACCTCGTTCGATGTCGAAAGCCAGTTCATGTTCGGCATGCCGTCGGTCCATTCCACCGGCGGCCGGTAGATCGTGTCGATCGAGATGAACTGCTGGACCAGGATGGGCAGACCCTCGATATCGACGGTCAAAAGGAGCTCTTTGTCGGGCTCTCGGTCAAATAGTGGCCTGAATCTGTCCAATTCGATCTCTAGCACGGAGTCTTCGCGCAGCTCCCGATGCCTCAGTGCCAGATTCATGGCTTTATCTGTCACGGAATCTGTCACGGTGACCGCACCCAGGGTGTCGACCGCCGCGTAAAACTCGCCGCGCATGTGGTCCACGACCTGGACCTGGTTGAGGAGGAAGAAGGTGCCAGCCTCGGGAAACCTCACCTCCACGACGTACCGCTCGGCCGGGGCGATAACCAGAGACTCCACCATCATCTCGCGCTGGAAGCGGGACAGGTCGGTCGCGACGAGCTTCATCGCGTGGCCGGCGAAACTCAGGTTGTACGTGCGGGAGTTGGACACGTTGGTCACGAAGAACCGCGCCACCTCGCCCGACCGGACCGTCAACCCGTAGCGCTCTTCACCGTTTACCAGCATCACGTTCCCGAAGCGGCCCATGATCGTGAAGTTGGCGGCGTCCTTCCCGTAGGGCAGAAGCTCGTCGCCGTCCACGAGCAGATCGTCCACCATGATGAACTCCTCCCGGCTCGCCGGCCCGAAGTAGTCCTCGCGCTCAGGGTCGACCATCATGTTGCCGTAGAGGCCGCCGTCCTGCTGGATGTCCTCGCGCACGTGCGGGTGGTACCAGTACAGACCCGCGTCCGGGAAGTCGATCTCATAGACGAAGGTCTCGCCGGGGGGAACCGCGTCCTGGGTGACGCCCGGCACGCCGTCGAAACGGTTTTCGAGGCGGATGCCGTGCCAGTGGATCGTGGACGGGAGGTCGATCGAGTTGGTGAAGCGGACCACGATGCGCGAATGCTGGGCGACGCGCAGCAGAGGTCCGGGGTACTGGCCGTTGAAGCCGTACATGACGAAGACGCGGCCGCCGATCTTGCGCTTCACGATGCGGGCCTCGAGGGCGACGGTGTCGCCGTCGGCGACGTGCAGCACCTCACGCGGGGTCGCCCAGCCGATCGCAGCCGTGTCGACGCCCTCGCCCGGGAGGAACGGGTCCACCGAGGGGCTGACGCCGCGGAGGCCAGGCAGCATGGGGTTGCGGATCATCGTCATGATCATGTCACCGGAGCCGCGGACCGAGTCCATCGACGTCATCATCATGTTCATGCCCGCGGCCTGGGCGGTGTCCTGAGGCACGGCCCGGGTGGGGGCCGGCGGCGCTGCCAGGACCGAGGATGACCGGGCGGCGAAAGCGGAGGCCGGCCAGGCGCCGAGGGTACAGGCGACTGCGGCGCCGGTCGCGAGGATCACGCGGTGCGAGGCGCGCCTCACTCGATTTTTCACACTACCTCGACCAGGGCGGTACCACCCCGTTCATCCGCGCGTACGCGATTTCCTGGCCGAGGTGCTCGTTCATGTGTGTGATGAGCTGTAGGAGCACCGCCCAACTCGCCACCCCCCGCCCGTACAGTTCGACCGGAGCGGCCAGATCGGCGTCGGACATGCCGTCCACCACCCCGCGCACATGATCCATGGACGCGGCGAGGATCCTCACCACCTCTTCCTTCTCGGTGACCGCATCCTCCAGCGACTGGTAGTCCATCCCGTCCGGCGGCGCGATGCCCAGGTTCAGGTGCGGGTACATGTAGTTGTACCGGGCGATGTGCATGTAGGCCTTCGCCACCGTGGCGACCCCTTCCATGGGCTGCCAGGCGTAGGACTCGCCCGGCATCGCCTGGGCCAGCGCGACCAGCTTTTGTGCCGAGGCCTCGAACTGGCCCTTGAACTCGGCGCGGAAGTCGGGGGTGTGCTGCGCGCGGGCGGTTGTGGGGAAGAGCGCGGCTGCGAGGAGGAGTAGGGCGATGGGTGTACGTCGGGTCATTTCGGGCTCCTTGGCATGAGGTCGAACGGCGGTCGGGTCGGGAGTTGTAGCAATGCGGAGTCGATCGCGGGCCTGCCGCGGACAACCAGCGCTCAATCTGGCTCCGCGGGCCCGCCGGCGGCAACGGGCCGGCATGTTTGCCCCGACGTTTCCGCGGCAAATCCCGGGACACCCGCATGTCCCGTTGGGACGGGGCGGAGGTGCGGCTCCGGGGTTGGACAGCGGCCAGGCAAAGAGGAGGACAGAGGAGGACATCAGGATACCATACTTCAGATTATCATGATAACTTGATGTTTATGTTCAAGCGATCACTAACTCTGCCGCCCTCCGGAGAGGAGACCTTCTTCCTCTGGGGCCCTCGCCAGGCGGGCAAGAGCACGCTCCTGCGCCGGCGCTACCCGCACGGGCGCTGGATCGACCTGCTCAAGAGCGACGAGTTCCGCCGCTACACCACCCGGCCTGAACTGCTGCGCCAGGAGATCGAGGCGGAGGCACCGGATCCGGGGCGCCAGATCGTCATCGACGAAGTCCAGAAGGTCCCGGCTCTCCTCGACGAGGTGCACTGGCTCATGGAAAACCGGGGACTCCACTTCGCCCTCTGCGGATCGAGCGCTCGAAAGGTGCGTCGCGGGGCTGCCAACCTGCTCGGCGGCCGGGCCGTGCGCTATGAACTCAGAGGTCTCACCGCCGGAGAGCTCGGGAGCGAATTCGACCTCGACCGGATGCTCAACCAAGGCTACCTGCCCCGGATCTACCAGGCGAGCCGGCCCCGTCAACTGCTCGACGCCTACATTGCCGACTACCTGCGGGAAGAAGTCGCCGCCGAGGGTCTGGTGCGAAACCTGCCGGCCTTTTCGAGCTTCCTGGACGCAGCGGGGCTGAGCGACTGCGAGATGGTCAACTTCTCGAATGTCGCCCGCGAATGCGGTGTTTCCAATCCGACGGCCAAGGCATACTTCGGGATCCTGGAAGACACCCTGCTGGCCCGCTGGCTGCCCGCGTACCGCAAGCGCCGAAAACGACGGGTCATCAGGGCGCCGAAGTTCTACTTTGCGGACGTCGGGGTCGTAAACCGGCTTTCCCGCAGGGGCGTCGTTGCGCGCGGCTCCGAACTCTACGGCAAGGCATTCGAGAACTGGGTACATCACGAACTCTCCGCCTTCCTCAGCTATCGCGACTTCGACGAAGAGCTTTCGTACTGGCGCCTCCCGAGCGGGATCGAAGTCGACTTCATCATCGGCGACATGGCGCTGGCCATCGAGGCGAAGGCGACCGCGGCAGTCACCCGGCAACACCTCAAAGGACTGCGCAGCCTGGCGACGGAGCACCCCGTGAAGCGGCGATTGATCGTCTGCCTGGAGCCGCAGCCGCGCCGGACCCGCGACGGGATCGACATCCTTCCAGCCGACACGCTCGTGCAACGCCTCCGGGAAGGTGACCTTGTGCCGGGTGCGGGCGGCGTATGACTATTCGGCCATGAGCAACCGAATCTCCCGGGCCGATTCCCGAACATCCATGACCGGACTCGGGGCGTCCCCCGTCCGTCGTCCCGCCTCGCCGATGCGGTTGCTGGTGGCTCTCGTCTTCCTCACCGCCCAGGGGTGCACGGCCTACCGCCCCGTCACAGGCGAACCAGCCCTGGGCGAGCGGATCCGGGCCCAGCTCACGGCGCCCGGCCAGATCCGGCAGGCGACGGTCACCGGGGTCGCGCGTACGGCTCTCGAGGGCGACGTGATCGGCGTGGAGCAGGATGCGCTGCTCCTCCTCGTCCCGATCCCCGGGCTGGCTCCGGAGCTGCAGCGCAACCCCAAGGTCGCCGACACCCTGCGGGTCCCGCGCGCCGACATCACAGGTATCGACATGCAGCACTTCTCGCCGACGCGAACGGGCCTTCTCGCTGGCGGGATCGTGGTGGTCGGCACGGTGAGCATCCTGGCGGCGGGTCACATCGGTTCTTCGCAAGGTGTCGATGGTAACCCTGGCAATCGGACGGCCTTCCGCCCCTCGTTTACCATCTTCAGGCTCCCGACAGGCCGCTAATAGACGAGCCGGGGAACGGATGCCGAGCCAGCCTTGCCTCGCGCTGTCGGTCCGCTGAATACGATCTCGTCCGCCGGGCCCTGGGTGTCGTGGCCGTCCCTGTCGCATACCAGCGCATTTCCGTCGCATCCAGGTTTGCGTACCCGCAAGTCGGCACCTATCATGGGGCCGTTCTGCAGGTTCCACAGATGTGCCAAATGCCAAGGAGGTCGACGATGAACGTGGGAGTCGCAATCGCCAGGGTGGCTCGCATCACCCGCACACCCTGCCTGCTCATGCTTTTCGCGGCACTTGCCGCTTCCCTGCCAGGGGTGCTTTCGGCGCAGACCGGCAGGGTCACCGGGCGCGTGCTCAACGCGTCGAACAACTCTCCGATCGCAGTCGTCCAGATCACCATCGGCGACACCGGACTCGGCGTGGCCGCGTCTCAGGACGGGCGCTTCGTGATCCTCAATGTGCCGGTGGGCACGCACGAGATCGTCGCCGAGCGGATCGGGTACCGGACCGAGAGTCAGATGGTGCAGGTATCGGCGACCGAGGCCATCTTCGTGGAGTTCCGCCTGAGCGAGACCGCCCTGGAGCTCGACGAGCTGGTCGTGACGGGGACTCCCGGCGCTTCATCGCGGCGAGAAATCGGCAACAGCGTGGGGACTGTGCGCGCGGCGACGATCGAAAACACGCCATCCCAGAGCCTGACCGAGATCCTCAACGGTCAGACCACCGGCATTCAGCAGTGGCGCAACGAAGGCCAGGTCGGGGGCGGTTCGAAGATCGTGCTGCGGGGCATCAACAGCATCAGCCAGGACGTGCAGCCGCTGATCTACGTCGACGGCGTGCGGATGAACAACAACCAGGGGATCTACAACAACCGCCAGAGCATCAACCCGGGTCCGGCGGGCGCGCAGACCTCGCCCAACCCGCTCGACCTCATCGACCCCTCGGACATCGAGCGGTTCGAGGTGGTCCGGGGGTCGGCGGCGACGACGCTCTACGGTACCGAGGCCGCGGGGGGCGTGATCCAGATCTTCACCAAACAGGGCCGCTCCGGGCAGCAGGCCACCTGGACCGCCGAAATGACCGGCGGAACCCGCTTCATGACCGCGAACACGATGGGCCCGCACCTGGGTGGGACCGAGGACTGGGGCTTCACCAAACCGTGGTATTCGTACGGCGGCCTCGGAGCAGCCAAGCTCTCGGTTTCCGGCGGCACCAACCTGGTCCGCTACTTCGTGTCCGGGGGCATCAACTATGACGACGGGGTAATCGACAACAACGACGACCAGTCGTACAGCATTCGAGGGAATTTCAGCCTTCAACCCGCGACCGCAGTAAACGTCAACCTCAACACGTCCTACACCCACCGCTCCACCAACTACATGGAGATGGGCGACAACGGCTCGGGCTTCATGCTGAACGTCCTGCGCGGCACCAAGGACTACACCAACGCGGCAGTGGACCGTGACAACTACCAGGGCGACCCCGATCAGATTCTGTTCGATATCACCAACAACGGCCGTATCGAACACTTCGTCGGGGGTCTCACCACGGTCCATACGGCCGAGGGCCTCGGCCTGACGACCCGGGTCACCCTGGGACTGGACTACACCACGGCGTTCAACCAGCAGAACTTCCCCTTCGACCACGTCCTGCAGCCCCGGGGCCTCAGGAATCTGAACGAATGGGAACACCGGACGATCACCTTCGACGCAGGTACGAGCTGGCAAACGGATCTGACCGAGTCGCTGTCTTCGAGCTTCTCCGCGGGCGGCCAGATCTTCAGCGACTGGGATCACACCGTCTACGGCGTATCGGAGGACTTTGGCGGACCGGGTGAAAAGACGCTGACCTCGGGAGCGTCGACGACCTCGCGCGAGGATCTTCTCAAGGTTATCAACGCCGGTTTCTTCGCGCAGGAAGTCCTCGGCATCGGTGGCAACCTGTTCCTGACCGGCGGCCTGCGGGTCGACGGCAACAGCGCGTTTGGTGAGGACCTCGGGCTTCAGTTCTATCCGAAGGTGAGCACCTCGTACATCATTTCCGACACGGACTTCTGGCCCAGCGACTGGTGGCCGGTGATGAAGCTGCGGGCGGCGTGGGGACAGTCGGGGAAGGCACCGGGCGCTTTCGACGCGGTGCGGACCTGGAACCCCGTGGCCGGCTACGAAGGGCAGGCCGGCGTTACTCCGGCCAACCTCGGAAACCCCGATCTCGGCCCCGAACGATCCACCGAACTGGAACTCGGTTTTGAGGGCAGCATGTTCGAAGACCGCGTCGGCCTCGATGTGAGCTGGTACAACAGCGTCACCAGCGACGCGCTGATGCCGGTCACCGCTGCGCCCTCCGAGGGCTTTCTCAGCTCACAGCTCAGGAACGTCGGCGAGTTCAAGAACACGGGCATCGAGGTCACGCTGACCGGTGTGCCCGTCACGCTCGACAACCTGCGCTGGGAGGTGACGGGGCGCATGTCCACGATCAACAGTGAAGTCGTGGACCTCGGGGGGGTCCCCGAGTTCTTCCTCGGCTGGGGATCGATTCTGGGACAGTGGGTGCGGGTCGGCTACCCGATCGTCTCGCTGTGGGGCGAAAACGTGACCAACCCGGACGCGATCGCGGATCCGGTCATCGAGGAGAATCACTACTACGGGCCGGTCTACCCGACCCGGATCCTCAGCGGCACCACCTCGATCAACCTCTTCAAGAGGCTGACGATCTACGCCCTGGGCGAATTCCACGGCGGGCAGCACCAGTTCAACATCATGCCCTGGCAGCAGGTGCGCCGTGGTCTGTGGCCGGAATGCAACGCACTGGGCCTGCAAAACGCGGACGACGCCGCGGCGTGGGCCGCCGCACCGGCCATCTGGAGGGCGCGCTGCCAGCTGCCGACGCCGAACTTCGACTTCTGGATGCGGCCTTCCGACTTCTTCAAGATTCGGACGGTCTCCGCCTCGCTGCTGGTCCCGGACAACCTGATTCCGGGAGCGCACGGCACCACGCTCACCGCCACTATTCAGAACCCGTACAAGTGGACCAACGGCGCGGGGATCGATCCGGAGCTGACCGTCGGCTATGGCGGAGGAGTGGGGACGTTCCCGGCCCGGTACGAGTACTACCAGCTCCCGGCTCCGGTCATGTTCTCCGTCAGCCTCCGGGCCAACTTCTAACGCCGGCGAGCGAGAAAGGAGAGAAACGATGAGCAAGTACAGGAACGGATGCAGGGGAATCCTCGGAGCGATGGCGTTCACGGCGCTCCTCTCCGGATGCAACCTGTTCGATGTGGTGAATCCGGGCCCGATCGTCGACGAGGCCCTGAATGAAGAAGCTGCCGGCAAGACCGTGCTGATCGGGGTGGCCGCGGATGTGGAGGTTTCGATCGACGCCATGGCCTGGCTCGGTGGACCGGGCTCCACCGATCTGGACGCGGACGCCACGCAGCCCTGGCTGCAGGACGCCGGCGAAGGTAGGCTCACCGTGGTCAACGCGGAGTACAGCTGGCACCCCATGCAGCTGGCGCGCTGGGGTGCGGCCGCGGGGATCGCGCGCCTGGGCGAGACCCAAACCGACGCGGCAACCAACCAATACCTGACCGCGGCCTACATGTGGGCGGGTTGGGCCAACCGGATTCTGGGCGACAACGCCTGCATCGCCGTCTTCGGCGGTGAGGACAGGGACGGTGACGGGACGACCGAGCCGGGCGAGGTGCAGGAGGTGAATCAGCACTACGCGCGTGCCATCGAGCGTTTCGAAACGGCGCGCAGCCGGGCCCAAAGCGGGGGACATGATTCCATCGTCGTGGCCTCCACGGCGGGGATGGCGCAAGCCCATCTGATGTTGGGCAACTACTCGGAAGCCCAGTCCCTGGCGGCGCAGATCCCGGACGACTTCATGTGGGCTGCCCGCCGTTCCAACAACACGGGCCGGGAGATCAACTCGGTCTACCAGTTCACCCACGAGGGCACCAAGCAGATCACGGTGTGGGGGATGTACAACGACAGCATCGGGGCGGACACCGATCCCCGCGTGCCCTGGAGGGACATGAACCAGACCTCCGGCGGGGGCGTGAAGCCCTTCTACCGCCAGCTCAAATACGTCGACCGCGGCGACGACTACCCCCTGGCAAAGGGGCATGAGATGCGGTTGATCGAGGCCGAAGCCATGCTGCGGATGGGCGACCGCGCGGGTGCGATCGCGAAGATCAATTACGTGCGCGAGCGGGTGGGCGTGCCGCCGGTTGCGGCCGCGACGGACGAGGAAGCGTGGCTGATGCTGGACCGCGAGCGGAACTTCGAACTATGGCTGGAGGCGCGCAGGCTGAAGGACAACCAGCGGTTCTCGCGCGAAGGCCTGAGCTCGTGGTCGGTCGGATTCATGCAGGGCCGCCACGACTGCTTCCCGCCGAGCCTGGCAGAGTGCAGCGCGAACGAGAATGTGACGGGGAACACGTACTGCAGCCAGAGTTGAGCCGTCCGGTGCCGGGGTCGTGAGCGGGTTTCTCACGGCTCCGGTGCCCGGGCCGCTCGGGCGCGCGGAGGAATCGGCCGCCGGGGTCGCGGAGAAAGCGCGGCTCCGGCGGCTGATTTCTTGCCGGGTCAGGAATACTCGTGAGCGTCGAGGAAGCGGTGGGCGTCGCCGGGCGCGGGGATCTCGCACCGTTCCCGCCGGCCGAACCAGCGGTAGCGGTTGCGGGCGACGAAGCGGTAGACGGGGTCGCGGAGCCAGGCAGGAAAGGCGGCGCCCAGGCCGAGGAGCGAATGTGGGAACCTCAGTTGGCGCGCGATCCTGGTGGCCGCGGCCGAACCGGTGTGTACGCCGCCGTGGTCGATCAGGACGATGGCGTCGGGGAGGGAGCCGGGTGGGGGCGCGCCGGCAGCGTCGAGGAGTCGCCGTGCGGTGCCGGATTGCAGGGAGGCGAAGTCGAACTGCTCGTGGGAATCGTGCTTGAGGACCCACCGCACCGAGGCGTTGCAGAGGTTGCAGACGCCGTCGAAGAGGATGACGGGGCGGGGATCGTTCATCGGGCCAACTTGACGGGTGCGGGGGGTGCCGTCCAAGTATAGCCGGTGCGCCGCGGAGCTTCGCCAGGGGATTGCGGTCCGCTTGCCCCGCGAGCGGGCAATCAACGTGAATGCTGACAAGCGAGGAGTGTCCGGATGGGTGTGAGGGTCCTGGTGGGGACGGCGAAAGGTGGCTTCTGGGTCACCAGTGCGAGCCGGCGGGACTGGGAGGTGACGGGACCGTTCCTGAAGGGATGGAAGGTGACCGCGGGGCTGCGTCTGTCCGATGGGCGTGTCTTGGCGGCGGTGGGGAGCGATGTGTACGGTCCGGCTGTACATATGTACAATAATTATGTACATATTCGGCAATCGGTCGGCACGGCGAGAAGTGAGTCCCGCAACGGGGACGAGTCGGGCGCCTCCGGCGGGTCCTGGGAGCAGCTCCCCGGCGGGCCGGAATACCCCGAAGGCGGGCCGGGCCGTTTCCGTCAGATATGGACCCTCGCGGAGAACCGGGGACGCTGTACGCCGGCGTGCAGGACGCGGGCCTCTTCGCGAGTAACAACGGCGGCAACTCCTGGGAGCCGGTCACCGGGTTGAACGAACACGCGACGCGTGAGGCGTGGACGCCCGGCGCGGGCGGTCTCTGCTGTCACGCGCTGCAAGCCGTTTCCGGAGGTTGAACATGCCATCCTGGTTCCGACGCTATCTGCTTCCCGGCCTGGTCTTCCAGTCGATCATCATCGCGGGCGGCTACGGCACCGGTCGCGAGCTCGTCGAGTTCTTCCTGGAGTACGGTCCACTCGGCGGTCTGCTCGGGATGATACCGTCAACGATCCTGGTCAGCGTCACCTGCATGGTGGGCTTCGAGTTTGCACGCGCGTATGCCAGCTATGACTACCGCTCCTACTTCCAGCACCTGCTCGGCCGCGGGTGGGTTCTGTACGAGGTCGGATACCTGACGGCGGTCCTGCTGATCGTCGCGGTGATCGGATCGGCCGGCGGAACCTTTCTCTCCGAGACGTTCGGGCTTCCGGGGTGGGTGGGCGCGCTCGGCCTCCTCGTCGCGATCGGTGTGCTGGTCTTTCGGGGCACGGCTACGATCGAGCGCTTCTTCGTGGGGTGGTCGTTCCTGCTGTACGGTGCCTACGTGGTGCTCTTCGCGTGGAGCATCGCCCGTTTCGGCGACCAGATCGGCGCCGCGCTCGGGACGGGCGAGGTGCGGCCCGGCTGGTTTTCTTCCGGTGCGCGCTACGGGGCGCTGCAGATCTCGCTGGTGCCGGCCATGCTGTTTGCGACGAGGCACATCCAGCGGCGGGGCGAGGCGATGTGGGCCGGGGCGCTCGCGGGGCCGCTCGCGATCATCCCGGGGCTTCTCTTCTATTTCGCCCTGGCAGGGCAGTACCCGGAGGTGCTCGAGCGTCCCGTGCCGGCGAACCATCTGCTCGAAGTGCTGGGGTCGAGAGCGTTCCAGATCACCTTCCAGGTTGTGCTCTTCGGTACGCTCATCGAGACCGGAGCCGGGCTCATCCATGCATTCAACGAGCGGGTGAACAGTGTGTATCGGGCCCGCGGCCGCGAGATGCCGAGGCGCTTGCGTCCGCTGACAGGTGCCGGACTCCTGCTGGCCGGGTATCTGTTGTCGCTGGTCGGCCTCGTGGAACTGATCGGCAAGGGCTACAATGCCATGAGCATCGTGTTCATGGCCATTGTGGTGGTGCCGCTGCTGACTGTGGGGATCCACAAGTTGCGGCGGATGCCTGGCGGGGATGCCGGGGCCGCGCAATAGATGAACGGGAAAGACAATAGATGAACGGGAAAGACAATAGATGAACGGGAAAGACAGAAGACGAACGGGAAGAACAGAGATGACCAGATCAATGAAGACGCAACGTCCCGCCGGCAATCCGATCGAGAGGCGCCGCTTTCTGGCCACCGCGGCCGCTGCGGCGGCGGTGGGGACTCTGCGGCCGGAGTCGCTGCCCGCGGCCGCTGTCGGCGCGGCGGAAGCGCTGCCAGGACCGGGACCGCTGGAGGGTGGCCCTGCCATCGTGCAGGTGCCGCCGCAGGACGCGCCGCCCCTCGTCCCGCTCGGCAATGGCGAACCCCCGGCGATGCACTATCAGGCGTACCCCGGTGGGACCGGTGCCCTGATGGAGAAGCTGTGGCACGAGACGGGCGGCAATCCCTTCGAGCGGAGTGCGATCGACATCGAGGCGTGGAGCGGGCCGGTGCCCACCAGCGAGGAGGAGCTGGCATTTCTTCCGGTTCACCGTCTTGCCGCGCTGATTCGGGCCCGCGAGATCACGTCGGCGGAGCTCACCGAGGTCTACCTCGACCGCCTGAAGCGCCTCGATCCCGTGCTGCTCTGCGCGGTGACCATCCTGGAAGGCCGGGCCCGGGAAGAGGCGCGCCAGGCCGACGCCGAGATCAGCGCCGGGAACTGGAAGGGACCCCTGCACGGCATCCCCTACGGCGTGAAGGACCTCTTTTCCGTGTCGGGGACCCGCACGACGTGGGGTGCCGCCGACTTCAGCGGCCGCTTCACGCGGGAGGACTCCGAGATCGTGGTGCGTCTCCGCAGTGCAGGCGCGGTGCTGGCGGCCAAGTTGGCGACCGGGGAGTTCGCGCGGGGCGATCGCTGGTACCGGGGCCAGACCCTGAACCCGTGGAACCTCGATGAAGGGTCGAGCGGGTCCTCAGCCGGGCCCGGATCGGCGACGGCGGCGGGGTGCGTGGCCTTTGCCATCGGAACCGAGACCCAGGGATCCATTGTGTCGCCCTCGCGGCGGTGTGGTCTGACCGCGCTGAGGCCCACCTTCGGCCGGGTCAGCCGCTACGGCGGCATGGTCCTGTCGTGGAGCATGGACAAGACCGGACCCATGTGCCGCAGCGCGCTCGACTGCGCCCTCGTCTTCAATGCGATCCACGGTTCCGACGAGAAGGATCCGGGGTCGCTCACCACCCCGTTCCGGTTCGATCCCGAGCCCGATCTGGCGACCATGCGGATCGGCTACACGGAGGACGCCCCCGAGTCGTTCCTGGAACAGCTGCGCGCCCTCGGGGCCGACCCGCAACCCATGTCCGAAATCCCGGACGGGCGCTCCAACGCGCTGGGCGTCGAGTCGTCGGCGGCGTTCGACTTCTACATCGCGCCGGACGGTGAGCCGGAGCCGATTCCCGACGATGTCAGCGAAGGGGAGCGCCGGCGGCTCGGCAGGTTCCGGGGTGGCCGGGACGCGCTCGCCCTCGACTTCATGCAGTCCCAGCGCCGCCGCCTGATCCTCATGAAAGAGATGGCCAGGGCCATGGACGGCTTCGACATGTTCGTCAGCGGGTCGGGGGAGGTGGGGCTGACCAACCAGACCGGGCACCCGGCCGCGGTCGTCCCGTACGACTATGGCGTGCGCAACCCCGACGCTGATAGCCCGACCGAAATGCCGCTGACCACGACCCTGATCGGGGACCTGTTCGCGGACGACAGGATCCTGAGCGTGGCACACGCATTCCAGCAGGGGAGCGACTGGCACTCGCGGAGGCCGGAGATCGGGTAGTACGCGCCACGATTAGGCGCTGGGCTCATCCATGTTGTTCCGGGCGCGGGCGTTCAATCATGCCGGTAGTCGAACACGCACGACGACCCCAGGATCTCCCGAAACCAGACCGTGGCCATGGCTCCGCGCGAGCCGGTCAGACGGACGGGCTCGTCCAGGCTGAATCGGACCGGCTGCTGCTCGCCATCGTTGACCGCCACGTTGTCGGCGTAGAGGTAGGTTCGGTCCAGATTGTCGAGGATGGGATTCAACCGACCCCGGATCCCCGGCAGGTGTCCGGTTCGGCTTGGAATGATCTGCGAGCCTCCGTGCTCGGTCGCATGCATGCGCACTTCGAGTGGCCAAGGGCCGGAATGGCCACGCTCGACCTGCGCCAGGAACCCCGGGGCGGCACAGAAAACCGTCATCGGCAACTCGGCATGGAGTTCGAAGTCCGCGAGTCCGAAGGCGTCGGTGTGTGCCTCCAGGTAGGTCCGGTTCGGATAGACGAGCAGGACATGCGCATCGCGCAACGGCTGATCGTCATCGGCACGGCGAATTGAGACCCTTGCCGCGATTCCCTCCGGCAGAGGGGGCCGGGCGGCCGGGAGCGTCACTTTCAGTTCCCGTTCTCCGATGAGCTCGAACGTTGCCTTCCGCCCGGCGACCGCGAAGGTCTCCTCCTCGATGACGCCGATCCCCTCCCCGCGACGCTCGATGAAATACTGCCGGCCTCCCGAGCCGGGAACGTCGCCCACCGGACATTGGCCGAGTCGCGAGGCCAGTAGCTCGTTGCGCGTGAACTGGCTTGTGCGCAGATCCTCGATCGTCATCGAGTTGCCGAGGCCGCCGGGGGAGTAGAGTTCCAGCCGGTCGCCGAACATGAAGAGGCGGATCCTGGAGCCTCTCACGGCGTAGTCCCGGTGTACGACCGCGTTCACCAACGCCTCGAACACCGCGCGGTCGCTGTACTGCGGGAAGTCCTGGCGGGTGGGCCGCTTGCGTGCAGCGACCCAGCGATTGCGGATCACGAACCGCGTCGCCGCGCGAATCTGCTCGTCCAGGGGACCGCCTATGTCCTGGGCGTCGATCTGCCGGTTGCCGTCCATCTTGCCGCCGGAGTAGCAGACCGCCTGAATGTAGGCGTTGGGGAGCCACCTGCGGGGATCCGCCGCCGCCAGCAGCACACCGCCGACCGTGGCGCGCGGTGTCCCGAGCCGGTCGGTCTTCAAGAACTTGAGCTTCGAGAGGGCGATCTCGGGACGGTCCCTGGTCCGCGAGCTGGTGTAGCGCCGCCAGAGCTCCGCCCGGAGGCTGTTGATGCTGGTGTCGGCGACGACCTGCATGTCGGCGCTGGTAATGTCCGACTGGCGGCGATCGTGGAGAAGTCGCCGAATCTCCGCGGATTCCATCTGCCGCCGACTCGCTCCGCGTCGGCGGAAGTAGCCGCCCTGAGAACGGTGCAAGGTCGCGGACGGAGGAATCTCCACCAGCAGTGCTCCCGCCTCCAACACCTCCGGTACCGGTATCCGGTGCAGCCCAAAGTCCAGTGGTGGCGAGATGCTGTCGGAGCAGATCTCGGTCACCATGCGCGCGACAGCGTCCAGCTGGCTTGGCGTGAGGGACTGCGGGGTCCGGTCGTCGGAGACGCCGAGGACGAACCATCCCCCGCTCGAATTGGCGAAAGCTGCGATTCCGTCGGAGAGGTCGCGACGCTTCGGGGCGTCGACACTCCCTCCTCGGAACCGGACCTCCTTCATTTCGAGGTCGGTGTCCTCGCCCAGTCGGACCTTCGCCCAGAATGTCTCGTGATCGACCGGCATGCGTTCCCCCTCCGTGCACGCTGCGCGCGGCGGCCGGGCACGCGGTTGAAAGCACTGGCCCGCGCGCGCCAATGCAATACGTTCACGATCCTGGAACACCCGGCGCAAGGGCCGCACGGCCCGCGCGCCCCCGCTTGACCGAGCCCCTGGGCCCGACCCACCTTGCCCATCTCCCTCACCCCCCCGCCCATGGCCCACCAATCCACGGCTCTCCACCGATTCACCCGCACGGGCGGCGGCGCCGTCGCCCGGAGAAGGGTTTTCGTCGCGGCCGCAGTGTCCCTTTCGGCCACCGCTTGCACGGCGGACGCGCCGGCCGGATCCCCGGAAGACCTGGCGGGCGCCGCGGACACGACCCCGGTAGCGCCCCCCTCTGCCGCTCCCTCGACGACCAACCCCGCCGGCGAGTCCCCAGCCCCCGCCCTCGACATGGAAACCGCGCTCGCCCTGGCGGCCATGCCCCTTTCCTGCGTCGACCGTCCGCACGCGCTGCGCCCCGACCGCGCGGGCTACCTGGACGATATCGCCTACTCGCGGCGGCGCGGGTTCGACCGGGACCGTGCGTTCTACGGTTGCTGGGACTGGCACTCGGCGGTGAACTCGACGTGGGCGATGGTCCGGCTGATGAAGGAGGTGCCCGAGCTGGCGGTCACGCCCCTGATCCGGGAGAAGCTGCGGGACCACCTCTCCGAAGCAGCGCTGGAGGGCGAGCTCGAGTACCTGACCGAGAATGCCGCTTTCGAGCGGCCCTACGGGTGGGCGTGGCTGCTTCTGCTGCACGCTGAGCTGGCGTCGTGGGACGACGAGGACGCGGCGATGTGGGCCGAGCGGCTGGGACCGGTCACCGACTTGGTAACCGAGCGCCTGGTCAACTACGTCGCGGAGTTGGAAGGCCCCGTGCGGACCGGCGTGCATCCGAACACCGCCTTTGCGATCGCCACGAGTCTTCAGGCCACGGCAATGGCCGAGCGCCCGGAGCTGGAAGAGGCACTCGGGGACGCCGCTGTCCGCTTCTTCGCCGGCGACCGGAGGTGTCCCACCGCCTACGAGCCGGGGCGGTCGGACTTCGTGTCGCCGTGTCTCGAAGAAGCGGCGCTGATGGCCACGGTGATGGAACGGGACGCCTACGCGCAATGGCTGGATGACTTTCTTCCTCCCCTTGATTCGGACGAATTCGCAACCCTGCGCAACCCTGTTCCGGTCGGTGCCAGCGACGATGCGCCGCCCTCGGAAGGCGGAGCCGTGATCACCAACGACTCGTTGCGAGCGGCGTTGGGCGCCCGTTCGCACCTGATTGGCCTGGCGTTCACGCGCGCGGACGCGATGTTGCGCATTGTCGCGGCGCTGCCCGCAGCCGACCCCAGGGTGCCTCGCCTGCGCGCGCTCGCGGAGGAACACGTCCGGGCCGGATTCGAGACCATGTTCGACGCAGACTACGCGGGATCCCACTGGATCGGGTCCTTCGCGCTGAAGTATCTGGTACAAGCAACGAGAGGAAGTGTCCCATGAGAACATCCAACCGCCCAAGAGGTGCCCAAGGCACACCCGGAGTCTTTGCCATCGCTACCCTGGCGGCTGTCGCCGTGCTGGCCCATTCGATGCCAGCTGCCGCCCAGGGCACCGTTGTCACCCGCGCGACCCCGGCTGAAGTCGGCATGTCCGCCGGGGTGCTCGCCGGTGGCGTTGCACTCTACGAAGAGGCGATCGCACGCGGGGACCTGGTCGGCGCGGTGCTGCTGGTCGCGAAGGACGGGACGATCGTGCTCCACGAGGCGCTGGGTTGGAGGGACCGAGCGCGGGACATCCCGATGGAACCGAACACGCTGTTCCGGATGGCTTCGAACACCAAGCCGGTCGTCGCCACGGGCGTCAGCATGCTCGTGGAGGACGGGAAGCTGGGGTACGGCGACCTTGTGCGGGAACACATTCCGTCGTGGGACAACTACCGGGCCGGATTCATCAACATCGGCCACCTCCTGTCACATGCCAGCGGACTCAGGATCCCGACCCTCTTCCTGCAACCGTACATGCAACCGACCGCGGAACACCCGGACGCGCCCACCCTGCAACTGGAAGCCGCGCGCTTCGGCCATGTGGGGGCCGTGGTCGTGCCCGGGACCAGCTACAGCTACAACAACCCGGGCTTCAACACACTCGGCGCGCTGACCGAGATCGCGTCGGGGATGCCGCTGGACGCGTACCTCGACCAGGAGCTGTACACGCCGCTGGGCATGGACGACAGCTACCATCATGAGGTCGACGAGAAGATGGACGGCAAACTTGACAGAATGTCCGTCGTCTACTATGAGAGGGACGGTGAGGGCGGCTGGACGCCTGGATGGACCCCCGGCGATCCCCCGCAGGTGCCGTTCGTGCGGGCTTCGGGCGGGATGATCTCGACCGCCGACGACTATGTGATCTTCTGCCAGATGTTCCTGAACGGCGGGCAGTACGGTGGGAGACGGTTCCTCTCGGAGGAGAGTGTGGCGCTCATGACGTCACCGAAGATCCGTACCAACCCGGGTTCGGAAGGACCGGCCAGCCACTACGGATACGGTTGGTCGGTGTCGGAGAACGGTGTGTTTTCGCACGGCGGGTCCGACGGGACCAACGCGTTCGTGGATCCCTCTCAGCAGCTGATTGTCCTGGTCTTTACCCAGACGCCCCGGGGCGACAATCCGGTCAGGCGGTTCCTGGAGGTCGTGAACCTGGCGATCGAGGGGTAGCGGACGCGAGACGGCCCCGACGGCTTGGTCAGGAATCGTGGAAAGCGTTGATGGCATCCGCCTGGGATTCATACGCGGTGAGGATCTTGTCGAAGCCACTCACGGTCATGATGTCTCGGTTGAACTGTGAGAGTCCGCAGATCCCGAACTTCTTGTCCGCGTCGCCAAAACGTCGGGCGACGATCAGGCACGCCCGCAGACCGGCACTGCTGATGAAGCTCACGTGTTCGAAGTCCAGGACGAGAAGCCTGTCGTTCAAGGTGAGCTTTTCGTCGATCAAGGCCAGGAAGTCCATGGCGTGGCCGCTGTCGATACGACCGAGGAGCGTGGCAACCAGAACACCTGCTTCCTGCCGCCATTTCACGTCGATTGACATTCTTGATTCAAAGCTCCTGCGCGGGGACCGGGGGCGCAAGTTAGGCGCGGCTGTCGCTACCGGGCAAGGTAAAGATTGATCATCCGCCAGGCGGCTTCGTCCGTGGCCGCCGCGGCGGGGTCCGCGCCCTGGTTCGTTGCGGCGATCACCGCGAAGTCCTTCTCGGGGGCCATCCACACCACCGCGTACCACCGCAGGTTGCTGCCGGAGTGTGTGAGCGTCCGGCCCCCGGCCCAGTCCCGTTCGACCACGAGCCAACCGGACGCGTAGCGGAACCCGGGATCCGGCGTGTGCAGTCGCTTGATCGCGTCAGGCGGCAGCAGGTCCTCGTGGCCCTGTTCGCCCGCCAGATGCATGGCGACGTAGCGTGCCAGATCCCGCATCGTGGCGTGCACGGTGCCGGCGGGGCCTATCCCTGCAGGGTTGTCGGCCCGCGGGTCGTTCGGTTCGAGGGCGATCCTGGCGGTGCCCTGGCCGAAATGGCCCCGCGGCTGGTCCATCGCGCCACCGATCCCCGGGGCGCCGAACCCCGTGTCGTTCATTCCCAAGGGAGCGAAGACGAGGGTGCTGACCAGTGTTTCCCAAGCCTGTGCGGTGATCGCCTCCAGCATCGTGCCCGCGATCATGTAGCCCACATTGGAGTACTGAAAAGTGACGAGCGGCGGCACTTCCGGAGCGGTGGCGAGCACCTCCGCGGCGAATGCGCGGCGTTGAGCGGGAAGCGGATCCGTGCTCGTGCTCATTTCCTGCCATGTGGAGAACTGGCTCACATCGTTGGTGAAACCGCCGCGGTGTGCCAGGATCGGCTCGATCCGGACGGGGCGCAGTTCGGGGTGAATCGACGGGAGGTCGGGGAAGACGCCTTCCAGCGTGGCCGTCCACTCCAGGGCCCCCTGCTCGACCAGCACTGCCGCGAGCGTCGACGTCATCGACTTGGTGATCGAACCCAGGTGCCACTTGTCGTGGATCGTGACGGGCACGAGCGACCCGTGGGCCCGGGTGCCGACCGCGCCGGCGTCGAGCAATCCGCCGCTCGTGACGATGGCGCCCGCGAGTCCGATCAGGTTGTGTTCCCGGCGGATGTCGATAAGCAGCGAAGTGAGCGGAGACGCGGTCACGGTCAGCGTGGCCGATCCCTCGGTGCCCTGGCTGGTGGCGGTCACCGTTGCCTGGCCGGGGCCTGCACCGGTCACCAGGCCGTCGTCACGTGCCCAGGCGCGGCTCGCTTGCGAGGTGGACCAGGTGACGGTGGAATTCGTGGTTGATTGTCCGGACGCGTTGGTCACTGTGGCAGTGAAGCGGACGGTGTCGCCGACGCCGACCGTTGCCGTGGTCGGCGACACGGTGACGATGACGGTGGGCAGCAGGGTTGGCGGGGGCGCGGCGGGGTCCCCGTCGCCGCCGCAGGCAAGCACCAGGGCGGCCGCCGCAAGGAGTCCGGGGATTCGCATTGCGTCAAGAGCGTAAGCGCCGTTTCCGCCAATACCGTGCCAATCCCCACCAGGAGTCCTGGAAGCCCGAGGCGATGGCGTAGGCGGACGCGGCATCTTCCGTTGCGGTGGCGCCAACCCGGTCCGTCACCCAATCGGAGAAGGCGCGGGCGCGTTGCCGGTCGTCGGCGCGAGAGGCCGCCCCGGAACCACGGCCCTCGCCGCCCGTTGCCAGCGATTCCCGCACCCACTCCGCCCACGCGCCCAGTTCCTCGCGCAGCTCACCGAAGTGCCGCGCGACATCGGTGTACGCCCCGAAGTGCGTCGCGACGATGCGCTCCGGCGTCCAGGCCATGACACGGTCCATGCTTGCGCCCCACGCTTCCACGTCGATGTCGGGTGGCGGGGTTACGGGGAGGACGAGGTCGCCCCGGATCCGGATGCCTCCGACATCGCCCGCCCACGCGGTCCCCGTCGCGGCTTCGTAGTAGGCGACATGGTGCTTGGCGTGCCCGGGAACGTCGGCCACGGCGAAGCGGCGGTCGCCCAGTGCCACCACGTCTCCCTCGTCCACCACCGAAATCGACGCTCGCGGCACGGGGAGGAAGTCGCCCCAGAGCGTCGCCATGGCGTCGCCGTAGATCCGCCCGGCAGAGGCGAGGAGTCGCGCCGGGTCGGCCATGTGGGGTGCGCCCACCGAGTGCACGTACACCTTGGCGCGGGGTGCTTCCCGCACGATCGCCCCTGTGGCGGTGGCGTGGTCCAGGTGGATATGGGTGAGCAGGACGGCGCGAACGCTGCCCAGTGAGTGTCCCATCGCGGCGAGCCCTTCGCACAGCGTGTCCAGGCGAGCCTCGGGGCCCGGATCGACCAGCGCGATGCCGTCGGCGAGATCGAGGACATTCACCCCGATCACGTCCGGGCAGTCCTGGTGAAAGAGGTCGACAATCGTGGTGCCGCCCCCGATCTCGCGGATCGTCATGTCGCCATTTTTTCCTTGTGCGTGCCCCATTTCTCGAACCACTTGCGCAGGTAGAGCTGAGTGCGCAGGAAGTTGGAAGGCCTGGACGACGTGCCGTGCCATTCGCCCTGGAAGCGGACCATCACGGTCGGCACGCCGATGTAGTGCAGGGCCTGGTAGAACTCCTCCGTCTGGGGCATGGGCGTGCGCAGGTCCATCTCCCCGGTGAGGAACATCGTGGGGGTGGTGACGTTGCCGACGTAGAAGATCGACGAGCGGTCGATCCACTCGGCCGGGTCCTCCCAGAACGGTTTCTCGAAGGTGCGCATGTAGCCGGTGGCGTCCGAGGTCCCCATGGCCGAGATCCAGTTCACGATGGGGCAGTTGGCGGAGGCCGCGCGGAACCGATCCGTGTTGCCCACGATGTAGCTGGTCAGGATCCCCCCGCCGGAACAGCCGTACACGAACAGGTTGTCTTCGTCCACATATCCCCGCTCGAGCATCTCGTCCACTCCGCTCATGAGGTCGGGGAAGTCGGCGCCCGGATAGTCGTGGTTGATTGCGTTGGCGAACTCCGTTCCATAGCCGGTTGAGCCACGGGGATTGGTGTACAGGACCACGTAGCCGTTCGATGCGTGCTCCTGGAAGGCGAAGTTGAAGCTCCCGTTGTACATGCCGTGCGGGCCGCCGTGGATGACCAGCATGAGCGGATACTTCTCTGCCGGGTCGAAGTCCGGCGGCTTCACGATCCAGCCCTGAACGCGGAACCCGTCGGACGAGTCGTACCACACCTCCTCGACCTCGCCCAATCCGACATGTCCCAGCACATCCGTGTTGGCTTCGGTCAGGCGGACGGTGGCTTCCGGGTGCGTGAGGTTGAAACGGTAGATGTCCCCGGGTTCGTGGGCGTCCGAGACGACCCCGACGGCGGTGCCGTCCTCGGCAAACGAGGACATCGAGAACATGTGCTTGCCGGACGTGAGCTGGCTCACGCCGCGTTCCAGCGAGACGAAGTGGAGCTGCGCGTAGCCGTCGCGGCGGACGTTGAAGTAGAGCCCGCCGCCGTCCGGCGCCCAGGTCATCGGCCCGACCTGGCGGTCGTAGCCCTCCGAAATGACACGTGAACCCGATCCGTCCCGGTTCATGACGTGGATCTTCACGTTGCGGTAGGTGTCGCGGTGCTCGCCGATGCCCGTATGGGCGATCAGCGAACCATCGGGAGAGGGGACCGGACTGCTGTCCGGGCCGCGCCGGTGCGTCAGCTGCCGGATGTCTCCGCTCGCCACCTCCACCGCGTAGATTTCGGACTCCTGCCAGTGCTCGGGCCGGTCCCAGTCTTCCTCCCGGTACGAGGTGAAGTAGATCTCGCTGCCGTCGGGGCTCCAGCGGATCGACGAGTGGTTCCAGTCTCCGTCGGTGAGTTGGCGGGGTGTGCCGCCTTCCGCGGGGACGACGAAGACGTGGGTCCACCCGGTGTCGACATATCCGGCGCGGTCCCGCTTGTACGCGGCTCGCTCGACCACCTTGGGCGCGGGGGTCCACGTTGCCCCTTCGGGCCTCGAGGGCAGGTCGACCCCGGCAAAGTCGGCCCCGTCGGACACCCGGCTCGTAAACGCGATCCAGTTGCCGTCGGGTGACCAACGGGCGTTCGAAGGTCCATTTTCCAGCCGGGTGACCGGGCTGGTCGCGCCCTCGGCATCCATCCACCTCACGAAGATCTGGGAGCCCTGTGGCTCACCGGCGGCGGTGTAGAGGATCCGGGTGCCGTCCGGGGACCACGCTGCTCCGCCACCGTCCACAAGGTGCCGCTTCCTCGATCCGTCGATGTTCATCATCCACAATGACGACTCGCGGCGGTCGTTGACCTCGTCGATCCACCCGAGGGTGTAGACGACCCGCGAACCATCGGGCGAGATCCGGGGGTTGGACACGGTTTCCATGTCCATGTAGTGGTCGAGGGAGAGCGGTTCCTGGGCGGTGGCGGGGGCGGCTGCGATGGTGGCGGCCATCGCGGCGGCCAGCAGCCCGCGGGAAAATATGCTACGGACAGTCAGGGCGACCCGTGTTGCCGGCAATGGCTCGATGGGCCGTGGGAGGGGTGGGAACAGGCGTTTCATCGGTCTTCGCTCCTGTGCGTGGTGCTCATGTGTGCGTGATCCGGGTGGCGGGGCTGTCAGTCCTGGTCGGACGGCCGCATGATCGCCTGCCCCGGGTAGACCCCATCCACTATGGCGCCGTCCCGGACTACCGGCGTGCCGCCGACGAGCACGAACATGAACCCCCGGGACGGCGTTGCGGGAGCGTCGTAGTCGGCGAGGTCCAGCACTGTTTCGGGATCGAAGAGAGCCAGGTCGGCGTCGGCGCCCACCTGCACACGGCCCTTCCGAGCCATCTCCGGGGCCGCTCCCTCGACCCGCCTTGCCGGCAGAATGGTCATCTTGGCCAGGGCGTCCATCAGGGAGAGCGCGCCGCGGTCACGAGAATAGTGTCCCAGAATCCGGGCGAAGGTGCCCGCGCCCCTCGGGTGGACGGACATGTGCAGGAAGGGGATGCCGTCGCTGGCCGCGATCACGTCGGGCTGGGCCACGATCCACTCGTTGGTTTCCTCGTTGCGGCCGTGGATCACCACCCATCCCCCTTGCTCCCGGTACAGCGCGAAGGTCTCCGCATTCAGCCGCTCGGCCTGTCCCGGCCACTGCAGACGCTGGTACTCGGAGTCGTCCAGGCCCACCCAGGGATCGAAGAGAGCGGACTCGATGAAGGTTGACGAGGCCGTGTACGGATATGCTTCCGTGGTGATGTCGACGCCTCGCTCGCTCGCGCCCCGGATCATCCCCAGCGCTTCCCGGGCGTCTTCGTCGGCGCTGGAGTTGAGGTGGACGACGTGCACCGATGCGCCTGTGGCCGCGGCATTGGCGATGACTTCCTGGAAGGGGCCGAGATTGCCGCCCTCGTCCGCGGCACGCAGATGTACGTAGGCCGGCACTCCGTGAGCTTCGGCCGACTCGAAGAGGTCGAAGATCTCGGCGCGAGACGCGCCCGGAGTGTAGGTGATGCCGAAGCCGTACCCGAGGCCGCCTTCCTCCAGGCCAGCCTCCATCAGCGCGGCGAGTTCGGCGGTCCGTGCGTCATCCAGCTCCTCGTAGATGATATCCGAGCCCATCGATTCGTTCACGCCGGGGGGCAACGTTGCCTGGTGTCCGACGTCGATGCCCGCCAGCAGTTTGGTCCGGGCGTTCGGGTGGCTGACGGTCGCGCCGAAGTTGAGCAGGGCGCGGCTCTCGCGGGATGCGTACCAGGGAGCCACCGGGTATACCCCGATCTCCATCTCGAGCGCGGTGGTCACGCCGTCCATCGCCTGGAGCCGCTCGCTTACGGTGTCCTGGCCGTGGGCGTGCAGGTCGATGAAGCCGGGCGCGACCACGAGGCCGGTCGCGTCGAGGGTGTCCCGGCCGGTGATGTCGTCCTCCGTGACGGCGGTGATCGTGCCGTCCCTGATCCCGACGTTGCGGGGAGCGTCGAGTCCGGTCTCGGGGTCCATGACGCGCCCGTGCAGGACAACGATGTCGTTGGGGGCGGAGCACGCAGCCGCGAGGAGGAGGGCGGGGAGGAGTGGGTGGGGCCGGGGCGTGGGGTATCGCATGGGGCTGGATCCGGTAGAGGGTCGCGATGGTCGTGTGTGAGACTTGGGTGCTGATGCCGGACCGCGCAAGCGCGCCGCTAACGACCCTGCATGACCTTGGCCCACTCGTCCGGGATGGCCAGCCATTTGGACGCCCAGGCCGCCTTGACCTTGGGCGAGGGGTGGTAGGATTCGAAAACCCGCCAGTTCTCGCGCTTGAGCAGTGGCTCCGCCCTTGCCGCGCCCGGGCCAACGAGTACTACCGAGTCGAGCAACGGCAGGCACTGCTTCAGCTCCCCGACCCGTCCCACGCCTTCCTCGATCTCCTCGGGGGTCACTGCTCTACGTCGGTCCCACCACGGCACGATGTTCCACAATACCGTCAGTGTGCGGGGAATCCCGGCAATCCTCATCAACCTGAACGTCCACTCGGCAGTTCGACCATCGGTGTCCCGCGACATGAATCCGGATCCGCGGGGGGTGGAGGCGTCGTTCTTGGGTCCGGGCTTCTCGAAGAGGAACAGCACGCGAGCCGCGGTCCCTCCGTCAAACGGATCGAAGTGGGGAATCACCGTGTCCGGGCGTTCGGCCCGCAGGCGCCTGGCATAGTCGTTCAGGGGCTGGACGTGTGGCAGGTCCAGCAGCCGCAGCCGCTCCTGGCGTACCTCGCGATGCCTGAGCGTCCGGGGACCGAGCGGGTCGAACGGGAGTGACATGGGTATCGGGTTCGGTTGAGGTGGACGCCCACGTGGGTGCGGGTCACAGGAGCATTCTTCGTTCGGCCCGCCCATTCTGTCAAATTCCCGGCAACCGATCAAACCATGTCGAGAGGGTGCCCTTGGGGGACCACACCCCAATGATCGAAACTGTCGTATCGTTATGTTGAAACCGTCGCACCCCCTTTCGGATCTCCAAACGCCTGGCACCTTCCCGCAAATGAGCGCTCTCGTCCGGACCCTTCCAGGGTTGATGGTCTCACTGTTGGCCCTGAACTTCCTGGCGTTCGCGACCGGGCCCCGCGACGTGGCCGCTCAGTCACAGGCCTCGACAGGGGTGATCCGCGGCGTGGTTCTCGATGCGATCGGGACGCCCGTCGCCGGAGCGAGCGTGGAAATCACGCACCGGGAAACGGGGCTTCACACCACCGTGAGCACGACTCCGTCCGGCACCTTTGTTCGCCCGCTCCTCCCCCTCGGCACATACGACGTACGGGCCCGTGCCGAGGGCCAGCTCGCCCAGGCGACGTCACGGGGATTGATCCTGCGCGTGGGCGAGGAGCTGTCCCTGGCGTTGCGATTCAGTGCCGTCGAGCTCGAGGGGATAACCGTCGAGGGCCATCGCGAGCACCTCGTGCACCCCGAGGATGTGACCAGCTCGACCCGCCTGTCCGAAGAGGTGGTTGACGGGCTTCCCAACAACGGGCGCAACTACCTGGACTTCGCGCTTCTGACTCCCGGCGTCGCGATCTCGCAGGGCCCCGACGGAGATGAGCTCAACATCAGCGGCCAGCGCGGCATCTTCAACAACTTCATCGTGGACGGGGCCGACTTCAACAACCCCTTCTTCGGCGAGCAGCGGGGCGGGCAGCGGCCGGCCTTCACCTTCAGCCAGGACGCGGTCGAGGAGGTGGTGGTGGTGAACCAGGGTGCCACTGCCGAGTTCGGACGGTCGGCCGGAGGGTTTGTGAATGTGATCACGAAGTCGGGCACCAACGAGTTCGAGGGCTCCGCCCACTACTTCGGCCAGTGGGACGGCGTCTCGGCGGCGTACCCCGTGGCGGTTCAGGCAGGCGAGCCGGACTTTCTTCGCAGTCAGGCCGGCTTCACCCTCGGCGGCCCGATCGTCAGCGACCGCGCTTTCTTCTTTCTTGCATACGACCAACAGGAATCCACGGAAACCAAACAGGCCCGACGCCTGGTCGACAACCCGGCGAATCTGCGCAAGCTGGGGGACTTCCTGACTGCCCAATGGCCCGGTCTCTTCGACGACGAGTTCGGGCCGATCACCCGCACCGACGACGCTCGGGCCCTGCTGGCAAAGGCCGACTTCCACATGGACGGGCGCACGCAAGTCTCGTTCAAGTACAGCTACAACCGGTCCGAACAGCTGAACGGCACCTTCGACGTGGACTCATGGGGGCTGTCGGCCAACGGAGTCGAGACGGACGACACGCACGCATTCAACGTCAGTCTGCGCTCGCTGCTCAGCAGCACGTTGTCCCACGAGTTGCGCCTGCAGTGGGCAAGGGAAGACCGGGTCCGCTGGTACGACGGCCCCCTGATGCCCGGAGCACAGCCGCCGCCGACGCCTCAGTTCGTCACCCTCGGCGGGCGGCCGTTTCCCGATATCGGCATGGACTTCGCCGACGGTTTCCGCATCGGACTGCCCTTCTTCCTGCCCATCGATCCGTCGTACGACACCCGTGTGCAGGTCGTGGACAACTGGTCCTGGCTAACCGGCCGCCACCTGTTCAAGGCGGGCGTCGAGTACAACCGGACGCGTGCGGCCCAGCAGTTCATCGGCTTTGCCAACGGGCGCTATATCTTCGACTCGGTCGACGGCTTCATCAACTTCGTCACCCGGGGGAATCGCTATGTGACATGTTCGGACGGGTCGGCCAACGCGACCGGGGCATGTCCCGGCGGGACGAACATCACGGGGCCGGTGCTGCTCTACCTCCAGTCGGGGACGGTGCCGGGGGTGCCGCCGGAGCACCTGGGCATGGGTGACTTCCTCGTGAACGAGGCCGCGTTCTTTGTGCAGGACACATGGAAGCCGAACGAGCGGCTGACCTTGAACCTCGGCTTGCGCTGGGAGGGCACCTGGCACCCCGACGTCACCGTGGAGCCGCGTGCCACCTTCTACGGCCGCTATCCGGACGACCCCCGCTTCCCGTCGGACGGGACGATTCCCGACGACCTCGACAACGTCCAGCCCCGGCTCGGGTTGGCGTGGGACGTCTCCGGCGACCACCGGACGGTCGTGCGGCTGAATGCCGGTGCATACCATGCGCGGATCCCCATTCTGGTGTTCGCCCAGAGCGTCACCACCAACGGCGCTTTCCAGCAGATCTTCTCCCGCAGCAGCTTCGGTCTGCCGGGCCAGGGGCCGCCGGCCCTCGGGGAGCTCATCGACGGGAGCACGACCGCGCCCTACCTGCCGGACATCCATGTCACCTCGAAGGACCTGGAGCTGCCGCGCACCTGGTCGTTCGCGGCGGCGATCGAACGGGAGTTGTCGCATGAGGTGGCTGCAAGCGTCTCATACCAACATGCGCGGACCGACAACCTCTTCCGTTTCGTGAACCGGAACGACGCCGTCTTCGGTTCGCCTTTCGGGATCGGGACCCACCCGGAGGGGGGCGGAATCGGGACGCTGACCGTGGCCGAGAGCACCGCGCGCTCCAGGTATCACGCGGTGACGGCGGGGCTGCGAGGCCGGGGCGCGTTTGACGGCCTGCTGACCTTCGACCTGAGCTACACCCTCTCGTTCGACAGGTCCGACGACGACAACGAGCGGGATCCCTTCACGTTCCGATATGCGGACGCGTCGAACCTGGCGCCGGAATTCGGCTGGTCGGACCGGGACCGGCGACACAAGGCGACGGGGTACTTCGCGCTTTCGCTTCCGGGGCGGATCGCGTTCAGCAACATCGTGCGGTATCTGTCGGCGTCTCCGGTCTCGGAGAGTTGTTCGCAGCGGGGAGAGCGGGCAAGCCAGCCATCGGACCGGATCTGCGCGGATGGCACGATCCTGGAGCGGAACACGCTGCGCCGCGACAACCAGTTCTTCACATGGGATGTGAAGCTGTCACGGCCATTCACCGTCGCGGGCGGAAGGATGGTCGAACCGGTCCTCGAGGTCTTCAACCTCACCAACGCCGACAACTCTCTCGACGCCGCGCACGGGTCGCTGCTGTTCAACTTCGACGGCACGATCCGCAGTGGGCTGGGCGATACGCGGCGGGCCCAGTTGGGGGCGCGAATACGGTTCTGAGAGGCGTTTCGGGCGCGGAACCCCACGCCGGACAGATTCCGTGACAGATTCTACCCGGAATCTGTCACGGAATCTGTCACGGCCTGTCCGGGGGCACCGTCGGGACCGCTCCTACGACTTGGGGATTTCCTTGTCGGGATCCACAAAGGGCCTCGTCACGACCGTGGCATCCCGTTCCCCGTCCGGCGTGGTCACGCCCAGGTGGGTCCCCAGGCTCCCGGCGGCGGCCGGCACCATTGCGTACCCGATATTCCTGCCGAGGCGCGGCGAATACACCGCGGAGCTGACGAAGCCGATCTCTTCCCCATCCTGATGCACGGGCCAACGGGTCATGTTCAGGTCGAGCGGGGCACCCGAGATCTCAACGCCGGCAAGGAGTCGCCGGGGCCCCTCTTTGGCGATGCGGGCGAGCGCCTCGCGACCGATGAAGTCGCCCTCCTGGCCCAGGTCCACCTGCCATCCCAGGCCCACTTCGTACGGGTTGGTGTCCAGCGTCATGTCGATGCCGTAGTTGAGGATGCCGGCCTCGACGCGGCGGATGTCGGAGGGACCCGTGGGAGAGATGCCGAAGTCGCGTCCGGCTTCCATCACGCGGTCCCAGAGTTCCATCCCCCGGCTTCCATCCCGCAGGTAGATTTCGTAACCGACCTCGCCGCTCCAGCCGGTGCGCGTCACGACCACCGGAATGCCGTCCAGATCGGTCTCGCGGAACCAGTAGTAGCGGAGCCCCGACACCTCGTCACCGAAGAGCCTGCGCACGACGTCCCTGGACTTCGGGCCCTGCACCTGCATCGGCGAGACATCCGGTTCGCACAGGTCTACGTCGAGGCCCGAGTTCAGGGCGACGCCCTTCGCCCACAGCAGGACGTCGCTGTCCGCCAGCGCCAGCCAGAAATGGTTCTCTCCCAGGCGGAGCAGCACGGGGTCGTTCACGATTCCCCCGTCGGCGGCGGTGATGAGGACGTACTTGCCCTGTCCGACCGCGCACTTGGACAGGTCCCTCGGCGTGAGCAGGTTCGTGAACTCGAAGGCGTCCGGACCGGTGATCTCCACCTGCCGCTCGACGCTCACGTCCCACACCGTGACGCCGGTCAGCAGCTTCTCGTATTCGGCGTGGAGGTCGTCGTAGCGCGTGGGCAAGAACATGTGGTTGTACACCGTGTAGCTCCGGCAACCCGCGCGTAGCGTGGCTTCGAAGTATGGTGAGCGGCGGAGGCGGGCGCCGCGCTGGATCAGGGCCATGTCGAAGGTGGGGGGCATGAAGTTGTCTCCTCAGGTGAACAGGATGGGGCGGAATCTGCTTCGAATGCTCGCGTGCGGACTGCCCGCAGTCATGCCCGCCCGCCCAAACGGGCACCCGGCCCCCGGTCGCGCAACATCTCGCGTGCGGCGAGGCGGCCCGGAGTTCCCGTGACCCCTCCTCCCGGGTGCGTGCCGGAGCCGCACAGGAAGAGCCGCTCGACCGGTGTCCGGTACCAGCCCCACCCGGCGATCGGGCGCATGAAGAGAAGCTGGTCCAGACCCATCTGCCCATGGTATTCGTCGCCCCCGGTGAGGCCGAGTTCGGTCTCGAGGTCGAGTGGAGTGAGCAGGCGATGGTCGAGAATGTGTTCGCGAACGCCGGGGAGGAACTCGTCGAGCACGTCCAGCACGCTGGCGAGCAGGGCGGCGCGGGGCGCGTCGTCTTCCCAGCTGCCGGCGCGCAGCCGATAGGGGGCGTAGCGGATCTGTATCGAGGCCAGATGCCGGCCGGCGGGGGCCAGGCCGGGGTCGTGCAGCGTCGGGATCACCATGTCCAGATGCGGACGGGCGGAGCAGCGGCCGTACTTGGCGTCGTCGCTTGCCCGTTCCAGATAGTCCAGGCTGGGTGCCACCAGAATGTGGCCGGCGAGGCGTTCGGCCGCGTCCTGGAAAGGCGGCAGCCCATCGAGCAGGAGGTGCAGCGTCGCCGTGGTTCCGCGCAGCTGGATGTTCTTCACCTTGCGGTTGAACTCGGGGCCCAGCCGGGGCGCGCCCACCAGAGCGAAGAAGGTGCGGCGAGGATCGGCGCCCGACACCACACAGCGGGCGGAGACTTCCTCTCCGCCGGCCAGCACCACACCGGTGGCGACATCGTCTTCCACCAGAATGCGTTCCACCTCGGCCCCGGTGCGAACTTCGGCGCCGTGAGCCCGCGCGGCCGAGACCAGGGCATCGGAAAGCATGCCGATGCCACCCCTCACGAAGGCCGAGGAGCGAACACCGCACGCTTCGCTCCCCGTGGCGTGGTAGAGCATGCGGAAGGCGCCGCCCATGGCGCTCGGACCCTGACTGGCTCCCGGCAGCGCGCTGCTGCCGAGCAATCCCTTGAGGGAATCGCTGGTGAACCAGTCGTCGAGGAGGTCCCGGGCCGGGAGCGGCAGGACGCGCAGCAGCTCCATCAGGTTGCGCTTGCCGAGTTTCCTCGCCTGAAGCAGGGGCCGGAGCAGGCGCAAGCGTTCCCTGGTGGTCGCGTCGTGCAGGACGGGAGGTGGGTGGGCGAGGGCGATCCGTAGCGCGCGTGCCAGAGAGCGCACGTAGTCGGCCCAGTCGGGGAAGCGGGCCGCGTCCGTCCGGCTTCCGTGGGCGATCTCGTCGCGGGTCCTGGCGGGGTCGCGCCAGAGGGTCAGCGCCTCCCTGCCGCCGAGGAGCGAGGTGGCCAGCGCGGGCGGATGGACCCACTCGAGCCCGTGGGCATGCAGCTCCAGCTCGGATACGATCTCCGGCGGGAAGAGTCCCGCGTCCTGGGCGGCCACGTTGACCCGGCACCCCGGGAAGAGTTCTTCCGTCGCGGCGGCGCCCCCCACGACTTCGCGGCGCTCCAGCACGAGCACCCTCCACCCTGCCCGGGCGAGCAGGGCTGCGGCGACCAGGGCGTTGTGGCCCGCGCCCACGACGATGGCGTCGTACGTCTTCACCGTCGCTTCCCCCGGCGTCCCCCCCGCCCCAGGTCCGCCATCACCACCCCCGCCGCCAGCCTCCCCGGCGCTCCCATGATCCCCCCGCCCGGATGCGTTCCCGAGCCGCACTGGTAGTAGCCCCGCACCGGCGTCCGGTACTTCGCGTATCCAGCGACCGGACGCAGGAAGAAGAGCTGCGACGGCGTCAGTTCGCCCTGGAAGATGTTGCCCTGCGAGAGCCCCGTGGTGCGTTCGATATCCAGCGGCGTGACCACCTGACGGTGCAGGATGATGTCCTTCAGGTTGGGGATGTAGCGCGCCAGCGTGTCGATCACGGTGTCGCCGAAGGCTTCGTGCCGGTCGTCCCAGGTCCCCTCCCGGAGCTCGTAGGGCGCGTACTGCACGAAGCACGACATGACGTGTTTGCCCGGCGGGGCCATCCCGGGATCGATCGCCGAGGGGATGACGATGTCGATGTACGGCTCCTTCGAGTAGTCCCCGTACTTTGCGTCGTCGTAGGCGCGCTCGAGGTAGTCGATGGACGGGCTGATGGAGACGGCCCCGCGCAGATGGGGACCGAACCCGGGCATGCAGGAGAAGTCGGGGGCCGCGTCGAGCGCCAGATTCACCTTTGCGGAGGAGCCGCGGAAGCGGAATGCGCGCACGCCGCGAATCAGCTCGTCGGGGAGTTCGTTCTCTTCGACCAGGTCGAGGAAGGTGCGGCGCGGGTCGAGGCTGGAGGACACCACCTTCGCGTGCAGCTCGTCCCCGTTGGCCAGGGCCACCCCTGTGACGCGCCCGTTCCTGACCAGCACCTGCGCGACGGGCGCGTCCGTGCGGATCTCCGCCCCTGCCTCGCGCGCGGCGGAAGCGATCGCCTCGGCGACGGCCCCGGTTCCCCCCTTGGCGAAGCCCCACGCCCGGAAGTGGCCGTCGATCTCCCCCATGTAGTGGTGCAGCAGGACGTAGGCGGTACCCGGCGAGCGCGGGCCCAGGAAGGTGCCGATGATTCCGCTTGCGGACAGCGTGGCCTTGAGCACGTCGGTCTCGAACCACTCCTCCAGGAAGTCGGCCGCGCTCATGGTCATCAGCTTCGCGAGCAGGTAGAGCTGTTCCGACTCCAGGCCCAGAAAGTGCCGGGCGAGGCGGAGCATGCCCGAGATGTCGCCCGGGGCCAGCCGGGTGGGGTCGGGAGGCACGATGCCGAGCAGGTACTTGACCGCGCGGGCCATGAAGAAGAGCGACCGGCCGTAGTCGTCGTAAGCCTCCGCGTCGCGCACGGAAAAGCGGGCGATCTCTCGCCAGCTGCGGTGGTGATCGCCGTCCCGGTAGAGACGGTTGCCGTCCGGCAGCGGGGTGAGCGTGCTCTCGAGCGGCAGGATGGCGAGCCCGTGGCGGGGGAGGTCCAGTTCCCGGATGATCTCCGGGCGCATCAGGCTGACGACGTAGGAGAAGACGCTGTACCTGAAGCCGGGGAAGATCTCCTCGGTGACGGTGGCGCCGCCGAGCAGCGGCCGCGCTTCGAGCACGCACACGTCGAGCCCCGCGCGGGCAAGGTAGGCGGCATGCACCAGGCCGTTGTGCCCGCCGCCCACCACGATCACGTCGTATTGGCGGGTCATGAATCAGCTACGCGCCATCGGGGTCAGCTTCGCGCCATGGGGTCGGCTCCGTGCCATGCGCCTTCAGCTCCGCTTCCTGGCGGGATCGAAGAACGGCGTCTTCACGACCGTGGCGCGCACCTTGTGGCGCACGAACTCCACGGTCAGCTCGAAGTCCACCCGGCTGCCGGGCCTGGCGAAGTCGCGCCGGATGGTGGCCAGGGCGATGTACTTCTTGAGGATCGGCGAGAAGGTGGAGCTGGTCACGTAGCCGACCTGTTTGCCGGCTGCGCGCCCCCCGGCGGCGAAGATCGGTACCGGCTCGCGCGAGGCACGTCCCGCAACAAGGGGAGGCAACCCGACCGCGGCAAAGCGCGCTTCGATCCCCGGCCAGTCGACCTCGAGGCCGGCGAAACCCCACTCGGAGGGCCGGGCGGCCTCCCGTTCGAGCGCCTTCCTGCCTACGAAGTCACGGCCGGGACGAGGCTGGACCGCCCACCCGAGCCCCGCCTCGTAGGGAGACGACTTCCGAGACTCGATCAGTGCCGTCCAGGCCGAGACGTAGTCCACATCCTTGAGCAGCAGCCCGGCTTCGATGCGCGCCACGTCCAGGGCGTCGAGTCCGGCCGGCGCGAGTCCGTAGCCCCGCCCGGTCTCGACGAGGGCGTCCCAGACGGCGAGCGCGTGGTCGGGCCGCATCCAGATCTCGTATCCCAGGTCTCCCGTATATCCGGTGCGGGTGATGGTGACCGGCGTCGCGCCGATAGACCCTTCAGTCAGCCCGAAGAAGGGGAGTGACGCGATGTCCGCTCCGGTTACGAGCTGCGCCAGGATATCCCGCGAGGTGGGGCCCTGGAGCGCGAGCGCGGCGAGATCGAGAGAGATGTCACGCACGGTGGCGTCCATCCCCATCGCGCAGTCCTGGAACCAGCGCAGGCACGGGTCGGCGGCGGTGATCCGGAAGGTGTCTGCGCCCAGGCGCTGGAGGGTGCCGTCGTCGATCAGCTTGCCCGCCTCGTCGCACCAGGGTGTGTAGAGCACCCGCCCAGCCGCGCAACAAAAAACGTTGCGCGTCACCACCCGGTCCACCAGCCCGGCCGCGTCGGGGCCGGTGACCTCGTACTTGCGCAGCGGCGAGACGTCGAAAAGCGCCGTCCCGCTGCGAACCGCGTAGTACTCGTACTCGAGGCTCGGGTCGTAGGCGAGCGCGGCGGCGTACCCGGACCAGTTGCGCCAGCGGCGATGATGGCAGAGGGGGGCCGTGCGGGGATGGAAGGGGGTTTGGAGGAGCATGCGGGAAATCGGGTTCGGGTCAGGTCTCGGTCGGGCAGCCATTAGAATGGGCGCCGATGTCCAACGACACTAGTCCGCCCGCGGCCGCCGGACGGACCCGGCAAGGGGATGTTCGCCAAGCTGCCGGCCCACCCGGGGCCGAGTCCCGCCGTCCGGACCTTCTCCGCAGTTCGCTCGGGCCGTCGAATGTTTGTTCCTGATAACGGCGAAATCTTGTCTCTGTAGTCGTCGAACTTCTGTCTTCGAAAGCGTTGAAAACGTGTCTCCATCCTGTTAGTCTCCTTCATCACAGCAAGTTACAACCTTGTGATCCGGGAGCGTTCAGCATGGGATCCAGCCCCGACGACCACTACGCCCGCCGAGTGGCCGACCAGGAACTGAAACAGTGCCTGGCAGCGGCCGGAGCGGTTCTGATCGAAGGCCCGAGAGCCTGCGGAAAGACGGTGACTGCGCATCGGATGGCCGCCAGCGAGGTCTTTCTGGACGTGGACCGAGCAGCCCAGAACATGATCGCGGTCAATCCCGCCCTGGTGCTCGAAGGCGAAACTCCTCGACTGATCGATGAGTGGCAAACCGCCCCGGTGATTTGGAACCATGTCCGCCGCGCAGTGGATGCGCGTCCCGGAAAGGGCCATTTCATCCTTACCGGATCTGCCGTTCCGCCCGATGACATCATACGCCACACCGGGGCCGGCCGAATCGTCCGGTTGCGCCTGCGTCCCATGTCGCTCTTCGAACTGGGGTACAGCACCGGGAAGGTGTCGCTCAAGAGTGTGCTTGAGGGAGCACCTGTCTACAATCCGTCGACTGACCTGTCCGTACACGAACTCGCTGAATTGATTTGCGTCGGTGGTTGGCCGGGGCATCTCGGCTCCTCGGCCGAAGAGGCCATGCGTGTGAACCGAAGCTACGTGGACGACATATGCCGTGCCGATCTCCAGCGCGTCGACGGAGTGCGGAGAGACCCCGGAAGAGTCCATCGTTTCCTCCAGTCGCTGGCTCGGAATGTCGCTACGTACGCGTCCCTTGCAACCATCGCCCGCGACGTTGCCGGTCCGGATCAGACCTCGATGACCGGCCACACGGCCCGCTCGTACCTCACCAGTCTCGAACGCCTCATGGTTGTGGAAGACCAGCCTCCGTGGGCACCTCATCTGCGGTCCCGATCCCGACTGCAGGTATCTCCAAAGCGTCACTTCGTGGATCCATCCATCGCAGCGGCGGCGCTCGGCGCGGGACCGGAACACCTGCTCCGCGATTTCCCCTGGTTCGGCTTTCTCTTCGAGTCGTTGGTGATCCGGGATCTGCGCGTCTACGCCCAGGCCATGGGCGCAAGGCTGTACCACTACCGCGACGACACCGGCCTCGAGGTGGATGCCATCGTCGACGCCGGCCCTGGAAGGTGGGCGGCCTTCGAGATAAAGCTCGGTCTGAGCCGGATCGACGATGCGGCGCGCTCACTCCTGAAGTTCGCGGATCGGGTCGATGCGAGCCGGTGTGGCAAACCCGCCGCTCTAGGCGTCATCGTCGAGGGCGGGTTCGGGTATGTCAGACCCGACGGGGTGAGTGTGATTCCGATGCGGGCGCTTGGGCCGTAGAGCACTACACCATCCCTGCCAGCACCCCGAGCAACCGGTCCACGTCATCCCGGTTGTTGAACATCCCCACGGCCGCGCGCAGCAACTCCCCGTCTTCCTGGAAGGTGATGGACACGCCCTCTTCGGTCAGGGCCTCGGTCAGCCGCTCGTGCTCGAGCCCGTGATAGAAGCTGACGATGGCGGAAGGATTGTCGGGCGGCGTGAACAGCTGCATTCCCAGCGCCTCGGCACCCGCACGCAACTCGCCCGCCAGCGCGTGCGTGTGCGCCGCGATGCGGTCCATGCCGACCCCTTCAAGGAAGCCGAGAGCGGCGTCCATGGCGGCCACGGGACCGTATGCGGGATTTGCGTACTGAAGCTTCGCCGCGCTTGTCTTCAGGCGGAAGCGGTGACCGGGCAGGGTCTCTGCGACCTGGCTGTGGCCGTACCGATCGGGGGTCATCCACTCCAGGTGTTCGCGGCGGACGTAGAAGGGCGCGCAGCCGAAGTCGGCGTGCAGCCACTTGTATCCGTTACCGCAGGCGAAATCGACCTTTTCGTCGTGGAGGTTGGTGGGGAAGGTACCCCATGCCTGGATCGCGTCGGCGTAAAGGTAGGCGCCGTGCGCGTGCGCAAGGTCGGCCAGGGGCGGCAGCTCGTAGCGGAAGCCGTTCCGGTTCGAGACCCAGGCCACGCTGATGAGGCGTGTTCGCTCGTCCGTGTGAGCAGCAAAGTCGTCGACAGTGACCACTCCGTCCCGCGATGGGACGATCCGGAGCTCGACCCCGGCCCGTCGCTCCAGCTCGCGGTAGAGTACGAAGGTCGTGACGAAATGCAGCTCGTCGACCACGACGTTGTCGCCTTCCCGCCAGTCCATGGCGCTGACGATGATGTTTTCGGCGCCGCTCGTGGCGTAGAGGAACGCGAGTTCGTCTTCGTCGGCGCCGAAAAGGTTGCCGAACTTCGTGCGCGCGCCGTTCAGGGCGACCCGCCCGCTGCCCCTGTTGCGCTGGAGCATCTTCTCGTCCGCGTAGGCGCGCAGGGCATCGCGGACCGGGACGGAGAGCGGGCCGGTCGAGGCCGTATTGAGGTACGCCAGCTCCTCGGTGACGGGGAAGGCGGCGCGGACGCCGAGGGGATCGTCGGCATTGACCTGTAGTTGCCGACCGCGACCGGTGCCGGGCGAATCGGCCCCGTCGCCGGCCAGGGCCACCAGGCCTCGAGCCGCCGAAAGAGTTGAGAGCCCGGCGGCGGCGGTCGTGGTGAGGAAGTGGCGTCGGTTCAGTGGGCTCATGGGTTTGCTCCCCTGGGGTCTTTGGCTAGGGCCGCGAACAACAGGAATGATCCTAGCGCGGCGCGATGGGGGTTGCCAGCGTGCGAGTCCGTGCTGCAGAGCGACAATGTAAGGTACACTTTACATCATGTCATCCATAGTTGTCATATTGGGTTGGTGTCCAGAGTTGACGGCTTGCGATAGCCCACGCAATAATGCGGTGAAGTGCGGTGGTCCCCGCCGACGAATGATGCGCGGGGTTAGCCATCGCGGGCTGATCCAGCCACACCTGACGGAGTCGGATAGCGCCATGGCGGAGTCTCGCAGGTCGTTCCTGAAACAATCCGTGGCGACTGTGGCCGCGGCTTCCGTGGCCGGGTGTACGCCCGCCGGCTCCCGCGATACGAGCGGTGAGGCAGATGGGGGATCGGCCGCACGGTCGGCGCCCTACCCTCTCCCGGCCGGCACCCTCCGCGCCGTGGCCGAAGCCGTGCTGCCCGACGAGCTCGGCGACGCAGGTCGTGAGCGCGCCGTGGCCACCTTCGAGCTGTGGTCCGAGGGACTGGAGCCGGTCGCCGAGCTGGCCCATCCCTACCTGGTTCCCGAAATCCGGTATTCCGGGCCGGATCCGAGGCCGGGGTGGGCCGCCCAACTCGAAGGTCTGGAGAAGGAGTGCAGGAGCCGGTACGGGATGACCCTGAGCACCATTGACCTGCCCGTGCGAAGAGAACTGCTTGCGCGTCCTCTCGGGCAGGCCAGGCCGGGTTTGGGTTCGCCGGCGAACGCGAACCACATCGCCGTGGCGCTCATGTCGCATTTCTTCGCGTCTCCCACTGCGACCGATCTGTGCTATCGCCGGGGTATCAGCAAGCAACAATGCAGGGGGCTGGTGGGGGCGGGTGCGGAACCCGCGATGCTGGCATCCGGAGTCGCCCCATGAGCCGCGTCATCGAGAGCGACGTATGCATCATCGGGGCCGGGATCAGTGCGGCGATGGTGGCGGAACGGCTCGCCGAACACACCACCGCGTCCATCACGGTGGTCGAGGCCGGCGGGCGGACCGCGTCCCTCGAGGAGCGATCCCGGACCCGGGCACGCATGCTGGCCTACGGCGAGAACCCCTACCCGAACGACCACATCTCCGATCAGACGGGCACGGGCGAGATGTACCGTCAGATGGTCGTCGGCGGCTCTGCGATGCACTGGGGCGGGGCGATTCCGCGGTACTCCCCGGAAGACTTCCGACTCCGGTCGATGCACGGCGTCGGCTTCGACTGGCCGATCTCGTTCGACGACCTCGACCCTTACTACCAGGAGGCCGAGGAGCGCATCGGCGCAGCGGGCGAGCAGGGTCCGCCCGACTGCGATCCGCGCTCGAAGCCCTACCCCATGCCGCCGCTGCCGCTTTCGTACAACTTGGCGCGCATGCGCGAGTGGACCGACCGCGCCGGAATCCCTTTCTGGACGCAGCCCTGGGCGCGCAACACCGAGCCCTACCGGGGGCGGAACGTCTGCCAGCGGTGCGACACCTGCGCGGTCTGCCCAACGGGTGCCAAGTACACACCCGATTTCGCCTTCGACCGTCTGCTGGCCGACGGACGCATCGAGCTGGTCACCCGCACCCTGGTGCGCCGCTTGGTGCTGGAGCCGGGAACCGACCGGATCGCAGTGGCGGAAGCCGTGGACCGTGACGCGCCCGACGACCCGGTCGAGTTCCGCGCGGGCACCTTCGTGATCGCCGCCGGGCACGCCTGGAGCTCCCATTTGCTCCTGCTTTCGGCCAACAGCCGGTTCCCGGACGGCCTGGCCAACCGCACCGGAAACGTCGGGCGGTTCATGACGGGGCACTGGTACGCAAGCGGCTTCATCGACCTGCCCATGCGTCTCTACCCCGGCATCTTCGCCAACAACAGCCTCCTGTCGCACCGCTTCGCGAGCCCGGGACCGTTGGACCGCTATCTGCGCCACGATCTGCGCCTGTGGGAGTCGGACGCGGGCCGCGCCCCGCGCCTCACGGGCGACGACGGGCGGCTCCTCTGGGGTGACGAGATCATGGCCGACTGGCGGGCACGCACCGAGTCCGGCGCCACCGCCCGCATCCGGGCGTACTACGACGTGATCCCCGACCGGGACAGCCGCCTGACCCTCGATAGCGCGATGAAGAACGCCATGGGCGACCCGATGCCCCGTATCGACTTTCGCGCGGCCCAGGCGACCATTGACCTGGAGCGCCACACGCACGACACGATCCGGGGCCGCTTCGACGAGTTGGCGCGCGCGGCCGGGGGAGCCGTGAGGAGCACCCGGACCTCCCGGCTGTTCGAGCATCCCGGCGGCGGGTGCCGCATGGGCGACGATCCCGCGACGAGCGTGGTGGACCGCCGGGGCCGAACCCACGACCACGAGAACCTCTTCGTGACCGGGGCGCCGACGATCGTGTCGAGTGGATGCGCGAACGGGACGCTCACCTTCTGCGCGCTTTCGCTCATGACGGCGGGTGAGATCGGGAAGGGGCTGGCTGGAGCAGTCCGTGGATAACGGGCAGCCTGTGGACTGCTAGGGGGTGAGCGGCAGCACCGTCCCCGGGTGAAACGCCGCCCACGCGCCCCAGAAGGCGACGTAGGCACCCGCCACGGGCCGCAACCGCCGGCCGGTTCCTGCGAGTGTCCCCGCAACAGGGGTCCCGTCGACCGCCCAGATGGTTCCCGTGAGCTCGTCCACAACGCCCTCGGGAGTGGCGCGGAAGGTCGTCGGGCTCCCGCCGACTTCCGAGCGATAGGCCATGGCCGCCCGCCGGGGTCCGTCCCATATGACTATTGCGGCGGCGCCACCGTACTCGATCCCGAAGACGGCGTGGTCCCCCGATCGTCCCATCTCCGCGAACGAGAACGCGACCGGTGATGCGCCGGACCCGTCCGCAGGGAGTCCCAGCACCCGCTCCTTCGGTGGAAGACGGTCGTCGTCCAGCGGGATCGGATAGTCCTGAAAGTCGGCGTTGTGAGGGTCGTCGTAGCCGTCCCCGTACGGATTGCGGACGTAGAGTCTCCAGTCGTTCAGCCCGCCGCTCACCCCCACCATCTTCGAGTCCGGGTGAAGCTCCTTCCAGCCGCCCATGGTCATCTCCACAACCGGCAGCCGGGAGAGCCTCGCGCCCGACCGCGGACCGCAACGCGCCTCGCCCAGCATCTGGGGCCAGAAGGACTCCTCCGGCTCATTGCGATCGTACATGATCAGATTGGCCTGGTACAGCAACCCCGAAACGGCGAACTCGGCGCCTCCCGCCGCAGTCCTGTCGAAGGCCAGCGCGGTGCCGGTAAGGGGACAGTACGTCACCGACATCCGGCTGAGCCCGCCGTTGAAGTTCACGATTTCGTGCTGCCACATGATGTTGTGAGGGATCACGATCCACTCCGGGCCGACGCGGACGGCGATCACGCGGTCCTCGTCCCTCACGTAGGCGTTCGCGGGCACGACGGGGGAGATCGGAACCAGCAGCGGATCCGAAAGCGCCGGAATGCCGTCCCGCCCCACGCCCCCGTCGGCCAGGTAGGCGGGGTCGAGGTCGCAGACGAGCTGGTCGTCCGGGATCGGGCCTGTGCCGATGCCGTCTTCGAGCGAGCAGCCCGAGACCGGCAGGACGGCAATGACCAGCAGCGAGGGGAGGCGTCTCATTGTCAGACTCGGCTATCCTTGTCAGGATTGAAACGTAACCCGCGTTTGTCGGGACCGCCGAAACCCTGGTGACGGCCCCGATGGCGACCGCACTTGTCTCGTGCCCGGCAATCCTTTGAGATCTTTCCGCACGACGCTCCAGAACCTGGCGGGCTTCCCCTCCCGGGGCAGGGCCCGGCGCTTGACGGCCCTCGGTCAAGGCGGGTTGCTGCTGTTCGTGCTGGCGGTGACCCTCGCCGAACCCCTCGCCGGCCAGTGGGGTCGCCGGCGCCGGGTCCCCATCCGCAAGCCGTCCGAGGCGGCCGAGCGGGGTGGGTTCACCTTCTGCCGCCTCGAGTACCAACCCTTCCGGAGCGAGTGGCTGGGCACGGGTTGGGACACCGACTATCCCGACGGAGACCGCAACCTTCCTCTCCGGCTCTCCCAGCTTACCAGTGCGGACATCGCGCGGACCGAGCAGGGCGACCCTTTCCACGCGGTGGTCAAGGCCACCGACGCCAGCCTCTACGAGTGCCCGTTCCTCTTCGCGTCCGACGTGGGCACCGTCCGGTTCACCGAAATCGAGGTGGTCCGCCTGAGGGACTACCTGCTCAAGGGCGGCTTTCTCTGGGCGGACGACTTCTGGGGCGACTACGCTTGGCACAACTGGACGATCGAGCTGGGCAGAGTCCTGCCCGGCCATTCCATTGTCGAGTTGCCCCGGGATCACGTTCTTTTCAACACGCTGTACTCCGTCGACAGCATCCCTCAGGTGCCGTCGATCCAGTATTGGCGACGAAGCGGCCGGCTCGACACGTCCGAGCGGGGAGCGGAAAGCGCGACGCCGACGATGCACGGCATCATGGACGAATCGGGTCGGCTCATGGTGATCATGACGCACAACACCGACATCGCGGACGGGTGGGAACGAGAAGGGGAAGACGACGAGTTCTTCTACCTGTTCTCGCCCAACGCGTATGCGGTGGGGATCAACGTGGTGATCTACGCCCTGACTCACTGACCTACGGTGGGGCAACCCGTATCCCGGCTCCGGGGAGGACGAGGCGACAATGCAAGAGGCGACAATGCAAGAGGCGACAATGCAAGAGGCGACAATGAACGACTGGTGGGCCGAGGGTCTGCTCTTCGAGAATTGCAACTGCGCGGCGGTTTGCCCCGGCCACATCCACTTCAGCCAGAAGTGCACACACGAGGTCTGCCGCGGCTTCTGGGCCATCCGCTTCGAGGCGGGGCGGGCGGGCGATGCGGACCTTGCCGGGGTCGACGCGGTCGTGGTCTACGAGGCGCCTCAGGTCATGGTCGACGGGGGCTGGAAGCAGGTGATCATCGTGTCGGACCGGGCGGAAGCGGGGCAGCGCCGGGCCATTGAAGAGATCATCTCGGGCGTGCGGGGCGGTCCCTGGGAAGTGCTGTCGCGGTTCGTGTCGGACGCGTTGCCGACCCGAACGGCCCCAGTGACGATCGAGGACGCGCCGGGGCGGAAGTCGGTGACGGTCACGGGGATCCTGGAGGGCGCCGTGCAGGCCATTCGGGGCAGAAACCGGGCCGAACCGGTCACATTCGAGAACATCTACAACAAGATTCATGATTCCACGCAGGTGATCGCCACGGGTTCGACCCGCTACGACGACGGGGAGCTCGTGATCGCCAACGACGGGACCCACGGGCTCTGGTCGCGATTTCGGTGGGCCGGGGACTGAGTGCGGAGCGCGGCCTGAAGCACAACCATGGGCTACGTGTCAGTCTTCGCGATGTGGCTGGCCATGACCGCCGTGATGATGGCTCCGGTTGTCTTCCCCTGGCTGCGGGCCTTGCGGAGGGTGGCGGAGCGTCGGGCGGACGGACCCGGCGGACCGCAAGCCGAAGCCTCCGCCGTCACCGGCAGCATCACCTCCGTCGCGCCGTTCGCCGCTGGATACGGGGCGGCGTGGGCCGGATTCAGCGCGGCAGCGGCGGGTGTTCAGGTGTCCATTTCGTCACTCGACGTTCCCGTCCCCTTCGGACTCGACGCCCCGGTCCTCTCGGCCACGGCCCTGTTTCTGGCTGGTTTCTTCCAGTTCACCGGGTTGAAGGACGCGTGCCTGTCCCACTGCCGGTCGCCGGCCGGCTACCTCCTCACGCATTGGCGCGAGGGTGCGGCCGGCCACACACGGCTGGGTTTCGGGCACGGCCTGCACTGTGTCGGTTGCTGCTGGGCGCTCATGGCCCTGGCCCTGGTCGTCGGCATGATCGACCTGGTCTGGATGGGGCTCCTCATGGCGGTCATGGTCGCGGAGACGACCCTGCCCTTCGGGGCTCGGCTGCCCAGGCCGGTCGGGATCGTGCTCATCGTCGCCGGCGTGGTCGTCCTTGCCGCATGAAGGTGCTGTCCCGGTGGGGTCGCGCGGCTACCTTTCCCGCATGAACGTCGCCCTTTTCGTCACCTGCCTGGCCGACCACTACTTCGCGGAAGCGGCTGCCGACGCCGTGCGCCTGCTGCGACACCTGGGGTGCGACGTGACCTTCCCCCCCGATCAGACGTGCTGCGGCCAGCCGGCCTACAACGCGGGGAAGTCCCACGAGGCCATGCGCATGGCCCGTCACACCATGGATGTCTTCGCGGACTCGGAAACCGTCGTGCTGCCCAGCGGTTCCTGTGCGACGATGGTCAAGAAGTTCTACCCGCGGATCGCGGGGGGCGCGGCCGGAGCCGGGGCACAGGCCGACGCCGCAGGACAAGCCGCCCAGGCATCCGCGCTCGCTGACAAGACCTTCGAGCTGGCCGAATTCATACTTCACCGTCTGGGAGTCACGAAGCTTGGTGACGGACTCGCGGGCCGGCGCGTCGCCGTTCACCAGGGGTGCCACGCGCTCCGGGAACTGCGGCTGGAGACCGAGCCCGCAGTGCTGCTCGAAGGCGCCGGGGCCGAAGTCGTTCCGTGGGAGGCCCAGGACGAGTGTTGCGGCTTCGGGGGCCTCTTCTCGGTGAAGATGACCGATGTCTCCGCGGCGATGGCCGACCGCAAGCTCGACACGTTGCCGGAGGTGGACTGGGTGGTCTCGGGCGACGGCGGCTGCATGCTGCACCTCGACGGGCGGAACCGGGCCCGGGGCACGGGCGTCGAGTTCGTGCACCTGGCGACGGCTCTGTGGCGGGGAGCCTGCTGACATGCGCGTCGAGATCAAGGACTACGCGTCGCGCTCCCGCGAGATCATCAAGGAGAATCCGGGGGTCAGGGAAGCCGTCACGGGCGCGACCATCGCCTTCGACGAGATGCGGCGGCAGGGCTACGCGGAGGTCGACGCCGACGCCTGGCGGCGCTGGGCGGAGGGGGTGAAGAACCACACCCTCACGCACCTGGACCACTATCTGACCGAAGCTGAGGCACGACTCGAGGCCAACGGTGCGGAGGTGCACTGGGCGTCGGATGCGGCGGAAGCCCGGGAGATCGTCACGCGACTTGCGAAGGAGCACTCCGTCAGGAGCGTGGTCAAGGGCAAGAGCATGGCGACGGAGGAGATCGACCTGAACCCCGCGCTGGAGGACGCCGGGATCGAGGTCTTCGAAACGGACCTTGGCGAATACATCCTGCAGCTCCTGGAGGAACCGCCCAGCCACATCCTGGGGCCCGCCATACACAAGTCACTGCAGCAGGTGCAGCGGCTCTTCGCCGACCGGCTAGGCTCGGCGCCGGACGGGGATCCCGACACCCTCGCGCAGGCCGCTCGCCTCGTGTTGCGCGACGCCTTCATCCATGCGGACATGGGCATCACGGGCGGCAATTTCCTCGTCGCGGAGACGGGAACGGTGGCCCTCATCGAGAACGAGGGGAACATCCGCCTGACGACTTCGCTGCCTCGTGTGCATGTCGCCGTCGTGGGGATCGAGAAGCTGCTTCCGCGGATGACCGACCTGGCCGGCTTCCTTCAACTGACGGCGCGCGCCGCGACCGGGCAGCCGATCGGCTGCTTCGTATCGCTTGTGCAGGGGCCGGCCATGCACCCGGACGACGATGGTCCGGAGGAAGTGCATGTCGTCCTCGTCGACAACGGCCGCACAAATGTGCTGGCCCACGAACACGCCTGGGAGGCGCTGCGGTGTGTGCGTTGCGGTGCGTGCCTGAACGCGTGTCCCGTGTACCGCCAGACGGGTGGTCACGCCTATGGGTGGGTCTACTCGGGGCCGATCGGGTCGGTGCTGGACCCCGGACTGCTGGGGCTCCACGAGGCGATGCCGCTACCCTTCGCGTCTTCGCTTTGCGGCGCCTGCACCGACGCCTGTCCGGTGCGGATCCCGATTCCCGAATTGCTGTTGCACTGGCGCGAAGAGGCCCAGGAAGCAGGCCTCACCCCCTGGAAGGAGCGTGCGGCGCTGGCGGGACTGGCGAGCGTGGCCACGCGGCCGGGTTTGTACCGGCTGGCGGGGAAGATCGGGTCCCGGCTGGGGGCGACGGGAGTGGCACGGGCGCTTCCGATGCTGGGAGAGTGGGCGCGCGACCGGGCGCTGCCGAAGCCGAGCAAGCGGACGTTCCGGGCGCTCTGGCGCGAGGGGATCGAGTGAGCATGGGCTCGCGGGAACGAATTCTGGCCCGGGTTGCACAAGCGACGGCGAGCCGAGGGGGGATGCCTCATCCGGGTGCGCTCGAGACGCCCCCGGCGGACGACCCGGTGGCGGCCTTTGTGAAACGATTCACAAGCAGCGGCGGGGAGGTTGCGGAGGCCGATCGGGGACGTCCGGCGAGCGAATGGCTGACGGGGTTCCTGCGGGGGCTGGACCCGGAAGTCATCGGCGTGGCTGTGGGGGCGGATGTACCCGCCGAATTGAGGCCGCAGCTGCCCGAGGTCGCGGCCGCGCACGCCGGGGCGGGGATTTCCGTGGCTTGGGGGGCGGTGGCTGAGTCGGGGAGCCTGATCCTGCCGTCGACGGGGACGCGGGCGGCGCAACTGTTACCGCCGGTTCACATCGTGTGGGTGCCCGAGGGGTGCGTCTTCGCGCGGCTGGAGGACGCGTTGGCGGAGTTGCAGCAGGGGCTACCGGCGGCCGTGGGCCTGCATTCGGGGCCAAGCAAATCGGCCGACATCGGGCGAACCGTGGTGACGGGGGTTCATGGGCCGGGGCGGTGTATTGCGGTGCTGGACTAGGCAATCGGGGTTCAAGGGGAAACAGATGTCTTCGCTATGGGCCTGCCACCCACCCCACCTTTCGCCACGGAACAAGCCTTCCCGTGCTGCGCGGCTGGAAATCCTCTCCACCGTAGACGATGGCCACATCGAGCTGAGCCGGGTCCGGGAAATGGCGACGCACACGCTCGGCGCCCTTGAACATGCTTGATGAGGGCGTGGCTGCCGACTTCACTTCGATCAGGGTCCTGCCCGCCTGCCGCTCGATGACGAGATCGACCTCGGCTCCGCTACGGTCCCGGTAGAAGGAGAGGCCACGGTTCTCCCCCCGGTTGGCGCGATGCTTGACGATCTCCGACACCACCCAGGTCTCGAAGATGGCCCCTCGAAGGGGGTGTGATCTCAGCTGCCCAGGCTCGCGAATCCCCAGAAGCCAACAGGCCAGCCCCGCGTCATGGAAGTACAGCTTCGGCATCTTGACGAGGCGCTTGCGCAAGTTGGCGTGAAACGCCGGCAGGCGAAACGCGATGAAGCTCGTTTCGAGTATGCTCATCCACGCTTTGGCCGTGGGCTGTGAGACGCCGCAGTCGCCAGCGAGTGTGGAGTAGTTCAGGAGTTGGCCGGTACGCCCGGCGCAAAGCTCGACGAAGCGCTGAAATGTCGCCAGGTTGCCGACGTTGCTGATGGTGCGCACGTCACGCTCGATGTAGGTGGCCACATAGGAGCGGAGCCAGCGCGCAGGGTCGAGGTTCCGGTCGAAGATGCGGGGATAGCCGCCGCTGAACAGAGCTTCCTCAAGTGTTGCGGGGTGTGGGTCGAAGCGCGTGATTTCCCCCCACGTCAGCGGTAGCAGGTGCAGTACTTCGGTTCGCCCGGCCAGCGATTGACTGACCGACTCCAGCAGCGAGAGGTTCTGCGAGCCGGTGAGCACCCAGCGCCCGGGTGTCGGATCCGCGTCGATGATGCCCTGCAGGTACGAGAGCAATCCCGGGACGCGCTGTACCTCGTCGATGACGGCTCCGTCCGGGAACTGAGCCAGGAACGCCCGCGGATCCTCCGTCGCGAACGCTCGGTCGTCGGGAGCCTCGAGTGATCTGTACGGATGCTCGGGAAACAGGGCTCGGCATAGAGTGGTCTTGCCGCTCTGCCGGGGTCCGGTGAGCGTGATGGCGGGGACTTGGGTCGCCGCCCTGGTGACTTCCGAAGCCAAGTCGCGATTAATCATAGCAATGAAAGTGTAGCATTAGTTACCGGCTAATTCAAGATGTGATTTTGAATCAGCCTAAAACCACCCCCCGCAACACCTCCAGAACCCTCGCCCGGTCCACCTTCCCCACGCCGGTCAGCGGCATCTCCTCCACCAGCATGATGTGCCTCGGGTGCGCGTACGCCGGACCCCGCTCCAGCGTGTACATCTTCAGTGCCTCCGCGGTCAGCGTGGACCCCGACGCCAGTACGGCCATCGCCGCCGGCACCGCCCCCTTCACCGCATGGGGCACCGGAACGACCGCCGCGTCCAACACATCCGGATGTGACAGCAGGAGGTCCTCCACCTCTTTCGGGTAGATGTTCTCGCCGCCGGAGTTGAACATGTCGTCGGTGCGGCCCCGGAAGTGGAAGAACCCCTCGTGGTCGCGGTGGAAGAGGTCGCCCGTGGCGAGCCAGCCGTCCTGAATGCGGGCCGCGTTGACCTCGGGCAGATTGTGATATCCGGTCGTCACGCCGGGATTCCGCACCCACAGCTCCCCGTAACGCGGATTCTCGACACCGTCCCGTACAAGCATGATCTCGCCCTCCGGCCACGCGGCGCCGCAGCTGCCCCTCGGGACGGGGCGGCCGTCGGTCGGCGGGCCGAGCATCACGGGGCCGCCCTCGGTGAGGCCGTAGCTCTCGCCCACATCGACGCCGAACGCGCGCTCGACCGCGTCCATCAGCTCCGGCTGGACCGGGGCCGAGCCCAGGGTGACCCGCCGCAGCGCCGAGAAGTCGAACTCCCGGATGAGGTCCATGTGGTCGAGGAGGAGCGTGAAGACCGCGGGCACGGCGCCGACCTGGGTACAGCGGTAGTCGCTCAGGGCCCGCAGGAAGGACTCGGGGGCGAATCCGGGCAGGATGACCACCGACCCGCCCGCCTGGAGCATCGGCTTGACCGCTCCGGCCATTGCGTTCTTGTGGTAGAGGGGAACGGCCGCGAGGGCCCGGTCCGCAGGGTCCGCGGGCCAGTACTTCTTCAGGCACCGCACCCACCAGAGCTGCCCCTCGTGGGACAGGACCACCCCCTTCGGCTTTCCGGTCGAGCCGGAGGTGTACGGCTGGAAAGAGGGGTGATACGCGCCGAGAAGGGGGGTCTCGAAGTCCGGGGAGGCTGTCGCAAGCGCACCTTCGTAGCCGACCCAGCCGGTGCTTTCCCGCCCCTGGCCCGCGCCGATGCCGCCGACCTGCCACCGCCTCTCGATCCCCAACTGCTCGACGACCGCCACCGAGCGTTCCGAGACCGCGGTCTCGACGAACGCGGCCCGGCAGCCGGCGTCGGCCACGATGTGGGTGAGGGACTGGCGGGCGAGCTTGTAGTTGAGCGGGACGGGGACGGCGCCGCAGCGCATGGCACCGAACATGATTTCGACGAATTCGAAGCGGTTGCCGACGCTCAGCGCGACACGGTCGCCGACTCCGATGCCGGCGTCCGACAGCAGGTTGGCGACCCGGTCCATGCGCTCGTCGAGCTCGGCGTAGGTGACTTCGCGGGGGATCGGGCGCGAGAGGTCGATCAGTGCAACGCGGTCGGGGAAGGTGGTGCAGGCATTGCTGAGCCAGTATCCCAGGTTGCAGTCGCGGGAATCGGGGCCTCCGCCCGCCCCGACGCTCATTCGGCCGCCTCCTCGTCCACCTCGCTCTCCGGCGCAGGCAGGGCCAGCGCACTGATACAGACAGCCGTTCCCACACCGCCGATCACGATCCAGACCCACCCCGCGCCCGTGCGCATGACCGACGCGACGCCCCAAAGGGCTATTGCATTGCCCGCCAGGTTGAGAATCAGACCCCACACGCGACCCGACCATGGCCCGATGGGACGCTCCAGCAGGCGCTGGAGGGCGCGCCTGGCGCCTGCGGCTCCACCGCCGCTCACGACGACCCCCTCGGTGCTTCGGCCCCCGACACGCCCGCCGCCCTGTCTCCGCCGCCCATCACCACCACCCCAGCCGGTTGAAGACGTACGTGATCGCGATCGCGTTCAGGAGGGTGACCTGCAACAGGATCCCCAGGTTCCACAGATACGACTTGCTCCGGTCGCGCCCCAGCACCTCCCGGTCGTTGAGCAGCAGGTACATGGACCATCCGACCACGTTGTTCGCGAGCGACAGGAATGCGGCGATCGCGATGACCAGCCACACCGGACGCGCGTTCCACGCGGCCAGGAAGGCGATCTGCGGGAGCAGCGCGGTGAGTTTCCAGCGCCACGACGACGTGTCCGGCTCCCATCCGAGAGCTTCGTGAATGGCCATCGCGCCGGCCAGGCTCATGCCCGTTGTGGTCGTGATCGGGACCGCCAGGAACCCCACATAGAAGAGGATTTGTGACCAGGTCGGGCCAAGCAATGGCATAAGCGCCGCCGCGAGCTCGGGTGCCGACTCGGGGGTGATCCCCTGCGGGAAGAGCGTGGCCGCGAACACCCCGATGACCAGGAAGTTCACGAGAACGAAGGGCAGGAAGAGCCCGGCGACAAGGTCGAAGCGCGCCAGGGACTCGTGATTCCGGCCCCATCCGCGTGCCAGCCCCGCGTAGTGGAAGAAGACCCAGTCCATCACGCCGACCGCCGCCGCCGAAGACGCAATGAAGAGGTCCAGCCCCGCGCCGCCGCCCGGTAGCCAGGGGATGAAGAAGCCCCGCGCCGCCGCGCCCCAGTCGACGCCCACGACCAGCAGGACCGCGCCGAAGGCCAGGATCATGAGGGCGATCGCAGCCTTCATGACCGTTTCGACCAGACGCGTGCCCATCCCGCCATGGCGCCCGTAGCTCAGGATCAACCAGCTTGTGACGGCCACGTACAGGATCCAGTTGTACTCCGCCGGGAACGAGAAGCCCACGAATGGGGCAAGCGACTCGATCAGATGGGTGCCGAGCGCGACCTGGCCGAAGTTGAAGATCACGGCGACCGCGGCAGTGCCCACCAGCCCCGTCATCAGGGAGCCGATAAGCCACGAATGACGCCGATTCTGGGCCTGGATAACCCTGAAACCGCCCTTGCAGGTGAAGCGGGCCATGGCCGCCATCATGAACAGGCCCAGTCCGGCCGCCAGCCAGATCAGCCACAGGGTGCGATACCCGAAGGCGGCTCCCGACAGCATCGACGAGGTGAGGGTGCCTGCCCCGAGAGTGAGCGCCGCGCCCATGAACCCGGGGCCGGCGAGGCGCGCATAGCCACCGATGCGCCTGTGCAAAGGCGCACGTGCGATCGTCGCCAGCCGCCGGGCCTCTCCGTCCAGCACATCTGCCGGAATCTGCCGGGCGATGGGATAGCTGACCGGGACGCAGTCGCCGCCGTCCGCATCCGGGACGGCTCCCTGCTGCAACCGCGGGGCGCCATCGTCGCTCACAGCGTCAGTACCGACTTGCCGAAGACCTCCCGGGCGATAAGCTCCGCCATCGCGTCCCGGATCCGTGCGAGCGGCCTTGCAGCGTGAACGACGGGCTCCAGCTCGCCGTCGGCCACCATTTGCAGCAGGCGCGCCAACCCGCCGCGCGTCCACCCGTCGGACCCCATGATCGTCTGCTCGAAGCTCCAGATGTAGCGGATGTCGGTGGGCGGATCGTACCCGGCCGTGGCGCCGCACGTGACCATTCGCCCCTGATAGCGGAGCGTCCTCAGGCTGTCCGCCCAGGTGCCGCCGCCGATGTAGTTGACGACGACGTCCACGCCGCCGGCCTTCGGGTCGTGGTAGCGGGGCCGCCCCGCGATCTTCCGGACCGGCCGCACCAATTCGCCGGCGCGCGACGACAGCACGTGGTCCGCACCCAGCCCCGACAGTCTTTTCAGCTTCCACTCCGCGCTACCTGTTGCGATCACGCGGGCCCCGATGCGCTTGCAGAGCTGGACGCAGCAGGCACCGACGCCGCCGGTGGCGCCCAGGATCAGCACGGTCTCCCCGGCCCGGACCCTTGCACGGTCTTCCACAAGCCGCAGGGCGGTTCCATAGGCGACCGGGAGGGCGGCGGCATGTTCGAACGAGACACCGGACGGTATGCGAATGAGGTTCTCGATCGGCACCGTGACGTAGTCCCTGGCCGCGCCGAGGGCCTTCTCGCCCATCATGCCGCGCCCCGGGACAACGGGGTCGAGGAGGACGCGGTCGCCGGCGCGCCATTCACCCGGATCCGTCCCCGGACCGAAGTCGGCGATCTCGCCGGCCGCGTCCCCGCACGGGATCATGGGGAGCGGGACCCGTAGCCCGGTCGTCCCGCCGAGCATCATGGGGTCGAAGCCGTTCAGGGCGCAGGCGCGGATGCGGACGAGGACCTCGCCGGGGTCGGGACGGGGGTCGGGGACGGTGCCCAGGTAGAGTTCGTCGACGGTCCCGTGGCGGTCGTACAGCGCGGCTCTCAACGGAGCTAGCCCACGAACGAGGCGTAGGTCCCCCGACCCACAGCGCAGAGGCGGCCCTCGTGGTCGTGGACCTCGACGTCCGATACCGAGATGGTGCGCCCGAAACGGCGCAGCCGGCCCGTGGCCAGCAGGTAGGGACCGGTGGACGGGCGCAGGTAGTCGACCCGTAGCGAAATGGTCGGGACCCCGCCGCCTGCGCGAACCGCGACGACCATGTCACCGGCGATGTCGATCAGGGACGCGACGGGGCCGCCGTGGTAGATCGTGCCGTCGCCCCGTGTGAGGTGCGGTTGCTTCCGCATCCTGAGGACGGCGGTGTCCTCGCCCAGGTCTTCCAGGGTGATGCCGAGGGCGACGATGGCTTCCGAGCCTGCGAGGACGGACTCGATGAGGGTCCAGGACTGCGAAGTTGCGGTTGACATGGTTACGATCCTACTGACATTCGCTCGACATCAATCAGGTCGGCGTGCCGCATTGCCTGGGCCAGGTCATAGGCCGCTTGAAGGCGGTACCAGGTACCAGCTCCACCACCGAAAGCCTTGTCAAGGCGGATCGCCATCACCGGTGAAATCCCTGAGCGACCATTCACGATGCCGGACAGCTGCTTACGGCTGACGCCAAGCCTCTGGGCGGCCTCCGTTACGCTCAGACCGAGCGGCTCCAGGCAGTCATGACGCACGGACAGTCCGGGGTGAGGTGGGTTCTTAATCGGCATGGTTCGCCATCCTTCTCTAGTGATAGTCAACGAGGTCGACATCCGTAGCATGCGCACCCTCAAAGCGGAACACGACCCGCCAGTTGCGGGACACCCTTACGGACCAGTGGCCAGTGCGGTCACCCTTCAGCGGATGGAGCCGGGATTGTAACCTGATACCGCTCAGGTGACAATCTGCTCCAACGGGCCTCGACAGTCCGAAGGTCCGGCATCCTTGACGCGCCGCCCTTCGCCGCCCCCTTTGAGGGTCAGTAGCCGCTCCTGACGCGTGCACCAGAAGGAGGATTTGCCGATGATGATCGCCTACCGCCCCGACCCGTCACTCAAGCTCGGCGCTGCGCTGGGCCTTGTCGCCGCCACCTCGCTCGCCACCCTCGGTCCCGTACCCCTCACCGCCCAGGACGCCGCCGAGGCCCCCCGCCTCACCGTCGACCGGTATCTCGACTGGGAACGCGTGTCCGACCCGCAGATCTCGCCGGACGGCACCCGCATCGTCTACACGAGGAGTTGGGTCAACCAGATGGAGGATCGCTGGGACTCCGGCCTGTGGCTCATGAACGCCGATGGTACGCGCAAGCGATTCCTCGTCGACGGCTCCTCGCCCCGCTGGTCTCCTGACGGAACGCGCATCCTGTTCTCCGCCACCAGCGAACCGGACGGCACCCAGCTCTTCGTGCGCTGGATGGACGAGGAGGGCGCAGTCTCGCCGATCACGAGGGTTCCCGAGACGCCCATGAACGCCATGTGGTCGCCCGACGGGTCGATGATCTCCTTCACCATGTACACGCCCGGCGACTTGCCGAGCGACTGGTCGATCGACCTGCCCGCCGCGCCCGAGGGAGCCAGCTGGACCGAGACACCCCGCATCGTGGAGAACATGCACTTCCGTGCCGACCGCGTGGGCTTTACCGATCCGGCCTACATGCACCTCTTCGTCGTCCCGTCCAACGGGGGCACGGCCCGCCAGCTCACCAGCGGAAAGTGGCACGTCGGCGCCCGCTTCATCGCGATCTACTGGGGCATGGGGTACGACTGGGCTCCCGACGGGCAGACCATCGTCTTCGACGGGCTGATGAAGGAGGACGCGGACCTTCGCTACTTCGAGTCGGCGATCAACGCGGTGGACGTGGCGACCGGCGAGACCCGCGAGATCACCTCGCGGAAAGGACTCTGGACGAGTCCGGTGGTGTCGCCCGATGGGCAGACGATCGCCTTCACCGGCTATGACTGGTCTCCCCAGACCTACCATGTGGGCGAGCTGTACACCATGGGCATCGACGGAAGCGGCATGAAGATGGTCGCGCCGGAGCTCGACCGGGACATCGGCGGCATCATTTGGGACGATGACGGCAGCCGTTTCTACTTCGCGGTACAGGACCGGGGCTCGTCGAACGTCTATTCCGCGACTCCCGGCGGCGTTCTGGAGCAGCTGACCGAAGGCGTGCAAATGCTCTCGCTCACCTCGATGGGGCGCGGCACGGCGGTCGGGGTGCGTTCGGCCCCGCAGACTCCCGGCGATGTGGTCCGGTATGACCTGAGGCCGGGCGCGGTCCCGGTACCGTTGACCGACGTCAACGCCGATGTCATGGCCGGCGTCGCGCTGGGCGATCTGGAGGAGATCTGGTACGGTTCCACCGAGGGCGCCCAGGTGCAGGGCTGGATCGTGAAGCCGCCCGGCTTCGACCCATCGCAAAGCTATCCGCTCATCCTGGAGATCCACGGCGGACCCCACGGGATGTACAACGTGGGCTTCAACTGGATGTTCCAGAACTTCGCCGCCCACGATTTCGTGGTCCTGTACACCAATCCCCGTGGCTCAACCGGCTATGGCACCGACTTCGGCAACGCAATCGACGACCGGTATCCGGGGGAGCGCGACCTGGCCGACCTGCTTAACGGCGTCGATGAGGTCGTGAGCCGGGGGTACATCAACACGGACAGGATGTACGTCGGCGGCTGCTCGGGCGGGGGCGCGCTTTCCAGCTGGGTGATCGGCCACGACGACCGCTTCGCCGCCGCCGCCGTGCGCTGCCCGGTCATCAACTGGATGTCCTTTGCGGGCACGGCCGACGTTGCCATGTGGGGATACCGGCGCTTCCGCGAGCTGCCCTGGGAGAACCCGGACAAGTGGCTGCGCCACTCCTCGCTCATGTACGTGGGCGACGTGACGACGCCGGCGCTGCTGCTGACCGGTGAGCTCGACCTGCGCACGCCGATGTCGCAGACCGAGGAGTACTACCAGGCGCTCAAGATGGAGGGGGTGCCGACCGCCATCATCCGCTTCAACGAGGAGTACCACGGCACCGGGAGCAAGCCGTCCAACTTCATGCGCACGCAACTCTACATGCGCAAGTGGTACGATCGGTGGGTCGGGAAAAGGCCGGTGAGCCAGTGAGCGGAGCGAGCGAAAGGGACCACAGTTGTCCGCCACAAACCGCTCAAAGTGGCGGCCAAACACTGAATACGATGCCTAGTCCGCCACATTTGGGCAAAAGTGGCGGACAAATCGGATCCCATGAAGACGTCCCGCCCGAAGCGCGCTCCGGACTGAGCCCCTTCGAGAAGGCCGAGCTGCCCAAGCCGCCGAGGCCCAAGGGTCTGGCCTGGATGGGTGTCGTGGGACCCGGCGTCATCATCCTGGGCGCCTCGATCGGGAGCGGCGAGTTCCTGCTCGGCCCGGCTGCGTTCGTCCAGTACGGACTGGTGTTGCTCTGGGTGACCCTGGTTGCCGCGTTCCTGCAGACCGTCTTCAACACCGAACTGATGCGCTGGACAATAGCCACGGGGGAACCCGTGGTGACGGGTTTCATGCGCACCAGGCCCGGCGCGCAGTTCTGGGCGTGGTTCTACGCCCTGCTCTATTTCCTGCAGGTGGGGTGGCCGGGGTGGGCCGGCGCGGCCGCGGGGGCGGTTTTCTTCCTCTTCTTCCGCGAACTCGCGGGCCCGGAGCAGGCGCAGCTGGTGTACTTGATCGGCGTCGGCACCTTCGGCCTGTGCGTGGGAATCCTGCTCTTCGGCAAGCGCATCGAACGCACGCTGGAGCTGCTCAACTGGGTGCTGGTGGCGGCGATCATCGGCGGCTTCCTGATTCTGGCCGCGATCTTCGTCTCAGCCGACACCTGGGTGGCCGCGGGCGCGGGGCTGGTCGGCTTCGACACCGAGACCGGCTCCTTCCGCTTCATCCCGCAGGGCGTGGACTGGTTCCTGCTCGGTGCCTTCGCGGCCTACTCGGGTGCGGGCGGGGTGATCAACCTGACCCTGTCCAACTGGGCCCGCGACAAGGGCTATGGAATGGGCGAACGGGTCGGCTACATCCCGGCCGCTGTGGGAGGAACGCACAAACAGCTCGAGCCGACCGGCTACATCTTCGACCCGACACCCGACGCCATGGCCCGGTGGAAGGGCTGGTGGCGCATCGTGCGTGCCGACCAGTGGGGCGTCTACTTCATCGGCGCGATGCTCGGGATGGTCCTCCCGGCTGTGCTCTACGTCACCTTCATCGAGGGCGGCACCGACATCCGCGGCCTCTCGGTTGCGGCCGCGCTGGCCGATGCAATGGCGAGCCGGGAAGGCGCCATATTCGGCGGGGCCATAGCGCTCATGGGCGTGTGGGTGCTCTTCAAGACCCAGCTGGACATCATCGAGGGGATGACCCGCGCGATCACGGACATCCTGTGGACCGGGTCGCGCACGGTGCGGCGCTGGCGCGGCGGCGATGTACGCGTCGTCTACTACACCGTCCTGGGAGCGCTCGCGGTATGGGGAGTGATCGCACTGGGGCTGGCGCAGCCGATCGTCCTGCTGCAGCTGGGCGCCAACATGGCCGGAATCGTCTTCGTGGTCTCGTCACTGCACCTGCTGTACATCAACACGCGGTTCCTGCCCAAGGAGATCCGTCCGCCCATGTGGCGGCGGGTGGCGCTGGTCGCGATGTCGTTGTTCTACGGGGCGTTCGTGGTGCTGTGGCTGGGGAGTATGCTGTAGCAGTCCGTGGACTGCTGTAGGTCAGCTCTCCACGATCTCCAGCAACTCGATCTCGAAGATCAACGTCTCGTTGGGACCGATCACGTCGCCCGATCCACCTTCCCCATAGGCCAGCTCGGAGGGGATGGTGACGCGGAAATGGCTGCCCACCGACATGAGTTGCAGCGCTTCGCCGAAGCCGGGGATTACCCCGCTAACGGGGAATGTCGCGGGCTCGCCACGGTCGTAGGACGAGTCGAACTGCGACCCGTCGGTGAGGGTGCCCCGGTAGTGGATCACGACCTCGTCGTCGATGGTGGGTCTGGCTCCGTCGCCAGCGCGGAGGACTTCGTACTCGAGTCCGCTTTCCGTTGTCGCCACTGTGCCCTCCTCCATGGCATCGTCGCCTCCGGCGCACGCGGTGCCGATCACCAGCGTCAATGCCAGAATACCGCAGGCTGCCCGGGTCATGTTGCTCATGTCTTGCCTTTCTTGAGGTGTGCCGATCCGGCCGGTGCCGATGTGACCGGCCGATCAGCGGGGAAACGTAGCGCAGGACGTGTCCCGTCGGACAGGGTTCAGCGCTCCTCCACCCGGAACAGCTCGATCTCGAAGATGAGGGTCTCGTTGGGACCGACCTGGTCGTCCAGGCCATCCCAGCCGTATCCGAGCCGGCCGGGGACGGTAACGTGGAAGTGGCTGCCGACGGACATCAGCTGAAGTGCTTCGCCGAAGCCGCGGATCAGGTCCCGGGGGGAGAGGACATCGGGTTCGCCGCGCTCGTAGGAGGAGTCGATCACCGTGCCGTCGGTCAGCGTGCAACTGTAGTGCACCAGGACCAGGTCCCTCGCGGCGGGCTTTGGGCCGAACCCCTGGCGCAGGACCTTGTACGTGAGCCCGCTCCGGGTGGTGTACACACCGTCGGCGTCGGGCGTCAGAGCGTCGATCGGCGTCTCGCCGGCCCCCGCGCATGCGGCGCCGATCAGCGTCAGGATCGCGCAGACTGCGGGAAGCGCCGTTCGCACCGTTCGTCCTCCGGCGCCGGCGGTTCGGCCCACGGCCCCAGGGACGGCCGGAGGGGATCCACACGCCGGGCCCATCTACCCGCTCCCCACCGACGATGCCCCGATGCTCGCCAGCGACGGCGCGCCCGCAAGCCGCATCGTGATGGCCAGCTCGTTGCGCAGAATCTCGAGCACCCGCTCGACGCCGGCCTGGCCGAAGGCGCCCAGGCCCCACAGGTACGGCCTCCCCACGGCCACCGCATCGGCGCCCCGGGCGATCCCCTTGAAGATGTCGCTGCCGCGCCGGAAGCCGCCGTCCACGATGACGGGGACACGACCGTCCACGGCTGTCACGATCTCGGGCAGCGCGTCAATGGTCGCACGCCCGCTGCCCTCCGCTCGGCCTCCATGGTTGGAGACCCAGACCGCGTCCACGCCGTTTTGCACCGCGAGCGCGGCGTCCTCGCGCGTCACCAGCCCCTTCACCACGATCTTCTGGTCGGTGATGTCGCGCAGGCGCCCGATGATATCCCAGGTCATGCCGGGCGTTCGGAAGTCGGAGCTGCTGTAGTCGGTCCCCTGGTACATCGGCTTGACCGGCGGCGCCTCGCCGCGCGGCCGGTGACAGCTGCGGCAATCGCGGTCGTCCACGCGCCGCCAGCGCTCCAGCGTGAGGCGGTTGCTCCCGGCCGGCAGGTCCACGGTGAGCACGATGACGGGGCAGCCGGCTTCCCGAACGCGCGAGACGATCGCCTCCGTGACCGCCCAGTTCGAGGTGGCGTACAGTTGATACCAGACGGGCTCGCCACGGGCCTCGTTGACCGCTTCCACCTCCGTGGAGCTTACCGACGAGAGCACTTGCAGGTGATTCTGTGCCTGCGCGGCCCGCGCCGTGGCCAACTCGCCCTCGTCGTGGAATCCGCGCTGGCTTCCGCACGGCGCCACGATGACCGGCGATGGCCATTCGCGCCCGAAAAGGGTGACGCGCGTGTCCAGGCGGCTGACATCTACCAGCCGGCGTGCCCGGATGTACATGTCCTCAAGGGCCGCGCGGTTGTTGCGTTGGGTCTCCTCGCCGTCGACGCCGGTCTGGATGTAGCCGAAATGGGCCGTCGGGACGGTGGTCTCGGCGACCCTTTCCATGTCGAAGACGTCGAGGGCGTCGGCGGCGGTCGTGACGAGGTCGTCGAGGGAGGGGCGGTTCCGGCCCGTGCCGGGTGACGGGGGGGACTCGCCGCTCGTGCCGGGGAGGGAGCCGGGTTGGTCGCAGCCGGGCAGGGTGGCGAGAAGGGGGCTGGCCGCGAGCCAGCGCAGGAAGTGGCGGCGGTGGAGGGGGGTGGTGGTGGTGGGTGCCATCGTGGCCTCGTGGTGCCGTGGTTGAACCACTTGCTTCTCTCCGTGCCAATCTGTATGTACGGTGGGCGCGGGGCCACCGGGAGAAGGGCTGATTCCCGGCTGCCCTGCCTTCAGGGTCTGCGGACGGACCCCGATCCCGGATGTAGCCGGAGACCATCAAGCCCATTCCTGGGCTTTTGGCCGCTCTCGCCATCCGAACCGGCTCCATCCGGGCATTTTGTCCGCCACTTTCGCCTTGATTTGGCGGACAACGAACCTTCATTGCCTCGAAAGGCTGGAGTAAGCAAACTATTTTGCGCTCGCGCCACCCAACCCCACCGCCCACCAGACCCGGCTCCATGAACAGCCCACCCGCCGGACCCAAGCGCACCTCCCCCAAGCCCAAACTCCACCGCAACGTCTGGGCCACGAGCGGCACCAGCTTCCTGACGGACGTGTCGAGCGAGATGCTGCTGAACGTCCTGCCCCTCTTCCTGGCCAACGTGCTGGGCGTTCGCATCTGGGCGATCGGCCTGGTCGAGGGCTTTGCCGAAGCGACGTCGAGCATCCTCAAGCTGTACTCGGGTTGGTTGTCGGATCGCCTGGGGACCCGCAAGTGGCCGGCTGTCGTCGGGTACGGGATCTCTGCCGTGTCCAAGCCGTTCTACTACCTGGCGTCGAGCTGGGGAGCGGTGGCCGCGATCCGATGGGGCGACCGGGTGGGGAAGGGGGTGCGCACGGCGCCCCGCGACGCGCTGCTTGCCGATTCGACGCCCGCCGGTCGCCGGGGTTTTGCCTTCGGGCTGCACAGGGCCGCCGATACGGCCGGGGCCGTGATCGGGATCGCGGTGTCGATCTGGGTTGTGCAGCAGGTGCAGGGTGGTGGTGCGCTCCTGGAGGCCGAGACGTTTCGCAAGCTTGTGCTTTGGAGCCTTCTCCCCGCATTCCTGGGCGTAGCGGTTCTGGCGGCGGGGGCAAGGGACGTCAAGGTGGACGGGTCCGACGGGCGCGGCAATGGTGGTAAGGGTCGGAGTGGCAACCCCGGCGCGGCCCCCGCCGCCAGCCGCCCCCGACTTCGCCTGCGTGGACTCGGCCGGGGCTTCGGGGCATTCGTCGCCTGTTCCGTGATCTTCGAGCTTGGCAACTCCGCAGACGCCTTCCTTGTGCTCAGGGCGCAGGAACGCGGCCTCTCGGTCGCCGGGATTCTGTGGCTGCTGCTCGCCTTCAACGTCGTCTACACGCTCGTGTCGACACCCGCCGGGTCACTTGCGGACCGGATCCCCCGGAAGCGCGTGGTTGCGGCTGCGTGGGGACTCTATGCGCTCGTCTACCTTGGCTTTGCGCTCGCGGACACGGTCATGCACGTCACCGTTCTGTACCTGGTGTACGGTTGCTATCACGGGCTCGTGGCGGGTGCGGCAAAGGCGATGGTGGCCGACCTGGTGCCACCGGAGCAACGCGGGACGGCCTACGGAGGCTACGCGGCTGCGATCGGACTTGCCACGTTGCCGGCTTCGCTGCTGGCCGGCGTGTTGTGGGAAGGCCTCTTCGCCTGGGAAGGGTTCGGCCCCGCCGCGCCCTTCGTGTTCGGGGCGGCGATGGCGGCGGTCGCGGCGGTACTGTTGCTGCTGGTCGTTCCCGGCGAGCGGGTCGGTGAAGCGGACTGATTTCCGTCAGCCCACCGGCCTGAAGCGCACCAGCACCGGAAGGTGGTCGCTCGTCGTGTCCTCGTAGTCCGGGATGAGGTCGTCGACCCGGTAGACCATTGCGGAGCCCGCCTCGTACGACGCCATCGCTTCGTCGGATGCGAGGATGTGGTCGATCACGTCATCATAGCCCAGGATCGAGGTCAGGCCCGCGGCGCTCAGTTCCGCCGTGGGGTACACCCAATCGGGTGCCGCGTCAACCAGAGGCCGGTAGGGGGTGTCGCGTCCCAGGGTGATGGACTCGTCGACGTCGTCGTTCCAGTCCCCGGGAATGAGGACGAGGTCGTCGGGCCAGGTGGCGTCGATGTAGTCCTTCAGGGCGATGCCGCCCGCCACGCGCCTCTCCCACGACGCGGCCTCCGCGGTGGCCTTGGCGTGGAGGACGATGACCACGGCCTCTCGTGCGGTGCCGCCGAGGGTCAGCCGGATCCGTACCTCAAGGGGAGGACGGCCGGCGAACTGGTAGTCGAAGTCGGTGAGCACGACCTGCGCGCCGGTCACCGCGACGACCGCGGTCTTGTAGATGATGCCGACCTTCTGTTCGCCCCCGGTGTAGAAGTCCGTTCCGGAGGCGACGGCGGGGTCGTTGACCAGCAAGCCGGCGTAGCCCGGAAGCTCGGCAAGGAGGGCCGCGAACGCGGTGGCGCTGGTCACTTCCTGGACGCCCCAGAGATCGGCGTCGGTCCCGCGGATGACGTCCCGGACGCGAGCCAGCTGGAGCACCTCGTCTCGTGGTCCCTGGTTCGGCGCGCCGAAGTACAGGACGTTCCAGGTCGCCACGTCGAGGGTCGACTCGGTGCCCCGGGCGGGGATCGAAATGGGTGCCGGCAGCGGCTCGGGCTCGGGTACCGGCTCGGGGTCGGGCGCCGCGGGCGAGCCTGAGCCGCAGCCCGTCAGGGTGATAAGCAGCGCGACCGCGCCGAATTCCCTCGTCGTCCTGTACATTTGTTTTCCCTGGGTCGCTAGCCGCCCAGCTCCAGGAGCCGGTGCTCGAGGGCGTCCAGTACCCGGTGCAGTGATCGCTTTTCCCGGCCGAAGATGATCTTCCAGGGAATGATCGCGCTGGCACCGCCCGCAAGCGCCACCGGTATGATGATGAACGGTGTGGCCGCACCCAGCGCCGCGGCGAGGGCGCCCGTTCCGGCGGTCATGATCGGCCCGACCCCGAGGGTACACCCCAGCAAGCCGTCGCGGTAGTTGCCGAGCACCCGGATGCGCGTCTGTTCGCCCTCGCTCCGGATGGACACGTAGCGCCCGCCGGTCCCGCTTCGGGCGCGCCACTCGAACCCGCCAAGAACCTCTTCCACGATGCCCTGACGCGCCAGTTCGCTGCGGATCAGGTCGAGAAGCTGTGGCAGGTGTTCGTCCTTGAGACGCACCGGGACCACTCTCTCGAGCTGTACTGTCGTGGGCATGCCCAGCACCGCACCGGTCGCCGGCGAGTCCGCGCGCACATCGAGCGTCCGGGCGGCCCTCTCGATCCCGGCCACCGCAATTCCCGCCTCGGCCCCGATCTCCTTGAGCTCGGCGAGCGTCAGCCCCTTGCCCGGCTCCCGTTCGGAGCCATCGGCGGCTGTGTCGACCGCGCGATGGAGGATCAGGGCGACTTCGTCGTCGTCGTAGCGGCGCTCGGTCATTTCTCGGGCGCCCGGTTAGCGCGGGCGGGCCGAATCGGGGGCGGCCAGCGCTTCCAGCCGCGCGACCGCCTCGTCGAAACGCGCTTCGAGGCGCGGGATGCTGGCGCCGCCGTACCCGGCCCGGAGCCGCGCGCGCGACGCGATCAGGATTTCGAGGAGTTCGCCGGCCGCCTCGCGCCGCGCGACCGGGTCGGCGCTTCCCCTCTCGCCGATCCACACCGGGGCCGTGTGCGCGAATGGCGCGGTGTCCATCGACGGCCACCGGGTCTCACCCCCTCGGGCGCGTACGGCGACCCAGCCCGCGTCGGGGAGGTCGACCTCTCCCGCATAGGTGCGCTGGCCGGGCTCTGCAATGCCTGGATGGGACTGCACAACGCGACCGTTGACGAGAATCTCCACCTGTTCCACCGAGGTGGCCGTGGCGAGATCGAGGGTCCACTGGACGGTGCCGGACTCCTCCGCGCCCGCCGCACCGGCTCCGTCGGCGCGTGCCGGGACCACCTCGCCCGGACGCGCGCCGTCCACCCGGAAGTCGAGGAAGGGCCCGTTGGTGACGAAGGAGCGACCCTCCCGCAGCGCCTCCAGGTATCCGGGCCAGTTCACCCGGTCCCCGGTGTACGCGTACACCCGGGTGGCCCCCACAGCCATTGTGCGGTACAGGTTCAGCATGACATCGGTGCCCGCCGACGGTGCGACGGTCAGTCCCAGGTTGAGGAACCGGTGCCACAGCGCCGACGTCCCATCGGAGTTGCTCCACAGACACATGACCTCCAGCGCGTCCACATCGCCCATCACCGCGTCTGCGACCAGTTCGACCGGCACGCCGGCCCCGGGCTCGGAGGCGAAGGGATCGGGCACCGAAACCGGGTGGACGTAGTAGCCGATGCCGCCATGACCGTGCGCGTATTCCAGGACATCCGCGTTGGGCCGGTCATCGGTACCGTACACCTCGTAGCCCGGCCCCCACACCCACGGCCAGTGAACCTCCGGGATCTCGATGAGGCCCATGTGGCCAAGGAAATGCGAGCGAATCTCCTGGCCGAAGCGGATCAGCGGCGACCTGTCCGACTTTTCCCAACCCCACAGATCCTGGTCCTCGTAGCGGTTGTGCAGATTGGCCAGGAGGGGCGTGGCAATGTCCAGATCCTCCCCTTCCATCATTGGAACCATGTCGGCCGGGTCCAGGTCGTACTGGCCGCCGTAGTTGAGGTGGAAGTGGTGATCGCCGGAGGTCCAGCCCGCGGACCGCGCGTTCCAGACCGGGGTCGGATCGAGGGCGACCTCGGTCACCGCACCAGCCGCCGCGGTGACGGTGGTCGCCGTCTCGGGTGTGGCCAGGCCGTGCACGGCGGAAACGGTGACCTGGCCGGCGGGCACCGTGATCTCGACGAGCCCCGGACTGTAGAAGAAGACGCGGCCGTTGGCGCCATCGAAGTGGGTGGCGCCCTCATCCGGGACGGCGGGATGACCGGTTGCGTCGAGGACGTTCAGGCGGACGGGGCCGTTCGTCCGAATCCGCAGTCGAGCTGTCCCAGTCCCCCATTGCCAGGTGGCCACGTACACATCCTCGACGGGCCCGCCGGCCTTCCGCACGCGTTTCAGGATCATGACCTCGCTCTCGTTCGCCTCGGAGAAATAGACCCACTCCCCGTCCGCACTCCACGCGGGCGTGAGGGGCAGCCCGCCGCTGGCGAGCAGCACCGAAGGGCCGGGCTGGTCCACACTGTGCACACGCAGATCCCATCCCTCCTGCGTGGGCCAGTTCAGCGCGAGTCCCGTTCCGTCGGGACTCAGGGCCGGCCGGGCCATGGACACGATGCTGCCGGACATGAGCACGCGGGGTTCGCCGCCGCTCCGAGAGCGCAGTTCCACGCGGTCACCGCCCCGCTTGGCGAGCATGAGAAACGCGTCGTCCCCCGGCAGCGGTTGCGCCTTCATCTCGATCCCGGGCTCGTTCGTCACCGCTTCTTCCTCACCCGTCGCCAGATCCATGGCCCAGATGTCCAGCGTTCCCGCCTGGCCAGAGGTGTAATAGAGCGTGCGGCCATCCGCCGAATAAACCGGGTCGAGGTCGATGCCGGGCGTGTCGATCGTGCGCAGTTCATCCCCCGAATCCGTGCCGACGACAACGATCCGCGTGTCGTGGTCGTTGTCACGCACGAACGCGATCCGGTTGCCCGACGGATGCCAGGCCGGACGCGAATCCATGTCGCGCCCGGTCGTCAGCCGCCGCGCCGTCCGCGACTCCAGATCCATCACCCAGATCCATCCCCTCGACGAAAACGCGAGCTGCTGCCCGTCCGGAGAGGGTGCCGGATCGATCGGCCCGTTCGTGAGGACGGGCAGTTCGTACCCCTCCAGGTAGACGTGATGCCCGTACCCGTCGACATGAGGGTACCGGTTCTGCCATTGACCAGCCCCGGGTTGGGGGATCAAAGACGCAGCGATGAGAAGGAGCGTGCATGTCGCTCCGGTGCATGACTTCTTCACGGTCGTCGCTCCCCGCATGGAATGTTGGTTGGGGGGTAAGGATCGCGGAGCCTGGCGGGGGCGGGCAAGTGGCCGCGGGTCCCCCGGATCATGCGCGCGTAACCTCGAGGGGCCATATTCACGGACCCCCGACTGAAAGGACACCCCGATGAACCATTGCCTCGCCCCCCGCCACGCCATCCGGCCCGCGCTCGCAGCGGCTCTGCTCGTCCTTACGGCCCTGGTCGCAGCGCCACCCGCCCACGCGCAGGACGCCGATGGCAACGTCTTCCACCATGGCGATACTCTCCCCTGGGGAGAGCCGAACGACGGCGTGCGCTTCCTCCCGCTCTACGGCGACTACAGTGCGGACGGGGAGGTCTTCGCCTTCCGCCTCGAAGTCCAGCCCGGCTTCGAGCTGGGACCCCACACCCACCCGGTCACCGAGCACATGACGGTCCTCTCCGGACGGTTTTTCGTCGGCATGGGCGAGACAATGGACAAGGAGACCGGCACCGCCTACGGTCCGGGGAGCTACATCGCGATTGCGGCGAACGTACCCGCATACATGTGGGTGGAGGAAGAGACCGTCGTCCAGGTCCACGGTGTGGGGCCCTTCTCCACCCAGCCCGTAACCCCGCCGCAAGGGTGACGGCAGCATGGGCCGCGCGGCCATGATCGCCAGCAGCAAGGCCCGGCACCTTGCCAGCCCGGCGCCTCGCCGCCCCGGGTGCTCGCGGGGATTCATTCACGGGTTGCTCGCCACCCTGACCCTCACGGCTTGCATCCCCTCCGAGTCGCCCACCCTGCAGCGGGGCGACCCCGCCCCCGTCTTCACGGCGACCTCCCTGGCCAGCGGATCGCCCGTGTCGCTGACGGACTACCTGGGCGAGACGCTGCTCGTCAACCTCTGGGCCACATGGTGTCATCCCTGCAGGGCCGAGACACCCTACCTCCAGTCCGTGTACGAGAGGTACCGGCATCGGGGCCTTCGCATCCTTGGCGTGTCGGTTGACCGGCGGGCGGACTACGACGCCGTGATCGAATTCGTGGAAGAGTTCGGCGTCGAGTACGACATCGCGCTGGATCCCGACGCCGTTTCGCGTGACATCTTCCGCGCCCGCGGGCTGCCCACGTCCGTCCTCATCAACCGGGACGGAGCCGTTGCGTTCAGCTGGATCGGACCGATCCCGGAAGGGGAGCCCACCTTCATTGACGGATTGGAAGCCGCGCTGACGCGGTAGGCCGGGTCGGGGCAACCACCTCGGGCGGTCCGGTTGTCTCACGTTGGCGGGGGTGTTCCAGCAGCCCGACGGGCACCCGGTTCAATCCAGGGGGAAGTTGATGATGGGCGGGAAGAGGGTCATGCAGGTCGCCGTGGGAATTCTGGTCGCAACGTCGATCGGGTTCATCGTGTTCACGTGGTCGGATTTCTACCTGAGAGCCGGCCCCGGATCCGGCCACCGAGTCATGGGCGACTACATTGACGATCACAGAGTGCGACTCGGGGCGAGCGTGGTGCTCGCGGCAGCGTTGGTGTGGAGCGCTGTGGGATACTTTGCCTGGAAATCGCGGCACGTGCTGGGAACGATCTGGGACGATCTGAGGCAGATGGTTTCGGGGCGTTAGCGTCCCCCCAACTCCGGCACCATGAACGTGCAAGCCGGCCCCGTGGCTCGACTCAGCCTCAAGTCCAGCGTCGCCAGCGCGCAGTCGAACGCTTCCGCTACCGCGACATACCAAGCGTCGTAACACGTCACGTTCCGGCGCAGTTTCCACACACGATCGGCGAAGGGAGCAAAGGGAACCAGCTCGACGTCAAGTCGCAGCAGGTCCCGTTGAGCCCCGTTGGCCTCGATCCTCGATATCTTCCGGCGACTCTCCAGACGGCGCAGAATGTTTGCGGCCTCGACCTGAACCAGCTCCGGCGCGGCCAGCGTGTCCGCGCCCACGACCGACTCCGCCCACCGCCCCTCGGGCCCCGAATCCACCAACGCCGCGACCACGACGGACGCGTCTACGACGACGGTCACCTGCGGTCAGCGTCGCGCGCGGACAGAATGCTGCACGCCGGCACCTGGGTGCCTGCGGTCTCCTTCCTTTCCCGCACCCCCGCGAGCCACCGATCGAGAGATGGCCGCGAAGCAATCCGCTCCAGTTCACGCCGGAGATATTCCTGCATTGACAGGCGCGACATGGCTGCACGGACCGCGAGTTCGTCGCGGACTTCCTCGGGAACGCCCCTGATGGTGATTTGAACGGCCATGACAGCATTCTACATGCACAGACAGCACTGTGCAAGCAAACTACCGCCCCCCCGCCTCCTCGCGCTCGAACTCCGCCTCCCGCACCCGCCTCCTCAGCCACCACCCCGTCCCCGCTACCATCCCGAGCGGCAGCACGGTCAGCAACCCGGTCGTCGCGAGGAACGCGATCCTAGCCTCGTCGTCCCGGTCGAAACACACGGGACAGGCGTGAGCGACATCCGGGAAGGCGGCCATCACCACCAGGGCGATCACGGCCGCCGCCGCGACACCCGTCGCACCGCGCCACCGGCTCCCCGCCCCGCGCCGCCCGCGCGCCCGATTCCTCCCACGAATGTTCACCATGATCTACATATACACCTGGAAGTACAGAAATGGCCACACCAGAACCACAAAGTACCAGAAGAGCGACACCGTGGACATGGCTTCCCGGGACAGCGTCCCGGCCATGAGGCGCAGCCACGCCCACCCCAGCAACCCGATCGCGACGACCGCGTGCGCGGCGTGTGCCCCGATGATCGTGTAGAAGAGGCTGCCGTACGTCGAGGAGGTGAGCGTCAGCCCTTCCTGTAGCAGCGCCACCCACTCCACCCCCTGCAGCGCGACGAACGCGCCCCCCGACAAGATCGCCACCATGAGCAGCAAGCCGATGGACCGGTTGCCGCGCTGGTACGCCCGGTGGGCGATCAGCAGCACGATCCCGCTCGCGATCAGCATGGTCGTATTGATCGCGGTGCGCTCGAAGGGAAGCCGCGGCTGGTTCGGCGGCGGCCACACCGAGCCCACGGCGCGCGCCTTCACGATCACGAACGCCGAGATGAACCCCGCGAACAGCATGACTTCGACGAAGACGACGAGGATCATGCCCAGCACGCCGTTCGAAACGACCTTCTCGGCGCGGCGCGGCCTCGGCCGGAACGGGATGATCGTCGTGCGCGCGCTCATCGACCGGGCCTACCCCTCCTTCGCCCCGACCAGGCGCGAACGGATCCGCCCCAGGCCCGGCAGCCTCATCACCCTCGCCACCAGCGGCCCCACCAGCCGCCGCACGATCGGGATATGGCTCAGCGTCTCGTAGATCAGGATCAGCACACCGATCGACAGCATGATCCCCACGGCGTTGGTCCCGACGGCAACCAGCGCGAGCACCGTCCAGAAGGCGACGTGCGTCAGATTGTAACCGCCCGGCAACAGGTTGTCGGTCGACTTGTGGGTCGGCACGAGACTCGCGTGCGCGACCTCTTCGGCGTGCTCGCCTTCCGCAGCGTGGCTGTCGTCCTCGACGTGCACCTCGGGCTCGGAGATCCCCCGCGCCACCGCCGCCTTGGCGTCCAGATTCTCCCACATGCGGCCTTCGTGCAGCTGCACGTCCGGTGCCACACCGCCCCAGAAGAGCGCCAGCAGAAGCACCGACGCGGCCAGGAAGATCTTGGCGATCGGCCGCTCGATCGACAGGTGCATGAAGTGCTTGATCACCAGCGACGCCTTCCACACCGCGATGCCGAAGGCTGTGACGAGCGTCAGGGCCATCCCGAGACCGATCTGCAGGCCGAAAATCTCCACCTGACGGTCGATGGTCCCGCCCACCACGGGCCCCGCGATACTGACCGCCAGGAGCACCAGCAGCAGGAAGTAGATCCTGACGTAGTGGTTTCCGAAGAAACCCGAGCCTTCAGAGTGACCGGCCATGGGCTATTTCGCGATGTAGAGCAGAGGGAACAGGAAAATCCAGACGATATCGACGAAGTGCCAATAGATCCCGATCAGTTCGACCCGGTGGAGTTGGAGGTTCTTCGCGGCGTCCCGGGCCACGATGGCCATGATCACCGCACCCGCGATCACGTGGAAGGCGTGGAGCCCCGCGGCCGAGTAGTAGAACGACCAGAAGGTGTTGGACGTGATCGTGTAGCCGTGGGTGATCTCGGTGTACCACTCGAAGGCCTTGACCCCGATGAAGGTGACGGCGCCCAGAATGGTCCAGTGGAGGAACCGCGCGGCTTTCTTGCCGTCGCCCCGCTCCGCCGCCTGGTGGGCCAGCACGGCCGTCAGGCTCGAGCTGAGGAGCACGAAGGTGTTGAAGGCGCCGATCCGCACGTCGGTGTGGATCGCGGCGTCCGCCCACTCGGGATGGCCCAGGCGGTGCATTACGTATGACGCCAGCAACCCGCCGAAGATGACCACTTCCGACGCGAGGACCCACCATACGGCGAGCTTGCCGGTAGCGATCCCGGTGGCGGAGCGCGTTGTCGCGATCGGCCTCATTCGCCGGGTCCTCCCTTCAGAGCGGGTTCATTCTGCGGCCAGTAGTCGTCCTCGCGGTCCGGCACGCTGTACTCGTAGGGGCCCCGGTAGACGACGGGCATCTCGTCGGGGTGCCAGTTCCCGTGCGGCGGGGGCGACTCGGTGGTCCACTCCAGCGAATTCGCCTTCCAGGGGTTTCTGGAAGCCTTCGGCCCGGAGCGCCAGGTCTTGAAGCAGTTGTAGAAGAAGACCACCTGGAAGCCGATCATGACCAGCAGCGAGCCCGTCGCGACCACTCGCATGTCCTGGAACCAGTCGAGGGCCAGTTCGGGGAAGTGCTCGTAGTTGTAGATCCTGCGGTGCTGGCCGCCCATGCCGAGCACGAAGAGCGGGATGAAGATCATGTTGAACGGGATGATGGTTCCCCAGAAGTGCCATTTGCCCAGGCGCTCGTCCATCATCTTCCCGAACATCTTCGGGAACCAGTAGGTGAAGGCCGCAAAGGTCCCGATAATCGCGATCGGGAAGAAGGTGTAGTGGAAGTGGGCGAGGACGAAGTAGGTGTCATGGAAATAGACGTCCGCGCCCGCCGCTCCCAGGAAGATTCCGGTCACGCCCCCGATCAGGAACTCGGCCACGAACGCCAGCGCCCAGAGCATGGGCGTGGATAGGGTGATCGAGCCTCGATAGAGCGTGGCAATATAGACGAAGCACAGCTCCGCCATCGGGACCGAGATGAGCAGGGTGGTGATCGTGAAGATGTTCGCCATGCGCGGGTCGATTCCCGCGATGAACTGGTGGTGGGCCCACACGAAGAAGCTCAGCACGCCGATGGCCACGACCGTGAAGATCACCGTCCGGTAGGCGAAGACCTTCTTGCGGGCGAAGGTGGTGATGATCTCGATCACCACGCCCATCGCCGGGAGCAGCACGACGTACACCTCGGGGTGGCCGAAGAACCAGAACAGGTGCTGCCACAGAATCGGGTCGCCGCCGGTCGCCGGGTTGAAGAAGCCGGTCCCGAGCGTCTGATCGAAGAGAAGCATGATCGCGCCGGCCAGTAGCGGCCCGACCGAGAGCATGAAGAGGATGCTCGCGACCACGATCATCCACACGACGATGGGGACGTCGAAGGCACGCATCCCCGGCGCCCTCGAGTTCATCAGGGTGGTGATGAAGTTGATCCCTCCGAGGAGGAAGGCGACGAACTCCAGTCCGACCCCGACGAGCCATAACGTACTCCCGAGCGGTGTCAGGTTGTACGTCTCGTTCGCCGAAAGGGGCGGGTACGCGGTCCAGGCTCCAGCGAAGCCGCCTCCTTCCACGACCAGCGAGGCGAGGATGACGACCGTGCTCAGGAAGAAGATCTGGTACGACAGCCGGTTGACCTTGGGGAAGACCATGTCGTCCGCCCCGATCATGAGTGGGATCAGGAAGTTCCCGAAGGCGGCGAGCAGCACGGGCATGGCCACCCAGAAAATCATGATCGTCCCGTGATTGGTCACCAGGGCGTTGTACTCGCCGGGCGAGACCATGCCGAAGCCGGGGACGTTCATTCCCGGGAAGGCCAGCTGCATGCGGAACACGTAAGCCATGAAGCCGCCGACTATCGCCATGAACATGCCCGTGAACATGTACTGCATGGCGATGACCTTGTGGTCCGTGGACCAGAGGTACTTCATGATCCCCCGGGGACCGTGGTGCGCGTGGTCCTCGTGGGGGTGGCCGTGTGTCAGATCGACCGCTGGCTCAACCATCTCTCTCGGTCCTCTCCAATCTTCGCTACTGGGTGCCGGGCGTATTTCGGCCAGCCACGGGCGCTGCCGCGACCGGCGTGTTCGCCGCCAGCCAGGATGCATGTTGTTCGGCGTCCTCCACCATCACCCGGGCCGACATGACCCCGTGGCCGAAGCCGCAGATCTCGGCGCACTGGACATCGAACTCTCCCGCTAGCGTCGGCTGGAACCAGCCGGTGATGCTCCTCCCCGGGATGGCGTCCTGCTTGAGGCGCCAGACCGGGACCGAGAAGCTGTGCAGGACGTCCGTGGCCTCGAGCTTGAAGTGGTAGGTCTTTTCGTTTTCGACGTGGAGTTCGTCCACGGTGAAGATGTCGTCGGCGGTGTCCAGCTCGCCATCGAGCCCCGGGTGCTGGAAGGTCCATGCCCACTGCTGGCCGGTGATCCGGAGCACGGCGTCGGGGTTCTCCGGCAGGTCCATCTTGATCTTGTGCCAGACCTGGAAGGAGACGACGACGATGACGACGTCGAATGCGAGAACCATGAAGTGCGGGATCGTGATCCAGCGCTTCAGGTGCTTTTCCTTCCCGGTGATGTAGTCGGCCTTCCGTCCCGGCTTCGCCCTGTACTTGAGGATGAAGTAGACGAAGATGTACTCGGCCGCCAGGAACCAGATCCCCACGACCACGAGCACCAGGATGATCAGGAAGTCGATGTCCGCAGCGTACGTGGACCCGATCCGGATCAGGCCGATGTCGTCGAAGTAGTGGCCGACGCGCTCGAGGAAGCCCATTTAGAGGAAGCCCATTTGTCGGAAGCCCATTTGTCGGAAGCCCATTTAGAGGAAGCCCATTTGTCGGAAGCCCATTTGTCGGAAGCCCATTTGTCGGAAGCCCATTTAGTCCCTTTCGTTCATTGCATTATGAAGTTGTAGACCACGGCTGAACCGACGAAGAGGAAGCCCAGCACGAGCGTCCACTTCAGGGTCTTCCTGGCGAAGATGATCGCCTCGTTGGTCGCGTCGGGTGGCGGATCCGGAATCCGGGCCGCCAGTTCGGCGTGGGTCGGTCTGTCGGGGGACGGTTTCGCTACCATGAGATTATCGACTCAGAGTGAATACGTAGGCGGCCGCGGCTCGCACCTGGTCGTCGGTGAGCGGCATCCCGGCCCGGGGCTGCATTTGGCCGGGGTGCTCCACGGGCTGCGGCACGCCGGTGATGATGAGGTTCACGATGGACTCGTACTCGCCGTCGATGTTGAGCCAGATGTCGTCGGTCAGGTTGGGAGCCAGGGGCCCGCCTCCGCCTTCCCGCAGGTGGCAGGTGAAGCAGATGCCCGTGGTTCCGTTGAAGATGGCCTGCCCTTCTTCGGCCATGGCCACGGTCACGCCCTCGGGCAGGCTCGCGGGATCGACCTCGAGCGGCGCGAGCGGCGGCGGGGGCGGAGAGGCCGCCTTCCGGGGCAGGCGCTGCATGGTCATGACAAAGGCGGTCACGTTTGCGATCCGTTCGTCGGACATGTCGCTGGCGGGCGCGCGCATGGTGGCGCCGGCGGCGTCGCCGGCTCCCCGCACACCGTCGCGATATTTCCGCAGCGATGATGCGATGTACCAGTCGTTCAGATGGAGCAGAGAGGGAGCATTCAACTCCTGCACTCCGGTGTCGACTCCCCTGCCGTCCCCACCGTGACAGTTCGCACAGAGTGCCGTGTACTCCTCCTCGCCCGCTTCAGCGTCTCCCTCGGCGGTTGCCGGTGGATCGGGGATCGGCAGACTGACGACGTAGGCCACAACCGAACTGATATCGCCCTTGTCCTCGATCAGCGTGCGCGACATGGGGCGCATCCGCAGCCCTTCCGCGTCAGTGTGGTGATACCCCCGCTGACCCGCCCGGAACTTTGCGAGCTGAGCCGAGAGGTACCAGTCGGAAGCCCCGGCGATGGCCGGAGCCCCAAGCGACTGGTTGCCGGCGCCGTCGGCACCGTGGCACGGACCGCAGGCGTCGAAGATCATTTCGCCGCGCACCACACCGGGATCGGACCCGCGGCAAGCTGCCGTCAGGGCCAGCAGGGTGGCGGATACACGGAAGGAGCGGGAGAACTGCCCTGTTTGGAACCGCGTCATTGTCCTTGCCATCATATAAGGTCGCCAATTCGGCGCGCGGATTCTAGCGACCTGCCCGGCGCGGGGCAATACGTTGCCGCCGTGTGGTGACCTCGAGGGCGGCAGCGGCGGACGTCCCGTCAGCGTAGGGTTACGACAATGGCCCCGCTGAAAAACCCGGTCCCGAAGCGCGTGGTAGCGTCCGATGGGGTCATGTAGGTGACCCGTGCGATCGACCCGATCGGGATCTCGGCAAGTTGATTCCGGCTACTGCGCTGGCCGTTGACGACCACGGTGGCCGATCCGTTGCGGGCCCTGAGCCACTGGGGTCTCAGGAGCGATATGGCCCCCATCGCGTCCCGCTCCGTTATCCCCTCGAAATCCACGGGGGTAAGGTCGCCGGTGTTTCTGGAGCCGGCGGGGACTTGGCCGACCGACGCGCATGTCTGGGCGGCAAAGGCCGTAACGGCGACAAGCGCGAGGCGCGCCAGGTTCACTCTACTCAATTTCCGGTCTCCCTTGTTACGATGGGCACAATCAGACGGGATGCGCTCATTGGGGCGTGGTGGACCGAATTGCGGGCGAGTTCCCACTCGGTCTCGTCATGGTTCCTACCGCCGGTATTGAGATTCCGTTCCCATCTCGGGAAACTCGAGGACGTGATTTCGAGCCGGATCCGATGGCCTGCTCCGAAATAATTCGCCGTGGCCTGGAGGTCGATACGGAGTTCGTACACTTCGCCCGGCTCCATCCACACCTTGCGACCGTATCCCTCGCGGTAGCGCGCGCGGAGAATCCCTTCCTGGACGTTGATCGCCCGCCCGTCCGGGTGGACGTCCACAAGCTTGCCGACGATGTCCGTGTCGCGCGCGTCGGACGACACGTACAGCACCAGTTCGATGGGTCCCGTAACCTCCAGGCCCTCATCCAGCGGCTCCGATGTGTACACGAGCACGTCGTGGCGGTCCTCCACCGCGGACTGGTCGAAACCGCCGGCCGGCGCGTCGGCCGTCCCCGTGCAGCACACTGGACCTCCGATGGTGGGTACCGGGTCGTCCGGGTCGTAGGTGAAGGTGTCGGCGGGTTGCTCCTCGTCGGGTGCTTCCCACGACAGGCGGCCGTCTCCGGCCCGGGTGTTCGCGCTACCGCCGCTGTGCAGGTACATGGGCCGGAACTCGGTGCCCTCGACGGGCCACGACCCGGCGGTGCGCCATTCGTTCGCGCCCATGAGGTAGTACTGGAGGCGGGGCATGTCGAAGTCGGCGTCCGCGTCGTCCCGGAGCCAGTGGTCGAACCAGTCGAGGTAGATCGTCCAGTAGTCGAGACGGGCGTCACCGAGGTCGCGTTCGCCCACCACCGTCCTGGATGTGGCGATCTCGGACGTGCAGTGATCCGTCGGGGAGATGATCGCGAACTGGTTGTCGCGGGCCCGGTCGGACTCGGCGTTGTCGCTCAGCAGGTTGAAGAGCTTGAGCGTCTCGCCCACGCCGAGGTCGTACCAGGAATTGACGTGGAGCGCCGGCACGTCGAACCGGTCGTCAGGCTGCACGTACCCGATCCGGTCCCACCACGGGTCGCCCGGCTCGTGCGAGACGAATGCCTCGAAGTCTGTCGGCGGGGCCCCGGAAGCCTTCAGCATGTCGATGTACGGCAGGGTTCGCCACGCCGCCTGGAAGTCGAGTTCGCCCGGGTTGGGCCCGGGGTTGATCATCTCCTCGACCTGGAGCATGGCCTCGCGCGGGGTGCCCGGCGGGATCCGGTAGAAGACCTTGCTGCCCGCGCCCCGGAACCACCCCAGACTGGCCGCCAGCTCGGTCACGCCGCCGAAGATCACGCCGAAGTAGCGGTAGCTCCCGCCCGCGGCCTGCGGCAGAGCGGCCGCGTGGTGCGGGTTTCGCGTGGCGGCCAGCTGCATCTGGTTCTCGCCCAGGTACGAGCACCCGTAGGTCCCGATCCGGCCATTGGACCAGGGCTGCTCGGCAAGCCACGAAACCATGTCGTAGCCGTCTTCCCGGTCCGCGCGCGACACGAAGTACTCGCCCTCGGACTGGTAGCGGCCGCGCATGTCCTGCACGGCGACGGCGAACCCGTGGCTCGCGAAGTAGCGGGCCGCGGAGGCCTCGCGCCGGTGGGGAAGCTTCCCGTACGGAGTGCGGATCTGCACCACCGGGAGCGGCGTGTCGGTGCCCACCGGGAAGTACAGGTCGGTGGCGAGGCGGACTCCGTCGCGCATGGGGACCATGTGCGTGGGGTCGAGCCGGACCTCGTATGCGCCCTCGGGGCGGGGGAAGGGGCCTTCGACGTCGGTTGCCGGGGCGTCCATCGCGGCGGGCGGGCCGCAACCGGCCAGGAGGACGAGGGCCAGCAGGCCGCGGAATCGGGCGGCTGGTCCGACGGCGATCGGGATGGGGGGGCAACGGTCAGTCATAAGCGGTCGGCTCGGTGGACAGGTTCAACATTGCGCGCGCCTGCGCGGGGGTGGCGACCTCGCGGTTAAGCTCGTGGATGATGCGCACGGAACGCTCCACGAGCTGCCGGTTGCTCTTCGCCTTCTCGCCCCGGCGGTAGTAGACGTTGTCCTCCAGTCCGACGCGGACGTGACCGCCCAGCATGGTGGCCAACGTCGTCATGGGGAGCTGGTGGGGTCCGATCCCGGAAGTCAGCCACACCGAATCCTCGGGGAATTCGCGGATGATCTGGAGGACGTTGTCGACCGTGGGGAGACTCGAGGTCTGGTACCCCATGACGGTCTGGATCCAGTAGGGCTTTTCGAGCAGCCCCTCGCCGATCAGGTAGCGGATGACCCATCCCCCGCCCGGGTGATAGATCTCGAGCTCGGGCTTGATCCCGCGTGCCTTCATCTCGGCGGCGAAGTGCCTGATCTGGCCGTAGGAGAAGGGCAGGCACTCGTCGTAGACCGTCTCCGGGCGCGGGTCCGGCAGGGACGCCGGCCGTTCCCTGATGACGAAACGGCTCATGTCGGGCGTGAGGTTGAGCGACGCCACCTCGGGCCGCGCGCCGAGGCACTGGAGCCTCTCCTCGTTGGTCATGTCGGGCCCGCCCCCGGTCGTGTCGTTGATGATGATGTCGGGGCACGCTTCACGGATCTTCGCGTTGACCTCCAGCCAGCGCCCGGTGGTGATCGCCGGCCGCGTGGGGAACTCCGCCTGCCGCGCATGCACGTGGACCATCGACGCCCCCGCTCCGTAGGCGCCGGCCACGGATTCGGCGATCTCCTCGGGGGTCTCGGGCAGATTGGGGTTCGACTCCTTGCCCTGAATCCCGCCGTTGCAGGCAACGCAGATGATCGTCGGGGGCATGCGTCCCACCCGCGCCAGGTATTGAAGCGCGTCGGCGTGATTCCAACGGTCGTTGAGGCTGGTCATGGGGTGACTCGGTTCCTTGAGCGGGGTGGCTCCGGGTGTCGCGTTGGGGACATAGTGTCGTGTTGGGGACATAGTGTCGCGTTGGGGACATAGTATTCGAGCCTGCGGCGCGGCGCACCTGGGCGCCAAGGCTTGCGGATCGGTTGCGAGCGTGCCTCCCCAGGAGGGCCGGAAGCACCCGCACCGTCCCCTCGACCCTTTGAGCCGCGTCCCGCGGACATCAGGAGGTGACAGCATGGCATACCGAGGGCCCGAAGTGGTGGCCGTCGTGGGAGCGGGCGTCGTCGGCCGCAGCTGGATTCGGGTGTTCGCCCGGGCCGGCTTTCTCACCCGCGTCCACGATCCCGACCCGGCGCAGTTGGCGAAGGCGGCCGAGTGGGTGGAGCAGTCGGCGGAAGAGGACGTGCGGCTGGGGTTCCTGACGCGTGAGGAGGCGGGCGCCGAGGGGAGCCGGATCCTTCTCTGCGGGACCCTGGGTGAAGCGCTCGCCGGGGCCGGCTACGTGCAGGAGAGCGGCCCAGAGGCGATTGCGGCCAAGCAGGCGATCTACCGTGAGCTCGACCGTGCCGCGGGCGAGGAAGTGATCCTGGCGAGCTCCACATCGGCCAACGACATGACGGTGATCGCGGAGGGTGTGCCCGGGGCGCACCGCTGCATCGTGGCGCATCCGGTCAACCCGCCCCACGTGATCCCGGTGGTGGAGGTGCTGCCGGGGGAGAAGACGGACCCGCGGGTCGTGGCCGCGACGCTCGACCTCCTCCGCCGGGTGGGGATGTCGCCGGTCGAGATGAACCGCTACGTGCCCGGCTTCCTCCTCAACCGGATGCAGGCGGCGGTGATCCGGGAGGGGATCTCGCTGGTCGGGTCCGGGGTGGCTTCACCCGAAGCGGTCGAGATGGTCATGCGGGACGGGCTCGGGTTGCGCTGGGCCCTGATGGGACCCTTCGGGACGGGTCACGCCAACTCCGACGGGGGCGTGGGCCGCTACTACCGGGACTACGGCGACGCCTTCAGCGCGCTGTGGGGTGATCTCGACACGGACCCCGAGTTCGGCGACGAGGTGATCGACGGGATCGCCGCTGCGACGGAGGCGGCGTACGGCGAGGAGGCGGTGCCCGCGCTGTCGGCGTGGCGGGACCGCATGATCCGGCGAATCCTGCGGCTGAAGCGCGAGGATCCGCCGCCCGGGTGACCGGTGGCCGGACGAGGAAGAGCTCGACGTGAGCACCTCTGCCGATCCCAACGGGCTGCAGCGGCCGGATCGCCTTTGTCCGCCAGAAGAAGGTCAAAGTGGCGGACAAACGGATGCACGGCGTGCCCCATGGGTGCCCTCGTGGATGCGGCCTCCGGCTGGGCGCGGCCTCCGTGTGGGGCACGGCTGGCTGACCCTTGAGGTGGGCCTCCACCCTGTCCCATCCAGACATGCGGGTGTCCCGGGTTTTGCCGCGGAAACGTGGGGGCAGCGCCGGGGGCCGATGTAGGGGCGCCGCCGGGGCCGATGTCGGGGCGCCGCCGCTACGCCGCCGCATCCCTGGCCGGGTCCGTTTGAGCGTGGTCTGGTGCGTGCTCGTCGCCTGCCTCCCGACCGGGCTTTCCGGCGGCTTCCCAAACGAGCTCGCCGGCCGCATCCCGAGCGGGTTCCTCGACAGCATTCCGCGGCGCCGCGCCGGCCGCATCCAGGGCCTCCTCGACCGCCTCTCGGGCGGCCGCTTCCAGCTCCCACGGGATCGCCGAGTCCACCAGCCGCGCCGCCCCGTTGTACAGCTCGCCGGGCGGTAGCGGTGGCGGCGGCGGAAGTGGCTGCAGCAACTGTCCCGGCCGCCTCATCGGCGGCGCGCTCGCGATCATCTTCCCGTTCCTCGTGAAGAACACCGCCTGACCCACGCGGTTCAGCGACATCCGCGTGCGGCCCTCGTGGACCACGCGGTGATGCCTGCGGCACAGCAGCACCGTGTTCGCCAAGCTCGTCTCACCCCCGTCGGCCCAGTGCTTCACATGATGCGCCTCGGTGAACCGGCTCCCGCATCCCGGGTAGCGGCAGCCACGGTCCCGCTCCTCCAGCGCGCGGCGGATGTGCGGTGGGATCGTGCGCGTTTTCCGCCCCACCCCCATCACCTCCCCGTCGCGGTGCGTCATCGGCACGACGGCCGCGTCGCACGCCATCCGGCGCGAGCTCTCGGCGCTCACTCTCACCCCGTCGACCTCCGAGCGGCCCGGCTCACCGTCCTTCTCCAGCGTGGCCATCTCGGTGTGGACCGCCACCTGGAACCGCTCGGCACGCGTCCCGGATTCTCCGCCGAACCCCACCGCCAGCGCTCGCTCGGCGACCAGTCCCGCCGCGTCGGCCCTCCGCTGCCTCGGCTTCGGCCGCACCTCCGGGTTCTCGTCGCGGTACAGCGCGTCACTCGCGGCTTCGATCGCGCGCATCAGCACGGCCCCGACCTCGGGTTCGAGCCGCCCCCGCATCACGTACATCCCGTCCCCGTCGATTGCGACCGAGAACGCGCGGCTCTGGTGGCGGGCCTCCTCGGCCGTGAGTTCGCCGTCCCGCGACAGATGTTTCCATCCGCGCACGATCTGTTCGAGCTTCGCGGCGGAACCGGTGCGCGCGTATTCGAGCAGCGTCGCTTCGGTGTCGGGGGTCGCGACCCGGGTCATGGCCCGAACCTTGGCATAGGAGATCTTGCCCGTCTTCATCTCGGCAGAGGTCAGCGGCAGTTCCTCGAGCGCGTGCGCCACCCGCACGTGCTCGCGCGCGGTCCCCAGCATCCGGCCGGTTCTCCAGGCAAGCCAGTCCGCGCACGAGGTGAACCCGTCGGCCCACCCCTCGCGCCGGTCGAACTCGGCGATGAGGGTGAGCATTTCGTAGGTGGCGATGTTGATCCGGGCGGCGAGTTCGACGATGCGCTCGCCGAGCTGAAAGAGATCGTCGTTCATGGGGTCCTCCTAAAGTCAAAGACAGCAATGAGTTACCCCTAAAGATAACGGGCGTGTTTGCGACCTTCTGTAACGGCCCTGGACGCGAAAACCCGGGTTGCGGCGGCTTCGAAGGGTGACCGGACCGCGTTCGCCCCACAGAGGGCCAGTGGCGGCCCCCAGCGGCCTTCCAGTACAGCATCCCCCACCTCACCGAAGCCGCGATCTCAAACCTGTACATAGCTCGATGGGACTATCTTTCGCCGATTCGGGACACCGCCGTGGCCCACGCAGCACGCCATACCGGGACTGGCCCTCGCCATGCCGGGACCGGCCCTGGGCATGCCGCAACAGGCCGCCAAGATGTCGCGACGGGCCTGTGCCGCGCCTGGGTGGACAAGGCGAGACCGCGAGAGCAACGGGGGAGGCGAACGAAAAACGCAGGAGCCGCACGAGCGACCTGGGGTGTCGGAGCACTGCTCGACAGTCTCCCGCCGGACGTTACCCACCTCCCCACGTTTCCGCAGCAAAACCAGTGACACCGGTATGCTCGGTTGGGCCAGCGGCCCAGGGCACCAGACCAGCGGCCCAGCTCAGCAAGCCAACGCCTCAGTCCAGCAGGCCGGCCGAGCGTTTCGCCGCTCCCCGGTGCTGACGTGGCCCTTATCCAAAGCCCGCTTCTAATACACCGCCAGGTCCGCCGCCGAGACGACGCGACCCGTGTACCCGGCCTCCCGTATCTCGCGCAGCAGGTCCTCGTCCGAAGCGCCCCAGTAGAGCTGGTGGTACAGGACCAGCAGTCCGGGGCGGGCGCGGCTGGCGATGTCGGCCAGCTCGACGGTCGACGTGTGGGATGCCGCGTGGTACCTCTGCCATTCAGGGGGCCGTCCCGCAAACGCCTCTGCCGAGTAGACCTCGTGGACGAGCACGTCGCAGCCGTTGCAGGCCTCGACCAGGGTCTCGCTGGGCCGCGCGTCTCCCGAAATGACGATCGTGCGGCCGCCGGCTTCAAAACGGTAGCCGAGCGGGTTCGGCCATGACCCGTGCAGGACGGGAATCGCGGTGACGCTGATGTTTTCGTCTTCGTAGAGGAGGCCGCCCGTGGTCTCGGTGACCGGGGACTTGTAGGCGTCGAGGTTGTAGTCGTGCGGCTCGAGCCCGAAGAGGCGCATGTGGACATCCTCCTTCCAGGCCTCCTGGATGTGGCCGGCCATCGAGGCGGTTCCGGGCGGGCCGAAGATGCGGATCGGGTCGGGGCGCTCGAGGACCCACGGTGAGAGGATCACGTCGGGCAGTCCGACGGTGTGGTCGGAGTGCAGGTGCGTGATGAAGAGGCGATTGAGCCCCGAAGCAGCGAGTGCGTCGATGCCGTGCTCGCGCGCTGCCGCCGCCGCGCGCCGCACGATGCCGGGACCCGCGTCCACGAGATACGCCCGCCCCCCCGCCACGACCGCCAGCGCCGGGCCGGAACGGTCGGGATCGGCGTTGGGCGTTCCCGTGCCGAGGATCACGAGGCGGGCCCCTGCCGAAGCGTCCGCCGCCGCCTCCTGCGCCAGGGCGGGGGCCGTGCCGTGGAGAGCGAGGACCAGGATGGGGCAAACTGCGCTAACAGCCCGCGGAAGAAATCCTCCCGGTATTCGAGCGGCAGTGCATCCGCGGAGGACGCTGAAGCTCTGCGTTGCTTTTCGGACGAATAGCGCTGCTCTTCGCCCTTCAAAGCGCCTTTCCAGCCCGGCGCCTTGCCGCTCTCGGTGCTCGCGCGGATTCATCCACGGACTGTTTGTCGTTCTCATGAAGGCTCCTTGCGGTTTCGTAGAGGCCGGGTGGCACCACGCAACCTGCCCCCGGCGTGCCCGGTGCCGCAAAGTGTACATACCGGGTACGATGCTTGCCTTCGGGGACCACGGAACGGACTTTGTCGGTCACCCAAACCCGCTGCCGGAGGCTTCCATGTGCAGAACGCTCGTCACCCCGCTCCTCTGCCTTCTGCTGTCGTGTGCCCCCGCGGGCGACGCCGGCGAAGGGGATTCCAACCCGGCGACCGCCTCCGCGGACGACCTCGCGGCCCAGGTGGAAGCCCGCCTCGCCACGCTGGACGCAACCAGCTCGCTCTACGCCAAACACCTCCCCACGGGCCGGGAGATCGCGGTCCGTCCCGACATTCCCATGAACACGCTCAGCGTGATCAAGATCCCGGTCATGGTGCGGGCCTTCCTCGACCACGCTGAAGGGCGCCTCGATCTGGACGCTCGGCACACGGTCGAAGCCGCCGACATGCGGCGCGGAAGCGGGCTCATCCAGACCTTTGCGCCCGGGCTGAACCCCACGCTGCGGGGTCTCGTCACCCAGATGATCATCACCTCGGACAACACAGCCACCGACATGGTGATCGACCTGGTGGGCATGGACCGCGTGAACGAACTGCTCGCCGCGAACGGCTACGAGCAAACGCGACTCAAGTACACGACGCACAGGCTCTTCCTGGAAACGTGGATTCGCACCGATCCCGCGTATGCGGCGCTCTCCCGGCGCGAGGTGTTCGAGCGCGGCTTCCCCTCGGACGAGGGCGCCGCCGCGCGCTTCTTCGAGATCGAGGGCGATTCGACGGTCTGGCTGGGGCGCACGACCGCGCGCGAAATGGCCCGCCTGCTCGAGCAGATCCTGGAAGGGGAGCTTGCGGACCAGGCGGCCAGCGAAGAGATGGTGGGGATCCTGAACGGCCAGTTCTACACCACGCGGCTGCCCAGGATGGTCCGCTTCCAGGGCGTCCAGGTGGCCCACAAGACGGGCGACTGGCCCCCTTATGCGGGGAATGACGTGGGCATCCTCTTCCATGAGGGCGGTCCCACGATCATCTCGGTGTTCACCAACCAGAGCACGGGCGACTTCTTCGAGCTGGAGGAGACGCTGGGCCTGATCGCGCAGGACATCGTGGAGGCGTGGAGATGAGGGGGCGCGCCGCGTCCGCGGACCGGAAGCGGGCCGTCCGGCGGGCCGGGACTTGCCGGCTGGTCCGCGCCGGGGCCCTCGCGGCCCTGGCCGTCGCCGCCCTCGCCACCGCCTGCGCCCCCGACCGCCCCGTACCCCCATCCCTGTCGCGCGGCATCGACGCCGTCTTCGCCGACCTGGACCGTCCCGGCTCGCCCGGTGCCTCGGTGGCCGTCATCCAGGACGGCGAGATGATCTATTCCCGCGGCTACGGCGAGGCCCAGATCGAGCACGGCGTCCCGGTCACGCCCCGCACGATCTTCCACGTCGCGTCCGTCTCGAAGGAGTTCACGGCGATGGCCGTCACCCTGCTTGCGGCCGATGGCGCTCTCTCCCTGGATGACCCCGTCCAGCAGCACCTCCCCTTCGTTCCCGACTTCGAACACCCCGTCACCGTGCGGCAGATGATCCATCACACGAGCGGGATTCGCGACCAGTGGCAGCTCCTCGCCATGTCCGGATGGCGTCTCGACGACGTGATCACCACCGAGCAGATCCTCGCGCTGATGGCCCGCCAGCAGGAACTCAACTTCGTGCCCGGCTCGGAGTATCTGTATTCGAACATGGGCTACACCCTGCTGGCGCAAACCGTCAAAGCCGTCAGCGGGATGTCCTTCGCCGAGTTCACGGCGTTGCGCATCTTCCGCCCCCTGGGGATGGACCGCACCCACTTCCACGACGACCACGAGCACCTCGTCCCGGGCCGTGCCTATTCGTACCGGCCAGCGGCTGACGACACCCCCGCCGCCGGCGAGCCCGAGGGTGCCGGCGCGCCGGACGACCCGCCACGCTACGACAAGTCCGTCCTCAGCTACGCGAACGCCGGGGCGACGAGCCTCTTCACGACCGCCGAAGACCTTGCCCGCTGGCTGGACAACTTCCGCCACGAGACCGTGGGCGGCCCGGACGTCATGGAAACGACGAAGACCCGCGGCGTCCTGAACAGCGGCGACACGATTCCCTACGCGCACGGGCTGTCGCTCGACGAATACCGCGGGCTGCCGACCATCGGACACGGCGGCGCGGACGCGGGGTTCCGCACCCAGGTGTACTGGTTCCCCTCCGTCGCCACCGGGGTGGTGGTGCTGACCAACGTGGCCAACGGCAATCCGGCCGGCCGGGCCCGCGGCGTCGCCGACGTCGTGCTCGCCGGTTCGTTCCCCGAGGAGGAGGGGGAGGAGGACGACGCGCCCCCCGCGGCTCCCGAGGACGCGCCACCGGAGACTCCCGGCCCAGTTGCGCCTGCGGAATACGCGGGCACCTACTACAGCCCGGAGCTTGACGCGCTCTACCACGTGGAAGCGTCGGAAGACGGGCTCGTCGCACGGCACATCCGTCACGGCACCATCGTCCTCGACCCGCGCGGCGCGGACGAATTCGCGACGGGGCAGTGGTTCTTCCGGGAAGTCCGTTTCGTGCGGGACAGTCGGGGCGTTGTCACCGAGATGCGCGTCGGCGGCGGCCGCGTCCGTAACCTGCGCTTCGTCAAGCTCGCGACCCCTTTGCCCGGATGACCAGAATCCTGAACGGGACCATCGCGGCCTGCCTCGCCGTGCTCGCCCTGGCATGCACGCGTGGCATCCCGGAGCGTCCCTTCCCCGCTCCCACCGGCCCTCACGTGATAGGCATGTCCGAGTTCCTGTGGACTGACGAGAGCCGTTCCGAGATCTTCACCAGGGATGCGGATGACACCCGGTCGGTTGCGGTGCGGGTCTGGTATCCCACGGACGACCCCGGCGAGCCCGGCGCGATGTATGTTGCCGACATGGCCGAATTCGGCGACGGCCAGGACTTCGTGCCCGTCACCCACGTCCGCACCAACGCGATCCAGGACGCCGCCCCCGCCCCCGGACCCTTCCCCGTCCTCGTATATCATCACGGCGGGAGCTGGACGCGCTTCACCAGCACCTTCACCACCGAGGAGCTGGCCAGTCACGGCTACGTCGTCGTCTCGGTCGGCCACAACGGCTTCAACAAGACGCAGTTCCTGCCCGGCGGCGCGTCCGTGGTGCCCGACACACTCACCTTCCCGGAGCCCTCCGGCGACCTGCTGGCCGACGCGCTCGCCGGCTGGGACTTCCTCGACGAGCACCACTTCACCGCATGGGTGGCCGACGCGGTCTTCGTGCTCGACCAGCTCGACGCCCTGAACGGCTCCGGTCGCTTCGCGGGGCGGCTCGACCTCGACCGCACCGGCATGTACGGGTGGTCCTTCGGCGGCGCGACGTCCATCGAGATGAGCGCCATCGACGAGCGTGTGAAGGCGGCGGTCGACCACGACGGCCAGCTCTTCGGGTCGGCCCCGCGCGTCGGCACGGACAAGCCCTTCATGCTGATGCACAACACCGAGCTCCCCGAGGCGCCGCCCAGCGACGACCCGGCGCTAGCGGAGGCCAACGCCAAGGCCCTGGAGCAGCTCATGGCGGTGGTGGACAGCACGTCGGCGGCCATGAGGACGGCTTCGACGGGCGATTGGTACGACGTGAGCATCTTCGGGACGAACCACGGGAGCTTTTCGGACCTGGTCCTGTTCCTTCCGGGATCCTCGCCCGGGATCGAACCGGCGCGCGGCCACGAGATCATCAACGCGCTGACGGTGGCCTTCTTCGACCGCTACCTGAAGGGCGCCGAGGCTCCGTTGCTGGACGATCCGGGCGCCGCCTTCCCGGAAGTCGATGCGGAGAGGCGGGTGCGGCCATGACGCGGGCGAGCATGGCATCGGCCGGGCGCACGGCATCGTTCCGGCGCGGCGGTTCGCCCGGTTCACCCGGGCAGGCCAAAGGGCTCGTGACCGCGAGGCCCCGGTGACCGCCGGTCCGTCGACGAGGGTGCTGGTTACCGGCCCGTCGCGGCCGCTCGTTCTTCCGTGCGTGATCGCGGTCGCGCTTGCAGCCTTCCTGCTGCACCCGGGGGTCCAGCGAATCCCGGGGATGTTCTGGACCTTCGTCGTGGCTGTGGCGGGGATCCTCGTGTGGACCGCGTGGCTGCATTCGGCGGCCCGCCACCGGAGCGAGGGACTGGTCCTCGATTTCGTCCTCCGCACGCCCCACTGGATGCAGACGCTGGCCCAGGGGGCGCTGCTGGTGTGGTGGGGGTCTTTCGTCAGCCTCGTCCCGGCGTGGGCGCCTCTGATCGTCGCGCAGCTGCTACTCGCGGTGGCGGTCGAAAGCCTTTTCAGCCTGACCAGGAGGGGTCGTTACTCCCTGGGGCTGGGAGTGGTGCCGGTGGTCTTCAGCGTCAACCTCTTCCTCTGGTTCACCGAGCCCTGGTTCTTCCTGCAGTTCGCCATGATCGTACTGGTGTACGCGGGCAAGGAGTTCATCCGCTGGCAGCTGGCCGGGCACTCCCGGCACATCTTCAATCCGTCGGCGCTGGCGTTGTCGGTCGCGGCGGTGATCCTGATCGTCACAGGCCAGACCGGGATCACCCTGGGGATCGAGATCGCCCAGAGCCAGTTCATTCCGCCTCAGATGTTCCTGGTGATCTTCCTGGCCGCTGTTCCCGCACAGCTCCTCTTCGGCGTGGCGATGATGACCATGCCCGCGGTGCTGACCATCCTCGGTTTCGGCCTGGTCTACCACGCGTCGACGGGCATCTACTTCTTCTACGACGCCTTTCTTCCCATCTCGGTCTTCCTGGGGCTTCACCTTCTCTTTACGGATCCGGCAACTTCGCCCCGCTCGGATGGGGGGCGCGTGATCTTCGGCCTGCTCTACGGTTCCGGGGTCATCCTGAGCGTGCTCCTGCTCGACGCTATCGGTGCGCCCAACTTCTACGACAAGCTGTTGCCGGTGCCGATTCTGAACCTGCTGGCTCCGCGCCTGGACCGGGCGGCGACCTTCCTGGCCTCCCGGGTGCCGGCCGCCGTGGGCGCGCTGCAGCGACCGGGGGGCGCCCGTCGCCGTGTCGCGACAGTGGGACTGTGGACCGCCTGCTTCGCGACGATGAGCTTCACCGGCGGGATCGGCGACAACCATCCGGGCCAGTACTACCCGTTCTGGCGGGACGCCTGCGAAGCCGGCAGCGAGCGGGCGTGCAACTACACCGGGATCATGCAGCAGAACTTCTGCGATCGCGGTTCCGGGTGGGCGTGCAACGAGTTCGGTGTCCTCCTGGCGGAGCTCGACCGCGATTTCCGGGGGGCCGTCGGCGAGTTCGAGCGTGCCTGCCGGTTGGGGTTCGCCGCCGGTTGCCGGAACCTGGAGGGCCTGGCCACGGGTGATGAACGGCTGGCGCGAGGCGGGGCGTTCCAGCGTGGGCCACCACCGCTGGAGGAGCTGCCCGTCGTGCTGAGGGGCAGCAAGGGGGCCGTTACCGAGCGCGACCCGGACGCGCTGCGCGCCCTGGGATGCGAGCGGGGGTGGGGGGAGTTGGGGTGTAGTTGACCTAGCCCGGATTTCTCAAACGCATAGGAAGGCACCGGCCTCCGGGAGCTGTTAAGTTTATGTGGGGCAAGAACTTGACAGCGACGACACCGGAGGACCGATGCCGACACAGTGTAAACCGCTTTCCTTCGCATTTCAAGGGTGCCAGGGCCGCAGGGTAGCGGCCGCGTTCGACGGGGGCGCGATCACCTCGAACGCCGGAGTGCTGCTGCTCCGCGAGATCGACCGTTCGGCGGGGCTCCTGGACCAGGTGGCAGGTTGCTTCACCGACTACCGCGATCCCCGTCTCACGGAACACTCGGTCGGGACGCTGGTGAGGCAGCGCGTCATGGGCATCACCCTGGGATACGAAGACCTCAACGACCACGACCAGCTGCGGCACGACCCTGTTCTGGCGCTGCTCTCCGGCAAGCTCGAGGGACATCGGAAGGACTGTGCGCCGTTGGCGGGGAAGAGCACCCTGAACCGGCTTGAACACGCGCCCCCGCGTGGCGAACCGGGCCGCTACCACAGGATCGGCCATGATGCGGACGCGCTGCAGGCCGTGCTGCTCGAGTCGTTCATCGACTCTTGGAAGGGCGGGCGGCCGTCGCGCCTGGTGCTCGACATCGACACGACCGACGACGAGGTCCACGGCCGCCAGGAGGGCCGCTTCTTCCACGGCTACTACGGCCACTACTGCTTTCTGCCGCTGTACATCACCTGCGGCGGCCGCCCGCTCTTCGCCCAACTGAGGCCGGGCAACGCGGATCCCGCCGGAGGCGTGACCGGGCCGCTGGGCCGCATCGTCGAACGGCTCCGGCAGCGGTGGCCGGGACTGGAGATCCTGCTTCGGGCCGATGCCTCCTATGCCCGCGAGGAGATCCTGGCCTGGTGCGAGGGCAACGGCGTGGACTACGTCATCGGCCTGGCCCGGAACTCGCGGCTGGTCGAGACGATCGGCTGGGAGCTGGCCGACGCCCAGGCGGAGGCGAAGCGGCGGGGCCGCCCAGCCCGCCGGTTCAAGGAGTTCCTCTACGCCACACTCACAAGCTGGTCCCGCAAGCGCCGGGTCGTCGCCAAGGCCGAGCACCTGCCCGGCAAGGCCAACCCGCGCTTCGTGGTCACCTCGCTGCCCGACACCTTCTCGGCCCGGACCGTCTACGAGCGCGTCTACTGCCCGAGGGGCAACATGGAGAACACGATCAAGGAGCAGCAGCTCGATCTCTTCTCCGACCGGACCTCGGCGTCGCGCTTCGCCGCCAACCAGCTCCGGATCCTCTTCTCCGCCTTCGCCTCGATCCTCTTCGTTGCGCTCAGGCGTGCGCTGCACGGCACCCGCCTGGCCCGCGCCACCGCCGGAACGCTGCGGCTCAAGCTCCTCAAGATCGGCGCCCGCGTCACGGTCTCGGTGCGAAGGGTCAAGGTCGCCATGGACTCCGCACACCCGTCGGCCGCCGCCTTCGCACGCGTCCACGCCCGATTGCCAGGGTAACGACTCCACACCCCCTTCGAGACACCCGTTCCAGCCGATCCTCCGGGGACCTCAGTGGGACGGAACCGCCTCCTTCGTGCCGTGCTTCACGGATCCCGACGGAGATCCAGTAGCGTACGCTGCCGAGGCCAGCGATCTCCGTTTGGCTACCGTTTCCGTCGCGGGTGAAACCGTGACGATCATGGGCAGGCGTGCGGGGGAGCTCTCGGTGTTCGTCACTGCATCCGATCCCGATGGCCTGTCTGCCGTCCAGGAAGTCGCGGTAACCGTCCAAGGTCCCCGTCCGGATGTGGCCATCACCGAGGCATCTCCGCTATCACAGACGGTGCCTCAGGGCGGCCGGGCCAGGTTCACATTCCGCGTGACCAACGACAGCGATGTCGGGGCGGGCCCGACGCACTTCGACCTCCGCGTTTCCCGCGACTCGATCATCAATCTCCAGGACGATGTGTTCTTCTCGCTGCCCTATGATCCCAAGACCACGATAGACGTCTCTGCACATATGACCCTTGCCATGGCCTTTTCACTTGCTTGGCAGGAGACTCCGGGTACGCGGTACTACGGCGTCTGCGCGCACCCGACGTTCCCGGAGTCGAACAAAGCCAACAACTGCTCGGTCGGGCTGCGCGTGGTAACTACGGCTCCGGTCGGTCAGACGTCCAACGAGGACTAGCTCTAGCCGGCAAGCTGCTCCCGCCTCAACCCTTCGGCCGCTCCACCTGCAGCTCCACGATGTCCGGGTTCCACTGGTCGTCGCCCAGCAGGTGCTTCACGAAGTATTCCGCCCTGAGCCAGTACCAGTAGTCGCTCATGTTTCCGTAGCCGTGCCGCTGGCCGGGGAACATGAAGAAGTCGAAGCGCTTGTTGGCGCGGATGAGCGCTTCGGCCATGCGAAAGGTGCCGGCGTGGTGGACGTTGTTGTCCACGTCCCCCGTGGTCAGGAGCAGGTGTCCCTTCAGGTTGGCCGCCAGGTCGGAGTTCTTGTCGATGTCGTACTCGAAGTCGGTCACGGCGCCGGTGGAGTCGGTCACCTCCTTCACACCGTCGTGCTTCTCGGACCAGTTGGCGTTGTAGACGTCGTTGTTGTGGTTCCCGGAGGACGAGACGGCCGCCTTGAAGAAGTCCGGATAGACCAGCATGGCGGCGGTGGACATGAAGCCGCCTCCGGAGTGGCCGTAGATCCCCACGCGGTCGAGGTCGATGAAGCCGTGGCCGTCGGCGAGCTGCTCGAGCGCCGCCTTCTTGTCGGCGAGGCCGTAGTCGCGGAGGTTCCCGTAGCCGTAGTTGTGGTACCACTTGGAACGGCTCGGGTGGCCGCCGCGGTTCCCCACCGTCACCACGATGAAGCCGAACTGGGCCAGTCCCTGCTCGTAGGGATTCAGCGAGAACGCCTTGGCGACCGACTCGGTCTGCGGGCCCGGGTACACGTAGGCGACGATCGGGTACTTCTTCGCGGGATCGAAGTCGTACGGCTTGTACATGACGCCGTAGATGTCGGTCACGCCGTCGGCGGACTTCACCATGTAGGTCTCGGGGAACTGGTATCCGGCCCCTTCGAGCTGGGAGAGGTCGGATTCCTCCAGATCCATGATCTTGCGCCCCGACGCGTCGAAGAGCGCCGATGCCGGGGCCGTGTTCACCCGTGAGTAGTTGTCCACGAAATAGCGTGCGGACTCGGGCGCGGCGGGCGAGTGATCGTAGTTGCCAGGGTTCAGCAGGGTGACGCCGGTCCCGTCGAGACCGACGCGGTAGAGGTGCCTGTAGTAGGGGTCTTCGCCTGCTTCCCGTCCATTGGCGCGGAAGAGGACATAGCTCCCCTCCTCGTTGAGGCCCGTGAGACCGTCGACGTGCCACGGCCCCTCGGTCAGCCGCGCACGCACGCTGCCATCGGGCGCGTAGCGGTACAGATGCGCCCAACCGTCGCGCTCCGACCACCAGATCAGGTCGCCGTTCTCGAGGCGGCGCGGGGCCTGGTGCTCCACGTAGGTGTTCAGGCGTTCCTCGATCACGGCGGTGACTTCACCGGTCGCCGGGTCGGCCCTCAGCAAGTCCACGCGGTGCTGGTCGCGGCTGCGGCGCCAGAAGTAGAGTTCGTCGCTCTGGTCGGAAAGCCACTTCGTGATGTTGGGCTCGTCGCGGCCCCCGCCTCCGCCCCCACCGCCGAAGCGGAAGAAGTTGGTGCCGCCACGCGGGGCGCTATAGGTCCCCATCCGCTGGTCCTTCCAGGGGGCGTCGTCGATCTGGTTGATCTCGCGCGACTCCATGTCGAAGACCCAGAGGCTGGCCTGGGTGACGTTCTCTTCGCCCGGCATGTCGTACTTGTAGCTCTCCAGCTTGGGGCGCGTATTGCCCACCGCGTGGACCACCCACAGCTCCGCCACCTCGCGCCGGTCCTGGCGCGTCAGGGCGAAGTAGCGGGAGTCGTGGGACCAGGTCACCCCCGTCCCCTGGCGCTTCTTGAACTCTTCCTCGGTTTCCTCGTCGTTCTGTCCGCGGCCCTGAGAGCCGAACGCGAAGTCCTTTTCGCCGTCGGTGGTGAGCTGGGTCTCCTCCACCTCGACGTCATCTTCGGCGTCCTCGGCCTCGTCTCCGGATTTGCCGCGCCGCGCCTCGACGATCTTCTCGTACTCCTCGTAGCTCATCATCCACAGGTTGAACTCGCGGCTGAATACGACCCACGCGGTGTCCGGGGAGACGCTGGCCCAACCGGGGTGGTTGTCGGGCGATTCGTAGTCTTCGAGTTCACGCACGGTGCGGGTCGTCACGTCGTACTCGAAGTGGTGGACCCTCTTGCGGGTTTGCGGCGTGCTGGGGCGCTCCTGCTCGTCTTCCTGGTCCTCCTCGACGTCTTCCTCCTCGACATCCTCCTCCTCTTCCACCTCCTCGTCCTGGGACGACGTCACGTCGAACTGCAGGGTGTTGGCGCCCGTGAACCGGATCGCGGTGATGGGAAGGTGCTTGCCGTCCCACGGATCCAGCGTGATGCGGGTGAGCTCGGCGGCGATCCGGTCGTTGTCGAAGATCTCGGTGCGCGAACCCCGGCCCGGGTCGACGAGGTAGTAGTGCGTCCCTGCGGAGCTCTCCCACTGGTACCAGAAGCGGTCCGTCTCCTCGATCCAGTTGGGCGACACGCTCAGTGAGTGCACGAGATCGCGGATCTTGTAGGGGGCGAAGCGGGCCGCCAGGTCGTAGTTGGCGGAGCCGGGGCCCTCGACGGTGACGGTGCCATCGGTCTGCGCGAGGGCGGTGCCGTGCGGGGTGAGGGGCGCCAGCAGTGCCAGGGTGGCGGCGAGGGCCAGGATGGTGGCCGTGCGCAAACGAGTGAGCGACGTGATGGGGCGGTTCATTGGTGGTCTCCGGGAGGGGACGGACGCGTGTGGGCCTGGCCGTTCATCTTACTGCTCCCCTTGCCCCGGGGCCATTGTGGGGGGATGGTGTGCGGTCGGTGGATTCGTCGAGAGCCCTTGCGGGTTTCGATTGACACAATGACCTTTCGAGAATCCGCAGCGGGGAGTGTATACACTGTTGCGTACGTGAGCGGGGCGGCCCTATTCTGGACGACTCGCCGAAGGAGAGTCTCACAACTCAACAAGAGGAGATGTGTCACATGAGACCAACTTCACGTTTGAACCGATTTATCCCCCGCCTGTGCGGACTTGCCGCCTTGGGCGCGGGGGGAGTTCTGGCCCTTGCATTGGCCTTCGCGCCGGTGTCGGCTCAGAACACCATCACCGGAACGGTGGTGGACGGAAGCACCCAGCGGCCGCTTGGCGGCGCGCAGGTGTTGGTCGAAGGCACCGAACTCGGCAGCCTGACAGACAACCGAGGCCGCTTCCTGATCCTGAACTCACCGTCGGCGACGGTCACGGTGCGTGTGGTCTTGATCGGCTACCTTGAAGCCACGGCCACCGTGAGCAGCGAGCAGGCCGTCACGATCGAGATGCAGGAGACGGCCATCTCGCTGGATGAGATCGTGGTCACCGGAGTGGTGGGGGAGCAGACGGCCCGCGCGGTCGGCAATGTCGTCGGGCAGGTGGACGCCGCGCAGCTGGAACGGCTGGCGCCTGCTGTCGATATCCAGAGAATGATCAGCGCGACGGTGCCCGGAGTGCGAGTCTCGGTGAGCAGCGGTGAGGTTGGTACCGGCGGCACCACTCGCATTCGTGGCATCGCGAGCCTTTCACTGGGGGCGGCGCCCTTGATCTACGTCGATGGCGTCCGCGTCAACGGCGACGAGGCGAGCAGCGCGTTCGGGAGTACCGGGTTCCGGAGCAGTTCACAGCCATCGCGTTTGGGCGACTTCAACCCCGACGAGATCGAGAACATCGAGATCATCAAGGGGCCCGCCGCGGCGACGTTGTACGGAACCGAAGCGTCCAACGGTGTGATCAACATCATCACCAAGCGCGGGCGCACGGGTGCGCCGACAATCAACGTCACCATGAAGCAGGGCGCGAACTTCTATCCGGACGTCTACAACATGTTCGCGGACGTGTGGTACCAGTGCAACGGGGTGTCCCAGACCGTGGACGTGGACGAACGCCTCAAGTGCACTCCGGGCGAGGTATCCTCGTTCAACGTCCTCCAGATCGACCGGGACGTGTATGGAAACGAATGGTTCCAGACAGGGCACGCCCAGTCCTACGGCGCGGATGTCAGCGGTGGAAGCGAGGAGATCACCTATTACGTGTCGGCCGACTGGGACCGTGACGAGGGAGTGGTGCAGTACAACTGGAAAAACCGCATGAGCGGCCGCGCCAACCTCACCTACACGCCTTCCGAGAAACTCAAGCTGAACTTCGGCCTCGGGGCGATCCGCAGCAAGGCGCAGTCGGCTTCGGCCCAGCAACCTCTTCCCACCGCAATCATCTGGGCATGTCCCGCGCCAGGCTGTGAGGCAGGAGATGTCAATGCGCCAAGCCGAATCGACGGTCCCTACCGAGGCTACATCGCCTATCTGCCGGAGGCCTACGAAGACGAGATCGAGGGCTTCCAGCATGTCGACCGCACGACCTTCTCCCTGGAGGCCCAACATCACCCGTACGATTGGTTCACACAGCGAGCAGTCGTCGGCGGCGACTTCAGCGGCGTACGGAACTCGGAACTCTATCGCGCGACCGGGAACATCGGACAGTTCACCCCCTGGGGTCGGAAGACGGTCATCAACCTCAACACGAGCTACTTGTCGCTGGACTACCAGGCCAACGGGACGTACGATCTCGGAGACAGACTGAGCTTTACCACCTCGGGTGGTGTCCAGTACTACCAGCGCCAGGAGTCTTCCACGCTCGCGCACGGCGAGACCTTCCCCGTCGAAGCGCTTGAGACGGTTTCGTCGGGATCCGAGAAGCAGGCGGCAGAGGATTTCCTCGAGAACAAGACCTTCGGGGTCTTCTTTCAGGAGCAGATTGCGTGGCAAGACCGCCTCTTCCTCACCGGGGCGGTGCGCGGCGACGACAACAGCGCCTTCGGGACCAACTTCGACTTCGTGGTCTACCCCAAATTGTCGGGCTCGTACGTCATCAGCGACGAAGAGTTCTTCCAGAACAGCTTCGGCGCGGTCAACACCATGAAGCTCAGAGCAGCCTGGGGTAAGGCGGGCAAGCAGCCGGACGTATTCGACGCGATTCAGACGTACACGCCGACAGTGGGCCCGGACGGTGCTTCGGTTCTCACACCCGAGAATATCGGCAACCCGGATCTGAAGCCGGAAGTCGGCACCGAGTTGGAGCTGGGATTCGACGTGGGCCTGATGAACGACCTGGTCGCGATCGAGTTCACGCTATATACCCAGACCACGAACGACGCATTGGTGCGGGTGCCGGTGATTCCGTCCAAGGGATTCCCGGGTGTCCAATTCAGGAATATCGGCGAGATCCGCAACCAGGGGGTCGAGGTCGGGATCAACGGAGCCGTCTTTAGCTCGGATGCGTTTTCGATCGATGTCGGAGCCACCTTCTCGACCTTCGATAACGAGATCGTCGATCTGGGTGGTCAGCCCCCGATCGTTCAGAGTTCATCGAGCCTCAATCGGCAGTTCCACGTCGAGGGCTTCCCATTGGGCTCCATGTTCTACAAGCGGGTCGTAAGCGCCGACCTGGACGGATCGAGCGGGCGCAACGTCGGTGCCAACCTCATGTGTGAAGGGGGGGAGACCGAGGGCGACTCCAATTTTTCCTGGGGAGGCGGTGGTCCGGTCCCATGCGCAAACGCGCCCGAAGTCTACTGGGGCCAGCCCATCCCGAATATCGAGGGGGGCATCTACACCAACGTGCGAATAGGGCAGAATCTGTCGCTCTATGGTCTGGTCGACTACGTCGGGGGACACGCCATGAGCCTGGGCGACATCAGCGCTCAGCACCGGTTCTTCATCAACTCCAAAGCGATCCTCGAGCGTACGGACCCGATCCTCCTCGGCTACGAAGCGCTCGGTTCGGAGGGCTTGGCGCAATCAGGCGTCGTGGACGGTGACTTCGTAAAGCTGCGCACGGTCGCGTTGTCCTACACAATGCCCGAGTCCGTGGCGGAATTGATGCGGGCAAGCCGGGTCAGCCTTACGGCCTCGCTCGACAATGTATTCACCATCTGGCAGAAGTCGACCGAGTCCTTCGGACACCCGATCATGGACATCGAGCGGGCGCACATGAGTCCGAACAGCTTCGGACTCAATGGTTATCTCCAGGAAGGCTGGCCGCAGACGACCCGGTTCACGTCCACACTCCGATTCACATTCTAGGCATAGGAGACAAGAAAATGAAAGCAAGAAACAGGCTGGCAGGTGCGGCTCTGTTCGCCGCTTCGTTCCTCGCGCTCTCCGGGTGCAGCCTGGAGGATATCCTCAAGGTACACGTTCCGGGCAAGGTCCTGGAAAAAGCACTGGACAATGCCTCGCTGGCAGATGTGCTTACGACGGGTGTGATCGCCGAAGTCGAGTGCAGCTGGAACCAGTACGTGGCGGGCGCGGCGCATCACTCGGATGAGTATGTGCCGACTTCCGGTAACCTCACGATGCGGAACTGGGGGCAGCGCAAGATCTACGCGAGCGACGCCGGGTACGCACAGGGCACATGCGGCGGCTGGGGGTACCCGATGTTCACTCCGCTGCACACGGCGCGCTTCCAGGCGGAAGACGTGGCCTCACGTCTGTCGGGCTTTCCGGCCGAGGACGTTTCCAACCTTGCGGCCTTGCAGGCGACGGCAGCTACCTGGGGTGCGTTCCCGCTCGTGGCCATGGGCGAGGGTTTTTGCAGCATGGCCATCAACGGCGGGCCGGAGTTGACACCCGCCGACGTGCAGGCCGAGGCGGAACAGCGCTTCAGTGCGGCGATCGCGCTGGCGCAGGCAGCCGGAGATCAGACCCTGACGATGCAGGGAATGCTGGGGCGCGCCCGGGTGCGGATCGCCAAGGGCGACTACGCCGGTGCGATGGCGGATGCCGGGCAGATCCCGGATGGTTTCGTAATCGAGGTCTCGCGTGACGCTGCGGAATCCCGACGCTACAACTACTACTTCGAACGTCTCAATGCTCCGACTGGCTTCAGAGCGCACGGTTCGTTAGCGACCAATTACCACGACCTTACGATCGGTGCGGATGGTATGCCGACGGAGGGCGACGGGGTGAAGGACACTCGTGCCAACGTCAAGACCGATGGCACGCAGGCAGCGGACTTCGCCACGATCCTGTACTACCATGACAAGTACAATTCGCGGAGCGACCCGCTTCCCCTTGTCCACTGGCACGAGGCCCGCATGTACGAAGCCGAGGCCATGGCCATGCAGGGTGATGTTGCCGGTGCGCTGGGCAAGATCAACGGACTTCGCGAAGCAGCCGGGCTACCCATGGTCACGGCGGCGGTCGGGGCGGGCGACATCCTGGACCTGGTCAAGGAGGAACGCAGGCGGCAGCTCTTCGTGCTCGGCGGTCACCGCCTTCACGACATGCTGCGCTTCAATATCCCGTTCCTGGGCGATCCAGGTTCAATCCACCCCAACGGGCGCGATCAGACCGGGGCGGAGTATGGGAACTTGACATGCTTCGAGTTGCCCGAAGTTGAGAGAAAGGGTAACGAGAACATCAGCGGGTAAGAGGACGCCCAAAGACAGGAGAAACGGGGCCGCCGCCGGTGTTGGTGGCGGCCCCGGCTCTCAGGGGGCTGGGGGAGGGTTGTTCCCCCCACGAACCCTTCCCGCCCCTCCGTGTCGTAATCAGCACCACCCCGTCGGCCGCGTCCGGCCCGTACTCGGCGCCCGCGGAGGGACCCTTCAGCACCTCAATGCGGGCGATGGTGCCCGGGTCGATCAGCTCCAGGGCGCCGAGGCCGCCATCGGGCCCGAGTGCCCGGACCCGCACACCGTCGATGACCACAACCGGGTGTCGGTTGAAGGTGAAGCTCTTGACGCCGCGGATCCGCAGGAAGTACCCCATCCCGACCGCTCCTCCGGTACGTACCAGGGTGACTCCCGTCACACCGTCGAGGACCTCGCGTACGCCCCGGGTGCCCGCAACTCATCCCCCTCGATCATGCGATCCGGGATTTCCACCCCCCGCATCGCCCGCGCGACCACCTCCTTCAGCACGAACGCGGGAGCCAGCAGCTCGAAGTCGCGCAGGAGCAGCGCCGGTTCGTCCACGGTCAACCGTTCCACCAGCCCGACGTGCTCCGGGTGGGTCACACGGATGATGGATACCCCCTCGGGAACCGACAGCAGCGCGTAGCGACCGTCCTCGCGCGTCTCGGTCACCACGCCGGTCCCGACGATGCTCACGACGGCGCCGGCAAGCGGTTCGCCGGTCACGGCCGAGCGCACGACACCGCGCAGCGTCGCCTTGACCTGTGCGGTCACCGGGACCGCGCCGGCCAGAAACGCCAGCAGGATGAGCGGAAATGCCTTCATGTCCAATCCTACGACCAGCACAATGCGCTGGTTACGTCACGGAGCGCCGCCCGTCACCACCCGTGCATCACGATTCCACCCGTGCGAAGGCGATGTCGGCCCCGTTGGGTTCGAAGGGAATCGTCACCGTGCCCACATTCCCTTCGGAATTCGTGGTGAACGTCACGAGTCCCGTGACCGGCACGATGTGCGGCGGAGAGGTGATCCTGAAGATGTCGTAGTGGAAGTGCTCGAGTTCGAGCTGGAAGTCATCGTACACGATCTCCAGCTCACCATCGCCCACGACTCGAACCTCCATGCTGCCATACCCGGGGTGGCTGTACTGCCCGGCGTATTCGGCAAGGTCATGGCTGGGCCGGGTACCCGTCACGCGCTTTGCTTCGAGCTCCAGCTCGGATTCGTCGGCGCGCGCGCTCTGCTCGGCACGCAGCTTCAGATTGCGGTCGTTCCAGTCGATCTCGTCAAGCCCGAGCAGCCTGTCGTAGACGTTGTGCGCCACGATGGTGGGCACGGGGTTCATGTCGCCAGACCGGTTGGTAAGGACCATGACGCCCACCTTTTCGCGCGGGAGCCACGACATCGACGAAATGAAGCCGTCGATACCACCCCCGTGCGCGACCATCTTGTGGCCCCTGTAGCTGCTCACCCTCAAACCGAGTCCGTAACTCCCCTGTCCGAGCTCCGGAAACTCGGATTCGCCCGGCATCGCGAACTGGGGCTGCTGCATCCGGGCCGATGTCTCTTGCGAGAGCAGGCGGCCGCCGTCGTGGACACCGCCCTCGATGTGCGCCTGGATGTAGGCCAGCATCTCGGTGACGTTGGAGTTGATCGATCCGGCCGGACCAACCACGTCGATGTTGCGGAAGGGCACGCGCACGAGGGTGCCGTCCCTCAGATTGTAGGGAAGGGCGTAGTCCCCCGAGGCCGGGCTTTCCTGCACCGAGGTGTTGGAGCGCTCCATCCCCAGCGGTGTGAAGATCCACGAGTCGACCAGGTCCTGCCAATCCCTGCCGGTGATCCGTTCCGTCAGATAGCCGGCGGTCATGAACATGAGATTCTGGTACTGATACCGGCTGCGGAACGAGGCGTTGGGCTCCAGGTGCCGAAGCTTCGCGAAGATGTCTTCGCGGGTCCCGGTTCGGCCGTACCAGACGTTGTCGTGGCGCGGGAGGCCGGACTGGTGCGTGACCAGGTCGCGCGGCGTCATTTCGGCGGTCGCGAAATCGTCGTAGAGGCGGAAGTCGGGCAGGTAGTCCCGAACCGGCTTGTCCCACTCCAGCTTGTCCTGGTCGACCAGCATGCCCATCAGGGTGACGGTGAAGGACTTGCTGTTTGATCCGATGGCCATGGTCGTATGCTCGGTGACCGGAAGCCCGGCTTCGACGTCCCGGAAGCCGAATCCCTTGGCCAGGACGATCTCACCGTTGTGGATGACCCCCACCGCGACTCCCGGGATCTGCCAGTCCTCCATGACTCCCGCCACGAACTCGTCGAAGCCGTCGAAGAGCTCGGGGAGGTCCGCTCGCGTGGATGCGGTCGCGTCGCCGACTGCCGCAGCCTGAGCCTCCCCGGCCGCGGTCCGTGTGCCGGTCTGGGCCGAAAGCGGGGCTGCCGTTGCCGGAGAAAGGGCGAAGATGAGCAGCCACGGAGCATGCCTGCGCACCCACCCGAGGTGGAGTCGCCACCCGCGCTTCTGCTGTGGGCGAACGCTTTCGCCTTTGCCTGGCCTCTTGTCGCGCATTCGATTCCTCGGTATCCGGGGTCCGGGCTGCCAACGACAATCTACTCGAAACGGCCCCGGTCGCGTCAGGCTTCCTTGAGCACATCCACGGGGTCCACGCGGCTCGCGCGCCTTGCGGGCAGGTAGGCCGCGGTGGCCAACGCGACCGTCAGCACCACCGTGACCGCCGCAAACGTGACGGGATCGAAGGAACCCACACCATGGAGAGAGCCCTGGATCAAGAGCGAGAGCACGGTCGCCAGTGCCAGGCCGATGGCCAGGCCGAAGAACACCAGCTTCAGGGCGATGCCCAGCACCAGCACGACAAGCCGGTCCGGTTCGGCTCCGATGGACATCCTGATCCCCAACTCCCGTCTGCGAGCCACGACACTGTGCGCGACGATCCCGTACAGTCCGATGGCGGCGAGAAGGAGCGCAAGCGCGCCCATCAGGCCGAGGGTGATCGCCGAGACGCGCGCAGGGATGAGCATGAACGAAAGGTGCTGCTGCATGGTCTTCGTGTTGATCGTGATCACGGAGGGATCCAGGTCGCGGGCAACTTCCAGCATCGCCGGCACGAGGGGGGCGGGTTCGCCGGCCGTACGGGCGACGACGCGGCCGTGAACGTATGGCATCTGCTCCATCGGGGCGTAGACGAGGGGACGGGGAGCTTCGGACAGCGAGCGGACCCTGGTGTCGCCGGCTACACCGACGACGCTGACCTCGGTACCGTCGAAGATCGTGTAGCTTCGGCCGACCGCTTCCCGGCCTGGCCAGAATCGTGCCGCCATCGTCTCGCTCACGACGGCAACCGGGGCGGAGCCGCCGGTGTCCCGTGCGTCGAAGAACCGCCCGGCGACGAGCGGAATCCCCACGGCGTCGAAGTAGTCGCCGCCGACGCCCGCCAAGTCGACTTCGTGGTAGTCGAACCCGGGGGGTGGATTCACGCCTGGCAACGTGACGCTGATCGTGCTCGTCGCGGTACCATCGAGGGGGAGGATGGTGACGATCCCCGCCGCGACAACCCCGGGGAGCGCGGCCACCCGTTCCAGGTAGGTGCCGTAGAAGTCGCGGCGCTCCCCGGGGGTCCGCCCGGTTGCGGGCTCGATCCAGACGATCGCGGCGGGATGGTAGCCGAAGCCGGGGTCGATGCGCCGGGTTGTAATCAGGCTCCGCGTGAACAGCCCCGCGGCGACGAGGAGCACCGCCGCTCCGGCCACCTGACCGACGACCAGGGCACTCCGCAGCTTTGCGGTGCGACCGATGCCGCCCGCGCGCTCGTCCTTCAGTGTGCTCGAGACATCGGGTTGCGTGGATCGGAGGGCGGGTACGAGTCCGAGCGCCAGGCCAGCCAGCAGCGACAACCCGAGGCCGAACAGCACGACGGTGAGGTTCAGCCGTGCGTCCACCTTCAGGGGCTGGGGCAGGGGGAGCTGGATGCTGAGCATGAGGTCGACCAGAAAGACCGACAGGAGCACTCCCGCGATTCCGCCCAGCAGGGCCAGCATGGTCGTCTCGGTCAGCAGATTCCGGATCAGCCGGCCCCGCTGTGCTCCGAGGGCAAGGCGCACGGCGACCTCGCGACGGCGCGCCTCGGCCCTCGCCAGAAGAAATCCGGCCAGGTTTATGCAGGCGATGAGGAGCACGAGGGAGACCACCGCCATCACTACCGCGGCGGCGCACAGGACGATTCCGTCCAGCGCGGGATGAACGGGGGAGCCGAGGGTGGGTGTGGTCTGGATGCGGCGTCCAAGGTACCGGTCGCCGTGGCTGGCGATGAGGTTCCGCGCGAAGGTTCCGACAACCGTCTCGGCATCGGCCAGGGTCACCCCGTCGGCCAGCCTGCCCTTCACCATGAAGGACTCCTGTCCGCGTCGGTCCAGGCTTCCCGGACCGAGCAGGGAGATCTGGTCCGACATCGACGCATGCGCCCAGATGTCGGGCTGCAACCACGGGAAAACGCCGGTGAAGTCCGCCTGGGCAACGCCAATGATCGTATAGGCGAATCCGTTGAGGCTCACGGTCCTGCCGACGACGCCGGGGTCGGCGCCGAATGCCCGGCGCCAATAGCTGTCGCTCAATACCACGATGGGGTCGGCGCCGCGGGCAATACCTTCACCTGGGTCGAACACGCGGCCCAGCTGGGCACCTACGCCGAGGACCTGGAAGTAGGGCCCCGCGACGAGCTCGTTGACAAGGTCGCGCCGTCCCGTGTCGTCGCCGAGGTTGACCATGTTGAACATCGCGCCCGCCACGCCGTCGAACACGGACGTCGTCGCTTCTTCCAGTTCCCGGAACGTCGGGTAGGAGAAGTTCCCGAAGGCGTCGTCCGGCCCGGTCAGGCGTATGTCGACCAGCTCATCGGGATCCTGGTACGGCAGTGGGCGAAGCAGCAGCGCGTCCACCAGCGCAAAAAACGCGGTGTTGCCCCCGACCCCGATCGCGATCGAGATGATGGCCAATGACGTGAAGCCCGGCGCGCGGATCATCCTGCGCCACGCAGCCCTCATGTCCTGGAGGACTCCCGCGGCCCATGTGGTCGCCCCGTCCCGCCTACGCCTTGCTGCGATGCCTCGCATGTCCCCTCCCTGTTCCCCCACGCTACCCGAGCGGGCATCCCCCGATCCCGTGTTCCCGTGTTCCCGTCGAACAATACTACAACGTCACCCTCGCGACAGATCTGCCGGGCGGGCACCCCGACGAAGCCGGGCTAGTGGCGGAGCCCGTCGCTCCTACGGCGCCCCGTCGTCCCGCGGCTCGAATTCCTCGTCGGAGAGCCGGAAGGCTTCGATCAACCGGGGATCATCCTCTGTGCCGAGGACCCGCCCGGCCAGGTACTCGCCGATCACGGGCCCGAACTTGAAGCCTTCGGCCGATCCACCCCCGGCCAGCCAGACGTTGTCGAAGTCGGGGTGGTGGTCAAAGAAGAAGTTGCGCGTCACCGACGATTCATAGTGGCATGACCGGGTCTCGCTCACGGGCGCGTCGGCCAGCCCCGGGAAGCGTTCCCGCACGAAGGCCCTGGGGCGCTCCAGCTCCTCCGGCTCCAACCACCGCCGGCTGGTGTCGGGATCGTCCGGCGGCCGCCCTCCCGTCCGGACCCGGAAGCCGCGGTTGTCGGGGGCGAGCGCGGGCCAGCCCGTCACGCCGGGGAAGTTGTAGCTGGGCAGATTCGGGTAGCTGTAACTGTTGTCGCCGGGCGGCGTGCGCAGGTAGACGACGTGCCCCATGGGAATCCGCAGCCGGTTCCCCATGAGTTCCGGGAACGCTTTCGGGTACCAGGGTCCCAGCGCGAAGATGTAGATGCCCGCCGAGAAGTTGTCGCCCGGTTGCAGGCTCAGGGCGTCGAGCTGGCGGCCCGTGGCCGGTCCCATGGCCGCACGCGCGATCTCGACCTTGCCGCCGGCGTGCTGGAACACCGTCGCCACGGACTCGATGGCTCTGCGGGCGCGTACGACACCCGCATCCTGCTCCCAGAGCGCGATGGTGATGTCGGTGAGGTCGATGACCGGCCACCGCCGCTTCACCTCGTCCGCGTCGAGGACCTCGTAGCGTACGCCGACTTCATCCCAGTTCTTCCTTGTGTCCTCCATGAAGTCGGTCCACTCGTCCCTCATGATGAGGTCCGACGTGTTGAAGAACACGCGTGGCAGCAGCATGTCCTGCCACTGTTCGTCCCACTGATTCCACTTCTCGATCGCGCGTTGGGCCCAGCCGGTCCACAGCAGCCCGTGACCACGGCCCCCGTAGCCGGTGCGGACGCCGCGTGTCTCACCGCCCGAAGTCGCCCGGGAATTGGCGGGCCCGTACTGGTCGATCAGCGTGACCTGTGCGCCCGACTGCTGGAGGTGCAGCGCGGTCCACGCGCCGAACGCTCCCGCACCCACGACCGCGATGTCCGGCGTCTGGCGGGTGTGGATTGCCGGTGCGCCTCGTGACGCGATTGCCGGCGCTGTGCCGCCGTCCCCGTCATGCGCGTCCAGTGGAGGAGCCCCGGCCAGCACGGCGCCTGCCCCGACCGCCGCGATCTTCACGAATTCGCGGCGACCGACGTCCCCCTGGGGCTCGGGCGTGCCGTCGACCCGGTCCCTCACCGTGTTCTTCACCTGCTTCCGCACGTCCGCGCCCCGTTCCACCCGTTCACCGACCCGGGCTCCCGGGAGCGATCCGAACCTCCCGCATGGGAGAGTCCGGCGACAACTCCGACGTTCCGGGCCCGTGTCCGTTCATGCTCAGGATGTACGAGACGACGTCCAGATAGACCTGTTCCTCCAACCCGCCCGGATTGTCGTCCGGCATGGTGGATCGCACGGTGCGAAACAGGGAGTAGACGGTTCGCCGACCCCAGTTGGACTGGAAGGTGCGTCCCCGGAATTCGCTGGTCGTGTGACACTCGGAGCAGACTTCGTCGAAGGTTGTCCGGCCCCGGTCCGCCTGAGCTTCGGTGAAAATGCCGCCCACATGGGCTTCGGGTTCCGATGCGTCCGCGGGTGGCTGCAGGGTGGTGGCGGGCGCGGCCGGCGACGCGGCCGTTGCCGGCGCCGCGGGCGGATCAGCGGCGGCCGCGGGCCCGGAAGACGACTCTGCGGCACTGCCTGACGCACAACCGGCCATCAGAATCACGAGGGAGAGTCGGAGCGCGTTGGCACCCCCGGCCTGGATCCGTACCATGGACCGAACCTCCTCCTCCTGTGTAGTGTATCATCCCGGTACCCGTGGACCAGCCTCGAATCCAATATAGGGGAATCGACGACATGCGCAGCCCAATGCAATCCGTTCTTGCCGGCGTTGTCGGCGCGGCCCTTCTTTCTGCCGCGGCGTGCAACCGGATTCCCGTCGCCATTGGGGATGTCAACGCCATCATCGTTACGGCCGACCCGGAGCTCTGGGCCCAGGCGGAGGCCTCTCTGCTGCCGACCCTGGAAAGAACCGTCTTCACGGTTCGCGACGAGAAAACGTTCCAGGTTACCTATCAGACTCCGTGGGAGGAGGTGTGGTTCGACTTGCGCCTCTTCAAGCAGCAATTGCTGATCGGGAAGAAATCGGACCCCTGGATGACGGACGGGCTGGCCAAGGTCGATGAGCCCGTGACGCCGCCACAGGTCGTGCAGGCGCACGACGTATGGGTGCGTGACCAACTCGTCACCATGGTTGTGCTGGAGGAGGGGGGAGAGAGTGTCGAGGCAGTGAGCGGGTTCACGTCTGCGCTGGGCGAGCTGTTCGACCGGCAGTACCGGGACTGGGTGGTGGCCAGGATGTTCGCCACCGGTGTCGACACCGCTCAGGGCCGTGCGCTCGAGGAGGAATTCGGCTTCAGGGTGCTGGTGCCGGAAGTCTACGAATACGAGGTGTCTGACTCGGTGCACATCTTCCGCAACGACAACCCGGATCCGTCCGAGCTGATCCGTCAGTTCTCGGTCACCTGGAAGAGTCCGTTGCCCCCGGAGCCCCCGGATGAGAGTTTGCTGGAGTGGCGAGCCCGGATCGTGGAGGACTACTACGCCTACCCGCAGGTGGTGAATCTGGAAAACGTGCTCGAAGGTCCCGAGACCGTGGATGGCAAGCAGGCGTACGCCATCCAGGCCGTGTGGCAAAACCCGCCCGGGGCGTATCCGGCCGCGGGCCCCTTCATTGTGAAGGCGATCGACTGCCCGGACCAGGATCGGCGATACTTCGTCGACGCCTGGCTTTACGCGCCGAGCCGGGAGAAGTACGAATACATGCTCCAGCTGGAGGAGATCTTGAACTCCTTCCGCTGCTCGGGATCCAGGTAGTCCCGCTCCACACTGTCCAGGAGACATCCACGATGCGCACCACCAAGCCGGGCGGCCCGCTTGCCGCCCTCCTCACCCTTCTTGTCGCGGCCTGTGCCGCGCCCGCCGCCACCCCCCCCGCCGGCGAGTTCGGCGCCGAGGGGGTCGGCTACGGCAACCCCGACCACGCCGGGCACGTAGCGGCGATCGACGAGATCATGATGGCGCCGGTCCGGGAGGGGCTCATCGCGGGTGCGTCCGTCGCGGTCGTTCACCAGGGCGAGCCCGTGGCGTTCCGCGGGTACGGCTGGGCCAACCTCCAGCTCGCGGTTCCCACGCCCGAAGACGCCATCTACGAGATCGGTTCGATCACCAAGCAGTTCACCAGCGCCGGGTTGCTGCAAGCTCAGGAACAGGGGCTCGTCGACCTGAACGCCGACATCGGCACGTACCTGCCCGACTTTCCGACCCAGGGCAACCGGATCACCGTACGGGAACTCCTCGACCACACATCCGGGATCCGGGGCTACACCGAGATGGACGCCGCCCGGCCCTACTTCGTGCGGCGCGTCCCCCGGGACAGCCTGCTCGCGCTTGTGGGAGCCCACCCCTTCGACTTCCCCACCGGTGAGCACGAGATCTACAACAACTCCGCCTACTACCTCGCGGGGATGATCCTGGAACAGGTTTCCGCCATGACCTACGAGGAATACGTCGAGGAGCGGATCTTCGCCGCACTGGGCATGGAACGGTCCCGCTACTGCAGCGAGACCGAGGTCCAGGAAGGGAAGGTCAACGGCTACGACGCGGGCGAGGACGGGCTGCAGAACAAGGGCTTCATCGTTCACAACGTCCCCTTCGCGGCAGGCTCCCTGTGCTCCAGCGCCCGTGATCTGGCGACGTGGCTGGGCGCGCTCCACGGCGGCGAGGTCCTCACTGACGAGTCCTATGCGCAGATGACCGAACCGGGCGACCTCAACGACGGCACGAAGACCCGCTATGCGCTCGGGCTGGCCGCGGGCGACCTCCTCGGCCACAGGGCACTCCAGCACGGCGGCGGCATCGACGGCTTTCTGTCCCAGTCCCTCTACCTCGTGGACGAGGATCTGGCGGTGGTGGTCCTGGTCAATACGGCGGGGCCGCCCGGCCCCTCCGTGCTGGCGGACGAGATCGTGAAGCTCATGGTCGGGGACGCGACCCCGGAAGCCATGTCCTTCGACGGAGACCTCGCCTACTTCGAGGGGACGTACTCCGGGCCCGCTCGAGCCGGCCATGCCGGGGTCCGGATCGCCGCCGATGGTGACGTCCTCACCGTTACGAGGGTGATGGCCGGTGATCAGGACATCCCGGAAGACCGGCAGAGTGCCGACACTCTGGGCTATCGCGGGGACATGACCTTCAGCAACGGCGACGTGCTCCTCACCTTCGAGGGCGACGGGGACTCCGCAGCGGTGCTAAGGTGGGACGCGGTGTCGGGCTACACGGTGATGACACGACGGTAGGGGACGAAATCCTTGTCCTTCGTCCACCTCCACACCCACTCGGAGTACTCGCTCCTCGACGGCGCGAACCGTCTTTCAGACCTGGTGCGCAAGGCGAAGGAGTTCGAGATGCCGGCGCTGGCGCTTACGGACCACGGCTGTCTGTACGGCGCCTGGACCTTTCAAAAGCTGGCCCGCAAGGACGGCTTGAAGCCGATCATCGGGATGGAAGCCTACGTGGCGCCCGGCGACCGGAGGGAGCGTGCCCGCTCGGGACAGGGAGGCAAGGCGGCCTACCATCTGGTCCTGATGGCCAGGGACGCGGAGGGCTACCGCAACCTGATCAGGCTGTCGTCGATCGGGTACACCGAGGGGTTCTACTACCGCCCGCGGCTGGACCGCGAGACCCTTGCCCGCCATTCCGGCGGGCTGATCGCGACCTCGGCGTGCATGGCGGGGGAGCTCGCACGCCACCTGAGCGCCGGCAACGACGAGACCGCCCGCGGCGTTGCCGACTGGTACGCGAATGCCTTCCCCGGGCGGTACTACCTGGAGGTGCAGGCTCACGGGACGCCCGGGCAGGCCGAGCTCAACCGGGAGATCCTCGCGCTGGCCGACGATATGGGTCTGCCCGTCGTCGCCACCAACGACGCCCACTTCCTCCAGCGTGACCACCATCAGGCCCACGACATCCTCGTCTGTATCGGGACGGCAAAGAACCACGACGACGAAGGACGGCTGAAGTACGACGACGGTCTCTACTTCAAGAGCCCCGAAGAGATGGCGGAGGCCTTTCCGGATCGCCCCGATGTCGTCGAGAACACGCTGAAGATCGCGGACGAGGTCTCGCTCACGCTCGAGAAGAAGTACCACCTCCCGAGCTTCCCCCTTCCCGAGCGCTTCACCGACGACAACGACTATCTGGTCCACCTCGCCGAAGCGGGGGCGAAGGAGCGCTGTGGCGACCCTCTCCCGGACACCATGCGGGAGCGCCTCGACTACGAGCTCGAGGTCATCCTCAAGACCGGCTATGCCGGCTACTTCCTCATCACCTGGGACTTCATCCGCTGGGCCCGCGAGAACGGGATCCCGGTGGGTCCGGGCAGGGGATCCGCCGCCGGCTCGCTCGTGTCGTATGCGCTGCGCATCACCGATCTGGACCCGCTCGAGTACGGCCTCCTCTTCGAGCGCTTCCTGAACCCCGAGCGCATCTCGATGCCCGACATCGACATCGACTTCTGCTACGAGCGCCGCGGCGAAGTCATCGAGTACGTCCGACGCAAGTACGGCCGCGACGCCGTGGGCCAGATCATCACCTTCGGGACCATGAAGAGCCGTGCGGTCATCCGCGATGTGGGCCGGGTGCTCAAGTTCGAGGTGGGCGAGACCGACCGGATCGCGAAGATGATCCCGAACCAGCCGGGCCAGAGCTACACGGTCGCCGAGGCCGTGGAACGGATCCGGGACGTGAAGGCGCTCTACGAGTCCGATGAGCGCCACAAGCAGCTGTTCGACTACTCCATCACCCTGGAGGGGTTGTCACGCCATGCCTCGGTGCACGCGGCGGGGGTGGTGATCGCTCCGGGGCCGCTGCACGACTACGTGCCCATCTGCACGCAGGGCAAGGGGAGCAGGAACGGCGGGGGGGGAGCGGGGAGCCGCGAGGACGGGCCGGACATCGTCACGCAGTACGACATGAATTGTCTCGAGGACGCCGGGATGCTCAAGATGGACTTCCTGGGCCTCAAGACGCTGACGGTGATCCACGACTCCGTCCAGTCGGTGAAGCGGCGTGTGGGCGAGCTTCGCCACCCGAACACGGGCGACGTCTACGAATCCGACAGCATGGACGACGTGCCCCTCGACGACCCCGAGGTCTACCGCATGCTCGCGGGAGGCGGCACCTCGGGGGTCTTCCAGTTCGAGTCGAACCTGGCGCTGGACAAGTTGCGCGCCATGCGCTGCGACCGCTTCGACGACCTCGTCGCCACCAACGCCCTCATCCGGCCCGGTCCCCTCGATTCGGGGATGACCGACAAGTACATCCAGCGCAAGCTCGGCAAAAAGCCCGTTTCATACCCCGCGCCCGGCCTGGAGCACATCCTCGAGCCCACCTATGGCATCATCGTCTATCAGGAACAGGTGATGCTGATCGCGAACGACCTGGCGGGGTACTCCCTCGCCGAAGCCGATGTGCTGCGCAAGGCAATGGGCAAAAAGGACGCCGAGCTCATCCGTTCGGAGCTGGACCGCTTCCAGCAGCGGGTGATGGAGCGGGACCTTCCGCGCAGCACCGCCACGAACCTGGCCAGGCAGATCGAGACCTTCGGCCGCTACGGATTCAACAAGTCCCACTCGGCCGCCTACTCGCTGCTCTCGTACAAGACCGCGTGGCTGAAGCGCTACTACCCGGCCGAGTTCATGGCCGCGCTCCTCTCGTCCGTCCTGGACAAGACCGACGACGTGGTGAAGTACATCGGGGAGTGCCGCGATCTTGGCCGCCACCATCCGGGCCTCGACGACGGGCTGGTGGTCCTGCCGCCCGACGTCAACGAGAGCGGCTGGAAATTCACCGTTGTCGGGCAGGGCACGATCCGCTTCGGTCTGGGGGCGGTGCGAGGCGTCGGAGCCGCCGCGGTCCGGTCGATTCTGGCCGCTCTCGAGGACGGCGGCCCGTTCCAGAGCCTCTTCGACTTCCTGGAACGCGTCGACACCCGGGCGCTCAACAAACGGGCGTGCGAAGCCCTGATCGCGTCCGGAGCGATGGATTCGTTCGGTCACCGCGCCCAGCTCCTGGCGGGGCTCGACGAGGCGTACGGCGAGGCCGTGGCCCGGCTCCAGGAGGCCGAGCTGGGGCAGGGGTTTCTGTTCGGTGGCGGGGGGGTCGAGCGTCCCGTGCCGGCCATGCCGACCGTGCCCGAATGGGGTGACCGCGAACGTCTCGCCCGCGAGAAGGAGGCGCTGGGATTCTTCATCTCCGGTCATCCGCTCGACCGTTACCGCGAGGTCGCGCGTGCTTTCGACGAGGTGGGCGCGGACGCTCTCAAGCGACGCATGGGCGAGTCGCTGGAGATGGCGTGCGTGGTCACCGCGGTGGCTCGCCAGGTGTCGCGCCGCGACGGGTCGGAGTGGGCGAAGATCACCGTGGAGGGCTTCCATGGCACCGCCACGGTCCTCGCCTTCAAAGACGCATGGCAGTCCTGCAAGCCCACCCTCGAGACGGATGCCGTGGTGCTGGTGCGGGGCAAGGTGAGCGACCGCGATCGTGACGAAGAGGACCCTCCGGTCTTCCTGGACTCGGCGGAGCCGCTGAAACAGGTTTCGGACAGCGGGCGCCTGGCCGTGCGGATCGTGCTGGATTGGGATGCCGAACTCGGAGAAGACGCCTTCGGCAAAGCCCGGGCGGTACTGGCCGCCAGCTCCGGGGCGGCTCCCGTGGAGCTGGTCGTGGGCGAGGCCAACGGCTCCCCGGCTCCCCGGCTTCGGTCACGGTCGCTCAGGGTTTCGCCGGACCGGGAGACTCTTCGTGCCCTGAAGGCCTTGTTCGGGAAGGGCAGGGTGGAGTTGGTGAGGGTGTGATGGTTCGCCTGCGTTCGTGCGTATTGCACCCGAAAACGCAGGATTTCATCCATGCTGGAGAGAACGAGGAATGAGGACAATGCTGATCTGTGCGACCCTGACGCTCACCCTTATGGGAGCGCCGGTGGAGTTGGTCGGCCAGGAGACGCGCGACCGGACCGCCGACTTTGTCGGGCATTGGATGGGCTCGCTCGATGTCGGGCCCGTGCAGCTCAGGATGCGCTTCCACATCACCGCGGTCGACGATGGCCTCGGTGCCCAGGTCTTCTCGGTGGACCAGGGGAACGCCGAGGTGCCGGTCGAGTCGGCCAGTGTGAGCGGCGCGGCCATTTCCCTGTCCATGCCGATGGCCGGGGCTTCGTTCGAGGGTACGCTGTCCGCTGCCGCCGACACGATCGATGGATCCTTCACCCAGATGGGCACCGACATACCCCTGGTTCTTATGCGGGTTGAGGATGGTGAAGCCGCGGTGCGACGGCCGCAGGACCCGGCCGAGCCCTTTCCGTACATGGCGGAAGAGGTCACGTATCCGAACCCGAACGGCGGCCACACGCTTGCGGGCACGTTCACCCGCCCGGCGAGCGGAGGCCCCTTCCCGGCAGTGGTCCTCATCTCGGGGTCGGGCCCCCAGGACCGCGACGAGGCGCTCATGGGACACCGCCCGTTCTTCGTGCTGTCCGACCACCTTACCCGGAGCGGGATCGCGGTGCTGCGCTACGACGACCGCGGTGTGGGCGGATCGACCGGAGACTTCGCCGCGGCCACCTCGCGCGACTTCGCGTCGGACGCGTTGGCCGGTGTCGCCTACCTGACTACGCGGGACGATGTGGACGCCGGTGCGATCGGCCTCGCCGGGCACTCCGAAGGCGGGCTCGTAGCTCCGATGGCGGCCGTCGAGTCGGACGATGTCGGCTACATCGTGCTCATGGCGGGCCCGGGAGTGAACGGGGAGCGGATTCTATACGCGCAGGGAGCGTTGATCGCACGGGCCGGTGGCGCTTCGGACGAGGATATCGCCGACAACCAGGCCCAGCAGCGGGCAGTGTTCGAGGTGCTGAAGTCGGAGCCGGACCTGGAAAAGGCGGCCGCGGCGATCACCGAGATCGTGCGCACCTCCCTGGAAGAAGCGACCGAGGAAGAGCTTCGCCAGGCCGGGGTCAGCGACCCGGAAGCGCGGGAAGCGGCGGCGGCTTCGCAGGTGCAGCAGTTGAACACGCCCTGGTTCCGGTACTTCCTGACCTACGACCCCGCGGAGGTGATCGAGCAGGTCACCGTTCCCGTTCTGGCCATCAACGGCGAAAACGACCTGCAGGTCCCCTACGAGGAGAACCTGCGCGAGATCGAGGCAGCGCTGCAGCGGGGCGGCAACGACCGCTACGAGATGCACGCGCTACCCGGCCTGAACCACCTCTTCCAGCACTCGGAAACGGGTTCCCCGAGCGAATACGGCACGATCGACGAGACCTGGTCGGTCGACGTGATGGAGCTGATCGCTGCCTGGGTCCTGAAGACGACCGGGCGGTAGGCGTCAGCCCCTCGATTCCGCCAGCCGCGCGGCCCGGGTCCAAAACCCGGGGGCCCCGAGATTCTCGGCCAGGCTCCTGAACTCGCGGGCCGGTCCCCGCCACTCCAGTTCGTCGACGTCCTCGAAGAGCGCGGCACCGTCGCGGAGCGTTGCGAGGTCGCGGAACAGAAAGGCGGCAGCACGGTTCGCGCCCAGTGACGCCGCGAGCCTCTTGGCGCCCCGAACCTGGACGTCCCAGCGGTCTGGTCGTCCCGGGATGTGCTCGAGATGGCCGTACCGGGCCAGCACCGTCGCGGTCGACTTCGCGCCCCACCCCCGGATGCCCGGGAAGCCGTCTGCACTATCCCCGACCAGGGCCAGGTAGTCGGGAATGCTCGCGGGGAGAACGCCGAACTTCGCCATCACCCCGTGCTCGTCCCGCACTTCGTCCTTGCGGCGGTCCCACTGCACCACGCGGTCGCCCACGACGCACTGCGACAGGTCCTTGTCCGGGGTGCAGATGTACACGCGCTCCACCCGCCGGTCCAGCCGCGCCTGCGCCGCACCCGATGCCAGGCCGTCGTCGGCTTCCAGTTCCTCCATCGGCCAGACCCGTACGCCCATTGCCCTGAGCGCGTCCTCGAGCGGGTGGAACTGGGCCAGGAGCGACGGGTCGATCCCGTCCCCGGTCTTGTAGCCCGGCCAGAGGTCGTTGCGGAACGACTCGATGACATGGTCCGTGGCCACGGCCATGTGCGTCACGCCGCGCTCCAGCATTCCAAGCAGCGAAGCCAGCACCCCGCGCATCCCGCCCACCTCGCGCCCGGACGCGTCCGTCGCGGACGGCGCGCCGAAGTGGTGCCGGAACAGCTCGTAGGTGCCGTCGATCAGGTGAATGTTCAATGTGGAGTGGTGAGCTTTCGTCGTCAGCGTCTCGCTCGAAGCGGGCCGGGCCAGTAGTATTGCTGCTGCAGACAGTTTGGAGTCACGGCCCCGATCCGTAAGGGTCGCGCCGCACTGCCAGGGCGCGCAACAAGGAGCATCCCATGACCAAGCAGCTCACCGGAACCCCGTCAACCCAAAGGCAACGCAGACGCTTCGCGCCCGCCGCCCTTGCGGGTCACCTCACCCTCGCGGCCCTCGTACTGGTCGCGCTCGCCACCCCACCCCGCGCAACCGCTCAGGAAAGCCCCGCCGCGGACCTGCTCACGGTCGGGCATTACCTGGACATGGAGCGCGTGGGGGACCCACAGATCTCGCCGGACGGAAACCAGGTCGTCTTCACTCTGTCCTGGGTCAACCAGATGGAAGACGGGTTCGAATCGGCCGTCTGGATCATGGATGCCGATGGCGGCCGCCGTCGCTTCCTGCTCGAAGGGTCGAGCCCCCGCTGGTCCCCGGACGGCACCCGTCTCGCCTACCTCGCGCCGGGCGAGCCGCAAGGGATGCAGATCCACGTCCGCTGGATGGACTCGGAAGGCGCGATCAGCCCGGTCACCCGCGAGATCGAGTCGCCCGGCAACTTCAAGTGGTCGCCCGACGGCGAGCACATCTACTTCCAGCGCTTCGTTCCCCACTCGAATCCCTGGCCTATCGACCTGCCCGCGCCCCCTGAAGGCGCGAATTGGACGGCACCGCCCCGCATCGTCGACCGGATCCACTACCGCTACGACCGGATCGGCTTCCTCGAGGAAGGCTTCACCCACCTCTTCCGGGTTCCGAGCCACGGCGGCACCGCCCGCCAGCTCACCAGCGGCCAGTGGAACGCGGGCGCCACCTTCGCACCCGGTGTCGGCAACGTCGGCTACGACCTGACCCCCGACGGCGGCACGCTCCTCTTCGACGGCCTCATGGAGGACGCCGACGGCATGTATCGGGAGTCGCACGTCTACGCGCTCGACCTCGCTTCCGGCGACATCCGGCAGCTCACCTCGGAGCGCGGTCCATGGGGACGCCCCTTGGTGTCTCCCGACGGCGGACGCATCGCCTTCACCGGGTATCCGTGGACCTCGCAGACGTACAAGACGACCGAGCTGTACGTGATGGACGCGGACGGCAGCAACGCCCGCCTTGTCTCGGGCGACCTCGACCGGGACATCGGCGACATGCACTGGTCCGGCGACTCGCGCGGCGTGTTCTTCTCCGCCGGCGATCGAGGCACCATGAACGTTCACTACGCGACCACCGACGGCACCGTCACCCAGGTCACCGAGGGCAACCACATGCTGTCCATGACCTCGGCCACACGGGGCGGGAACGCCGTCGGCACCCTCACCTCACCGCATGAACCCGGCGACGTCGTCACCTACGACCTGAGCGGCGCCGGCCAAGTCCGTCAGCTGACCGACGCCAACGCCGACGTCCTCGCCGGCAAGCGCCTCGGCGACGTGGAGGAGATCTGGTACGAATCCACCGGGGGCACCCAGGTGCAGGGGTGGATCGTCAAGCCGCCCGGCTTCGACCCGGGCGAAGACTACCCCCTCATCCTGAGCATTCACGGCGGCCCGCACGGCATGTACAACGTCGGCTTCAGCTACCCCTACCAGAACTTCGCAGCCAACGGATACGTCACCCTCTACACCAACCCGCGCGGGAGCACCGGATACGGCACCGACTTCGGCAACGCCATCGACAACGGCTACCCCTCCGTCGACTACGACGACCTCATGGCCGGGGTCGACGCCCTGCTCGAGCGCGGCTACATCAACGAGGACCAGATGTACGTCACCGGTTGTAGCGGCGGCGGCGTCCTTTCAAGCTGGGTAATCGGCCACACGACGCGCTTCGCTGCCGCCGGCGTGCGCTGCCCGGTCATCAACTGGATGAGCTTCGCGGGCACGGCCGACATCACCGTCTGGGGGTATTATCGCTACCACGGATACCCATGGGACAATCCGGACAAGTACCTGGAGCATTCGCCGCTGATGTACGTCGACAACGTCACCACACCGACGATCCTCATCACCGGGGAGCTGGACCTGCGGACGCCGATGGCGCAGACGGAGGAATACTACCAGGCGCTCAAGCAGCTGGGCGTGCCGACGAAGATGCTCCGCTTCCAGGGCGAGTACCACGGGACGAGCTCGAAGCCGTCGAACTTCATGCGCACCCAGCTCTACCTCATGAAGTGGTTCGAGCAGTACGGCGGGCAGCCGAAGATGGCGACGGACGGGTAGGGGGCAGGGAAAGCCCCCCCCGCAGTCGGCGGAAGCGGTCAGCCCCCCGGTCGCTGCCGCTCCAACAGCTGGGTCATGCTCTTCACCTGCTCTTCGTCGAGCACCGCACTGATGTCGGCGTGCAGCGTCTCGAATACGGGGCCGAGTTGCTGCATGAGATCGCGGAAGTTCTGCATGCCCTGACGGTTGCCCGCTCCCCCGCCGCCGCCGCGCCTTGCGCCGCCGGCTGCGCCGCCACCCATGCGCGAACGCATCTCGGCCATCATGGTCCGGAATTGCCCGAGAGTGTTCTTGTTCTCGTCGCGGAATTCGTTGACGAGCGCCGTCACCTGCCCCGTCTGCTCTTCGCTGAGGGAAAGGTGCTCGGTGAACCCGTCGAAACGTTGATCCATCTCGGTCCACAGCCGGATTCCCGGGTTGTTGGCAAACCCGCCCCGTCCTCCGGCTCCCCGCTGAGCAGATGCGGAGGTGGGGATTGCCATCGCGATTGCCGCAGCGGCAATGCCGAGCCGGACAAGATTTCGGCGGGATTTCGTGGGTTTCATGGTCTGGATCTCCTTTTGTGATGTCGTGGGACGGTGGTTTTCCCGGTTGTGTCGTAACCGTCGCCGTGATTCTGAAGCGTGGCTGCGATCTGCTGCCTCTGGAATCAGGACACCTTTGCGCCGGGAACCGTTAGGAGCCCATGGTGAAACGCCGCATCAAAACCAGAGCAGCCGGGGCACCGGGAGCAGCGCGGCCGGGCCGGCCACACGCCCCTCCTCAGAACGCCAGCAGCTTCGTCACCTTCAGGGTGATCGCGCGGTCGACCAGCGCCGCGTCGCCCGGCTCGGGGTGCCGGTCGCGCCGCTCCGAGTAGACCAGGAAGACATCGCTCAGGGGCGCGTGGATCAGGTTGAAGCGGATGTTGGTCTGCAGCTGGTCGGAGGACTCGTTGTACTGCACGAACGCGCTCAGGAAGGTGCGCGTGTCGTAGGCATACCTGACGCGCCCGCCGAAGAGGTTCGCGTCGAAGGCGCGGCCGGCGAGCGCCAGTCGGTTGCGCTGGGCGGTACCCTCGACGAAGAGGTGTGCGCTGGGGCGCAGCGTCACGCTGCCGGTCACCGACGTCCGGTCGCCATCGAAGAAGCCGCCCCGGGTGACGGAGATCTTGCCGCCCAGCTTTCGTCCCAGATTCGACTGGTAGCTGGTCGTGAAGGCGCCGAAGTCGTACTCGCCCTCCGGGACCGCGACCCCGGCGATGGGCGTGGCTTCGGCCAGCCGCTCGTACGACGCCGTGTATTCCATGGTGAGGATGCCGCTGTCCAGGAAGGCGACGCCCAGTCCCGGCTTGATCTCCCGGCTCTCCAGCGCCCACCCCGGATCCGAGAAGAGGTTGACGTCGACGTAGGGGTTGAGTTCACGAACGTGCGGTATGGCCGGCTGGGGATGGGCGCCCACCGTGACGAAGCCCTGGCGCACTCCCCGCCGGGCCACGAAACCCGTGCCGGGGTTGAAATCCTCGCCGACCGTCTTGACCAGCGCCGAAGCGTCCCAGACGGGGTCCCGCCACGCGACCTCGACGGCGCCGGTGGTCCGGTCGCCCGTCGCGTCCGGCTCATCCGTCACCGCCAGATACGAGTTGAGCAGCATGCGTCCACCGGCCAGGCGCAGGTTCGCGTCTGCTCCCAGGGTCCTGTTGTACGCATCGGCCGCGCTCCGCCCGGTCCCTTCCCGGTTGATGAACATGAAGCCGACGTCGCTGCTGCCGAGAATGTTCTTCCTGAGTCGCACGACCGAGAAGTTCTCCCCGGGGTGCTCCGGGTCGTCGCGCGTCTGCATGTTGAGGAGGCCGATGGCGTAGCCGCCCACCCTTCCGGTCAGGCGGGCGCCCCCGGCGATCGGCACCGGGATTCGGTTCGACGACAGCCCGATTCGCCGGCTGTGAAACAGCTTGAAATTCTGAGGACCCGAACCGAGGCGGAAGTTGCGGACTCGGTTGTCCTGAAAGCTGAAGATCCCGTCGTTTTCGAGGAAAAAATCCCGCTTTTCGGGGAAGAAGAGGGAGAACCGCGTCAGGTTGATCTGCTGTTCGTCAACCTCCACCTGGGAAAAATCGGTCAAGGCGGTGACATCGAGGGTCAGCTGGGGGGTGATCCCCCACTTCAGATCGAACCCGCCCTCCAGCTTCTCGCCCGGCGAGTTCGCCCGCTGCCCGTCGGTGCGGACGCCATTCAGGAACGGCTTCACCCACACGTTCCGCCCCTGTTGCAGCCCATCCAGCGAGGTCAGCGTTCCAGCCCGGGACATCTTGTAGACACGAAACTGGCGCGTCAGCGGCGCCCATTGGGAGTCTTCCGAAATCCTTCTGACCCGGCGGGCGAAGTTGAGCCCCCAGCTCTGCGGCCCATCCGCCTGGCGGAAGCGCAGGGTTGTCAGGGGGACCGCGACTTCCGCAACCCAGCCGAACTCCGTGATCGACGTCGTGACGTCGACCTCGCCCTCCCAGGCCCGGTTCACTGATTGCTGGTCGTTGAAGGCCTGCGCGTCGAAGAGCGCCCCCGCCGGGTTCACCGCGAAGAGGAACGCGTTCTGCCGGTCGAGATAGGTGTCGAGAGCGAAGCCGAAGATGTCCGAATCCTGGGTGGAAAAATCCTGTTCGAGTCCGGCGGAGACCAGGGCCCCGGGGTTGCTGTCGTACATGATGGCGCCGACATACAGCCGCTCGTCGTCATAGAGCACGCGGACGACCGTACGCTCGGCCGAGGGCATCCCCTGATTGGGAATCGACTGGTAGAACACGTCCCGGGTGGAATCGGCCAGCGCCCACGCTTCGTCGTCGAGTGTGCCGTCCAGCGTGATCGGCAACGTCGTCCGCCTCGCTTCGAGCGACGGACGGGGAACCGTGTCGGGATCGATGCGACCGCTGGGGACGATCTGCCCGGAAAGGGCGGCAGGTGCTGCTCCGAGAAGCGCCAAGGGAAAGAAGCGGACCAGAGATTTCACCGGCTACCGGCGAATCGCGGAGTGCATACCCGCTGTCCTGGCTCTTGCGTTCATGGTTCCCACGGGCTGCTACAGAAGGCGATCCAGTGCCACGATGAGACTGACGATAAGCACGGTCTGAGCCAGGAACAGCTTGTACATGTGTGCCTTGAGGCTCTCCACGCTGAGCCGGACCTCGGCGATCTCGGCCTTGAGTTCGGTGCGGACCTCCTGAATCTCGGCCTTGAGTTCGGTGCGGACCTCCTGAATCCTGGCCTCGAGTTCGGTGTGGACCTCCTGAATCCTGACCTCGAGTTCGGTGTGGACCCCCTGGATCCTGGCCTTGAGTTCGGTGTGGACCTCCTGAATCCTGGCCCCGAGTTCGGTGTGCCCTCCCTGGATCCTGGCCCCGAGTTCGGTGTGCCCTCCCTGGATCCTGGCCCCGAGTTCGGTGTGGACCTCCTGAATCCTGGCCCCGAGTTCGGTGTGCCCCCCCTGGATCTCGGCTCGCAGTCTCCTTGCTCTCTTCTCCGCCTCCTGCTCCCGTTGCTTCATCTCGTTCGTCAGATCTTGTACCTGTACCCTGGTCGCGACGTTGCCCGCCGCCGGGCCGCCGAACACGGTGACCAGGGCTTCCGCCTTGCCCGACTCGAAACCCGCTGCCTCCAGGGTCCGCGCGGCCTTCAGCGTATCGACTCCGAACTCGTTCATGGCTTCCAACATCCCGATTCTCCTCCCGTGGTGTCAAGTCGGATCGAGTCTTCTTGTTTGAGGGTCCATTCTCATGGTTTGGGCGGGGCAGGAGCATGGCTGGATGGGACTGCCGATGGCGGCTGCCCCCGGACGAACCGGAACTTGACCCCAGGTCGCTGGGTATCATGCCTGCGAGGTTCCCCTGCCGTCTACCTGGATTCGCCGACCATAATGAAGGTCATGTCTCTTCGCCTCATCCTGCTGCTTCCCCTGGCACACGCGTTGGCCATGCCGAACGCTGTCGCTCAGGAGGTCCCTTCGTCGCCGACGGTCACCGTGACCGGCAACGTCGTCAACCAGGCGACCGGCGAACCCATTCCCGGAGTTGTCGTCCTTGCAGAACGGTTGGGCCTCACCTTCGTGACCGATGCCCAGGGGCAGTTTGTCTTCGATGAAGTGGCCCGAGGGGCGTACGACATCGAGCTGATTCACAACGACTACGAGCGGTTGGAAGGCGCCCTCACGATCGACCAGCCAGGGGCGTTCTTTCTCGCCATGATCCCAACGGACGATCCGAACGACGGCTTGATGACCGGGATTGTGGGCGTCGTCACGGATCAGGTGAGCGGGGATCCGGTTGCCGAGGTCGTGGTGAGCGTCCCCCTCGCCGGCCGCGTGGCGAGAACGGGCGCCGACGGACGCTTCAGTCTGGCGGAGCTGACCCCGGGGCGGCACGAGGTCCGGTTTTCCCATCTTGGCTACGCCCAACGTTCGGAATCGATTGATGTCCAGTTGGGCCGCATCGCCAGGGTGCAGGTGGTCCTTGACGTCGATGCCATTGCGCTCAACCCGATTGAAGTCACCGTGGACAGACGGGACGCAACGTTGGAGGACCGGGGGTTCTACCAGCGGGAAGAGGACGGTTGGGGCTACTTCGTGGATAGGGAGGACCTGGAGAACCGGAACCCGATCGAGCTCACGGATGCGCTGCGCCGGTTTGTCGGGGTGAGGATCGTTTCAAGCGCCGGCAGTCGGCACCTCAGGCTCCGCAGCTTCGGCGATGAGTGTTCCCCGACCATTTTCATCGACGGCGTGAGGATGATGGGGCGTGGGGGCTACTCGATCAACGACATGGTCGATCCGACGGTGGTAGCCGGAGTCGAGGTGTATCGCGGTGTGGCCGGCACGCCGGCACAGTACTGGGTATCCTCCTGTGGTGTCGTCCTCATCTGGCTCCGGCGGGGGAAGAGCCGCTGGGGGGGATAGCGGCCCGCCATCGGCACCGAACAATCTGGCGCGGACAGGCTCGTATCCCCACCTTGTAAAGCTCAGCGCGTCCCGCATTCCGGGAGAACCGCGCACCGAACCACGAGCCTTCGGATGACGAGGAGCGAGCAATGCGTGTCACGGTCGGATTGGGAATCGCCATGATGATGATGGGTTGCGGCGGGGGAACGGGAGATAGTCAGGAAGCCGACGCCGGGATGGCCGATGAAACTGCAATGCCTGCCCGGGTGATGATCACCGAGCCCGCCGACGGGGCGGAGGTCGACGCCGGACCGGTCCTCTTCGTCATGGAGACCGAGGGCCTGGCGATCATGCCGGCCGGGACGATGGATGCCGGAACCGGGCATCATCACCTGGTCGTGGACGGAGACGTGGACTGGGCGTTGCCGATTCCCAACGATCCGGGCGTCCACTACCACATGGGGCTGGCCCAGACGGAATTCACCATCGAGGACCTGACGCCGGGTGAGCACCGGGTCATCGCCGTGGTTGCGGACGGCGTTCACATCCCACTCGATCCGCCCGTGGCCGACACGATCACCGTCGTCGTTCGCTAGCAGGTAGCACTCCGTGGTGAAATCCCTCGCCGCTCGCGGGCAGGGGGCGTGGCTGGCGGGGGTCGCTCTGCTTTGGGCAGCCGGATGCGGTGATGTCGCCCGGAGGGGAACCGTCGCCAGCGCGGACGACTGGACCCTGACCGAGGACCGCCTGGCCGAGCTCCTCGTGCTGGCGCAACCCTACCCGCTGGACTCGGCCGCCGTTCACCAACTTGCAACCTACTGGCTGGGCGGAGCCGCGCTCTCTCTCCGTTTCGCCGCGGGTGACTCGCTGGACGGGTCCGAGGCGGCGGCAGCGTCAACCTGGCTCAACCGACGGGAAGCGATCCTGTCCGACGACCGGCGGGCGCGGCTGGGCGACAGCGTGATGCTGGAGTGGACGGATGTGGGCACCGCCTTCCGTGCGGGGTCGGTGCGGCTGATCGCGCATGTGCTGCGCAGGGTGGGGCCGGAGACGTCTTCGAGCGAGCGGCTGCTGCAACAGCGCACTGCGGAGCGCCTGTTGAGCACGCTCGTGGAGGGTGGCTCCTGGGATCAGATCGTCGCCGAGAGCCAGGACGACGAGTCCAGGCAGGCGGGTGGACTGCTGGGACTCTTCGGCCGGGGAGAGCTGCCGTCGACTCTCGACCGTACCGCCTTCAGCCTGGACCCGGGTCAGGTGTCGGGTGTCGTCCAGAGCAGCCAGGGATATCACATCCTCTACCGGCCTCGCTTTGAAGAGGTGAGTTCGCTTTTCGGGAGCCATCTCCTCGAGCGTCGTCTGGCTGAAGCCGACGTGGCCGCGGGTGAACGCGACCGGGCCGCGCGTGGCTTCGCCGTCACCACGGGGGCTCCGGTGATCGTGGGGACGATTGCGAAGAACCCGGCCGAATGGCTCGATTCGGAGCGGCCGCTGGCCACGTGGGACGGGGTGTCCGGCCCGGAGAATGAAGGCGGGTCAACGCCGGCCGGAGCCTCTCTCACGGCGGGCACGGCCGCACGCTACTTTTTCTTCCTCCCCGAGCAATCGCTGGCCGAGCTGGCCGCGGCCGCTCCAGAGGACCGGAGCGGATTCGTGAGGGACCTCGGGACACGCGAGATGCGCGTCACAGACTGGGTCGAGCGCGGCCAATCGCTGGATCCATCCCTCGAAGAATCGTTCGCGCTGGCGCACGCCGACGAGATCGAATTCTGGACCCTGATACTGGAACTCGACGGCGCCGACGCGCCGTCCCGGTCCGCGCTGGCCCGTCACATGGAACTCGTCGTTTCGAGACGGGCAGAGGCCCGGTCGCTGCCACCTCTTCTGGAGGCATGGCTGCTGGGACGGGTCGATTCGCGGGTGCAGGGGCGCGGCGTCCTCGCGGCGATCGTTCTGGCGCAGGGGATGCTGCGGGAAGCGGGGGGCGGGGGAGACCCGGGGGCGTGATTCGCGCGCGGTCGCCGGCGCGGCACGGGCCGGAAGCGCCCCCTCGCCGGACCCTGGCCCGGTGGGCGTTCCTGCCCTCACTGACATGCCTCGCGCTGGCCGCATGCGGCGACGTTCCACCCGAACCACCCCGCGCCCCCGGCGAAGCCATGGCCGGCCTCGGCACGGGAGAGCGCGGGCGCTTCCTCCTTGGCCGCGCCCTCTTCGAGCGCCTCGCCACGGCGGACGAAGGGCTCGGCCCGCTCTACAACCAGGAACGGTGCAGCGACTGTCACGATCAGCCTGCCGTGGGAGGTAGCGGCACACAGCGGGTACGCGTCCTCAAGGCGACCCGCTTCGCGGACGGCCGCTGCGACCTTCTCCACGCGGAAGGCGGCGACAACATCCAGCGCCGCGCCACCGACCTCCTGGTCGCGCACGGCATGGGCCCCGAAGAGGTTCCCGCGACGGCCACCGCCACCGCCCTCATGACCGCCCCCTCGCTGCTCGGCCTCGGCCTGATCGAGGCCGTTCCCGACACGGTGCTGGCCGAGCGGGCCGATCCGGACGACCTCGACGGCGACGGCATTTCGGGCAGGCTGCCACGGCTTCCCGACGGACGCACGGCCCGCTTCGGCCGCAAGGGCGACGCGTCCACGCTGGAAGATTTCGTCGACACCGCGCTGCGCTTCGAGCTCGGCTTCACGACGTCGGCCCACCCGGTCGAGGAGGCGCGCAACGGTGTCCCCGTCCCCGCGGACGCCGACCCCATGCCCGACCCCGAGATCGATGCGCCGACGCTGCGCCACCTGACCGAGTACGTCCGCTTCCTGGCGCCTCCGGCCCCCGCCCCACCCCCGGCCGGCGCCGCCCGGGACACCCTCGCGCAGGGCGCCGCGCTCTTCGGCCAGATCGGCTGCACATCCTGCCACCGTCAGGAGCTGCGGACCGGCTCGTCCGCTGCCGCCACCCTGGCCCGGCAGACGTTCCGGCCCTACTCCGACCTGCTCCTGCACGACATGGGCGCCGAGCTCGCGGACGTGTGCGGAGCGGACGCCGCCCCCGGCGAACTTCGCACGGCTCCCCTCTGGGGCCTTCGGTACCGCGACCGCCTTCTGCACGACGGCAGAGCAGAGGATGTGCCGGCGGCGGTCTCGGCGCACGGCGGGGAAGCGGCGGGCGCCCGGGACGCCTTCCATGCTCTGCCGGACGATGCCCGGCGCGCCATCATCCGCTTCCTGAGGTCGCTGTGATGAGAAATGTAATGCGCAGCTTACATTATGTAACGCAAAGTTTACACTATGTAATCTATGGTTTACTATTTCTGGCCCCGTGGCCGGCTGCGGCTCTTCAACTCAGCCCGGAAGTCCGCGACCGGGTCGACGCCGTCTTCGCCGAATTCGACCGCACCAGCGGCCCCGGCTGCGCAGTGGGCGTGGCCGAAGCGGGCCGCCTCGTGTACGGGCGCGGCTACGGCATCGGCAATATGGACCACCGCATCCCGCTGAGCGCGGAATCGGTCTTCTACCTGGCGTCCGTGTCGAAGCAATTCGCCGCGGCGGCGGTCACGATCGCCGAGCACGAAGGACACCTGTCCCTCGACGACGACATCCGCACGCATATCCCCGAGTTCCCCGACTACGCCCAGGGCACGGTGACGATCCGCCACCTGGTCCACCACACGAGTGGCGTGCGCGACTACCTCGCGCTCATGAACCTCGCCGGCATTCCCTACGAGAACATCCTCACCGACGAGGCGATGCTCGGCCTCATCACGCGGCAGAAGGCGCTCAACTTCACGCCCAGGTCCGAATACACGTACAGCAACTCGGGGTACGTGCTCCTGGCCGAGATCGTGAAACGGTCCACCGGGCGGTCTCTCGGGGACTACGCCGCCGAGAGGATCTTCGGTCCCCTCGGCATGACGAACACCCACTTCCACGACGACCGGGCGCACATCGTGCCGGGAAGGGTGTTCAGCTACGACGCCGGGCCCGATGGAAGCTGGCGCACCAACTACCTCATCAACTTCGACAAGGTTGGTGACGGGGGGCTGTATTCGTCCGTGGCGGACCTGGCCAAATGGGACGGCGCCTTTTACGAGGACGTGCTGGGCGTTCCCGGCTTCGCCGAGCGGATGTACACCCGCGGGGTGCTGGCCAGCGGCGACACGATCGCCTACGCGCGGGGCCTGAGCGTGGGAAGCTACCGCGGCCTCGGGCAGGTCCGGCACGCGGGGGGCCTGATGGCGTTCCGCACGATGATCGCGCGGTATCCGGACCAGCGCACCACGGTGATCACGCTGTGCAACACGGGCACGGCCAACCCCGTGGGGCTGAGCACCGCGGTCGAGGACATCGTGCTCGCGGGTGCGTTTTCGGAGGACGCGCCGCCACCGCCGGACGGGCCGGGCGGAGCGGCCGCGGCGGCGGAAGCCGGAGTCGACGTTCCGGAGAGCGTGCTGAGCGGGCTCGCCGGGGAGTACTACTCGCCGGAGCTGGACGCGACGTGGGTGCTGGTGGCCGACGGCGGGGACCTCGTCCTGCACCACCCGAGCGGAAACACGAGAGCCCTCACCGCACTGAGCGACTCGGTGTTTGCCGCGCAGGGCGCTGAACTCGCATTCGAGCTCGACGGTGGCCGCGCGACGGGCTTCGTGCTGGGAGCAGGCCGTGTCCGCAACCTGCGCTTCGAGCGTGTGGGGACGCGCGAGTGACCGACCGCGCGCGCTTGCCGACGAGGCCGCGTCGGCTCTGGCCGGCGCCGATGGAGAAGTCCCCAAGCCTTGACCCTGCCGGAACGCGGTCTAGCTTTCGTCGCGGCAAATGTTCCCGGCACGCTGACGGATGCGAATGGTCCACCTGACCGAAGTCACCAAGTACTACGGCAAGAAGAGGGCGCTCGGACCTGTGTCCTTCGAGATCGCGAAGGGCGATACGGTCGGCTTTCTGGGGCTCAACGGCGTGGGCAAGACCACCTTGCTCAAGATCCTCGCGTGCGGGCTGCGCCCGTCGTCCGGCACGGTGACCATCGACGGTCTCGACGTACTCGAGAGCGCCCACGAGGTGAGGAAGCGGGTGGGATATCTGCCCGAGCTGCCTCCCGTGTACGGTGACATGACGGTGGGGGACTACCTGAACTTCGTGGGGCGGATCAAGGGGCTCTCCCAGGGCTCGGTGGAGCGTCGGATCCCGGAGGTCGAGGAACGCACGCGCATCACCGAGGTGCACGATGTGCCGACCCGTCACCTCTCGCAGGGATACCGGCAGCGGGTCGGCGTCGCACAGGCGATCATCCACGACCCCGACCTTCTGATCCTGGACGAGCCGACCCATGATCTGGACCCGGTCCAGATCATTGACATGCGTGCGATGATCCAGTCGCTCAAGGACTCCCACACGATCCTGATCTCGAGCCACATCCTCCCCGAAATCTCCCAGACATGCGACCGGCTGCTGATCCTGAACGCCGGCGAGATCGTGGCGTCCGGGACCGAGACCGAGCTGGGTGAGCGGCTGCTCCAGTCCCGCCGGATGGCCGTGACCGTGCGGCTGGACGGGAACGGGGACGGCGGCGACACCCCGGCCGGCGGCCGGGCCGGCGCCGTCGAGTCGGTGATTCGCGGGGTCGGCGGGGTCACGGAAGTGACGCTCGCGGATCGTGCCGGGCAGATGGGAGACGCGAGTGCCGCGACCTTCCAGGTGGAGGGACAGGCGGATCTGCGCGCGTCCGTCTGCCGGGCCCTGGTCGAGGCGGGCCATGACGTGATCGCGCTGAGCCGAGCCGAGCGGGAGCTGGAGCGCGTCTTCGTGGGGCTGGTGGGAGGGGGGAGGGCGTGAACATGGGCGCGACCGGGATCATCTTTCGGCGCGAATTCCGTGCCTACACCCGGTCCCCCATGGGCTATATCGTCGCGGCGGTGGTGCTCCTCCTCGACGGGATCCTCTTCTATGCGATCGCGCTCGGCCCGGACGCCGGGGAGCGCCTTTCGGGAGCAGTGCTCGGGATCTTCCTCTATTTCGCCAGCGGCCTGACCGCGATCGCGGCGGTGGCGCTCTCCATCCGTCTCATCGCCGAGGAGCGGCAGGCGGGCACGCAGCTCCTGCTCGACACCTCGCCGGTGCGGGACTGGGAGATCGTGGCGGGCAAGTTCCTCTCGGCGCTGGCCTTCCTGTCGGCGATCACGTTTGCGACCCTCTACATGCCGCTGCTGATCCTGGTCAACGGCAAGATCGCGGTCGGCCACGTCGTCATCGGATACCTGGGCCTTACCTTCGTCGGCGGGGCGGTCCTCTCCATCGGCCTCTTCGCCACGGCGCTCACGCGGCACCAGCTGGTCGCCGCGGCCATCGCATCGGTGATCACCGGGACCCTCTTCCTGCTGTGGCCACTTTCCCAGAACATCGGCCCGCCCCTTTCGCGGGTCTTCGCCGCGATTGCGATCCACGGGCGCCACTGGGCGGGCTTCCAGTCGGGGCTTCTGCACATTCGGGACGTGGTCTACTACCTGGCGGTGATCTATTTCTTCCTCTTCGCCGCGACCAAGGTCATGGAGGCGAAGCGATGGGAATGACGTGCTGTTGCCGGGCCCGCGCGGCGCGCGTGGCGGCCTGCCCCGGACCGGCGAGGAGGCCGCGATGAACCGTTTCTGGCCGACCTGGCTGCTCCTCGCGGGGCTCGTCGCCGTCTTCGCGGGGGCTCGCGTCTTTGACGGGGTGGCGGTGTTGCATCTTCCCCTGATCGTGGCCGGGGGCGCCGCGGTGCTCGCCGCGGCGGGGGCGCGCTTGGCCGCGTGGCGGAAGGCGGACGGGGCACGGCGCTCGATCGAGGCCGTGTTCGCATTCGGGTCCGCCGGCTGCGTGATCGCCCTGATCGGCTTCTTCCCGGGTACGGATGGCGGAATCGAGGCGCTGGGGCTGGACTTCGAGGGGATCCGGGGGCAGCTGCGCTTCCAGCGGTTCTTCCTCGTGTCCTCGCCGATGCTGCTGGCGTGCTCGCTGCTGCCTGTCCTCGCGGCACAGTGGGCGGTCGCGAGGGGTGGCAGCGCCGGTGCGCTCAAGGTCGACGCCCTGCGGGTGAAGGAGACCGCCGCGAACATTCTCAGCCTCGCTCTCGCGGGCTCCGCCCTCGTCCTGATCGGCTACGTTGGATCGGCACTCAACCGCACGGCGGACTTCAGCTACTTCAAGACCTCCCGTCCCGGCGAAGCGGTCCGCGAGATCGTGCGCAGCTTGGACGGGACGCTCACCGCCGCGGTCTTTTTCCCCGAGGTCAACGCGGTCAGGGACGAGGTCCTCAACTACCTCCGCGAACTGGAGCGGGCGACGGGCAACGTCGTGATCGAGGAGTACGACCGCTACGCCGATCCCGTCGCCGCAGCCGACTACAACGCCCGCAACGACGGCGAGATATTCCTGCGCGTGGACGGCCGGACGGAGCAGATCGGATTCCTGCTCAACCTGACCGAGGCGCGCGGTCGCCTCCGGGTCATGGACAGCCATGTGCAGCAGGCTCTCCTGATGCTCACGAGGGCACGGCGGGTGGCGTACCTCACCAACGGCCACGGCGAGTTGAACGATCCCCTGGCGAGCGACGAGCCGGAGGAGGAGCCCGACCCGAGGGAGCTCTGGCGGCCTGGCCAGTCGGAGCTCGACCAGGGACCGCCACCGGCCGCGCTACGCGAGCTGCTGAGTTTCCTCAACTACGAGGTGCGTGACATCGGCGTCCGGCGAGGGCTGGGAGACCGGGTTCCGGACGACGCCGCGATGGTCATGATTCTGGGTCCGCAGCGCTCGTTCCTCGAAGCCGAAAAGAATGCCATCCGCGAATACCTGGACCGGGGCGGATCGCTGCTCGTCGCTCTCGAGCCCGGCTCCGACTTCCGCCTGGAAGACTTCCGCGACCGCCTGGGCGTGGACCACGACCCCTCCATGACGGTGGACGACGAGGTCCATCTGCGTGTGACCAATACCATCAGCGACCGGCAGTGGATCATCACCAATCGCTTCTCGACGCACCCGTCCGTCACCACGGCGAGTCGGCGCGGGGTCAACCAGGGCGTCGTCATGATCGGCCCGGGAAGGATCCGCGCGGCGGAAGACGTGGAAGGGCTGCGCACCACGCTGACCATCAACTCGTACCCGTCGAGCTATCTGGACCTGAACGGGAACTTCCGCTTCGACGAAGACACCGAGGTGCGGGAGAGCCATGGTCTGGCGGCCGCGATCGAACGGATCGCCGAGACCGCCTCAATGCGCGCGCTCGTGTACGCGGACGCGCAGATCTTCGAGGACAGAATCCTCACCAGCTCGCAGCTGCAGGCATCTCTGGTCGCCGACGGGATCCGCTGGCTGGGCCAGGAGGAGGCCTTTTCGGGAGAGGTCGTGTCCGAGGAAGACATACCCATCGTCCACACCCGCTCCGAGAACATCGTGTGGTTCTACGCGATCATCTTCGGGGCACCGGCACTGGTCCTTGGGCTGGGCGTCGCCAACCTGTACGTCCGGCGGGCCAACGTGGAGGCGGCATGAAGGGCGTGAAGATGCACGGCGCGCTCTTCATCGTGGCGGTGATCGCCGCGCTCCTGACCTGGAACCGCGACACGGTGCCGGAGGCGGACAGGGGGCTGGCGCTGGCCTGGGAACGGGACACCACCGATGTCGTCGCGGTCCACTACCGGTCTCCCGTCATGGATGTCCGGATCCAGCGCCGGACGGACGATGACGGATCCTTCCTCTGGGCCATCGAGATCGAGGGCGCGGAAGACCCGGATACCCTGGAGTTTCCGGTGGGAGCGCCCGGACACACGCTGGTCGGCCGTCTGGCGAGCCTCAGGGTCATCCGCGATCTGGGGGTGATGTCCCCCGAGATGATCACGCAGTTCGGCCTTGACGAGCTGGATGAGCGCATAACGGTCACCTTCCGCGACGGGCAGAGGGAGCTGGCGCTGGGAGACTCGATCTTCGGGAGTCCGGATCGTTACGTCCTGGAGCCCGCGACGGGGACCGGATACGTCGTCGCGAACGACATCGTGAATCCGCTCCGGATCGGCGAAGGCGCGCTTCGGGAACGCTTTCTGCACCTCTTCGCCGATGGTGACGTCGCGACGGTGCGGGTGACGTCGTCCGGCGGGGAGCGGGCGATGGCGCGTGACGAGTCGGGATCATGGACCCCGGTCGATGGCGGCCAGCCCGACGAGGCGTTCGCGAATTTCATGCAGCGCGTCGGCCAGCTGGCGATCGGGGGGTACGGCGCCGATCCCGCCCCCGGAACGTTGAGGCCCCTGCTGCGCGTGGACTACATGGACGCCAGAGGCGCGACCCTCGGGTTCGTGGAGATCCTGCGCGACGACGGGGCGGAGATGGACCCCTATCTGATACGGAGCGAACGAACGAGGATCCTTGCCCATGCCGTGACGAGCCTCGCCGAACGTGTGGAACAGGGTCTGGAGGACGTGTTCTGACGCGGCTGCATGGCCCCGGGTGGGGGGCGGCAGGGCGACTTGCTTGCGGCCCTGGCGGGTGCCCACCTTACGATTTGCTTGCCGCTTGGCACCTACCCACATTACTATGGATGATCTGTATACTGGACATTACCGTGGATAGGCTAGCGGTAACGAGACGGGGACCGGCATCTCGGCCGGTCGTCCGTCGGTAGTCACCAACCTCTAAAGGAGAGGCGACATGACCCAACGCTACAACCCCCTCAGAGGAGTGAGAGCACTCTCTCTCCTGGCCGCGGTAGCCGCGGTGGCGTTCGTCTGGCCGGCCCAGGTGGCCGCGCAGGACGGAACCGTCACCGGGCAGGTCACTGCAGCGACCACAGGGCAGCCGATCAACGGCGTCCAGGTCTCGATCGTGGACACGAATCTTGGCGGGCTGACGAACGCCGATGGCCGTTTCCTGGTCAACGGCGTACCTGCCGGATCCTACACCGTACGGGCAGTCTATGTCGGGTACGGCACGGAGACCCAGGAAGTCAGTGTCCCGGCGGGCGGAGCGGCCACGGTGGAATTCGCCCTGGAAATCTCGGCGGTCGCCATGGACGAACTGATCGTCACGGGGACGGCCGGTGCCGTCGAGCGGCGCAAGCTGGGTACATCGGCGGCGTCGCTGAACGTGACCGACATCGCGGAGGTGACCCCGCTTTCGAGCTTCAGCCAGGCCCTCGAGGGCCGCATCCCGGGTGTACGGTCCATCGGCACGGTGGGCGGCGTGGGCGCCGGCCGCGAGCTGAGAATCCGCGGCACCGACTCGTTCAGCCTCGGCCAGCGGCCCGTCATCTACATTGACGGTGTTCGGGTGGATGCCCGGCAGCGGGAGTGGGGCAGCTCTGCCGGCGCGTCGACGACCTGTTGCGCCTTCAGCGGCGGTGCCGGCGAAGACCGGCTCTCGGACCTGAGCCCGGATGAGATCGATCGCGTCGAGGTCCTCAAGGGACCGGCGGCCTCGACCCTCTACGGTTCGGAGGCGTCCGGCGGCGTGATCCAGATCTTCACCAAGCGCGGCCGCAGCAACAGCCCGGCCAACTTCGCCCTCACGGTCAACACCGGCTTCAACCGGCACCGGGAGAACTTCCCGACCTCGCTCCGAGGCAACTTCACGGGACCGGACGGAACCGTTGCGTTGGATCCCAACCAGAGCCTGATCGAAAACGGGCTCGTCAACTCGTACAACATGACGGTCGATGGCGGTGGCGAAGAGATCACCTACTTCGTCTCCGGTGGCTTCTCCTTCGAGGAGGGCTCGCTCAAGCCGAACGACCAGAAGAAGGCGAACCTTCGCCTCAACCTGAACTGGACGGCCGGCGAGAACCTCACCGTCGGCATAACCTCCGGGTACGTCAGGAACCGGATCTATTCGCTCCAGTCCGGGAACAACTGGCTCGGGATCTACACCAACGCCCTTCTCACTAACCCCAACAACGCGACAGCCGAAGAGCCCTACGGCGGCGGCCTCGACGTGAACGTGGCCGACGCGCAGGCCATCAGCACCTATGCGGACGCGGACCGGTGGACGGGTGCGATTACGGTGAACTACAACCCGCTCCCGAACTTCAGCCACAGGGCCACCCTCGGTCTGGATGCGGTGAACGACCAGAAGACGCGGTACCTCCCCTTCGGCCGCAACTACACCTACATCGGCAGACAGGGCGAGCGGAACATCGGATACCGCAACGCCCGCAGCTTCACGGCCGAGTACGTCGGCAACCTGGATTACACCCTGCCGGACTGGGCGGCCGGACTGAACGGCAACCTCGCCTTCGGCAGCCAGGGATACTGGGACATCGAGTCCCGTTCGATGGCGACCGGAAGGGGCTTCGCCGGCGAGGGCGTGACGACCGTGAGCGGCGCGGCCCTGACCTTCGGCGGAGAGCAGTTCTCGGAGGATATCAACCTCGGTGCATTCGTTCAGAATCGCTTCGACTTCGACAACCTCTTCATCACCGCCGCCGTGCGCATGGACGGAAACAGCGCTTTCGGCGCGAACTACGGCTTCCAGGTGTATCCGAAGGCCGACGTGGCCTACAACCTCAGCGAGAGCATGCTCCCCGGCCTTGTCAGCAGTGCCAAGGTGCGTGCCGCAGTCGGAATGGCCGGGAAGGCGCCCGGGGCGTTTGACCAGTTCCAGACCTACACGCCCAACACGGTTCTGGACGATCTGGCCGGTGTCCGGCCGAACAACCCCGGGAACGACGTGATCGAGCCCGAGCAGAAGATCGAGTATGAGGGTGGCGTGGAGTTGGGACTGTGGAACAACCGGATCGGCATAGACGCGACGTACTGGCATGCCACCACAAGAAACGCCCTCCTGGGTATCCCGCTGCCGCCGAGTGAAGGCTTCAGCTCGTCCAAGCGTCAGAACGCCGGATCGATCCTGAACAAGGGTATCGAGGTGGCGATGAACACCACCCTCATGGACCGCAGCACCTTCCGCTGGTCCGCTGGGGTCAACTTTGAATGGATCCACAACGAGATCCTGGACCTCGGCGAAGCGGCGTTCGCGGATTCTCTGCCGGTATACGGAGAAGACGGCAGCTTGATTCGCTGGGACCACTACATGCGGCTCGGTGGAAACTGGGTAGGTCTTCCCCGTTTCGAGCGGAGAACCCGCGTGATCACTGGCTGGGATCCGACCACGCGCAGGCATACGCGATCGAGTTTCAACACGTATGCGGGCAACGAGCAGCCGAGCACACTGGCGTCTTTTAGCAACGACTTCGCGATCGGCCAGTCGTTGCGCGTCGCCGTCCAGTTCCGGGGTGAGTGGGGCGCGGTGATGAGCAACTCGGACCGGGGTTACGGTGTCCGCCAGCTGGCGTACGACGAGTACCTCGAGCTCCTTGCCTCCGACGGCTCCGCGACGCCGGCCAGCGATTCTCTCCTGGACCGCTTCAGGCTCGTCTACCCGGTCGACAAGCGCGACCACATCCGTCTGCAGGAAGTGTCCGTCAACTATGCACTGCCCGCAGACCTGATGAGCGCCATCGGCCTGGGCCGTTCATCCCTGACCTTGGCGGGCTACAATGTCCACTGGTGGGATGACTGCCACTGCCCGGACCCGAATCAGCAGTACCGAGGCGGAGATGACTTCAGCACCTCCCCCTTCCTGGGCGTACCGCAGCCGAGGAAGTTCATGCTGTCCTTCAAGACCAGATTCTAGGGGGGAGGCCGAACATGGACATGTCAAGAATGAAGGGTGCGATGGCGGTTGCCGCCACGGTCCTGGCCCTTGGTGCGTGTGACAACCTCCTGACGGTCGCCGACCCCGGGCGGTACACCGCCACAGACCTGGACGATGCGCTTCCCGCCGTTGCGAACGGCGTGGAGGGGGCAATCCATGAGATTTTCGACAGCTGGGTGATCGACCAGGCACTTCTGGCCGATGTCTACCAGCACACGGGTACCTGGAGCGGCTACGACGATCCCGACCACGGCCGCACCGACTACAACAGCAACGCCACGGCCGGAGAGCAGAACTCGTGGCTGAGGGCCCAGTGGTTCGCGGTGGACGCCGAGGAACGCTTCAAGCGCGTCATGGGCGATGCCGAGGCGGCGAGCAGTCCGCTGACCGCACAGGCCAGGCTGGGAGGGGGGCTCGCGGACATGCTCCTCGGCATGACCGCCTGCGAGTCGGTGGGCGGGCCGACCGGTGAACTGATGACCGACATGCAGATGTTGGCGCAGGCCGAACGCAAGCTCACCGACGCCATGGCGACGTCCCAGTCAGCGGGTCGACCCGAATACGCAATGGCGGCGCAGGCGGGCAGGGCACAGTCCCGTATGCTGCAGGGTGACTGGGCCGGGGCGGTAGCGGACGCCTCGGCAATTCCGGCGGGCTTTTCGTACGACGCCATATTCAACGTGCAGAGCACCAACTCGATCGTTCAGCTCACCACCAAGAACAACAACGAGGCCGCTGGTCTCATGTACAAGTGGTGGCCGATGATCGACAAGAGCGATGAGTCGGGATTCATGAACGATCCCTTGAGCGGGATGCCCGACATGCGTATTCCCGTGTACTTCGACGGCGAAATCGCGACCGACAACGAGACGCCTCATCACAGCCAGTGGAAGTACGTTGACGATACGGACGACATCGCCATGCTGCATTCGGATGGCATGCGGCTGATCATTGCCGAAGCGACTGCGCGGAGCGGCGACTTTGCCGGCGCCACGGCGATCCTGAACGAGTTGCGGGCGGCGGTTGGCCTGCCCGGGCATGAAGTGCCGGGCGACCCCGAAACGATGGGCAAGATCGTCCTGTGGGAGCGCTTCGCCGAACATTTCATGGAGGGTCAGCGCTTGATCGACCTTCACAGGAATGGTCTCGTGCGCCAGGTGTTCGAAGAGCTCAACGACCCGGACCGCGTGGCTGCCGGCCGACCCACCAAGTGGCCGATGACCTCGACTGAGCCGACCTACAACCCGAACATCGACGACGACCTTAGCCAGAGGTGCATACCCAGGGCGTGATGGTCTGGATACAATGACCTGCCCGTAGTACTTGGGTGAATGGGCGCGGCTCCCTTGACGGGGGTCGCGCCCATTCTGCATCGGGTCGGCGTGAGTTTTTGGGCAAAAAGGGGAGTGCGGACTGGACTGAGCCGGAAGTGTTGCTCCGGCTACAGCGACCGCAGGAAAGCCAGAACCTGGTCTCGGGCCTGATCGGTCAGCCGCCTGAAGACATCGCGCGCGGCTGCCGCCTCCCCGCCGTGGAGCAGAATCGCGTCCGAGATACGCTGTGCCCGTCCATTGTGAAGGAACTCCGAGCGGTGACCGAGTCCTACGAGCCGCGCGGTCTTCCACTCCGAAGGGGTCGTGCCCGGGGAGCATATGTCGGCCAGCTCGGGGCCCATGTCGTGGAGCAGCAGGTCGGAGTAGAGGCGGAATCGCTTTCGGTCGAGTGCTGGTGACTCGCTTGCAGAGGTCGTGAACGAGGGCGTGTGGCACACGTCGCATCCCATGAAAGCGAAGATCTTCACACCTTCTTCGATGTCGGCTCGAACTTCGGGGTCGTCGGGTAGAATAGCCTGTGGCGGAGCCAGAAAGCGTATGTATTCGACGAGGAGTTGTAGCTCGCTTGCGCCGACTTCGGGATCGGGGACCATATCGACGCCTTCGGGCAGGGGAACCCCATTGCGGGCCAATTCCTCCGGGTGAGCCGGTGTCGTAATCCCCATCTCGAGGCGGATGGCCTCCTCGATGAAGCCTTCGAGCGTGGTGTGTTGTGCTCTCCGCCCGAAGCGGCCAGCCTGCCCGTCGGCGCTCAGGTTCGGGCGGCCGGAGATGCCGTCGCCATCTGCGTCATCGGGATCGGCCCGACCGATGATCTCGTCCTCCGGGATCTGTGCGACCAACCCCAGGCCGTACACGGCGGGAGCCCGGATCTCGGAGATCGCAGTGGCGCCCGGAGGGATCCCCTCCGGCATCAAGCCGATCTCTCTCGCCGATTCGATGACGACCGACTGGAGCAGGTCACCGCCCTGGTCCGGCAGTGTGCTGCAGCCCTCGGCGGGATCGAATCGGCTCACCTTGGTGACCGGCTCGGCTCCGTGGCCGCCGCTGGTAGGCAGGTCGTGACAGGAGCCGCAGCGGTCCTGGTTGAAGAGTGGTCCCAGGCCGTTCTCGGGAGTGAAGGGCCGGTTGAAGAGAGCCTTCCCGGCGCCGAATGCTTCGATTTCGGCCTGGTGCAGGCCGGGAAGCGGCAACCCCGGCTCCGTCTCGGTGAACGGTGGCGGGCTACAACCCAGGAGCAGAACCGCAAGCGTTGGCGCAACTCCTGAAGCGACGAACCACCGGATCGCCGTACCCTCCCGGCCGTGCCGCTAACCGCCCGACGGCGTGAGGTTGCGATATCGGTAGACGAATCTGAGGGTCTCCCGTTCGCCGTCGGCGTTCTCGGTGACAAGTAGCCGGGAGTCGTTGTACCACTCCTTGTCATCCAGAAACACCTTCATGGAAAGAGTCGCCGGAACCAACGCTTCAGGGTAGGTCTCGGCGAAGAATTGGAGGCGGGAATTGAACACATAGGACTGGGCGAAGGGCAAGGAGACCACGTTGGTGTCGGCGTCAACGAGATGAATGATTGTATTGCACCCGGCAGTGGGGCATTCCGGGTCCGCGACCTCGACAAACACACGGGACGTGACGAGCACAACGTCGCTCACATCCGAGCTGTTGATTTCGACGTGAACGCCCTCGGGCTCGCGTTCGAGAATCAGGGCTTCGCAACCGAGCAGTCCGACCGTTGCCACGAGCACGGCAAGGAGCCGGGCCCGGTGCCGGACTTTCACATTTGACAGGGAGCTACTGGTTCTTTTCCTCATTCCATCCGTCCTTCCTGGGGTCCCGTTTTTCAATCATGTTCCCGGGGCGCGGGTTGGCGCAAGTGGGCCGGGTTCCCCCCGGCTACCTGGCCAGGGCGGGCTGATGGCCCGAACCTGAAAGACCCTGCCTACCGGAAGTTCCCGAAGTTCGCCTCCGCCGTCTTGCTTCCGTCGCTCCAGTCCACGACGACCGAACCCGACAGCTCCACCGGTACGTTGCCGAGCGGGTAGTCGACCAACGCCGAGACCCGCGCGAACGCCGTGGGCTGGTAGCATATGTTCGAGCCGAAGCTGACGATACCGACCTGGATCCACCGCTGCCTGTAGGGCACCATGAGCGGCCCGCCCGAGTCTCCGTTACAGGTGGATTCGGACGAGCCCAGCTTCCCCGCACAGATGGTGACGTCCAGAATGTTGTCGTTGAGGTGGGTCTGGCACTCGGCGTTGGAAATGATCTCCGCGTCCAGCTTCTTGAGCACGGCGGACGACGGGCCGCCTTCCGAGGTCAAACCCCACCCGATCATCGTCCCCATGGTCCCCGGGGCCGACATCTCGATGCGGTCGGGTGTGAGCAGCTCGACGCGGGGATACATGTACTCGCCATCGAGTTCCAGGAGGGCGATGTCGTTCGGGAAGCCCTCGCCGACCCCGTAGGCCGGATGGATGAAGATGCGTTCGACATCGAGGAGTTCGCCGTCCTGCGTCTTGTCGTGGGCACCCGCCAGCACCTTGATGTTGTCCGGATCGGTGCCCCCGTCGACGCAGTGGGCGGCCGTCATCACCCAGCTGGCCGAAATGAAGGTGCCGCCGCAGAACTGGAACCGGCTCGTGGCGGTCACCAGCGCCACCTGGAACGGGAATTCGCCGGGCTCGGCCTCTTCGCCGCCGATGATGGCGGCGGCTACGGGCTGAGACAGTACGCCTGAGGGGATCCCGTTCCCGGACATTGAAGCCGCTGCCAACCCCGGAGCGGTGTTGGTCCACCCCAGTGTGAGTTCCTGGGTGACCGTGTAGGAGAGCCGGTGGTCGAGTCCTTCGAAGGTGTATTCGCCGTCGTCGTTGGTCACGGCGACGACCTCGGTCGAGTCCCGCAGCCCGTCTCCATTCTCGTCCAGGAAGACGACGAAGGCGGGAATCGTTTCCTCATCATCGCCGCGCTCGCCATCGGCGTCGGCGTCGTGCCAGACCACGCCCGAGATCACGTTCTCGCCGGTGCCCGGCGGGCTGTTCACCGTGATGGGGCTTCCCGGCTGCGTGTGGGTCGCGCCCCGGTCGTCGGTTACGGTGAGTTGCGGGGTGTAGGAGCCCGCGTCCGGGTAGGTGTGGGTGGTGGTCCGACCCGACCCGGTGGCGCCGTCCCCGAACGCCCATGAATAGGTTGCGATCGTGCCGTCGGGGTCGCTGGACGAGCTGCCGTCGAAGCGCACCTCGAGGGGGGCGGAACCTTCCGTGACGTCGATGGTGAAGGCGGCGGTGGGGGGCAGGTTCGGCGTGCCGGTGGGCTGCGTCGGGGCTGCTGTTTCGCCGCAAGCAGCCGTGAGGAGGGCGAGAAGGACTGCGACGACGGATAGGCGCGGCTGCGTCGGACGCGTGGAGTGTCCGCGAACACGCACCGTGGGTCGCGACACGGATCCTGGCGGGAGAGTCCGGTTCATCGTCGAGTCCTGGAAAGGCTGATTCAAGGGTTGAAAGCTATGGTACCCGGTGGGGTGTGGGTAGGTGCCATCCGGCGGGGAGGGAGGGAGGTGACTGCTCGGGTGCGGGCTGCTGCGTGCGCGGCGCATTGTCCCATGCAGCGCGGACCGTCTATCTTCCCGGCTTCGCCATACCGATCAATCCACGAGAGGTCAAGCGCATCGTGATCGAGCGCCGAGGGCTTCAGGAAGGCCACACAGCCATGAAGACGAAGAGCTGTTCCACCGCCGTCTACCCGCTCACGGCCCTGTTGCCGGCGGCCCTTCTCGCGTTCGCCGGCTGTGGGGGAGACGCCGGGAGCGAGAACGAAGCCGCTGCAGATGTCGCGGCCGACAACCCCGCGGCCGACAACCCCGCGGCCGACAACCCCCTGTACCGGCCCGCCGAACTGGTCGAGACCGCGCCCGAGACCTTCCAGGCTCGCTTTGAAACGAGCACGGGCGACTTCGTGGTCGAAGTTACCCGTGCGTGGGCACCCATCGGTGCGGATCGCTTCTACAACCTCGTCAAGAACGGGTACTACGACGGTGTCCACTTCTTCCGTGTGATGGAGGGGTTCATGGCGCAGTTCGGGATGCACGGGGAGCCGCAGATCAACGCCCAGTGGTCGCGTGCGCAAATTGCGGATGATCCGGTTGTCGAGTCCAACACCAGGGGAACCATTACGTACGCGAAGGGGGGGCCGGACTCGCGCACGACCCAGCTCTTCATCAACTTCGTGGACAATTCACGTCTCGACGAGATGGGCTTCGCCCCCTTCGGCGCCGTCACCGAGGGCATGGATGTCGTCGACCAGATCTACTCGGGGTATGGAGCCCTGGCGCCCCAGGGCAACGGCCCCATTCATCAGAACATCGTGGCCAGAGGCAACGAATACCTCGACGAGGACTTCCCGGAGCTGGACCACATCATTTCGGCGACGCTGGTCAACTAGAACGGCACCCCGATCGCCCGGCACAGCCACCTCTGGAACGGGGCGGCGTCCCGGCACAAGCCGGCGAAGGTGTCGAGAAAGTCGTCCGATGTGAGTGCATCCGCGCTCAGGTGCGCTACCCCGATGAAGTCCTTCCGGCGCAGGTCCACGATGAGGGGATGGCTCGGGTCGTAACCCTTGGGTGCCCGAATCAGGGAGTCCCCGGCAAGCTCGAAACTGTCCGTGAACCGACCGTCCCGCGAGGCCTGCTTCCAGGCGGCCGGGTCCTCGTCGATCGCTTCGCGAATCTTCCGCAGGGCTGGGCCTCCAGGGCGCCAGGTCCCGCAACCCACGAAGCAGCTTCCGGGCTGAATGTGCAGGTAGAAGCCGGGAGCGTGGGCGTCCTTGCCGGCCTCGTGGCGGAACTGGATGCCGGTGTGCGTCTTGTAGGGGGACTTGTCCTTCGAGAAGCGTGTATCGCGGTAGATCCGGAACATGGAGCCGCCGTTCGCGCGGGGATCCGCCCGGAAGCGGGAGCTGATCTCCCTGAGGCGGGGCGCGAAGTCGACGATGAAGCACAGCGCCGGGTCCCTCACGTCGTCCTCGTACCGCGACTTCCGTGCTTGAAACCAGTCGCGGTTGTTGTTGTCGGCGAGATTGCGGAGGAAGGTGAAGGTGGCGGGCGTGAAGTATGTGGAGGACATCGTTGGACCGTGGCTGGGGGGAGCAGTATGATGAACGGCGCTGTTATCTACCCAAGTGACCCGCGTCGGCGCAAGCGCGGGGCAGCGGTGAACCCAAATGACGAGCGAGTGACGATGACCCGAACCACCGTGAGCCGGACCATAGGTGCCGCTCCCGAAGTGGTCTTTTCGACCGTGTCCGACATCTCCAACTACAGCGAGGCCGTGCCGCACCTGGTGCGCGTGGAGTTCCTGACCGACCAGAAGGTCGGCGTGGGAGCCCGGTTCCGGGAAACACGCCTGATGCGGGGCAAGGAAGCGACCACGGAAATCGAGGTCACCGAGTTCGTGACGAACGAGCGAGTCCGCATGGTATCGGACGAGGGCGGGACCGTATGGGACACGGTATTCACGGTGACTCCGTTGGGCGAGGGCGGCGGGACGAGGCTTGACATGGTGATGGACGCGCGTCCGTACAGGATCCTGTCGCGCCTGATGGTGGTGCTCATCAAGGGTGTCGTCGCCAAGGCGATTGCGGCGGACATGGATGCCGTGCAGGCGTACTGCGAGGGTGATGGTGCCCCCGATTCGCAGTCGACGTGACGGACAACCTCCACCGTTTGCGCGAGGAGATTGTGCGGTGCCGGATGTGCCCGCGCCTCGTGGCATGGCGGGAGAAGGTCTCGCGCGAGAAACGCGCCGCGTTCCGCGAGGACGACTATTGGGGCAGGCCGGTTCCCGGATTCGGTGACCCGAAGGCGTCCGTGCTCGTCGTGGGACTGGCCCCGGCCGCGCACGGAGCGAACCGCACGGGGCGCATGTTTACGGGTGACCGGGCCGGGGACTGGCTGTACCGCGCGATGCACAAAGCCGGGTTCGCCAACCAGCCTCTGAGCCGGGATCGGGCCGACGGGCTCGCGCTGACGGGCGCGTACGTCACGGCTGGAGTGCGTTGCGCTCCGCCGGGCAACCGGCCGACGACCGGGGAGCGCGACCGCTGTGCAGACTTCCTGCGGCGAGAGGTGGAGATCCTCTGGGATGGCCTTCACACCATCGTAGCGCTCGGGGGGTTCGCCTATTCCGTTGTGCTGCGGACACTCGCGGAGCGCGGCGTCGCGATCCCCAGGCCGCGCCCCGCCTTCGGCCACAGCGTGGAAGTCGATCTCGGGACGGTGGCCGTGCTGGCGTCGTATCATCCCAGTCAGCAGAATACCTTCACGGGGAAGCTGACCGAGCCGATGTTCGACGCGATATGGGGCCGGGCGGGGGAGCGCGGGACGCGAAACGCCATCGCGGACAAGGACGAAGCTTAACCGGGAGGCGGCGCCGTGGCCCACCTGGCGAAGGAGGCACAATGATTCGGCGTGATTTCGTGAAGGGTGTGGCGGCGGCGGGAGCGGCTTCGGGGTCGCTTCTGGCGGGCGGGCCTGGCGTGACCGGCGTGACCGGCGACGGCCCGGGTGACAACGTGGCTGGCGATCCCGTGTCCCTGCCGCGGGACGCTTCCCCTCGCCGGGACGCCCGCTCCCCCCGTGACACTTTCTCCCCCCAGGACACCGATATCGTCGTCGAGGGCCTCTTTGCCGGGGCGATGCGTCTGTCCCACCTGCGGGGCATGCAGGAGGGCGGCGTGCACTGCGGTGTTGCGGGCGGCCCGTCGGACATGGCGAGCTTCGCCGCGCTGCTCCACTTCTTCGACGACCACGCAGACGAGGTCGTTCTGGGCAGGTCGGTCGCCGAGATCACGTCGGCGCGCGCGCGCGATCTGATTTCGAACGTCTTTTGCTGGCAGTCGGCGGGCGCGCTGGGGTCGTCCTTCAATTCGCCGCTCGGCAGTACCGCGACCGCGCTACGCGCCTTCCAGGAGATCGGTCTCCGGCAGGTCGGCCTCTGCTACAACGTCACCAACCCCTTCGGTTCCGGATGCCTGGAGCCCGAAGGGCGGCTGACGCGCGCCGGCGAGCGCCTGGTCGAAGAGATCCATTCCCTCCGCATGGTTCTGGATGTCGGCGGCCATACCGGGGAGCGGACCACGCTCGACGCAATCGCCATCTCCGACGGCGTGCCGGTGGTGTGCAGTCACACGAATGTGGCCGCCATTGCCGACAACGCCCGCTGCATCAGCGACCGCGTGATCGACGCGATCGCCGGGACGGGTGGGGTCATCGGGATCACGGCGGTGAACGACTTCCACGTCCGCGGGCGGGGCAACACCGGGCCGGTTCCCCATGTGGGCATCGATGAGCACGTGGACCAGTACGACCATATCAAGCAGCGAGTGGGCGTGGACCATGTCGGGTTGGGCACCGATTTCGTGGACGGGATGCCCATTCCCTACGGCGGCGGCATCAACCGGGAGATCATTCCGGAGGACATGGTCAGTGAACCGTGGCGATTTGTGCGGGGCTTCGAGAGTATTGCCGAGCTGCCGAACCTCGTCGATGGACTCCGTCGGCGGGGGTGGACCGATGAAGAGGTACAGAAGGCAATGGGGGCCAATTGGCTCCGTGTATATGAACAGGTCTGGGGAGGTTGATCATGCGAAGGTGTACGGTTCTTCTCGGTGTCGTTGTGGTCGTGGTGACGACCGTGTGTAGTCCGGGTGAGGGGGCTCCGGGCGGAGAGGCGCGCGATGTGGCGGCTGCGGGCGAAGCAATGGGTGAAATCGTCGCTGCCGGGTTGCTGAGTGACGAAGAGAGGGAAGGAATCTTCCGGGAAATCGGCTACGCGCCCATGCCCGATGGCGTCCGGCTGGCGTACATAGCCTACCGGCCAGCGGAGGATGGACGGTATCCTGTCATCCTGGACTACGACGCCTATGACAGCTCGGGAGCCGACCTTGTGCCGGGAAGCTGGGTCTTCCAGGCGGTCAGGCGGGGGTACGCGGTTGTGGGCGCGAATGTCCGCGGGTCGGGCTGCTCCGAGGGCGACAGCTTCAGCATCCTTCACCCGCAACAGGGAAAGGACGGCGCCGCCCTGGTCCAATGGCTGGGCACACGGCCGTGGAGTGACGGCAACGTGGGGATGTACGGCGTCTCCTACCCGGGGCATACGCAGCTGATGGTCGGGGCCGAGCGGCCGTCCCACCTCAAGGCACTCGCGGCGGGCGGACTGACGGCGTCGCTCTACCGGGAGGCATTCCGGCCCGGCGGGATGTTCAACGTCGGCTTCGCAGCGTGGTGGGGGGAGCTGGCTCAGCCCTGGATCGAGGGCGTCGGTGTGGCCTTGCGTACTGACAATGGTGACACCATGTGCGTGGAAACCCACGCCAACGAGCCACCGACCCTGACCTTCGAAGAGGTCAAGCAGCACGAGTTCGATGACGAGTACTGGAAGGGAAGGGCCACCGAAACCTATGTGGACCGGGTCGAGGTGCCCATGATGATCATCCAGGGGTATCAGGACCAACAGACGGCGATGGGCGGTCCGCGGTTGTTCGAAAGGCTGACCGGTCCCCGGAAGCTGATCCTTCAGAACGGCGGCCACGGTGTAGGTGGCAATTCCCTGGCGGTTGAGCAGGTGCTGCGCTGGATGGACCGTTGGTTGAAGGGCGACGAAAACGGGATCGACGAGGAACCGCCGGTGTCGGTGCTCTTCGAGACGGGGAGGGTCGATGGGGAGCTCACGCCGAACTGGGTGGAGACGTTTTCGGGCTGGCCCCCTCCGGAGACCGAGCGGCGCAGCTTCAATCTGGCGGCGGACGGGACGTTGAGCGACGACGCGCTCGGAGCGGACCAGACCGGACCGCTGACCTACGTGTACCCGATGGGGACGGAGCTGGTCGGCAACAACGCCATGTTCGCGGTTCCGCCGTCGCCCCTCGGTTCCCTGACCTACCGGACGCCTCCACTCGAGGAGGACGTGCCGGTGCTGGGTGCGGTCCGGTTGGTGCTTCACTTCAGTGCGGAAGAGGCCGACACCGATTTCATGGCGGTGCTCCACGATGTCGGTCCCGGCGGCGAGACCCTGTACCTGCAGCGCACATTCCTCCGCGCGTCCCACCGTGCCATTGACATGTCCCGGTCATCCGAGCACTGGACATACCATCCCCACGATCATGCCGAGCCACTGGTCCCGGGACAGGTGTACGAGATGGTGGTCTCCTTCCCGGAGCTGGGGCATGTGTTCCGCGCCGGGCACACCCTGGAACTCGTGATCCTGGCGCCCAACTTCACGCCCGCAACGGATTGGGGGCCGATGCCGATCAACCTTCCGGGCATCAACACGGTGTACCACTCGGCCGAGCACCCGTCCCGTCTCGAGTTGCCGGTGGTGCCAGGCATTGTGGCGGCGGGGCCGCCTCCCGAGTGCGGCTCGCTGGAATACCAGCCGTGCCGGCCGCGGGTCGAGCCGAACTTCACGGCGGCCGGGATGACGCGAGACCTTGTGCGCCGGTGACGCCTGGGGCAGCACCGATGGCTGCTGGCGCGCGGGTGACTCCAGGAGTCGCACCGGGGCTGCCGGCGCGCGGGCGGTTCCCAGGGAGAGGGCCGCGTGAAGCCCGGGTCCGGGTCGCTGCCGCTCTTGCGTGCGCTGCACGATCTTGTCTTCGCGGCGGAAGAGGTGCGCGCCGTGCTGGATGCCGCGTTTGTGGAGCTGGAGGCGGAGTTGCGCGACCGGCCGGAAGCGCCGCACGCCACCTGCGCGATCCCCACCCACCTCTTCGCCCGTGCGTTGCCGCAGGGACTACCGGGCATCGATGGCCACGAGACCGGGTCCCGGACGGACCAGGTCCGCCTGTGCCGAGCCTTTCTGCTGCTGCGAGGCGCTTGCATGGCGGCACCGGAACGGCACGCCAACAGCGTCCAGCGTCTTGTTTCCTACCGGGGTCGGGGCCGGATCCACCAGGGGGTGGTGGGTGGGAGTGCCCTTCATCTGACGGCGCGAGAGATCCACAGTCCGGGTGCGCAGGAAGCCGGCTTGTCCGGATCGTCGGGTCCGACCGGAGCCGGGTTGCTCGCGACCCACACGTCCGTGTCGTCGGATTTCCCGGCTGCTTCTCGCTTCTGGGACATCGTTCCACCGGGTGTCTGGCATTTCCCGGAGGCGGGTAGGGATGAGGACTGGGCGACCGTAACCTTCCACAGCGCCGCCGAAGACGAGATCATTGACGAGTTGTGGGAAGGATGAGTGATCAGCGAATTGGAGCATATCGTGACAAACCATGACGTAACGTCAGGGTTGGTTGTGCCGGCCGTCCTCGCGCGGGTTCTGGTGCCGGCCATTCTGGCGTTCACCATCTGTCTGCCGGCCGGCCCTGCTTCAGCCCAAACCCCCCCGCCGCCCCTCGACCCCTCCGACCCGGCTCACTGGCTAGTGCCACCGGCGGAGCTTCAGGCGCTGCAATTCCGCGAGCTGGGCCCGTTCCGAGGCGGCCGCGTCACCACGGTCACCGGTGTGCGAGGCAAGCCTCACACCTTCTACTTCGGAGCCACCGGCGGCGGCGTCTGGAAGACCGAGAGCGCGGGCCAGGCGTGGGCCAACATCTCCGGGCTGAGCATCCCGGTGGGCTCGATCGGTGCTGTCGCGGCGGCGCCCTCCGACCCCGACATCCTGTACGTCGGCACCGGTTCCGACGCCATCCGCGGCAACGTGTCCACCGGGCGGGGCGTGTACCGGTCCGACGACGACGGCGCCACCTGGCGCCATCTGGGGCCTCCGCGAGGCGGGACAGATCGGGCGCATCCGCGTCCACCCCGACAACGCGGATGTCGCGTACCTCGCGGCAACAGGCCACCCCTTCGGCCCGAACCCCGAGCGGGGCGTCTACCGCACCCGGGACGGTGGCCGCTCATGGGAGAACGTCCTCTTCGTCTCCGACTCGACCGGCGCGATCGAGCTGCTGATGAACGAAAACGACCCGGACGAGCTCTTCGCGGCCATGTGGCGCGGGGAGCGCAAGCCCTGGACCATGATTTCGGGCGCGCGGGAAGGCGGGATCTACCGCTCCCGTAACGGGGGCGACAGTTGGGAGAAGCTCGGGGGTGGGCTCCCGGCCGGGCTGATCGGCAAACTGGGCATCGCGCAGGCCGGGTCCGACCCGTCGCGGCTCTACGCGATCATCGAGGCCGATCCCGGGCCCGGCATCTACCGCTCGGACGACGGGGGCGACAGCTGGGCGCTGGTCAACGACCAGGGACGATTGCTGGGTCGTCCGTGGTACTTCCACAACATCTTTGCCGACCCGACCGACCCGGATGTGGTGTACGTGGCTGGTGGGGGTTTCCACCGTTCCACCGATGGCGGGGCGACCTTTTCGACCATTGCCATGCCCCACTCGGACCATCACGACCTCTGGATCTCGCCCGACGACCCGGATGTGATGGTTCAGGGGAACGACGGTGGCGCGATCGTGACCCTGGACGGCGGCCGCACCTGGTCCACCCAGCTCAACCAGCCCACCGCCGAGATGTACTCCGTGACGGTGGACGATCAGTTCCCCTACCGCGTGTACGGGTCCCAGCAGGACAACTCGACCCTGTCGCTTCCGAGCGCGGCCACGGGCACGGGGATTTCGCTTCAGCACTGGGAGTCGCACGGCGGCTGCGAGACCGGACCGGTGACCGTGCATCCGCGCGACCCGGCCATTGTGGTGTCGGGGTGCTTCGGTGGACGCCTCGCACGGTACAACCGCCGCACCGAGCAGTTCCGTCAGATCCGTCCCTACCCCGAGCGCCAGGACGGCGCGCCCGAACGTGAGCTCCGCTACCGGATCCAGTGGAATGCGCCCGTTCTCTTCTCGCGCCATGACCCCGACATGCTCTATCACGGGTCCCAGTACGTCGCGGTCAGCCGTGACCAGGGCGGGAGCTGGACGGTCATTTCGCCCGATCTGACCGGCAACGACACGACCCGCTTCGGGCAGGCAGGCGGTCCCGTCACCGCCGACGTGACCGGCGTGGAGATCTACTCCTCGCTGCTGCAGATCGCCGAGTCACCGCACGACGCCGGTGTCCTGTGGACGGGCTCGAACGACGGGCGGGTGCATCTGACCCGCGACGGCGGGGCCAGCTGGACGGATGTGACCCCGCCGGAGCTGCCGCAGCCGAGTACGGTGAACCGGATCGAGGTGTCGCCGCACCGGCCGGGGACAGCCTACCTGGCCGTCTACCGCTACCGTGTGGACGACTTTCGCCCGTATGTGTACGCGACGCGTGACTTCGGCGCATCGTGGACCCTGCTCACCGACGGCGAGAACGGCATCCCGCGCGATCATCCCACCCGTGTCGTGCGGGAGGATCCCGAACGCGAGGGTATCCTCTACGCGGGCACCGAGTTCGGGCTCTTCGTGTCGTTTGACGCGGGCGGGAACTGGCAGCCCCTGCAACTGAACCTTGCGCCTTCGCCCGTCACCGATCTGGTGGTCCACCGGGGCGACCTGGTCGTGGCGACCCAGGGTCGCGGCTTCTGGATCCTGGACGACATCACGCCGCTCCGGCATGTCGTCGTCGCCGGGGCGGACGTCCGAGCCGGCGGCCTGATCATCTACCCGGTGCGCGCCGCATACCGCACCGCCGCGCAGGAACGTGACGGCCACTACGTCCGGGATCACGTCTACGGCGCCATGATTCCGCGCTACATGAAGGCCATGAACCCGCCCGAGGGCGCCCTCATCTACTTCAGTCGCCCGGAGGACGCAAGCGGATCCGGGGCAAGCAGTGAATCCCCGGTGTCGATTCGCATCCACGAAGATGACGGAGACCTCGTGCGCACCTTCGCGGAGGTGAACGCCAGCTCGGGGCTCAACCGCTTCAACTGGAACCTGGACTACCCGCAGGGTGCCGGAGGCGCGTCCGCTCGCGCGGTGCCCGGCCGTTACCGGGTGATGATCGAGGCTTCGGAAGGGACCGCCTCCGCTGACTTCGAGGTCCTCATGGACCCGCGTCTGGAGGAGGAGATCACCATCGCCGACCTGCAAGCCCAGTTTGGCTACCTGATTCGCGCGCGGGACCGGCTGGAAGCGCTCGAAGAGGCGCTGGGCGGGCTCCGGCAGGTCCGCTCGGACGCGGAAGGTGCCGCCGACGCGCAGGGATCCAACGACGCCATCCGCGAGGCGGCGCGGCGGGCAAATTCGGCCCTTGCCGGCGTCGAGGAGGTCCTCGTCCAGCCGGGAGGCGCCGGTTTCGCGAACCCGTCCCGGATACGCAGCCACCTGCGGTTTGTGATGACCGCCGCCAGCTCTCAGCGCGGGGAAGACCTCGACGCCCGTCCCACCGACCAGCTCATCGAGCGCCTGGGCGACCTGGAGGCGGATCTGGAACAGGCCTTCACGCGTCTGCGCGGCGTGTATTCGGACGAGGTGGCTGACCTCAACGAACGGCTCGAAGCCGCGGGGCTGGACCCGATCGCCATCCCGCAGGTCCCGGGAAGGCGGGCCGTCAGTTGAGCGCGCGAGATTCGGGGGCTCGCAGCGCCCGCACCTGCTTCGTCTGCGGTCCCGCCAACCCCATCGGCCTGCACCTCGTCTTCCGCCTCGAAAACGGCGCATGCGTCTCCGAATTCACGCCCGGCGAGAACCACCTCGGCTACCCGGGGGTTGTGCATGGCGGCATGATCTACAGCGCCCTGGACGATGTCATGGCCAACTGGCTGTACCTGCGCGGTGCCCGCGCCTACACGGCGCGCTGCGAGATCCGCTACCGGGAACCGGCCGCGCCGGGCGAGACGCTCCACCTGATGGGGCGACCCACCGCGCGCAGACGCAAGTTCGTCGAACTGGAGGGGATCGCGACGCGCGCGTCCGACGGGAGAGTGGTGGCCACGGCGACGGCCACATTTGTCGTCATCGACGAGGGGGAGTTCGCGGAGACGGGGGGCGGTTAGTCGAAGAGCCTGGGAGCGCGCGATGAAACCCCGCGTCGCACAGAGAGCGGGGCGCCGCCGGGCCGGCCCACCTCACCGCGGCAAGCGCCGGAGCAGGTGACGGCGTATCATCCGCGCCAGTGACCTTCGCAACCCCGAAAAGGACGTCGCCCCATGAGCCCAGCCAAATCCGCCCTCCTGCCCTTGCTCGCTCGGCTTACCGCGGCGTCCACGACCACACTTTTCCTTACCGTAGCCCTCCTCTCCCTGCCGACGCCGGCCACCACCCAGGCGACAGCGACAAACGGCGGTCTTCCGACGATAGCCGAGTACACCCGGGGGATGGACGCCCAGCCGGGCTACTTCCCCCTCTACTGGGATGACGCCGGGGGCCGGCTCCTCCTCGAGGTCGGACGCTGGGACGAGCAGTTCCTCTACCTCACGTCGCTCGCGACCGGGGTCGGCTCCAACGCGCTGGGGCTCGACCGAGGCAATATCCAGAGTGCGTATCTCGCGCACTTCGAGCGGGTCGGGCCGAAGGTGATGCTCGTTCTCGACAACCCGGGCTTCCGCGTCGAAACCGATCCGACCGAAGCGCTCGTGCGGTCCGTCGAGGAGTCGTTTCTGACCTCGACGCTCGCGGGGTTCACTGCGGTCGCCGAGGAGAACGGGCGAGCGCTTGTCGACGCGACGGCGTTTTTCCTCGGTGACGTCGTGGGTGTCGCGGCCCGGCTTCAGGGAGCGAACCAGGGCAGCTACCGGTTGGATGCGAACCGTAGCGCCATCTTCCTCCCGCGGACGAAGGCGTTCCCGGAGAACACCGAGGTGGAGGCGTCCCTCACCTTCGAGAGCGAGAGTCCGGGCAGCGAAATCCGGCGCCACGCACCCGACGGGAGGGCAATGACGCTTCGGCAGCATCACTCGCTGGTGATGCTCCCCGATGATGGGTACACGCCCCGGCGCTTCGACCCCAGGATCGGGGTTTTCGCCATCGGTTACTTCGACTTCGGGAAGCCCTTCGACGACGACTACCAGACGGCGCTGGCGCGTCGCCACCGGCTGGTGAAGGCCGACCCTTCGGCAGAGATGAGCGAGCCGGTCGACCCGATCGTCTACTACCTCGATCCGGCCGTGCCCGAGCCATACCGCACGGCCTTCCATGTCGGCGGCGTGTGGTGGAACCAGGTCTTCGAGGCCGCCGGGTTCATCGACGGTTTCCGCATCGAGGACATGCCCGCGGACATGGATCCGATGGATGCCCGCTACCATGTGATCCAGTGGGTCCACCGCACCGAGGCGGGCTCTTCGATCGGGCCTTCGTTCGTCGACCCCCGCACGGGAGAGATCATCAAGGCTGCCGTGCGGATGGACTCGTACCGGTCCCTTGCCAACTACAACACCTTCGCGGGCGCGGCCGGGGTGGACGGCGACTGGTACGCCGGCGCGCCGCCGGGCGTCGACGGCGAGGAGTTCGTGATGATGCGCCGCCGTCAGCACTCGGCGCACGAAATCGGGCACACACTGGGGCTCGCCCACAATTTCATCGCGGTCAGCGACGGACACGCGTCGGTCATGGACTATCCCGCCCCCGTGATCGAGCTGCGGGATGGACGGCTCGACATGTCCGGAGCCTACCGTGCCGGCCCCGGTGCGTACGACACGCTCGCGGTCCGGTACGCCTACGCCTCGCCGCCTTCAGGCCAGAGTGAGGAGGCTTTCCTGAGTGGTATGCTCATCGAGGCCCAGGAACGAGGCTGGCGCTTCATCACGAATCCGGATGCCGGTGCCGACAATTCGCACCCGGATGCAACCTGGTGGATCAACGGGAGCGATGTGCTCGACGAACTCGAGCGCGTGGGCGAGGTCCGGCGCTTCATGATCGATTCCTTCGACGAGCGTGCGATCGAGCCGGGCGAGCCGATGCACAAGCTCCGGGAGCGCTTTGCGCCGGTCTATTTCCACCACCGCGCCACCTACGAGGCCGCGATCAAGTCGATTGGCGGGATGGAGTACCGGTACGGGGTGCGCGGCGATGTCGAGCCGGTGACGGAGCTCGTCTCCGCGGACCGGGTGCGTCGGGCGATGACACTCCTGAGCGACGCGCTGGCCCCGGAGCAGCTCGCGATCCCGGAGTCGGTGCTCGAGATCCTGGCGCCTCGTTCCTTCGGGTGGGTCGAAGGGGGTCCCGCGTGGTCGAATCGCGCGGGTCCGGCCTTCGATCAGATCGGAGCCGCCACGACGCTCGTGAGCGAGATCGTCGGTGGCGTCCTCGCGCCTGCCCGCACCGCCCGCGTCGTCGCCTTCCACGCCCGTGACCCGTCTCTCCCGAGCCTGGAGGAAGTCGTGGCGCGATTGGTGGACGACGCATGGGACAGGCCCGCGGGCCCTGGGCAAGCGGCGCTGGTGCGAGTCGTCCAGAGCGTGGTCGTCGACGAGTTACTGGCGCTTGCGGCGAACGGGAACGCGACCACGGAGGCGCGGGCGGCGGTCGAGTGGGGCCTCCGTCGCGCTCAGGCGCGTGCGGTGGCAGTCGGGTCCGACGTGGGGGCCACCGACGATCCCACGCGCCACACCGGTCGCGCACGCCGGGCGGGTGGTCAGCACGATCGATCGCTTCTTCGAGCGCGCGTGGGCTCCGGCACAGCGGACCGAAGCTCCGAGCGGACCCGGGTGGGCGCGCGACCGGCCGAGCGGCCATCGGTGACACTCCCAGCCTGACACGTTGCCACAGACTGATATGAGGGAACCCAGAACAATGTTCTTGTGTACATATGTCACTAGACACATATTGGTCCGATGAAGTGGACGGTCGAGATCGCCGAGGAGTTCGCGCCCGAGTTCCACGCTTTGCAAGAAGGGGTGCAGGACGCGATCCTGGCCGTGTCCGGTTCGTAAACGAAGGAGAATGATGATGGCACTGAACGTCGACGACGTGATCGCGGGGCTCGATCCCGAGCGACGGCGTAGGGTCGAAGACCGCGCATCGGAGCTCATCGCCGGCGAGATGACGTTGCGCGAGCTCCGCAAGGCCCGGCGGCTCACCCAGGTCACCCTTGCGCGCGAACTCGGCATCACCCAAGACGGTGTCTCGCGTCTCGAACGGCGCAGCAATTTGCTGCTCTCGACGCTCCGCAAGACCGTCGAGGCCATGGGCGGCAGCCTCTCGCTGATCGCGAGGTTCCCCGACCGGCCGCCAGTCGAGTTGTCGGGTATCGCCGAGCAAGACTGAGCCCGGCGGCCATCGGTAGTCTGGGCAGCGGCATTTCACTGGTCACCGCGAGGGTTCGCGCGTTTCAGCTGAAACGTTTTCGCCAGACCCTAGAACCGCAACAGCGCCGCCGCCCAATGGAATCCGGCCCCGAAGGCCGTCAGCAGGACCAGGTCACCGGGCTTGATCCGCCCCTGCTCCCGGGCCTCCCACAGGGCCACGGGAACGGACGCCGAGCCTGTGTTGCCGTACTCCTGGACGTTGACGAAGACCCGCTCCGCGGGGATGCCCAGCCGCTTCGTGACAGCGTTCAGAATGCGCAGGTTGGCCTGATGCGGTACGACGAGCGCCACGTCTTCGATGGAGACGCCGGCCTTCTCCAGCACCTGGTGGGACGCCGCGCTCATCCGGCTGACGGCCTCGCGGAAGACCTCCCGTCCCTCCATCACGATGTCCTTGTGGAGCCCTTGCCGGACCCGCTCAAGGGTGATGGGCAGGCGCGTACCTCCCGCCTCCAGCCCGAGGATGCCGCTCTTGCTGCCGTCCGTTCCCGCTGTGGCGGCCACGATCTCGACCGCGCCCGGTCCCCGTCCGACGACCGCCGCACCTGCCGCGTCGCCAAAGAGCACGCAGGTGTTGCGGTCCTCCCAGTTCATGAGCCGGGTGAGGAGTTCCACCCCGATCACGAGCACCCGGCGGCCATCCGCAAGCGCCCGTGAGCGCGCGATGTCCAGCGCCAGGACGAAGCCCGCGCAGCCGCTGCCGGCCAGGTCGTAGGACGGGATGTGGCCGACGCCGAGACGGGCCTGCACGTACGCCGCGGTGTCCGGCAGGAAGACCTCGGGCGTGTCGGTCGCGAGGACGATCTCGTCGATGTCCGCAGGCTCGAAGGCTCCGTCCGCCAGAGCCGCCTGGGCCGCGGCCAGCGCCAAATCGGCCGTGCTCTCGTCGTCCGCCGCGATTCGCCGCCTGTGAATGCCCGTGCGGGCCACGATCCACTCGTCCGAAGTGTCGACGTACTCCGTCCACTCCTCGTTCGTCATGACGCGCTCGGGCAGGTAGATGCCCAGGCCGAGCAGTCCGATCGGGTTCGAGCCGTGGGCGCCCGGCTGGTCCATTTCGCCTTGGCCCTAGTGGGTGACCGCGTAGATGAAGTAGTTCACGCCGATTCGGAACGCCTCGCTCGTGGGGTCGACGGGATACCAGCCCTCGGCGGCCCACTCCCACAAGTCGCCGACGTCGGCACCCGCATTGGCGATGGCCAGCAGGCGCCCATTCCTGTCGTTGTTCTCGTAGAGGCCCCAGAACTCGGGCGTGCCGTACTTGCGCGGACCTTCCAGGTAGATGGAGAGCGGCTCGAGGCGATAGAACGAGTCCCAGATCGGGTGTGTTTCCTGAATGGGTAGAAAGCGCAATTCAGGAAAAACGAACCCCATCTGACGAACGAGGTTCTCCATCTCGTGGACGAAAAAGTCGTCGAAGATGACGAGGCCGCCCTTCATCAGGTACGTGCGAAGGCCCTCCGCCTCGCTCTCGGTGACCCGCCACTCGTCGGGCTCCGACACGTAGGCGACCGGGAACTGCATGAGACGCGGATCGTCGAAGGTGAGGACGTTGCCGCCCATGGGGCGCTCGCGGGTGTCGAGCATCGTCAGCTCCCGGAGGATTGCGGACATGTTGATGTCGGCGTCCGGGTAGTCGTGCGCCCAGCCTCCCCCGCCCCGGAACCCGCGGCCGTACGAAGCGGTGCGGATTCGGACGAAAGTGAGGGAGCCGTCGTAGGGGTAATAGGGGCAACATTGCTGGGCTGTGGGGCGAGCGGTGGGCCCGGGCAGGGGGTCCGCCGCGACCGACAGTGTTGCCATGACGCCTACCGTCAACAGGGCGCCGGCACCGGCCCGGGGGAGGAGGGGTGGGTGATCCATAGGTCCTCCGGGCCTGGCGGGTGGTGAACGGAATGAGGCGAATCTACCGGTCGATGGTCTGGTGGGCCAGAATCCCTCGCGGCCCCTGGCTTGGCCCCGTCTACGGAATCACTCGTCTGGGCATCACCGGGAGGACCAGACGCGACGGTCGCCTGGCGTCGTGGAAGACCGTCTGCTGAGCAACGCGCCACTCCGTGTCCGTGGCTACCGGGTTTCCGGTGTTCGGATTGGGTGCGAAGAAGGGGTAGGCGCTGCTGGAGACCTCCAACCGGATGCGATGACCCGGCAGGAACGTGTGCCCGATGTGCCCGAGCTTGATGCGGTACTCCTCCTCCTGTCCCGGGGTGAGCAGCTCCTCCGCTTCGAAGCCGTTCCGGTAGCGGGCGCGAATCGCCGCGGCGTCCCACCAACCGAGCTTGAGAGCCCGTCCGTCCGGGTGTACGTCCACGAGCTTCGCGGTGAAGTCGGTGTCGAGGCCGTCGGTTGCGGCATGGATGATTGCCTCGACCGCACCGATGATCTCGACGGGAGAATCGAGCACCTCGCTCGTGTAGACCAGGACGTCGTGGCGTCTTTCGATGGGCCGCTGGTCGATCCCCTGTGCGGCCCCACCGATGTCCGACGGAACGGGGTTCTGCGGATCGTAGGCATACCGGTCCGGCGGTGCTTCGCCGGGTGGGTTCCACGATAGCTGCCCGTCTCCAGCCAGGGAGTTCGCCGCGCCCCCGCTCGACAGGTAGAGGCTTTGCGGCTCCATCTCGGCGGGCGGATACTCGTCGAACTCCCGCCATTCGTTCGACCCCATGACGTACACGCGCGCTCGGGGTCGCTCCGGGGTCGATCGCTTGCCGGCGAGGCAATAGTCGAAGAAGTCCAGATGGACGGCCTGCACGTCAACGACGGACTCCGGCGTAAAACGGAATTCGCCCAGGCTCAGGTCGCCGCCGCTTATTGCCTGCCCGTGGTTCCAGGGACCGATGATGATGTGCTGCTTCCCTGCACCTGGCGAGTGGTCACGCATTCCCTTCCAGTAGCGCATCGTGCCCGGCTGATCGGCGTCGAACCAACCGGTGAAGACGAGGACGGGCAGGTCGATCGCCGCGAAATCCTGGTCCTCGAAAAGGATCCGGTCCCAGTAGGCATCCCTCGTGGAGTGGCTCAGGAAGTCGTTGTAGAGGGGCATGTCGCGGCCCATCGCGTCGTCCATGGTGATGAGTGGACGGTGGGCGTATACCGCCTCCCAATCGGTGGCTCCCATGACGGGCCCCTGAGCCGTCCGTCCGGACGTGCCGTTGATCCAGTCCAGCGACCACTTCATCAGCCATGCGCCGCCGATGTAGGGAAGCTCGTCGAAGTAGTCCGCGGCCGGCGCCTGGGGGATCATGCAGACCAGGTTCGGAGCGCCCGCCCGGGCCGCCAGCCATTGCACCGTCGCCAGGTAGGAGCCGCCAACCATGCCGACCCGTCCGTTCGACCAGGGCTGGCGGGCGATCCACTCGATCGTGTCGAATCCGTCCTCCGCGTCGGCGAAGAAGAAGTCGAAACTCCCGTCCGAGTCCCCCCGTCCGCGGGCGTCCTGGACAATGAAGGCGTACCCGCGATCGGCGTACTGCTTCCCGAGTTGCGGATACCGTTCATTGGCCTTGATGTAGGGCGTTCGCACGAGGACCGTCGGGTGGGGCCCCGAGCCGTCGGGTAGCCACAGGTTGGCGGACAACTCGACGCCGTCGCGCATGGGGACCCGGAGGTCGAGGTGCTGCTGTATCTGTGCGGTGCCGGGGGGGATGCCCAGCAATGTGAATAGAGCAGCGAGGAGGACGCTCCGCGCGAGACGCCCGAATGCCCGACCGCTGAAGCTGCGGACGGAGCCGGGATGAAGGTGGGTACCAGTTGACATCAATGCCTCCTTTGGTAGATGAGTGTTCGAGCCGTGGGCGGCCGGCTGGTCCATTCGTCCTGACCCTAGTGGGTGACCGCGTAGATGTAGTAGTTCACGCCGATTCGGAACGCCTCGCTCGTGGGGTCGACGGGATACCAACCCTCGGCGGCCCACTCCCACAAGTCGCCGACGTCGGCACCCGCATTGGCGATGGCCAGCAGCCGCCCATGCCTGTCGTTGTTCTCGTAGAGGCCCCAGAACTCGGGCCTGCCGTACTTGCGGGGACCTTCCAGGTAGATGGAGAGCGGTTCGAGGCGATAGAACGAGTCCCAGATCGGGTGTGTTTCCTGGATGGGTAGAAAGCGTAATTCAGGAAAAACGAACCCCATCTGACGAACCAGGTTCTCCATCTCGTGGGCGAAAAAGTCGTCGAAGATGACGAGGCCGCCCTTCATCAGATAGGTGCGAAGGCCCTCCGCCTCGCTTGGGGTGACCCGCCACTCGTCGGGCTCCGACACGCAGGCGACCGGGAACTGCATGAGACGTGGATCGTCGAAGGTGAGGACGTTGCCGCCCATGGGGCGCTCGCGGGTGTCGAGCATCGTCAGCTCCCGGAGGATCGCGGAAATGTTGATATCGGCGTCCGGGTAGTCGTGGGCCCAACCTCCCCCCCAACGACGGAACCCGCCGCCGTACGAAGCGGTGCGGATTCGGACGAAGGTGAGGGAGCCGTCGTAGGGGTAGTAGGGGCAACATTGCTGGAGTGTGGGGCGATCGGTGTGCCTGGGCAGGGGGTCCGCCGCGACCAACAGTGTTGCCACGACGCTTACCGCCAACAGGGAGCCGGCACCGGCCCGGGCTACATTCCGCGTTCGTGCGCTCACCAATTCGCGACCTGCCGCTACACCACGCGTCTCGGGAGCCGGGGGTTCATGCCCTGGATGATGCGCAGGAACCCGAGGCCCGTGCGTTCGGCGACGGTGTGGGGCAGCACGGCCGGGTGATCGGGCCCGATGAGGGTGGCGACATCGCCGACCTCGACAGTCTTCTCCTCACCGATGTCGAGGATGGTGTGGGCCGAGTTGACCCCTCCGGCGACAGGGTACAGACGGTCGTTGATGAGCACCTCACAGGTCCCGTTCGCCTCGGACGGATACCCGTCCGTGCGGCCGATCGGCAGCAGCGCCACCCAGGTGGCTCGGTCGGGCATGAAGGTGCGGCTGAAGCCGGCGCTGTCGCCCGGCTCGAGGTGCTCGACCCGTACCACCCGCGTGTTCAGGCGAAACACGGGCTTGAGCGTGGCCTTGTCCCTGGCCCCTTCGCCGCCGGGGTAGTTGCCGAACAGCGCGTTTCCGGGCCGTACCATGTCGTAGTGCGCCTCGGGCAGGTGGAACAGCTCGTAGGTGGGTGAAGCGTGGAGGGTACCGAGGGGTAGATTCTTCCCCCGCGCCCAACCGAGGAGTTCCTCGAAGCGCGCGAGCTGCTCCCGGTCGAAGTCCATGTCGTGGGAGAACATGGTGTAGGTGCCGTTCACGTCGACGTACTCGCTTTGGACGAGCTCTTCGATCCAGCGGCGGGCGCGCGTGAAGGGCATCCCCTCCCGGTTCATCCCCGTGTCGACGAAGAGCTGGACGGGTACGGGACGGCCCAGTCGCCTGGACACGCTCTGTAGCCGCCTGGGCGCATCGTTCAACCAAACGGAGGGGAGCACGTCGTGCCTTGCCAGCTCCTCGATCTCGTCTTCGGACCCCTCGGCCATGACCACGATGGGCTTGGTGACCCCCTCCTCACGCAGGGCCAGGGCCTCCTCGACGCGCACGGTGGCGATGCCGCCCACCTGGGACATGTCGGCGAGGAGCGGCCCGACGGCGCGGTCGCCCAGGCCGTACCCGTTGTTTTTCACGACCGCGAGGATGGGACGGCCGTTTGCCAGCCGCGCAGCTTCACGGACGTTGTGGGTCCAGGCGGCGCGGTCGAGCTCGATCCACGGGTCGAAGCGCGTGGGGGAGTAGGTGCGATCGCTTGTTGCGCCGGCGGCTGAGGTGCGGGCGCTTGTGCTGCTAGACGGCGTGGAGGATGCGCAGGCGGAGGTCGCGGAGAGGCCCAGGGCGGTGCCGGACAGGTGCAGGAAATGGCGGCGAGTGAGGGGGGACGGGCGATCCATGGGTCCTCCGGGCCTGGCGGGCGGTGTACTGAATGAGCCGAATCTACCGGTCGGTGATCTGGTGGGCCAGACTCAAGGCCATCGTTGAAGAGGTTACATGGTCCACGTCGCGACCCCTTGGCGAGCGATCTCGCAGCCCGTGGCGAGCTTGGTCGGCTAAAACGGGCCGTCGAACAGCGGTTGCCGAGCCCTACCACCACGTCGACCTCGACCGTGTGTTCGGCGAGGTCGGCGACGGACAGATCGAGTTTCACGAGCCCACGAGTCGATGTCGGATGACGTCCTCCAGTCAAAACCCATTCCCAGCGACTGCCTTTCTCTACTTGCGCCGCCTCAGACCCAGGAATGGGTTTCTTGTGGACTTCATACGGCGTGTATGGCGCACCTTTAGGTGACACGACCGTCTCAAGCTATTATTCTACAGCTAGATAACCGTCATAATGATGAGTATCAATACATGACGTATCTATCGTGGTTATCATGTCTCTACCAACCAATAGACAGGAGAAGAAGAGATGCTCCCGATCATGGCCAAACCTGAGGATGCCCTTGCCGTCGTCGGCTACTTGAAGACCAAGGCAACGGGCGCGACGCTCGGGGACGCTAAGGCAACACTTCCGCCAAACGTCTTGGACTCCCGTAAAGTCGCGGCGTACAAAGCGTGGGGACTGATCATTCAGGACAGCGACCGAATTCGACTAACCTCTCGAGGACGACAACTTGCCCGCGCTTCCGAAGAGGAGCGTGGTCAGGTATTCGGCGAGGTCGTCTTGGAAATCCACGCCTACCAGATCGGGGCCGAGTGGATACATCATCGTGATCTGGAGGTCGTGCCACTAAGTGACCTCGCCGCCCACTGGTTCGATCACGTTCAATCGGATCTCGGCACCACCAACGAGCGAACGATCCGCAACCAAGCCGCCTGCTTCTTGGGTCTAGCCCAGGCAGCGGAGCTGGGCAAGTACGTAATAGGCCGCCGCGGTCAACCCACGCGACTTGAGGTCAATCGAGAAGCGTTGAGCAGGCTCGTCGCGGGCTTGGGGCATTCGCCCGGCGACGTCGAGCAAGAGGAAGCAGACATTGAAGGAGAGGTCGACCCTAAAGCGCTCGGTACGGATTCGCAGGCTCCGAGTGAACCGACGTCCGAGTCGAAGAGTCCGGTATCAGGTCCCCTACAAGAGGCGGCGTCGACTGTCGCCGGGTCACCGGCAATGGGCGTGCCGCCCCAGTCGGCCGCACATTCCGAATCGCTTGGGATGCCCGAGGTGCGCCTCAACCTCGAGATTCGAATCGATGCGAGCGTGACGCCGGAGCAGATCGACCAGATCTTCGCGAGCATGGCAAAGCACCTGTACCAACGGGACGATGAAGGGCGGTAGTCTCGAGGCTACAAAGGCTGGCCTCGGTTTCCTGAAGCGACTGGCAGACGAGACCCGCAAGCTACGGCTGCCACCAGAGGCGGGGGCGGCCTCGGTCACGCAACAGGTGCTTCCAATCTCGGTAGTCCGGGGGACCCGACCGTATCTGGAAACCATCACACATCAGGTAAACGGCTCATACGAACGCGGTTGGTACGACGCTTGTGCGGTGATGATGCGCAGGCTCATCGAGACCCTCATCATTGAAGTATTCGAGGGACAGGGGATGCCCAAGAAGATCCAGACGGAGTCCGGGGATTTCTTTCAGCTGAACGGACTAATCGGCCGAATTGGCGCCGAGTCCGGTTGGAATCTCAGCCGAGCGACTAAGCGAGCACTCTCTGACGTCAAGAACGTAGGTGGCAACTCGGCGCACAGTCGTCGGTTCACAGCGCACCGGGTTGACATCGACAACCTCAAGGTGGACTTCCGCGTTGCCGTCCAGGAACTGGTCAGTCTCAGTCGACCATAATAGACTACATGTTTTCCGGTTAGACGACGATCGCGACGACACCGTTCCCACTGGCGTCGTCCCCCTGGAAGAGTACCGTGCCTCGCTACGGGGTCCTTCTGCCCGGGATGCAGGTGCGCGACACCACCGTCGCCGCGACATCCGTCAACCAGGAAACGACGACGAACTCCGAGCCCTACAGACAATGCACCACGACGACATTGCCCATGCTCTCGAGCACCATGAACGGAAACGCCACCGAGAAGGGGGTGCCCGTGCTTCCCTACGGCGCCGGAGGACGAACAAAGCCCCGACCATCCCTGACGACCACCGGCGTTCCATAAGCCTCCGAAAGCTCCCGGAATCGACCCAGGATCGAATCCGCCATGACCCCGGTAGCAACCTCCGACATCCCCCGTCTGCGCAGGAATTCGATACGGTCATCCGCCTCGAACAACTCGGCGCCTTCATTCAGAGCCAAGGGCACGAACTCCATCCCCGTCACCTGGTCGCCCGCCACGGTCAGCAGACCGATGAGGCCCCAGAACGCGAATTCTCCGGGGTAGCCCCCCGGGTCGCGCATCGCGTGATAGGCGAGTCCGCCGAATTGACGTATGATCGGGCGCCCCCGGTACCACTCGACTCCGTCGAACCCCCGGTGGCCACCGCCCAGGTAGAGCGCCGCACCGGCGTCGATGATCGCTTCGGCGAATCCCTCCTGCCATTCCTCGAGATTGGGCACGGGATAGTGACCATCGTCGTTCTGCTCTCCCGGACCCACCCCCTCGAAATCGCCACCATCCAGCTGCAGGTGCTGATAGTAGATGACGAAGTCGGCATTCGGGGCCGCCTCCCTGACCGCTTCGAGGTTTCGGTCCCAATCCGCCTGGTGGCCCAGCCAGACCCCGTTCACGTTGTCCAGCAGCAGCTCGCGTTCGTCTCGGCTCGTGGTCGACGCCACCAGCGCAAACGTGATTCCGCCAGCCTCGAGATAGGCCGGAGCGAGGGCCGCTTGCATCGTGGTCCCGGTGCCGGCGATTGCCACCCCGTTCTCCCGGGCGGCCGCGATGGTTTCGCGGATACCGCATTCGCCCAGGTCCCAGGCATGGTTGTTTGCAAGCGACATCAGGTCGAACCCCATCCCCGCCAGGTACTGCATCACGACCGGAGACACGGCGTGGGGCGCATCCGTATTGCCTGGACGCAGCGAACGGGGGATATCGGGACTGCCCGTGATGGTTACGTAGTCGGCCGGAACGCCACAGGGATTGGCCTCCCCATTCACCGCCATCTCGAAGTTGGTGAAGGCGACGTCGGCGGATGCGACGATCGGTTGGACCGTCGCGAATGGAGTCTCGGCGACAAGGCGCGGGTCCAGTTTGATCAACGCCTGTCCGGTGATCGCAAGCGTCACCTCCGGTGGGCCCGGCTCCGCTCCACAGGCAAAACAGGTCGCCATGGCGCCGGTGATGCAGACTGTTCGCAGAGTCATGTCCGCTCTCATTTTGGGGGTTAGGTTCGAAGGTAGCGTCTCTTCGAACGAGGCGCCTTCGCCGTCCTTCGGGCAGCCTGTGGGGATTCAGAGATGAGAACCGGGATTCAACTACTGATCACGACGGCGCTGGGAGGCACCCTCGCGTGCGGCGACTCCGCGGGCGGGCCGAGTGCCAGCGGTCCCCCGGGAACCCTGGAGGGTCCGGACGTCATGATGACCGCGGTGACCGAGGATGTCTACACCGTCGGGGCGTACATGGGGGAGGACTGGGAGAGCTTCGGTCTGCTTTCGGATGTCGCCTTCGATGGAGCGGGCAACACGCACATTGTCGACAGGCGGGCGGACCGAATCGTGGTGCTCGCTCCAGACGGGAGCCTTGTGCGCATGGTAGGAGGCTCGGGCGAAGGACCCGGGGAACTCCGGTCGCCCTCGTCGCTCCACGTCTTCAGAGACGGCGGGTATGTGGTCGGTAGCGTGCGCGCCATCGAGGTCTTCGCTCCCGGAGGGGAGCATGTGCGTAGGATGCCGCTCTCGGCCGTGGATGTCGGCTCGCCCAGGTACAACGCGAAGAGCTTGCCGGACGGCAGTCTGGTGTCGACCGTCTTTCGGGTCGACCTCGAACGGTACCAGCGTGGGTTGCCGCAACTGGATCCCCCTGGTCGACCCATCGAGGTGTTTCCCATCGAGCACGGTGAACCGGAAGTTCTCTACACTGCCTGGAAGCTGCCGGACGAAGATGCGGGGAGGAGGAATGCTGCGAGGCCCTCCTCCGACGGAACGTCCCGGCTTTCGGCGGGCCGGGCCTTCGAACCACGCCTTAGTTTCGACGCAATCTCCGACGGTCGCCTGGCGGTAGTGGACTCGATCGGCTACCGGGTCAAGCTGGTCGCACGTGACGGTCGCGTGGTGGGTGTGGTGGAGCGGCCTATCGCGCCGCTGGCGGTGACCGAGGCAATGAGGGACGCGCAGCGGGAGCGGTACCGTGCCCGGGAAGTGCCGAGCAACGTGGGCATTTTCCGCGTGGAGCGGGAGAGCGTGGACAAACTGACCTTCGCGGACGAGGTCCCGGTCATCGCCAACATCGCGGTGGACTGGGAGGATCGGATCTGGGTCGAGAGGACGGGGGAGGACGGGACCGGACCGGGACCCACCGACATCGTGACGCCGGACGGCGGCTATGTCGGCACGCTGCCCGCCGACGGAGTCAGGATCCCCAGCGCTTTCGGGCCAAACGGGCTCATGGCGTATATCGAGACCGACGAGGTGGGCATACAGGTCGTTCGCGTGATTCGGCTGAATTCGTTGCAACCTGGACCTCAGGGCGGCCCGGGATGATCGTTTGTCCGCCACATCAGGGGCAAAATGGCGGACAAACTCCTACCTCAGGCTGGCACTACATCAGGCAGGCGGCCCGTCCGGATGCAGTTCGCACACCGGAGGCTGAAGCCGTGTCCACGACAGGGCGATGATCAGCCATGAATCTTCGCCCGACCGGGTGAGCAGAAGAGCGTCGGCGCCGCAGTGGCTGAGTTCGTCACCCACATAGAAGTCGTACGGCGTCCAGACCATGGCCAGGTCGCCGCTGATGCGCACCTCCGGGTCCCACATGCGCTCGGTGAGGATCTGCTCGCTCCCTTCCAGCCGCGCGATAAGCTGATCTCGCGTAGACGTGGAGCTGGAGCGCGAGCCGTCACCGGCCCGTTCCACGGAGTGCATGAGCACATCCGGGTGCATGATGTCTCGCAGGATCTGGCCGTCACCCTCCGCCAATGCGTCGAACAGGGCCTGCACGGTGGCGAGGATGGCGGTGCGGTCGGCGTCGGTGGGCATGTGCGCGGCTTGGGAGTCGGACGATGCACCGGACTCCGCGGGTGATCCCACGGTCTCCGGTGACGATTCGGCTGTCGGGGAAGTGTCGTCGCCGGCTGGCGCGCAACCGAGCAGAATGAGTGCGGCTAGCGCGGCGGTTGTTGGGAAGGGTTTCATGGTTCTGGGCCTCGCGGGGGCGGAAAGCTGTCCGGGTGTGCTGAAGAGTAGATGCCGGCCGTCACCAGCGATAGACTACACCGATCAGCCGTCCCGACTCGTCGAGAATCTCGACTGCACCCTTCTCCAAGTCGCCCCAGGGATCGAAACTACGGTGCGGGATCGCTCGCGCGGTTGGTGCACCTGTGGATGACACCGTGTACGGGTCTGCCATCGCCACGTCGACTTCGTAGCCCATGGCCGCCATTGCCTGCACCGAGATCGCACTCAGTGGCAGGTCGTTCAGATCCTTCAAAGGCCCGCTTTCCGGGAGATAGGCACTCATGAGCTCGTCGCCCAGGACGGGTTCCCTCCAGTGTATGTCCGGGCTAGAGCCGGGGCCTCGATTCTCGACGGGGACCTTCGACCCAATCCAGTCGGCACCTCCGGCCGCGTCGAAAGCAGCTATCGTCGGCGGGTCCGGGAAGTGTGTATCCGCACCGGCACCGTTGAATCGTACCGGGTTCTGGAGCATGTCACCCCAAGCCCATCCGAAGCCGATCAGATGCCCGACGATGTGCGTCGTCCAGCCTTCCAGCATGGGACGGCTGGTCGGGCAAATCACCCACGATCACCGCGGCCCAGCGTTCTGCGGCGGCGCGGATGGCGGCTTCCTGTTCGGGCGCAAACAACGTGTCGACGACCACCCGGATGTCGAAGTCGCCGGGGCGAACGGTGGCGGCAATCTCGACGCTGGCACCACGGGCCTGCGCGGTCAGGAACTGCGGCCCCGGCACATCGCCGAGCACCCACGTGACCGACGCTTCTCCCGTCGAGTCCGTGACGGCTGATCGGGGTTCTGCGAAGCCCCCCCTCCGGAGGCCCGGCACGAAGTCGATTTCCACGCCGGCCATGGGTTGGGCAATGTCATCCAGAGCGCGGACCACGATCGGCTCGTGGAGGTTCCGTCCCGGCCCCTGAATCTGATCGTTGCCCGAAACGACTTCGAGCGCCGCCGGTTGCGGGACATCGGGTTCAGTTATGCAGGATGTCAGGCCCAGCAGGACGAGTACCTTCCAGTGTGCTGAAAAGAGGCTCAGAGGTGTCGGGGTGTCAGGCTGGGCACAAGGGGTAGCGTCGTTGTCGGGCATGATGTCGACTCTTGACCGGTATGAAATACGATTCTGAATACGACAAAGCAGTTGATACATCGTATGCGGGCAGTAGTCCGTATGTTCCCGAGGCCAATCGGCGTGCGCTTTAGCGGACGATGGGAGGGGTGGCGCGGATGGGGGTGACGCCGCGCCGGGTCAGTGTCTGAAATGAACGATGTTCATAATGCTTATGGATCATGAACATATCTATGGATCGCCGGTCATATCTTTCGACTAGGTCGTCGGATTCGGCCGGGCGGACGTGTACGAAGTGCCGCGCTTCTGGCCGAGCATCTTCAACTCTCCCTTGTCCACCAACCGGCGGAGCAGACGGGTAGCCTGGGCGGACTTGATCTCGCACAGTGCCTTCGTCTCGCGCCGGGTGATTCGCCCATGGGTCCGAACGTACTCCATCACCGCCCATCGTGCGCCGAACGTAGCGGCCGTCCGCCGTCCCGACCGGTTGGCGGGACGCACCGACCTCGATCGCCAGAATGTCGCCTTGTTCCATCGAGAATACTTCGGCGCGGACGGTCTGTGAGGGGCGGGTTCGGTTTGCGATCATGAGCCGGACCCGAGCGGCATCAGTCTCACCCGCTTCGTGTCGCGGGCGGGCGCCGGTAATGCGACCATCATCCTCGACGCCTACGAGGAGCCAGCCGGGCGCTGTTCCGGTCCTGTCGGCCAGCGGGATTTCTTCCACGGGCTGCTACGGCGCCGGCACGGGATCCGGGCTAGCGGACGATGACCTCGTCCACGTAGGTCCACGCCGTCTGGCCGGCAGAGGGCCAGCCTTCAGGTACGTTACCGAGGGTCTCGATCCGTATTCGCAGCGCGCGCGCCGTGCGGGATACCACGGGGACCTCGACGTAGATCCGTCCTCCCTCCGGCGGATCCGCGCGAGTCCCGCGCACCGACTCCACCCCCCACACCTCGTGCATACTCGGGGGGCCGAAGGTCTCCCCGTCCTCGCTCACCGCCACCTCAACGCGGCGCGGAAAGTACACGCCCGAGCCCGGGTGCTGCAGGAAACCCACCTTCACGGCTTCGATCGCTTCACCATCGCCCAGGTCGATCACGGCGGTGATCTCGTCGGCCCGGTAGCCCTGCCAGTGTCCACCGCGCCGATCGATCGAGCCCCTGATCCCGTCCACCAGCCCGGCGTCGCCCGCGGCCGAATACCGCGATGACGCCGCGGGCTCCACCTCAACCGGCCGCCCCCGCGCGAGGTGGTCCACCCGGTTGCGCTCCCCGAAGTTGTCCAGCGCCAGGGACCGCGCCGCCACCGCGTCGGCCGCCGCCTCGTCCGGCAGCGCCGTCCGCGCCACCCGTCCCGGATCCTCACCCGGCCTGAGCGGCCGCAGCAGGAAGCGGAACCCCATCTCGCCGGGCCAGAGCGTGTACTCGTGGTGCGGCACCGCGCCCCAGGAATCGTCGCCGCCCACGCCCTGCTGCCGGTAGTCGACGCTGAGGGTGACCTCGTCGCGCGGGACCAGGTCGGCCCAGTGCCGCTGCGCCTTTTGCTCGCCCGCGTCGAGATCCTCGATGGTATAGGGCAGCGCCGAGAAGGACACGGTGGGCAGGCCCGTGACGAGGAGCCCGGTCCCGGACCCGTCGGTGACCGCCACCCAGCGCGTGTCGGTGCGGGTGCCGGTCTCCTGGGGGCGCACGTAGGGGTGGGCCAGCTCCGAGGCGGGCGCCGTGTAGCGGCCGACGGCGGCACCCGTGCGGCGGTCCCAGTAGTTCTCGTGGGGACCGCGGCCGTACCACTCGACCTGATCGAGGTCTTCCGGCAGCGTGAGGATCGTCCCGAAACGGGGCATCTCCGGGAGGTCCTCGTCGACTTGGGAGAGATGCGCGGAGATCGATGCCGTGCCGTCGGGGAAGACTTCGTGCTCCAGCGTGTAGCGCGCCCCGATCGAGCGCAGCGAGAAGTGGCTGGTGACCGTGACGCGCGCGCCGTCCGGCGCCTGGGAGACGGTCATGGAGTCGAGGTGGCGGGATGGTGGACGCCCAGCCAGCCGCCAGACCCCCGACCGCACCGGGAAGCCGCTCCCGTAGTCGTTGTCGGTGGGCGCGCGCCAGAAATTGGGCGCCGGGCCCGAGAGGAGGAGCTCGCGACCCTGGAGGGTCAGCGAAGCCAGCGTACCCGAGACGCGGTCGAAGCGGAGCGTGAAGTCGCCGCCGGCGATTTCGACCAACGCGGCGGTGTTGCGGGTACGTAGCGGGCCATCCAGACGCGTTGTCCGCCACTTTGCCCCTGTTTTGGCGGACAAATCCCCTTCCGGCGCACCAAGTACGAGCGGAACCCGAACCGGCAAGGGGAATTGCTCCCGCGCCACCTCGTGCCCTGCCGGAACGAGCGGCGCGGCGTCACCAGTGCGGAAGGTCACGTTGAGAAGGTATTCCACGCCGGGCTCGCCGCCGCCGCCGATCGGCGGCAGATCCAGGGCCAGCGTATCAGTGCCGCCCGGTGCGGTACTCATGCGCGGCAGCCTGCCGGATCCGGCCACGGCGCCATCGGCCAGGATCTCCCACGCACCCACGAGGTCCGACAGGTCGGTGAAGGCCCGCCGGTTCTCGATCGCGATCTGCCCGCTGGCCAGATCGATCTCGCCGATTCGCACCGGCTCGTACACCTTCTTGACCTCCCACGCGTGCGGATGCAACTGCCGGTCGGCGGACACCAGTCCGTTCACCAGGAAGTTCCCGTCGTTGCGCATTCCCGCAGGGCCGAAGTCGCCCCCATACGCCCAGTATTCGCGGCCCTGCTCGTCGGTAGCTCGAATCGCCTGATCGACCCAGTCCCAGATGAACCCGCCCTGCAGCTGCGGATTCGAGTCGATCACCTCCCAGTAGTCGGCGAGGTTCCCCACGCTGTTGCCCATCGCGTGCGCGTATTCCACCAGCAGGAAGGGCTTCTCCGACCCCGACCGCGCGTACCGCTCCAGCCAGTACGGCCGCACGTACATCGGCGACACGATGTCGATGTTGTCGCGCTCTTCCGACGGCTCGTAGAGGATCGGCCGGATGGGATCGCGCCCCCGAATCCACGCCGCGGTCGAGTCGAAGTTCTCCCCGTCTCCCGCCTCGTTCCCCAGCGACCAGATGATGATCGACGCGTGGTTCTTGTCCCGCTCGACCATCCTCCGCGTGCGGTCCATGTGCGCAGCCAGCCAGTCCGGGCGTCCCGCCAGCGTCACCCCCGGCTCGAAGCCCATCCCGTGCGACTCGATGTTCGCCTCGTCCACCACGTAGAGGCCGTACTCGTCGGTCAACTCGTACCAGCGCGGCACGTTCGGGTAGTGGGCGGCGCGCACCGCGTTGATGTTGAGCTGCTTCATCAGGCGGATGTCTGCAAGCATCGACTCCTCGTCCACCACATGCGCCCGGTCGGGGTCGTGCTCGTGCCGGTTCACGCCCCGGAGCACGATTGGCTGCCCGTTCACGGTGAGGATGCCGTCGATGATATCGACCCGGCGGAAACCGACCCGCGCGGATACGACCTGGGTCACCTCCCCCTCGGAGTCCACGAGCGACATGACCAGCTTGTAGAGCACCGGCGTCTCGGCAGTCCATTGCAGCGGCTCAGGCACCAAAACGCTGTCCACCGCCGCGGCCTCGCCACCCGCGGGCACATCCACCGTCAGCACACGCGGTTCCGGCAACACCGAACGCCCGTCAGGGTCCAGCAACTCGTAGCGGACCTCGTGGGGTCCGCCCTCCCCCAACCCACGATTGGCCAGGCTCACCGTCAGCCGCAGGAGTCCGTCCTCGTAACCGTCGTCGAGTGTCGCCTCAGCGAAGTAGTCGCGCAGGTACGTCGTCGGCATCGAGACCAGGTACACGTCCCGGTCGATCCCGCTGACCCGCCAGAAATCCTGGCTCTCCAGGTAGCTGCCATCGCTCCAGCGGTAGACCTCGACCGCGACCACATTCCGCCCCGGCCGGACCGCCTCCGTGACCCGGAATTCGGCCGCCGTACGGCTTCCCTCGCTGTACCCGATCCGCTCCCCGTTCACCCACACGAAGAACGCCGAATAGACCCCGTCGAAGTGCAGGAAGATCTCGCGCCCGTCCCAGTCCGCCGGAACCTCGAAAGTCCGCCGATACGACCCCACCGGGTTGTCCTCGCGGGGGATGAAGGGCGGGTTCACCGGGAAGGAGTAGAACTCGTCGCGGTAGACCGGGTAGCCGTACCCCTCGAACTCCCAGTTGCTCGGAACGGGGATGACGTCCCACCCTGACGCGTCGAAATCCACCTCGAAGAAGTCCCTTGGCCGCTCATCGGGCCGGGGCACCCAGTGGAATTGCCAAGCGCCATTCAGGCTGATCCGGAACGGCGAATCCTCGGGCCGACCCTCTATCGCGTCCGCAATCGTCGCAAACGGTGTGAACGAAGCCCGCGGCGCTTCCTTGTTCTCGGCGAAGACCGCGGGGTCTTCCCAGTAGGGGAGCGGTTCGGTCGGCTCTCCACAGGCCAAGGCCGCGGCAGGGATGAGCAGCGCACGGATCCAGGCACTGAAAAGGACCGTGGCTGGGTCCGCGGAAGTTTCACGGCACTTCAACCACATGGGTTCACCGAATGCGCCCCGTCGGGGCACCGCCTATTTGTAGACGATGCTGACCAAGTTGCCCTGTTGTCGAAAGATCTCGACCGGATCGGGCATGAACCTAACGCTTCCGGGTTCTCCTCGGGTAGCTGCTACTCCAGCCGCTACCGTGCCTGATCAAGGCCTTACCTGTACGTGATGCCGATCAGCCGTCCATTCTCGTCGAAGATCTCGATTGGATCGACCATGAGCCCAACGCTTCCGGGTTCTCCTCGGACATGGCGGCCTGCGATCACCGGCGCGGTGCCAGCGGCGGGGACGGTGTACGGATCCGCCTTGCTCACGTCCACGTCGTAGCCGAGCGCGACCATCGACAGAAGTTCTCTACCGGAACCTTACTACCTTCGGCCCACGCGCCCCCGCCGGCGGCGTCGAATGCGGCGACGGACGACCGGTCCGGGAAGTGAGTATCCGCACCGTCACCATGATGACGTGACGGGTTTCGGAGGAGAGCTCCCCAACGCCAGCCGAACCCGAGCAGATGTCCGGTGTGGTGGGCTACCAGGCTACTGAGAGCGGGATCGTCGAGGGTCGCCAGCAGCCCAGAGGACATCGTGATGTTAACCAGTAAAGGTTCGTTCGTGATGTCTCTCCAGTTGCAGAGGACGCTGGTCAGAAGAACTCTGGAAACGTCAAGGACCATGAATGACAGCAATACATCATCGACCGTCTCGCCCGGTGCGATCTCCAGTCCCTCGATGAATCTGCAGTGATTGGTGGGCATATGGCCCTGTTCAAAGCGGAGATCAGGCAGGTCGTTGACGATTACCTGGGCCCAGCGCTCGACTCCGGCCCGTACCGCGTGTCTCTGTCCGGTAGTCAGGCTCGTATCGGCTACGACCTGGATATCGAAGTCCCCGGGGCGGGCGGTGGCCGTCACCTTGACACTGACGGCACCGCCAGCGGCGGCAACCGTGAGTGTGTGGGGGCCCCCAACCTGGCCGAGTTGCCAGTCGACAGTCGCTGTACCAGTCGCATCGGTCTCGGCCGAGGAGACGCTGACCGAACCGTTGTCGGGGCCCGGCGTGAAGGTCAGGACTACCCCGGCCATCGGCGCGGCATTCGAGTCCTCGGCACGCACAACCACCGGCTCATGCAAGTCACGTCCGCGTCCCTGGATCTGGTCGTCGCCCGATACGATTGTGATTGCGGCCGGTTGGGGAAGGTCGGGCTCGGTGGTTCCATCGATACAACTGACCAGCATCAAAGGCGCGAGCAGTGTCCATCGCGCGACGCTTGTTGTTGAGATGTGCAAGTGGCTTGTTGAGATGTGCAAGTGGCTTGTTGAGATGAAGTGGCTTGTGCAAGTGGCGATCTCCCGAAAGAAGTGGCGTTCGGTCTGACAAGACCCAAAAACCAGCGTTACCCCATACCCGCCACCGCCGTTCCAGTTCCCGAGTTCCGCGCCGCCATCACCAGAAAATCACATACCGCACCGCGCCCCCGCGATCACCCCTCCGGCCCACAGCTTGGCCCCCGGATCCCTTCGCGTCGATTGGCGTGAACGGCTCGACGGTCACCTTCCGTGCGATGGTGCGACTGGACTCGGGGATCGAGGTCGCGTATTACCGTAACGGCGGAATCCACGATCCGCCCGCCTGACGACCGCGAATCCCTGGCTGCTTCTGGAGGCCCCCATGCGGTACCCCGTTTCTGCACGCCCCGCCCATGCTGCCCCCGCCCGTGCCGTCGTGGCGCTGGCCCTCGTTGCGGCCGTGACCGGCCCGTCCCCGGCTCTCGCGCAGACCGTCGACTACTCCCGCGCCGAACGCTTCCTGACGTGGAACACCGAGCGCCTCATCGCCGGTGCCGAGGTCACTCCCAACTGGTTCGAGACCGGCGACACCGAGCGCTTCTGGTACCGCAACAACACCGGGTCGGGCTACGAGTTCGTCCTTGTCGATCCGGCCGCGGGCAGCCGGGAGCCCCTCTTCGACCACTACCGCCTCGCCGGGGCCATGTCGCTGGCCAACGACACCAGCTACGTGCCCGACAAGCTTCCCTTCAGCATGTTCCGCTTCGGCGGCAGCGAGAGCGAAATCGAGTTCGCGACCAACAGCAGACGCTTCACCTGCGACATCGTGCAGTACGCATGTACGGTCGGCGATACGCTCCCATCGCAACTGCCCTACGCGGAATCGCCAGACGGGCGCTGGGAGGCGTTCTCTCACGAGTACAACCTGTATGTCCGTCCCTCAGGCGGGGGCGATTCGATCCAGCTCACGACCGACGGCGAGAAGTACTACGCCTACGGCTACAACGAGCCGAGCTCGAACCAGTTGCGCCAGGGCCCGGGGCCGCGCACACCCACGCTCGCCTGGTCCCCGGATTCCCGCCATATCGCCGTGTCGAGGGAAGACGAGCGCGATGTGGAGCACATGCACTACATCTCGTACACACCACAGCGTCCCCGTCACTTCTCCCAGCCGTACGCGCTCCCGGGCGATTCGGTGATCCCGCTGCCGACCGTTCACATCGTGGCGCTGGAGGAGGCCGGACCGACTTCCGGCGACGGCGCGGCCCTGCGTGCGGTCGCCAACCACCGGGTCGAGGTGGCGCCGACCCCTCACCAGCTCTCCTTCGCGGGCTCCGCGCCGGACTCGGCATGGAGCGCGGACGGTACCAGGCTGCACGTCAACTACTTCACGCGCGGGTCCCAGCGGGTGTTCCTGGCGGAGATCGACGCCGCGACCGGTACGTCACGGGTCATCCTGGGCGATTCCACGCAAACCTTCGTCTCTCTGGGGCACCGGGGCGGCGGGTCGAGCGGTGGTACCCCCTCGTGGTACGTGTCCGAGAGCGGCGACGACGTGATCTGGTGGTCGGAACGAGACGGCTGGGGGCATCTCTATCGCTTCGACGGCAACGGAAACCTCAAGAACCAGATCACCTCCGGCCCCTGGGTCGTGGGCGAAGTGCTCCACGTCGATGAAGCGCGCGAGCGCATCCATTTTGTTGCGCGTGGCCGGGAGCCGGGGCGCAACCCCTACCACGCGCACATGTACCGGGTCGGGTTCGACGGCTCCAACCTGACGCTGCTCACCCCCGAAGACGCCAATCACGAGATCGTGTTCTCGCCGAGCGGCGGCTACTTCGTGGACACGTACTCGCGCGTTGACGAGGCGCCGGTCACGGTGCTGCGCAGCGCCGTCGACGGCCGTGTCGTGCGGGAGCTGGAACGGGCGGACATCTCCGGCCTCGAGGAGATCGGCTTTACCCCGGCCGAGGTGTTCAGCGCGAAGGCGCGTGACGGCATTACCGATCTGTACGGCGTGCTCTATCTGCCGCCCGACCTGGACGAGAACGCCAAATACCCGATCATCTCGCACATCTACCCGGGACCCCAGGTGGGCAGCGTCGGCGCCTGGGAGTTCAAGGGAGGCGGGGAGGACTTCGCATTGGCTCAAATGGGCTTCGTGGTGGTGCAGATCGATCACCTGGGGACGCCGCACCGCTCCAAGGCGTTCCACGACAGCTACTACGGCAACTTCATCGACAACGGCATACCGGACCACATCGCGGTCATCAAGCAGCTCGCCGCCCGCTATCCGTTCATCGATCTGGGTCGCGTGGGCATCTACGGGCACTCCGGCGGCGGGTTCGCTTCCACCGACGCCATCCTGCGCTACCCCGAGTTCTTCAAGGTGGCGGTCTCCGGGGCCGGGAACCACGACAACCGGAGCTACCAGATCTACTGGGCCGAGAAGTACCAGGGCGTGATGCGGGCCGATTCCACCGGCAGCGACAACTTCGAAGCTTCAGCGAACAAGACCTACGCCGCGAACCTCGAAGGCAAGCTCCTGCTGATGCACGGCGACATGGACGACAACGTCCATCCCGCGATGACCGTCCAGGTGATCGACGAGTTGATCAAGGCCAACCGCGACTTCGACCTCGTCTGGGCGCCTGACCGAGCCCACGGCCTGAACGAGCCCTACTTCATCCGCAGGCGCTGGGACTACTTCGTGCGCCACCTGCTGGGGGCGGAGCCGCCCAGTCAGTACGAGATCGTGAGGCCGGTGGGTTAGGGAGCCCGGGCCGCGAGCTACATGCGCCCGCTGTCCCGGGAACTGCGCGTCGCAGGCTGACAGACCGGCCAGCCCCGGGTCGTTCCGCCGGGCCCCGAGATCGCCTCGCGCCGCTCGCGGCTCACCCGCTGATCGTCCTCCGAGGCCAGGTAGACGAGCGAAGCCGCCAGCACGGCGTTGTTCCTGAGGTCGTCGAACACGAGCTTGTCGAAGGTGTCCCGGTGGGTATGCCAGGTGTGCGATCCGTAGTCCCAGGACAGCGCGCCCAGGCTGATGCCGGGAGCGCCGTGGCAAACAAAGGAGGCATGGTCCGATCCGCCGCCGCTCGGGTTGCCCGGCAGCCTCAGGTTGACGTTGCCGGATGCCTCCGCCGGTACTCGTGACAGCCACGTCGCAAGGGACGCCCCCGCGCCGGTAAACCCCTGGGCGGAGATGTTCACGACCCGCCCCGTGCCGTTATCCTGGTTGAAGAGCACCTGCAACCCCTCCACGACCTCGGGATGGTCCTCGGTGAAGGCGCGCGAGCCGTTCAGCCCCTGCTCTTCCCCGTTCCAGAGCCCGATGAGAATCGTGCGCTTCGGATTCGGATAGGCGCTGGCGAGGATTCGCATGGTCTCGAGCATCAGGAGCGAGCCCGACGCGTTGTCGGTCGCTCCCGATCCGCCCTCCCACGAATCGAAGTGTGCGGAGAGCATGACATATTCGTCGGGAAGCTCCGTTCCCCGAATCTCCCCGATGACGTTCGCGACCGGCACCTCGCCCAGGTTTTCCGCTTCCGCGGTGAGCCGAAGCACGGGTTCGCGGCCACTGGCGGCAAGGCGGTGGACCAGACCGTAGTCCTCACAACCCAGCTCGAAGGTGGGTGTGTTGCGGTTGTAGGCATTGAACACGCGGGTGGTCCCGTACGACCCCGGCCAGAGCGACGTCACGATCCCGAGTGCGCCCGCCTCCTCCATCTGTGCGTGCAGGTCGCGCCGGCGACCGTCCTGCGACCCGGTGGCGGCCAGGCTCTGGTTCCAGGCGCGGTTCGCCTGCGCGCGCGCCTCGGCCATGGCCTCGAACGAGCCATCCTGCGCGAACTCGCGCCACTGGTCGTCGGCGCGGCAGGTGGGTTGCGGGAAGGAGAACATCACCCATTTGCCGCCTACCGTCCCCAGAAAGGCCTCCCAGTCCGCGGGCGAGCCCATCTGCGGCAGGACGGCCACACCGCCTTCCACCGGCTCGCCACCCGTCCCGGGGCTCCACGCCAGAATGCGCCCTTCCAGCGAGCGCACCCGTGGGGACACCAGGTCCACATGGCTTGTGCCCCGGTCCCATCCCTCCCAGGTGCCGTACGCCACCGTGCGGGCCTCTATCCCCCAGCTGGACAGCATCGCGACCGCCCATTCCTGGGCGCGCTCCATCTGCGGCGAGCCGGTGAGCCGGGGCCCGATGGAGTCGAGCAGCACGTGGGCCATGGGCTCGAAGGATGAGTTCTCCATCGCCTCGGTCCAGATGGCCTCGAGAACCGGATCGGGGAGGGCGAGTCCCTGAGCCCTGGCCGATTGGATCGGACCCGTCATTGCGCCAGCCAACAGCAGCAGAATGCCCAGGGTTGCGCTTCGTGTCGTCATTGGTCTCGTCTCCATGTCATTCGGTTTGAAGGTCACCAGAAAATCGCATACAACAGCGCCGCCCCCGCGATCACCCCTCCGGCCCAGAGCTTGGCCCCCGGTGCCGGCGTCAGGTCCACCTTGGCCGCCGACCGCGGCAGCACCCGGGGCTCGGCCAAACCCTGACGTAACGTCAGGCTCACCATGAACGCCGAAATCACAAGAAAAGTGATGGCCATGTGGTGCAGGAACGCAACATCGGGGAACTGCCAGAGCAGCAGTCCATAGACCGGAATCCCGAGGATCATTCCGCCGAACGCGGCCTTCGGCGGCGTCCGCGGCACGAACAGCCCGAAGAGGAAGGCCGCCACGATCCCCGGCGAGATGAATCCCCAGAACATCTGGATGTACTCGAAGACGCTGCCCGCCCGGGCCACCACCGGTGCCCACAGGCATCCGACCAGCACCAGAGCCCCTGTCGTCCATCGTCCCACGGTCATCAGCCGGCGCGCCGACGCCTCCGGGCGCAGATGCCGCTTGTACAGATCCACGCTGAAGATCGTCGCGGCCGAGTTCAGCATCGAGTCGAGCGAGCTCATCACGGCCCCGAAAAGCGCGGCGAACATGGCGCCGGTAAGCCCCGCGGGGAGCAGCTCGCGCATCATGACCGGGTACGCCTGGTCGGGGTTCGTCACCTGGTCGGCGAACAGTTCCGCGGCCATGATCCCGGGGAAGACGATGATGAACGGGATGCCCAGCTTGATGAACCCGGCCAGGAAGATCCCGCGCTGCCCGTCCGCCAGACTGCGCGCCGCGAGCGTGCGCTGGGTGATGAACTGGTTCAGTCCCCAGTAGAAGAGGTTCGGGATCCAGAGCCCGCCGACGAAGACCGCCAGCCACGGCATTTCGGGGTGATTCCACGGAAGGACCGTGTGCAGCTTGCCGTCCGCGGCTTCGAGGAACGGATCGATCCCGCCCATGGCGCGGAAGCCGAGCACCGTCACCAGGATGCCGCCCAGCAACAGCGCTATCCCCTGGATCAGATCGGACCACACGACCGCCTTCAGGCCCCCGTAGATCGTGTAGCCACCGGCCAGAAGGCCGATCAGCCAGATGCCCAGGAGCGTGTCGATCCCGAAGATGGACTCGAGCGCGAGGGCTCCTGAATAGAGCACCGTCGCCAGCGCCACGAGGACGTACGCCGCCATGATGAAGCCCGCCATCAGGGTGCGGGTGCGCACGTCGTAGCGGAACTCCAGGTACTCCGGAATCGTGTAGATGCCCGCCTGCAGGAAGCGGGGCAGGAAGAAGAGTCCGACCAGGACGAGCGTCACGGCCGCCATCCATTCGTAGCTGGCGATGGCGAGGCCGAGATCGTATCCCTGGCCCGCCATGCCGACGAAGTGCTCGGTCGAGATGTTGGACGCGATCAGCGAGAAACCGATCAGCCACCACGGCAGGTTGCGCCCGGCCAGGAAGTAGTCGCTTGCGTCGTGCTTTCCGCGGGAGGCGTACAGCGAGACGCCCACCACGAGGAGCAGGAAGCCGACGAAGGCGGCGACGTCGAGGGGTTGAAAGGACATTGTGGGCGGGATTCGATAGAGGAGCGTGCGGCCCGCGCCCGCCGTCCCGGAGGTGGTGGGTGGGCGAAGGCCTTGAAGAATAGGCCCCGCCTGTGAGTGTTGCCAGAGACTGGGCTGGGGCGCCAATCTTGTGATCGCGCCGCCTGCGCAGCCTTCCGGGAACGATGGCCGAGGGCGGCCGCAATTCCCGCCGTACCCGCTCAGTGTCTCCCTGCGGAGGAACTCGAAATGCGCTCCTCACCGCTTCTCGGGCGAGCGGCCGTCCTAGTGTTATGTCCCGTAAATAACTTGACATAATGACGAAGATAGGGTATCGTATCCCTCATCCACCCGAACGAGGGAGAGACCTATGCCCCGGGGACGTCCGTTGAAGGCGCTCGAAGTCAGTGAGGGCGCCCGTGAGGAACTCGAGTCGCTTGTGCGTTCGCGCAGCCTGCCCGCGGGGCTCGTGCGCCGTGCCGAGATCGTGCTTCTGTGCGCCGATGGCCTGGACAACAAGGCGGTTGCCGAGAGGGTCCGTACCAGCCGCCAAACGGTCGGCAAGTGGCGCCAGCGGTTCCGAACCCAAGGCCTCATGGGCCTGTACGACGAACGCAGGCCGGGAAAGCCGCGGTCCATCGAAGATGACGCAGTCATGGTGCTGCTGCAGAGGACGCTCGAGACCGAGCCTCCCGGCGGCGGCACGCACTGGAGTTGCCGTTCCATGGCGGACGCGACGGGGGTGTCGAAGTCCACGGTCCATCGCATCTGGACAGCGTTCAACATCCAACCTCACCGGCAGAAGCACTTCAAGCTCTCCACCGATCCGTTCTTCGCCGAGAAGGTCCGCGATATCGTCGGACTCTACCTCAACCCGCCCGACAACGCGATGGTGCTCTGCGTCGACGAGAAAAGCCAGACTCGGGCGCTGGAGCGAACCCAGCCTCTCCTGCCCCTCGGGCTCGGATACGTCGAAGGCGTCACGCACGGCTACATCCGTCACGGCACCACCAACCTCTTTGCCGCCCTGGACGTGGCCACCGGCCAGGTCATCGCCCAGTGCAAGCCGCGGCATCGTCACCAGGAGTTCCTGAGCTTCCTCAAGCACATCGACGCCAGCGTGCCTCCCGGCCTCGACGTCCACCTCGTCGTCGACAACTACAGCACCCACAAGCATGCCAAGGTCAAGCGCTGGCTCGCCGCCCGGCCACGCTACCATATCCATTTCACTCCCACCTACTCCTCCTGGCTCAACCAGGTCGAGATCTGGTTCAACATCATCACCCAGAAAGCCATCCGCCGCGGCTCTTTCTCCTCGGTCACCCAACTCAAGGAAAAGATCCTCCGCTTCACCGACAACTACAACCCCGGCGCGCATCCCTTCTTGTGGACCGCCACCGCAGACTCCATCCTCCAGAAGATCCAGAGACTATGTACAGCTATCTCTGGGACACGACGCTAGGGGGGCGGAGCCTCCCCTTGTCAGGCCGCGATGTTTAACGTCGCGTCGGCTGGCTTGCTTGGGCACCGTAAGGTGTTCCGAGCCAGCCGTGTTCACCGGCGGCCAGACTATGGTTCGAGAACGGCCTCCAAGGGCTCTTCCGCCCCAGACACGCCAGAGCCTCGGTCCACCCGGCTGCGGAGGTGCCTCGAAGGCTTGAAGACCGGCACATCGCGGGCCGGAACCTCGACCGGTTCGCCGGTCCTCGGGTTGCGGCCCGTGCGGGACTTGCGGTGCCGCACCTTGAAGGTGCCGAAGCCCCGGAGCTCGATGCGGTCGCCGCGCGCTAGCGCGTCCTTCACGGCATCGAGGAAGGCGTCAACCACCAGCCCGCATACCCTCTTGGTGACTCGCGGTCCGACCGCATCGGCGACCTGTTCAACGAGGTCGGCTTTGGTCATCCTCTTCACCTCCTGCGAAGTGTGGCCAAGTCCCGCCGCTTCATTATGATAACTTGCAGAGGCGACCTCCGCGTCAACTCCGCGCACACTCCCGCAACGGGGCCCGAAAGGCGGACCGTTATCATGATCCAGTCGTGGTCGTCAGTACGAGCCACGCCCGGTAACTCTGACCTCCCTAGGGACAGTAAGCGCGAACGCAGCACCCGGCAGTTACGCGGATACGCCGCACCTTGAAGGTGCCGAAGCCCCGGAGCTCGATGCGGTCGCCGCGCGCTAGCGCGTCCTTCACGGCATCGAGGAAGGCGTCAACCACCAGCCCGCATACCCTCTTGGTGACTCGCGGTCCGACCGCATCGGCGACCTGTTCAACGAGGTCGGCTTTGGTCATCCTCTTCACCTCCTGCGAAGTGTGGCCAAGTCCCGCCGCTTCATTATGATAACTTGCAGAGGCGACCTCCGCGTCAACTCCGCGCACACTCCCGCAACGGGGCCCGAAAGGCGGACCGTTATCATGATCCAGTCGTGGTCGTCAGTACGAGCCACGCCCGGTAACTCTGACCTCCCTAGGGACGTACTGCCCTGGATGGGCTTTGGAATCGTGTTTGGACGCCGCCCGCTTGATGTGGTTCCTTAGCTCGGCCAAGATCTTCACTGTCTCCCTGAGAGCTCCGACTGCGTCCCAACTCATCGCGTAGCTGCTGGCGTGAGCCAGCGGGTTCCGGAGTTCTTCGATCCTCTTGACGTCCGATTCAAACCTCCCCTTTGACATTGGCATGCTCCCCGATTCCCCGGCTTGAGCGTCAAAGGGCAGGCACTTCTCAAGTATCGTTCTCTTGTCACAGAACTCCGTACACAACAAGAGTTCAACATCGCTGTCATTGCCGCCCCTCCGTTCGTACACCTTCTCGGCGTTCTCCAGTCGTGTCTCACCGAGATATTTCCGCCAACCATCGCCTTTGGCGAAAACCGCTCTGATCGCTTCATACATCGTAAGCTCGAACCCGGTCACCAGAGCGAAGACGGCGGCGCGAACGGGCAGTTTCTGGAGGTCGGACCAGGCGACCAAGCCATCGATTCTCGTGCCAGAAACCACAAGCAGGGGCTTGGGGCGTACCCGGGAAATGAAATCGAAGATCGTGGCGTCCCCGCCGATCAGGTCAGCTTCCGAGAGCGGACACATATGATCCTTGACGAAAGTCGGTTCACGGCCCCCGGTTCTATTCACATGGCTCTTGGCGTGGAACAACCCCACAATGTCTCCCCTATCCTCCTCCACGGGGAGGTAGTCGTAAGCCGGAGTGATGTTGACGGCCCTGACTTGGGCAAGGGAGTCATCTGCACGGCAGGTCCGGACGCCAGGGCGGTCCGCGTTTCCGTCGCGGGGCGTGGCGATGAGGCGTACCGTCAGCGTGTCGTGGATTCGCTCAAAGCCCTCGCTTTGACGTAGCATATCCGGCTTCTGACGACTCATCAGATCTCCATTCTCTACGGTTTGGTGTACGTGGACCCGACGGTGAGGCTCGGAGGCCTCCGCCAAGTGCTCTCTGCTTCAAGATAGCCAACGCCCCAAGCCGACGATCACGATGCGGACCTCTTCGAGCGTCGGCGTCGGCTCATGGACGACTGGGTGCCCCATCTGGCCCGGGACCGACGAGAACCGGAGGCCGAAGCCGACCGATGAGATGCTGGCTCGTGACCCGTTCGTCGGCCGGCCCAGGCTTCTCGTGCCCCGCGAGATTCCTCACCAATCTGTCAGCGTTTCTTGAAGCGAGGCTAGAATCATGGCGACCGATCTATTTTCGACATGGCGTTACCTCGACGGTGTGCTGGTCCGGAAGTGGCGCGTGGAAAGGAGTGTGGCAAACCCCCGCGGCGTGCAAGAGGGTCTGACCGACAGGGAAAACTAAGTTTGGAAGGGGATGGCTGGGCCAATCGTGAACCTAGCGAACCACCCGAGCAACGCGGAAACCGAAGCGGTAGTCCCGCCGCGTGGCAGAACTGCCGTGTCGGAAAGCCACCCGCAGGTCGTCGGGACCCTCGACCATCGATCCACCACGCAGTACGCGCTTCGAACAGTCTCCGGCCAACCAAGCGTTACCGAACGCCGGGGCGCCGTTGTAGCTGTCGTTCCAGCAGTCTTCGGTCCATTCCCAGACGTTGCCCAGAACATCGAACAAACCCCAGGGGTTGGCCTCGAACGACCCCGCCGGTGCGGTATTCGCGTGTCCGTCGGAGCACTTGGCATGAGGCTGACCGAGCGAAAGACGTCGGCTACGGGCTACAGTCTCGTCACGGCCGTTGGCGTAGCGGCACTGATCGACACTCAAATCCAAATCAGGTCCAATCAAGGGTCCCACGCGCCGGGTGGGAATACCTTCCATCTCCGCGTCCAAGACGCTGCTCCACCAGAATCGCGACGTGCTCGTTCCCGCCCGAGCGACCCACTCCCACTCCGCCTCACTCAACAGCCTGTATTGCTCTCCCGTCTGCCGGGAAAGCCACTCAACGTAGGCCTGAGCGTCCTCCCAACTCACATTGATGACCGGCCGGCTTCCGCGTCCCCATCCTTCGTCCCCGGGCACCCATCGGTTGCAACCACCGACCGCAACGCACTCGTCCCATTCCGAAAAAGTGACCTCGTAGACTCCGACGGCGAACGGCGACCCGATCCATACCCAATGTTGCGGCCCCTCGTCGGGCCAGCGGCGTCCCTCCGATTCGGGGGACCCCATCACGAACCGACCGTCCGGTACCACAACGAGCAAAGGGCACATTCGACAGTCCCGAAATACCAATCCCGGGCGGAGCCGCTCCACTTCCGCCAACCGCGTCTCCGCTTGGACGAGCAGCTCCAGCGCCGCCTGATAGTGTTCGCCGTTCCTGCCTGCCGACTTCAGGTATCGGCTCGCTGACTCCCGCGCCCTATCGGGGAGGCGTGCCGCCAGCGCCACCTCAGCATCCCTGAACCACAAATCCGCCGGGATGTCCAGCGAGTTCCCTTTCAGCAGCGCGATAATCTGATCGAGAGTCGCCAAGGCTCCGATTAGGTCGTTGTCCAGCACCTGCTGGTCGGCGACCAACCGAAGACGGTCTGCTTCGATTGCGGGTGGCAGTTCTTGAGCCGTCACCGTGGACGCTACGGTCGCCACGGCAAGCGCTGGCATCCGCAACCACTTGAGAGGCCAGACGGATGGAAAGGCGAGTCTGCCGATCCCGGCAAGTCGGAGGCGAGGGAAAGGACTCATGCAATCCATTCGTCGATCTCGCCAGCCGGGTTGCGGGTTTCTGTCGGTGGGCTCTTCCTCGTGTATACCAACCATAGTAGCGGTTTCCTCGGGTCTGATCCAGCGATATCTTCAGGAAACGGGCCGAGGACGTTTTCTCCTGCTGGAGCGAGTTTTCGCAGCCGTTCCACCAACCCAAGTAGCGAAGGGCAACAGATGTCTGAGGAACCGGTTATCCCCGACGACTGGGAAGCGTGGCACAGCACGCACCCTGGTTCCCCGGAGAACCGCCCCGGGAGCAATGTCACGCCACTGTATCACACATGGCGGGACTGCGCGGTTTCCTTGAATCTCAGCCCCCAGTACCTGAGAAAAGGTAAAGGCCAAGGGCGGGAGCACTGTCCCCGCTGTATTGACCGACGTCCGCTGTTCCCGCAAGCGGGTTAGACGGTCCCTTACTCTCGTGCAGCGAGCAGCCGATTGGGGTCCGCTTGGCGGAATCGGAGGGCCAAGCGGGCTGGCGCAACGTGCGAGAGCGCTGCTGGAGGATCAGGCGAGCGTCAGGCGACCACGCGCTGATACTCCCGACGACCTGTCCGTGAAGGTCCGCCAGCGTCGCGTGGATTCCCGTTGAGAAAGAGGGATGAAAAAAGCGAACGATGATCACATGTAGTAATCTAACCCATCGCTATATATGCAACTTACAAGAATCTTATCGAATAGCAGCTGCTATTCGCCCTTCAAAGCGCCTTGCCAGCCCGGCGCCTTGCCGCTCTCGGTGCTCGCGCGGATTTATCCACGGGCTGCTTCTCGGTCCATGGCTGGCCGCCTGTTCGGGGCCTGCTTCTTCGGGTCATTCCGACAACGGCGAGGGAGCTGCCGCCGCCGGAGGCCCGTGGCCCGACCGCCTTGCCGAGTATCACTCGCATGTGGGCGACGTGCCGGAGTACCGGGCGATCCAATCGGAGCTGGCACGTGGCTGGAACACCTGGGACAGCCGTGACGTGCTGCGCTACGTGCTCCTTCCCGAGGGCCTCGTGGTGGACCTGGCGATCAAGCGGCACGCATGGCTCGAAGAGGGCTACCTGGACGACGCGCTCATCGGGCGGCGCGGCGAGGACGTGGAGCGGATCCGTCCCGGCGTCCACGCGTTGGACGGTTCGTACATGCGGCTCGACATCGAGTGGCAGGGACTTTCGGCCACCGTCGAAGCGGGCCACGCGGAGGATGATCTGGTGGTGCTGGTCACGCCGGGCGACGCGGTCGCCGCGGGCGAGGCCCAGGTCACGCCCCGGGAGACGGCCCCAACGGGATTTGTCCGCCACTTCGGCCCCGAAATGGCGGACAAACCTCGCCACTACGAGCTGGTCGTCAGCGCGGGGCTGGCCTGGAACCGGCTCGGGGCGGTCGAATCCACCCAGGACGGCCTGTTGGCGCGGCTGCCCACCGGCACGCAAGCCATCCATGTCGCGGGGGTCGCCGAGCGGGATCCCTACACCGGAACGCTACTTCCGCATCGCGTGGTGCGCCTGGACGGCCCGGTGGGCGTCTCAAGCGGACAACCCCGCAGTGTGGACGGGATCCGCACGGCGCTGAACGCCGCAGAGCAGGCATTGCAAGTCCGTGCCAGCCGCTACGGCGACCTCGCGGACGCCTACATGGCCGTCTCGTCCGGAATCGCCTGGAATACCGTCTACGAGCCTCGCCACGACCGCGTCGTGTCCACGGTGGGCCGGCTTTGGAATCGCGAGTACGGCGGCGTCGCCCTCTTCGGCTGGGACAACTTCTTCCTGGCCTACATGACCTCGCTCGACGACCGCGAACTGGCGCTCGCCAACGTGATCGAGCACCTGCGCGGCGCGACGGCCGAGGGTTTCCTCCCCAACGACAACCGGGGCAACGGCAGCAAGTCCTGGGACCGTTCACAGCCACCGGTGGGCGGGATCATGGTGCGGGAGGTGTACCGGCGATACCCCGAGCGCTGGTTCCTGGAAGCCGCCTTCGATCCGCTGCTGGAATGGAATCGCTGGTGGCCGCGGAAGCGGCTCAACGAGGGGCTGCTCAGCTACGGTTCCCACGAGGCACGGAACCCGTTCAACGAACCCGATGTGCGCACGAAACGCACCGCCGGCTACGAATCCGGCATGGACGACTCGCCGATGTACGAGGACGTCCCGTTCAACCCGGAGAAGAACACCCTTGAATTGCAGGATGTGGGGCTGACGAGCTTGTACATTGCCGATTGTCGCGCATTGGCGGAGTTGGCAAGGGTGTTGGGGCGATCCGCCGAGGCCGAGGAGCTGGAGGAGCGCGCCCGGCGCTTTTCGGAGGCGCTGGACGGCCTCTGGGTCGAAGAACGCGACTACTACCTGAACTACCGCACGGACCTGAAGCGGCCATCGGGTCGGCGCTCGCCGACACTGTTCTATCCGCTCCTGGCAGGAGTTGCGGGCCCCGGCCGCGCGCAGCGGATGATCAACGAGCACCTGCTCAATCCAGCCGAATTCTGGGGAGACTACGTCCTCCCCTCCACGACGCGCGACGACCCGTCCTTCCAGCGGCAGCGCTACTGGAAAGGTGCCATATGGCCGCCCCTCAACTTCCTGACCTACCTGGGGTTGCGGAAGGCGGAGGCGTATGACGTCGCGACCGAGTTGTCCCGGCGCTCGCTCGACATGTTCCTCTCCGAGTGGAACCGCAAGGGGTACGTCAGCGAGAACTACTCCTCGATCACGGGCGCGGGGGACGATGAACGCCTGTCGAGCGACCCATTCCACTCATGGGGTGGGCTCTTCGGGATCATGGCGTTCATCGAGGCGGGGTACCTGGCGGCGCCGGAGGGTCCGCTGGGGGAGGGGAGGCCCTGAATCCGATGCAGGACACCGGGGCATCCGGCCGGCGATGGATGCAACCCATTGGCCAAAGGTGTTGTCCACCAGATACCATCATGTGATCCCAATCCGGTCTGCGGAGGCCAGTGCCATGGGTCCAGAACCCTGTATAGCCGAGTGCCGGTTCGCGTCGGTGTTCAATGCGCGAACCCCGTGCATCACGCGGCTGAGAATCCGGCGGTAGCTATGGCTGCGTCCAATTCCGTGTCGGCGGCAGAGGTTGCCCCTCTGGCCCCGGGAGCGTTCGATGGCCAGCGACCCGACAAGGCCACTGCAACCATTCACCCTGGTAATGGTGTCACCGGTTGGAAGGCAGGAGAACCGGCGCATGACCGGAGACTCGGCTTGGTGACGGAAGCGCAACTCATACAGCGGTTGAAAGACGGAGATCAAACGGTCGCGCGGTCGCTGTACGATTCGCACGTCGACCGGGTCTTCCGGATTTGCTATCGGTTTGCGGGTGAGTACGACCTGGCGCAGGACTTCACGCAGGAAACCTTTGTGCGTGCTTTCACGAAGATCGGCACGTTTCGTGGTGATGCGAAGTTCGGCACCTGGATCGTTGCGATTGCTACGACCGTCTCGCTGAATGGACTGAGGAAGGTGAAGCGTTTTCGGACACGTGAGGTTGTTCTGGACGACCAGATGACCGGTCGCTCCACGGTGTCGGCCGTTGAACCCGACCTGCGGGCGGACCTCTACCGGGCGATCGACCGGCTTCCTGAACGCAGCCGGGCCGTTTTCGTGCTTCACGATGTGGAAGGGTACACGCACCGGGAGATCGGCGAGATCCTGGGAATCAAGACGGGGACGTCGAAGTCCCAGCTGTTTCGCGCTCGGGGCAGACTGCGCGATGACTTGGCGGTGCATGCGGGGGAGTGGACATCATGAGCGATTTTGATCGGTTTGTTGAGTTTGTGCGGCGGGAGGGGGCGGGGTATAACGAGCCGCCGGAGGCCCCTGGCAAGGCGATGTGGGGCGGGGTTGAAGCGCGCCTGACCGGGGCTGACCCGGTGGATAAGATGGCCGCGGCCACTGCAATCGGCGTGTCTGGCGCCATGAACAAGGCGGACCATGAGCCGCTCGAGGCACGCGGCTATAATGACCCTCCGTCCGAGCCCCGAGAGGACATGTGGGAGCGGATCGAGACAGCCTGGGCCGTCAGGGAATCGAATGGCGCCCCCAATGGGGAGTTCGGGGGGAGGGTGGCGTTCGGCCGGCTGGCGGTGGGGCCATGGCTGGAGCGCCACAGGGTGGCGGGTTGGGTGATAGGACTGGCGGCGGCGGCTTCACTGGTTCTGGGGATTGTGCTTGGTGGTGATGCGGGGCCTGCCCAGCCGGGAGAGACAGGGATCGCTCCGTCAGGCTCAACCGTAGTTGCCGAGCCGGGTACAGAGGTAGCGGTGCCTCCCCTGGCCGAGGCTCGACCCGCCCCGCTGGGCGAAGTCCCGGAACCCGAGCCGCAGGTAGTTGTGGCCAGTGTCGTGCCGTCGGCCAGTCCGGTTGTCGAGCCGGGGACCGCTGCCGCTCAAGGCGAGAGCGGCGAGTTCGTGGAGAGAGTCGCCGAGGACACACCCTCGGAGCGGTCCGTGGTTCTTCCAAGCCCGGTCCGGAGCCGGCAGGATTACACGACCACCCGCCACCTGGACCGGACCGCGACGCTGCTCACCGCCTTCCGGATCGACCAGAGGTCGCCCGCATCGGAGGAAGAACTAGCCAAGTGGGCCCGGGGACTTCTGGTCGACACGCGCATGCACCTCGATATGCCCGTCGACCGGTCGCCCCTGGAACGCGCACTGCTCGATGACCTGGAACTGCTGCTTCTCCAGATCTCCCGGCTGGGTCCCGGCGCGCCCGACTTCGAGTGGCAGCTGGCCCGGGAAAGCATGGAGTGGAAGGGCACCCTGATGCGGGTGCGGGCGACAAGCGCCCTGGGCGAAACCTGATTTTGGAAACTGCAATTCATGATTTTCGGAGGCACAAGATGAGGACTCGAACGCACAATCTGTCGTCCATCAGCCTCGCCTTGGCCGTCCTGATGGCGTCGGACGCCGCCATGATGATCGCCGGGTTCCTGCCGGGCTCTGGAGAGAGGGGCCTCGCGGCTCAGGAGGCGACCAGCCGCCTCGACGAGGAACAAATGTTCCTGGAGGCTCGGCGCGCCTTGAACCAAGGAGAGTTCGACCGGGCCTCCGAACTCTTCCAGGCCCTTCGATCGAAATACCATGTCGGGCGGTTCATTCCCGACTCCTACTACTGGGAGGCCTTTGGCCGCTATCGAGCCGGGGATTTGCCGGAGGCGCTGACGCTCCTGGATCTGGCGGCGGTGTATCGTGAAGCGCAATCAAACTACTGGGACGGCCACATGTACAGGACCGGTCGTATCTACAAGGATGTGCGTGACCTCCGCCTTCGGATTCAACGGCAACAGGCAGAGAAAGGCGACCCCCGCGCAGCGGAGGAGGTGCTTCGCGAAGCGGAGGCAGTGCTGCTGGCGGACACGGCGAGACTGGGGAGAACGGTGGACAGATCACGAATAGCGAGATTGTCGCGAGTCGTGAAGGACATCCAGTGGCGCGCGGATTCTGCGATGGCCGTGCAGACCGCGTGGTTGAGAGCCGACTCGCTGGCCCGCGAACTCACGCGGAGAAGGGCGCGGTCGAGTTCGGCCACAGCGGAGGCGAATCTCAGTGGTTTCCTGGCGGCGGCTGAACGCGATCAAAGCACCCTCGAAGCCGCCCTGGCAAATCTCCTGGCACGCCAATGGGCGGATTCAGCGGAAGCGGAGGCCGGCTTTCAAAGCTTCCTCACAGAGGTGGCGCAAAGGCAAGGCGCCGCCCAGACTGTCTTGCGGGCTCTACTGGCACAACCTGATATGGCTGCGCCATCGCAAGCCGATACGGCGTTGGCGCCCGCGGTTCGCTACGTCTCACCCCAGATTCCGGAGGGCTGCCAGGACGCTTCGCTTCAACAGGAAGCTCTTACTGCGTTGCTGCGGCTCGAAAGCGATCAGATACGATCCGTGCGCAGCGCACTCGAGCGTGCGGACGCGTGCACGGCGCATTTGCGCCACCAGGCGGTGACCTGGTTGGCTCGGCGGGGTACGGAGGAGGCTGAAGGCGAGTTGATCGGGGTCGCCACGAGTCATCCGGACACCAACACGCGGAAGTGGGCGATCCTGGGGCTGGCAGAGTTCGAGACTTCGAGAGCCATCGAAGTGCTGTCGAACATTCTGCGGCAATCCGAAGACGACGCTGTGAAGGGCGAAGCCATAACCGCCCTCAGGTACAACCCACATGAGGGGGCAACCGACGTTCTGACGCTCTTTGCTTCCGAAGACAGGGAGTCGGAGGAACTCCGGGAGGAGGCGATCGCGGCGTTTGGCGCGCGCCTCTCCTGGAGGCCTGACAACGTGATGGAGAACTTTGACATGATCAGCTCCGAGAAGATCATGATCAGCCTTCTCGAAGTGCTGGGCAGCAGGGCGCAATCCGGAGAACGAGAGGTCACGGACTGGCTGTTTCAAAAGGCGGTGGACAAGGAACATTCTCTCGATGTCCGAACGGCTGCACTGGCGGCCTGGTCCAGGGGGCCCTCCGTGGACCTGGACCACCTTGCCGAGTCCTATGCGGAGCTGCAGGAATCCCCTATGAAAGAGCGGGTCTTCTACGCTCTCTACCGCAAGGCCGAGTCCGACTCGGGAAATGCTCCGGCGATCGTCGACAGAATGATCGAGCTCGCCCGTATGGAAACCGATCCGGAGGTGCGTGAGCGTGCCGTCTACTGGCTGGGCCGCACGGGATCGGAGAGGGCTGCGGAGTTTCTCATGGAGCTGTTGCGAAAACCGCCCGCACCGACGCCCATCAGTGCCGAGTTTGCTCTTAGCTGATCGCGTCCGTACTGTCCTTGACGAAAAGGCTGGCGAGTACATACAGCTTTAACGTCTTAAGTAGTAGGGATGTGTGACATGTGGCGGATTGCGATTCGGTTGGTGTGCGTGGCGTTTCTCGCGCAGACGGGAAGTGCCTGCAGCGATGCACCAGATCCCACCACCTCACCCGACGTCCCGATCTTCGAAGGCACGATCGACCTCGAAATCGGGGAGATCGATGGCGATGATCCGTACCTCTTCACCTACATCGGGTCCATCGTGGAGGATGATCGCGGGCGAGTGATCGTCGCCGACACGCGGACGAGCGAGATTCGGGTATTCGATCCTGACGGCAGCTTCGTGTTTCGTTTCGGCGGCCGAGGAGAGGGTCCCGGCGAACTGACGGACCCCTGTTGCCTGGAGTTCGGTCCGGATGGTGCGCTGTGGGTGCGCGAGAGTACCCGCTACAGCTCATTCAGGCTTGATTCGGCGAGCGCGGAGTACGAGGGCGGACTCAGAAGCCCTCATGCTTCCATCGGTGCCGTGGGTCCATTTTCCTTTGGCCCGGACGGCCAACTCGTCGACATCGGACCCGTTAATACCGACGAAGATGGGAGTGTCGAGGCGCGGTTCCACATGCGTGCTGACGGGGTCGTGGACACCTTGATCCTGGCGGAGCGGGATCGCCAGTATGTCGCCCAAACCACGGTGCGGCGCACGATCGGGGAATTCCAGGCTATCGTCTATCTCCACCAGCCTTTCGGTCCCACGTGGGTGCACGCCCACACTCCCGGGGGTGCATGGGCCGAGGCGATTACGTCCGAATATTCGATCAACTACCACCATCCCGATGGGGCCGTTTCCCGGATAGAAGGTCCTGTGTTCCAGGGGCCGGCGCTCAGCCCGGAAGAACGGACCGGTGCTCAGACTCAGATCGACCGCGAACTCCAGCGAGCCGATATCACGGACCATCCGTTTGGGATTCCCGACCACAAGCCTCCGCTGGGCAGGATGTTCTTCGACCGCGGCGGCCGGCTGTGGATCGAGAAATCGACTGCGGACGGGGAGCAAATGCGGGAAGCCGATGTCTACGTCGGAACGACCTTGGCAGCTCGGTATCGGTGGCCGCACCGGGTCGGGGATTGGCCGACTCCCTGGGCTACCGAGTCGGGTCTGTACGGGGTGACGGTCGACTCGCTGGGTGTCCAGCGTGTAGCGCGGGTGCGCTTCGCGCCAATTTCCTAGGGCAAGGCTCAGCGTCGCCAAGCCCCCCGGACTAAAGCCGGGTCCATCGGCAATTGGGAGATAGTCGCATGACAACCAGCAGCAACACCTTGTCTTCAGCCCGAATCCTCGGCTGTCTCGTCCTCGGCCTTGCAGCCTGCGATTCGGCCACCAGGTTCCCCGGCACCCTCCATTCCGATTCGGCCGGGATCACGATCGCCACGGCGGTCGAGCCGCTGTGGGGCCCGGGCGAGGGCTGGGCCGTCAGCGCGGAGCCGCTGGTCGAAATCGGTGCCGCAACCGGCGCGAGCGAGTACCTGCTCGACAACGTGATGGGGGCCGTACGGCTGAGTAACGGGGACGTCGTGCTGGGGGAATGGATGAGTGGAGAGCTGCGTCGCTACGACCGCAACGGCACCTTCATGTGGAGGGCGGCAGGACGTGGCGAGGGTCCGGGTGAACACGCCTTGCTGCGGTACGTCGGCGCGCTCGCCGGCGATTCCGTGGTGACGTGGGACAGCGGACTGCGTCGCGTGCAGGTCTTCGCACCCGACGGCGTGGTGGTGCGCACCATGACGGTTGACGCGCCGTGGTCCGGGTTCCTGCCCAGGATCGCGTTCGGCGTGTCAGGGCGTGATCTGCTCATAACCCTGGCGGACGAGAGGGGTGGCACTCCGGACGGTGTGGTGCGGTGGCCTGGTCTACGGATCGCAACGGTCTCGCTCGACGATGCGGCGGTGACCGCAGTGATGGACATTCCGGGTGAGGAGCAGGTGATCGCCCGGCAGGGCAGGCTGTCCATCGCGTACACCTTCGGCAAGGGGCCGAAGTTCGCTGTCACCGGTGACCGTCTGGCGCTGGTCGATACGGAAGTCTTCTCCATTCGCTCGATTTCCCTGGCGGACGCGACCACCGCCGCGATCCTCAGGCGAGACGAACCGATTCGCGAGGTGACCAGCGCGGATGTGGACGCCTACATCGAATGGATGATCGCGAGGAACATGTACGGTGGGCGAACGAGGGAGGATGTCGAGCCATTCATACCGGCGTGGCGCGAAGACCCCATGGCGTCGACCCTTCCGGTGCTGCAGTCCATCCATCCGGACCCCGCCGGCAACCTCTGGGTGGAACCGCATTCCCCGCCCGGCGCCGAAGTGCCTCCGCTCGAGGTGTACACAGCGGACGGGGACTGGTTGGGCAGCGTCGCCATGCCGCTCGGCCTGGATCTGGATTCCGGAGGGCTCGGGACGCCTTTCGAGATCGGTGAGGACTACATCCTCGGCCTCTGGCGGGACGCGCAGAACGTGGAATACGTGCGGGTCTACGGTCTGGAGAAGTAGCGGCGCCGCGACCCCCCACCGCCGGCACGAGGTTCACCCCGTGCCCACTACCCCTCCGTCACATCCGCCGTCCAGGTCACCTCCACCGCGCCCTTCAGGCTGCGCGCCGTCGGGCACTTCAACACATGCGTCGCCAACGCGCGGTCCACCTTGTCGCGCGCCGCGCCCGTCGGCAGCCGGATCGTGTAGTGCGCGTGGATCTTCGTCAGCACCACCATCCGATCGACGACCTCGTTCACGCCTTCCGCCCTGACGCTGATCGCGTCGTTGGCCATCGGGATCCCGCGCACCTCCAGTGCGCCATTGAGGGTCCCGAGTAGTCAGCCGGCCGCCGCCGCGACCAGGTAGTCGATCGGCAACGGCAGATTGGGCTCCGCGTCCAGCCCGTAGTGCGCCTTGATCGGTCCGTGGACGCCGAAGTCGATTTCGGTTCCGTCTTCCAGGGTCGCACGCCGGTGGATGCCGTCCACCTTGGCGACTGTGGAGCGTGCGGTGTAGAAGGGTTGGCTCATGGGGCCGCCTCGTTGGGTTGCAGGGTCGGTGGTCATCGCCAAAGTAAGCCCGGCGGCGCTGCCGGGGGAAGCCGCGCCTCAAACACGGCTACCCCGTACCCCGACCCATGGTCTGTCTACCCTATCCACTCCTCCCGGAACCTCATTTCGTCCGGTGCCAGCTCGATCGCCTTTGCATACGCCTCGTCGACCGCAGAAGCCGGCTCTCCGAGCCACCGACGTGCCCTCGCAAGTTCCCGCCAGGCCCATGCCTTTCTGCGCTGCGGTGCTTCCATTCGCAGCAGACGCTCCAGAAGAATGCGCGCATCGAGCAGGAGCATGCGGTTCTCGGCGGTCAGGCCATCGCGATGCGCCCGCCCTGCGAGCCACAGCTTGTTCTGGGCACTTTCGAGCAATGCTCTGGGATCGTCTAGAATTGCGGGACCCGCGACCTCGAAGAGTTTGGCGGCCATATCGGAATCCCTCAGCCGCCTGGCGACGATCGCTGCTCCGATCGCCTCGTGGGCGGACAGCCTGGCCGCGTGTTCAGCCAGGAAACGCTGCGCGCGGTCTTTCTGCCCGTCCGCGATCACGGCCTCAAGCCACGGTACGACAACGTTGGGGCGCCCCGATTCGATACTCAGCTGCAGGGAGGCTCCAATCACCGGCTCTGCCCGGTCCAGATCGCCTAGCGCCACGCACTGGCGGACCAACTCTTCAGCGAGAACAGGTGAAGCAGGATTGGCGCGCCACGCGGATTCGAGTGCATCTACCGCCGCACCGGCACGTCCCACCGCGCGCAGTTCGCCTGCCGCACGAATCGCTGACGCGGCGCTCTGCCATGGGTGGGGAAACAACGTCGCCTGGAAGAACGAGCGTTGCTCGTCGAAATAGAACTCCGGCGGCGGAGAACCGTTGCGCTCCATCGACTGGTAGACCTTGTCGAGGCCCGTCAGTCGCTTCTCGGCCAGTCCGATTTCCTTGAACAACTCCCCGATCCTCGGGTTGCGGGGGGGGGGACCAATCTTGGTGTGCCTCCCCGACGAAGTTGATCCCGGTCGATTCCGGGAACCGGTCCGGGTGTGCTTCGGATGTCGATCCGGTCCGACATCACGCGAACCAGAGTGGTGTGGGGCGTGTCCTCGGCGTACCCCCGGTGGAAAAGCGCGTTCACCAGGACCTCGCGCAGGGCGTCTTCGGGGTAGCTGGAACGATGCGACGCCCTCGGCTGGTTCGGCACCTTGTTGATCTCCGTGCCGATCACCTCACGGCGGAGGTATTCAAGACAGCCTCTGACCTGCTCTGTGAGGCCGCCCTTGAAGTCCTTCTCCTCGAGAACGTCACCGGCGGCCCCGGTCCGAAGGATGCTGACCTCGATCTTCGCTCCCGGAAACCATCGTGTGGGGTCACGCGAGAAGAAGAGGAGCGCGACGTTACGAGGCACTTCGTGATCGTTCACGCGCCGTACGATGTCCATCTTCCGGTAGATGGTACGGGCATCCGGTTCATCCAGTAGCGCACTGTTGCAGGCCCGGAGATGCTCCCGGACCATCGTCTCGCTCAAGTCGTCAACCGTGGCGTTCGGGGAAGCACGAGAATCCCAGGGTACGGTGGCGGACTGGTTCAGCAACTGCGTAAGAAGTCCATGGCTAGACCCCTCGGCGGAAGCTCGGCACGGCCGTCCCGCTCCGCGACGCCCAGAATGATGTAGCCGCTGCCGTGCCGTCTCAGATCGTTCGCGAATGCGCAGATGGTCTTCAGGACCTGGTACCCCGTCACCCGTCGGTCCCAGGTCGCCTAGAACTCGATCCGCTCGGACTCAACCGTGCGAGCGTGGAGCAGGTCGTCAAGGTTGATTCGGAGGTTGCTCACCGGGACGGGCCTCATCGCTTCGAGAATCGGACTGGCTGTCCTTCGGGTCACCAAGGGCCGTCAGGGCCATCGGCCGGGGCGACGCCGTCGAAAACTAATGGGAGCCGCCCCCCCACACGGCTACCCGGTCCCCACGATCCGCCTGTACAGCTCCGGGTCGGTCGCGCCCTCCGTATTGAACACAAGCACCCGTGAGTGCTCATCCAGCCCGATCGCACGGCGCCGATCCTCGTCCCGCGCGACCTCGATCAGCCCCAGCAGCCCCGCCACCCCCGACTCCCCCCCCTCGAACGGCTCCCCGAGTTCGCCCCGTGCGGCAGCGCGCATCAGCGGCGCGATCCCGCCATCGGGCACGGTCATGAAGGCGTGCGCGCCTGCGCCCACGATGTCCCACGCCAGCGGCGACACCTCCCGGCAGCTCAGCCCCGCCATAACGGTGTGCAGGTCCCCGCGGCTGGGCTCCGGTCTCCCGGCGCGAGCGCTGCACAGGAGGCCGTCGGCCGCTTCCGGCTCGACGATCACCGCCACGGGACGATCTTCGCCGAGTTGCTCCCAGAGGTGCCCGATCACCGCCGCCGCGAGGCCGCCGACCCCGCCCTGAATGAACAGGTGGCTGGGAAGCTGTGCACCACCGGGGACGCGTGCCGTGGAAGGCGCATTGTACAGCTGTGGGATGGCCGATGATACATCCATGGTATTTCGCCATGCCCCTAGTATACTCAGGGCCTCCCAAACCATCACCGTGTATCCCACCATGACCACACGGGGAATATCCATGTAGCCGGGATACGACGTGTCCGAGATCACCGTCCACCCGTTTTCGTGCGCGTCCCGGGCCGACCGTGCGACGGCCTCGTCGTATTCGCCGTCAACCCGGACCACGCGCGCGCCGAAGGCCCGGATCGCGTCCGCGCGGACCTCGGTGACATGCCCGGGAAGGTAGATCACCGCGTCGCAACCGAACATTTCGGCGCCCCACGCGACCGACCGGCCGTGATTGCCGTCCGAAGCACAGGTGACGGTCAACCCGGCCGCGCCGCCCCCTCCCTCCTTCATCACCTGCCGCACCCCGTACGCCCCGCCCAGCGCCTTGAAGCTCCCGAGCCCGAAGCGACCGCTCTCATCCTTCACCCAAACCGACTCCAGCCCCAGCTCGGACGCCAGAATCGGTGCGGCCCTCATGGGAGTCGGCTGGTAGCCGGGCCAGGAGCTGATCTCGGCGTACGCGTCACGGTGGGCTTCGAGACCTATGATCGGCTTCAGCCGGTTCGGGTATGGCACCGCCGAAGCGGCGTTCGGGTTCAGCGTCCAGCTCATTGGTGGAGTCCTCTCATCTGCATTGTCCGAGTCTTGCCATGCGGCGTCCGGCTATGGCGACGCCCCGGTGCCGGGTTCAGTAGTGTGGTTGCCCGCACCCCACCATATTACCTTCCTTTGGCTATGGATGTCCGTCATTTGTTTACGAAACCCTGGAAGCACCGAACACCGGGTCCGCGCGAGGCGCTGCCTGGACGAGCGGAGGCGCTTCGCGCACCCGGCCACCACTACGTGAGCGGCAACCGGATCAAGCCGCCCTTCCCCGAGGGCTTCCAGCGGGCCTACTTCGCAATGGGGTGCTTCTGGGGTGCCGAGCGCATTTTCTGGGAGCTTCCCGGGGTCTACTCGACGGCGGTGGGTTATCAGGGTGGCCTCACCCCCAACCCCACCTACCATGAAGTGTGCACGGGCGGAACCGGACACACGGAGGCCGTCCTGGTCGTCTTCGACCCTGACAGGGTCCACTACGGGACGCTGCTGGCGGCTTTCTGGGAGGGACACGACCCCACTCAGGGAATGAGACAGGGCGCCGACATCGGTACCCAATACCGGTCGGCCGTCTACACCGTCGGCGACGGGCAGCTGCGCCTGGCGGAGGATTCACGGGTCCGCTACCAGGCCGGGCTTGGGCGGATGGGCTTCGGCGCCATCACCACCGAGATCGCGAAGGCTCCGGAGTTCTACTACGCCGAGGAGTACCACCAGCAGTACCTGGCGAAGAATCCCGGCGGTTACTGCGGCATCGGCGGGATCGGCGTGTCCTGCCCCAGCGGCGTCCTCGAGCCCGCCGAGTAGGACCGAATGTCGCCTTCAAACCGGCCCCTGAACGGCCCTCCGTGGCGAGCGCCCCTCCACGACATCCTCTTCGAGGCCGACAACGGCGCGGCCACGGCGTTCGACGTCTGTCTGATCCTGGCCATCCTGGGCAGTGTCCTCGTGGTGATGCTCGACTCGGTGGAGACGATCGTCGAGCGGCATCACCAGCTGCTGCTCGTGCTGGAATGGATTTTCACGATCCTCTTCACCATCGAGTACGCGGTAAGACTGGCGGCTGTCCAGTCGAAGCGGAGGTATGCGCTCAGCTTCTTCGGGATCGTCGACCTGTTTTCCATCATCCCGACGTACCTGAGCGTTCTCCTGCCGGGCGCGCAGTTCCTCGTCATCATCCGGGTGCTTCGGGTGCTCCGGGTGTTCCGGGTCCTCAAGCTGGTGCGGTATCTCGGTGAAGCGCGGACCCTGGGCCGTGCACTGGCGGCCAGCCGCTACCGGATCGCGGTTTTCCTGATCACGGTGCTGACCCTCGTCGTGGTCCTGGGGTCGTTCATGTACCTTATCGAGGGCTCCGACGCGGGATTCACGTCCATTCCCGTGTCCGTCTACTGGGCCGTGGTCACCGTGACGACGGTGGGATTCGGGGACATCACGCCGGACACTCCGTTCGGACAGTTCCTGGCCTCGTTGCTCATGCTCATGGGCTACGGACTGATCGCCGTGCCGACGGGTATCGTCAGCGTCGAGTTGGCCCAGGCCGCCCACGCCGCCGGACGGACGGAAGCCGCCCCGGGTCTTCGGATCCTGGTGTGCTCGGGGTGCCACAGTGGCGGTCACGACGAGGATGCCCGGTTCTGCAAGAAGTGCGCAGGGACGGTGGTGCAGGTGGGGGACCTGTGACCGACAGGAAGCCACCGGAGTCACCCGTCCCGGGATCGCCTTCGATTTCGTTGTCGGACGCCCGCGACAGGACGATCGACCTCCTGAGCGAGTGTTTTGCCCAGGACCTGTTGTCCATGGACGACTTCGAGAGGCGTCTGACGTTGGCCCACAACGCCAGCACCATGGCGGAGCTGGGCTCAGCGTTGAAGGGGCTTCGTCCGGCGGTGGGCACGGCCGGGGCTGACAGGGAAGGGCCTCTGGCGACGATGATTCCCCGCTACGCCCCCGATGTGCCGACGATCAGGGTGAGGCCGACCGACCGGGCCATTGCGGTGTTCGGAGAGACCAAGCGGGTCGGGCGCTGGATTCCGGCCGAGCGCAACACCGCTGTGGCCGTCATGGGCTCGAGCGTGATCGATCTCAGGGAAGCCCTGATGGGACCCGGCGAATCGGTGTTCACAGCCATCGCGGTGATGGGATCGGTGGAAGTCATCGTCCCGCCGGAGCTGCACGTCCAGTGTGCCGGCTCGGCCCTCTTCGGCAGCTTCGAGCAGCGGGAAGACCACTATACGCTCGGCGGGCCGGATGCCCCCTCTGTTCGGATCGACGGCTTCGCCTTCTTCGGTTCGGTCGAGGTCGAGGTGCGTTACGCGGGCGAAACCAGGCGCGATGCCAAGCGTCGCCGCCGGCGGGAAAAGAAGGAGCGGCGCCGGAATCGTCGCCTGGGCAGGTAGGAAGCCGACGCTTCTTTGCGTCAGTCGTGCTGTCGCCGTACCCTTCCCGCGTTCCAAATCGCATCACGCGACCCCACCCCTTCAGGAGGCGATCAGCTCATGTTCAACACGGACAACGCCAAGCTCAGGGAACTGACCCACAACGCGCTGCGCATCGTGGCCGGATTCCTGTTCACGCTGCATGGCGCACAGAAGCTCTTTGGAGCCCTGGGCGGCAATCAGGTGGAAAGCCTGATGAGCATGAGAGGCATCGCCGGCATCCTGGAGTTCTTCGGTGGGTTGCTCATCATGGTCGGGCTGTTCACGCGCCCCGTCGCCTTCCTGGTTTCGGGCCAGATGGCGGTGGCCTACTTCATGGTACATCTGCCGCAAGGCTTCTGGCCGATCATGAACGCGGGCGAACTGGCGGCCTTCTACTCCTTTACCTGGCTCTTCTTCTTCGCGCACGGACCGGGCGACTTCTCGCTGGATGGCATGCGTGCGCGACAAAAGGCGGCGATGTAGCAGCCGCACAGCCCCTGGTAGTCCAGGGGCAGGGTCCCGGCAGCCCAGGGTTGCTAGCAGTGCTCCTCGAGCGCGGCCTGCAGGTCGCCTGCGATCGCCGGGGCTGAACGGCCCTCGATCTGGAAGCGTTCCAGCATGAAGACCACATCGCCGTCCTTCAGTAGCGCGATCGACGGTGACGAGGGCGGGTAGCCCACCAGAAGCCGCCGGGCGGCGGCGGTGGCGTCGAGGTCCTGTCCCGCGAAGACCGTGACCTTGTGGTCGGGCTGCCTGTCGCCCTGCAGGGCCATCATCACTGCCGGTCTGAAAATACCGGCGGCGCAACCGCAGACGGAGTTGATCGCCACGAGGACGGTCCCGTCCAGGGCGTCCATCGCCTGGCCGACCTGCTCCGCGTCGCGCAGTTCGTGGAAGCCCAGTTGGGCCAGTTCGTGCCGCATGGGAGCGACCATCATCTCGGGGTAGGGCATATCTTTCGCATCCTGTTCTTCGGGGGCGGTTGTGCCAGACTTCTACTAGTCTACCGGGGAACGCCGCCGGTTTCCAGATGGTACCCCCGGCAAGGAGGCGTGAGGCTGCCGGCGGGGCCCGGACTGGCAGTGGTTCCCGGCTGCGCCGATATTAGAGGTGGAAGGAGGGTCCCGGATGAAAGTAGTCCGCCTGCGGGTAAACGGCGACAAGCGCGTCTGCGGGGTGCCTGCGCACTACACCCTGCTGGAAACCCTGCGCTACGGGCTCGGTCTCACCGGGTCGAAGCAGGGGTGCGACAAGGGTGACTGCGGCGCCTGCACGGTGATTGTGGACGGGCGGGCCATCCTGTCGTGCATCACGCCTGTGTGGGAAGCCGAGGGGCGCGACGTGCGCACCGTCGAGGGCCTCGCGAACGGTACCGAGCTGCATCCGGTCCAGGACGAATTCGACCTGAACGGGGCCGCACAGTGCGGCTTCTGCACCCCCGGCATCCTGTGCACCTCGGTGGCGCTGCTCGACAGGAACCCGTCGCCGAGCCGCGAGGAGATCCGGGCCGCGCTGGCGGGCAACCTTTGCCGATGCACCGGCTACGAGAAGATCTACGACGCCGTCGAGGCGGCGGCCGCGAGGCTGGACCCATGAGTCCGCGACGGGAGTCCACGCCGCGTTCGAGCGGCGATCCCCAGCGCAACGGTGCCCGCGGCGCCGAAAGCGGTCTCTCTATCATCGGCCGCCCGATGCGGAAGGTCGACGGGCTGGCCAAGGCCACGGGCCGGGCCCGCTACACCGACGACATCCGGTTCCCCGGGATGCTTCACGGCAAGATCCTCAGGAGTCCCCACCCGCACGCGCGCATCGTCGCGATCGACACCTCTCGGGCGGAAGCGCTGGAGGGCGTCCACGCCGCCGTGACCGGCCGCGACATGCCCACGACCTACGGCATCATCCCGTGGACGCCGGACGAGTACCCGCTGTGCGTGGACAAGGTGCGCTACATCGGCGACGGCGTGGCGGCGGTGGCGGCGGTAGACGAAGACACGGCGATCGCCGCGCTCGACCTCATCGATGTCACGTACGAGGAGCTGCCCGCGTACCTGGACCCCCACGAGGCCATCGCCGCCGATTCGGGCCCGTACATCCACGAGCCGCGCAAGCCGGGGTGGAACGGGAACATCACCAAGACCGTGAAGCTCGCGTTCGGCGATGTGGACGCCGGGCTGGAGGACGCGCACATCATGGTGGAGGGCGACTACTTCTTCGAGGGGTCGACGCACACGCCCATCGAGCCCCACTGCGCGATCGGGCTCGCCGAGGGGAACGGCAAACTCACCGTGTGGTCGGCGACGCAGGTTCCCCACTACCTGCACCGCGAACTGGCCCGGGTGCTGGATGTCGACCCGGCCCAGGTTCGCGTCATACAGCCCCCCGTCGGCGGCGCCTTCGGTGGCAAGTCCGAGCCCTTCGACCTGGAGTTCTGCGTCGCCAAGCTGTCCATGAAGACGGGCCGGCCGGTCAAGATCCTCTACACGCGGGAAGAGGTCTTCTACTCCCACCGCGGCCGCCACCCCTTCCACATGCGGTACCGGACCGGCGCCGACCGGCACGGCATGCTCACCGCGGTCGACTCCGAGATCGTCATGGACGGCGGTGCGTACGCCTCGTTCGGGCTGGTGACGACCTACTACTCCGGGCAGCTGCTCACGGCGCCCTACCAGATGCCCGCGTACCGGTTCAACTCCACGCGCGCCTACACGAACAAGCCCGCGTGCGGGCCGAAGCGCGGCCACGGGTCGGTGCAGCCGCGCTTCGCCTTCGAGGTGCAACTCGACCGCATCGCCGAGAAGCTGTCGATCGATCCCATCGAGCTGCGCCGGCGCAACTTCATCGGCTCGGACACCCGCACCGTGAACGACCTGCGGGTGACGTCCAACGGCTTTATGGAGTGCCTTGACGAGGTGGAGCGGGCCAGCGACTGGAAGCGCAAGCACCGGCGGCTGCCCTTCGGCCGCGGGGTCGGGGTGGCGGGCTCGACCTACATCACGGGCACCAACTACCCCGTCTACCCCAACGACATGCCCCAGTCCGGGATCCAGCTGCAAATTGACCGTTCCGGGCGGGTGGCGGTCTTCTCGGGGGCGTCCGAGATCGGCCAGGGCGTCGATTCGATGGTGACGTACATCGTCGCCGAGGAGCTGGGCGTGCCGCTCGACCATATCCGGGTGCTCGCCGGGGATACCGACTTCACCCCGGTCGATCTGGGAGCGTACTCGTCCCGGGTGACGTTCATGCTCGGCAACGCGTGCATCGACGCGGCGCGCAAGCTGAAGGCGCAGGTGCAGGCGGCGGTGGCGGCGGAGTGGGGCGCGAAGCCGGGCGAGGTGCTGCTGGCGGGGGGTCTCGCCGTGCGGGCGGGCGACACCGGGATGAGCATTCCGCTACGCGTGGCCTTCAACCTGGCCGAAGCCATGTTCGGCACCCTGGGCGCGACGGGGTCATACAACACGCCCAAGGACGTGCATGGGACCTACCGTGGCGCGACGATCGGGGCCTCGCCGGCGTACTCCTTCACCGCGCATGTGGCCGAGGTGGAGGTGGACGTCGAGACCGGATTCGTGACGGTCGAGAAGATCTGGATCGCGCACGACTGCGGGCGGGCGCTGAACCCGGTGCTGGTAGCGGGCCAGATGGAGGGATCGGCGTACATGGGCTTCGCCGAGGCGCTCATGGAGGAGCAGATCTTCAAGACGGCCGACCAGGGGCGTGCGGGGCTGCACAACGCGCCGTCGTTGCTGGACTACAGGATTCCGACGAGCCTGGATACCCCCGCGCTCGAGTCTCTGATCGTCGAGTCGATCGACCCCGAAGGGCCCTACGGGGCGAAGGAAGCCGGGGAGGGTCCGCTGCATCCGTCGATTCCGGCGATTGCCAACGCCATTTATGATGCGGTGGGCCTGCGTATGGACTCGCTGCCGTTCTCGCCGCCGCGGGTGTGGCGGGCGTTGCAGGAGATGGAGGATGGTCGTGGCGTCCGGGCGGCCGGGGTGCGGGCTGCCGGCGTCGGGGGAGCGAAGTGAACCGGTGGCCGGAGTCTCGCCAGCCTCGGTCGCGGATCTGGCGCGGCGTCAAGATCGTCGTGATGGTCGGCGTGCTGGGAACTCTCGTGTGGCAGAGCCGGGTGGGCACCCAGCGCCCCGCGGCCGCCGAGCGCCAGCGCCCGACTTCCGGCACCCCCCGGGACTGGGAGATCGCCCGCGAGCACTTCGTTTGGGCACGCGGGCAGCGCACGGACGCGGACCCCCGTTTCGGCGACCTCCTGGCGCGAATCGGTGAACGGTTCGTGGGCACGCCCTATCAGCCGCACACCCTGGAAGTCCCCGGCCCCGAACGGCTCGTCATCAACCTGGAAGCCCTCGACTGCGTGACCTTTGTCGAGAATGTGCTGACCCTAGCGCGGCTGGCGTGGACCGCCCCGCCCGGGCTCGCGGACAGCCCCGCCGGCTCCGCTGACAACCCCGCCGGGCTCGCGGACGACCCCGCCGGCTTCGCTGACGACCGCGCCGGCTTCCAGGCCGCCTTCCGGGACGAACTCACCCGCATCAGGTACCGGGACGGAACCCTGGACGGCTACGCCAGCCGGCTTCACTACTTCAGCGAATGGATCGCGGACAACGAGGCCGCGGCACTGGTCGAATCGGTGTCCCGGGAGCTCGGTGGCGCGCGCGACGCGTCGCCCATCGACTTCATGTCCAACCACCCGGACGCGTACCGCCAACTCGCCGATCCTGCCACCCTGGACGAGATCGCGCGAATCGAAGATCGGTTCGCGGCCGTCGCGCGCTTCTACATCCCCGAAGGACAGATCGGGGCGACGGCGCACCTGATCCGCGATGGCGACATCATTGCCGCGACGAGCACGGTAGCGGGGCTGGACATCGCGCACACCGGGATCGCCGTCTGGCGCGACGGCGACCTCAGGCTCCTGCACGCTCCCCTGGTGGGTTCCCATGTGCAGCTGAGCGAGGAGTCGCTTGCCGAGCGAATCCTGCGGATCGAGGGCCAGGACGGGATCATGGTCGCGCGGCCGATCGCCCCGGGCACGGGGGCCTTGTCGGGTGAGTCGCACGCCCCGGGCACAGGGGCCTTGTCAGGCGAGTCGCCCGCCGCTGTCGGTGCGGCACGGGCCCCCTTCCCGGATCGCTGAGGCGCCCGCCAGACGATGCTTCGACTGCACCCCTTCCGCTACCATCGCCCCGACACCATCGAGGAAGCGGTCTCCCTGCTGGCCGAGTTCGGCGACGACGCGATGCCCATAGCCGGGGGCACCGACCTCATGCCCAACATGAAGCACCGGCTCTTCACCCCGGGGCATGTGGTGTCGCTGAACGGCATCGGCGCGATGCGCGGCATTGGTTTCAACGCTGCCGGGGACCGCCTGCGGATCGGGGCGCTGGAGAAGCTGGCCGATGTCTCCGACCACCCGGTGGTGCGGCGCCACTTCTCCGGCCTTGCCGATGCTGCCGGTCTCGTCGCCGGGCCGCAGCTCCGCAACATGGGAACCATCGGCGGCAACGTCTGCCTGGACACCCGCTGCACCTACTACAACCAGACGGAGTTCTGGCGCGCTGCCCTTGGTTACTGCCTCAAGAAGGACGGCACGGTCTGTCACGTAACCAAGGTCGGCAAGAAGTGCGTGGCCGCGCACTCGGCGGACACGCCGCCCAATCTGATCGCCCTGGGTGCCAGCCTGAGCCTGACCGGACCCGGCGGGACACGGGAGATCGACGCCAGGGAGTTCTTCGTGACCGACGGAATCCGCAACACGCTCAAGTCACCGGACGAAGTCCTCACCGAGATCATGATCCCGGTCACGAACGGCCGCCACCGGAGCGCCTACAGGAAGCTGCGACAGCGAAACTCGATCGATTTTCCGCTGCTGTCGGTTGCCGTGGCGGGGGAATTCGAGAAAGACGGGACCGTGACCGAGTTGACCGGGGTCGTGTCGGCGCTGGGTGCGAGGCCGCGTGTGCTTGCGGGCTGGACGGAGATCGCCGCCGGGGAACGACTCGGCACCCGGGTGATCGAGAAGCTGGCCGAGCGGGCGTGGTCGCAGTGCCGGCCACTCGAGAACGCTATTGTGGACGCGGAGTGGCGGCGGGCGATGGTGCCGGTTTTCGTGAAGCGGGCCCTTGAAGGACTGGACAGAACATGAACGAGCGTCAAATGCAGTACCGTGAACGAACCTGGGCGCCCGCGTGGGTCTGGGTGCTGATCTGGGGCGCCAGCCTGCTGGGCGCCGGGACGGTGGCGCACGGGGCATATCAGCATGCGGTCACGGGAGCGCCCTTCGGGGACTCGCCCATGTCGACTTTGGGTCTGAGCCTCCTTGCCGGTGGCGTGATGCTCTTCCCGATCGTCATGACCGCGATATTCATGCGACTGGACGTGGAAGTGCGGGCCGACCACCTCTTCGTCTCCTTCGGGCCGGTCCACCTGGTGCGCAAGCGAATCCCGTACGCCGAAATGGAGTCGGTCCGGGGGGTGACCTACAGCCCGATCCGCGAGTTCGGGGGCTGGGGGGTGCGCTGGAGAGGCAGGAAGACGGCATGGACCATCCGCGGCAACGAAGCCGTCAAGGTCGTGCTGCGCAGCGGCAAGAGAATCTACGTAGGGTCGCGGTTCTCTCGCAGGCTGGCAGGGCGGATCGAGGTTGCGATGCGCAGTTAGGCAGCCTGTGGTGAAACCCAGCGTCCGCGCCAGAGTGGCGAGGCGCAGGGCCGGCAAGGCGCGGCCACGGGCGTCCTAAGCCCGCTCCAGCACCATCGCGAACCCCATTCCGCCGGCCGCACACACGGTCACCAGGCCGAACTGTCCGTCCCGCCGCTGCAATTCGTTGAGCAGGGTGATCGTCAGGCGACCGCCCGTCGCGCCGAAGGGGTGGCCGATGGCGATCGAGCCTCCCATGACGTTGATCACGTCCGGATCGGGGTGACCCACGCGGCCGGAGCGGCCGAGTTCCTCGCGGCCGAAGCTGTTCGAGTCCCAGGCCCGGAGGTTGGACAGCACCTGGGCAGCGAAGGCTTCATGCATCTCGAGCAGGTCGATGTCGGCCATCGTGATCCCGGCCCTGTCCAGGGCGACGGGGGCGGCGTAGGCGGGCCCTTGGAGCAGCTGCGCCGCGGGATCCAGCGCGCTGAAGGCGTAACTGCGTACGTAGCCGAGCGGGTTCAACCCAAGGTCGCGCGCGCGCTGGGGAGACATGAGCAGCACCGCCGATGCGCCGTCCGTCAGGGGTGAGGCGTTGCCCGCGGTTACGGAGCCGAATCTGCGGTCGAACACGGGGCGCAGCCCGGACAGTGCTTCCATGGAGGTATCCGGCCGGATGCCATTGTCCCGCTCGACGATGTCGCGGTAGCGCGGCGGGACGTAGACCGGGGCGATCTCGGCCGCAAGCCGGCCGTCTTCGGTACCCGCGTGCGCCTTGAGGTGCGACCCCAGCGCCCATCGGTCCTGATCCTCCCGGGCGATGCCGTTCTCCTTGGCCATGCGCTCGGCCGCCGCGCCCATTGTCTCGCCCGTGGAGTACTCCGCGATGGCCGGAGCCACCGGGACGAGGTCGCGCGGCCGAATCTTGGAAAAGGCACGGATCCGGGCGCCGAGGGTCTTGGCTCGCGAGGCCGAGACCAGCGTCCTGGCCAGCCGGTCCGACGCGAGGATGGGGATACGCGACAGGCACTCGGCGCCACCGGTGATCACAGCTCCCGCATAGCCGCTCTCGATCAGGTTGACGCCGTCGGAGATGGCCTGGTTTGCGGACGCGCACGCCCGCGACACCGTCACTGCGGGCGTGTCCTTCGGCAGCGTCGCCAGCCCGACTTCGCGGGCCATGTTGGGTGCCTGCGGGTCGTGCACCACGGTGCCGTACACCAGGTGCTCGACCGTCTCGGGGGAGATGTCGGCACGCGCCAGCAGTTCCGTGACCGCGTTCCGACCGAGGTCGATGGCGGTGAGACGCGCGAAGTGGGTGCCCGCCCTGGTGAAGGGGGTGCGGCAACCGGCGATAACGGCAGTCTTCATTCGCAACCTCGGATCTGTGGGTGGGCACGGCCCAAGTCACCCCGCACGCGGTCACGGCGCTCCGCGCCTTCAATGGTCACCACGGCGGGTCGCCTTCCCCCGTGCACGCGTTCACGCCACTTTACCACCTTCCGCCGGACACCGCATCATCGGGGACCCCAACGGCGTTCCCTGCGAACTGTAGGACACGCGGACGAACTCGCAGGCCGCGAATGGCCGCGGGACCACGGACGCCGCACAAACGGACACACCACGTGAGAGCTGTCGCCTTCAACGTAACCATCCCCGGATTCATTCTCACCAAGAGCCTGGGCCGCTTCGGCAAGTCCTTCGTATACGGCCGGCCTTCCGGGTTGGGAATGGTGGAAATGGCCGTGCCGGGGATGCCGGGGGACGACTGGGTCCGGATTGAGGTGCTCCTGTGCGGGATCTGTGGGAGCGACCTGGGAAACATCTCCTATGAGTCCAGCCCTGCGATGGAGCCCTTCGGCTCGTTTCCAGCAGTGCTGGGGCACGAGATCCTCGGGCGCGTGGTTGAAGTGGGTCCGGGAGTTACCCATCTGGCCGCGGGCCAACGCGTGGTGGTTGACCCGATGCTCCATTGCGAAGCCCGGGGCTGGGAGGAAGCGTCATGGTGTCCGTCATGCGCCGGTGGCCGCCACTCGACCTGCGAACGGTCGGGCGAGGAAGGGGCGTTGGAGCTGGGTGACGGACGCTTGGCTCGCGGACTGACCATTGGGTATCACCGGAGTCTTCCGGGCGGCTGGGGTGAACAGATCGTCGCGCACAGGCGTCAGGTCTTCCCGGTCCCCGACGCGATCCCCGACCAGGTTGCCGTACTGGCGGAACCCTTTTCCATCGGCGTGCATGGTGTGTTGCGTAGCCACGCACTTCGGTCCCCGGGACCGATTCTGGTTATTGGAAGCGGCACCATCGCCCTTGCCACGATCTGGGCGTTGCGCACCCTGGGCTATGCCGGCCGCCTGGTGGCGCAAGCCAAACGTCGCCACGAGATCTCGCTGGCCAGGGCACTGGGAGCCGACGAAACCGTCACCCCGGGTGATGAAGCACGGCAGGCGCTCGTCGATACCGGAGCTCAGGCGTACATGCCCGTGGTGGGCGACGAGGTGTACGCCGGCGGCGGCTTCGACATGGTCTTCGATTGCGTGGGCAGCCAGTCCAGCGTGATGCAGTCTCTGCGATTCGCCTCTGCGCGGGGTCGGATCGTGTTGCTCGGGTGCGCCGGGCAGGTACGAAAGCTCGACCTGACGTTCATGTGGGCGAAGGAGCTCCGGCTCCAGGGCTATGTGGGGTACGGTGCCGAAGAGTGGGCCGGGCGCCGGCTGCACACGTTCGACATTACGCTGGAGAGGATGGTGGCGAGCCTGGGTGTCGGTGGGCTCGCGGGCGCGCTGGGCGACATGGTCACGCACGTCTTCGGGCTTGCGGAGTACCGCGACGCGCTCCGGGCGGCGTACAATCACCGCCGCAGCAAGGCGGTGAAGGTGGTTCTACAGCCCTGACAGCTTGCTCAATCGGGTCCAGCGAGGCCGGCCTGACGCAGCGCGACCTTCAGCCCACTTCCGCGTGAGCGCTCCACGTCTCGAATGATCGAGCCGAGGCCTGCAGGAAGATGTCCACGGTCTCGTTGGGGGCGAGGTTGACCGGCGTCGTGGGGCCGAGTTCGATGCCGTTGGAGAGGTGCACCTCGACCCGCACTCGGCTCAGCGTGCCGTTGGTGACGTTGCGTGCGGTCCCCTTGAAGGCGTTGGCCGCGCTGTCGTAACTGAGGATCAGACGGCAGCCCTTTCGCACTTCGTCGTAAGTCTGTGACTTGGACAGCTGGGTGCCTGATTCCTCTTCTTCGCCGTCTTCGTGCGATTCCGACGGGCCGAACAGGCCGCAGGCGGCGACGAGCAGCAGGGTCATGAGGATGCCGATTCTCTTGGCGGCTTCGTACACTCGGTGTCTTCCTTGTTGCAGTGAGTTTCCTCGGCGGCTAGTCCAAAAGTACCACTCGTGCATCCACCGGCACCACCCGATCCTCGTAGACGAAGAGCGGGTTGACCTCGGGTGCCTCGGGCAGTTCCTGCACCGAGGGGAACACATCGTGGCCGATCGAGCGAGGCTCGAAGACGCGGTCCAGCTTCACTTCCCCTTGAAGTCGGGCCGGCGCTTCGCGTGGAACGCGGCGAGTCCCTCCACCCAGTCCTCCGTGTCGAAGATCCCCTCGAGAACGGCGGCCTCGCGCTTCAGCGCCTCTTCGCGGGACATGTCCGGCGCGGAGGCGATGAGGCGTTTCGCAGCGGCGAGCGGGATCGGGGCCCGGCGTGCCAGTCGTCGCGCCCACTTCGTGGCCTCGGACAGCACGTCGCCGGCTGGCACGGCCAGGTTCACCAGGCCCATCGCGGCCGCGTCGGCGCCCGAGAAGAAGTCGCCCAGGAAGATGATCTCACGGGCCTTGAGCGCGCCGACCCGCTCAGCCAGGGTGTAGACGGCGCCTCCTCCCACGAAGGTGCCGAGCGCGACCTCGGGAAGCCGCAACCTGGCATCCCTGGCCACGATCGCCACGTCGGCCGACAGCGCGATCTCGAGCCCCGCGCCGATCGCGTGTCCGTTCATGGCCGCGACCACCGGCGTCCCGATCGTCTGGACGAGGTGGCACGCGCGCTGTCCCGCATCGATGTAGCGGCGGCGCTCCTCGGGCGACGGCGGGGCGTCGCGGTGGTCCTTGAGGTCGGCGCCGGCCGAGAAGGCCCGCCCGCTCCCGGTCAGGATCACGCAGCGAACGTGCGGATCGGCAGCCGCGACTTCCAGCTCGGTGATGAGGCGCTCGTACAGCCCCATGCTGACCGCGTTGAGGCGGTGGGGACGGTTGAGCGTCAGGGTGAGAAGCGCTCCGTCGCGGGAGGCGAGAACTTCGTCGCTCACGCCGCCGCCGCGCCCGCTAGCTCCCATCGAAGTCCGCGCCTCCTCGCACCAGCGCGCGCCCGGGGAGGGCCATCGTGGCCTCGCCGTCCCGGATCGCAAACTCCCCGTTCACCAGCACATGGACGGTCCCCTGCGAATACTGGTGCGGGCTCGCATAGGTCGCCATGTCTTCGACCGCATCCAGATCCAGGACCGTGATGTCGGCGGCGTAGCCCTCGCGCAGATACCCCCGGTCGGGCCAGCCCAGGAAGTCGACCGCCAGGCCCGTCATGGAACGGATCGTGTGCGGCAGCGTGATCAGGCGCTCGTCCAGCACGAGATCGCGAATCTTCTTCGTGAAGGACCCGAATGCGCGGGGGTGGGTGACCGGGCGCGACGGCCCGGGATCGCGACCGTCGGTGCACGTCATCATCCAGTCGAGCTGGGCGAGGTGGCGCACGTTCTCGACGTCGTAGAGACCGAGGTTCATCACCGCCGCGTTCCCGTCGCGCAGGATCCGCCGTGCGGCCGCGGGGGCTTCCATACCCCACTCATCCGCGACGTCCTGGAGGGTCTTGCCGTTGAGATCGGGGCGCGGGTCGGCGAAGAGGAGGTGATCGGCCCCGCCCCGGATCGCGAGCATCTCGCGCGTCTGGCGGTCGATGATCTCCACCGTGTCGGGGTGGTCGAAGCGCCGCAGCATCGCCGTGTCGCCACCCGCCACGAACCAGCTCGGGATCGTGTACGAACGCAGATTCGACTGGGTTGCCGTGTAGGAGTGGTGTGCTCCCGCGACTTCGACACCCCGGGCGCGGGCGGCCTCGATCAGGGCCGCTCCTTCCGGCGCACGCCCGTAGTTGTGCGCCCCCTGGGCGTTGAAATGGCTGAAAATGACCTTCGTGCCGGCCTCCTCGCCGATGCGGATTCCCTCAGCGATCGATTCCAGGTAACCAAAGGGCGGATAGGCCGCGCCGAGATCCCGGTCGTGCGTATCGTAGATCGCACCCGGGTACTCCGCCGCGACACGGTTCAGCTCGATCACTTCTTCCGTGTCGGCGTAGTTGCCCGGCAGGTAGAACAGCCCCGAGGACAGCCCGTGAGCTCCCCCCTCCATGCCCTGGCGAACCAGCTCGCGCATCGCGTTGAGCTCCCCCGCCGAGGGTGTCCGGTCGTCCATCCCCATGACTCGTCGCCGCACGGCATTGTGGCCGACGAAGTAGAACCCGTTCACGCCGATCCCGTTCGCCGTCCACGCCGCCAACTGGGCGGCTACTTCAGGACTGCCACCTCCGTCCATCCCCAGTGCGACGGTGGTGATACCCTGATACAGAAACGCACGTGCGTCGCGCCCGTGATCCGCGTCGAGCTCGGCATGCGAATGCATGTCGATGAAGCCGGGAGCCACGATCAGGCCGGTCGCATCGATGGTGTCGGATGCTGTAACACCGGCGCCGCCGGCGTCCCCGACGAAGCTGATACGGTCTCCGGTTACCGCGACATCGGCGTTGACGGCGTCGCTCCCCGAGCCGTTCAGCACGGAGCCCCCCAGCAGAAGGAGATCGGATGTGCGCTCCGTCGACCTGCACGAAGCCAAGAGCACTGGAACGATCAGGGAGGCCGCGACCAGGCAACGGCGGGTCATGTTCTTCACGGGCTGGCGCTCGTCCCAACGGCGTTGATGGTCCACGGGCGGGGCGGCTGCCCGTCAGGCGATCCTGACGCCGGTCAACCCCCGCCCGATCTCATCACGAACATAACACCGCCATCCATCGACGTCACCGGGATCACGCCACTCCTGAAGAAGGGGTAGTTGCTCCACGAACCGTCGGTGCCGGACACGTCGCCTCCGCTCGGCTCCGTGTCGAAAAATCCCACCTCCTGCGGGTCTTCCCGGCTGGAGATATCCACGATCCGCAGCCCGACCTTGTAGTTGGATTGATACATGAAATCGCCCATGACGTAGAGGTTGTGATCCGACGCCTGGGTCGTCGCCATGTATTCGCTCACGACCATCGGGTCGTCGAGATCCTTCACGTCCCAAACCAGGGTCCGTGTGCTGGACACCTGGCCGAACAACTCGTCCAGCTCGTCGTTCATGTAGAAGTATTCATGGGCTTCATCGATCCATCCCTGGTGAGAGTAGCCCACATTCGGATAGGCGGTACTCGACAGGGCAACAGAGTTCTCCTTGTCCGTCACATCGGCGATGCTGAGCGCGGTTTCGTTGGAGCCGAAGCACACTTCCCTGCCCTGGTGCTCGGAGTCGGGGCCGCGGTAGACGATGCACATGGCATCGTGGGTGTAGCCGGTGCTCCCGTAGCCGGTGGACGAGTCGGCGAAGCACCCCGCGAAGACCGGATTGGCCGGCACCTGGATATTGATCATGTGGAGACCCCCGCCACAGGTCTCGCCGCCGCCGCTGCCGCCCACCGAGTAGGCGAAGCCGGTCTCCTCGTTGATCACGATGTTGTGGGCGCTGTTGATGTTCGAGTAGGTCGTGGTCGGCTGGAGGGTCTGGGGCGGGCTGGTGACGCCCCGAAGCTGGGTGAGGTCGAAGACCTGCATCCCGTGGGGGCCCGCGGCATCGGACACGATAAAGGCGTGGTTCCGGTAGACCTTGATGTCGCGCCAGACGCTGGCACCGGCTTCGGACGACATGGGCAGGATTCCGGTGTAGACCGGGTTCGGCGGATCCCTCAGGTTGACGAACGAAGTCCCGGTCGAGTGGCCGACCAGAGCCCACTCCGTCCCGGTCATGGGGTCTGTCCAGCCCCAGACGTCGTTGACGAGACCCAGGGTCGCGCCTATCTCCAGCTTGTTCAGCTTCGAGACCAGGTTGACCTCGTTACAGGTGTAGTCCCCGGCAGTCCCATCCCGGCAATTGGCCAAATTGTTTTCCGGATTGTGTCCGGGCGTGGTCGGTGGCTCAACAGGCGGGGCCACCGTGCCGCTGTCAATGCAGGACGCCACGAAAGCAAGGTTGAGTGCAATCCCCAAAGCAGCGGTCAGGTGTTTCGGCATCAGGTCCCTAGGTCGCACGGAAGGCGCCGCGGCGCAAACAGGCTATACGATGTTACCTCCACCCTTACAATGGGCAAATGTTCCCGGCATGAACATGACCCGTTACGACAGAATCCGTTGCTCTCCGTCAGGGGTGGCGCAGATCCACTACCAGCCGAGGCTCGTCGAGCGTCTCCATGATGCGATAGTTGGCCCTGGCGTCCGTTACACCGAGTACCCACCTGACCGTGTCGTTCTCATCACAGGTCTGGACTGCGTTCACCAAAGCCGGGTAGTCCGTGCTCCGGTTGCGGTCGCGGATCAGCGGGCTCCCATCCTGACTGGCCTGCGCACCCTGGAGTTCAACGGTCAGGTGGGCGGGGGCGTCCGTCGCGGCCTCCATGCCGTCACATCCCCCGCCGCCCTCGCTGGTCACGCCCAGGCGATATCCGGGAATGTGGGACCCGAAGGAGAAGACGACGCGATCATAGCCTCGTGAGTGCTCCGTGGTGACCGCCGTGAGCCGTGCGGGCTCCGCGGTGGGATTGGGGTCCTTCGACACGGTATTTCGGGTCCAGTCGAGGTTGAGTCCCACGTCGGCGGGGTCGAACTCACCGTAGTCGGTCTCCGTCAACGACTCGCGGGGACTCTCCGTCGAGATATAGGGATCCGGCTCGGGGGCGTCGGACTCTCCGGTCCGGTCTCCGCCGCAGGCGGCCGCAAGGATGACGAACAAGGGAGCAAGCCTGCTCCAGTCGATGGGATTCGGTCGTGTAGACAACGGTAGTCCTTTCTTTTCCTGTTGAATAGTTCCGCGGCGTACGGCCGCCACCCGGCGCGTCATCGGTGAGCAGGGGATGATCACGAGAGGAGGATATCCCTCGCTGTTCGCACACCGGCGGCGAGCCGCTCGATCTCTTCTATGGTGTTATAGAGGTAGAATGATGCCCTTGTGGTTGCCGACACGCCATAACGGTTGACCACCAACTGGGCGCAGTGATGTCCGGCACGCACCGCGATTCCCTGAGCGTCGAGCAGGGTAGCCACGTCCTGAGCCGATGTTCCCTCGATCACGAAGGGTACTACCCCGGCACGTTCCTCGGCCCTGGCGGGCCCGAAGATTCGCAGCCCCTCGACATCCGAGAGCAGCGTTATCGCCAGCCGGGTCAGGGCCATCTCATGCTCGTGGATGGCGGTCAGGCCGACAGGGTCGAGGTACTCGACGGCCGCGGCCATGCCCACCGCGCCCGCGATGTTCGGTGTGCCGGCTTCGAACTTGTGGGGCACCTCCGCCCAGGTACTGTGATCGCGGTACACGTTCTCGATCATCTCGCCGCCGCCCTGGTACGGAGGCATCTCGTCCAGGAGGGCCTTCCTGCCCCACAGTGCGCCAATCCCGGTCGGGCCACACATCTTGTGCCCGGAGAAGGCGTAGAAGTCGCACCCGAGAGACTGAACGTCGACGGGGAGGTGGGGCGCGCCCTGGGCGCCGTCCAGGACGTATGCCGCGTCCGTTGCTTCACGGACAAGGGTGCCGATCTCCCGCACCGGATTGATCGTGCCGAGGGCGTTCGACACGTGGGACAGGGCGACGACCCGGGTTCGCGATCCCAGCAGGGATGCCAGGTGGTCCAGGTCGAGCTGTCCCTGATCCGTCAGTCCGACGTAGCGCAGCCGTGCGCCGCTACGGGCAGCCAACAGCTGCCATGGGACCAGGTTGGAATGGTGCTCCATCTCCGAAATGACGATCTCGTCTCCGTGGCCGACGCGGGCCTGCCCGATGGAGAAAGCCACGAGGTTCAACGCCTCGCTGGTCCCTCGGGTCCACACGATCTCGTGGGGGTCGGCTGCGTTGACCCACCGGGCGACCCGCTCCCTGCTTCCCTCGTAGGCTTCGGTGGCCCGTCGTGCGAGTTCATGAACGCCGCGATGGACGTTCGCGTGATCCCTCGCGTAGTAGGTGGAGATCGCGTCGATGACCTGGCGTGGCTTCTGGGACGAAGCGGCGCTGTCGAGGTATACGAGAGGCTTCCCGTCGACGGACTGGTCGAGGATGGGGAAGTCCGCCCGGACCGCGCGGACATCGAACTCCGCACCGTGATGAACGGTTCCCGACGTCGCTGGCGGGTCAGTCAAGCCGGATGAATACCTCACCATCCCGCACTTCGACCTGAAATGTTCTCACCGGCGAAATGGCCGGCAATTGGGTCGCACGACCGGTGCAGACATCGAATCGGGCTCCGTGGAAGGGACATTCGAGCTGATCGTCCTCCAATTCGCCGGCCGAGAGCGGGTAGTCCTGATGGGAACACCGGTCCTCCAGGGCGTAGATGTCGCCGTCCACGTTGGCCAGGACGACCGCTCCCCGGTCCGTTGACGCGGCTCGCAGCGTCCCCGGCGGCACTTCGCTCGCCGAAGCGACCCGCACCCAGGTGGCCGCTGATGATCGGGCAGCCTTCTTCCTAAACATACCTGAGTTTGGATTCGATGGCCTTTGTGACCTTTTCCACCACGCCACCCATCGGGAGACGCGACAGGACCTCGCCAAGGAAGCCCAGCACCACCAGGCGCTCGGCCCGTTCTCTGTTCAGCCCGCGGCTCATCAGGTAGAAGAGTGCTTCCGAGTCGAGCTGCCCTACGGTGGCCCCGTGCGAACATCGAACATCGTCGGCCTCGATTTCGAGATTCGGGAGCGACGTTGCGACCGCCTGGTCGGAGAGGATGAGATTCCGGTTGGTCTGGTACGCGTCGGTGCCCTGGGCACCTTCGTGGACCCGGATGATGCCCCTGAAGACCCCCCTGGCGGAACCGTCCAGCGCACCCTTGTACAGGAGATCGCTGTGAGCGTGGGGCGCAATATGGTCCTGGCTGGTGTTGAAATCGAAGTGCTGGTCGGCGTCCCCGAAGTACAGCCCCAGCATGTCGCTGTTGGCGCCGGGGCCCACGAGGCGAGCGTTCAGGTCCACTCGGCCGACCGACCCGCCCAGGGCGACGTTCAGCGTGTCCAGCGTGGAGTCGCGCTCTGCCAGCGTCCGCTGGTTGGCCAGGTAGAAGGCCCCGCGTCCCATGCGCTGCAGGGAGACGTACTGCACCCTGGCTCCTCCCCGGGCGAAGATCTCGACGGCCGTGTTGACCAGCGTGGTGACCTCGAAGTCCGGCGACAGGATCTCGTCCACAAACGATACCTGGCTCAGCTCCTCCGCTACGATGAGAACGCGGGTGAAGGTGGCCGCGCCGGGGCGCGACACCCAGCGACTGAGCCGGATGGGGCGCTCGAGACGGACCCCGCGCGGGACCCGGAGGAAGACGCCATCGCTCCACAGGGCCGCGTTCAGCGCGGGGAACTTGCCGTCGGAGGCGGGCACGGCCTCGGTGGCCAGGAGCGCCTCGATCTCTCCGGTCCCGTTCCTGGCTGCTTCGCGCAGCGACGAAAGAACCACGCCCTGCGCGGCGAGCGTCTCGTCGAGTTCCACCGCGATGATCGATCCGTCCACGTCGACGATCCGACCGGCGCTGTCCCGGTCCTGCTCCATCGCACGACGCAACCCATCCGGGACCGGATCGCCATACGTCGCATCGTGACCAACCGCACCCGCCGGCGTCAATTCGTCGAGCGGGAGCTTCCTCGCCACGTCCGTGTAGCGCCACTCCTCGGAGCGCGTGGACGGCATCGGAGTGGCCGCGTAGATATCCCACGCGTCCTCGCGGCGGGTCCTGAGCCACGCCGGATCGGCGGCGCCCGTCTCGAGCACGGCCCTCCGGTCGATGGCCCGGCGCGAGCGTTCGCCCGCGACGGCGATTTGGCTCACCCGACGCTTCCTTCCATCTCCAACTCGATCAACCGGTTGAGTTCGACCGCGTATTCGAGCGGCAGTTCCTTCGCGATGGGCTCGATGAACCCACGCACGATCAGCGCCATGGCCTCGGCCTCGTCCATCCCCCGGCTCATCAGGTAGAAGAGCTGCTCGTCACCGACCTTTGACACGGTTGCCTCGTGGCCCACCGTGGCGGTCTTCTCGTCGATCTCGATGTACGGAAAGGTGTCCGTCCGGGACGTCTCGCTGATCAGGAGCGCGTCGCACTCCACGTTCGACCGGGCGTTCGTGGCGCCGTCGTAGACCTTGCAAAGGCCGCGGTACGACGAGCGCCCCGTGCCCTTGGAGATGGACTTCGACACGATGCTCGACGTCGTGTTGGGTGCGACGTGGATGACCTTGCCGCCCGTGTCCTGGTGCTGGCCGTCGCCGGCGTACGCGATGGACATGATCTCGCCGTGCGCACCCTCGCCCATGAGGTAGCAGGACGGGTACTTCATGGTCAGCTTCGAGCCCAGGTTGCCGTCCAGCCATTCCATGTTGGCGCCCTGGTGAACAATCGCCCGCTGGGTGACCAGGTTGTACATGTTGTTCGACCAGTTCTGGATCGTCGTGTACCGGAAGCGCGCGTCCCGGTTGACGATGATCTCGATCACTCCGGAGTGGAACGAATCGGTCGAATAGACCGGAGCCGTGCAGCCCTCGATGTAGTGCGCTCGCGACCCCTCGCCCGCGATGATGAGCGTGCGCTCGAACTGCCCCAACCGCTCCTGGTTGACGCGGAAATACGCCTGCAGCGGCGTTTTCAGCTCCACCCCCGGCGGGATGTAGACGAAGGACCCACCGGACCACACCGCCGAATTCAGCGCTGCGAACTTGTTGTCGGCGGCCGGAATGACGGTGCCGAAGTGCTTCCGGAACAGCTCGGGGTGGTTCTTCAGGCCGTCCTCGATTGAATCGAAGATGACCCCTTGGGACTCCCACTCCTCCTTCAGCGAGTGGTACACCATCTCGGAGTCGTATTGCGCGCCGACTCCTGCCAGGATCTTCCGTTCCGCCTCCGGGATGCCCAGCCGCTCGAACGTCTCCTTGATGTTGTCGGGCACATCGTCCCAGGAGCGTTCCATCTGCTCCTGCGGCCTTACGTAGAAGTAGGTCTGTTTCAGGGTTTCCTGAAGCTCGGACAGGTCGCCGCCCCACTGTGGCATCGGCTTCGACTCATAGATCCTGAGCGCCTTCAGACGGCGGGCGAGCATCCATTCCGGTTCGTCCTTGCGCGCTGAAATCTGCCTGACGATGTCTTCGTCGAGCCCCTGTCGCGAGCGGAACACCGGCTCCGAGTCGGTGACGAAGCCGAACTTGTAGTCATCGAGTCCCAAGCCCTGAACGAGTTCGTTGCCAGGCATATCTCAATCCCTCCCCGCAGCCGTCGGGCTGCTCACGCCGGACCCGGAATCCGGGCCGGCAACGTCATGTATGCGGTCAGGCCGCATGGACCTTCCTGTATCCCTCATAGCCCCGCGCCTCCAGCTCGAGAGCGACCTCGGGACCGCCCGACTCGACGATCCTGCCCCCCACCATCACGTGTACCACATCCGGGACGATATGGTCCAGGATCCGCTGGTAGTGGGTGATCAGCAGCACCGACATCTCCGGGTTCTCCCTCTTGAGCGTGTTGATGCCGTGGGAGACGATCTTGAGCGCGTCGATGTCCAATCCCGAGTCGGTCTCGTCCATTACACCCAGCGACGGCTTGAGCACCGCCATCTGCAGGATCTCGTTGCGCTTCTTCTCGCCCCCGCTGAAGCCGTCGTTGACGGGTCGCTGCGCGAAGGCGGGGTCCATGTCCAGGAGTTCCATCCGCTCGATGAGCAGTTCCTGGAAGTCGAACAGGTCCAGCTCGTCGCCGTCTTCCAGCCGAGCCTGCAGCGCGGTCCGCAGGAAGTTGGCGATCGAGACGCCCGGAATCTCGACCGGGTACTGGAAGGCCATGAACACGCCGGCCTGGGCGCGCTCGTCCGGCTCCATTTCCAGCAGATCCTCCCCGTGGAAGTCGATCGATCCGGCGGTGGGTTCGTAGGCGGGGTGGCCGGCGACAACCTTGGCCAGGGTGCTCTTTCCGGACCCGTTCGGGCCCATGATCGCGTGAATCTCGCCGGGCCTGATCGCGAGGTCCACGCCCTTCAGAATATCGAGGTCCACGGCCGGGACCCTGGCCCGAAGGCCGGTCACGGCGAGGATTGGAGTATTGTTCATCCACCAGGCTCCGCTGCTTCGGTAGCTAGCAAGAATGATTATTGATTAGTTGCGAAAGCTATCGGAGCCCTGTGTGGACGTCAAGTGGAATCCCACGGACGCGACTACGAGCCCGGAGCAGGCTAAAATCCAGCAAACCAATGACTTACAGAGACGCGGCTAGAACACTGGCGCCGTGATCCAGGTATCCGATCTGGCCCAGGCCTCCTTGAACAGATGCGCGACCTCATCAGCTTCCGATCCCCGGTCCTGCGCCCGGAGGGCGGCCTCGAGTCCCAGAAGCGACCACCCGTTCATGGGATGGTCCTCGAGCGCAGCCTCGAAAACGGTCTCGGCTTCTGCGTAACGCTCGACTTCCAGGAGCAGATTCCCCAGCCAGTGGCGGGCCGAGAAGTTGAGGGGCTCGGGCTCGTCGTACCGCAAGCCGTCCTCCAGCGTGATCGCCTCTTCCAGAACCTTGATGGCTCCGTCGGTGTCGCCTTCGTGACGCATGGTCTCCCCTTCGAGAATGCCGGCGACCACGCCCAGCAGATCCGCTGCCGTGTGCCCGCGGAACACCTCGCCGTCGCCCGCCTTGTCCGCGGCTCGCCGAACCCGCTCGAGGTAGACGGCAGCCCGTCCCGGCTCTTCGGTACGCAGGTAGGCGTACCCGCGCGCGAAGTCCCAGAACCCGCGCTGGATGGCCCCGTCAGGGGGATCCTCCAGCTCCAGGATCTCGTCGAACCGGCCGAAACGGAGGAGGGTCATGCCCTCGTAGAAGGTCCCGCCGGGCACGATCTTGCCGTAGTCCCTCGCCGCCTGGATGGCGATCGCCCCCTGGCCGTCCATCGAAGCCGCGAAGAGGAGCATGTGGAGGTTGTGCGACGGGTAGATCGCCCACGCGATGTCCTCTTCCGCGCGCAGGTCGGAGTGCCACGCGGCGAGGTTGCCCCGCACGGCGTCGCCCCACCGCCCGATGCGGTTGTAGGTATGGGACGGCATGTGCTGGATGTGGCTCGCTCCCGGGATGGCGGCGCCCAGGTGGTCCGCGCAGCCTTCCGCCTTCTCCGGCTTCACCGTGGGCTCCGTGGCGTGGACGTACAGGTGGCAAGCGCCCGGGTGGGTGATGTCCATGGCCAGAACGGACTCGAGAATGCCGTGAATCTTCTGCACGGCCGGCTTTTCGATGTCCCATCGGCCCCGCCGCGGCTCGAGCAGCATCAGCGATTCGCCGTACAGCGTCCCGACGTCCAGGTCGTGGGGGAACCGCTCGTGGACATCGGCCATCGCCCGTGCGTACGCCGAATCCAGCGCCTTGCGCGTGTCCGCGTCGTGCTCGGGCGAGTACCGCACGGCCATGGCCTCGATGAGAGCCCTCTCCACCTCGTTGGCGTGATCCGCGGCGAGTGTATTGGCCTTCTGGATGTTCTCGTACGCGCGGGGCGCGTCATCGGGCCCCATCGGTCCGTTCAGATAGGGGCCCCACGCCCAGGCTTCACCCCAGAAACACATCGCGCAGGCGGGGTCGTCCGTCTGCGCCTGCCGGAAGGAGCGAGCGGCCCGCAGCGGCGTGAAGGCGTACATCATCTGCACGCCCTGGTTGAAGAACTTCTGCGCCTTTGACGACGTGGTCGTGATCGACCGGGTCAGGGGTCCCAGCGCGGCCGGGTAGTACGTAGCCTCTTCGTCGAAACCCGCGGGGTATTCCACTTCCTGAGCGGTCGCCGTGGCGGTCGCAATGGCTGTGAGGGACGAAAAAACGGTAGCGGTGACGATGGCGCGCCGGCGCGGGCTACATGCAGGTTCCATTCCTTGACTCGTTCGATCGATTGGTGAAACGCAGGGGATTCGAAAAAAAACATGACCCGTTACGGCGTCTGCCGCCAGTCTTCCACCCGCCTGGATGTCCCGACCGTCCTTGCGGGCTGTCGCAAACGCCCATGGCTCAGCCCGGCCCGTGCCAGTCGCCGATCCGTCGTTAGAATGATATTCTCGCCGTCGGCGTAGTCACTGCGTGAATCGGCCCCAACCTGGAGGAAGCTTGCGCCCCGACTTGGAGCGGGAACTACTGCGAAAGTGTCAGGCGGGGGATGCGCGGTTCTTCGAACCCATCGTTCGCGCCTACGAGCGGCCGGGTATGCGGATCGCGCTCGGAATGACGGGCAACCGGGACGACGCCGGGGACGCGTTGCAGGACGCGTTCGTGAAGACCTGGAAGGCACTTGGCAGCTTCAAACTCGAAAGGCCGTTCGGACCCTGGTTCTTCCAGATTCTCAGGAATCAGTGCCGGGACGCGCTGCGGAGCCGCCAGGCGAGGTTCAGGCTCGAGGCTCTGGACGAGTGGGTCGAGATGAGGCCTTCCGATCCCGAACAGGGGCCCGAACGCGTGCAGGAGCGCAAGGCGGCCAAGGAACTCCTCTGGAAAGGGTTGGCCCAACTGAATGAAGATCATCGGGAGATCCTCGTATTGAAGGAAATCGAAGGGTTTCGCTACGGCGAGATCGCCAGAATATTGAGCATTCCGGAAGGCACGGTCGCGAGCCGTCTCTTCCACGCGCGGCGGGCGCTGGCGGATGTGCTGCGGGGGGCGGGGGTGACGCACCCGTGAACACGACCACGGACGATCGTCGACTGCGGTCGCTCCGGAGGCGGACTGACCCATGAACGGAAAACCATCCCGGCAGACCAGCCACGAGGACCTCATGCGCTTTCTGGATGGCGAGGCTACGCCGGAGGAGAGAACCGACATCGAGGTGCGCCTGCGCGCGTCCAGCGAACTCCGCCGCGAGTTCGCCATCTTCGTATCCATGAAGGAGGATTTCCAGGATCTTTCCTTCGTTTCCTACGACGGTGATTCGGTGTGGAATCGGATCAGGACCCGGATCACGACGCCCGTCGGCTGGATGCTGACGCTGGCCGGTTTCACCGGTTGGCTGGGATACGGAATCTGGGTATTCGTGAGATCGCCCACCGCCATGCTGGTCAAGCTCACGACCGGAGCCGTTGTGATCGGGATTCTGGTCCTGCTTGCCCAGGTGATCCTGGATCGCTACAGAGAATACGGCACGGACCCCTACCGGAACGTTCACCGATGATCCTTGCGACAACCGAATCCGTGGCCGGGTACCGCGTCGTGCGTACCCTGGGCCTGGTCAGAGGCAGCTCCGTCCGCGTTCGTCACGTGGGCCGCGATCTGATTGCCAGCTTGCGCAATCTCACCGGAGGGGAAGTGTACGAATACACGAAGCTCCTTGCGGAGGTTCGGGAGCAGGCCATCGATCGCATGGTGGCCGACGCGAGGGCGCTGGGTGCCGACGGAGTCCTGACGATACGTTTCCAGTCCGCCGAGGTCAGCCGTGGCGCTGCCGAGATGATGTCCTACGGGACGGCGGTGGAGTTGCGGCCCGAGGGTTGAGGGGGCTGGAAACGCGGGTCAGGCAGCTTCCTGGCGGATAGGAGTGCGTCCCGCAGCTACCAATCTCCGGTAGTGCCGCATCTGCATGGCGTGGATTCTCGTGACAATGGTCAGGAGGAGGACGCCGGAAGGGATCGCGAAGCCTTGAGAGACGAGGGTGCCGATGTGCTCCGCGATCCCTTCGGGTGACCCCGCCATGCTTCGCCTGGTCAGCCAGGTCGCGAAACCTCCCACATTGACTCCCAGGACCCAGAGGCCCCACCACCAGGGCAGCAGGAGCGATATCTGCTGCCTCTTCCAGGATGACGGACTGGCGCTGGCCCGCCAGATCTCCCTCATGGCCTGATAGGGCTTCCACAGGTTGGCGATCGGCACGAAGTACCAGCCTGCCGACGCAGGGGGTGAGAACACCAGGCTCGATGCACCCAGCGCCCTGGCGTTGTGGTTGGCGCGGTAGGTCCATTTCGACACGAAGACGGCGGAAATCAGGCCTGTCAGGACAATCGGCAGCCGTGCCATCCACCAATGGGTGACTGCAGCAGCCTCACCAGTGTTCGCGAGTGACGTGTAGGCGAACACCTCGTAGCCTGCCTCGGCGAGGGTGGCAGCCACCGCCGTGCACAGAAAGACCATGGTCCAGCGGGTCAGGCTGGTCGGATCCTTGAAGCCGCTTTCGTTCTGCGACATAGGTGGTCCTTTCTCAAGCTGGCCGCTCCCCCGCCCGACAATGGGGATGCTACGTCAGGGGTTCGTATCCGGCAAGCCTGTCCGCCATCACCCTTGCGGCCTCGGGACTTGAGTCGACCAGGATGTAGTTCCGGCCGTTGCGGGCCGCTGCTTCCCCGGTCGTACCACTGCCGGCGAAGAAATCGAGGACGGTGTCGCCCGGGTTGGAGTGCACCTTGACGATACGCTGCAGGACCCCGAGGGGCTTCTGTGTCGGGTACCCGGTCTTCTCCTTGCCCGTGGGACTCACAATCGTGTGCCACCAGACGTCTGTGGGCGTCTTGCCGCGGGCGGCCTTGGCCTCGCCGACGAGCCCCGGGGCCATGTAGGGGATCCGATCCATCTCGTCGAAGTTGAAGGTGTAGGCGCTCGGGTCTTTGGCGTACCAGAAGATGGTGTCGTGCTTGGCGGGCCACTTCCGCTTCGAGCGGGCGCCGTAGTCGTATGCCCAGATGATCTCGTTCATGAACGAGCCGCGACCGAAGATCTCGTCGAGCAGGACCTTGCAGTAGTGGGCTTCGCGGTAGTCGATGTGGAGGAAGAAGGAGCCGCTTGGGGCGAGGACCCGGTGGGCTTCCCGAAGGCGGGGTTCGAGGAAACCCAGGTAGTCGTCATGGTGATCCGCGTAGCTGCTGCTGCCGACGACTTCGGTCCGGTAGCGTGCCCCCTGGAAGCCGGTCCGGTCGCCCTCCTCGTCGCGCTCAACTCGTATGCGGGTCCGGCTCTGGATCTTCCCCGTGTTGAAGGGCGGGTCGATGTAGATGAGATGGACGGACTCGGAATCCATCGCCCGGAGGACGGGGAGATTGTCGGAGAGGATGATCCGGCTGCTTGAACCCCCGGCTCGGGTGTTCATGCGCCGGGGCTGCGGACCATGGACATGATCACAGGGGAAGCCGCCAGAGACGGGTCTGGAGTTCGAGTCCGAATGTCACATAGGGACCGTAATCGCCTTCGGTGTGTCCGCCGAAGACGAACTCGGAGAGTACTGTGGGCGAGGAGTTGCAGCGACAGCGACAGGGGACCATTCCAGACAGGACCATCCCAGGTTGCCTGAAGTCCTGGACCAATCCCGGCTCCGAAATGGAATCCCGCTCCTGCGCTCCGACCGCGGCGGGAGCACACACGCACATGACAACACCCACGAGCAACGATGCCGTGGTGCTGGATTGGTCAGTACGCACGGAACTGTAGCGCCACACCCAGCGAGCCATACAGATCCGGGTTGCTGCGATTTGCTCCCCCGAGGCTCCCCTCGACCGAGATGCTGATCCGGCCAACGGTGATACCCATGCCGGCGCCCAACCCTGACAGGTCGTAGATCTTGCCACGCCAGTCTGCAGGTTCGGTCTTGATCGTTCCGCGGCCCTTCTCGAAAAACACGAAGACGCTGGGTGCCTGGCCCTTGCCGACGCCCAGCTTGAGTCGCCCGAAATAGAGCTGATCACGTCGGGTCTTGGCATCATACTGAACGTTCCAGCGTACCGTCTGGGCGAGGTATTCCACGGCCAGCCAAGGCCACCGATCCGGGGTAATCCAGGTCAATTGCAGACTGGCACCGGATGAGGGTATTCCCGTGAGCTCTCCTCTCACCCCCAGAAGCACGCTCAGCGGGCGATCCACTGCCCATGCGGAGTCGCGGGCGGGTTCCGTTTCCTGGCCCTGGAGTGAGGGCGCCGGGATTGCGCCAACCCCCACGGTCGCGAGTACGAGCCACCGGCCGATGGTGGCTCCGGTCCGTCTGCTCATCTGTGTTCTCCTGCGCGAATAGGTTACTGCACGCGCAACCTACCGCGCAGGAGCCCGATTAGTTCCCCCCGTCCGAGACCGCTCGTTCCTCCTTCGCCTTCCTGACCATCTCGCGAACGTCGGCCAGAAGCTGCTGCGCGTCGTAGACGATGCCGTCCTTGATCGTGTACTTGATGCCGCCGATGCGCTCCACCTCGCCGGTCTCGTCGTTGAGCTTCACGGCGCCGTTGCCGTACAGGACCTTGAGGTTCTCAAGCGGGTCCTCGTCCACCACGACCATGTCGGCCTTGAGGCCGGCCCGGAGGATACCGAAGTCGATCGCAGTGCCCTTGGGATCGTGGAGTTCCTCGGCACCGAAGAGGGTGGCTGAGCGAATCACCTCGACGGGGTGGAAACCGGCCTCCCGGAGCAGTTCGAGTTCGCGGATGTAGTCGAAGCCGTAGAGCTTGTAGATGAAGCCCGAATCGGAGCCGGTCGTGACGCGACCGCCCGCGTTCTTGTAGTCGTTGAGGAAGTACATCCACTTCTGGAAGAATCGCTTCCAGTGGTACTCGTCCTCGCTGGTCCAGTAGAACCAGTAGGAGCCGTGGGCGCGGCGCGAAGGCTGGTAGAAGTCCCACTGGCTGGGAAGCGTGTACTCGTCGTGGAAGTCTGCCTCGCGGGAGCGCATCACGTCACGGCTGGCCTCGTAGATCGTCATGGTCGGATCCAGGGCGAAGTCGAGCTCCAGGAACCGGTCGATAAGGTCGTTCCACTGCTCCGATCCCGGCTCGGCGGACTGGTACCAGAGGCGGCCGACGTTGCCGAAGCGGTGCTGTTCATCCTGGTAGTTGTAGCCCACGGGCCAGTCGGGGATGGTGTAGTCGGTGAGCATCGACTCCATGAGGCCGTAATAGTGCGTCATCATGTCGAGGCCGACCTCGGCCGCGTCGAGCGCCGTCATCCGCGCGACGCCTGTCTGCGCGAGGTGGGCGACCGTGCCGAGGCCGAACTTGTGTGCCTCGTCGATCACCGCGGCCATGATGTCCGGGTCCAGGGCGGTGAGCTTGAGACCGTCGATCTTCGCGCCTTCGACGTCGACCTCGGCGGCCCAGCGGACCCATTCGCGCGCCTTCTCGGGGGTGTCCACCGAGCCCCTGTCCCAGCCTTCACCGGGCCGCGCGTAGGTGAACATGCGGGGCGCGACGATCTCGTTGCGGGCTGCCGCCGCCTTCTCTTCGAGCGCCCACATCATCGGGCCGTGACCCACGCCGCGTGAGGTCGTGATGCCGTGCCCCATCCAGAGCTTGTACGTGTACTCGGGCTGGGGAGCCTTGCCGCCGCCGCCCGTGTGTGCGTGCATGTCCACGAAGCCGGGCATGATGTACATGCCGGACATGTCGATCTCACGGGTCGCGTCGCCGGGGCGCCGGTCCTCGTTGATGGGCACGCCGGGGAAGCCCACGGCCTGGATCCGGGCGATCCTGTCACCCTCGATGACGATATCCACGGGGCCCATGGGCGGGGCTCCGGTGCCGTCGATGATCGTGGCGCCGCGCAGGATCAGCCGCTCGTGAGGGCCATCGCCCTCGTCGGCCCCGCGGGGCGTGGTGGTCTCCATCTGCGCCGAGAGCGCGGCGGGAATGGCGACCGCCATGGCGAGTGCGAGAGCGGAATGGCGGATCGGGCCGCGTGGGAACTGCATCCGGTACCTCCTGATCGGTGAGCGTGGTGACGGTCTGGAATGTAAGGGGAGCGGCCCGTGGCGGAAAATCCCCGCTCGCGTGTGCCGGCCCGGGACGGGCGAGGCGGGGTCGGGTGGGGTTGGGCGCACCCGGAGGGGCCCGGGGCTCGGGCGGGAGGAGGCCCTTCCCCCGGTGCCGGGGCCGGATGTACCGTTTCAGGGTGAAGACGCCCCGCGAGCACCCAGGTACGGATCCGGTCGAGCTCGACATGCAGCAGGCCGCGGCCGAAATCGAGCGCCTCAGCGCGGAGATCAACCGGCACGACCATCTCTACTATTCGAAGGCTGCGCCCGAGATCGCGGATTCGGCATACGATGCCCTTTTTCGGCGGTTGCAGGCGCTGGAAGCGGCCCATCCTTCGCTCCTGGCTCCCGACTCGCCGACGCAGCGGGTTGGTGCGGACCCCAGGGAGACACTGCCGAGCGTGGAGCACGCCGTCCCCATGCTGTCGCTGGACTCGGCCCATGAAGTGGCGGCGGTTCGTCGCTTCGACGAGAGGCTGCGCAAGGCGCTCGGCGACGCGGACATCCGCTATGTCCTGGAACCCAAACTGGACGGCGCTTCCCTCGAACTGGTGTACGTGAACGGTGTTCTGGACCGCGCTGTCACGCGCGGGAACGGGTTGGTGGGCGAAGGCGTGACCGAGAACGCCCGCACCATTCACTCGGTCCCGCTGCGGCTCCTCGAAGACGAGCGCCCGGCTCCGCGGTTCCTCTCCGTGCGGGGCGAAGCGATCATGTACCTGAGTGACTTCGAGACCCTCAACCAGCGCCGCATCGAGGCCGGGGAGCCGCCGTACCAGAACCCCCGCAACGCGACGTCCGGCGCACTGCGCCAACTAGACTCGCGGATCACGGCCAGCCGCCCGCTGACGGTGCTGGCCTACGACGTGCTTCACGTGGACGGTGCCGAGTTCGGGACCGACTCCGAGGGACTTGCCGCGCTGAGGGCGTGGGGCCTCCGCACCCCGGAACGGATCGAGGTTGTGGAGTCGGTGGACGCGATCGCCGAGTACCACCGTGCCTTCGACGCCGACCGTGAATCGCTGGACTACGAGATCGACGGAGTGGTGGTGAAGCTCGACGCGCTGGGGCCGAGGATCCGGCTCGGAAGCACGTCACATCATCCGAGGTGGGCGATCGCGTTCAAGTTCGAGCCGCGCAAGGAGGTCACCCGGATCGACAGGATCTTGGTATCGGTCGGCCGGACCGGTGTGCTCACGCCGGTCGCGCTTCTCCGTCCCGTGGAGGTCGGGGGGGTGACCGTGTCGAGGGCGTCGCTCCACAACCGCGAAGAGCTCGAGCGCAAGGATGTGCGCGAAGGGGACCTGGTGCGTGTGCAGCGTGCCGGCGACGTGATTCCCCAGGTCGTGGCCCGGGTCGCCGAGGAGGGGCGGGAGCGGGGTGCACCCTTCGCAATGCCTGCCAACTGCCCGTCGTGTGGCACCGAGCCCGTTCGGAAGGGCCCCTTCACCGTCTGCCCGAATCACTTCGCGTGCAGGGCGCAGTTGAAGGGGCGGATCACCCACTTCGGTTCGCGGAGCGCCCTGGACATCGAGGGACTGGGCGAGGAGACCGCATCTCTGCTGGTGGACCAGGGACTGGTGAAGGAACTGGCCGACCTCTTCGACCTGGAGGAGGAGGATCTGGTCCCCCTGGAGGGGTTTGCCGAGCTGTCGGCGCGCAACCTCGTCGCCGCGATTCAGGGGGACAGGCCGGCCGACGTCGCCGGTGATGATCCGGTCGGGTTGGACCCGCCGGACGGAGGTACCCGCCCCCGCGGACAGAGGCGGGTCGAACTTGCCAGATTTCTGACCGGGCTCGGGATCCCGGAGGTCGGGGTCACGGTGGCCCGGGACCTTGCCCTTCACTTCCGCGGGTTCGAGGAATTCCGCGCTGCCTCGCCAGAGGCGCTGGAGGAGGTGCACGGGGTGGGGCCGAAGATGTCGGTTGCCATCCGCGCCTTTCTGGACGACCCCAGGGTGTCCGCAGCCCTCGACCACCTGGTGGCCAAAGGGTTTCGGTTCGTCGCGCCCGAGGCGGTTCCGGTCCGGGAAGGGGAGGGTTGGGCGGGGAAGACCGTCGTGCTGACCGGCTCGCTGGAGCGCTTCTCGCGCAGCGCGCTGAAACGGGTCCTTGAGGGGCTCGGTGCCCGGGTTACCGCTTCCGTGAGCACCCGGACCGATCTCCTGGTCGCCGGCGAGAACCCGGGGTCCAAGCTGACCAGGGCCGAAAAGCTGGGGGTGGAGGTGCTGGACGAAGAGCAGTTGGTGGCACGACTGGCCGAACACGGAACGGATCCGGACGCCGGACCACCGGGCCGGGATACGCGGGAGAGCGACGCCGAACTTCCGGGCCTGGACTCGCGGTGACCAACGCCGAACTCGCGCGCTTCATCACCGAACTCGCGGATCGGATGGCGCTGGACGGCGGCGACGTGCACCGGGTCGGACACTACAGGAAGGCGGCCACGGCGATCCGCCGCTTCCACCATTCCCTGGCGGAGATGATCGAAGCCGGGGCCGACCTGACACGGGTTCCGGGGATCGGGAAGGGACTTGCCGGACTGCTGCGTGACCTCGTTCAACACGGCTCCTCGCCGCGCCTGGACGAGTACCGCGCCAGGATTCCCGCGGAACTCGTTGCCCTGATGCGCCTGGACGGTGTCGGCGCGACGCGGGCGCGAACGCTTCGTGACGCCGGGATCGACTCCCTGGCGAAGCTCGAAGCTGCGCTGGCCAATCGCGCAACGCGCCGGATGGACGGCTTCGGACCCGGAGTCGAGAGCCGTCTCCGGCGAAGCCTTGCAGCCAGAGCCGAGCTGGCGGGAAAGTCTCTTCTGTCGTCGGCCGACCGTGCCGTCGAGCAGTTGGCGGCCTCGTTCCGGAGCGCCGGTCTGGTAGGGGCGTTTGCGGGGGAGCTGCGGCGCCGCACCGAGATCGTAGCAACCGCCGACATGGTCGTCGGCGCCGCCCCGACGATGCTCCGGGATCACGTTGTCCGCCATTTCGTGGCGGACAAACCCGACGATAGCCCCGTCGTCGGGCTCACCGTTGACGGTGTGACGGTCCGGCTTGTGGCGGCGCCGCCGCATTTCGGGGCATTTGTGGCGGGAGCTGCTCGGTCCCGTTGCCCACCACCTGACCGGCCCGCCCGCGTACCTGGACGCGCTCGCCGCCCGCGCGCGGAGTGCCGGGCTTCGACTGACGCCCACCGGAATCACGGGTGCTGACGGCGTGACCACCGAGACCGCGATCTACGAGGCGCTTGGCCTCCCCTGGATTCCCCCCGAGCTGAGGGAAGACGGCGTCACCATCGCGCGGGCCGAAGCGGGTCTTCCGCGCCTCGTGACTCACGGCGACATCACGGGCGACCTCCACATGCACACGACATGGAGCGACGGTGCCGCCACGCTGCGGCGCATGGTCGAGGCCGCCAGCGCCCTCGGATACCGGTACATCGCGATCACCGACCACTCCCCTTCCACTGCGGTCGTAGCCGGTCTCGATGCCGCGGCGCTCCGGGCCCAAGCCGCCGAGATCGCACGTGTTCAGGAGGACTTCCCGGAGATCCGGATCCTGAAGGGGTGCGAAGTGGACATCCTTCCCGACGGCTCCCTCGACCTTGGCGACGAAGCGCTCGCCGAACTTGACCTGGTCATCGCGTCCGTGCACTCGGTCTTCGAAATGCCCCAGGCGCGGATGACCGACAGGATCGTCAGGGCGATGGAAAACCCCCTGGTTCACATCCTCGGCCATCCGACCGGCCGGAAGCTGGGCAGGCGCGGCCCCTACGCCGTCGATCTGCCGGCAGTGCTCCGGGCCGCCCGGGAGCTGGATGTGGCCGTGGAGGTCAACGGGAATCCCCGGCGCCTGGACCTGGACCACCGCGGCCTTTGGCTGTGCGGGGAACTTGGCGTTAGTGTCGTTGTGAGTTCGGACGCTCATTCGGTGGCTCGGCTGGACAACATGCGTTATGGCGTCGACCAGGCTCGGAGGGGTTGGTTGGAAGACAGTCAAATCGTGAATACGGGGGCACTCGCCGACGTGCTGGGCTGGATCGGCAGGAGGCGCGGTTGAGCGAGTTGCTTGCGAATGTCCTGCTTCTCGTCGGCGGTTCGGCGCCCTCTACTTCGGAGCCGAATGGCTGGTGCGCGGCTCGGTGCGGATTGCCGCGACGTTGGGCATCAGCCCCATCGTTGTCGGTCTCACCCTCGTTTCCCTGGGCACCTCGGCGCCCGAACTGGTCGTTTGCACCATCGCTGCCCTGAATGGCGAGGGTGGCCTGCTGATGGGCAATGTCCTGGGCTCCAACCTCGCCAACATCGGCCTCATCATGGGCGCCACGGCCCTGATCAGTCCTCTGGCGGTCGCGGACCGGGTCATCAGCCGGGATGTCCCGATCATGTTGGTGATCACGGTCCTGATCTTCCCGTTGGTGGTCGACGGCGAGGTCGACCTGGGGGACGGCGTGATTCTGCTGGCTCTTCTGGTGGTCTACGTGGCGTTCACCTTCGGCACGGCCGACGAGGAAATACAGGAGATCCGCGAGGGAGTCGGCAGTCTGGCGGCGGGAGAGGAAGGCGTGGAGCCGGCGAAGAGTCTGCTGCGCAACCTCGCGCTGGTGGTTGCGGGCGCCGTGGGACTCGGGGTCGGCGGCCAGGCGATCGTGCAAGGCGCCACATTCCTCGCCGCGCTACTCGGAGCGAGCATGACCGTGATCGGACTGACCATCGTCGCCATCGGCACCTCGCTGCCGGAGCTGGTTACATCGCTCGTGGCCGCCGCGCGCAAGCAGGCCGATATCGCCGTGGGCAACATCGTGGGATCGAACATCTTCAACCTCACGGCGGTCATGGGCGGATCGGCGCTGGTGAGAGGCTATCAGGTCGAACCGTCGATCCTGACCCTTCAACTTCCCGCGGTCCTGATCCTTTCGGCGCTGGTGTGGCCGGTGGCGGGCAGCGCGCGCAAGGTCAGGCGCCTGGAAGGGTTCCTCCTGCTCGTCGTGTACGCAGGCTTCATGGCCTGGATCACCCTTGCCGACTGACGCCTCGCACGGGCAACTGGCCCGGCGGCTGGCGCGAGTCGAATCCAGGAACGTCACCTTTCTCGAGCGACTCCCGCCGTTCTGGACGCAGGCCCGGGGTGCCAGCGTTCGGGATGCCGCGGGCAACGTCTATCTGGACTTCACCGGCGCCTTCGGGGTGGCCCTTGCCGGACACCGGCATCCGCGGGTCGTGGAGCGGATCAGGGAGCAGTCCGGACGGCTGATTCACGGCATGGGCGACATCCATCCGCCGGCGGTGAAGGTCGAGTTCCTGGAGGCTCTGGCAGGCCTGATGCCCTGGCCCGCCCCACGGGGAATCCTCGGCCTGAGCGGCTCGGACGCCGTTGAGGCCGCGCTCAAGACGGCGCAGCTCGCCACCGGACGGGCCGGAGTCATCGCCTTCGAAGGGAGCTATCACGGCCTGACCCTGGGCGCGCTTGCCACGACCCACCGGGAGCACTTCCGGCGGCCATTCGCTGAACGGCTGGCCGATCACGTCCACTTCGTGCCCTTCCCGTCGTCCCGCGGCGGGGCGAGGCAGGCGCTGGACACCGTCAGCGAGCTTCTGGCAGCGGAGACTCCGGTCCCGGCCGGGGCGGTGATCGTGGAGCCCATCCAGGGTCGAGCGGGTGTACGCGTGCCGCCGCGCGGGTTTCTGACGGAGCTGGGGGAGCGGTCGAGGGCAGGCGGGGCCATCCTGATTGCCGACGAGATCTTCACGGGAATGGGGCGAACCGGTGACCTCCTCGCGTCCGTCGGCGATGGTGTCGTCCCCGATCTTGTCTGCCTGGGCAAGGCTCTGGGGGGTGGTATGCCCCTCTCGGCGTGCTTTGGCCCGGCGACGGTCATGGACGCGTGGCCACCTTCCACCGGCGAGGCCATTCACACGAGCACGTTCCTGGGCCATCCGCTGAGCTGCGCGGGGGGACTGGGGTTCCTGGCGGCGATCGAGGCGGAGGACCTGGTGCGGCGGGCGAGGCGGTTGGGGGAGCAGGCCCTCGACTACCTGGTGGCGGGCCTGGAAAGTTGTGACGAAGTGGTGGCGGTGCGGGGCCGCGGCCTGATGCTGGGGATCGAGTTGCGAGAGAGGGCGGAGGAGTCGGCAGCGGCCGGCGCGGATGTTGCAGGGCGCGCGCTGGAACGCGGTCTGATCGTGTTGCCGGCGGGCGAGGGGGGCGATGTGGTGGAGTTGACCCCGCCAGCGACGCTCACCCCGGAGGAACTTGAACGGGGTCTGGAGATTCTGGTCGCGGTGATCCGCGGGGAGATGACTTAGGAGTCCGTTCAGCGGGCTGACGTCGCGAAGTCGATCCGCTCTGCCAGCTTCAGATCCCTCTCCGTCACCCCGCCCGCGTCGTGCGACCAGAGCTTGAGCAGGACCTTGTCGTAGCGGAGTGTGATGTCGGGGTGGTGGTCCACCTCGTCGGCGATGGTCGCGACGCGGTTGACGAATACGACCGCGCTCCGGAAGGAGTGGAAAGTGTACGTCTTGCGGATCGCGTCGTCACGGAGTTTCCACCGCGAATGGACCGCCGCCCAATTCTCGACTTCTTCCGGGGAAAGCTTCTCTGCCATCGGTTAAGATAACACGTTGCCGGGCCAGCGGTCGGATTCCGGTGCTGCCGTCAGACTGGCTGACCCGACTGCAACCCGGGCACCTTGCGAGCAACGCGGGCACGCAGACGCGCCCCGAGATTGGCTTGTGACATCATGAGCGCGGGAACAACCAGCATAAGTAGGGGAGTGGCGACAAGAACGCCGAAGGCCAGGGCTGCCGCCACCGGGACGAGGTGTTGGGCCGCAGGGTCTGTTTCGAAGACAAGGGGGGCCACGCCCAGAAACGTGGTCACGGATGTCAGCAGTATCGCGCGGACACGTGCCTTGGTGCCGACGATGATCGCATCCCGGATTTCGAGCCCGCTGTCTCTTTTTTCAATAATGAAATTGATCATCACCAATGAGTCGTTTACGACGACTCCAAAACACCCGACGAGCCCTTGCATGGACATGAAGCCGAAGCTGAGCCCCAGCAGCAGATGGCCCAGTATTGCGCCGACGAATCCCAACGGAATGGCGGCCATGACAATGAGTGGCTGAGAGTAGGATCCGAAGGGGATGGCCAGCAACGCGAACATGATCATGAAGACGATGATCAGCGAGCCCGACAGGGCCTCGACCGTCTGTCTCTGCTGCCGCTGCTCGCCGCCGAAGGCGTAGCTGAAGCCTGGGTGTTCGGCCGCGAGCGGCTCCAGGATCTCGCTTTCCAGGGCGACGTTGACCTGTTGGGCGTTGGCGACTCGGGAATCCACACTTGCCGTGACCGCAATGACCCGCTGCCCGTCGACCGTATGAATCGCGGTGGAAGACCGGGTGAAGCGTGCGGTCGCAACCTGCCCGAGGGGGACTTCCGGGCCTCCCGCAGTCCGGACGACGTAGCGCTCGATATCCGCCACCGAATTCCGTTCCTCCTCCGGCAGCCTGACATACACTCGCATGTCCTCGCGGCCGCGCAGCACCCTCAGGGCTTCGCTGCCGAAGAAGGCGGAGCGCACCTGGCGTGCCAGGTCGTCCAGAGTCAGGCCCAGGGTACGGGCCTCGGGCTTGAGCTCCACATCGGGGAGCGCGAACTGGACAGCTCCGACATGGCCGCGTGGTGGTGTCGTCCGGTCGCCGCGAAGAGGATTGTACAGTTCCGCGGGCTCACCCACGGTCACGCTGGTGTTCCAGCGGGGTGACACGTCGCCCTCCCGTCGTCCCTCCGACAACCGTGCCGCGGCGGTATGTCCCGCCGCCTCCAGGCGCGCACCGACTTCCGCAGTCCGCTCGCCGGGTGTCCCGGTGGGCAGTTCGAAGTTCGCGGCTATGACATCGCCCTCGACCTGGGGGAGGAATTCCACTCTGACCAAGCCCGATGAAACCAGGGTCAACGACAGCACGATTGCAGCCGTGCTCGCGGCGAGCACAATGCCCGGATGATCGGTGGCGAGCCGGAGCCCCCGGTCCAGCGGACCATCGACCAGACGGGTCAGACCCCTGTCAGGGACTCCACCAGGGAAATGCAGAGGATGACGACGACCACGATTGGAATGCTGCGCATCATCTTGCCGGTGGGCCCCGGCACGGCGAGCAAGGCGGCAAAAGCCGTGATCGTGGTCAACACCGAGAAGATGACGGGACCGCTGATCCGCTTCGTGCCGCGGATGGCGGTCGTCAGTCCGTCGCGGCCCTTCTTCCGTTCCGCGAAGATGTTCTCGCCGACTACGATCGCGTCGTCCACGACGATCCCCAACGCGAGCACCAGGGCCAGCATCGAGAACATGTTTATGGAGATGCCCAGGATCCGCATCACCCACAACGTGCCGACCAACGAGGCCACCAGGCCCGCTGCGACCCACACGGCGAGCCGGATTTCCAGGAACAGCGTCAAGCCCAGGAAGACGAGAACGAGCCCAAGCAGCCCGTTCTCGAACAGCAGCGACAAGCGGCTTCCAACCAGCGTCGTGTCGTCCCTCCATATCTCGACCCCGACGCCCGCGGGGAGTGTGGGTATCACTTCGGATGCCAGATAGGCTCGCACCGCCTCCGCGATTTCCAGCACCTGCTCGTCCGCAGTCCGGGACACGTCCACGCGCACCGCCCGGTTGCCGTTGAAGCGAGTGATCAGCTCGGTGTCGGCAAAGCCGTCCCGCAGGTCGGCGATATCCCCGAGGCGTAGCGACGTGCCATCGGGGCGAGTGAGGACTTGAGCACCCGTTCCGGCACGTCGCCGTGCACGAGAAGCCGAATGACGCTTTGCCGGCTCGTGACCTCGCGGACCTCGGGTCGTTCAGCCCCTGCGGGAAAGCTCGGGATACGGTCGACCCTCGCCTTGACGTCGTTGAGGGCCCGCCCAATGTCCGTACCCGTCTTGAATTCGACGATGAGCGATCCGAGTCCCTCCGCGGCGGACGTTTCTATCCTCTGCACGCCATCGACCGACCCGATCTCTTCCTCGATCTTGCGGACAATGGCCTGCTCGACCTCCTCCGGGGCGGCGCCGGGGTAGGGAACCACCACCTGAACGAGATCCAGCGAGGCGTCGGGAAGCATTTCCTGCACGAGGTCGCCCGCGGCGAACAAACCGGCGAACAGGAAAAACACCATGAGGAGGTTCGCCGCGATGGGATTGCTCGCCATGAAAGCGATCGGGCCCTTGCGGTCTATTTTCATGGGGATTACGTGTACGGCTCCGCGCGAAGGCGCGCAATGACCTTTGGTGGCCGGCGCCCCGTGCCGGAGATTTGCTGCTTCCCTCATCGAGTCGACGAGTTCGGCGATCGGGCCTCGCGCCCGGGGGAGCCTGTCCAACTAGCTTTGGCCAGTGCCCAAACGCTATAATTGAATTTGGCTTATTTCGTACCAGACCAAGCCTGGAAGAGCACGCGCGAGGCGGAGGATCAGTGGAGAGGGCAAGTCCGAGGATCCCGACAGCATACACCGATGGCTACAGGAAGGCCCGCCCACACGACCCGGTGGCCGTGGACAACTACCTGAGGCACACGGGAATCGGCGACCCGGAGCTCGCCCCGATCATGGAGGAGTTCTCCGACATGCCTCCGGCCGAGTTGCACCGTTGCATCGGGGCCGGCATCGAGGGGCACGATCACGTTCTGCGCGCTGCGCCGGAGCCCCTGCGCGACTTCTTCAAGAACGTTGAAGAGCCTTCCTGGCTGGACTATGACGCCCTGCGTCCGGGGATCCGCGCCTTCCACAGGAATGTGGGCCTCATGCTGGTCGCGTTCGTCACCGGAGTGCTCGTCGAGGGCTTCTCGACGCTGATCGCCAAGTCGTTCAACATCACCGGGCGGGTGGGGTCGACGACAAGGCGCTTGCAGCAGAACAACCGCCACATGATGGACATCTTCTTCCCCGGCGGGATGCAGAGAAACGGCGACGGGTGGAAGCTGTCCGCGCGCATTCGTTTCGTGCATACGCGGATCAGGACCTTGCTCGACAAGTCGGACGATTGGGACCATGAAGCCTGGGACACGCCGCTGAGTGCGGCGCACCTCGGTTTCGCTATTTCCGTCTTTTCAAAGCGGCTGCTGGAGTACTCGATGCTGGTGGGCGCGCAGTTCACCGAGGAAGCGTACCGCCTTTCGCGGGCGCTCATAGGCGACCGGCTCGCTACCGCATTCGACTTTCCGAAGAAGTCCCCCTGGGATGTCGGAACACTGTTCCAGTACCGGACGAAACAACGTGTGCTGCGACGTTTGGCGGGGACCCAGAGGGTTCGGGCCCACAACTTCACTCAGCTTCTCCAGATCTCGGTGTACGACGACGAAGGACTGAGCTACAGGATGCCCGACCACGTCCACACGGCGAAATCGAGGAGATGGTGAGGTAGGGTCGACAAACTTGCCCCGGAAGGCCGCGCCCACCCTTCACACGCTCCTCGTGCGGTCCAGTCGCACCTTCGCCGTGGGAATCGAAATCCTACCGGTGCCGCTCCGCGGGGAAATTACGGTCGCGTACCTTCTCCTCCGCGTGTCGGACTATCTGGAGGACAACCAGGAACTCGGCGACGACGAGAAGGTCGTCTTGCTCGAGGAGTGGAGGCGCGTACTCGGCGGTAGCGGAGACCGGGACAGTCTGATCGGCCGGCTGAGCGAAGCGGAGGAGGACACGCCGGACGCGTTTGTCGCCCGGCACACCGGCACCGTGCTGGGGGGACTGAACCGGCTGGCACCCGCGTCGCGCGAGATCCTGGTGCGCCGCGTGCGGGAGTCGAGTGCCGGGATGGCGCGGTGGACGAAGCGAGGCCCGGTTTTCCGCACCGAGGCCGACCTCGACGACTACATGCATGAAGTCGCCGGGCGGGTCGGCCATCTGCTGACCGAGTTGTTCGTGCTCCGGCTCTCGGGTGTGGGGAGCGAGAAGGAACGGATGATGGAGCTCGGACGCGAGTTCGGGCTGGCGCTGCAGACGGTGAACGTCATCCGCGGATTGCACGAGGATCGCGACCGGGGCTGGGTGTACGTGCCGACCGCCTTTCTTCCCGCACCGGCCATCCCCGCCAGCGAGCTTTTCGAACCGGCCAACCACAGCGCGGCGATGGCGGTCCTCGCCCGGCTCGTGGAGAAGGCGGACCGCCACCTGGCTGCGGCCCGGGCTTACATCCGGCTGATTCCACGACGGCATCACAGGGTCCGTCTCTTCTGTCTCCTTCCGCTCCTGTTTGCGGTGCGTACCCTGGCCCTCAGCCGGGGTAACCCGGACGTGCTCGTCCGCGAGACCAAGATGACGCGCGGGGAAGTGGAAGCCATCACCCGTCGCGCCAAGATGCTGGGCTTCTCGAACCGGTGGATCGACCGGTACTGCCGCCGCCTGGGAGCGAGCGTGACGGGAGCGTAGGACCTGTATTGACGCTCACTGAAAGATTCCATAACTTTCAGATCTTGTTGCGGGGTGGAGCAGTCTGGTAGCTCGTCGGGCTCATAACCCGAAGGTCGCGGGTTCGAATCCCGCCCCCGCTATGATTGCATCCAGGCCCGGAACGCCGCCTCGCGCGGCGTTTCTGGCGTAGCGGTTCGTGATAGCGGACTGCGCGAATCGGCCAGGTCGCCCGGCCCGGACTCCCGACAAGTCCGGGGCCGGCATTGACCCGGTCGGTTTTTGTCGGGACGGTTGGCGATGGGCCAGGTAGCTCAGTTGGTAGAGCACGCGACTGAAAATCGCGGTGTCGACGGTTCAATTCCGTCCCTGGCCATTGGAAAATCCAGGTCCGTAGCTCAATTTGGTAGAGCACCGGTCTCCAAAACCGGCGGTTGGGGGTTCGATTCCCTCCGGGCCTGTACGGAGTCTTGCCCTCATCGTCTAACGGTTAGGACACCACTCTTTCAAGGTGGAGATCGGGGTTCGATTCCCCGTGGGGGTATCGGCCGGGCTGACCTGGCCGGGCAAGAAAAATTGGGGCTGTAGCTCAGTTTGGTTAGAGTGCCGGTCTGTCACACCGGAGGCCGCGGGTTCGAGTCCCGTCAGCCCCGCTGGACGATTGTTTGAAAATCTGGGTCGTGGAACGAGTTTTCCTGGCGGTCCGCCGGGTGTAGCCCGCTTGCGGGCGGAACCTGCCGCGGACTGCTTGCTCACGTTCGCACTGTTTGGGGCCGTAGCTCAGTTGGGAGAGCGCCTGAATGGCATTCAGGAGGTCAGGGGTTCGACTCCCCTCGGCTCCATTGTGATGAACCGGTAGGCTGGAAGGCTCGGGTGGCGGAATTGGCAGACGCGCAGGATTCAGGATCCTGTGGGGGTTAACCCCGTGAGGGTTCGAGTCCCTCCCCGAGCACTCGAAGTGGAACGGCGAGCGCCCACGTGCTGGAATTGGTAGACAGGCTGGTTTGAGGGACCAGTGTTCGAAAGGACGTACAGGTTCGAGTCCTGTCGTGGGCATTCCGGAGTTTCCAGCAGGGCGCCCGTAGCTCAATTGGATAGAGTACCTGACTACGGATCAGGGGGTTGGGGGTTCGAGTCCTCCCGGGCGCGTTGAGGGCAGGGCGCGTAGCTCAGCTGGTTAGAGTGCCACGTTGACATCGTGGAGGTCACAGGTTCGAGTCCTGTCGCGCCCATTTGGTCTTGTCGGGGCCGTAGCTCAGTTGGGAGAGCGCAGCGTTCGCAACGCTGAGGTCAGGGGTTCGATTCCCCTCGGCTCCATAGGTTCTTCCACGGGCTGCCAAGCGCCTCGCTTGCCGCCCGAAGCAGAAATCGCCACCGTAGCTCAGTCTGGTAGAGCACGTCACTCGTAATGACGGGGTCGTCGGTTCGAGTCCGACCGGTGGCTCTCGAGATGGCACCTAGCCCCGTGGTGTAACTGGCAACACGTCTGACTCTGGATCAGAAGAGTCCTGGTTCGAGCCCAGGCGGGGCTATCTGGAGGGATGGCTGAGCGGCTAAAAGCGGCGCCCTGCTAAGGCGTTGGTCCCTGTGACCACGTGGGTTCGAATCCCACTCCCTCCGTGAGCGTCAGCGAACCGAGGGAATGGGGTTCGGACGGCGTCGAGCCGGAGGCGGGCGCACCGCAGGTGCGAACGCCGGAGACGACTGAGGAGCGGCGCCAGCCGCCCCGGAGGTCAATCCCACTCCCTCCGTCCAAGCATCATCTTAAAGCATCGTTTCACGATATCTTATGTAAGTCGTAGGGACACGTATCCCATGCCATGTCCCACGATTGAAGTTGGATACGGGAGGCGTAGTCCTAATTGGTAAGGCACCGCACTCGAAATGCGGCGTGCGCAAGCACATGGGGGTTCGAGTCCCTCCGCCTCCGCTCATTGGTCTCCCGTTGCCCTGTTGTGACCGACAGGCGAAGGTGGGGGAGGTTCATTGCCACGGGGCGTGGCTCAGTCCGGTAGAGCGCTGCGTTCGGGTCGCAGAGGTCCCCGGTTCGAATCCGGGCGCCCCGATTTTGGCAGGATTTAGGACGGGTGGCCGAGTGGCTTAAGGCGCACGACTGGAAATCGTGTGGGCATTGCCCGCGTGGGTTCGAATCCCACCCCGTCCGTGAGCGCTAGCGAACTGACGGGAGGGGATTCGGACGGCGTCGAGCCGGAGGCGGCCGCGCCGTGAGGCGCGGGCGCCGGAGACGACCGAAGGGCGGCGCCAGCCGCCCGGAGGTCAATCCCACCCCGTCCGTTACATGACATTCGTAAGTGATTATCATACAAATACTTACGGAAGTCATAGGTTCAGGAATGCCCCCATCATATCCTCGTTACTAACGAGATTGAATGGGACCACACGAGGAGGTGACATCAACACAGCTCGAAGACGCCGGATGCGTAAATCTGGGTGTCTCCCAAGCGCGTGAATCTGGGTGTCACTTTACACGGGGTTCTTCCCGTTCGTCATTCGTCGTCCCACTGTCGTTTCGCCCCTCGGCTATACTCGCCGCCCGGGGAGCCGTCGCCATGTTCCCGGAGGACCAAAATGATCGCGCTCCATAACGCCGAGACCTTCTTGCGCGAGTGGTATTGCCAGCTGCAGGAGGCGCGCCGCGCAGAGGACCCCGAAGAGAGCCATGTGAGTACCATCTGCCGTCTTGAGGACCTGCGCCTTCTTGAGCACTTCGTCCTAGAGGCGATGAGCAGGTTGCTCCCGGGGAGCGATGTCGACATGGCGCTCATCGAGCCAACGAAGTCGAGGGACAAACTGGACGAGGATCGTCTTGAGGAAGCCCGCGGCCGGTTGGATAACCCCAGGCCCGTCGTGGTGATGGAGAGGCCCGGAGGTGGGAAGGCAAGGGTGCTGGACGGTAACCACAGGTACTACGCGGCCGAGGACGCGAGACGCGAGACCCTGCCCGCTGTGCGGGTGACCCCGGAAACGGAGGGCTAGATTTCTTGTCATGGCGCAACCAAACGGGATACGCCACCCCACGGCCCGAAGCTGGGGAAGGCGAAGGGCTCGCGGAACAAGACCACGCTTACCCGAGGCGGCTAGGCTTCCGTGATCGGCACCGATCTGTCTGAAGTGATGGCGTCTCCCGCAGCCGGGATCTGGAGTTTGAGATACCGGGGAGCGCGGTGCGGGCTGTTCTGGGCAGCCTTGGTGGCCGTGATCGCCCTTCCGGAACCGGCGGAGGGACAAAGGCTTCGCGGGACAGTGGGCGCGTGGTCCGTGGAGGCATGGCCAAGCGAGCAGTACAAGCTGATCCGTTCGGGAAGACCTTCCAACTACTACCTGGAGTTTTCGTGCCGGGGGAAGGAAGGCACTCTGATGTGGGCAGTAAGGAGGGAGGACGCCTACTACTATGACTACGCCCGCGCGGGCGCGTTTTGGGTACGCTTCAACGGTGGTCCGGAGGAGCGGCGCCAAGGGTATTTTGACGATCCCGAGCAAGTGGGGCTGCGCGGGCTACTTGCTGTCAGCAATCTGCTGGCGGAGCAGCCCGTCAACTTGGACTTGGTGAATCGAATGAGGACAGCTCGAACGGTAAGCTTCCGGCGAGACGGCGATTGGGAGGCGATGACGTTTGATCTGACAGGGATGCTGGACGCTTGGGGCGTGGCACATGGGGTGACAGGGAGTTGTTCCCCTGTCTGAAAACGCGGCCGTAGAATTGCCCGGGATAGACGACCCCGGTCGCCCGTGACGCCGATGGGGGGATACGCCCGTCCATTGGGCGGCACACTCTTAGCCTGCGTGCTATCAGTCCGCCGATTCGGTCCCGGCCCCCTTTCTCTGTTTTGTCGGAGTCGGGATGGTTACCCCCTGCGCTGGTTGATCGCGATTCCGATCCTCGCCCTCAAGCTGACTGGTGAGCGACGCACATCGAACGTGGACCGAGAGCGTGGGTTCGACCCTCAAATACAAGAGTTTCCAGATCCGGCGAAGGATCGCGAGTCGGGAGGGACGTGATCGTTACGGTCGGCGAGGGGCGCCGTGATAAATCGTGTGGGCATCTGCCCGCGTGGGTTCGAATCCCACCCCGTCCGTGAGCGCTAGCGAATGGACGCTGACCGGCTAGAGCCCCTCGATGATCCGGCGCAGCTCCACCGTCTGAACGCCGAAGCCGTCCCAGGTCAGGACGGCCGCGATGTCGGCGTCCGCGGCCAGCACGATGATGTCGAGCTCCGATGAGGTCACCCGCCCGACAGGATCGCCCTCTTGCGAGTACACGCTCCAGGCGCTGCCCCCGCCGGGGGCCAGGCCGCGGTAGTCGGGCACCCACAGCGCCCCTCCGGCCACCCGGGGCCGACCGTAGAAGGGGTAGAACCGGGGCAAGTCGTCACGGTCGATACCGTCCATATCGGGAAGGGAATCTCGGCCTGCGGAGGTGAGCCGCCTCGGCTCAAGTGGCGTGGGCGGCTGCACTTCGTGGACCAGTTGGCCCGTGGCGTCGTACGCCCGGATCACCGCGTCCTTGTTGTCCACGATGTGGTACTTGTCGCCCACGACGACCACCCACACTTCGCGGCGGTAGGGGTAGACGTGCATTCTGTCCGGCGAGGCGTAGTGCTCGTAGCTCAGGTATGCCCCGAGCCTGTCGGCGAAGGTGCCGTCCGGACCGTGCCTCGCCAACTCATGGTTGAACCGGCGAATCATCGGCGCCTGTTCCCAACGGAATGTATACGCGGAGACGAGGACGGAGCCATCGGGGAAGAAGCCTTCGACCCACACCGAGTTGTAGCCTCCCCTTGGCCTGAGGCGCACCACACGGTCCACCTTGCCGGCCACGTCTCGGATGGTCACCCGGTAGCCCCAGCTATCAAACGTGTAGAGCTGGCCGCCGATGGACTGAAGGAGGTCGAGGTTTGTGTAGTCGCCCGGGCCTTCCCCCTTCTGCCCGACCGTATGGAGCAACCGGCCGGTCGCCCGATCGTAGAACCGCAGCGAGTACGTACTCTGCTCGGCCAGGATGAGGGCGTCGTCCGTGAGCACTGCGGCTCTCACCTCGTGGAGCGCCTCGTCCGGGTCGTCGCCGATCGTGAACAGGGGAGTGTCGTCGATCCGCATGTCCGTCTGCTGGGGCGATGATCCGGCGGCGCTCAACGCGCCGTCCAGGCAGCCGATCTGGAGGGCCACCAGCAATCCGGAGGAGAAGAGTCGTATCATTCTGCCCTCCTGGGCAAAGTGGCGGAGTGTCCAATGGACGTTGCTGATTCTGCGATCGCCAACATGTCGGCGCTCGTTCGGTCTATGATCACAGGACTGTGTAAAGTCTGAATTACATGATGACAAGTATAGTTTACATTACCGTACCCCTAGAGATGCGGTGAGGGAGGCCAGACCCGCTACTGCAACACGCTGCAGGTCAACGGAGTCCGTGACGACCCCGATCGCCGCCGATCCCGTTATGCGGTAGGGGATGAACCCATCCGGAAAGATGACCCGCCGGAACCGCGGGGTTCGGTCGTTCAGGGAAACCACCCGCCAGGCACCGCCATATCCGAGGTGGTGGGACGAACCGTCAAACTCCTGAATCCAGACCTGTCCCGGGGAGCAGCGCAGGTCTATGCCGATCGGGGCTTCCGCCGGAAATTGATCGGCGGCGCGAGCCAGGGCACCTTCGGCGGCAACTTCGATCTCGGCGTCGCTGATGTCGGTTCCTCCCGTCTCGGCGCGGATCATCGCCCGGACATAGGCCAGACGCTCCTCATGCGAGAACGGCTGGCCGATCCACGGAAGCGGGATTCGCCTGCTATCCGACTCGTTCGGGGCGTAGAGATGAAGACTGCGGTCCACTGGATCGAGGACGGCGACACTTCCGTCAGGACACCCGTCCCATAGGGGCACAGGGGTCAGACCCATGGCGGGAACGCGGCTCGCAGCGCCACGAAGGTCAGCCGCGAAATCCACGAGCGCGCGCGGCTCCGCCTCACCGTTCGTGATGCGCAGGATTCTGCCATTCCAGAAGTCGTCGGCGAGGCTAACCCCACCGGGATAGCTGGCCACCCAGAGTCCGGTGCCGTCTTCAGCGACTCGGAACGGGTCTCCGAAGGTGACGCTCCCGATATCGGCGCGAATGCCCGCCGAGGCGATTGGGGCGGACATTGAAGTTGCGAAGTTGCCGTCCGAATCAAATACGGAACGGCTGCGAGAACCGTGATCCCAGACGATCACACTCCCGGCGGAAGTCGCAGCGGAGAGGGTCCAGGGGTTGCGCATTTCCCCCGGCCCCGCGCCGGACGTGCCGAAGTCGGCGAGCACGCGACCGCTCCGGTCGTACGCCCGCAGAAAGGGCGGGGCTTCGGTGAGTGCCCAGATCACTTCGCCGGACTCAATGATGTCGCGGACGCCCCACAACTCGTCGCCCTGCTCGAAGGTCGTCATCGCCGAAGGGGCAATCTCCACCGTCGAGATGTCGTCCGGTAACCCTGGAGCGCATGATCCCGTCGTAAGTGCTCCGATCGCGAGCAGCGGGAGGACCGGAGCACGCACCCTCGAGTCCCTGTGAAGGAACAGGCTTGCAAGGGCCGCCACAGAGGCGATTGCGAAAGCCAGGGCCGGGGGCGTGGCCGCACCGGTCGCCGGAGATCCGGGAAGGCCGGGTCCACCGACCAGGAGCAGGCCCGCTGCGAGTGTCACCGTGCACGCGAGAAAGCCCGCTACCATGCCCAGGCGCTCCCGCCACACACCTGACGAAGGAACGTCTTCTTCGCGCTGCAGGCCCGCCATGATCGTATCTACACGGGATTCCGGAAGCGGCGAATCGGAGGTGGCAACCTGCCGGATCGCCTTGATCAGGCTCTGGATCTCGAGTGCATCCGTATCGACGCTTCCGTCCGCCGAATCAGGTACCTGCCCCGAATCACCCTCCAGCACGGCCGTGACCAATTTGTCGGTCGCCTCTGCGTCCATCTCGGCTCGCCCGGCACGCGGTCGCCCGGGCAGCTCTCGCATCTTCCTGATCATCAGTGACTCCTTGGCTAGCGGATCTTTTCGGCGAGCGCGTCCATTCGGCGCAGCTTCTTCAAGCCCCTGTGGATCAGCGAGCGCACGGACCCCTCCTTCGCCCCCAGGATGCGTGCCACTTCGGCAGTACTCCGACCTTCGAGGACCCGCAGCAGGATTGCATCGCGCTCCCGTGCGGTTAGGCGTTCAAGCGCGGCGTAGAGGGCTTCCGCCCGCTGCTGGCGTGTTCTCTGTTCAGCCGGGCCGGGAGCGGGGTCGGGGAGGTCACCGTGGTCGTCGAGACGGATCAGGGGGACGCGTTGCCGCTTGCGTGCCTCCATTCTGCAGACGTTCCTGCACACGGTCATTGCCCACCCGAGGAACGATCCGGTGCCGGAGAAGCGGGCACGCTTCCGGTAGATGTGGATCCAGCAGGCTTGCAGCAGATCGGCCGCGTGGTCGTCGTCCCTCGCGTAGCCGCGGATCACTCGAAGCATGCGCGGAGACGTCTCACGGACCAGATGTCGAAACAGCGCGCGGTCCCCTGCGTGAAAGCCCTCACGGTCGAAGGCGGCATCGCCATCGTGGGGGCTCAACGGCCGGGGCCGCGATCGGGCCGGGTGACGGCGAACAGGATCACGGCCGAGACAAGCGGCAGGCACAGGGGGAGCACGAGCAGCAGGCCTCCCCAGGCTGCATGGTACGCGACCAACTCGTCGGCCAGTATTGCCGGAATCCAGAAGGCGGCGAACAGTAGTCCACCCGCGAGCCAGCGCGTCACAAAGCGGGGCCACATGGACATAGCGCGGGTTAGCCGGCCTGTCAGACCACCCAGCACGGCCGCCACCAGGACGAGCGCGGCGTTCGCAATCGGCACGTACAGCGGCCCGAGATCACGCGCCGCTCTGCGGAGATACCGAGCTGCCTCGCTGCCCGTCGCGGCCTCCGCAGCGGCGCGCGCGGACGTCGCTGAGCGGAGGAGGGAGGCAGGAAACGCCATATCCGAGCCGGTCCACCTGGCGAACATGGGCTCCACAAGTGCCGCCAGAGCGTATGCCGCCAGGGACAGCATCACGAGAAAGGTCCAGCCGTGCCGCAGCGATCCGGCGCGATGCCCGCCGAAGAGGCCACACCCGTTCAGGGCACCGGCAAACACGGCGGGCGGGAGGACGAGCGCAACGGAGCCGGGCAGATTCCTGGCCAGCATCGCAAGGAAACGTGCGACCGGATCCGGCCGGCCCCAGAAGTGGGTAGCCGAGTAGGCGAGGAATACCGCCAAGAGGGCGCCAACCCACCACGCGACGCGTCTGGAAAACCCGGATTCCGGGTTCGGATGGGAATGGGTCTGGTTCATGTGCACCTGCCGGCGGCGTAGGCGGTCTCGGTCAGTAGCGGGCCGGAATCGCAGGCGGGCTACTCTACAACAAGGATGCCGAATCGGCGGCGTCCGTTGCGGAGTGCAACGGGAATCGGCCAGCGAACATCACACAGGTCAACTGGCCCGAGGCCGAGCCTTGCTGCATTCTAAGGGCCATGAGAACCCTGCTTATCGTCATCTTCGTCAGCGCAGTTGCTGCCCTGGCATCACCCACGGTACCTACGTCGGTGCCGCCACCGTCCGCGGGCCCGCCCGCTCCGGCGATCGCCTCCCAATCCCCTTCCCAACCGCTCCAGGTCCAGGAGCACACCCTCGACAACGGCTTCACGATCCTGGTCATCGAAGACCACCGGATACCGCGGGTGGCCGCCAACCTGTGGATTCGGGTCGGTTCGATGCAAGAGCCTGTCGGGCTCCACGGCATGACGCACTTCCTCGAGCACGTCATCCATCAGGGGACTACCACTATCGGCACGAGCGATCTGGCTGCCGAGCTGCCCATCCTCCAGCAGATCCACGACACGGAGCAGGAACTCATCGCGCTCAGAGACCGGGAGCGCAATCAACTCCGGGAGCGGAACGTCTTCTTCGACGAGATCGGTTGGCCGGGCACACCGGGGATGCAGGTCCTCAGGGAGAGGCTTTACGAGCTCGAGGACCTGGACAACGAGTACCGGGACTTCTGGACCTCCTACAAGTGGTACCTGCAGCACGGAGGGTACGCGCGCCATACGGATCCGGTGCCGGCGAGCACCGAGCAGGACTACATGGAGATGAACATGGCGCTCCCCAGGGAGCACCTGGAGCTCTTCTTCCGGCTCGAGGCGGACCGCATGACCAACGCGATCCTCAGGGGCTGGGAGGCGCAGCGCTTCACAGTGCTGGAGCAGATCCTCGGGGGACTGAGCCGGCCACAGACCCGCTTCAACGAGGCGATCGACGGCGTCACCGCCCAGGTGCACCCGGTCTACCTGCCCGACGGCGGGCACCTCCGTGACTTCGGAACCTTCACCCGGGCCGCGATGCAGCGGGTCTACGACGACTACTTCGTGCCCAACAACGCGGCGTTGGTGCTGGTCGGCGACGTGACCCTCGACGATGTCGTACCCCTCGCGGAACGCTACTTCGGAGAGCTGCCCCGAGGGCCCGAGCCCCCGGCCGACCTCGATGTCGAGGCCGAGCCCGTACCCGGCGGATCGATCCGGCTCGATTGGACGGAGCCGCTCTCGCCGCAGGTCCATGTGCGGTACCGAATCCCGGGCATGGGGCACCCCGACCGGCCTGTCCTCGACCTCGTCGCCGCCCTGTTGAGCGGGCCTCACGGTTCCGCGGGCCAGAGGTTGGCGGCGAGTGGCACATCGGCCTCGGCCACTGCCGACTTCCGGGTCATCCACACCTACCGCTTCGGGTCACCCGGTGCGTTCAACCTGGTGGCGCAGGCAGAGGCGGATGGTGACCTCGCGGCCGTCGAGCGGGGGTTGCTGTCCGCTGTGGACGATCTCCGGGAGGGACGGATCGACGCTGCGGCACTGGCCCGCGCACACAAGCGGCTCCGGGTCGAGTGGGCGGAGTTCCTCGACAGTCCCCAGGAGCTTGCCTTCCTGGTCGGGCACCATCACACGATGAACCACTGGAGCGTGCTGCCCGACCTGATCGAGGCAAGGGACGCGGCCACGGCGGCGGATGTGCAGCGTGTCGCTTCGACCTACTTCGTGCCCTCCAACCGGGTGATCGCCGTGGCCCGCGCCCAGCCCCCCGAGGGAAGCGGGCCAAGCTGGCTCGACTTCTTGTGGGCGGACCTGCCGGGAGACGGACGATGAGGGCCGGGACGCGTCTGGCGTGCCCGCGGCGGAGGGCGGTCGGCCGAGTCGTGGCGGCTCGGGTGGGGATGGTGCGCTCGGCAGCGCTGGCGGCCTCGGCGGCGCTCGCTCTGGGCGCCCTGGGGGGCTGCGGAGGGGGCGCCGACGATACCCTGCCCGGCCGCGCGCAGCCGATCTTCGAGCACGACTGGCCAGCTCCGGGTGATCTCGCACTCGGGCCCGCCACATTCACGCCGCCCGATCCGGGTCAGGCCCTCTTCGAGGCGTCGAGCGGCGTTCGGGCGTATGTCGTGCCCGGAGCGGCCTCGGACCCTCTGGTGCGCCTCACGGCCGCCCTGCCCCTGGGCCGGCTCCACGAGGCGGAAGGCGAGGCCGGCGCGTCGGCGCTCCTGACCCGGCTCCTCACGACGCGAGGCGCGGCGGGGGCGAGCCGTCCGCTTTCGCTTCGCCTCGCCGAGCTGGGTACGTCGCTGAGCGCCGTGGAGACCCTCGACGCCACCCACATCTCCCTCAATGTGCTTCCGGAGGACTGGCAGGAGGGACTGGAGTTGCTCGTGGAGCTCGTGCGAGATCCCGACCTGGACGCCGCATCCGTCCGTCAGTATCGGGTGGGTCCTGGCTACAGCATGCCGATGGCCGGGATCGATGGCGACGGCTTCCGGCCCAAGGTCGAGCTCGAGCGGCGGATACTTGGTCATCCCCTGGCGCCCCCGGACCCGGGGGGGACGGTCTCGCTGGCCGCAGTGAGGGCGCTGGCCGCCAGAAGCCTGGGAGCCGACCGCGTAGTGTTCGGGGTTGGAGGGGCCGTGTCACGCGATGAGGTGGAAGAGGTCCTGGAGTCCGCGACCCGTGGTTGGGCGTCCGGCGGCGAGCCGGCGACGGAGCCCGCCACGATCGAGCCGGTCGAGAACGTGAGCCGCTTCCACGCCGTGGATGTCCCGAGCCTGGAGGGCTGGATCGCCATCGGCCGTGCGATCGGAAGCGTTCCCGAATCGGATCGGGCTGCACTGTCCGTCCTCCGCTTCATCCTCGCCGAGCGCCTCAACATCGCGGCGCGCGAGATGCGGGGCCTGGCCAACCGGGACGACTTCGAGATCCCCGTGACGGGGTCCGGAACGGGTCTTCTCCTCGTGCGCACGGGCGGGCGCCCGGAGGCCGTGGCGCCACTCGTCCGCTACAGCCTCGACGAGCTGGAGCGCATGCACGATCCGCAGGAGCCAGTGAGCGAGGCCGAGGTTGCGCGCGCCAAGGGCTGGCTGGTGGAGGCGGTCTGGCGGCGGTCGCTGGAACTCGCGACCCATGCGAGCGAGACCTTTGCCGTGGAGCAGGTGCGTCGCGGAGGCATGGACCACCTGATGGGATGGCCCGAAGCCGTGCGGTCCGTCACGGCAGAGGACGTCAAGGCGGTCGCGCGGGAGTACCTGGATCCGGCGACCTTCGTGACCGTCGTGGCGGGGCCGCTGGCGAGGATCAGAGCCGCACGTCACCCGCGTTGGCCCGTGGCCCTGGACGAGGTGGAGGCGGGGCTGTCGGGCTAGTCGATCCTCCGGTGGGTCGTCTCCGTGACAGAGCCGTCAGCGCGGGGAGGAGAGAGGTAGACGTACGCGGTTCGGTCCAGCCGGGTGATCGGCTCTTCGCCCTCGACGCCGATCCAGAAGGGCTCGATCGACAGGACCCTCGGCCCCACGACGAACATCGAGTCCTGGATCGTGTACGTACCCCCGCTCGCCCAGAACACCGGCTGGTTCCGATCATCCCAGATCTGCGCGTGGCGGGTCGACACCTTCTCTTCCACAGTCAGGCTCGCAAGCTCTCCGGGCGTGGCGACCTCCCGGCCCTTGTCCATCCACACGTAGGTCCAGTGGGTGTCGGTCACGTGGAACCAGGCCGTGCGGTGCTCCCACACCTCGTCCACCTCCCCGGTCGCCATGTTTCGAGTGGACATGATTTGCCAGTTCCCCCGCAGGTCGGCCGGATCGATGTCGCCCTGACGGGTCACGGGTAGCTCGCCCATCGTGTCGAGACGGCGGTGCGTGAATTCGAGAACCGCCTCTCCGTCGCTCGGCACCGTGTGGTACGCGTAGGCCGTGTCGTTCACATGGACGACCTTCTCCACCCCGCCCATCTGTACCTGGTAGGGTTCGATGGACACAACGTTCGTGTAGCCCATCACGTCTCCGTCGAGCCACCACTCACCGCCGCTCCCCCAGAAGCGCCACTCCCCCTCGTCATCCATCATCTTGGCCTGGTTTTCGGCATGCTGCTCCTCGGGGGAGAGCTGGGCGAACTCCGCGGGCGTGCTTCCTTCCCGGCCGGCATCCATCCACACGTAGGTCCAGTGCGAGTCTGTGTAATGGGTCCAGATCGTCCGATAGTTCGCGACCGAGTCGACCTCGCCGGTTTCGAGGTTTTCGATCGTCATGATCTGCCAGACGCCGTGGAGCTTTGCCTTGTCTATCTCGGCAGGCTGCTCGGCTTGCTCGGGCGTTGGGGTGCAGGCGGCTCCTCCCAGGAGCAACAGCAAAGCGATTGTTCGACAGGTCATGAGCATCTCCATCTCAGAAGTTCTGAACCAGCTCCCGCATGCGCCGCCTGGTCGCCTCGTCCGGCAGGCGACCGAAGGCGGCCTGGATGTTGTCCTTCATGTGCCCGGGACTCGTCGTCTCCGTGAGCACGCACGTCACGGCGGGATCCGCGAGGATGTACTTGAGTGAGAACTGCGCCCAGCTCGCGCAGTCGAACTCGTTTGCCCATTCGGGCAGCGCCCGCTCGCTCACGCGCCCGAAATAGCTGCCGTTCATGAACGGACGGTTGATCAGGACGGCCATCCCGAGTTCCCGGGCGAGCGGCAGGAGCCGGTTCTCCGCGCCCGGCTCCATCACGGAGTAGTTCATCTGCACGAAGTCGAGGGGCTGCGCCCTCATGAACGACTCGAACTGATCGTGCTGTCGACTGCTCGACACGGTGACACCGATGTAGCGCGCCTCGCCCGAGTCCTTCCACCGGAGCACGTTGGGCCAGTGCACATCCAGATCGCGCATGCTCTCGACCTGGAGCAGGTCCAGCGTGCGGCGTCCGAAGAGCCGCTGGTTCTGCCGCATCTGGGCGATGCCCGACGCTTCCCCGTCCGTGTTGACCTTCGTGGAGACGAACAGGCGGTCATGGAAGTCCGGTGACGTCAGGACCTGGCCGAACGCCGCGTCGATTTCCTCCGTGCGGGGCGAGGTGTCGACGACGCGGCCCCCGTGCTCGAGGAGCACTCGGATCACGGCCGCCAGAGGGTCGGTTCCTTCGGTCGGGATCTCGAGCACGGGCTTCGAGGAGCCGAGGCCTACGATCGGCAGTGTCTCAGCAGTACCCGGTATCGAGCGGGTGGGGAGCGTGGACTGTCCGGTTCCGAACACGGCGCGCGGGGCAGCCATCACCGCTCCGAGGCCCGACAGGCGAAGCAGGAAGTCGCGGCGTGTCGTATCGAGCGGGATCGCCATGATTCCTTCCCTGGGTCAACACACCCTCTCCAAACCGGAGCGGGCGTGTACGTCGTTTTTCCAGCAAGACCGCTGGTGGCGATTCAGCATGCCGCTCGGAACGCTCAAGGGCAAGCCGCTCGGCAGCGCCGTACAGACGCGGATTGTATGGTAAACATGATATTTTGTAAAGTTGTCTTTACAGTGTGGCCAAGTGAGCGGAGCGATCCAGCGCGGATGCATCGCCGCTCGAATGCCGCGGGGATTTTGTCCGCGGGCCGCCAGGCGACTCTCCGATTCATCGTTCGTCCTCCGGAGCGCTTCCCATGGCACGAAGCAGGTCGTAGTAGGCGACCCATGCCTCGGCCCTCAGAGACAGAGCACCGAGTCTTGCGTCCCGAAACGCACTGGCTGCGTCGAGCAGTGCCACAAGTGCCATTTCGCTTTCGGAATAGGCCGCTGTCGCAGACGACAGAAGCGCCTCACCGTCGGCCAGCAGATCGGCCGCTGCCGCTTCGAGACGGGCCCGGCCGGAGGCGTAGCGGTCCGACGCGGCCAGCAGATCGTAGTGCGCCAGCCTCCGCCGGAGATCAAGGCGGTAGGCTGCCGCGGAACTCTGGGCGGCGGCCTCTTCCCGGATTCCGGTCCCTCGGTCGAAGAGCGGTAGCGGGACATCGACCGCGATGCTGGCGCCGGCGAATCCATCCAGGTGATGCCGGTATCCGACGCCGAGGGTTGGGTCGGGTACCCAGTTGGTCGCCGCGATCTCCACCCCGGCACGGGCCGCGTCCAGCTCCTTTGCCGCGGCCTCCAGGTCCGGCCGCCCGGGCAGCGTGCTCAGCGCGGCCTCCCGAGTCATCACCGGGGGCACACCATCCAGCCCCTCCGCCGGTCCGATTTCTTCCGTTCCGGTTCCGGGCGCGATGAGCGCGGCCAGCATCCTGCGCGTGTCACGAGTCTGGAGCGCAGCTTCCGCCAACTCCTGTTCGGCCAGCAGCCGCTCGATTCGTAACCGCCGTGCTTCGTAGGCCGAAATGTCACCCGCTTCCATGCGGATCTCGGCGTCTTCGGCCACCGCTTGAATGACCGACGCGGTCTGTCGCACAATGAGCTCCGCCTCCTCGGCTATCCAGGCCTGCGCGTACGCCTCCCGGACTGCGAAGGCAAGGCCTATCGAGTCGGCGCGGAAACGGGCCGCGCCGGCACCGATCGTGTGCGTGGCAGCCCGTCCCCGGGCGGCGGTCCGGGCAGGCCACTCCATCTGCTGAAAAAGAAGGAATGTCTCTTCCCGGTACTTTTCGGATTCGTGACCCAGATCGTCGCGGCCAAACGAAAACCCGGGATTGAAGTAGGCGCGGGATTGTCGGGCAGCCCCTGCGAGTTGAGCGGTCTCGGACCGGGCGATCTTGAGCGCGAGGCTGTTCTCGGCGAACAATTCGAGAGCGTCGACAAGGGAGACGCGCCGCACCATGTCCTGCCCGAGAACTGTGCGGGGCGGAAGTAAGAGGCTGCAAAGGACCAGAATCAGCAACATTCGTGTTCCCGACGTTCGCATGAACTCCTCCCTGGAAAAGTGTTGTCGGCGTGCATGGTAATGTTGTCGGCGTGCATGGTAATGTTGTCGGCGTGCGGCGTGCATGGTAATGCGGTAGGCGAGTTGCCTAACCCAGAGCGTCCAGAACCGGCAGCAGCTCCGACGGCTCCGGCCTGCGCGTGTAGTCCGCATCTGCGGCGGCGTACGCCACGACGCCGTCCTGGCCGATGACGTAGGTCGCGGGGATGGCCAGCTCCCAGGTGGTATCGCCGTTGAAACGGCCCAGGTCGATACGGAAGTGATCCCGGTAGACGGCCCTCAGTTCACCGGGCATTCGGAAGGTGAGACCATACGATCTGGCGACGCCGTTCCCCAGGTCGGTCAGCACATCGAACCCGATGCCGTCTTCCCTGGCCCAGGCCGACGCGAAGTCGTGAAGTTGGGGCGACAGTGTGACCACCGTCGCGCCCCGGGCGTGGATGTCGGGCAACAATGACTGAAGAGCAGCCTGCTCCGGGCGGCAGTAGGGTCACCAGCGTCCGCGGAAGAAGCTGACCACCGCAGGCCCGCGCCGAAGGACTTGCGCCAGGCGGACGGTCCGGTGCTCCAGATTCGGGCGCGCGAAAAGGGGTGCCGTGTCACCTTCCGTGACGATCCGATCCGTGATTCCGGACGCGACCAGGTCCGCCGTGCAGCGCCGCAGGACGGCCGTGATGTCAGGGTCGCGTCTGGCCTCGGCCGCGTTCCTGATTTGATCGAGGGTTCCGGCCAGGGTGGTCGTCGTCCGGCTTTCCGTCATCCAAAACCTTTCGAGGGTGTTTTTCGTCCGGCAGTGTTGACTGCGGAATCTATCGGGATGACCCACGAAAGGAAAAGCGGATATGAGAGGATGTGCGAGGAAGACGGCGATGGTGGCGGCTTTCGGAGCGGTGGCTGCGGTACCGGTTGGGCTGGCGGCGCAAGACAGGTGCGAGTTTCGCGATGAAATCGAGATCACCGGCCCGGCCCGGGGAAGCCTGGATGTGGACGCGGGAGCCGGAACGCTGGCGATCAGGGGACGGGAGGGGATCGCCGAGATCCGTGTCGCGGCCACGCTGTGCGCGTCCGACCGGGACCGGTTCGAGGAGCTCGATGTTTCCCTTGCCGGGGACAGGATCGAGACCGGCTACCCGAACCGAAATGGGGGTTGGGGGAGGAATTACGCGCGCATCGATCTGGTGGTGGAGGTGCCCTTGGGCACGAACATCCGCGTCGAGGACAGTTCGGGGAGCCTCACGATCGAGGGTGTGGGCGAAGTCGATCTTCGGGACGGATCGGGGAGCATGCAGCTTCGAGACGTAGGCTCGGTGGTCATCGAGGACGGGTCCGGCAGCCTCAAGGTCGAGGATGTGAGCGGCGACATCGAGGTGGAGGACGGATCGGGCAGCCTCGAGATCAAGGGCGTTACCGGCAACGTGGTGGTGTCCGACGGATCGGGCAGCATCAGGGTGGAGGCGGTGGGCGGCACGGTGCGCATCGACGGCATGGGTTCGGGCGGCGTGTCCGTCCAGGACGTGGACGGCGATCTGGTGGTGAAGGACGGTCGCCGTGAGCGGATACGGTACTCGGACATTCGAGGCTCTCTGGACTTGCCTCCGGCGAGGCGCCGGGGACGGGGCAACTGACCTTCAAGGATACCCGCACGGGCTGGCGCTTCCGGGAACCGTGGAAACCGCGCTAGGTTAGTCGGGACCCCATTCATCCGACTGCCACCAGGCGGGGGTAACGTCAGTGCGACAGGGAATCACTCCGCAATGGAACCATCGCCTCCCGTCCGCCGGGCGCGTGGCGGTGCTGCTGTTGGTGGCCGTCCTGTCATCCCCCGTGTCGGCCGAAGGCCAGATCAGCGCGCTTCTTCAGGCCGTCGGCAACGGCGGAAGCTGGATTCGGCTTGCGGTCGAAGACGGACGCGCTTCGTATGTCAGCCCGGTATTCCCCGTCGCCGGACTGGCGGTCGATGGGTGTGTGCAGGTGTGGATGGGGCATTCGGGGTCGTGGACGCTCCGCGCGAAGGACACGATGAGCGGTGACGAGATCAACTTCACGACAGGTCCCGGGGAGCCCGCGAGATTTGAGTACCAGGCCGGGTTTCAGGCTCAGCTGGATGTAAGCATCGAGTGGAGCGAACCGAGGGACACCACGCTCTACATGTGGGTCGGCCTTTCAACTCCGGTGACCAACGACAGGGAGCGGGATATATGCCAACCGCCGCCCCGATGACGAGTAGTTGGGCAGCGCGCGGTCATGGTCGAGCGGCAGGTGGTCCTGGTGGTGCGGCAGGCAGTCGCCCGAGGAGGTGGATTGTCGTCCACGTCGTGGTGGGTCTCGCCTGCTCGCTGCTGGCGTTGGCGCCGCCTGCGACCGCCCAGGATCTGGCCCTCACCGACGCGGTTGTCCTCAACCCGGCCGACGAATCCGTCCAGCGCGGCGTCCTCCTCATCGAAGGGGGTCGCGTTACAGGCGTCACCGATCAGGTCCCGCCCGCCTTCACCGGGGAGATCCACGACGTTGGCGGCAGGTTCGTTGTCCCGGCGCTGGCGGACCTGCACACGCATTCCTTCGGCAACAACTCTCCCGCGGGAATGCCCCAGCTGCTCGGCCCGCAGGGGACCGCGAACGCAGCTCTCTACAACGGTGTCGCCTTCGTGCTCGACCTCTTCAGCCCGGAGGAGATGATCTTCGCCTTTCGGGACCAGCAGCGCGACGAAGGCGGGCAGGGGGCGGTTCTCTTCGCGGCCGGGCCCTGTTTCACGGCGACAGACGGGCACTGCTCCGAGTACGGGATCCCCACGCGCATCGTCAACACGCCCGAGGAGGCCCGCCGAGAGGTCAATGACCTTGCCGGCTCCGGCCCCGACGTGGTGAAGATCGTGTACGACCACCAGAGCTACGGCGGGAGGTCGTTTCCCACGGTCGATCCGGCCACCCTGGCGGCCGTGCTGGAAACGGCCCGGGAGCACGGCCTCAGGACGGTCGTCCATGTGGGCACATGGCAGGATGTGCGCGAGGCCGCGGAGGCCGGAGCGGACGCAGTCACGCATACGCCGGGCCCGGACCCGCTCCCAGCGGATCTGGCCGATATCCTCGTGCGGGCCGGGACGTTCCACATCCCCACCCTCGCGGTGCAAGGCGACTATGCGCGCATGGCGGACGACCCCGGGCTCCTGGACGATCCGCTTGTCGTGGAGACGGTGCCGGGTGCGCTGCTCGACGCCTACCGGGGCGCCGTGAATCCGCAGCTCGAGGGGTGGCTTGCATGGCAGCGCACCTTGATCGAGCCTAACCTGGAGTCGGTGCGAGCGCTGGCTACGGCCGGCGTACCGATGCTGACGGGCACGGACGGGGGCAATTTCGGCGTCTTTCAGGGATACTCGGTGCACCGGGAGCTCGAGCTGCTCGGCGAGGCGGGGCTGTCGGCCTGGGCGGTGTTGCGCAGTGCGACTACGGACGCGGGGCGCTTCCTCGGTCGGCGATGGGGAGTCGAACCGGGTGACGAGGCCACCTTGCTGGTGCTCGACGCTTCCCCCGTCGAGTCCATTGTCAATACGAAGCGGATATACGCGGTGGTCCAGCGCGGTTCGGTCATCGACCGTGAGTCACTGCGCACCTGGGACTAGAGAGCGATGTCGAATATCCTGGGGGTCCCGCAACCGCTCCGCATCCTGATCCTGGGAGGCACCGGGTTCATCGGACCGCACATGGTCCGGTACGCGCTCGCGCGAGGCCATGCGGTAACCCTCTTCAACCGGGGGCGCACCAATACGCACCTCTTCCCAGAGGTCGAGAAGCTCGTCGGTGACCGGGACGGGCAGTTGGGAGCCCTTGAGGGCAGGACCTGGGACGTGGTGCTGGACAACTCGGGCTACGTTCCCCGCCACGTGCGCGACTCGGCGCAGCTGCTGAAGGACGCATCGGATCACTACCTGTTCACGTCGACAGCCGGAGTGTACGCCAGCTGGTATGGTGCCGACGGGGGCATGAAGTCGGCACCGGGAGAGCCCGCGTGGCCCGCAGACGGGACGACCGAGGACCACCCGACAGTGGTGCTCCCCGAGCCCGAATCGGAGGACGTGGGCAGGTGGTACGGCCACTTGAAGGTGCTGTGCGAGGACGCGGTCAGGGAGGCGTACGGTGAGCGTTGCGTGATCACGCGGCCGGGTTTGATCGTGGGCCCGGGCGACAGCACCGACCGCTTCACGTACTATCCCGTGCGCATCGACCTGGGCGGGGAAGTGATGGCGTTCGGCGCGCCCGACGACCCGGTCCAGTACATCGACGCGCGCGACCTGGCCGCGTGGTCGATACGGCTTTGCGAGGACCGGGTGAGCGGCACCTACAACGCGGTCGCGCCGCTCGGCGGGCTGCGCATGGCCGAGTTGCTGTACGGCATCCGTGCGATCACGGCGACGCCGGTGCGCTTCACATGGGTGCCGGGGTCGTTCCTGGCCGAACAGGGCGTTCCCGAGTTCTCGCTGCCGCCCTGGTCGAACCAGGAGGGCCCGTTTGCCGGCGCGACCCGGTTCCGGGCCGATCGTGCTTTCGCCGCCGGGCTCACCTCGCGGCCGCTTGCCGAGACGGCCCTCGGCACGCTGCAATGGTGGAATTCGCTGCCGGGTGATCGCCGGGGGGTGATGGGGGCGGGGTTGAGGGGTGGGGATCTGGGCTTCGGACCCGCGTCGATGGCGGCGCAGATGGAGTTGGAGGCGAAGATCCTTGTTGCCTGGAAGGCCTCGCAGGGGTGATTCGCGGCGAGCTACGGCCGACGGACCGGCACTGCCCGGCGGGCCGGCGCCCAGAGCGGCGTCCCGTCAGCGGCTGACCAGCTCATACACCACGACGCTCTGGACATCCATGTCATCCTTGACCACGCCCAGAACCCGGCCCCCGGCCACGTCGAGAACGCGGAGCCCGAGCGGGACGGCGACCCTCCCGAGCCAAACCCCGTCGGTGTCGATGACCGTGTACGCCGGCGCGCCATCGCGCCCGCTGCCGATGCTGTATTGGGCCATCCAAATCCGGCCTTCGGCGTCTCCAAACGGCCTCCCATAGAGAGGCAACGGTTGGTCGGTGTCGAGTTGGTAGCGGGCCAGAGTCCCCTGAATCAACTCCTCGATCGCCGCGTCGGTGGAAGCCTGGGGATTGACCCCTGGCAGAACGGCCCGCTGGTTGGCCTCGAACTGGTTCCAGTGTTCTTCGGACGGATAGACCCATTCGGGCTGCCACCGGATGATCTGCGCGACCGAGCCGTCAGGATTTCGCCAAACCAGTTCCGGCACGTCCGTCCGCCCATACACGAACTGTCCTCCGGCCGCGGTGGTGAAGCCGTGGTGCGAAAACGGGTTTTCCTTGACCCCTTCCGGAGGGCGGAAGGGTACCCAGTCGAACGAAGCGACGGTATCGGCCACCTCGGTGTCGAGGTCGAAAAGGATCATGTAACCGGGGAGCCAATCCTCCTCGAAGCCACGCCGGTAGGAGGACGATGTCATCAGGAGTTGACCGGAGGGGTCGATCCCGATTGTCCTGAAATCCTGCGTGAATTTGCGGTCCCGCGGGGCCACGGTGCGCGCAAGGCTTCCCCCGGCGAGCACTGTGAAGCGCGCGTGAGCCATATCCTCCAGCAACACCGAATCCCCGGAGAGGACGAACATGCTCGCAACGAGCCCCACTTCGCCCGGTCCCTCACCTCTCCGGGCGAGGATCTCGCTTGAAGAGCCGTCCGGAGCGAGCAGCACCACTTCGCCGTTGCCCGCGTCGGAGACCACCACCCCTCCGTCGGGCAGGAGTCGGCCCGTCCAGATGTTCGCGAAGGTATAGTCGCCGCTGCCGCTGCCGTGCGAGTATACCGGCTCCGGCGAGAAGGTGAAGGGAGCGTCTGCAGCCGGCGCACCCGCGTATTCGACGATTCGCACCCCGGCACTGTCGCGGACCATGGGCTCGCCGGCTGGTCCGGCTTCATCTTCACAGCTGATGAGGGCCAACGCGAGCAGGGGGGTGCTCAGGGCGCGAAAGCTGGCTCGGAGTGGGCAGGTGCCCGCCGCCTGGTCGTGAATCGGTTTGACGAAACGCATCGGAGGTGCTCCTTGTCCACGGGTAGCCGAAGGTGGACGGTACGTGCAACCCAGGTGCCCGGCAACCGTTCCGAACGGCCGTTCATCCATTAGAATTGTCTCCGGGATGGGCAACTCGCGTCCTGCAACAACAACCCGAAATACAAGGTGGCATGAACCGAGACATCGAAGTCATTCAGACGAAGATCCGCGAGACCAGCGGCTTCGTGGACCGTCTGCTCGACGAGGTCGGGCGCGTGATCGTGGGCCAGAGGACGATGGTCGAGCGCTTGCTGATCGGCCTCCTCGCGGACGGGCACGTCCTCATGGAGGGGGTGCCGGGGCTCGCCAAGACCCTCACCGTGCGGACGCTGGCCGATGCGATCCGGACATCGTTTCAGCGTATCCAGTTTACGCCGGACCTGCTGCCGGCCGACCTGATCGGCACGCTGATCTACGACCCCAGGGAGACCGAGTTCAAGACCAGGAAGGGACCGATCTTCGCGAACGTCATCCTGGCAGACGAGATCAACCGGTCGCCGGCCAAGGTCCAGTCGGCGCTGCTGGAGGCCATGCAGGAGCAAACGGTCACGATTGGCGAAGAGACCTTCGACCTTCCGTCCCCCTTTCTTGTCCTGGCGACCCAGAATCCCATTGACCAGGAGGGGACGTACCCGCTGCCCGAGGCGCAGGTGGACCGCTTCATGCTGAAGCTGTCGGTGGGGTATCCGGACAGGGACGAGGAGCTGGAGATCATGCGCCGAATGAGCACCGGGCCGGAGCCGAAGGCCGGGCCGGTTGTGACTCCCGAGGAGATCATGGAGGCGCGGAAGGCGGCCGAGATCATCTATATGGACAGCCAGGTCGAGCGCTACATCGTTGATCTTGTGTTCGCCACGCGTGAGCCCGGGCGCTTTGGTCTGCGTGAGCTGGAGCCGCTGATCGCTTTCGGAGGCTCGCCGCGCGCAACCATCTGTCTGGCCAAGACTTCCCGGGCTCACGCATTCTTGCGGCATCGCGGCTATGTGACGCCGGAAGATGTGCGCTCTGTGGCAATGGACGTGATGCGGCACCGCGTCATCCTCACGTATGAGGCCGAGGCGGAGGAGATGACCACGGAGGATGTGGTGACGCGTGTGCTGGACACGGTCGAGGTCCCGTAGGGGACGGCGGTTGGCGGTGATGGCGACGAGGGTGGCCCGGCGATGATTCCCCGCGAGATCCTCAAGCAGGTGCGGCGGATCGAGATCACGACGCGCGGCCTGGTGAACGATGTGTTCTCCGGCGAGTATCACTCCGTCTTCAAGGGGCGGGGGATGAGCTTTGCCGAGGTGCGCGAGTACCGGTACGGGGACGACATCCGCGGCATCGACTGGAACGTCACCGCGCGGACCGGCTCGCCCCATGTGAAGGTCTTCGAGGAAGAGCGCGAGCTGACCGTGATGATGGTGGTGGACGTGAGCGCCTCGGCGCACTTCGGGACCAGGGGCCGCATGAAGTCGGAGCTGGCGGCCGAGCTGTGCGGTGTGCTGGCGTTCAGCGCCATCAAGAACAACGACAAGGTCGGGCTGATCCTCTTTTCTGATCGCATCGAATATTTTGTACCGCCGCGCAAGGGTCGGCGCCATGCCCTCCGGGTGCTGCGCGAACTGCTGTATCATCCGTCGGCGGGGACGGGGACCGATATCGCCGGCGCGCTGGAGTACCTGGCGCGGGTGACACGGCGGCGGGCGGTCGTGTTCCTCGTCTCGGACTTCCTGGCCGCGGGCTTCGACAGGGCTCTCTCGGTGGCCGCCCGCCGGCATGACCTCGTCGCGGTGCGGGTGGGCGATGTGCGCGAAGAGGACATCCCGCCCATGGGATTCGTCGAGTTCGAGGATCCCGAGACCGGGAGGAGGATCGTGGTCAACACGTCGGGGCGGGCGTTCCGGGACCGGTTTCGGGAGATCCGCGCCGATGCCCGCGAGCGGTCCGATCAGCTCTTTCGGCGGAGCAGGATCGACTCAATCGACGTGACCACGGGGGTGCCCTACGACAGGGCATTGCGGCTCTTCTTCGAGCGGCGGGCGCGCAGGGTGCGATGATGAGGTGCTATTGCGTGCGTGAGATACGCACATTATATGTGGGCCTGGTCGGCATTGGGCTATCCGCACTCGCTCCGGGAAGTCTCGGGAGCGATGCCCTGGTCGCCCAGGAGGCGCGGATCGACATGGACGTGGACACGACGGTGATCCACATGGGCGATCCGGTCTCGGTACGTCTTTCCGTCGATCATCCGGAGGGGTGGGCGGTCGCGTGGGCGGATTCCCTCGCCATTGCCCCGTTCGAGGTGCTTCGTTACGAGCGCCCCGCGCCGGTGGCCTCGCCTGCGGGCGACGGGATGCGATCCTCGGTCGCCTTGACCGTCACCAGCTTCGAACTGGGCGAACTCGACATCCCGCCGATCGCGGTTGCGGTCACGGCGCCCGACGGCACGGTGCATACTCTGCTCACGGACCCGTTCAGGATCGGCGTGGAGAGCATCGGCCTCGACGAGTCGGGTGACATTCGCGACATCAAGGGACCGCTGTCGATCGCGCGGAGTTGGTGGGTGCTGCTCCTCTGGCTGGTGCTGGCCGCGGTACTGGGAGGGGCAGCCGTCTACCTCCACCGTCGCACTCGCGCCCGCCCCGGATCCGAAACGTCAAAGCCAGCGCCCCCGCCTCGGCCGTTCCACGTACTGGCGCTGGAAGCCCTCGACGCGCTCGAGGCGTCGTCGCTTCTGGAACGGGGGCAGGTGAAGGAATACCACGTGCGCATCTCGGAGATCATTCGTGGCTACGTCGAGGGGCAGCTCGAGGTGCCGGCCCTGGAACTCACGACGCGCGAAGTCGTGGACGGGCTGCGCCGTGCCGCCCTCGGCTGGGAGATCTCGGAACGGTTCCGGACCTTCCTGGAGCGGTGCGACCTGGTCAAGTTCGCGAAGCTGCGCCCCGGGGCGGACGAATCGCGGGCGCTCATGGTGCGGGCACGGGCGCTGGTGGAGATGACGAGCGGGGCCGCGACGGGTGGAGAGCGCGGCGATGGCGGAGAGCGCGGTGACGGTGGCGAGCCTCGCGATGGTGGCGGTCGCGGTGGCGAGCGCGGCGATGGCGGTGACCCTGGCGAGCGCGGTGACGGTGGCGCGGAGGGCGAGCTTGATGGCGGGAAGGACACCGCCAAGGAGGCCGCGCCGTGATCTTCCGCTTCGAGGACCCGCTGTTCCTGCTGCTGTTGGGGGCCGTTCCGCTGTTGGTGTGGTGGTACGTGGCGCGGGGAAGGCGGCGGCGGGGGTCGCTCACGCACCCGGATGTGGCCGCGCTGGGCCGCGCCGACCGGGGCGATGGGCGGTGGCTGCAACACGTGCCCGCCGCGCTCCGGGGGCTGGCGCTGGTCTTTCTCGTTGTCGCGTTCGCGCGTCCGCAGACGGGCGTGACCGGCGAGAACGTGATCGCCGAGGGTATCGACATCGTGTTGGCGCTCGATGTCTCCAGTTCGATGCTCGCGGAGGATCTGGCTCCCAACCGGATCGAAGCCGCCAAGGCGGTGGCCGCCGACTTTACCGCAGGCCGGGACAACGACCGTGTCGGCCTCGTGATCTTCGCGGGGAAGGCCTTCACGCAGGCCCCCCTGACCCTCGACCACTCGGTGGTCACATCGTTGATCGCCGAACTCGAAGTGGGGATGATCGAGGACGGCACAGCGGTGGGGATGGGACTGGCCACGGCGGTCAAGCGGCTGCAGGCGAGCGAGGCGGCGTCGAAGGTGGTGGTGCTGCTCACCGACGGTCGCAACAACCGGGGCGAAATCGATCCGGTCACGGCAGCACAGGCCGCGCAAGCCCTGGGCGTACGGGTCTACACGATCGGCGCGGGGTCGCGGGGGGTCGCCAGGGTCCCGGTGACGGACCGTCTCGGGGGGCGCCGCTACGTCACGACACGCGTCGACGTGGACGAGCCCGCCCTGCGCGCCACCGCCGAGACGACGGGAGGCCGCTACTACCGTGCTACCGATCGCGAGAGCCTGGAGGCGATCTACGAGGAGATAGACCAGCTCGAAACCACCGAGATGGAGGTCGAGAACTTCACACGCTACGGTGAGCGCTTCCACCTCCCGTTGCTGGCGGGGATGATCCTGCTTCTGGCCGAGTTGGTCCTGGGCCGGACCTGGCTGAGGACGTTGCCCTGATGTTCCGGTTCGGTGCCGGTGCTGCGCTCTGGAGCCTCGCGCTGGTTCCGCTGCTCGTCCTGCTCTACTGGTACGCGAGCCGCAGGAGCAGGGTGCTCCTGGATCACTTCGGAGAACGCGAAATGGTGCGGCGGCTGCGGTCCACGGTGAGCGTCACGGCCAGGCGATGGAAGGCCGGGCTGGTCTTGGTTGCGGTCGCGTTGCTGGCGCTGGCGCTGGCGCGTCCGCAGTTCGGGACCCGCGTGGAGACGGTCCGTCGCCAGGGACAGGACGTGGTGGTCGCTCTGGATGTATCCCGCTCGATGTATGCCGAAGACGTCGCGCCCAATCGGCTGGAGCGGGCAAAGATCGAGGTCGGTCGCATCATCCAAAGACTGGACGGCGACCGGATCGGGCTGGTCGCCTTCGCGGGCGACGCCTTCGTGCAGAGCCCTCTCACAGCGGACTACGGCGCAGCGATGATGTTTCTGAACGCGATGGATCCGGAGTTGATGTCGGCCCAGGGCACGGATCTGGCCCGGGCGATCGCGGTGGCCATCGAGGCGCTCGATGAGACGCCGCCCGAGAACCGGATCATCGTCGTGGTCACCGATGGCGAGGACCATGAGGGAGGCCTGGCCGAGGCGCTCTCGACGGCGGCCGCGGCAGGGGTCACGATCCACACCGTGGGCGTGGGATCGGAGGAGGGCGTGCCGCTGCCGGAGGTGGGGGGAAGCGGGGCCGGGGGCAGGTTCCGGCGCGACGATCAGGGCAATGTGATCACCACCCGCCTCAACGAGACGGCGCTCCAGGACATCGCCCTGCATACGGGCGGAGAGTACCACAGGGTCGGTCAGGGTGCGGGGGGGCTGGGCCGACTGGCGGAGCGAATCGAACGGGGCGGCCGCGAGGTGGAATCCAGGGAGGTCACACAGTTCGAGGAGCAGTATCAGCTCTTCCTGGGGGTGGCATTGCTCTTGCTGGCTGTGGAGTTCATCGTACCGGGGCGGAAGAAGCGTTCCGCAGTCCGATCGGAGGAAGTCGCATGAGGCATGCATGGGCCGTCATGCTCCCGCTGGCCGTCGTGGGTCCATTGTCCGGCCAGGAAGCGCGCCGCGAGGTCGAAGCCGGCAACCGGCTCTACGACGAGGGGCGGTACCAGGAGGCGCACGCACGCTATCTGGAAGCGCTCGAGAAGGTACCCGGGCTGCCGCTTGCCCGCTTCAACGAAGGCAACGCCCTCTATCAGAGCCAGGAGTTCCAGCGTGCCATGGAGGCGTACGCAGAAGCGCTGGAAGCAGGCGACCCGGAGTGGCAATCCCGGGCGTGGTACAACCTGGGCAACGCGATGGTGCGCCAGCAGCAACCGGGAGCGGCGGTGGAGGCATACAAGCAGGCGCTGCGCCTGGATCCCGGGGACGCGGACGCGAAGCACAACCTGGAGTTGGCGCTTCGGCAGCTCCAGGAACAGGAACAGCAAGGGGACGGGGAGGGGGGTGGCGGGCAGGAACAGGGTGAGCAGAACCAGGATGGGCAGAGCCAGGGCGAAGAGGGTGAACAGCCCCAGGGCGGCCAGGACGGTCAGGATCAGGAGGATTCCTCCCAGGGTGAGGACGGGGGTGAGCAGGAACAGCAGCCCGAACCGCAGGACGGGCAGGGTGAAGGCGACCGGCAGCCGGAAGACCGGGAGGGAGAGGGACAGGTGGGTGAAGTCCCTCTGCAGATGACTCCCGAACAGGCAGAGCGCCTCCTTCAGGCGATCACCGAGGATCCGGGAGAGGTGAACCGGAAGAAAGCCCAGGCGCGGGGCCGGCGGCCCAGGAAGGACTGGTAGAAGGATGGTCACGGTGAACCCATCCGGGAAGGAGGCGCGGAAGCTGTGAAGGTGAGTTTCCGCAGGTGCGCGCTGCCCCTCCTCGCGCTGGCCGTGCTCCCCGGCACCGCCCGGCCCCAGGACGTCGAAGCGCGGGCATTCCTGAGCGCCCCGCAGGTCGGTGTCGGCCGCCAGTTCGTGCTGAACGTCGAGGTGACGGGCACTCAGCAGCTGGACGCGGAGCCCGTGCTCCCCGAAATGGAGGCTTTCGCGCGGTATCTCAGCGCGGGTACGTCGACGTCCATGCAGATCGTGAACGGGCGGACCAGTGTGTCGGTCACCTACCAATACCGCTTCCTGGCCCTGACCGAGGGGTCGTTCGAGATCGGAGCCGTGACGGTGTCCGCCGGGGATCGGACCCTGGAGACGGATCCCCTGACGCTGGTGGTTTCCGACACCCCTCCACCGGCCGGTGCCGACACCGGGGACCCGGCCGAGGGGATCGCACCGGAAGACCTCTTCGTCGAGACGGAGGTTTCGAGCACAAGCGCCTTCGAGAACGAGCCGGTAGTCGTCGAGTACAGGATCTTCACGCGGCTGCCGGTCGAATCATACTCCATCACCGCCCTTCCCCAGGCCACGGGCTTCTGGACCGAGGAGCTGGAACAGTCGGAGGCACCACAGGTGGAGCGCGTCGTCCGGGACGGCAGCGAATACGTCACGGCGGTCGTGCGGCGGGTCGCCCTCTTCCCCACCGGATCCGGCGCGAAGACCCTGGACCCGCTGAGCATCGAGGCGCAGGTACGGGTGCGCGACCGGCGGGGACTCGACCCGTTCGGTGACATCTTCGGCCGTTCGAGCCTCTTCGACCGCCGCGTCCCGGTGGCGGTGGCCTCTCGTCCGGTGACCATCGAGGTACAGCCCGTTCCCACCGCGGGCCGCCCGGGCTCGTTCAGGGGTCATGTCGGCAGGCTGGAGGTCTCATCCTCGATCGACCGCGCTTCGGTCGCGGCGAACGATGCCGTGACCTTTCGGGTGGAGATGGCGGGCACCGGGAACCTGCGGACGCTGCCCCCGCCCGAGATCGACTTCCCCGACGAGTTCGAGGTCTTCCCTCCCGAGAGTCAGCGAGCGCATCTCGGAAGGGGGCGGGAGCGTACGAGGCAGCCGCGGCTTCGAATACGTCCTGATCCCGCGCGCCCCCGGGACGTTGACGATCCCGGCGGTCGAGGTCTCGTTCTTCGACGCGGTTTCCCGCACCTATGCCAGCTCCCGCTCGCAACCCCTGGAAGTCACCGTCACGGGTGATGCCGAGGCCGTTGGTGCGGAGACCGGCATCGTCCCGTCGGCGGTCGAACCGATCCGTGAGGAGATCCGCTTCATCCACATCGGCTCCCCCGGGCTCCGGCGTGCAGGGGTACCGCTTCACTTGACGGCCGGGTTCTGGATCATCCTGTTGCTGCCGATGGCGGCGGTGGCGAGCGCGGCGGTGCTTCGTCGCCATCGGGACCGGATCGAGGGCGACGTGGCGTATGCCCGAGTCCGCCGCGCCCGCAGGATGGCGAGGAAGCGGCTCGCGCGGGCGAAAGGGTTGGCATCGGGCGATCCGAGGGCGTTCTACGCCGAAGCGGCCGGTGCGCTTCAGGGATTCCTGGCCGACAAGCTGAACGTTGCCGAAGCGGGCCTGGTCAGAGAAGACGCCGGGCGCCTGGCCCGCCGGCGAGGCGTTTCCGACAAAACGCTGGAACGCCTCTTCGCGTGTCTCGACGACTGTGACCGGCAGCGGTTCGCCCCGGCGGGAACCGATCGCGAGCCTCCGGAGCGGCTTCTCGAGCGCGCCGCCGTGCTCATGGGCGACCTGGCGAAGGAGCTTTCGGCGTGAGGGCCGTCGCAGGTGCCTCCAGGGCCCTCAGGCGCTCGCTCACGAAGCCGGGGTTGCGTCCCACCGGTGGCTACCGGGCCGCCGTGACGCCGCTCCGGGCCGGGTCGCTCGTGCCGCGCCTCCTCGTCGCGCTCGGCCTCCTCCTCGGCCCCGGCGTCATCGCTGCCCAACAGACCCTCTTCGACGAGGGGAACCGACGTTACCAGGAGGGCGACTTCGCCGGGGCCATCACGAGTTACGGTGCCGTACTCGAGGGCGGCTTCGAGTCGGCGGAGCTGTACTACAATCTCGGCAACGCCCATTTCCGCCTCGGCGAGGTCGCGGAAGCCATTGTCAGCTACGAGCGGGCCGCCCGCCTGGACCCGGCCAACGACGACATTCGGGCCAACCTCGAGCTCGTCAGCCGGATGCTGCAGGACCGGATCGAACCCCTGCCCCGCTTCTGGGTACTCTCGGCCTTCGATTGGTGGATGAGGCTGATCCCGCGGACATTGCTTCGGGCCTCCGTGGCCGTTTGCTACCTTGTCCTCGGCGCGACCCTGGTTCTGATCGTGCTGCGCCGGTCGGCGGGATGGCGTACGGCTCTGCGCCGGACCGCGTACGCCGCCGCACTGGGTACGGCCGTACTGGGCGCGACCCTTGCAGTCCGCGAGACGGGGTTGGGTCAACCGGAGGAGGCGGTCGTGATGGCGGTCGAGGCGCGCGTCCTGAGTGCTCCTTCGGAAGAAGGCGGCCTTACGGTCTTCACCCTCCACGAGGGCACCAGGGTGCGGATTGACCGCCGGGCGGGCGAATGGGCCGAGATCGTCCTCGCGGACGGCAAGGTCGGGTGGCTGCCCCTTGAGGTGCTCGAGGTGATCTAGTCTAGCTTAGCTAAGCTAGCTCCGGATAGCCCGGATGGACCCTCGCCGGTCTCGGTGCTCACGCGGGCTGCTACCGCACGCTGAACTGGATCCGGAATGTCCGGCCAGGCTGTGGCAACCCGCACTGGTCCAGCACCATCGCATCCGTGAGGTTGTCGAAGCCCACCGACCCGGCGACGCTGCGCCCGGAGCTCCCCCGGCCGACCACGAAGCCCCGCCGCGCTTCCAGGGATAGCGTCGCACTGGCGTCCATTCTGGCGAGACCTGCGACTTCCACGTTCTGGCAGTACTGCACACCGCGGAAGCGGACGAAGCTGGTAATGGTGACGTCCTGCGGGCCGATCAATCCCAGGTTCATGGTGCCGGTCACGGCAGGTGTGTATTCGGCCCGCTGGTCGTTGCCGGGCGCCTGAGGGTCCTGGATGCGCACGCGCTGCAAGGTCAGGCCGCCCCCGAAGGTGAAGACGCCGCGCGTTCCCGCGGTGAGGACTTCGACCCCGGTCGACCGGATCTCGTCACGGTTGACGCGCTGAAACCGGGCCCCCTCCGTCGTGACGGTGGAGGTGCGTACGATCCCGTCGCTCAGACGATGATGAAACCCCACCATCTGCAGCTGTGTGTCTCCCGCACTAAAGGTGATTCCGGCTTCACCCGCCTTGAGGTTCTCGGGCCTGAGACCCGGGTTTGGTTGAAACCTCCCCAACGCACCGGAGTACAGCTCGCGCAGCGAAGGAAAGCGGGTGCGCCGGCTGAGACCCGCGTGATAGAGGATGTTGCCGCCCGCCCCCGAGCGCGTGACCCCCGTCCGCATGCCCCAGTCCCACATCGCCTCCAGAGGCTCCTTGTCGCCCGAGCGAGGCGTGCTGGATCCATCCACCGACGCTCCCAGCGTCCATCGCGTATCGACCGTGCCGGTGCCCTCGGGACCGCCACCGACGAACTCGATCTCGCTTCCGAGACTCCAAAGCCGCTGCTCATAGTCGAAAGACGAACCCGACTGGAATGCCTCGGTGTGGCTGACGTCGGAGAAGGTCAGAGCACTCCGCACCTCGGGACCGGTTTCGAAGCGGTGGTCGCCGAGGAGGCGTCCCGTCAGGGTCAGGGTCTCGCCGGTCTCCCCGTCGACGACGGTGCGGTAGTCGGCCGTGGCGTACTCGTCGATTGCCGCGGTCGAGCGGTGCAGCCCGAAGCTCGCTTCCACATCACCTTCGCCAAGGCGGGACTGCCGTTGACCCGTGCCGCCCGACATCGCGATGAACAGCCGTGACTGGCTGGGGGTTCGCCAGAGCCGGGGATCATCGACATGAGCCTCGGGGGGCACCCCGCGTTCGGCGTCGGAGGCGGTGACCAGGCTGGAGAACCACGCGCCGCCGATCCCCATGTAGCGTGTCGTCAGAAAGCCGTCCACAAGCCGGTTGTCCGAGTTGAGGCGACGGCCATCGGGGTTCCCCAGCAGATCCTGGCGCAGCAAGCTGCTGTTCCGGGCGCTCCCGGGGAGTGTGTAGCCGGGGCTGTTACGGTATCCTGCCCCGGTTCGCACGGTCCAGTTGGCAAAGTCACGGTCGATGGTGGCTCCGACAGCCGCGCTCGCGTTGGTGGCTCCCTCCTGATCGATGGAGATCGCTCCCACAAACGGGGGGACCGTCTGAAGCGCGTCACCCCGGCCGACATCGAACTCGATCGCCCCGCCGAGGACGTTGGGTCCGTGAAGCATGGAGGACAGGCCACGGAGCAGCGTGACGTTCCGAAAGGCCGTGAGGGGGATGACCGATATATCGGTCCGGTGATCCCAGCCGATGGTCACGGGGATGCCGTTGAGCAGGATCGCGATCTGTCTGTCACCGGCACCTCGAAGGTCGGGTTGCGCCTCGCCTCGTGAGTTCGCCCGGATCTGGATCAACGGGGTGCGACGAAGGACATCCTCCATGGTCGGGGCGGCAACCACACCCGCCGAGTCGAGCGAAATCTCGACCGCGCTCGTTCCACCGGTGGTTGTGGACGGTCGTGGAACTTCCACGCGGAGCCCGCGGACCTTGACGACCGATGTCGTGTCCTGAGCCGAGGCCTGAACGGCTGACATGAGCAACGCAACCAGTGCCACGGCGGTTGCGGGCCGGCGCACTGGGCGCCGCACCCTGGACAGATGCTCGTCGGTCATTTCCGTGTGGCCATCCCCTGTGTACGGTTGGGGTGCCGGGGCACCGGGTAGGTGCAGCCGGCACCATTGCAATCTAACACGGCGGGCTTCTCCGCTTTGCCCCGCACCGGGCGGGGTTTCTGGAGAATGTCAAACGGCGTCGGGGTCGCTATCGGGCGAGCCGGGCACGGACGGCATCCCGCACGGCTTCGGTCGTCACACCGTACTGACGGTAGATCTCCTGGAAGGGAGCCGACGCACCAAACCGGTCGATCCCGATCGAGATACCCCTTCGACCCACCCAGCGCTCCCATCCCATCGTGCTTCCCGCCTCGACCGAGACCGTCACTACGTCGTCGGGAAGCACCAGTTTCCGATACCCCGCGGACCGGGCCGCGAAGAGGTGCCAGCTGGGCATGCTGACGACGCGCGTGCCGATGCCATCCGCGGCGAGTTCGTCCCGCGCCGCCAGGGCCAGGCCGACTTCGGAGCCGGAGGCGATGATGACCACGTCCAGGTGGTCCGTGGACGGTTCCCTCAGGACGTAGGCGCCCTTGTGGAGGCCGTCCGCCGATGGCTGTCCGGGTCCCCGGTCGATCAGGGGGACCGTCTGGCGTGTCAGGGACAGGAAGGACGGTCCCGTCCTGTACGCGAGGGCGGCTCGCCACGCTTCCACCGTCTCGGGCCCGTCCGCCGGGCGCAGGTCCAGAAGGCCGGGTATGGCCCGCAACGCGGCGAGCTGCTCGACCGGTTGGTGCGTGGGGCCGTCCTCTCCCAGGCCTATGCTGTCGTGGGTGAAGACGTAGGTGACGGGGACTCCCATCAGCGCCGCCAGACGGATGGCGGGCCGCATGTAGTCGGAGAAGATCAGGAAGGTCCCGCCGAAGGGGTGAACGCCGCCGTGCAGCGCCATCCCGTTCATCACCGCGCCCATGGCGTGCTCGCGAACACCGAAGTGGACGATGCGCCCACCGGGGTTGTCCGCATGGAGATCGCCACCGCCGACGATGTCCGTCTTGTTGGAGCCGCCCAGATCGGCGGACCCGCCCAGCATGGTGGGCACCGCCCCGGCCGCCCCCTGCAGGGTCCTGCCCGAGTGGTTTCTCGTCGCGGTTGCCGGGGCGGTCGCGAGGTCGGGCAGGGCCTCTTCCCAGCCGGATGGCAGCTCTCCCGCGGCTGCCGCCTCGAAGTCGGCGGCGAGGCCGGGGAAGTCCGCGCGGTAGGCTTCGAAGCGCCGTGTCCACGATTCCTGCTCGGCCGCGCCCCCCGCCGTGCGGCGGCGCCAGTGTGCAAGCGCCGCAGGCTCCACATGGAACGGCTCCAGCGACGGGTAGCCGATGTTGCGCTTGGTAGCCTCGATCTCGGCCGCCCCCAGCGGCGCTCCATGGGTCGCGGCCGTCCCGGCCATGTTCGGGCTGCCCTCGGCGATCGTCGTGCTCAGCACGATCAGGGAAGGTCGGTCCGTCTCGGCCCTGGCGGCGGCGAGCGCCGCGTCGATGGCGTCCAGGTCGGTGCCGTCTTCGACCGTCAGTGTGTGCCAGCCGTAGCCCTGGAAGCGGCGCGCCTGATCGGTGACCGTGGCCAGGTCGGTGGCCCCCTCGATGGTGATCCGGTTGTCGTCGAAGATCCAGGTCAACTTGCCGAGCCCCTGGTGGCCTGCGATCTCGGCGGCCTCGTGCGAAATCCCCTCCATGAGGTCGCCGTCGGAGCACAGGGCATAGGTGCGGTGATCGACGATCTCGTGGCCCGGGCGGTTGTAGCGGTTGGCGAGCCAACGCTCCGCCAGTGCCATTCCCACGGTGTTGGCGACCCCCTGTCCCAGGGGACCCGTGGTCGTCTCGACCCCGGGGGTGTGGCCGTATTCGGGGTGTCCGGGCGTCTTGCTGCCCCACTGACGGAACTGCTTGATGTCGTTGAGGGACACGTCGTACCCGGACAGGTACAACAGGCTGTAGACGAGCATGGACGCGTGACCGGCCGAAAGCACGAAGCGGTCGCGGTCGACCCAGCCGGGGTCGCGAGGATTGTGCCGCAGATGCCGGGTCCAGAGGACGTAGCCGACGGGGGCCAGCGCCATGGGGGTGCCCGGGTGGCCGGAATTGGCCTCCTGGACCGCGTCCATGGACAGGACCTTGATGGTGTCGATGGCAAGCTGTTCGATCTTGGTGGACGCGCCCGCGGCCAGGGGCATGGCTCTTGCCTCGCTTGTCGTTGGTATCCGGATTATGTGTTGGTCACTGGATTCTGACGGCCTCCCCCGCTACCACGAAATTCAACAAGCGGTCCGGGACATGGACGACGCGACGTACATCCATCCCCTCGAGATGGCGGGCCACGTTGTCCTCCGTCCGGGCGAGTGCCGTCACCGCTTCCCGGTCGGCGCCCGCCGGCACCGACACCGTGCCCCGTACCTTGCCGTTTACCTGCACCGCCACCCGGACCTCCTCGTCGACCGCCTTGGCTGCATCGAATGCCGGCCAGTTGGCACCGTCGAAGATGCTTCCCTCATGCCCCAGCCGCTCCCACAACTCCTCGGCCATATGCGGAGCGAAGGGCGCGATCAGACGAACCAGCGGCTCGACCTCGGCCCGGCAGGGCGTTCTCCCACCGGTCCGGGCCGCGTTCAGGTACTCCATCATGGCGGCGATGGCCGTGTTGTAGCGCAGGTTCGCGATCTGGTCGGTCACCCGCTTGATGGTCCGGTGCAGCTTCCGTTCCAGATCCGGGTCGATGGCGTGGTCGGGAAGCTCGCCGTCCCTCGGCACGACGGATTCCCAGAGCCGGTGCAGGAAGCCGTGCGGACCCGAGATGCCCCGATCCTGGTAGTCGCCGCCCGCCATGAAGGGCCCCAGAAACATGAGGTACACGCGGAAGGTATCGGCGCCGTACCGCTCGATGATCGGGTCGGGTACGATCACGTTGCCCTTGCTCTTGGACATCTTGGCGCCCTCCCGGATGATGAGGCCGTGGGCGCGGAACTGCGTGAACGGCTCCTCGAAGTCCAGGATTCCCATGTCGTGGAGCGCCATGGTGACGAAGCGTGCATAAAGCAGGTGAAGAACGGCGTGCTCGTTCCCCCCGATGTAGGTGTCCACGGGGAGCCAGCGGCGCGTGATCTCGGCGTCGAAGGGGCGGTCGCCGAAGTCGGTGGACGGGTAGCGCAGGAAGTACCAGGCGCTGTCCAGGAAGGTGTCGGAGACGTCGGTTTCACGGGTGGCGTCGCGGCCGCACGACGGACAGGGGACTTCGTACCAGTCGCGCACCCGCGCAAGCGGGCTGATGCCGGTGTCGTCGGGCCGGAAGTCCTCAACCCGGGGCAGCACCACGGGGAGATCCTCCTCGGGGACGGGCACCGGTCCGCAGTCGTCGCAGTGGATGATCGGAATGGGTGGTCCCCAGTACCTCTGCCGCGAGATGCACCAGTCGTGCAGCCGGTAGTTGACCTGGGCTTCGGCCAGGCCTTCGGCCGCCAGGTCGTCCACGATGGCACGCTTCGCCTCGGACGGGGACATTCCGTCGTAGCGGCCGGAATTCACCAGACTTCCCTGCGGGTACTCGTGGGCGATGGCCAGCGGCTGGTCGGCTTCTTCTCCCTCGTCCGCGACCACCCGCACGATGGGGAGGTCGTAGGCGGTCGCGAAGTCGAAGTCCCGCTCGTCGTGACCCGGCACCGCCATGATCGCGCCCGTTCCGTAGCCCATGAGCACGTAGTCGGCGATCCACACCGGCATCGGTTCGCGGGTCGCCGGGTTGATGCAGTACCCACCCGTGAACACCCCCGTCTTGTTCTTTTCGATCTTCTGCCGCGCCACCAGGTCCATCGCCCGGGTACGGGCACGGTAGGCGTCCACCTCTTCCCGGCAGGGGTCGCTCGTGACCGTGTCCACCATCGGGTGCTCAGGCGCCAGCACCATGTAGGTCGCCCCGAAGACCGTGTCCGGGCGCGTGGTGAAGACCGGGATTTCGATCCGGTCCGCCCCGTCCTCGCCCGCGCCCGCTCCGGTGACCACGGGGAAACGGATCCGGGCGCCCCGGGAACGCCTTATCCAGGCACGCTGGGCCTTCCGGGTGGTGTCGGACCAGTCGATGTGCGGGAGGTTGTCCAGTAGGCGCCCGGCGTACTCGGTGATCTTCATGAACCACTGGCGGATGAAGCGCTGTTCGACAGGAGTGCCGCAGCGTTCGCACGCCCCCACGATCACCTGCTCGTTGGCCAGCACGGTCATGTCCGACGGGCACCAGTTGACCGGTGCTTCCTTCTGCTCCGCCAAGCCGTGCTTGAAGAGCTGCAGGAAGAGCCACTGGGTCCACTTGTAGTATTCGGCGTTGGTCGTATCGACCGCGTGGGCCCAGTCGAACATCCCCCCCATCCGCCGCAGCTGACGGGTGAAGTTGGCCACATTCCCGGGGATCAGGTCCATGGGGTGGACGCCGGTCTTGAGCGCGAAGTTCTCCGAGTGAATCCCGAAGGCATCGAACCCGATCGGCTCGAAGACGTCATACCCCTGCATGCGCTTGAAGCGTCCGTGAACGTCGGCGCCGGCAAATGCATAGATGTTGCCCACGTGAAGCCCCTCGGCGGAGGGGTAGGGGAACATCATCAGGTTGAAGAAGGGGCGTTCGGCGGCGCGCAACTCGTCCAGCGTGAAGGAATTGGTTCCGTCACGGTCCCACCTGGCCTGCCATTCGCGTTCGATGGCTACCGGGTCATACGTCCTGTCAGCGTGCTTGGCCATCTTGCCGGTTGATACCGTTCAGGGGCGGCGGGTGGGGGCTGTGGCGTGAGCCAAGTCCGAAAGCTACGAAAGCCCGAGTGCGTTTTACAGTCCGGCGGGGGATTCGGAGCCGCGCGGCGAAGACCCGGGGACAGCCCGCGACTACCCGTTATCAGGTGTTTCCGGGTTTCCGGGGGGCGACCCGGTTTCGACGGCGGACGGTAGCAGTTCGAAGGGATCGGACGCCGTTTCCAGTCTCGTCTCGAGCTCCCGGACAGCCTGGCTCAGGGAGCCCTCATGCCGTTTGAGCAATGCGTCGAAGTCGGGAAGGCGGTGGTAGTATCGCATCCGGCTGAGCAGCGTGGCGTTGTTCAGGGGGATCGATTCGAAGCTCGCGAAGGTGAGGTTCAGGAGCCGTGGCCGGATCTCCTCGCGAAAGCGTTTCCGGTGCCGGTCAAAGATGATCCGGCGCCGGGCCACCTTGTCTTCCCGGGTCGTTACCGAGTCGCCGTAGATCACCTCCAGCTCCTCCACCAGACCGTCGATGAATGACGAGAAGACCTTTACGTCGTGCCAACGGTCGCGAGCGCGCTGGCACCAATCCACCTGATCCGGGTCGGACCCGGCAGTGTCCCCGGACCCGGTCACGTCGCCGGCCTGCGCAGCGTCGCCGGGCTGAGCCGCCTCGCCGGGTTGAGCCACGTCTGCAGGCTGAGCCGCCTCGCCCCCGCCGGGCCGCACGCAGAAGAACTCGATCGCGCCGGTCCGGCCGACCCAGGTCGCGAAGCTCTCGTTGAAGCGGACCTGCCCCGACACGAAGAGGTGGTTGTGGGAGAGCTCGTGGATGATCGTGGCCACCAACTCCAGCTCGTCGTACCTGAGGATGGTCGAGAGGAGCGGGTCCGAGAACCAGCCCAGGGTGCTGAAGGCGGAGGTGGGTCGCAAGTAGGTGTCGAACCCTTCCTCTTCGAGCTTGCGCTGCTGGTCGAGCGCATCGTCGAGGTCGAAGAATCCCCGGTACGGGACCCGTCCCACGATAGGAAACCACCACGTTTTGGACAGGAGTTGGTCCCGGTACGCGGCCGACAGCACCATTGCCAGGGTGTCCCGGTCGAGCTCGGTGTAGGTGGTGTAGCTGTCCCCCACGTCGAGTCCCAGCCCGTTCATGGCGAAGTCCCGGGCCTCGATCGCCAGGGCGAGCTTGGCGCGGGTCTCCTCGTCGGTTTCGGGCTCGAGGATGACCTCCGGGATCGGCCGGCGGGCGCGGAGGATTTTGGCCTCCTCCCAGCCGGCCTTGATCACGTACGCGGGCGAGCACGCGGTGCCCGGCCAGAGCGAAGCGGCAACGACAACGGCTGCCGCCGCGGCCACGAGCAATCTCGCCCGCGGCCGCCTGCGCCGGCCGGTGCCGCCGCCTTCCGGATCGGCAGTCCGCACTCCGCTCATGCCATTCGCTCCTGCGTTCGATCTGCGCCTGGCGCCTTCACGGCACTGCGCTCAGCCCGCTAGCGGCCTCCGCCCAGATTCCTGATCAGCGGAATCCCTCCCTCGGTCGGCACGTAGACCAGCGATCCCTCGGGCAGGTTGGACAGCTGCTGGATGTAGTAGAACGTCAGGTATTCCTGCGTCAGACCCTGGGTGATGATCCCCTGGGCTTCGGCCATACCCTTGGCTTCTTCGGCCTGCTGCCTCGCCTGCTCCTGGATGATCTGGGTCTGGAACTCCTCGGCCGCGACCTGCTGCTCGCGCTCCAGCTTCTGCTCGATCGCCTCGCGGACCCGCACGGGTGCCTGGATGTCGCGCACGAAGACATCGACCACCTCGATCCGGTCTCCGGCCTTGGCCTGGATCTCCTCTTTCATGCTGATTGCCAACTCGCGCCGGTCCGGAGAGAAGATCTCGTTGATCGACTTGGTCGCCACCGCATCCCGGACCCCGTTGCGGACGGCGTTCAGGACGATGCTGCGCTTGATCTGATCTTCGGTGCCGATCCGGTCGTAGAGGCCCGGCGCATTCCCCCCGTTGATCTGGAAGAGGAGGGAGACTTCCAGGGTGACGTTGAGTTGCTCCGAAGTCTGTGCTTCGATCTGCTCGATCCCCCCTTGCGCCGGGAAGGACTGCTCCCGGACCGACATGCGTTCCACGGAGGCCAGAGGCTGGATGAGGTGCACGCCCTGTCCGAGCGGGCTCGGATCGACGCTGCCCAGAAAGTGCTTCACTCCGACCTCGCCGACGCCGATCACGACGACGATGTTCAGGAGGACGAATCCCACCCCCCCCGCCATGAAGATGTACCCGACCAGCTTGTTCGGGATCTTCGATTCTCCGGCGGGGATGGAGCGGACGACCGCTCCGATGGCGATCAGGACGATGGCGATGGCAAAGAGACTCATGGTACCCTTCCTTTTGTGGGGTTCTCGATTTGTCCGGTGGTTGGATGAATATGGCTACTTTGGCTACGGAGCGCGTGGGGTGGTCCGTCAAACGAGACTCAAATCCAGGGAGACCGACCCAGTGGAATCGGAAACGCGTAGCATCCGCCTCGACGGACAAGTGGGAATCATCACCGGCGCATCGTCCGGAATCGGGAGGGCAGTGGCGCGGGCGCTGGCCGCCGAGGGCGCGGCCGTTGTGCTCGCGGCACGGCGCATGGAGCGTCTCGAAGCGGATGTGCGGGAGGTGTGCGCGGCTGGCGGACGCGCGCTGGCCGTGCAGACCGATGTAACGCGTTCGGACGACGTACGCGCCATGGTAGCCGCCGCCCGGACCACGTTCGGGCGTGTCGACATCCTCGTGAACAACGCGGGAATCATGCCGCTGTCGCCGCTGACGGAAGGGCGCGTCGAGGACTGGACCCGCATGGTGGACGTGAACGTCAACGGTGTCCTTCACGGGATCGCCGCGGTCCTCCCCGTCATGCTGGAACAGGGGGCGGGGCATATCGTCAACGTCGGCTCCGTTGCGGGTCGTCGGCCGTTCCCGGGCGGCACGGTGTACGCGGCTACGAAGTTCGCGGTGCGCTGCCTGTCGTGGGGCCTGCACCTCGAGCTGGGAGCCGAGCACGGGATTCGCGCGACGGACATCCAGCCCGGCTACGTGGAAACGGAACTGATCAACACCATGCCCGATGCCTCTGCGCGCAAGGAATGGGCCGAGCGCTGGGCGGACAAGCGGGCGCTGCAGGCGGACGATGTGGCCCGGGCGGTGTTGTACGCCGTGACTTCCCCGCCGCATGTCGCGGTCAGCGAGGTGTTGGTCCGGCCGCTGGACCAGCCGACCTAGCATAGTGTCCGCCATATAACCTTATTTAAGGACGGCGGTGCAAGTTATGGTTCCTCGTCGTGCGGGATCGAGAGGCGTAGCCAAGGAGGAGCCATGCGGAAGGCGGTCGGGATCGAGCTTGCGGAGGGAGACCGGGAGGTTCTGGAGCGGTGGTCGCGGTCGCGGAGCGCGACGGTGCGGCTGCGGGAGCGGTCCCGGATCGTGCTGATGGCCTCGGAGGGGATGACGAACAGGGCCATCGCCGCGGAGCTGCGAACGCACACGGACAAGGTGGGCCGCTGGCGGCGGCGGTACGCGGGCGAGGGGCTGAAGGGGATCGAGAAGGAGCGTCCCCGGGGCGGGAATCACGGGGGCAAGTGCCCGAAGGCGCAGGCGGCGCTGAGGGCGGAGATCATCCGCCGGACGACGCAGGAGAGACCGCCGGCCGCGACGCACTGGTCGTGCCGGTCGATGGCGAGGGCGGTGGGCACGACACACAGCTTCGTGAACACGGTGTGGCGCTCCGCGGGGCTGAAGCCCCACCTGTGGCGCACCTTCAAGGTGAGCACGGATCCGCGCTTCGAGGAAAAGCTGCAAGACGTTGTGGGGCTGTACCTTGACCCGCCGGACAACGCGGCGGTCTTCAGCTTTGACGAGAAGAGCTCGGTCCAGGCGCTCGACCGGACGCAGCCGGGTCTGCCGCTGAAGCCCGGCCGCTGCGGGACGATGACGCACGACTACAAGCGCCACGGGACCACGTCGCTGTTCGTGGCGATGGATGTGGCGTCGGGCGAGGTGACCGGCGAGACGTACCGTCGGCACCGCCACCAGGAGGTGCTCCGGTTCTTCCGCAAGGTCGAGAAGGAGGTGCCGAAGGGGCGAGAGATCCACATCATTCTGGACAACTACGCGACCCACAAGCACCAGAAGGTGAAGGCGTGGGCCGAACGCACGAAACGCGTCCACTTCCACTTCATCCCGACGAGTTCCTCGTGGCTGAACCTGGTCGAGCGCTTCTTCAGCACGCTGACGCAGAAGCGGATCCGCCGCGGCGTCTTCCACTCCGTCGGCCACCTCGAATCGTGCCTGAAGCAGTACATCGAGACCCACAACGAGAACCCCCGGCCGTTCGTCTGGACGAAGTCGGCCGCGCAGATCCTCGAGAAGGTGCACCGGGCCCGCAAGGCGCTCGCCGCCGCCTCCGCATAGATGCATTATGTTTCGGACACTACACTAGCAGTCCACGGGCTGCTAGCCGCCCCCCTCAGGCCGCCGCTCCCGCGAACTGCAGCTCGTGCAGCCGCCGGTACAGCCCGTCCGTGTCCAGAAGCTCCTCGTGGCTTCCCTCCTCGACGAGGCGGCCGTGGTGCATGACCAGGATCCGGTCCGCGCCCTGAACGGTGGAGAGGCGGTGCGCGATCACCAGGCTGGTCCGGCCCCGCATCAGGCGGTCGGTGGCCTCTTCGATCCGCGCCTCGATCTCGGAATCGACCGAACTGGTGGCTTCGTCCAGCACCAGGATGTCGGGATCGAAGGCCAGCGCCCGGGCGAAGGAGAGGAGCTGCCGCTCACCGACAGACAGACTGGCTCCCCGCTCGCCCAGCTCCTGGGCCGATCCCTCGGGCAGCCGTTCGACGAAGGGGGCCGCGCCCACAGCGTCCAGTGCCGTCGTCACCGTGGCGTCCTCGATGGACGATGAGCCCAGCCGCACGTTGTAGTCGACCGACTGGCTGAACAGGAAGATGTCCTGCAGCACTAGGCCGACCCGGTCCCGGAGCTCCTTCATGCGGAGCTGCTCGATGGGGATGCCGTCGACCAGGATGCGCCCGCGCTGGATCTCGTAGAACCGCATCAGCAGGTTGATGATGGTGGTCTTCCCGGCACCGGTGTGTCCCACGATCGCGAGTTTCTCGCCGGGTGCGACGGTGAAGGAGAGGTTCCGGATGACCCAATCGGGCTCTTCGCCGCCGACCGTGCCCTCGCGTGCTCCGCCCCCCTCGCGTGCTCTGCCCCCCTCGCGCCCTCCGCCCCCCTCAGCCGGACGCTCATGACCGCCGTACGCGAACCACACGTTCTCAAAGCGGATCTCCCCCGGGGCGCCTGGGGGAAATTCTGCCGGGTCGGCCACGTCCTGGATCGCGGATTCCCGGTCCATGAGCCGGAAGATCCGCTCCGACGAGGCCATCGCTCCCTGCAGCAGGTTGTACTTCTCGGAGAGGTCCTGGATGGGGCGGAAGAAGCGGCGGGCGTAGTCCAGGAACGCAGCCAGGACACCGATCGTGACCGCCCCCTGGATCATTGCGCCGCCCCCGTACCAGATGATCAGGGCCAGCGCCACCGCCGTGAGGAGCTGGATCACGGGGAAGAACAGCGCGTAGTACGTGATCGAACGCAGGTGCGCCGCGAGGTAGTCGTCGTTGAGCACCTTGAAGCGCCCGAGATCGGCCTCTTCGCGGTTGAAGAGCTGGACGATCCGGATCCCGGTGAATCGCTCCTGGAGGAAGGCGTTCATGCGCGCCAGGCGGACCCGGATGTCCCGGTAGGCGGACCGGATCCTCGACCGGAAGACAAAGGCGATCCACGCCACGAAGGGCAGCACGCTGAAGGTGACCAGGGCCAGCTCGGTGTTCATCTGCAGCATGGCCGCCACGATGAAGAAGAGCATGAAGAGGTCGCCGAAGACGGTGACCAGTCCGGAGCTGAAGAGTTCGTTCAGCGTCTCGACATCGGAGGTGATGCGGGTCATGAGCCGGCCCACGGGGTTCCGGTCGTAGAAGCTGAGGTCCAGTTCCTGGAGCTTGCGGAAGATCCGGGTGCGCAGGTCGTACATGACCCGCTGGCCGAGCCAGGTGGTGACCAGCGCCTGTACGTACTGAAACACGAAAATCAGGGCCGTCGCCGCCATGAAGATCGCGGCGAGAAGTCCCAGCTGACGGCCGTCTCCCTCGGGAATGGCCTCGTCGAGGGCGATCATGGTGAGGTACGGACCGATCACGGCCATTAGCGACGCCAGCATCAGCAGGGCGACAGCGCCCGCAACCTGCAGCTTGTACGGCCGGAGGTAGCGCAGAAGCCGAGCCATCAGGCGTGAGTCGTACGCCTTTCCCAGGACCTCTTCTTCGTAGCCGTTGCTCACCCGGGAATCATCCGGGCCGGTGCGACGGCGCGGGCCCGACCGAGGCGGGGGAAGATCTGCTCACGACCCCTCGGTCAGACTTCGCCGGCCGCGATCAGGTCGAGCCCGTCGAGCAGCCGCTGCATCTTGTCCCAGGGGGCGATCGTCGCTCTGAGCCCCGATCCCCGGGCGGTGCTTCCCCGGAACGGGCGGACACGCACGCCGTAGAGCTCAAGCCGCCTGGCCGTGGGCTCCAGCTTGTCTTCCGGGCGGAGAATGAACACGAAGTTCGCGCCGGACGCCGGAACCGGATAGCGCCTGTTCCGCAGGCACTCCCGCAGACGGTCGCGGTTGGCCCGCGTCTCGGCGATGGTATCGGCCAACCACGGTGAGTCGCTGGATATGGCCGCGGCCGCGGCGGCGCTCGTCACGCCGGACACCGCGAAGGGTCCGCGGGCCTTGTCCACCTCGAGCACCAGCGATGGACTCCCCACGCCGTACCCGGCGCGCAGCCCCGCGAGACCGTACGCCTTCGACAACGTCTTCACACAGAGGGTGCGCTCTCCATTCAGAGCCATATCGAAGGGCGTCCGGTCACGCGCGTCCCGGTTGTACTCGCCGTAGGCCTCGTCGATGATCAGGATGCTGCCGGTGGCCTCCGTGTGTTCGTACACGGCCCGGATCCAGTCGTCGGGGACGGACTGACCGGTGGGGTTTCCCGGGTTGGCGACGAAGACGATGCCTGGAGAACTCCCTGCGAAACGCACCGGATCGTCCAGCGCCTCCGTCCACTCGACCGATTCCGGCTCGTGCCCGTTCATGCGCGCCAACATGCAGGCCGCGGGCCACCCCGGGTCCAGGAAACGCATGCGCGTGGGAGCGACCGCCCGCATGAGCGCGTCGAGCACCCCCGTACCCCCCGCCCCCGTCGTCACGTTGGCCGGCGAAATCCCCAGCTTGGCCGCCACGGCGTCCGCAAGCCTGTCCGCGTAGCTGCCCGGGTACTGTGACGCCTCCGCCGATCCGGCGGCGGCAAGGACTGCGAGCGCGGCCGGGTGGGCGCCCCACAGGTTGCGGTTGTCGCCCAGGTCCGCGGCGATCGGCGATCGGTCGGGGAGGTAGCGGCCAAGGGTTTCGTAGTCGGGGCGGGGATAGATGTCCGGCGGATTGGTCATTGTCGGTTTGGCCGTGTTGGTAGATTTGACGGGCGGCGCCCGAGTGCGGGGTAAAGGGGTAGCCGTTCCACGCTCGGGCAATCCGCGCCTGATGGCAACGGTTGGCCCGCCGAAACGAACGCCGGTCGGGATCGACCAGGAGGACTTGCGAGGTCATGGATGAGCCGATTCGAATCAGGGGTGCCCGTCAGCACAACCTGAAGGGGATCGATCTGGACCTTCCCCGCAACGCGCTGACAGTCATCACCGGACCGTCGGGTTCGGGCAAATCCTCGCTCGCTCTCGACACGCTCTTCGCGGCAGGACAGCGCCGCTACGTGGAGGCCCTGTCCAGCTACGCCAAGCAGTTCCTGGACCGGTTGGAGAAGCCCGACGTCGACCTGATCGAGGGGCTCTCGCCGGCGGTGGCGATCGAACAGCGTGCACCCACCACGAGCAGCCGCTCCACCGTGGGCACGGCGACCGAGGTGTACGACTTCCTCCGCCTCCTCTTCGCGCGGGTCGGGCGGACGCACTGCCCCGAGTGCGGTGACGAGGTGAGGCCGGACACCGTCAGCGCCGCCGTGGACCGCGTTGCTGCGCTGACGTCCGGGACGAAGCTGCTGGTCACCTTTCCGTTGGCACGGAGCGGCCGGGTCTCGCACGAGCTGGTCGCCGAGAACCTGCGCTCGCTGGGATTCGCGCGGGTCATGGCCGACGGGGTGATCGCGGAGCTGTCGGACCTGCTTGTGCCGGAGGCGGGGCAAGCTGCGGAAGCCGCCGGCGAGGGCGACCTGGAGCCCGGCGCGGGACAGGACACGCACCCGGGCGCCCCCGTCGCGGACCTCGCCTCCGCCCGCGAAGTCATGGTCGTGGTGGACCGGCTCAGGGTGGTGAAGGAGCCGGATCGGGTCTGGACCGATCGGCTGGCCGATTCGCTGGCGACGTGCTTCCGGGAGGGCGAAGGCGAGGCCGTGGTGGTGATCGCGGGAGCCGGGCCCGAGGACTGGCTTCGCTTCTCGGAACGGTTTCGCTGTCCCCGGCACCCCGAACGGCAGTTCCTCGAACCCGTGCCCCGTCTGTTCTCCTTCAACAACCCCTACGGAAGCTGCCCGACGTGCACGGGCTTCGGTACGACGCTTGAGTACGATCCGGCACTGGTGGTTCCCGACGGGGGCCGGTCGCTCGACGACGGCGCCGTTGACCCGTGGGCCAAGCCCCGCTACGACCAGGAGCGCCGGAGGCTGCGAGACTTCGCGGTGCGGGAAGGCGCCTCCAACTACGCGCCGTGGCATGAGTTGCCCGGGTCCTTCCGTGAGGCCGTCCTCTACGGCAAGGGATCGTTTCGCGGGGTCATGGATTTCCTCGTCTCCAGGGAGCCGAAGCGGTACAAGCAGTACATCCGCATTTTCCTGCGACAGTACCAGCGCCCCAGGCCGTGTCGCGCCTGCGGGGGATCGCGCCTGAGGACGGAAGCCGGAAACATCACGGTAGGCGGACACGACATGGGCACGGTCTCCGCCATGCCGATCGAAGAGCTCCCCGGTTGGCTGGAGAGCCTGGCGCTGCGCCCGATGGAAGCGCGCATAGCGACCACCATCCTCCGCGAGCTGTCCGCACGGGTGGGGTTTCTGGTGGACGTGGGGCTCGGCTACCTCACGCTGGGGCGGCAGATGCGCACGGTCTCCGGGGGCGAGGCCCAGCGCATCTCGCTCGCCAACTCGCTCGGGTCGCGGCTGGTGGACACGCTGTACGTCCTCGACGAGCCGTCCATCGGGCTGCACCCCCGCGACATGGACGCCCTCATGGGGCTGCTGAAGCGCCTTCGGGACGGGGGCAACACGGTTGTGGTGGTGGAGCACAACGCGGCCGCGATCCGGGCCGCCGATCACGTGGTGGAATTGGGCCCGGGGTCGGGTGACATGGGCGGAGAGGTCGTTTTCGAGGGCTCCCCGGATGCTTTGACAGATTCCGTGACAGATACCGGGCACTATCTGTCCGGGAATCTGTCACGGACCGTCGGAAAGCGACGGCCGGTCGATGGCGCCCGCATCCGTCTGTCCGGAGCTACCCTCCACAACCTGCGCGGCGCCGAAGCCGAGTTCCCCATAGGCGCGATGACCGTGGTGACCGGCGTGTCCGGGTCGGGCAAGTCGACCCTGGTGCACGACATCCTGTACCGTGCCCTCGAGCGCGAACTGCGCGGCGGGCGCACCTCGGCCAAGGAGCACCTTGGCGAGGTGGTCGGGGCGTACGGCTCGCTGACGGGGCTGGAACACGTCGAGGACGTGGTGCTGATCGACCAGAGCCCGATCGGGCGCACGCCCCGCTCCAACCCCGTCACCTACATTCAGGCGTGGAGCGAGATCCGCCGCATCTTCGCGCAGCAGCGTTCAGCGGGGGCCGCCGGGCTCGATGCCCGCAGCTTCTCGTTCAATGTGAAGGGTGGGCGCTGCGAGGAGTGCAGCGGGGCCGGCTTCGTGCGGGTCGAGATGGTCTTCATGGCGGACATCCACGTACCTTGCGACGTGTGCGGCGGGAAGCGCTACCGCCCCGAGGTGCTCGACGTGAAGGTTCGCGGCCTCAACGTGACGGATGTGCTGGAACTCACCGTCGACAGGGCCATGCGCTTCTTCCTCCGCGAGCCCAGGCTGGGCCAGGCGCTGTGGCACCTGCAGCAGGTCGGGCTGGGGTATCTCCGCCTCGGGCAGCCGGCAACGACGCTGTCGGGAGGCGAGGCCCAGCGGTTGAAGATCGCGCGCGAACTGATCGGCGCGGCCAGGAGGAAGGGAACACGCAAGGTGTACATCCTCGACGAACCGACCACGGGGCTTTCGGGAGCCGACGTGGCGCAGCTGAATACCGTGCTGGGCAAGCTGGTGAAGGGCGGGCACACCCTCGTGGTCGTGGAGCACGATCTGGACGTGGTCAGGGTGGCCGACTGGGTGGTCGACATGGGGCCCGGCGCGGGCTGGCGCGGCGGCGAGGTGGTGGCGATGGGGCGGCCCGAGGACGTGGCGACCGTGCCCGAGAGCGTAACCGGGCGGTTTCTGGGCGACCTGCTGCATCGCGGTGCGGGGAGTGGTGCGGACGGACGGGGCGCGGGCCGCGCGGCGGGGGTCGGATGACCCCTTCACGGCGTGGTCGTCTGCCCCGGGTCTCGGTGGTCCTACCGGTCCACGACGGCGAGGCGACGTTGGCCGCCGCCCTCACATCCCTGGCCGCGCAGACCATGCGCGATTTCGAGGTCGTGATCGTCGACGACGGCTCCCGTGACGCCACCCCCCGGATCGCGCGGGCCTGGCAGTGGCGGGACGATCGCTTCCGCGTGGTACGAACCCCGCACGGCGGGATCGTCTCGGCGTTGCAGCGCGGCCTGGCCGAGGTGCGTGGCGCGTACGTGGCCCGCATGGACGCCGACGACGTCTCCCACCCGGGCCGCTTCTCGGCCCAGCTCGAGCTTCTGGAACGCCGCGCGGACCTCGCGGGGTGCGGCACGGGCGTGCGCTACGTTCCCGAATCGGAAGTCACCCCGCGGTCGGCGGAGTACGCGGCCTGGGTCAACTCCATGACCAGCTGGGACGCGGTCGCGGCCAACATCTTCGTGGAGTGCCCCCTCGCCCACCCGACCTTCATGTTCAGGACGCGCAGGCTCACCTCGTTGGGAGGGTACCGCGACCGTGGCTGGCCCGAGGACTACGATCTCCTGCTGCGGCTGTGGCGGCAGGGCCACCACTTCGTTGCGCTGCCCCGCATCCTCCTCGACTGGGGAAACCGCGAGGGGCGTCTCAGCCGTACCCACCCCGCGTATTCGCTGGACGCGTTCAGGGCGTGCCGGGTGCACCATGTGCGGCGCAGCCTGCTCGAGGGGCGGATCGGCGTGGTGGTGTGGGGCGCGGGTCCCACCGGCAAGAGGCTCGCACGGGAGTTCCAGCGTCAGGAGGTGGCGGTCAAGGGGTTCGTCGAGGTGGACCCCCGCAAGATCGGCCAGGTGATTCATGACGCCCCGGTGCGAGAGGCCGGGGCCGCGCGGGAGTTCGGGGACGTGCTCCATGTCGGTGCCGTGGCACGCGGGAAGGGCAGGGCGGCGGTGGAGGCGGCGGCCGAGAAGGCGGGCCTGGTGTACGGGGCGACTTTCGTGTCGATGGCGTGACGCGGAAGCCCGGACGCGAGAGCTTTCGCGGCCCTCGAAAGGAGCCCGTTCAAACCGGTGTTCCGACCTTGAGCCGACTGCCCGAAACGGCTATCTTTCAGGGCTGTCGAAGGCCCGCCTCGACCCCGTCCGGTTCCCCTGAGGCTCGCTGGCCTTCCGCTTCTCCCCCAGACCGGAAATCATGGCCGAAAACGACCAGGGCAACACCGGCGAACGGGTCCTCGAACGAATCCTCGAACAGGAGATGCGCGAGTCGTTCATCGACTATTCGATGAGCGTCAACGTGCAGCGCGCCCTGCCCGATGTACGGGACGGGCTGAAGCCGGTCCACCGCCGCATCCTCTACGCCATGTCGGGGCTGGGCCTCTCGCCCGGACGCGCGTACAAGAAATGCGCGACGGTCGTGGGCGAGGTGCTGGGGAAGTACCATCCGCACGGTGACTCCGCCGTCTACGACGCCCTGGTCCGCATGGTCCAGGACTTCTCGCTGCGCTATCCGCTCGTGGACGGCCAGGGGAACTTCGGGTCCATCGACGGCGACTCGGCGGCGGCCTACCGCTACACCGAGGCCCGGCTGCAGCGCCTGTCCATCGAGCTGCTGGCCGACATCGAGAAGGACACCGTCCGCTTCGACGAGAACTTCGACGGGCGGCTGAAGGAGCCGTCGGTCCTGCCGTCCAAGGCGCCCAATCTGCTCATCAACGGGTCTTCGGGCATCGCCGTGGGGATGGCGACCAACATTCCCCCGCACAACCTGCGCGAAGTCGTCGCCGGCCTCCTGGCTCTGATCGACGACCCCTACCTCCCCCAGGAGCGGCTGGAAGAGCTCATCAGAGGGCCGGACTTCCCCACCGGGGGGAACATCTGCGGGACCGAGGGCATCCAGGAAGCCTACCGGACCGGACGGGGCCGGATCATCATTCGGGCCGTGGCGACGATCGAAGAGGACGACGACGGACCGTCCAGGATCGTCGTCAGCGAGATCCCCTTCATGGTGAACAAGTCCCGCCTCATCGAGCAGATTGCGGCTCTGGTGCGGGAGAAGAAGGTCATATCCATCCGGGACCTGCGCGACGAGTCGGACCGGGACGGGCTCCGCATCGTGATCGAACTGAAGCGCGACGCGATGCCGCAGGTCGTGCTGAACAGGCTCTACAAGCACACCCAGATGCAGTCCACCTTCGGCGTGATCTTCCTGGCCCTGGTGGACGGCGTGCCCCGGGTCATGACGCTGCGCGAGATGCTGCGCCACTTCATCGACCACCGCCACAACGTGGTGGTCAGGCGCAGCCGCTTCGACCTTGGTGCCGCGAAGGAGCGGGAGCACATCCTCGAAGGCCTGCGGATCGCGGTCGACAACATCGACGAGGTGGTCAGGATCATCCGCGGCTCGCGGGACGCGGCGGAAGCGGCGGTGGGGCTCCGCGACGCCTTCAGCCTGTCCGAGCGCCAGGCCCGGGCCATTCTGGAGATGCGCCTTTCCCGCCTGACCGGGCTCGAGATGGACAACCTCGACGCCGAGCTGTCCCGGGTGCGGGCGCGGATCACCGAGCTGGAGCGCATCCTGGGCGACCGCGAAGTGCGAATGGGCATCATCAAGGACGAGTTGCGGGACATGGCCACCCGCTACGGCGACGACCGCCGCTCCGCGATTCGGGGGAGCATCTCGTCGTTCGATGTCGAGGATCTGATCGCGGACGAGGAAGTCGTGATCACGATGTCCCGGCAAGGCTACGTGAAGCGCATCCCCATCGACACCTACCGGGCCCAGCGGCGGGGCGGGCGGGGCCTCAGGGGGATGAAGACCAAGGCCGAGGACTGGGTGGAGCACCTCTTCGTCGCGTCCACCCACGACTATCTCATGGCGTTCACCGACCAGGGCCGGTGCCACTGGGTGAAGGTGTGGGGGATCCCCCAGGGCACCCGCAATGCCAAGGGGAAGCCCATCGTCAATTTCCTCGAGCTGGCTCCCGGCGAGAAGGTCGCGTCGGTCCTCCCGGTGCGGGAGTTCAGCGGGGACCGGTTCCTGCTCTTCTGCACACGGAACGGAGTCGTGAAGAAGACTCCCCTCTCCGCCTACGGCAACGTCCGCGCGGTCGGGATCTACGCCATCAAGTTCCGTGAGGGCGACGAGCTCATCGACGCGCGGATCACCGACGGTACCAACGAGGTCGTGCTGGCGACGCGGCTCGGCAAGGCGATCCGTTTCCACGAGTCCGATGCCCGGCCGATGGGGCGCAACACCGAGGGGGTGATGGGGATTCGCCTGGCCGAAGGCGACGAAGTCGTGGGGATGGTGGTGGTGCGGCATCCGGACCAGACGCTGCTCACCGCGACCGAGCGCGGGATGGGCAAGCGGAGCGAGATCGGCGACTACCGCGTCCAGGGGCGGGGCGGGATGGGCTTGATCAATCTGAAGGTCTCGCGGAAGAGCGGGCCGGTGGTCACGATCAGGGGTGTCACGGACGATGACCAGCTCATGGTGGTCACCCGGCACGGGGTGGTGAACCGCCAGCGCGTGTCCGACATGAGGGTCATCGGGCGCGTGACCCAGGGTGTGCGCATGGTGAACCTGGACGAGGGTGATTCGGTGGTCGATGTCGCCCGGGTGGTGGGCGACGACGATGACGATGACGACGAGTAGTCCCGGTCTGGTCCCGCTCGCCGCGGTGGAGGCGGCCGCGGAACGGATTCGCGGGACCGTGGTGCGCACGCCGCTGATCCCGGACGCGGACCTGTCGGATTCGCTGGGCGGCGAGGTTCGGCTGAAGTGCGAGTCGCTCCAGAAGGCGGGCGCCTTCAAGGCGCGGGGAGCCTGCAACTTCATCGCGCAGCTGTCGCCGGAAGAGCTGGCACAGGGTGTGATCACGTACTCCTCCGGCAACCACGCCCAGGCCGTCGCATTCGCCGCGGGACTCAGGGACGTGCGCGCGGTCGTCGTCATGCCGACCACGGCTCCCCGGGTCAAGAGTGACGGGGCGCGGCAACTGGGTGCGCGCGTGGAGTTCGCCGGAACGACCTCCGAGCACCGGCGCGTGCGTGCCGAGGAGATTGCCGAAGCCGAGGGGCTGGTGATGGTTCCGCCCTTCGATCACCCCTGGATCATCGCTGGCCAGGGGACCGTGGCGCTGGAAGTCTTCGAGGACTGGCCGGACGTGGACACGCTGGTGGTTCCGATCGGTGGAGGAGGACAGATGGCGGGCTGTGCGGCGGCGCTCCGGCGCCTGAAGCCGGAAGCCTCCATTTTCGGCGTGGAGCCCGCGGGAGCGCCCACCATGCGGCGGGCGCTCGACGCGGGGGGCCCGGAGACGCTCGATCGCGTCGACACGATCGCCGACGGGCTGGCGCCCACCCGCGCCGGCGACCTCACCTTCGCCCACGCGGCCGCGCTGCTGGACGATGTGGTGCTCGTCGATGACGACGACATCCGCCGCGCCACCGCCCACCTCATCACGCGGCGCAAGCTCGTCGTGGAGTACTCGGGTGCGGCCACGGTCGCCGCGCTGATGTCGGGGCGGGTTGCCGCGCCGGGCCGCAACGTCTGCGCGGTGCTGTCGGGGGGCAACCTGGACACCTCGCTGCTCGGCGAGATCCTCGGCGCGGCGTAGCAGCCCGTGCCAGCAGCGCCCCGCCGATGCTCCTCCTCTTCGACATCGACGGGACCCTCACCTGGGGCGGCCCCGCCAAGGCGGCCTTCGGGATCGCCCTGGAGGGCACCTTCGGGACCGCGGGGCCGATCGCCAACCATGACTTCTCGGGGAAGACCGACCCGCTCATCATGCGGGAGCTTCTCACCGCGGCCGGCCACGCTCCCCACGAGATCGAGGCCGGGTTGCCGCGCTTCCGGGACCTCTACCTGTCGGAGCTGGACGCCCGGATCAGGGCCGAGCCGGTGACCGTGCTGCCCGGGGTCCGGGAGCTGATCGGTGCGCTGGCCGCGCGGGACGACGTATTCCTCGGCCTCGTCACGGGCAACGTGGAGGGGGGCGCCAGGCTGAAGCTCCGCTCGGCGGGGCTGTGGGATCACTTCCCGGTCGGCGCCTTCGGGTCGGACCGCGAGGTCCGCAACGAACTGCCCACCGTCGCGTTCCAGCGCGCTGCCGCACACTGGGGGCGGCCCTTTCGGGGCGAACACGCGGTCATCATCGGGGACACGCCCCGGGACATCGAATGCGGCAAGGCCGTCGGCGCGGCCACGGTGGCCGTGGCGACCGGACGGTTCCCGGCCGCGGACTTGCGGGACGCGGGCGCGGATCTCGTGCTTGCGGGGTTCGCGGACACCCGAGCCACCATCGAGGCGCTGACCGCCCGTCCTTGATCTTGGGGCCGCGCCCGTCCCATCTTGCTATTGTCTCGCTGGAACAACGACAACGGAGTGTTGAACACATGAAGAACTTCTACATCATCATAGGGGGCGTGGCCGTGATCGGGGTGGTGGTTGTCGCCTTCGCCCTCAGGGGTGGCGGATCGGCGGCCAGCGTGCCCGTCGACCTGGGCGATATCGGGAATCAGGAGCTGGTGGATCTGGCGCAGGGCATGGTCTACGGCGATCCGGACGCGCCGGTCACGATCATGGAGTTCGGCAACTACCAGTGCCCCGCCTGTATGACTTTCGCCTTGCAGATCAAGCCACAGATAGACCTGGCCTACATCGAGACCGGGCAGGCCAAGTTCGTCTTTCACGACTTCCCGACGCCGGGTCTCCCTCACTCGTTCCTGGCCGCGCGGGCCGTCAGGTGCGCGGGTGACCAGGGCCGCTACTTCGACTATCACGACTCGGTGTTCCGCACCCAGCGGCAGTGGTCCCGCCCGGACAGCCCGGTCGGCCATTTCAACGACCTGGCAGCGGATCTGGATCTGGACACGGGCGCCTTCAGGGACTGCCTGAATAGCGACCGGCACGCGGACGTGGTGACGGCCAACGCGACGCTGGGCCAGATGATGCGTGTCCCCGGAACCCCGGCGATCTTCGTCCACCACGGCACCGGGCGTGCCCAGCGCCTTGGGGGCTTTCAGTTCATCGACGTTCAGCAGGCCATGGAAGCCGGGCCGGGGAATTGACCGAGCCGCTGCACTCGTCCGGCGCCGGGTCGGGGGAGCCGTCCGGCCAGGCCACGGGCGAACCGACCGACCGGCCCCCCCCGAAAAACAGGATGCTCGTCGCCGTGCTCTCCCTTGCGGGCGTGTTTCTGGCGTTCTATCTGGTGGCGTACAACATGGGTTGGGCGCCACCCATCCCGTGCGGAAGCGGGAGTTGTGCGACCGTGCAATCATCCAGCTACGCGTGGGTGGGTCCCGTGCCCGTATCGGTCATCGGACTGGCCGGATATCTGGCGTTGCTCGTGCTCTCGATCGCGGGGTTGCAGCCACGGCTGGCCGCGTCCCGGGCGGTCTCGTTCCTCCTGTTCGGAGGGGCACTGACCGGGGTGCTGTTCAGCGCCTACCTCACCTACCTGGAAGCAGCGGTGATCAACGCCTGGTGCCGCTACTGCGTGGCTTCGGCCATCCTCATCACCATCGTGTTCGCCGCGACGATTCCGGAAGTGAAGCGGATGCGTAGAGGGAGTATCCGATGAGCGGCGAGCGGATCCGCGTGCGAGTGCTCTACGCCGCGCGCGGGGGATATCACTCCGAGATCATATCGGTGCCGGGCGGCGGTCTGAGCGAGCACGAACGGCTGATCGACTTCCTCAGGGAGGACCGCGCGGTGGCGGCCGAGTGCTACATCAACGCGGAACGTCTGTGCTCGGCGCAGATTGCCGGGGACGACGACGCGGAGAGCGGGTAGGCGAGAGGGCCTTAGGGAGCCCGTGGAAGAAATCCCCGCTGCATTCGAGCGCCGGTGCATCCCGGCTGGACGCTGCGCCGGCGGAGTGCCGACGCGGCGCCTTCCCGGACGCTGCTACACCCCGCCACGGCACGCCATCAACGCCCTGGCCAGCGACCATTCCCCCGTTTCACGAGGCGGCCAAACTCCGGCCCGGAAAGCGAACATCAAGGCGGCGGCTTCATCCCGGGCCCGGTCGGCCAGCTCCTTCGTGATCAGGGTGCCGGACTCCGCCTCGTCGAGCTCCGGTTCGTCGAGCAGCTGCACGTCACCGTACCGGGGAATCCAGACATCGAGGCAGAGGTCGGTTGTCGCCCAGCTCCGCTGGTTGATGAAGTCGACGGGCGTGAGGATGTTGGCGTAGTGCCCGGTAAAGGCTCCGTTGGTGCGGTGAAAGAGGCCGATGTCGTGCAACTTGTCCGGGTAGGTGAACCAGATGACCGGCGAGCGCGGCTCGAGGATCGTGAAGCCGTCGACCACGATGGGCCTGTCAACGGGTGTACGGGGCTGGAATGTGACGACAGCGTCCGGGCGGCTCTCCAACACGTATAGACGGTAGATGGCCAGGGGCTTGCCGATCCGTCCGTAGCGGATGGTGATCCAGGTGTTTTCCGCGGGAAGGGTGGAACCCCGGCCGTCCTCGCCGCCGCTGCTGCGCTGCCCGCTCACGGGTCGTCGAAGCGTTCCGGATTGGCACGCTCGATGAAGATGTTCATGATTCCCCCGCAAACGGCCGGGCTCCACGACGTGAAGTCGTCGGTGAGGTCCACCCTCACGGTCAGAGGGGGCGCACCGTCGAAGAGCTTCCCGGCGGCTTCGATCACCTCACCCTCGCCGCACCCGCCGCCAACCGTTCCAGCGATCACGCCGCTCTTCCCGATCAGCATCCGGGCGCCGGTCTTCCGCGGCGTAGATCCCTTCGACGACACGATCGTGGCCAGAACGGCCGGCTCCTGCAGTGAAGCCAACCGTGCCAGCAACTGCTTCTCGCTCATGACTGCTCCTTCTTCGCGGGCGGGCCAGGCGCCGGTCCGCCGTCACCCGCCGGTCCGCCGTCGCCCGATGGTCCGCCGTCACCCGCCGGTCCGCCAAAAAACCGCTCGACCACGCGCTCCTTCCGCACCAGCGGAATGCCGGAGCCGCGTGAGTGGAACATAATGATCTCCGCGGCCACCGAAACAGCGATTTCCGCCGGGGTCTGCCCCCCCAGATCCAGCCCGACGGGCGCCCGCACGAGCTTCATCTCATCGGTGGTGAAGCCGTCCCGAACGAGCTGCTCGTGCGTGGCCCGTACGCGCCGCCGACTGCCGATCATCCCAATGTAGCCGGGTGGCCGGGGCATGCGCAGCAGGCGCACCAGACACTCGTAGTCGAAGCTGTGTCCCCGCGTCACCAGGACCACATGGTCGTGCGGGTCCAGACGGGTGTCGGCGAAGGGATCCCGGAAGTCGATCACGCGGACGGCGGCTGCCTCGGGGAACCGCTCGGGAGCCGCGAATTCGGGCCGGTCGTCCAGCACCTCGATGCGCAGCCCCAGCATTGCGCCAAGCCGGCACAGCGGGATGGCGATGTGCCCCGCACCCACGATCACCATGCGCGCGGGCGGGCCGTGCAGCTCGATGTAGACTTTGGCGGTCGCGGCGCGCACTCCTTCGCCGTACTCGAAGTCCCGGCTCAGCGCTCCCCTGGATTCCCGTGGAGGAAAGAGCGCCGTCACCGCGGCGGCGACCTCCCTGTCGAGGGACGGGCTTCCGAGCGTGCCCCCGTGGAGCCTGCCCGAAAGCCACCACCGCCGCCCGATCATCGATGCGTCGGCCGCATCGGTCACGACCGCCGTGTAGATGCGCTCCCCCTTCTCCAGCGCCTCCAGCACTCGGGCGGCTATCCGCGCGGGCGAGGGGTTCATGCCGGAAAACGGTCCCGGTAGCGCGCGGGGGTGTCCAGATCGTCCACGGTGCCGGGATCGTGAACCGGGACCTCGATCACCCTGCCGGGATCCCGCCGGACCACCTCACGGGCCCCCTCTGTCAGGCCGTCCGCGTGGAATTCCGCCGCGATGGCCAGGTCGGCCAGCACGGGGTGGCCGCGCTTGCCCTTGTGGCTGGGCACCACAATGGCCGCACGGGAACGACGCCACGCCTCGATCAGGGACCGCACCGTGGCCGGAGCCACGGCGGGGTTGTCGACCGGGGTGAAGAGAACGGCCGCGGGAGGATCGTCGAGCCTATCGAGGTGCCCGAGCGCGGCGCGCAGCGAGCCGATCTGGCCGCCTTCGCCGCCCGGGTTGACCGCGAGACGGGCCGGTCCCCGCGCCACCTCGGTGGCCATTTCACCGGTGTCCGACGCGGCCACCACGACGACGGGCTCGCATCCGCCCCGGGCCAGGGTGGTCACCAGGCGAGCCACGAACGTCATGCCGCCCGCGTCGAGAAGGGCCTTCGGCGAGCCCATGCGCGTAGAGCCGCCCGCCGCGAGGACGATACCGGCGACACCTTCGCCGCGCTTCCCGGGTCGCCGCATCTTCCGCTCACCCGGCATCGCTTGTCGGGCGGGCCGGCGGCGTCGCCCGCGCCGCCGGGAAGGCGCCGTGGAAGGTCTCCCCGGCCTCGACCAGTCCTGCCAGCAGGCCACAGGGTTCGTACCGGCCGCCCGCTGTGTCCCCGAACGCCGTGAGGGTGCGCAAGACCTCGTCCAGCCCGCGGTCGTCGGCGTACTTCAGCAAGCCTCCGCGGAAGGGCGGGAATCCGGTGCCCATGACCATGCCCAGGTCCACGTCCGCGGCCGAAGGGACGATCTCGTCCTCCAGCACCCTCGCGGCCTCGTTGACCATGGCCAGTATCGTCCGGTCCCGTGCACGGGCGGCATTCGGGACCGAGCGCGCCGACGGCAGGCCCATCTCCGAATACACGGTTGGATCGAGCCCCTTCTGCTTGCCGCCTTCGTACCGGTAGAAGCCGAGGCCCCCCTTCCGTCCCGGCCGCCCGGACTCGGCCAGTGCGACCAGGGGTGCCGCGGGCGCCATCCGATCGCCGAGTTTGTCCGCCAAAACTGCCCCCGCGTGGCGGACAACGTCGATCCCGACCTCGTCGATGAGGCGACAGGGCCCCATCGGCATGCCGAAATCGGTCCAGATCCGGTCCAGCGCCACGACCTCGCACCCTTCGTCGAGCAGGTGTCCGGCCTCGTTGAGGCCCGCTCCCAGGATTCGGTTGACCAGGAATCCCGGCCCGTCCCGCGTGATGACGGGGACCTTCCCGAGACGGATCACCAGGGCGGCGATCGTCTCGATCGTGCCGGGATCGGTCTCTTCACCCCACACGACCTCGACCAGGGGCATGCGATGGACCGGGTTGAAGAAGTGCATCCCCCCGAACCGCCCGGGGCGCTCCAGCGCCGAGGCCATCTCGCCGACCGACAGCGAAGAGGTATTCGTCGCGATCACGGCTTCGGGCCCGACGGCCGCCTCGATCTCCCCGAGCACCGCCCGCTTGATGTCCATGCGTTCGACCACGGCTTCCACGATCAGGTCCGCGCGCCCCACACCGGCGTAGTCGAGCCCGCCCGAAATCAGGCCCATTTTCCGCATCGCGGCGCGGCGGCGGAGCGTCCTGCGCTTCACGGCGCCGTCGAAGAGCGAGCGCGCATGGGCGAGACCTCCCGCCACGGCCTCGTGACGAATGTCCCTCATCCGCACGGGGATGTCGTTGTATGCCGCCAGCTGGGCGATTCCGCCCCCCATCTGCCCGGCTCCGATCACCGCCATCCGCTCCACCGGCGCCGCGCGGCCTCCGTCCGACCACGGCCCCTTGCGGGCCCCCTCACGGAGCTGAAAGAGGAAGAGCAGGTTCCCGCACACAGGCGATTCCAGCAACGCGCCCACGCCCTCGGCTTCCAGCTCCAGGCTCTGGGCGATCGTCCGCCCCGCGCCCTTGCGGACGACGTCCAGGAGCTTCAACGGGGCGGGGTAGTGGCCCCCGGTGCGCTTCAGGACCTGCTTGCGCGCGGCCCGCAGGACAAGCGCGCGCCCGGGGGCTGTCCCGTCGAGGATGCGGGCCACGATCCCGCGCCGCCGCCTGGATCGTGCCGTGATGACGCCCCCTCTGCGCGCCCTTCCGCGCCCCCTTTTTCGTCCCGGTGACCCGCGGGGCGATCCCGTGCTCCCCCGGGCGCCCTCTTCCGCCAGCGCGCGCACGAACGCACGGCTCCGCTCCTCGAATTGCCGTGCGGGGAAAACCTGGTCCACCAGCCCGATCCGCCTCGCCTTCGAGACCCGCGCCGCCTTCCCCGTGAGCATCAGGTCAAGCGCGGCACGCAGCCCGACCAGGCGAGGGAGTCGCGTCGTGCCTCCCCATGCCGGGAAGATCCCCAGCTGCACCTCGGGGAGCCCGATCCGCGTACCGTCGTCGTCGTCGCTGATCCGGTAGTCGCACGCGAGGGCGACCTCGGTGCCACCGCCCAGGCAGATGCCCTGGATGGCCGCCACGGTGGGGACGGGGAGCGCCGCGATGCGTTCGAAGAGGGCCTGCCCCTGTCGCACCGCTTCGGTTCCGGACTGCCGGTCGCCGGTCTCGGCGAAGGTGGCGATGGCGTTCACGTCGGCACCCGCGATGAAGGATCCGGGCTTGCCGGACCTCACCATCAGGGCCCGGAGAGTTCCCTTGCCTGCGGCCTCCGCGGCTTGCGCGACGACCGAATCCAGATCCCGCAGCACCTCTGCCGTGAGGACGTTGTGCGGCCTTGCAGGGTCGCTGAACGTGATCTGCCCCACACCGTCCGCATCGATGTCAAGGCAGGGGTTCACCGGTCAGCGGCGCGTGGCGGGCGCCGGGCGAGGTGTTGCGGCGGCCCGGCGCCCAGCCACGGACTGCTAGAAAATCGGCCGACTGTCGGCGTTGTCCTCGCTGAGGCGCAGCACGAACGGGTCCTCCCGCGTGACCAGGATCGGCACGTTCCAGTAGAGCTCGTTGTAGGGCAGCTCGTGCCGGGCGTAGACCCAGTACGCGCCCGGCGCGACCTCGTCGAACCGGGCGATCCCGTTGGCGTCGGTGGTGTCCGCCAGCGGCTCCAGCCCCGAAAGCTCGACCTTGGCCGCGATGATGTAGTCGACTTCCTCGAACGCCTGGTCGGCCCAGTCGGCCTGGACGATCTGCATGCTGTCCATCCGGCCGATCGCCGCCTGCTGAAGCTCTGTGAAGTTGCCGAACAGGGTTTCGTTCTGCCGCTCGGCGCGGTTGTACTGCGCTTCCAGGTCCTGCCATTCGTTGAAGATGGCACGGTATGCAGTCATGCCCGGGTTGAGCCCTTCGAGCGTCGTGTTCAGCTTCTGCAGCGTGTCACGCAGTGTGTTCCACCGTGCCTCCGTGTCGCGCCACGCCTGCTGCGCGTCGGCGATCTCCGCCTGGGCCGCGAGCAGATCCGCGGGGATCTCCGGCTCGGGCATCGTCGCCGCCATCGTCAGCGAGTCGAAGACCTGGTCGCGATCGTACGGCAGCAGGCGAATTTCGACATCCTCGATCTGGACATCCTCGACGGGGTTTCCGTTGCCGTCTTCGCCGAGCGCGACGACGATTGTCGCCTGGCCCGGTCGGCACGCCGTGATGGCCATGGTGGCGAAGAGCGCCAACAGGCCCAAACCAGTGTTGCTACGCATCGTGACTCACTCCCTGAAGGTGACCGAAAGATCGTTTATGGTCAGGACGTTGCTCTCGCCCAAGGTAAGAATGGAAACGGGCGGCATCAAGATACCGCGACTGCCAACCCGGGAATCTTGTGGCTGCCCCTCGCCACGGGCTGCTACGGAATGCTACGGCCTGAGGACGTAGTTCATGGGGTCGACGGGCCGGTCGTTGTTGTGAATCTCGTAGTGAACGTGGGGTGCGGTGCAGACGCCCGTGCATCCGACCAGGGCGATGACCTCGTCCCGCTTGACCCTCTTGCCCCGGTGCACCAGCAGCGTGGACGCGTGTGCGTACCGGGTCGTGTAGCCGTACCCGTGGTCGATTTCGACCATGAGACCGTACCCGGCCATCCGATCGGCGAATGTCACCACGCCGGCACCGGTCGCGACGAACGGCGTACCGAAGAAGGCGTGAAGATCGATGCCCTCGTGAGCCATGTCGATCTTGTGGATGGGGTGGTATCGACTCGGGTTGAAGGCGCTGGAAAGGAGTCCGTTGACGGGAAGGATGGAAGGGACGGCTTCGAGCCGCTCCAGCTGGCCATCCATCGTGCGCCTGGTCTCGTCAAGGCTCTCCTCCAGCACGTCCGCCTTGCGCTCAAGAACATCGAGGGTGTAGCGGTTGGCGTACGCCAGCTCCGACGCCTCGGGGTCCAGCGCCCAGAGTTCGCTCTCACCGGGTAAGTCGAGCCCGGGACCACCGACACCAACCGCGAAGACCTCCTCGTCGATGCCCATCCGCCCCGCCAGCAACCTCGTCTGCCGATCCTTTTCGGCCAGGACATCGATCTGTCCCTCGATGTCGGCGACCTGGGCGCGGGAGCGTTCCAGTTCCCCTTCAAGGAGACTGTTCTCCCGGGCCAGCGCCGCGGCGCGCAGGCGCGCACCGGAATCGTAGACGAGGAAAGCCACGGCGACGGTAAAAAGGGCACCGAAGACACCGAATCCCACCAACCCGCGTCGCACCGTCGATGCCGGCAGCGAGTACTGCCGCACCGTGTCCGCCTCGTCCCGGAGAAAAAGGACGGTCCATCGTTCTCGTATCATTCGACGGGTAGGTTACAGGTCGAGGTGGCCCGGGTCAAGGAACACATGTTTTTCTGATGGTGTCTCCGCGTGCCCGTTCACCGTGCTTCAACGCGCGGAAACAGGGGCGAACCGACGGTCACGGAGAGCCCCCCCATCTCCAGTCCGTCCAGCTCCGCGAAGCGGGGGACATCCGCCAGACCAAGGCGCGTGGCCAACTCCCGGGCCTTCGCGGGCGCAACGGGTTCGAACATGCCGGCAAGCACCGCCAGCGTTTTTACCAGTGTGGCGAGGGTCCGGTCGAGTTCATCCGCCCGCTCCGGATCACGCGCCAACGCCCACGGCTCCCGCGCCTCCACGAATCCATTGGCGGTCCTCGCGAGGTCCATGGCCGCCGCGAATCCGGTGTGCAGGCGGTAGCCCTCCAATCCCTGCCGGTAGGAGGCCAGCGCCTCCTCCGTTTCGGCGGCAAGGTCGTGCGAGAGCGCGTCCGGGACGGTGCCCCCACGGTAGCGTGCGACCATGGAGAGAGTGCGGTGAACGAGGTTGCCGAGGATGTTGCCCAGCTCGTCGTACCGCGTGAGGAAGCGTTCGGGGGTGTAGGAGGCGTCCTGCCCGGTGGCCATCTCGCGCATCAGATACCAGCGGACGGCGTCGCTGCCGAACTGCTCGCGGAGATCGAGCGGGTCCACGACGTTGCCGAGCGACTTGGACATCTTCGTGTCGCCGACCACCCACCACCCGTGAGCGAGGATCTTGCGGGGCAGGGGCAGGTCGGCCCCCATCAGCAGGGTGGGCCAGTAGACGGCGTGCGTGGTGAGGATGTCCTTGCCCATGAGGTGCACGTCGGCCGGCCACCGGGACGGGCGAAGATCGCCAAAACCCCGGGCGGCGCCGGGTGCGCCGGGGTCGATGGCACCGGACGCGGTCACGTAGTTCGTCAGCGCATCGACCCAGACGTAGGTGACCTGGTCGGGGTCCCAGGGAAGGGGTATCCCCCAATGGATGCGTGACCGGGGCCGCGAAATGGACAGATCGGCCAGGGGCTGATTGAGGAACCCGAGGACCTCGTTCCGGCGGGTGGCCGGGACGATCCATTCGGGGTTGTCCTCGATGTGCCGGATCAGCCGGTCCTGGAAGTGGCTCATCCGGAAGAAGTAGTTTTTCTCGCGGATCCGCTGGACCGGTCCTCCGGCGATGGGGTCGACCCGGTCCGGACCGATCTCCTTCTCGGTGAAGTACCGCTCCTGTCCGACGGAGTACCACCCGGCGTATTCCGCTTCGTAGATGAAGCCGTTGTCCCGGAGGCGTTCCAGCAGCGCGGTGACGACGGCGATGTGCTCGGCCTCGGTGGTGCGGATGAAACGATCGTGCGAGATGCCGAGATCCTCCCACGCCTCCTCGAAGCGGCCCGCCATGAGGTCGCACAGCTCCAGCGGCGTCACCCCCTGCGCGGCGGCGGCCTCCTGGATCTTCTGTCCGTGCTCGTCGGTCCCCGTGAGGAAGAGCACGTCCTCACCGGCACGGCGCCGGTAGCGGGCGAGGACGTCGGCCAGGATCGTGGTGTAGGCGTGGCCCAGGTGCGGCTCGCCCGAAGCGTAGTAGATCGGCGTCGTCAGGAAGAAGGATGACATGGGATCAGGCCTGCTCCCGTGCGACCGCCGCGCCGATTGCCCGGGCATACCATTCGAGGGTCTCGATGAAGCCGGCGAAGGACTTCTCGTAGTGCGGCTCCCGGGGCTCGCCGTCGTCGCTGAAGCTGCGCCCGACGTTGGAGACCGCCATGCCGGCCACCGGCAGTGCCTTCAGTCGCAGGAAGAGAAGCTGGAGGTGGTTGTGGACCTGGACGCCCCCGAAGCCACCCGCCGACACCGTAACGATGCCCACCGGCTTGCGGTTCCACTCTGCATAGATGTAGTCGAGCGCGTTCTTGAGCACCCCCGGCATCGACCCGTTGTACTCGGGACTCACCACGACCAGCGCGTCGGCGGACCGGACCGACTCCGAGAAGCGCACCAGCCCGGGGGGTGGGTCGTCCCGCATGTGGAGCCGCTCCTCCATGATGGGCAGGTCGAGGTCGCGGAGATCGAGAAGCGGCGCGTCGGCACCGGCCCGCTCCAGGTGCCTGCTAGCGAAGCGCGCCACCTTGATCGACTGGCGGCCGCGCCGCACGGATCCGACCAGGACGGGGATGTGGAGTCGGCTGCTCATGAGGTGCTCCCGAGCCCCCGCTTGAGCGCGCCCCTGTCCACCTTGCCGAGGTGGGTCCTGGGCAGGTCGCCCATGATGTGCACCCGGCGGGGACGCTTGTAGGACTCGAGGCGCTCCCCGACGTGCGCTCGGATGTGCGTCTCCGCCGTGGCGGGATCCGTGCCCGGCGCCAGCACGACGAACGCCTCCGGGATGATCAGTCCGTCTTCTGTCGCGATCCCCACCACCGCCGCCTCCTTGACGTCCCGGTGCCGCAGCAGACACTCCTCGGCCTCCCGGGGGGAGAACCACTTCCCCGAGACCTTGAGCAGGTCGTCCGCCCGACCCTGGTAGGTGAAATACCCGTCCGCATCGCGGGTCATCATGTCGCCCGAAATGTACCACTCCCCGGCGAAGGCGCGTCGGGTCTCGCCCGGGTGCTGCCAGTAGCCGTTCGCGCGGGAACCGCCCCGCACCCGCATCCGGCCGACCTCGCCGGGCGCGGCCTCGTGGCCGTCGTCGTCGCGCAGGGAGACCTGGAAGCCGGGCACGGCGGTGCCGAGCGTCCCCGGGCGGACGGCGCCGGGCCGGTTCGAGATGAAGATGTGCCACATCTCGGCGGTGCCCAGGCCGTCGAGGAGCTCGACGCCGAAAAGCTCGTTCCACCGTTGGTGCAGACTGGGGGGCAGGGCCTCGCCTGCCGAGGTTGCCAGTCGGAGACAGCTCAGATCCTGGTCGTCGGCGCCGGGGTGCGAGACCATGTGGTTCACCATCGTGGGGACGTTGACGAGGATCGTGGGGCGGTGCCGTGCGATCTGGGCGAAGAGCTCGCCGGCCGTGCACCGCTCCGGAAAGAGCACTGCCGACGCCCCCGCAGCGAGGGGGAAGAAGAGGTTGGATCCGGTCGCGTAGCCGAAGTAGAGCTTGGGGACCGAAAGCGTGATGTCGTCGGCTCTGTAGCCGAGGACGCCCTTCGCGTAGCACTCGGTGGAGTTGGCGAACGAGGCGTGGCTCTGGATCACCCCTTTGGGGCGTCCGGTCGTGCCGCCGGAGAAAAGCCAGACGGCTGGATCGTCAGAATGTGAAGTAAAGTTGACATAGTGTAAAGCACAGTTGTCAATCAACTCGTCGCTTTCGATGGTTCCGAGGACGAGGAGGCGGGGAGCATGGCGCGCCCCGTGCGCTGCCCGCTTGAATGACTCCTCGTGCTCCGCATGCACGACCACAGCCGCGGCGCGCGTGTAGTCGTACATCTCCCGGATGCGGTCCTCGCTCAGGTAGCAGTTCATCATCACCCCCACCGCGCCCATCTTCAGCGCGCCGAAGAGCGCGGCCGGGAAGTCGGGCACGTCCGGGAGGCCGATCAGGACGCGCTGCTCGGGGTGCACGCCGATCGTTTCGAGGGCGTGGGCAAAGCGGTTGGCGCGCGCCTGGAGCGCCGCATAGGTGACCGTTTCCTCGCCGGTTCGGAGCGCGATCCGGTCGCCCAACCCTTCCCGGACGCGGTCGTCCAGGAAATAGTCGGCAATGTTGAACGGGTTCGGAGGCTTGAAGGGCATCGAGGGTGAGGTTGGGCTTCGGTGGCGGGGAGGGCGGGCCGGAGCGGCGGGCCGGAGCGGCGGGCCGGAGCGGCGGGCCGGAGCGGCGGGCAGGTCGGGCCGGGGAGGGCGGGCCCAGGGAGAGATTATCTTTATGGATGATGAAGTTACGGTCAATGGATGATCAGGACGCAACCACGGTGACGGAGAGCGAGCACCGCGAGACACCGCCCGAATGGGGCGATGCGACCTGGGCCGAACTGGCGAATGCCGGCCTCGGGATCGTGCCCGGCGGGCCGGGGGCGGCGGACGCCAACCGCCCGGCGGCCGAGCGCTCCACGGGCCGGCACGGCCGCGCGGGCTCCCGTCCGCCCGGACCTTGCTCGCCCGTCGTCGCCCTTCTACCGGTCGGCGCGGTCGAGGCGCACGGCCCCCACCTCCCCCTCGTCACGGATGTGGTGATTGCCCGGGCCGCCGCCGTCGCCGCGTTGCCGGGGCTCCGGCGACTCGGCTTCCACCCCTTCCTTCTCCCGCCCCTCGCCTACACCGCCGCCCCCTTCGCGGCCGGCTTCCCGGGGACGATCTCCGTGCGCCCGGCCACCTTCGCGGCGCTGCTGGCCGATGTGGCCGCGTCGCTGGAAGGTCAGGGCGCCCGGGCGCTGGTGGTGGTCAACGCCCACCTCGATCCGGTCCACCTGGCCGCGATCCGGGACGGCATTCGCGCGCATGCGTCGCACGGAACGGCTTCGGCACACTCGGCTGGCTCCCGGGACGGGGCCATGCCCGTTATCCACCCCGACATCACCGAGCGGCGGTGGGCCTCGCGCCTCACCGACGAATTCAAGAGCGGCGCGTGTCATGCGGGGCGGTACGAGACCTCCGTCGTGATGGCTGCCGCACCGGGGTTGGTGCGCGACGCGGCGCGGCAGGGGCTCGCGGCGAATCCGGCATCGCTCTCGGCGGCGATCCGCGCGGGCAAGGCCACCTTCGAGGACGCGGGCGTGAGCGAGGCGTACTGCGGGGACCCGGCCGCGGCGACCCGGGAAGAGGGAGAGCAGACGGTGGCCGTGCTGGGAGGGATCGTGGTGGACGCGGTCGTGGAGTGGGTGGGGGCCGCGGGGGAAGCGGCGCGGGTGGGGGCCCGATGATACTCGCCGGAAGGGGTGCCGTCGTGACGGGCGGCGGGAGGGGGATCGGGGCGGCGGTGGCGAGCGCGCTGGCCGCGGAGGGGGCGGCGGTGGTCGTGACGGCCCGCACCGCCGGCGAGATCGAGGCGGTGGCCGGGGAGTTGCGGAAGCGGGGCGCCGCCGCGCATGCGGTCGTCTGCGACGTGACCGACCCCGTATCGATCGCCGCGCTGGCCGCGCGGGCGCGGGAGCACCTCGGACAGGTGGACATCCTGGTGAACAACGCGGGAATCGCGGTGTCGGCGCCCTTCCAGCGGGTGACCCTGGAACAGTGGGAGGCGGTCCACCGCGTGAACGCCACCGGGCCGCTACTCGCGACCCAGGCGTTCCTGCCCGGGATGGTGGAGCGCGGGTGGGGGCGGATCGTGAACGTGGCGTCGATTGCGAGCCTCATAGGCGCCCGCTACATCACCGCCTACGCGGCGTCGAAGCACGCCCTGATCGGCATGACGCGCTGCCTGGCCGACGAGCTGGGCGGGACGGGCGTGACCGTCAACGCCGTTTGTCCCAGCTACGTGGATACGCCCATGACGGACGAGAACATCGAGCGGATTGCGGCGACGACGGGCCGGGACGCGGAGACGATCCGTGCCGGCCTCGAGGAGATGCAGCCTGGCGGACGCCTGATCACGGCCGACGAGGTGGCACACGCCGTAATGGCCTTCCTGCCGGACGCGGCGGCGTCGTTGCAGGGAAGCGAGCTCGTGATCCGGGGCGGGGGGTCCGCACGATGACCTTCGAGGTCGTGAACCCGGTGGCGCTGGGCAGTCCGCGCGGCTGGAACAACGGAATGCTCGCGGCGGAGGGGGGGAGGGTGTTGTTCGTGGCCGGGCAGATCGGGGTGGGGCCGGATGACGAGGAGGTGGCCGTGGCCGAAATGGCGGGGCAGTTCCGGGCCGCGCTCGCCAACGTGGTGGGGGTGGTGGAGGCGGCGGGGGGGACGGTCGCCGATGTGGGCCGGCTCACCATCTATGTGACCGACATGGAAGCCTATCGCGGGTCGCTGGCCGGGATCGGGGCCGGGTACAGGTCCGTGTTCGGGAAGCACTTCCCCGCCATGGCGCTGGTGGCCGTGAGCGAGCTGGTCGATCCGCGTGCGGTGGTGGAGGTCGAGGCCACGGCGGTCATTCCCGCCGCGTGGCCGGGGCTCAGTCCGGACGAGCCCGCCGCCGCCGAGGCCACGGCGGCCGTCCCGCAGGCGCAATCGGGTGAGGTCCGCGCCACGCGCCCGGCCTCTTCGACGGAGAAGCCATGACCGACCTGAAATCCCCATACCTGAAGACACCCCGCTCGTTCCTCCTCGACGTTGACGCGGATACCAGCGTGGCGCGGATCACGCTCAACCGGCCGGAGCGGCTCAACGCGCTGACCTTCGAGGTCTACGACGAGTTGCGGAACACATTCCGGGCGCTGGACAGCGAGCCCGAGGTGCGCGCGATCATGATCACCGGGGCGGGACGCGGGTTCTGTACCGGCGGGGATGTCGAGGACATCATCGGGGCGCTGTTCGAGCGCGATTTCGAGGGGCTGCTCGACTTTACGAGGATGACGTGCGACCTGATCCTGGCGATTCGGCAGTGCCGGCAGCCGGTTGTCGGGGCGCTGAACGGGACGGTGGCGGGCGCCGGGGCCGTGATTGCAACCGCGTGCGACGTGCGGATCGCGGCGGAGTCGGCGCGGATCGCGTACCTGTTTACGCGGGTCGGGCTGTCGGGCGCCGATATGGGTGCGGCGTGGCTGCTGCCGCGGATCGTCGGGCTGGGGCGCGCGACCGAGTTGCTCATGTCGGGGGCGTTCATCGACGCGGGTGAGGCTCACCGGATCGGGCTCTACAACCGGGTGGTTCCGGACGGCGAGGTGGTCGGTGCGGCGACGGCGTTCGCGGAGGCGTTGGCGCGGGGGCCTTCGCTGGCGCTGCACGTCACCAAGGAGGCGCTCAACCGGGAGGCGCACATGGAGCTGGAAGCGGCGTTGGAGGCCGAGGCGCGCGCGCAGGCGATGTGCATGTTGAACCCGAACTTCCGGGAGGCGTACGAAGCCTTCGTGGAGAAGCGGAGGCCGCGCTTTGTTTGACCGGGAAGGGCTCTCGCTGGATACGGTGGCGGCGTTCATCGAGCCGTCGCACCGGGAGTACCGGGAGCAGGTTGTGGCGTTCTGCCAGGAGGAGATCGGGGACGGGCCGGACCCCGAAACCGATGCGGCGGCGCGGGTGAGGGCGCGGGAGCTGGTGGGGCGGATGGGGGCGGCGGGGCTGTTCCGCCCGATCGCGGATGGGGATGTGCGCGGCTGCCTGGTCGCGCGCGAGGTGCTGGCGTGGTGGTCGCCGCTGGCCGATGCGGTCTTCGCGCTGCAGGGGCTGAGTGCGACGCCCGGGCTGATACGGGGGGAGGATCCGGGGGGCTGGGTGGATCGTGCCATGAAGGGCGAGGCAATGGGCGCATTTGCCATGACGGAGTGGGAGGCCGGGTCCGACGTGGCGTCGATGACGACCGTTGCGGTGCCCGACGGAGCCGGATACCGGCTGAACGGCGGGAAGACCTTCATCTCCAACGCGGGGATTGCGGACTTCTACGTCGTCTTCGCGTCCACCGACCCCGGCGCGGGGACGTGGGGGATATCCTGCTTTGTCGTACCCGCCGACGCGGACGGCTTCGAGTTCACGGGGTCGCTGGTCATGAGCGCGCCACATCCCCTGGGCGAGGTGAGGTTCAAGGAGTGCCGCGTTGGGGCCGGGGGTCTGCTGGGCGAGCCGGGAACGGGCTTCAAGACGGGGATGGCTGCGCTGGACAGGCTGCGGCCCACGGTGGCGGCGGCGGCGTGCGGCATGGCGGGCCGGGCGCTGTGGGAGGCGGTGCAGCACGCGCGCAGCCGGGAGCAGTTCGGCAAGCCGTTGGCGTCGTTTCAGCTGATCCAGGAGAAGCTGTCCCATTCAGCCATCGAGTTGACCGCCGGGCGCCTGCTGGCGTTCCGTGCAGGGTGGGAGAAGGACCGGGGTGCGTCGCGGATCACGATGGAGGCGGCGATGGCGAAGGCGTTCGCGACCGAGGCTGCGCAGCGGATCGTGGACCGGGCCGTGCAGGTGCTGGGCGGCAGGGGCGTACTCGCGGGTCATCCCGTGGACCACCTCTACCGGAGTGTGCGTGCGCTGAGGATCTACGAGGGGACGACCGAGATCCAGCACCTGATCATCGGCGGCGGACTAGTGCGGGGCGGCGGGACTTGAAGGTCAACGTCGTCGGGGGTGGCCCGGGCGGGCTCTTCGCCGCCCTGCTGCTCAAAAAGGCCGACCCGCGTCGCGCGGTCGAAGTCTTCGAGCGCAACCGGGCCGAGGACACCTTCGGGTTTGGCGTCGTCTTCTCCGACGCGACGCTGCAGGAGGTGGCCGACGCCGACCCGCAGACCCTCCGCGCGATCGAGGAGCGGTTCCACCACTGGGACGACATCCACATCCACTACCAGGGTGGCCGCCTGGAGTCCACCGGCCACGGCTTTGCGGGGCTGTCACGGAAGGAGCTCCTTCGGATCCTCCACCGGCGCTGCCGCGAGCTGCGGGTCCGGCTCCACTTCGAAGCGGAGATCCGTGATCTGGCGCCCGTCCTGGACGCCGACCTCGTGATCGGTGCCGATGGCGCGAACAGCGTGGTGCGGCGGCACTTTGCCGATGCCCTCGAGCCGGCGGTCGACCTCCGCCCCAACCGCTTCGTCTGGCTGGGCACGACGCGGCCCTTCCCCGCCTTCACCTTCTACTTCCGCGAGACCGAACACGGCCTCTGGCGCGTGCACGCCTACCAGTACGATGCCTCCGGTAACTCCACCTTCATCGTCGAGGCCACGGAGCGGACGTGGCGGCGCGCCGGGACGGACGCGGCCAGCGAAGAGGAGACGGCGCGCTTTCTGTCGCGGCTCTTCGCCGCGGAGCTGGAGGGCCATCCCCTGATCCGCAACCGGTCGTTGTGGCGGCAGTTTCCGACGATCACCAACGCACGCTGGTCGGCGGGGAATGTGGTGCTGATCGGCGACGCGGCCCACACGGCGCACTTCTCGGTGGGCTCCGGAACCCGGCTGGCGATGCTTGACGGGATTGCTCTGGCGCGGGCGATGGAAGGGCTGGACGGGACGGATCGGGCGGGTACCGCAGCGCCGTGCAGCGGCCTCGCCGCCGGCCTGGCCGCGTACGAAGCCGAGCGCCGCCGTCCGGTGGAGTCCCTGCAGCGCGCTGCCCACGCCAGCCTTCACTGGTTCGAGGACACGGAGAGGTACTTCCGGCTCGAGCCGGTGCAGTTCGCCTTCTCCCTGCTGACCCGCAGCCTCCGCATCTCGCACGAGAACCTGCGCGAGCGGGACCCGGCCTTCGTGGACGAGGTGGACCGGTGGGTGGCCGGGAAGGCTGAAGTGCAGGCCGGTGTGACCATTGCCGAGCATGAGGCGTCGCTGGGGATTGGGCGGGGTGGCGCGCCTCCGCCCCCGTTGTTCACCCCGTTTCGCCTGCGCGAACTGACGTTGGCCAACCGGGTGGGCGTGTCGGCCATGTGCCAGTACTCGGCCGCCGACGGGACGATCGACGACTGGCACCTGGTGAACCTCGGTTCGCGGGCGGTCGGCGGGGCGGGGCTGGTCATGGCCGAGATGACGGCGATCGGGCGAGACGGGCGCATTTCACACGGATGCGCGGGGTTGTATGGGGAAGAGCATGTCAACGCGTGGCGGCGAACGGTTGACTTTGTCCACCGCCACAGCTATGCGAAGATCGGCATCCAGCTTGGCCACGCGGGACGCAAGGGATCGACGCGGCTGGATTGGGAGGGCCCCAACGAACCTCTGGACGAGGGCGGATGGCCCATCGTGTCGGCCTCGCCGATCGGGTTTTTCGAGCACAGCCCGGTACCGGCGGAGCTGGACGAGACGGGGATGAACGCCCTTGTGGGCGACTTCGAGCGCGCCACGGCGATGGCGGTCGAGGCGGGTTTCGACATCGTCGAGATCCACATGGCGCACGGCTACCTGCTGGCCAGCTTCCTGTCGCCGCTGACCAACCGGCGGCGGGACCGGTACGGCGGCAGCCTGGAAAACCGGCTGCGCTTCCCCCTGCGCGTCGTGACGGCGGTGCGGGCGTTGTGGCCGGACGCGAAGCCGCTTTCGGTGCGGCTCTCGGCGGTGGACTGGTCGCCTGGTGGCAACGAGCCCGAGGACGCCGTGGAGATCGCGCGGGCGCTGAAGGCGCATGGGTGCGACATCGTGGACGTGTCGACCGGCCAGACGGTGCCGTATCAGCGGCCCCGCTATGGGCGGCAGTTCCAGACGCCCTTCGCCGACCGGATCCGCCACGAAGTCGGGATCGCCACGATGGCCGTCGGGAACATCTCCTCCTTCGAGGACGTGAACGGGATCATCGCGGCGGGGAGGGCCGACCTGTGCCTCATGGCGCGTGCCCACCTTTGGGATCCATACTGGACCCGGCACACCGCATACGCGCTGGGGTATCCGCTTCCGTGGCCCCCGCAGTACGAGACGCTGGACAACTACACGCCGCGGTTCGGGTCGGCCGCCGGCGCATAGGAAGGAAAACGATGAACTACCAGCGCTTTGCGATGCTCCCGGAGCTGCTGTCCCTGCAACGGCCGCTCTCCGACCCGCCGGAGCACGACGAGATGCTCTTTATCATCGTCCACCAGGTCCACGAGCTGTGGTTCAAGGCCGCCCTGCACGAGCTCGACCACGCACGGCCACTTCTCGTGACGGGGGATGAGGCCCGGGCCGCCGCGACCCTCAGGCGGGTGCGCTCGATCATGAAGGTGCTCGTAGGCCAGCTGGATGTCCTGGAGACGATGACCCCCGTCGAGTTCGAGTCCTTTCGGGACCGTCTCGAAACGGCCAGCGGCTTCCAGTCGGCGCAGTTCCGGGAGCTGGAGTTCGCGCTGGGAATAAAGCGGGCGTCGGTCCTCAAGGCGTTTCCGGATCCCGACGAGCACCGGCGGCTGAAGCGGAGACTGGAGGAGCCGGCGCTGTGGGACGCCTTCCTGCGGTTCATGGTGAGCAGGGGGTGCAGGGTCCCGGAGCGGGCGCTGACCCGTGACCTGACGAAACCCGTGACCCCCGACCCCGAGGTGCAGAGGGTGCTGGTCGAGGCGTACCGCTCGGACCCGGGGCTGGTCAACCTTTGCGAACGACTGGTGGACCTGGACGAAGGGTTCCAGGAGTGGCGCTACAGGCACGTCAAGATGGTGGAGCGCACCATTGGCAACAAACCCGGGACGGGTGACAGCGCGGGGGTGGCCTACCTGGCGACAACGCTGACTTCGGCGTTTCCGGATCTGTGGGAGATGAGGGCGGCGTTGTGATGGGGCGGGGCGTTCGGCCAGCGGGCCTCCGGCGATGGCCTTATCGCCTCGTCCAGATCACGATGACGCCGCACGCTCCTAACGTTCCGCCCCACCGACTCGGTATTCCCGCCGTTCTCGTGTACACTTCGACACCCGCAAGGGCGCTGCGGCTGAGAAGGACGTCGAGCTGAGCGGGCTCGGCCCAGCCTCCTCCTCCCACCATCACGTCGTCGAGCATCACGCGGGGAAAACAGCCTCGGTCGCGGCCCGCGCTGAGCATGACATGTCTCTGCCCCGGGCTTCTGGGGTCCCGAACCAACGTCACGCCCGCAAGTCCGGCGAACAGATCACTCATCTTCCCGGGAGGTCGCTTCTCGATATCGTCGCGATCGAGGAACTTCCCGAAGCCGATGGCCTCGCGATAGTAGAATCCCGCGTTCTCCAGGACGATGTCGCGCCGTTCGACGCTGACTTCGATCGGATCCAGCCGCACCGGGTCGACCGAGAGCGAGACGCGGACGTTGCTCATCCTCCCGTACTCGACACCAATCGAGTCGGCCCTGGTCACGTACCCCAGATGGGAGAACTCGACGAGATGTTGGCCGGGATACAGCCTCGTCAAGCTGAAACGGCCCCGCCCGTCCGTCTGCGTCGGCTGAGGTGCGGCAAGTGTCCGAATGGTGGCGCCAACCACCGGGCTACCGTCAATCCCGTCTCTCACCACACCGAAGATGCCCGTCATGAGCCCGTCCGCCAGGTAGCCTATGGGCTCCAGGAACGTGGCGAATTCTCCGCTGGCGCGAAGCGTGAAGTCCTCCAGCGAGGTGCGATAGCCCGGGTGGGAAAGCTCCAGCCTGTAGGTGCCGGCGGGGACTTGGGTGATCGTGAACCGTCCGGCTTCGTCGGACTCGAGCCGTACATTCGACCCTGCGACGACCACGAGAACTCCGGCCAGGGGCTGTCCCGTGACCGCGTCGAAGACGATTCCCCTGACCGTGACCAGGGACCGGTCGGGTGCCTCCTGGGCGGCGCTGCCGGTTGCCCACGCAAGCGCCGGCAGCGAAACGAGAAGAGCCACCGCCCGCAGGGTCGCCATGCGTCGTCGCGTGCGGGCCTCCGACGATAGGCTCATCGCCGCGTCCAGATCACGATGACCCCGCACGACGATCCCAGTCCGCTGTACCGAACCGGCACACCCGCAGATCTCGTGTAGACTTCCACACCCGCAACGGCGCTGCGGCTGAGAAGAACGTCGAGCTGAGCGGGTTGGTCTCCACCCGGTGCCACCATGTTGTCGTCAAGCATGACGCGGGGAAAACAATCCTGGAAGTTGCCCACGCCCCCGCTGAGCATGACATATCTCCGGCCGGTTTCGGGGTCCTGAGCAAACCTCACGCCCGGAATCCCGGTGAACAGATCGGTCAGCGTCCCGCCAGCTCGCTTCTGGATATCCTCGCGATCGACGAATTTCCCGAAGCCCATTGCCTTGCGTTCGTAGAATCCAGCGTCTTGCAGGGCGATTTCGCGCCTCTCGACGCTGACCTCGATCGGATCCAGCTGTATGGGGTCGGCCGAGAGCGAGACGCGTGCGTTGGTCAGCCGCCCGTACTCGACGCGAATCGAGTCGGCCCTGGTCACATACCCCAGGAAGGAGAACTGGAGGATGTGCAGGCCGGGATCCAGCTCGGTGAAGCTGAAACGGCCCCGTCCGTCCGTCCGCGTCCACCGCGATGGGTCAGCCGTCCAGACGGTGGCGCCGACCATAGGCCTGCCGTCAACGCCGTCTGTCACCACGCCGGCGATGCCTGTCAAGAGCCCCTCCGCACTGTGATCCATGGGCTCCATGGACGTGACGAATTCTCCGGAGTTCAGGACCGCGAATTGGTGCAGCGAAGTGCGATAGCCGTCACGGGAAAGCTCCAGCTTGTAGGCACCGACCGGGATCCGGGCGAGCGTGAACTGACCGGCGTCGTCGGACTCGGCCTGCACATCCGCCCCTTCGACCACGACGAGAACTCCGGGCAGGGGCTGTCCCGTGACCACATCGATGACGGTCCCCTTGACCGTGACCAGGTCCTCGTCGCGCACCTCCTGGGCGGCGCTGCCCGTTCCCCAGGCCAGCGCCGACAGCGACATGAGAAGACCGACTGCCCGCACGGCGGGTATCCGTCGCCGGGTGTGGTGCGGTGTGCGATGGCGCGTGTGGTGGGGTGCGCCACGGTGCCACCAGCGGGCAGCTCGCGCGGGGGGTGTTGTGTCTTCAAACATGATCGTCACTATAGAGTGTCGGTTGAGTACTAGAGAGTGTCGGTTGAGTACCAGTTTTCGACGCACGGCGGGCTTGTCGCTGGTAATCCATACTTCAGCGAAGGATGCAAAGTTCCCTGATGGAAACTACGACGGCCACCCTGGCTCGGCACTATTCCCGCTTCCGGGTCGCGGAGCGGGTGTTGCTCACCGGGCACTCCCATCAGGCGTGGCCGGACGTGGCGTTTGCGGCGCAGCAACAGGCCTGGCTCGACGCCGCCGAACATGTGGACGACAAGTGGGGGCGGGCCTTCGAGATCGCGGACGAGGTGAGGGCGGGGTATCGACGGCTTCTGGACGATCCGGACGGGCACATCGCGCTGGGGCAGAACACTCATGAGCTGGTTGTCCGGTTCCTGTCGGCGTTGCCGTTGCGGGAACGGCCGCGGCTTGTCACGACGGACGGGGAGTTCCATACGATTCGGCGGCAGTTGGACCGGATCGAGGCCGAGGGGATCGAGGTGGTTCGGGTGGCGGCTGGTGGGGACGGTGGGGCGAAAGGCGCGGAGAGGGCGGGGGAGGTGAGCGGAGTGGGCGACGCGAAGCCAGCGCGGAGCGCGGGCGATGCCATAGCTGAACGGGTCAGCCGCGCGGTGGACGACCGGACGGCCGCGGTGCTCGTGTCGTCGGTGCTGTTCCGGGACTCGCGAATCGTGGACGGGCTGGACGAGGTGGCCCGGGCGTGTGCGCGGGTGGGGGCCGAGTTGCTGGTGGACGCGTACCACTCGCTGAACGTCGTTCCGTTTTCGGTGGTGAAAATGGGGCTTGAGGACGCGTTTGTCGTCGGAGGCGGGTACAAGTACTGCCAGCTCGGGGAGGGAAACTGCTTTCTGAGGTTTCCGCCGGATTGTGCGCTGAGGCCGGTGGTGACGGGGTGGTTCGCGGAGTTCGGGGCGCTCGCTGGGGCCGAGGGGGAGGGTGGGGTGGGCTACGGCGAGGGGCACCTTCGCTTTGCCGGTTCGACGTACGACCCGGTCAGTCATTACCGGGCCGCGGCCGTGTTCGCGTTCTTCCGGGAGCAGGGACTGGGGGTGGACCGGCTGCGGGAGCTGAGCCTCGCCAAGATCCGGCGGCTGGCGGTGGGGATTGACGCGCTGGATCCGGATCCGGCCGTGTTGAGCCGGGACCGTGCCGTGCCGCTGTCGCGCCGGGGCGGGTTCCTGGCCATGGACACGCCCCATGCCGGAGAGATCTGCTGCAAATTGCGGGGTCGTGGCGTCTATGCGGACTTTCGGGGCCGGGTGATGCGTCTGGGGCCCGCGCCGTATGTGACCGGGGAGCAGCTGGATGAGGCGGTGGGCGTGATTGGGGAGGTGGTGGGGGGGTTGGGGGGATGACGGTGAAAAGGACCGCGTCGGCATTCGCTCTTGGGGCGATCGGCGGGTTCCTTGTTTGCTGCACCGATGCTCTTGCGCAGGAACGTCCGTGCGATTTGCAATGGGAACTTGAGGAGACCCTGCGGCTGGGTTCCGTCGACGGCGAAGTATCGCTGAACCCTTTGTACGATCTGGAGGTCGGACCTGACGGGCGTATCTACGTCATCCAGGCATGGGACCACCACGTGACTGTGTTCCGGCCCGACGGTCGGCCGGCAGGGAGGATTGGCCGGGCGGGCAGCGGGCCCGGCGAGTTCTCGGCGCCGCCTCGCCGACTGGGATGGCTGGGAGACACGCTGTGGGTAAGTGACCGGTTTGCCACGCAGTTCTTTCTTGCCGACGGTACGCCGGTGCGCCAGGTGAGCTATCGGGTCCCCTTGTCGGCGGAGGGGTCGGTGTTTGCGCCCGGCACCCCGCTGGCGGATGGCACCTTCCTACCGTATCGGACTGTAAACGAGCAAAGCGAACGCTTCCTGCTCGCACATCGAGCTGCCCTCCGGCGGTTGTCGGCCTCGGGCGAAATCGTCGACACCATTGCAATGATCGAGCGCCACCTGGCCGCGTTCACGATCCAGCGGGAGAGGGACAGGAACTGGTTCGGCATGATGATGTCGCACCCCTTGGCACCGTCGTCGGAGGAATCGTGGCTTCCGGTGGCCACCATGCCCGATGGCTCTGCCGTGGTGTTCATTGGAGAGGTGCGGGACGAGGACGAGGAATCGAGCTTTGACCTGCTGAGTATCGGCATTGATGGTGATACGGTGCTGCACAGGGCCGTGGCGTACAAGCCGTTGCCGGTAACGACGGACGAACGAGCGTTGATGCGGGAGCGCTTCGCCGCCGGTGTCGCAGGTGACTTCACGCCCGAACGGCTGAAACGACCGATGAGCGACAGGGAGGCGGAGCGACGGCGGCGGATAGCGCGGGACCTGATCACCTTCCCGCAGCGGCACCCTCCGGTTCGGCGAATCGTGGCGGGAAGCGATGGCTCGATCTGGCTGAGGCGCGAGACCTGGCCCCGCCCGGCGGACGTTTGGGAGGTCTACGGCGAAGACGGGATGCAGGAAGGCATGGTACGGATTGAAGAGTTGCTCCCCGGGCTCAGGAGCTCCCGGCTCCAGATTTTCCAGGCCAGCCGGAACGAAGTGTGGGGACAGACGCTCGACGAGCTGGATGTGGCTTACGTCCACCGCTACCGGGTTCGCCGAAGCTGCGGCGCGTGATCAGCGAAGGCTCGGCGGCAGCCTCTTCACGACAATGACCGGAACGTCGAATTCATCCTTTTCGAGGAATACAACGAGGCCATCGGGCCCGAATTCGTCCGGCATGCGTATTTGTTCGATGATGGTGCCAACGTAGCGCCCACTCGGATCGAGGATATCGATCGGGCCACGGTCCAAGTCGGACCCGTCCCCTCGTCGTTGAACCCACAGCATTCCCTCCCAGGTTGTCCGGAGCGCGTGGATGACCGGTATCTCGGGGAAGAATTGCATGTCTTCGATTGCTCCTGCCTGCGAGGAACGGAAAATCGCGGCCATCGCCTGGGCGGACGGCGGCACGTTCTCGTCCCGACTGGGTGTCAACTCTGCCCTCCGGCGCGCCCTTTCCCCCTCTTTGAGCCGCTCGGTGACCGAGTGCGGCCGGATTGGGCGGCTGAGGACGCGCAGGAGGTCTCCCGATGGATCGGTGATCTTGATCGCATAGGCCGAAGAGTCACTGAAGGCGATTCCACCATCGGGCAGCGCGTCAAAGACCAGGGGCGGCTCGAAGCCCCAAAGCCCGCCGGCAGTCACGTCGGCCAAACTGCCGTGTTTGATCTCGGTCCCCGGCGGCGCCCACGCTTCCACGAACGTTTCGGTTCGCACTTCTTCCGAAGAGACGTCGATGCGAAGGATGTCACGCCCGCCGTCCGAGAAGACAGCCGTCTCACCGGGCACGGGCCGCGCACCATAGGCGTGTGCTCGTACTGACCAGTAGATGTCCGGTTGAACGATCTTCATTCTTACTCGACGCTCGAACGCGCCCCCAGGGGCGAACAGGTGATAGGCGCCGCGCCCCATGTCGAGGACCACCATTCGCCCGCTGGGCCAGACATCCAGTTGGCCTGGATCGCCGAACTCCCCCGGGCCCTCGCCAATGCCTCCCAGTTGGCTCAACAAGCCACCGTCGGGGCCAACGATCACCACGCGGCCGGCTGAGTCGAGGAGGTACAGGTTCCCATCCCCGTCGAAGCCAGCTGCCGGAACGGCGCTGAATACCTGCCAGTCGGCTTCGGCGGCGGCGGATCCGAGGCGATAGACCTCGGTGAGCGTTGGAGCCAGCGGACGGTCTTCGCCCGGCAGCGTTGTCACCAATTGGGCGTGTGTGGTGCTTGCCGCGATGGTCAAGAGGAGGTGTCCGGTTAGCAGCGCTCTCGTCATTTCCTGTCCTGCCATATGTGGGCCAACCTTCACGGTTGAGTCCGGTGCGAACTCCGTGATACTCAATGGGGCATGCACGGCGAGGCCTACCGCATCATCCCCTCCAGCGCCTCCGGGTCCCGCGGCAGCGCGGCGGTCAGCACCTCGACCCCGTCTTCCGTGACCAGGACCACCTCTTCAACGAAAACCGAGACCCCGATCTCATGGTTGTAGTACCACGGCTCGACGGTAAAGGTCATTCCGGGCGCGAGGGGCTCGTCGAGAAGGGCGGGATCGCCGGCCGAGAGGCCGATGTGGTGACCGAAAAACGAAGGGGTCTGCATGTAGGGTTCTTCGTGGTCCGGGATCGCGTCGTAGGCGACCGCGGTGAGTTCGCGCAATGTCACGCCGGGGCGCACGGCGGCGATGATCGCTTCGGCCGCGCGGGTGCTCACCATGAGCTTCTCCCGTTGGACATCGCTGAACGTCCCGTTTACCGGGAATGTGCGCCCCACGTCGCTCACGTAGCCATTGACTTCGCACCCGACATCGAGAATGACCAGCTCACCGTCGCGGAGGCCGCGGTTGCGGCGGTCGTAGTGGGCCGCGAGGATGCGCCACGGCCACAAGCTGTTCGGACCGGACTTGACGATCGGCGTGAACGGAATCGACTGGGAGCCAAACGTCCGGCACGCTCGCTCGAACTCGCCCTGGAGCGTGCGTTCGTCGACCCCGGGACGAATGCGGTCGGCGGCGGCGCGGATCCCGGCCATTGTCGCGTCCGCTGCGGCACGCATGCGCATGATTTCGGCGGGTGTCTTGATCATCCGGAGGCGGGCGATGACTTCGAATGCGTTCAGGACTTCAGTTTCGGGGTAGTCCGACCGGAGGCGGTGGATGAGGGTGGCGGTGGCGTCGAGAATGCCGATCAGGGGAATCGCCTGCTCCGAAACGGGCCCGGCGGAGCCTGCATTGACACGCAGCGCGGTCCCCCCGGCGAGCCGGTCCCGAAGGTAGGCATCCAGTTCGGCGATGTCCCGGTATTCGTCGATCCCGGCAATGCTGCGGAGCTGGTAGTCGTCCAGCAGCGGCCGCCCCGGGAAGTCGTTCGCTCTTCCCGGATTCTCGAAACGGGGGTCACGAGGGGGCATGAAGAGGAGGGAGCGGTCACGGTCCGCGTCGAGAACCAGCATCGACCCGGGGACCTCGAGACCCGTGAGGTACCAGAAGTCCTCCAGCTGGCGGAAGGTGCCTCCGTGCGTGGAGCCGTCCGAGGACGGTGTGAGGAGGAGGCCGCCCCCGGTGGCGCGCAAGCCGTCCATGATCCTGCCGCGGCGGTATTGGTACTCCTGCGGACGGAAGTCGGGACGGTCCCAGTCGGTGTAGCGCTGCTCGGGAGTCTGGGCGGCAAGCGGGGCCGAACAGACCATGGCGGCGCCCCCGATTGTGAGGAAGAGCCCTGTGGCGATCCGGCGAAACCGTAGTCCCATCATGATTCGGTCCTCTGTCATCGGTTGGGTGCGCGCCTGCCCTGCTCTTTGAGCGGCCCCTCGGTTACGGTAACTTCGCGGCCATGAAGATCGCCATCTACGGCGCGGGCGGAGTCGGCGGGTACTACGGCGGGGTCCTGGCGCAAGCGGGTCACAAGGTCTCACTGGTCGCTCGTGGTGCGCACCTCGCCGCCATTCGGCGCACGGGGCTCAGTGTACGCTCGCCCGGGGGCGACTTCCACGTTCGGCCGGCCATCGCCACTGACGACCCGGGCGAAATCGGCCCGGTAGACGCCGTCATCGTCGCGGTCAAATCCCTGCACCTCGCCGCCGTGCGTGACGGCATCGGGCCGCTGCTGGGTCCCGACACGCTGGTTGTGCCGCTCCTCAACGGCGTGGATGCGCACGAAGCGCTTCTCCCCGCCGTGGGAAGGGCGCACATGGGCAAGGGGCTCACCCGCATCATGAGCGAGGTCGCGGCTCCCGGAGAGATCCGGCACATCGGGGTGGATCCGTACGTGGCGCTCGCCGAATGGGATGGTGGTGGGTCGCCGCGGACCAATACCCTGGTGGCTGCGCTGCGCGACGCAGGCGTCGACGCCGAGGTGCCGCCCGACATCGACGCCGCGGTGTGGGCCAAGTTTCTTTTCGTGTGTTCGCTCGGCGGTGTGTGCGCGGCGTGCCGCATGCATCTGGGGCCGGTGCGCACGCTGCCCGAAAGCCGGATCCTTCTACGGCGGGCAATGGAGGAGATCGCGGCGGTGGCGGCTGCCCACGGGGTGTCGCTGCCGGACGACGCGGTCACTGGCGCGATGCAAGTCGTGGACTCGTTCCCCGCCGAAGGCACCTCGTCGCTGCAGCGCGACCTCGCCGGGGGTGTTCCTTCGGAGCTGGATGCCTGGAGCGGAGCGGCCGTGCGGCTGGGCGCAACGGTCGGTGTCGCAACCCCGGTCCATTCCTTCATCCACGCGGTATTGTTGCCGAGCGAGATGCGGGCGCGCGGTCAGATTGGATGAGGTACCCAGCGCAGTCGTTGTGGACGAGGTGAATTACATTGTGAATCCTGCCCATCCGGACTTTGCCGGAATCAACCCATGCACGAAGTCAATTTGCTCGCGGTACTCGTGGCCGGAATCGTTCCGATGATCATCGGCGCGCTCTGGTACGGCCCGATCTTCGGGAAGCGCTGGATTGCGCTAATGGAGACCACGCCGGAAGAGATCCAGGAGGGGTTCAATCCCCTCAAGACGTATGGCGTGAGCTTCGTGCTGGCGCTGGTGACGGCTTACGTGCTGGCTCAGCTGGTGGCCGAGGTTGCGCCCGGCGGTGCCTCGTCGATGGGGGGGAGCGGTGGCTCCGCGATGGTGGGCGTGCACGTGGCACTCATGGCGCTGATCGCCTTCGTGCTCCCGGTCGCGCACCAGTCGGTCACCTTCGAGAAGCGCAACGCCGGGCTCGCTTGGCTGAACGTCGGCTACAACGGCGTGGCGCTGATCGGTCAGGCAGTGGTCTTGGCAATGTGGAGGTGATCGTCGGCGCGGAGAAGGGCTGAAACCCGTACATTGCAGGAATCGGAGTGTCCTGCAGGATGGGGAGAGACGGCTTGAGGCGGAGATCGGTGTGACGGAGAGAGACCTGTGTTGATGACGCCCTGGGTTCAGCGCCTGCTTCTGGCGAACCTGGCCGTCTTTCTGCTTTCGCAGGTCAGTCCGGGGTTTGCGCAGTACTTCGCGCTCGTGCCCGCCGCGATTCTGTTCCGGCCCTGGACGCTCGTGACGTACATGTTCCTCCACGCCGGATTCTTCCACGTTTTCTTCAACATGCTGATGCTGTTTTTCTTCGGCCCGCGGCTGGAGGAACGGCTGGGGAGCAAGACCTTCATCCGGTTCTACCTCATCTGTGGTGTTGGCGGCGCGGTCCTGTCGATCATGACTCCCTTCGCGATGGTGGTGGGTGCCTCCGGAGCGATCTTCGGCGTGGTGCTGGGGTTCGCACGCTACTGGCCTCGCGAGGACATCTACATCTGGGGCGTACTGCCGATTCAGGCGCGGATGCTCGCCATCTTCATGGTCTCGGTGAGCGTGATCGCCGGCTTCACCGGGGCGCAGGACGGGATCGCGCACTTCGCCCACCTCGGTGGACTGGTGGCGGGGTGGCTATTCCTGAGGACATGGGAAAGCCGGCGTCAGCGCCACGTCGCGCACCGGCCCGTCTCGCGCCCGAAAACGGTCGGAACCCAGGACATCGACGCCGTCGAGCGCTGGACGGCAATCCGGCGCGAGCGGCTCCATGAGATCAACCTGGAAGAGCTGGACAACCTGCTGCGGAAGATCGACGCCTTGGGGGTCAAGGCTCTGACTCACGAAGAGCGGGAGTTTCTGGACCGGATGGCGAATACGGGATAGCGGGGGTGGCTGGTGCTATCGCCGCACCCGACGGATCGTGAAGGCGGAGCAGCTCGTACGCCCCGGGCACTAACCCGAACGGCTGGCCTTCCTCTTCGGGATCACCTTCCCGGTCTCGCGGTCGTAGTCGACGATGTTCTCCCACTCCGAGGCGTCCGAACGGGCCACGACCGCCACCACGTCTTCCGTGTCGCTCTCGTTGAAGACCTCGTGCGGGATCCCCGGCTCGATGAAGATGAAGTCTCCCGCGTGATTCACGATGGAGTGGCAGAGGTGCGGGCCGAAGTCGTGGCGCACCGTGCCTTCGAGGATGTAGAGCATGACCTCGAAGTCGACGTGGATATGAGCGAAAGCGACGCCGCCGGGTGGGATGCGGGCGACGTTCATCGACAGCTCCCGGGCCGGGACATTCTTTCCCGAGAGGCCGGTCTTGTAGTGGATCCCGTTCCAGCCGCGGTGAACGCCGCTGCCGCGGATGGTGTGGATTCCGTCGCCGCCATCGGGGACGCCCGGTGTGGCGCCGGTGCTCATGGCCCCACCCCGAGCAGCCGGGCCGCACCCGCCATGTCGGTGACTTCGGCGTCGGGACGGGCGCCCGAGGGAGGGGTCGCGCCGCCGCCGGATCCGCGCGTCGGCCGGTTGACATGCAGCGTCGCGTAGCCGAGGGACCAAGCCGGGGCGATGTCGTGGAAGAGGCTCTGCGCGACGTGCAGCGTGCGGGCGCGGGGGATGCCGGAACGGGTCACCATTTCGTCGAAGTGTGGGGTCGCGGGCTTGTAGCTTCTCACCTGCTGCGCGGTGACCACCCAGTCGAAGTCGGTCCGCAGGAGCTTCCGGGATCGGGCGAAGAGGTCGTCGTCGACGTTGGAGACGATTCCGAGGTGGTAGCGTGCACCGAGGCGACGAAGGGCCTCCACCGTGTCCGAAAAGGCGGGCCAGTCACCGACCGATGCCGCGAAGGCGTCGCACTGCGCCGATGTCGGGCCGAAGCCGAGACGCGGGCCCATCTGTTCCAGCGTAAGCGCGAGCACCTCCCGGTAGCTGCGGTAGCGCTCAGCCTGCACCCCGTGTTCCGCCTCGCCGAACGCCGCAAGGATGTCCGCCGCATTCGGGGATGAGCCGTGCGCGGCCGAGACTCGCCGCACAGCCGCGATGATTCCCGCCTCCCAGTCGATCAGCGTCCCGTAGCAGTCGAAGGTCAGGAGCTCGAAACGGGCCGGATCGAGGGCGCTGCCGGCGGCGGACGGGTTCACATCGGCACCTGTCACGGACGTTACATGCCCGGAAAGTCGGCCGTCGGTCCGAACGACTGCGGCACGGGAACGTCGAGAAGGCGCAGGTACACACCCAGTTGGGCCCGGTGGTGAATCATGTGATCCATGATGAAGGTCCGCAGAACAACGCGCTTCGGCAGGGTGAAGCGGGCTTCGCCGCCGACGAGCATCGTCCATGGGCCGGCGAGAACCTCTTCCGACGTGCCCTCGATCGTAGCGCGGGCGGCGGCGGAGCTGCGGTCCAGAGCCTCCAGGAGTTCGGCGGTGGAGCCCGCGGCGGGCATGGGCGGGGGTCCGCCGTCCGCCGGGCTGATGTCGAATTCCGAAACGGCCAGGGTCGGCATCGTCCAGTTGGGAATGTTGGCGAGGTGGGTGGCGAGTTCGCCCAGCGTCCACGATTTGGCGTGAGGCTTCCAGTCGAGGCGATGCTCGGGAATCACGGCCAGGAGTGCTCTTGACCCGGCGATGATGTGGTCGAACGCCGCGAGTCTGCCCTGTACAGACATTGCCCTGCCCTTTCGTCGAATGAAGCCTTGCCGGCCGCCGGCCAGCCCGATCCGCAAAGTTAGGCGAACACCCCGGGCGGTGGAATGGCGGCCCGCGCCACCTCGTGGCCGGAAGCCGTCGGCACTGCGGCCGTGCGGGTCGGCTGACGACAACCGCGCCACCTCGTGGCCGGAAGCCGCCAGCACAGCGGCCGTGCGGGTCGGCCGCCGACTACCGGGTCACCTCGCGGAACAGCCGGTCCGCCAACACCGCGGCAACCGGGGCGCCTACCGTCGCCATGACGATGCCGATCATTTTGGATCCGCTGAAGCCGTCGTCCTCGCTGGTGAGCGCCAGAACGACCCCCGGTGCGGACATGATCGTGCCCGCAACGGCATTTCTCCACATGCTGCCCCGGGACAGGTTGGTGGTGCCCACTCGCCCCACGAGAAAGCCCACCCCGACCTGTGGCGCGGCGTACAGCGCAAGGCGGGAACCGGTGTTCGCCAGGAAGCCGCAGTCCGGTTCGTAGAAGTGCCGCGAGAGGGTTTCGAAGTCCAGGCAGGGGTTGGACAGGGCGTAGCCGGCGAGCAGACCGATGGCGTTCGCGGCCGCGGCGGTCGCCAGAGCCTCGACCCATGGATACGGCTCCGACTCCAGCGCCCAGTTGTAGGTTCCGCGCGGGGGCTCGCGATCCTCGCGTTGCATGGCGGCGCCCGAGAACGTCTCTATGACGATCACGCCGGCGTTGGAATTGGCCCCGTACCGCACACCTGCTTCGGCTGGCGGGATCGCTTCAACGCTGCGGATATCGGTTAGCGGGAAGGTATTGAGTGTCACCATTCCGTTGGCCTGGCGGACGTTGTCCACGATGACGATGGGCGTTAGGCAACCGGGCCCGGCCAGACTCGCGGGACCGCGGAACTCCAGGCACACGAGTTGGCCTGGCTGGCTGCGCCCACCCCGCACCCGCACACCGGCCACCAACTGCGCGAGAGCGTTGACCAGGTGGTTGCCCGTCCGCGCGACGGGAGCCAGCTGCTCGGCTGTGACCCGGCGCCGCGCGACGCCCTGGGCACGACCCTGCCGGGAATCTTCGGCGGACACCTCCACGACGACCGGGTCGAGCGCAATGGCCGTCGGGGACAGGGTCACGCGCAGGGCGATCCGGTCCTCCCGGGTCAGTGTGAGCCGCTCCCGAAAGGTGCCGTACGCGATGTGGGTCACGGTGAGCTCGTAGTCCCCCGCCCCCGCCCGCTCCACCCGGAACAGTCCCGCGCCGTCGGTGACCGTCTCCGCACGGATCGAGTCCTCCATCCCCGCCCGGAGAGACCTCAGCGCGACGGCCGCGCCCTCGATCCCGGCTCCGGTGCCCAGGTCCACCACACGGCCCGATATCCGCGGCGGGTCGGCCTGGCCCGCGAGCCCGGCGGCGGCCCCCGTCACGGCTACCGCCACCCCACAGACCACGGTCGCGCGCAGCATCGCGGCCCCGCGCCCGGCCTGCTCCCCTACCACACGATCCGCCAGATCCTCCCCCCTCCTCCCGCGGCCCATGCCACGCGGCCCCCGGGCGCGAACTCCACCGCCCAGGCGCTCACACCCGGGAGCGCTTCCCAGGTCGCTTTCGTTCCGGTCGTATACGCGGCGCCGGGCGGGCCCACGGCGACCACGCGGCGGTTCGCGCCGATGCCCCCCGCCGCGCTCCCGTACACGGCCCCGTTGATCGGAGCGGGAGCGGCAACCGTCCAGCTGCGGCCCCCGTCTCCGGTCACTGCGGCGTTCCCGGCCACCACGTCTTCGGGTGCGCCGAGGTCGCCGCCCAGCGCCATGACGGGACGTCCTTCGTGCACGGCCAGCGTGAAGATCCCCGCCGCGTCGCCCCTCGCCATGGGCACTTCGCTCGCGGTCCAGCTCCGTCCGTAGTCTCCCGTCGCGAGGATGCGCGCCGACCCGCCGGCTCCCGTCCCGATCCACCCCCGTCCGCCGGGTCCGGTCCGGGCACATGTGCCGCTGGCCGCGAAGCCACCCTCGCCGTCGTTGGCGGGCGGGAGCGCGTCGGCGGGGACACGGCGCCACGCATGGCCGCCGTCGTCCGTCACGAGGATGTACGGCGCCCCGTCAAAGGAGTCCCCGTACGCGAATCCGTGCCGGTCGTCCCAGAAATCGAGGCAGTCCAGGAAGCCCCGGGGCTCGTCCATCAGGAAGCCGAGCGTCCACGAACCGCCGCTGTCACCTGTGTGGTAGATTCGCGAGGCCGGTCCCGTGCCCGCGGTCAGCGCCACAGCCGCCTGGGTCGAGAAGCCGTGGATGTCCCGAAATTGCAGTGAATCGCCCCCCGGTGCCGAAATCCGTTGCCACTCGGTGCCGCCGTCCACGGTCCGCAGAATGACGCCGCCGTGGCCGCTGACCCACGCCTCGTCCTCGGAGACGGTGCTGATGGCCTGGAGGACCTCGGTCGAGCCGCTGACCTGCTCGGTGATCTGCGGCAGGCCGGAACCTGCACCCCCCGGCCCCGCACCCTCCTCCGCCTCCGCACCTCTCTGCCGGTAGACCTCGCGCGCCTGCTCGAACTGCGCGAACACATGCTCCCGTTCCCGCTCGGACCGCCACCCGGGCCACTCGTCCGCCATCGCCTGCAGCTTGTCGATCCACCGGATGGCGTAGTCGGCGGCTGCCGCGCTCCGGATCGGCCTGCCCCCCACCGTGATCCAGACCGGGTTGGTGAACGCCTGCGGGTAGGACGTGTCGAGTGGCCAGCTGTCCCCGGGCGCGCCCTCGACCCGGAGATGCACCCACCCGCTCCCGCTTACGGCCAGCCGGTCGTCGATCACGAGATCCTTGCGGTCGCCGGTGAACTCCCAGCTCCGGACGACCTGGCCATTCCGGACCAGTTCCGCCCGCTCCATCGGTACGACGCCCCAGATCCGGCCACGCAGCTGCACGTCGGCGGGTCCGTCAAGGCTCACGTCGTCGCCCGGCCCCATGCCGTCGATTGTGAAGTCGATCAGCGGCCCGGAACTTACATAGGCGTGCCCGTCGCGGAGACCCTGGAACCACCCGTCCATCGTGAGCTCACCGTCCGGCGTCCGCACATAGGTCCGCATCGACCCGAGGAGCGGTGTGGCGTGCAGGCTCGATATCGAGTCCTCGCCGCCGACAACCGCCGCCCGGATGCCGTTGCTCCAGACGGCGTAGAGCGGAGGCCAGCCGTCCTGCGGGCTCGACCACTCGACCGCGTCGGCCGCTGCGAGGGCGGCGTCGACGATGAACCCCTTGGCGCCTCCGAGGTTTCCCTCGAGGGGGTCTCCCCTGTAGCCCGAGTGCACGTAGCCGGTCGTTGCCCCCTGGACCTTGGCTTTCAGCATCATGTCGGTGTTGCTGGGGTAGAGGCTCTCGATTGCAGTGCCTTCGTACCCCATTGCGTACGGAGCGATCAGGTGATCCCGGTGGCCGAACATGAACACATGGCCGTAGAAGGGGGGACGGTACTCCTGCCCGACGACCAGCACGTGGTCCGGCTCGGAGAGCGGGTGCGGCCCTCCGCCGGGGAGCCAGAACTGGTGGTCGATGATCCGGTTGTCCTTGTTGGCCACCTGCTCGTTGAGGATGTCCTGGCCTTCGGCGGCGGACATCATCATCAGGTTGGGCAGGGTGTTGTGGAGGTTGCCGGCGTAGTTCATGTGGACGTGGGTGGAGCCCGAAAACCAGCCGTCGTCGGACACGTCGGAGACCTCGCTGACGGTCATGGAAATACTGTTGACATCGCCCGCCTCGATCGTGGCCTCAAGTGTAAACGGGTGAGTCTCGAAGCCGCGCACGACGGTCACCTCGGCCGTGCCGACCGGCAGATCGACGGTGAACGACCCCGGATGATGGAAGATCCGGTCGCCGGTGCGGGTGACGCGCGCATAGGCGTCGGCGGGAGCGTAGAACTTGCCGTCGGCGGCAGTCAGGTGTATGCGGCTGGCCACGGGGTTGCCCGCGTCGTCCAGCGTTGTCAAGGACAGGGTCCCCATGGGCCGGGCCCAGCGCCGCTCGCTGATTTCGACCTTGCGCAGTGCACCGCCGTTCGCCTCGAGCAGGTTCAGCTGGGGCAGCCCGCCCTCGTTGCTGGCAAAGGCGATCCACTCGGCGTCGGGCGACCAGCGCGGGTGAAAGGCGTCGTGATCGAAGAAGGTCATCTTGTACGGCTCGCCGCCGGTGGTGGGCTGCACGTACAGATTCTGGAACTGGTCCGCGGCGCCCGCTGTCGAGGAGTAGACGAAGCGCTTGCCGTCGTACGAAACGTGCGGCTGGGTGCGGTACAGCGTCTGCTCCGCAAGGACGACGGTGCGCTCTTCGATGCCGCCGGCCCGCGCCGGAATCCGGTAGACGTTGCCGCTGCCGAGAGCCACGTCCCGGTTCGACACGATCAGGAGTTCGTCGCCGCTCGGGAGCCACGCGGGCGAGATGTGCATGTCCCAGGCGCCGAAGTAGAGTCGGTCGCGCCCGAAGGAATTGTCCGACGTGACCGCGACCTCGGGGCCGGCCCAGCTGCCGTTCGCAAAGGGGCGGACATACACGTTGAAGTACCCGCTTGGCGCGGTGGATACGAACGCGATCCGGTCGCCTGACGGCGAAAACCGGGGGTCGGTGTGGATGTGTTCGCCTTCGGTGAGGCGCACGCGTTCGCCCGTCGCCGTGTTCATGACTTCGAGGTCGATGGTGCCGCCACCGTCGTCCGCGGTGTACACCAGCCATGCGCCGTCAGGGGAGTAGTCGGGGGACGAGTAGTAGTCGGGGCCGTACACGATCTCGGTGGCGACGCCTGTCACGACGTCCACTTCCCAGAGCGAGCCGCTCATGGCCACAGCGACGTGCCCGCCGCCGGGGTGCCAGGACGGGTACCAGGGCGACGAAGAGGGAGCCGGGGGGAAGTAGAAGTTGTGCATGTAGTTCCCGCCGTGCGCGGAGGCCGCGTAGGGGCCGCGCCGCTGTGCGGACAGGTCGCCGGGCGGGGGGAAGAGAGCCGCGCTGGAAATGGCGGTGATCGTGAGGAGCGAGCCGATTCGGGTCATCCTGGCGTCCGGTTGGGGGGGGGTGGTGCCCTGCTGGACTCGGCAGCACGCGGCTGCCGGCCTTCATCGTACCGCCGGAAATGGGGAGCGGGCCAGCCCGGCGCCGACGCTGCTCCCGGTGCTCGCGGGGATTTGCCAGGGCGAGGCGGTGGGGCAGGCCCGCTGAAGGCTCCGCCGGTGAGGGCGGCGGCCGTTTGACCCGAGCGCGTAGTGGGTTCATCGTGGGCGGGGAGGATCCGTACCCATCATGTAAAGTACAGTGTACATGATGTAAGGTAGACATTACACATCTGGAATCGCCATGACTGACGACCACGGACGACACCGGCCACGGCCCACTCTTGAACGGTTGCCCGGGGTGGCCCTCCGCCTGCCCGCGGTGGCCACCGGCCTGCCTGCGGCGGCCCCTCGCCCGCCCGCCACATGGCCCGCCCGCGTGATCCGCACGCTACCCGCAATTTTGGCTGCCGTCGCCGCGTTCTGCCTGGTCCCACCGGCTGCCCCGCTGCGTGCCCAGACGTTCGATGTCGAGGAGGCGACGATCGCCGAGGTCCACGCCGCCTTTCTCTCCGGCGACCTGACGTGCGTCGGCCTCGTGCAGGAGTATCTCGCCCGCATCGACGCGTACGACCAGCGCGGCCCGCAACTGAACACGATCGCCACGCTCAACCCTCGCGCCCTCGACGAGGCTGCCCGCCTCGACAACGCGCTCGCAACTGACGGGCTCACCGGGCCACTGCACTGCATCCCGGTCCTGCTCAAGGATCAGGTCGAGACCAGCGACATGCGCACCACGTACGGGTCGGCGCTCTTCGAGGACTTCGTGCCCGCGCTAGACGCGACCATCGTCACCCGGATGAAGGATGCGGGCGCGCTCATCCTGGCCAAAACGAACATGGGCGAGTACGCCTCCCGCTACGTGGGATCCGGCTTCGGCGTGATCCGCAACGCCTACGACCCGCTGCGCAACCCGAGCGGTTCCTCCGGCGGCACCGGTGTGGGCGTCGCGGCCAACCTGGGCATGATCGGCATCGGCGAGGACACCGGCGGCTCGATCCGGGGCCCGGCGGCGGTCGCGTCGCTGGTCGGCCTGCGGCCCACCCTGCAGCTGGTCAGCCGCTTCGGGATGATGCCCGCGAATCCCACCACCGACACCATGGGCCCGATGACCCGCACGGTCATGGACGCGGCCATTCTGCTCGGTGTCATCGCCGGGTACGACCCGAACGACCCCGTCACCGCCCATGCCTTCGGGCACGTCCCGGATTCCTACACGGACGGGCTGGCGCTGGACGGGCTGGCCGGCGCGCGCATCGGCGTGATCCGCGACGCGATGGACGGTCGCGTGGACCCGTCGTCCGAAGGTTTCCTGCAGGTGCGCGCCCGGATCGAGGCGGCTCTGGGTGACCTGCAAGCACTCGGCGCCGACGTGATCGACAGCGTGGCCATCGCGGGGATCGACCGCGTAAACCCCGTCTTCTCCAGCAACTCGTTCGAGACCGAGGAGGCAACCGACGCCTATCTGGCCGAGCATGCGAACGCCCCGTACAGCACACTCGCGTCGATCCTGCTCAGCGGCCGGGTCACACCGTGGCGGGCGAGGGGAATGGGCGGTCTGCTGGGCAAGACGGTGCGGGACCCGGGCTATCTGGAATACCTGCTCGCGCGCGCCGAGTTGCGGGAAAACGTCGCCCAGGCAATGGCGGATTACGACCTCGACGCGCTCGTTTACGCCACCTTCGACCACCCGGTGACGCTGATCGCGCTGGACGCCGAGACGAACCCGGCCCCTGCGGACGACTACGGACTCGGCGACAACCGGCTGCTCAGCCCGGTGACGGGGTACCCGGCGCTGACGGTGCCGGCGGGGTTTACGCCGGATGGGTTGCCGGTGGGGATTGAGTTTCTTGGGCGTCCGTTTACGGAGGCGATGCTGCTCAGGTTCGGGTACGCGTTCGAGCAGGCGACGGGGTATCGGCGGGCGCCGGAGAGAGCGCCGGCGTTGGGTGGGGGACGGTGAGGGTATACATGGTCCGCCATCATTTGGCTGATTATGTATGCATTTTCTGCCCTAACGGACGAACCGCCCTGCTTGTCCGCCATTTTTGGCCTGTATTGGCGGACAAACTTGGCCAACCCTCACCGGCCGCCATGCAGCGACCCTGGGCGTGGAGCATGCCGTAGGCAGCAGCCGAGACCAGGTTCCTGCTTCACGAACCCCATCCCAGCTTGTCGCGCGCGTACTCGAAGGCGTCAAAGGAGACCTGCTTGGCCTGCCGCAACGTGTCGAACCGCTTGTTTCCCCACTTCTGACCCCCAAGTTGCTCACACTTGATCCGGATCCGCCATTTGCTGGATTTCACCTTCACAACCAAAACGTGGACTCCATGGTGTGAAATGTGCCAATTACCGTTGGGTGATTGCTGCCACGCTTGTAGGGTCGGCCACCGCCGCTTGCGTAGCATTCGGTTGTAGGCCACGGCTTCGCGCCGTTTCGCAGCTGCTCCGTTGTTCTCCATCTTGCCAGCGCAGACACATCCAGCGTTGATACAGTGCGGCCACTGGGCGTGGCTCAAACGGTGTTGGAATCGAATTGCCTTGCTTTCACACATTTGGCATATCCTGCAATACTCTTCGAAGGGCGTTCCATCGTCTGGCGACAAATCGATCACTTCTTCGAAGATCCACCCGTCGTTGGGTACGTCAGGATTTCCCCATTTCCCCGGTGCTGCCATCTACGCGCTTACCCTCCTGACCCCTGCTCCGGCAGCCTCGAGGTCGCACCACGCATAGCCGTGCGTTCTTGCCATCCGGACTAGCTCCCGTACCTTCGATGGCTCCCTGGTGAAGCGGGGCCAAGCGTGCTTGCTTGGGAAGGCGGCGGCGAAGCAGGGCCTCGTAGAGATCGGGTTCGCCGCCGACCAGATGGCGGAAGAACATGACATTGGCTTCGGGCGGTATCGTCAAAATGAGGTCGCGCCGGTCGTCGCTGGTCAGCCGGTTGCACGCTCTCCATACCAGATCCTCGTCCAGGCCGACCTGGTCGAGTGCGTTCATGCCGTCCACGATCTCGACGGCGAGTTCTTTCATGGAGCTCTCTTTGTTCGGCAACGAATCATGTGTCGGTTGCTCCGCGGTTAACTCGGCACTCGCGCGAGCCTTGTGAAGCACCCACGCACGAGCCACGTCGGGATCCGCGAGAAGGACCTCGCGGAGCAACTCGGCGTCGCCGCACTCAACGACGGCCGCCTGCCACAGTCTCCCTACGGCTCCTTCGGGCTTGCTACGATAGGCCTCCCAGATGCCTGTGGCCGTCGCTCTTCTCACACCGGCGTTACGATGCTCCAGAAGACGATGCTTCCACTCGTCCGGCACCTGACGCCAAGGGAGGTAGGTCAGGGAGCCCGTGTGGGCAGGCACCGCTGCCATGATCTGGTCCACCGCACTGCCAGAGAGTCCTGCGACGGCGAGGCCGAAGTGAACGGACGCGGAAGCGTGCCAATCACGGCGCCCCAGGACTGCCCAAGGGGCATCGCTCAACGGATCGACCGAGACCGCCGCCTCCAGAAACGACGAGACCCATTCGGTAGGGGCGTCATATCCCGCAAGAGCCTCCAGCCATTTCAACGGGTCGTCCACATGCTGCGAAAGCTGGTTCGGTATGAACTTGAGCACGTTGGGGTAGTGATGGCCCGAGAGCTGCCGCTGCCTCTCGTAGTAGAGCATTCGCTTTATCACCAGCGCCGGATCCTCGTCGCTCCAGTCCCGGGCGATCTCGCGGGCCCGGGCGCTGAGTTTCCGTTCGGAGCGCTCTTCCGGCGCAAGTTCAAGTCGGCTTGGGAACAAGCGGGGCAGGAGTGGATCGTCGATCACCGGCAGGACAGCCCGCAGTCCATGCGCATGGCCAATTCGGTGGGCCCAAAGCAAGATGCCTGGTGCACCGTCGGCAAGGTCGACGACACCGGGCAACATCCGGGCCGCTTCATCGATCGCGGCCTGACGAGTCTCGGGAAGCTCGTTGAGCACCCGGGGCCCGGTGCACCAGTGGCGCACCACTTTTCGGGCAACCGAGATTCCAGGATCCCCAAGGGTCCGCAGGATTGTCAGGGCCTCGGGCCACAAGTGCCCAAGCTGCCGCACGTCGGTCGCGGGAAGGGAACCCAAGATGAGATTAAATCGCTCTTTGGTGATCGGATCGCCATCGATGTCTTCGAAGTGCAGCGCGTATGCCACCAGCACGAGCTTGGCGAGGGGCTCCCTCCAATCGACCGCTCCAGGGCGGTCGTGCAACCCTTTCGAAGTGACGTTGGGTTGTTGGGCCAGCTTCTGGAGCAGCAGGCAACGACGCGCCACGGTGTCAGTGCCGGGTCGGCCGCGAAGCACCCAGTGCCTTATCAGCGCGCAGAGCGAATCGTGGTCCCCCCGGTGCCGAACCACATCCGAAATCAGTTGGTCCAAGGCGTGATCCGGCGTGAACCTGAGCGCGGCCCTGGCAACCAGTGCGGACTTCTCGGGGTGACGGCCAAGGATCCAACCGACGGCCTGCTCTCCCGTCCACGCATAGTCTTCCCAGAGTTGCTTCCCGACACCTGCCTGGTCGTGTGCCCGAAGCCGCGCGCGGATGGTGTCGTGCAGTACGTGCCCTCCCCTCCCCAAAACTGCGATCAGGGTCTCCGTGCACGCTACCGCATCTTCCACTTCGTCAACGGCGCGCTTAAGGGACTTGCCCAAGGCACCGGAGAAATAGGTGCGCTGCACTAGGGCATGGCGCAGGGCAGCGGGCTTGACCGACACGGCTCTCGTGGGGACGAGGTCGTTCACTGTTTCGTGAATCACACCGGTGCCCGATACCGGGAGAACAGCCTCTCGCAAGTGAGTCTCAGACATTTCCATGACTCTGGCGGCAGCCGCGAGTGTCATGCCGCGCTGGCCGCCAAGGGCGAACGTGGCCAAAGCGTCAAGGGTGGCATTGGACAGACGCACATCTGTCCTCAGTTCTGTGAGCAACAGCTGCCCATTCACCAAGTCCTCGAGTGCACCTCCTTGGGCCCACTGGGCCAGTGTGACTGCCAGTCCGGGTCTCCCGTCGCTCTGGTCGAGAATCTCACCGACCAGCACATCGGTGAATTGTGGATTAACGCTGCGGATAATCTCTGCCATCACCGCTCGTTCGAGCGCATTCAACCGCAGCACGCGTTCGCTTGGAAGGAACAGTCGGTGCCGAATGTCATCCTCATGACCGGGCCAGGTTGTGGCCACGATCCGGAAAGACATGGCAGGCTCAAGGCGCAAGCGATTCAGCGTGCCGAGCAACGAATCGCGAGGGCCAGTGGAATCCAGATGCGCATCGTCGACGAACACACTGTCCGGGCGCAATTCACGTAGCGCGTCCGCGATCTTCCCAATACCTGGCGAAACTACGAACAGCCCGTGTCCCTCTTTGGCCAGCGTGCCGAGAAGTGCCGTCTTGCCGACACCCGGCTGGCCTGAGACCACCACGTCACCTTCGGCCTTGCGGAGCCAAGTAAGTTCCTCGTCCCGCCCGAGCAGCTCACTTGTCGGCCAAGGGCGTGGCGATCTCGGGAACGCGGACAGCGCTGGCGGGTTCCCGGTCAGGCCGAGAAGTTCCCTTCGCCAGACCGGGTCCCGGTACAAGCGGCCGACGAAATCCGCCTGGTCGTGGATCTGGCGCAGGGTGAAGCCGAATTCGCGGGCTCGCCTCTCCAGGTTACTTCGCTGGCGAGCAGTCAACGGCCGCGACGTGGCGAGCACAGCTTCGCTCGCCGATCCCCCTCTGCGCCGGTACGACTCCAGGTTCTTGGTGAGATTGCCGATGACGCTTCCGGCGGTCGTAACCACCAAGGGAATCGGAGACCCCCCACGGGGATCAGCTATCGCTCCGTCCATCCCCCCATCGTCCCCGCCACGGATCGGTACGAGACCCGGATAGACGCAGCGCAGCAGGTCCACTGCGCACCGCTCAAACATCTCTGGATCCGGTCTTTCCGCGAGGCGCTTCTCGATCGACCGGTACAGCGGATCCCTCACCACGTCAGCCCCCGATCAACCACACCAGTACCGCAGTCGGCACCGCCATGAGTTCGGGATCCTCCAAATCCAAAGCGCTCCGCGTGGCCATGATGCCCCGCCAGCGGGACGCTTTCATCGTCCGGACGGCCCGCCTCCAGCGGTCGCCGTCCACATATTTTGACTCGATTGCGAGACCACCGAAGGCCGGACCCACGAAGTCGATCTCCTTGCGCGTCTGCGTTCTGTGATACAGCACGGAGTCGAAGTTGAGATATGCGCCCGGATCTTCGCGGGCGAACGACCTGACCAGGCCCATTCCCAGCTGCTGTTCAGAGATCGCGCCGAAGTCGGCGGGTGGCTCGGCGCGTGCGGAAAGTCGCGTGAATATGGGGTCGGTGAAGTATGTCTTCTCCTGGGCTCGAAGAGCGGGTCGAAGGTCGTTCTCTCGGTGACACGGCCACACGACGAAGCTCTCGCGCAGGACATCGATTCGGCGGCGAACGGTATTGCCGGACGTGCCCGTGTCCGTAGCGATGTCATGGCTGTTCGTTGGTGACGCGATCCCCTTCGCCAGCCTTTGAACGAAGGCATCGGTCTGGGTTCGCGACCAGGCGGACTGCCCGAAGGCCTCTCCGTGGATGACGTCCAGAAGGCTTTGCTTGAAGACACGCGACATCTCGTGTCCACGGATACCGATATCGAAGGCCGAGCTGAAGCCAGACGAGAACGCACCGCCGATACGCGAGTCACCGGCTTCATGAGCCGCGACCGCTTGTGGAAATCCCCCTACGGTGAGATAGGTCTCCCATTCCTTGACGAGTCGGTTCAGCCAGGGAGCAAGCGTTCGGACGGCCTCTGCTAGAGTTCCGTAGGTCAGGTCGCCCACGGCGACGGGTCCGAAGTCCTTAGGCGGAGGGCCGGGGAACCGGTCCGGATCGCTTCCGGAGCGGACTTCTACGAAATCCCGGAACGACATCGGGAGGAGGATGCGGTCGGAATCCACTGCTTCCCCCCGTCGGCCCGCGAGAGCCTTGACCGCCTCCGTCAGATTGGATGCGGATGAACCCGTTAGGATGACCGTGTCCAGGCCGAAACGGCGATCGTTGTCCCGAAGCGACTTGATCGCGGGTGGCCAGCCGTCCCGAATCGCGGTGATCTCGTCGATGAACCAATAGCGACGCCCGTCACCGGGAGTCAGGTCAGCGGCCGCCTCGACCACCCTGCGCAGATCGGGGGCTGCCAACTCGTCGGCCGCGATGTGGATGATCCGGCGCGGATCCACGCCGTTGTCGATGAGTCGGCCTACCGTCTTCTTCAGCTCGACAGACTTCCCGACTCGCCTTGGACCACGGAGCAGGTAGAGCCCGCCGGCCGTGAGGGTGTTGAGGACGCCGGCGGAATACTCGAACGGGGCTGCGCGGGCTCTACGCAGGTCCGGGTCCCGAAGAACCCATGTTCGGGGTTCGGCCCACCAGCTGGTGCGAGCCAGGATGTCTCGCAGTTCCCGTGTGTTCAGGGGTGGCTCCAGTCCAGAGTGATCAAACTACGTCAGCTGGAAAGATAGCGTGCCCGATGCCGTCCATCAAGGTATGACGACCGTAATTTTGCGAATGTGGGTAATTACGTATACATAATACGCCAATAATAACAGAAAATGTATACGTAATCTTCCAAATCCGAATAAAAAACTGACAACAGCGCTGTTGACCCTTCCCGAGGCGGATCACCAGGGCGGCAATCGTGGTCGCTGCGGCGACCGCCTCTCGGGCCAGGCAGGGTTGTCCATCAGTGTCGCTCAAGCAGGTCCAGCATTCATTCGGACCGACGTCTCGCTGGCCCGGATCCTTCGTTAGGTGTCGGCTGCTTAGGATCAGGTGGGACATGCCCACGATCAGCCGCTACGGCGCATGGCGAAGACGCCGTTCAGGTAGTGCGTCGCGCGACCGTTGCCGTCGTCGCCCCAGAAGGCGACGTCCCAGCCGCGGTTGCCGCCCATCGCCGGATCGCGCGGCAGGAACCGGTCGCCGCCGAGCGGAATCAGCTCGGACTCCAACTCGCTGCCCATCTCCGACCGCGCCATCAGCCGGTCACCATCCACAGAGAACGAGAACCGGCTGCCCAAGGCCTCGAACCGCCCGACGTAGCGCTCGAGCTCGACCTCCTGGGGCGACACCGAGTCCGGCTTCGGCGTCCGGGGCTTGTCGATGCCGAAGACCTCCGGGAACAGAGTGTCGAACACCTTGTCGGCCAGCGGGTAGCCCTGGCTCGGCACGTTGGAGATCGTCGCGGCCGCGACGCCCTTGTTCGGACACCAGAGCAGCAGGGAAGACCCGCCGGAGTTGGTGCCGCTGTGCCCGTAGATCACCTCGCCGCCCCAGCGCTTCCAGTAAGGCCCGGTGCACCACTTCTGAGCGATGATCCGGGTCGGCATGTCGATCTCGGGCGTGTGCGTGGTCTCGACGGCCTCCTCCGACAGCACCTGCCGCCCGTCGGTCGAGCGCCCGCCTCGAAGGAACATCCCGGCGAACCGCACGAGATCGCCGGCGCTGCAGCACAGGGTTGCCCCGGCCGGGGCGATGCTGCGCGGCAGCCCCCAGAACGGCACCCGCTCGCCTTCGGGCCTCGAGGGGGTCGGCGAGTAGCCGAGCGCCACCGGGTGATAGAGCAGGTCCTCCGGGAATGTCGCGGAGTGGTCGAGCCCGAGCGGCTCGAGGATCCGCTCGGCGAGCAGGGTCTCCCAGTTCTTCCCCATCACCCGCTGAGCCGCGAACCCGGCGACGGCGGTGCCCGCGTTCGAGTAGCCGTAGGCCGTGCCCGGCTCGAAGATCCCGGGAAGCTCGGCAAGTGAAGCGACGTACCGGCCCAGGGCGTCATCGCCGCGACCGTGATCCGTGTACGGCCCGTTGTCGAGTCCCGACGACATCGAGAGCAGTTGGCGCAGGGTCATTTCGACGGGCGGGACATCGCTCGTCAGCGGCGCGCCGTCGAGGTAGCTCACCACGGGTTCGTCCAGGTCGAGCGTTCCCTCGTCGACCAGGGCCATGACCACGGCGGCGTTGAAAACCTTGGTCGTCGAGCCGATCTGGAACAGCGTGTCCGGGGTGACGGCCAGGTTGCGCTCACGGATCGCCAGACCGGTTGCGAACTCGTGGACCGCCTGGCCGTCGAACACCGCGAGTTGGGCGCCAACGATGCCGAGGCTCTCGGCCGACTCGTCGAGGAGCTGCTGGAGGTCGCGCCGATCGAACGCCACCTGCGCCGTAGCTGCGATCACCGCGAGGCCTCGCGCTGACGCGACGAGCGGCAACGCGGCGGCGGTCGCACCGGCTTTCAGTACGTCACGTCGATTCATCAGGAACTCCCAGGTTGAAAGGCTATGCCCACACCTCGACTCCGGGGAGAAGACGAGCGACCAGTTCCCCGATCATGCGCCGGTGTCGGGGCGACAGGTGCAATCGATCAGACACGGTGCGGTTCCTCGTCAACCTGTGCTGTCATGGCGAATCCGCGCTGCGGGAACGATCCTTGAAGATAGGCTGGCATGATGGCCTCGGGAATGTTCAAATGCGCCCACTTTGTTCCGGGAGGCAACCCATGAAATTGAATCCTCTCGTTGCCTTGCTGTCCCTGTCCGCGCTCGCCTGTGAGCAGGGCCGGCAACCTGCACCCTCCCTCCGCACCGAAACACGCGACAGCGCGGGAATCCGGATCGTCGAGAACCCGAAACCGCCGGACGGCTCGCGGTTGCCGTGGTCAATCGGGGCAGAGCCCATCGTATCCATTGGTGCCGTCGAGGGCGAGGAGCCCTACTTGCTCGACGCGGCCATGGACGCCACGAGGTTGAGTGATGGGCGGATCGTGATCCTGAATGGCGGGACGAACGAGCTGCGCGTGTTCGACGCATCCGGGCTCCACCTTGAAAGCTGGGGTGGCCGAGGAGAGGGTCCGGGCGAATTCAGAAGCCTGTGGCGGGTCGGGCCGTGGCCGGGTGACTCGATCATCGCCTGGTACGCGCCGCGCAACGGTATTTCGGTCTTCGACGGGCATGGGAACTACGGCCGTACTCTGGAACTCGTGCACGATGAGGCCACCCCTCTCATGCAACGCTTCCGGCCCGAGGACACTACACGCGACGGCTCGATCGTCACGGTTCACTGGCCCCACGGTGCGGACACCGTAGTCTTCCAGCTCAGGGACGGAGATGGAAGGATCCGGAGTTCGCTTGGGACGCACCCGGGCCCCGAGCCGTACCTCCACGCAGAGGGAACCGACCAGGCGATGTTGTTCCACAAGATCTTCGGGCGCGAGCCGGTCTGGACGCCATGGGGAGACCTGGTCGTCGTCGGCCACACCAGCCGTTACGAGTTCAGAGCGTTCGGGGTCGACGGTTCCCTGGCGCGGATCGTCAGGCGCGACCATGTGCCCCGCTCTCCGACTCCGGATGATGTCGAGGCTTACATCGAGGCACGGGTGGCCGAGAGCGTACTCCGGGAAACCGAAAGCGAGAAGGAGCGCCTGCGTCGGCAATACCAGTCAGTGCCCGTGGCGGAGAACTTCCCGACGTCCGCATCGATCATCTCCGACGCGGTGAGCCACCTCTGGGTTGCGGAGTACGAGTTGTCAGGGGAAGAGCGGCCCCCCCGACTCTGGACCGTCTTTGATCCGGAAGGCCGCGTCCTGGGCTTTGTCGAGACGCCGGAGGGTCTGTGGATCCATGAGATCGGAGAGGACTATATCCTGGGGACAACCTGGGATGCACTCCATGTGGAATACATACAGCTCTGGCCGCTGGACCGGTTGGAAGGCTGATAGGAGCTGCGCCTGTTCGACCGGTCGGGCACGTTCCCCCGATGCAGCGATTCTGGCCGGCTGCCGCCACGAAGGACGGCCTGATCCTGGCGCGGCACGGGCCCGAAGCGGCCGACACGATGGTCATGCAGCTCAGAGACCGCGACGGTGAGGTGCGCGCCTCGTTCGGGGCCCATCCCAGCTACGAGTGGCACATCCTTGGTGAGGGCGACCGCTCAATCCTGTTCCAGGAATCCTTCGGGCGGGAGCCGGTGTGGGCACTGTGGGGCGACCGGGTGGTGATCGGCCACACCAGCCGGTACGAGATCAAGGCCTTCGCGGCGGACGGCACCCTTGGGTGGGGGGCGTGACGGTGGGCGTCCGGATCGTCAGACGGGACCACAGCTCGCGCGCGCCGACGGGGTATCGGCGGGCGCCGGGAAGCGCGCCAGAGTTGGGTGGGGGGCGGTGACGGTGGGCTGACGGTGTTCAGTGATTGAGCTCTGACTGCCCAGGCCCGGCACCGCACCAAGTGTACCTTTTCTGCCATTGATGGAGGATTATGTATACATTTTCGGCCCAATCGAGTTGTTTCGTCTCTTTGTCCGCCACTCGCGGCCGATTGTGGCGGACAAACGGAGGTGGGACCGGGCTGTTTGACAGCTTCGACCAAGCGCGCTAAAGCTACGCGACGTGATCCCGTTCGATCTCCCGCTGGAATCTCACCGGCAAGTGTGCCCAGTCGCGCGGAGTTCTGTCCGACAATCGATCGGCCTTCTTCTGATACCGACTCATCCGATGACAGGGCCTCGACATGGACACGCATCAACGCCTTGCCACTGAGAGATGGGCTCTCGAACATCGATTTGCAGCCAGGAGCTAACTCCCGCTGGCCACCTCCAACCGCCCCCTCCCGAACAACCCACCCGTCTCATCCAGGAACCGCCGCCGCGCCATCTGCAGGTATTCAGCATCCACCTCCACCCCGACACTACTCCTTCCCGTCCGCGCTGCCGCCACCGATGTCGTCCCGGTCCCCAGGAACGGATCGAGAACCGTGTCCCCCACGAACGAGAACATTCGGACCAGGCGGGGTCGCCAGCTCCAGCGGATAGGGCGCGGGATGGTCGCGCGTGGAAGCGCCCGGGATCGTCCAGATCTGCCGGAACCACTCGCGGTGTTCGGCCGCGGAGATCACGCTCAGTGCCCGGGCCGCCGGCGAAGGGCTGCGATAGCCGCCCGGCTTCCTCTGCATCAGGATGAACTCGATGTCGTTCTTGATGACGGCGTTGGGCTCGTAGGGCTTGCCCAGGAAGCCGCCCGCCGAGCCCATTTCGAAGTTGGCATTCGCGATCTTGTGCCAGATGATCGGCGCGAGGTTGTCGAACCCGAGTTTCCGGCATGACTCCTGGATGCTCGCGTGCAGCGGAACCACGACGTGGCGGCCGTGCTGGCGCCGGGACAGGCACATCGCCGACGATGATGACCAGCCGTCCGCCGGGCACCAGCACCCGGTGGCATTCGCTCCACACGCGGCCGAGTTCGGCGACGAATTGCTCGTAGTCCTCGACGGCTCCCAGCTGATGTTCGCCCTCGTTGTACTCCTTCAGCGTCCAATAGGGCGGAGAGGTGACGACCAGATGTATGGACCGTTCGGCCAGACCGGCCAAGTCGCGCGCATCGCCCCGGAAGATCCGGTGATCGGACGAGACTTCCTGGACGGCTGCCGCCACCCTCGCTGACTCGGCGGAGTTCCGGGCCATTCCGGGGAGCGCGGTCTTCAGCGACTCGTCGGACAGTACCAACTCCGGCAGGTGCCGTTCGACGACGGCCTCCAGTCTGGGGCCGGCCGAGTCCACCTTCGGCTGTATCATTGCGGGCGCTCCAGAACGGGATTTCGGTCCCGCACAGCCGCGACTAGCCGGTCGAAGAACGGCGCGGCGTCGGAGGTGCCGGCGGGGGACGTTGCTTGAAGATAGGCGGTATCACGGGCGCCGAAATGCTCTCGTGGGCCTGATTCCAGATCCCGCCCTCCATGTTTGCTATCCGCCGCACCCGAGCATCACGTTCATGGTCCACCGCGGCCAGAGGAGTTCCAGTGAAGTCCGGAAGCCATGTGTCCTTCGGCATCCTTCTCCTCGCACTGGCTGCGGTCGCTTGCCAACCAAACGGGGAGACTGCGCGCGGGCCGGTGAGCGAGACCCGCGACAGCGCCGGCATCCAGATCGTCGAAAACCCCCGCCCAGCCGATGACTCCCGCCTCCCCTGGCAAATCGGCCCGGATCCATCGGTCTCGATTGGCGTCCTCGAAGGCGAGGAGCCGTACATGCTCCACTATGCCCGCGATGCGACAAAGCTGTCTGACGGACGTATCGTCGTGGCGAATGGCGGCACCGACGAGTTGCGCGTCTTCGATCGGTCGGGCACCCATGTTGGGACGTGGGGAGGGCAGGGCGAGGGGCCGGGCGAGTTCACCGCGCTCGGTCCGGTCGAGCGCTGGCCTGGTGACTCGATCATGGCGTGGTGGGCGCCCCGTCGGGCCATCTCCGTCTTTGATTCGGATGGGAACTTCGGACGCACGTTCAGGCTGGAGAGCAACGACGACGACCCGATTTGGATTTTCCTGCGCCCGATATCGGTGGCTGGGGGTGGCACCATCCTTTCGACCCTGGAGCCGGAGGGCGTGGACACCGTGGTGGTGGAACTTCGGGATGGTGAAGGGAGACTACAGGGCTCACTCGGTACCCACCCGGGTCGTGCGTGGTATTTCGCCCCCCCTGGAGCCAGCGATTACGAACTGTGGGAGACGATCTTCGGCCGGGAGCTGGTCACGGAGCCGTGGCGAGACCGGGTGGTCGTCAGCCTCAACGACCGCTACGAGATCAAGGCCTTCCGCCCCGACGGAACCCTGGACCGGATCGTTCGCATGGAACATCCGCAACGTCTGCCGACTCCGGCCGAGGTCGAGGCCCATATCGAGGAACAAGTGGCCATCGTGCCCCTTGGTAGGTCGCAGAGTGAGATCGAGCAGTATCAAGCTGAGGTGCGCCGCGGGTTCGAGTCCGTGCCCGTCGCGGAGCATTACCCGGCGTTCGAGTCGATCATGACCGACGCGCTTGACCACCTGTGGGTCAGGGAATACGAGTATCCCGGGGAGGAAAGGCCGGCCCCCCTCTGGACCGTCTTCGATCCCGAGGGAATAGTGCTGGGATTCGTGGAGACGCCCAAGGGGCTGAGGATCTACGAGATTGGCGAAGACTACATCCTGGGCCACACGCGGGACGAACTCGACGTCGAGTATGTGCAGGTCTGGCCGCTGGAGCGGTCGGGGCCCTGAGAGGAGGCAGGGATCATGAGGATTTGTATTGCAGCAGCGGTCGCGGCCTGGAGTCTGGTCGCCTGCCAACAGGATCAGCAGGCCCCGACCGGGCTGCAGAGCGAAACCCGCGACAGCGCCGACATCCGGATCGTCGAAAACCCCCGCCCCGCGGATGACTCCCGCCTCCCCTGGCAAATCGGCCCCGAGCCATCCGTCTCGATCGGCGTCCTCGAAGGCGAGGAGCCGTACATGCTCGACGGTGTCATTGACGCCCTGGTACTGTCCGACGGGCGCATCGTCGTAGGGAATCAGGGCACATACGAACTGCGGGTCTTCAACCCGTCCGGAATCCATTTGGACACATGGGGCGGCGAGGGCGAGGGGCCGGGCGAGTTCCCCTATCTCCGGGGACTCGAAGCATGGCCCGGCGACTCGGTCGCCGCCTGGTACGGGCTGCGGCGCGGCATCTCCGTCTTTGACGCTGTTGGGAACTTCGGGCGCAACTTCACGCTGGAAAGGAACGAAGACGATCCGGGCGCGTTCGCCGTGATGCCGAAGTCGGTCACGGGCGACGGGTTGGTCCTGACCACCCACGACCCTCACATGATCGACACCGTGCTGGTCGAAATCCGGGACGGGGAGGGCGGCATCCGCAGTTCATTGGGAATACATCCGGGGCAGGAAATGCAGCTGGTGGATAGAATGATGTACCAGACCATGTTCGGCGCGCGGGTGGCGCAGGAGCCGTGGGGCGATCTGATCGTCATCAGTCAGACCAACCGCTACGAACTGAAGGCGTTCTCAAGGGACGGCACGCCGGCGAGGATCGTCCGCCGCGGCCACGAACCGCGTCGGGTCACCCAGGGCGATGTCGACGCCTACATCGACGCCTCGATCGAGGAAGAGGTTCCCTACTATCCCGACGATTTGTCCGAGAGCGACATCAGGACCCACCAGGCAGAAGAGCGTCGCCGATATCGGTCCACCCCGGTCGCGGAGCGCTTTCCGGCATTCACTTCGCTGGTGGTCGATGCATTGGACTACCTGTGGGTCCAGGAATACGAATTTCCCGGCGAAGAGCGGCCGGGCTCACTATGGACCGTTTTCGATCCCGAAGGGCGGGTGCTGGGCTTTGTCGAGACCCCTGATGGACTGCAGGTCTTTGAGATTGGCGAGAACTACATCCTGGGTCTCAGGGGAGACGAGTTCGACGTGCAGTCCGTGGAGGTGTGGGCGTTGGAGAGGTCGGATGGCTAAGAGGAGACAGAGATCATGAGGGTTTGTATTGCAGCAGTGGTCGCGGCCTGGAGTCTGGTCGCCTGCCAACAGGACCAGGAGAGTCCGGCCGGGCTGCAGAGTGAAATCCGCGACAGCGCCGGAGTACAGATCGTCGAGAACCCGCGACCGGCCGATGACTTGCGCCTTCCATGGCGGATCGGCCCGGAACCGTCCGTCTCGATCGGAGCTCTGGAAGGGGCGGAACCCTACATGCTCTACCTCGCCTGGGACGCGACCAGGCTGCGCGACGGGCGAATCGTCATCGCGAATGTGGGGACAGACGAACTAAGGGTCTTCGATGCATCGGGAACGCACCTTGCGACGTGGGGCGGCCAGGGCGAAGGGCCGGGCGAATTCACCGGTCTCTGGCAGGTCGAGCCTTGGCCCGGGGACTCGATTGTGGCCTGGCACGCGCCGCGCTTCGGGATTTCGGTCTTCGATGCGCAGGGGAACTTCGCCCGCACCATCAGACTGGTGCACGATGAGGGCATTTCGCCGATGCAACGATTCCGGCCGCAATCCACGAAGCGGGACGGCACGATCCTGGCGGCTCACTCACCGGAGGGTGGTGACACCGTCGCCGTTCAACTCAGGGACGGCAAAGGCGAAGTCCAGAGTTCATTCGGGACCCATCCCGGTCGCGAGCCGGTGTGGGCGTCCTGGGGCGACCTCACCGTTGTCGGCAACACGGGCCGCTACGAAGTCAGGGCGTTCGGGGCGGATGGTTCATTGGCCCGAATCGTCAGGCGTGACCACATTCCGCGCCCGCCCACCCAGGGTGACGTCGCCGCCTACATCGAGCAGCGGGTCGCCAGCAACATACGCGCCACCGAAAGCGAACAGGCGCAGTCACGCCGGCAATACCAGACCGTGCCGGTAGCGGAGTATTTTCCGGCCTTCGAATCGATCATGAGGGACGCCCTCGATCACCTATGGGTCGAGGAGTACGAGGTCCCGGGCGAAGAGCGACCGGGTTCACTCTGGGCCGTGTTCGACCCCGAGGGACAGGTACTGGGTTTTGTCGAGACCCCGGAGGGACTTTGGATCTTCGAGATCGGCGAGGACTACATCCTCGGCCGTACGCTTGACGAACTCAATGTGGAGTATGTGCAACTCTGGCCGCTGGAACGGTCGGGTGGCTGATTGGAGGGCTGTCAATGCGGAAACAACTGATAGCGGTCTCTGCCGCACTGATCGCCGCCGGCACCGTGGCCTGTCAACAAGACGGGAACGCCCCGGTCGGGCCTGGGAGCGAAGTCCGCGACAGCGCCGGAATCCGCGTCGTCGAGAACGCCCGCCCCGCCGACGGCTCGCGGCTTCCTTGGCGGATCGGGCCGGAGCCGTCGGCCTCGATCGGGGTCCTGGAGGGCGAAGAACCCTACATGCTTCACTGGGTCGCTGATGCCACCAAGCTGCCCGATGGCCGGATCGTGGTGGCGAACGGTGGGACGGAAGAGGTGAGAATGTTCGATGGGGATGGACAGCATCTCACGACCTTGGGGGGAGAAGGAGAGGGGCCCAGGGAGTTCATGAGTCTGGTCGGGGTCGGCCGGTGGCAGGGCGATTCCATCGCTGCCTGGTACGCGGGCATTCTCGGGGTTTCCATCTTCGACTACGAAGGGGTTTTTGGGCGCTCCATATTTCTGCGGAGCGAACAGAGCGTCAATTGGCTTCGACCTAGGCCTGAGGCTGTGCGACAGGACGGGACCCTTCTGTCGCGGCGGGTGCTGGACGACGAGAGCCGGAGCGCCGTCGTCGAAATCTGGGACGGCGGTGGCCTGCTGTCGGCATCGCTGGGCCAGCACCCCGGCGAGGAGATCATTTTCACGACCGATGATCGAGGCAACACACTCCTTACGCACATCGCATACGGCCGGCGGCTGGTCACGGGGCTGTGGGGCGACCTCGTCGTCGTCAGTCCCACGAGCCGGTACGAGATCAGAGCGTTCCTGGAGGACGGCACCCTCGACCGGATCGTCAGGCGAGATCATGAGCCCCGGGCCCCCACCGAAGCTGATCGCGCACCCTATGTCGAGGACCAGATGATCCACATCCTGGCGACCCCGGAACTGCCCGAACAGATAGTGGAAGAGGCACGCAGCCATTTCCTTGGTGTTCCGTTCGCGGAGTACTTCCCGGCGTTCACCTCGGTTCTGGGTGACGCCGCGGGCCACCTCTGGGTGGAGGAATACGAGTTCCCCCGGGAAGATCGGCCCGGCGTACTCTGGACCGTCTTCGATCCCGACGGGAAGGTGCTCGGTTTCGTGGAGACGCCGAAGGGCTGGCGCATTTTCGAGATTGGCGAAGACTACATCCTGGGCAGCACCGAGGACGAACTCGAAGTGGAGTATGTGCATGTCTGGCCGCTGGAGCGTGCGGGGGCGTCGGGCTCCGGCTAGATCTCCCCCCGCCGCGACGCCCACACCGCGTAGTGACTCGCCCGCGCCGCGAACGCCATGTACGTGAGCGACGGATTCGTACAGCCCGACGACGCCATGGCTGCGCCGTCGATCACGAACAGGTTCGGCGCGTCCCACGCCTGATTGTGGGCGTTGAGCACCGATGTGGCCGGGTCGCGGCCCATGCGTGCCGTGCCCATCTCGTGGATCGTGAGCCCCGGGGGGGTCATCTCGGTGTCGATCGTGATGTCGCGCCCGCCGCCTGCGTCGAGCATTTCGGCGGCACGTTCGGCGGCGTCGCGCATCATGATGCGCTCGTTCTCGCTCCAGGTACAGCTGATGCGAAGCGTGGGAATCCCCCACTTGTCCACCTGCTCCGGATCGAGGGACACGTGATTCTCTTCGCGGGGCAGACACTCGCCGAAGCCGTTGATGCCGAACTCCCACGGCCCCGGGCGCATGAGTTCGTGCTTGAAGTCGGCGCCGTATCCGGCCATTGACACGCCCCGCCCCCAGCCGGCCCGCGTGGCCGATCCCTGATAACCGTAGCCGCGCAGGAAATCGGCCGCGGGCTCGGTGACGTTGCGGAAGCGCGGGATGTAGATGCCGTTGGGGCGCCTGCCGCGGGTTGTCCGATCCTCCCAGCCGTCGAAGGTCGCCCTCGCGCCGACGCCCATGGTGTGGTCCATGAGGTATTGGCCGAGCACGCCGCTGGAATTGGCCAGACCGTCGGGGAAGTCGGGCGACTTGGAGTTCAGCAGGATACGCGCGGACTCCAGCGCCGAGGCGGCGAGGAAAACGGTGCGTGCGCGGAATTCCAGCTCGTCGTGGGATTCGGCGTCGATCACGCGCACCCCGGTCACGCGGCCCGCACGCGGATCCCAGATTACGCTGGGGACGACACTGTTGGGGCGCAGCGTCATCCGGCCGGTCGCCTCGGCCGCGGGAAGGGTTGCGTTGATCGAGCTGAAGTAGCTGCGCGTGCGGCAGCCGCGGTGGCACGGGCCGCAGTAGTGGCAGGCGCTCCGCCCCTTGTGGTCTTCGGTCAGAACGGCCGTGCGCCCGATCGTCATCATCCGCTGCCCGCCGAATGCGCCGGCGATCGCGTCGCGAACATGCTCCTCAACGCACGACATCTGCATCGGCGGCAGGAAGACGCCGTCGGGAAGCTGCGGCAGGCCCTCGGCGCGTCCGCTGATGCCGACGAATGCCTCGACGTGGTCGTACCAGGGGGCCAGATCGGCGTAGCGGATGGGCCAGTCGGTCCCGTATCCCTCGCGGACGTTGGCCTCGAAGTCCAGGTCGCCGAGCCGGTAGCACTGCCGCGCCCACATGATCGACCTGCCGCCCACTTGGCGGCCGCGGATCCACAGGAACGGCTTGTCGGGATCGGTCGTGTACGGGTTCTCGATGTCGTTGACGAAGAACTTCCTTCCCACCTCGTCGCAGGCGTAACACTCGCGCTGGACCGGCTGCTCCGCCGCCAGGGCCTTGCGGTCGTTCCAGCCGCGGTACGGCATCTCGTAGGTGGGCGTGTGCTCGGCGTAGTCGCGCTCGGGGACGACCATGGGGCCGGCCTCGAGGACGAGCACCCGGGAGCCCAGTTCGGTGAGTTCCTTGGCGGCCCATCCGCCGGACATCCCCGAGCCGACGACGATGGCGTCGTATTCCTGGCGGCGTGGGCGGATGTTCATGAGCCGCGCTCCGCGGGGGACGGGCTACCCCCCGCCTGGGGCAAGGGCGCGCACCCCTCGAAGGTGCGAAACGAGGTGCGGTACCCGATGGCGTCCAGTCCGGCTTCCGAGGTGAAGTACGCGGTCAGCGTGAAGCGCTTGACGTCGTGAAAGAAATGTTCGGAACGAGGTCACGGCCCGTGCCTCCCGCAGAGCCGGCGACCTCGGCGTCGAGATCGCCCACGAGCTGCGCCTTCTGCTCCGCGGTGCACTCGGCGAAGTCGGCGCCGAACCGTTCCCGCGCCATCGGGTCCACGGTGTCGAGCCCGGCGAGGAACCGGTCGCGGTCCTCGTCGTCGAGCCACCCGTCGACGAGCGCGGCGACGAATTCGGTCACACCGGCCTGGGAAGCTCCCGGCGTGTCCGTCTCCGGGATGATCACGTCGGCGAGGGCTTCCATGACCCGGGCCCGCGCGGGAGTGAGGGTGGTGGCGGCGGACGAGCCCGGTTGCGATCCCGAGTCCGGACCGTCGAGCGACCTCGCCGACGCGCGCACCCGCTCACCCCATTCCAACAGTTCCGCGAACGCGCCGGAAGGCGTGAGCAACTGGCCCGCCGCGGCGCCGCCCAGCACCCCAATGGCCGTTCGTCGCTTCATTCGTTACCGTACCCGCCGCCCACGCGGCTGTCCGTGGTCAGAGTGTACCCCACTTCCAGGATTCTCCCCCGACAGATGCCCAACCTTACGCGCCGCCAGGTTCTGAAAGCAACCGGAGCTGCCTCGCTGGGATTGCTGGCTTCTGGAGGCGGCGGGCGAGTCAATGGCCAGATGGGCACCCTGCCAGACGCCAAGGACGGTGAGAGCGGCAGCGGGCGAGTCAATAGCCGGAAGGGCGCTGGGCCCGGCGCAGCCGGGGTCGCCCGCGAGCGTACCCGGGCGCAAGCCGGCATCACCCAGTCCGTCGCCCGCTGGTGCTTCTCGGAGATACCGCTGCCCGAGTTCTGCGCCGGTGTCGCCGAAATCGGCCTCCCCGCCATGGACCTCCTGAAGGTGGACGAATGGGCCGTCGCGCACGATCACGGCCTGGTCGTCTCCTGCGGTGACGTCGGTGCGGGCACGATCGAAGACGGCTTGAACGAGCCCGGCAACCACGCCGCGATCATCGGGGCGTTCGAACAGCACATCCCGAGGGCCGCGCGCGAGGGCGTCCCCAACGTCATCTGCTTCTTCGGCAACCGCCGCGGCATGGCGAACGGACCCGCGATCGAAAACTCGATCCGCTGCCTCGAGGAGTGCGCACCGATCGCCGAAGCCGAAGGCGTCACCATCCTGGTCGAGGCGCTGAATTCCAAGCCGGGCGGCCATCTTGACTACATCGGCGATCGAATGTCGTACGCTCTGGAAGTGATCCGCGCCGTCGACTCGCCCCGTGTGCGCATCCTCTACGACATCTACCACATGCAGATCATGGAAGGCGACATCATCCGCACGCTGACCGAGTCGCGCGACTGGATCGGCCACTATCACACCGGTGGCGTGCCCGGCCGCGCGGAGATCGACGAGACGCAGGAGCTCTACTACCCGGCGATCGTGCGGGCCATCCGCGACACGGGCTTCAACGGATACATGGCGCACGAGTTCATCCCGCGTAACAACGACCCGCTTCGCTCCCTGGCGCAGGCAGTTGAGCTATGCGCGGTGGGATGACGGTCATCATCCAGGGCATGGCGATGACCACACAGGGCATGGCGATGATGACACAGGGCATGGCCAGCAACCCACAAGGAATCCTATGCTAGAGATCAGAGACCTCGTCAAGGTGTACCCCGGACCCGTCGCCGCGCTGCAGGGCGTATCGATCGACGTGTCGAAGGGGATGTTCGGCCTGCTCGGACCCAACGGCGCCGGCAAGACCACCCTCATGCGCATCGTCGCGGGCCTGCTGGAGCCGACCTCCGGCAAGGTCTTCTTCAACGGTGAAGACATCGTCGACGACCCCCGCCTCATCCGCAGGCAGCTGGGCTACCTTCCCCAGGACTTCGGCTTCTATCCCCACCTGAGCGGCGAGGCGATGCTTCGCTTCCTCCTGGTCCTCAAGGGCGTCGAGGCTCCCCAGGGGGTGAAGCGCCTCGCGGCCGAGCTCCTGGACCGGGTCAATCTGTCGTACGCCGCCAAGCGCAAGGTCAAGGGCTATTCGGGCGGGATGAAGCAGCGGCTGGGCATCGCGCAGGCTCTTGCGGGCGATCCACGCCTGGTCGTGGTGGACGAGCCCACCGCCGGCCTCGACCCCGAGGAGCGCCTCCGCTTCTATCGGCTTCTGGCCGAGCTTGCGGAGGACCGCACGGTGCTCCTTTCCACCCACATCGTCGAGGACATCTCGGTCCTCTGCCCGCGGGTGGCGATCATGTACGATGGCCGTTTCGTGGCCGACACGACGCCGACGGAGGCCCGCAACCGACTTGCCGGTACGGTCTACCAGGGCGCGGTTGAACAGCGTGACCTCGGCGAGATCGAGCGCCTCTACCGGATCACGCAGGCGATCCTGATCGAGGGCCGCAACCAGGTGCGGATCCACATCCCCCAGGGAGCTGCCAACGAAGGCGGAGTGCCCGACGGCTTCGAGCCCGTGCCCCCGACCCTGGAGGACGCGTACCTGCTTCTCGCGCAGGCGAACGGGGAGGTCTCGGCGTGAGCACCGTCACCCGCTGGTGGTCAGTCACCCGCGGGGAGCTGCGTTCGGGCCTCTGCCGACCCGCCTATTGGCTCCTCTTCGCGATTCTGGCCCTGATGGCGTGGGGTTTTTCGGAAGGCGCGGTGACGATTTCCTCGGGCGATTCCACGGTCGGGGGCGAGCGCTCGTACGTCACGTCCGTCTTCGCTCAGAGCATGATCCAGTCGATCCTCATCATGGGGATCGGCGCGTGGTTCCTGGCGATCGCGGCGGGGCTGGTGGTGATCCGTGACCTGGAGCTCCAGGTGGTGGAGGTCTTCCACTCTACCCGCCTGACTCCGGCCGAGTACGTGTGGGGCAAGTTTGCGGGTGCGCTGGGCGTCTTTTTCGTGATCTGGCTCCTGTATGTCCTCATGGGCGCCGGTTTCAATCACATCGTGGCAGCCGGTCCGGATGCGGAGCACATCGGCCCGTTCGCCATCGGCAACTACCTGTATCCCACGCTTCTCCTCGGACTCCCCCAGATCCTTCTCTTCGCGGGGGTGCCCTTCATGTTGGGGACCACGACACGACAGGCGATCATCGTGTTCGCCTTTCCCGTGGTCGTTCTGCTCTTCACCCTGGGGTTTCTGACCACCTGGTCGCCCAGCTGGCTGTCGCCGGAGGCCAATCGGGCGCTCATGCTGGTCGACCCCTCGGGCTTCCGCTGGCTGAACGAGACGTTCCTCAAGGTTGACCGCGGGGTCGAGTTCTACAACACGGGGCAACTCCGGCCCGACATCGGGTTTCTGCTCAGCAGGGTTCTCTTCTCCGCGGCGGGGTTGGTTGCGGTAGCGGGGGCCGCGAGGAGCTATGCGAACAGGCTGCGCAGGGGCGGGAGCGATTCACGGCTGGCCCGTTTCTTCCGCAGGCGCCGCACCGGTGCGCTCGATCACGCCACACCCGGTGCCCCCACCCTGCGTGACCTCGGCATGGCCACGCGGCCACTCGGCTTCTGGAGAGCGGCGCGTGTCATCGGCCGGGAAGAAGTCCGCGAACTCCTCCGCCGCCCGGGCATGTACCTCTTCGTGCCCGTGATCCTCTGGCAGTCCATCGGAAGCTCGGTCTTCGCGATCGGTGCGTTCAATTCACGGGTTCTGTTGACACCCGGCGATATGGCCGTGCGTCAGCTCAACACGCTCTCGTTGCTGATCTGTTTCCTGCTGCTTTTCTACACCGTCGAATCGTTGCACAAGGAGCGGGGCCGCCAACTGGCCGAGATCTTCAATTCAACCCCGATCCCCACCGGATCCATTCTGCTGGGCAAGACCATCGGCAACAGCGTCGTGGCGGGACTGATCCTGATTGTGGGCGTGGTTGCCAGCGCGGGGGTCCTCGTATACCGGCAACTCTTCGCCGGCAGTCCCGTGGGCTTCGACGTGGTCCCGTTCATCGTGACCTGGGGTGGCGTGCTCGTGCCCACCTTCATCTTCTGGACCGCGCTGGTGACGGCACTCTTCGCCTTTTTCCGGAACCGCTACGCCGTGTACGGCATCGGAATGGCTCTGGTCATCTACACGGTCTACCGCATGACCATCGACGATCCCTTCCCGTGGGCGCTGAACTGGATCGCGTGGGGCACTGTCCAGTGGAGCGACATGGGCACGTTTTCGCTTCAGGGGCGCGAACTGCTGCTGAACCGTCTCCTCGTTCTGAGCATGGTTCCGCCCCTTGTCGCATTGGCAGTGAAGTGGTTTGGGCGAACGAACCTCGATGCCACGCGGCTTGTGCACCGCATAAGGCCGAAGCCGCTGTTGATCGGGCTCTTGCGCCTGCTGCCGTTCGCGGCGCCGGCGATCGTGCTGGCGTCGGTGCTGCACTTCGGCGGAAAGGAGGGCCGTCAGGGGCCGGCGGCCGAGGAGGCGGGCAAGGACTACTGGCGCGAGAACACGGCAACCTGGACCGACTTCGACATGCCGTCGGTGTCCAACGTCGACATCGACATCGACCTGGAGCCGGGCGAGCGGTCGGCCGCCGTGAAGGGTGAATACACCTTCTACAACCACCGGGACTACCCGTATCCGCAAATACCGATCACGGCCGGGCAGTGGGATCCCATCGAATGGACGCTGAATGGAGAAGAGCACGAGCCCGACGACCGCTCCAACCTCTTCGTGTTCACCCCGGACACTCCGCTGGGCACGGGCGATTCGCTCAGGATCGGCTTCAGCTACGAGCTCGAGTTCCCCCGCGGGATGAGCAAGCGTGCGGGTGGTGAGGGGCAGTTCATTCTGGAATCGGGGGTTGTGCTGACCGCGTTCAGTCCTACGTTCGCGCCGATTCCGGGATACAACCCGGGGATCGGTGTGGACAGCGACAACTCCTACGAGCCCCGGGACTACCCCGACGACTTCTACGTGGGTGAAACCGAACCCCTCTTCGGTTGGGGTGGGGAGCCCTTCACGGTGCGCACGCGCATCACGACGCCCGAGGAGTACACGGCCAACGGGGTGGGGCAGAAGGTGAGCGACGAGGTGGTCGACGGACGGCGCACGGTGGTCTGGGAGACCGATCATCCGGTGGACCTGTTCAACGTCGTCGCGGGCAAATACGCCGTGAAGGAGGGCAACGGCACGGCGATCTACTACCATCCCGAGCACGACTACAACATCGAGGAGATGTCGGCTGCCCTGGATGCGGCCCGCAAATACTACTCCGAATGGTTCTATCCCTTCCCGTGGGATCTGCTGAAGATCTCGGAGTTCCCGGCGTTCGCGGGGTATGCACAAGGTTTTCCGACGAACATCACCTTCAGCGAAGGGATCGGGTTTCTTGCAAAGAGCGACCCGCGCTCCCACGTGGCGTTCATGGTGGTTGCGCACGAAGCCGCGCATCAATGGTGGGGCAATCTGCTGACACCGGGCCGGGGTCCGGGCGGCAACATCCTCTCCGAAGGGATGTCGCACTACGCGACGACGCTTCTCCACGAGCAGGTGTACGGTGATCGCTACCGGATGGAGTTCAGCAAGCGGATCGAGGAACAGTACGGCGACCAGCGTTTCGTGGACTCCGAACGCGCGATGGTCAAAACGGACGGAACCCGGTCCGGAGACGGGACCATCACCTACGACAAGGGCGGCTGGGTCATGTGGATGCTCCAGCAGGAGATGGGCCGGGAGAACATCCTCGCCGGGCTCCAGGCCTTCATCGCGAAGTTCAACCCGGACCCGGATTTTCCCGTGATTCAGGACATGGTGGCCGTGCTGCGGGACTTCGCGCCCGACACGGCGGCGTTCGATGCGTTCACCGGGCAGTGGATCTTCGACGTGGTGGTGCCCGAGTACCGGTTCTCCGATGTGACGAAGACGCAGGAGGGCGGCGAATGGGTGGTGCGCGGCACGGTCGAGAACGCGGGGACGGGCCGCATGGCCGTCCAGATCGGCGCGACCTCGGGAGACCGATGGTCGGACGAGGACGACGATGGCAGCCGTACCGTGGTGGCCGAGGACTATCGGGACGCGCGCGCCGAGGTGGAGTTGGGCGCCGGGGAGTCGGCCGAATTCGTGATCAGGGCCGCTTTCGACCCCGAGCGCGTGTTGATCGACCCGGATGTGCTGGTGCTGCAGCTTAACCGGGAGGCGGCGGTATTCGAGTTCTGAGGGGGAGCCCAGGCTCGTGAACAGTTTCACAAGGTGGCGGGAGATTGCGCACAGGGAGTTCCTGATCGGGGTGCGCCGGCCCGCCTACTGGATCCTCCTCGTCCTCATGGGGCTCCTGGCGTATGGGCTGTCCGACGGTTCAGTGACCATTTCGTCGGGGGGCGGTGCCCTCGCTGAACGCCCACACCTCACGTCGGTGTTCGGGCAGAGCAGGGTTCAGTCCATAATGATCATTTCGTTGGGGGCCTGGTTCCTGGCGATCTTCTCCGGCCTGTCCGTGATCCGGGACATCGAACTCCAGGTCGTGGAGGTCTTCAATTCCACGCGCCTGACCACCCGTGAATATGTATGGGGCAAGTTCTGGGGGGGCGTGGCAGTCTTTGTCCTCATCTGGATGCTGTGCCTGAGCACGTCGATAGGCTTCAACCACATCCTGCAGAGTGGGAAAGACCACATCGGTCCCTTCTCGTTGGCCAGCTACCTCTTCCCGACGCTGCTCTTCGGGGTTCCCCAGATCCTCGTGTTCGCGGGTGTACCGTTCCTGATCGGCACCTGGACGCGCCGCCCGATCCTGGTCTTTCTGTTTCCGATGGTGACGCTTCTGCTCACCTTCACGGTGCTCACCACATGGTCGCCGAGCTGGCTGTCCCCCGAGCTCAACCGGGCGTTGATGCTGATTGATCCGTCCGGGTTCCGCTGGTTGACCGAGACGTTCCTCATGGTCGACCGCGGGGTAGACTTCTACAACACGTCGCCGCTTCGCCCCGACATGGGTTTCCTGGTGAGCCGGCTGGCATTTGCCGCCGCCGGGCTGGTTGCGGTGGCCGGAGCTGCGGCGAGCTATGCCCGCCGCATGCGGACGGGAGGCTCCGATTCGCGGATCATGCGGCTGTTCCGCCGCCGCCGGGCCCCCGCGATGGCCGGGCCTGTGTCAGGGGCACCGCTCAAGGACCTGGGGATGACGACCCGTCCCCTCGGTTTCCGGAAGGCTGCCATGGCAATCACACGGAGCGAGGTCCGGGACCTCGTGGCCCGTCCCGCCATGTATTTCTTCGTGCCGTTGATCCTGGTGCAGGCGATTTCCGAGACGGTGCTCGGTTATGGTCTTTTCGGTTCGCGCATTCTCCTCACACCCGGAACCGTTGCCGACCAACAGCTCAACACCCTGAACCTGCTGATCTGCTTCCTTCTGCTCTTCTACACCGTCGAGTCGCTGCACAAGGAACCCAATCGGCGCATGCACGAGATCTTCAACTCGGCGCCGCTCGGAACCGGCGCGATGCTGCTGGGCAAGACGTTGGGCAACGCGGCCATGGCCGGTCTCATCCTCGTTGCCGCACTGGTCTCGGGCGCGGGAATCATCCTGTACCAGCAGATCTTCAACGACAGTCCAGTTGGCTACTCTCTCTTCCCGTTCGTCGTGGTGTGGGGCGGGGTACTGCTGCCCACCTTCGCCTTCTGGACGGCTCTGGTTACTGCGCTCTTCTCCCTCCTGCGCAACCGCTACGCAGCCTACGGGGCCGGGATCGCGATCCTCGTCTACACGATCTTCAAGCAGGAGACCGGTGGGACCCCCGGCTGGCTGACGAACTGGATGGGCTGGAACCTTGTGCGCTGGACGGACATGGGTGCGTTCAGCCTGCACGGCACGCCGATCCTGCTGAACCGGCTGCTCTATCTCAGCTTCGTCCCGCTCCTGGTTGCGATCTCGGTCCGGTGGTTCCCACGGCGTGACTTCGACGCGGCGGCGATCCTGAACCGCATGCGCCCCAGACCGCTGGCTCTCGGTGCGCTTCGCCTTCTGCCCTTCCTCGTGGCACCGATCATGCTGGCCTCGGTACTCGCCATCGGCGGTCGCGACGGCTATCAGGGTCCCGACGTGGGCGACTGGAGAGAGGACTACTGGGAGAGCAACTTCGCGATCTGGAGCGGCTTCGAGATGCCGTTGGTGTCGCATGTCGACCTGGATCTCGAGATCGAGCCCAGGGAACGGTTCATCGCGGTCGAGGGATCGTACACCTTCCTGAACCACCGCGATTACCCGTTCGACGAGCTCCCGATCACGGCCGGGCCTTGGGATCCCATCGAATGGACCCTGGCGGGAGAGTCGCATGAACCCGAGGACCGCTCGGGCCTCTTCGTCTTCACACTCAGCGAACCCCTCGTCCCCGGGGACTCCGTCACGATCGGCTTCAGCCACGACCTCGAGCGCCTGCGTGGCATGAGCCGGCGCCCCGGCGGTGCCGGTCAGTTCATCTTGGAGTCGGGCGTAGTGCTCAACGGTTTCGATCCGACGTTCGCGCCGGTCCCGGGCTACGACCCCGGGATCGGGTCGCCGCGCTTCGAGCGGCCCGAAGTCGAGGACGACTTCTACGTGGGCGAGACCGAGCCGCTTATCGGGTGGGCGGGGATGCCCTTCACGGTGCGCACCCGCATTACCATCCCGGAGGAGTACACGGCCAACGGCGTGGGTCAGCTGGTGAGCGACGACGTCGAAGAGGGCAAGCGCACGGTGGTATGGGAGACCGACCACCCGGTGCGCATGTTCAACGTCATTGCGGGGAAGTACGACGTGATCGAAGGGGAGGGGACGGCGATCTACCATCACCCGGGGCATGCCTACTACGTCGAGGAGATGTCGGCCTCCCTGGACGCGGCGCGGAGGTACTACTCCGAGTGGTTCCATCCCTTTCCCTGGAGCGTGCTCAAGCTCTCGGAGATGCCGGCCTTCTCCGGGGGCGCGCAGGGGTTTCCCACCAACATCGTCTTCAGCGAGGGGATGGGATTCCTGACCCAGCGCGACCCGCGTGCCCACGTCGGGTTCATGGTGGTGGCACACGAGGCTGCGCACCAGTGGTGGGGCAACCTGCTCGGGCCCGGACGGGGCCCCGGGGGCAACTTCCTTTCCGAAGGGATGTCGCACTACGCGACGGTCTTGCTGCATGAGCAGGTCTACGGCGACCGCTACCGGATCGAGTTCACCAAGCGGATCGAGTCGGAGTACGGCCGTCGGCGGTTCGTCGATTCGGAGCGCGCCATGGTCAAGTCGGAAAGCGGCAACTACAACAAGGGCGGTTGGGTGATGTGGATGCTTCAGCAGGAGATGGGGCGGGAGAATATCCTGGCGGGACTGCGCGCGTTCATCGCGAAGTACAGCCCGGACCAGGACCATCCCGTGACTCAGGACATGCTGGCCGTGCTGCGGGACTTCGCGCCCGACACGACCTCGTTCGATGCCTTCGCCGAGCAGTGGTTTTTCGATGTGGTGTTGCCGGAGTACGAGTTCTCGGATGTCTCGAAGGTGCAGGAGGGGGCTGAATGGGTGGTGCGGGGGACGGTCGAGAACGTGGGGACGGGCCGTATGGCCGTCCAGATCGGCGCGACCTTGGGCGAACGGTGGTCGGACAAGGGGGATGACGGGAGCCGTACGGTGGTGGCCGAGGACTACCGGGACGCCCGCGCGGAGGTGGAGCTGGGGGCGGGGGAGTCCGCCGAATTCGTGATCAGGGCCGATTTCGACCCCGAGCGCGTGCTGATCGACCCGGATGTGCTGGTGCTGCAGCTTAACCGGGAGGCGGCGGTATTCGAGTTCTGACGGGGGGCGCCTCTTCCCCCTGCCGATGGCGCACCGCCGCCGAAATCGGCAGGTGACCGGCAACAGCCGCATAGATGGCCCCGAACAGTGCCTGGCCAATCACGTCCCCTGTAAGCTCCTCGGCCACGGCTCCGATGACGCCCATGCTGAACGAGGCTTGCGGCCAGACCCGCAAGGCTTGCCAGCGCCCACCTCCCGGCCCCCCGGACGTGCCCACGCAGAACCAGCCACTGTATGGTCCCGAACGCGGCCAGGCCGACGACCACGGCCACGACCACCGCGGCCCCGCCGGTGATGGCCAGCAACAGCCGTCCCGCCCAGGGGACAAGTCGGCGCACGACCAACCATTGTCCCACCGCAATCCCTAGCTATAGCTAGTTCCCGTCCGTTTTCTGTCGTCGGAGGGGCTCAACACCGCGCAGGCTTCGGTGTTTCTTGGGGCGGGAAGGCGGTTTAGGGCGGTAAAGGGGCCGATCAGACAGGTTTTCCGCCGTGGCGGGTCGTCAAAGTGGCTTTTTCGCCGGATTCGGGGGATGCGAGGCCAGCCGGTTCGGCTGAACCGGGATCGGCGGGTGCCGCGGAAGCGGCCCGTTGCCGGTTCAGGCCGGTTTCAACTTCAACTTGCGACGCGCGATCACCCAGAGATTGTGCGTGACGACGGCCGACCAGACGTAGGCCCGGAAGTGTTCGAGTCCCCGCCAGTTGCACCGGCGGAGGCCGAAGCAGCGCTTGAGGTACGAGACCACGGCCTCCATGCCGGCCCGGAAGTTCCTCAGCCGCCCGTAGACCCGTGGGGACGAGGCCATGTCCGTGGTCTTGAGGCCCTTCTTCTTGTGGAAGACCATGTCGTGCACTCCCAGAGCCTTCGCCTCGGCCAGATTGGCCTTGCTGGCGTAGCCCCCGTCACACGCCACCTGCTCCGGCACCGACCCGTAGATCGCGGCGTGCCGTTCGATCATCGGCAGACAGCGCGAGCTGTCCGCCGGATTGCCCGCCTCGACCACGGCATCGAACACCAGACCGCTCGCACCGCTGCCCAGGTTCACCTTGTGTCCGTACTGAACCCGGCGCCCGCCCTTGCGGATGATGTCGGTGTGGGGCTCGAACAGGCTCACCACCTTCTCCTCCGCGGGGACCGTCTCGCCCTTCAGCACCCGGCGTACCGTCTGGCGGACGACCGCCCCGGCCAGGTCCCGGTAGTGTGCGACCTGCGTGCGCCAGTCATCCAGCCACGGCTCGTCACGGCCCTCGACCGCCGCCAGGGCGCCATCGGCGTACCGAAGCGTCCGCCGCACGACCGCCAGCAACTCGCGGTACAGCTTGACCTTACGCTTCATCCGCGCCTTGGGAATCTTCCACTTCTTCCGCTTCGCCGCCCGGCGGTGGTCGTGGAAGGGGAAGGCATCGGGTCCCAACTTCTCCCGGCCCCGGGCCAGCAGCCGGGACAACACGCGCACCGCGTCGTACAGCAGCTGGCTGTCACTCGGATCCAGGATATGCGTCTCGGTCACGGTGCTGTCGATGCGCACCTTGCGGCCCGCTTCGAGCTTGTCGTCGCGGGCCCTGCCCAGCAGGACCCGGTTGATCCGCTCCCACACCTCGGCCCGGACGGCTCCGATGCAGCGCTGCAGCGCAGAGCGCTTCGGGGGCCGCAGCGGATCGACGCGTGTGAAGCGCCTCGCCGAGACGGAGTCGACCAGCGCGAACTCCAGTTCCCGGTAGTCCGACTGCCACAGATGCTTCAGGATCCCGCAGCGCAGGATCACCTCGCACGGCAACCCGCGCCGCCCAACGGAAGACACGACCCCGCGGTCAACATCCGCGGCGATCCACTCCAGGAACTCGGGGTGTTCGTCCAGGAGCCGCGACATCAGGGCCAGCACCCGGCCCATGTCGTGATCCGGATATCCGGCATCGAAAAGACTCCGCTGCGGTGCCCGTTTTGCACGCATCGGCAACTCCCTTGGCGTCGGCACAAACCCTTGTCGGATGCCTAAAGATAACCGCTTGCCCGACCCCATTCCACCCGATGCCCCGTCTTCCTGCCCTCGTTTCTTCAATGGGGATTATATCGCTGAGTAACCAAGCCCCGCTTTGCGCTCCATCAGGGGCTACGGGGGTATTTCTACCGTGAATCATAATCAATTTCCGACTTGTTGTTAAGTCCCATTTGTAACGAAGTTGTTACAAGGGTTGGAATTGGAGTTGATCGCTACGATGCTTAGGCTCGTCACAGCCAGTCGCGGGGGGAAGGGATGGCCCCGTCATTTCATGGAGCGGAGCGGATTTTATCGTATCGCTCCGCTCCATGTTCCCTGGTTGGGCTACGACCCCATTAGGGTAAACTTGTTGTTGCTAATGTAGACACCAAGCACTCTGTTCCCTTTCCGAAATTCAATAAACATGCCCGAAGCGGATTTACGCCAACCCGCTTTAGGCATTTCTCGGTTGAAAAAGGCGGTAATATCTCCAGCATCGGCAGATATGGCATAGGTTTCGGACGGATCGGTGTATTCAAACGGATTGCCTGGAATTCGTTCTGTTAGACGTGCTCCCGATGGCAGAGGAACCCCGAGAAGTCCCGTCCGGCCAGATGTTTCAAGTGCGCGGGCGGCAACCTCGCTTCTGGCGGTCTCGGGATTGACCGCCTTGCAGATTGGCGTTTGGCCGATTGTTCCCCTACGATTGGCACACACGGCCATTGCATACTGCACCGGATTGCCCCCATCAATTGCTTCTGGATGCAAGGCGTAAGCCTCTCTCCATTCATTGATGCTTTTGCAAACCGAGTAGGCCGGAAACAGGTCTTCGTGTGTGCCCTGATATTCCATGGCACCAGCAGCGACTTCGAACGCCTCCGCGCACGACGACGGCCTTGGCGGTGGCGTGGCTGTTTCCCTGAGTACAACAGCAGGCGTGCTCGAACGCCCCCTCGCGGCCTCCTGTATCTTCGCGCCGTTGCAACTTCCAACAATGACGCCGTAGGCGACCAAGCATATCAGCAGACATCCGCAGCCAATGACACAACCCTCAGCCTTCTCGGTAGCCATAATCCCAACCCCCTCTGACACGTGACGAATCGGCCAGACACTCGTTGTCGGGGCCGTTCGTCACAAGCCAATCAGAGGGAAAGATGGCCCCGCCTATTCGCCCCGGCCTTCACGGGGAGCTACCCCGCTCAGGCCATTTATCAGGGCTGTCGTATTCAGCGAGCGACCCGACAGAAATTGCCGGAAGGCCCTCCGATTGAAGCTTATGACGGGCGAAAGGTAGCGAGTGGGAGGGGGATCGCGCAAGCGGAGGGGGTTGCGGGAACCGCTACAGGACCACTACTTGTCAGGGCGCATGATATCGCCAGAATCGAACAGGAGGCTTGGGAATGACCCGCAATGAAAGAAAAGCGCTTGCTCAGCAGGACGCCATCATACGCCATCTAGACAGCATATCACGGTCACTGACTCGCATCGCGCGAGCCGTAGAGGCCATGGAGCGGAAGAAATAGCCCGAATCCAAGTTCGGTTATTCTGACTTAGCATGACCATGGGGAGTCCCTGCGGGCTGGTGCGAAACAGCGGGTTACACCGCTTGGGGGCGACCGTCAGGTAAGGGCGCGTCGCGGGTTCGATTCCCACTCCCTCCATGGTCACGCTAAGTCGTGTTGTTGCACCTACTTATAGGGTGGGGGTAATCGGGATGGTCACGCTAAGTCGTGTTGAAGCTTGGTGAGTTGGCGGAATATATCCAAGCGACCCGTAGGCCGGGATAGCATCCGTGCCGTGCCCCCACCCTCAAGAAAACGTCTGGTTACTCAGCGATATAATCCCCTCTTCAATGGTGACAACGGCTTAGGAGTTTATGGACGGGAACTAGCTAGTTGTTTCGTTGCGGGCCGTCGCCTCGGCCTTTTCGCTCGGATCTACCGTGTCTTACTTTAGCGTATTCGCCGCGCAGCAACTCCAGCGTAGTCTTTTCCAAATCGTTCACATATGAGTAATCAATCTTGCCCGTCCGCCAATGGGCAATATCGTTGCGGTATCTCTTCAGTTCTTTTGGCGTTCTATTGCCAGCGACTACATCTGAACAGTTCTCTAGTTGTTTGTAGCCCAGATGTCTCTTTACGCGTTTGTCTGCAATAGCCTCCCACAATCGCAAGTACCAGAGTCGCAAGTATGCGTCGTCGTGCGTTTTCTCCCTTACAACGGAATCGAACACCTCCGTCGTGATTCCATGCGATTCCGAGGTCACTGTCCCAATGATAGTTCGCAAGCTGTCCACCTTCTTGTTGAGTGCCGACGTGTCTATTGCCGAGATAGTATCGAGCTGCACCGGCTGCAGTATGGGATCTGCCCCATAACGTACAGCCTCCCCTTCCGTGTTCACGAAACAAGCACCACTGCACTTCTGATGAATGTAGCCCGTGGTATTCTGTTCCATCTTGACTGCCGTCAGCACAACGTTAAGAATGTGCAGATCGGGTTCATAGTCGGGCCATGAACCATCTACTGTACGAAAAGCCATCAACATGCGCTCGCCGTCCCGGCCCCCGACTATCATGGCATCGCCCTCAACATGTTCATCTACGCGATAGCACTCCCCACCGTCTAGTACGGTCGGGGGAAGGTCCACGTCCTCTTCGATTACCAGGAATAGCGGCTCGGTTTGTGGTCGATTACGTTGGGTAACGAGTTCTCTATGTGTTGTCGCGACATTTGTGCGCAACGCAACATCGATAGCAAAGTGTATAGAGTCGGTCTTGTCGTTCTCAAAATATCCCAGCAGATCTGACAAGATCGTAGCCTTCATGCCACCATGGCGGCAAATGATATGGTGAGCTCCTGAGTTGCCCGCGACGAGATCAGATCCGGGAAAGGCAAATACTAGTGTACGACAATGTCTGTTGATAGTGCATTGAGCAGGTGTGCCGTTCAAGAAGGTCACCATTCGCTTTGCTGCGTGTGTCGTCACTATTGGTTCGCCTTTTCGTTGGTTGATCATTCTCCTACACTCCTGTTGGTTTCACCGCTTGGTGCTTCTAGTAGACTAGCATCACGCCGCCGAGCGCCAGAGCTCCGACCACGACTTCGGCCACCAAGGGTCCCATGGCGTCCCCAGCGGCGCCACCCGCCGCCATGCTCACGCGGCGGGCCACGCTCGAGATTACCGCGCAGCCCACGGCGCTCGCCAACACCCACTGGAGCCACAGGCGGCGTCTTGTTGAACTCATGTCGGCCATGTTTCGTTTCCCTGGAGGCTCTGACGGGGGCCGACCAGTTCAGGGTTCGAAGCCATCGGGGTCAAGAATACGGTCGAGAGCACGGGCGCTGTGGATCACTCGGAGGATCGTGATGGGTACACTCTCAACCGGTCCATAGCCGCTTGCCCATCGGTCACACGCCCGGCGACGACTTCATGAAGAGCGGTGCCGACCAGGTCATGAAAGTGCGCCCTGGCACGGTCCAGCAGCTCGGGCGGGATCCGGCTCGCCTCCTCTTCGCTGAGTTCCTCAAAGATCCACTTTTCAAGCAGCCTTCGGTGCTCCGCTTCCTCCAGAAGGCGCAACCCGTGCCGCACCACTTCGCTGGCAGTTCGGTAGCGCCCCAGCGAGACCAATTGTTCTACGAAGGCGTCTTGATGGGGTGGTAGCGAGATATTTCGAGTTTGCCGGATAGCCATCCTCCAAGATCAACTGGGGCGAGGGCTGTGTCAATTGTTGCCACAACCCGGCGTGGCTGACCGGCTTGCGACCGGTCACCGCGGTGTAGACAGCCTCTTCCACGGCCTCCTGGTCCCTCAGGGGGTCTCTTCCCCCTCTCGGTGGCCCGCCGCCGCCGAAATAGGCATGTGACCGGCAACAGCCGCATAGATGGCCCCGAACAATGCCTGCCCAATCACGCCTCCGGTGATCTCCTCGGCCAGGGCTCCGATGACGCCCATGCTGAACGAGGCCGCGGCCAGGCCCGCAAGGCTTGCCGCCGCCCACCGGCCGGCCCCGGGGACGTGCCCCCGCAGAACCAGCCATTGTGTCGTCCCGAACCCGGCCAGGCCGACGACCACGGCCACGACCACGCCTGCGGCCTCGCTGGCGACGCCTGAAAGCGCTGCCAACAGGCCGAGACCCACGGCACCGGCCACGGCGGCCCCTCCGGTGATTGCCAGCAACAGCCGCCCCGCCCAGGGGACAAGTCGGCGCACGACCAACCACTGTCCCACCGCAATCCCGAGCATCACGCCGCCCAGCGCCAGGGCCCCGACCACGACTTCGGCCACCAACGGTCCCATGGCGTCCCCCGCAGCGCCGCCCACCGCCATGCTCACGCGGCGGGCCACAGTCGAGACAACCGCGCAGCCGACGGCGCTTGCCAATACCCACTGGAGCCACAAGCGGCGTTTCATCAGACCGGTGCCTCCCCCCGAATCGTGACCCGATACCCCGACCGCGTCGCCGGCCAATAATCCCAGATCGCGTGATGCTGGGCGCAGCGGTTATCCCAAAACGCGACCGAGTTCTTCCGCCAGCGGAACCGGCACTGGAAGTCCGGGCGCGTGACGTGCTCATACAGCAGGCCCAGAATCCCCCGGCTCTCGGTCGGAGGCAGACCGACGATGTACTGCGTGAACATCTGGTTCACGAACAGCGCCTTGCGGCCGGTCACGGGATGCGTCCGCACGACGGGATGCTCGGCAGACGGATAGCGGCGGCCTCCGTCGTCGCGGCCGATAAGCCGGTTGGTTTCGCGGTAGTAGGGGCCGCCGTCGTGCATCGCGGTCAGGCCATCCAGGAATTTCCGCATCCGGTCGGAAAGGGCCTCGTAGGCGGCGTACATGTTCGCGAACAACGTGTCGCCCCCGGTCTCGGGAGCCGTGTGCAGTCGCATGATGGACCCCATCGGCGGCAGGGGGTCGCAGGAAACGTCGGAGTGCCATTGCTCGCCGGCGACGCGCCTGGAATTCCGGTCCGCATGGATCGGCATGACCTCGGGGTGGCCGTCGACGCCAGGGTCGTTGGGGTGCGCGACCAGCTCTCCGAATCGCGCCCCAAGCGCCTTCTGGCTCTCGATCGAAATGTCCTGGTCGCGAAAGAAGATGACGCAGTGATCCATCAGCGCGTCATGAACCAGGCGGAAGTCGGAATCGCTGACGTCGTCGAGGTCCAAACCGAGAACCTCGGCGCCGATCACCGGCGTGACGGGTCTGACCTGCGGGCTTGTTGGAGTCATGTGCCGAATATCGACGGACTCGCCCCCGTCGGCAACGGAGCGTATCTATCAGCGGGGAGGGTGTGGCGTGACGTGCGACCGCCGCGCGCGTGCCACCTCTCCCGGTTGAACCCATTCGGAGAGCATGAGCAGATGAGAACGAAGATCACATTGCTGTTGGCACTGGGCGCATGGGCCTGCGATTCCCCCGGCACGCCTGCGGGAGAGGAAGGCTGGAACCGCACCCGCGAGGCCGCGAATGGCGGCGACGCGGCCCACATGGCCTGGCTCGAGGCCAACTACGAGAAGACCGAGCACATGGTGGCCATGCGGGACGGCGCGGAGCTGTTCACCATCGTGTACTCGCCCCGGTTCGCGGCCGGGCCCGTCCCGGTCATGCTCTACCGGACGCCGTACTCGATCGCTCCGTACGAGGCCGGACAGTTCCGCAATCCGCTCGGCCCCTCCGCCGAGTTCGACCGCGCGGGGTACGTGTTCGTCTTCCAGGACGTGCGCGGAAAGTTCAGATCGCAGGGCGACTTCGAGGTCATCCGCCCGCTGGCGCCGAAGCCCAAGGGGCCGACGACGGTTGACGAGAGCACCGACAACTACGACACGATCGAGTGGGTGCTCGCCAACCTGGGCGGGCACAATGGCAAGGTGGGACAGTGGGGGATCTCCTATTCCGGGTGGCAGACCGTCATGGGGATGGTGGATGCCCATCCCGCGCTGGCCGCTTCGTCTCCCCAGGCATCCCCCTCGGACATGTTCATCGGGGATGATTGGCACCATAACGGCGCGTTCCGAATCATGTACGCGTTTTCCTGGCTGGCCCGGAACGCGCGCCGGCGGGACGCGCCCACCGAGGAGCGGGCGGGCGACTTCGACTACGGGACACCATCCGGCTACGACTTCTTCCTCGACGCGGGATCGGCGGCCAACATCGACGACCTGTACTTCCAGGGAGATGTCCCGGCGTGGAACGACTTCATGGAGCACGACACCTACGACGACTACTGGCAGCGGCAGAATGCGCTCCCGCATATGCGCGACATTCGCCACCCCATCCTCAACGTCGCGGGCTGGTTCGACACCGAGGACTTCTACGGCCCGATGTCGATCTACCGCACCATCGAGGCCGAGAACCCGGGCACGGAGAACGTCCTCGCGGCGGGCCCGTGGCTGCACGGTGGGTGGTCCCGCATGCTGGGCGACAACCTGGGGTGCGTCGAGTTCGGCGACGAGACTTCGGTCACCTTCCAGCGAGAGGTGCAGTTCCCCTTCTTCGAGCATCACCTGCGGGATCCCGGCGACTGGACCGCGCCGGAGGCATTCGTCTTCGAGACCGGGTCCAACGTCTGGCGCACCCATGAGAGTTGGCCGCCCGCTGGTGTCGAGGCGGTTTCACTGTATCTGAACGAGGGCGGGACGCTTTCTTTCGAGGCTCCGTCCGGGGCGGTGGATTCGGACAGCTACACCAGCGATCCCAACAATCCCGTGCCATTCTCAGCCGAAGAACGCACCACGCTTGGGCATCTCTGGAAGGTGGAGGACCAGCGCTTCGCGTCGGCGCGGCCGGACGTGCTGGTGTATCAGTCGCCGCCCCTGGAGGAAGACCTCACCATCGCGGGGCCGATCCTCGCTGACATCTTCGTGTCTACGACAGGCACCGACTCGGACTGGATCGTGAAGGTGATCGACGTATACCCGGACGACGCCCCCGCTTCGGCGTTCTGCGACATCCCCATGGGCGGCTTCCAGATGCACCTTGCGGGCGAAGTCATGCGGGGCCGCTTCCGCGACAGCTTCGAGACCCCCGAGGCGATGGTGCCGGGCGAAGTCACCCCGATTCACATCGATCTGCGGGACAGGTATCACACCTTCAAGGCGGGGCACCGGATCATGGTGCACGTGCAGAGTTCGTGGTTCCCGGCGTACGACCGCAACACGCAGCAATTCGTGGATACCTACAGGGCGACGCCGGACCAGTATGTCACGGCGGACCAGACGCTGTACCGGGGTGGGGAGTATCCGTCGCGGGTGACGTTGGGGGTGATGAGAGACTGAATGTCAACTATGGTTGACACAATGTCAAGTGTAGTTGACACAATGCTGCTTCCAGCGGGCCGGCGGGCCGGCGGACGGTGGGCCAGCGGGTCAGCGGGCCAGCGACCCGAGGCCCTGAGGGTCAACCATCCGGCCGAACTACCCTCAATGGCCGCTCGTCCATTCGATCTCCCAAGCATTTAGTTTGACATCGCCCCGATCCGATCCCACCTTCTCCTAAGATATTAGGAAATGGAAATCAGGGACGCTCGACGTGACGAGGTGAACCATGGATCGCGAGAGGAATCACACGCACCACACGAAGACGATAGGCCGCCTGTTCGCGATGGTTGCTGTCGTGGCCGCCGCCTGCCAGGGCGGCACTCTTCCGGACGCCCCCGCGTCCGAGACACGCGACAGCGCCGGAGTCCGGATTGTCGACAACGCCCGCCCCGCCGATGACGCCCGTCTGCCGTGGCGGATTGGTCCCGACCCGGTGGTTTCGATCGGTGAGGTGACCGGCGACGAGTCCTACATGCTCCACCGCGCAAACGATGCGGCAACGCTCCCGGACGGACGGATTGTTGTCGCCAACACGGGTACCAACGAGCTCCGCGTATTCGACGCGGCCGGCGTCTACCTGACCACGTGGGGACGAGCCGGCGAGGGCCCGGGGGAGTTCACCGCTCTCGCTGGGGTCGCAACTTGGCCGGGCGATTCCATAGCTGCGTGGGACGCGCGAAGCCGGGTCATTTCGATCTTCGACTCGGGGGGCACCCTCGGCCGGACCTTCTTCCTGGAATCCGACGACCGCCCCGATGAGCCCCGTCTCGTGCCGGGCGACGGCACGGTTCTTGGAAGCGCCTCGCGCGGCTCCGGCGAGGGATACACACGCGCCGAAGTGACCTACGAGCTACGCGATGGCCGGGGCGGCGTGCAGCTTTCGTTCGGTGACCACCCCGGTCAGGAGAGCTTCATGAGCACCGCCGGCCCCTTCCCCACGTTCGGCTTTCTGCCCTTTGGCCGGACCCTGTCGGAGGCAGCATGGGGCGATCTCTTCGTTATCGCTCCCAACGATCTTTATGAAATCCGGGCCTATGACCGCTCCGATGGCTCGCTGGCCCGGATCGTGCGCCGCGACTACGCCAACCGCGCCCCGACCCGAGCCGAGGTCGACGAGGCGATCGATGACGCGCTGGCGCGGACCAACCTGTCCGGACAGCAGCTGGAATGGACGCGCGAAGGTTACAGGGCAATGCCCCTCGTGGGGAGTTTCCCGGCGTTTCGGGTGCTGCTCACCGATGATTTGGACCACCTCTGGGTACGCGAGGCGACGCTGCCGGGTATGGAAAGGCCCGCGCCGCTATGGACGGTCTTCGACACGGAAGGCCGTGCGCTGGGCTTCATCGAGACGCCCGCCGATCTGACGATTCTCGAGATCGGCTCGGACTACCTCCTGGGACAGACCACCGACGACCTCGGTGTCGAGACGGTTCAGCTTTGGCCGCTTGAGCGGGAGCCGGACCCGGGGGCCACGGGTAGCGCGGCGACCGCGGACCTGTTCTCCCCGTGGCCTGGTGACGGGTCGTTGCGGATCGCCGCGGAGCCAAGCCTGGTGGTGGGATCGGACGAGTCTCTCCCGCTGGCTAGGGTCTCCGGAGCGGTCTTCTTCGGCGACGGCATCGCTATCGCGGATGGCCAGTCTTACGAAGTCCTGATCCTGGATGCTGCGGGCCGGCTGCTAGCTGGCAGGTGGCCGGGGCACCTGGAGGTCTGTACAAATCTTTCTGGCGAGGTCCCGGTTGATCTCGTTGTGCCGGGGAATCGTCGAAACCCTTTTCGCGATCCGGTTGATGTAGAGGGTGTGGTTCCCGCCCTCACGCAGGAAGGCGCACCCGTGGTGTGCCAGGTGTCGCAGCAGGTCGCGGCGCTTCACGCCGTGACGGTGATGGGCTCTCTGATGACCGGCCCGCCGCCAGCATCTTCGCGGGCCATTTCCCGGTTGGCGTCGATCACCAGGGCGACGGCTTCGCGAAGGTTCGTCCGAGCTTCTTCGAGGGAAGCGCCCTGGGTGTTGGCACCGGGAAATTCCTCGATGAAGGCGATGTAGCCTTCAGGGACTCTCCGGTACACGGCCGTGCAGTGCAGGTCCATCAACTGACCTCCTAGCGGGTGAAAAGCGGACTCCAACATAGCCTCGAACGGCGTTCAGCGATCAGTCGGCATGTTTTCGCCAAGCGTCATGTATCAATTCGCGCACCTTGTCGGGGCCGTGCTTTCGGAGAGGTCAGCTCCAGCCTTCCGGAAGGCCTCCATGGCCCGCGACAGCCGGGGCGGGTGTACGGCTGGGAGATCATCGCGACAACGATCATGGATAGCAGTTTGGCGGCTTAGCACCTTAGCGGGCAAGTGAGGCGCGGCATGCCGCTGATGGCGGCGCTCGATGAGCGGGGCACGCACGATGTGGCGCGGGTGCCCTCGATGGCCGCTCGTCCATTTGATCTCCCAAGCATTTAGTTTGACATCGCCACGATCGGATCCCATTTTCTCCTAAGATATTAGGAAATGAACCCAGGGACGCCGGGCTGACGAGGTGAACCATGGATCGCGAGAGGAATCACACGCACCACACGAAGACGATAGGCCGCCTGTTCGCGATGGTTGCTGTCGTGGCCGCCGCCTGCCAGGACGAGCCATCGGACCCGGGGGCCACGGGTCGTGCGGCGGCTGTGGACCTGTTCTCCGCGTGGCCTGGTGACGAGTCGTTCCGGATCGCTGCGGAACCAAGCCTGGTGGTGGGATCGGACGAGTCTCTCCCGCTGGGCAGGGTCTCTGGAGCGGTCTTCTTCGGCGACGGCATCGCTATCGCGGATGGCCAGTCTTACGAAGTCCTGGTCCTGGATGCTGCGGGCCGGCTGCTAACTCGGCAAGGCAGGAATGGAGAGGGTCCCGGCGAGTATAAGTATCTGGCTGGGATTGCTCGCCACGCGGACGGATTGATCACCTGGGACGCATACCACTTCCGAGTAACCCGACTCGACGCCTCTGGGGGGTACGTCGGCGAGACCAAGCTCAGACGGCGTGGTCGGGTAAGGATCGAGATCGTTGGAGCCTTCGGAAACAGCGTGATGCACGAAATCTGGCAGTCGGGATTCCCGGGGGGCGGGGCCGTCGGGCCAATGGAGATCCGGCAGCCGGTGGCCTATGAGATCGCTCGTCTTTCTGACGGGGAGGTCGTCTTCGAGCACACCCTTCCCGGTGAAGAGAAGTGGGCGGCGAGGGAGAGTGACGACGCCGGCGGGTACGTGCACGGCGGGCCACCCGTGATCTTCGGACGGACTGCCGTCTCTGCCGTCACCGACCGCTACGCCTACCTGGCAACGACCGACTCGATCACGATCACGCGCTACGACGAGGCAGGGACCGCCGTTGAAGTCTCATTCGAGCAGCCCCGAGAGCGCGCGGAGGGAGCTTGGGTGCGGTTCGTCAGAGATACGACACGGCTGCACCTTGAGAGTAGAGGTCCGGGCCAGATATTCATCGGCGGAAGGAACTTCCTTGAGGTCATAACGGAGTTCCGCCTCCGCCTGCTTGAGGACCTACCGGCCCGCCCCACCCTTCCCGCTTTTTCCGCTATGAAGGGCGGCGCCGACGGCCTTCTATGGATCCGGGAGTACCCTGACCCGTTTCAGGACCAAGTGGTCTGGGTCGGGTTCAACGAGGCGTGGGAACGGAAGAAGCGGATTGCGATGCCCGCGAGCCTGCGCATTCTGGATATTCTGGATATTTCGGAGGACCGGGTACTCGTCCGGGCAAAGGGCGCCCATGACGAAACTCTGATCAAGGTCTACCCGATCGAGCGGTGAGGACCCGCGATGCCTCCGCGCGAGATGGAGGCCGTACCCCTTTCGGCACCAGCGTGAACGCGCCCGGACCTCCCGGCCAGCGGACGTGCATCACATTACGCCCGTCACGGCCGAGGCTATCGCCGCGTTGAGCGAGGCGCGCAGTCCGATCCCTATGGGCGGGGAGGCTCCGGTGCTGCCCGCGCCCAGGAATCCCTCGGCCTGCATGGGAGCCGCGTTGGCCCAAGGATGGTGGGACAAGGCCGAGAGGCTCGCAGGTCTGGAGCCGAAGCCCGGCAGGGGCTGGCACTCGCTGAGGCGGAAGTTTGCTCCGGACCTCATGGACCAGCCGCTCAAGGTGCTTTGCGAGCTGGGAGGCTGGAATCCGGCCAGCGAACCTCGTAAGTTCAATAACCATGACCAGATGCGGATCCACGACCTCCTGCCGGGCTGAAGGGGTGGTGTTACGGTCACCCGCAACTTGAGAAAACTATACGGGATCGGGGCCCGGTGTCAGTGTTGGCATGGTCGCGACACGTCAGCAGACCGTAGTCGGGGGTGAGCCATGTTCGTGTACAAGCGGGTGCAGGGTGGAATAGCGCTGTTCATAGCATTGAGCGCTTGGGGCTGTGCCGACCAGGCGGATCAGGCGGATCGCGCCGTGCCGTTCGCCGACCGCACCCGCGAGGCCGCGAATGGCGGCGACGCGGCCCATGTGGCCTGGCTCGAAGCCAACTACGACAAGACCGAGCACATGGTGCCCATGCGGGACGGCGTGGAGCTGTTCACGATCGTCTACACGCCCCGGTTCACGACAGAACCCGTGCCCGTCATGCTGTTCCGCACGCCGTACTCGATCGCGCCGTACGAGGCCGGATTGTACCGCAATCCCCTCGGCCCCTCTGCCGAGTTCGACCGTGCAGGGTACGTGTTCGTCTTCCAGGACGTGCGCGGCAAGTTCCGGTCACAGGGTGACTTCGAGGTCATCCGCCCGCTCGCGCCCAAGCCCAAGGGGCCGACGACAGTCGACGAGAGCACGGACAACTACGACGCCATCGAATGGGTGCTCGCCAACGTGGGCGGGCACAATGGCAAGGTGGGACAGTGGGGGATCTCCTACCCGGGCTGGCAGACCACAATGGGCATGGTCGACGCCCATCCCGCACTGGCCGCTTCGTCGCCCCAGGCATCCCCCTCGGACATGTTCATCGGAGACGATTGGCACCACAACGGTGCCTTCCGGATCATGTACGCCTTCTCCTGGCTGGCCCGGAACGCGCGCCGGCGGGATGCACCGTCCGACGAGCGGGCGGGCGCATTCGACTACGGGACACCTTCCGGATACGACTTCTTCCTCGAAGCGGGATCGGCGGCGAACATCGACGACCTCTATTTCCACGGCGATGTCCCGGCCTGGAACGACTTCATGGAGCACGACACCTACGACGACTACTGGCAACGGCAGAACGCGCTCCCGCATCTGCGTGACATCCGCCACCCCATTCTCAACGTCGCGGGCTGGTTCGACACCGAGGACTTCTACGGCCCCATGTCGATCTACCGCACCATCGAAGCGGAAAACCCCGGCACGGAGAACACGCTGGTAGCGGGTCCGTGGCTGCACGGTGGCTGGTCCCGCATGCTGGGCGATCACCTGGGGTGCGTCGAGTTCACCGACGAGACGTCCGTCACCTTCCAGCGCGGGGTCCAGTTCCCGTTCTTCGAGCATCATCTGCGGGGTGCGGGCGACTGGACTGCGCCCGAAGCGTTGGTCTTCCAAACCGGGTCCAACGTCTGGCGGGCCCATGACAGCTGGCCGCCGCCGGGGGTCGAGCCGGCTGTGCTGTATCTGAACGAGGGCGGCGCGCTTTCCTTTGACCCGCCGTCCGCACCCGACGGCTCCGACAGCTACATGAGCGACCCCGCCAACCCCGTGCCCTTCTCGGCGGAGGAACGCACCACGCTCGGGCACCTCTGGAAGGTCGAGGACCAGCGCTTCGCATCGGCGCGGCCGGATGTGCTGGTTTACCAATCCGAGCCCCTGGAGGAAGACCTCACGATCGCGGGGCCGATCCTCGCCGACATCTTCGTCTCCACGACGGGGACGGACTCCGACTGGGTCGTCAAGGTGATCGATGTCTACCCAGACGACGCGCCCGCCTCGGCGTTCTGCGACGTGCCGATGGGCGGCTACCAGATGCACCTGGCCGGTGAGGTCATGCGGGGCCGCTTCCGCGACAGCTTCGAGGATCCCGAGGCGATGGTACCAGGCGAAGTCACCGCGATTCACATCGATCTGCGCGACCGGTACCACACCTTCAAGGCGGGCCACCGGATCATGGTGCACGTGCAGAGTTCGTGGTTCCCGGCGTACGACCGGAATCCGCAGCAATTCGTGGACACCTACAGGGCGACGCCCGACCAGTATGTCACTGCGGAGCAGACGGTGTACCGGGGTGGGGAGCATCCGTCGCGGGTGACGTTGGGGGTGGTGAGAGATTGAATGTCAGGTGTAGTTGACACAATGTCATCTATGGTCGACACAATGTATCTATAGTTGACACAATGTAATCTATAGTTGACACAATGTAATCTATAGTTGACACAATGTCATCTATAGTTGACACGATTCCGCGACGGCGGGCCCCCCGGTGGCCGCTCACTGATGTTCGTTCACCTAAGTAATTAGTTGACATTGCCACGATCCAATCCCATTTTCTCCTAAGATATTGGGAGAATGGAAAATCGGGGACGCTCGGCGTGACGAGGTGAACCATGGACCGCGAGAGGAATGAGACGGACCGCGTGAAGAAGATCGGCCTCCTGCTTGCGACTGTCGCCGCCGCCACCGCCTGCCAGGACAGCAGTTTGCCGGACGCCCCCGCGTCCGAGACCCGCGACAGCGCCGGAGTCCGGATCGTCGACAACGCCCGCCCCGCCGATGACGCCCGCCTGCCGTGGCGGATTGGCCCCGACCCGGTGGTTTCGATCGGGGAGGTGAGCGGCGACGAGGCCTACATGCTCCACCGCGCGAACGATGCGGCGACGCTCCCGGACGGACGAATCGTTGTCGCCAACACAGGTACCAACGAGCTCCGCGTATTCGACGCGGCCGGCGTCCACCTGGCCACGTGGGGACGAGCCGGCGAGGGCCCGGGGGAGTTCACCGCTCTCGCGGGGGTCGCAGCCTGGCCGGGCGATTCCATAGCTGCGTGGGACGCGCGAAGCCGGGCCATTTCGCTCTTCGACTCGGGGGGCACCCTCGGCCGATCCTTCGTCCTGGAATCCGACAACCGCCCCGATGAACCCCGTCTCGTGCTCGGCGACGGCACGGTTCTTGGAAGCGCCTCGCGCGGCTCCGGCGAGGGATACACACGCGCCGAAGTGACCTACGAGCTGCGGGACGGCCGGGGCGGGGTGCAGCTTTCGTTCGGCGCCCACCCCGGGCAGGAGAGCTTCATGAGCACCGCCGGCCCCTTCCCCACGTTCGGCTATCTGCCCTTTGGCCGGACCCTGTCGGAAGCGCCGTGGGGCAATCTCGTCGTTATCGCCTCCAACGATCTTTACGAAATCCGGGTCTATGACCGCTCCGATGGCTCGCTTGCCCGGATCGTGCGCCGCGACTACGCCAACCGTGCCCCGACCCGGGCCGAGGTCGACGAGGCGATCGATGACGCGTTGGCGCGGACCAACCTGAGCGGACAGCAGCTGGAATGGACGCGCGAGGGCTACACGGCCATGCCCCTCGTGGAAAGTCTCCCGGCGTTCCGAACGCTTCTCACCGATGCTTTGGACCACCTCTGGGTACGCGAGGCCACGCTGCCGGGTATGGAAAGGCCAGCGCCGCTATGGACGGTCTTCGACACGGAAGGGCGTGCGCTGGGCTTCGTGGAGACGCCCGGCGATCTCACAATTCTCGAGATCGGCTCGGACTATCTCCTGGGACAGACCACCGACGACCTCGGTGTCGAGACGGTACAGGTTTGGCCGCTGGACCGGTCGGGGAGGTAGGGGCCGTGATCAGCCAGAGCCGGCTTCATTCGCATACCAGACGCGGCAACACGGGCAGATTCCCGTTGGCCGCACTCGCCGCGGTCTCAATTGCCTGTCAGGACCGGGCGCTCCCCGACGCGCCGCCCGCGTCCCAGTCCCCGGACTACGCCGGAGTCCGGATCGTCGAGAACGCCCGTCCCGCCGACGATTCCCGGTTGCCGTGGAGGATCGGTCCTGGTCCGACCGTGTCGATCGGGGAGGCGACAGGCGACGAACCCTACATGCTCTATCGTGCCATCGACGCCGTGACGCTGGCAGACGGGCGGATCGTGATCGCGAACGCCGGGACCAACGAGCTGCGCGTATTCGACGCTGCCGGCGTTCACATGGCCACGTGGGGAGGCTCGGGCGAAGGTCCTGGCGAGTTCATGGCCCTGGCGGGCGTGGACGCCTGGCCGGGTGATTCCGTCGTCGCGTGGGACGGTCGGGACCGGTCGATTGCGGTCTTCGGTTCCAGGGACGGATTCAGCCGCTCCTTCGTCATGGAGTCGGGCGGCGATCGTCCTTTGGAGCCCCGGTTTGCCCTTGCCGACGGCAGCTTTCTCGGCCGGTTCGGAGAGTCGTCCGGGGAAGGGTATCAGCGTGCGGAGGTGGCCTATGAGCGTCGAGATGGCGAGGGCGCGGAGCGACTTTCGTACGGCGTGCATCCCGGCGACGAGTCCTTCGTCGGCACCATCGGTGAAGGTATTCCGTTCACCGTGGCACGATTGCCATTCAGCCGTCGGATCCTGGATGGGGCGTGGGGCGACCTCGTCATCATCGCTCCGAATGACGACTACCACATCCCGGCCTATAACGGCACCGACGGCTCGCTTGCCACGATCGTGCGCCGTGAGTTCACGACCCGTGCGCCAACCCGCGCCGAGGCTGACGAGAGGATCGAAGAGAGCCTGGTGGGAGCCGGACTTCCCGAAGAGGCGATTGAGATGGTCCGGGGAGGCCTGGAGGATGTGCCTCTCGTGGAGAGACTGCCTGCTTTCGGCGGCCTTCTTGTTGATGCTCTCGACCACCTCTGGGTACGCGAGGCGACGTTGCCCGGAATGGAGCCGCGCGCGCCACTGTGGACGGTCTTCGATCCGGAAGGGCGAGCGCTGGGCTTCGTGGAGACGCCCGACGGTCTGACGATCCTTGAGATCGGGACCGACTACCTCCTGGGCCACGGGACGGACGACCTGGAGTTCGAGTCGGTTCAGGTATGGCCGCTGCGTCGGGGGCGTGCCGTCCGACCCGACTAGCTCTCATCGTCCAGAAGCGCTTCGAGCTCGGCCTCCGTCAATCCTTTGGTCGATGCTTCACTGCCCAGGGCAGCCATCGTTGCGGTGAGGTTCCCCCAAGCGGCGCCGCGAAGTCGCTCGAACTGCTGCATCGACATCACCACGCCAACCGCTCTGCCGTTCCGGGTCACGCGCACGGGCGCGTTCTGGGCGGCGTCGAGCAAGCGTCCGAAGCGTTTCTGGGCGTCTCTGGCGGTAATCTCCTTCATGAGGTCCACTCCATCTCCGGCAGCACATCCTCCTGCAGCCGGAACATCTCGTTGATCAGGTTGACCGCCTGCCGGTAGGACTCGGTGGTCGGATCCAGGAGCAGCGCCTGAAGCAGCGTGTGCCGTGACCCGTCCCGAAAGGCGTCCACGAGCAGGCGGTTGATGCTGGTCTGCGTGCGGAGCAGGGCGAGAACTGCCTCGGGAAGCGGCTCCATTGTGAACGGGTGGAGGCCGGACCCGTTCGCCGTCGCCGGGACCTCGACGAACGCGTCGTCGGGCAGGCCCGGGACGTACCCGGCGTTGGGGACGTTGACCGCGTCGAGGTATCGTTCGGCGCCGCACAGGACGCCTTCGAGGAGGGGGACGGCGAGCTCGCCGGACGGGGCCAATGGCGCGGAGGTGAGTGAGTTGCGGGAGTGGGCGGGAGCATCCAGGGTGGCGGGCGACGGCGGTACCGGTGGTTTGACGCGGCCCACGCCCGCTCTTCGCGGTTGCCGCGCGCCCGTTGCCGCGGCTTCTCCGGGAAGAGCGGCGTGTCGGTCGGATTATCACCCAGATTGTAGATCCAGGTTGGGACCCGGCCGGTCTCCCATGGGTGACCCTCGGCGGGGTCGTAGAAGAACTGGAGCGCGCTGCTGCCCAGGAAGTCGCCCGCCCAGCGGATGTATTCGCCGATGTGGTTGGCGCCGGGACTGGGGAAGCGGCCGAAAACGCGGAAGAGGATGCGACTGAGAGCCATTTCGTCCCAATCGTGCATCAGATCGCCCGCGCGCTCGCGTTCGCGGAGCCGCGGATAGAGGTCGGCTCCGGTCTCGCGGTCGACCACCGAAGTGAACCAGGTGAAGTGGTTCAGCCCGCTGGCCTTGGCGTCAAGGCGCTCGGGGGGAAGTTCGAGGATTCGGGCCACCTGTTCCACGCCGTGGAAGACTCCGTGGCAGAGGCCGACGACGCGGATGTCCGCGAGGCGGGCTGCGGCCTCGGACAGTTTTGTCAGTGGATTGGTGTAGTTGACGAGCCAGGCGTCCGGGCAGTGAGCCTCCATGGCGCGTGCTACATCTACGGTCGGACCCATGTTGCGGAGCGCGTGAAAGAGCCCTCCGGGGCCGCCGTTTTCGCCGTAGATCTGGCGGAAGCCGAAGGTGCGGGGGACGTGGAAGTCCTGCGCCCAGTAGAAGTAGCGGTTGAGCTCGATGGCGAGGATGACGGCGCCGGCACCGGGCAGGGCGTCGGCAAGCCGAGTCGTACTCGTGATGGTGGCGGACCGGTGCAGGCGGTACGCGACCGATTCGGCGTAGGCCTGCGTGCGTGGCAGGCCTGCCGGGTCGATGTCGACCAGGGCGATCTCGATGCCGCCGTGGCAGAGGCGGTCGCTGAGCAGGATGTCGCGGATGGAAGCGGGGCCGAATTCACGGCTGGCGGCGCCTACGAGGACGATCTTCATGGGTGTGTGACGATCTTCATGGGACCCCGGCGTCCTGGGTGTCCTGGTCGGCCAGGCGGCCGGTCAAGACCCCCGCCGCCATGGACACGCCCAGCAGAATCACGCCGACTCCGGCCCGTCCGGTCAGCATGCACCCGACGCCGAGCAGGCTGCCGTACACGAACAACGCGCCCAGAGCGAAGCCGGTCCACATGCGGCTCGCGGGTGGATCCGCCGAGACGATCCCCGTGCGCTCGGCGACCGGTGTCCACCATCCTCCGGGTCGTACCCGCCGATGGAACCGGTCCAGCACCTCGTCTTCCTCGGGTTTTGTCACGTTGATCACGACCAGCCAGAGCAGGGTACATACGATAAGGATCACGACGGCCCGGACCAGATCCATTTCGGGAGCGTAGAAGCGCTCGGCCATGGAGAGCAGGCCTGCGGGCAGGGGAATGGCGGCCTGGGCCAGGTTCATCAGCATCCGGCCGTTGGCGAGCACCACCGAACCCGCCATCGCGGCGATCTCGGCCCAGGCGTTCACCCGCCACCAATACCAGCGCAGCAGCCAGACGACCGCAACCCCCGCCGTGAGTTCGATGATGTAGATCCAGCCGCGCTGTATGGACTCCATCTGCCAGGCGACGAACGCCGCCATCACCGCCAGCCCCACCACCGCCACCCGCGACGCGGCGACGTAGTGGCGCTCCGATTCCCCCTTCCTGACAAAGCGCCGGTACACATCGTTCACCATGTAGGACGCACCCCAGCACAGGTGCGTGTCCATCGTGCTCATGAACGCGGCGAGGAAGGTCGCGACCATGAGGCCGCGCAGGCCGGCGGGCATCAGGTCGCGGATCATCATGGGGTACGCGAGTTCGGGGTCGGCGGCAAGTGCAGGGTCGAGGCCCGCACCGGCGGGGAAGACCAGCAGCGACCCCAGCCCGACGACGATCCAGGGCCATGTCAGCAGGACAGTTCCCGCGAAGGCGAACCACAGCGACGCCAGCACGGATTGGCGCTCGTCACGGGTGGCGAAGAGACGCTGCGCGACGTACCCGTCGCCCTGCCCGCTCCTCATCCACAGCACCATGATCAGGCACAGGAACGACAGCAACTCGAGCGACGAAGCGTTCGCCGCGCTCGGCACAAGATCGAGCGCCCCGGCCGGCGCGCCCGGAGCCTCCCGGATCGCGGCCGCCATCCCGGGAGGGCCGCCGAAGCGCGCCAGCACGATCCCCGCGAGGGTGATCGAACCCAGCATTCCGGCCACGAACTGCAGCATGTCGGTGACCACGACGCCCCACAGCCCTGACGCGACGGTATAGACGAGGGCGAGCCCCACACACACGGAGAGGGTCAGCGCGGCGTCCCATCCGAGCAGCACGTTGCTGAATTTGACCATTGCCAGCATCACCCACCCCATGACGACCGCGTTCTTCACCAGCCCCTGATACACGGCCGAGAAGCCGCGCAGGATCCGCGCGGGGGCACCGCCGTAGCGGATCTCGATGATCTCGGCGTCGGTGAGGACACCCGCGCGCCGCCACAGCCGCGCATAGAAGAAGGTCAGCATGAGGATGCCGGCGGCCTCGTACCACCACAGCCAGTTGCCATACACGCCCTGGCGCCGGACCAGCGCGGCGGTGGCGAGCGGTGCGTCGGTGGCGAACCAGGTGGCCGCGATCGAGGTGCCCGCGAGCCACCAGGGGAGTGACCGGCCGGCCACGAAATAGTCTTCAACGCTGCGTCCCGCGCGTTTGGCGAGGCCCAGGCCGATGGCGAGGGTGATCGTGCCGTAGATGGCGACGACGACCCAGTCGATGGTGGTCAGGTTCATCTTGGGCGTTGGCAGGGTGGGCACGGGCGCCTGGACGGAGGGCGTGGAGAACCGAAATCTGCCTCGCGGCGCCGTGAGCGCAACGTGCGTCCATGCCGTCCCACTAGAGGCGATGGCGGGGATCGAGTGCCTCAGGCTACCATCAATCCCATGCGAGATCGAATCAAGCCGTTGCGCCCCTCATGACGAAACCATCCCGCGTGGACTTCAGGCCCTGGGCTCATGCGGCCCTTGAGTCTCGCCCTTCTGGTTGCCGTCGTTTCCTGCGAGAAGTGGCCTGGCAGGCAGCGCAGCCGGGGGCTTTGGCGTTCACCAGCGAAGAGGGACCGGCGGCCCGCGGTGTTTCACGGCTTCGCCGATCAGGCGGTGCGCCGACGGGCCCTGCGATGTCGAGATCGTGGACTATCACTAAGGGAAGGTGACATGAACGCGAAGAACGGCATGAGGCCGGTGCATCCGGGCGAAATCCTGCGCGAGGAACTCGACGAGCTCGGGCTGTCGGCCAACGCGCTGTCGAAGGCGCTTGGCGTGCCGGTCAACCGGGTGACGATGATTCTCAACGGCCAGCGGGGCGTGAGCGCGGACACGGCCCTCAGGCTGGCCCGGTACTTCGGGACGACGCCGCAGCTTTGGTTGAACCTTCAGAAGACCTGGGAGCTTCGCCGGGCGGAGATCGAGGCGGGTGGCGAGATCTCCGAGCAGGTGACGCCCCGGCATGCGGTGGTGTAGGCGGAGACCTGGTAAGAACCCGATGGCCGTGGCACCGGTGGCCGTTCATCGAGACGGCAGCATCGTTCCGTGGCAATCCAGCATTGACGAGAGCCGACCGGGCGCACCCCCGCACGATGGCGCCAAGGGTCATGGGGTGGCGGGGCGGGCCCAGAGCACGTTCGACAGAATCCGGTAAGCGCCCGGCACGCCGTAGGGGAGCTGCCGGTGCAAGGCTAGGGCCACGTAACTGTACCGTCCCTCGCCAACCGCCGCCGTAAGCCAGACTCCCCGCTGCGGAGCCTGCCCGGTATCGTGCGTCTCGACCAGCGGCGTGTAGGCCGGGTCCCACTCCGTGAAGAACTTGGAGCCGCGCTGCTCCAGCCAGCCGTCGAAATCGGCCTCGGAGATGCGGTTCGGGGTCGTGAGCAGGGGATGGGAAGGAGCCAGCAACTGCACCGGGGCATCCTGTTCCGAGACCTCCTCGGCGCCGCGGGGAAGAGAGGCGGCGTAGGGGGCCATCTCGGACGGGACGAATTCCTGGGTCTGGTAGAGGACGACCAGGTTGCCGCCCCGGCCGGCGTAGTCGAGCAGCCGCTGGTTGTTTTCGACGAGGTCCCGCCGCACGGCATAGGCTCGCGTGCCGACGACGATGGCGTTGTACGCGTCCAGTTCGCCGCCGGTCAAGTCGGCCTCGTTCAGGAGCCGCACCGACGCGCCGAGAGCCTCGATTGCGGCGGGCACCTCGTCCCCGACGCCCATGACGTACCCCACGGCGAGGTCGTCCAGGGGCGTCACCGCGACCGACCGGATCGTTGTCCGCGCGGGGATCCGCAGCCGCGCGAGAGGCAGGTCGCGGTGGTCGATGACCTGGTAGCCCTCGCGGTACTCGGGCGGGGCGCCGGGCTGGGCCTCCCCGGCCTCGTCCGCGCTGGGCTGCGCGCCTGGGTCCACGCCATCACCCGCGCCTTCCACCACCCGCGCGACCACCTCTACTACCGCGTCGCCGCTCCAATCCACCGGTGGATGAATCGTGACAGGAATCTCGACCACCTCGCCGCGGCTCTGGAAGTCATGCCGAATGGACGCGGGTGTCGCAGTCCAGCCTGCGGGAAGCTCAAGCTCGGCCTCGGCGGATACATCCGGCGCATTGGCATCCAGCCGAACGAGAACCTCGACGTCCCGGGTTGTCGGCACGCCCTGGCCTCCGCGCTCCGCACCCGGGTCGCCACGCTCTGCAGGCTCGACTGCGCCGGCGTCTCCGGCCGCCACAACCCGCACGACCGGCGTCACCGCTACCGACAGAGTGGGAAGCACGTCCACGCGCCGGGCAAGGGACCCGTACGGCAACCGGGACACCGATCCCGTCACAGGGACGGTTGTCGCGACCAGGGTGCTGTCGACCCGCATGGCGACTTCGGCACGGAGTTCCGGTCTCCGCCACGGCAGGTGCAGGTCCACCGAGTCCGCGATCTGGTAGTGGTTTTCGGCCAGTCCGACCCGGGCGAAGTAGGGCCCGGCAACGTCCGCATCGGTTGGAATGCGGAGATCGAACACCATGTCGAATGGAATCAAGTTGCGGTGGGTGGGGTCCCAGGCTTCCGGATGGTCCGTGTCGAGAGCGACCCGCACCCTGTTCCGGCTCGCGATCACGGCGATATCCCGCACCTCCACCGGAACCACACTCTCCACCCCGATGGCCACCTCCACCTCCTCACCCGGCACGACCACCGCGCCACCGGCGTCGCTGGCCAGCTCGGCTCGTACCTCCACCCCGGCCGCCGCAAGCATCGCGTCCTGGAATTGCCGCTCCTTCACGGCCAGGTGGAATCCCGTCTCCGGCGGCATGTCCGCCCTCTCCATCAGGGAACGAAGCAACACAAGCCCGCGCGCCAGTCCGGTGACCGAAGCCTCCGGGGCGGTGAAATCGAAGCCGCGCAACGCCTCGTCGATCACGGCCTGCACTTCGGCGAGCCCCCTCTCGATCTCCTGTCCGACCTGCTCGCCCACCAGTGCGGACAGTCCCGTAAGCCTCGTATCGAGCCCAAAAGGGAAGTTGTCCGCCACTTCGGCCCGATTTTGGCGGACAAAGTCGGGATTTTCGCCGCTTCCGGCCCGATCACCGGCCTCTGCGAGCAACTCATATCGGTAAACCTGCCCGCCGCCGCGCCGCATGCGCCCTGAAGTCTGCGACCGCTGCAGGCTGAGCCCGAGGCTGGCGAATCGCTGATAGCTCGTGCCCAGCGAGGCGTTGTACTCGTTCGCGTCCACGGTGACATGATACGGCTCCCCTTCCCGCACGCCCCCGCGATAGACGCGCAGGACCCGCCACGGGCGCAGCCCCTCTAGGGAGATCTGATCCGGAAAGCGCTCGGGATCGGCCGCCGCGGCGACCGCCTCGGGGGTAAGCAGCCCCGCCGTGTGATGATGCCCGTGCCCGTCCCGCGGCGTCCCGTGAAAGCGCGACACGACCACCAGCGGGCGGTTGAGGCGGATCACCCGGACCATGTCTTCCAGCACGGCTTCGCGGTCCCAACTCCGGAACGCCTCGCCGACCGACTTGGAGTAGCCGTAGTCGACCGCTGTGCTGAAGTAGAGGTCGTCCAGGCCGTAGTAGCGTCCCGCGAGTACGAGTTCGCGTGTGCGGATCAGCCCCAGCGCGTCGAAGAGCTCGGGGCCGATGGCGTTCGCGCCTGCTTCACCGCGGTTCAGGCTGAGCAGCGCGGTGCGGGCGCCCCACCCGCGGCTTGCGAGGGTGAGCATGCCGGAGTGCTCGTCGTCGGGGTGGGCGGTCACATGGAGGATGCTGGCCGTGGTCGTGAGCTTGCGGATCCGGTGCCAGGCGCCGGCAGCACCCCGGTCGGCTTGCAGTTCCTCGCCGGGGATCGGGGTGGGGAAAGCGAGGACGCGGTCGAGCGCGGGCCGAGTCTGGGCGGTGGTGGGCGCCGCGATGGTGGCGAGGGCAATGGCCGCCAGGTGCGGGCGCGCGAGACGCCGGGCCGGGGTCGTCTGCGGGATCCGGGAAGCCAAGCTGGATCTCCCCTACCGAGCCAGCATCGGTCCCAAGGGCCGCCCGCCCAGCAGGTGCAGGTGCAAGTGGTAGACCTCCTGCCCGCCATGGTCTCCGCAGTTGATCATGACGCGGTAGCCGTCTTGGGCGATCCCCTCCCTCTCCGCGATGTCCGCTGCCACGCGGACCATCCGACCTAACACTGCCTCGTCGTCGGCCGAAGCATGCGCGAGCGTTGGAATCGCGCGGTTGGGCACGACGAGGACGTGCGTGGGAGTGAGGGGACGAACGTCCCTGAAGGCGGTGACGAGGTCGTCCTGGTGCACGATGTCCGCCGGAATGTCACCGCGGACGATCTTCGAGAAGATGGTGTCTTGGGCCATTGAGGTGGTGGAGTTGAGGAGTGAGGCGGGGATCCGGGGAGTGCAGTGTTCGGCGGGTGGACTGCAATCGTAGCATGCCCTGTCCGGGGGGCAAGGGGGGTGGCGCCGCCGGTCCTGTCGTACGCAACGCCGGCCCTGTTGTGGCGGACGAATTCGGGGCTACCCGTTGCGCTCAGTCACGTCAGCCAGGCCGGGCAGCCTCGATCCGCAGCACCTGAACCGTTTCCGTGTCGAAGGAGTCTTTCGATACCCCCAGAAGCCGATCCCTGCCAATGGCCTGAAGCTCAAACCGCTCCGGCAAGGTGAGATCGCCCAGCCAGACTCCAGCCGAGTCGAACACCGTCCAGGTCTCCACAAAGACCGGGGCGTCCTGGAGGCGCGAGTCGAAGAGGCCGAAGGACTCCTCAGGAAAGACGCGTGCCCAGATCCCTCCCCGGTCATCCAGCAGGATCCGGTCGAAAAGCGGCTTGTGTGCCGGGACCTCCGGGTATTCGTCGAGAGCCGGGAACAGCAGCCGGGTTTCTTCCTCGTCGGGTGCCCAGGCGAGAAACTCCGAACGGAACTCGGAATAGCGCCGACGGTCCCTCGCGTCGACCGGCCGGGGCACCTTTGCCCACCGAACAATCGACTGGAGTCCACCGGTGGAATCGTATCGTCGGAACTCGGACACTCGCCCATTCCCCAGTACCAGCTGGTCCTTGCTTGTCGCCAGCGTGCGCGAAGAGGTGCCCCAGGGGATGACCCACGGACGCGCAGCCCCGTCGAGACTCCGGGTCCACGCCTCGAGTAGCTCAGCTGTCGTCACTGTGTCGACGGCTTCAGAGAATGGGTCGACCCACGCAAAGACATCCTCGGTAAGGCCGAGACGATCCAAGGGGGGCTGCCGGATGCGCTGTTGCACCAAAGCTCGTCGGCAGCTCGTCGATACTCCTTGCAGCGACGCCGACCGTTCGCCCAATCGAAACTGTGCCCGGCGCATGAACGTCCCAGCCCCGTCGAAGAGGTGGAGAGTCTGGCGGGAATCGACAACGGCGATGGAGTCTTCGCCGCATACGTGAACCGCGACGATGGACTGGAATTCTCCCGGCCCTTGCCCGCGCCCTCCAAAACGCGTGACAAGCGTACCGGCGGTGTCGAACACCATCACGTCGCGGGAACCTGCGTCCGCAACGACGATTCGACCATCCGAGAGGAATTGGGCACCCTGTACGCGTTGAAAAGCAACATCGTCCCGACCACCCACGATCGCCCTTGATCCTATGGCAATTTCCGGAATCGGCTCTATCCGCCAGCCTTGATCTGTTCCCCAGGCAGGTGTGGTGTTTTCCACGACCCGGATTGCCGCACTATCTCGCTGAGTAGCCGACCGGGATTCGCCTCCGTCGCAGCCGGCCGCGGCTGCCAGCGCCAGCGCTGCGGCCCACAGTCCGTGGAGTGTCGTTGGCGTCTTGCCCATCGGGTTACTGGACGCCTGGTTCACCATTAGAATTATCGCAGTCCCGATCAACTATCGCTTTAGGAGTCGTGCCATGAGGTACCCGCGTCCGCGCTCTACGCTCCGCGTTCCGACATGCTGCCGATTCCGCGACGCTCTGAAGGCCACGTTGATTCTGGCCACTTCCGTCAGCTGCGCGCCAGAGCAGGCGGTCGAGTCCCTCGTGCGGCTGAGTCCTGTGGCTGCGATCCCGGCGCCGCTGAGTACAAACACCGAGATTACCCTGGTGGACGAGGACACCGCCTGCGTAATCAACTCCTACGAGGTCCGGGTCCGCTGCAGCGACCGGGGCGGATCGGTGGTGGGAGCTTTCGGGAGAGAAGGCGAGGGACCAGGGGAATTCCAACGCCTGGGCTCACTCGAGCGCGGGCCGGACGGCACGATCGGAGTGTTCGATATGCGCGCGGGGCGGATGACCGTCTTTCGACCCGATGGTGTCCGGCTGTCCGAGACGCCGGTGCCGCGGCTCTTCCTGCCCGCAGCCCCGTTCGGGAGCGTGATCAATGGCTACTACCTCGCTTTGCCTAGCGACACCGTAGTGGGCCTCGCCGTGCTGGCCGACGTGGATGTCGCCTCGGGGGAGGTCCTATGGGCGCGTGATGGACTCGACGACCTGATCGAGAGCGAATGCGGAAGGGTGGTTCCCGGACGGCCCATCCCCGGCGGCGGCTACGTTTTCCGCTCCTGCCAGAGCGAACTCGTGTTTATCGACGACCGCGATGACGTCCATGGAACCGCGATCACGCCACCGACCTACGTGGCAGAGCTGCCGAACGAGCGTGACGTGGACGACTACGGTGAAGGCATTTCAAGCATTGGCCGCAGGTCCGGCATGTCGTTGCCGAAATCGGCGTTGGAACCGTACCTGGCGGGTTTCCGGGAAACACCGAAGGGGTGGTTCCCGGCCGGTCATCCGCTCGTCTACGACGACCGGGAACGGCTCTGGACTGCGACCACCAGGGACCGTGACCGATTCTCGTACCTGGATGTCTATGAAGGCACCGAATACATGGGTACCGTCCGCGTCAGAGACCGGCTGGTTGGCTACGATATCCTCGGCGGGACGCTTGCGGTACTGGTTGACCGGCAGCCTGGCGTCGACGGAATCGCGCGGCGAGCGATCGACTGGTACCGAATCGACGAGGTGACGTTCGGTGGGCCGTAGCCCCCGCAGGGCAGCCCGTGGGCTATCCTGCGGGCATCTGCCTCAACTCCGGAGAGAGTGAATCATGTCTGACACCAACCAGGCTGAAGAGCGCCGCGCTGTTCACCATCATGTTGACCATCGGTCGGTCGCGGACGAGTGCTAGCACCGCCTGCTAACAGAGTAAGCCCCGTGTCACGCGGACAGCTTGCAAGCGTGGCGGCCATCGTCTTGGTGGCCGCCACCGCTGGCTGTGATTCCGCCCCGGAAGAGAAACCGACGATATTCCTGGATCCCGTCGCTTCGGCACCAGTTCCGTTCAGTAGCCGAAGCGACGGCACATTGGTTGACGACAACGTGGTGTGCGTGACGAACTCATATGAAATGCGGGTCGAATGCGTTGGGCGGGATGGGTCGGTGGTCGGGATATTCGGCCGCAAGGGGGAGGGTCCGGGCGAATTCCCCAGTGCGCCGAAGCTGGTGCGTGGTCCAGGCGGCACGATCGGGACGATTTCGAGGAATCGGCTCACTGTTTTCGCGCCCAGCGGAGCGATGGTGTCGGAAGTCACGGTACCCGTTGCGTCCCTGCAGCCTGCGGCGCCCTTCGGAACGACAATCCTGGGGCAGCATTTCGGTGGGGGGTCGGAAGTAACACCGATTGAGATCGATGTAGCTTCGGGCGAGACACTCTGGGAACGTCCAGGACTCGATACGGAGGTCGAAACGGAATGTCCCAGTGGTGTGGCGCTTGGGGTAGCGTCGCCTGGGGGCGGCTGGACTTTCCCGGCTTGCCAACGGGAACTCGTGTTCTTCGAGGGTCGTGACGATCCTGCACCTACCATCATCAAGTCTCCGACCTACGTTGAAGAGTTTCCGAACGAACGCGATGTTGCGGAGATCGAATTCCGCAATTCCCGTAGTGCCTTTCGAATTGATGTGAGTACATACAAGGAGACCCCGAAGAGGAACCACTTGAGGGTTGCTTCTCTCGCTTATGACGATCGTGGCCGGCTGTGGGTCGCGACGGAGCGGGACCGCGCGCACTTCTCCTACTTCGACATCTATGTTGGTATCGAGTACGTGGGATCGGTAAGGGTGCGAGACAGACTCCGCGCGTACGACCTGTACGGTTCGACACTCGTGACCGTCGTGGAACGCGAACCCGACGCCGATGGAATCGGGTGGCGCGGGGCGGACTGGTACGACATCGCAGGACTGAACCTGGGTATACGGTAGCGAGGCTTTTGCGCCGGCATCGCGATGGGGAGGCGTGCGAGGATTGCCACGCACGGCCCCCTGCGCGGGGTGTTACCGCCTGGGATACCGCCTCCGCATCGCGTCCTGCCTCTGGCGGTGGCTGGGGTAGCGCGCCTGGTGGCCGCGGCCGGTGGGGCTGTCGTCGGACCGGCGCCGGTGCTGAGCATTGGCGAAGGCGGTCAGGTGGACGACCGTTTCGTTGGCGACGAGCGCACCCGCGACCAACCCTTCGCCGACGATTCCCACGTCCCGGCCGAGGCCGACGGCGGGGTGGTCGTCGCAGGTGCCGCCAAGGATGCGGTCGAGGAACGCCTGGGCTTCCGGCGCGCCCGCGCCGCCCTGCCCGGACCGGCGCCCCAGCACGTCGATCGCGTAGCTGCGGACCAGCTTGGGGAGAAACCTCACGAAGGTCTCGGGCTGGTCGAAGAGGTCCAGGCCGTAGCGGTGATTGTGGACGACGAAGATGGCGCCGATCTGGCCGGGCAGGGGGCTTACGGCTTCGACGTAGTCGTCGAGCGTCTCCCGGTGGCGATCGAACATGGCGCTCATCGCGCCGGTCGGGGAAGCGGCTTCCAGCGACTCGGACTCTTCCGCCAGGGAGTCCCACACCCGGCCCTGGTCGGAGCGCCGACTGCCTCTGTGGCGGATCGACTCCCGCACGTCGGCCAGCTTCTCTGCCCGGCCCCGTGCGTTCTGCACCCGGTCGGTCACGCCGAAGTCGCGGCTGCTGTACGACCAGCGGCCCGCTTCCACGCACGACACGGGGATGATCGTGGTCTTCTCCGCCGGAAGCAGCATGGTGAGGTTGGCGACCCGGTTCTGCTTGGCGCCGACGAGTTCCTCTCCGTCGACGATCAGCAAGGGCAGGTCCGCCCGGTTCTCGACGGTGAGTTCGGGCACGCTGCCACCCTCGGACACTTCGCGGATGGCGACGAGGCCCTTGCGCAACCCCTCTTCGAGGAGGAGGTAGCCGAGGTCGCTGTCCAGGCCGGACGTGAGGGGGAAGATGCTCAATCCCCCGTGGGTCGTCGGTTCTGCGAGCTTGAGACTGGAGATGGCGGTCTTGACGTGGTCCACGTTGAGGCTCCTTTTATATTGTCAGTAGTGACCAGCTATTCAACAGTAAACGGAAATCACCAGTAAGTCAACAGTAGTATCCAGTGAATGACAGTTGGGAGTGGGGGATTCGATGCCGAGCTACACGGCCAGAGAACTGGAACACGACACGGGGTTCGACCGCAGGACGATCGCGTACTACGTCCAGGAGGGGCTCTTGCCGAAGGTGGGGCGGCGTGGACCCCGGACCCGCTATCCGAAGCTCGTGCGGGATCGTCTGCTGTTCATTCGCCGGGTGAGGGAGGCGGAGGAGGAGGGGGAGGTGCCTGCCGTGTCGCTCAGCGACATGAGGAAGGTGTTCGAGCGGGTGCCGCCGGCGCTGATCGCGGGGGTGGCGGATGGGCGGATCGCGGTGAGCCCGGATCTGGTGGCGGAGCCGTCGACGGCGTTTCGGGCTCCGGGGATGAGGCGGAGGGCGCTGGAGGAGCGGTGGGGTGGGGGGGAGGCGGAGAGGCCGATAGGGCGGATGAGGTCGCCGGAGCGGCGGATGTCGCGGCCGCGAGCCCCTGCGGACATGGCCGATGTGGAGGAGCCGGTGGCCGATGAGGTGTATCGGACCGCCGGGCTGCGGGAGTTGGAGGCGGATGAGGAGCGAGAGTTCGGTGCCGCGCCACAGCGTGAGGCGGATGTGCCTCAGGTCTTCTCGCAACTTCCGCCGCACGCCGCTGGCGAGCCGGGCGAAGGGGTCAGCGAGGGCGTGTTGCGCGAAAGTTCCCGACTGGTGCGGGAAGAGCTCCCGGAGGGGGCAGCCGAGCGCGTCGCTGCCTACGGAGTGGAATCCGTTCTCGCCGACTCCCTGCTGCATCTGCAGGAGGTTGCCCGACGTCGCAACGAGGAATCACCGGGAACACGGAACACCTGGACTCGGATCGAGATCTCGCCGGACATCGTGCTGTCAGTGCGAGGGATCACGGAGGAGGACGAGGAGGTCGTGGAGAGGGTTCGGCGGGCGATGGCGAAGGTGGTTGGGAGGAGGACTACCGATCCATAGTCGGAATCCGGGCGACCGGCGAGCTATCGGCGGGTAGAATCAGCACCCTCAAACGAGAGGAAGACACACCGATGATATTGACGAAATCCTTCCAGATCGGGGCCGTCGCTCTCGCTGTAGTTGTTGCGAGTACCCGGGTGGCGAGTGCCCAGGACCTCTCCGTGACAATCCCCGCGAAGTACACGGACGCATGCGATCTCGATCGATCGGACCTGGCCGTACGGGTAGTTGCGCACAACGAGGAAATCTACCCTGGTCAGGTTGCCCGAACGTCCAGCGGCTGGCTCGTCTACGACAAGTATGAGCGGCAGGTTCTGGAGCTGGACACTGACCTTCGGAGAGTCCGAAGCTGGGGAAGGGACGGTCCTGGCCCCATGGAGTACGAGAACCCGGTGGGCCTGGGGCGGCTGGACTCCGCCAATGTGGTGGTGGTAGACGGGAATCCGCCTTCCTCGATCGTGTTCGGCCCCGGCGAGAACGAGCACCGTCCGATCTGGAGGTTGGGCACGCAGCCGCAACAGATCGTCCAGCGCTGTGTCCATGATGACCTGGTGGACATGCTCGAAGAGGCCGTGCGCATTGACCTCGGTCCTCCTTTTGGACAACAGGCATTCAATCTCACCACGATGCAGGATTTCCTGCCTCTTGGCGGGGAGGGGCTCCTGGCCATTGGTGGGTTGGTGGTGAGGGTGAGGGGCGAGAACCTTCGGTCCATTGAGCGCTACGACTCAAGAGGCGTGCTCCAGCAAGCCTGGCAGCTGACGGGGTATCCGGGGGTGAGCGCTGTGTTTGATGAACGCGCCCCCGGCAGAATGCTGATTTGGGACGAGGACACGATCGACGGAATCCAACTGGTCGAAGTCGAAGGCCTGGGTGTCAACGACCCTTGAAGTCCGGCTCCCGCTTCTCGACGAAGGCCATGGGCCCCTGCCCCTCCCGGCCATTCCGTGCTCCCAAGCGCACCTTCCCGGCCGTGGGGCTACTCGCGGTAGGACTACTGTTGGCGTCTTGCGGGGAATCGCGGGTGCGATCGCCACCGGCCGGCCAAGCGACGCTCGATGATGTCTTCTCCGTTGAGGGCGTCCTCGAACTAGGAGAAGACGCAGCCGACTCCATCGCCGAGATTGGTGCCTTTGCGGAGCGGGCGAACGGTGGCTTCTTGATTGCCGACCGATTGCTCCCGAGAGTGCGCAGCTACGCCGTGGACGGGCGCCTTGAAGCGGCGTTTGGTCGGTTCGGCGAAGGTCCGTTCGAGTTCCGCCGAATCGACGGCGTGGCGGAGGGCCCTTCCGGTAGTGTCGTGGTGGTTGACCGTCGACTTCAAGGATTGACCTACCTCACCCAGGACCTGCAGCCGGACAGGCTGGTGTCCTTGCCCGGAGTTCCTTACGACGTCCGGTCAATGAATGCGGATCTCGTCTTGCATATGCAGATCTCAGACGGCGACGAGGGCTTTTCTCGGCTTTTGAGGCGTCCGGCGTTGGTTCATCGGCTGACGGGCGGTGCGGTGGCATGGAGCTCATACCAGTTTCCGTTCGTCCAGATCGAGAGGCCATATTGGGGCTCTTACGTGAGGTTTCCCATGGCCGTCGCGGGCGATTCGATTTTCGTGATGTCCAGTCTGAGGTATCCGGTTTCGATCCTGAACGGCAGCGGGGATACCGTGGGCACGATGGGGGTGCCGTCAGCGTCCTTCCGACCAATACCGGTCCTGGAGCGGGGCGCTTTCTCCGATCCTCGAGACTACACAACCTTGTCCGATTTTTTTTCCCGCTTCGACGTGATTGACAGGGTGGATGCTGTCGGGTCCCGTCTTGTCCTCACGCAGGCTCGGTTCGACTCCACGCGGCCAACGAGGTTCCGCCCGTTGCACTTCTCTCTCGAGGTGTACGACCGTCACACCGGCGCCAAGCTCCACGGGGATGTTCCGCTACCGGTGGGGTCGAGGGTGCTCGGCGGTGGTCGGTTCCTCTACCTGCTAATGAACAAGGATTTTCCCCCGTGGCGGATCGCGAAGCTGCGGTTGCGAAAGGAGTGAGCGGGAGTAGGCCCGGCGGCGAAGACCGCGCGTGGGTTCGCGTCGGACACCGTCCATGCCAAGCGCAATCGAACCACTGTGGGCACGTCGGTGTCGAGATTCGTGCGTACGGCCAGGATGTCGCCGTTCTGGGACTTGAACCAAGGCGCATACGCTTGGGTTCGCGTCTCAGCGATCAGAGTACTGTGGCCATCTGCGGTGGTCCGGTCGGGGTCGAACAGCTGCCAGATCGACTGTCCATCATCCGCAGCGACAATAACGTTCAGGATCAATCCCTCACCGATCTGAAATACCCCGCGGGATTGTGGGTAGGTGACATAGTAGGTGGTATACGGCACACCATCCTCAACGCCCTCCACGATGACCGCATCTCCCGGGGCGTCCAACAGGTCTGGAACGGCTGCGATATGGTTTTCGCTCCAACCCTCGTCCGTCGGCACGTAGTGGGTAATGCGGTGGGGAGCCCCCTGGGAGTACAGGAGCGAGCCGTCAGGTAGCGCGTGCAGCGCACCACCTGCGCCTACTATCTTGGCTTCCCAGTTGTCGGCCTGCGCTGCTTCTCCCCAACTGCGGAGAAACTTGCCTTCCCGGCTGAACTGATGGATGGCTGAATTGACTCCGACAATGCCGCCGCTGAGAACGAAGTCACCAGAAGGCAGAATGACAAACCCCTTGACCCATGTCACGCGAAGCGGAAGTTGGATGCGGCGCACTGGTTCGCCCGTAGGGGAGTACAACTCTATGCTGCTACGGGCAAGATCGTATACTGCGACATTGCCATCGGGATCAATCGCGATGATCGTCGTTGACAACACTTCACCAGGTCCCTCCCCTGGTCGACCCACCACCGTTGCTTCGTCGGCCAATGGGTTGTACAGAACCACCCTTCCCCATCCTGGAGACGCGTCCGAAATCCAGATGGTTCCGTTTCCAGCCTCGCCAAGGCCGTCGATGTAGGAGAACCCGCCGAGTTCTGTGCTTCCGGCGTAGTCCCACACTTCTGTGACCGTCAGTTGATGAGACAGGTCGCGCTCCTGGGCCGCGACGATGGGCATCCCGCCGGGAACGAAGGTAGATACGATAAGTGCCAAGACCGGCATGCGCGTCCGTTCAGTCATTCGATTCGAAACACCCTGATGAATTGGACGCCCAACTCGTCTGTAGTCAGAACATGGACTTGGCCGTTCTGCACCGCTACAAGTTCCCCTTCGACAGGCAGCGACCCGGTGCGCCAGGTTCGACTCTCCGGGTCGAAGACCGCGAGGCTCCGTCCTCCACCGTCCGGGGGGGCATACGAATAGCGATGGCCACCGATGTCGGTTCTCCGGATCATGTCCCGTTCTGTGACGAGGACCACCCAGAGCCGCCCGCGCTCGTCAACCACGAAGTCCGTGGCTACCGGCCAGTGGGACGAAAGCCGGTTTTCGTCTCTGGCGCTCTCAATGCGGCGGAGGTTTGCATCCCGGACCGCGGGAGGAGCCGGATGCTCACGCACCGAGGCCAGGAGACGGTCGATGTCCTGTGACGACACCGCCCGCGACACGTGACCAGGAAGCGGCACGGTGTATGCCAATCCGCCATTCGGGCCGTATGCGAAGATGTCCAATTGACCCGTCCAGAGGTGGTAGATCGTCCCGTCCGGCCCCAACCGAATGATCGACGAACGCCCGAAAGGCATGGGCTCGGTCATTCCAAACACGCCCGGGCGGACCGTGATCAGCCGTTCGTCTATCGGCATGTGCAGCAACGAGTCGCCGTAGGACTCGACGAGGAGTGCATCACCGGGCGCACGATGAACCGTCGTCCGGTCCTGTGTGACTTCCCAACCGGTCACGATGGGCGCTTTCGCGGAATACACGATGGACCGGTCAGCCGGATTCACCCACGCGGACACTACCCCCCGCCGACCACGAAAGGACATCGTTCGAACCGAACCCCTGGGGCCGTTGGAAGTCGGAAACGCGGTGAGGCGCTGGAGGGTTGCATCGAACGTATAGAGCGTATCGCCCAGCGACTGAATGTTGTCCAATGACTCGAACTCTCCAGGACCCTCCCCCTGGCGACCGATGGAGTCGGCGAGCTCACCGCCACCATCGAACTGCCAAACCACCAACGCCTGGCCATCGGCCGCGAAAACGCGACCATGACGATCGACAGCCACTGAGCGCAAATCGCCAAACACATGCCGAGCGGCCCTCCTGGCGCCCGTGGAGCTGCCGTGCCTCAACGAACCGGAGGGGTGGCTCGGACTCCTGGCCGTTGACTACAGCGGGAGTGCAAGCAATGACACCAAGTGCAACGACGAGGGGTGGTTTCACAATCCGTCTCCGTTTGTCAATTCGGTTGTCGCTCGAGGAGCTAGCGCCCCCTAAAGTCCGGCTCCCGCTTCTCCACGAAGGCCCGCGGCCCCTCCTCGTGGTCTTCCGAGGCGAGCATGCGCTCGTAGATCTGGAACCGACCCGCGTGAATCGCACCGAACGCGTCCCGGACGGACATATCCTCGGTTCCCCGCACGACTTCCTTGATCGCCCGGAGCGATAGCGGCGCACTCCGGGCCAGTCCGTCGGCGACGTCACGGGCCTTCGCGAGCACCTGATCGCCCGGCATGACCCAGTTCACCAACCCCCAACGCTGCGCTTCGGCGGCGGACATCCGGCGGCCGGTCATCAACATTTCCATCGCCACGTTCACGGGAATCTTGCGCGGAAGACGCTGCACGCCGCCCGCGTCGGCCACGTTCCCCAGACGCGCCTCCGGGTACCAGAACTCGGAGTCCGCGCTCGCCACCACGAGGTCGGCCGCCAGCATCAGCTCGCATCCGCCGCCCACCGCCAGCCCGTTCACCGCTGCGATGACCGGCTTGTCCAGGTCCCAGAGCTGGGTGATCCCACCGAAGCCGCCGGGCCCGTAGTCCATGCGTTCGTGCTCGCCCTCGCTAGCCGCCTTGAGGTCCCACCCGGCCGAGAAGATGCGGTCGCCCGCTCCGGTCAGGATCGCGACCCGGAGACTGTCGTCGTCGCGGAAGTTGCAGAACACCTCGCCCATGCGGATGCTCGTGGCCGCGTCGATCGCGTTCGCTTTGGGTCGGTCCAGGGTAACTTCGAGCACGCGGCCGCGGCGTTCGAGCTTGAGAGGGTCGGACATGATCGGTATTCCTGTCTGGTGCTTGAACATGCGCGGCCCGGAGCGAATCCGGGCTCACGAAGGAGGGGACCATACCTGCGGCAGTGTCGGGAATCAATCGCCTGTCGATGCTGGTCGGCGCCGAGAGTGCGAGCACGCCCCAGGTGTTTCGCGCGCGCGCCGATCGGAGCGGTGAGCGGCCGTTCCTGATCTGGGAGGACCGGACGTGGAGCTATGCCGAAGCGTGGAAGGTCATCCGGCGCTGGGCCGGGTTCCTGCGGGAGCTGGGTGCCGAACCGGACGGAGGGCGGGTCGCGGGGTACATGCACAACCGGCCCGAGGCTGTCTGGGCGTGGCTCGGGACCCACGCTGCGGGATGCACGTACGTGTCGCTGAACCGTGGGCACCGGGGGGCGCTGCTCGCCGACCATTTGTGTCGGTCACGGGCCCATGTGCTGGTGACGGAGGCCTCCGCGCTTGAGTCGATCCCGGATCCGGCGGATGCTGGAATCCGCACTGTCGTCGTCGTGGACGGCGGGCCGGACGACCGCTGGATCGGGGGCGAGGAAGCCCAACGGGCCACGCCGTGGACGGGACCCGACCCGGCACCCGGCGATCCGGCGACCATCATGTTCACGTCGGGGACCACCGGCCGTTCCAAGGCCGTCGTCATCCCCCACAACCAGCTCTGCCGGGGCGCGGCTCACCTGGCGGAAGCCGTCGAGATGGGATCCTCGGATGTGATCCATGGCTGGATGCCCCTGTTTCACATCGCGGGCCAGCTTCACATGACGATGACCGCGGCGGTCTCGGGTGCTTCGGTCGGCCTCACGCCTCGCTTCTCGGCTTCGCGGTTCTGGACCGAGGTGCGCGACTGCTCGGCGACCCTCATATCGGGACTGCCGGCCATTGCGCGCATCCTGTGGGAACTGCCCGTCACGGCGGAGGAGCGCGCGGCCACGGAGCACCTGCGGCTCGGGATCTTCGGCCCGATGACGCCTGAACTTCATCGGCCAGCCGAGAGACGGCTCGGCATCCGGATCATCGACACCTACGGAATGACCGAGGCCGAGCCGCTCACCGTGCCGGTTCCGGGGTACCGGCAGCCCGTCGGGTCCTGCGGGGTGGCCGCGCCCGACTTCGAGATGCGGATCGCGGACGAGGATGGGGCGCCGCTGCCACCCGGGATCCGTGGCGAGATCCTCGCCCGCCCGAAGCGCGACGACGTGATCTTCCTGGGCTATGAGGGTGACGAAGAAGCCACCCGGGAAACGTGGTCGGACGGCTGGTTCAGGACGGGGGATGTCGGCTACCGGGACGACGACGGCTGGATCTTCTACGTCGATCGCAAGGCCCACTTCATCCGGCGGCGGGGAGAAAATGTGAGCGCGTGGGAGCTGCAGCGCCTGATCGAGGAGCACCCGGCGGTTGCGGAGGCGTTCGTGCTGGGCGTCCCGTCCCGCATGGGCGAGGAGGAGGTGAAGGCGGTGGTCGTGGAGAGTGGCGGGGCGCAACTGGACCCCGCTCGGCTGCACGCCTGGTGCGTGGACGTGCGCGACGAGATGCCGCACATCTCCGTGGGCAAGGTGGACAAGGAGGCGCTGGCGGGGACGGGGCAGGGGGTTTGGGAGGTGAGGGGGGGTAGGGTTTAGAATCTGTCAGGAACCGGCCACTCCGTGCTCCCACGCCCCTTTGCGGGCATCCGCGAGATACGTTTAGCTTGCGGGGCCTTACGGGAGGAAACGCCTTCCGGGAGGTCCACCATCACCTCCATGAGGCGCCCCAGCAGTGAGCATGCGAGCCACCTTCCCGGAGTCCTGGACCATGAAATGTCAGCGGTCGGCAACCGGCTCTGTTGGTGGACCGTGTCTCAGCTAGGACGTCTGCCACGATTATCAACGGTCTCTGTCACAGCCTTACTCTCCGTATCGCTGCCAGGGTGTGAGTCGTCGGGCGTCGTGCTACCTCCGATGATGTTCGAGGAGGCCTTCGTTCTTGTGGATTCGTTGGAACTGGAACAACCTCCCAACCTTCCCATCGTTGGCATCGGTAGTCTCGATATCTCGGCAGAAGGGGAAGTCCTGGTCACGGACCCGCCTGAAGCCCGTGTATCGCTGTTTTCTCCGTCTGGAGAACTGCTTCAGGTCTTCGGGCGCCGAGGGGAAGGAGCGGGAGAATTCGAATATCCAACGCACGCCCGATTCGACGAAAGAGGTGACATTCACGTCGTGGACATTCAGCGGCGACTGATCTCGATCTTTTCGCGGTCCGGGGGGCTGAAGCGCAATATACGATTGCCACCTGGGTTGGTCCCCCATAGCATCGAGGTTGTTGAGCAAGGCGCATACTGGTTGACTGGAATAGCGCAACCGGGCAGTCACAGCGACAACGTGTTGTTCAAGCTGGACACACTGGGCGTGATCACCGCTGAGTATCTGCCGCTTGCCAGCGCCCGCCCGCGGCGTCAACGGAACCACCAAGACTGGTTTTCGATCCGCAACGTATCGATTGCAATGGGCGAGCATGGGCCGTTCGTGTCGTTCTCCCTGTTGGACTCCATTTGGGCGCTCGACGAGATGTCCGGCGACGTTCAATCATGGGCGATCCGTCCGGAGGGGTACGTAGCTCCTTCTCTCCCTGAGAACCCAATCACGAGTGCATCTGCCCTGATGGAGTGGGTGGAAGCATCCCAGCGCGCTATCGGCATCTGGAGCCACGACAGGTACCTGGTCGTCCCGTTTACCTCTGGCATGTATCACCGTGCGGAAAGTTCCGTAGCATCCTACAAGGACGTCACCGGTGTGTGGCATACACTCCTCGATACGCCAGTGATTTTGGGAAGTGAGGGGCCGAGGTTGTTCGCGCTTGCTCGGCCGATAGGCGAGAGAGTGGTGATCAATATCTTCGAGTTACGAAGTCACACGCAACGTCCTCGATACCGCCAGCCGCAACAACAGTGACGTTACGATGAGTCGTTCTCCTGAACTCCCGAATGAACCACCCCATCATTCAGCAGAAAACGGGAGCTGCGCTAGCCCTAGCTAGTGTTGAACGTACAGTGCACAGGACGGGGGGCCAGACTTGGATCAGTGATGAGCGGATTCTGCGGCGCTTCGTTGGCGCCGATGAGATAATGCAGTGGGATCGAGGTGACGTGGATTCTGCAAGACTATCGGGTCCTGACCTCGAGCACGGAATTCGAGAATCGGGGCCGGATTTGTCCGAGTACCGGTAGTTGCCCTGACACCGGGCCTCGCCGAGGTCACGGTTCCCAGTGGTGGACAAACCGCCTGGCTCCCGTGATCAGCAGTTGTCCCAGGTCTCGCTGACCCATCTTCGATATCCTGCCCAGCCTCGGCTTGCCCCCCGGTCGTGTGATCGGTCCGATTCCCGGGATCGTCATCAGCCGCGCTGCCTCTTCGTCGTTTCCGCGCGCTCGCCCGGAGCTTCCTGTCGAGTCCATCGATCTTCTCGTCGAGCTCACCGGATCTGCTCGAGCAGTGGCCGGCAGGGCAGGGTCGCGTCCTCGAGCACCCGGGGCCACTTGCCTGAATCTGGGCCCTGCCCTGCGGAGCAACAATTCCGAGTTCGGTCAGGATCCGGGGGTGTCCGCCCCTCCTGTTTGCCGAGCTTCCCCGGTGCTTCATCTGCCCGCTCGCCAGGGGCATGGGGCTGGCACAGCGCGCGGGTACTGGAGCGATGCATTCGGGACGCACAACCGCGCCCATCTGGGTGTGCGGGGGATCCAGCTTCAGGCCCGGCAGGTGATCAACTTGGCGAGGGACGCATGTGGCCCTGATGGCGGTAGCCCCATGCCATGCCACCAACTTCGGGACGTGCCCCCTCCCCGGGGCGGCCACCCGAACGTGGTGGCGGCGGTCGCGGAGCCCAACTTCGATCCAGAGGTACCCAGTGAGCGCGCCGGTATTATCGATCAGGTGTACTTGCCCCAAATGCCGATGATTCCGTTCTTTGGGGTGGAGTTTCGGTTTTGAGACTGCGGGCGGGATCCGAGATGCTCACGGTGGTGGCCGCGCTGTGGGCTTTCGGATGCATTCGCGGCCCGGACCCGCTTGAGCCGGAGTCGGCCGCGCTGGGTATCATTTCCGTGGTCGTGCCCGGACTGAGCGATGCGCACCTGCTCGCCAGCCATCCCCACCGTTCCCAGTCTGGTTCGGCTCCAGTCGTGGACCTGCGCTTGATCGGTCCTGACTGGGAAGCCACGTTCGCCGACGAAGTGCCCCCGGATGACTGCGGCATGACGGATCTGGCCGAGTGGCCCGGGACCTTGGTGTGCCTTCGCGCGGAGCTGCCGGAACCCATCCGTGAGCGCACGTTGTACATGCTCTCGGGGACCGGTCCGGCGGGACCAATCAACGGTGCAGCGACTGTGCCCTCCACCCCCATGGTACTGGACCCGGCGGACGGCCAGCAACTGCCACCGCAGAGCACGGGCGATGACCTGACCGTGCCGATTCGGTTCGAGACCGCTTCCGATGTCGCTTGGCTGCACTCGGAGGTGGTCGATGCCGTCGAGATCCAGGACGATGGGACGGAACTGCCCATTGGTCCCGTGTCTCTTCAACCGCTGGTACTTGACCTGGAAGCAGGCACGGCCGACCTGATCTTGACCCGTGCCAGCCCCTCATTGTACAAGAGAATCTACCTCGGCCGACCCGTTTGGCTTTCCCTGCGCGTGCTCGGACTGGGACAGAATTACGCCAACTTCATCGAGGTGGCGGGCGGGTACCCCGTGCGGCATCCTTGGCCGTCCTTCGGGCTGGAAGGCGCCTACGGGTATTTCGCCGGGGCTGCTCCGTCCAAAGCTGTCCGGGTTCTTATTGCCCCTCTGGATCCCCCTCCTCAGGCGGCCGCGCCCGGCTCATCCTGAGTGTCACGCCCCCCAGAAACGCCGATCCACTCCGCTTCACCTCGTGCTCCCCATCGTACAGGTAGTCCAGAATCGCCTGGTCCCACGACAGCCCCGCCTTCGCCACCAGCTCCATCCACGGCCCGTACGCCGTCTCGTCGGGCGCCTCGGTCGTCCCGCTCCAGATGGTCACCCGCGGGCTGAACCCACCGCCCCCGCCACCCCTCCCACCCTTGAGCGGCATCTCGATCAACACGCTGTCGGTCAGCGGCAGCCGGAACACCTCGGGGTCGAACGCCGCCCCGTAGCGCCGGTAGCGGTCGTAGTTGCGCTGGTTCATCTCGAAGACGTCCGCGTTGGAGTTGATCCCGGCCGTGATGTAGTCCCGGATCTTGAACGCCGCGTCCTTGTGGCGCGGGAATTCGGGATCGTCGATGTACCCGAACCCGGGCATGAACCACCCCTTGTTGAAGCCCCAGTTGCGCTCGGTGACACGCCCGCGCCGCACCAGCCCGGTGTATTCCGAGAAGAGCTGGACCACCTGGTGGCTGGGATAGCCGTGCGGGTTGAGGAAGATGTCGGGCAGCCAGCGTTCCCAGAGCCGGCCACGGACCTTCGACTCGGGATAGATGGGGAAGTCCTGTCCCCCGCCCGAGGTGGCGTCCATCCCCAGCGAACCCAGGTAGCCCGCGTGCAGGATGTAGTCGGGCGTCATCCGGTACAGGTCGTAGGCCAGCTGGGCGCCGTCGGGGTTGGTGAAGGGGTGGATGACGACGTTCACCTTGTCCAGCTTGGCGCGCTGGGCCGAATCGGTGAGCAGCAGCTCGGCGTGGCGCAGAACGTGACTGGTGGACGACACCTCGTTGGCGTGCTGCCGGGCCGAGTAGATCACGGTGGGCTTGAAGGTGGTCGCCTTGGCGCGCGACCAGTGGGAGGCGGTGACGGGGGACATCAGGTCCATCGCCCACGTTGTCTTGCCGAGGTAGCTCTCGCCGACCTTGTACATAGTCGCGCGCGTGAAGGCCTGGCTCATCCTGGCCACCATCTCGTGGCCCTCGGGCGGCGGAATGGGCGTGTCCCACTGGACGATGCGGTCGCCGTTGTATGTCCAGCCTTCCGGGACGAGGTCCGACCACACGGCCAGCGGTGCCGGGGTTCCGTTGCCGGGCAGGACCGCTGTCACCCGCGCGGAATCGTTCTGTTCGTGGGTCCACTCGGCCCACACCCCGATCTCGCCCACCTCGTCGTAGGCCAGCGCTGCCGGGTACAGGCCGGCATCCCGTAGCGTTGCCAGGTTGGCAAGCGTGGCCTCGACCTGCGCTGCCGAGATCATGCGTGCGTCCACCTGTTCGGGCCTTGCCATGACGAGCAGGGCGTCGCGTTCGTCCATTTCGGAATCGACCCGCACACGGAAGTCGAGCCGGGGTAGGGCCGGGGAGGAGGGGACTTGTGCGGACTCGGGCGCGATCACCGCGCGCCGCAGGCTGGGCCTCTCCATCGTGACCTTGGGAATGTCCAGCCGCCGTTCCCCCTTGGTGCCGTCCCGCGTCTCGTAGCGCACCACGACGGCCGGACGGTTCGTCGCGAAGCCCGTCAGGCTGACCCGGCCGCGCCCCGCCTCGCCGTCTCCCTTCGGCAGCATGACGGGGATGATCCGTCCTGGGTAGGTCAGGTCCTGCCCGCGCGCGTTGCGGCCGATCAGGTGGAAGAACTCGATGGTGCCGAAGTAGACCTCTTCGTGCAGCGCGTCCATCGTCGAGATGATCTCGTTGTCGACGCCCAGCCGGTAGTCGGGCTCGCTGAGCTCCAGCTCCACCGTGAGCGTGCCGAAGAAGGGCGCGTCCGCCCCGCCGCCGCGGGGGTTCCCGTCGTGCCGGTCCATCACGTAGTCGTAGACCGCGGGCAGGGTGCGCGCCTGGTAGCGGTCCCAGACCCACTCGGGGTCGGTGACGATGCGCTCGTGCGCAAGTGTGTCCCCATCCGCCAAGGCGGTGACCCAGCCGGTGGTCACGCGGACCTGCTCGTAGTCCTGGAAGCGGTCGAAGTAGGGGCGGAGGACCCAGACGGGGTCGAAGGTCTCTTCGAGGAGGGTCGTTCCGTCGGGTGCGGTGGCCCGGACGCGGTAAATGGGCCCGTTGTCCGCCATTTCGAAGCGAATTTGGCCGACAACGAGGCCCAAGTCGGCCGCGAGCACCTCGTCGATCGGAAAAATCTCATGCAGCCACCTGAGGGGCGTGTGAATGGCTTGTTGGGGCCAGTCACCCGGCGGGTCGTTCCGGAGGAACTCGATGACGATCTCACCGATCTCGTTGCCCTGCAGACGCGGCGCCACCGACTCGCGCAGCCAGAAGAAGCCCTGCTTGAAGGCGGACAGGATCTCGACGGTGGTGGCGCCGGGGTCCGCGCCGGCCTCGATCAGGCGCTGGCGGGTCTCGGCGGCAAGGGCCTGGCGGACTTCCGGAGGCTCCGAGAGGCGGGCTTCGACGCGCACCGGATCGCCCGATCTGACGCTGGGCAGGATGCTCCTCTCGAACGCCGACCGGAAGCGATCCACCTCGGATGGGACGTCGAAGGTTTCGTCGAAGATCGTCGCCGCGTTCTGCACATTTCTGTCGTCGATAGTGACGGAGATGTCGGAAGCGGCTGGATCAGCGCCCGTGTCGGCACCCGCGCCCAGGCCGCCGGCTCGCTCGCGCACCAGATCGGCGAGGCCGTCCGCCGGCTTCTCCAGCGAGACGAGGATCTTCAGCCGCGACGATGTCCTCGTCCGCGAGTTCCGCGACGATCCGGTCGAGCTTGTAGAGGCCGATCGCGGCCTGCCCCGCGGGCGTGTGGCCCGTCAGGGTACCCCAGAGCTCGTACTCGATGTCGTCGAAGGTGGGGGTGTCGTCGCCCCGGGTGCTGACGTTGGGGAAGACTTCGGCGAGGCGTCGCGTCGCAAGGGTGGCGCCGGCGTGATCCGCCCCGGTGACGACCAGCGCGGGCTTGCTGCCGAAGGCGTCGGGCACGATCTCGATGAGCCCCTGTCCGGGGGCGAGGTCGTCCGTCGAGACCTTGCCGGTGTCGGCAAGCTCGGCGATCAGCGGGTGGTCGCTGCCGACCAGAACGGTGGTGGGTTCGCGGGCGGCGGACTCGATTTCGTCAGGGCGGCGGACCAGTGGAATGGTGAGCCCGGTGGCCTCGAGGCCCATGCGAGCGGCCAGGTCCGGAACCCCCTCGGCACCGTGACCGGGCACGATGACCACACCGATTCCGTCGGGGATGTCGCTCCCGGTGAGGAAGCCGTCGGTCGTGTAGACGTTGGAGAGATCAAGGTTGTTCCTGGCACCGCCTGCGCGGCCCGAGACCGGGCCGGGACCGGGGGGCGTGGCCAGCGTGGGGACGACGACCGCGCGCCCGCTCGCGCCGACTGTGAGCGAGGCGAGGTCCGGGAAGCGCAGGTCGGCGGAATCGGGCCCGGTGGTGGCGTCGCCGATGCGGTCCCAGGCCAGGATCTGGAGGCGGTCGAGCGCGTCGGTCGTGAGCGCTGCGGCATCGTCGGGGCCGAGGCCGGGGTCGAATGAAAGATCGGCGATGAGGTGGACGCCGGATCCGCCGTCGCTCAGCGTGACTCGGGGGAAGGTGACGCTGGCCGAGGGAGCCGTCGTGTCGCCGGCGCTGATCCAGGTGGAGAGATCGTCGGCCACGTCGGTGAGCGAGGGGCCGGAGAGGGTCTTGACGTGCGGAAGGGCGCCGGCGAGGAGGCGAGCCGCGCGGAGGAGGGCGTCGTCGTCGTCGCCGAGGACGGCTAGCCAGCGCTCGCCGGAAGAGGTGGTGAGCGTGGCGACGGCGGGCACGTCGGCGTGCGAGGTGGCGCCCGGACCGACGTCGGTGCCGGTGACTTCCCGCGCGCTGCTGCCCGCGCCGAAGTCGGCGACCGAGAGCCCTGCCGCCTCGATGGCGCGGTGGCCGATCAGGATGCCGACCAGGCCGGGCAAGGCACCGCGCCGCACGGGGAGGTCGAGGGCCATGGTCTCGAAGCCGAGCCGTGCGGTGATCTCGGCGGCGGCAGCCCGTTCCGCGTCGGTGGGGTCGGGCGCGAGGACCAGGGCCGCGCCGAGGCGGTCGGGCACGCCGTCGCCGTTCTCGTCAAGGAGGAGGTGCCCGAGATCGAACAGGGTGGCCAGGTGGAGGGGGGGTGGGGTGGCGGGGGCGGGGGCGTCCTGCGCAGATAAGGGGGTGGGCGCCGCGAGGGTGGCCAGGGCGGAGCCCGCGAACGTGGCCAACCCGACGAGCAGGAAGGTGGTGGCCAGCCGGGTCGTGATCGCGGGGGTGGGGGGACGGGGGCGGGGGGAGATCTTCATGGGTCGCCTGTCAGGCTCGGGTCGCGGTCGACGGTCGTCGGGTGTACAACATGGGAGTGACCGGCGTTTGAGGCGATCCCAGGGGCCAGGATGTGTCGGCGAGGGGCGGACATCCAACGTGGGGAAGTAGTGGCAGGAAGCGTCTGGCGTGTGTATACTACACACTATGACGAGTGCGGAGATCATTCGGAAACACACGCGGGAGCCACCACCAGTTCACTCACCCCGGCAAGCCGGGACGAGTGACGGTCAAGCACCCGAGCAGGGACATTCCGATCGGGACGCTGCGCAGCATCTATCGGCAAGCTTACTGGAACTGGGAGGATCGCTGATGCGTTTTCTGATGCGTCCAATCGTGATTCATAAGGAGCCCGGAAGCGGGTTCGGGGTCACCGTACCCGACCTTCCTGGCTGTTTCTCGGCCGGTGACACCCTCGAAGATGCGATTGAGTCTGCCAGTGAGGCGATTGCCTGCCACATTGAGGGGCTGCTAATGGACGGGGAGACGATCCCCGAACGAGCCACGTTGGAAGCACATCAGGCCAACGAGGATCACCGGGACGGCGTGTGGGCCATCGTCGCTACGGATGTCTCGAAGCTCTCAGGCAAGGCAAAGCGCGTGAACATCACGATGCCAGCCCGGGTGTTGGCGATCGTGGACCAGGCGGCGATCCGAGAGGGGGAATCCCGCTCGGGGTTTCTTACACGCGCGGCGCTTCGCTATGTCCAGCGTCGTGCGGCCGCGGATTTGACGGGATTATTGACCGACAAGGCGGCCGTGCCAGCGCGTTACGCGGCCGATCCCGGGCGCCGCCGCCGCCGCAGTCGATCGGCCGACTAAGTGCGCTCCCCGCTGAGCAAAGATGCCAACCTGACCTGTTGTCCGCCATTTCGAGGCGAAAGTGGCGGACAACGGCCCCTTCAAGAGTGCGGCCTCACCGCCTGGCCTCTTCTCCCGGCCTGTAGACCCTGATCGTCTTCCGGCGGATGTCCTCGTCCGTCCACGCCACCTCCTTCATCTGCCCGCGCGCAAACATGGCGGCCTGGTCGGCGTAGTGAGGAGCGCCGAGGCGAGCGGTCTGCCCGTAGGCAAGCACCGTGCGCGCTCTCGGGACATCGCCGAACTCGACCACGAGGACCCAGGAATCGCCCCGGTTTGCGGCGAGCCGCCCGTCGTCCGCGGGCTCGTAGGACAGCGCCCGGAAGCACCCCAGGGTGGGCGGGCAGCCCGACACGGGCTCGTCCACCTCGCCTCTGATTACGCGGTGCACGTCGCCCCACGGAGCGTCCGGCGCGATGCCTTCGTTCCGTAGTGACGAGACCGCATTGCGCAGCGCATCGACCGCTGCGTCGGGGTCGCGGATGCCGTACGGAGTGGTATGCGCTCGGGTGGGGTCCCACTGCTGGCGCCAGCGGAGCGAGTCGGCCGTCCCGTCGAAGTATTGATCCGCCCAGCGTTCGAAGAGGACACCGCCCCGGCTGTCGGCCGCCGCGGTCAGGTCCCAGGCGGAGAGCACCTCCGCGGCATCCCGCACATCCCGGTCTTCTACCGCCATTGCGGCGCCCAGAAGATCGTCCACTACCCGTTCCGCCATCAGGATGCGAGGCGAGTGCTTCAACTCGATTACGTCTTCCACGCTTAACTGCTGCCGGCCACTCGCCAGCTCGAGCGACAGTTGGCTTCTTAGCCGCAGCCTGGGTTGCGGCAGGTTGGCCGGCACGGTATCCCGGTCCATCGGCACATTGAGGTTGGTGTAGTCGGGGGTGTCATTCGCCTGTTGCACGTAGCCGCCGGGAGGATTGAGGTACAGCGGCAGGCTCTCCCACGGTACAAGTTCGGACCAGATGTCGGCGGAAGTGGCAGCGAACGCCGCCGTGTCACCGGTGACCGGGTGCGGCAACAGAGGCAGACGCACGTTGTAATAGTGCACAATGTTCCCGTCCTGGTCGGCATAGGTGAAGTTGGATGTCGGGTGTGCGCGCATCTTCATCACGTCAAGCCAATTGTCGAGGTCCTCTGCCATCATCATGTGCAGGAACTGCTCGCCGCGACGGAACTCGCCGTCCCTGGCGTCCTTCAGTACATACACATGCTCTTCGGTCCGGTGAATGACAGGTCCGTACGGTGTGTGCCAGGTGGTCCTCGTTTCCGTGGCCGTGCCCGCAGTGGCGGTCCGGTAGTCGACGGTTGCGTCGTGCCGTTCAAGGGGCATGGGCCGGCCGTCGAGGAGCGCGTGATCGTTGAGTGCGGGGTGGGTGCCGAGCTTGTACACCTGCGAGAGCGTCGGGTAGTTGTTGGTCGTGGCCCAGCCGAGGCGAGCGTTGAACCCGCCGATGATCCCGAAGGCCGTGCCGATCCGGAAGTCGCCGTAGAAGTCGATGACGCCCGGCACGCGGACGTGCGCCTCGTAGTAGGTCAGGCCCGATGGGCGGGCGAGGAGGTCGTGGTCGCCGTCCCAGCGAAGGTGGGGGTTGCGGAGCAGGATGGTGTTGCCGGACTCGGTGCGGGTGCCATGAAAGGCCCATGCATTGGAGCCGTCGAGAGCGAAGGTTGATGACGGCCCTTCCAGGGTGATGGAGTCGCGTCCCGATTCACCATTGCGGGGCCACGCCCTGTCGATATTGCCTTCCGCCTCATCGCGGGCCAGCCGCGCGACGAAGCGTGCCGCGTCCGAGCGGCTCCAGGTCTGCACGTCACGGGCGAGCGCGTCGATCCCGGTGAAGTTGGGCCTAACCCAGGGCGGGAATTCGTCGGCGTGAAGGCGGACGTAGTGGTTCACCCCTTCCGCGAAGCCCCGGTACACGTCCCGGGTGCGTGGTTCGAGGCGGTGGAAGGTCTCGACCGCTCGTGCATGCACGTCGCGTCCCACAAAATCCGCGTCGAGTTCGTCGGCGCCGAGGTGGCGCGCCAGGTTGCCCCGACTCGTAACCATGGCCACCGCGATCGACGCACCGTAGTCCTCCGACTGCACGTAGCCGAGTCCGAATCCCATCGCTTCGAGGTCATCGGAGAGGATGTGGGGGACGCCGTACTCGGTGCGGTGGATCTCGACGCGCTGTGCGAGGGCAATGGCTGAATCGGCGGTCTGCGGGGCGGGCACCGAAGGGGCGGCGATATGCCCCACGGCCACGGGTGGCACGCCCGATGTGGCGGCGATATATCCCACGGCCAGCGGTGGCACGCCCGACGTAGCGGCGATATGCACGACGGCCAAAGCCAGCGTCATGACGGTGATCGTGGATGATTTGCCCATCACGGTGATCATCGGACGATCACCTCCGCCCGTTCGATCACGGCGCCCTCCTGTACCGCGTCGACGATCTCGATCCCTTCGACGACGACACCGTAGATCGTGTAGTTGAAGTCCAGACGGACGTTGTCGGCCAGATTGATGAAGATCTGGGCATCGCCGGTGTCGCGGCCGCGGGTGGACAGCCCCACCGTCCCGCGCCAGTGAGCCTGGTCGCTGATCTCGTCGCGGCTGTAGGGTCCGTCGCCGGCGTACTCGTTGGCGTGCGGGCTGCCGCCCTGGATCACGAAGTTGGGCTCGACCCGGTGGAAGGTGAGGCCATCGAAGTGGCCTTCGCTCGCCAGCCGGGCGAAGCGATCGGCGTTGGTGGCGGCCAGATCGGGGCGGAGCGCGATCACGATGTCGCCCAGTCCGGCCATGTGGAGCCGGACCGCGGAGCGCTGCAGCTCGGCGAGCCTGACCGCGTCGGGGGTCCCGGCGCGGGGGAGCCGCCTCGGCGCGGCTTCGTGGACCGTCCCGGTCAACTCGGTCAGCAGCGCGGCGGCCCTGTCGGCCACGACCGGGTCGAAATCCGCGAGGTACGGCGCGAGGGCGTCGCTGGAAAACGCGCCCACGGCGCCGATCCCGTCGAGGAGCGCGACGCGCGCGTCCCGTTCGGTCTCCCGCTGTGCGGCGGTGAAGCGGGCCAGGGCGGCGAGCAATGTGGGAACAAATGTTTCCCCGGCTCCGTGTTCCACCAGGAGTCGGGTCGCCGTCGTCACCAGCTGGGGATCGTCGCTCTCCAGCGCGGCGGCGTATGCGTCTCGGCCCCCGCCCCCCGCCACCGCCCCCAGCCCCCGCAACGCGGCCTCGCGCACGTTCGCGTCGGAGTCGTCGCTCAACCCGGTCAGCGCGGCGGCGTCACCGGTCAGGGCCGCGGCCCGTGCCGCCCACGCACGGACGAACGGGTTCGTGTGCCGCGCGGCCCGGGCCACCCCGTCCCCCGCGTCGCCCGGCGCGATCCCCGCCAGAGCGTGAAGTGCCCGCGCCGGCCCGGGCCAGTCGGCGTCCGGGTCGTCCATCTCGGCGACCTTGGCCGCGAGCGCCTGGCGCTGCGGCTCCGGATCCGGACACGGCCTCGCTGCCAACCCGATCGCGATAGCCTCGACGTGAGGGTCGCCGTCGTCCACCCCGCGCAAGATCGCGTCGCAACCCTCCTCCGGGCGCGTCCACCGGTCGTAGGCACGGAGCGCTTCCACCCGGACGCGCGGGTCGGGATCCTCCAGCCCGGCGGTGATCACCTCGCCAGGCGCGGTCCCGTGCCGGGCCGTTCCGATCACGACCTGGCGGCGCACGCCCCAGTCCGGATCCCCGAGCAGGCGGACCGCATCCGCTGGTGCCAACTGGCCCGTGTGGACCAGCGCCGCGGTTGCCAGCCGGCGGATGCGCGCGGCGGCAAGGGCTCGGCCCCCGCCCGCATCGCTGCCGGGATCGCCTGCGGCCGATACCGACGACAGCGATGCCGTGGCGTCCAGCAGCTCGGCCGAGAGGGGTTGGTCACCCTGGCTTCCCCGCGCGAACGCCTCGATCCCTCGCGCCAGACCAAGCCGGGCGACGAGCCCGGGATCGTCACCCAGTGTGGGGAGGCGCACCGCTACCGATACCAACGCCTCGTCGCCCGCCGCCCGCTCCTCCCGGCTGCTGAAGGTCAGGCGCCCCAGGTTCGTCGCCAGGCTCCCCAACACCGCCGGATCCGTTTCGCTCCCGCTTTGCATCGTCAGTGCCGCCGGCACGGGCCCCGGGTCATCCCCGTAGACCGCCTGGGCCATGGCCGTAGCGACCATCGCACGGACGCCGGGGTCCGGGTCATCGAGCATTTCACCCAATTGTGCGAGCTGACCCGGGTCCTCCATCCGCCCGAGCGCCCGTACAGCCATTGCGCGGACCGTGGGATCCGCGCTCCCGAGGTGCGCACGCACGCGATCCAGCCCGCCCCCGCCACGCGCGTCTTCCTCGGCCACGATCTCGGCATACGCGGCGTAGTGCTCCGATGACGCAGGCTCGCTGCCGCAGCCCGCGGCCACGACGGTGCACGCGGCGACCAGGCCGGACGTGCCCAACCGAGCATGTCGCCGCCCGCGACCCAACTCGCGCTGGCAACGCCCGCGACCCAACCCGCGACGTCGCCGCCCACCCCCTCACCCGTAAGGATCCCATCCGAAACGTTCCCATGAAGCTTCTCCCTCAACGTTGAATTCGACGCCCTCGTGCTCCAGTATCGCTCGTTGGCGCTGGGCGACACCCGACAGCCGCGAGGTCGAGATGGCGCCCCTGCGGTTCACGACCCGCCACCAGGGCACGTCGGTGTCGATGGGGAGGTGACTGAGCGCGTACCCGACGCCGCGCGCGGCCCGCGGCGTCCCCACCAGAGCCGCCACGGCACCGTAGTTGATGATCCGCCCCTTGGGAATCAGGCGCACGCAGGCGTATACTCGTTCGGAAAACGCGGTCATGTCCCGACAACCTATTCCCGACCACTCTGTTCCGCTACGAGTGGCAGCCGGTGGCCTCGAATGGAACCGTAGCACTGCTTCCGCCGGTATATTGCAGGGCATGACTCGCGCAGGTGCTCTAGGGGGAGAGGTTCAATGATCAGATTCGCGGCCGGGGTTCTTACGGCTTCCTTTTTCGTTGCGGGGTGCGGTGCGGGCGGCACGTCGAGAGCGACTGTCGACTCATCGCCGCCGCCGCCTCCCGTGACCGAGGTCGAAGCGCCCGTCGCGGATCCCGAGCCGGAGCCCGCGGCGCCGGACAGCGCTGCCACCGAAACGCCCGCGCCGTCGGCTGCAATGGCTCCCGGTTATCCGGCCGGGGTGCAGATCGGCAACCGGGTCGCCGATGTGCGGACGGAGCCGGCGGAGATCGTCGTCGAGGTGGGGGACTCGCTGTCCACCGGGGAAGATGTGCGGATGATCGCCTTCGATGCCGATGGCAATCCGGTGCGGGGCGTGCGGATCCTGGGCAGCATCGATTCCCGCTTCGCCGTGCTGGAGGAAGGCCACATCAAGGGGGTCGGGGAGGGAAGCGCTGAACTGCGCATGGCGATTCGCGTCCCGCCCGCCAGCGGTACGGGAGCGCCCGAAATCCGGACGTTCACGGCTCCCCTCCGGGTGGTCGGACCTCCGGTCGTCGCGGTCGAAGTCGTGGATCCCGAGGTCCGTTTCTTCGCGGGCGGAATCGTTCAGCTCCAGGCCCGGGCCCTCGCGGAGAACGGCAGCGAACGACGCACCGTCGAGGTGACGTGGACGAGCGACCGGCGGCGCCTGGCGACGGTGGACGCACGCGGCTTCGTGCAGGCGATCCGGCCCGGGGCCGTCACCGTCACCGCAGCCGTGGGGTACATCCAGGACACCTTTTCCTTCGAGGTGGAGGAGAACCCGGTGGCCGCGGTCGAGGTCACGGGGCCGTCGCGCGGACGGACGGGGGATGTCCTGCGCTACTCGGTGGTGGCACGCGACGCCGAGGGAGACGAGGTCGCGGGGACGCCGGTCGACTTTTCGGTGGCGTCCTTCGAGACGAGGGCCGACATGGGCGCGTCGGTCTACCCGGACGGCGCGTTCGTCGCGGAGCGCCCCGGGCTCTACCGGGTCACGGCCACGGCGGCCGCCCGGACCGGCCAGGCGCTGGTCGAGGTGGTGGAGCGGGGCGTCGAGCACGAGGTCATCGTCACCGGGCGCGGCCTGGTGGAGGACCGGCCCACGTCGGACCTGTGGGCGTTCACGGGCATCGACGGCCGCGACTACGTCTATACGGGCACGCACCTCGGCGGCCAGCGCATGCTCGCCTGGGACGTGACCAACCCGGCCAACCCCGTCCTCACCGATTTCGTGGAGGTCGACGCCCGGGTGGTCAACGACGTCAAGGTGAACAGCAAGGCCACCATTGCGGTGATCACCCGCGAGGGCGCGTCCGACCGCAAGAACGGGATCGTCCTCCTGGACCTGACCGACCCGGCCCACCCGGTCATCACGGATACCTACACGAAGGACCTGACCGGAGGCGTGCACAACGTCTTCTTCTCGGGCGACATGCTCTACGCCATCCACGACGGCACCCTGGACGTGCATGTGCTGAACGTGGCCGACCCGAACGACGTGGAAGAGGTCGGGCGCTGGGGCATCGACAAGCCGGGCAAGTACCTGCACGACATCTGGGTGGTGGACGGCCTCGCCTACGTGTCGTACTGGAACGACGGCGTCTACATCCTCGACGCGGGTGACGGCCGCTGGGGCGGCACGCCCACGGAGCCGGTGGAGGTGAGCAGCTTCGCGTACGTGGAAGGGAACACCCACTTCGCCTTCCCCTACACCAACTCGGACGGGCACCGCTACCTCTTCGTCGGCGACGAGATCTTCGACTGCGAGGACTGCATTTCGCGCAACGGGCATCCGGGGGACGGCTCGCGCGGCTTCGTGCACGTGCTCGACCTGGAAGACCCCGAGAACCTGCGCGAAGTGGCGCGCTACGAGGTGCCCGAGGCGGGCGCGCACAACCTGTGGGTCGAAGACGACAAGATGTACGTGGCGTACTACCAGGCCGGGCTCAGGGTCGTGGACGTCTCCGGCGAGCTCAGGGGCGACCTGTACAAGCAGGGCCGCGAGATGGCCTGGTTTCCGACCGGAACGCCCGACGGCAATGTGGTGAACTCGCCGATGGCCTGGGGGCCGCAGCCGTTCAAGGGCCACGTCTTCGTGTCCGACCTCAATTCCGGGCTCTGGGTGGTACGGATCGAACCGAAAAACAAGGCGATTCCGGTATCATGAGCACGCTGCGGCGCGCTCTGTGCGCGGCATCGGTCGTCGCCCTGGCGGGGACGGCGGGGCCTGCGGGCGCCCAGTCCCCCACCTACCGCGTCTACGTGGCGAACGAGTCGTCGGATCTGGTCAGCCGGGTCGCGTTCACACCCGGCGAAGGCGCGGTGGTCGAGAAGGAGATCGCGGTCGGCATCATGCCGGGGGACAACGACGGTGCCCACGGCCTCAGCGTCTCGCCGGACGGGCGCTACTGGTACCTGACCATCGCCCACGGAACGCCGTACGGATATCTGTGGAAGTTCCACGCGGGCCCGGATACGCTTGTGGCCCGCACCCGTCTGGGACTCTTTCCCGCCACCATGGGAATCACCCCGGACGGGCAGTTCCTGCTTGCGGCGAACTTCAACCTGCACGGCGACATGGTACCGTCGAACATCTCCGTGGTCTACACGCCCGAGATGCTCGAAATCACGAAGATCCGGACGTGCCTGATGCCGCATGGCAGCCGGGTGCGCCAGGACGGGCTGAAGCAGTACTCCGCGTGCATGCACTCCGATCAGCTGGTCGAGATCGACATCGGCACCTTCGAGGTCAGCGCCCGTTTCGGCGTGATGCCGGGGCATGAGGGCGCCGTGCACGACGGTGGCGAGGGGCACGCCGGGACGGGTGGCCAGGTGTGCAGCCCGACCTGGGCCGAGCCGGGGACGGGTCCGCGCGCCAACCGGGTGGTCTACGTGGCCTGCAACAAGAACCGGGAAGTGCTCGAGGTCGACACCGAACGCTGGGAAGTCTCGCGCCGGTTCCCCACCGGAATGGCGCCGTACAACCTGGAGGTCACGGGTAATGGAGAGCGCCTGATCGCGACGCTCAAGGGCGAGCAGGCGGTCGCGGTCTTCGACCTGAAAAGCGGTACCGAGCTCGGTCGCGTACGCACATCCCGGCCGCTCTCGCACGGCGTTGTGGCCAGCCCCGACGGCCGCTACGCATTCGTGTCGAACGAGTCGGTGGGGTCGGTTGTCGGCACCCTCGACGTCATCGATCTGGAGACGCTGACCCTGGTGGACACCGTCGAGCTCGGACACCAGTCGGGGGGCATCGACTTCTGGTCGGTCACGCCCGCTCCCGGAGGGGCACGCTGAGGGATCCGCACAGGCGGCTTGCCCGGGCCAGACGGCGGATGTTGCGCCGCCACATCGAAGGGCGTGGAATCTCGGACCCGCGGGTGCTGGACGCGATGGCCGCCGTCCCGCGCGAGGAGTTCGTCCCGCCCGGCATGACGCGTCACGCGTATCGCGACGGCCCCCTACCCATCGGCGAGGGCCAGACCATCTCCCAGCCCTATGTGGTTGCCATGATGGCCGAAGCGGCGGAGTTGAAGACCGGCGACCGCGTGCTGGAGGTCGGCACGGGCTCCGGCTACGCGGCCGCCGTGTTCAGCCGGATCGCGGACGTTGTCTACACGATCGAGAGGCACGCGTCGCTCGCGGACTCGGCCCGGGAACGGTTGCGGGCACTCGGATTCGGGAACGTGCATGTCGGTCACGGGGACGGCACCCGGGGGTGGTCCGACCACGCCCCCTACGACGCGATCGTGGTCGCCGCCGGGGGCCGGTCCGTACCCGAGGCCCTGCGTGAGCAGCTGGCGTTGGGCGGGCGTCTACTCATGCCCGTGGGGTGCGCACCCGCTGGCCAATTGCTGGTCCGCGAGCGTCGTCGGGAGTCGGGCGCGTTCACCCGCGAAGACCTTGGAGCCGTGCGCTTCGTGCCGCTGATTTCGGATATGCCCGCGGGCATCCGCTACCAGGACTAGGGCAGTCCCAGCCCCAGCAGGCCACTGACGAACCAGGCCACAACACGTACGGCGGTGACCATCATCGGCAACATGAAGGTGAGGCCGACCGAGAAGATCAGCCCCGCCCGGAAGAGGTGGGGACCGACCGGCCGGACGTCGCGGCCCCAGAGCTTGTGCAGCAGGGATTCGGTCACCGGCCCCAGCGTGTAGCACACATTCGCAAGCAGCCCGGTGACGATCACCCCGGTCAGAATCCCGCCTTGCCCGCCGCCTGTGCCCAGAAGGCGCTCGACCAGCATGATCACGCCGAGCGAAACGGTCCCGCCGGCGCCGACGATCGCGTTGTACCCCAGCCGCCGCTTCTCCCACCACTTGAAGATGCCGCCCACGCTGCGCTTCGCGGGGCTCGGATAGAGGAAATCGACGAATGCGGCTCCTGCCCGGCGCCCCTCTGAATCCTCACCAAGGGTCGCGAGTCTGGAAGAAGTCGAAACGTCCATGTGCATCCTTTCGAGTTGGCGCGGGACGGGGTTCCAAAATACTCTTCCCCGATGAACGAACAAAATCTCCTTCTGGAAGAGATGACGTGGCCCGAGGTCGAACGGTTGCTCGCGGCGGGGTACACCTCCGTGGTGGTCGCCGCCGGGGCGGTCGAGCAGCATGGCCCGCATCTCCCCCTGCTCGTTGACGCCGCCCGGGGTGACCGGCTGGCCGTGGAAGTCGCGCGGAGGCTCGGGAACACACTGGTGGCGCCCACGATCCGGGTCGGCTGCTCGGAGCACCACATGGGCTTCCCGGGCACGATCTCGCTGCGCGCCTCGACCCTGAAAGCGATCTGCCTCGACTATACGGCGAGCCTAGCACGGCACGGCTTCCGCACGATCGGTTTCGTGCCGTCGCACGGTGGGAACTTCGCGCCGCTGGCCGGGATGCTCGACGAACTGCGGGCCTCCGCCGGGCCCGGCTGCGACGTGCGCGCGTACACCGATCTTCACGGTTTCGTGGCGCTGTGGAAGGCGGCGGTGGCAGAGGTCGCACCGGGACTGGTGGACCGGGTGGGGGGTCACGCGGACGTCGCCGAGAGTTCCGAGATGCTGTGCATTCGTCCCGGGCTGGTGCGTGGGGAGTTGGCCGCGCGCGGCCACGTCGCCGACTTCGACGAGGCGCTTGCCGAGCGCATCTTCCGGGACGGTTTCCGCGCGGTCACCCCCAATGGCGTACTGGGAGACGCGCGCGGGATGAGCCGCGAGATCGGGGAGCGGTGCATCGCGCGCGCGGCGGAGGGCATCGCGGCGGCGTTGCGGGACGCGCCGTGAAGCCTGTCGAGCCCGTCTCCCTGCGTGAAATCGTGGCCGCGCGCTCCCGGATCGCCGGCGCGGCCATACGGTCACCCCTCATCCCCCTCGACGTGCCCGGTGCGCCGTGCGAGTTGTGGCTCAAGCTGGAGTGCCTGCAGCCCATCGGCTCGTTCAAGATCCGGGGAGCGGCGAACGCCATGGCGCTGGCCGACCCGGCGCTCATCGCAAACGGTGTCTACACCGGGAGCGCGGGCAACATGGCCCAGGGGGTTGCCTTTGCCGCGCGGCGGCTGGGGGTTTCCTGCCGTGTGGTGGTTCCGGACACCGCGCCGCGCGCCAAGCTCGACGCCATCGCCCGGCTGGGAGCGACCGCCGTGCCGCTTCCCTTCGACGACTGGTGGAGCGTCCTGCGCGATCACGGTCACCCCGCCGAGAACGGCTACTTCGTGCATCCCGTGTGCGACCCGGCGGTGATCGCGGGCAACGGCACGGTCGGCCTCGAGATCGTCGAGCAACTTCCCGACGTGGCTGCGGTGGTGGTGCCGTACGGTGGCGGCGGGCTCGCGTGCGGGATCGCGGCGGCGCTTCAGGCGCTGCGACCCGGTGTGCCCGTCTTCGCTTCCGAGGTCGAGACCGCGGCACCCTTTCGTGCGTCGCTGCGGGCCGGCCACCCTGCGGAAGTCTCCTACACGCGCTCCTTCGTCGACGGGATCGGCGCCACCAGCGTGCTGGAGGAGATGTGGCCGCTGGCGAGTTCAACGCTCGCCGGGTCGTGCGTCGTCTCGATCGAGGAGGCGTGCACGGCGGTCCGGGTGCTCTTCGAGCGGGCGCGGGTGGTGGCCGAAGGGGCGGGGGGGATCCCGGTCGCGGCGGCGATGCGGGGGCTCCCCGGGGTTGGGGAGGGGCCGGTGGTTGCGGTGGTATCCGGAGGCAACATCGACACGCATGTCCTGAGGGCCATCCTGGAGGGAAGGACGCCCTGAGCCGGACCGGCCGAGTCCCCGATTCGCTCCGGGGAACCGCTCACCGTATGTTGCCCCGAATCGACATCCGTGCGCCCCGCCGGGCAGGCGTGCCGGGCGGGATGGAAGTGACGAAATGACAGCAACACTAAACATGTTGGTTTAGTATTCCAGCGACCACGAGGTGGGCATGACGACAACGACATCCGCCGGACATCCGAGAGGGCTCTACACCCTCTTCTTCACGGAGATGTGGGAGCGCTTCTCCTTCTACGGGATGCGCGCGCTCCTGATCCTCTACATGACCGCGACCACGATGGGGGAAAACCCCGGGATGGGGATGGATGTCGAGACGGCTGCCGCGATCTACGGACTCTACACGGGTCTGGTCTACCTCCTGGGCCTGCCGGGCGGCTGGGTGGCGGACCAGCTCTGGGGGCAGCGGAAGGCCATCTTCGTGGGCGGTTGCATCATTGCCGCGGGGCACTTCAGCATGGCGGTGCCCACGGACTTCAATTTCTTCCTTGGCCTGATCCTGATCGTCATGGGGACCGGCCTGCTCAAGCCGAACGTCAGCTCGGTGGTCGCCGACCTGTACCCGGAAGGGGGCGCGAGACGCGACGCCGGATTCTCGATCTTCTACATGGGGATCAACGTCGGGGCGTTTGCCGGACCGCTGATCTGCGGCTCGCTGGGACAGGACTGGAACTGGCACTGGGGATTCTCGGCCGCCGGGTTTGGGATGGTGCTCGGCCTGATCCAGTTCCGCCTCGGCTACGGCCGGCTCGGTGACGCCGGGGTCCTGCGCAGCCAACGGACGGAAGAGGCCCGTGCGAGCCTCTCACGGCGTTTCTTCGGCGCGTGCGCGGCGCTGGGGCTGGCTCTGGTCGCCTTCGGGGTGCTCGTGTCCCGTGGGACGCTCCCGGTAAGCCTCACCCAGATCGCCGGAGGCCTGGCCTTCGTCATCCTGGCCATCGTGCTGGCCTTTTTCGTCTACCTGATGTTCTTCGGGGGGCACGATTCCACGGAGCGAAAGAAGATAGGCGCGATCTTCTGGTTCGCGCTGCTGGCCGTCGTCTTCTGGTCCGGCTTCGAGCAGGCGGGGTCGTCGCTCAACCTCTTCGCGCAGGACTTCACCGACCGGACCATCGGTTCGTGGAGCTATCCCGCCTCCTGGCTTCAGTCGGTCAACGCCCTGTTCATCGTGATCATGGCGCCCATCTTCGGGTGGTTCTGGGTGTGGCTCGCGAACCGGAATGCGAACCCCTCGACGCCGGTCAAGTTCGGCCTCGGCCTGCTGTGTCTTGCGGCGGGCTTCTTCGTGATCGCGTGGGGAGCGGCCAACGCGACGCCCGATTCGCCTGTCTCGGCGTCCTGGCTGGTCGTGATGTACTTCCTGCACACGGTCGGCGAACTGGCGCTGTCGCCGGTGGGCCTGTCGGTGGTGACGAAGCTTGCCCCGCGCAACCGGATCAGTCAGATGATGGGCCTGTGGTTCGTCGCGACCTCGCTGGGCAACCTCGTGGCCGGCCTCGTCGCCGGTCGCCTGGAGTCGCTGGAGCCGTCGCCGCTCTTCTTCGCGGTGACCACGATCATCGGCTCGGCGGGCTTCCTGGCGCTTCTGGCCAGCCCCCTGATCAAGCGTCTGATGGGGGATGTGAAGTAGAAGGCAAGCGGGGGACTCCCGGAGGGGTTGTCGCCCCCGGGGAGTCCCCCGCGTGTGCCGGGAGGCCGGGCTACCAGTCCAGGCGCAGCTCGCGGAAGTCGGCCCACTTGACCGTGCGGGACTCGCCGGGGGAGGTGACGACGATGCCGCGGTTACCCGAGTCGACGTCGTTCGAGCCGCTGAGGGTGAGGGATCTGCCGTCGCGCAGCACGACCGCCGAGCCGTGCTCGTACTTGACGATGCGGGCGATATTCGAGAACTCGATGTCCAGGTCGGCACCCCTCACGCTGCCGTTGAGCATCTCCCAGCTCTGGTATTCGTCCTGGTCCCAGGTGATCTCGCCCGACAGCTCGTCGCCGGCTGCGGTGATCACGGTGCCGAGCAGCTGCCGGCCGCCGTCGAAGTCGTTCCAGGACGCCTCGGAATCGGTCCCGTGGAAGCGCACGAACGCGAAGTCGTCCCACTGGACCTTGACCTGTCCGAGACCCGGGTCGGAAACGGTGATGCCGCGGTTCTCCCGGTTGACGTCGTTGGTGCCCGACAGGGTGAGGCTTTCGCCCGAGTGCAGGAGCACGCGCGCCGAGCGCCGGTCTTCCCGGTGGATCCTGTCGATCGCGCCGAAGGGAATCTCGTAGCGGAATCCGGCGGTCTCGCCGTCGAGGATGTCGGTGGAATAGATCTCGTCCACGTCCCAGGTGATGTAGCCCGTGAACCTCAACCCCGAGGTGGTCTTGAGCGTACCGTGTAGCCGGCCCCCGGAGGGAGTCGCCCCGGGCGGTGCGGGCATGAGCGAAACCTCGGAGATATCGTCCCACTGGAGCGATGTTTCCTCATTCGACAGGCTTGTGACCCTGAGATCCCGCATTGCGCGTCCCAGGTCGGTGGAGTGCCCCCGCATGCCCACCTCGTGGCCGGATCGCAGCGTGAACAGGGCCTGGTTGCGGCCGAGGGACCGGATGTGCCGGACGTGGCCGAATCGGACTCCCGACAGGCCCGTGAAGCCGCGATCCAGCTTGGTGAGGTCGAGCATGTCGCTCCAACTGCCTTCGTTGCGGTCCCAGCGCAGGAACCCCTCGTGCGTCCGTCCGTCGCGGGCGGTCACGGTGCGGTCCCAGGCCGTAGACGCGGTTCGATCCCGAGAGGGGCTCGACCAGCTTGTAGTTCAGGTCGGCCAGGGGGGCCGGCGCGCTGACATGCGACGGTACGAAGGCATGGCTGGCTTCGCCCAGCCCAATGGTGGCGAGCACCGCGGCGAAGGCCGATCCTGCGATCAGCACGAGGTTCCGGGCGTCTTCTGCTGGGCTGGGGCTGCGCATGATCTTGTCCTCGCGTCGTGTCACGTGGTCGGGCCGGTTCCGTCCCATACCTGCGCGTCCGCCGAAAAGTTCCAGGCCACAGGGGGTGGTGCCGACAATATGCCCCATGGCACCCACCGGGCGCGACTTGTCCGCACCGCAGAAACCGATACCTTCAACGATACGCCCACATGTCGGTGCGGCGCGTTCGCACCCCCTGCAACAGGACGGTGACTCTCGTCCATGTCGTGGTTGACCAAGATTTTCGGCGGACCCGGCAGGGCCGACCGAGTCGACTACTACGAGGAAGGCCTGGCGCTCGCCCAGGAGGGCAAGTTTCACGAGGCCCTGACCTCGTTGCGTCTTGCTCTCAAGGAGGAGCCGGGGGATCCCATCGTTCTCCAGCAGATCGCAATCGCCTACACGCGCATCGGCATGGAGGAAGAGGCGATGAAGACCTACCGGCATGTGCTCAACCGGAATCCGGAGTCGTCGGGCGCGCACTACGGTCTGGCGTTCCTTCTCCTGCGTCACGGATCCCATGCCGACGCCATCCAGCACCTGGAAGCCTTTCTGGCCCGCAGCCCGTCGGATGTGGACGCGCGCGATCACATCGTGCATGCGCGAAGAACCCTCCGGGAGCTCCAGGGCGAGGACGGCCGGAAGCCCGGGGAAGACGACGCTTGAGGAGCCGTGGTGTCCGTGATGAAGGTTGACAAGGAGATCCGACTCAGCTGGACGGGTTCGGCGCTGGTGTTCGACGGCGGCGCCGTTGATGGCCCTCAGATCGTGGTGGACGGGGACTTCGCCACCGGTCCTTCGCCGATGGACCTGGTGCTCATGGCGACGGCCGCGTGCATGGCCATCGACGTCAAGGTGATCCTCGACAAGGGCCGTGTACCCTTCGACAGCCTGGACGTCACGGCCCAGGGTGAGCGGCGCGAGAACCCGCCACGCCACTACAAGGCGGTACGCCTCGTGTTCAACGTGACGGGGGTGCCACCTGGAAGCCGTTCCAGGGTGGAGCGCGCGGTCGAACTGTCCCGCGAGAAATACTGCTCCGTCCTCTTTTCGCTCAGGGAGGATCTGGCTCTGGAGATCGTCACCGAAGGAGGATAGGCAGATGTCCGACACCGTCAACTACTTTGCCAACCCGGCCGACATCCCGAAGGGGACCCTGGTCGATCTCTTCCTTGTAACGACGGACCACCTTGACGGGAGCGTGGCCTACGGCGGCACGCGGTCCTTCACCTACGGCCAGGTGCGGGATGAGGCGCGGCGCGGCGCGGCGGCGCTGGCCCGGTCGGGAATCAGGAGGGGCGATCGCGTGGCGATCCTGGCGGAGAACCGCGTGGAGTGGGCGCTGGCCGACTGGTCCTGCATCTGCGCGGGGGTGGTTGATGTGCCGATCTACAGCACCCTCCCCGCGGCCCAGGTCTCGTACATCCTCGAAGACTGCGGCGCGTCGCTGATCTTCGTGTCGGATGCGGAGCAGCTCGAAAAGGCACGGGAAGCCGCCGCGAACCTGGACCGCCCCGTGGACATCGTCGTCTTTGACGATTCGGCGAGCGCGGACGGGGCGGTGGCGTGGCGAGACTTCCTCGCCCGGGGCGACGACGCCCCGGTGGACGACTTCGTCGCCGAAGCCCGGCGGGCCCGGCCCGGGGACCTGGTCACGATGATCTACACCTCGGGCACGACCGGCACGCCCAAAGGGGTGATGCTGACCCACAACAACCTCTGGTCCAATATCTGGGCCTCCGGGCAGATGCTGGGCGTGGAATACGGCGACGTGAGCCTCTCCTTTCTGCCGCTGTCGCACATCCTTCAGCGCATGGTGGACTACCTGTTCTTCGCGGGTGGGTGCACGATCACACACGGCTCGATCGATACGGTCGCCGCCGACATGAAACGCTTGCAGCCGACGGTTCTGGTCTCGGTGCCACGCCTCTACGAAAAGGTCTACCAGAAAGTCCTCGACGCGGGCGGGGTGAAGGGGAAGCTGGTGGCCTGGGCGGCGGGGGTGGGGCGGCGTGCGGCACTGCTCAAGGAAGACGGGGCCCGGCTCCCCTTCCTGCTGAAGATTCAATACGCGCTCGCGGACCGGCTGGTGTTCACCAAGCTACGGCTGGCCGTGGGCGGGCGGTTGAGGTATTTCGTCAGCGGGGGAGCGGCGCTGGCGCCCGAAATCAACCGCTTCTTCCTGGGGGCGGGGATCACGATCCTGGAAGGTTACGGGCTGAGCGAGACGTCCCCCGTCACAAATGTGAACACGCTCGAGCACTTCAGGATCGGGACGGTGGGCCGCCCGGTTCCCGGGACCGAGATCCGGATCGCCGACGACGGTGAGATCCTGATCCGCGGCCCGCAGGTCATGAAGGGGTACTACGGGCTCGAAGAGATGACGCGCGAAGTGATTGCCGATGACGGCTGGTTCAGCACCGGCGACATCGGTGAGCTGAGCAGCGACGGCTACCTTCGGATCACGGACCGCAAGAAGGATCTCATCAAGACTTCGGGTGGGAAGTACGTGGCGCCGCAGGCGATCGAGAACCTCCTCAAGAAGAACCCCTACATCGACCAGGCCGTGGTTGTGGGCGACGGGCGCAAGTTCTGCTCGGTTCTGGTGGTGCCGGCTTTCGAGCGGCTGGGGAGCTGGGCGGCGGCGGAGGGCGTGGACGGTGCCGACAGCGCTGCCCTGTTGGCGGATTCGCGGTGCCAGAAACTGCTGCAGGAGGAGATCTTCGGCGAACTCCGCGACCTGGCCCGTTTCGAGACACCGAAGAAGATCGGCCTTCTCTCCGAGCCCTTTACGGTCGAGAACGGGGCCCTGACGCCGACCCAGAAGGTGAAGCGACCGGTTGTGACCAGGCTGTATGCGGACATGATCGAGTCCTTCTACCGTGCGGAGTCGGTGGAACAGACGATGTTTCTTTCCTCTTGACAGAGTATGGCCGTGCCATCAGGTGTTGATTCCGATGTGGTCACGGTCCTGATGACGGCCCCCGAGGCCGAGGTGGCCGAGACGGTGGTGCGCGGGCTGCTGGACGAGAGACTCGTGGCCTGCGGGAGCATAGTGCCCGGTGCGGTGAGTATCTATCGCTGGGAAGGCCGGATTCATCGGGACGAGGAAGTGGTCGTGATTCTCAAGACCCTGCGACGGCTGGTCCCCCGCGTGCTGGAGCGGGCCGGAGAGTTGCATCCCTACGATGTGCCCGAACTCCTCGTCCAGGACGTGATGGATGGTTCCCGCGCGTACCTCGAATGGGTTGGGAAGGAGTGTGGCTGAGTCGCCATGATCGACCGCTTCAAGTCGTTTTTCTCCCGTGAGATGGCACTGCCCGACGACGGTGGCGGGGAGGAACCGAGCGCCGAGGAACTGCGCGTAGCGGCCTGCGCCCTGCTCCTCGAGGTTGCGCACGCCGACGACCACTTCAGCGCGGGCGAGCGGAAGCACATGCGCAGGCTGGTGCGCCGTCACTTCGGGCTCAAGCAGAGCGCAGCCGACGAGCTTATCTCCATCGCAGAGGATGAACGCCGCCGCCGTGTGGACCTGTGGGGCTTTACGAAGCTGATCAGGACGCAATACTCGATTGGGCAGAAGCTGGTGCTTGCCGAGGCGATGTGGGGCCTGGTCCTCGCCGACGGAAAGCTCGTCGCCCGGGAGGATTACATCATGAGAAAGATCTCCCGCCTCGTGGGCCTCAAGACGGGGTACCTTGCGGAAGCACGCAAGCGGCTCGAATCCGGAACGGCACAGCCATGATTTTCGTCAAGATTCTGATCGGTATCGCCGCCCTGGCTCTCGGCATCTTCCTCGGGTTGCCCGGGAAGCATGGTCCACGCGCGGCCCGGGGCAGGCGCTGGCAGGTTCACGCCACCCGCGAGAGGGGTGGCCGGTTGGGCGAGCACGACGAAAGGGAGCTGGAGCAGCTGGAACGCGACCTCGGCAACCCCGGCGGATACTCGAGACGGGCGAAGCGTCACTTCACTCCTATCGACCTGCTCAAGCGCAAACGGAGGGCTTCGGAAAGCCGGCGGACAAGGCGTTACTTCCGCACCGCTGCGCCCACGTCCAGGAAGGACGGGCGTCGGTAGCAACCGGGGCAGGAAGCCCGGCTGCATTCGACCGGCGCTGTATCCCGGCTGGCTGCTGCCGCTGCGGCGCGCTATCCGAGGAAGTAGTTGGCTGCGACCAGGATGCCGCCGACGAACGCTCCCAGCGCGTACCCGAAGTAGATGATCGTTCGCAGTTCGCGCTCGGTCACCCGACGGACCATCTGTTCCATCTGCTCCACCGGGAACTCCATCATCTTCGTCTCGACGCGGCGGGCCACGTCCAGCTTCTCGACCACGTTCGGGACCTGTCCCTGGAGCCATAGCCAGAGAGGCTCGCTTGCGGCGTGTTGGATCTGCGCGGTCGAACCGCCCGGGAGGAGCCGCGCGGGTCGTCCGATCGGTCGCTCCAGGGCGGCGGCGGCCAGGCGCCGCGATCCCTCGCGGTAGACCGTCCCGGCGAGCTCGCTTCGCGCCGCCCGGACCAGCCACTCCGCCATGCGCTCGGGGGGGATCCCATCGAGGAGCTGGCCCCAGGTTCGGTCGGATGCGCGCGCCAGCCCCGCTTCCAGCTTGCCTGTCACGAAGGCGTGCGTGGCGGGGTCGCGGGCGAGATCAACCACCCACGACACGATCGTGTCGAGAGACTCGAGCACATCGGGGTCGTCGGGGTTGCCGAGCACCTGATTCACCGGGCGGTTCAGGAGGTCGGCGATGGCGTCGCTGATGCCGGTGGCCATTGCCTCCCTGACCGGGCGTTCACGGAGCATCTCGCTGATTCTGTCGGCGCCTTCCACCTGAACGGTGTCCAGGACCTTCTTCACGGTGTCCTCGTTGACGACCAGCCGAGCCATCACGCGTTGATGAAACTTCAGATCCTGCAGGAAGCGGCGCAGAACGTCCTTGGTGGCCTGCTCGAAGCGCTTCCGTGCCGCCGGCTGGTCCAGAACCGACCGCAGGCGCCGGATTGCCAGCGGCACATACCCCGCCACGGCGCGCTCCAGGGTGGCCACCAACCCGGGGGGCAGGATGTCCTGAATCGTGACATCCGGGGTGAGCAGTCGCTCTGCCCCTCGCCGCACGTATTCTTCCACCGTGGCCCGAAAACCATCGCTGGCGGCGACGCTTTGCATCCACTCCTCGACCGTCGCCCTTACCGATGCCTCCCGGGCCGGCGTGAGGATGTCCCCGACCGGCGCCTTGGCCAGGTACTGCGCGAGTTCGTCGGCCCGCGCCTCGACCGATGCCTCGAAGCCGGGCGACTGCAGGTGCGCCTCGACCAGGGCCACGCCGTGACTGAGCATTTCCTCCAGGACGTGGTCGATGTCCGCCATCACCTCCGGCCCCAGCATCTCCCGCAGCGAGCCCCGTTCGATCTCGAGGACATCGTGCAGGAAGGCGGCGAGCCTCCGGTCGAAGGCGTCCCGGAACTCGGGCCGGGCGAAGACCCGGGTGATGTCCTCGGCCGTGAGCAACCTCGTACCGACGGTGCGCCCGATGGCAGTCGCGAGCCTGGCCTGGTTCTTGGGGATGACGCCCTGCAGCAGCTTGAGGGGGCGGCCGCCGAGGGTGGGGGGGCGGTAGGGGTGGAAGAGCATCCAGATCGCGACGGTGTTCGTCAGGCCGCCGGCGAGTGCGCCCCCGACGATGGTGATGATCGCCCTGAGCAGTGCCTCGTTCATCGCGACTCCTCGAGCGGCGTGGCTGCCGGTTCGGGCGCCGCCGGGTCGCCAGCCGGATGCAGGGAGTGGGAGCTCACCGCTGCGCGTGCCGCAGGAAGCCCTTGACGGCGACCCGCGAGTCGTTGACGAGGACGTGGCCGTCCACTTCGTATACCGCCAGGACCGGCAGGACCGGACCCGACCCGTCCAGGGTCTGATGGTGTGCGCTCACCGACCGTAGCTCTCCCGAGAGCCTCCCGTCGGGCGACTCGAAGCGCCAGAGGACCGGAATGTCCCGGCGTGCCCGTTCGAAGCTTCGGGTCTCAGCCCAGGTAATGGTGACGGAGGGCCATGAAAGATCCTCAGCGCTCCGGCGCGCCCAGGCCCGGTGCGTGCGTGCGCCGTCCGCAGCCGCGAGGAGAAGGTGAAGGTCGTCGCCGATCAGCATGGCCCACTCCGTCGCATCGCCGGAATCGGCCGGGTACGCCGTAGACGCGTCCACGATCCATCCCTCGCTCTCCACGCCCGACAGGCTCGCGGTCGCGTTCAGGAGCCGGTAGGTCCCGACACGGGGGTCGCTCCACTCGGCCGCCACCTCCCCGAAGCGAATGGAAAGGTCGCGGATCCCTTCCTGGTAGTAGAGCTCCCGCAGCGCGTCATCCTGGCCCACCACCATGCGGGCCGCCCCTCTTGGAAAAACGCGCCACGGTGCTCGGCTGGATTGTGTGACCCATGCGTCCTCCACGAACAGCGACCATTGCGTGCCGCGTGCGAGCCAGGCTCTGACGACCCTGTGGATACCGTCGGCTTCATCGCGGTTCTCGAATTCCCACGGCACGAACATCGTCGTGTCACTCGCCGCGTCGAGAAAAACCACTGTACGCAGGTAGGTTGCCCCGGTCGCCGAATCCCTTGCGGGTTCTCCCGCGGCGAGAGGTGCCGGCACTGACTGCCCGGATACCGCGGGCGACGCGCTCTCGGGGACGTTCTCGGAGCATCCGCCGAGGAGCAGGGCGGCCAGCGTGGCGGGTGGAATCATGCGTCTGGCCGCGCTCCGCCACCCGGGCTGCTCCACCGCCTCCATGGGATCCGGCACGTCATTCGGCTCGAAGAGTCGCGGGTCGAGGATCTGGCCGGGCTCAGCGTCCAGCGCCCGGTCGAGGGCATCGAAGAAGCGTCGGACCCTTCGCTGGTGGACTCCGAAGCCCCAGCCGCGGTGGAGTCCCCTCGCCCACATGTCCACGCGTGTCTGCGCATTCGCGTCCAGCGTCACATAGACCGACACGTTTGCTTCCATGGGGAGCAGCGGACCCTTCACATCGGCCATGACGATGCCGATCTTGTCATCGGCGCGTGCGATTCGCCAGCCGCGGAGCCGCCCTCCGGCGAGTGCGGTCGCGGCATCCCAGACCGCTGCGAAGGGGATTGCATAGGTTCGTCCGGCCAGCCCCGGGTCGTCCGAGTCGACGCTGGTTAGCACTTCCTGAAGGGCGAGTCCCTTCCAGATTGTCACGGTTTCCCGATACTCAAGTGTTACTCCCTGGCCGCGGGGCCCACATAGTGTTCCGAAAGCTGTCCAAGGGCAGCGGGAGAGGTCAACTCTCTCGCATCGAAGCGGGGGCTGTGTTGACCGGGTCCCGGATCGGAGAGAACGTTACCGTGGAGGCGGGAAGCGACAATCTTGAAAGGCAGACCGACCGCGGGCCGGGAGCCCGCGACCAGCTCAACAACGAACGGAGCCACGATGGACGACAGTCGGCTGATTCACGACTGGAATGTGGAAGAGTTCGAGACTCTGGCGTGGGGACGCCACGTGGAGCTGGACGACGAGACCCTCAGAGACGGGCTCCAATCTCCTTCCGTCGTCGATCCTCCCATCGGGACCAAGATCCAGCTCCTTCACCTCATGCATGAGCTGGGGATTCACTCGGCCGACCTGGGCCTCCCCGCCGCCGGGCCCCGGGCGGTGGCGGACGTCACGCGCCTCTGCGAGGAGATCCGCGATGCCGGCCTGTCCGTCAAGCCCAACTGCGCTGCCCGTACCGTACTGGCGGATGTGGAACCCGCGGCAAGGATTTCGCAACAAACGGGGGTCGCCCTCGAGGTATGTGCGTTTATCGGCAGTTCGCCGATCCGGTTCTACGCGGAGGGGTGGAAGCTCGACAGGATGCTCCACACAGCCGAGGAGTCGGTGTCGTTCTGCGTCAGAGAGGGCCTGCCGGTCATGTTTGTGACCGAAGACACGACGCGGGCGACTGGAGAGACCCTCAAGGTCCTCTACGGGCACGCGATCGAATGGGGAGCCCGGCGGATCTGTCTTTCCGATACGGTCGGCCACGCGACGCCATCAGGAGTCAGGGCTCTGGTACGCTTTGTGAGACGACAGATCATCGACCCTTCCGGGGTGAACGTGAAGCTCGATTGGCACGGCCACCGGGACCGGGGCCTGGGTCTTGCCAACGCGCTTGCGGCCATCGAGGCCGGTGCCGACCGCATCCACGCCACGGCCTTGGGCATCGGGGAACGTGTCGGCAACGTGGAGATGGATCTCCTGCTTGTGAACCTCGCGCTTGCCGGAGTGCACGACGCCGACCTGAGCCGCCTTTTCGACTACTGTGAGCTGGTTGCGCGTGAATGCGGGGTTGCCTTGCCGCCCAACTATCCCGTCTTGGGGTGCGACGCCTTCCGCACGGCAACCGGGGTGCATGCAGCCGCGATCGTCAAGGCGAAGGCCAAGGGCGCGAACTGGCTCGCCGACCGGGTCTACTCCGGGGTGCCCGCCTCCATGGTGGGACGCACGCAGGAGATCGAGGTCGGTCCGATGTCCGGGATTTCGAATGTGAAATACTGGCTCGCGCATAGGGGCTTCGATCCCGAAGACGACGAGCTGTGCGGCCGGATCTTCGAGCGGGCCAAGCTGGCCGACCACACGCTCACGGACGATGAGATACTGGAGATCGTGCGGGGAGCGCCGACCCGGCCGGCCGTGTGACCGTGGCCGATTCGACGGGCCGGGGTGCCGATGCGCGGCCCCGTGTGCTGGTGATCGAAGACGACCCCGGCATCGCGGCGCTGGTTGCCTACCAGCTCACCAGGTCGGGGTACCACGTCGAGACTGCGGCAAACGGTCTGGAAGGGCTCGACTCGCTGCACCGGGAACTCCCCGACCTGGTGGTGCTCGACCGGATGTTGCCCCGTCTGTCGGGCGATGAGGTCCTGCGGTCCGTGCGCAGTGGCAAGTCGACACGGGGAGTACCGATTCTGGTGCTCACTGCAAAGCGGGAGGAGACGGACCGGATCGAGGGCCTGGAGATGGGGGCGGACGACTATCTCACAAAGCCTTTCAGCCCTCGTGAGCTGGTGCTTCGGGTCAATGCCATCCTGAGGCGGGCGCGAGCGGCCGGCGTCGCGCCCGTGAAGGGGGGACGCATCCTCAAGGCCGGGCCGCTGCGCGTCAATCTCGGCTCCATGCGCGTGACCCTCGACAGCGAGGATGTCCGGGTCACGCCCACCGAGTTTCGACTGCTCAGGACATTGCTGGAGCACGGTGACCGGACCCGGAGCAGGCAGGAGCTTCTCCGCGAAGCGTGGCGCGGCGAGCCCCGCGCCGCGAGGCGGATTCGCCCTCGCACGATCGATATGCACATCCGCCGACTGCGTACCAAGCTGGGCCCCGCCGGGCCGTGGATCGAGACGGTGCGCGGATTCGGATACCGGTTCCGATCCCCCGAATGAGGATCCCGCTTCGCCCGGCCGTCGCGGGATGCTGGGGCGGGGCGGTCCTCCTTGTCGCGGCGGTGGCCTGGGGTGTCACCCGGGTGCTGGTCGCCGGAGTGCTGTACGGCGAAGGGCAGGAACACCTTGCCGCGGCGACGGGGCTCGGGGCGGAGGGCCTGCGCGCTTCGCGGGAGCTCCCGCTCGACAGCGTGGCGGAGATTCTGGCCATCTCCACCGGATACCGGGTGAGTGTGTTCGATGCGGACCTGACCCTGATCGCCGACTCCGACCTGGGGCCCGGGCCTCTGGACACGGTGCCGGACCGGAGCCGGCGCACCGAAGTGGTGGGGGCGTTGCGGCGCGTGAGCGCATCGTCCCGCCGCACCAGTGCCCTGGACGAGCGTGACTACCTCTTCAGCGCGACCAGAGTGTACTGGCGGGGCGCTCCGGTGGTCCTCCGCTTCGGGTCACCGTCCGCATCGATCGGCGAGGCGGCCTCGCGGGTTGGCCGGCGGGTCGCGTTGGCCGCCCTCGCCGCGGGTCTCGTCGCCTTCCTGTTCGTGGACCGCGCGGTGGGCGGGGTCAACCGGTCGCTGGCCGATGTGAGGCGCCTTCTGGCGCGGCTCGGTGCCGGCCAGCCCCCGGGTCCGCGCATCAAGCTGCCCCGCGTCACCGAGCTCGCCCGGCTGGGGTCCGCGGCCAATCGGGCAAGGGGGGAACTGGAGGAGCAGGTCGCCACCGTTTCGCGGGAGCGGGATAAACTGGCGCAACTCATGGACGAGGTAGGGGAGGGGCTCATGGCGCTCACCGACGACGCCAGGATCCTGCGCATCAATCCTGCCGCGCGGGAGCTTCTGGGCCTGTTCGAGGTGCTGCCGTTCGCGCCCGTCGGCTCGGTGGTGCGCGATCCGGAGCTGCGCGATCTGCTCGAAGCCTCCGTGATCCGCCCGGAGGCACGTATCGAGGTGACCGTGGGTGACCGTGAACTCGAGGTTCGCACCAAGAGGGGCACCGAGGGGGGATCGGTGGTTCTTCTCGTCGACATCACCGAGATCCGGCGCCTGGAGGCTGTCCGTTCGGACTTTGTCGCCAATGCCTCCCACGAACTCAAGACTCCGTTGACCGTGATCCGGGCCGCTGCCGAAACGATCCTCGACGAGGACCTTCCCGCCGAACTCCGGCAACACTGGCTCCGGTCGATCGAGGGCAATACGGTGCGGCTGCAACGCCTGGTCGACGACCTGCTGGACCTTTCCCGCTACGAATCCGGGGCGTGGAGCCCTGAGCGGGAGCCGTTCTCGGCCGATCTTGTTGCGTGGTCCGCGTGGCAGGAGCTGGAGGCCGAGGCCGCCCGCCGGGGCGTGGACTTCCAGGTGCTGGGGGGTGGCGAGGGGTTGGGGGACGAGGCAGCCGTATATCAGATCTTCCGCAACCTCTTCGAGAACGCGCTGCGCTACGTGCCCGAGGGGACCGGCCGGATCGCGGTGGAGGTCGGGGCGGCGGGCGACCATCTGGTGGTTGCCGTCAAGGACAACGGTGCCGGCATACCCGCCGCGGCGCTTCCGAGGATCTTCGAGCGATTCTACCGGGTGGACGCGGCCAGGTCGCGGGAGGAGGGGGGCACGGGACTCGGGCTGGCCATCGTGCGGCACCTGGTGTCCAGCATGGGTGGCGACGTCGCGGCCGAGAGCACGTGGGGATCGGGCACGACCATCAGCTTCACCGTACCACTGCATGGGGCCGCGAAGACGGGAGTCGTCGCCACGTGACCGTTCGTCCGGATCCCGGCATGGGGCGGCTCAGCCTCGCGGCCCTCGTGCTGTGCCTTTGGGGATGTGGCGAAGCCGGCGGACCCGGCGCGCTGGTCGTGGTCGATGGTTCCAGCAGCCTGTATGCGCTGTCGGAAGCCGTTGCCGAGGGGTTCACCGACGAGTTCCCGCAATACCGGGTCGCCGTGCGCGTTTCAGGATCGGGGGGCGGCCTGCGGCGTTTCTGCGACGGCGAGATCGACATCGCTGCCGCCTCCCGCACGATGACGTCCGCCGAAGCGGCGCGTTGCCGGGCGGCCGGACGCGACTATCTGGCCATCCCCGTCGCGAGAGACGGCATCGCCATCGTGGCCCACCCGGCCAATGCCGCGGTGAGTTGTCTGAGCCTCGCCGAGTTGAGGCAGCTTTGGCGTCCCGGGAGCGAGGTCACGACCTGGCGCGATCTCAGGCCGGCTTTTCCCGCCGAGAAGATCCGCCTCTTCGGGCCGGGCACGGATTCGGGCACGCACGACTACTTCACCACGGTGGTGATGGGGCGTCCCGGGGCCAGCCGTGCCGATCACTACCAGACGGAGGACGATCACCTCATCGCGCGGGGCGTTGCCGGGAACCGTTGGGCATTGGGCTACTTCGGGTCTGCCGGCTACGCCGCGAGCCGGGACCGCCTGCGAGTGCTCGCGATCGACGCCGGGTTCGGCTGCGTTCGCCCCACGCCGACAGCCCTCGACGATGGAAGCTACAGTCCCCTTGCACGCGATCTGTACATCTACGTTGGACGGATGTCCATCCTGCATGATCATGTGTACAACTTCGCTGTACACTATGTCTCGGCCAGCGAGGGACTGGCGGCGGAGATCGGCTATGCACCCCTTCCTGCCGCCCAATATGCGCGGAACCGGGTGCTGCTTGCCGGGGCGAGACAGGAGGGTTCCCCATGACCGTGGCCGAACTCTCCGGTGCCGGGACGGCCTCGCGCGCCTTGGCCGAGCGCTTTGCCGGCAGGGCTTTCCTGGCCTGTGCAGTTGTGGCAACCGTGACCGCGCTCGCGGTGGTGGGGGTTCTGGGCTTCGAGACCGTACTCTTCTTCACGGAGGTGTCTCCCGCACGTTTTCTCACCGAGGTGGCGTGGACCCCCTTCTCCGAGGAGCCCCGCTTCGGGGTGCTGCCCCTCCTTGCCGCCACCGCCCAGATCACGGTCGGGGCGGCAGTCTTCGCGGTACTGCCGGGCGTCATGACCGCGCTCTACCTGCATCACTACGCGGGCGCCCGGTCCGCGGCGGTCGTGAGCACGGCGACGTCTCTCCTCGCCGGTGTTCCGACCGTGGTCTACGGGTACGTCGCGCTCAACTTCGTGACCCCCGCGCTCAGGAACGTGTGGCCCGAGGTGGAGGCCTTCAACGGGTTGTCCGCGAGCCTGGTGGTCGGGTTGATGATCCTGCCCACCGTCGTGGTGCTGTCCCGCGACGCGTTGGAGTCGGTCCCGGCGTCGCTGATGGAAGCCGGTCTGGCCCTCGGCGCCACCAGGGACCGGGTGGTGGTCCGGGTCCTGATACCGGCCGCGTCAAGGGGTATCATCGGGTCGGTGGTCCTGGCCATGGCCAGGGCCGCGGGCGAGACGATGATCGTCACCCTCGCCGCGGGGAACCAGGCGCGGCTGACGTGGAACCCGCTCGAAGGGCTCCGAACCCTCACGGCGTTCATCGGGCAGTCGAGCCTTGGGGATGCTCCCTCCGGGACGCTCAACTACCGTGCCTTCTTCGCCGTCGGCGCGGTCCTGTTCATCGTCACCTACGTGATGCATGCGGTGGGCAGGCGTCTCCTGTCGCGGCGAAACCGGGACGGCGCGCGGTGATGGGCATGCTGCGCCGTCACGGCCCGATCGGAACGGCATGCGGGTTGGCCGCCGCCGCGGTGCTCGCCGCCTTTGTGCTGTTGATCGTCGTCCTGCTGGCCGAGGCCTGGCCCGTTCTGGATCCCGGCTTTCTCGTGGACCCTCCGTCGCGCTTCGCCGACCGAGCCGGGGTGGGTCCGGCGCTTGCGGGGACCCTCTGGATGGCGTTCCTGACGGCGGCCATCGCCTTCCCGACAGGTCTCGGCACGGCCATCTATCTCGAAGAATACGCACCCCGGACCAGGACGGCCGGCGCCATCGGATCCGCGATCGCCAACCTGGCCGGGGTGCCCTCCGTGGTGTACGGGGTCGTGGGACTGGCGCTTTTTGCCCGGGGACTCGGACTCGGTGCGAGCATCCTTGCTGGTGGCTGTACCCTGGCGGCACTCGCCCTCCCGATGGTGATCGTGGTCTCCAGATCGGCGATCCGGGGAGTGCCGAAGGGGCTGCGCTTCGCCGCCTACGGCCTGGGTGCGACCAAGTGGCAGGTCATCCGCCACCAGATTCTGCCGGCGGCGGCCCCGGGAGTGCTGACCGGCTGTTGCCTCGCCTTCACGCGGGCGATGGGAGAGGCGGCTCCGCTGCTTGTGATCGGCGCCGCGGCCTTCGTTACCTTCGCACCGGGAGATCCGGGAGATCCGCTCACCTCGCTGCCGACGCAGATATTCGCCTGGGCCGCCCGGTCCCAGGAGGACTTCGGCGCGCTGGCGGCCGGGGCATGCGTGGCGCTACTTGTGGTACTGCTCGCGATGAACCTCGTCGCGCTGGCCGTCCGTCACCGACTGCGAGGAGTCAAGCGGTGAACATCTCTGCATCCGGGACCGGTCCGGACGTTCCGGCCCTGTCCGCGGACGGGCTGTCGGTGCGCTTTGGCGGCAAGACTGCCCTGAGCGAGGTTTCGCTGTCCATCCCCCGCGGGCGCGTCGTTTCCATCATCGGTCCTTCCGGGTGCGGCAAGACCACGCTGCTGCGCTGCTTCAACCGGATGAACGAGCTGGTTCCGGGCGCGGTCACCACGGGGACAGTGTGCTTCAACGGCGTGGATCTGCACGGCGAACGGGTCGATCCGGTCGAGGTGCGCAGGCGGATCGGCATGGTGTTCCAGCAGGCCACGCTGTTTCCCAAGTCGGTGTTCGACAACGTGGCCTTCGGGCCCCGGGCCAGTGGCTACACCGGGGATCTGCACGTGCTCGCCGAGGAGGCGCTGACCGCGGCCGGGCTCTGGTCCGAAGTCGCCGAGGACCTCGACGCGCCTGCCATGGAGCTCTCGGCCGGGCAGCGCCAGCGGCTCTGCATTGCACGCACACTGGCCCTCAAGCCTGACATCCTGCTGATGGATGAACCCACGTCGGCGCTCGATCCGACGGCGACGGCGCGCATTGAGGCCACGATCCACTCGCTCAAGCCGGACCATACCATCGTGATTGCCACGCACCGGCGCAGGCAGGCCGCCCGCCTCTCGGATCTGACCGCATATCTGGACCAGGGCGAGTTGCTGGAGTACGGTCCTACCGAAACCCTCTTCACGAACCCTCGCAAACGGCGCACCGAGTACTATCTCACGGGCCGGATCTCATGACCGAATCACCCTTTCCCAGAGGGCCCTTCGAGGCGCAGCTCGACCGCCTGCAACAGATGCTCCTGGAAATGGCGGGCCGCGCGGAGGAGCTGTTGCGGATGGCAATGGAAGGGCTTTCGGAGCGGGACGCGAGCATGACCAAGGTGGTTCGACGGGCGGACGACCGCATCGACGAACTCGAGGTCGAGATAGACGAGCACGTCCTCGAGTTGCTGGCGCTGCAACATCCCATGGCGGGCGACTTGCGGCTGGTGTTCGTCGCCCTCAAGGCGTCCAACGACATCGAGCGGATCGGGGATCATGCGGTCAACATTGCAAAGGCGAGCCGGCGCATCGCACAACATCCCCCGCTGCCCACCATCATGGAGATATGGGAGATTGGCGGTCAGGTGCGGAGAATGCTCGGCAAGGCTCTCGATGCCATGGTCAACCGGGACGTGGAAATGGCCAGGATGGTCATCGCCGAGGATCAGCGGGTGGACGACCTCAGGACGTCCGCTTTCCGGATCATCGTCTCCTACATGCTGGAGCAACCGCGCTACATTACTCCCGGGCTCGACACCATCCTGGTGGTGCAGAATCTGGAGCGAGTCGGAGACCTCGCCACCAACATTGCCGAAGATGTGGTGTTTCTGGTAGAAGGCAGGTCCATAAAGCACACAAGCAGCCCGTGGTGAAGACCCGCGTGGGCACCGAGAGCCGCGAGGCGCCCGGCCGGCATGGCGGGACGAGGGAGAATCCATGAGTGACTCATCGGGCCGCTCCCCCGGAGTGGCCGGCGGTCAAGGGGGTGTCGGGGGCGCGGTCGAGGAAGGGCGTGCGCTACGCGCGAAGGCGACCGACGATCCTCTGAGCGAGGGGTCGACCGAACCGCGGGCCGCTCTTGTCCCCGAGTATCCATCGCTGCGGGGGCAAGTCGCGATCGTGACCGGCGGTTCCAGCGGCATCGGGCGCGCGACCGCGATCGGGCTTGCCCAAAACGGCGTCCGGGTCGCCTTCAACTACTTCGACGCCGGGGCTGGGAGCCGTCGGGCGGCTGCCGAGGTGGAACGCATTCTGAGCCGGGGCGGGGTGGAGGTTTTCGCGCGGGCGTGCGATTCGCGGGATTCGTCCGGCGTGAACGCGTTCGTCGCGGAGGCACATGACCGGCTGGGGGGGCTCCACATCCTCGTGAACAACGCCGGGGTCGGCAGCGACCGGGCCTTGTGGCGCATGACGGACGAAGAGTGGAGCTACGTGATCGATACCAACCTGTCGGGCACATTCCACTTCACTCGCGCGGTCGCGCCGTATCTGCGGGCACAGGAGTACGGCAAGATCGTGAACGTCTCTTCGGTGCATGGGCTGTCCAGCGAATTCGGCCTTGCGAACTACTGCTCGTCCAAGGCCGGGATCATTGGATTGACGCGCAGCGCGGCGCTGGAGCTGGGCCCCTCGAATGTGAACGTGAACGCTGTCGCCCCGGGGTACATCCGCACCACCCGTCTCACGGAACGCGTGCCGGCGGAGCTTCTCGACCGTGCCCGCGAGCGCAGCGCGCTGGGCCGCCTGCCTGGGTGACCCGCAGGACGTTGTTTCGGTCATCCTCTTCTTGTGCTCCGAGGTTGCCCGCCATATTACGGGGGCCGTGATTCCAGTAGACCTGATATGACGAAGACCGCAGAACCGGACCTGACCAGGGTCCGGAAGAGCGACCGCGAATGGCGGGAAGAGCTGACGCCCGAACAGTTCCGCGTGGCTCGCAAGGGGGGCACGGAGCGCGCCTTCTCCGGGGAGTACTGGGCCACCAAGGAGGATGGAAGCTATCTTTGTGTCTGCTGCGGGCAGGCCCTGTTCGAGTCGTCCGCGAAGTTCGATTCGGGGACCGGATGGCCCAGCTTCACCCGGCCCGCTGCGGGCGAGAACGTGGGCGAGAAGGAAGATCGCAAGTTCTTCATGCGCCGTACCGAGGTCGTCTGCAGCCGCTGCGACGCCCACCTGGGCCATGTCTTTCCGGACGGCCCCGCTCCGACCGGCACGCGCTTCTGCGTCAACTCGGCTGCACTGAGCTTCGAGCCGCGGGACGACACATCCTCGGATGAATAAGACCATCACGGTGATTCCCGGCGACGGGATCGGCCCGGAGGTGACGGGGGCGGTGCTTCGCGTTCTCGACGCTGCGGGCGCCAGGCTGGAGTACGATCACCAGGTCGCGGGGGCCTCGGCGGTGTCCTCCCATGGGAGTGTTCTCCCGCAGGAAACGGTGGATTCCATCAACGCCCACCGAGTTGCGCTCAAGGGTCCGCTCGCCACGCCTTCAGGCTCCGGCTTCCGCTCGGTCAACGTGGCCATCCGCAAGGAGTTCGACCTCTACGCCAACGTCCGTCCCGTCCGCACGATCCTCCCCGGGGGACGCTACGAAGACATCGATCTGGTCCTGATCCGCGAGAATACGGAGGGGCTGTACGTGGGGGTCGAGCACTTCATCGGCATGGGGAACGACCCCAAGGCCGCGGCCGAGTCGGTCATGATCACGACCCGTTTCGGCTCAGAGCGGATCGCCCGCTTCGCGTTCGACTACGCCGTTGCGAACGGGCGGGGGAAGGTCACCCTGGCGCACAAGGCCAACATCCTGAAGCACACCCAGGGGCTGTTTCTCGACGTTGGACGTCGCATCGCGGAGGGGTACGCGGACCGGGTCGGGTTCGAGGACAGGATCATCGACGCGACCGCCATGTACCTGGTGCTGGATCCGTACCGCTTCGATGTGCTGGTCATGGAAAACATGTTCGGGGACATCCTGAGCGACCTCATGGCGGGCCTCGTCGGCGGACTGGGCTTCGCGCCCGCGGCCAACATCGGCAAGGATCACGCCGTCTTCGAGGCCGTGCACGGGTCGGCCCCCGATATCGCGGGACAGGGGGTGGCCAACCCGACCGGGCTCCTGTTGTCGAGCTGCCTGCTTCTGGAGCACGTCGGCCAGCCGGAGGCGGCGGCACGGGTGCGGACGGCGCTCCATTCCGTGATCCGGGACGGGGTGGCCCGTACGCGCGACATGGGCGGCTCGGCCGGCTCGGCGGAGTTCACGGACGCGGTCATCGGGGCGCTGGCGTGAGGGCGCCACCGGAAATACCCGGCAGCGCGATCGGGACGCCGGCGTGAGCCTCTCGTGCGGCAGGTGCGGGCGCGCGTTCCGGGCGCGGGAACTCGATCGCCATCTCTGGTGTGACGAGTGCGTCGCCGCGGCGCGCGCGCGGGCCAGCGGCGTGGGATGGAAGGTCGGCGGCGTGATGGCCGCCGTGCTGGCGGGGTGGATCTACCTCGTCCAGCAGCCGTCCGCCATGCTGATCGGAGGCTGGATCGGGGCCGTGCTGGCGACGTTCTGGCTGGGTGCGCGCGCGGGGAAGGAGCTGTGCTACGGCGTCCTTCGCTTCCGCCACCGACCGCGGTGACCCGGTCGCCCCCTCGCCTGCATCCCCGCGATCGCGCAGGTGCGGGAATGTGCCCCGCGGGCTCCTGATTCCGCCCATTTCACTCTCTGGAGACGACATAAATGGCAGCAAGGTTCGAAGGCATCGATTTCTACGACGTCGACTCCCTCCTCTCGGAAGAGGAGCGGATGGTCCGCGATACGATCCGTGAATGGGTCGAGGACCGGGTGGTGCCCGTCATCGGTGACGCCTATGTGGAGCGCCGCTTCCCGACCGAGCTGATCCCCGAGATCGGCGACCTGGGGATGCTGGGCGCCAACCTGCCTGCCGAATACGGGTGTGCCGAACTCAACAACGTGTCGTACGGCCTGATCATGCAGGAGCTGGAGCGGGGCGATTCGGGGATCCGTTCCTTCGTCTCGGTGCAGGGGGCGCTGGTCATGTACCCCATCTACACCTTCGGCAGCGACGAACAGCGCCGCACCTGGCTTCCCGGGCTGGCCTCGGGGGAGAAGATCGGCTGCTTCGGCCTCACCGAGCCCGACTACGGGTCGAACCCGGCCGGGATGATCACGCGGGCGAGAGAGACGGACGACGGCTGGGTGCTGAACGGCACCAAGATGTGGATCACGAACGGCTCGATGGCCGACGTGGCGGTGATCTGGGCCCAGACCGGGGAGCTGGGGGACACCCGGGGCATTCGCGGCTTCGTGGTCCCCACGGACACTCCCGGCTTCAGCGCCCGTGACCAGAAGGGAAAGCTGTCGCTGCTGGCGTCCGACACGAGCGAGTTGGTGCTCGAGGACGTGCTCCTCGGCGCCGACGCCCTCATGCCGGGGACGAACGGTCTCAAGAGCCCGCTGATGTGTCTGACCCAGGCTCGCTACGGGATCTCATGGGGGGCCGTGGGGGCCGCCATGGCGTGCTTTCACGAAGCCGTGGACTACGCCGGCCAACGGGTGATGTTCGACGGGACCATCGCCGGGAAGCAGATCCAGCAGGTGCGCATTGCCGACATGCTGACCTCGATCACCCAGGGGCAGTTGCTGTGCCTGCGGCTGGGGCGGCTGAAGGACGAGGGGAAGATGACGCCCCAGCAGGTCAGCCTGGCCAAGCGCGCCAACGTGGACATGGCGTGCAACATCGCCCGCGAGGCGCGTCGGCTGCTTGGGGCCAACGGCATCCTCGCCGAGTATTCGGCGATGCGCCACATGGCGAATCTGGAGTCGGTGTATACCTATGAGGGGACCCACGATGTCCACTCGCTGATTCTGGGGCAGACGGTTACGGGGGTTTCGGCGTTTTGAGGGGGGGTGGGGAACCCTGACGTTACGTTAGGGTGCTGCTTGCCCCAGATATGCAACCCGTGTGGGCGCCTGGCGCGCTTCCGAGTAGAGGGACGACCCTGACGTAACGTCAGGCCCCCCCCGCCAACACCTTCTGCCTCCTCCCCAGCCACAGCGCCACCACCAGCCACACCCCCGCCACCGGCACCATCGACCACGCCATCGCGGCCGAGCTCAGCCCCACCGCTCCCAGCCCCGCGAAGGACCACGCGCCTACCTGGTCGCCCGCGCGATAGACGAAGGTGTCGTTGAAGTTCTTGGCCTTGTACTTGTCGCGGCGCGGCAGGACGGTGTACAGCACTTCCCGGGTCGGCACGGCGACCGCGAAATTACCCGCGCGCCGCAGCACCTGGAACACGACAAAGACCGCGAAGACGGGTGCCGCCCCGAGCGCGAGGAACCCGACCATGCTGATCAGGGGCAGGATGGCCAGCGTGACGCCCACGCCGAGCCACTTCATGAGCCTTCCGGTCAGGAACAACTGGGTGACCAGGGTCAGCGTATTCACGGCCAGGTCGATGCGCGCGAACACCGAGGTCTGTTGCGGTGTGTCGGAGAAGGTCCGCGAGACGATCTCCGCCTGGATGTTGTACAGGAACGTCGACCCGATGGTAAAGAGCAGCATGAACGCGCAGATGCCGAGCAGGTAGGGTGAGGCCAGTACGCGCCTGATTCCATCCAGGGCGGAGCCGCCGATCACCTCGGCGGATGACGGCGCGTCGGACGAAGGGACGTCGGACGAAGGCCGGCCTCCCACGCGGCGGTCCAGCCGCTTGAGGCACAGCACCGCGCATTCCAGCAGGACGATCGAAAACCACAGAAGCGTGGGCAGGCTGAGGACACCGACGAGGAACGCGGTGATCGAAGAGCCGACGATGCCACCCACGGTCCCGCCGACCCCGATCAGCCCGAACAGTCGCCGGCTCTGACGCTCGCGGTAGATATCCGTCATGAACGACCAGAAGACGGAAACCACGAAGAGGTTGAAGACGCTTATCCAGACGAAGAACGTCCGTTCCACCCACACGGCCGCGGTCCCCTCCAGCCCGGTCAGGAGAAAATAGTAAACCAAAAGGTTTAGCATGAAGAACCGGTAGGTGACCGTCACGAACCGCTTGCGGGGCCACCGGGAGACGATGGACGCGAAGACGGGGTGGGCGACGAGCATACCCGCCAGCGTGGCCGTGAAGAGCCACGGAATGTTCTCCACTCCGCCGGCCACACCCATCCCGTCACGGATTGGGCGGAGCACGTAGTAGGCCGAAAGGATGAAGAAGAAGTAGGCTGCGGAAAGGAGAACGATGCCCGCTTCGTCCGGATGGGTGCCCGTCAGACGGGAGGCGACCTTCTGCGCCCGGGTCGGCGAGGGAGCGTTCACCGACGGGATCCGGGGCGATGGATCGGACGCCCGAATCGGGCCGCGCGTGGCGAAGTGGTCATGGCGATTGGGGTGCGCTCCGGGAACTCGGTCACGAAAGCGGTTCGCAGCTTGCCTCCGATGGAGGATGGACTTCTTTTCGGATACGTCAATGGCCGGGACCGGGCGTGATGCGCGAGAGCCGCCCGTCGAGGACCAAGAAAAAGGGGGTGACAAGTGGCGGGCGTACTGCAGCGGCTGATCGGTTCCGCGGGACGGATCCAGTGAACAAGCTCGTCAACATGAAGCGCGGCGAGTTCGCTCTGGCCGCGATGTCGGCGCTCTTCTTCTTCGTCATCCTCTGCGGCTACTTCTTCCTCCGCCCCGTGCGCGAGGCCATGGGGGTCGCGCGCGGCATGGACGAGCTGCGCTGGCTCTTCGCGATCAATTGCTTCGCGTCGCTCGGCGCGGTCCTCGCCTTCGGCGGCGTGGTGGCGCGCACGAACCGGCGCCGCTTCATCCCCGTGGCGTACCTCTTCGTGATCGTGTGCCTGATCGGGTTCGCGGCCCTCATCATCCAGGACGTGAGGTCGGGGGGCGGGCTTATCGGCACCGATGCCCAGACCTCGCTGTCCCGGGGCGTGGGCTACTCCTTCTATATCTGGCTGACCGTCATCAACCTGTTCACCACCAGCGTGTTCTGGGCGTTCATGGTGGACATCTTCGACGTCGACCAGGGCAAGAGGATGTTCGCCTTCGTCGGAATCGGGGGGACGCTGGGCGCCATATGCGGAAGCTGGGCGACCAACGTCATCAGCGGCCGGACCGAGAGCCCCTATCTGCCCGCGGGCCTCATGCTGACGGGGGCCGCTTTCTTCGCGGTGGCCATTGCGGTCATGCTGATGCTGGACCGGATGGCGGTGCGGTCGGACGCGTCGCAGCTGCGTGCGGTCGGGGCCTCGGCCGCCGGCGAAGGAGACGGAGCCGGAGCCGGGCAGAACGGGGACGCAGGCGGCGCGATCGGGGGCACCTTCTGGGACGGCGTTCGTGCGGTGGCAACCTCCCCGTATCTGCTCGGGGTCGGCCTGTGGGTGGTGTTCATGGCCGTGTCCAACACCCTGATCTACTTCACCCAGGCGAACATCATCTTGGGCGACTCGGACACCTTCAGCCAACTGCTGGGCAACTTCGCGCAGTTCGACAACATTGCGCAGATCGCAACGCTGATCACGCAGATCTTCATCACCACGCATGTGATCCGGAAGCTGGGCGTGGGATGGACGCTGGCGATCCTGCCGCTGGTGACGATGGCCGGTTTCGTGGTGCTCGCGGTGTGGCCGGTCTACGGGGTCATGATGATGTTCCAGGCCGTGCACCGCGCGACCCGCTACGCCATTTCGCGGCCCTCCCGCGAGACGCTCTTCAGCGTCGTGACGCCGTCCGAGAAGTACAAGGCCAAGCCGGTGGTCGATGTGTTCCTGTACCGGGGCGGCGATCTGGCCGGAGCCGGGATCGACGGCCTCTTCGCGGTGCTGGGGCTGACGCTGGTGTGGGTGGCCGTCTCGACCGGGCCCCTGGCGGCGATGTGGATCATGCTGTCGATCGGGCTGGGGAGGGCTCAGGCGCGGAAGGTCAGGGGCTGACGGGCCCGGGAGCGGGCGTCCCCAGCAGCCTCCGGTAGAACTCCACCATCCGGCGGGCCGCGTCGACCGCGCTTTCGCGCTTCCACGATGAGATCACGTGCCCCTGGTCCTGGTACGACGCCAGCTGAGCCGGTTTTCCAAGCCGCCGGAGTGCCGTGAACAGCTTCCCGGCGTCGTGATACGCCATGTCCGCGGTCCCGTGCACGATCAGCACCGGCGTGGAGATCTTGTCCGCGTTGTAGTACGGCGAATTGTCGAGGTAGCGGCGCACATTGGCCCACGGGTGAGTGCCCATCCGCGCCTGCCCGCCCTCGCTCCATGCCAGAAAGAACCCGCCCCCGTCGATGTCGATGTGCCCGTAGTTGCCGAAGAGGTCGTAGATCCCGGAAATGGGGACGGCGGCCCGGAATATGTTGGTGCGGGTGATGATCGAGCCCGTGCCGTAGCCACCGTAGGACTGTCCGGTGATCGCGAGGCGGTTGATGTCCACGTACCCGAGTTCGGCGGCGCGGTACACCTGCGGCAGAAGGACGTCGACCATCTCGCGGATGGGATTGCCCGCTTCTTCATTCGGGCCGAGGGTCAGGTCGCATAGAATCACGGCGAAACCGCGGCTCGTGAAGACCAGGTTCGGGACGGTGAACACGCTGCCGCCCCCGAAGTCCGCGGCGCGGCGGGTCACGTCGCTGCCAGGGTACATGGTGACGATCGCCGGCAGCCGGTCACCCCGCCTGGCCCCCGCGGGGAGGAGCACGGCGGTCTTCACCGTGGTCAACGAGCCATCGTGGAGCGGGACCGTCGTTTCGAAGGTCTCCGCGGTTCCGACCGCCACGCTGTCCAGCCGGGGATCGATGTGCGAGATCCGCTCCCGGGAGGCGAAATCCGCGTCGAAGCGGTAGAGGTTGGCGGGTGTCAGCATGTCCTCGTACTGGCCGACCATGAAGTCGTGACTGCCGCCCGAGGTGAGGTTGAGGAGCTTTGCGCGTGCCTTCCACAGGACGCGGCTCTCGCCGGTGGCGGGATCGTAGCGAACGACCGCCTTCTCCCCGGTCGAGCGCTCGGTGAGGAGGACGGAGACCGACGAGCCGTCCGGCTGCCAGAGGGTTCGCTCGTCGGCCTTGAGGATGCGGTCGTAGGTCCAGCGCTCGTCGTCGATGGCGATGGTCATCGGCGGGCCACCGTCCAGGGGGACGAGCGCGATGCCCCGGGGACGCGGGTCGCCGTATCCCTGGTCGTCGAATACGTCCACGCCAAGCACCGCGGACCTTCCATCACGGGTGAACGCGAAGACGGTCGGTGCGACATCTCCCAGTTCGGGCGCCAGCGCCCGCGGGGCGGACGCCGATCCCGAGCGCAGATCGACGAGATACATCCGTTTCCGGTCGAGGTACATCAGCCGGTCGTCCGAGGGGTGCCAGACGTAGGAGCCGCCGAAGTAGTCGTACCGGGTGAGCGGGGTGCCCCTGACGACGACCACCGGGTCGCCGCCGCCCGCCGGGACCACCGCCACATCCATGACGCTGGACTGCGTGGTGTCGCTCTCGGGTCTGAAGGTCGATAGGTACCCGAGCCACGTTCCCGACGCCGAGCGGCGGATGGTGCCTGCGGGAATCTCGGCGTCCTGGGGCACGAGGACCTGCGTCCGTCCGGTGCGAACGTCGACCGCCTTGACGGTGACGAGATGTTCGCGCGCGTAGTGATCCGTCCTCGGCGAGGGGGGCGGTCCGTCCTCCGGGGCCGCCACGGCCTCGCTTCCGCTGCGGAGGACGACGACACCGGCCGGGTTCTCCGCACGGACCTCGGCGGGCCGCGCAGGGTTCCTGAACTTGCCCTCCGGGGCGAACCCGGCGTAGAGCGTCGAGCCGTCCGGGCTCCAGCGCGGCTCGTCACCGTGCCAGAGTTTCGGCTTGACGGCTTCGTCGGAGAGCTTGCGCGACTCTCCCGTGGCGATGTCGTGCACCCAGAGCTGCGGCACCCCGCCGGCGTCCGAGAAGAAGGCGAGCGACCGCCCGTCCGGCGACCATACCGGCCGCCAGCACGCGCCTCCGGGGCAGACGTCGATGGTTTGCCGCGTGGACAACTCCGTGTAGTGGACCCGGGTCCCGACCGCCGAGCTTGGTGTCCCGTTCGGCTGGTATCTCTCGTCGAGGTTCAGCTCCGTATCCGCTGGCGGTGTGCGGACATCGTAGGCGACGAAGCGGCCGTCCGCCGAGACCGAGAACTCGGTATCCCAGACGAAGGACGCCATCCCGAACGCGAGGTCATAGGGCAGGGCTCCGGGCGGATCGTCGGGTTGGGGCAGCTGCGTGGCAGCGAGGGCCAGGGGGAGGAGGAGCGGGAGGTGGGTCGTCATGGTCGGCATCATGGCCTGCTCACCTTCCCAACAGCCTGACCGCCACGTCGCGTGCTTCGTCCCTGGTCTTCACGACCTGTCCATCCGGCACGTCCCGCAGCACATCGAGGGTGTGCAGGGTCTTCGCGGCGGTGCCGGAGAGTCCCATTACGATGCATTGGGTGTCCTCCTGGTGGGCGGTGGTGATGATTCGGTTGATGGTCATGGCCGCGCTATCGTCGATGTAGGTCGCGCCGGTGAAGTCGAAAATCACCACCTCGTGGTCCTTGATGTCCCCGCCGATCACGCCGTACAGCTTATGGGACGAAGCGACCGTGACGCTCCCCTTGAGCCGCACCAGACCGACCCGGGCCGCGTACCGATCAATCGCGCGCGCATCCGCCAGCCCCTCGAACAGGACGTGGTCCAGCAGCGGCACGGAGACCACGCTGTCCATCTCCACACGCCCCAGCTGCTGGGCATGGACCATCCCTGCCGCGATCAGGCCGATGGCCACGGCCGTCACCAGATCGACGAATACCGTGAGGCCCAGCGTCATCACCATGACGAAGAGGTGCTCACGCCGGATACGGTGGACTCGGGTGAGGAGGGGCCAGTCGATGATGTCCCAGCCGACCTTTATGAGGATTCCGGCCAGCACGGCCTGAGGGATCGGCTCGACGAGCTGGCCCATGCCGAGCAGGAGTCCCAGGACCAGCAGGGCTCGCAATGCACCCGACACCTGCGTCGTTCCGCCGGCGTGAATGTTGGTCACGGTGCCCATGGTGGCGCCGGCCCCGGGCAGGCCGCCGAACATTCCCGCGATCACGTTTCCGATGCCCTGGCCCACCAGCTCCCTGTTCGGGTTGTGGCGTGTGCCGGTCAGCGAATCCGCAACCAGCGACGTGAGCAGGCTGTCAACCGACCCGAGGAGGGCCAGAATGATCGCCGGCTCCACGGCGCTCACAAGGAAGCTCAGCGTCGGGAGTTCCAGTTGGATCCGGGGCAGGCCGGAGGGCATCGGTCCGATCACCGGGACGTCGGTGAGCCACAGGACGCAGAGCAAGGTGCCGGTGACCAGGGCAACCAGGAGACCGGGCAGATAGGTCGCCAGCCGGCGAGGCCAGAGGGCGCCGATGGCCAGTGCCACGGTGGCCAGGGCCAGCGCGCTGAGGTTGACGTCGGCCATCGCGGCGGGCAGCGCCTGCAACGCGCCCATCGGACCACCAGGAACGGGTGCCGCCCCGAGAAAGGGTAGCGCCTGAATCAGGATGATGATGATGCCGACCCCCGACATGAACCCGGAGATCACGACGTACGGCGTGTATTCGACGAAGCGGCCCACCCGCAACAGGCCCAGCAGGATCTGCAGCAAGCCGCCCATTATAACCACGGTCAGCGCTTCGGGAAGCGTGGAGGCGTGGGTCGTGATGATGACCGCCATGGCGATGGTCATCGGGCCCGTGGGGCCGGAGATCTGGGACCGTGTTCCTCCGAAAACGGACGCGAAGAATCCCACCGCGATCACGCTGTACAGGCCGGCGGCCGCGCCCATCCCCGATGCCATCCCGAAAGCGAGGGCGACCGGAAGGGCCACGACCGCGGACGTCAGGGCTCCGAAGATATCGCCACGGAAGATGTCGGCCGTGTAGTCCCTTCCGTTCAGCTTCACAGTTCGTGGGATTCCTTCAAACGCTGGACGGTTTCGGCGAAGGTGTGCAGGGGCACGATCTTGACCGTATTGAAGGCCGCGAGGCCGGTATCGATGCTGAACGCCTCGATCCGATAGGGATCCTCGGCTTCAACGATCCACAGGAATGTGTGCTCCAGAGCCGAGTGATACCGCGCCTCGATCCGCTGAATGCCGTACTGTTCGGCGAGTTGCGCCGGATCGGTCTCGGCGATGGACACGAAGACCCTGGCGTTGTCGGGATCGTAGATCGGACAGACTTCCGGCGCGTGACTTCCATAGATTCCGTACAACACGATGGTCGCTGTACCTTTCTGGGGTTTCCGCCCAGGTTGTTCCGTGAGGGGCTTTTGGCATTTGACGGCGGGACGGGGTGCGTGTCAAGCAGACTCTCGAGGCAGCGTGCGCCGTTGGGCGTGAGTCGGTCGTTGCAGTACTACCGGCCGAAAGGGGAGAGCGCGGCTCGCCCCGGCCCACGACTATCCCCCCCGCCGAAGCCAGATGAGAACCACGCCGCAGGTGGCGCCTGTGCCCCAGTACTGCGGTGGCATCCCCGCCGTACTGCGATAGACCTCAACGCCGGCAACTACCCCGGGGTCCAGGATATCGTCAATCCCGGCGGGACCACGGCCACCGCCAATCCTGACTCCGTCAAGGTAGATGGTCGGAAAACACAGGGACCCCATCCTTCGGAACGCGAGAAAACCCCGGCTGGGCATTTCCGGATTGGGCACGGTCGTCACCCCGGGAAACCGCGTCAACGCAGAGGTAAGCCGAACAGGATTCCAGTATTCGATATCCTCGCGATCCAGGAAGTCACCCCAACCGTCCTCTTCGCGCTGGTAGAATCCCACGCTCTGCAGGTTCCTGTCCTGTCTGTCCACGGTCACCTCGATCGGATCCAGCGCGATCGCGTCGACCGTTAGTGCAATTTGCAGCTTGACGACATGTTCCGTTTCCACCTCGATCGACTCCGAGCGCTGCTGGTATCCCAGATGGGAAAACACGACATCGTGTCGCCCGGGGATCAACTCGGACAGGCTGAAGCGGCCGGCCTCGTCCGTGGTGGCCACACGCCCGATTCCTGCAACGTTGACGACGACCCCGGCAACCGGCTTCCCACTCACCTGATCCGTGACGATTCCCACGATCCCCGTAATCATTCCTTCGCTCGGGTCCTCGATGGGCGTCAGGCCGAGAAAAAACTCCCCGGGCCGGTCGATCGTCAGGTCCCCGTCCAGGCGCAAGAAGTCCTTGTGAATCAAGCGGAGGTCATACACGCCGCGAGGAACGCTATCGAGGACGAACTGGCCTTGGGCATCGGTCACCAAGGTCAGGCCCAGCGCTTCCAGGACCACAACGACTCCGGCCACGGGCTGTGCGGTCAGGTCACTCACCACGTTGCCGGTCACCGTCAACGTGGTGGCTTCCTGTATCTCCTGCGCAACCGCGGGCGACACGGACACGGCGCCGAGGGCAAGAAGCGGGATCACGCAACGAGCAGACATGGCCATTCTCGCATTATACGCTGTGAATCCGGATGAGAACAACGCCGCACAGGGCATGGTTTGAGGGCCAACGGCGCTACCGTCCGAGAACCCGCCTCAGTTCCGTGACTTCCTCGCCGAGCTCCGTCTTGCGCACCACTGCAGCCAGGTCCCCCGTCAGGTCAAGCAGCCTCACGTCGTCGGCAGATGTCAGAGTGGCGACGTGCCCCTCGCCAGGCCTGAAGACGAACCATTCCGGGCCGGCGATTTCGCCGCTGCCGGATTCGATACCGCTGCCCCTTGGAAGGGACGGTCGCCCTCGCGCGGTCTTGAGGGTGCACATGCTGGGGGATGTGCTGTTGTAGCAGCCCGTGGACAAGACCCTCCCGGCATTCGAGCGGTGATGCGTCCGCGCTGGACCGCTTCGCTCACCCGTTCACGATGTAATGACAACGTTACATTGTGTCATGTATAGTATACATCATGCCTCTCCGGGGCTTCGCTCTGCGTTGCTCCTCGGGCGAATAGCCCTGCTGCACCGACGAATTCCTCGACCGTCACGGAGGCAAACCTTGAACGCCCGCCACCTCCTCCTGGCAGCCATCCTCCTCCCCACCACCCCACCCATCCCCGCCGCCGCCCAACCCCCCGACCCCACACGGGACGCCTACCTCGACGAGACGGCCCGCCATCTCGTGCTCGGCGCGCGCGCAACCCACCACGCCACCCGGCAAGCAATCAACAGCTACAGCGGCCTTGTCCGCGAACGCCTGTCCTTCGACGCCCCCACCGGACGGCGCGACCGTCGCTGGATGCGCGGCTCCCGCGTCGCCCGGGCGCGCTGGTCACAGGGCGCCCCCGCTGCCGTTGACATCGTCGACGAGCACTTCCGCCACCCCGGCATCGGCCCCGGCAAACCCCGCTACTTCCAGGGCCTGCGCGACGATCACCTGCCCATCGATCCACTCGCCGACCCCTTCACCCTTGGCCTCGCCCCCTTCATGGGCGGCGACGCGGCCGCCATTGCCGTCCACAGCCCCCTCGGCCACGATGCGGAGCGATACTACCAGTTTCGCTCCGGTGATACTACCGCCCTCCAACAGAACGATGGCGAGACCATCGAAACCATCGAGGTCACCGCGATCCCGCGCTACCGCAGCATCCGCCTCGTCGCCGCGATCATGTGGATCGACCCGGAGTCCCACGGCCTCGTGCGCGCCGCCTACCGGCCCGCCAAGCGGATTGACCACGAAGTATCCGGAGTACTCCGTGAGGCCGACGGCTGGTGGCTGGGGCTCCGGATCGATCCGGGCGACACCGTCGCGGCCGCACCCCCGGCCACCCAGCCGGGCTGGTTCGGACAGCTCATCAACGAGACCTTCACGGCCATCCTCCTCGGCATCGAGACCGACCTGTCCTCGGTCATCGTGGACTTCGCGCCCACGCAGCCGGGCCGCTGGCTGCCCCGCAGCGTGCAGTGGACGGGATACACCGGCATCGAGAGCATCACCGCGACCGGTGCCATCGCGCCCACCCTCCCCTTCACCATCGGCTGGACACAGGAACCCTCGGACGGCGGGGAAGGCCAAGGCGACCTCACGTCCTCGCCGCTACGCGCGGACCAGGCGCCCGAACAGGCCGCCGATACCCGCGCGATCGGCAAGGCCCTGGCCGGCATCGGCAACGGCGACGGCGGCGACCGGAGCGAAGCCGCCAGCCCCTGGTACCTCTACCCCCCCATCTGGACGCTCAACCTCGTGCGCTACAACCCGGTGGAGGGCGTGTCGGCGGGCGGCCAGCTGCGGGGCGACAAGGGGTGGTGGAGATCGGTGCTGACCGTTCGAGCGGCGACGCGCGAATGGAAGATGCCGGACATGGACCTCACCCTGCAGCGCGACCGGCCCAGCGGGCGAATTCAGTTTTCCATCTACCGGGCATTGCGCACCGGGGCCCTGGGTGCGGGGGGCATCGACGGCTTCCCTCTCCCTCTCATCCTCGAGAGCGATTCCCTCGATTTCCACAGGTCGACGGGCGCGTCCATGCGGTTCCTTCCAGGCATCGGCAAACTCTCGGCTTCTCGCTTAGCCTCTTCGCCGAGCGCGACGAAGAGGTCGAGACCGGCACCCGGCGAACCCGGTACGGCAGCACGCTCGACTGGAATCTGTGGTGGGGTGGTCAGGGCCAGGAATCGATCGGCGGCGGCGGTACGGTGAGCGCGCGATCATCGTGGGGCGACAACCCGTACGAGAAGGCGATGGTCCAGGGCGCGCTCCTCCTCCCCCTGGGCGCACGCATCTCCCTGGGCGTGCAGGCGGGGATGGCCAACGTCTCGGGCGATCCGGCGCCGCAGGACCTTTGGGACATCGGCGCCACCGGAGCCTGGCTCCGCGGACACTCCGAGGCGATCGAGACCTCGCGGGCCTGGATGGGGCGCGCCGACCTTCAGTTCCCGGCCCGCTTCGTGCGCCTGTCCCTCTTCGGCGATTGGGCGCGGGCCGAAGGAGAGGACTTCCATGCAGCCGGCGCGGGCCTGGTCCTGCTCGACGGGCTCCTCCGCGTGGACGTCGCCCAGGGATTCCGCAGGGGACGTGAAGGTGGCCCCGATCCGGCTCTGCGGTTCCATGTGCTGGTGGACAATCTGTTCTAGTGATGTGCAACTGGACAGCGGTCGCACCGTCGAGCGCGACCGCGTTCGTCCCCGTCCATCTGGAGGGACAGCCCGTCCACCTGGAGGGACAACCCGGCCGTGTCGGCGGAGCTGGCTGCCATCGGCCCATTCGTCTACCGGCAGTTGCGCGGGGGCGCCCTGGGCATCGGTGGGCTCGGTTCGCTTCTTGCGTCTGTCCGTGTACGGATTCCACCCCCGAGGATTCACCTTCTTCCAACTTCAAGGCCCGCCATCTGGTGACACTCCGCGCCCTCCTCCTCGCCCTCACCCTGCACGGCACGGCCTCCGCGCAGACCCCCGACTCGATCCCCGGGGACACACTCGCCACCGACCCCTCACGGGACGCGTACCTCGACGAGACCGCCCGCCATCTCGTGCTCGGCGTGAAGGCTGCCCGCGACACTGCCCGGCTGGGCATCGACGGCTACACGGCCCTGATTCGCGAGCGGTTGGGCATGGACGCGCCCACCTCTGGGCGCGATCGGCCCTACGTGAGCGGCGAGCGCGTAACGCGGGTCCGGTGGTCGCGCGACGAGCCCGATGTTGCGCACGTCCTGGGGAGCCGCTTCCGCGATCCCGGACAGGGCCCCGACGACCCCCCGAGCTTCTTCCCGGGACTGCAAACCGAGGACTTCGCTGCCGACCCCCGCACCGACCCCTTCGTTTTCGGCCAGGGCGCGCCCGACGCGGGGTCGGATGGGGCCCCCCGCGTGACCCTGAGTCCCCTGGCGCCGGACTCGGAACGCCACTACCAGTTCCGCTCGGGCGACACCATCTCGGTACAGCTGGGCGGGGGCCGCACGATCAGCGCGGTCGTCGTAACCGTGATCCCGCGGGTTCGCAGTATCCGGCTCGTCTCGGCGATGATGTGGATTGAGCCCGAGTCGATGGCCCTGGTCCGCGTCGCCTACCGGCTCGCCAAGCCGGTGAACCGGGAGATTTCCTGGCAGTTGAGGCGGGGCGGGCGGTGGGCACCCGGTGTCAATGTGGATTTGGGGCCGGGAGATTCCCGGGGCACCCAAGGTGCTTCGGATTCGGCACAGGCTCCCGACTCCGCGCGGGCTCCCGACTCCACCCGCGCCGAGGGTCCGCCCCGCCGCAACACCCTTTTCGACCGCTTCGTCAACGGTGTGCTCAACAACCTGACGCCGTCCATGGAGCTCGACATCACGACCGTCGTGGCCGACTACGCACTCTGGGAACTGCGGCACTGGCTGCCGCGGCGCGTACTCCTTGAGGGCCACTTCGGAGCCGATGAGCATGCCGGCCCGAGCGGCCCGCCCGCGCCCGCAGTCCCCATGACCATCGACTGGACGATCGAGATCGAAGACATCCTTGAACGGGGCGCGCAGGCCGCGCCGGGCACGCCGGCGACGGCGGCGGAGGCGCTGGATCTATGGCGCCAGCAGGAGGACAGCATCAGCGGCAACGTGGAATCGGAGGACCCCGGCGAGACCGTGACGATCACCCCCGCCGACCGGACCGCGCTGGCCCGGAGCGAACTGCTGCCCCCGAACGTCTGGGACGAGCGCCCGGTCGGCCTCGACGCTGACGCGGTCGCCGAAATCGCCTCTACCCTGGCCGGGATCGGCACCGGGGAAGGTGGCAACCCGGCCCTGGCGGCGAATCCCTGGGTCTTCGATCCCCCCGGCCAGACGCTCTGGCTGCTGCGCTACAACCCGGTCGAGTGGGTGTCGGCGGGCACCCGTCTGCGGCGCGACTTCGGCTGGGGCAGGGGTGTGGCGACGGTCCGGATTCCGACCCGCCGGCTCCAGGCGCCGGACGTTGAACTGACGCTGATCAGGGATCTGCCGAACCGAAGGCTTCAGCTCTCCTTCTACCGCGCGCTGCGGGGAGGAGGTATCGGAGACGGAGGGTTGGGACAGTCGCCGGGAGCCCTCCTGACCTCGGGGGACTCCACCGATTTCTACTGGTCGAGGGGTGCGTCGCTGAGGGTGCTCCCCGGCAGGGGCGAACGGTACTGGATGTCGCTCCGCTTCTTCGCCGAGAGCGACGCCGACGTGGTGAGCGACAGCGAGGCCGAGGGCGGCGGCGTACGCAACCGGGGAGGCGTGGTGGCCAGATGGAGGCCATGGTGGGGCGGCGGGACGTCGCGGTCGCTCGGCGGCGGCGGATGGGCGGGATTCCGGGCCACGGTGGGCGACAACCCCCATGTCCGGGCAGGGGTGACCGGGGCGATGACGATCCCGCTCGCCGGGGACTACAGCGCCGGACTGGAGGTTGGCGGCGCCCGGGTCTGGGGCGATCCCGCGCCGCTGGATCTGTGGAGCCTGGGTGGAACCGGCCAATGGCTCCGCGGGCACTCGGGCAACCTCAGGTCTTCCGCCATCTGGCGGGGCCGGGTCGACCTGCAGCGGCCGGTGAGCTTTCTGCGGCTTTCGGTTTTCGGCGACTGGGCGGCGGCTGGCGACAGGAACTTCTACGCCGCCGGCTTCGGCCTCGTCTTCCTGGACGGGGTTGCACGGCTCGATCTGGCGCGTGGCATTCGGCACGGAAGAGTTGGAGGGCCGGATGCAGGTTTCAGGCTGCACATGCGGGGAGACACGTTTTTCTAGTTCCCGAACAACACGCTCGCCCCCTGCTCGAAGATGATGTCGCGCGGAATCCCGGCCGCGTCCAACCGATCGAGGTCGGCCTGCAGCTCCGGCGGTACGACTCCCCTCTCCTCCATCAGCTGCGCGACCCCTTCGTAGTCGCCGTCTCCCTGGAGCGTAAGGATCAGCTCGCTCAGCCCGGCGACCGCCTCCCTCATCGCGTCGAAGTCGACGCGGTACTTGCCGGTGGCCTCGTCCCGGCTGAACGCGCCGTGCTCCAGGAAGTAGTTGAAGCGCACCATGTTCGCCCGGCCGTGGGCGCTCGCGGCTCCGAAGCGTACCGAGCGGAAGATCCCCGCCAGGAAGGTCAGGTAGTGGTGCTCGACCGAATGGTCCGTGAGTTCGCCGCGTTCGAAGAGCTGGGTCACCATGTGCAGGCCCACCACGTCCGCCTTCCCCTCTTCCATCGGAGAGGCGTGCTCGCGTAGCGCTTCCCTCACCGTCCCCATGCCGGTCACCGTGTTCTTGATGCCGAGCCCGTGCGCCACCTCGTGGAACATCGTATTGCCGAAGAAGGCATCGAAGACGACGTACTCCTGCTGCTCCTCGTCGATGAGGTGCTCCGCGATCGGCAGCATGATCTCGTCGAACTTGGCCTGCATCGCATTCTTGAGCTGGAGCCGCCGTGTGCCCTTGGCGAGCTGAACCTCCTCGTCGTTCGGGAGGTTGATCGCGATCGTCTTGGCCCCCGCGTTGGCGTCGCCGGCGTAGTAGACGGCGTCGTAGGCGTTCAGGTCGGAGTCCGTTCCAGGCGTCTCGGACTTGTATTGGTCGGGAACGGGGAGACTCTCCTGAAGGCTGGGAAGCAGCGCCGCGAAGCGTGCCAGCCTCCCGCTCCACTCCATGTCCTTGATGAGGACGTATCCCTCGTGGGCGGCCTTGGCGCCGAACAGCTGATCCTCATACGTCTCGATCGGTCCGATGACGACGTCGATCGGGTTCTCCTTCATGTCGAGCCAGGCCATGTCGCTCGGCTGGTAGTCGTCGGACTCGAGGGCGTCGGCACGCAACTGGAGATACGTGGCCAGCCCGGGATCGCTCGCCAGCGCGGACGCTTCCCGCAGCTTCGCCGCGGCGGCCGCGTGTTCGGCCGCGAAGACCTGGTGATAGGGCCGGGCGACCAGCGAGCCGTCCTCGTCCCGCCGCACGAGGGTGTAGAGGGAGCGGAGGGCTTCGTTGCCGGCGGCGGCGGCCTCGAATTCCTCCGCGGTCATGTCGGCGGGGTAGAAGTTGGCGCCCGCCGGCTTGGTGCCGACGCCCTCGATGAATGGACCGTCGCCCCGGAGCCGGTCCCAGGGCCCGTAGTTGATCTCGATGTACCGGCGGGTCGCCTCGTCTCCCTGTGCCAGCGCGAGCGCCTCTTCCTTGTCGCCGTAGGCCTGGTTCCAGAAGATGTCTTCCATGGGCTGGGTGGCCTCGATCAGGAGACGTACGACCTGGCGATCGTTCTCGGACAGGTGGGAAAGGTCGGCCTCCAGGCGGAAGACGGCGTACTGGTCTACGAGGGCCCGCATCGTGGATTCGTCGTCCTCCATGTCGCCACCATCGTCCGCGGCGTCGGTGCACCCGGCGAAGGCGATGGAGAGGGACAAGAGGAGGGCCGTGGAGACCCGGGAATCGACGTGCGAGCCGGCGTTCATTTGATGCTCCTGCGGGCGGGGGGATCGGTGGGAAGGAGACGGAGAATAGAGGCCGTGGGGTGAATCTGCCACTTGGTGACGGAGACATCCAGGCTGCGTAAGGCGAATCCGATCGGTTTGTCCGCCATGGACGAGTTTGACACTCCCCGAGCCGTGGTAAGCCAGCTTGCGGACAGGGCGCATTGACCGCACCATGGGCGGCTGATCAGGTCCAAGGCCAAGAGGCTTAGCAGCCTGGAAAGCATTAGGGTGGCCGGAGATCTCGGCAGAGTCAACTGGTTGCCTCGGCTGGACCGGCCGACTCGGCTGGAATCACCAGCCATCAAGATGGCGCCTTCCGGGGCTCTCGTGGTCCCAATGTATTCGAAACCGTCGTCTCGAAATAGATCATAGAGTGCAAGACTATCGTCCGGTCTTTCTACAGACGGCGCAATATCGTCGTCTATGCCTATACCTCTGTTGCAGGGACCAAGAACCAACAAGTGAATACAGAAAAAGCACGCATTGCGAGTGAACAAAAGCAACTGCCCTCATAGTTCTAGGGCCACGATCGCCATGCTGATTACGACGAGGCTAAGGTAGACCACGCGCCGCCGGGAGTACGGACTACCTGGGATCTCTTGGTCTCGCCAACGATGGTATAACATCTTCGCCAACTTAATGCACGCTACGCCACCTACAAGGACAGCAAAGAACTGCAAGTCAATGGTCATGGTTTGGAGCTGCCCCGCTTTCACGGACGGTTGGTTTCTGGGGTTGATGGTGTATGATCTTGCTTCCTCTGCCCCCTGTCAAACACGTGAGAGAGGCAACGAGCGACCCCGACGAAGCGAGAGGCCCGGAGAGGCCCGGAGAGCTTCGGCCGCCCAGTCCCGGAACGACGACCGGAACCCGTGCGGCACCGCCGCGATGCTGTGCCTCCTGAGCAGCCGCGCCTCCGTTGTCCGCCACTTTGACCCCAATGTGGCGGACAAAATCCCCAGAACCGTGGATTTGACACCCGGAACCGCAGATTTCGGCGCTAAACGCCCTACTCCAGCACCCGATCCCCGATCAGGTGGGTCGCCTTTTCCCATTCGTCGAGCGGTGCGGCCCAGTCTCGGTCGCGGATCCGGCGCAGGTACGTCATCTGCGCCAGGTGATAGAGATAGTGCTGTGCGATGTGGATCACGTCCACCCCCATCCGCGCCCCGGTCTTCCCGTCGAGCGAGGTCCGTGCGGCCATGAGATCCGCGTCGCTGGCGCAGCCGTCCACCTCGGCGATGATCTGCTCCTGGATCGTGCGCATCCGCGCGGCGATCTCGTCGGCCGGGCCCGGGGCGTCGTGGGTGATCACGGGCTCGATCCCGAGCCGCTTCAGAAACCAGATGTCCACCCGGTACATGTGTCTGCAGATCTTCCCGATCCCGCGCATCCCGGGAGCCGGCAGCCAGTCGAGGTCCTCCTGCGCGATGCCGTCCAGCACCATGAACAGGGGCCGCCGCGAGGCCTCGAAGATCTCGATGGTCTGGTCGACCTTGGTCCTGCCGGGATCGCTCATCGGGGTCCCTTTCTGGGCACCTTCTGCTCGGCCATCGCCGCGTTGTACACGAACGACGCCATGATGACGGCGTTCTTGATGAGGTCGTCGATGGGGAGGGTGTCGTAGAAGTCGAGGTTGGTGTGCCCGCCGGTGCCGCCCACCCGCGCCTGCAGGAACTGGAAGGCGGGGAGGCCGGCGCGGTCGAAGGGCACGTGGTCGGTGCTGCCGACGCTGCGCGGCGAGATCGTGGTCATGCCCAGGTCCCGCAAGGGCTCCATCCAGGTGGCGAAGAGGTCGCGGACGTACTCGTTCTGCTGCAGCCAGATCCCCCGGTACTGGCCGGGGCCGTAGTCCTGGTTGAAGTAGACCGAGAAGTTGTCGTAGCCGGGTTTCGTGCCCCCGGGGTCGCCGGGACTGCCGAAGTGTTTCTGCACGTACGCCGTCGACCCGAAGATGCCCTGCTCCTCGCCGGACCAGAGCGCCACCCGGATCGTCCGGCGCGGCGCGGCTCCCACCGCCTTGAGGATGCGTACGGCCTCCAGCATCACCGCGACGCCCGAGGTGTTGTCGCTGGCGTTCGGGCTGGCGTGCCAGGTGTCGAAGTGGGCGCCCAGCATGACGACTTCGTGCGTCAGGTCGGTTCCCGGAATCTCGCCGAGCACGTTGCTGGCTTCGCTCGCCGCCCCTCCGTGCACGTTGCGCACTTCCACCTCGACCGTGACGGGGATGTCCCGCCGCAGGATCCGGTACATGCGGTTGTAGTGCTCGGGCGTGACCGCGACGATCGGGACCGACGCGAGGGTGACGTCGCGGTCCCAGCGATCGACCTTCGCCCCGGGCCGGGCAAATCCGCGCACCGCTCCGAGCCAGCCGCTGTTCGCCTCGAGCACCAGCGCAACGCCTTCCTCAGCGTAGAACGCCAGCCGCTCCGCCGCGGTGAGCACGTCGGGGTTCGCGGGAGGGTCGGGGTAGAGCCGGGAAAAATAGGGATCGGCCCCGGGGGGCGGGGGGATCACGTCCTCCTCCAGCTCCCGCATCTCCTCGTCGGTGCGTCGCGGGGTGCCCGTGGCGAAGCGCGCCCGGTCGATGACGGGCGGCGGCGTGGACATCACCGCGAGGCCCCGCAATCTGCCCCGCAGCCCCTCCAGGTCGCTCCGGGTGCGGACATCGGCGATCACGACGTCCAGCTGCTGCCTGCCGTTGGTGCCCGGCGTGTGCGCGATCGGGTATGCGACGAGTGGTTGGTAGTCCGGCGCCGTCATGTGGACGGATACGTACTCGTTGTCCCAGCTCGCGCCGTAGTTCATGAACGGCTCGCGCTCGGTGTTCACCAGTCCGATCCGCTCCATCTCCCCAACGGCCCATTGCTGCGCCCGGTCCATTGCAGCCGAATTGGTGAGCCGCGCGCCGATCACGTCGGTCATGTACGACAGGGTGCGCGGAAGCTGGGAACGGTGCAGCCCTTCTTCGCGGATGCGCGCCAGCATCTCCGCGTCCGAGGGCGGAGCGGCGTCCGCGTGGCCGTTGTCGCTCGCGGGGCCGTTGTCGCCCGCGGCCCCATTGTCGCCCTCGGGCCCCATGCCATTCCCGGGCCCCGTCTGCGCCGCCCCCCAGCCCGAACACGAACATCGTCCCGCCCGCCGAGTTCACGATCCGCTGCTCCCGTCGATCTCGTACGACATCGGGGCGCTTCGCACCGCCGCACCGGCCTGGAAGTTCCAGAGCGGCTCCCCGGTCTCGGCGTTCAGCGCGAAAAAGTTCCCCTCGTCGCTGCCGCCGAAGACGAGGTTGCCGGCCGTCGCCATCACGCCGGCCCACGGGGGCGACTGCAGCGGAAACTCCCACTTCAGCGCGCCGGTCAGGACGTCGAGCGCCTTGATCGCGCCGCTCGCCTCCTCACCCCGCAGCGCCTGCTCGCCGCCGCCCATGAAGGGCTGGCCGGGCACGTACTCGACCTCGGCCTTGTAGTACACGGCGCCCATGATCCGCGTCGGCTGGTAGAATAGCCCGGCCATCGGACTGTAGCTCGGGCTGAACCAGTTGGACGAACCCTGCAGGCTGGGCCAGACAAGGTTGCCCTCTTCGGTCGGGTCGGTTCCGGGGATGACGATGGGTCGGCCGTTCTCGTCCAGTCCTTCCGCCCAGGTCTGTTTGGAGTAGGGTGTCCCGTGCAGGAACTCGCCGGTCTCGCGATCAAGCACGTAGTAGAAGGCGTTGCGGTTGGCGGTCACGACCAGCTTGCGGGGCTCGCCCTCCCACTCCGCGTCGACCAGTACCTGGATCTGGTTGGCGTCCCAGTCGTGGGTGTCGTGCGGCGTGAACTGGAAGTACCAGACGATCTCGCCGGTGTCGGGGTCGAGGGCAAGGAGGCAGTCCGAATACAGGTTGTCGCCCGGGCGCATGTCGCCATTCCAGTCGGGAGCCGGATTCCCGACGGGCCAGTACAGAAGATCCAGGTCAGGGTCGTAGGAGCCGGTCAGCCACGTCGAGCCCCCGCCGGTTTCCCAGGCGTTCCCGCCCCATGTCTCGCTTCCCGGCTCCCCCGGCGCCGGAATCGTGTAGGTGCGCCAGAGGAGGTCGCCGGTCTCGGGGTCGTAGGCGTCGATGAAGCCCCGCACGCCCGCTTCGGCCCCGGAGACGCCCACGATCACCTTCCCGTCCAGGGCGAGCGGCGCCAGCGTGAGGGAGAAGCCGATCGCGTTGTCGGCAACCTCCACGTCCCAGCGCACGGCCCCGGACCTTGCGTCCAGCGCCACCAGGTGCGCGTCCAGCGTACCCACGAACACGGTCGATTCCAGGATCGCCACGCCCCGGTTCACCCGCGGGAAGCCGATGTTGAGCACGTTGGACCCCATCTCGGGCGACCATGTCCACAGCCGCTTTCCGGTGCGCGCATCCAGCGCGGTGACGGTGCTCGGCGGTTCGGTGACGTACATGACGCCATCGGCCACGACCGGGGACGTCTCGATGAGCCCGTCGTCCATCTGGTAGGCCCACATGACTTGCAGGTCTCCCACGTTCCCGTCGTTGACCTGGTCCAGCTTCGAGAACCGGTGGGACGCGTAGTTGCCCGAGTAGGTGAGCCAGCTTTCCGGCTCGGAATCGGCTGCGACGAGGCGTTCGTAGGACACCTGCGCGGTGGCCGGATGCACCAGTGCCGCCCCGAGCACGATGGCGGCGGCAGAGGGTGCGCGGACCGCGTGGCACCCGCCAGACCGGAGCCGGCGGTCGATTGAGCCCGTGCTGCCAGATCTCTTCATGATCCCCTCCCCAGGGTCGTCATGTACGCAACGAGGTCCTCCATGTCGTCTTCGGACAGGCTGTCGGAGGCCGGCATGAACGAGTGTCCCACGCGTTTCTCGAATTCGGTGATGTCGTTCTTGCGAATCGAGACGAACACGCCCGAGACCGTCATGAGCTGTATGGTGAAGGCGTCCTCGTTCATCCGCATGCCGTTGTAGATGTCGCCGGCACGGGTCACGATCCGAACCGGGAGGTACTCGAAGAAGCCGCTGCGGAGGCCGGAGCGGGACACCGGCAACTTCGCGGCCGGGGCGCTGAGCGCTTCGCGCAGGTAGTCGGCGCCCCTGCGAAGGCCGATCCGGGTCAGCTCCGGCCCCACGGCGGTCCCCCTCCCGGCGACGATGTGGCACGAGGAGCAGTCCCCGGCTGCCCGGAAGATGTTGCGCCCACGGGTTGCGTCGCCGGTGACCGGCGTCCCCGCGTCCGCGACCCGGGTGCCCAGCCAGCGCACATGACGCGCGACGAGCGACACCTCCGGGTCCGCCAGGACGGTCGAGCGTGCCCCCGGCATTCCCGTGCCGGCGATGCCCTGGCGGATGACCCGCTCGAGGTCTTCCTGGCTCGGGGCCCGGGCCAGAACCGCCCGCGCCAGCTCCGGGCCCTCCCCGCCGAGTCCCAGGACGCCATGGCAGCGCCCGCAGTGCGCGCGGTAGAGTTGCTCGGCGCGGGGGCTGTCTGCGTCCTGCAGGTCGGCGGCCATGCGGGCGGCGTCCTGCGCCGCGGCGGGGGCCGGTAGCAGGAGCGGGAGCAGCAGCCGCGAGAGCAGTAGCAGCGGGAGCGCCGGCAGGATCGGGAGCGGCAGTCGCCGCGTCTTATTGGAAAAACGCACTGGGCCCTCCGTGCGGTGGAGGTGGCGATCCGGGGTGCGGTGGTACCATAGGGGAACGGCGGCACGGCTGACAAGGCGGGTTCCCCGGCACGCCTGCGCGGCCGCCGCCCCTACCTCGCGTCCCCCAGCGGCCTGCCGTCCAGCCCCCATGCCGGGTCGATCTCGATGCCGAGGTGGGCGAGCGCGGTCGCGGCGACGTCCACGATGTGTGCGGGTCCGGGCTGTGGCCAGTCGACCGTCGCCGCCCCGCTGGCCAGGATGAAGATCGTCATCTCTTCGGGGGAATCTCCGCCGTGGCCACCGTCGGCGCTCCGGCCGTGGTCCGTGCTGATGAGCACCAGCCAGTCTTCGTTCTCGTAGCCGGGCCGGGCGCGCACCGCGTCGATCAGCATGCCGACGTGCGAGTCGGCGAGCGCGATCGCATCCCGGTACTCGGTGCCGATCGAGCCGTGCTGGTGGCTGGTCTCGTCGGGATTGCCGAGGTAGACGAACATCACGTCGGGGTCGGCCTGGCCAAGGTGGCGCACGGCGTGCGCGGTGACCTCGCCGTCGGCCGCAGCCCAACCGAGGTCGTAGCCGTCAAGCACGGCGCGCGCGTCAATGGTAGCCGGGAGGACGGGGCCGCCTTCGGGGAGCTCCCCCAGCGGCAGCCAATCCAGCGCGGCGTAGGTGGCCAGTTCGGGGCGCTCCCGTTCCGCGCGGGTGAGGAAGCCGGGCCAGGTGTCGTAGTCGCGCCCCGTGAAGTTGTTGTTGGTGACGCCATGCTTGCCGGGCCACACGCCGGTGAGCATCGAGGACCACGACGGGCCGCTGACGGACGGCGTGGTCGTGCGCGCCTCCGCCGTGTACCACCCGCTCGCCGCAAGCGCGTCGATGTTGGGCGTCGCCACCTGGGCCAGTACATCCGGACGCACACCGTCGATGCCGATGAGGAGGACCTTCGGGGTGGGTTGCGGGGCTGCGCCCGCCGGATCGGACGTACGCGCGACCGCCACGACCCCGGGCTGCGCGGCCGCGTTGGCCGGAGCCGCCGCCCACGCGAGCGCCAGGGCGACAAGGTGCGCCGCCCATCGCGATGCGCCCCTCATTTCGGCCCCACCAGGTCCGCCAGCTTTGCCGTGCACATCTTCCAACTTGTTTCGTGTCCGTCGCGGTCGCTGGACGCGGAGAAGCCCTCATGCGTAAGCCGTATCTCGGTCCCCCCCTCGACCGCCAGGAATTCGACCGTCACGACCGTCTCCACCTCCATCGTGTGCGGCTGCTTCCACTGCCAGGTGTAAACCAGCCGACGCGGCGGATCAATCTCGCGATAGGTCCCGAAAGCGGTGAAGGGGCCGCCCTCGACCTCCATGGAAATCGAATAGCGTCCGCCCACGCGCAGGTCGATATCCACCTCCACGTGGGCGTTCGGGTCGGGGCAGGTCCAGCGCTCCAACTGCTCACTGCTGGTCCACACCTCGAAGACCCGCTCGGGGCTTCCGGCAACGGTGCGAACCATCTGAAGTGCGATTGTTTTCGTGTCCATCGGAGCTACTCCACGTCTCTCAGGTAACGGGCGAGCGCGTCCAGCTGTGCGGTCCAGTACTTCTGGCGGGTCTCGATCCACGCCTTCGCATCGTCGATCGTGCCCGCTTCGTAGCGGCACAGTCGCGTCCGGCCCTTTTTCCTGCGACTGATCAGCCCTGCCTGCGCCAGCACCTTGACGTGCCGTGACACGGCCATGAGCGAAATGTCGAAGGGTTCGGCCAACTCGCTCACCGACGCGACTTCTCCCCGTGCCAGGCGGTTGAGGATCGCCCGGCGGGCCGGGTGCGCAAGCGCGGAGAAGGTCTTGTCGAGGGCGTCGTCATGAAGGATGACCATGGGTCCTCCGTGGTGTCGGTTCAAGGGTGGGTGTGACCGGGCCTGTGCCGGTACTTCTCCAGAGATTCTTCCAAGCCGTACACTGCGATGAACTCGTGTCGGCCGTCCCGCCTTGACGGTGCCAGCAACCCCTCTTTGGCCAGCTCAACGAGGTCGGCCCGGGCGGTGTTGCGCGAGACCCCATGACTGGCCCCATGGGACTTGACGGTGTATCGGAACCCCGGATGGCGAAGGCCGTGGCGCAGTAGCCGGATCTGTCGGCTGTTGAAGTGCGATGAGCCTCCCAACCGGTGTTCGATTGCTCGAGTGTCCGACACCTTCTGCTGGACATACCGAGATAGCGCATCGATGCTTCGATTGATCACCCGGATGTGGTAGTCGACGAAGTACGTGAGATCCCCGTCATCGGTCTCTGTGTGCAGGTAGGCCCTGGAATATTGCGCGGGGGCAGTACGGAGGATGCCGGAAACGGAGAGGTACCGGGCCAGGCCATAACCCTGGCGAACCATCGACCAGTAGAAGAGGGAGCGGGCGACACGCCCGTTTCCGTTCACAAACGGGTGGTCGTATCCGATCATGAAGTGAAGAATGATGGCCCGTACCACAGGATGGAGCCAGTCCTCGGGGGTTTGCCCATTTGCGAACGCCAGCACCCGGTCCAGACGGGCGGGCAGTTCGGCGGCCGGGGGCGGGACATGTGCCGTCTCGTCTGAATTGACCAGCGTCACAACAATATTATCCGAAGCGGTTCTGAACTTGCCTTCCCTGTCGGGGTCGCGAAGCGTGCCCTCCACGAGAATCCGGTGGAGTTCGAATACGTCGGCTCTGGTCAGATCTCTCCGGGCCATTTCCCCGATGCGCTCCATGGCGTGATGGTTGTTGAGGATCATGCGTTCGCCATCAGTCTTCGGCTTGCGGCCGGCGCGGATCATTTCCTTGGCGATGTTCCGTGTGGTTGAGGCGCCTTCCAACTGACTGGAGCGGATTGCCTCTTCAACGATGGAATTGGCGAGGAGGTGTTTGGGTCCGTGACCATGCACCAAGTCGCGGACATCGGATCGGGGACCCGACATCCCCAGACTCTGGTCGATCTGGTGAAGCCCCTGCCTGATCGGCGCGGCATGGACCAGCGAGAAGCGATACCCATGCTTGCCGGCAAAGGGCATCTCTTCCCTGGCGGATAGGCGGGGCATCCTTATTCCCAGCCACCATTCCTCGTGCGAAACGCCGTCCGGCGGCTCCCTGTGGCGCAGGTCGTCCCAGTGGATGTACTTTCCGGCGACCAGCATCCCTACGTTGCGGACGATCGCATTGAGCCGCTGGGGAGTTGTGTTCTCCAGTATCGAGAGAATGTCTGGCGGTGTAGCCGGAATTCGCATACGGCACCCTTCTTTCGGCAACTGTCAATTTGACATCAATTGATAGTGGAAAGCTTGGACACCGTCAACAGGACTTCCTATGTCGTTCATTGTATATCACTTACAGGAATAACTGTCGGTCGTCGTGGATTGCGCGCAGCCTCGTGATTCCACGCGCCCCTCGGGGTCCTTGTCAGCCCCCACCCACTTCGATCCGGAAGCGAACCACCCGTTGAATACCCAACTCGTCCCGGGTCACCCCCCACACGTGGTCGCCATCGAAGACCGGCTTCGTGTAGGGCGAGAAGTCGTCCGGCGGTACCACCACGCCCAGATACGTCCCGTCGGGCTCGAACACGTCGTAGCGTGTGGACTCTTCCCAGATCACGGGTTGCGAAGAGGGATCTTCCGGGTCGTGATCCTCGTTCTCGACGGGGTATCCCTCGGTCGTCAGCCTCACCCAGATGCGCCCGTCCCGACCAGCCAGCAGTTCCTGAAAGAATGGCTTGTGTTCCGGGATGGGCGGGCCATTCCAGGTCCAGTCCGGATCCCTGTTCCGCATCCTGCGCAGCATGCGTTCGCGTTGGTAGGCGCGCTCCTCGTCGTGTACCGGAACCGGATCGACTGTGCGCTCAATTCGGAGCACGCCATCGTCCCGCGCAAGATCGATTCGGTAGTCGGAGGAAAGACCCGTAAGGAAATGGCCACCGGGGTGTACCGTCCAAAGGAACACTGGGCTAAAGGGTACGACCAGAGTCGTCGTCCCCCGTCGCTCGGCCACCAGGATTGGGGCCTCATATGCGCTCGACGGTTCAGGGAGCGTGTCGACATGCGTTCCGTCAGGACCAAACACGATGATGTGCATGGCGAAGCCGTCCTGGGACAGGTCGCGGGTGAGCAGAAGTGTGCGGCCGTTCACGTCGGTGTACAGTGGTGAACCCGAATACAGGCCGCCCGCATTGTATCCCCACTGGTCCGTCTGACCCGCCTCGGGACCGAAGACCTCGATGCGCATGTTGCCGGGAGCCTTCACCACCAGCCGGCCGTCCGGCAGAAGGGCAATGGCCTCGGCGCGGCTGAACTCGCCCGGTCCTTCGCCTGGTCTGCCCAGCGTCGCCACATGTACTCCGGTGGAGTCGAACACGCGGACGTGTTGGGCCTGTGCGTCAAACGCGTAGACGCTCCGGTCACCGTCAACGGCAATCGACCAGACGCTTCCAAAGAGATACTCATCGGGCCCGTCCAGCTCGCCGATCGAGACTTCCGGAACCAGGGTGGCCTCTCCGTCCCAGACGCTTCCCGACAGGGTGCGGACCACGGTCGTGTCGCCGATGGTCTCGATTGCGGTCTCTGGTCCGGTGCTTGAAGGGCCTGTCTCGGTGCCACAGGCCGCGAAGGCACATATGGCCGTGGCGGCGCCCACCCGCATAAGGTTGTTCCTCAAGGCCCGAACCTCGCTCTCCCTCCCGTAGGCGACCGGGCCGGGCTTGTCGAGGTGCCGGCCGAGGATGACCGCCACGAATCGCGCCTCAGCCGCCCACGCCCCCTTGGCCCTCAGCAGTCGTCTGCTCGGCGCACGTGGTGAGGATGCTGATTGCGTCCGCGCTTCCGGTATCGGTAGGGGAGCCGGCGTCACCCTGGCTTCTCAGGGCCGCGGTAACGAGCAGCGACGACGCACCCGTCGCGGGATCCGGCAGGACCATTGCCGTGAGGACATCGCGCTCGTCGATTCCCGTGAAGAAGATCCGCTCTATCCTGGGCCGATGCCTCTCACCCCGGACAAAGCCGATCTTGCCGTCTCCCGCTGCAATCGTGTAGCCGAGGGATACGAGTTGCTGGGTGGCGCAGCCCAGAGCCATGTCGGCTCCTGCGGGGGCTATGGCCTGCATCGACATCGGCGCACCCGTGATGCAACCGGTGAGCGCCGCAGTCGTCACGGCGATGGCAAGGATGGGGACTCTCGCGTGCATTCTCGTCCTCCTTGGAAGTCCTGGGGTGATCCGCACCCCCGGTGATGGCTGCCAGCAACACGCTGGGCTACCGTCCCTTTCTTACCCTACGGCCGCTGTCGGTTGGGTCCGCAATCTGGGTGCGTTCAGCCGGCCCGGCGCCGGCGAAGAGCAAACGGACCGCGTGGGGTGGAGGCCGCAGAGTGGGAACCTGGAAACAACCCCCCCAGGTCCGTGTACGGCACCGTACCCGAACCTTTGACAGGAGGCGACCATCATGAACACCCATCGGCAAAACGTCATCACCATACTCGCCCTGCTCGCGGTCAGCTCCGCGTCCTGTGACATTCCGCCCGTCGCGCCCGAAATGCCCACCGCCACCACCGTCCCGGCGGTCGCCGCCGCTTCTGACCCGGCGGTCGCGGCCGGCGACGCGACTCCCCACCGTTTCGTTATCGACATCGCTCTGGTCAACGAGGGCGCACAGGAAATCCGCTTCCAGGTCATGGCCCAAGCGGAGCGCTGGGCCGGAATCGTGCAAGGCAGCGACCTGGAGGATATCGAGTGGGAACCGGGCATCATCAGGTGTGGAGGCCTCGAGTACAACTATCAGAATGATGTGCTGGACGATCTGTTCGTCATGGTCGCCGTACAGGACTTCGACGGGGGACCCGGCGGAGGTGTAAGAACGACGGTCTGCGGATACCGCAACTCCTCGAAGTTGCCCCTGATCGGGGCGATCAAGATCGATCTGGACGGGCGGGAACGGGGAGAGGTGGACGACTTGATCCTCCACGGGTTCGGACACATGCTGGGGTTTGGCTACGCCTGGAAGTGGCAGGACCTGCTGCGCAACTCCTCGAAGGGAGACCCGGGCGCCGACACGCACTTCATAGGTGCCAATGCGATCGCAGCCTTTGTCGCCGCGGGAGGCGCCAGCTACCAGGGCCCCAAGGTCCCGGTCGAGAACGACCGGACCTACGGCTCGGTGGACATACACTGGCGGGAATCGGTATTCGGTACGGAGCTTATGACGTCCGTGCTACAGGCCGGGAGGGACGCCCTCAGCGCGATCACGATCCAGTCCCTGGCGGACATCGGCTACACGATTGATGTGGAGGCGGCCGACTCCTACACCCTGCCGGTGGCCAACGCGTCGTCGAGTGCGGTGGAGCAACGGCCTGGCATCGATCTCTCCGGAGACGTGGAGACCGTTCCGGCCGTCTTCTACGACCGGCAGGGGCGCGTGGTGCGGGTGCGGCGAAACTGACTCTGGAAACCGGGAGCCGTCGAGAGGCCGCTTCGACCATCGACGGCTCCCGGGCGACGACAGATGCTTCCGGGATACGGTGTTTCGGTTGCCATATCGTGATGCGAAACCGTTGCCGCCTCTCCCCTCCTGGAAGAGCGGTGGCCAGCGAGTGGACATCTCGAACCGCGAAGAGCTGTACGGGGTGATGGAGGGCGAGTGAGTGCTGGTATTCGACACGAACGTGCTGCTCTACGCTGCGGACCAGGATTCCGAGTATCACGAGCCCTGCCGCCGCCTGATCGAGGATGCCAGGCGCAGCCGGGCCCCTGCCTTCCTCACCTGGAACATCTGTTATGAGTTCCTTCGGGCCAGCACCCACCGTTGGGTCTTCCGTTCACCGTGGAGCCCGACAGAGGCGCGTGGCTTTGTCGCGGCTCTGGTGGGAGCGCCGGGGATCACCCTGCTTCTCCCGACGCGTCGCCACGGGGCCGTGCTGGAGCAGACGGTGGAGGAACTGCCGGACGTTCGCGGGAATCAGATGTATGATCTTCACACGGCCATCCTCATGCGCGAGCATGGGGTGAGCCGGATCTGCACGCGGGACACCGGGTTTCACCGGTTCCCGTTTCTTACTGTGGTTGATCCGTTGAGGTAGGGGGGTGGAGGATGACGTGCACTGCCGACCGGAATCGTGGTTGGCCCGACTACGCGGGTCCGGGGCCGGAGGGGGCCGTTGTTTGACAGCAGGAAGGAGTTGCTGGACAAGATCCGCCTCGGGGCGAGCACCTTCCTGGAGCTTCAGGAAGTACGCTTCGGGAAAGGCGAGGTGCTTGAACCTCGCGACAGCGATCTCGCCGATGAGTTGGCCGCGCTGGCCAACAGCTATGGAGGCGTCTGCGCATTGGGGGTCAGCGCCCACCCTCCGCGAATCGTCGGAATCCCGCCGCACCGTCTCAACCAACTGGTTGAACATGTACGTCGCGTCTGCGACGAGCTCGTCGAACCCGGTCTTGATCCCACTGTTGCTAGCCTATCGCTGCCGGGCACGACGGGGGAAGACGTGGCGATCGTCAAGATAGATGTTCGCCGAAGCCTGTTCGTGCACCGTAGTCCCGCAGGCTATCTCAATCGGGTCGCTGACAGTAAGCGGGCCATGTCGATGGAGTACCTGGCGCGACTTGACCGGCAGCGCAGCCATATCGGGATGGTCGGGTTTGAACAGCACATGGTCCCCGACGCCACTCTAGAGGCCCTTTCTGCCGATCTCCGGGAACGATTTCGCATCCTGGGGATGGGAGAGGCGCGGCCGGACCTCCTCGCCCAGCTCCGTATGGCGCGAAACGACGAAGACGGAGTGCCGCGGCCGACAGTTGCTGGCATCCTCATGGCTGCTCCTGACCCACGCAGCTGGCTACCCAACGCGTTCATCCAAGCCGTTGCCTACAGGGGGGTGCGCCCGCGAGTGCTTCGGGGGAGGATAAGACCCTACCAACTGGATGCGGCCGACATTTCCGGACCATTGGACAGGCAGGTTGGGGAGGCGTGCCGTTTTGTCGCGAAGAACATGAAGGTGGCTGCCTTCAAGAGTCTGGGACGCGTGGACCGGCCGCAGTTCGACATGACGGCTGTGTTCGAGGCGGTTGTCAACGCGGTCGCACACCGTGACTATTCGATACACGGCTCGAAGATTCGCCTACGAGTGTTCGCGGATCGGTTGGAGCTGTACTCCCCTGGAGCGATTCCGAACACGCTCGAGCCCGAGAATCTGCTCCACATCCAGTCGTCCCGAAACGAAGTTCTGAGCAGTCTCCTAGCCAAGTGTCCGGTGCCTTCCGAGATTCCGTGGCTGGCCACCGACCGCAGGACCCTGATGGACAAGCGTGGAGAGGGGATGCGAATCATCGTGGAGAACAGTCTTGCGCTATCGGGTCGGATACCCGAGTACGGGATGATCGGTGGCTCCGAGTTCCGCGTTACGATCTACGCGCCCCTGGAGGAGTCGGGGGCCCGGACATAGGGTGTCTCGTCAGGCCGCGATCGGCCCCGGCATGGCCATATACACCCGCTACGGGAGGGTGGTCGACGCCAACGGGGAGCCGATGAAGGTGCGTGAGGCCCTGGCCATGATCAACCAGATCCTCGACGAATCGCTGGCCAGTAGCGAGGCCCCGGCGGAGCAGACGGAACTGTTGTGAACCGTCGATTCGTGGCAGAATCCGTGACTGCCAAGATCCGTGAGCCCAAGGGCTGAGAGATGCATATCGAGAATATCAGGATACAGAACCACCGGCTGTTTCGCCGTGTGGAGCTGGGGAATCTGCCCCAACTCACCATCGTCGTGGGCGCGAACGGATCGGGGAAGTCCACGCTGTTCGACGTTTTCACCTTCCTGAAGGACGCCCTGACCCACAATGTCGCGGCTGCCGTTACGCGGCGCGGTGGCTTTCGAGAGTTGGTCTCACGGGGCAGCGAAGGGCCGATCGGGATCACGGTGCAGTTCCGGGAGAGTGGCGGGCGGCTCGCCACGTACGTTATCGGGAATTCAAGCTGGACGACCCGAGCGTGCTGGCCATCAAGGGCCTGGGACAGTTCCAGCGATTCCGAGTGGTATCGGAGTTCCGGAGCCTGATCGAGAACTGGCACATTTCGGATTTCCATATCTCGGATGCGAGACCGAGCGTGGAAGCGGGATACGCGGAGCATCTGTCCACCAGAGGCGACAACGTGGCACAGGTCGCGCAGTACCTCTACCAGAATCATCCGGAACGCTTCGATCGGGTTCTCCAGGCGATGAGCGCGCGGGTTCCCGGGGTCAGCCGAGTCGAAGCGAAACCCACCGAAGACGGCAGACTGGTGCTCCGCTTTCAGGACCACGCGTTCCGCGATCCATTCATCGCCCGCTTCGTGAGCGATGGAACGATCAAGATGTTCGCGTACCTGATCCTCCTCTATGACCCCAAGCCGCATCCGCTTCTCGCCGTCGAGGAGCCTGAGAACCAGCTCTACCCGGACCTCCTGCTGGAACTGGTCGAAGAATTCCGGGACTACGCAAGGCGCGGTGGCCAGGTCTTCGTTTCGACGCATTCCCCGTTCTTCCTGAACGGTGCCGGGCTGGACGAGGTCTACTGGCTGGCCAAGGAGGATGGCTTCACCAAGGTGCGCCGGGCATCCACTGACCAGCTGCTCCAGGGGTTGGTCGACGAGGGCGACAAATTGGGCACGCTTTGGAGGCAGGGGCTCTTCGAGGGCGCGGACCCGCGATGAACCGAGTGGTTTTCCTCCTCGAAGAGTACTCGATGAAGGCGCTTCTGGATGGACTCCTTCCGCGGCTGTTTCCAGACCTGCTGTTTCAGTGCGTGCCCCATGATGGAAAGGGTGATCTGGAAAAGAGCATCCCGAGAAAGCTCCGCGCCTGGCGAGAGCCCGGCGTCCGTTTCGTGGTAGTGAGGGACAATGACCGTGGGGACTGCAAGGCTCTCAAGGCGTACCTTCGGGGGCTTTGCGCGGATCGGCAGGAGGAAGATTGCTTGATTCGCATTGCCTGTCGGGAACTCGAGGCGTGGTATTTGGGTGAGCCCGACGCGTTGGTCGGAAGCGAGCAACCGATGGGCACACCAGCGAAGCTTTTCCACTGATGACGCCCATGGCGCCCTCGACTCGACGCACCGGCTACTGACCGCGATCTCGGCACCCGAGGCCACCCCGTGGAGTTTTTCCAGCTCAACTACCTGACGGAGAGCCGCGCGGCATGCTGGTGCGAGGGGTAAGGCGCGTCACGTCCGGCGGCTGATGGGGACCGGTGAGCTTGCGGTGCGGGCGAGCAGAAGGTTGAGGAGCGAGGAGCTGTTGGTGACCAGCTACGGGCGCACCCGGTTGAGAATGGACCTGGACCGTATTCCTCTATGGCAGGACCATGTGGGAATACCGCTACACCCGTCCCAACTGGAGCCCATGTCTCCGGCATGTTCGTCCACTTCGTCAACCCTCAGGCACCCCGCAACAACCCCAGCAGCTCTTCCGTGCCCAGCCGCGCGGGCGCGTCCGCCCCTTCCAGCAAGCGGTCCGCGAGCTCCCGCTTGTGGCGGTGGAGCTCGACGATCTGTTCCTCGATCGTCCCCTTCATCACCAGCCTGTAGACCGTGACCGGGCGGGTCTGGCCGATCCGGTGGGCACGGTCGGACGCCTGGTCCTCCGCCGCCGGGTTCCACCAGGGATCCATGTGGATCACGTAGTCCGCGGCCGTCAGGTTGATGCCGAGGCCGCCGGCCTTGAGCGAGATGAGAAACGCGTCGCCCTCGCCGGCCTGGAACGCGGCGATCCGCTCGGCCCGCGCCTTCATCGGTGTCGCGCCGTCGAGGTACTGGTACGGGATCGCGGACTTGATCAGGTGCTCCTCGATCAGCTTGAGGTGGCGCACGAACTGCGAGAAGACGAGAACCTTGTGCCGGCCTTGCCGCAGATCATCGAGTGTTGTTGCAAAAGTTCTCAGCTTGGAGCTGGGCGGGCCTTCGGGATGCACCAGTCGCGGGTTGCAGCATGCAAGCCGCAGCCTCGTCAAGTGGGCAAGCACCTGCAGGTGCTGGCCGGATGCGGTCCCCTGGTTCGCCGGTGCACGCTCCTGCGCCAGGGCATCCAGGTCGTCCACGGCCCGCTGCCGCAGCGCCTCGTAGAGGGCCGCCTCTTCGGGCGACATCTCCACATGTAGCGTGACATCGGTGCGTGGAGGAAGATCGTCCAGGACATCGGCCTTGACCCGGCGCAGCACGAAGGGCGCGATCAGGCGGCGGAGACGCATCCGGGCGGCGGGGTCGCCGTCACGCTCGATGGGCAGGGCGAAGTTCTCGCGGAAGCGTTTTTGTGATCCCAGCAGCCCCGGATTGATGAAGCTGAAGAGCGAATAGAGGTCCAGGACGTTGTTCTGGATCGGCGTGCCCGTGGTCACGAGGCGGAACCTGGCGCCAAGTTTGCGGGCTGCGCGGGCGCGCTTGGTGGCCGGATTCTTGATCGCCTGGGCCTCGTCGAGTACAAGGGTACTCCAGTCGATCTCGGCCAGTGCGTCAACATCGTTGTGCATCAGCCCGTATGTCGTGATCAGGACATCGAACGGTCCGGGATCCTTCAGCCGCCCTGCCCGCGACGACGCCGTTCCGGTGTACGCGCTTACGTTCAGCGTCGGCGCGAAGCGGCGCGCTTCGTCGAGCCAGTTGGCGACGACCGAGGTGGGGGCCACCACCAGCGCCGGCCCGTCCGCCGCGCGATCCAGCAGCGCCGCGAGGGTCTGCACCGTCTTCCCCAGTCCCATGTCGTCCGCCAGGCAGGCGCCGGCGCCCCAACGGCTCAGGCGGGCAAGCCAGCAGAAGCCCTCCTCCTGGTAGGGGCGCAGTTCCGCCTGCAACGTGCCCGGCGTGCGGGGCTCGAAGGACCTGGCCTCGCTGAACCTGCGGCGCTGGTCGACCCAGTCCGCGTCGGCGGTGAGCTGAGTGCTGTCGAAGAAGTCCTGGAGCGTGAGCGCAGCCAGCCTGTGCAGCCGGACCTGCTTCTTGCCGCTGGGTGCGGACACGCTGCGCAGGTCGGCCAACTGGCGGCGGAACGACTCCGAGAGGGAGACGAAGGCCCCCTCTCCCAGCGGGACGAACCGCGACGATGGACTCCGGTCGATCAACTCGAAGAGGGCACGCAGGTCGAGGGCGCGGTCCGCGTCGATATCGAGCTGGCCGGAGGCGCTGAACCAGCCGGCGGCGGACTTGACCGACAGCCGGAGCGAGTGGGCGCCGGCGCGCGCAACCACCTTGAACGGCTGACCCTTCGGCCACAGGCAGCGGGCGTTCGCGGTGCCCAGCTGGTCCACCAGATCCAGACAGTCGCCTGGATCGGGCAGCGTCAGCGACAGGTCCGGCCCCACTGCGGACAGCCTGGGACAGGCGCGCACAAGCTCCCGCGCGGCCCGGGTTTCCGCATCGAGGTCTCGCCGTGCCTGTATCGCCTCGCCGTTCAGTGTGGCGAACGTGGTGGTCCCGCCCACGCCGGGCTGGAAGTAGATTCCCGAGTCAGGGACGGGTTCGACCAGAAGAGCCACGGTCAACCCCGGGCCGCTCGGCTCCAACCGCACCCACGGCAGCGGATCCGCTTCGGCCTGCCTCGCCGCCCGCGCTCCGGTGCCGATGACGCCCTGCACCCGGATTTCGTCGGCCAGTGCCGAGATCGCCTCCACCAGGCGTTCCCTGGTCTCGACCGGCAGCTCGATTCCGTCGGGCGGGATGACCGCGCAGAGCTTCTTGTGACCTGGAGTGAAACGGGTCACTTCAAAGCGGACATCGCTCGCCATGAGAATGTTGTGGGTGGTGGTGGTCGCTTCGTCAACGTGGGGATCGACATGCGCTCGGACCACGCCGCGCTCCTCCGTCACCAGCATTTCCGGCTCACGGAGAACAACCTCGACAGGGTCGCCCGCTTCGTTGACAACGTAAGGATGGCCGGCCAGCGAGTAGATCCCCGCGACCGGAAGGTAGTAGGCCGGGCGGTGGCTCCAGCGGTCGGTGTTGTGGACGATTGCTGCGGTTGCGGCCCGATCCTGATCGATCAGGAAGTCCATCTTCGCCGCCTGCGATTGAAGTCTCTTGAGCGAAACCGGGCTGCCTTTGCTCCACTTGCCGTTCTTGAAAGCGCGCTGCTCCTTGGGGGAAGCCACGAAGTCACCGTCCTCGTCGACCCGCAGCACCCATGCCAGGCGCCGCGGCGGGCGGGCCGCCGCTTTCTTCTTGCGTTTGGGTTTCTTCCTCCTCGTCTCGTAGGCGACCTGCTCGATCCCCCGGAGGAAGTACTCCCACTCCGGCACCGGCGTGATGAGGGACGCCAGCGTGGTCGTGCCCAGTTCCTGATGAACCGCCGCGGCGAGTCGGGCCGGTGTCCTGGTCTTGTCCTTGAAGCCGATCATCTCCGCGAGCTCGAGTTCCGCACGATCGGACGCCCGCCACCAACGCCGGTAGACCTCCAGACACTCGATGGACAGCCACCGGTATCCGTTGGCGAGGGCACTCGCACCGAAATGCAAGAGGGCGGCAAGACGCCCACCCGGGTCATCCTCCGGAAAGTCGTCCGCCCAGCAGGCACTCAACCCCTCCAAGAGCCGGCCGAGCCCCGGGTGCGCACGGACGCGGTTCCAGTACACGCTGCCCCCTTTGCGGACATGGACCGCCATCGAGACGCCGCTGAGAAGCAGAGGATCTCTCCCCAGCTTCGTGCCCACCTGGATCAGGTGGTCCAGCTTCGCGGCGTTTGCCGGCGTGTGCTCCCTGACCAGGGACAGCAGGGACAGGGTGAAGGCGCTGCACTGCGGAAAGACGTTGCGCTTGCGGGTGCCGGCCCGGTCACAGGCGATGGCTTCGTCGATGTACCTGGCGGCCTCGGCGTCGTCGCTCCGCAGCATGGCAAGCAGCGCGCGAGTTGAAGCCAGTCCGGTGCGGGCGGGTTTGCTCTTGCGCAAGTCGTCGGGAAGTTCCTCGAAGACGGCGAGCGCATCCTTGGGAGCCCCCTGAAGGACGTGGATGAAGGCGACTTCGGCGGCGTGCCGTGCCCGGTTGGTGCTGCTCTTGGCGTAGGCTTCCAGGATGGGTCCGGGCGCCGAAGCCCTTTCGACGACCTCGGTGAAGCAGGCGGTGAATGCCTGGTCGGCGTACCTCTGTGGGACGGTGGTGAGCAGGTGTGCAACGCCCGGCCGGGCGAGCCAGCGCCACTCGTATTCGTTGATTGTGCGGAATTCCGAGTCGGTCGGGTCGAAGCGCCCGGCGACGATCTCGGTTCGCAGCCTCATTGCGGCGTCGGCCTCGTAGTCCCTGCCGCCCCAGTGCGGGGGGAATTCGTCGCGGTAGGCGTGCTCGATGCGCACGAGTCTATTGTCGCGGAAGGCCTGCAACGTCAGCCACGGCGCCCAGTCGTCGGTCGCGCGCAGCTTGCCCCGATTCCCGGTGTCGAAGACGATGCCGGCCGCAATGACGTCCTTGCACGACAGCTTGTACTGTTGGTGATGGATGGGGCGGCCGCCGTGACTGAACCTGGTACGCCAGAGCACTTTCGCCACCTGGTTAGGTGTCAGCGAGTGCGGATGGACGACACCGCAAGCCATGGCGACAAGACGCCCTGGCGGGGTCAGCGCGTGATACGGAGCGAAGAAGTCGGACATCGGGTCCGAACGGTGCGCGCGGCGGCGTGGTGGGTCAAGTCACCTCGCCGCCCCTCACCCAACTCTCCGCCCCGGCGTCCACGGCGCACCCGCCGCCTCCATGTCGGCCTCCAGCCCGGCGAGCGCCTCGTCCACGAGCACCCTCAGCGCCTGGGACACCCTCTCGAACCCGCCCCGCGCGATCGCGAGGCTGGCCCTCTGCGTCTCGGTGGGCGCCTGGCGCGTACCCCAGTGCCCCCCCGCGACCTGGCCGATCCGCCCCGCGATCGAGGGCGCACTCGGCTCGTTCAGTCGGCCCGGCGCCGGATCGCCCTGCAACCTTCCCGCGATCCCGGCGAGCCGCGCCTCGATCCCCTCCAGGCGCTGGTAGAGTTCGTCGCCCGCTGCGGGGGTTTCGTCCAGGGCGGCGCGCATGTGGCGGAGACGGTCGCGCGCCCACCCGATCTCGGCGGCGGCGGCGCGCGCGCGGCGCTGTAGCTCGGCCGTCTCTGCCTGGAAGGCCGTCGCGGCCACGAAGTCGGTGCCCGGGGCGGCATTGGGCACGGGCTTCACCGTGAAGGACTGCGGCTCGCCCAGCCGTTCCACACCCGTCTCCGTGATCAGCGCCATCTCGACCGTGTAGTCACCCGGCGGGGCGAGGGGCCCCTGCGGCGCACCGGCCCAGGGGGGCGTGAAGCCTTGCGGTGAGAGGTCGACCGGGTCGGGGGCGGGGCGGCGCAAGTCCCACGTGACGCGGTGGAGGCCCTCGGTCACGGGGCCCATGACGCGCCGCACGGGGTCGCCCGCCGCGTCCCGTACGAGCATGGCGACGCGCGCGCCGCCTTCGAGCGCTTCGGCGCGCAGACGATCATAGCCAGGGAACGCGATGTCCTCGCCGCGTTCGCGGGCCGCCGTTTCGGTGCGACGCCGTTCTTCGCGCGCGGTCTCCGGCGGATCCACCAGCCAGTACGTAAACGTGGCGCCGAAATCCGGGTTGGGAGCGGTGTAGTCGGTCGAGCCGAGTGTCGGCTTACCGGGGGCCTGCAACGGCGCGTTGGGGACGTACCACCACGCATCCCGCACGGGGAACAGAACGGCTCCCGCCGCAAGCGCACCGCCGGCCATCTCTCTCAGGGGAGCGTAGTCGTCGAGGATGTAGAAGCCACGGCCGAAGGTTGCTCCCACCAGATCATTGTCGCGGCGCTGGATCTCCAGGTCACGGAACGAGATCGTGGGTGCGCCGGCGCTCAGCATGACCCAGTTGGCGCCCCGGTTCGGCGTGAAATAGATGCCGTTCTCCGCGCCGGCGAAGAGTAGATCGGGGTCGACGTGGTCCTGCTCGACCGACCAGATGATGACCCCGTCCGGCAGGTCGCCCGCGATCGAGCGCCAGGTGCCGCCGTGATCGTTGCTCTCGAAGAGGTAGGGGCTGTAGTCGCCCTCCTTGTGGTTGTCGCCCGCAACAAAAAGTGTTGCGCGGTCGTGTTGGGACGCCTTGACGTCGTTCATGAAGGCGCGTTCGGGCAGGCCGGGAAGCGGGTCCGCCTGGCGCCAGGTCGCGCCGCCGTCTTCGCTGGCCTGCACCAGCCCGTCGTCGGTGCCGGCGTAGAGGACACCCTCCGCGACGGGCGACTCGGAGATGGTCGTGATGGTCGAGTACCACGACATGGCCGTGTTGCCGTACAAAGCGTCCACGCTGCGGACCCGTCCAGCCATTGGCAATTCGTAGCGGTTGTCATTGCGGGTGAGGTCGCCGCTGACCGCCGTCCACGAATTGCCACGGTCGTCGCTCCGCCACACACGCTGCGACGCGTAGTAGATCCGGCCCTCAGCGTGGGGGCTCGCGATCACCGGCGAATCCCAGTTCCAGCGCTCGGGCGGGTCTCCCGGCGCGGGCAGCGGACGGATGTTGATCAGTTCGTGGTTGCGCAGGTTGACCCGCTGCAGATTGCCTTGCTGCGACTGGACATACGCAATGGCCGGATCGGTCAGGTCGAAGGTGGTGGCGTACCCGTCGGCGCCCAGCGGGGCGTACCAGTCGCGGTTGCGCACGCCCTCGACGTTCATGGTACGCGACGGCCCGTGCAGCGTCCCCAGGTCCTGAGCGCCGCCCAGGATGTTGTAGAAGGGCTCGGCGTTGTCGAGCGCCAGCTTGTAGAACTGCGAGACCGGCAGATTGGGGAAGTGGCGCCAGGTCGTGCCCTCGTCGAAGGTCTCGTAGAGGCCCGCGTCGGTCCCGGCGAGAAGGTGCCTGCCGTTGGCGGGGTCGATCCAGAGGGCGTGGTTGTCGCTGTGCTTCTCGCGGCCGGTCCCCAGCTCGGTGAAGGTGGCGCCGCCGTCGCGGGTGGCGTGGACGAAGACGTCCATCTGGTAGACCAGGTCGGGGTCGTGGGGCGAAGCCTCGATCTCCTGATAGTAGTGCGGCCCGGTGCCGCCGGAGATGTAGGAATTGCGGCGCTCCCAGCTCTCGCCCCGGTCGGTGGAGCGGTAGAAGCCGCGGTCGTCGGGTCCGGCCTCGATGGTGGCGTATACGACGTTGCGGTCGGCGCCCGACACGTCGATGCCGATCTTGCCCATGTCGCCATCGGGAAGCCCGGCGGTGACTTCACGCCAGGTGCGGCCGCCGTCGGTGGACTTGTGAATGCCCGAGCCGGGGCCGCCGGCCAGCAGCGCCCAGACGCTGCGCCGCCTCTCGTAGGTGGCCGCGTACATGATGTCGGGGTCGACGGGGTCGAACTCGATGTCGGTCACGCCGGTGTTTCCGTCGACGGTCAGGATGGCCTCCCAGCTGTCGCCGCCATCTTCCGTCCGGTAGAGCCCGCGCTCACCGCCGGCCGACCAGAGCGGGCCTTCGGCGGCGACGAACACCGTGTTCCCGTCGCGCGGGTCGACCAGGATCTTGCCGATGTGCTCCGAGGTTGCGAGGCCGGCCTGGTGCCAGGTGCGGCCGCCGTTGCGGCTCACGTACACGCCGTCGCCCCAGGCCACGTGGCGCCCGCTCACATTCTCTCCCGTGCCCACCCACACAATGTCCGGATCGGACGGGTCGATCGCGACGGTGCCGATCGAGTAGGACGGCTGATCGTCAAAGACGGGCGTCCACGATATGCCCGAGTTCGTGGTCTTCCAGACGCCGCCGGAACCGACCGCGATGTACCAGGTGGTGGGGTCGCCTGGGTGGACCGTGATGTCGGCGATGCGGCCGCCCATGAGCGCCGGACCGATTTCGCGGAGGGGAGGCCCCGGGTGGCTTGCGTGATGAGGGCGATGTCGGGCTGCACAGCCTGGGCGGCCGCCCCGTGTGGTGCGGCGGCGAGCGCGGCAGCCGGGATGAGGGCGGCGATGGCCGCCAGGGCAGGGTGGTCGAGCATGGGTCGCGTCGTGGTGCGGGTCGTGGTCCGGGACATGGGTGCGGCCTGGTCTGCGAGGTGACATGCGGCGGTGGGGAGGGGCGCCGTGTGGGGTGGAAATGGACCGCGCGGGGATGGAGGCCGCAAGGTGGTGGGTGGCTCCCAGCCTCAAGGTTGGATCGTCGCCGCGATGATGAGTCGTTCGACGGAGCTGTTAGAGTGGCGGCACCGTTGGCTCCCTAGCGTGGTGCGTTTCTACGGCCCGTGCGGTAGTAGGGACTAAGGATCCATCGAACCAACCGAGACACATGCCTGACAGCTATCCAATCATCCAAGTCGAGCCGGAGTGGGTGCTCGAAGACGAGGACATGGGGACGAGAGAGAAATTCTGGTATCGGAAACCGGGCGATGGCGAGAACAAATGGCTCTTCAAGCATCCGCGATCGAACACCGGTGAACACTGGGCCGAGAAGATCGCGGCCGAGGAGACCAAGAGGGCGTTTGCGCGTCACTTGATATTGGATGCGGTGATCGGAAACACCGACCGTCACCACGAGAATTGGGGAATGTTGCGGAGGCGGGTTGGAGAGCATGAGGCGGGTTGGCTCGGACCGTCTTTCGACCATGCGTCTTCCTTGGGCAGGGAGCTACTTGACAGAAAACGCATTCTGAGGCTAGAGGAGGACACAGTTGGCGCCTATTCCGAAAGGGCACGCGGACAGATCTTCTGGTCCGACGAAACCCAACGTGCTCCAAGTCCTCTCGACTTGGTGCGGAAGGCAGTTGTTGGGTATCCTTCCTACTTCGGCCCGGCGTTGGGGCCTGTGACCGACTAATGGAGCTGAATCGATGAACAAGACTCTGTTCCTCGCTTGGCAGGACAAGGGGAATAGTCGGCAATGGTTTCCGATCGGTCGGTTAGATGCTGGCCCGCTGGACCACGCGTACCGCTTCCGCTATACCGGGGGTGCCAAGAGGGCGCAAGCGGAGGCCAGATTCCAACCACTTATGGAATTCCCGCAACTGGAACGTGACTACTGGGCTCCCACCCTCTTTCCTCTGTTCCGAAACCGGGTTATCAACCCAAGGAGGCCGGATCGGGAGGCCTACCTGCGACGGCTGGCTCTCCCCAGCCAGGCCGACCCCTTCGAAATCCTGTCGACGAACGGCGGCTACCGTGCGACGGACGCCTACGAGGTGTTCCCGAAGCTCGAAAAGGGTCCCGACGGATCGTTCAGATGCCGTTTCTTCCTGCACGGATGGAGGCACGTCACTCGTGAGGCACAGGACCGCCTCGATAGGCTGGCAGCTGGAGAAGCGCTGTTCGTAACCTTGGAGCTGACCAATCCTAAGACCCAGTTCGCCGTCCAGATCCAAACGACTGACTACTACATGATCGGATGGGCACCACGGTACCTGGTGTTGGATCTGGTCAAGGCTATCGCTGACCATCCCCGCGAATATGCCGCTCATGTGGTTCAGGTCAATCCCCAGCCCGCACCGTCCAAGCAGCGCGTCCTCATCGAAATGGACGGCAAGTGGGACGACTATGAGCCAATGACCGGGCCCGACTATCAGCCGGTGGTGGGAGACTGAATCAGCAAATGGCCCCGGAAGGATTGTCCGCTGAGAGCCGCTCCTGGTGGCGGACAGATCGGTCCGACCAAATAGGTTCCCGGGCGTGAGCGCAAAAAGGATCATCATCATCGCCGGACCGAATGGGGCCGGGAAAACCACGTTCGCCAGGGAGTTCCTGCCACAGGAAGCCGACTGTCCGACCTTCGTCAACGCCGACCTGATCGCTGAGGGCCTGTCGCCATTCCGCCCCGATGTCGCAGCCATTCGTTCGGGGCGGGTGATGCTGTCCGAGATCAACCGTCACGCTCGCGCCGGGCGTAGCTTTGCGTTCGAGACGACGCTGTCGGGTCGCAGATACATCAGAAGAATCCGGAACTGGCGAGCCGAGGGGTATCGTGTCACCCTCTTCTTCCTGGCACTCCCGACCCCGGAAGAAGCGATCAGGCGTGTCAGACAGCGGGTGTCGCAGGGCGGACACGATGTTCCCGAAAACGTCATCCGCCGCCGGTTCGCCTCGGGATGGCGTAACTTCAGAGATGTCTACCGTCACGAGGTCGACGAATGGCTCTGGTACGACAACAGCAATTCCGTACCCGACCTGATCGAGCGAGGAAGTAAGGGATAGCCGATGCCGGGGGATACACAGAAGCAGGACAAGACAATGACCGATCCCGCCGACGTGATGGCGGCTCTCCTGCGAGCAGCCAGGCGCGCCCACGAGATCGCCCGTGCCACCGGGACCAAGGTCGTTGTCCATGTAGATGGCAAGACCGTTGAGATGGAACCCAACCCGGAGATGTTCGACGACCTGGATCCCGCAATATTAGGAAAGATTCCTCCGCAAGCAGAATCAGAAGAACAGCGAAGAGCCGCTCGCTTTCCTTAGGAGGCTGTTGTCCGCCAAAAACCACTCAAAGTGGCCGACAAACGCCCATGACGACATCATGACAGCCGAACCACCCGCTGCCGATCTCGTCTGCCCCAACTGCGGTCGAGCTCACCTCGAACATTTCTGTGCCCACTGCGGGCAGAGTGACCGGGACTACGCCCGTGCCCTCAGGTCGGTAACGGGTGAGTTCGTGCGCGAGACATTCGAAGTGGACTCCCGGCTTTACCGCACGCTAAAGCTGCTTTTCTTCAAGCCCGGACAGCTCACCGGGGAGTTCTCTCGGAATCACCGGGCCAGCTACATGTCTCCGGTGAGGCTCTACATCTTCGCCAGCTTCGTGTTCTTTCTGGTGCTTTCTCTGACCGGCAGGCTCGATTCGCCGGAGGTAACCTTGATTCCCGACCCACCGGACCGGGAACTGGTCGAGACCGGGCTGACCAACGAGCGCGGCGAGGCATTTGTGGCAGAGCTGCCCGAGGAATACAGGCGCAAGGTACAGGACATCCTCGACCGGCCCGATGGCGATCCGACGAGACAAGCCATTCTCGGCTTTACTGTCACGGAGACCCCCGACGAGATGAACCGGATCAAGAGGTTCTTTCTGTTCGCCGGGATCGACCTGGTTCACGATCCCTCGCTCGTCGGGGAGCGGGTCACCAGCAACCTGCCCATCGCGATGTTCTTTCTGCTTCCGTTGTGTGCCCTGATACTCGCGGCCTTCTACATCGGAAAGAAGCGCTTCCTTGTCGAGCATCTGGTGTTTGCCATCCATGTCCAGACCTTTGTCTTCATGGCCTACACGGTATCGATGCTGCTTCCGCGGGCAGGACCGATCGCCTGGATTAGCCTGATTTGCGTCCTGATTCCGTACCCGTATTTCGTGATTGCCCTGAGGCGCTACTACGGAGACGGTTGGGTATGGACGGTGGCCAAGTCGATCGGAGTGCTCACTCTCTACTCGGTCATATTCGGCCCCGCGTTCCTGATTTCCGTGTTCGTGACCAGCTAGCAGCATCGCACGCGGCAGCCGCCACGTCAGGGTGTGACCGTCACCCGCACGTAGGCGTTCGTCCAGCAGCACTGGTCACCGCCCGTGCTGTCGTTCGCGTCCCAGTTATTGACGCGCGCGCGCAGAACGTACTCGCCCGGCTCGCCGAACACGGCGCTCGTCGCGGCTTCCCCGTTGCCGCCTTCGACCGTGATCCGCGCGGGATCGAAGGAGACCGCGGCGGCGGGCCCCTGATGCTTGAACCAGGTCACCGCCACGTCGACCACCGCGTTGACCATGTCCTCGGGTGCGCGCACCGAGACCTCCTCCGTCCACAACGTCAGCGCAAGCGGCTCGCCCACCTTCGCTGTGCGCGGCTCCGACCACACGCCCTGGACGTGCTGGCCCGCCCGCCCGTCGGGGCCGAAGCGCACGACAGGAGGCACCGATCCCATGGCCCGCGGCCCGTAGTCCAGCTGCAGCGCCGGGTTCCCCACGCGCGCCGGAGTCGCGTTCGTGAACCCGTTCGCCGTGATCGTCCACACCACCCGCTGCTCCCCTTCCGCGTAGGAGGCGGGCACCGTGACCGAGAACACGCCCCGGTCCCGGCGCGGACGCACCGGAAAGTGGGTGGGCTGCATCCCGTCGAACTCGGCCGGCTCGATGAAGTTGTCGGAGCCAATCGGGATGTCGAGGATCTGCTCGCTGTTCAGGTTGAAGAAACCGAACGAGAGCGTGAAGGTGCCGTCGTCGTTCCGATACCAGCCCTCGAAGAAGGGGGCCACCTCGTCTCCGCCGGGCCGGATGGGCGCGAGCGGCAGGCGCCGTTGCTGCGCGTTCAGGGACACGCCCGCGGCCGCCTGCCCCGCGAGCAGAATCTGCACCGCAAGGAGGACCTGTACCGCAAGCAGGATCCCCGCGACCCGTGTGGTGCGCATCAGCGGCCGTCGCTGCCGTCGCCGTCGGTCGCGAGCTTGCTCTCCCGCTCCTCAACCAGCCGCTGGTAGCCTTCGTCGGTCAGGTGGGTCACGGCCATCCACGCATGCGACATCTCGTCCATCGTCCGCGAGCCGCGCGCATACCAGATCTCGGGGTCCGGTGTGAGCTCGTTCTCGGCGGTGTTGTCGTACCACCCGGTGAGAACGACGACCGTCCCCGCGGGGAGGAGCGGCGCGGCATCGTCCTCGTAGATGTAGCTGTGGTGCCAGCGGGCGTCGAAGTCCGTGACCATGCTCAGGAGTTCGACCTTCCCGTCGGGATACACCACCTGTATGGACATCGCGTGCAGGTGCACGTGCCCGTGCGGCTGGAAGCTGTCGAGGCGCACCGGGTGGTCCCAGCGGTGGAAGCCCTGCGTCATCGCGGTCCCGCCGGGCCGAAGTGCGATGTCGCCCTGGAGCGTGTAGAGGCGCAGATCCTGGTCGAACTCCGGCTCGTAGCCCTCCTCGTGGAACCAGATCCCCAGCTCCACCTGGTCGCCGGGCACGTCGTATCCCACGGGATAGTAGTGGGCGTCCCACTCGATCATGTCGTTCGCCTTCAGGAGCCGGCCCGCGTCGCGCGGCACGATCTCGCCGATCTTGCCCATGGCATACTCGGACAGGCTCTGGATGCGCTGGTACTCGCCGTCTTCGTTGAGCCGCAGGAGGCGCGGGATCGCGTGATGGACGACCTGGCGGCCGGCCGGGAAGGAAGGACGGGTCTCGAACGCCATCACCAACCGGTCCTCGTCGAGCCCGGTCGGCACGCGCGGCCGCCACCAGCTGTCGCCGCCCTCGGCGGGCACGTCGAACGGCTTCGACTTGATCACGTGATCGGGCTGGCCGAGCAGATCCTCGAGCTGCCACTTCTGCTCGTTCGGCCAGTCGATCGGTGGTGGCAGGTCGCCCGGATCCCCCTCCGGCGCACCGGCGTCCACCCACGCCACCATGGTCTCGATCTCCTCGTCGCTCAGCCGCCAGTCGCCCTTGATGTCCTGAATTCCGATCCCGGTGTCGAGGTGGTAGGGAGGCATGAGGCGCTTGGAAACGAGCTCCCGTGCGCGCGACGCATAACGGCGGACCTCGTGGTACGTGAGGAGCGACATCGGGCCCACGGAACCCGGCCGATGACAGATCTGGCAACTGGCCTGGAGAATGGGGGCGACATCCTTGCTGAACGTCACCTCGGCCTCATGGCCTCCGCCGTCGGCCGTGGCCTGTTGCGCCGTGGCGGGAGAGGTGGTCATCAACGCCGGGATGGCCAGCGTCAGGGCGGCCAGCGCCGCGATGGACGGTGCCGAGGCGGCCGGGGGATTCGACGGATGGTCCGAGCGGACACGCAACGTGCGCATGGGCAGATCCTCCTCTACGAGCGATCACGCGGAGCCGTCGCGTTTCCTGCGCGCCGGGCGCGCCGCGGCCCCGATCCCTCCTACAATGCAGGTGCACCGGACCCCCGGCAAGAAAACCCGCTTTCCGCCAGGCTGGGTGGCCCCCGCAAGCCGACCAGCGCGCCGCAAGCCGACCACCTCTCCTCGGCTGCCGTCCGCCATGGCCGAAGCGCGGCGGAAGTGCTACGGTGAGCGAGCCGAGGAGCCCGGAGACCCCGCATCAGGCAAAGGAAACGACGAATGAACTCCCGACGAGCGACCGACCCGACACCATCGACCCCCACCCGGCGCGACTTCCTACGGACCGCAGGGGCCGCAGGCGCCGGACTCGCCCTGGGCGCCGAACGCGTCGGTGCCTCCATTGCGGCCACCCCGGCCGCGGCTCCCCCGGGTGTCGCACCGGGCCCACCCGCCCCCAAGCGCTTCCTCATCCTGGGCGGGACCGGGTTCATCGGGCCGCACACGGTACGGTACGCCGTGGAGCGCGGCCACGAAGTCACGATCTTCACTCGCGGCCGCGCCGATGCGGACCTCCCCGACGTCGAGCGTCTCGTCGGTGACCGCGACGGCGACCTGTCTGCGCTGGAGGGGCGGAGCTGGGACGTCGTCTTCGACAACAACTGCCAGAACTATCGCTGGGCGCAGTTCAGCACCGAACTCCTCAAGGACGCGGCAGAGCAGTACATCTTCGTCTCGTCGATCTCCGCCTACGCCATCGAGGGCATGAACTTCCAGCACAAGGACCGGGTGCTGTGGGAGCCCGCCGTCCCGGAAGACTACCCGCGCTTCGAGCCCCCCGAGGGATGGACGGACGGTGACGACGCGCCCTACGGGCTCATGAAGCGACTGAGCGAGGACATCTCGCACGCCGCCTTCCCGGGCCGCGCCACCGTGATTCGACCCGGGCTGATCGTCGGCCCCGACGACCCCACCGACCGGTTCACCTATTGGCCCGTGCGGATCGACGAGGGGGGAGAGGTGCTGGCGCCTGGCAACCCCGACCATTCGAACCAGATCATCGACCAGCGCGACCTCACCGAGTGGACGGTACGTGTCGCCGAAGAAGGGGTGATGGGCGACTTCAACGCCACGGGCCCCGAGAGCCGGCTCTCGATGGCGGAGATGCTGTACGGGATCCGTGCCGTGACGAGCAGGCCAGTCAAGTTCACCTGGGTGCCGTCGGACTTTCTCGAAGCGAACGACGCCAGACCGTGGCGCGATCTGCCGTCGTGGGTGCCGGGCGATGAACTCATGTACGTGGACGTGAGCGCGGCGGTGGCCGCCGGGCTGACCTTCCGCCCCCTCGCTGATACGGTGCGCGACACCCTCGACTGGAACCGGACCCGCCCCGCGTCCGAGCGGGAGCAGCCCCGCGCCGGGATGAGCCGGGAGAAGGAGCGGGCAGTGCTGGAAGCGTGGCATGCTTCCTGACGGTGGCCAGGCCGGGTCCACCATGATCCGGCAGGCGCGGCGCCGTACTCCGGCCTGGCGCGTTGTCCCGGCCCTCGCTCTCGCCGCCTGCGCCGCTCCGGCCGCGCCGCCCGAGCCCTTCCCGGTCGTGGAGGCCGCCATCCCCGACCTCCAAACCGCGATGGAGCGCGGCGAACTCACCTCCAGGCAACTCGTCACCGAGTACCTGGTCCGCATCGCGCTCTACGAAGAGCGGCTCAACGCCGCCGTCTCGATCAACGAAAACGCCCTGGCGGAAGCCGACGCCCTGGACGCGGAGCGGGCGCGCGGGGACGTGCGGGGACCGCTTCACGGCATCCCCGTCGCGCTCAAGGACAACATCCACACGACCCACCTCCCCACCACCGCCGGCGCGCTCGCCTTCGACGGATTCGTCCCTCCCTACGAGGCCACGCTGACCACCAACCTTCGCGAGGCCGGCGCGATCATCATTGCCAAGGCGGGCCTCACCGAATTCGCAAACTGGATGGCGGGCGCGCCCAACCCCATGCCCGGCAACTACAACGCGCTGACCGGCTTCGCCTACAACCCCTACGACCCGCGGCGCGATCCGCGTCCGGCCACCTTCGACGGACGCCCGGCGCTCAGTACCGGGGGATCCAGCTCCGGGATCGGGACCGCGGCGAGCTTCTGGGCCGCCAACGTCGGGACCGACACCGGCGGCTCGGTCATCAGCCCGTCGAACGCCAACATGCTGGTGGGGATCCGCCCGACGCTGGGACGGATCAGCCGCTGGGGGATCGCGCCGGTCACCCTCGACCACGACACGGCGGGCCCGATGGCTCGCACCGTGGCCGACGCCGCCATCCTGCTGGGCGGGATGGAGAGCGCGGCACCCGATCCGAACGATCCCGCGACGGGCATCTGCGAACCGCCGCCGGGGCGCGACTACCGGCCGTTCCTCAACCCCGAGGGGCTGCGCGGGGCCCGCATCGGCATTCCGCGCGCGTTCTACTACGACGCGATCCGGCTTGACGGTCAGGAGACGGGTCGCGGGGCGGCCTCAACGAAGCGCAACTGGCGTTGATGGAAGAGGCGATCACGGTCCTGGAGGCCCAGGGCGCGGTGGTTGTCGATCCGGCGGACGTTCCCAGCTACGCCACAACCGACCCGGACTCCAACTTCGCGGCATGGGGGTTCTGCGCGGGCGGCCATCAGGCCAAGGGTGCCGACGAGGACTGCTCGGTCAACTTCAAGTATGGTGCGAAGCGTGACTTCAACGCGTGGCTCGCGACGCTGGGACCCGGCGCGCCGGTCAGGACGCTCACCGAGCTGCGCGAATGGAACGCCGCACACGTGCGCGCGGGTGCCATGAACTACGGTCAATCCCGCTTCGACATCTCCGACGAGATGGACGTCGAGGCCGACCGTGCCCGCAACGAGGCCGACATGTCCAGGGACAGGCTGCTGAGCAGGACGCGCGGCATCGACGCCGTTCTCGCCGAGCACGACCTGGACGCGATCCTCACCCCCGGCAGCCGGGGCGCGGGCCTCGCCGCCCGTTCCGGCACCCCGATCATCGTCGTACCCTTCGGCTTCGTGGAGAACGAGCGCACGCCGGCCTTCCCGGAGGGGTTCGACGCCGGGCCCGCGCCCTTCGGCGTCGGCTTCACGGGAGCCTCGTGCAGCGAGCCCCGCCTGATCGAGTTGGCCTACGCGTTCGAGCAGGCGACGTTGCGTCGCGTACCGCCACCAGAGGTACGTTAAGGGCCGCCGACCCTTTAGTAGCAGAGAATTGGCCTGCCAAGAAATCTCCCCAAAATAGGGGAGAACGCCGCTTCTCCCGCGTTTGCCATCCCCTTCACGGACGACTAATCTGCCGCCTAGGCCCACGCATTGGCGGAGAAGGCTTGACACTCACAGGGAGGTACATCATGCGTCGTCGTACTCCATTTCTCATGGGCGTTATGCTGGCAACCGCCACCGCGACCACCCCGGTTCAGGGCGCCGCCACCGCGAGCGGCGCTGCACCGGTTACGGCAACCCGGCAGGAAACCGCCGTCGAGGGCACGGTCCGGGCATCGGAACAGCCCCAGCGCCTCGCCGGCGCGAGCATCATCCTGGAAGGGCAGGGCAACGCCGCGGGCACCCGGCGCGAAGTCGTCAGCGGAGACGATGGCAGCTTCATGTTCGAGTCCATACCCGCGGGCGAGTACCAGATCACGGCCGGGATGCTGGGCCGTCGCATGGCGACGCGGGACGTCACAGTGGTCGCCGGAGAAACGGCCCGCGTAGATTTCGCACTGGAAATCGAGGCGCTCTCGCTGGACGAACTGGTTGTCACCGGCACCGTTCTGCCAACCTCGGTTCGGGAGGTGCCGACGCCCATAACGATCGTAAGCCGCGCCGATATCGAGCGGCTCGCGCCGAGGAACGTGGCCGAACTCGTGCGCACGGCGGTGCCCGGGGCGGTGTACACCGATGAAGGGCCGGGGGCTCGCTATGGAGTCTTCTCGGTTCGGGGGGTTTCGGGCCTGGGAGCGGCGTCCACCCTCAAGATCTACGTCGATGGCGCGGAAGTTGCAGATCCCGCATACGTCACCAATCTAGATCCCGGAATCATCGAACGCGTCGAGGTCATCTCGGGCCCCCAGGCGTCGACGATCTATGGTTCGAGAGCGATCAGCGGGGTCATGCAGATCTTCACGAAACGCGGCTCGGGCGGCGATTGGCGGAGTCCGAGGCTTTCGGGAGCGGTCGAGCTCGAGATGGTGGAGTCGCCGCATGTGGGGGGCACCCCGCAGGCTCCGGAATATCGGGTCTCGCTCGCTGGCGGTGATTCCCGTTTCGGGTACAACGTCGGCTTCAGCAGGAAGGAAGAGCCGCAGTGGGTGGACCTGCTGGTCCAGCAGGATCGGAACTTCTTCGGCAGCGTCAACTTTAGGCTGGGCGCGTTTGAGGTTTCTGCGAGTTCGCGGCTGCAGGACGGCCTCAACGAGTTCAGCTGGAACCCGATCACTCGCGAGGTCTTCCGGTCAGCCGGCCTACCGGACACGCCGCCAGCGCGACAACTCTTCTTGAGCAACCTGGAGACGCACAGCCTGGCAATCGGATATGAGGGTCCCTGGGGGTGGAAAACCGCCTTCCGCTGGGGTTTCGACAGGTACGAGGACTCCTACACCGATGCCGTGCCGGATGCGATGTCCAACTACACCGTGCGGTCGCGGGACACCAACCGCAGCTCCGGCGCCTTCAACCTGACGAAACGCCTCGAACTCTCGGCCGATGTCAATAGTACGGTTGTGCTCGGCTGGGATCGGAGCGGCTACTCACTGACAGGGCACAACCCGACTGAAGTACGCGATTGGCGGGACTACCAACGCCCGCCGGACGACTACGACAACGAACAGCGCAATGACGGCTATTTCGGCCAGGTGCAGCTGGGATTCAAGGATGCGGTCTACTTCACGGGGGGGCTGAGGTCCGACAGGAGCCCGGAGGGATCGACCTTTGGGCAGACGTGGTCCCCACGTGTGGGCCTCACGGGCATTCGTCAGGCGGGCGAGTTCACGATCAAGCCCCGTATTGCCTGGGGACAGTCGATCATCGTACCCAGCGACAGGCAGGTGGCGGGGGAAGAGAGTGAACGCTCCATCCTTCTGGCCAATCCCGACCTCCGAGCCCAGAAGCAGCGAGGCTACGACATGGGTGTTGACTTTCTCTACCGGGACAAGGGGTCGATCGGGCTGACCTTCTTCGACCAGGATCCCATCGACCTGATCGAACTGGTCATTACGGGAAGCGATGTATCGGGGCCCTTCCCCCGCTCGATCTTCCAGTACCAGAATCTGCATCGCGTCAACAATCGGGGCTGGGAAGTCAAGATCGAGGCGCAGCCCGTGCCTCAGCTTGCGCTGAACGTCAACTATGGACAGACGAAGAGCACGGTCCTCGAACTCGACGAGAGCTACGTGGGAGACTATGAAGTTGGCGAAACGCTGAAGGAGCGACCCCTTTGGACGGCTTCGATGGGTGCCAGCCTGACCCCCCGGGCAGGTACGACCCTGAACCTTGATCTGACGTATCTGACAGGCTGGGAGCTTGCCGATTTCGCCGCTTTCCTGGGCGATATCTACGGCGGAACCTTCAATCCGGTCGCAAAACCGTATCCGAGCGGGTACCAGATCGACTATCCGGGGTTCACCAAGCTGAACATGAGCCTCTCGCACGGGCTCCCCGGCGGCATGTCGGCCTTCATCCACGTCTACAACCTGACAAACAACGACAATTTCGAGCGGATCAACACGGCCGTTCCACGACCACGGGCGTGGACGTTCGGGCTTCGCTTCTGAGGAGGAGTCAACGTGAAAATGTCCCCGCTTGTCCTGCTCGCCTTGCCACTGATGGCGGCATCCCCGCACCCGGGGTCGGCGCAAGAGGCGCAGGACGCCTCGGCCGGCCCCCTGGACATGCTGCGTACCGAAGGGCTGGAAAACTCGCAGCTCATGGAGACCCTGAGCTGGCTCACCGACGTGAGCGGCGGTCGCCTTACCAATTCGCCCTCGATGTACGCGGCGATCGACTGGATCGAGGGTCGCCTTGCGGAGTGGGGAATCGAGCGGGTCTGGAGAGAGTCATGGGGACCTTTCGGCCAGGGGTGGACCAACGAACGGGCCTGGGCCAGGATCGCCGAGCCGAACCCGTCAATGATCGTCATGAACGTGGAACCGTGGACAGGGGAAACCGACGGCACAGTCAAGGGGCCCGCGGTTCTGGTCACCGGCATTACTTCCCTGGATGACCTCGATCAGTATCGAGGACAACTGCAGAACGCGTTTGTCCTTCTCGCGGAGCCCCCGGACATCGAGCCGCCGCTCTTCGAGCCTCTGGCCACCCGGCATTCCGCGGAAGATCTTGTGCAAAGCTCCATGCCGCGTCGCCCGGGTCCCCCGCCTGCCATGGATCCGGAGCGCCTGGCGGAGATCATGGCGGGATTCGCAGCCAGAAACCGGCTTCGCGAGATCGGGCTCGAGTTCTTTGCCGAGGAGGGCGCCGCCGCAGTGGTGGTTCCGGGCCAGGGAACCGGCGGCACAATCTTTCTGGACGTCACCTACTACGGCGTCTACGGTCCCCGCAGGGTGGCGCCGCTACCCGTGCTCACTTTCGCGAGCGAGCACTACGGCCGGATCACGAGAATGCTGGACAAGGGGATTCCGGTTGTCCTCGAGGCCGAAGTCGTGAATGCTCTGAACGGATCTCCCGAAGATCCGTCGTTCAACCTTCTCGCGGAGCTGCCGGGATCCGACAAGGCGGACGAAGTCGTGATGCTGGGCGCGCACCTGGACGGCTTTCCCTACGCCACCAGCACCACGGACAATGCCGCGAACGTCGCCGTCATGATGGAAGCCATGAGGATCCTCAAGGCCACCGGCGTGCCGCTCCGCCGCACGGTCCGGATGGGCCTGTGGACCGGTGAGGAACAGGGTCTCTACGGATCCATGGCATACGTGCACGAGCATTTCATGGACAGTGTGACCAACGTGAAGACGCCCGAGTTCGATCGTTTCGCGGGGTATTACAACCTCGACAACGGCGGCGGTGCGATCCGCGCGGCGATGGTGGGCCAGGACATGCAGCCGGATATGCAGGTCGACTCGACCTTTGGTGTGTGGACCCTGCAGCTTGATCCCGATCTGGGGGTGGAGATCGTATCAGCGCGGACCGGTGGCGGGACCGACCATGTCAGCTTCTTGAGGCGCGGCCTGCCGGGGTTCCAGTTCATGCAGGACTGGATCGAGTATTCGACGCGCACGCACCACACCAACATGGATACATATGAACGCGTAGTCCCCGAGGACGTGCAGAAGAACGCGGTGATCGTCGCGTCCTTCGTGATGCTCACCGCCAACCAGGACGAACTGTTCGCCCGGGTGAGTCTGCCAGGTCGGTAGCGGAGATGTCTGAGTCCAGTCGGGGCCGCACCTCGACCGGTGCAACCGCGGACGGTCGCACCTGCCCGAACTGCGGCCGGAATCGTCCGGAGAGCTTTTGTCCAAAATGCGGTCAGAGCGGTCGGGACTACGTTCGTTCCCTCGGTTCCGTCACAGGTGAGTTCTTCCGCGAGACCTTTGAGCTCGACTCGAGACTGGCCCGATCACTGAAGCTGCTTCTGTTCAAGCCAGGACGCCTGACCACCGAGTTCTCGCGCAATCGCCGGGCCGGCTCCGTGTCGCCGGTCAGGCTCTACATCTTCGCCAGCTTCGTGTTCTTCCTCGTCATGTCTGCAACGGGTGCGCTCGACACGCCGCAGATGAGGGTAGGACTCAGCGACGCGGACAGGGCACTGGTGGAGAGCGAGCTGCCGAGCGACGAGCGCGTCGAGGCCTTCAAGGCGGCGTTGCCGGAGGACTACAGGAGCAAGGTGGACGCTATCCTCGATCGGCCGGAGGACGATCCCATGAGGGCAGTCGTTCTCGGCGCCATCGCGACCGAGGACCCCGGCGAGATGGGGCCGATCGAGAGATTCTTCCTGCGCGGGATGATCGACCTGTTTCACGATCCCTCGATCATTGGGCAGCGGCTCATCGGCAACATGCCGATCGCGATGTTCTTCCTGCTTCCGATGTTCGCGCTGGCACTCGCGGTCTTCTACTTCCGCAAGAAGCGCTTCTATGTCGAGCACCTGGTCTTCGCCCTCCATGTCCACACCTTCACGTTTGTGGCTTTCACGGTGGCGCTGCTGCTGCCGGGCTCCGAACCCGGCGCGTGGTTCCGCCTGGGATGCGTCCTGCTTCCGTACCCTTACCTCCTGATTGCGCTGCGGAGCTACTACGGGGATGGCTGGGTATGGACGGTAGTCAAGTCGATCGCGGTGTGTCTTCTATATTCGCTGATCCTGACGCCCGCTTTCCTGATCTCGATTCTCGTGACCGGATAGGGGCCCAGGGATGACAGGAAGCCGTGCGTGGGGGTGTTCCGGACTAACCGCCCTGCTAGGGATCCTGACGTGTGCCGCCTGTGCCGACCCGGCGGTCGCTCCCGGTGGTTTTGAAGTCTCGGAAGCGTCGATCCCCGAGTTGCAGGCCGCACTGGAGGAGGGTCGCACCACCTCCGCACAGCTCGTCGACCTCTACCTTGCGCGGATCGCGGCATACGACAATGCGGGTCCCGTGCTTAACACGATCATTCGGCTCAATCCGCGGGCCCGGGAGCTGGCGACAGCGCTGGACGCGGAACGGGCTGGCGGGACAGTTCGCGGGCCCCTGCACGGGATCCCGGTCCTCATGAAGGACAACTACGACGTGGCGGGAATGCCCACGACGGGGTCAAGCCTCGCGCTGGCGGGGCACATGCCGCCCGACGACGCGTTCCAGGTCGCCCGCCTGCTGGGCGCCGGCGCGGTCATCCTGGGCAAGACCAATCTGCACGAGCTCGCGGCCGGGATCACGACGATCAGCTCGCTCGGCGGGCAGACCCGCAACCCCTACGACCCTTCGCGCAATCCGGGTGGGAGTTCGGGTGGCACCGGTGCAGCCATCGCGGCCAGCTTCTCCGCCGTGGGGTGGGGGTCCGACACCTGTGGCTCCATTCGGATCCCCGCGGCGGTTCACAACCTGTTCGGGCTGAGGCCGACCAAGGGACTGTCGAGTATCGACGGGATCCTGCCGTTGTCGCACTCGCAGGATACGGGCGGGCCGCTGGCGCGCACGGTGGCCGATCTGGCCATTGCGCTGGACGCGACGGTGGGGATGGACGTGGCGGACGACGCGACATCGATTCTGGGTGACCGCCCGCTCCCGAGCTTTGTGGACGTGCTCGATAGGGGTGCCTTGGCAGATGCCCGGATCGGCGTGCTCGAGGAGTGGGTGACCGACGGCGGCACCGCTGAGAGCGTGACGAGTGTGATTCGGGGTGCCCTCGAGGAGATGGAAGCACTGGGTGCGACGGTGATCGACGTGACGATCCCCGATCTGGACGATCTCCTCGCCAACACCGGGCTGATCGACTACGACTTCAAGTTCGACCTGATCGAGTACCTGGCCGCCGGAGCGGACGCTCCGGTCACGTCGCTGGGCGACATCCTCGATGCGGGCCTGCATCACGAGGCGCTGGACCGCACCTTCCGGCGCCGGAACGCGCGCGACTTGCGTGACGGGCCCGAGCTGGACGAGGTCCTCGCACGCCGCCGCATTCTCACGGCGGCGGTCATCGACCTCATGGACCGGGAAGACCTCGACGCGCTCGCCTACCCGACGATGCGGCAGGAGACCGCGCTCATCGGCGCGACCCCGACCGGCGCGACCTGCTTCCTGAGCGCGCACACCGGGTTGCCCGCGCTCACCATGCCGGCGGGATTCACCGAGAGCGGTCTCCCGGTGGGGCTGGAGCTGCTGGGGCGATCGCTGGACGACCACCGGCTCGTGGCCTTCGCGTTCGCGTCCGAAGCGGCGGCACCGCAGCGGCGGCCTCCGCTGCGCACACCGCCCCTCGAGCACGGCCTTGCGCCGGATCCCGTCACGATTGCCATCGTCCCGCCTGCTGACGATGCTCTCACGGCGTCGCTCGCGCTCGACCTCCCCACGGCGACCCTCTCATACGAAATCACGCTTGTCGGCACGGCCCCCGCCGACGTCTACGGCGCGGTGCTGCGGCGGCTCGCCGACGACTCGACCGAGGGTCCGGCCTCCGATTCCGCCGCCGCGGCCGATCCGAAAAACGGCATGATCGTCCTCCGCCTCGGCGGTCCCGGGGAGGCCACAATCGCGGGCGCGGCCCCCCTGTCCACCCGCCTCCTCCACGATCTCCTGAACGGGAACCTCGAACTGCTGCTCTACACGAGTGGCGGCTTCGACCACCGGGCTCTCACTGCACCCAACTAGCCGGTCGTTTGCCCATATCCCCTCGCGTGACCAAGATCAGCAGGGGCGTGCGCCAGCCGGCAATGAGACGGTCGGTGACGAAGGCGCTGACATCCATTTCAACCGGAGAATCCTCGCGATGACCATTCACCCCTCTGGTCCGACGTTCCAACGCCTTGTTACGGCTGCGTCCGCCCTGTCGCTGACGCTGTTCGCCGCAACCGGCCTCACCGCCCAGACCCCCACCCGCGTCGCCGCCGGCCTCACATGGCGCTCCATCGGCCCCGCGATCGCGGGCGGCCGCATCAGCGTCGTCGAGGTCGTCCCGGGCACGCAGTCCCACATCTACGTCGGTGCCGCGTCGGGCGGCGTGTGGAAGAGCGTCAACCACGGCACCACCTGGACGCCGGTCTTCGACGATCAGCCCAATCTGTCCATCGGAGATATTGCGCTGGCACCATCGGATCCATTGGAAGTGTGGGTCGGGACCGGTGAAGCCAACAACCGCAACAGCTCGCCGTGGGGACAGGGGGTCTACCACTCCAGCGACGGCGGCAAGACCTGGCGGCTGACCGGGCTCGAAGACACGAAGCACGTCGGCCGGATCGTCATTCACCCATCCGATCCCGACAGGGTGTGGGTGGCGGCTCTAGGGCACCTGTTCGGCCCCAACGAGGAGCGGGGCGTCTACCGGACGACCGACCGGGGCGACAGCTGGGAGAAGGTCCTCCACATCGACGATAACACGGGATTCGTGGATCTCGCCATGGACCCGTCCGATCCGGCCATTCTCTACGCGGCGGCGTACCAGCGCCAGCGGCGGGCGTATGGGTTCATCGGAGGCGGTCCGGGCAGCGGCCTCTACAAGAGCACCGACGGCGGCGACAGCTGGCGCGAGCTGACCAACGGCCTGCCGGAGGGCGACAAGGGGCGGATCGGACTGGCGGTCTCCACCCGCAATCCGGCTCTGGTCATGGCCGTGGTCGAAGCCGAAGACGGCGGGATCTTCAAGTCGACCGACCGCGGCGAAAGCTGGGAGCGAGTCAACGAACTCAACCAGCGCCCCATGTACTACAGCCAGTTGCGTATCGACCCCAACGACGATCGGACCGTGTACCTGGTCGCAGGGGCCATCCACCGCTCGACCGACGGCGGCGACGCCTTCACGGCGCTGCCGATGGAGATCGAGTACAACACCGGTGTCCACGTGGATCACCACGACCTCTGGATCGACCCCGCCGATTCGAACCACATGATCCTCGGCAACGACGGCGGCCTGTATTCCACATGGGACCAGGGCGACAACTGGACCTTCATCTCCAACATCCCGATCGAGCAGTTCTACGACGTTGATCTTGACATGGCCGATCCGTACAACGTCTACGGCGGCTTGCAGGACAACAACTCGTACCGCGGACCAAGCCGGACGCGACGCTATCATGGAATCCTGAACCGTGACTGGCAGGTTTTCGACTACGGGGACGGCATGTACGCCGAAACGGACTGGTCCGACACCGGCACGGTCTATCTCACCTCGCAGAACGCCGGCATCGTGCGAGTGGACGTTGCGACCGGTGACCGCAAGGCCCTCAAACCCTTCCCGCGCGACACGGCCGACACCTACCGCTTCGACTGGAAGTCACCGATTCTGGTGTCGCCGCACAACGCCGACCGCGTATACCTCGGCGGCAACCGCCTCTTCATCTCCGACGACCGGGGCGATAGTTGGCGCGTCACCGACGATCTCACAAGGGCACTCGACCAGGACAGCCTCCCGATCATGGGGATGCTTCCGGATTCCACGACCCTTTCCAGGCACGACGGCACATCGGGCTATGGCGAGATCACGGCGATCTCGGAATCTCCGGTCACGGCGGGCATCCTGTGGTCCGGCGCGGACGACGGCACGGTACAGGTCAGCCGTGACGATGGCCATAGCTGGATGGACGTCACCGCGAACATCACCGCAGCCGCCGGTGGACCGCCCTTCCCGTACTACGTGAGCTGGGTCGAGGCGTCTCACCACGAAGCGGAACGCGCTTACGTCAGCCTCGATGGCCACTGGGACGACGACTATGCGCCGTACCTGTTCGTGACCGAGGATCTGGGCGCGTCGTGGCGGTCCATCAGCGGCGGGCTCGGCAGTGCCACCGTCAACGTGGTCCGCGAACACCACGCAAACCCGAACGTGTTGATCGTCGGCGCCGAAGACGGCGCCTTCGCGTCGATCGACCGCGGCGCGACCTGGGGCCACCTCGGTTCCGGCATGCCGGCCGTCCCCGTCGACGACATCGAGATTCACCCGCGCGACAACGATGTGGTCGCCGGGACGCACGGCCGCGGCATCTATATCCTGGACGACATCGGCTTGATTTCACCGTACCTGTATATCGAAAGCGACCAGGTGGCGGGCAGGATCACGTCGGCGGATGAGCCGCTCTTCACCCCGCCGCGGCCCGCCACGCTTTTCCTGTACCGGAACGATTTTCCGTCGCATGGGCAGGGGATCTACCGTGCCGCCAATCCACCGTACGGCGCGAACTTCGACTACTGGCTCCCCGACCCGGTCGAGGACGGGGCGCACATCGAGATTCGGGACGCTTCCGGCACCCTGGTGCGCACACTGACCGGCCCCGGCGCCGCCGGCCTCAACCGCGTGACCTGGGATCTCCGCCACGATCCGATCCCGCACGACACCACCCGATTCGATGTGCCCAACCTCGACTCCGGTCCGGACGGGCCGTTCGTCATGCCCGGGGAGTTCGGGATCGTGCTCGAAGTCGGCGACGAGCGGCGCTCCCAGGATCTCACCGTGCGTCCCGACGACCGGCTTGCGGTCACGGCCGAGGAGCGCCAGGCACGCTACGACTTCACCATGGAACTGCGCGACCTGCAACTGTTCGCCTACGAAAAGGGGGTGGCCGCCTACGACCTGGAGCGCTGTATTTCCGAAGTGGTGGAAGCGTTGGCCGAAGTCGAGGAAGCCGATCCGGAGAACTTGGAGCGCGCGGAGCAGAGCGCTGCCGAGATCGAAGAGATTGCCGACGAGTGGCGCCGCCTGAACGCCGACATCCGCAACTGGTGGACGGGACTCCTGGGCAAGTTCGACGGGGGGCCGTCGACGACAGGCTCCCTGACAGGGCCATCGGACGACCAACGGCGTCGGATGGCGAGGATCTGGGAAGAGGTGAGGGCCGCAGAGGAGAAACTCAACACGGTAGCATGTGGTTCCGCCGTTTGATCGAGTTGTCGCGCGGAGTATTGACGGGCGATGACGATCTGTTGGAAGAGGCCCGGTCAATGGGGATACCGGCCTTCGATCCGATCGAAATAGACGCCGCAATTCGGGACGGAACGCTGCGCGACCTGTTGGAGCGGCCGCTCCCCGAAGTGCTTGCCGCCTCGGCGTAAGGCTCGGCGCCTGCTGCTGGACCCGCCCACGCGGCCTCAGTCCGGTCGGGTCAGGCTCCACATCTGAATGGTTTCGATGTCCAGCGCGTCCGTCATTCGACCCAGGATGTAGTCCGCGCCAATCTCGAAGATATCCACGTCCGCGGGCGTTTCCACGAAACCCAGCGCCTGTCCGTCCGGGTCGAAGACCGTCCATACCTTACCGTCGTAATCTTCATCGGGACGCTTGAATTCGGCGACCCAGAGGTAGCCAAGGGCGTCGCCGACGATGTCGCTGTAGGCCGGAAAGGTCTCCACCATCGGGACGTTCGCGGCGATCTTGATCCGTGGTGTGCGTTCATCTTCCGGCAGATCCGCAAACCGCTCACGAAAATAGTTGTCCTGGTCTGCTTGAGTCGGCCTCCTCGGCTGGTGTTCGCGACGCACGATCCCGTGCAGCGATCCGTCGCTCCTGAACGTCCTGATCTCGTAGGTCTCCGTCTGGCCGATCACCGCCAGGTCACCCCAGACCCTCGAGAACGTCGTCTTGCCGAAGGGATGTCGAACAGGCATGACGTAGACCGTGTTGTCTTCGTGGTAGCTCTCGGAATAGATCTGTTGTCCCGGGTACACTCCGAGCGATGTGGGGGTGCTTCCATCGGCGGGCATGAGGGCGTAGCCGGCTTCCCATCGCCAGAGTCCGGTGGTTTCGTAGCCTTCCCTACCCTTCGTGAAAAGGGAACCGTCCCGAAACGCGTCGACGACGATGTGATCGACCTGGCCTCCACCCAGCTGTTTCATGAGAGTGCCGGCCTCCCCTTTCAGGGTCGTGGTGCGCCCGTGGGTGCCGTTGAGGTCGAAGATGGCAACCCTGCCATTCTCGGAACTGCCCGCTATGAGCGAATCGCCGGGCCACGGCGCCACCCGGCCCAGTGACGTAAACTCGCCGGGTCCTTCCCCCTGGCCGCCCCAGGCAGCCAGGTAGCCACCGGCCGCGTCAAAGACCAATAGCTCGTTGGAACCACCGTTCGCCACGACGATCCTCCCGTCGGCGAGCCGGGTTGCGTCGGCGACGCGGTACAGCTGGTACGCCGCTGTGGCCTCCATGGTGCCGATGGAGACTGCCGGCTCATCGCCCACTTCCCAACCGAGTCTTGAACCGGATTCGGGCCGCCGACTCTCCACAATCGTGATCCCGGCGCTGTCGCGGGTCCCGTACTGGAGTTCTTGCGGCCAGGCTAGCACGTCAGTCTCGTCGTCACCACACACGGCGGGCGCCGGCATGGCCAGAGTCCCCGCGATCACGGCGGCGAGCCGCGGCACGTGTGATCCTATCATGGTGACAACTCTCCTGGAGCTACTTCCCTCTCGCAATACACTCGATCTCCACCCTGGCTCCGAGCGCCAAGCCGCTCCCCGCCATGGCAGAGCGCGCCGGCGGTTCCATGCCTTCGAAGTACGTGACGTACACCTCGTTCATGGCCCCGTAGTCGGCGATGTCGGCGAGGAAGACCGTGCACTTCACCAGGTCTTCGAAACCGAGCCCGGTTGCGTCTAGGACACGCCGGATGTTCTCCATGGTTGCACGCGTCTCGGGGCCGACCCCGCCTTCGACGACGCGCAGCTCGCCGCTCGGGGGCGTTCCGATCGCGCCTGACAGGAAGACCAGGTCGCCGACACGCACGGCCGGGGTGAAGACGGGTAGCCGGGCCACGCCCTCCGGGACGATGTGCTCGATGGGGGTGGGTTCGGCCATTGCGCCGCCCTCCTGTCGTGTGTCGTTGTCGGGCGGGGCGGGTGGCGCGCAGGCGACGATCCCGCCCAGCGCGATCAGGGTGAACCTCATGCAGGCGCCCCGTGGCCGAATCGCCGCCGATTTGGAATCGGGGCTGCGGCGTCGCTCAAACCGTCGTCCTCTATCGCACATACCGCACCTCCCCTCCCACGATTGTCACGTCCACGCGCGCCTCGGCCAGTTCCTCGTCGGAAACCGTCAGAATGTCGCGGTCGAGAACCACCACATCACCCAGCTTGCCGACCTCCAGCGAGCCCTTGTAGTCCTCTTCGAAGGCCGCGATCGCGCTGTTGATCGTGTAGCTGCGGAGCGCCTCGATCCTGGTCATGTTCTGTTCCGGGTAGAAGATCGACCCGTCCACGGTGAGCCGCGTCACCGAGGAGCGGAAGCCGGCCAGGGGGTCGATGTCCTCGACGGGAACATCCGTGCCGTTGTTGATGCGCACGCCCGCGTTCATGAACGAGCGCCACAGGTAGGTCCGCTCCTCGGCGCGCTGGTCGCCCAGCCGGAGCGGGATCCAGGGCGCGTCCGAGGTCGCGTGAACACCCTGCATGGATGCGAGCACGCCCAGTTCCGCGAAGCGCGCGATGTCGTCCGGGTGGACGTGTTGCGCGTGCTCGATCCGCCAGCGCAGGTCGGCCCCGGCCCCCGCCGAGTCGAAGACCGCCTGGTAGATGTCGAGCACTTCGCGGTTCGCGCGGTCGCCGATCGCGTGCGTGTTGACCTGGAAGCCGTGCTTGATGGCGACGTGGGCGGTCCCGGTGATGTCCTCGACGGTCTCGAGAACCAGCCCGGTGGACGTGGGCATGTCCTCGTACGGCTCCAGCAGCCAGGCGCCGTGTGACCCCAGCGCGCCGTCGATCTGTCGCTTGATCGACCTCACGGTGAGGTAGTCGTCCCCTTCGGAGGGCATGTAGTAGTCGGGGAGGCGGGCGTCCATCTCTTCGTTCGACGCACGGCGGACCATGATGTACAGCCGGACCGGGAGCGCACCCTCTTCTTCGAGGCGCTTGAGCCCGTCAATGGTCGAAAAGGACGATCCCGCATCCTGAAACGAGGTCACGCCCTTCGAAAGCGCCTCTTCCGCGGCCAGCGCCACCTCGCGGCGGAACCGGGCCTCGATCTCTTCCGCGGAGCGGCCAGATTCGGACTGTGCGAAGGCGGCCGAGACCGGTCGCTGGGCCGTCTCCCGCAGCAGTCCGGTGAGCTCGCCGTTCTCGTCACGGACCACTTCGCCGCCGGGGGGCGGTTCGGAGTCGCGGTCGAAACCGCCCAGCGCCAGCGCGGCGGCGTTGGCAAAGGCGGCGTGCCCCGAGGCGTGCCCCAGCAGGACCGGGTTGTCCGGGCTCACCGCCGAGAGCGACGCGTGGGTCGGGTTGCCCTCGACGGCGGGGTCCGGCGGGCTGTCCCACTTCTCCTGGTGCCAGCCGCGCCCGCGTATCCATTGACCGGGCTCGGCCTCCTGGACCGCCTCGGCAACCATGGCCACGATCGCGTCCCAGTTGGCGGCGCCGTTGAGGTCCAGAATCGTCTTCGAGTTGCCAAGGCTCATGTAGTGGCCGTGCCCCTCGATGAACCCGGGTGCGGCGAAGCGGCCGTCGAGCTCGATCACCTCGGTCCCGGCTCCGATCAGCGCATCGACGTCCTCGTTGCTGCCGACCGCCACGATCCATCCGTCGCGGATGGCCAGCGCCTCCGCCATGGAGTCGTCCACGTCGACGGTCGCGACAACCCCGCCGCGCAGGACCATGTCGGCGGGGGTGACGCCTTCCCCAGGGGCGGGCTCGTCCGCACAGGCGGCAAGAAGGATGGTGCCGCCGACGAGCGACGCGGCCAGGCGGGGCGAAATGCTATCGATTCTCATGATTCTCTTTCCGGTCGTGGGACCAGTTCAGTCATTTCGGTTCCATGTTGGGTCTCGGCGACGGCTCAGCGCCACCCTGGCACCGCCCGTCCGGGTCGTCGCGTCAGCTGCGCGCGTCCAGCGTCTGGACGTGACCTGCGGCCCCGTAATCCAGAATAGCATCGTCGGCGGTCAGCAGCTGCGCCCCGTGATGGCGAGCCGTCGCCACGATCAGACGATCTACCGTGTCGGCGGGCCCGTCACCCGGGAGGCGGGCGGCGTCGACGGCAATCGCGGTTTCGACCGGAAGCAGGGTAACGCCCGGCAGCGCGAGCACGGCATCGATCCAGTCCGCGACATCGCGTTCCAGGCGCAGCCGGCCCCGCTCGACCAGCAGGGCGATCTCCCACGGCGTAATCGCGGACACGCCGATGATGCCTTTGCGAGCCCTCGATTCGATGATCTCGTGGGCGGCCGGACCCAGGCTCGGGTCGTCGTTGGCGGCCCAGATCAGGGCATGCGTGTCGAGGACGATCATTGGTCGGACTCCATTCCCGCAGCTTCCGCCGCCGGTGCCGACGGGTCGTCGTAGCGGGATACCGAACCCCGCATCGCGCCGACGATCAGATCGCCGGCGTCATCGTCACCGGGCACCGGGGACAAGACCGCCACCGGCCGTCCGTGCTTGGTGATCGTGATCGGCTCGCGGTCCCGGGCAACCTGGGCGATCAGCGACGGGCACGCGTTACGGAAGGAGGCGACTCCGATGGTTTTGGCCATTATGTACACTCCTTTATGTGCATTATGTACATATCGAATGTACAGAACGGTGCCGGGGCGGGGAAGGGCGCCGCGCTCACTTCACGAGGTCCAGCAGGCCCAGCACCTCCTCCTGTGTTGCCATCTCCTCCACGTTCGCCAGGAACGGTCGGACGTCTGCCACGACCGCGTCCCACGGCAACGCGGCCACCCGATCGGCAACCACACCGCGCCACGTCCCGGGAGTCAGCGGCGCGACCGCCGGATCGCTCTGCCGAAGCGCCGAGTTCAGCAGGTCCAGGTTGGGCGGCGGCCAGGTCGGATCACTCAGATACCACGTCAGGTCGTAGATGTCCCTGCCCTTGGCCCAGGGGCGACGCAACACCGCGTGCAGCTTGCCCGCCAGGAGCGAAGCGGGGTCGTGATGATGGATCCGCAGGGAGACGTGCTTCCGGACAAGTCGCGTCTCCGTCACGGCGCCTGCGGGAGGGTCGGTGTCCACGTCGATCTTGACGCCCAGGACCTCTCCCGGGTGTGGAGACAGTCCCGTGTCGTGCAGCAGCCCCCGAAAACGCACCCACCCCGCGTGGACGTTGCCGCGGTCACGAAAGGATCCCGTGACCTCGTAGCCTTCACGACGGAACTGGCGGACGATTTCGGTCATCCACGCCCTTGGGTCGTACGACTCACGCGGACCCTCCAGCGCGAAGTCGAGGTCCTCGGAGTACCTGGGCAACCCGTACAGGAACCGCAGGGCCGTGCCCCCCTGAAACGCGAGCGCCGACATTGCTCCGACCCGCTGCAGACCCTCCAGGATCCGGGCTTGAAGATACTCGCGCAGGATATTGCGCCCTTCCAACGCGTCCTGGCCGCGAACCAGTGCTTGCAGGTGGTCCCTCATAGCGGCTCGTAGGCCGGTCCCGGATCACTGGCCAATCCACGTACATGACGGGCGGCGCGGATGAGCTTTGGGCGCTCGGCGAGGGCGGCCATCTCTTCAATCCCGTCGGGCGAAAATGCCTCGATGTTCAGCCGCAGTCCGTCGATCCAGGCGGGATCGTCACCGCCCGGCTGCAGGTGGACCAGGTCCAGGAAGGCCTTTTCCGGGGAAGCGACGAACGCCTTCTGATCGCCACCCAGATCCATCAGCCGGTATCCGCTGCGCAGCTCCGGCTTCAGGTAGCGAAAGGAGTATCGCCCCAAGGGCGTGTCCCTGATGTGAGGACGCCCCGGACCACAGCTGGTGACCTCGGGCACGAACTCCGGAATGGCGCTTGCGAACGCCAGAGCCGAGAGGCCGCTCACATACGACCCGGGCACAAGACGGTTCGCCACCAGGAACGGATGTGGGATCACCTTTCGGTACGGGGACGCAAGCGCAAACAGGTCCCGCCGGAGCCGCAGGAGCTTTCCCGATCCGCACCAGCGGCTCAACTGGGCGGGAAGGCCCGGCTCGCGCGGGCGCCCGGCCACCAGGAAACCCGTCTCGAAGACGGGCTCGTCCTCGACGATTTCGAGTAGTTTATGGAACGTCATACATGTAATGTGCTTGACATTACAATGTTCTGCAACAGTTTGTCGGAAGTGCGGTGTAGAGCCGAGGCCTACCCGCTCGCACCCCCGGACGCCCGCCAGAGATCCAGTACCTCCCGTTCCCTTTCCGCGCTCACCCCTGCCCGGAGTTCCGCCTGCCGCTCGGGCGGCCGCGAGAAGTGATACTCCAGCGTGGCCGCGGTCGTGTCCGCCAGGGACCGGAAGGTGAGGCCCTTCTCCACCTCGGGCGTGAGGTCGAAGCGTGCGAAGCCCTCCGCACCGTCGCGTGCCGGACGCCACACGGGCATTTCGCCGTAGGGGCGAAGCCCCGCGTTGATCACGAAGTCCGTGTCCACCCAGGTGAAGGTCGTCTCGGCGGTGGTCACGGCGCGGATCCCGTACAGTAGCTCCGCCATGGGGCGCGGGGTGCGCGGCCCGACGACGTTGTAGGTGCCGGTTTCACCCGCTTCGGCCATCTCGACCAGCCACTCGCCGAAGTCGCGCACGTCGATGATCTGCACGGGGTCGGTTCCGTCCCCGGGTGCCAGGACCTCGCCGCCGCGATGGATGCGCACGGGCCAGTAGGTGAAACGGTCGGTGGTGTCGCCCGGGCCGATGATCAGGCCGGGGCGGAAGACCAGCGTCCGGTCGTCGCCGAACGCGTCCCGGGCGTTCTGCTCGGCCAGGGCTTTGTTGAGCCCGTAGGGGCGCTGCTCGGTGCCCGGCTCGAGGCCCGCCCGCTCATACGTCCACACGGGCGCCGCAATGGACATGGGGACCCGGCTCGTGTCCGCGTAGACCGAGCGCGTGGAGACGAAGATGTACCGCTCGCACGAATCCTTGAGCAGGCCCGCGCTGAGTTCGACCCAGGCCGGATTGGTCGCCGAGTTGTCGATCACGACGTCCCAGCTGCGTCCTTCGAGGGCGCTGAGGTCGTCGTTGCGGTCGCCGACGAGCTTTTCCAGATCGGGGAAGAGGTGCGTGTTGGTGCGGCCGCGATTGAAGAGGGTGACTTCGTGGCCCCGTGACAGCGCGTACTCGATCTGGTGCGGGCCGATGAAGTTGGTGCCGCCCAGGACGAGGATCTTGAGGGAGTTGCCCGCTGCTGATTGCCCCGAGCCGTTGGACGCGGGCGTGTCTTCCGCGGAACAACCCGCGAGGGCGCCAGCCGCGGTTCCGGTGGCGAGGATGCCGCCGGCGGTGACGGTGGTCTTGAGGAAATCGCGCCGATTCGGCTTCATGCCGGGCTCCTTTTCGTGGAGGATGATATCGTTGCCTAAAGATGATCTCGCCGGATTCTGCGGCGTCAGAGGTCTCGTTTGCGCATGCTCAGGAAGGCCGTGATCAGGAACGCGGCGCTGAAGGCGAGCGCCACACCGGCCAGGAGTTCGAAGTCGTGGAACTCGACGAGCGCGCGGCCCTGCTCGGCGCGCCGCGCGTTCTCCCGCGCGAGCATTTCGGGATAGTGCATGAGAGGCTCGGCGAGCGTGCTCTGCACCTCTGCCGGCAGGAAATCGGTTGCGGAGTCAAGCGCTTCGCTCACTTGGGACATCAGTTGAGACAGAATCTGCTCCACAAGCAGGTACACGAACAGGATCCCCATCGCGGGCCCCGAAGACCGCACCAGAGCGGCAAGCATGAACGCCGCGCTTCCCCACAGCACCAGACCCAGTCCGTAGGCGATCATGTAGTTGGTGTCGGTGGGCCCCACGATTGGCGAACCACCCTCACTCGGGCTGAAAAGTGTACCGACGTACCCGATTACGATGGGAATGACAAGGAAAAGCGCCACGAGGGCCGCGAGGACGATGATCTTCCCCGTGTAGAAGCGCTTCTTGCTCAGCCCGTCGATGACGTTCTGCCGTGCGGTCCGCCACGAGAACTCCGGGGCGAACAGGAGGATCATCGCCACCCCGAGGAAGAAGGGGCCGATGTTCGCGGGAGTCCGGATGATTTCCGGCCAGCTGTCCGGGAGTGCGAAGGTGACCTCCGGTCTCCGGATCGCTGTGCGGACCGAGGTTATCACGAAGATCACATTGAACCCGGCGAAGATCCCCGTCGTCACCCAGAAGGCGAGCCGTTTGGTCGTCTTGAGCGCCTCGATCCGGAACAGCATCCCGAGGACGCCCATGCGGGAGCCCCCGGCACGTTGCGGCGCGGATGAATCCCCGCGAGCGGCCCCGCTCATGACGCGATCTCCGTCATCGAGTCGAAGTCACCCTCGGTGAGGTCCATGAACACGTCCTCCAGGCTCTGGCGGTACGGCGCAAGGTGCGACACATGGATCCCCAGGCCGGCCAGGTAGCGGTTCAGGCTGGCGAGGTCGTCGGATTCGAGGGCGACGACCACTCCGCCGTCCAGCCGCCGCACCGACGTCGCCTCCGGGTAGGCCTCCAGCGCCGCTGCCAGCGCATCCGTGTCCCCGGCGCGCAGGAGGGCCGCCGTACCCTCGTTCACGACCTCCTCGACCGAGCCCGTGGCGACGATCCTGCCTTTTCGCACGATCGACACGTGGGTGCAGGTGCGTTCGACCTCCGACAACAGGTGGCTCGACAGGAAAATCGTCTTGCCCCTGCCCGCCAGGATGCGGATGATCTCGCGAATCTCCTTCATGCCCTGGGGGTCCAGGCCGTTGGCGGGCTCGTCGAGGATGACCAGTTCGGGGTCGTTCAGCATGGTGGCGGCGAGCGCGAGCCGCTGCTTCATGCCCAGGGAATAGGTCTTGAAGCTGTGCTTCGCGCGGTCCGCGAGGCCCACCAGGTCCAGGCACTCGTCGATCCTCGGCTGACCGACGCTCTTGATGGCGGCGGTAACGCGCAGGTTGTCACGCCCGCTGAGGTACGGGTAGAAGTTGGGCGTCTCGAGGGTGGCTCCGACCCGGGCCCGCGCGGCGACGAGATCCCGGGGCTCGGATGCCCCGAAGAGCCGGAAGCTCCCGCCCGTGGGATTGATGATCCCCACAAGCATCCCGATGGTGGTGGTCTTGCCGCACCCGTTGGGGCCCAGGAAGCCGAAGACCTGGCCCTGCTCGACGGCGATGGAGACCTGGTCCACCGCAAGCACCGAGTTGGCGCGCCGGGTGCCGTAGCGCTTGGAGAGGTCGAAGGTTTCAATGATGGCCATCGGTTCACCATACACTCCGGCCCGTTCGCTAACAACCATGGGGGCTGCGGGGTCCATCAAAGGGAGGTTGCCGTACCCGGGGGTGCCGTTTTCGTGCGCCGGACCCCATTATGGGTGATCATGGGGGAAGACCTGATGGGAGAGAACCTGAGACGATGAATCCGAAGCTGCAGCAGACGGAGGCGGGCACTTTCTGGAGCGAGCTGCGCCGGCGCGGCGTGGTCCGAGCCGGGGGTGTGTACGTGGCAGCCGCGTTTGTGGTACTGCAGCTGGGCGAGATCGTGCTGCCCGCGTTCAACGCGCCGGACTGGGTGCTGCAGTCGTTGGTGATCTTCGTGTTCCTGGGACTGCCGGTGGCCCTGGCGTTTTCGTGGGTCTACGACCTCACGGCGGAGGGTCTCACGCGAACGGGCGCGTTGGTGCGGCGGGGAAGGGGGACGGTGGTCCCCCAGCTCGCGCTCGTGGGCGTCACCGCGGTTTCCGGAGCGCTCGGTGTTCTCTGGTTCGGCACGAACGCGTTGACGACTCCGGATGGGGGCGGCTCGGCCGTGGCCCCGGCGCCCGGCGTCGCGTCCTTCGCGAACCTCGACCCGAATGCTCCCATCACCGCTGTAGCCGTGCTCCCACTGGCCGACTTCGCCGAGGACAACGACTTCTTCGCGCGCCAGCTGCACGAGGAGATCATCACCCAGCTGAGCATCCTGACGACCCTGCGCGTCGTGTCGCGGACGTCGGTGGAGCGCTACGCCACCACGGACAAGCTCCTCCCCGAGATCGCGGCGGAACTGCGCGTACAGGCGGTCGTGACCGGGTCGGTCGCGATGACCGCGGAGAGCGACAGCGTGCGGATCTCGGTGCAGCTGCTGCACGCGCCGTCGGACACGCACCTGCTGTCGCGCACCTTCCAGCGCGAGATGAAGGACATCCTGCGCCTGCAGACCGAGGTCGCGGTGGAGATCGCCGGGGCCGTGCAGGGCGAGCTGGGGGCGGACGTGACCGAGGACATCGAGCAGATCGCGGAAGTCGATCCCGAGGCGCACCGGGCGTTCCTCATGGGTCGGGAGGAGCTGGAGCGCGGGACAACCGGGGGCCTGGAGGCGGCTCTGGCTCACTCGGACCGGGCGGTCACGATCGATTCGACGTTCGCGCCGGCGTGGGCGCAGTGGGCGGGAGTGCGCCTGGTCATGGCCCACGAAGGCGGCGAGTTGTCGCCGGACGACCTGGCCAGGGTCGAGGAAGCGCTGCGCCGGGCGACCGAGTTCGGAGGCGCCGAGGACGAGGTCAACGCCGGTATGGTGCTGTTGGAGGACTACCTGCAGTCAGTGGCCACGACCGTCAACGCGGGGCTTGCAGCTGCACAGGCGGGCGACTCCATCAGGCGGCGCTGGGTATGGGAGTCCACCCGGATCGGAAGGCGTTCCCGGCCGCCCTCCCGCAGCCTGGCCGCCGCCCGGTTGATGGAGGCCGGCCAGTTCGACAGTGCCGCCGCCGCGTTCGCCGGGATCGTCGAGGCCGAACCGCGTGCCGAGCCGGCCTGGTCCGGTCTCGAGGCGTCCCACTTGCTGCAGGGTGACTATGCGGGCGCGGTCGATGTCCGGGCGGACCGGTTGCTCGCCACCCGGGGCGACTCGCCCGAGACCCGGGCAGCGGTGCAGGACCTGCGGGAGGCCTTCGACGAAAACGACCCGAACAGCTATTGGCAGTGGCGTCGCGGGTACGATTCCGCGCGTCTTGACCGTGGCGAGCGCGTCTCCGACGTGGAGGTGGCGCTGACGGCCGTCGGGCTGGGCGATATCGACAGCGCTCTGGCGCACCTGGCGTCGGCCGTCCAGAAGAGGGATCCGGCCCTGCTCGCGATCAGGAACAACCCCTTGTGGGACCCGCTCCGGAGCGATCCGAGGTTTCAGGAGATCGCCAGGGGCATGCGAGATCTCTGGCGCCGGGCGGGCGATGTCCCGGCAGGTCGCCGGGGTGGGCCGCCCGGTGAGCGGGAGGGGCCTCGGGGGCCGTAGGGCGCCGTGCTATCCCGCCGCGATCAACCGCTCCATGAGCGCCGGCAAAGAAGTCGCGAGGATCCCCTCGCCAAGAGGATAGGTGTCGTCGCCGGAGTGGACGATGAATCTTCGGGACGCGTCGACATCGCCGGTGGCGATCCGGAACCCCCTGGGAATCCGAGGCGTCGCCGAGCGTTTCACCTCGACGGCCCATAGCTCCTGGCCGGGGAGAAGAAGCAGTAGATCGATCTCCGCACCGGCCCGGGTTCGGTAGAAAAACGCGTCCGTACCCTGGGGTGCCACCCCCATGAGGTTTTCGACCACGAACCCTTCCCAGCTGGCGCCAGCCACGGGGTGCCCGAGAAGGTCATGGAGTGACCGGAGGTTGAGCAGCGCATGTGCCACACCGCTGTCCCGCACGAAGAGTCGGGGCGCCTTGATGAGCCGCTTCCCGACATTGGTGAAGTAGGGCGGGAGGCGGCGAAGAAGCATCATATCGACCAACGTATCCGCATACCGATTTACCGTTGGCACCGAGATGCCCAGGCTGCGGGCCAGCTCGGCCGCGTTGAAGGCGGATCCCTGGCGATGGGACAGCATGGTCCAGAACCTGCGCAGGGTCTCGGCAGGTGCCCGCAGCCCGGACTGGGGGAGATCGCGCTCGAGGTAGGTGCGGATGAAACTGGCGCGCCAGCGCACGCTGATGTCGTCGTTGGCCGCGGTGACGCTGTCCGGAAAGCCGCCGCGCAACCAGGAGCGGTTCAGGTCGGGACCCGTTTCCAGCGCATCGAGTCCGGGTAGCTCGTGATAGGCGACCCGCCCGGCCAGCGACTCCGCCGACTGACGAAGCAATGCGCCGGACGCCGAGCCCAGAAGCAGGAAATGACCGCTCTGGCGCCCATCGCGGCGGCGCTCGTCGATCTGCCCGCGCAACACGCGAAAGAGGTCGGGCATCCGCTGCACTTCGTCCAGGATTACGAGACGGTGGCGCTGCAGGTCGAGGTAGCCGCGAGCGTCCATGAGCCGTGCGGCGTCCCCGGGATCCTCCAGGTCGAGGTACAGGGAGTCCGGATCATCGTAGGCGATCTCCCTGGCGAGCGTGGTCTTCCCCACCTGGCGTGGCCCGAGGAGCACCACGGAGGGGAAAGTGGCCAGATCTCGCCTGACGAGTGCCTTGTGACGTCGTTTGATCATAGTTGCTAATCTGTAAGGTTGATTTATGATTAGCAAGGATATACCACGGGCCTGCAGGGGGTAGCTTTTGGAATGGGACATCTGAGTTGGATGAAGCGTCCAAAAGGGGTAGGCGTTTTCTGGCGGAAACTGCGCCGGGTGCGCGTAGCCCGAACGCACGGCGCCGCGTTGGCGGGGCTGGCCATCCTGGCCGGATTCGGTTGCGAAGCCAGCCCTGCTCCGACGAACACATCTCGCGACAGCCTCGGGGTGCGAATCGTCGAGTCGTTTGCGCCAGCCTGGAGCGCGGATTCGGCCTGGTGGATCGACGAGGCGCCCCTCGTCGACCTTTCGGAGAGCGGCACGGGAGAAGAGCGTTTCTTTGACCGCGTGCGGGACGTACTGCGCGCAGCCGATGGTCGCCTGATCGTCGCGGACTTGGGTTCAAGTGAAGTGCGCATGTACGATTCGAGCGGGCGATTCGTTCGCGCGTTTGGCGGGGAGGGCGATGGCCCGGGCGAATTCCGCAGGCTCGCGGCGTTGGTCTTGCTGCGCAGTGGCAGGCTGGTAGCCCAGGACCTCGCCATGGGCGGACGAGACACGGAGTTCGACCTGGACTCCGGGTTGGTCTCCTCGTTTCGGAGACCACGGTTGGTGGATGCGCTTCGCCAGCAGGTGCCTTCCGACTTCCTGTGGGGAATCGACGATATGTCGGCATTGCTTGTGGCGAGGAACACTCTGGGGTTGCAGCGGCCGCTGGCTACGATTGTTCGGTTATCCGACGACCGCGCTTCGAGTCGAACGGTCGCGACGGTTCCCGGCGACGAGATCTTCATCGCCACGGACGCCGATGCGATACCGCTCATGCAGCGAAGGCTCCACGCGGTTGCGACGGGCGACGGTGAACTTGTGATTGGGACTGCTGACAGGCTGGAGTACTCGAAGCTGGATGGCACGACAGGCGACCTTCGCATGATCGCGCGGATTCCGGGGGTTTCACTTGCCGTTTCCCGGGAAGAGCTCGATCGCGAGCGACGCGTGCGTCTCGGTCCCGACCCGCGCCCGCATATCCGTGAGATTTACGAGTCGCTACCCGAGCCCGCCGAGAAGCCGGCTTACCAACAGGTGCTCGTGGATGTGGAGGGCAACGTTTGGGCGGGTGAGTACCTGGGCCTTGCCCGGCGGCACGATCCTCAGAAGTGGTACGTGTGGGACTCGTCGGGGGTCTGGCTCGGGATCGTCGAGACGCCGGCGCGCTTCGAGCTCATGCGGGTGGGCGCCGACGAGGTATTCGGGGTTCGGCGGGACTTCAACGAAGTGGAGAGTCCCCAGGTGTTGCGGTTGCACAAGGGGAGATCGCAGTAGGGGTGTGGTACAGCAGCACAGGAGAGTTGAATTGGAATGCGAAGCAGACACCACTCCACTCTGATGCTGTCGGCAGCCCTCGTCGCCTGCGGGGGAGACAACGACCGCACCGGCGATGTCCAGATGCAGATCGAGGACAGCGCCGGCGTGCGGATCGTCGAGTATGCGGGCGTGCCCGAGGTCGAGCCGCCCTTCGCCATCGCGGAAGAGCCGGTGTACCGCCACGGAGCCAACCCAAGCGACTACGAGTTCCAGAGAATCAACGTCGGCCGGCTCTTCCCGGATGGAAGCGCGGTCGTTGCTGATCGGGATAGCGAAGTGGTCGTCTTGAGTCCGGACGGGACGACGCACGAGGTGCTCGCCAGGCGTGGAGAGGGACCGGGCGAAGTCATCTCCGCCTACTCCATGTTCGTCCTGGGCCAGGACAGCGTCCTTGTGCCTGACGATCGTCAGTCTCGCCTCACTCTCTTCGTCGGCGATTCGGTCGCGCGCATCGTGAGCCTCCCTCGGGCACAGCACTTCGGTGTGGCGGGGATCGGTTCATCCGGTGAGCTGCTGCTAATGAACCGATACCCCTACCGTTCCTGGGTCGATATAGAGGAGGAGTGGCTCGCCGGGCACATGACCCTGTTCGATATTGAAACCGGCGCCCTCGACACGGTCGCGTCGTACGACCACTGGCCGCGACAGCGGTCGGGGCTGATGCGCCCGATCATCCGGGCTGTTGGCGGGGTCACGGTCGCTGCGGAACGGTTCGCCTACACGAGGTCCGACAGGCCCGAGATCACTTGGCGTCTGCCGGACGGCACGGTAACCCGGATCGTGCGCTGGCGGGCCGAGCCCACCCTACTGACCGAGGAACTCCTGGAGGCCGTCGAGGCCTATAACCGAATGATAGGCCGGATGAACTACGGAGTATCCGATGCCCGGCTCGAGGAGATAGTTCAGGAAGACATGTCCCGGTATCGCGCCATGATCGGCCAGCCGCTGCCGCTCTTCGGTTCCCCCTTCGCCGACGCCGACGGAAACGTATGGCTGCCCTCCTACCGGCCGGCCTACCCGGAAGAGGGGTCTCCGTACACCGTCATTTCCCCGGACGGGGAGTGGCTGGGACAGGTTGAGGCTCCGCCCAGGTTCCGAATCCTCGATGTGACCGGAGGGCTCGTCCTCGGGGTGCTCAGGGACGAAATGGACGTGGAGAACGTCGTGGTGTACGGGTTAGTGGCGCGATCCTCGATGGTACGGTAGAACGGTCGGATGGCGCCAGGCTGGTCGGATTCGACAATGCGCACCCGGTGAGGGAGCGACGAGGCCCAGGCGGGGGGCAACGGGCGGAGCGCGACCATCGGCACCGGCTACGCACGATCCGGCCGTACGAGTACGAGGACGCGGCCACGCTGGTCGCGGATTTCTGGGAGGAAGTGGACCAGGTGCTTCGAGAAAGAGGATCGATTCCATGAAGACACTGAAGATTGGCATCGCCGGCTACGACCAGATGAAGGCGCGCACCGTGGCCATTGCCCGTGGCGAACACACGCGTGCGAAGGATGAGCCCAAGGTCTGGTTCACCTCGATCGAGAGCTTCGCGAGGTTGCTGTCCGAGCATAACCGACATCTCTTGGAACTGATTGCCCGTGAGCGACCGCGTTCGCTTACGGAGCTCGCGGTGCTGGCCGGGCGGAGCAAGTCGAACCTTTCGCGAACTCTGAAGACGATGTCGCAGTACGGGCTCGTGGAATTGCGGCCGGGCGCGCACGGGACGCTGGTGCCGCGGGTGCCCTACGACCAGGTGAGGCTCGATGTCTCGTTGACGGGGACGAGGAGTGGATCGGTCGGGGTCAGCCCGTGAAGCTTGAGCGCATCGTGCTGAGGTCGCGTGGGGTCCCCTCAAGCAACGTCGTGCTGCTTGATCCAGTCGCGCAGGGCGTGGTCGATCCGTGTCTGCCAACCGCGCCCACCGGCACGAAAATGGTCGACGACCTCCTGGGACAACCGGATGGTGGTCGATACTTTCGGTCGCGCCTTCGGGGGACGGCCCCGGCGTACGGGCGCCTTGGCAGCTGTCAAGGATGGAGCACGCGGGCCTGCTAATCGCTAAGGATGATTTGCGATTAGCAAGGATAATCGGTCTTCAGGCCCCCTCCACCCGTGCCCCTCCGCTCGGCTTCGCGGTGAACATCATGTCCCGGGTCGGCGAACCGCCCAGGCGCGGTGTGTAGAAGCGTGCCGCGAGTGCTTCCAGGACCGGCGCGGTCGTGGACATGTCACACAGGGCCACGGTACAGCCCCCAAACCCCGCCCCGGTCAGCCTGGCACCCGCGGCTCCGGCCTCGAGCGCGGTCTCGACGATTTCGTCCAGCTCCGCGGTGCTCACCTCGTAGTCGTCGCGGAGGCTGTTGTGTGACTCGACCATCAAGTCACCGAATCGTCCCATATCACCATCGCGCATGGCTTCCTCGGCGAGTGCGACCCGGCGGCCTTCCGTCACGACATGGCGGAAGCGACGGAAGAGCACGGGGGTGAGGGCGCGGCGTGCGTGCGCGGTCAGCCCGTCCAGGTCATCGTCGGCGATGAGGTCGCTGTAGGTGGGAGGCGTGCCGGCCGTTCCCGGCGTGCCGGCGTCTGCGATCCCGTGGCCAGTGGCAGGCCCGTCCGGGCCGGCGCGGCGAGCCATGCCTCCCACCACCGCCAACGCCTCCCGGCACTGCCTCGCCCGCTCGTTGTACGCCTCGCGCGCGCCTGCAGACTTCTCGGCGCGCACCAGCGACGACCCCACCACCCACCGCCACCCCCCGGGCACGGCCACCGGCCTCACCCGCAACGGCTCGAAGTCGATTCGGAGCGCGTGCCCCTCCACCCCGTGAAGGCACGCGGCCTGGTCCATTCCGCCGCCTTGCAACCCGACGAAGCGTTCCGCGTGCGCCATCAGGGCAGCGAGTTCGAGACGCGAGAGGGCCGGCCCGGTTCGCGCGGTCGGGTGCCCTTCCAGCCCCGAAACGGCGCCGACTTTCACCCCGTTCGCCTTCAGCAGTGCGAGCGTGGACGCCACCACCAGCGCCGATGAAGACGACAGTCCGGATGCGATCGGCACATCACTTGTGACGGTGCCCTCGATCCCGCGCCGCAGCTCCACGCCATGCTCGCGCAACCCCCGTGCGGCCGCCCGCACATAGTTGGACCATTCGCCCTGGTCCGCCGCCTCGATGGGGCGTTTCAGCTGAAACTCGAAGGGCGCAAAACGCGGCACGGGGCTGTCTAGCCTGACCGCCCCGTCATCCACGACGCGGAATTCGATGCGAACGTCCCGGTCGATGGCGATCGGCAACACCGGCAGACCGTTGTAGTCGGTGTGCTCCCCGATCAGGTTGACACGGCCGGGGGCGATCGCCCGCCAGCTTCGGTCCGCGGTCCGGCTAGGCATCACGGGCCGCCTCGCCTGGCCCGCAGGGACATCCGCGCGCCCCGGTGGGCCCTCATCCGCGCGCCCCGCCGGCCCTTCACCCGCTCCACTCAATCCGAGAATCCGAGCCTGGGCAATAGCCGAAACAGCCAGATTCCCGCACCCGCCGAGATCCCAAGCGAGACCATGGCCGCCACATTCTGCCCATACAGCAGATACCCCGTCCCGAACAGCGCCGCGTAGACGAGCACGCACCCCAGGAACCAGGCCAGGAAGGCGGCCGTGATCGAGCCGTCGTTCGTGGCAAAGCCGCGTGTGTCGACTACCCGCCGCCACCCCTTGCCCATCGGCCGGATCTTGTCGTAGAAGCGCTGCAGCGTCGCGGTGGGCGCGGGCGGTGTCACGAACGTGACCCCGAGCCACCCCACCGTCGTCACCGCCACACCGATGACCAGCTGTTCCCAGGGCGGAAGGGGTGCGAACCCGAGTGCCCTGTGCACCCACGCGAAGTAGATCGCGACGAGGAACGAGATCGTCATCCCGGCCAGCTCGCTCCACACATTCACCCGGTACCAGAACCAGCGCAATAGAAAGATGAGCCCCGTGCCGGCCCCGATCTGCAACAGGATCTGGAACCCCTGTCCTGCCGTGTCGAGCTGCAGCGCAATGAACGCGCCGAGCACCATCAGGCCGACCGTCGACATCCGGGCCATCGCCACGAGCTGGCGGTCGCTGGCCCCCGGGTTCACGAACCGCCGGTAGAAGTCGCTGACCACGTACGACGAGCCCCAGTTCAACTGGGTGCTGATCGTCGACATGTAGGCGGCAGCCAGCGACGCCACGACCAGGCCGAGCAGGCCCGCCGGCAGGAACACCAGCATGGCGGGATACGCCAGGTCGTTGCCGATCAGGGACGGGTTGAGGTCTGGGAAACGGGCCTGAATATCCGCCAACTCGGGGTAGACGACCATGGAGCAGAGGGCCACGATGATCCACGGCCAGGGACGGAGTCCGTAGTGTGCGATGTTGAACCACAGCGTGGCCTTCATCGACTCCTTCTCGTTCTTCGCGGCCAGCATGCGCTGCGCGATGTACCCGCCGCCGCCCGGCTCGGCCCCCGGATACCACGCGCTCCACCACTGCACCGAGATGGGGATGATGAAGATTCCCAGGGCCACGCTCCAGTTCGAGAAGTCGGGCAGGAACCGCATCGCCGAGCGCAGGTCGGGGTTCGAGACCAGCCCGGCGAGCCCGCCGACCTCGGGTTGCTGCAGCGCGAAGTACGCCGCCGCGACCGATCCGACCATTGCCACGACGAACAGCACCATGTCGGTCACGACCACGCCCCAGAGCCCGGATGTGGCCGAATAGAGCATGGTCACGGACCCTGCGATCAGGACGGTGGTGAGGGGATCCAGGCCGAGAAGGACGCCCCCGATCTTGGTTGCGGCGAGCGTGACCGTGGCGATGATCATCACGTTGTAGAAGACGCCCAGATACAGCGCCCGGAAGCCCCGCAGGAAGGCGGCCGCCCGTCCCGAATAGCGCAGCTCGTAGAACTCGATGTCGGTCAGAGCGCCCGACCGCCGCCACAGCTTCGCGTAGAAGAAGACCGTGCACATCCCGGTGATCAGGAAGGCCCACCAGGACCAGTTCTGCGCGACCCCCCCGCTGCGCACGAAGTCCGCGATCAGGTTCGGCGTGTCCGTGGAAAAGGTCGTTGCGACCATTGACGTGCCCAACAACCACCAGGGGAGCTTCCGTCCCGAGAGGAAGAACTCGTCCGTGCCCGAACCCGCCCGCCGCGCGAAGTACAGGCCGATTGCGAGGGCCGTGAGCCCGTAGAGGGCGATGACGATCCAGTCGGGCGTGGTGAGTTGCATCGGCGTCAGGAGTCGCGGGGAAGAATGGGCGGAGCGTCCCAGAGGCTCCGCGGATACGCCTTCGAGTCTACAAGCCCCCGCAGGGATTCGGCCACTCCCGCATGATCGCCCTTGCGGCCGCGGCGCGAGCCCCACTCGGTCGCCCACGCCTCAGTGCTGCAGGGACTACCGGTTCAGGTCACTATTATCATTGCTAATTCAACATTGTATATTAGATTAGCAGGCATGATTCCACGTGACGCCTTCCCTGCAGTCACCACCGCACTGGATCGCCAGGCCGCGGTCGGTCTGATCGGCCCCAGGCAAGTCGGCAAGACCACATTGGCGCTGGAGATCGCGGAGCGTCGCGACGCCCTGTACCTGGACCTGGAATCGAGCACGGACCGAGCGAAGCTGGCCGATCCGAACCTGTTTCTCGGCCGATACGAGAACCGCCTCGTCGTGCTTGACGAAATACACAGGGCACCGCAACTGTTCGGCGACCTGCGTGGCCTGATCGACCGTGGACGGCGCCGGGGCCGGCGGACCGGAAGGTTTCTCATTCTGGGATCCGCTTCGATCGATCTTCTCAGGCAGTCGGCCGAAACCCTGGCCGGGAGGATCGAATTCGTCCGTCTCAACCCCTTCAGCGTGGCGGAGATCGAGCACGAGGCCCCATCCCTTGTCTCGTTGTGGGTGCGCGGGGGGTTCCCGGACAGCTTGTTGGCCGCGACAGATGCGGACAGCACCGTGTTTCGCCGCAACTTCATCCAAACCTATCTGCACCGCGACGTCGCTGACCTGGCTGGTGTCCGACTTCCCGCGGAGACCCTCGAGCGACTGTGGCGGATGCTGGCCCACAGCCAGGGGAGCCTCCTGAATGCGTCGAAGCTGGCGGGGAGCCTGGGCATCAGTTCGCCCACGGTGTCCCGTTACGTGGATCTCCTGGTCGATCTCCTGTTGGTTCGCCGCCTACAGCCGGTTCGGGCAAATGTTCGCAAACGCCTGATCAAGACACCCAAGGTGTATGTGCGTGACAGCGGATTGGTCCACACACTCCTCGGCATTCGCGACTACAATGCTCTGGCGGGACACCCCGTCGCAGGCGGGAGCTGGGAGGGATTCGTGATCGAAAACCTGCTCAGCGCCGCGCCGCCGGGCACGCGTGCCGGCTTCTACCGGACTCGGGCGGGCGCCGAGGTTGATCTGGTCCTTCATCTGCCGGGCCGCCAAGCCCCATGGGCGATCGAAATCAAGCTCGGATTGTCGCCCAGGCCCAGCCGGGGACTTCACAACGCGCGCGTGGATCTGGAGCCGAGCCGCACCTTCATCGTCGGATCCGGAACGGATCGATATCCGGTCGCGCCGGGCATCGAAGTCATCGGAGTGCGAGAACTGACGGCGACCCTGCTCAGGGGAGACGAGTAGCGTCCCACAGGCTGTGCGGATACGCCTTCGAGTCTACAAGCGCCCGCAAGGATTCGGCCACTCCCGCATGATCGTCCGCGAAGGTGACGCCGAGCCAGGTCTCCCGGGTGGGGACCACGGTGCAGCGCACGAGGCCGGCGGCGATGAGGTCGTTGATTGCCTCGGAGAGGTAGAATTCACGGTCGAGGCCGGGGCCGGCAGCGATGAACTCGGAAAAGAGATGTCGCAGGGGCCGCAGAATGCCCGTGACAGATTCGCGGACAGATTCGGCATGGAATCTGTCACCGGAACTGTCACGAAGAGGCGTTTGCCCCGGAAAACCCCAGAGATTCATGGAGACAGGAGCGTTCACGGGCACGTCAATAGGCCTTCCGGTCACATCGCGACCCCTGACCCGGTCTCCGGCGCGGCGCAGTTCCAGGCCCTCGGTCAACCGCTGAAGAGCGCCCGCTTCGTCGATTTCGCAGATGCCCCGGGAGACTCCGCCGCTGTCGGAGAGGGTGACTTCGAGGGGGTAGCCGACGATCAGGGCGGGGGCGGGGGAGTCGTGAGCCCGGCTTCGCTGAGCCGGGCGTCCGCGGAAACAGGGGCACCCGTCATCGCTTCGGCCAGGGTCGCATACGCCCCGCGCCCGTAGAAGTCGTCCGCGTTGCAGACCGCGAAAGGGCCGTCCACCCGCTCGCCCGCCGTGAGCACGGCGTGGCCTGTGCCCCAGGGGCGGGTTCGCCCGGAAGGCGGGGCGTCCACAAGGCCGGGATGGGTCAGATCCTGACATGCGTAGCGGATGTCGAGGCCGGCGGCGACGGCGGGGCGAAGGTGCTCGTCGAAGTCGTCCCGGATTTCGTCGCGGATGACGAGCACGAAGCGCGAGAAGCCCGCCAGCGCACCGTCGTAGAGCGCATAGTCGAGCAGCGCCGCGCCGCCCGGGCCGATGGGCGTGAGCTGCTTGAGGCGGCCGAAGCGGGCGGACCGGCCCGCCGCGAGGATGACGAGTGTGAGGGGTGGGGAGGCAGCGCTCATCGGGAGTCGGCCGCTCGCGACAACGGCCAGAGCTGCACGTATTCGACGCCGAGGTCGTCATACACCCACCCGAGTATGTAGTCCTCGCCGATCTCGAATACGCGCAGGCCGGGAGGGGTTTCGATCAGGCCCTGGACCCGCCCTTCCGGGTCGAAGACGGTCCATACCAACCCGCCCTCGGCGGATCCCAGGTATTCCCGGACCCACAGATGGCCGGCAAGGTCGGACATGATCCCCATGAAGGCGGGATAGGACTCCACCAGAGGCATGTCCCTGACGGCGTTCAGGGCGTTTGTCCGATCATCGTCCGGCATGTTGGCGTAGCGCCGGGCGTAGTAGGCATCCAGGTCGGCCTGGGTGGGGCTTCCCGGGTCGCCGTCACGGCGGACGATCCGGACCAACGACCCGTCCGCGCCAAGTGCCTTGATCTCGTAGCTGTCCTGCACCCCGATCGCGACCAGGTCCCCCCACACGGCCCCCACCGTGAGGCGGCCAAAGGGGTGGGGTCTCCCGCCCTCGATGGTGCCGTCCGCACCGAAGACTGCCCACCACTCGCCACCGGGATACTCTCCGAGCGATGCGTGGAGGGTTCCGTCGGCGGCGAGGATCCCCCATTCCGTGTCGGAGCGAATGAGCCCCGAGGTTCCAGTCATTCCCGCGTCGAGCCCGCCACTCCCGCTCGACAGGATCTTCCCGTCCGACAGCAGGTCGACAATGTTGAGCAGCCTGGTGTCGAGGTTTACGTCGCGACCGCGGTTTCCGTCGGCGTCGAACAACGACAACCGGGTCCCCCAGGGATTTGCTGCGGCGACCGAATCGCCGGGCCAGGGCGCGACGAGGGTCGGGCTGCCGCCGATGAACTCGCCCGGGCCCTCTCCCCGGCGTCCCCACGTGGCCGCGTGTGAGCCGTCGGCGTTGAAGACCCGCAGCTCGTTGCTTCCCGAGTTGGCGATCACGATCCTGCCGTCGGGGAATCTTGCGGCGTCCGTGACCCGGAACAGCTGGTCGGCCTCTCCGCTATCGACGGCGCCGATCGAGAGGGACGGCTGCGTTCCGATCTCCCACGCCAGCCGCGAGTCCGGCGCGGGCCGGTCGTTTTCGATGATGATGATCCCGGCGCTGTCACGCACGACCCAGGGGGCCCCGGATGTAGCACCATCGTCGTCTTGTCCACACGAGGCACAACCGAGAACCAGCAGCAAAGTCCAGGATTTCGGGCAACTCTTTGGCATTGGCGGGCTACCTTCGTTTGGCATCATCGGGCTACCCCCGGGAGCGAGGGTTGAAAAGACCTGATCGTGTATGACGGAAGACACACGCTGTCGGCCGAAGGTTGCATGCCAAAGCTCATCCTTCATGGGCGTCTCCCAGGCCCACCAACTCCAGCAGCTTCAGAGCATTGGTCGACGTGGCGATACCGTCCCTCGCAAGGATAGTCGAAGGTGAGTCCCTCGTCACCATGGCCGACGGACTCGGTGAAGTGGACGGGGATGGCTCGGGCTAGGAGGTCTTCCGCGTCGGCAAGAGTCAGGTCGTGGGTGGTTACGGCTCCGATTGCGCCGGACGCCAGGCGGCTTCCCGTACCCGTTCGAGCAAGGGCCGGGGCCGAGAAGGCTCCGGCGGACCTCGTCTTCCAGGATCTCCTGGATGAACTCCTGGACCGTGCCCGGGGGTTCCTCCCCGGCTCGTGTGAGTGGTGTCACCGATTGAAAGGTACGCCGTCTCTCCTTTTACACACCCTTTGCGCGGCGATTCTGCGCTCGGCGCTGTTGGTTCCCTGGAGGATTTCGTCGAGGAGGTAGAGGGCGCGCACGGGTGGGCGCTGGTCGCGGCTGTTCGCGGGCGGCGCAATAGCAGAGCGGGTCGGGGCGCGATGCCCGTCGGCGCGATGCCCGTCGTTGGCGCGATGCCCGTCGTTGGCGCGATGCCCGGGAACCCCGGGCGGCGCAATAGCCGATTCGGCCGCGTCCACCACCTGTTTCAGCCGGCGTAGCCCCGCCATGAAGAACGATACGCCGTCCTCGAGGGAGTCCTCGACGCGCATGCTCGTGACGACGCGAAGCGGCGGCATTGTGAGCGACTCGGCGCAGACCGGGCCGCCCGCCTGAGCCAGTGCGGCGTTTAGCCCGACCGCCTTCAGCAGCGTGGACTTTCCGGACATGTTCGAGCCCGTGACAAGCAGGAACGAGCCCGCCGGACCGATCGTCACGTCGTTGCGTACACAAACCTCCGAGGCGAGCAACGGGTGGCCGAGCGTTCGGGCGTGGATGCGGTCGGCGGCCGTGTCAATGGTCGGAAAGGTCCAGTCGGGATGGTCGGCGGCCAGCGCCGCCAGCGCCGCGAGGGCTTCCGCCTCGCCGGCCGCGTCGAGCCAGTCCCGCACCCGGGTGCCGGACCGCGTCTTCCAGCGTTCGAGCGCGGCCAGCACGTGAACGTCCCACAGCAGCACCACAGCCAAAGGAAGGTGGAAGAGTGGCGATTCCCTGACCTGTGCCATGTCGAGGAGGCGGCGCAGCGCGGCAATCTCCCGGGGTGCCGCACGCGAGCCCGTGCCGAGGCGGTGGCGGATGCTGGCCGCGTACTCGCAGTCCAGGGGTGCACTCGCCACGTGGCCGAGAATGGGAGCGTAGCGCCGCACGCTTGATTCTCCGTCGTCGGCTTCCCCGAACGTCAGACCGATTCGCTTCCAGCCTTGCGCTACTAGTATACTTGATATTAGAAGTGGCCATGTGAGGGCCGGAACGGGAACCATTCCCAGCGAATAGAGAACGATGGCGGTCACATTCACGGCCGGCAGAACGAAGGCGACCGCCCGGAGCCAGGGGCGCTGGGACAGCCACCCATCGCTCTCGGCCCAGGCGAGGAAGGCTTCCACATCCCGGGCAGCGTCGGCGTGGCGGAACGTGGCCGCTGCCTCGCGGCCCGGTACGCCGGCGCCGTCTTCCATCAACCGGGCTTCGGCCACCAGGAGGTCGCGGAAGTCGTACGCGCCGGCCATCTCGCGCACGGCTTCCTGCCGTCGCACGATCGCGTCCCCGTCCGCGGGGGCGAGCAGCCACGACTGCAGCGTCTTCCACCCGGGCTCGGTCCCGCACGTACCTACGAGGCGAAAAAGGGAAGCTCGGCCGTAGAGATCGAGGTCGTCGGCGAAATCGTGAGCGGCAGCCGCGTAATCGTGAGCGTTCGTCGCTGCGAAGTCGTGTGCGTTCGTCACCGCGTAGTCATGTGCGGTCGCAGCCGCGTAGTCATGAGCGCTCGCAGCCGCGTGATCGTCCGTCTCGCGGGCCGTGAGATCGGGCGCGGCCGGCAACCCGGACCAGCGGCGCTCAATCCGCGCGATGCCCTCCCGGTTGAAGTCCGCCATCAACTCGGCGCGGCGCAGGCGTCGTCGCGCGACCCGGTGCCGTGCGACCAGGATCGCGAAAGCGAGGATTCCGCTGGCCATGAACAGCCAGGCGACCGTGCCGCGGCCCGATTGGAAGAGGAGCCACGCACCGGTGATCGTGGCCGCGAAGGTCGCCAGTCGCAGGCGGCTGTACAACCGAACCGAGCTGGTTTTGTCCGCCACTTTGGCGTCGAAATGGCGGACACGGTCGGCGTAGAGGGCTGCGGGCGCCTCGGCGGATGCCGCGGGTGCCCCGGCGGATTGCGACAGGACACCACGGGGTTCAGGTTCCATTCATGAACATAAACGATCGGCTCTTCGGCACTGCGTCCGCTGTCATCTTCTCCGCCTTCGCAGTCTTCGCCACCGGCTGCGCCCAATCCGATGGAAACCGTGGCGGGCTCGCGGGGACGGCCGGCGACCTGCCCGATCGAGTCGACGAAGTCTTCGCGGACTACTCCGGCGGCGACGGGCCCGGTTGCTCCGTCGGCGTGATTCAGGACGGGCGGCTCATCGGTTCCGCGGGGTACGGAATGGCCAACCTGGACCACGGCATCCCCAACGGCCCGACGACGGTATTCCGCACCGGCTCCGTCTCCAAACAGTTCACGGCAGGCGCCATCGCGCTGCTCGCGCTTCGCGGCGACGTCGACCTCGACGCTCCCGTCCGACGGTACATTCCCGAATTCCCCGACTACTCCGATCCGCCAACGGTCCGCCATCTGGTCCATCACACGTCGGGGGTGCGGGACTACATCGTGCTCATGTCCCTGGCCGGGAACCGGGGCGAGGACTACTACACCAACGAGGAAGTCCTCGCGATCATCAACCGCCAGCGGGAGCTCAACTTCGCCCCCGGCGCCGAGTACCTGTACAGCAACGCCGGGTACTTCCTGCTCGGCGAGATCGTCGCCCGCGTCTCGGGCACCTCACTCCGGGAGTTCGCACAGGAGCATCTCTTCGCCCCCCTGGGGATGTCCCACACGCACTTCCACGACGATCACAACGAGGTTGTCGCCAACCGGGCGACCGGCTATGCGCCGACGGACGACGGCTTCGAAATCAACGTGACCACGCTGGACATGGTCGGTGACGGCGGCGTCTTCACTACCGTGGAGGATTGGGTCGCGTGGGACCGCAACCTGGAATCCGGGACGGTGGGCGGGCCGGAGTGGGTTGCGCGCATGCACCAGCGGGGCGTGCTCAATTCGGGCGCCACGATCCCGTACGCCTTCGGTATCTCGCACGGCGAGCACCGCGGCCTCGCCACGGTGGGTCACGGGGGCTCGTGGGTGGGCTACCGCGCGGGAATGTCGCGCTATCCGGAAGCCGGCTACTCGTTCGTGGCTCTGTGCAACCGGTCCCGGATCGATCCGATGGGCCTGATCGCGGCTGCGGCGGAAGTCTACCTGGAAGACCGGATGGAAGCGGTCGAGGAGGCTACGGACGCCGCAACGCCCTCGCCAGAGCCCGAAGAGGGACCAGAGAGCGATGCTGAAGCGCGAATCCCGGACCGCAACCGCTATACCGGGTCATTCTACAGCCCCGAACTGGACATCACCTATCGCATCGTGGAAGCCGATGACGCGGGCCTGTCGCTGCGGGCGGGAAAATGGCTGCCCGTCACCCTGCTGCAGGCGGAAGACGGTGTGCTGCGGGACGGACGGGGCATGACCTTCCGCTTCTCGGGCTTGGGGGCTGGCCCGGTATCGGCGGACGGCTCGGTATCGGCGGGTGGTGCGTTCCAGTCGATGATGGTGGACGCGGGGCGCGTCAGGAATCTCCGGTTTGCCAGGGTGGGGGAAGCGGATCCGGCGAGCCGCTGACATCGGGTCGCGCGACTCGGTAATGGACGTTGGACGTCATAACCCATAGAATAACCTGTAATACCGCAAGTAGAGTCAAGTATGTCTGTCGCACAACACAGGACGTTCTTTCGGCGGCACCCCGTCTTCACCGGGCAGGAACTTGCCGCTCATCTGGCCTCCCGTGGCGAGGTGGGAGCGAGAACGCAGGAAGCCCTCCTGGACTACTACAGTCGAACCGGGCGTTGAGGATTGCCGGTGCCTGCTGTCTGCGGTGCTCCGGAAGGCGATCAACGTCCGGAGTCACAAGGGTCTGGCCTGATCCCGCCCTTGCCGCCCATTCGCCCGCTCCCGACATTGCCGTCCGGCCATCCGCTCCTCCCGCTCCCGGTCCCAGGACGCCCACTGCAAGTGCCATTCCGCGCCACCATCACCGACGATCTCTTCGCACCGGAGGTTATTGCCGACCCATACAGCTATTTCGGGCAGCTTCGGGAGATTGAACCGGTCCACTGGAATGCCCGGTTCGGCCTCTGGCTGGTGACCGGGTACGACGAGCTGGTGTGGATTCTGCGCCACAACGAGCTCTTCTCGTCGGCGGTGATCAAGGACGGGGCCGCGCCGCCGTACCCCCCGGTCAACCCCGAGGACCTGCCGCTCTTCGACGAGATCCGGGACTTCCGCGCGGACCAGTTGGTGGAGCAGGACCGCCCCGAGCACCTCGCGATGAGGAGCGTCGTGCACGGGTATTTCACCCCGAAGGCGATGGAGAGATGGCGCCCTTTCGTGCGTGCCGCGGTGGCCGAGCTCCTCGATGGCGTCCGTCCCAACGGCACGATGGACGTCCTGACCGAGTTGGCCGCGCCCCTCCCGGTGCGCATCATCGCGGAGATGATGGGCGTGCCATACCGCGACCGGGATCACTTGCGCGCCCTTGCCGACGGGATCCTCTACATCAACCGGGGCGAGCCCTACCGTCTCCGTCCTCTGATCGAGGCGGTCAGGGGGATCGTCGACTACGCGGCGCCATTGGTCGAGGAGCGCATCGGCTGCCCGGGTGCAGACTTCATTTCGGTGCTGGCGGAGGGCGAGACGGGGGGCGTATTCTCCCGGCATCAGGTGTTGGTGAACACGGGACTCCTACTCTTCGCGGGCCACGAAACGACGATGAACCTCATCTGCAACGGGTTGCTGGCCTTTGTCCGGCACCCGGACCAGTGGGAGCGGCTTCAGGCCGACCCCGAGGCGATGGCGCGGCTGGCAACGGAGGAGTGCCTGCGCTACGACCCACCGGTCAAGTCCACCCAGCGCATCGCCGCGGAGGATGTCGAGATCGCGGGCAAGACAATACGCAAAGGGGACCGCCTGCGGTGGATCATGGCGGCCGCGAACCGCGATCCCGCCGTGTTCGCGGACCCCGACACCTTCGACATCGGGCGGCAGCCGAACCCGCACATCTCCTTCGGGTCGGGGATCCACTACTGCCTCGGCGCCACGCTGGCCCGGATCGAAGGACAGGAGGTGTTGCGCGGACTGGCCGAACGATTCCCGCGCTTCGAGCTCGCCGCCGACCGGATCGAGTACCAGCCCAGCCTCCAGTTCCGGTCGGTCAAGTCTTTGCCGGTCAGGTGGGTGGGATGAGCGACCGGCCCGTTCCCCCATTGCCGGGCCCGGCGCCGGGGGCCACCCCGCCGGAGCGGTTGCCACGGCCCGCGCCCATGCCGGTGCCCAGTCGGTTGCATATCGCGGTCGATCATGCACGCTGCGTAGGCAACGGCATGTGCCTGACCTTTGCCCCGGGCGTCTTTGCGCACAACGCGCGCCGCCAGTCCGAGGTCGTGGACCCGGAAGGCGACGCCGTTGAAGACGTGATCGTGGCGGCCGAGAACTGCCCGACGGGGGCGATCCAGGTGCGAGACGCCGCGACGGGCAAAGTCTACGACGTCTGACATGGCGAACTCGTCGGAGAGCGGGGGAACCCGCAAGTTCTCGGTGCTCGACTTCGCACGCCGAAAGAAGGCGGGCGAACCGATCGTGATGGTCACGGCCTACGATGCGCTCTTCGCCTCTCTGGTCGAGGCCGCCGGGGTCGATTCGATCCTCGTCGGTGACTCGGTCGTGTCGGTGTTGGGGGGCGAGAGCACAACCCTTTCGGCCACTGTCGACCAGATGATCTACCACGGCCGCATCGTTCGTCGGGGGGCGAAACGAGCGCTCGTGGTCGTCGACATGCCGTTCCTCAGCTACCAGGTATCGCCGGTGGAGGCAGTCCGCAACGGCGGACGCATCCTCAAGGAGACCGGAGCGGGGGCGGTGAAGCTGGAAGGGGGCGCCGACATGGCCCCGGCGGTCGAAGCGCTGGTCAAGGCGGGTGTCCCGGTCATGGGTCACCTCGGGTTCACGCCCCAGTCCGTGCACCAGCTGGGCGGCCACAGGGTGCAGGGGCGGGGAGAAGGGGCTCTGCAGAAGCTTGTTCGAGACGCCAGAGCGCTGCAGGACGCCGGCGTGTTCGCCATTGTCCTGGAGTTGATGCCGGCGCTGATCGCCCAGCGGGTGACGGCGAATCTGTCGGTTCCCACGATCGGCATCGGAGCCGGGCCGCGCTGCGATGGTCAGGTTCTCGTTCTGCATGACATGCTCGGCCTGAACGAAGGGTTCAACCCGGGCTTCCTGAAACGCTACGCCGAGCTGGGGACCGAGGTCAGGGGGGCGGTGTCGCGCTACGCGAAAGAGGTGCGGGCCGGGGAGTTCCCGGGGCCGGAGCACGTCCACAAGATGTGACGGGCGGGGCCGGGAGGCCGGAACGGGCGGGGCCGGGAGGCCGAAACGGGCGGGGCCGAGAGGCCGAAGGTTGGCCGCCTACTTCGCCCCCGCGATCCTCTCTTCGGCAAGCCAGTCGGCGGCGGCCGCCGTACTGATTCCCAGTTCGTCGGCCAGCTTGATCACGTGCAGGGTCTGGTCGTAGATCTGCGTCACCTTGGAGTAGATGGTGAAGTCCTCGGTGGGCCGCTCGAAGACTTCCTCCTGGCAGCGGATCAGGCCGCCGGAATTGACCAGGTAGTCGGGCCCGTAGGTGATGCCGCGCCGGGTGAGCAGGTCGGCGTGGCGGGGCTCGGCCAGGGCGTTGTTGGCGCCACCCGCCACCGCGGCGCAGCGGAAGCGCGGCACGGTGTCGTCGTTGATTGTGCCGCCGATGGAGTTGGGCGAGTACACGTCGCACTCCACATCGTAGATGTCGTCCGGCGGAACGACCGCGGCCCCCAGCTCCTGCGCGGCCTTTGCGGCCAACGGCTCGTAGATCTCGGAAACCGTCAGCCGCGCACCGGCCTCGTGACAGAACCGCGCCACCGCGAAGCCCACGTTCCCCAATCCCTGGATGGAGATGTGCCGCCCGGCGAGGGTGTCGCTTCCGGTCGTCGCCTTGAGCACGGCCCGGATACCGCAGCTGACTCCGTACGCGGTGGTGCGTGACGGATCGCCCGCGCCGCCTGCCGACTCGTTCACGCACGCTACGTGCCTGGTGCTCGCGCGGATGACGGCCATGTCGTGGGAGTTGGTGCCGATGTCCTGCCCGGCTATGTACTCGCCCCCCAGAGACTCGATGAATCGGCCCATGGCCCGCAGCAGCGCCGGGTTCTTCGCGGTTCTGGCGTCCCCGAGGACCACCGACTTGCCCCCGCCCAGATCGACGCCGCTGATCGCTGCCTTGTAGGTCATCCCCCGCGCCAGCCGCAGGACATCGGTCAGCGCCTCCGCCTCGGTGGGGTAGGGCAGCATGCGGACGCCGCCCAGCGCCGGCCCCAGTGTGGTGTCGTGAATCGCGATGATGGCTCGGAGTCCCGAGTCGTTGTCGTTGCAGAAGACCACTTTGTCGTAGTCGTGCTCGCCCAGCAGCGGAAACACTCTCATCGGGGTTCGGTTGCTCGTTTCGTTGGAGGATTTGTGAACCGCTAAAGATAAGCCTGCGGAAGGCTTCACGCCCGGGGGGCGCGAGGCCTGGCGGCCGTTGGACGCTTTATCCATGGGCTGCCGGGTGTGGGCGGTTGCGATGGCCGCAGTGTCGGTCTACGGTACCCGGTAACTTGATCAGCCATCCATTTCCGGTCGGCCGAAAGTGCGCCCGGACAAGCCCCGCGGAGGTCTTCATGCGTAAGGGTCCCATGGCAGCCGGTGGGCTGCTCGCCGTGCTGCCCGCGGCATTCGCCGTGGCAATCAGCGCTTTGCCCCTCGTAGCCTGGCAGGCGGACCAGCAGGCGACGGATGATCCGGTCGCCGCGCTCGTCGAACGCCTCACCCTCGACAACTACAAGGCCACGCTCAAGGGCCTTACGCGCTTCGGGGATCGCCGCCAGGGCACGCAGCGCAACCGGGACGCCGTCGACTGGATCGAGACCACGCTGCAGGACTTCGGCTGCACCGGCATCGATCGCATCTCCTACATGTTTCCGCCGCCCGACGCGCAGCCCCGGCGCGCTCCGGCGCGCGGTGCCGCCCCGCGGCGTCCGCCCCCACAGGCACAGGACAACGACCTCACCACGTCGACCGGAGGCCGTGTCGGGCGGCGTGGCTCCAGTTCCGGCGGCAGCATGATCTTCGGCTACCGCGGGCGCACGGGTGTCAACCGCGACCTCATGGCGCAGCCCGACGAGCGCATCCGGGACCTGAATATCGAAGAGCCGGTCGATGGCGAGCGTTCGGAGGTGTACTGCACCAAGGTGGGCACGACCCGCGCGGACGAGATGTACATCCTGGGCGGTCACATGGACGGACACGGGGTGAACGAGGCGGTCAACGACGACGGCTCGGGCACGGCGCTGGTCATGGAACTCGCCCGTGTCCTCAGTTCCCCGGACGTTCAGACCGAACGCTCCATCCGTTTCGTCCTGTGGAACAACGAGGAGACCGGGCTGAACGGCGCGCGGGCGTACGTCGAGCAGCGCCAGGCGATGCAGGGCGTGGAGGACCCGCCGGGTTCCGGGCAATATCCGGAGCCCCGGTGGTTGGGGATGGTGCAGCACGACATGATGCTGTGGGACCACGGTGCGCCTGGCCCCGACGGCGTGGTGAGCCGGAATCAGCGCCCCGAAGCCGACGTGAACATCGAATTCCAGTCCAATTCGGAGATGGCGCGCGAGTCCATGGAAATGGCCTTCTTCTTCAAGGCCGCCAACGAGCGCTACGCGACGGACTACCCCGCCGCGGTGGGTCCCCACATGACCAACACCGATTCTACGCCCTTCATGGACATCGTGCCGGCGATCAGTCTGCGGGAAAACGAACGAGGCGCGCAGGTGGGTGCGGGTTGGGACCCGAACTGGCACCAGCCCACGGACGTGTGGACCACCTATACGGACGATGACTTCCGGCTCGGCCTCAACGCCGCGCAGACCACGCTGGCGGCCATTGCGCAGCTTGTCGGTGCGAAGGTGGTGCCGTAGTGGCCGTCACCCGTTGGGCGGACTGCCGCTGAGACGGGCGATTTCGGCTTCCGCCGCGATGTAGCCGAAGCCGGCCCAGCCGGAGCCTTCCAGAATGCGGCGGAACATTTCCTCGGCCTGCTGCGCGCGCCCGTTGTAGAGGTGCCACGTTGCGACGCCATAGGCGCTCGCCACACCGGTGGGGTCCTCGCTCTCCGGGTTCCACAGCTCGTCGGCCCCGATCTCTCCCTTGTACATCAAAAGGAGGCGGTGGTAGGGTGTGTTCTCGATCACGTCCAACTCTGCCGTAACCGGCTCCAGGACGGCTGCGGCTTCCTCGTCGCGGCCCAGGCGGCGCAGCGCCATGTACAACCAGTGTGAAATCGCGACGAGCTGGTCGGGGTTCGTGGTCACGGCGAGGTAGTCGTGGTACGACGGCAGGGCGGCCTCGAAGTCGCCCTTCAGGTAGTGGGCGAGGGCGAGGTGGTAGTGGATGTTCGAGTGCAGGGTGCTCGTCGGGATGCCGCGCTCGTTCGGCTGGCCGTCCGGTTCCACCTCGTCCGGCTCCCCCTGGACGAGCGCGGCGGCGTGGGCCAGATCCTCGATCGCCCGGTCGAATTCGCGGACGCTGATCCAGCGGTGTCCGCGGTGGCGGTACATGCGCGCGTCGCCGGGGTGCTTGCCGATTCCCTCCGAGAAGACTTCGATCGCGTCCCGGTACCGGCCCGTATAGCCGATGCGGCGACCGAGCCAGATGATCGCGTCCGCGTCGCCGGGGTCGGACTCGTAGTCGGCCCGTGCGGCGTCCACGTCCGCCGCCTGCCGGGCCGCGACCTCGGCTGGAGCCGGTACGGGGTAGAGCGGCGCGCCCAGCAGGGAGACGGCCTCCGCGCCTTCGGGCAGCGTCGCGACGGCGGCGTCGGTAGACTCGGCCGGTGGAGCGTCGCTCGAACCGCTCTCCGCCGGGCTGCATGCCGTGAACAGGGGAGCGAGGAACGCTACGGTGGTGTTGAGGAGGGTGCGGCGCATGCGGGCCTGGCGGCTGGTGGGGGGTGGGGGTGTGTGTGAGAAAGGTTGGCGTCTTGGGCTTGGCGGGTCAACCTGAGGGGTCTTGGGCGGCGTGCGGGCGTCGGGTCAGCCACTGTTTTGCGAAGAGCGGATGGGCCGCGTAGACTGTGGACCATGGCCGACGGCGGGTCGGCCGCGACGGAACGAGGCGGGCCGAATGTCGATCTCGAAGCTGAACGAAATCTCCCTGTTGGTGGGGGCTCTCGCCCTGCCGGGCCTTGCGGGCGTGGGCCTCGCAGCGCACGGACTCTCCGCGCAGACGGATGTGGCCGTACGGGTGGATGTGCCCGCGACAGGCACCGCCGCCGCCGACGACGTCACCTTCACCCGCGACATCGCGCCGATCCTGCAGCGCGCCTGCGTGAGGTGCCACCGGGACAGCGGGGTGGCCCCGATGGCGCTCATCGACTACGACGATGTGCGGAGCTATGCGAGCCGGATCGTCCGTCGCACCAGCATCCACGATCGGGCTGGAGCCATGCCGCCCTGGTATGTCGAGAAGGACATCGGCATCCAGCACTTCAAGGACGACATGTCCCTCCACGGGTGGGAGATCGACGCGCTCGACCGATGGTGGCGCGCCGGGACTCCTGAGGGCGACCCCGCCGACCTGCCGCCCCCGCTCGAATTCGACGATGACGTGCTGTGGACCGCGGGCGAACCCGATCTCGTCGTCCGGCTGCCGGAGGTGTTGGTGAAGGGAGACGTGCCCGACTGGTGGGGCGACATCGAGCCCATCCCCACCGGGCTCACCGAGGACCGGTACGTGAAGTCCGTCGAGATCCGCGAGGTCAACGACGTGGCCATGACGGCGGACGGGGTACACGAAGGACGCCACACGGTCGGAGGCCGCTTCGTCGTGCACCACATGATCTGGAGCACTCGCGCTCCCGCTCCGGACGAGGAATCGGGGGAAGGGGCAGGGAGCGGGACCCGCAGTGTGAGTTGGCCGGTGCACGAAGTCGGACGCGAACCCGATCTCTTCGACGAGGACGCGGGCCGGCTCCTGCAGGCGGGTTCCTCCGTCGTCTCGAACTCGCTTCATCTCCACGCCAACGGCCGCGACACACGCGCCCACCTGGAGATCGGCTTCCGCTTTCACCCGCCGGACTACGAGCCCCGGTACCGCCGTGCGGTCTTCGGACTGGGGAACGCAAGCGACATCGACATCCGGGCCGGGGAAGCAGGTCAGGAACTGCACGCGTACCAGGTGCTCAACCAGCACACCAAGATCGTCACCTTCGAACCCCACCTGCACGCGCCCGGGATGCGCATGTGTCTCGAGGCGATCTGGGGATTCAACGTCGAAGCGATCAACTGCGTCGGATACGATCACAACTGGGTACGCGGCTACACCTATGAGCAGGACCATCAGCCCCTGCTGCCCAAGGGGACGATCCTGCACATCACCGGCTACATGGACACCTCCGACGCGAACCGCAATGTGCCGGACACCCGGAACTGGCAGGGGTCGGGGAACCGCTCGGTGGCGAACATGTTCATCGACCTCGGGATGCGGGTGCAGCTCACCGACGAGCAGTTTGTGGAGGAGATGGCCAGGCGCAGGGATCGTCTCGCGCTGGGCCCCAACGACCACGTGGTGGGCTGTCCGCTGTGCATGGTTATTCCCGCGAACGGGAATCCGCGGTACTACGTGGACGGGGACGGCGCCGATGCGGGATCCGGCAGCCAGGCCGCCGATTCGACGGGTGCCCGCCGCGGTCGGGGGAATCGCTAGCGGCATGGGGGGGGACTTGTCGCGCAGGTCCAGCCCGGCGCCTCGCCTTTTGCGGTATCGAGCGGGGCTTGCTCACGGTCTGCTCCCGGCTCTGTTGCTGATCGCCGGGGTCTGCTTCGAGGAGTCCGCCGCCCAGACGTATCAGCGCGGCCAGAACGTGGCACCGGCGTTCGAGGGCTGGGAGCGCAACGAAGACGGCTCGTTCAGCTTTTTGTTCGGTTACATGAATCGGAACTGGTCCGAACAAATTGATGTGCCGGTCGGGGAGGACAACTCCTTTTCTCCGGGCGACGCGGCGGATCGGGGGCAGCCGACCCACTTCCAGCCGCGGCGCAACCGCTTCGTCTTCAAGGTCCGCGTGCCGGCGGACTGGGGTGACAGGGAACTGGTGTGGACCTTGACCTCCAACGGGGTGACGGAGCGGGCGTATGCGACGTTGCGCCCCGACTATATCGTGGACAATACGGTGATCATGTCGGAGACGGGTGCGCTGGGCGCGGGGTCGAGCAATGCGTCGATGCGCGCCAACCAGGCGCCGGTGATCACTCTCGAAGGCCCGCCTGTGCGCGAGACGTCAGTGGGCAGGCCGGTTACCATCACGGTGCTCGTCGAGGACGATGGTCTGTTGAGGTCGCGCCGCCGGCCACCACCCCCACCGCCCGAGACCGCCGAGGACTCGGCCCGCGTCGACTCGATCTGGAACGCTCCGCCGACCTTCAGCCGCAGGCAACTCAGACCGCCGTCGCGGATCACCGTGCAGAAGGTGAACGGCCTGTTCATGTCGTGGTTTCTGTATCGGGGAGCGGACGGCGGAGGTGATGGGCGTGAGACATCGGCCGAGGGCGCTCAATCTGCGCTGACCTTCGATCCGCCTCAGGTGAAGGTGTGGGAGGACACTCGCACCGGTGCCAACTCGCCCTGGTCGCCGCTGTGGGTCCCGCCGGAGCTGCCCGAAGACGGTCGCTGGACCGTGGACGTGACCTTCGACCGGCCCGGGACCTATCTGCTGCGCGGTCGCGCCGACGACGGCGGTCTGTTTGCGGACGTTGAGGTTACCGTCGTGGTGAGGGCGGCGACGAGTTAGCGCTGCAGCCGCCCGACTACAGTCGATACCGCTCCTGCAGCACCGCGACCGACGCCAGCATAAGGAGCAGCGAGTCGATCGACGGGCGGTTCTCTGGCAACAGGTTCCCAAGGCCGTCCAGGACGCGCAGCACGTCGGCGTGCTCAATGAACGGCACCGACCGCATGGGGGCGCCCCGCAGCGTGTCCTGCAGGAAGTCGTGAAGGGGGCCGTCGACGCCGACCGCGGAGGGGGCCATGAAGGCGCGCTTGGTCCTCTCGTACACCGCGTTCGAGATGTACGGGCGCATCGCATTGCGGAGGAGCAGCTTTTCCTGGGGCGGGGCGGTGAGGGTTGCGACAGGGAGGCTGTTGACGTACTCGAAGAGGTGGTGATCGAGGAACGGGAGGCGCACCTCGACGCCGTGCGCCATGTCGAGGCGGTCGGCGGCCATGTGGTAGTTGACGAAGATCGAGTGCAGCCAGAGGTAGAGGAGTTGGCGGGACGGTTCCCGCTGCGACAGGCGGGCGGTCGCGTTGCAGCGACGGTAGTACGTCCTGTACAGGTCGTATCCCCGGAAGCCGTGCAGGAAGTCGCTTGTGCACACGGAATGGATGTAGCCGAGTCCGCGGGTGAGGCGGGTGAAGAGCGACGGGGCGACAGGGAGGAGCAGGGCGATGCGTGCCAGCCAGGGCGAAGCGGCGGCCAGGCCGGGATAGCTTCGCGACGGGGAGCGGGCCAGTCGTCCCAGCAGGCGCAGCAGACCCCTGACTCCGATCCCCTGGCCCGCGCTTGCCGCCGCGCGCAGGAACTCGTAGCCGAAAAACGCCTCGTCGGCTCCCTCGCCGGCGAGGACCGATTTGTAGCCCGCGTCGCGAACGCCCCGGCTGAGCAGAAATCGTGCCGCGCCGTGGGTGTTGTACTGGATCGTCTCCGCGTGATAGACGGTGTCCGCGAAGTGATCTGCCAGCGCGGAATCGGGAAGGGTCAGCACCGTGTGATCCGCTCCCGTCGCCGCGGCCATCTCGCGGGCGCCGTCGCTCTCGTCGTATTCCCGGCGCTCGAATCCCACCGTGAAGGCGGCGACGGGGCTGTCCGTGCAGGCCGCGGCGACGCCGAGAACCGCCGACGAATCCAGTCCCCCGCTCAGCAGACAGCCCACGGGCACGCCGGCGACCATGCGCAGGGCGACGGACTCCTCCGTCAGCTCCCGGGCCCGTTCGACACAGTCCTCCACTCCAGGTGCGGGGGGAGCGCCGTTCCTGGTCCGCAGTCCGAATCTGCGGCGGCTCCCCGGGGACGCGGGCAGGTCCCAGTAGCGTTCCAGACGCATGGCGCCGTCGCCGGCCACGAGGATATGACCGGGCGGCACCTGGGAAATCCCCCCGAAGAGCGATCTCCTTTCATCGGGACATGCGTGGAGCGAGTGGTAGACCGCGCGGGTGTCCCACGACTTCGGCAGGCCCGCCGCGAACAGCGCCTTCGCCTCGGAAGCCAGGTACAGCGCACCCTCGTGTTCACCGTAGAAGAGCGGTTTGAGCCCGAAACGGTCGCGCGCCGCGAAAAGGCGGCCGGTCTCCTCATCCCAGATGACGAAGGCGAACTGCCCGCGGAGATGTTCCAGGCAATCGGCGCCCAGGTCTTCGTAGAGGTGCAGCGCGATCTCGCTGTCGGACCGGGTGCGGAAGCGGTGGCCCTTGCGTTCAAGGGACGCGCGTATGCGGGGGAAGTCGTAGAACTCGCCGTTGACGATGATGTGCAGGCGCCCGTCCTCGCTGGCGATCGGCTGGGTGCCCTGCGGGTCGTTGATCGCGAGGAGGGTGTGGCCCAATCCCGCGCGCCCCGACGGCGAAATCCAGGTCCGTTCTCCGTCCGGGCCGCGGTGACGGAGCGCGGCGGTAGCACGGTGCAGTGCGCGTGCCGGAACGGGGCCTTCCCGGGACAGGATCGCGGCGATGCCACACATCGGTGCCTCTCAGCGCGGGTGGAGCATGACGGCTTCGCCGCCCTGGCAGGTGAATCGCATCAGGAGCTGTCGTTCCCCCCTGGTCAGGTCGAGATTGTCCCCGGTGATGCGCTGTACGACCGCGACTGCTTCTATCATACCTGCGTCCGGGTGAGCGCGGGCGTATCTGCGGGCGTGCCTGAGGATGAGCGACCTTCGTATCTCTTCCAGCGACCCGGGTCCCATTTGCAGCCATATGTTGCCGACAAGGTAGGACTGAAGCAGAAGGTGGCGCATGCTGTTCGGGAACAGGGCAAGGGGATCGACGGGTTGGGATCTGCCGGCCGTCTCGTTGCGCCCTCCGTGCCCTGCGTCCGCGGGTGTGCTCGCGGATGACACGATTCGGCGAACCTCGTAGCGCACATGGTAGTTCCGTGCGTCGACCCAGTCGAAGAGCCGGTAGCTCTGGAAGATGCCGGCCAGCCAAAGGAGGGCTCGCACGGGGTTTTCCCAACGGCTGCCCGTATACGGCATCCCGGGCTTGGGCAGGTTCACTCCGGTCCGCACCGCTTGCCAGACGGACATGATCACCAGGAGGGCTACCAGCGTCAGGGCGATGATTTCGGTCGGGGCGAGGCCGGGGACCGCCAGTGCCTCGGGAGGAGAGAATCCGAGTCCCTGCATGATTTCGGGTGTGAGGGCGACGGGTAATGCCGTGAGCATCACGGCGTTGGAGTACGGGATCTTCAGCGTGGCGATAATCCCGAGATGGAACGTCGCCGCGCCAGCCACGAGCAGCCACTTTGCCGACGAGTGCGCAGGCAGCACGAAGACGAGCGCGCACAGTGGTTCCAGGATCAGAGCGGCGTGGGTGACCACGCGCAGCAGGGCGCGGTGGCGTGTCGTCCAGAAGTGGGGCGCCCGTGAGATCTGCATCTTGAGCGCGGCATGCATGGCGGAGCCGTCCCGCCACATGGGGCTCGTGAACTTGTACAGGCCCGCGACGAGGTAGACGAGCACCATGTTCGCCATGAATGCGCGTGGGGCAGTCCCCGGAACGGTCGCTGCGAGCCATTCCCCGGTGGGCGCCGAGGTGTCGAGAAAGCCGGCCAATGTCAGGGTGTGGCCAACGGGGAGCAGGGCGAGCCACAGGCAGAAGATATGCACCATGGCGTCGTCGAGGTACGCGGCGAGGACGTTCCAGCGATAGGTGGAGACCGCCACCAGGAAGAGAAAGGCCGCGGATGCCCGGGGGTGGTATCCTGCCACCACGAACAGTGAGGCGACGCATGCGCACAGGAACGCGACTCGAAACAACGTCCCGGGCATTCCCGGTTGAAACAGGCTGAGACGGGTGGGCGGAAAGAGCCTGGCCGAAAGTCCATGATCGATCAGGCCGTTCGGATCGCTGAAATCCGCCGATTGCCGCAGAGCTTGCAGGAAGTAGATGAACAGGACACTTCCGCCCAGGACTCGCATGATGTCCAGAGGAAGCGCATGGATGGGCGCCGCGAGTGGGAAGTCCAGCATCAATGGCGGGCTGGCGACACGCGCCGGGTGTCCCGGCCGCATGCGCGCCGCGGAGCATGCTGGGTGATGTGCATGGCGTTGAAGCTAGCGCAACCCGGGCTCGGCTGGTTCGCGTGGCTCGCCTGGGTCGACCGGGACCACATCGTCGACCCCCGTCTCTTGCTCTCCCCACCGGGCGGGCCCAAGGTTCCAACCTGCCCACATTTCTGCGACAGGAGGTGTCATGTCACCCGTGCGTATCGCCGCGTTCGCCGTGGCCCTCGTGCTTGCTCCTGCTCCCGCGATGGGCCAACGCCCCGATGTGCAGATGGAATGGGGCGTCAAGATCCCGGTACGGGACGGCGTCAACCTCCATGCCACCATCTACCGCCCGGCCGACCAGGAAGAGCCTCTTCCGGTCATCCTGGGCTTCACCCCGTACATCAGCGATGTGTACCATGGCAAGGCCCGCTACTACGCCAGCCGGGGATACGTCTTTGCGACCGTTGATGTGCGCGGGCGCGGGAACTCGGAGGGAGAGTTCGAGCCCTTCAGGAACGAAGACAAGGACGGCCACGACGTTGTCGAGTGGCTGGCGGCGCAGCCGTGGTCGAACGGCAGCGTGGGCATGTACGGGGCGTCGTACGGTGGATGGGACCAGTGGGCGACAGCGAAGGAGCTTCCGCCCAGCCTGGCCTCGATCGTGCCGGCGGCCGCGGCCTATCTGGGCACGGACTTCCCCTTCGTGCACAACGTCTTCGTTCCCTACAACATGACCTGGCTGACCTTCACCAGCGGCAACGCGGCCCAATCCACCATTTTCGGGGACATGGAGATGTGGACAGCGGCCTTCACGGAGCGATACGTCGACCACCGCCCCTTCGCCGAGCTCGACGAGATCGTCGGCAACCGCACCACGCGTTTTCAAACGTGGCTGGAGCACCCTACGCCCGACGAGTACTGGAAGGCTACGGTGCCCACTCCCAGCCAGCTCGCGGCGATGGATATCCCCATCCTCACGATCACCGGGCACTACGACGGCGACCAGCGCGGGGCGCTCCAGCACTACCGCATGCATATGCGGCACGGCAACGAGGCGGCCAAGGCCAGGCACTACCTTGTCATCGGCCCCTGGAACCACGGCGGCGTCGGCACCTCGGTGGGTTCGGTGGGCGGCCTGGAGTTCGGCCCGGAGGCGCTGCTTCCCCAGGATTCGCTGCGCAAGGCGTGGTACGACTGGACGCTGAAGGACGGTCCGCGGCCCTGGTTCCTCGAGAAGAGGGTCGCCGTCTACATCGCTGGCCGGGACACCTGGGAGTATGCCGACGCGCTGGATGAAGTCGCCAACGACGAGCTCGTCTACTACTTCGACTCCGCGGACGGGCGTCCCAACGACGTCTTCCGCTCCGGCACCCTGGCGTCCGAGCCGACCAACAACACTCCGGCGGATTCCTACGTCTACGATCCCCTCGACACCCGTCCCGGGCTCCTCGAAGATCACGAATCAGGCAACAACCTCGCGCACTTCTTCTGGGGCGAACAACCCCTGAGCGAGCACTACGCGCTCAATTTGTTCGGAAACGGGCTCATCTACCATACCGAACAATTCGAGACCGCGACGGATCTCGCGGGCTTCATGGAGTTCGACGCGTGGATGAGCCTGGATGTCCCCGACACCGACTTCATGGTGACGGTCTACGAGATTCGCCCGGACGGATCGAGCGTCTTCCTGACCGGCGACATCATGCGCGCCCGCCACCGCAATTCCCGCGAGACGGAGGAGCTGGTGACCCCCGGCGAAGTCAACCTCTACCGTTTCGACGGCTTCCAGTTCTTCGCGCGCGAAATCGCGACGGGCAGCCGGTTGCGGCTGGTCCTGAATTCGCCCAATTCGGTGTGGCTCCAGAAGAACTACAACAGCGGCGGCCGCGTGACCCACGAGTCGGGGGCCGACGCCCGGACGGCCACGGTCACCTTCCACCACGGCGGAGAGTACCAGAGCCGGCTCAGTGTGCCGGTGAGGCGGCGACCGGTGTCGTAGGGCCACGCAAGGTCAACCAAAGGACCGACTCACCTTGTAATCCGCCCGAAGACGCGGAAGTCCAACCGCGCATCCCTACCCGCGTCGACGGTCAACTCCACCTTGACCGGCTCGCTCAGCGCGCCCGGCGGAAGCATGTCGTGCGACCCCATCTTCCCCGCGAAAGACCACTCGCGGCCCTCGTCGTCCACGGCGCGGAGCCGCACCGGCCCGTGCACGACGCCGTCCGACACATTCCGGAGCTGCACATCGATGGTCGCGGTACCGCCGGCCGGATCGTAGGCCGCTGGACCCGTCACCACGAGAAGGTGCCCGGTGATGTCCGACGCCTCGCCCGCAGGAGCCGAAGGGGCATCGGCGGTAACCTCCACCGTGGTCGTGAACAGCTCGTCAATACCGTTCCTGCGGCTTATCCAGAGGGGGTGAAAGGCACCGTTGGCGTCGCCGGCGAGACCCAGGTAATGGCCGGGCTGGTTGCCGCGCGCGTTGTCGAAGGAGACCTCCAGGCGGGCGTGGTCCAGGTCGCCGAAGTATTGCCCCCGCGCCTCGCGGCTCTGCTGGGCCATCACCTCGGTCATGCGCTGGACCAAGTCCATTTTAGCGATCTCGTCGGCGGACAGCTGCTTCACGTCGGGGTCCGTCGCGAGGTTGTGGACGCGCGCTACGGGGGCGTGCGCCGGCGGCGGACATGACGGCGCGCTCGCCACGGGGACATTCGCGGCAAAGGTCTCACCGCCATCGGACGACGACGTGAAGAAGAGCTCCCAGCAGCGGCGTGTATCGTCGCGGCGCCGATCGTACCACGCGACGCCCACCACGCCGTCGCGATTGACCTCCACGGCCGGGATCATGCGGTCGTCCAGCGGAGCGCCGGGCCCGGGTGGGTCGTTGTCATTGAGCCGCATTGCGTCGGACCAGCTCCGGCCGCCATCGGTGGAGCGTCGGAACCAGATGTTGGAGGTGCCGTCGCTGACCTGGTCCCAGACGATGTAGATGTTGTCGCCGTGTGGTCCCCCCGTGCGGTCCCAGGCCACGATCGGCAGCGTGAAGGCGCTGGTCATCTCGGTCTGGGCGTAGGGCCAGGAGTGATTGCCTACCCGGAAGGCGACCTCCACATCCGTAAAGGTCTCGCCACCGTCCTCGGACCGCATGGTGAAGAACGGCATCTGGCTGTTCTTCTCGTCGCTGAGCGGGAAGAAGTACTGGTAGAAGGTGACGAGCAGCGCACCGTCGGAGAGGACGACCGGCTCGGTGGCGACGAGTTTGCCCCCCGGGATGGTCGAGAGAAGCTTCGGCTCGCTCACCGTCTTGCCGCCGTCGTCGAGGGTGTGGAGGAAGAGTTGGAAGTCGTCCCGGATGAACGAGTCGCGCACGTCGTTCCAGACCACGTAGAGGCGTCCGCGGTGGGGGCCGTCGCTCCAGTCCGCGGCGATGCGGGCGTGGTCGGGCGGGACGGGGCTGCGGAGGCGCGCCGGCCCCACCCAGGTCGCGCCCTCGTCGTCGGTCGACCACACCATGATCGTGCCGTTGCTGCGCGCGGGTTGGTCGGGCAGAATGCCGCCCAACGTGTTGGCGCCGATGTAGCAATACAGGATCCACATCCTGCCGTCGGGGCCCGGAACCACCATCGGGTCGAAGGAGCCCGTCTCGCCCCCGGGAAGGGTGACGGGTTCCCATGAGACCCCGCCGTTGCGGCTCAGGAAAGCGGCGTTGCTGCGTGTGGACAGGCCCGCGGCTGCCGTTGGATCCCGAAAGCTCATGCCGCCCGTCTGCGTCACCGCGATCAGGAAATCGGGGTTCTCAGGGCTGGCCGCGATCCAGGGCTCGTTGTATTGGCCCGGACCGACGCGGAGATTGGGGCCGACGACGACTTCGGGCGATTGGGCCGCGAGGGGGGCGACCGCCGCGAGGACAACCGCAAGTGCCGCGAGGGCGAAGCGGGACGGAGCGGCGGCCGGGGCGGGCGAAGTGAGCAGCCTGGCCAGGGGAGGGTTCGTGCGTTCAACGATGCCGGTGGGCAGGTGGTGTGGGCTCGTCTTCATGGTCCGGATCCTTGCTGGTCGCGGTCGGTGGTCCCTGATCACCATGGTTGGCCGATCCGGCCGAGGCAAGCCGATGACCCGGGGGTGGTGCCGAATTGGACTCCGACAGTAGAATCCTCTCTCCGCGCCAATGGGTACTGTGGCGCAGCAACTGCGAGAGCAAGCGGAGGATGACAGGATGCGAATGACGGACCTCTGGGTGATAGCCCCCTGGACGCTCGCGGCGTGTGTGGACGAGGGCGCACGCACAATAACCCCGGTCGAGGAGTGGACCACCGAAGCCGAGTACGAGATCGGTGACCGGATGCAAGGCGATGCGCTGTTCGGCCCGTACATCGCCCTGCGTTCCGCCGCCGACGGCTCCAGGGTCTACGTGCTGGATTCGCAAGCCTCTCAAGTGACGATGTGGACGCCGGAGGGCGTCCTGGTCAAGCGGCTGGGCCGGGCGGGCGAGGGACCGGGAGAGTTCCAGAGTCCCAGCAGACTCACTCTCCTCCACGACGGCTTCTACGTAAAGGACCATCGCCGGATCACGACGTTCACACTGGACGGTGAACTCACCGGGACTGAGCCATACCCGCGCGGAGTCGAATTCGGGGGATTTCCGGTTCAGATCCGGGACGTGTTCAACGATGGCAGCTTTGCGGCCCTGCCCCGTCCGGCGGTCCTGGACGGATCGATGACGAACGACCCGGCCAAAGATCTCGCGGTGCTCCGGATCTGGGAAAAGGACGGCTCCTGGGAAACCGACGAACTGGCCCTACTGGATATGCGGAATTGGAGCGCGTCGATTTCGGTCGAGGGAAGCCAACGTCCAATTCGTTTCTCGCAGCCTTGGGTCACGCCCGACCACTTTCAGGTGGACCACCTGATCGGCAGTGTCGTGATCAAGCGCGCACCGGCGATCAACCCGGGTTTGATCGAACTCATCGAGATATCGACTGCGGGCGACACGCTCTGGACCCGCAGGATTCAGCTGCCCCCCGTACCCGTCACGGAGGAACAGATCAAGGCCGAAGTGGAAGAGTGGGCGGCCATCATCGCCGAGTCTTCCGGGGACATCACCGAGTCCCCGATGCTGCGCCTTGTACCCGGACCGGAAACAGGAAGCCAATGAACCAGGACTACGACGCGATCATCATCGGGGCGGGCGTGATCGGTGTCTCCGTGGGCTTCGAGTTGGCCAAACGTGGCTGGCGGACCCTGAACGTGGACAAGCAGCCCACGGCCGGATCCGGTTCGACGTGCAACACCTGCGCGATCATTCGGCTGCACTACTCCACGCCGGACGGTTGCGCCATGGCCCGGGAGAGCTACTTCCACTGGCTGGACTGGGGGCGCCACCTGGGCGTGGCCGACGAGATGGGGCTTGCCCGATACGTCAATACGGGGTGCCTTGTCATCAAGAACGAGCGCAACAAGGACCTCGCGAATGTGATGCGCGCGCTTGACGAGCTTCATGTCGCCTACGAGGACCTGGGCCCACGCGACGTCGGGGCACGCTTCCCCTGGATCGACACAAAGTCGTACGGTCCCCCGGTCACCACCGAGAACGAGCGCTTCGGCGAGCCTACGGGTGAAGACATACGCGGCGCCGTCTACATCCCGGAGTCGGGGTACATCGACGACCCCACGCTGGCTTGTCACAACGTGCAGCGCGCGTGTGAAGCGCACGGCGGGGAGTTCATGTTCAGGACCGAAGTCGTGCAGATCCTCAGGGAGGGTGGCCGCGTGTCCGGGGTCAAGCTGACCGATGGCACGGCCATCAACGCCCCAGTGGTCGTCAACGTGGGCGGACCACACTCGGCGATCATCAACGGCATGGCGGGTGTGCTCGAAGGCATGAACGTCAAGACGCGCGCCCTCAAGCAGGAGGTGTGTTACGTACCTGCGCCGGCCGGGCTCGAGTACAACCAGATCGCGCCGCTGATCTCGGACGGCGACATCGGCTGCTACTCGCGCCCGACCACCGGCAATCACATCCTCATCGGCTCCGAGGATCCGCCTTGCGACGACCTGGAGTGGGTGGACGATCCGGACGACTACAACACCAACTTCACGCACCAGTGGGAGACCCAGGTGATGCGCGAGGCCCAGCGGCTGAAGGGTCTGGGCATTCCCGGGCAGACGGGCGGCCTGGTCGACCTCTACGATGTGGCCGACGACTGGATCCCGATCTACGACAAGTCGGATCTGCCCGGCTTCTACATGGCCGTGGGGACTTCGGGCAACCAGTTCAAGAACGCTCCCGTGGCGGGACGGCTGATGGCCGAGCTCATCGAGAAGGTGGAAGGGGGGCATGATCACGACCGCGATCCGGTCACGATTCCGCTGCCCTACACGCGCCGAAGCTGCGACATCGGCTTCTTCAGCCGTCTCCGGACCCTCAATCCCGACTCTTCGTACTCGGTGATCGGATGAGGCGTCTCTCGCGGACGGCGTCTGGTATGACCGGTCATCGAGACCAGTCATAGCGGTGCAAGGCGTCCGTTGAGCTACCTGAAGCTGCGGCGGCTGTGGAGTCCGTCGCCCCTCAAGCGCCACTACGACGTGGTGATCATCGGCGGTGGGATCCACGGACTCGCGACCGCCTACTACCTGGCGCGCCATCACGGCATACGCGACGTAGCCGTGCTGGAATCGCACTACATCGGCTTCGGCGGCTCCGGACGCAACACCGCGATCGTGCGGGCGAACCAGCGAACAACGGAGAACGTACGGCTCTACGACGAAGGGTTGAAGTTGTGGCGTGTCCTTACTGACGAGCTGGACTACAACCTCATGTTCTTCAACTGCGGAACGCTGAACATCGGGCACAGCGAGGCCTCGGTGAGCGCGTTTCGCATGTTGAGTAGCACGCACAACCTCGTGGGCGTGAAGTCGGAGCTGCTGGACCCCCAGCAGTGCGCGGAGGTGATTCCCGGGCTCGACATCTCCGACCGTCTTGCCTTCCCCGTTCAGGCCGGGCTGTACCACCCGCCGGGTGGGGTCGTGCGGCATGACGCGGTGGTGTGGGGGCTGGCCAAGGGGGCATCGGCGCACGGCGTGCACATCCACCAGGGATGCGAAGTCCAGGGCATCGACACGGAGGGGGGCCGCGTCACCGGTGTCCGCACCACGCTGGGGCCCATCGGGTGCAACCGGCTGGGGATCATGGCGGGGGGGTACAGCACGGCCGTGGCTGCCATGCTGGGGATCGAGCTGCCGATCCACCCCCTCACCATTCAGGCGATGGTCACGCATCCCCTCAAGCCCTTCCTTCACCACGCCTTCAGCTCGGGCGCGTATCACGTCTACGCGAATCAGACCCTCAAGGGCGAGATCGCGACCGGCGCGCACATGGATCCGCAGGTCAACTACACCAACGACGCCACCGCGTACTACCTGAAGCACCAGGCGGAGGCGCTCACCGAACTTATTCCCGCGCTTCGCGGCGTCCGCTTCATGCGCATCTGGGCGGGCCTCGCCGACATGACCCCCGACATGGCGCCGATCATGGAAGGCAACCTTGGCTATGACGGGCTCTTCCTCGACGCGGGTTGGGGCTACTTCGGCTTCAAGTCCGGGCCGGTGGCGGGGAAGTACATGGCGGAATACATGGCCACGGACGAGACGCCGGAGATCCTGCGGCCCTTCGCCCTGAGCCGCTTCCTGGAGAACCGCTACTCGGGTGAGACGGCGGGGGTCATGAAGTACGGGCATTGGGACTGATGACCTTCCGTCTCACCTGCCCGGTCTGCGGCAAGCGCGATGTGTACGAGTTCACCTTCGGAGGACAGGAGAGGGGGCCGCGCCCCGGTCAGGAGGGCCTCAGCGCCGAGGACCACTACCGCTGGACCCAGTTCCGGCTCATTCCGTACGAGCCGAGGGAGGAGTGGTGGTACCACGGACAGGGCTGTGGCGTGTGGTTCAAGACCACGCGTAATCCGGCGACGAACCGGGAGGTGGAGGAATGACGCCCGCCCGCCCGGATGCTGTGGCCGCGGCCCCAGACGAGTCCCCGGTGTCGGAAGACCGGCCACCGCCAGGGCCGGCCAACCGCCTGCCTGGGCCGACCTGCCGCGTCGACCTCTCCCGGCCGCTCGCGTTCGACTTTCTCGGATGTCCGATGACCGGCTTCGCGGGCGACACGGTGGCCTCCGCCCTCTACGCCAACGGCGTCCGGATCTTCAGCCGCAGCCTCAAGTACCACCGACCGCGCGGTCTGTACAGCATCGAGGGCGAGTCGTCCAACACCTACATGTCCATCGACGGGGTGCCGAACGAGTGCGCCGAGACCACGGAACTGCGGGCGGGCATGTCCGTGAGCGCCCAGAACGTGCGCGGCGATCCGAAGACGGACCGGTTCGGGTTCATCGGCGCCTTCGAACGGCTGATGCCTGCCGGGTTCTACTACCGGCTCTTCCACCGCCCCTACCGTCTCTGGCCCTTCTTTCAGAACGGTCTGCGGCGCATGGCGGGCACGGGCGTGCTCGATCCGCGGCGGGAGTATCGGCCGGGCGTGCGTGCCGAGCGCTATCTGAACGTGGACGTGGCGGTCGTGGGGGGCGGGACGGCGGGGATGGAAGCGGCGCTGGCTGCAGCGGAGCGGGGGCTCCGGGTGTGCGTCTTCGAGCGGCGGCCGTGCATGGGTGGACACGACGCGTGGCGGGTGAGGGAGTTCGAGGGAAAGCCGCTGTGGCAGCGGGTCAGGGAGCTGGCGGCGCGCCTGCACGCGACGGAGAACGTGCGCGTCTTCACCCGGTCTCCGGTGACCGGCGTGTGGGGAGAGAACCTGGTGACGGGGTTTACGGTCGGCGGCGACGACGACCCGTTCAGGGAGTGCCATTGGGAGTGCCGCGCCAGGACGGTAGTGGTCGCCGCGGGGTGCATGGACCGGCCTCTCGTCTTCAACCACAACGACCGCCCCGGGGTGATGCAGGCGGGCGCGGCTTGGCGGCTCGCGCGCACCTACGGGGTCAGCCCGGGGAAGGCGGCCGTCTTCAGCGTCGGCGATGATCTCGGCCTGGAAGCCGCGGTCGACCTGGCGCGCCTCGGGGTGGAGGTTCGGGTCGTAGCGGATTCCCGGCGGCGCGGGCACGATCCCGCGCTGCTGGAGGAGCTGTACGACCTGGGGATTCCGTTCCTGACCCGGTGGGCGGCCGCGCGGACGGTGGGCGGAAAGCACGTCAATGGGTGCGATCTGCGGGACATGAGCGGTATCGGAACGCGCCGGTACGCGTGCGATCTGGTGGTAGCCAACGCGGGCACGCAGCCCCGGATCGGGGTGCTGGCGACGGTCAAGGCGAAGCTCCGGTACTGCGGGCAGACTCACAGCTACCAGCCGGTGGAGCTGCCCGGCGACGTGTTCGTGGCGGGGAGCATGACCGGGCTGCGCGACCCCGGGTCGATCACGGCGTCGGGGCGGCTCGCGGGGCTGCAGGCGGCGGAGTTTTGCCGGCGGGCGGGGACGGCCGGGCAGGTGCGGGCGATCGGGCGGGCGGAGGTGGCCGGGAAGGCCGGGGCCGGGACGTTCCGCCGGCGCGGCAGCGATGTCCCCGCGCTCTCCAGCGCGATCGAGAACGCTGCGAGCACGCTCGCTTCCCGGCCTGGGCCTGTCGCGGGGACCGGCATCTGCCACGGGCCCGCGATCGGCCGCGGCGCGAAGGCGTTCGTCGACCTGGACGAGGACGGCACCTACAAGAACGTGGTCGAGTCCGCCGCCCAGGGCTTTGACGCCCCGGAACTGGCCAAACGGTTCGGCGGGTTCGGGCTCGGCCCGGGCCAGTACCGGGTCACGGGACAGAATCTGGCGATGATCATGGCCGCGCTGGCGGACGATTCCGGCAAGGCCGCGGTACCCGCGCCGACCACGGTGCGGCCCCCTCTCGTCCCGCCGAGCATGGCGACGCTGGCCGGGCCGCCCCACGACGTGCACAAACGGACGCCCTTGCACGAGGAGCAGGCCGGGCGGGGCGCGATCTTTCGCCGGATGGGACCATGGACGCGCGCCCGCTATTTCTCCGAGGACCGGAGCTGCCGCGACGAGATCCTCAACGTCCGCCGCAATGTGGGACTCCTCGACAGCTCACCGCTGGGAAAGTTCCGGGTCTACGGTCCCGACGCCCTGAACGCGCTGCAGCGGGTGTACATCTCCGACATGCGAAGGGCGCGTACCGGCCGGTGCATGTACTCGGCGATGTGCAACGATATGGGACATCTAATAGATGACGGTGTAATTGTCAAGGATGGCGAAAACAAGTACTACTTCACGACGAGCTCGGCCCGGGCCGGGTCGACGGTGGAGTGGTTCCGCTATCACACCCGCTACGACGGGTGGGACTACCACCTCGTGAACATCACCGATGTCCTGGGCTCGCTGAACCTGGCCGGACCCAACGCGCGAAGGGTACTGGAGCGGGTGACCCGCGACGATGTCACGAACGAGGCCTTCCCGTACATGGGCGCCCGCCGAGTCACCGTGGGGGACGGGGTCGAAGCGCGGTGTCTCCGTCTGGGCTTCGTCGGTGAGCTGTCGTTCGAGCTGCATGTCCCATCCAGCTATTGCCAATATGTCTGGGACATACTAGTCGAGGCCGGGGCCGACTGCGGGATCCAACCGTTCGGCCTGGAGGCCCAGAATTGCCTGCGCGCCGAGAAGGGGCACATCATCATCGGGGCCGAATCGGAGCAGCGCGTCACCCTGACGGACATCGGGATGGGGTTCCTGTGGGACCGGGAGGACACGGTCTCGCGCAAGGTCGGTGCCCCCGCGCTGCGTGCCTGTGCGAAACAGCCGGGCCGCATGAAGCTGGTGGGGCTTCGGGTGGACGAGGGGTCGGGGTCTCACCGGGGCGACGTGGGGTCCGCGCCGGGTGCGCAGCCGGGCGGCGGCCCGGGCGACGGCGCCGTGATCGTCGCCGACGGTGAGATCATCGGTTACGTGTGCACGACGCGTCGCAGCGAGACGCTGGGGTGGCAGTACGGGATGGCTCTGGTGCGTGAGGAGCATGCCGTGAGGGGGGGTAGACTGAACATCTACGAGAATGTCGGATCGGGACGCAAGTCTACCTGTACGGCTACGGTCGTCGCCCCGCACTTCTACGACCCCAGGGGAGAGAGCCTGCGTTCATGAGGGGGCGGGACGAGATTGCCACCGCGCCGACCGGGCCGACTGCGCCGACCGGGCCAATCGCGCCGACCGCCCGCCGCCGCTCCCCGGTCACGTTCGATGCGAACCCCGCCGCGACCGAGATGCGGGACGGGTGGGGGGTGGTGCTGCGCTACCAGGACGAGGAGCAGCACGGAGGCCCCAGGCTGGTCGACCTGAGCCACCGCCGCCGCTGGGACTATCAGGACGGCAGCGTGGCGACCCAACGGCCCATGCATCTGCCCGTGCCGGCGGAATTCGGTCGGGTGGGTGTGCACGGTCCACTCGTCATCTCACGCATGAACCGCACACAGGTCGCGATCTGGCATTTGGGCCAGGACCGACCCCCGGCCACCCCGGAGGAGACCGCCCTCACGGAGACCACCGACGGCCACTGCATGCTCGCCTTCATCGGGCTGGGCGTCCCCGCCGTACTGGAACACCTCACGTCCCTCGACCTCTTCGATCCGGGCCGCGCCATGCCCTTCCTCACCCAGGGACCGGTCCTCCACGTCCCCTGTCAGGTGGTGACCTTCGCGGCCGACCTGGTAGTGATGACCCTCGCCCGGGGCTACGGCGAGACATTTGCTCACGCCGTCCTGCATTCCGGCGCCCTGGCTGGCCTGCGGCCCGGCGGAGAAGAGGTGTTCCAGCGGGCGTTTGCGCGGGCAGCGGCGGGTTTGTCACCAGGCATTGATCGAGTTCCGGAGGTGTGAACCGGCTTCTTGGCCCGCATTGTGGGTGCGCCAATGGGCTGGGAGCTACCACCGGAAACACTCTCAATCAAATACCCATCAAGAACGGATGTCATTGTAAATCAAAGCCTTACGGCGTTAGACGGCGATCTGGCGGGTTTCCAATCAAATAAGACGAGGGGCGAATTGGGGCCGGGCGTCGCGAGCACCCGGTCATGACTGCGCCCAGAACGGCAGGTACCGTCGCAAGCGGGGACCTGCCGCCGGGTCGGCGACTACGATCAACCCTTCGTCTACGGCATCGGCGAGAATACGGGATGCCATCGAGGCGTTTCTGTCGGCGATCTCGAAGCGTGTCCGCAGAGAAGAGTTCGTCATGGGCTGCTGGGTCACGTAGCGAAGGCAGGCGTGCATGTAACAGGCGTGTAGACGCTCCTGACGATCCATTTCGCGGAGCGGTTTGTGAGCGAACAGCAGCGCCCGAGTGAATCCTGGGGGGTTTTCGAATACGGGCGCCGGAAGTGCGAAGGTCTCCACGGCGGCGACGACCTTGTCGATCCCGCTGCCCCGCTCCTCGCAGATGTTCAGGCGGCGCATGAGAGAAGCAAGCTTTTCGTTCCGGGAACGGGGTTGCGAGTCCAGAAAGCGTTTCGTGTCCACCAGCGGCTCGCCGGGATTGCTGATCTCCAAACGACGGTCGAATATCTCGATCATCGGCCCGGCGCCGGTCATCGCGAAGTCCTGATGGATTAGAGCGTTGGCGACAAGTTCGCGGATCGCGACCGCCGGGAACATCGGTATTTCGCGGCGGAACGCGGGTCCCAGTACCTCGTTGGATGGAGTCCAAGCGTGGACGTATCTCACCAGCCCGTCGAAACCAGTCGCGTACCCCTTACCACCTTCCTGCTCCCGCTCGGCGTCCGTGCGCCCGGAGCCACGATAGCGGATTACGCGAACAGCCTTCCGCTTGAGGCCGGGGAATTCCGCTAGCCGACGGGCGAACAGAATGGCGCCCAGGTTGGTGATGTCATAGCCGCCGGCTTGGTTCGGCTTGATGAGCTGGTCGTGGGCAAGGGCCTTCAGGATGGCATCCTGTCCATCCGCTGGCGGGACTCCGAGCAAGTGAAAATAGGCCGGATAATCCAGGACTTGGAGGATGTCCTGGCCAGAGAGATGCTCGGCTGCGACGCCGTCTTCGAAGGCGGAATCCAGGAAGAGGCGCCAGAGCTGCTTTTCCTTGGCTGGGTAAGCTCGCAGCTTTCTTGTAGAGCTGCCGATCCGGATGAACTCGGTACGCTGGAAGGCTACTGGTCGGCTCGTCGCGCGTTGTATCTCAAGCAGGACAACCCGCGATCCATCCACCTCGACTTCATTGAAGTGGAAGTGGACCTGTGGCTCCAGGAGCCCCGCCAGCCAGGGTTCGATGAGTTCGTTCCCTTTCTTGGTGGAACCGGGAACAAAGTCCGTTCCCACGACTTCGTGGGTGCTGTCCCTCACCCCCCAGAGGACATAACCGTGTGATTTGCCGTGTAGAACAGCCGAGTTTGCCAGGGCCGAGATGTACTTGCCAATCGACTCGGGATTCCTGTAGTTCTCCTTGAATTCCACCCACTCGGTCTCGTGAGGACGGGCGCAGAGCTGACGCACCAAGTCGGTGAGGTAGCGGGATGAGTGCGGAACTGTCACCGGGCGTTGGCTCTCCGTGACTAGCGGACCTTCGTGTTCAAGGGGTGGCCGCATTCTAGCGAAACCTGGGCCGATTTGGCCATTTGGAACGCTACCGACGGCAATGAGCATCGCTCCTAATCAAATACCCATCAAGAAAGTAAGTCATTGCAAATCAACACCTTACGACCTTTGGAGGCGATTTGGCGGGTTTCCGATCAAATAAACTAGCGAGGAATCCGACGGGTGTGGTGTGCAGGCTCGAACCAAGGAACCCCTCGACCACCTGCCCGGAATACGTAGTCCCTCCCCCCCGGCGCGCAGTCCGGCCCCCTAAGGACTCACCCCCCGCTCCCTCCCCGTCAGCCCCAACAAGTGCTCCTGGAAATACCTCCGGAGCGCGCCGTCGGCGTACGCCGCGCTCTGGCCGGTGAACCAGTGCGGCTGCTCGGGCACCACGAGCAGGTCGTGCGGTTTGCCCGCCCGGATCAGCGCCTCGACCATCTTCATCGTTGCCGAAAAGGTGGCGTTGACGTCGCTGGTCCCGTGGATCAGCAGGAGCTTCGCCTTCAGGTTGTCGGCCAGCCGCAGACTCGATCCGTATTCGTACCCCTCGGGGTTCTCGGACGGCAGGTCCATGTAGGGTTCGATCGCCATGGACGCCTGGTCGTGGATGTTGTACACGCCGTTGGTGGCCACGCCGACGTCGTAGAAGTCCGGTTCGAGGAGCAGCGCCCGCACGGTCATGTATCCGCCCCACGAGCCCCCGTGGATGCCGACCCGGTCCAGGTCCATCCAGGGCCGGGTGGCCGCGGCGTTCTCCATCGCGGCCCGGTGGTCGGGGATCTCGTTGCGGCCGAAGTTGCGGTACGCCACGTCCTGGTAGGCCTTGCCGCGCTCCGTTGTGCCGCGTCCGTCCACCATGAAGACCACGAACCCGAGTTGGGCCAGCGCGGCCTGGCCGATGCCCCGCCCGTCAAGGAAGGTCTTGGGCACCCAGGTGATGAAGGGTCCGTTGTAGATGTAGTCGATGACGGGGTACCTGGCGCCGGGGTCGAAGTCGTGCGGCTTGTAAATGAGCCCGTACAGGTCGGTCTCTCCATCGGCGGCCTTGACGACGAACTCCTCGGGCGGGCTCCAACCCAGCTCGTCGAGCGCGCTCACGTCGGCCTCGGTCACCATCCCGACCCATTCGCCGGCCGCCGTGCGAACATCGGTACGGGGCGGCCGCCTCGTGCTCGAATGCGTGTCCACCAGAAACGCGCCGTTCGGCGAGATCGAGGTGCTGTGCTGGCCATCGCCCTCGGTCAGCCTCACCACGTCACCGCCGGACAGAGGCACACGGTAAAGGTGCGTGTCGTAGAGTCGCTCCTCCCGGTGGGCGTTGAAATAGACGTATCCGCCTTCTTCGTCCACACGGACCACCCCCACGACCGGCCATTCGCCGTCCGTCAACCGCGCGAGCAGGCTGCCGTCCATGCCGTACAGGTACAGGTGATCCCATCCGTCGCGCTCGCTGATCCACAGGAAGCGCTCACCGTCCGCGAGGGGACGCGCCAGGGACCGCCAGGAGGGCGTCGTGCCGATCCCCTTGATGAAGGTGGGCTGGGTTTCTTCCAGAACGACCCGGGTCTCGCCGGTCACGGGGTCGGCGGCGACGAGGTGGAGGGTCCGGTAGCTTCTCAGCATCCGCAGGAAGAGGAATTCGGAGCCGTCGGGAAGCCATCCGACCGGGCTCAGCAGCTGGTCTTCGTCACCGACGTCAACCGTGACGGACTTTCGCCCGTGGACGTCGACGATGTGAATCTCTTGCCGCGGGTATGGGTTGCCGGCCTTCGAGAAGGGGGCGTATTCGACCTCTTCGGTCTGTTTGAGCCAGTGAAGGATCGGGACCCGGGCCATCTCTCGCGTATCCACCTTCATGACCACGGCGCGGGCCCCGTCCGGCGCCCACGACGCGCCTTGCACGCTCCACGCGTAGTCTTCCACTCCATCCTCGATCACCGGCTGCTCGCGGCCATCGAAGGAGGCGCGGATCCAGAGGTCGTCGTCCTTTTCGGTCAGCAGCCAGCGGCCGTCGGGCGAAGCCACCTCCATGACGGCGGGCGCGCCGCTGGTAAAGCCCTCGCGCACGACGCGCGGGGCGGCACGGGCGGCGGCTTCCGCTTCGGTCGGTGGCGTGGGGGTCACCACGTAGTTCTCGAGGTCCATCCGGAAGGAACGGTCGTCGAAGGTGAACCGAACCGAGTCCATGCCCTCGCCGACGAAGGTGAAGCGGTCGAAGGGGAGCCCCTGGTAGGGCGGACGGTACCCGAGTGCCTGTTCCAGGCCCGCGCGCACCCGCTCGGTGTCGAACAGCGGTTCGGTGATCGCCCGCTCGGGGTCGAAGGTGCGGATGACCGTGTGGTCGGGTTGCCCTTCGGCGAACCAGAAGCTTTGGCCGTCCGGCATCCAGTTCACGCTGCAGGGCGCACCGCCGAGCAGTCCGGCGTCGGAGCAGACCGTCCCCCCTTTGACCAGGGAGGGGATCGCCAGGTACCGGGCGTACATCGCGTCCCGTTCGGGGTCGAGGGACTCCTGCGCGATTGCCGTGGCTGGGGCCAACGCGGCCAAGAGAGCAAAAGTCGGAATGGACAGGCGCATGGAGAGCTCCCCGCAGTCGGATGGGTGGTCGGGTCTGGCTAACGATCCCGTGCCCGGCCAGTATAGGGGCGACAGGACCCACCATCCAGCGTTCGACCCGAGGTCAACATGACGACGACACTTCACGCACTCTTCCGCGCCGCGCCCAACCTGGCCTTCCGCGCCGCGGCCACCCTGGCCCTGCTCGCCGGGGCCACCCTGCCGTTTGCCGCCCCCGCTCACGCCCAGCAAGTCACCGAGAGCGACTACGCCCGCGCCGAGCAGTTCCTGCCCTGGCACGCCGCCAAGCTCGTCTCGGGGGATCAGGTCACGCCCGAATTCTTCGACGGCGACCGCTTCTGGTTCCGCAGTCGCACCCCGTCGGGGTACGAGTTCGTCGTGGTGGATCCGGCCGCCGCCTCACGCGGCCCCGCCTTCGATCACGCCCGCCTCGCGGCCGCCCTCTCCCTCGCCGCCGACACCGCCTACGAAGGTCGCGACCTCCCCTTCACCGAATTCGATTTCGCAGACGGGGGCGCTGCCGTCCAGTTCCACGTTGCCGACTCGGTGCGCTGGCGCTGCGACATCCAGTCCTACACCTGCTCCGGCCCCAGCGACGAGCCCGCGGCCTCGGACGCGGAACGCCCGTCCCCCGACGGCCGCTGGATCGCCTTCGCCCGGGACGAAAACCTGTGGGTGCGCGACGCGGCCACGGGCGAGGAGGCTCAGCTCAGCAGCGACGGCGAGACCGACTTCGGCTACGGCGCCATCCCCGAAGGCTGCTGCCAGGAGATCACCAGCCGGCGGGCGGACACCGAGCGGTCACCGGTCCTCCAGTGGTCCCCCGATTCGCGCCGGATCGCGACCCATCGGTACGACGAACGCGAGGTCGAGCGCTTCCATCTGCTCGAGGCCGCCGATGGTCGCCCCATCCTTCACTCCTGGGCGTATGCGCTCCCCGGAGACTCGGTCATCCCCACCTCCGAACTGTGGCTCTTCGACGTCGAGGGCCGAGCGGGTGTACGCGCCGACATCGACCCCCAGCCCGGCAACTTCGCTGGTGGCGACACCACCTACGCCGATGTGCAGTGGACCGCGGACGGCGGGTCCGTCTTCTACACGCATCGGAGCCGTGACTTCAAGAGCTACAAGCTGTTCAAGGTGGACGCCGCGACCGGCGCCGCAACCGAACTCCTCGAAGAGACCGGGCCGACCTACGTCGAACTGAATCAGTTCACCCGCCTCGCCCCCGCCTGGCGGGTATTGGGCGACGGATCCGAGTTCCTGTGGTGGTCCGAGCGGGACGGTTTCGGGCACCTCTACCTCTACGATGGCGACGGCACCCTCAAGAACCGTGTCACCTCGGGTCCGTGGCTGGTCACCGAACTCATCAGCGTCGACGAGGCCAGCCGCACGGTCTACTTCACCGCGGTCGGCCGCGAAGAAGGCCGGCACCCCTACTTCGTCCACCTCTACCGCGTCGGCATGGACGGCTCCGGGCTGCAACTGATCAGCGCGGAGGACGCCGTGCACCAGATCACGCCGTCCCCCTCGGGGCGCTACTTCGTCGACCAGTATTCGACCCCGGAAGAGGCGCCGGTGGCCGTTGTGAGGGGTCGGGACGGGCGTGTCGTCCAGACCATCGAGACGAGTGACATCTCCGGGCTGGATGAAGCCGGCTGGATCCCGCCCGTCCCCTTCGAGGCAAGGGGCCGGGACGGCATGACAAGCGTGTACGGCCTGCTCTGGTTCCCGTCGAACTTCGATCCGGCGAAGAGCTACCCCGTGGTCGACTACATCTATCCGGGCCCCCAGGTGGGCGCCGTCACCCAGTACAATTTCTCCGCCTCCGGGCGTGGCAATGGCCGTGCGCTCGCCGAACTCGGCTTCATCGTCTTCGCTGTGGACGCCTTCGGGACGCCGCTCCGGTCGAAGGCGTTCCACGACGGCTACTACGGCAACATGGGAGACAACGGCCTCCCCGATCACATCTCGGCGCTCAAGGAGCTGGCGGGCCGGTATCCCCAGATCGACCTTGCGCGAGTCGGCATTTTCGGACATTCCGGGGGCGGTTTCTCGTCAACCGACGCAATCCTTCGCCACCCTGATTTCTTCAAGGTTGCGGTGTCGGGCGCGGGCAACCACGACAACCGCGGCTATCACTTCCCTTGGGCGGAGAAGTACCAGGGGCTGCTGGTGGAAAACGCCGACGGAACCGACAACTACGACAGCCAGGCCAACCAGAACCTGGCCGCAAACCTGAAGGGCAAACTGCTGCTCCACTACGGGACGCTCGACGACAACGTGCATCCCAACATGACCATCCGCGTGATCAACGAACTCGTCGCGCACAACAAGGACTTCGACATGTTCGTGCTTCCGAACCGGAACCACGGGTACGCCAACGAGCCCTATGCGGTGCGCAGAACCTGGGACTACTTCGTCGAGCACCTGCTGGGGATGGAGCCGCCGAGCGAGTACACGATCACGGGCCCGGGAGGCTGAGGGGGGGCGGGACCAACGTCCTGACACCGCCCCGGTCGGGCTCGGCCTACCCGCCCGCCTTCCGGGTCGGGCTCAGCCCATCCGCCGTCCGGGTCAGGCTCCGCCTCTAGCCGCCCGCCCCCCGGAAGCGCTCACCCAGTCCGTCGCGGTCCACCGCCACTCCTCGCAGATACACCGCGCTGATCGCCCGCGTGTTCGTGATGTCGTCGAGCGGGTTCGCGTCCAGGACGAGGAAGTCGGCGCTCTTGCCCGCCTCGACCGTTCCCAGATCATCGGCGCCGACGAACTCGGCGGAGGTTCCCGTCGCCGCCACGATCACGTCACCCGGCGACATCCCGGTCCGTACCATGTCGGCCAGCTCCTGATGCACCGCCCACGGTGAGCTCCCGTCGGTCCCGAAGGCCACCTTGACGCCTTCCTGGCCGAGGCGCACCAGATTGCGCGCCTGGATCCCGAAGGATTCCTGTGCCGCGGGGCGGTCGGTGGAACCGGAGTTCATCTCGGCGACCCGGTCGGCGGGCACCGTCCCCGACAGCCAGCCGAACTCCTCGACCACACCCGGACCGGGGAGGTTGGGCACGAGCACGACATCAGGGCGCTCCCGCCAGAGCTCGACCACCTCGTCGTCGACGTCCATGTCGCGAATGCCGTGCGCGAAGGCATCGATGCCCGCCCTGAGCAGACCCTTCGCGTCTTCCAGGCGGAACACATGCGCGGTCACGCGCAGGCTGTTGGCGTGCGCTTCGTCGATGACGGCGCCGTAGAGTTCCGGGGAGAGCCTCTCGTACTGCCCGCCCCGGTCGTCCACCCAGATCTTCACGATGTCGACCTGCTGCGCGGCCAGCTCTCTCACCGCCGCCCGCGCCTCTTCCTCGGTGGTGACCCAGTGCGGAACCTCGCTTCGGCCCGGCTCGGGAGTCGTGATCCCCCGGCCCGCCGTCTGCGACCGTGCGCCATCCGGCACGCTCTCGTCCCGCATTTCGAAGGGCGCGTCTCCCTCGTCGTGCCCCAGACTCACCACCAGCGACGCCCCGTAGTAGGCCATGTGCTGGAGCTGCCCGGTCCGCACATCCCGCTCGGGGTCCAGATGAAGGTGGGCGTTGACGATCGCCGGCATGACGGTCTTGCCGCCAAGGTCCATGCGAGCGGCACCGTCGGGTATCTCCACGGCGCCCTGCGCGCCCACCTGCGTGAAGAGGCCATCGTCCACGACGAAGACGGCGTCGTCGATCACGGTGCCGTCGCCCACGATGAGCCGTGCGCCTTGGTAGGCGACGGCAGTGGACTCCGGTGCGTCGGATCCCGGGGCACAGGCCCACAACAGGGCGATCAGGGGGAGAACGGCGAACTGGGTCACAGCCGAACGTGAATAGCGGGTGGCTCTGGACATTGGAGGCCTCACATCTGGGTCGGTGCTAGCGCATGAACACGGGGCTCAAGAGCGTCGGATGGCCCCCGGCGCTCCGTCCCTCCCGGTGCGACGCGGGGCGTACCACAGGCTGTTACCATATCATCCGGCGCGCCCCGTCGCACCCCGCGGCGGATGCCCGCGCGCCCGCCCGGGCGCCGTCACCTGCCTGGGGGCAAGCCCGCGCGCCGAAAGGTCCACCCGCCGTACAGCAGACTCTTGTAGAACCGACGCGGCTCCGTGAAGCCCGCTTCCCGCGCCAGTTCGACCACGCGCGAGGCCGGCGCGAAGTGGATCCCGTCGCGGATGCGCCCCTCGAAGTCGCGCTCTTCCTCGGGCGTCATGCCGCGGATCGTCCAGTAGCGCCGCCACGCCGGCATGTACCGCTCGTGTTCCTCCGAACCGGGGTCGCCGTGCAGGTCGAAGAGGACGAAAACACCGCCGGGCTTGAGCCGCCGTGCGATGTCGGCGAGGAGTGCCGCCTTCCCACCGTCGTCGGGGACGAAGTGAAGCACATTGATGAGCGTGGCCGCGTCGAAGAGGCGGGAGGCGGGCACGTCGGCGGCGTACCCCAGCTGGAAGGTCACGCCGCTGGCGATGTCCGCTCCGGCTACTCGCCGTTTCGCCAGTTCCAGCATTTGCTCCGAGGGGTCCAGACCGTGGACACGCAGGTCGGGACGAACCCGCTTGAAGGTGACCATCTCGATGCCCGTGCCAGCGCCCACTACAAGTACGCGCCCCGCCGGGGGCAGGTCCGGATCGATAAGGGCGGCGACCATCGGAAAGAGGGTCCGGTATCCGGGAATGACCCGCCGAGCCAGAGCCTCGTAGCGCTCACCGTAGTCGCCGTCGAAGTTGAACGTTCCCTCGTCCAAGTACCCTGCCTCGCCTTATGATGTCACCGAGATGCCACCGGCCAGGATACATGGAATGCCCCGCTACTCGCCACCCGCCCCCCCCTTCCCCCCGCCTTCAGCCTCCGCTCGCCCGCAGCCCCGGCGCGACTTCCTGAAGGCCACCGCGGTCTTCGCGGCGCACTGCCGGGAGGCTTGCGCGCGCTTGCGCCCGCCCCGCAGGCCCCGCACGTGGACGGCGACCGCCTCAACGCCATCCTCGGCGCCTTCCGGCGCTTCGGCGGCACCGACGGCGGCGGCACGACTCGGCTCGCGTACAGCGACGAGGACCTGGGAGGCCGCGCCTACGCTCGCCGGGTGATGGAACAGAGCGGCCTGGAAGCATCGGTCGACCTGGCGGGCAACCTCGTGGGCAGGCGCGACGGCACCGACCCGGCGGCGCTCCCGATCATCATCGGGTCCCATATGGACACGGTCCCCGCCGGCGGCAGCTACGACGGCCAGGTGGGCTCCGCGGGGGCGCTGGAGGTCGCGCTCACGCTGTACCACCACGGCGTCGAGCTCCGCCACCCCCTCGAGGTGATCATCTTCCAGAACGAAGAGGGCGGGAAGACCGGGAGCCGGGCGCTGGTCGGGCGTGTCGACCCCGGGGATCTGGACATCGTCACGGCTTCGGGCTTCACCATCCGGGACGGCACCGCGCGCCTCGGGGGAGACCCGGCGCGGCTCGACGACGCGCGGCGCGAACCGGGCAGCATGGCCGGCTTCTTCGAGCTGCACATCGAACAGGGCGGCCTTCTCGAAGCGGACGGGACGCAGATCGGAGTCGTCGAGGGCATCGTCGGCATCCGTCGCTGGAACGTCACGGTGCGGGGCGCGCAGAACCACGCCGGGACGACCCCCATGCCCCAGCGCCGGGACGCGCTCGTCGCCGCCGCCGACTTTGTTCGCGCGGCGAACGAAGTCGCCACCACCATGGAAGGGCGGCAGGTCGCGACGGTCGGCTGGATCGAGGCCGTGCCGGGAGCGCCGAACGTCGTGCCGGGAGAGGTTCGCGCCACGCTTGAGATCCGGGACCTCGAAATGGCGAAGATCGAGCGCGTCTTCGGCGAGATCGAAGCCCGTGCCGGCGCAATCGAGCAGGCCCGCGACGTGACCATCGACTTCGCCCACTTCTACGAGAGCCTCGCTGCTCCCACCGATCCCCGCTTCCGCGACATCGTGGAGGCGTCCGCCGCCGAGCTCGGCTACAGCCATGTGCGGATGCCCTCCGGCGCCGGACACGACGCCCAGAGCATGGCCGAACTGGGGCCCGTCGGCATGATCTTCGTCCCGAGCCGGGACGGGATCAGCCATTCGCCCCGGGAATACACCGCGCCGGATGACATCACCCGCGGCGCGAATGTCCTGCTCGGCGCGGTGCTCGCGCTGGACCTGGAGGGCTAGCGTCCTGCCAGCCCGGCACGATGTCTACGACGAGCTTCCAGTGCCTTCCGAAGCTGTCGTTCGTCGGCGCGCTGATAACACTGAAGCACCGTCTGGGCCGTCCTTGTCATGCTGGCACCAACCCCCGCACCTCAACGCGCTGCACCCCCAGCTCATCCCGTGTCGTTACCAGCGCCCAATCGGGCCCGATGTCCAGCAGACCGGTCCGGGCAGGAAGCACCAGGGTACGCACCCACCTGCCATCTTCATCGAATCCCAACCACTCGCTCCGCTCCCCCGGGCGCACGTAGTCGTGCACCCACAGCATGCCGTCGTCTCCCATCATGAGCCTGTCGTACGTGGGGAACTCGTCCGGCACGATCTCGCTCTCCCGGTCCCAGTGCCTCTGGAAGCGCGCGCGCCAGTCGGGATCGTCGTCGTCGCGGTAGCTTGCCTCGAGGGCGTCCCGGTATCGGTCGACATCCTCCCGGGCCACGGCCAGGTCCGGCCCCTCCCAGCGGATCCGGCGAATCGTCGAGCCCGTCCAGCCGATCAGCTCGACCTCGTAGTCGTCGCTGGTGCCGAGCCACGTTCCTTCGTCGGTCGCTGCCAGCGCTATGTCATGGTTCCAGATGCTGCCAAGCATGGCAATGCCAGCGCCCAGGGACCTCTGCTCGCGGTCGGGAATCCTCTCGCGCAACGTCGTTGCGGCGGTGTCGCCGATTTCGGCGAAGCCCAGTGAAAGGAGTACGCGGTGTAGCGCCCCGGGCTCGACCTCCTCCTCGCCCATGCGGAGACTGTTGCTCGTGAAGGCCAGGCGCCCGTTCGGTGCGCACACGAAGTCGCGCAGCGGCAATCCGTTGTACAGAAAGCGGTACTCGTCGAGGAGGTCTCCCTCCCAGTCGTACAGGTAGACCCGCGCGTTCCGCCTGTCGGAAACGACGATCGACTCCTCGCTTGCGCAGCCCTCCACGATCTGCACACTCCTGAACTCGCCCGGCCCCTCACCCGCGCGGCCGCGGCTCCACAGGTGCTCCCCACCCGCGCCGAACCGCTGGACCCGGAAGTTCTCCTGGTCGGACACGACCACGCTGCCGTCGGGGAGCCTGGCGCCGGCGTTGATCCTGGCGAAGAGGTACTCGTCCGGCCCATCAAGCCTCCCGACCGAGAGGATCGGTTCGGCGGACAGGCGGATTTCGGAGGCCGGTCTCGTATGGGGCGCCTGGGCGCGAGCGGGATGGGGTGTAGCGGTGAGCGCCAGTACCGGCACGGCGGCGGCTTGAATCCAGCGGTGGGCTAGCATGTGCGGACTCTTCGTGGAATGGACGTAACCCGAGCCGGACCGGGTGAGGCGTCGGAGGGGCGGATTCTGGCGGACTCCTGGGTGGTGGGTGCTACGAGCGGCACGGCAACGAGAACGGTTGTCCAGCGGCGCATGATTCCCTCCTGGTTCGAATTGATCTCCCAACAACTTAGTTGATAGTAGAAAGATGGTTCGGGGAATGTCAAGGACCCGTGAGGAACTCGAGTGAGGGCTGCATCAAGAGGCCGGACATACGACAGTACCTGACCAGACTGCCATCCACTCGGTTCCGAAGTCACGCTTGCCTACCCGGGGGCGTCCACATACGTGATTGCCGCCACCGACACGCTGCCAGCCCGGCAGAGCACATGAGGCGTAAATCGCGGCAAGAGATCACGTAAGTCACACTGGGACTGCACGATCTGCCATTCTTGCCGTACAGTTCGCATCTGGTCACGTCGTACCGAAAAGCCGGGAGAGTCGTGTCGATTGGCGGGAATTCGCTAGCGACCCCCCTCGCCCCCCGCCCTTCAGGGGTCGCTCCCGTCCAGGGCCTTGAGGCCCGGATCGGCATAGCCGCTCCGACGGCCGTGGCGCAACCCCAAGCCGTTCAGCGCAGGCCGGTAACTTGCGGAATCGGTGCCAAGCGGGCCAGGTCCGTCAGCCACCAGTAGTCCGGCAGCACGACAGACACGGGCCACACGGACTGATCCTAACGCGCCTCCTCGCTCGCAATGCGTCTCCTCGCCCCCGCTCATTCCGGCCCTTCCCCCGCTGGCGCACGGCGTTCAGGCGCGTAGGTCCGCCATTCGATCCTGCCGCACCGCCGCTCCCGGGCACCGGACCCGATCTCGGTCGCCGCGCGCGCGACCACATGGTAGTAGTAGTTCCCGTGCGCCATCGCCCGCGCCTCCGAGACCGGGACGGCACGCTTGCAGCCCTTGCACCAGGGGACGGGCTTCGGGCCGGCGGCCCACGCCGAACTACTGCCTGCCACCTCGCCCCCGCTCATTCCGTCGCTTTTGGCGGCGCCTCCGATAGACGAACCGCCCCTGCACCTTCTTGAGGTTTCCGACCATCCAATCCCGGCTTCGTTTCGAGTGAGTCAGAGGGAAGACCCGGCCAAAGTATTGTCCGCCGTGTTACCCCGCCACTCCACCCCCGACGCCAAGACCGGTCTATACCAGATTGAGTGGCGGGAGAACGGGCGCAGGCTCACCCGATCGCTGAGGCGGAAGTTCGCTTCGGACCTGATGGACCAGCCGTTGAAGGTGCTCTGCCAACTCGGCGGCTGGAAGACGGCCAAGACGGTGCTTCGGTGCTATCAGAGGGCCGACGAGGGACAGCTTCGGAAGGCTCTGGAAGACCGCCGCCGGGCTCGCGCCTGAGGTCGAGAACGCACTTGCCAGCCCGGCGCTTGCCGCTCGCTAGACGTACGTCACCCACCCCCACGGATCCGGCCCGATCCCCTTTGCCAGCTCCAGGAACCGCGTCTGGATCCGCTCAGTGACCGGCCCGCGCCGGCCCTCGCCCACCTGCAGCTGGTCGACCGACCGGATCGGCGTCACCTCCGATGCCGTCCCGGTGAAGAACAGTTCGTCGGCGGCGTAGAGCATCTCTCTCGGCACCAGCTGTTCGCGCACCGTCAACCCCAGCTCTTCGGAGATCTTCAGGACGGTGTGGCGGGTGATCCCCGACAGGGACGTCCCGTCCAGGATCGGCGTGATGACCTCGCCGTCCACGACCAGGAAGAGGTTCTGCCCGCTCCCCTCGCTGACGAGCCCGCCCGGCCCCAGCCCGATCGCCTCGGCGTATCCGTGAGCCGCCGCCTCCATGACCATCAGCGTCGACCCGAGGTAGTTCCCGGCCGACTTGGCCCCGCTCGGGAAGGTGTTCGGCGCCGGCCGGTTCCAGGACGACACGCACACGTCCACACCCTTCGCCAGCCCCTCTTCACCGAGGTAGGCGCCCCAGGGCCACATCGGGATGTACGTCTCGATGGGACTCTGTTCGGGGTGCATGCTCGCCGCCCCGTAGCCCCGCAGCACCATCGGGCGGACATAGCAGGAGTTCAGCTCGTTCTTGCGGATGGTCGCGTACACCGCCTCGGCGAGCTCGTCGACCGAGTGCTCCGGTTGCATACGGTAGGTGCGGCTGGACGCCATCAGCCTCCGCAGGTGGGCGCGGAGCCGGAAGACCGCCGGGCCATTCGGGGTCTCATAGCAGCGGACGCCCTCGAAGACGGACGCCGCGAACTGCACCGCGAGACTCAGGATGTGTACGTTGGCGTCTTCCCAGCGGATGAACTCGCCGTCCTTCCAGATCCACGGACTGCTACCGAGCTTGCCGGCCATCGCGCTATTCCTCCGTGGCGGCGTCGCCGCGCAGGTAGGAATCCGTGCCGTCCAGCCAGTCCTGCCGCGGCGGGGTGAACACGTCGACGTCGATCGTATCCTCCAGAGCTTCGGCCTCGTGGGGGACGTTGCTGGGCAGGTGCAGGACTTCGCCCGAACGGATGACCAGATCCTGCGGCCCATCGTCTCCGATCCGGAACTTGAGCGCCCCCTCCAGGACGTAGGTGATCTGCTCGTTGTCGTGCGAATGCATCGGTACGACCGCGCCCTTCTTCAGATACACGTGGGCGAGCATGGCACGCTCACCGGTGATCAGACTGCGGGAGATCAGCGGATTCAACTGCTCGGTCGGCTGCTCCGCCACGCGGTAGTGGGTGACCTTGGCGTCGGACATGTCGAGGGGGCTCCTTTGGGGTAGGCGAGGCGGTATGCGACTGCGCGGCCCGCGAGAAGCGGCCACGAAGCCCCCAATCTGCGCGAGTGTGGTGCAATTTGGAAGCGCTGCGCCTTCGTAAGCCGCAGGTGCGACCAGCTCGCAGTGGACGAAAGGCCGTGCCGAACCCCGGAGCCCGAACGGTGTACGATCACAAGCGCCCATCCCCCTGCCCCCCTACCATTCCCGCATGCGCTTTCGCCTGCTTCTCACCCTCCTGATCGGCCTCGCCCCGCTTCGCGCGGCGGCGCAGCCCATCACAGGCGTGGTTGTGGAGGAGGGCACGGGCGTTCCCGTATCCGGCGCAATGGTCATCCTCTTCAACGAGAGCGGCGACCAGGCGGACCAGATGCTCACGAACGCGGCCGGGCAGTTCACACTGGAGGCGCGCGTGCCGGGAACGCACTACGTGACCGTCGAGCGGATCGGGTACGCCAACGCGACCACGGACCGCTTCACGGCCGGTTCCGATGAGGTCGTTCTGACAATCGATGTCCCGATTGAACCGGTCGTCCTGACCGGACTCGACGTGGAGGCCGGGAGGCGGTGCGAGGTGCGGCCGGAGGAAGGCCAGGTGACGGCGCGCGTCTGGGAAGAGGTGCGGAAAGCGCTCGCGGCCGAGGCGTGGACCCGCGAGGCTTCGCTTTACACCTACACGCTGAAGCGTTTCGAGCGGACGCTGGACCGGGACGGAGTTTTCGTACTCACGGATTCTGCGGCAGTCTCGCCGGACCACGAAGCCGCTTTCGTGTCCGCGCCCATCGACAAGCTCGCCGCCGAAGGCTTCGTCCAGGCGGAGGGAGACTCGACGACCATCTACTATGCCCCCGACGCCGGGGCGCTCCTCTCCGACGCGTTCCTGGACACGCACTGTCTCAGCGTGCGTGACGGGGGCGATGGCCGGATCGGCCTGATGTTCGAGCCGGTTCCCGAACGCTGGGTTCCCGAAATCGTGGGTGTCCTCTGGCTGGACGCGGAGACCGCCGAGCTGGATTGGCTCGAGTTCGGGTACGTCAATCTGCTCAGGACGCGTGAAATTGGCGAGCCCGGGGGCGAGGTGTCCTTTGCAAGACTCCCGGACGGCGCTTGGATCGTGCGTGAGTGGTGGATCCGGATGCCGCGCCTCGAGGTTTCGAGGAGACGCGTCCGCCGGTCCGCGTACCGCGAAGAAGGCGGCGTCACCCAGTCGATCACCGACGCACGGGGCAGGACCGTCCTGCACTCGGAGTCGGCATCCATCTTCGGGGTGGTCACCGACTCGACCGGGACGGGACCCCCTGGTCAGCTGGTCCAGGTCGAGGTCGTGGGAGCGGGACTGCCGCTCATCCCGGACGACGACGGTTCGTTTCTGTTCAGCGGCCTGAGTCCGGGCCGGTATGCTCTGAGGGTCCTGCGTCCGATCTTCCACATCTGGGGTCTGGCGTCCCCGGAAACGACGGTCGAGGGGGAGCTCGGGGAGGTGGGCTATGCCAGGCTGCGCGTGCCCGCGCTCGCCGACATTCTGGACTCCGCGTGCGGCGGCTCCCCGCGTCCCGACGGGACAGCCTCGGTGTTGGGACGCGTGCTCGCTGCGGACGGAAAACCCGTAGGCGGTGCGCGGGTGGAGGTACGCTGGCCGGCGGCGACCGGATACCGGTCCGGGCCCCTCGCTTCCCCGCCGGGCTACAAGGGCGAGCCGCCCTATCTGTGGGACGACGGCCGTGACGGGCACTACGCCACCGCGGTCACCACGACGGACGCACGGGGTCTCTTCCTGCTCTGCGATGCTCCGCACGGATCGCGACTGGGCGTTGCCGTGAGCCTGCCTGACGGTGGCGAGCCGGGTGCTACACGGACGATCTTCGTTCCGACGGACGCCCGAGCTGTTTTGGAGACGGTGAATATGTCAACTTTACATTACAATATGTAAACTTGACATTACATGTCGACGACTTGTAGCCGCCTCCCTGGGAACTGGAGCCAAAATCGGGCTTGCTGGTGCCATTCCCGTGCGGTTAGTATGGCGTGCCCGGATCAAGGGCCTCATCCCCAGGCCGAGAGCCAGCCTTCACCTACCCGGCAGACCGCACCAGAACCGTTCATGAACCGAATCCGAGGAAAGACCGCAATCGTGACGGGGGCCACGGCCGGTATCGGCGAAGCGACCGCCCGGAGCCTGGCCGACGCGGGTGTGCACACCGTCCTGATCGGCCGCCGGAGTGACCGGCTGGAGTCCATGGCGGCGGACATCGCGGGGAGCAGCGGCACCGAGGTCCGTACCTGCGTCCTCGACGTTCGAGACCGCGCCGGCGTGATCGCTTTCACGGACTGGCTGGAACGCGAGGGCGTGACCGTCGACATCCTGATCAACAACGCCGGCCTGTCCCGCGGCCTGGACACCGTGCAGGAGGGGAAGGACGACGACTGGGACGACATGATCGACACGAACATCAAGGGCCTCCTCAACATGACGCGCGCGCTGCTGCCGGGGATGATCGCGCGGGATAGCGGTCATGTGGTGAACCTTGGGAGCATCGCCGGTCACATGGTCTACCCGAAGGGCAACGTCTACTGCGCCACGAAGTACGCGGTGCGGGCGCTGACCGACGCGATCAACGTCGACCTGATCGGCACAAGGGTGCGGATGTCGTCCGTCGATCCCGGGATGGTCGAAACCGAGTTCTCGCTGGTCCGTTTTCGTGGCGACGCCGAACGGGCCGCGACCGTGTACGAGGGCGTAGATTCGCTGATGCCCGAAGACATCGCCGACGCCATCCTCTTTGTCCTTAACACGCGCCCCCGCGTCAACGTGCTGAACTTGCTGATCATGCCGACGGTCCAGAGATCACCGTACGTCATGGACCGCGAGCCGGTCGGCGGCGACGTGAACAGGGCAGGCTAGCCGATGCCGCCGATGGCTCGCGCACGGACGCTTCTCCTGGCGGCGCTGCCGGTGGGTGGCCTGGCGGTAGACATCGCTCCGTCGCCGATGTCCCCCACGGCCCTGGCGGCGCCCGAGTTGTTGGCCCCTCCCCCCCGGGTTCCGCCGAACCCTCCCTGGGGCTTCGTGGGCCATGAAATGGCTGCACGGGCCGCGGTTGCTGTCCTCCCCGCCGAGATGCCCTCCTTCTTCCGCGACGCCGGCGCGCAACTGGTGCACCTGAACCCCGAGCCGGACCGCTGGCGGGTCCGCGAACAGCGGGAGATGGACCAGGCCTTCGCCTACGACCATTACATCGACCTCGAAAACGTTCCCGCAGGGGTCCTTGACGCCCCCGATCGGTTCGTATTCCTGAGAATGCTGTACGAGGCCGGGATCGAGCGGCCCGAGCGCGACGCGGGCTTTCTTCCCTTCCGGATCGTCGAACTGTACCAGCGGATCGTCAGCTCGTGGCGGCGCTGGCGGGTCGAAGAAGATCCGGAACGGCGCTCGTGGATCGAGCAGCGCATCGTTGATGACGCGGGCATCCTCGGACACTATGTGACCGACGCCTCGCAGCCGCACCACACCACGATCCACTTCAACGGCTGGGACGCCGACACCCCGAACCCGGAAGGCTACACGCGCGACGACGGGTTCCATGCCCGCTTCGAACGCTACTTCGTGGAAGCGCACGTGACGGACGACGATGTGGCACGTCACACGCGGACGGGTCCGCCGCCGTCGGTGGCGGGGTCGGTCCGGGGCGCGGTCGTCGGGCACATCATGGCCTCGCACGAAGAGGTCGAGACGCTGTACCGGCTTGACCGCGACGCGGGTTTCGACCCGGAAGCGCCGGCCGATCCGGGTGCGCGAGACTTCGCCGCCGCGCGGATCGCCGCCGGAGCGGACATGCTGGCGGCGTTGTGGTGGTCGGCATGGCTGGAGAGCGCGGAAGATGTCGGTCGTGACGGGGCCGGCCGGTGAACGTCGCCGGGCAGCGGCCAAGCGGGGCGGCCGGCCGGAACCCGGGCAGCTCGGGGCGCGTCGCCGGGATCGTCCTGGCAGCCGGATCCTCGACCCGGATGGGGCGCAACAAGCTGCTGCTGGAGCTGGGCGGCGAGACCGTCGTGCAGCGCGCCGCGCGGACCGCGATCGACGCCGGGCTCGATCCGGTGGTCGTCGTGACCGGGCATGCGCATGAGGCGGTGGCGGCGCAATTGCACGTTTTCGCGCTGACAACTGTTGTTAATACGAATCATGGCGCCGGACAGCACACGTCGGTCGCGGCGGGGATCGCGGCGCTGGGCGGGCATAGCGGCGCCTCGGACGACGACGGCCCCGCCGCAGAGGACAGCGACGCCGCAGAGGACTGCGTCGCCGCACAGGACTGCGTCGCCGCCATCGTCATGCTGGCGGACATGCCCCTTGTAACCACCGCGATGGTGCGGGAAGTGGTCACCCGCTACCACGATTCCGGCGCCCCCCTGGTGGTTTCGCGTTACGGCGGCGATGTCACCGCCCCTCCGATGCTCTACGACCGGTCGCTTTTCGGCGAGCTGATGGACATGGACGCGCGGTGCGGTCGCCAGGTCGTCCGGCGCCACCGTCACGAAGCCATCGAGGTCGAGTGGCCGGCCGAGGCTTTACGCGACCTGGACCGGCCGGCCGACTACGAGGCGGTCCGGGAAGATTTGGCGGGAGGCGGCGGGTTGGAGCCTGGTGGTCGCCTTGTGCCGAGCATGGCCGGCGAGTCTGCCCACAGCGGGCCGGCCCGTGGATAGCCACCTGCTCCGCGTCGCCGCCGGGCTGCTCGACGAACAGCGCCCCTACGCGGTGGCCATGGTCGTCCGCCGTGAGCGCCCAAGTTCGGCGACCCCCGGCAACACCGCCGTGATCACCGCCGACGGCACCGTTCACGGCTGGATCGGCGGGAGCTGCACCCAGCCCGAGGTGGTCAGCCACGCCATTGCGGCGCTCCGGGATCGCAAGCCGCGCCTCCTCGCATTCGGCGGCACGCCGGACCCGCGCGGCGACCTGGTCCAGGTTCCCATGTCCTGCGGCAGCGAAGGGAAGGTCGAAGTGCACATCAATCCTGTCTTTCCGGAGCCGCGACTGGTGGTCGCCGGATCCTCACCGATCGCGCGGGCGGTTGCCCGCCTGGGCAAGGCAATGGGCTACCGGGTCGTTGTGGTGGCGCCTGAGGGCGAAGCCGGGCCGACCGAGGCCGACGAATGCATCGAGCGGCTCGACGGGGTCGTGGCCGGATACGCCGGACGCCCGCCGGGCGCCAGACTGCTTGCCGTCGTGGCCACGATGGGGCAGGGCGACGAACAGGCCGTCGAGCAGCTTCTGGGTGCCCGGGCGGACTACCTGGGCGTCGTGGTGTCGCCGAAGCGCATGACGCAGGTGCGCGACTACCTCACCGCGCGGGGTGTGTGCGGCAGCCGGATCGCGCAGGTGCGCGGCCCGGCCGGGCTCGACATCGGGGCCGTGAGGCCGGAGGAAGTGGCGGTCAGCATCCTGGCCGAGATCGTGGCCCTGGCCGCCGCCGAGTCGCGCGCCGATGAGGAAGCCCGGGAAGAGCCCGCGGCAACTCCCGCAGGCGCACCTGCATCCACAACCGACCCGGTCTGCGGCATGACCGTCCCCGTGGACGGATCGCGGCCCTCGTTCACCTACCAACAGAACACCTACCACTTCTGCTGTCCGGGCTGTCGCGCGCGGTTCGAAGCGGATCCGGCGGCGTATGTGTAGGGCGGGAGCGGGGCGCTAGCCTGTGAGGCCCGAAATCGCCCGGCTGCAGGCCTCGATGCGAGAGTTCGACTACATCGCAGAGCCGTCCATCGTCACCGCCGTTCACCTGGCCCGCGCGATGGAGAAACCGCTCCTGGTCGAGGGTGACGCGGGGGTCGGCAAGACCGAGATCGCGAAGGTGATGGCCGGGATCATGGCGACCGAGCTGATCCGGCTGCAGTGCTACGAGGGGCTCGACGTCAACACGGCGCTGTACGAGTGGAACTACCAGAAGCAGTTGCTGCGGCTGCGGATCGCGTCGGAGGAGAGGGCTGCGGGAGCGACAGGCGGCACCGGCTCCGCGGGCGAGTCAATGGCTGGACCGGCCGGTGACGCCGACGCGCGCCCTACGGACGACCTCGAAGACCTCATCTTCGGGCGCGGCTACCTCCTCGAACGGCCCCTTCTGCGGGCCATCACGAAGACGGACAAGGCGCCCGTCCTCCTCATCGACGAGATCGACCGGGCCGACGAGGGCTTCGAGGCCTTCCTGCTCGAGGTTCTCTCCGACTTCCAGGTCACCATCCCGGAGCTGGGCACCATCCGCGCCGTGCACCGCCCCCTCGTCTTCCTCACGTCCAACCGGACCCGCGAAATCGGGGACGCGCTTCGCCGCCGCTGCCTCTACCTCTATATCGAGCACCCGCCGTTCGAGAAGGAGGTCGAAATCGTGCGCGCGAAGGTCCCGGGGATCGCCGACCGGCTCGCCGTGGAGATCACCCGCTTCGTGCAGGAGCTGCGCGGTCGCCAGCTCATGAAACCCCCGGGCGTCGCGGAGACCCTGGACTGGGCGCGCGCGTTGATCACGCTCCACCGGGACAGCCTGGACGCCGAGACCGCCAGCGAGACCCTCGGGTGCCTGGTCAAGGACCGGCATGACATGCGCCAGCTCGACGAGGGGGAAGTCGGTGCGTTGGTGGGGGCTGCCAGCGAGGCCGCGAGCGAGCCGGCACTTGGCACCGCCCGGGGTCTCGTGAAACGCATGGGCGATGACTTCGATGATCCACTCCCCGATCTTGATCCCCACCCCCGCCCTCGCTAACCTGTTGCGGCACTTCGGCCGATTCCCGCCGCCTCGCACGGCGGCGTCCTCACGACGAGACCGGTAAAGATGGGTCACGGAACGACTCACCAGCACGACGTGATCATCATCGGGGGCGGCGGAGCCGGACTTCGCGCGGCCATCGCAATCGCGCAAGAGAACCCGACGTTGTCGGTGGCGTGCGTGTCGAAGGTCTACCCGATGCGCAGCCACACGGTGACCGCCGAGGGCGGTGCCGCGGCGTCGATCAAGCCCAACGACAGCCTCGAAGACCACATCTACGACACGATCAGCGGGGCCGACTGGCTCGCCGACCAGGATGCGGTGGAGTACTTCGTCAACGAGGCGCCCAGGGAGATGATCCAGCTGGAGCACTGGGGCTGTCCGTGGAGCCGGGAACCCGATGGATCGGTTGCCGTCCGTCCCTTCGGGGGGATGAAGATCGAGAGGACCTGGTTCGCGGCGGACAAGACCGGCTTCCACATGCTCCACTCGCTCTTCCAGACGACGCTGAAGTACGACAACATCGTCCGCTACGACGAGCATTTCGCGACGAAGCTGCTGATCGACGACGACGGACATAGCCGGGGGTGCGCGGCGATCGAGCTCAGGACCGGCGTGACGAAGGCGATCCTGGGCAAGTCGGTCATCATCTGCACCGGCGGGGCCGGGAAGACCTTCCCCTTCACGACCAACGGGTCGATCAAGACGGGTGACGGGATGGCCATGGCCTACCGGGCCGGCGTCGCGCTCAAGGACATGGAGTTCATCCAGTATCACCCGACGGGGCTGCCGGGCACGGGCATCCTGATCACCGAGGCCTCCCGCGGCGAAGGCGGCATCCTCGTCAACAAGGACGGCCACCGCTATCTGCAGGACTACGAACTGGGCGAAGCCCTCGACGTGAGCGACCCCAGGCACCCGCAGAAGCGTGCGATGGAGCTGGGTCCGCGGGACAAGCTCAGCCAGTGCTTCATCAAGGAGAGGCAGGCGGGGCGCACCATCGAGACCAAGGACGGGCACGTCGTGCACCTCGACCTCCGCCACCTCGGCGAGGCCAAGATCGACAAGAAGATCCCCTTCGTGCGGGAGTTGGCGCGCAGCTACGCGGGCATCGATCCGGTGCATCAGCCGATTCCGGTGCGGCCGGTCGTCCACTATGTGATGGGCGGGATCGACACCGACGGCAACGCGGCGACCAACGTGCCGGGGCTCTACGCCGCGGGCGAGTGCGCGTGCGTGTCGATCAACGGGGCGAACCGGCTCGGGTCCAACTCGCTCACCGAACTGCTCGTCTTCGGCGCGCAGGCGGGGAAGCATGCGGCGCGCTTCGCGATGGACCACCCCGACTACGACGTCTCCGCCCTCGAGGCCCAGGCCGCGGACGAGGGCGCCCGCGTCCGCCGCACCTATTTCGACCCGTCCAGGAAGGGCGAGCGGATCGTGACGCTGCGGACCGAGTTGCACGACGCCATGGAGGACGGCGCCGGGATCTACCGGGACGCGGGCTCGCTCGAGGCCACGTGCGCGACCGTCACCGACCTGCGCGAACGGTACAGGAGCGTCACCCTGGACGACCACACCAACAGCTTCAACACCGAGCTGACGGCCGCGCTGGAGCTGGGGTCGCTGCTGGAAGTCGCCGAGGCGATGGCGAATTCGGCGCTTCAGCGCACCGAGTCGCGCGGTTCCCACCAGCGAACCGACCACCCCGAGCGCAACGACGACGACTTCCTCGCCCACTCGATGGCCTTCCGGCAGGAAGGCGGCGCGCCGCCCCGGATCGACTACAAGCCCGTGACGATCACCAAGTGGCCTCCGGGCGCCCGCACCTACGGGGCGGGGTCGGGACTCAAGAAGCCGACGGGCGAAAGCCCCTGACCTGGATCGCACTGAACCCGGAAAGACCATGCCCGCTCAAGACACCATGACGCTGGAGATCTTCCGGTACCACCCCGAGACCGACTCCGAGCCGCGCTTCCAGTCGTACGAGGTCCCCTATGACGAGGACTGGGTGGTCCTCGACGCGATCAACTGGATCAAGGACCATGTCGACGGGTCGGTCACCTACCGCTGGAGCTGCCGCATGGGCGTGTGCGGAAGCTGCGGCATGATGGTCAACGGGGAGCCCAAGCTGACGTGTGCGGCGTTCCTGAAGAACTACTACCCGTTCCCGATCAAGGTCGAGCCGCTCGTGAACTTCCCCGTCGAGCGCGACCTGGTGGTCTCGCTGGACGGGTTCATGGAGAAGTTGCAGGCTGTCAAGCCGTACATCATCCGCGACGACGTGAACGACACCTCCGGCGGAGAATACCTGCAGACCCCCGCCCAGCTTGCCCAGTACAAGCAGTACTCGATGTGCATCAACTGCATGCTGTGCTACGCGGCGTGTCCCGTGGCCGGGCACGAGGACGAGTTCCTGGGCCCGGCGGCGCTCGCGCTCGGTCACCGTTACAACAAGGATTCGCGGGACCAGGGGCAGTCCGAACGGCTGGACGTCATGCTCATGGGCGAGGCGATCTGGGGCTGCACCTTCGTCGGCGAGTGTACGGTGGTCTGCCCGAAGCACGTCGACCCGGCCGGCGCGATTCAGCAGGCCAAGGCGGGCGCCGCGCAGGAGTATTTCAAGCGGTTTGTGATGCCGAAAGGGACTGGGGCTCCAAAGGGAGCGGGGGTATGAGCGGAGGAATCGCATGAGCGGGCAATATCATCGGCAGCACAGGTGGGCCTGGTTCCTGGAGCGGCCCGGCTACATGCGCTTCATGGTGCGGGAGCTGACCAGCTTCTTTGTCGCGGGGTACCTGGTGGTCTTCCTGATTACCCTGGCCAAGCTCGGAGGCGGTGAAGCGGCCTTCGCCGAGTGGGTGGGTGCGCTGAGCAGCCCGGGGTGGATGGTGGCGCACGTCGTCGCGCTGGTCGCAGCCGTGTGGCACGCGGTGACGTGGTTCGCCGCCGTGCCGCAGGCGATGCCGATCTTCCTGGGCGAGGATCGGCTGCCGGCCCCCATCGCCGCGATCGTGATGGGGTACGGGCCGTGGCTGACCGTCACCGCCGTGATCGTCTGGTGGGTGCTCCGATGAAGCGTTCCAGCGAAGCGTTCTGGTGGGCGTTGTTCTCGGCCGGCGGGGTGATGGCGGCGCTGTTCGTGCCGGCGTTCGTGATCGTGACGGGGTTCCTGCTGCCCAGTGGTGACGCGGCGGTGGCTGCCGAGCGGTCGGCGCAGTTCGCGGTCGCGGTGGGGTGGTGGCCGGTGAAGCTGGCGCTTCTCGGCGTGATCTCGCTGTCGCTCTTCCACTGTGGGCACCGGATTCGGCACACGCTCATGGACCTGGGGATGCGACGGTCTTCCGGGGTGCTGAAGGTGCCGTGCTACGGCGGGGCGCTGGCGGCGAGCGTGTGGCTGGGGTGGGTGCTCTGGGGGATTTAGGGGCCCGTCAATCCCCCAGCGGGGTTCAACGCGGAGCCCCTTCAGCCCCTCTCAAATCCTCCGGCTTCAGCGCGAATATCACCACGTTCCCCTCGTGGAGCCCCTCGAAGTCGTGCCGGAGGAGGTTGAGCAGCTCGTCCCTGTCTTCCGGCGGAATGTCCGCGTCGTCCATCATGCGCCGAATCCGTCGCTTCTTGAAGGCTTTCCACTTCAGGACGCAACGGCGGATCGCCCTGGTGGCGAAGCGGCGGTATTCCAGTCCGCCCTTTTCGGGGTTGATGACCTGCGGCCGGACGAAGCGGTACCGTCTGGCGGATGCGATGTAACCGTTGACGAACGCCTCGCGCAGGAGCGAGACGTCATTCAACTCGTACACGCCCACGAGGCCACGGATGTAATCCCGGTCGTTGATGGCGAAAAAGGACATCGGGGCCAGGTCGGCCTTCAGCAGGGGGATGATCGACGCGATTCGCGACGTCCGTTTGTTCAAGTGCGCGAACGGATGCAGATACGGAATGTGGACGAGCAGGAAGAACGACTGCTCGAACGGGTTGGTGATCCGCGCCGCCTTTGAGACGAGGGTGTGGAACTCTTCCCGTAGCGTGAAGCGGTTCTCCAGCGGCACGTAGTTGGATCTGCTGATCGAGACCGGTGCTCGACGCAGTCCTCCCATCAGGGTCGGATCCGAAATGAGCTGGTTCGCGAGGAGGGCGTGGATACAGCGAATGTCTGTTGCACACACGTCGAGTTCGGCCAGGTTCTCGACCACGTACCTGATTGCGTCCCTGTGGTTGAGGATCATCACCGCGTCGCGCCTTGCCTTGCCCGCGGTGGCCTTGCCGGACCGGACCAGCCGCTCGGTCTCCAGGAGGTCGTAGCTGTTGCCGTCCAGCCGCGACGAGGCCCAGGACATGTCGATCTCCAGTTCCTCGAGAATGCGGCGGGCGTAGGTGGTGCCTTGGGACGGGTGGAGCGGTGCCGCTGCGGGCGTTCCCGCCTTTTCCAGTTCCCTTCGATCCGCGTCGGTCAGGTAGAAGGTCTCGTTCGGCCGGTAGCGTCGCGTGAATTCCTTGCGGTACCGTACGGTCGACCGGAAGTGAATCGGCGTGCGCAGGTGTGCCTGTACGGCCTCGCTTCCGGCGACACGATACCGGGTCGCGCGGCCTTCGCCCACCATCTGGAGCTTCCCCGCGTCGACCAGTCTGCGAAGGGCCCTCCAGACGGTGGACGTGCTCGCATCGGGCGCCACGTGACGGCGAATCTGCGAGCGCCCGCACTCCGGGTGATTGGATATGTACGACAGAACGGCACGATCTTTGATCAGTATGACATGTAATCCGGCCAGAAATGAAACGAATCGGGGTAATTATGGCCGATCGCGCCGCTGTCCGTCAAGTTATCGTGTCACTGTAGTGAAACGAAGGTGTCCGGCCTGCAACCCCTTGCGCGGGGTTTCAGCGTGGGTCGCCCCGGATCACATCTGGCCCGGCGCTACGGCTGGGGGTCAGGCGCCGCCCACAGGTCCAGGTGGCGTGAGAAGACTTCGTCAAGGTTGATCAGGCCCACCCGCTCGTTTCCCAACCTGACAGGGATCTCCCCCGTGAAGCGCTCGTGCCCGGCAGGGTCCCCGAAGTACCAGACGTCCACCACATCCTCGACAGGATCCACGATCCAGTACTCGCGTACGCCACGTCGCGCGTACAGATCAAGCTTTATTCCGCGGTCGCGGTGCGCGGTGGACGGGGAGAGGATCTCGACCACCAGGTCGGGAGCGCCCAGTACCAGCTTCTCGGTGATGACCCCTCGCCTCTCGTTGGACACGAAGAGAAGATCGGGCTGCACCCGGTCGCCGGTGCCCGGGAATTCGACCAGGCACGGGGCGTCGAGGACCTCGCCGTGTCCGGTCTCCTCAAGAAGCCGTATCAAGGCCGACTGAAGCCGCTTCGAAACGCGCTGGTGGCGGATCACGGGTGCGGGCGTCATGTACAGCTGCCCCCCGATCGACTCGTAGCGATTGCCGTCGTCCGGCATCCGCTCGACATCCTCCCAGGTGGCTGGTGCTCTCGTCTGCATGGTGGACACATCATACCTCCCCGCCCTCGGGTGTGCGAGCCGTTCCGAGGGGGGAGGGTACAGCGGTGCCGTCATCGGTCTGTCATTTCTTGGGGTTGGTGACCCGGGCGCGCCGGACCCAAGCCCGACGCGCCCGGGCCACGGACTGCTAGCCGGCCACCTTCGTCAGCGTGACCCGCAGGACATCGCCGAGCTCGGGATACGGGAAGCAGGGCTCCAGAATCCTGACCACGCCACCCTCGTCGGGCCCCGTGTTGGGTCCCGGCTGCCGCGGCGCCTGGTAGGGCCCGAAGCCGGGCTTGGCGTTGACCTCCGTGCCCGCGTCCCAGAGCAGGAGCTGGTCCGTGATGTCGCCTTCGAGCGCGACGCTGCCCGGGAAGAGGTCGATGCCTTCCTCGGAGGGCGCGTAGAAGAGGTCGTTGGACTGGACGAACATCGTGACGAACGACAGCACGTCGCCGGGCGTCGCGATCACGTTGAATTCGTAGGCTTGGCCCGGGCCGACGGGCGCACCCCCCTCGGCACCCACCGGGACCGCGAACACGCCCGTGTCGCGGTATCCGCCCGCCGCCTCGACTTCGGCCGCAAGGATCGCCGGATTCCCGTCCTCTGCCATGGCCTCCAGGCCCGCGCTCGCCGCCTCGTCGGCGTTGAACAGCAGGGCGCCCGCCGAGTGAGTCGCGTAGACACCGGGCGCGAGCAGGCTCGTCAACCCGGATCGCTCGTCCAGGGCCGCGGCGTAGGCGCCGACGACGCCGTCTTCAGCCAGCGCTTCCAGCCCCTCGCCGCGATCCGCTTCGCCCTCGGTGAACAGCGGGTTCGCGCCGGAATGGACCACGAACACACCGGGCGCGAGCGGGGTCGGGTGAGCAGCTCCGTCCGCCGTCCGGAGCGTTGTCGCGGTGCTGATGTTCTCGATCGTGAGCCCGAATTGCGTAGGAGCCACATGGTCGTGATGGAGGGTCACGCGAATCACGTCCGAGACCTCCGGCAGGTTGCCGAAGTCGTCGGTGGCGAGGCGCACGGTGTTGTCGGAGTCGGCCGCCCCGGAATTGTTGCCGCCGCGAATGGGCTGATCGGCACCCGTGCCCGGCTCCTGATTCACCTCCGTGCCCGCGTCCCAGAGCATGATCTGGTCGGTGATGTCGCCGGTGATCGGGCCATCCTCGTCCCAGAGGGCGATCCCCTCCCCGTCGGGAGCGTAGAAGAGGTCGTTGGACTGGACGAACATCGTGGCGAAAGAGAGGTAGTGGCCCTGGCCGGCGTGGAAGTGGAACTCGTAGGTCCCGCCAGGGAGCAGGGGCCCGGGGCCGTCCGCACCCATGGGCACCGCGAAGCTTCCGCTCGACATGAAGTCGTACGCCTTCGAGACGTTCTCGATCCGGACGAGGTAGTCGACCTGTCCGGGCAGCCGGGTCAGCGCACCGGCGAAGCTGACGTTGCCGGATTCGCCCGCCGCGACGGCGACTGACTGGCTTGCAGGATCGAACACGTACTTGTCCGCGTCGAAGCCGGAAATCTCGACCGTGTAGTCCCCGGCGCGCAGCCCGGAGAAGTCGTAGTTGCCGTCGGCGTCGGTCTGAGCGGACATGGCCTCGACGCCGGAGAGTGCGACCGAGACCCCGGCGATCCCGGCCTCGTCAACCGTCACGGAACCCACGATGGTCGCCGTCCGGATGTACGTGCCTGCGAAATCCACCACGACCGACTGTGCATGACCGCGATGGCCACCGATCCCGATGTTTCGGCAAACTCCGCGTCCGAGGGAAAGCCGCTGATTGTGACCGTGTAGGACCCCTCGTCCACGTTGGCGAAGGAATACGCGCCGCCTCCGACGGTCATGGTGGACAATCCGTTGCTGAGCGACACCGTGACGCCGTCGAGACCTGTGCCGTCCGCGGTGACCGTTCCTGTGATCGAGCCGAAGATCGGTGGCAGGAGCGATTCGTTGCACGCGGAAGAGAATGCGGCCAGCGCCAGGGTTGCGAAGGCCAGGCTGCGGACTTTGCGAGGTCGGGCCGTGCCGGCTGCCGACGGACGTGAAGCCCTCGCCGTGCCGGCCAGCGAGGAACGCGAGGCCCTCGCTACGGGCCGACGTGGTGCGATAGAATGGGTATTCATGAAATGCCTTCCTTTGAGTGAGGTTGCGCACCATGTCACCCCTCCATTCCGACCGCGTTCCCGGGTTCCAAAAAGTTCCAATCGGGCCGCTGAACGGCCCGGTCTCGGACTTGGTCTCCCACGTTGCCAGCTTCTGCGGAGAGCTGCGGAACGCCGGCGTCTCGGTCACCCTCGGCGACGAGATCGACGCCGCCACGTCCCTCGCCCACGTCGACATCGGCGACCGGAACGAGGTCCGGCTGGGGCTGCGGACCAGCCTGAAGGTCGAGTACCGGGCGTGGGGCATCTTCGACGACGTCTTCGACCGCTTCTGGCGCCCGGGCGGACCGTCCCCAAAGCGCGACGATGGCCCCCGCCGGCGGCGGCAGCGTGCGCCCCGCAGCTGGCCCGGGCAGGACAACCCGCTGACATCGCTGGCGCGCAGGCTGGCAGAGGAGCATGGGACCGGGCCCGCGCAGGAGGTCCCGGATCCCGACAGCGGAAGGCCCGGCTACAGCCCGCGGGCGCTGCTACGAACCAAGTCCTTCGAGGCCTGCACCGAGGAGGAGCTCGTCGAGATGGAGCGCCTGCTCACGCAGGTGGTGCGGAGGCTCGCCACGCGGAGGACCCGCAAGCTGGTACCGTCGCAGCGCGGCCCCGTCGTCGATCTGCGCCGCAGCTTCCGGCGCTCCCTCGTCCGCGGCGGCGAGCTGATCGACCTGGCGCGGCGCGAGCGGGCGGTCGAGTTGCCCCACCTGGTCGTCCTCTGCGACACCAGCGGCTCGATGGACCCGTATTCACGTTTCCTGTTGACATTCGTGCTGTCGCTGGGCAAAGTCGCGCGCCGGACCGAGACCTTCGCCTTCAACACATCGCTCACCCGGCTCACCCCGTGGATCACGGCGGGCAATGTGGCGGCGACGCTGCGGCGGTTCGCCCGCAACGTCGAGGACTGGTCCGGCGGCACCCGAATCGGCAAATGTCTCGCGGATTTTGCCGAGAATCACTTGCGCCGGACCGTGTCGGCTGATACATCGATCCTGATCTTCAGCGACGGGCTGGACCGAGGCGGCACCGACGAACTCGAGACGGCTTTGCTGGCGATCCGGCGGCGCGCGCGTCGTGTGATCTGGCTCAACCCGCTCATGGGGGACCCGAGGTACCGGCCCGAGGCCAGGGGCATGAAAACGGCGCTGCCATACATTGACGACCTGGTCCCTGCTCACAATCTGGAGTCTTTGGAGGCCCTGCTACCGATGCTGGAACGCTCGTGAAGATCCAGGAGAAGTTCACCGTGGACGCCCCGGCCGACTCGGTCTGGGAGTTCCTGATCGACCCTGAACGCGTCGCCGCTGCCCTCCCGGGCGCCGAGATCACCGAAAAGCTCGACGACAACACCTACAAGGGCGGCATGTCGGTCAACGTGGGTCCGCTCGCGGCCGTCTATACCGGAACCGTCGCCTTCGACCTGGACGAGGAAAACCGGGCCGCTTCGGTCCGCGCGAGGGGGCAGGGCAAGGCCGGGATGGGCAACGCCGACATGACGATGACCAGCCGCGTTGTGGAGCTCGGACCCGCGAAGACGGAGGTGACGGTCGAGGCCAACCTGAGCGTCAGCGGGATCCTGGCCCAACTCGGCCGCGGCATGATGCAGCACGTCAGCAAGAGGATGTTCAAGCAGTTCACCGAGGTCCTGGCCAAGGAGCTCGCCCCCTAGGAAGTCCGTAAAGGAGGACGAATGATTCCCCCGCAATTCGACTATCATGCCCCCGGCAGCCTCGACGAGGCGCTCGCGCTGCTCGGCGAGCTCGACGACGCCAAGGTCATGTCGGGCGGCCAGAGCCTGCTGCCGATGCTCAAGCTGCGGCTGGCGTCGCCGGCCAACATCGTGGACATCGGCCGCATTCCGGGCCTTGACGCGATCAGCGAGCACGGCGGCTTCCTGCGCATCGGCGCGCTGGTGACGGAATCGGCGCTCGAGGCGGATCCGGTCGTCGCGGCGCGGTATCCGATCCTGCTGGACACCGCCAAGGTGATCGCCGACCCGCTGGTCCGGAACCGCGCCACCATCTGCGGCAACCTCGCGCACGGCGATCCGGCCAACGACCACCCGGCGACGATGTTGGCTCTGCGAGCCCACGTGGTGGCGACCGGCCCGGGCGGCCAGCGCTCCATCGGCGTCGACGACTTCTTCCACGGCCTCTTCACGACGGCGCTCGACCCCGGCGAGATCCTGACCGAAATCCACATTCCGTCGCCCGGCGAACAAAGTGGCGGCGCGTACCTGAAGCTGGAGCGCAAGGTCGGCGACTACGCGGTCGCGGGTGTGGCCGTGCACCTGACGCTGGACGACGGCGGCAAGGTGACGCAGGCCGGTGTGGGCCTCACCAACCTCGGCTTTGCACCGATCCGGGCGTCCGCGGCGGAGGAAGTGCTCACCGGCGCGGCCCTGGTGGAGAAGGGCGGGCTCCGGGGCGCCGTCCGCAAGGTCCGCGATGCGATCACACGCGCGCCCGACGCCGACGAGGTCATCGCGGCCGCCGCGCAGGCCGCCGCCGACGCCACCGATCCCGTCGCCGACCGCCGCGGTTCGGTCGAATACAAGAGGAACATGGCCCGCGTCCTGACCGGCAGGGCCATCCGCAAGGCGCTTTCGCGCGCAGGAGGGTAGGGACATGGCCAGACACCAAGTCACCGTCACCGTGAACGGCGAGGCGCACTCGCGCGAGGTCGACTCGCGGCTGCTCCTCGTCCACCTGATCCGCGACGAACTCGCGCTCACCGGCACCCACATCGGCTGCGACACCACGCACTGCGGCGCGTGCACCTTGCTGATCGACGGCGTGCCCACCAAGTCGTGCACCGTCCTGGCCGTCCAGGCCGACGGCGCCGAGATCGGCACGGTCGAAGGCCTCGCCGGCGCCGACGGCATGACCGCGCTGCAGGAGGGCTTCCAGCAGGAGCACGGCCTGCAGTGCGGCTTCTGCACCCCCGGCATGCTGATCACCGGGACCGCGCTGCTCGCGGCCAATGCGAACCCCAGCGAAGCCGAGATCCGGGAGGCAATCTCCGGGAATCTCTGCCGCTGCACCGGATACGTGAACATCGTCAAGGCGGTCGAGTACGCCGCCGCCAAAACCGCCGCCGCCAGCGCGGGGGAGGACAACTGATGGCAAACGGAACCGCCAAACCCCGCACTTCCGCCAAGATCTGCGGCATGGGCCACTCCATGAAGCGCAAGGAGGACCCGCGCTTCCTGCAGGGCAAAGGCAACTACATCGACGACCACACGCTGCCGGGCATGCTCTGGCTCGACATCGTCAGGAGCCCGATCGCCTACGGCAAGATCGTCAACATCGACTCGTCCAAGGCGCTCGAGATCGACGGCGTGCTCGCCGTGCTGACCGGCAAGGACCTCGAGGCGTACGGACTGCACTGGATGCCGACGCTCATGTCGGACACCCAGATGGTGCTGCCGACCGATACGGTCATGTACCAGGCCCAGGAGGTCGCGGGGGTGATCGCGACGTCGCGGTATGCGGCGGCGGACGGGGTTGCGGCCGTCGAGGTCGAGTACGATCCGATGACGCCGGTGATGGACCCGTTCAAGGCGCTCGAGGACGACGCGCCCGTGCTGCGCACCGACAAGGAGGGCAAGACCGACAACCGCATCTGGCACTGGGAGGCGGGCGACAAGGCGGCGACGGACAAGATCTTCGACGAGGCCGACGTGGTCGTGCGCGAGAAGATGCACGTGCCGCGCATTCATGTGGCGTCGATCGAGACGTGCGGGTGCCTGGCCGACTTCAACCCGGTCGAGGGGCATCTGACCGTTTACATGACGACGCAGGCCCCGCACGCGATCCGCACCGTGCTGGCGCTGGTGGCGGGGCATGTCGGGCTGTCGGAGGAGAAGATCCGCGTGATTTCGCCGGACATCGGTGGCGGGTTCGGCGGGAAGGTGCCGGTGTACCCGGGGTACGTGATCGCGATCGCGGCGTCGGTGGTGCTCGGCAAGCCGGTCAAGTGGATCGAGGACCGGATGGAGAACCTGCAGGCGGACTCGTTCGCGCGTGACTATCACATGGACGCGGAGCTGGCGGCCGACGCCAATGGCAAGATCAAGGCGCTGAGGATCAAGACGCTGGCGGATCACGGGTATACGGATGCGCAGGCGGCGCCGTCCAAGTTCCCGGCTGGTCTGTTCTCGATCTGCACGGGTTCGTACGACATGGAGAACGCGTACGCCGAGGTGGACGCGGTCTACACGAACAAGCCGCCGGGGGGCGTGGCCTACCGCTGCTCCTTCCGCGTGACCGAGGCCGTGCACTGCCTGGAGCGGATCGTGGACACGCTCGCGCACAAGATCGGCAAGGACCCCGCGACGCTCCGCGAAGAGAACTTCATCCCGAAGGAGGCGTTCCCGTACCACTCGCCGCTGGGCTGGGAGTACGACAGCGGCGACTACCAGGCCGCGATGGACAAGGCCAAGGAGATGATCGGCTACGACGACCTGCGCAAGGAGCAGGCCGAGAAGCGCGAGCGGGGTGAGCTGATGGGGATCGGTGTGTGCAGCTTCACCGAGGTGCTGGGGGCGGGGCCGTCCAAGGACTTCGACATCCTGGGCATCAAGATGTTCGATTCGGCCGAGGTGCGCGTGCACCCGACGGGCAAGGCAATAGCCAGATTCGGCACGAAGTCGCAGGGCCAGGGTCACGAGACCACCTACGCGCAGATTATCGCCGAGGAGCTGGGGCTGCCGGCGGCGCATGTGCAGGTGGAGGAGGGCGATACGGATACGGCGCCGTACGGGCTGGGCACGTATGCGAGCCGGTCGACGCCGACGGCGGGGGCGGCGGGCGCGATGGCCGCGCGGATGATCCGGGACAAGGCGCGGAAGATTGCCGCGCATCTGCTGGAGGTGGGCGAAGAGGACCTCGACTGGGAGCCCGGGACGTTCTCGGTGAAGGGCGCCCCGGACAAGTCGGTGAGCATCCAGGACTG